>JACPNR010000007.1 GCA_016185395.1 Candidatus Korobacter versatilis
CCGGCCTTGTCGGTGGCGGTACCGGTGACGACCTGTCCTGTGGCATCGGCGGTGACGGACTGCGGCTGGGGACACTGGTCCACGCCGGAAAGAGTATCGGAACACTGGAAGGAGACGGTGACGTCGGTGTTGTTCCAGCCGGCGGCGTTCGGCGCGGGCGAGGCGGTCGAGGTAATGGCCGGTCGGGTCTTATCCAGGCTGACGGTGAGTGAAGCGCTGGACTGGTTGTCGGCGAGGTCGATGGCTTGTCCGGTCACGGTCTGGGCCGTGCCTTCCTGCGTGAGCAGGACGGGCGCGGTGCAGCCGGCGATGCCGGAGAGTGCGTCCGAGCAGGCGAAGGAGATGGTGGTGTCGGCGTTGGTCCAACCGTTGGCGTTGGGCGCGGGCGATGCTGAGGGGAGCGCGATGGGTGCGGTCTTGTCGATACTGACGCTGACGGCGGTGCTCGCGGTGTTGCCGGCGAGGTCGACGGCGGTGCCGGTGATGACCTGGTTCTTGCCTTCGGTGGAGACCGTTAGCGCGGGCGGACACTGCGCGATGCCGGAGGTGGCGTCGCTGCAGGAGAAGGTGACGGTCACATTGTTCGCGTTCCAGCCGGCGGCGTTGGGCGCGGGGGCGACGCCGGCCACGATGACGGGCGGATCGTTGTCGGCGCCAAGGATCCGAACGGTGAACTTGCCGCCGGGCGCTCCGCGCAGCTCCACCGCAAGGTGGTTAAGCGCCTGCAACTGGACGGGCTTGTCGATCACCAAAAGATGCGGATTCATGTCGGAGGGGACGATCACGTCGGCGCCGTTGAGGGAAACCACGGCGCTGGCGACGGAGTCCGATTCGACATGCAGGGTGTACTGACTGCCCGGAAGGGCATTGAAAGCTGCCGTCGCGGTCTGCGGTGACGCCGTTGAGCGCACGTAGGTCACGGGGCCGAAGATGTTGAAGGTTCCAGCCGATGCCGCGGCTGAAAAGAGGTAGACAAAGGCGGCGAGCAGACCCAGCCGGGCCAGCACAACGTGCAATCTCATGTAACGGAAATCTCCTGGGGATACAGAAAGGTCTTGGGGTTTCTAAATGGCGAGCGGGCAGAAGGGCAAGTTACTTTAGTAACGTTCACCCGGAAGGTCATCCGCCGCTGTAGTAAAAAGAAGCCATGCGCCGGGTTCCCCTCACGTTTCTCCTGCTCGCCCTCGCCGTCGCTCCCGCGTTTGCCAAGGAGAACGCCAAGGAGGAGCGGGCGCGTCTCGAAGTGCAGCGCGTGATGGCGCGGTATCTCGACGCGCGCTTCCGGGGCGCGCCGTGGAAAGAGTTCTCGGACGCGGTGCTGTGGACGGCGGAGCAGGAGCCGGCGTGCCAGCAGGTCGCGCGCTCGTTCGAACCCGGGCCCGTGCGCTTTGCCGAGCGGGACCGCGCGCTCGCCAGCGTCACGTTCTACCAGCTCGGGACGTACTGTCCCGCCGAGCAGACGTTCCGGCCGGCGCCGCGCCTCGACAACGCCGTCTTTCAGTTGCGCAAGCGCAGCATCGTGTGGCTGGTGGAGAAGACGAACCGCCCGGGCGGACAGCTCGACTGGAAAGTGCTGCGCGACCGGCTGAAGCAGCAGTTGGCCGGCCCGGCGCTCCCAACCGCGGAGACAGCGCGGATCGCGAACGCGCTGTCCGTGCTGGAGAAAACTGCGAGCGCGATTGGAAGAACAGGCAATTAGCAATGGCAGTTAGCAATTTGCAGGACGAGGTCCATGAGTCCCACATCTCCGGTGGGCCACCCGCCCGGCAACATTCCCTACTGTCGCCCCTTAAGGGGCTTGGAGCATTTCTTGTCGAGCTTAACGGCGGCGCTAGAAGCGCCGCCCCTCCGAAACACAATCGGCGTCCGCCGGGGCGGACGCCGAAGCTAATCGCTAGTTGCTAATCGCTAATCGCTGCTTCTCAGTGTGAGGCTCCCACGGCGCTGTCTTCGGAATGGTCGGGCGTCGTGCCCGGCGCCGCAGCGAAGAAGCTATGGTCATAGAGATTGCGGTACATGCGTCCGGCGATCTCGGCGGCTTTCGGTCCGAAGGTGGGACGGCCGCCGTGGAGGAATACGACGGTCACGATGCGTCCGTAGTGCGTGTTGGCGTAGGAAGCGAACCAGCCGAAGCGCGTGCCGTCTTTCGAGCAGGTGCCGGTCTTGCCGAGGACCTGCTCCTCGCTGAAGTTGTAGCGCACGCTGCGTCCGGTGCCGTATTCGACCGTGCCGGCCATGCCTTCGGTGAGCTGCGGCACGAGGTCGGTGATGGCCAGTTGCCGCTTGATGCGCGGCTTGAAGTTGGCCACCTGTTCGGGCGCCGTCGGATGCTGCATGTAGTAGAGCGTGCCGCCGTTGGCGATGGCGGAGACGAGCGCGCCCAGTTGCAGCGGCGTCATCGAGATGCCCTCGCCGTAGGAGGACATTTTGCCCACGCCGCCGTCTTTCGCGGATATCACTTCATCGGGATACGCGCCGAGATGTTCGCCCTCGATGTTGTAGCCGGCGAGCTCGCCCAGCCCGAGTTGCCGCGCGTAATACGCGACCTTCTCGAAGCCGAGCTTGCGGCCCAGCACTTCGAAGTACGTGTTGTTGGAAGTGGCGATGGCGTGCGTGAGCGTCATCTTCCAGCGCCGCGAGAGCGGGACTTCCGTGTCTTTGTCGATGATGCCCTCGTTGAGCGCGGCGAGCGAAGTGACCAGCTTGATGGTGGAACAAGGCTGCGCGCCTTCGCTCAGCGCGAGCTTCTGGTTGACCATGGCGAGGACGCGGCCGCTGGTGGGATCGATGGCCACGACCGTGCCGTTCATGTTGCCGAGGGCCTCGACGGCGGCGGCGCGGACGATGGGGTCTTCGCCGGCGGTCTTGTCGCCGGCGGTGACGTCGTCGGCGTAGGAACTCAGGTAGAAGCGCTCGTAGTAGCGGCGATGGCGGCGTCCGTTGGCGGAGCGCCGGGTGCGGCGGCTGTGCCGCTTGGCGCGCATCTTTTTCTGCGCGCTCGTGCTTTCTGTGACCTTGGTGGAAGCGGAACTTTTCGGCGAGGTGGATTTCGAGGCGGCCGAGCGCGCGGAACCGGCGGTGACCAGCGCGAGCACTACCGCAACCACGAGGACGATTTCGACAACGAGACCTTTTTTCATTCCCTGCCCTGAACGCAACTGGTTGGTTGCGGTCGTTGATCGCGGTCTCGGGATGACGCCGAGCCCGATGTTCCCTGGGGTGAGTTGCTGCCCGATAGTAAGGGCATGTTATCTATTTTGCCAAGGGTAAAGAGCTGTGCAGATCTCCGCAGGTACCCGTGGCGCCATAGGGTTTTGGATGCAGCAGCTCTGCTTTTGAGGTGTCCTACTGCCCTTCCCCCCGCTTGCGGATGAACGCGGGGACGTCGAGGTCGTCGCGCTCGGCGTCGCGCACCGAGTCCTTCATGTTCTGCAGGTTTGGGAGGTCGCGGCCGGGAGTGCTCGACGTCCGCGGCGCTACCGGGATGGAAGGTCGGGCGAGAGACGGACTCGACGAACCCGCCGGCGCGCCCGGCTGGTTCTGCGCCGCGGGAGAAGCGTAAGAGGCTGCGGTGCGCTGCTGCGCGATGGCGTTCGCGGCGGCCGAGACGGTTTTCTCCTTCTTGTGCAGGGTGCCGGTCTGGAAGCCGGTGGCAATCACGGTGATCTTCACCTCGTCCTTCATCTTCTCGTCCATCACGGCGCCGAAGATGATGTTGGCGTCCTCGTGGGCCGCGCTCTGGATGATGGTGGAGGCCTCGTGCACCTCGCTCAGCTTGAGCGAGCTCGAGCCGGTGATGTTGATGAGGATGCCGCGCGCGCCGTCGATGGCGCCGGCTTCGAGCAGTGGCGACGCGATGGCCGCCTGCGCGGCGAGCGTGGCGCGGTTCTCGCCTTTGGCGGTCGCCGTTCCCATGACGGCCGGTCCCATGCCCGCCATGATGGCGCGCACGTCCGCGAAATCGCGGTTGATGATGCCGGGGATGGTGATGATGTCGGAGATGCCCTGCACTGCCTGCCGCAGGATGTCGTCGGCGACGCGGAACGATTCGAAGAACCCGGCGTTCTGCGCCACGGCGAGAAGTTTCTCGTTGGGGATGATGATGAGCGTGTCGACCGAATCGATCAGCTCCTGCATCCCGCGCTCGGCCTGCTGCAGCCGGCGCTTGCCTTCGAAGGCGAACGGCTTGGTGACGACCGCGACCGTGAGCGCGCCCATCTCGCTCGCCAGGGACGCGATGATCGGCGCGGCGCCGGTGCCGGTGCCGCCGCCGAGTCCGGCGGTGACGAAGATCATGTCCGCGCCTTCGAGCGCCTCGATGATCTGGTCGGAATCCTCGAGTGCCGCGCGCCGCCCCACTTCGGGGTTCGCGCCCGCGCCCAGGCCGTTGGTGAGCTTCACGCCGAGCTGTATCTTGTGCGCCGCCTTCGCCATTTGCAGCGCCTGCAGGTCGGTGTTGGCGACGACGAACTCAACGCCTTCGACCTTGGCGTCGATCATGCGGTTCACGGCGTTGGAACCGCCGCCGCCCACGCCGATCACCTTGATGCGCGCGTTGTTGCGCGGCTCTTCGTTGAACTGGATACGGACTTCGTTCTTCTTATCGTCAGCCATGTGGGCCACCGGTCCCGCTGATTTTGTCTGACTCTAACCCTGAATGCCGAAACGGCAAACGGAAACTTTTCCTCAGCTTGCTGCCCTACCCCGATTTGCGCGCGAACAGCGACTTCAGCTTCGCGCCGATACCCTGCTCCTGCGGGCCGCGCGCGAGCCGCGTGCGGTGTCCGTAGAAGACCAAGCCGACCACGCTGGCGAACTCCGGCTCGGCCAGCGACACCGGCATCTTCGATATCGGTGAAGGGCTGGCGACGCGCGAGGGCTTGCGCACCACGTTCTCCGCCACCTCCGCCATGGACGGGAGCCGCGCCGCGCCGCCGGTCAACACCGTGCCCGCGCCACAGAGTTCGTAGACGCCCGCCTGGCGCAGATGGTCACGCAGCATCTCGAACAGCTCGTAGGCGCGCGGCTCAAGGATCTCCGCCAGCAAGCGCTGCGGCATCAGGCGCGACGGGCGGTCGCCGACCGCCGGCACTTCGATCTCGTTGCCTTCCGGGACGCGCGTGACCATGCCGTTGCCGAACAGCTTCTTGATCTTCTCGGCTTCGGCGAGTGGCGTGCGCAGTCCGACAGCAACGTCGTTGGTGAAGTGGTCGCCGCCGATGGGGACGACGCCGGTGTGCGCCACCGCGCCCTCGAAGAAGACGATGATGTCGGTCGAGCCGGCGCCGATATCGCAGAGGCAGACGCCGAGCTCGCGCTCGTCGGCTTTCAACACGGCGTCGGCGGCAGCGAGCGGCTCGTAGATGGTGTCGTCCACGTGGATGCCGGCGCGGTTCACCGCCGTCACCACGTTCTGCGTGGCGGTCGAGGCCGCGGTGGCGAGATGCACCTGCACCTCGAGCTTGGCGCCGACCATGCCGGCGGGATCGCGGATGCCGTTGTGGTCGTCGAGGATGAACTCCTGCGGCAGCAGGTGCAGCACCTCGCGGTCAGGCGGCAGCGAGACGGCGCGCGCCCGCTCCACCGCCGCGCGCACGTCTTCGCGGCTGATCTCACGCGAGCGCGAGCCGATGGCGATGCCGCCGCGGCTGTTCACCCCACGCACGTGCGGCCCGGCCACGCCCACGACCGCGGATTCCACCGAGACCTCCGCCACCGTCTCCGCTTGCTCGACCGCGCGCTGGACCGAGCTGACGGCCTTGTCGAGGTCCACGATCACGCCCTTGCGCGTGCCGCGCGATTCCGCGACGCCGTGCCCGCGATAGCGCACACCCGTCTCCGTGATCTCCGCCACCACGGCGCAGACCTTCGCGCTGCCTACGTCAATCGCGGTGAGAAGATCTGGCTGCTCTTTTCCCATGGGTCTTCGGACCTTGGCCCTTCGAAAGCGGCTTCGCTTTGCCGGCTGGCTTGCTCGTGGTCTTTGTGGGCTGGACGGTTGGCGGATGACTGGTCGTGGGAGCGGGTGCGAGTGTTCGCGGGTCCGGATTCACGATCACCTGCCGGTCGAAGCGCAGGTCGACGGACTCCAGCTTCTGATACTGCGCGCGCCACTCGGCCGCGTGCGCGACGTACGTCTTGTAGCGCGCGAGATAGTTCGTGCTCCCCAGATGCAGCAGCACGGCGCCGGCGGGGTCGGCGACGGTGACCTTCACGTCGTCGGGATCGGCGAGGTCGACTTCGCTGAGGTCTTTCGAATAGTTGGAGCCGCCGGAATCGAGCTCGCGGATGAGGGTGTTGTAGGTCTTCATGCGCGCGGCGCGCGTCGACAGCGGCTCGGAATCGGCGGTGCCCACGATCACGGGGAACGAATACTTCGCTGCCGCCGCTTTTGCCGGGCCGGCGGGCAGGTCCATGAGGACGCCGCCGGCGTCGATGAGCACGATCTTCGGCCCCAGTTGGACGAAGGCCACCGGCGTCCGCTCTTTCACCTCGACGCGCAGCCGGTCGGGCAGCAAGCGCATCACGGCCGCGGACTCGACCCACGGGACCTGCTCGATCTGTTTCTTGCGTTCTTCGAGCGGGACGAAGAAGACGTTGCGCCCGATGTCGGCACCCATCACTTCCATGACCTGCGCGCGGGTGACGTTCTGGTTGCCGCTGATCTCGATGTTGTCGCCTGACTCCACGCGGAAACGCCACGAGTGCGCGCCATAGCGATAGAGGGAGAACCCGACCGTGAAGACCAGGCCGCCGGCGAGCGCCGCCAGCGCCACGTACTTCAGCCGGTTGGCCGTCTTCTTGGGCAGCGGACCGCGGCGGACGGCAACGCGCTTCTGTCCACGCAGGAACTGGGGCTCGTTTTCTTCTTCGAGGTCGAGCGCGCGCAGGTCGTCATCGTCATCGTCCACGGGAGCGCCGACGCCGGCCGGGGACGAAGCCCCGTGGCGTTTCCGATCGGCCTCATCCTCGCGTGTGAACCTGCCGTTGCCTGGCATTGCCCTTTCGCGCCACCGAGACGGAGTCTCTCCTGCTCGTTGTTCGTAACTATAACGTGGAATAAGACTTTTGCAGAGAGGGAAATAGAGGAAAACGCCGGTTTTTGTCCGGCTCCCTTGCCGGTTTCTTCGGGAGGCCGTGGCGCCTACTTGAGCGCCTTGAGGTCCTTTTTCGCGGGCTCGAAGTTGGGTTCCGCCTTCAGGCAGGCCTCGAGCTCGGCGATGGCCAGGTCTTTTTTCGCGGACTTCTGGTACATCTGCCCCAAGCGCCAGTGCGCGTAGGCGAGCTTGGGGGCGTTGCCTTCCGGTTCCTGCTGCAGATACTTACGCAGGTAGCGCTCGGCGCGGTCGAAGTCTTTGCCGACGGCGATGAGCACGCGTCCCGCGAAGTAGTACGGAGACCAGTCATCGGGATTCGCCTTCTCCGCCTGCGCGAGCACGGCGTCGAGGTCGGCGCCGGTGTTTCCCCGGTAGATCATTTGCGCGGCCACCAGGCTGTATCCCTGGGCGCGCGTGGGATCGAGGCGAATGGCGTCGCGCCCGTACTTCTCCGTCATGACGTATTTCTTTACGGCATCCTGGAGATAGAAATTGCCGAGCGCCACGGTGGCGGCGAAGTTTTGCGGGTCCGCCTTGAGCGCGCTGAGATACGCACTCTCGGCCTTGGCGTAGTCCTTGTTCTGCAGCGCGATGCGCGCCTGCATCATCCAGCCGTGGGCGGGATCGTCCTGCACCGCGGCGTCGGCGATCTTCTGCGCCTTTTCCTTGTCGCCGCCCACGATGCTGGGCGCGAGCAGGTAGTATTGGATCAATCCGTCGCGCGATTTCCAGTTCTTGGGGTCGAGGGCAACGGCCTCTTCGAGGTGGCCTTTCACTTTGCGGGCGAACACGACCTGCTCGAGGAAATTCGCCTGCTGCGCCTTGTCGCCGTAGAGCTGCGCCAGCGCGCCGTGGTAGTTCACGTTCTTCTTGTTGAGTTCGAGCGCGCGTTCGGCCAGCTTGAGGGCTTCCTCCGGCGCGCCAAAGGCGTTCTTCACCCGCGCTTCCAGGTAAAGGGATTCGGCGTCGTTGGGGTTTGCGCGGAAGCGCGCATCCACGATGGCGCGCGCCTTCTTGTAGTGTCCCGCTTCCATCAGCGCGACCGGGTCGGGAGGAACAGTCTTGACGGGATCGAGCGCCAGGACCACGCCGCAGATGGAGAGAACGGCGGCGGCGACACGCACGGCTGGCCAGAGGATTTTCATCTCGTAAGTCCCATCAGGGTATCAGCAGAGCAGGCCCCAAACCATCACTTCTTTGGCCGCACCTCGTCAGCCCATCACTTCTTTGCCGCGCTGCGCTGTGAGGTATGAACCCCAAACCGCTCCAGGAGTTGCGGGCCAAGTTGCGACACGCTGCCCGCGCCGAGCGTGAGCACCATGTCACCCTCGGCGGCCTCGGCAGCGACGGCTTCGATGGCCTCGGCGAACGACGCGCGATATGCCGCGTTGCCGCCGGGCTTTGCCGCCCGGTGGGCCACCTGCCGTGCCAGCGCTTCGCCGGTGACGCCGGCGATGGGCTGTTCGCTCGCGGCATAGATATCGAGGACGTGGACGCTGTCCGCGTCGCCGAAGGCGGTGGCGAAATCCTCCATCAGCAGCTGCGTGCGGGTGTAACGGTGCGGCTGGAAGATGACGTGGACGCGCTTGAAACCGCACTGCCGCGCGGCCTGCAGCGTGGCGCGTATCTCGGTGGGATGGTGGCCGTAATCGTCGATCACGGTGACGCCGGCGGCGCGTCCCTTCAACTGGAAGCGGCGGTCCACGCCGCGGAACTTCTCCAGCGCCTCGCGAATCGCCGCCACAGGCACGTCGAGCCCGATGCCGGTGGCGATGGCCGCCGTGGCGTTCAGCACGTTGTGCGCGCCGGGGACGTGAAGATGAAAATCGCCCAGCGGCTTCCCGCCGAACGCCACGCTGAAACTGGAGAGCGGGCGGTCGCCGCCGGCGCAACTTGTTTCCGCGGCGGAGATGCGGAAGTCCGACCCTGCGCGCGTGCCGTAGGTCACGATGCGCCGGTCCACGCGCGGCAGCAGCGCGCGCAAGGCGTCATTGTCATTGCACGCGACGACCATGCCGTAGAACGGCACGCGGTCCATGAACTCGATGAAGGTGCGCTCCACGTCGACCATGTCGCGATAGCAGTCCATGTGCTCGCGGTCCACGTTGGTCACGACGCTGAGGATGGGCGAGAGCTTCAGGAACGAGCGGTCGCTCTCGTCGGCTTCCGCGACCAGATACTGCGACTTACCCAGGCGCGCGTTCGAGCCCATGGCTTCCACGCGCCCGCCGACGATGACGGTGGGATCGAGTCCGCCCGCGGCGAGCACCTGCGCGACCATGGAGGTGGTGGTCGTTTTGCCGTGCATGCCGGCGATGGCGATGCCGTACTTGAGGCGCATCAGTTCGGCCAGCATCTCGGCGCGCTGGATGACGGGAAGTTTTCGCTTGCGCGCCTCCGCGACCTCAGGGTTCTCGCGCGCGATGGCGGAACTGGTCACCAGGACTTCCGGAAGCGCGCGCGCGATGTTCTCCGCGCTGTGTCCCTCGAAGATGGTGGCGCCCAGCTTGGCCAGGCGCTCGGTCACCGGAGACCGCTTCAGGTCGGAGCCGGATACCTTCCAGCCGAGGTTCAGCAGCACCTCGGCGATGCCGCTCATGCCGATGCCGCCGATGCCGACGAAATGTATCCTCTGGATGCGCGCGAACATGGAATGGTCTAGTGTGCCGCCGCCGATCTCGAGTTGTGGTCGTCTTCCTTCGCGCCAGCCAAGCGCGCCGCGATCTTCGCGATGGTGCCGGCGGCGTTTGCGTGCGCCATGGTCCTCGCTGCCGCGGACATGCGCTGTCGCGCCGCGCCGTCGTTCAACAATCCCGCCACCGCGCCGACCAGCCGCTCGCGCGATAGTTCGGCTTCCGGCAGCAGCAGCGCCGCGCCCTTCCCTGCCAGCGCCCGCGCGTTGCGCAACTGGTGGTCATCGGCCGCGCGCGGGAATGGGACAAAGATGGCCGGCTTGCCCGCCGCGGTGATCTCCGCCACCGTGCTCGCGCCCGAGCGGCAGAGCACCACATCCGCGCGCGCGAACGCCTGCGGCATGTCGTCAATGAACGCGCTGACCTCCGCCGAGAGCGGCGCGCGCAAGTACGCCGCCTGCGCCGGATTATAGTCGCGCTCTCCCGTCTGGTGGATGATGTGCAACCCGGGCACACGCGCGGCCAGCTCGGGCAGCGCTTCGATCACCGCGCGGTTGATGGCCGCGGCGCCCTGGCTCCCGCCGAATACGAGCAACGTGGGACGTTCGCCGCCGCTGCGTGCCGGCAATTCGAAGAACGCATGGCGCACCGGAACGCCCGTCACCACGAAGCGCCGGAAGTATTCGCCGGTCTCTTCAAAGTGCACCACCGCCGTGGTGACCAGCGGCGCGACCGCGCGGTTCGCGAGTCCGGGAACGACGTTGGGCTCGAAGGCGATGGTGGGGATGGAACTCAACGAAGCGGCCAGCATCGCCGGACCGCTCGCGTATCCGCCCACGCCAATGACCACCTGCGGCTTGAATGCCTGCAGCAACTGCCAGGAGCGGACCACCGCCGCGGGCAGCGCCACGAGCGTTTTCAGGCGTGTGGCGAGGCTCACGTTCTTGAGCGCGCCCACGTCGACGAGATGGAGCGCGAAGCCGGCCTTCGGCACCAGGCGGGTCTCGATGCCGCGCTCCGTCCCGATGAACGCGACCTCGGCGCCGTAGCGCGCGCGCAGTTCGTGCGCGATCGCCAGCGCGGGGATTACGTGTCCGCCAGTCCCACCGCCGGCCAGGATGGCTCTCATGGCTTTCTCCATCGTGGGATGGCGGCCGCGAAATCCTGGCGCCCGTGGAGCACGCCTAACACAAAGACAGTACTGCCTTGGATCTCATAGATAAGCCGGTGCGAACCCGCAACGAGCTCCCGGTAAGGACGACGACCCCACTTCCCTGCCACGGGGCCCGCCTCAGGAAAGGATCGCAGTTGTTCACTCTTCTGAAAAATGGCTGAAAGGGTTCTTGCTGCGGCTTCCGGGGAGTCGGCGGCTATGTAGTCTCGGATGGCACGCATGTGCCCCAGCGGGCGGCGGGACCAACGCAAGCTCATTTAAGAAATTCGCGCCGTGCATCTTCGTCCGATACGGTCCTGCCTTCGTCAACGTCGCGCATTCCCGCGACTACTTCGAGGCGCACATACATCTCGTAAATAAGGTCCTCGGTGCTAACGCTGTCTGGCAGGGCCTCGAGGACTTTCTGCGCTTGTTCTTTGACCGTCATAGCCTGATTTTAACGCCTAATCCGTCTGTTGCGTGATGTTCAGCAGCACGCCGACGCTTGCCAGTGTAACGAACAGCGCGGTGCCGCCATAGGAGATGAAGGGCAGGGGGATGCCTTTGGTCGGCAACAGCCCGAGCACTACGCTGATGTTGAAGAGCGCCTGCACCACCACCATGGCGGTGATCCCGGTGGCGAGGTAGCGCGCGAAAACGTCTTCGGTGGCGAGCGCGGTCCGCATGCCCCTATACAGGAAGATGGCGAAGAGCGCGACCACCAGCGCTGCGCCCACCAATCCGAACTCTTCCGAGATCACGGCATAGATGAAGTCGGTGTGTGGCTCGGGCAGGTAGAACAGTTTCTGCTTCCCTTCCATCAGGCCCATGCCGGTCACGCCGCCAGTGCCCACGGCGATGAGCGACTGGATCATGTGGAAGCCCTTGCCTTGCGGGTCCGCATACGGGTCCATGAACGCCATGATGCGGTCGTAGCGCCATTGCACGCGGAAGATGAGCAGGTAGAGGACGGGCAGAGACGCGGCGAATCCGGCGGCGAACCAGCGCATGCGCATGCCGGCAACGTAGAGCACGGCGGCGGTGATGAGCATGCAGACGATAGCCGTCCCCAGGTCGGGCTCCTTGACGATGAGCGCGCAGAAGATGAGCGTGGGGATGATGGCGGGCACGATGGTGTTGCGCCAGTCGTCCATCTGGCGCGTGCGCGATTCGAGGAAGTAGGCGAGGAACAGGATGATGGCGGGCTTGGCGAACTCCGAAGGCTGCAGGCTCACGAACCCGACGCGGATCCAGCGGTGCGTGTTGTGCGCGACGTCGAGGAAGAACACCAGCACCAGCAGCAGCGAGGTCACGCCGATGAGCGAGAACACGAACCCGGGATGCTTGTAGCGGCGGTAGTCCACGTTCATCGCGATGAGCATGGCGATAAAGCCCATCACCGCCATCGCCGATTGCCGCAGGAGGAAGGCGTAGGCCGAGCCGTAGCGCTCCTTCGCCATCAGCGCCGACGCGCTGAACACCATGATCAGCCCGATGAACACCAGCAGCAGCGTGACGATGAACAGCGTCTTGTCAACGCTGACGCGCTTCGCCATCTACGCCGCGCCTCCCTGCACTTCGCGTCCTTTGCGCGCGGCGAGGGCGTTCACCAATTCCTTGAAGGCGCGACCGCGCTGCTCGTAGCTCGAGAACTGGTCGAAGCTGGCGCATGCCGGCGCGAGCAGGACAACGTCGCCGGAGATGGCCGCCTCCGCCGCTTTGCGCACCGCGGTCTCGAGGGTTTCTGCATGGATGGCTTGGGCTGCGGGTGAGATCTGCTGCTCGATCTTCGCGGCCGCCGCGCCGATGGTGTAGACGCGCTTCACGCGCTCTTTGAGCAACGTGTTCAGCACCGAGTAGTCGCTGCCTTTGTCCTTGCCGCCGAGGATGAGATGGATGCCGCCAGGGAACGATTCGAGGGCTTTGATGGTCGCGTCCACGTTGGTTGCCTTGGAATCGTTGTAGTACTCCACACCGTTGATGTTGGCGACGAACTCCAGGCGATGCTCGACCGCGCGGAACTCGCGGACGGCGGTCGCGATCTGCGCCGGCTTGCAGCCGGCAAGCGTCGCCGCGCACACGGCGGCGAGCACGTTCTCCTGGTTGTGCGCGCCCTTGAGCATGATCTCCGACAGCGGCATGACCTCACGCTCGCCGGAGGCGTCGCAATAGAGGACTTTGCCATCCTTTATATAGGCTCCGGTCCTGACCGGCCCGCGCCGGCTGAAGCCGCGCACCTGCGCCTTCACCGTCTTCGCCAGCGAAACGCAGGTCGCGTCGTCCATGTTCAGCACGGCAAAGTCAGCCGCCGCCTGGTTCTCTAATATCCGCGCCTTCGCGGCGACGTAGCCAGCGAACGTCCGATGGCGGTCGAGGTGGTCGGGCGTGACGTTCAGCACGACGGCGATCTTGGGATGGAACGTCTCGATGGTCTCGAGCTGGAAGCTGGAGATCTCGAGCACGTTCCACGTCTCCGGCGTAGAACCGGCGGCCATCTCGATGACCGGCTTGCCGATGTTGCCGCCGACCTGCGTCTTGAGTCCGCTCTTGGCGAAGATCTCGCCAATCAGCGAAGTCGTGGTCGTCTTGCCGTTCGAACCGGTGATGGCGACGATGGGGCCCTGGAGAAACCGCGCGGCGAGTTCCACCTCGCCGATCACCGGGACGCCGAGCGCGCGCGCGGCCTGCAGATGCGGCTCGTCATAGGGCACGCCGGGCGAGACGACGATGAGGTCCTGGTCGCGGAAGGTGCGCTCGCCGTGGCGCCCGGCTTCGACCACGATGCCGCGGTCGAGCAGCGCGGGGATGTGCTCCCGGAGCTGGTCTTCCGTCTTCGCGTCCGAGACGGTGACGCGCGCGCCTTTATCTTTGAGGAAGAACGCCGCCGCCACGCCGGACTTCCCCAGCCCGACGACGAGCACGCGCTTCGCGTTCAACTCCATTTCCGCCATTCTCCCACGGTTCCCGGTAGACGCTAGCGCAACTTCAGCGAGGTCAGAGCAAAGAGTGCAAACACCAGCGACGCGATCCAGAAGCGCACGATGATCTTCGACTCCGACCAGCCGAGCAATTCGAAGTGGTGGTGCAGCGGCGCCATCTTGAAGATGCGCTTCTTGCGCAGCTTGTAGGAGCCGACCTGCAGGATGACGGAGAGCGCCTCGATCACGAAGATGCCGCCGATGAAGGGGAGCAGCAGCTCCTGCTTGATGATGACGGCGACGGTGCCGATGGCGCCGCCGAGCGCGAGCGAGCCCACGTCGCCCATGAAGATCTCCGCGGGATGCGCGTTGTACCAAAGGAACCCGATGGAGGCGCCGACCATGGCGCCGCAGAAGATGGAAAGCTCGCCCACCTGGGGCATGCGCTGCAACTCGAGGTAATCGGCGAACTGCGCGTGTCCGCTCACGTAGGTGAGCACGGTCAGCGCGCCGGCGGCGATCACGGTGCAGCCGATGGCGAGGCCGTCGAGGCCGTCGGTGAGGTTCACCGCGTTCGACGAGCCTACGATCACGATGGCCACGAAGATGATGAACGGCAGGAACGCCAGCGGCACGAGATACACGTGCTGCTCGAGGCCGGGAAGCGCGAGGTCAGGACGGAAGTTCTTGAAGAACGGCACGATGAGGTGCGTGGAGTACTCGCCCTTCGCCTGCAGCAAGACGAGGATGACGGCGATCACGATGCTGGTGAGCACTTGCAGCGCGAGCTTGGTGCGTCCCGTCAGGCCGAGGTTGCGATGGTGGATGATCTTCAGGTAGTCGTCGGCGAAGCCGATGGCGCCGAAGGCGAGCGTGGCCATCACCGCCAGCCACACGAACTTGTTGCTCAGGTCGGCCCACAGGATGGTGGGCACGACGATCGAGATGGTGATGAGCACGCCGCCCATCGTCGGCGTGCCGGCTTTTTTCTGGTGCGCCTTCGGGCCTTCTTCGCGGATGTACTGGCCGATCTGGAACTCGCGGAGTTGCCGGATGACCGCCGGCCCGATGATCAGTCCCATGAAGAGCGCCGTCAGCGAGGCGAAGGCGGTGCGGAAAGTGAGGAAACGGAAGATGCGGAACGGAGAAAAGAAGGGGTCGAGGTGGAAGATCTTTTCGTAAAGCAGCCAAAAAAGCAATCGTTCTCCGTCCTTCGCCGGATGTCGGTCGTCGCCTTACTGGGTCAATGTACTGCCGATCACTTCGCCGTACCCGCTAAACTCTGCCACTTCTCGAGCGCGCGCTCCAGGCGCACTCCGCGGGAAGCCTTCAACAACACCGCGTCTCCCGCGCGCACGGTCGAGGCCAGCCACTCACCCGCTGCCTCCGGCGTCTCCACGTATTCGGCGGAGATGAGCCCGCCGGCGTGGGCGCCCTCCACGATCTTCTTCGCCGCTCCGCGGACGCCGATGAGCATGTCGAACCGTTTCGCCGCCGCAAGCGCGCCGCAATCGTAGTGCAGCGCGTCCGCCGAAGTGCCCAGCTCGAGCATCTCGCCCGCCACCACGATGTGCCGCTTGGCGGGCAGCGACGCGAGCGCGTCCATCATCGCTTCCAGCGCTTTCGGATTCGAATTGTAGCAGTCGTTGATGACGGTCGCGCCGGCGACGTGCAGCACCTGGCCGCGCTTTTCCGCTGGCTTGATGGTCGCAAACGCACCCGCGATCTCGCTCGGCGTCATGTGCTTCTGTGCCGCCACCGCCGCCGCCGCCAGCGCGTTGTAGATGTTATGGCGCCCGAGCAGCGGCAACTGCACCGGCTCGCGGACGCCCTCCACCACCAAGTCGAATCGGGAGCCTTGCTCGCCGCGCTCGACGACGTTCGCGGCGCATACGTCCGCTTGCTTCTTGATGCCGAACAGCACGACCTTGCCGTGAAAATCGCGGCCGAACTGCGAGACGTATTCGTCATCCGCGTTCAGCACCGCCGTGCCGCCATGCGGCAGCGACTGGACGAGCTCGTACTTCGCTTGCGCGATCTCGCGCACGGACTCGAAAAAGCCGAGATGCACCGGCGCGACGTTGGTCACCACGCCCACGTTCGGTTCGGCGATCTTGCACAGCGCCGCGATCTCGCCGAGATGGTTCATTCCCATCTCGATGACGGCGATCTCATGCTCCGGCTCGAGGCGCAGCAGTTGCAGCGGCAACCCGTAATGGTTGTTCAGGTTCCCTTCCGACTTCAGGACGCGGAATCTCTCCGCGAGGACGTGCGCGATCGCTTCCTTCGTCGTGGTCTTGCCGGCCGAGCCGGTCACGCCTACCAACGGCTTCCCCCACAGCTTGCGGACCGCGAGCGCCAGGCGTTGCAAGGCAACCAGCGTGTCCGGGACAACGATCACGCGTCCCAGGTCGGGATCGTGCGGCGGCCCGCTGGCGCGCACCACCGCCGCCACCGCGCCGGCTGCGAGGGCGGCATCCACGAAATCGTGTCCGTCGAAATTCTCTCCCTTGATGGCAAAGAAGAGGTCTCCCGGCTTGATGGTGCGCGAGTCGATGGAATATCCGGTCGCCAGCGCATGCACGTCGAACGTTCCCGCCTGCGCGCCCACGAACTCCGCGACCTTGGCCAGCGTGAGCTTCACTTGGCGCCTGCCGGTTTCAACCGCGAGGCTGGATTGTGTGGAGTGGCGCCGTAGCCCATGCCTTGCAGCGCCTCGCGCGCGACCTGCTCATCGGAGAACGGGTGCGTGCCCTCGCTGGTTATCTGGTAGTCCTCGTGCCCCTTGCCGGCGATAAGGACGATGTCACCGGGCTTCGCTTCCGCCAGAGCGGTGGCGATCGCTTTGCGGCGCTCGGGCTCCACGCTGTAGCGCGTCCCGGTCGCGCGCAGTCCGGGCAGCGCGTCGTTGATGATGGCCATCGGCTCTTCGCTGCGCGGGTTGTCGCTGGTCAGCACCACGAAGTCGCTTCCCTTGCCCGCGGCGTCGCCCATCAGCGGACGCTTGTTTTTATCGCGGTCGCCGCCACAGCCGAAGAGCGTGATGACGCGGCCCCGCTGCGAATCGCGCGCGACGAAATCGCGCGCGACCGCGGTGAGGTTGCGCAGGGCATCGTCGGTGTGCGCGTAGTCCACCACCACGGAGAACGGCTGGCCTTCGTCCACGCGCTGAAAGCGGCCGGGAACGTGGTCGAGCGCGGCGATGCCTTCCACGATCGCTTTCCCGGAAAACCCACGCGCCACGCCTGTGGCGACCGCCGCGAGCACGTTGTACACATTCACGCGACCGATGAGCGGCGTCCAGAGGGCGAGCTTGCCCGCGGCCGTCTCCACGTCGAAGCGGCTGCCCTTGCCGGTCACCTCGAGCTGCAGCGGACGGAACTCGCCCGCCTCGAGGCCGTAGGTGAACACCTGCGAACGCGACTTCGCACATCTCGCCAGCTTCTGCCCGTACTCGTGGTCGGCATTGACCACGGCGAACGGCGGCGGCTCGGTCCCGGAACCTTCGAACAGCAGTTTCTTCGCCGCGAAGTAGTCGTCAAAGTCTTTGTGATAGTCGAGGTGGTCGCGCGTGAGGTTGGTGAACACCGCGACCTCGAACGGCACGCCGTAGACGCGCTGCTGGGCGAGCGCGTGCGACGAGACCTCCATCACGCCGTCCGTGGCGCCGTTGGCCAGCGCCTGCGCGAACAGTTGCTGCAGTTCGAGCGCCTCCGGCGTGGTGTGCGGCGCGGGCTCGACCTTTCCGGCCACGTGATATTCGATGGTCCCGACGAGAATGCTCTTGCGCTGCGCCGCACTGAAGATGGATTCCACCAGGTACGCCGTGGTCGTCTTGCCGTTGGTCCCCGTGATCCCGATCAGCTTCAGCCGGTTCGCGGGATGCTTATAGAAGTTGGCGCTGATGCGCGCCAGCGCGCGCCGGCCATGCGGCACGACCGCCCACGCCACTCCTTCGCGCTGCGCCTCGCTGGCGGAATCGGTGACCACCGCCACCGCGCCGGCCTTGATGGCGGCGTCGAGGTAGCGATTGCCGTCCGTCGTCTCGCCGCGCATGGCGACGAACAGCCAGCCGGGCTGCACGCGCCGCGAGTCGTAATCCAGCCCTTTCACGGACGCGCCGCCGCTCTGGCTCAGGACTTCGACGCCGTCGAGGAGAGATTCAAACGTCATGGGGAAGATTATAAGTGCGGCAGACAGACCTGCTAGATTGCCGAACTGCCGAAGTGCGGAACTGCGGAATCGAAGAGCAATCCGGCAATTCGGCACTTCAGCAGTTCGGCAATCACCTGGCGAAGCGCACGGCCACGTGTGCGCCCGCCGGGATGCGCGTGCCGGGCGCGGGCGCTTGCGCGCGCGCCACGCCGGAGCC
Source organism: Candidatus Korobacter versatilis (assembly GCA_016185395.1). GTDB lineage: Bacteria > Acidobacteriota > Terriglobia > Terriglobales > Acidobacteriaceae > JACPNR01. Next base: position 18,174 of record JACPNR010000007.1, read on the forward strand.
GCTCACGTCGAGTTCGATGCCGGCCTCCTGCGCGAGCTCGATGACCTGCCGCAGGGGCTTGCCCACGAATGTTGGCACGACGGCGCCACCTTCCACGTCCACCACCACGGTACCGCCAGTGACGGGAGGTTCCGGAAGCGTCGGCGCGGCCAGCGGTGCGGCATCTGCACTCTCGATGGGTTGCTGCCGCGTCATGCTCGCCGGCCGTAGGGATGCAACGGTTGCCGGTGCGGGCGCATCCGCGGCCGCCGCCGCGGACGCATCCTCGCCGGCCGGCGCAAGCGTGCCGCCGAAGCGGTCAGGAGAACTCTCTGCGATGTCGTCATCTTTCACCTGTGTGGCCGCGCGCAGCAGCATGCGCTGCGGGCTGCGGACTTCCACGTCATGTGGAACGTTGAGATACGCCAGCGTCTGTTGCGCCACGCGCGCGAACACCGGCGCCGCTACTTGCCCGCCTTCGTGCAGGCCGACCGGCGAATCCAGGATCACCGCCACCGTGATGGCCGGGTTGTTCACCGGCGCGAAGCCCGCGAACGACGCGATGAGCTGCGTGTGCGAGTACGTGCCGGTGCGCGGGTCGATCTTCTGCGCCGTCCCTGTCTTGCCGCCGGCGGTGTAGCCCTCGAGCATCGCGCGTCTTCCCGTGCCGCGGAGCACGACGCCTTCCATCATGCGGCGCATCTCGACCGCGGTGAGGGCTGAGACCACCCGGCGTTGCTCCGGCACCTTGTACGCGACCGTCTGCAACGGCTGGCTGCCGGCGGGGTCGTGCTGCGAACTCGCCGCCAGGATGCGCGGCGGCGTGTACAGGCCGTCGTTGGCGATGGTCGAGATCATGGAGATCAACTGCACCGGCGACACGCCGATCTCCTGCCCCATCGAGATGGCGCCGATCGAGACCTTCGACCAGCGCGACACCGGCTTGGTGATGCCGCGCGTCTCGCCGGGCAGCTCCACGCCCGTCTGCGCGCCGAAGCCGAAACCACGGATGTACTTGTCGAAGCGCTCCTCGCCCAGCCGCAGTCCGAGCTTGATCGCGCCCACGTCGGAAGAGTGCTCGAGGACCTGGCTCACCGAGAGGTCGCCGAACTTCTTGTGGTCGCGGATGCGGACACCGGCGATGTATATCTCGCCGTTCTGGCAATCGATGACCTCGTCGGGATTCGTGATCCTCTCTTCCAGCGCCGCCGCGATGGTGATGACCTTGAACGTGGACCCGGGCTCGTAGACGTCGCTCACCGCGCGGTTCTTGAGCTGTTCCGGCGTGACGCCGCGGAACGCGTTGGGATTGAACGACGGGCGGCTCGCCAGCGCCAGGATCTCGCCGGTGTGCGGGTTCTGCACGATGACGGCGCCGGATGCGGCATGCGTCTGCGCCAGCGCGGCCGCCAGCTCGCGCTCGGCGATGTACTGGATCTTCTCGTCAATCGTCAGGACGAGGTTGTCGCCCGGCTGCGGCTGGCGCTCGACCGAGCCGAACCAGCGCCGCTTGGCGTCCATGGTGATCAGCATCCGCCCCGGCTTGCCGCGCAGTTGCTGGTTGAACTCGCGCTCCACGCCGCTCAGGCCTTCGTCATCAAGCCCGACATAGCCCAGCACGGGCGCGCCCAGATCGTTCTTGGGATAGAAGCGCTTCGATTCTTTCTGGAAATAAATGCCGCGCAGGTTCAACGCGCGGACGCGCGCGCTGGTGTCGTTGTCCACCTTGCGAGCCACCCAGGCGAAGGCGCGCGAGCCGCGCACCCGGGCGAGGATGTCGTCGGCGTCGGTGTTCAGGACTTTCGCCAGGACTTCCGCGGTGGATTGCTGGTCGGGGATCTCGGAGGGCACCGCGAAGATGGAGTCCACGCTGACAGACATCGCCAGCTCGTGTCCGTTGCGGTCGTAGATCACGCCGCGGATGGGCGCCACGTCGATGGAGCGCTGCTGCTGCCGCTGCGCTTGCTTGGCGAAATCGCCGTAGTGGAAGACCTGCAGGAAGATGAGGCGCGCGCCGATGGCGAGCATCCAGAAACAAAGCGCTCCTGCGAGGATGTAGAGCCTCTGCCGCGCGTCGGTGCGAAGCTTTTGGGCCATGAACGCGAACACTTCTAAAGAGCCGCATGGCGGTCCCGCGTTGGCAGGACCGCCATGCTTTTACCGGAGGTGAACTTTGGTTGAAGTCGACACACCGGAACCTTAACGCCAACCAAAACTATTGCGTCGCCGGCACCACCACGGCCTGCGACACTTGCGCCAGCACCGCGCCGCTCGGCTCGTTCGCGGGCGCGTCCAGTTGGATGACCTGGCCGGGCTGCGGCGCGATCATGCCCATGCCGCGCGCCAGCGCGTCGATCCGCTCCGGGTCGCGCAACGACGCTTCTTCGAGACGCAGCGTGCGGTTCACCTCGAGCAAGCGGTCGCGCTCGCTCTTCTGCGCCTGTATCTGGTAGCCGTATTCGATGGCGCTGTAGTGCTGCCACATGTAGGCCAGCGCCAGCACGAACAACACCACGCACGCGCAGGTGAACTGCAGCATCTCGCGGTTGCGCTCCGTGTCCGCGACTTTCACCAGGCGGGTGTTGTCGATGCTCTTCACGAAATGGATCTCGGGCGTGGCCCCGCGCCATGCCGAGGTCTGCGCCACGATCCTCCCCTGTGCGTGCGCGTAACGCCCGCCTGCCATCACTGCTGCTGCCGTCGCCATTTATGCCACTCCCAGAAGCGCTTCGTTGTCGTAGTTGAACTCGTGCGTGCGGGCATAGAGCTCCACCTGCACCGGCATCCGGTGGTCGGCGATGACGGCCGCGTGCTCTTCCGCTTTCTGCACGCTGGCGATCAGGTTGTCGAGCATCGTTCCTGTGTACATTTCCATCACCCTCCGGCCGGGGGAGAATGGCCGGTCTACCGCGGCACTTCTGAACTGTTCCGGGACGACGCCGTTAGTGGAAGGTTTCAGAGGAATTTCAATTCGCCCTAGTAGAGGTAGGCAGCGTCGCCCCGGACCCTCACTGCGGCTCGCGCCTCTACTCGCCCGCAGCTTTAAACTTTTTCTACGGCCCTCAGCTTCGCGCTGCGCGACCGTGGATTGCGATCGACTTCCTCGTCACTGGCGGTGACGATCCGCTTGGTCAACAGCCTGAACTGCCCGCGTTGCGCGCCGTCGCGAAACGCGTCTTTCACCATCCTGTCCTCGAGCGAGTGGAAGCTGATGACCACCAGCCTTCCACCCGGCTTGAGCACGTGCGGCGCTCCTCGCTCGTCGAGGAACGCCTTGAGGTCCTCCAGCTCCTGATTCACGTAGATCCGGATCGCCTGGAAAGTTCGCGTCGCGGGATGAATCCGTTCCGGATTCATTGACCGGCTCGCGGCCGATATAACTTGTGCTAGATGAGCGGTAGTTCGTATCGGCCGCGAGCGGACAATGGCTCTGGCGATTCTCCGCGACCTCCTTTCCTCACCGAATTCGTAAATCAGATCGGCGAGATCGCTCTCGTCGAGCTGGTTTACCACTTGATCGGCGGTACGCTCGCCGTGCGGGTCCATCCGCATGTCGAGCGGTCCTTCCGCCTGAAAGCTGAATCCGCGCGCCGCGTCGCCAAGCTGCAGCGAGCTCACTCCGATGTCGGCCAGCACCCCGTCCACACTCGCGGGCGGGGCCACTCTCCCGATCTCGGCGAAGCTGCGATGCAGCAAGGTCACCTCCGGCCAGTCGCCCGCGTGTTGCGCCGGGGGACTGGTCAGCGACTTGCGCGCCAGTTCGAGCGCCCGCGTGTCCTTATCGAAGCCAATCAAACGACCCTGTGCGCCCAGGCGTTTTGCGATTTCCCAGCTGTGCCCGCCTAAGCCCAAGGTCGCGTCGATATAGGAACCGCCGCGCCGGACTGCTAAAAAGTCGATCGCTTCTTTTAAAAGAACCGAAACATGGCCAACTCCGGTGCCGCCATGCCTGCCCCCAGGGGCAATGATCTCGTCTGCCTCGAACTCTTCCGCCACTAGATGCCCAGTTCGTCGAGAGTCTTTTCATCCTCAGCCGTGAACGGGTTCTCTACCAACTCCTTGCGGTACGCCTCGATGTTCCGCACGGCCAGGTGGGTCAGGTTCCCCAGCACCGCCACCTCGCCCTTGAGCCGCGCCGCATCGCGCAGCATCGCCGGCAGCAGCACGCGGCCCTGGTTGTCCATCTCCACCGATTGGCCGTAGTAGTTCGTGCGGTCCAAGAACTTTTTCTTCGTCGGATTGAAGCTGGAGAGGCGCGCCAACTTCTCCTCGATGCGCTGCCATTCCTCCATCGGATAGATCAGGGCGCGGTCGCCGTCCACACTGGTGATGTAAAACCCGTTGGCATACTTCTCGTCGACCAGGCGCTTGAACTCCGCCGGAAGCTTGAGCCTTCCCTTTTCGTCGACGCGGGTTGGATGGTTGCCGCGAAACATACTTGTCTCCCCGCCGTTTCGGGGTGTTCAATCGACTATGCCGGGCCGCGATGACTGCGATTCCGGCGACCGCAGTAAGCACTTCGGTCGTACGCGATTCCGTGGTGCTGGGGGCCTTTGCGTCTGGGGCTTCGTTTTTCGGGTCGTTTGTGTTCATTGCACCCGTTGGACTTGCCTCACCCGTACCCCTTGGATCAACCTATTTGCTTACCACTTTGTACCACTTTAGACCACATCCTACGCGCAAACCGTTGCCTGTCAATAGGAAACTTAGAGGTCATGGTTGTGGAAAAGGCACTTGCACCGGGGTTGGTGCAGGATCGAGCAAAAAGCGCGAGGGCTCGCGCTCGGCTTGCGGAAAACCACTAGGGGTTGCGTTTATCGCGGTGGTGCCGGGGGCTTCCTATTACATTTCGAGCGAAGCGAGAAAGCCCTGCCCGCACGAACGTGCACGGGCACGGTAAGGATTCCTCACTTCGTTCGGAAGGTAGAAGGACCGAACGGCTCTTCGAGGCTCGGGCTCTGCGGGGTGAACAGCTCGGCGCCGTTTTCGGTGATGTGCATGTCGTCCTCGAGGCGCACGCCGAACTCGCCGCGGATGTAGATCCCCGGCTCGTCGCTGAAGCACATGCCCGGCGCCAGCGCGGGCTTGTCGCCGCGGACATTCTTTGCGCGAACCAGGTACGGCCACTCGTGGCCGTCCATGCCGATGCCGTGGCCCACGCGGTGGGTGAAGTGGTTGTAATCCGGACCGAACCCGGCTTCGCGGATGATCTTGCGCGCGGCGGCATCCACCGTCTCGCACGCCACACCCGGCTTCGCCGCCGCCAGCGCCGCGGACTGCGCGCGGTGCACGACGTCAAAGACCTGCTTCATCTTCTCCGTCGGCTTGCCGAGGACGAAGGTGCGCGAGATGTCTGACTGGTAGCCTTCGACGCTGCACCCGCCATCCACCAACAGGATGGCGCCTTCTTTAACGACCTGTGGCTTCACCGAACCGTGCGGCAGCGCGGAGTTCTCGCCGACCTGCACGCCGGCGCCGCCCTCGAAGCCGAGCCGCGCGTGGGCTTGCTCCACGAAGCCGGCGAAATCACGCCGCGTCATGCCGGGTTGCAGCGAGCGATACGCTGCTTCGTAGGCGGTCAGCGTCACCTGGTTCGCGAGCGTCATGAGCTCCAGTTCGTGCGCGCTCTTGATCATGCGACAGCCGGCCGTCACCGGCGTCGCGCTCGTGAGTCTCGCGGCCGGCGCGGCTTTGCCCACCCCTTCGCTGTAGACCCAGTAGACACGCTCTTCTACTCCGAGGGTGGCCGTCGCCAGTCCGCGCTGCTTCAATCCCGCAGCCACCAGCGCGTACGGACTCTCATCTTCCTGCCACAACCGCATCTCGGGTTCTTTCCACCCCAGGCCGCTCTCGATCTGCTCCTGCGCGCGGTCCTGCTCGAACGCCGGACAAACAAAGAACGCGTCGCCCTTCGCCGGCAGCACCATCGCGAACAAGCGCTCGCTCAGCCACCACGAGATGCCGCTGAAGTACTGGAGCGAAGTGCCGCCGGTGAGGAAGACGGCGTCGAGTTTGTTCTGCCGCATCAGCTCGCGTGCCCGCTCGAGGCGCTGCGCGCGCTCTTCTTTGGTGATGGGCTTGGCTTCTGACTTGCGCGACTTCAGCCGCGCAATCGGCTCGGGCAGTGGCTTGCACGGCGTGGCGTCGCCAGCCAACGCTGCCGGCTGCGCTAGGGCGACTCCAGCGGCAATCCCGACACCCTTCAGGAACCCACGGCGAGTGGATCTCATCGGCGACTCCTAGTGCGAGTGCAACACACTACCATCCCGCGCCGCCAGGTTACAGCCAAGCAGGGCGCAACCGAGGAAGCCGAAGGCGTTGACGACGCCGTGCATGAGGACCATCTGCGCGAGCGAGATCGGCGGCGCGCCGAACAGCACCCGCGTGACGAACATCGCGCCGAGGACCATAGGCGCGACGCTGCTGAAAGCGGAGATCCACAGCAGCCAGCGCGCGAGCGCGCTACGCGGTTCGACCGCTTCAAAAGCGAGGATGAAGGCGATCGCGATCTCGGCTAGGACCAACGGGACCGCGCCAAGGACCTGCAACGGCGGCCACAGCACGAACCCGGCGGCGACCATCGGCATCGCAAACACAATCGTCGCCGCCGCCGTCTGATAAAGGCGGCGCGTCCAGCCGGGATCATCACCGAGCCTGCGACCGGCCTCCACCGTGAGAACGAGGGAAAGATACCCGGTGAAGTGAAAATGAACGGACGTGAGCAGCACGATGATGGGTGGAACGCCCGGGACGGCGATCCGCGCGGCGGAAAGCACCAGCCAGCCAGCAGCAACCAGCCAATACAGCCCCGCCGCCGCCGTGCATAGCAGGTGCAACTGTCGTTCTCGCCATGCAAACGCGCGCCCCGCTCCGGCGACTGCGCGGACCGCCGCGACAGCGCACCACGGCAACGCCAGCACTGCAGCAACAGGACGGTCCGCAAGCTCGGCAGCGACCGCCAGCAAGCCAGCAGGAAGGACCAGACGAGTCGCCCATTCGCTCAACCGGTCCCCCGCAGCTTCTTCCAAGCGGAGGGCTAAGGGGACAAGCACCAAGATCCCGAATCCCGCCAGCCCGCGAATCGCAGTTTCGGAGCTCAAGCCCCCCTCCTTTTTGAACGCCTTCAGAAAACTCTTGACATTCTTTTGAACACGTTTGATATTTGAACATGTTCAACGAGATGTCAAGTGAAAAGTTCCGTATCCAGCTAGGAGGCTCTATGCAAAGCGGAAATCTCTACGTGGTCTGGTCTTATGCCTTTTACATCATGATCAGCGTGGCGCTCACCGTCTGGGTGGCGCGCACGCTGTCGCAGAACGGCATCCTCTTCCTCGTCGACGCTTTCCTCGGCAATGAGCGCCTCGCCCACTCGGTCAATCACCTGCTCGTCGTCGGCTTCTACCTCATCAACATCGGCTACGTCACGCTGGCGCTGAAGTACGGCGACAAGCCGACCTCGCTGCAGCAGGCCATCGAGTTCCTCAGCACCAAGGTCGGACTGGTGCTGCTGGTCCTCGGCGCCATGCACTTTCTCAACCTGCGCGTGTTCTCGAACATGCGCAAGCGCGCGCTGCTGCGCAACGAGAGGCCGCCGCTCGCGCCCAACGAATTCATTCCGGCGTCGCTTCCTCCGCAACCCACGCCGCAAGGAGCGCACTGATCACGCCGGCTTTGCTGGATGTGCACCAGAAGGAAGGCCCGTCATGAAAAGACTCACCGTGCTGTACGACTACAACTGCGGACTCTGCCAACGCGCGCGGCGCTGGCTCGAAGCGCAGCCGAAGTTTCTGGCGCTGGAGTTCATCCCCGCGGGCTCGGACCACGCGCGCTTCCGTTTCCCCACCATCCCCGACAGGGTGGAAGAACTCATCGTGGTCGCCGACGACGGGGGCATCTACAAGGGTGACCGCGCCTGGATCATGTGTCTCTACGCGCTCGCCGACTACCGCGAGTGGGCGCTGCGCCTGGCCGCGCCGAAGTTGTTGCCGCTGGCGCGGGCCGCCTTTCAACTCATCAGCGAGAACCGCATCGCCATCTCGCGGCTCTTTCATCTCTACACGGACGAAGGCGTGGCCGCCGAACTTACGCGCCAGGGCGTGATCGGCTGCGTCATCGCTCCCGGCGCGCCCGCGCCGCGGCAGATTGCGCCGCAGGTTCCAGCAGGCCCCACGGGCGCGCCCGGTTCCGGCGGCGCCTTGCACATCCGCAGCACGAACGAGATCCGGGAATGGTTGGAGTAAGTACCGAGGAGACCTTTATGCGCACCTATACATTCATCACCGAACACTGGGTCCCGGCGGCGCTCGACGACGTCTTCGCCTTCTTCGCCGACCCGCAGAACCTGCCGCGCCTCTCGCCGCCCGACCTCGACATCAAGCTCGGAAAGGTCGCGCTCGCCGCGCCCGGTTTTGTGCCACCGGAATACCAGCAGCGCCGCCAGCAGTTTGCGGGCGCGGGCTCGGCGGTCGAAGTCCGCTTCCACCCGCCCGAGTTCGGCATCCCCATGGCGCACACCGCGCACATCACCGAGTTCGTCTGGGGCCACGCCTTCCGGGATCGCACCTCGCACTGGCCGCTGTTGCGTTGGGACCACAAGCACGAGTTCGCCGCGCTCGAGCGCAACGGCGTCCGTGGGACCCTGGTCCGCGACCTGGTGCGCTACGCGCTCGGCCCGGGGTGGTTCGGCGTACTGCTGCACCGCCTGTTCGTGCGCCGCGCGATCGTCGACATGTTCGCCTACCGGCAGCGCGCGCTGGAGAAGATCGTGGGCGCAGGTGCGCTCATCGGACACGGGTTCACGCCGGTCGAAAAGACGGCATAGTCCATGAATAGGATTGAGTCATGCTGAGCGGAGGCGCGTCCGCGCCGCAGTCGAAGCATCCCTGCCCTTCCAAGGGCGCGCGCGCGAGTTGGATACAATCGGGCGTCCGCCCCGATGCACATCGTCCCGATCTCGCTCGCCGCGCTCGCCCTCGTCGCGTGGCTTCATCTCGTATTCGCGCGGGGGATCTTCTGGGTCTTCCGCCCACTGCCCATCGCCAGCCCCGCCACGCACGCGCGCTTCGTCGCCATCATCCCGGCGCGCAACGAAGCGGAGCACATCGAGGAGGCCGTGCGCTCGCTGCTCAGCCAGAAAGATATCGACCTGCTCCAGATCATTGTGGTGGATGACGGCTCGACCGACGCAACGGCAGCGCTCGCGCGCAGCGCCGGCGCAGTGGCTGGAAGGCCTCAACAAGTCACCGTGCTCCCCGGCGAACCGCTTCCCGCCGGCTGGACCGGCAAAGTCTGGGCGCTGCAGCAGGGCGCAGACGCGGCGAAGAGGTTCGCGCCGGACTTTTTCCTCTTCACCGACGCCGACATCGCGCACGGCGAGCGCGTTGTCGCTGGCCTCGCCGCGCAAGCCGAGCGAGGTCACGACCTCGTCTCCGCCATGGTCGAATTGCGCTGCCAGAGCTTCGCCGAGAAGTTCCTCATCCCGGCGTTCGTTTACTTCTTTTTCCAGCTTTATCCGCCGCGCTGGATCTCCGACCCAAAGCGCGCAACCGCGGGCGCCGCGGGCGGCTGCGTCCTCGTCCGACCCGCGGCACTCGCAGCAGCCGGCGGACTCGCGGCCATCCGCGGCGCCATCATCGATGACTGCGCGCTCGCCGCCGCCGCGAAGCGCAGGGGCGCGCGCCTCTGGCTCGGCCCTACGGCGAGATCGCGCAGCCTGCGCGGCTACGGCACATTCGCCGCCGTCGGCAGCATGATCTCGCGCACCGCCTTCAACCAGCTGCGGCACTCGGCCGTGCTGCTGCTGGCGACCATCCTCGGCATGCTCGTCATCTACATCGCGCCCATCGCGCTGCTCTGCGCGCGCCAAACGCTCGCGACATGGCTCGCCGCCACTGCGATCGCGCTCATGCTCGTCAGTTACCTCCCCGCGCTCCGCGCCTACCACCGCAATCCGCTCTGGGCCTTCACGCTGCCGCTCGCCGCGCTTTTCTATCTCGGCGCGACCATCCACTCCGCCATCCGCTACTGGTCGGGGCGGGGCGGCGAATGGAAAGGCCGCCACCAGGACGTCTAGACGCCTGTACAATTGCCCGCTACTCCAGCGTCTCCCAAAGGACCTGCCATGCGCAAACTCGCCACCGTCGTGATCCTCTGCGCCTTCCTCGTCGCCTCCGCCGCCGCGCAATCTTCGCTGCAGAACGCCTTCCTCGGACGCGAGGTCGAGTTGAAGCTCGATATGCCCGCCACGCAGCAGGGCGTGGACCTCAACTTCTCGAGCGGCCAGCCGCTCGACTGGCGCACCTACTCGCAGCGCCTCAAGCAGTTCGGCGTCGCCATCCGCAAGGGCGACACGCCGACCGTGACCTCGCTGGTGGTGAAGAAGGACCGCATCGAGTTCCAGCTCGATGGCGGCGGCTACGGCACGTTCTGGGATGACACCTCGGGCGTCTCCGCCCGCATGATCGGCAAGAGCAACTACGAGCGGCAGCTGGAGAACGATCTAAGCCGCGAAACCGATCCCCGCCGCCGCGACCAGTTGCGTCGCGAGCTTGACCGCGAGCGCAGCCGCCGCGAGCGCGAGCAGTTTGCGGAGAACTCGCGCGCCGCCGTCGCCAACCAGATCAAGCAGCAGGAGATCGCCGGCAAGCGCCTGCAGGGCGGCTCGCGCTTCAACCTGCGCTGGACGGGACGCATCCCTGAATCCGACCTCACGCCCGAGGCCATCATGCAGCGCCTCGAACCGTGGGTGAGTTTCTCCGGCACGCGCAATTCTCCCAACGTCTTCGCTCCCAACACGCCACCGCCGGCGCCGAACAGCAACAGCGCGGTGCAATTGCAGCGCGGCATGAAGATGGCGGCCGTGGAAGCGATGCTCGGCCGCGGCCAACTGCTCACCGAGAACACCAGCGGCGACGGCCTGCGCTCCAGCGAGTATCGCTACGTCACCACCGACAACCTGGTGGACGTGACCTACGTGGAGGGCGTGCTGGTGCGCTACTCGATCTCGTCGCGCTAGTCGGTCGCGCTCGATCCAGACTCAGTCGCCGGACGTCGCGTCTCCGATGGCGATCCTGCGGTACGCGTGCACGATGTCCGTCTTGCTTACCATGCCGAGCAAGCGGTTCTCCTCGCGGCGCGAGACCACGGGGAAATTCGCCAGGTGCCGCTCGCGCATCCGCTCCACGATCTCGTGGACCGTCTGGTCCGGGAACGCCGACTCCACCTCGCGCGTGTACACGGCCGCCACGGCCACGCGGCCGCGCTCCTCGCGCGCGATCTTCGTCACGTCTGCCATGGTGATGATGCCGCACAGCTCGTCGTACGGGTTCAGCACGGGCACAGCGAAGACTTCGCGGCTGAACATGAGCTCCTGCACCGTCTCGAGCGTGTCACCCACGCGCACCGTCGCGGGCTCGGTCATCACCTGGTCCACGCGGACGGCGCTGAGCACGTGCAATGGCATGCCGCGCGGGCTCGCCTCCGGAAAGAATTCCGGATAGGCCGCCATGCCGTGCTCGGCCACGTCGAGCCCGCTCAACTCTTCGTCCTCGCTCACGCGCAGCCCGAACAACTTCTGCAGCAGCCAGAAGAGCGCGACGGAAGTCAGCAGGCCGTAAGCGATCGCCGTCACCGTGCCGATCAGTTGCGGAAGGAAGTGGACGGTGTATCCGTGGAAACCGTTGGGGACCATCGGCGCCCACAATCCGGCAGCGAGTCCGCCGAGCAGTCCGGGCGTCATGTGCACCGGGCCAACGCCGCAGGGGTCGTCGATGTCGAGCTTCTTGGCGATGAACTTCGCCATCCACGGGATCTGCGCGCCCGCGACCACGCCCAGCAAGATCGCGTAAATGGGATGGACGAGATGCACGCCGGAACAGATTGCCACCGCGCCGGCGAGCCCGCCATTCGGCGTGATGATGGGGTCAGCCTTGCCCGTCTGCGCCCACGTTCCGGCCATGGAACCAAGGATGCCGCCCGCCATCGCCGCCAGCGTGTTGATCGCGACCAGCGGCAGGTCCGCGGCCATGTTGCCGTAACTCGGCACCGAGCCGAGGTTGAAGCCGAACCAGCAGAACATGAGCATCATGGCGCCGAGTCCCATCATGGGGACGTCGTGCGCCGTGGCCGGCGTCTTGCGGCGGCCCAGGAACTTCGCGCCCACTAATCCAACGATGCCGCCGACGGCGTGCACGCCGAGCGAACCGGCGTAGTCCTGCACGCCCAGCCGCGCCAGCGGCCCATTCCACAACAGGTACGCGAAGCCGGGATAGATCACGCCGACGTACACCGCGGCGAAAACCAGGTAGGCGGAGAACTTCATGCGGCCCGAGAAGCATCCGCTGGGGATGGCGCACGAGACGAGCGCGAACATCAGCGAGACGTAGAACGCGATGGAGTGGCCGCCGTCGGAGATGAACTCCCAGGGCGCGCGCCAGCCGTTGGGCAGCGCGGCCAGCGGCCATCCGTATTGCTTGATGGCGAAGCCGAACAACAGGAAGACGATGATGCCCACGCCCATGTGGCCGGTCATCTTCATCATCACGTTGGCCACGTCGCGCGAGCGCACCTGCCCGCCTTCGAGCAGGAAGAACCCGGCCTGCATGAGGAAGATCAAGCTGCCCATGGAGAGCAGCCACAGCCAATATACGTTCGTCTCCACCCAGTCACCTCCGACCCGGTTTCGCGACGCTCACGGCTGGAACGGATTCCTGTTCCGGCATTCTGGTCTGGCAGGCGTGTGGAAACCCAATTCAAACTTTTTATCGGGTACATAACGGAAAACGACTAGGAGTTAGGAGTTAGTAGCTAGGAGCCAGCGGGAATCACGCGCGGACGCGTGCTAACTCCTAGCTACTAACTCCTAACTACTGCCTCTCACCCCACGACTGCTCTGCTTTCTGCAATAATCGGCGGCTCGGTATGCCCATCGACGAAGAGGATTTTCACGAGTTCTACACGCGCTGGAACCGCAGCATCTACGGCTTCTGCCGGATGTTCCTGGGCGACGACGAGCCCGCCGAGCTCGCCACGCAAGAGGCGTTCGTGCAGTACGTGCGCGAGCAGGAACCGCTCACCGTCTCCCAGCTCCCGCGCAAGCTCATGCGCAACGCCATCAGGGAATCCATCAAGCTCGAGCGCAAGGAGCCGCGCTTCCCTGACACCGAGGAACTCGAGGACATCCTGCCGCTGCTCCCGCCCAGCGACCGCGCCGTCTTCATCCTGCGCTCCACCCTTGACGTCTCGGCGATCGAGACCGCCGGCATCCTGCAGCTCCCCATCGAGCAGGTCAACGAGAGCTGGATGAAGGCTTCGCTCTACCTGCGCGACGTCTGGCTCAAGAAAAAGTAGCAGGGGCCTACCGGCAGGCAGTAAGAACAACACCTTTACCACGAAGGACACGAAGGTTTTTATTTCCTTCGTGTACCTTCGTGTACCTTCGTGTCCTTTGTGGTCGGGGGTTTTTACCTCCCGGCGAAGGCCCGGGAGTGGAACTTCAGCGACGCCGGCAGGTGCTCGGCGAAGTACACCCAATCGTGCGCCCCGGGATACAGATGCGCCTCGTGCGGCACCTTCAGTCGCGTCAGTTCGGCATCGAGCGCGCGCGTCCCCGCGAAAAAGCCGTAGCCATCTTCCGTCCCGCAATCGAAGTAGATCTTCATCTTGCGCAGCGCCGCGGCATTGCGCCACGCCAGCGTGATGGGGCTGTTCCGCTCGTAGAACGGCTTGTCGGTCGGTGTACCGAACACCGGGCCCATGAGCGCGCCCGCGATGCCGCGCAGGTTCTCCGGCGGACGCACGAAGATGGCCGCGCTATGCGCGCTCGCCGACCCGAACAGCTGCGGATGCGCGAACGCAAGATGCAGCGCGCCGTAGCCGCCCATGGATATCCCGCTCACGCCGCGCGCGGCGCGCCCCGGCTTCACGCGATATTTCTTCTCGATCGCGGGAATGAATTCGCGGATGAAGAACTGTTCGTACTTCACGCGGCCGTCCCGTGAGTCGATGTAGAAGGTCGTCCCGCCCGCCGGCGTCACCGTGATGAACTCCACCAGTTCGCCGCTCGCCTGCATGTTCTCCACCAGGTTCCACGCGCCTGTCTGGATGAACGACTGCTCGCTGTCGCCGAGCCCGTGCAAGTGATAAAGGATGGGATAACGCCGCTGCTTATCGGCGCCATAGCTCGCCGGCAGCAGCGCGCAGTAGTCCACGCTGCGCTTGAGGACAGCGCTCTTCACGCTCGCGCACTCGGCGCGCGCCTCCGCCGCGAATGTGGGCGTTGCGGCGCCCAGCGCCGCGCACACCACGGCCAGCAAGATGATCGGAGATTTCCGCGGGGACATCATTCGTAGCGCAGCGCCTGCACCGGATCGAGCTTCGCCGCGCGCGCCGCCGGATACAGCCCGGAGACCAGGCTCACGATGACTGCCATCACGATGGCGGCGGCGACCAGCCACCACGGCACCAGCCAGAAGTTTTCCGGCGGCAGGTCCTGGCGGGCGAACCACCAGTTCGTCCCCAGATTGATCACGCGTCCGATCGCCCAGCCCAGCGCCACTCCGAAGGCGCCGCCGGCCAGGCCCATGGCCGCCGCCTCGGCGAAGAACAGGCGCTTCACGTCCGCGTCACTCGCGCCGATGGCTTTCATGATGCCGATCTCGCGGCGGCGCTCCAGGATGGCCATCACCAGCGTGTTGATGATCCCCAGCGACGCGACCGCGACGCCGAGCGAGCCGAAGATGATGAGGAACAGGTCGAGCGCGAGGAAGAAGCGGCGCATCCCTTTACTCGCATCGAGCGCGGACCAGGTGGTGAAGCCCATTTTCTTGATGGCTTCCTGCACCGCCTGCGCGTCCTTCGGGTTCCCGACCCGGACCAGCAGGCTGATGTACGTGGGCTTGGCGCCGGCCGAGACCGCGTCGCGCAGCGCGGAGGGCTGCAGCACATTCATCTTCTCCGCCACGTTGACCGGGATGAAGAGGCGCCCGCGCGCGAAGTTGCGCCACCCGCCATAGGGCTCTTGCTTCACGATGCCCACGATGGTGAAGGTCTTTTCCCGGCGCAGGACGGTGAACCCCTGCTCCTGCGTGCCCGCGTCCGTCGCGCTGCGCTCGGCGTAGCGCAGCGTCACTTGTTTGCCCAGCAGCGGCGCGTTGGGTGAGATGCGCTTGGCGAAATCCTCCTGCAGCACGACCTCATCCGCTTCCGGACCGGAAAAGAACCGGCCTTGCGCGTCGTCGAAAGCGTCGCTCCCGCGCGCCGATAGCGGAAGACCGGCGACGGTCGAGAACTGCGAGTGTCCTTCAAACACGACTTCCGTCTGGAAGCGCATCTCGGGATAGACCTCGACCACGTTCGGCAACTTCGCGATCTCGTTCCGTGCGGCAGCGTCGAGCGGCTGCGCGTTCTCATTGGACTTGGTCTTCTCGGAGCGCCGCTCGTCGCTATCGAAGCTCATGAAGTCACGCTTCGAGAACACCGCCACCGTCTCGAAGATGCCCGACCGGTTCAGGTTGCGGTTGGCCCAAGCCTGCAGCCCGATGCCGAGCGAAAGCAGCGCCACCAGCGACGCCACGCCCACCGCAATGCCGGCGGTCGTAAGCATGTTGCGCAGCTTCGATTCCTTCAGGTTGCGGCCCGCCAGTTCGAGCATGTCATAAGCCATCATGGCGCCACCTCCGCCGTCCCCGAGAGGACGGGACGGTCCGAGAGCCTGCCGTCGGAAAGAAAGATGTGGCGCGTGGCGTAACGATCGGCGATCGCGCGCTCGTGCGTGACCAGCACGATGGTCATGCCCTCGCGGTTCAGCGCCTTCATCAAGTCCATGATCTCCGCCCCGGTGCGGCTGTCGAGGTTGCCGGTGGGCTCATCCGCGAGCAGCAAGACCGGCTGGTTGACGAGCGCGCGCGCGATGGAACCGCGTTGCTGCTCGCCGCCGGAGAGTTCACTCGGCCTGTGTCCCGCGCGCTCACCGAGGCCCACGCGCGCGAGGGCCGAGCGGACGAGGCCGCCGCGTTCGTCGCGCGGCACTTCCGCGAAGCGCATAGGCAGCTCCACGTTCTCGGCAAGCGTCATCGTCGGCACAAGGTTGAAGGCCTGGAAGACCATGCCCACGGTGTTGCGGCGATACGCGGCCAGTTCGCCGGACGCCATCTGCGCCAGCTCGCGGCCCATCACCGTGACCGTGCCGCTCGTGGGACGGTCCAGCCCGCCGATGAGGTTCAGCAGCGTGGATTTCCCCGAACCCGAGCTGCCGAGCAGGGCGACGAACTCGCCGCGCGCGACTTCGAGGCTCACGCCATCGAGCGCGCGCACCACGGTCGCGCCCATCTTGTGGTGACGGGAGACGTTCGCTGCCAGGACTGCCGGCTGGTTGGGGGCCGCCATGAGGATATTCGGGTGTCTCTCTACAGATGTTACTACGCCGCTCGGGGACGCAAGGTTCCGCCGCCGCGCGGTGCCCGGCAATCTCGGAGACCATCCGCGCGCATCTTTATAAGTATGTCCGCACCGCTCCGTCCGTTCCTCGTTTCCGCGCGCGCGTCCGACCGGGGCGCGCAATGCCCGAACTGCTTCACCTACAACCTGCTCGACCATTTGCCGGAGACGAAGAAGCGCTCGCGCGGAGAGAGCAGATGGGAGCTGCAATGCGCACTGTGCGGCTCAGAGTTCCCCCTGGGTGGGGACACCGCGTCCGCCCCTGCCGCCGCATAAGGTCCTCAGCCCTACCACTCCCTCGCTTCCAGATAGAGCCTCGGGATTCGCGTTTCGCGGCGAACCTGCGCCTGGGCAAGCAGCGAAAGGATACGCCCCTTCGCCTGTTACCATTCGCCAGGAGCAACGTCTAATGCCCGAGGACTGCATGCGAAATCTTTTTGTCTTTTTGCTCGCCCTTACCCTTGCCGCGCCCCTGCTGCTCGCGCAAGCTAACCAGCCAAACACCAACAGCGGCGTGGACGCGCGTCGCAAGCAGCTCGACGATCTGCTCAAGGAGCAGTGGGAATACACCCTGCGGACCAGTCCCGAGTTCGCCTCCATCCTCGGCGACAAGCGCTACAACGATAAGCTCAGCGACTTTTCGCAAAAAGCCATCGAAGCCGACCTGCGCCAGAGCAAGATCTTTCTCGACAAGTTCAACGCCGTGGACGCCACCGGCTTCCCCGAGCAGGAGCAACTCAACCAGCGGCTGATGGTCCGCGACCTCTCGCGCGGGCTGCAGAACGCCCACTTCAAGAATTGGGAGATGCCGGTGAACCAGTTCTTCGGCATCCATCTGGACGCACCGCAGCTCGTGCAGCTGCTGCCCTTCGACACCGTGAAGGACTATGACGACTACATCGCGCGCCTCAAGCAGATGCCGCGCGCGCTCGATGAGACTTCCATCCAGATGCGCAACGGCATGCGCGACAAACTCATGCCGCCGCAGTTCCTGCTGGTGAAGGTCGCCGACCAGGCGGACCGCATCGCCAAGCAGACGCCGGAAGAGTCTCCCTTCGCCATGCCGCTGAAGAAGTTCCCGGCGACGTTCCCGGAAGCCGACAAGCAGCGCCTCACCGCCGGCGTCCTCGCCGCGATCAAGGAGGCAGTACTCCCCGCGTATGTGAAGTTCGCGGCTTTCGTGCGCAACGATTACGCGCCGCACGGTCGCCAGCAGGAAGGCTTGTGGTCTCTGCCCGATGGAGACGCGCGTTATCGCGCCGCCATCGGCAACCTGACGACCACCAACATGGCGCCCGCGGACGTCCATCAGCTCGGCCTCAACGAGGTGGCGCGCATCGAGGGCGAGATGCTGAAGATCGCCAACCAGATGGGCTTCCAGGAATTGAAGAGCTTCAACGCCGCCCTCGAGAAGGACCCCAAGCTGCGCCCGGCCTCGCGCGAAGACATCCTCAACTACTACCGCAAGTACACCGGCCAGATGTACGAGAAGCTGCCGCAACTCTTCGGCCGCCTGCCGAAAGCCAAGGTCGTGGTGATGCCGGTCGAAGAGTTCCGCGAGAAAGAGGCTTCCGGCGCCGCCTACAACCAGGGCACGCCCGATGGCTCGCGGCCCGGCCACATCATGGTCAACACCGGCGCCTTCAAGGACCGCAAGATCATCAGCTTCGAATCCACGGCGTACCACGAGGGCGTCCCCGGCCACCACATGCAGATATCGATCGCGCAGGAGCTGCCCACGCTGCCGCCGTTCCGTCAGCAGGCGGGTTACACCGCGTACGTGGAAGGCTGGGCGCTCTACTCCGAGCGCCTCGGCAAAGAGGTCGGCTTCTACCAGGACCCGTATTCCGATTACGGACGCTTGCAGGATGAGATGCTGCGCGCCATCCGCCTCGTCGTCGATAGCGGCGTGCACTACAAACACTGGACGCGCCAGCAGGTGGTCGACTACTTCCACGCGCACTCCGCGCAGGACGAGCCCGACATCCAGTCGGAGACCGACCGCTACATCGCGTGGCCGGCACAGGCGCTCGCCTACAAGATCGGGCAGCTCAAGATCACCGAGCTGCGCGAAAAGGCGAAGCGCGAGCTCGGCGGCAAGTTCGACATCCGCGCTTACCACGACGAAGTGTTGGGAGCGGGCGCCCTGCCGATGGAAGTCCTGGAAGAACGCATCAACAACTGGATCGCGCAACAGAAGAAGTAGCAGGCAGGAGCACTCTTAGCGAGCTTGTCATCCTGAGCGGCGGGCGCGAAGGACCTCAACCCCAACGATGCAACAGGAGCGCCAGGAATCTTTCCTGGCGCTTTCTTACTTCCCCAACTTCTCGAACGGCACATTCATGATCGGGTAGAGCTTCCAATCCCGATAGTCAAAGTGCCACCACTCCTGCGGATACACCTTGAACCCTTCATTCTCCATCGCCGCGCGCAGCAGGCCGCGCAGCCGCCGCTCGTCGCCGGTGCCGCCGGTGTAATCCGCGAACGAGCGCTCGCTCATCTCGTCGTATCCGCTCGGCATCACCACCTCGCGCCCGGTCTTCAGGTCGTAGAGTGACAGATCGACCGCGCATCCGCGATTGTGGCGCGAGCCTTCGCTCGGATCGGCGACGAACACGTGCTTGTCCGCCGGCGTCGCTTCCCAGAACATCTTGGTCACGTACCACGGACGGTAGCCGTCATGGATGATCAGCCCGTAGCCATCCTTTTTCAGCTTGCGGTGCGCGCGCACCAGCGCCTCCGCTGCCGGCTTCTGCAAGAACGCCCGCGCCTGGGAATACATGGGAGTGCTCATGAAGTTGTTCGCGCTGGCGTAGCGGATGTCGAGCTTGATGGAAGCATCGAGCTTCACCAGCTCCACCAGCATCGGTTGGCGGAACTCGCCTTTCTCCGCCGGAGGCTGCGCCGCCATCGCCTGCTTGCGCAACTCGGCCACCGGACGCACCGGCGTGATGTGGAACGTCTGCTTCTGCGCCGCCTGCGCGTGCGCTGCTTCCATGCCCGCGAACAGAACGGTTACGATGAGGAACGGTCGAAAGGCTTTCAGCATCTGACTACTGTAGACCTTGCTGCCACGTCAGGAGAGATAGTGAAACGTGTGCGCGTCCTGCTCCTGCTGTTCTGTTCCCTGCTCGCCGGGGCGCAGGCCAAACCGTCGACGCCGCCGGCAGGCAAGACCGGCGCGTTCAAATTCGCCATCTCCGGCGACTCGCGCAACTGCGGCGACATCGTGATGCCCGCCATCGCCGCCGACGCGCGCGCGCAGGGCGCTGCCTTCTACTGGCATCTCGGCGACGCACGCTGGCTCAAAGGGATTGACGAAGACATCGCCAACGCCAAGGACGCTCCCGCGCCCTCCCTCGAGCAGTACCGCGGGATGGCCTGGCAGGACTTCATCCGTCACCAGCTCCAGGCCTGGGGAGATACGCCGGTCATGCTCGGCATCGGCAATCACGAGCTCTACGGCAACAAAACGCGCCAGGAGTTCCTCGCGACCTTTGGACATTGGGCCAACCAGCCGTGGGTCGAGAAGATGCGCTTGCATGACGGTCCCAACGATCGCGAGCCGCGCACCTATTTCCACTGGATCGATCACGGCATCGACTTCATCTACCTCGACAACGCCAGCCATGACCAGTTCGATGAAGCGCAGATGAACTGGTTCGCCGGCGTGCTCGGGCGCGCGGCGAAGGACCCTGACGTGCGTGCCCTCATCGTCGGGGCACACGCGCCCCTCCCTGATTCCTTCGGCAAGGGGCACGCGATGGACGACTGGCCGGTCGGCGTCGCCAGCGGCCGCCGCGCCTACCAATTGCTGCTCGATTTCAAGGCGAACTCGGGCAAGGGC
This sequence comes from Candidatus Korobacter versatilis, assembly GCA_016185395.1. GTDB lineage: Bacteria > Acidobacteriota > Terriglobia > Terriglobales > Acidobacteriaceae > JACPNR01. Next base: position 38,434 of record JACPNR010000007.1, read on the forward strand.
GTCACCTTCTTCGGCAGCCATCAACACTTCTACATGCCTAACATCTACAACACGGCGTACTGGAACGCGAACGGCGGCGTGCTGCCCGGATACATCGTCGGCTCAGCCGGCGCGCACCGCTATGCGCTCCCCGGCAACGCGCCCGCCGGCTCGAAGACCATGGTCTACGGCTACGTGCTCGGCACCGCCGATGCCTCCGGCGCCACGAAGTTCGAATATCGCGAGGTGTACGAAAGTGACGTCCCAAAGAACGTCCGCGCGCGCTACGCCCCCGACTTCATCCACTGGTGTTTCGCCGAGAATGGCGACAGGAAGTAAGTCCACCGATGACGCGGATAAACCCTTCTTCCATTTTCGCTTTTTCGATCCGCGTGATCCGTGGCGATCCGCGGCGAAAAAGGGCCTGGGGTCCCTACTGCACCATCGACAACGCGTGGCACACGCGCTCGATCAGGCCCTTTTCGTGGTCGGTGAGCTTGGCGAACTCGATGCCGTAGCGAAAGCCGGCGCGGTTGCGCACGATGCCGCGCAGCACGACCTTCTCGCGGCAATAGGGCAGCATCAGCTCGGCCTGGATCGTGTTGCCGCTCTCCAGTTCCGTCGGCAGGAACAGCGCCATGCCGCCCTCGCTCACGTCGCTTCCCTGTCCGTAGATGGCGCCGCGGTTCGCGAGCACCACCTTCACCCGCAACTCTACCTTGTACCGCGACCAGCGCCGCGTCTTCGAGAAAGACTGCGCTTTCTGCTTTTGAACGAGCTTGTCCATCGCATCCATTGCCGCCGCTGTCCTGTGGTTGTCCGGCCAGAAGAGGGGCTGACCGTTTCTACCTGGGTGACGCTGTGAGCCAGAATGCCTCGTTTTCAGATAGAAGGCAAGTAACGATGGTAACGGCCCTACTGCCGGCCCGAAAAGGAGCGCTCCTACGTGCGCCCGCCACGCACCGCACGCCACTGCGGCAGCCGCACCGTGGGCGCCACGTGCACCAGGGCGGGTCCCGGTTCCGGCTCCTCCGGCTCCTCCAGGTCGCTCTCACGCAGTTGCCGCCGATAGCGCTTCCGCGACATCTCCCTATCTTCCAGGTACCGCCGCAGCACCACCATCACCGCAAGCCACACGGCCAGGGGACTGACCGCCACGAACATCGCGCTGGCGCGCGCGACCGGCGCCATCTCCAGCGCCGCGATGAGTACCGCACCCGCGCCATACAACAGGATGATGATGGAAAAGCAGACGAAGTCGAGCCTGTTGGCTAGCTCCCGCCGGGAGCTTTCTGCATCATGGCTTGGCATAGGGGTTCCCTGCCGCTATGGAAACAGCGGCGCCCTCGCCGGCCAACCAGATTCAACCTGCAAACAAAAACGCCGTCCCAGTTTGGAACGGCGCTGCGTTTCCCGATTCGGATCGCGCCGCGGACACAACCTTTCTGACGGCAACGTCCCGCTTATCGGGATTTTTCATAAAGGTCTGGTAGCGCTACCGGGAATCGAACCCGGGTTTGAAGATTGAGAATCTTCCGTCCTAACCCCTAGACGATAGCGCCACGTTGTTGCCAGGGTCGCCGCAACGCTGGCGCCTCGCGGTTCCCGCTCGGCTTGGCTGCGTCGCCCCTCGGCCTATGCTCGCGCGTTTCCGGCGCTCGCTCCGGCCTCACCCGTGGGAGCTTAAGAATTATACGGTAGAGACGCCCTTCTGGGCGTCTCCGGGACGCAGACGGAAGGCGGCCAGAAGGCCGTCTCTACCCTTGGTTCTATTTTCTCTTCAGCACGTCGCGCACGGCCTGCACGATGTACGGCGCCGTCAGCCCGTACTTCTCCATCAGTTGCTCGGGCGTGGCGGATTCCGCGTAGGTATCGCGCACGCCGACCATCTCCATCGGCACCGGATGCGACTTCGCCGCCGCCTGCGCCACGCGCGCGCCCAGTCCGCCATCGAGCAAGTGCTCTTCCGCCGTGACGATGGCGCCGCACTCGCGCGCCGCTTTCGCCACCGCCGCGTCGTCCAGCGGCTTGAGCGTGTGCATGTCGAGCACGCGAACGCTCACGCCTTCTTCCTCGAGCTGCGCCTGCGCCTGCAGCGCGTATCCCACCTCGAAGCCGCACGCGATGATGGCGCAGTCGGCGCCGTCCCCGTGGACTTTCGCTTTTCCGATCTCGAAGGTGTCGCTTGGCGAATAGATGACGGCGGCCTTCGCGCGTCCCGTCCGCATGTAGCACGGACCAACGTGCTCGGCCATGCGATGCACCAGCGCGCGCGCCGAGTGCTCGTCCGCCGGATGGATGACCACGAACCCGGGCAGCGCGCACGTCAGCGCCAGGTCTTCCACCGACTGCTGCGACGGCCCGTCTTCGCCGATCGATATGCCGCCGTGCGACCCCACGAACTTCGCGTTCACGTGCGGATACGCCACGCACATCCGCAACTGGTCATATCCCTTATCCACCAGGAACACGGCGAAAGACGACGCGAACGGGATCTTGCCGCTCAGCGCCAGGCCGCTCGCGATCCCCACCATGTTCGCTTCCGCGATGCCCACGGTGTAAAAGCGGCCGGGAAACTCCTTGCCGAAGGTCGCCGAGAAGGTGGACTTGGCCAGGTCGGCGTCGAGCGCGATGACGTTCGGGTTCTTGCGCCCGAGCTCCGCCAGCGCTTCGCCGTAGGCCTCGCGCGTCGCCTTGCCCATCTTCAGCTCGAATTTTGTCGTGGTGGCTTTCATGGATGCCGTGGGATTCAAGTCGGTCTCCTAGACCTTCAGCGCTTCCAGCTCCTTCAACGCGGCGTCGCGCTCTTCCGGTTTGGGCGCCACGCCGTGCCACTTCACGTTGTTCGCCATGAACGAAACGCCTTCGCCCTTCACCGTGTTGGCGATGATGCACGTCGGCCGCTCGCTCTTATTGGCGCGCGCGCTCTCGAGCGCGGGGATGACCTGGCCGAAATCGTGTCCATTGATCTCTTCCACGTTCCACCCGAAGGACTTCCATTTTTCGGCGAACGGCTTGAGCGAGAGGATGACGTCGGTGAAATCGTCGAGCTGCTGCCGGTTGTTGTCCACGATCACGGTGAGGTTGTTCAGCTTGTGGAAGGGAGCGAACATCGCCGCCTCCCAGATCTGGCCCTCCTGCGACTCGCCATCACCGATCATCACGAAGGTGTGGTAGTCGAGCTGGTCGAGCTTGGCGGCGAGCGCCGTCCCGATGCCGATGGAGATCCCCTGCCCGAGCGACCCGGTGGACGCTTCGAGGATGGGCAGCATGCGCTTGTCCGGATGCCCTTGCAGCGGCGAACCCAGCTTGCGCAGCGTCATCAGCATCTCGCGCGGGATGTAGCCGGCGTGCGCCAGCGCCGCGTACAGCGCCGGTGCGCCGTGGCCTTTCGACAGGATGAAGCGGTCGCGGTCGCGCCACTGCGGGTTCTTCGGATCGTGCCGCAGCACGCGGAAGTAAAGCGCCGTCAGCAGCTCCACCTCGCTCAGCGAACCGCCCGGATGCCCGCTGCCCGCCGCGCAGATCATCTTCACGATGTCCTCGCGCATCTCCAGCGCGAGGGCTTTGAGTTCGTCGACGGACTCCACTCTCTTCATCATCGTCATGCGCGCGGGTTCTCCCCGGCAACGGCCTTCCGGACTGACTCGCTGCGGCTCGCGCTCATCTTCTCCAGGTTACGTTCTGAAGCCGGCTGATGTTTTTCTTTGCCCGCCGTCTTGCCCGCTCGCATGTCCGCCTCGCGCGCTTTGCGCACGATGTACTTCCCTTTCGACGTCAGGAAGCGTGCCAGCATCTTGGCCACGGTCTTGAGCAGCACGCGGTCTTCCGGGCCGAACGCGTTCGCCCGGTCGCTCTCCACGTCGATCACGCCCATGGTCCGCGTGACCAGCTTGATGGGCACCACCATCTCCGACTTCACTTCGCGGAAGCACATCGAGTAGGTCGGGTCTTCGGTCACATCCGGAATGACCTTCACCACCCCGCGCTCGCCCGTGGCCCCCACGTTGCCCTTGCCGAAGGCGAAGGTGTGGCAGGGCGGCACCGGACCGCGGAACGCCTGCCGGCGCACCTCGCGCCCCACCACCAGGTAGATCCCGATCCAGAAGTAGTGGCGGCCTTCGTAAAGGACCTCGAGCACGTCGTCGAGCGGCCGCGCCTTCCCGCCGGTCTTCGACGCCTTCGATCCCTCGAGCGTCTTCTCGATCGCCGCTAACACCTCGCGCGCTGACTGGTAGCGTTTCATCGGGCGCATCCTGAGCAGAGATTTACCAGGGAACATCTCTAGTCTAGCGGGGTTTTCCACCGCGGGCAATCGCCCAGACGCGCGCCCATGCAGCATTTTCTGTGCATTTTCCGCGCGCCCTGTGCAAAAGCGGGACCGAACCGCCGGGCGATTATTCCCTTGTGCCGCGGCGGTGGGTGGAATGTGTCGCTTGACGACGCTACGCTCGCTGGGGCTGGAGCCTCAGCCCTAAACGCTGGTGCAAACTATGCGTTTGGTGCCAGTGTTCCAGGGCTTTTTGGACTTAGCGATCACAGCTCGACTTGGCTACGAGCGCTAGGATACAGAACGGCGGGACGAGTTGTATCCGCGGGCGGGTGGCCCACCCTTTCTCCATAACTCCAAACTCCTGAGGGTGCCCCATCCTTTGCGCGGCATGGTTTTGGCCGCGCAAAGGGTGGGCGCCGATGGGTTCGCAATCCTGTTCTGGAAACAGGACAAACCGCACCGGGCGGGTGGCCCACCCTTTCCGCACGACTCCAACCTCCTGAGGGTGGCGGGTGGCCCACCCTTTCTCCATAACTCCAACCTCCTGAGGGTGCCCCATCCTTTGCGCGGCGTGGTTTTGGCCGCGCAAAGGGTGGGCGCCGACGGCATCGCCACCCTGTTCTGGAAATAGAACAGAACGCACCGGCCCGTTCTTTCCCGGCTCCCACGCGTTACGTTGGTGCCGATGCCCGACGGCCTCAAGCGCTACTACGGCGGCGACGACCTCCACTTCATCACCTTCAGTTGCTACCGCCGCCGGCCGCTGCTCGCCACCCCGCGCCGCCGCGACGCCTTCCTCCGCGTCCTCGACCAAGTCCGCACCCGCTACAAGTTTGTCGTCGTCGGCTACGTCGTCATGCCCGAGCACGTCCACCTGCTCGTCTCCGAGCCGCAAGTGGGCGATCCGTCACTGGTCGTACAAGTGCTGAAGCAGCGCGTCGCGCGCCGCCTCCGCCCGCGCCCCCCGCGTCCCGGACAGGGCGAGCTCTTCGCCGGCCCCGCTCCCGAC
>JACPNR010000002.1 GCA_016185395.1 Candidatus Korobacter versatilis
ACAACTACATCGACGCGAACCTGGCGGGCGCTACTGCCGCCGGCACCGCAAAGAGCGGCTACTTCTATCAACCGGGCGCCTGCGGCGCTGCCGTCGCTATCCCGCCGGCCATCGCCCCCGTCACCACGCCGGTGGTCTCGTACGAGTGGTCGACCTCGCCCGCCAACCTGGGCGTGACCGGCAACCAGGCCTTCTGCACCGACGCGTCGGCTGTGATCTGGAAAGACGTGAACGGCGTTGGAGCCGCCTGCTTGGCTGCCAACCCGCGCGTACCGATCGGGTAAACGTAACGTGGTGCGGGCGTGACCCGTCCGCACCACCTCAAGTGTGGCGAAGTACCTGGGGGAGGGTACGAGCCGGGGGAGTCTGGATGAAAGTCCAGGCTCCCCTTTTACTTTGTTCCGTCTCAGCCCCCGAAGCTGCTCCGCCAACGCGGGCGTATCATCGTTGGCTCAGACTCTTGACAGTTTCCAAACGTAGGCTTTTATAATCGCGCGAACTTCTGCACGGACCCTCACTGATGCCAGCAATAGAGATCCTTGGACTCGAAAAGAAGTACGAGGTCGGCTTCCTGCGCAAGACCGAGAAGGTCGCGCTCAAGCCCTTCGAGTTGGCTGTCCAGGAAGGCGAGATCTTCGGCTACCTGGGCCCGAACGGCGCCGGCAAAACGACCACGCTGAAGCTGCTGATGGGGCTCATCTTCCCTACCGCCGGCAGCGCGCGCCTGCTGGGCCGCCACTGGCGCGATCCCGACGTGAAGACCGAGATCGGCTTCCTGCCCGAACAACCATACTTCTATGACTATCTGACTGCGACCGAGCTGCTCGAGTATTACGGAGAGCTCTCCGGCATGGATCCCACCGCGCAACGACTGCGCGTGCCGGAGGTCCTCGAGCGTGTAGGCATGACGGCCGCCGCCAGCACCCAATTGCGCAAGTTCTCGAAAGGGATGCTGCAACGCGTGGGCATTGCCCAGGCCATCATCCATGACCCGAAGCTGGTCATCCTCGACGAGCCGATGTCGGGCCTCGATCCCATGGGCCGGCTCGAAGTGCGCGACATCATCCATTCCCTGAAAGACGAAGGCAAGACCGTCTTCTTCTCCACCCACATCCTCTCCGACGCGGAGACCCTGTGCGACCGCGTGGCCGTGCTCAACGAAGGCGAGCTGCGCGCCATCGGCGTGGTCGCCGACCTCACCGCACAGGTGGGCGGCAAAGTGGAAGTCGTGTGGCAGGGCGAAAAGGCCAAACCGGCGGTGGAAGCGTTAGGCGCCGAGTGCCGTACCACGGCCAGCCTGGTCCGCGCCGTGCTGCCCGAGGCCAAGCTGGATGCGGCCCTTGACGCCATCCGTCAGGCGCGCGAACGGCTGGTCTCGGTCACGCCGGTACGAGCGACGCTCGAAGACTACTTCCTGCAGAAGCTGGGACGTAAGCCGTTGGAGGAGGTCGAGACGCGATGAACTCCCGCGTGCTCACGATCGCCGCCAACACCTTCCGCGAAGCCGTCCGCGACCGCGTGCTCTACAACCTGGTGTTCTTCGCGCTGTTGATGGCCGGCGGTTCCATCCTCGTCGGACAGATATCCATCGACATCGAACGCCAGGTCGTCGTGAATCTCGGGCTCACCGCCGTCTCGCTCTTCGGCGTGGTCATCGCCATCTTCATCGGCATCGGGCTCGTCTCCAAGGAGATCGAGAAGCGGACGCTCTATACGGTGCTCGCGCGTCCCGTGCGGCGGTGGGAGTTCATCGTCGGCAAGTTCTTCGGACTCGTGATCACGCTGGTGGTGAACACGTTCCTGATGTCGCTCGGCGTACTTCTCGCCCTGCTCTACGTGGCCCACAAGCTCGAACGCGGCGACCTCACCGTGGTAGTAGCCATCTACTTCATCGTCTTGCAATTCGTGGTAGTCACGGCGCTGGCGCTGCTGTTCAGTTCGTTCTCTTCCCCGCTGCTCTCCGCCGTGCTCGCCTTTGCGGTGTTCATCGTGGGAACTTTTGCTGAGGACCTGCGCGGCTTCGCGGCAATGTCGCAAGGCGTGACGCGCGTCGGCGCGACCATTGCCGCCTACCTCATGCCTAACTTCGCCGCGCTGAATGTGATCGCCGAGGCGGCCCACGCCAAGCCCGTCGCCGGAAACCTCATCCTGTTCAACACCGTCTACGCGCTGCTCTATGCGCTCGCAGCGGTCGCCGGCGCAGTGCTCATCTTCGAGCGGCGCAACCTGAAATGAGCGTTTGAGATGAAGTCGCGCGGTCCCGTCACGCTGGTGTTCGCCGTGCTCACGCTCCTTGGCCTCGCCGGCCAGGCGCTCCTCGTCCGCAAAGTGGACGCGCTCCGCCCCGAAGCCACGCTGGAAGAGGTCCTCTACATCCCCTCGGCCAAGGCGGTGAAGCGCATGGGCCTGGGATACACCGGCCTCGTGGCCGACATCTACTGGACGCGCGCGGTGCAATACTTCGGGCGCAAGCACGGCAAAGGTTCCACCCGGTACGAGTTGCTCTATCCGCTGCTCGACATCACGACGTCGCTCGATCCCAACCTCGTCCCCGCCTACGAGTTCGGGTCAACCTTCCTCGCGCAAAGGCCGCCCCAGGGCGCGGGACAGCCGGAGAAGGCCGTCGCATTACTTGAGAAAGGGATCTCCGCGAACCCGAACGAATGGAAGCTCTACCTGCATCTCGGCTTCGTCTACTACTTCGAGATCAAGGACTACCTCGCGGCCGCGCGCGCCCTGCAACACGCGGCGGAGATGCCCGGAGGCAATCCCGAACTGCGCGCCATCGCCGGCACGCTGGCGCAGCATGGCGGTGATCTCCAGACCTCGCGGCAGCTCTGGATGATGGTCTATCAGAATGAGAAGCAGGCACAGCTGCGCAAGAACGCCGAGCGGCACCTCGCGGCCATTGACAACGACGAGATCGTCACCGTGCTCGAAGCAGCCATCGCCGATTTCCGGCGCCGCACCGGGCGCGACCCGAAGAGCTGGGCGGAGATGAACGCCAACGGCTACGGACGCACTGTCCCCATCGACCCGCAGGGCGACGCCTACTTGCTCATCGAGGGCCGTGTGGAGGTCGCTCACCCGGAGACCTTCCCGTTCATCACCAAGGGACTTCCACCGGGCCAACAGCCATCCATCGGGCCCCAGATCGTCGTCCAATAGAACAGCAGCTCAGGATCAGTATTCCGTACCCGGTACCCAGTGGCCGAGGACTCTTTGCGCAAACTCTTAGGACTAGCCGGCGTTCTACTGCTAAGCGTGGTCTGCTTAGCGGCGGATAAGTCTGTCCCCGACATAGCCAAGGCCGTGGACGAGCACTACAACCACCTGCAGGCGTTCTCCGCGGACTTCACCGAGACGTACCGCGGCGCCGGCCTCACGCGCAGCGAGAGCGGCAAGCTATGGCTGAAGAAGCCCGGCAAGATGCGCTGGGAGTATCAGCAGCCGCGCGAGAAGCTCTTCGTCACCGACGGTTCCACCGCGTACTTCTACGTGCCGGGCGACCAGCAGGCGCGGCGCGCGCCGGTGAAGGAGCTCGATGACCTGCGCTCGCCGCTGCGCTATCTGCTCGGCAAGACGAAACTGCAGAAGGAATTCGATGGGCTCGACCTCGCGCCCAAGGTTGCGCCGCTGGCGACCGGAAACATCGTGCTGCACGGACAGCCCAAGTCGCTCGCCGGCCGCGTGAACGACGTGGTCCTCGAGATCGCGCCCGATCACCGCATCGTCCGCATCATCGTGGAGGAGGTGGACGGCTCGACCACCGAGTTCCGCTTCTCGAACATCATCGAGAACCAGCCGGTCGAGGACGCGCGCTTCCGCTTCACCCCGCCGCCGGGCGTGCAGGTCATCGAGTCGAACGACGTAACTCCGTGACCCTCAGTGAAGCCGGCGTTTCCGCTGATTTCCGGAGAACGAAGCCGCTCTGCCGGCGTCTTACTGATAAGGGCGGGTGTCCCTGAGATGGCGGAACGCGAGTGTTAGACTGAAGTGTTTCGATGCCGGAATTCCTCGTTAAAGTAGCGGATGAACGCGGCCAGGTCGCGCAGCACGTGGAGAGCGCGCGCTCGGTCGAAGAAGCGCGCGAACGCTACGCGCAGCAGGGGCTGCTCGTCTACTCGGTAAAGCCGCGCAGCCTGCTCACCGCGGGCGGCCTGCGCCCGCAGCGCCGCGTGAAGATGGACCAGTTCGTCATCTTCAACCAGCAGTTCGTCACCCTCATCCACGCCGGACTGCCCATCCTGATGGCGCTCGAGCTGCTCGCCAAGCGCCAGCGCGATGCTTACTTTCGCTCCCTGTTGGAAAATGTCCGTGAGCGCGTGCGCGCCGGCGAGATGCTCTCCCAGGCCTTCGAGGCGCAAGGCGTCTTCCCGCGCATCTACACCACGACCGTCCTGGCCGGCGAGCGCAGCGGCAACCTCGAAGAAGTCCTGGCGCGCTACATCGCCTTCGAACGCGTCTCCCTGGCCTTCAAGAAGAAGCTGAAAGCGTCGCTCATCTATCCTGCGCTGCTCTTCGTGCTCGTCATCGGGATGCTCGGCTTCCTGTTCACCTACGTCATCCCGCGTTTCGCGCAGCTTTACGCCGACCTGCACGCGCAACTCCCGCCCATCACCGTGTTCATGCTGAACATCGGCCTGGCGGTGCAGCGCTGGGGATTGTTCGTCGGGCCGCTGCTCATCCTCGGCGCATTCCTCTTCTGGCGCTGGACGCGCACTGGATCCGGCGGCGAATGGGTGGACCGCCTCCGCCTGCGCGCGCCGGTCCTCGGGGACATCTGGCTGAAGTACCAGGTCGCGATGTTCGCGCGCATGATGTCCACGCTGCTCGCCGGCGGGCTGCCGCTGGTCAACGCGCTCGAGACCTCCGCCAACTCGATGCAGAGCCGGTTGATCTCCGGCGGCATCCAGCAGGCGGCGCATCGCGTGCGCGAAGGCGTTTCGCTCTCGCACAGCATGCAAGAGGCGAAGGTCTTCCCCGAACTAGCGGTGGAAATGACGGAAGTCGGCGAATCCACCGGCGCGCTCCCGCAGATGCTCAGCTCCGTCGCCGAGTTCTACGAAGAAGACGTGCAGACCGCGCTGGCGGCTTCCCTCTCGCTGGTGGAGCCGGTGATATTGCTCTTCATGGGCGTGATCGTCGCGTTCGTGCTTATATCCTTATATATGCCGATCTTCAGCCTGGGAGCATCGGGCCAACTGCACTGATACGGAGTCGAATGGCAGAGAAGAAGCCATCGTTGTTCGTGAATGGGACGCGCGCGCCGGGCGGCAATGGCACGGCGACCGACCGCGCGGGCGAAGAGCAGCGCGCGCGTGGCCTCGCGCGACGGTATCGCGCCGAGTTCGTGGACTTGAAGGACTACCACATGGACCACGAGCTCTTCCGCTCCGTCCCGGTAGACCTCATGTTCCGCTACAACTTCATCCCGCTGGAGATGACGCCCGATGGCCGCCTCGCCATCGTCATCGCCGACCCCAGCCAGCTCATGATGATCGACGAGATCGGCCTGCTGCTGGGCAAGCGCATCGTCACCAAGGTCGCCACGCTCTCGCAGATCGGCGACATCCTCAAGAAGACCGAGCAGTCGCAGCGCGTGCTCGAAGAAGCCAGTGAGGGCTTCACGCTCGACGTGGTGAAAGAAGACGAGCTCTCCGATGAGACCATCTCCATCGAGCGCCTCACCACCGACAACGATTCGCCCATCATCCGGCTGGTGGATACCACCATCTTCACCGCGCTGCAGCGGCGCGCCAGTGACATCCACATCGAGACCAACGACGACTCCGTCGTCATCAAGTACCGCATCGACGGCGTGCTGCAGCAGGCGATGGCGCCCATCGCGAAGGAGCACCACTCCACCATCATCTCGCGCGTGAAGGTGATGAGCGAGCTCGATATCGCCGAGCGCCGCGTGCCGCAGGACGGCCGCTTCCGCGTCCGCTACGGCGTGCCGCCGCGCGCCATCGACTTCCGCGTCTCCATCATGCCGACCATCCACGGCGAGAACGCGGTGCTCCGTGTTCTGGACAAAGAGTCCATGAGCGAGAAGTTCAAGAACCTCACGCTCGATGTGGTCGGATTCGACGAAGAAGACATCAAACGCTTCCGCCGCTACATCTCCGAGCCCTACGGCATGGTCCTCGTGACCGGCCCGACCGGTTCCGGCAAGACGACCACGCTCTACGCCGCACTCAACGAGATCAAGACGGAAGAAGACAAGATCGTCACGATCGAAGACCCGGTCGAGTACCAGATCCGTGGCGTCACGCAGATCCCCGTGAACGAGAAGAAGGGACTCACCTTCGCGCGCGGCCTGCGCTCCATCCTGCGCCACGATCCCGACAAGATCATGGTGGGCGAGATCCGCGATACCGACACCGCGCAGATCGCCATCCAGTCCGCGCTCACCGGCCACCTGGTGTTCACCACCGTCCACGCCAACAACGTGGTCGACGTCATCGGACGCTTCCTCAACATGGGCGTGGAAGCCTATAACTTCGTCAGCGCCCTGAACTGCATCCTGGCGCAACGGCTGGTGCGCGTCATCTGCGATTCATGCAAGAAGCAAATACGCTTCACCGATGAGCAACTGGAAACCAGCGGCCTCGACCCGAAAGAGTGGAAGAACGTGGCGTTCCATGAGGGCGAAGGCTGCATCGAGTGCTCCGGCACCGGCTATCGCGGACGGACCGCGATCCACGAACTGCTGGACCTGAGCGACCGCGTGCGCGAGATGATCCTGGAAAAGAAACCGACTTCGGAGATACGCCGCGCCGCCCGCGAAGAGGGCATGCGCTTCCTGCGCGAATCGGCGCTTGCTAAAGTACGTGCCGGGACCACCACCCTGCGCGAGATCAATAAGGTCACCTTCATCGAGACCGGACGCTAGTTTGCACATGGCCAACGCCCCGAAGATCGCTTGTGAGATCGCCGCCGACCGCGTGGTCGCGGCGCGCGCCGCCGAAAGGCAGGGCGCGATCGAGATCTATTCCCTGCGCTCGCTGCCTCCCGGTTCGCTTGGCCCTTCGCTCAGCCCCGGCAATGTGATGGACCGCGCCGCGGTGCGGGCAGCGGTGTCGAATGCGCTGGCGACGGTGGGCGGTACCACGCGCGACGTGATCGCCATCATCCCGGACGCTGCCGCCCGCGTGAACCTGCTCGATTTCGACAAGCTGCCCGACCGTCACGAAGACGTCGCTGCACTGGTCCGCTTCCGCCTGCGCAAGTCGCTTCCTTTTGACGTGGAACACGCCGCGCTCTCCTTCGACGTCCACCGCGTCAACGGCGCGTCGCACGTCGTCGCCGCGGTCGCGCCCGCGGCGGTGGTGCAGGAGTACGAGTCCATCTTTGCCGACGAGGGCTACCACGCCGGCGTGGTGGTCCCCTCCGCGTTGGCCATGCTCGGCAATCTCGAAGGCGAGCGCCCCGCGATGATCGTCAAAGTGGACGCCACCACTATCACGGTCGCCATCGTGGACCGCGGCGATCTGCGGCTGGTGCGCGTCATCGAGAACGCCGCCGGTACCGCCCTGACCGGTGAGCAGCTCGCGAGCGAGGTCTATCCTTCCGCGGTGTTTTTCGAGGACACCTACCACTCGCGCGTGGAAAGCGTATATGTGGCCGGCATCGTGCCGTTGGCGCAGCTCGCGCCCGCGCTCGAGGCGCACACCGAAGCGCGCGTCTACGAACTGGTGAGCGGACGCCACGTGGAACCCGGCTCGGGAGACGCGGCCGGCCGCGGCGCACTCGCCGCCGTGGTGGGAGCGTTGCTCGGCTGATGCGCTACAACATCAATCTCGCGACGCGCCCCTACGTTGACGCGCAACGTTTCTACACCGACTGGCTCGCCGGACTCGTCCCCCTGTTCCTGCTCGCCACCGCACTCGTCGGCTTCGCCGTCCATGCGCTGGTCAGCTCGCGCGAAGTGGCGCAAGCGGTGCGCAAGGTCGAGGGCGAGATCACGCGGCTCGACGCGCAGCGCGCGCGCGCGCAACAGGTCATGGACCGTCCCGAGAACCGCGACACGCGCATGAAGTCGCAGTTCCTCAACCAGGCCATCGCGCGCAAGACATTTTCCTGGACGCGCGTCTTCGAGGAACTCGAGCGCGTGATGCCGCCGCGCGTGCACGTGGTCTCCATCCGCCCTGAGACCAGGGGAGACCAGACGCGTCTCGTGATGACCGTCGCCGCCGACACGCGCGAGAACGCCGTGGAGTTGCTGCGCAAGATGGAAGCGTCCGAAAGCTTCCGCCAGCCGGAGCTGGTGAGCGAAGACTTGCGCCAGACGCAGAGCGGCGGTTCGCAGGTCGAGTTCCAGGTCTCCGCGAAATACGTCCCACAGCCGCTCGCCCTACCGTCCGCGGCGGCGATGAAAGGCGGCAACTGATGCGCGACCTGGACGCGGTGCGTAAGCGGTTCGTGGTGCTCGCCATCGTGTTGGCGCTGATCGCCATCGCGGCCGCGGCCTTCCTGCTCACGCCCTACGGACGCTCGCGCGCGCACCTTCAGGGAGAATACAGCCGCCTCTTCGCGGAGAAGAACCGCAAGCAGGCCGAAAGCGGCTCGCTCGCGAACATCGATGAAAAACTCGTCACCGCGGGACAGCAGATCGACACGTTCTATCGCGAGCGCCTGCCGGAGCAGTATTCGGCCGTCTCCACGGAATTGGCCAAGCGCGCCTCGGAGAGCGGCGTGAAGCTCGGCCAGGTGAAATACGACGTGGACAAGGACGTTCCCGCCCCCGGCCTTCGTTCCATCCACATCTCGGCGACCGTCAACGGGAACTACGTGAACATCGCGAAGTTCATCAACGCCCTGGAGCGCGACAAGATGCTGTTTGTCCCCGCCAGCGTCGACCTCGCCGAGGGGCAAGGCGGCGTCACGCTGCAACTGAGACTCGATACTTACCTGCGCGAGGGCGCTAGCGGAGAGGCGGGCATTTGAAGAGCGTAGCGGGCGGTGCGTTTTGAAGACCGGAGCGGAGAACAAGAAGGTCCTCGTTGTCACCATCATCTTGGCGGCGCTTGCGCTGGTGATGGTCGTTCGCATGTTCCTCGCGCTCAACGCCGCGCCTGCCGTGGCCTCGGCGAACCCCGCGCAAACGGCGCAGTCCGCGCGCCGCATTCCCAAAGGCGCGCAACCGAAGCTGACCACCGCGAATTCGCTCGATCCGACCCTCAAGCTCGACGTGCTGAAGGCCACCGAAGCGACCGAGTACAAGGGCTCGGGGAGGAACATCTTCGCCGCGTATACGCCACCGGTACATATCGACAAGCCTGTGACGCCGGTTGTCACCGAACTCACGATGCAGTGTCCCGGCAGTCCGCGCTGCCCGCCGCCGCCCATCCCGCTCAAGTTCTACGGGTTTGCCAGCAAGCCCGGCGAAGCAAAACGTGTCTTCCTGTCATCGAGCACTGGAGACGTGTTCATCGCCGCCGAGGGCGAGGTGGTCAACCGCCGCTATCGCGTGCTGCACATCGGCGTCAACTCGGTGGAGATCGAAGACGTGCTGCAGAACAACCGCCAGACCATCCCGCTGACGCAAGGATGAGGGGGCAGGAAAAAGTACGAAGAACAAAGGCTCCGTGGCGCTCCTTTGTCCTTTGAAACTTTGAACTTTTCGTTATGAAGGTCTCATCGCACTTTTCTCGCCCGAACCGTCGCCTCGACGCCGGCTACGTCCTGATGGTGATCCTGCTGATGCTGGCGTTGCTCATCATCTCGCTGCTCGCCATTGCGCCGCGCGAGGCCACGCAGATCCGGCGCGAGCGCGAAGCAGAGACCATCCGCCGCGGGAACGAATACGCGCGCGCGGTGAAGCGCTTCTACCGCAAAGTCGGCCGTTATCCCGTGCGCATCGAGGAATTGGAGAACACCAACAACACTCGCTTCCTGCGCAAACGTTACGTCGACCCCATGACCGGGCAGGAATTCCGCGTGCTGCACTACGGCGAACAGAAATCCGTGCCCAAAGGCTTGTTCGGCGCGCCCATGGGCGTGACCGGCGGCGGCGGTATCGGCGGTGTTGGCGCAGGCGGAGCGGGCGGTGGCTTGCCCGGCGCCATCATTGGCAACGCGATGGGCGGCGGCGCAAGCGCCGCAGGCTCCATGGGCGCGCCGGCGTTTGGCGGCACCGCGCCGGGCGGCAACTCCGACCAGTCACGATCGCCGCAATCGCCGGGCACGCCCGCGAGCAGTCTGTCGAGTCCGCTCGGTGGCGGAACGACCTTCGGTGGCGGCCCGATCATCGGCGTCGCGGGCACGAAGGACCAGGCCTCGATCAAGGACTGGAACGGCAAGACCAACTATCGCGATTGGGAGTTCTATTACGACCCGCGCTTCGACCAGCAGCAGCAACCGCAAGGCGTGGGATTGCCCAACGGACTCGGGCAGCCGAACAATACGGGACAGCCTGCGGGCGGACAGCGACCGAACAATCCGCCGCCTGGTGGTTCCCGCGGACCGAAGTAGACACGGCGTCCAAGACAAAAGCCTCGCCCATAGGCGAGGCTTTGACTTTCTGTCGGTCAGACGCTGAAGGAAGAGCCGCAGCCGCACGTGGACTTCACCTGCGGGTTCTCGAACTTGAAGCCCGCGCCTTCGAGCGTCTCAACGTAATCCACCACGCAACCGGCGAGGTACATCATCGAAGTGGCATCGACGTAAACCTTGAGGCCGTCGAAGGTGAGGACCTTGTCCATCATGCCGGCGGAATTTTCGAACGACATGGAGTAGGAGAAGCCGGAGCAGCCGCCGCCGACCACGCCCATGCGCAGTCCGGACGGGACCGGGTCCTGCTGCGCCATGATCTCTTTCACTTTGCCGATGGCGGTCGGGGTGAGGTTCAAGGCCTTCTTTTCGCCAGTCTGCGGCTGGGCCTGCGGAGCTGACGTCAATGGGGTTGAGCAAGACATGCTTCTTTTCTCCTGAAATCTGTACCGATTATAGCAAATGTACTTCATATCTTAGATGACGTTCCGCGTTGCGAGGACGCAACTTGTTAACTGGTTAACTTGCTAATTTGTTGATTGCAGAGCGCCTGGCCGTCTCCGGCGAGCCTTGAATCAACAAGTTACAAATTAACAAGTTAACAAGTCACGCCCGTTCTCCACAGCAGCGCTAAACTTGGAACGATGAGCAACTCCGACCGCGACCCGCTGTTCTTTCCGCCGGCAAAGCAGCCTCCTGAAGAGGAGCCGGAGGGCTACTCCGCCGAGGTCGATGCGGCGGGGCAGCAGAAGCGGCTGAAGGTCATCGTGGTCGCGACCGCGCTGATGCTCCTCTGCGGACTTCTCTACCTGAAGCACGACACCGTGCAAGCCGCTTGGGCGGACTTGAAGGCCAGGCTTGGGCTCGCCGGCGAGCCGGTCGTCGCTGGTCCAGCGACATTATCCGAACACGAGATCGAGGGGCTCGACCAGCTTCCGCCGCAGGTGCAGGCGCAGCGCCTGCTCGAGCGCGCCATCAACCATTACGCCGGCGCCGCGGAGCAGATCGAGAAGCGCGTGGGCAGCTGGCGCGGCAACATCCACGAAGACCAGCGACTCTGGGCGCTGGTCACCACCGCGCTCGGGTCTAACGACCTGCGCGTCCGCGCTGCGGCCATCGAAGTGGACATGGCGGCGCGCGGCACGCCGAAGACACCGGAGACCGTGGACAAAATGGTCTCCGAAGCCGAACCCGGCCGCGCCGACCGGACGGGCGCGTTATGGGCGCTGGGCGAACTGGCGAACCGCGGCTTCGAGCCGGACCGCGCGCGCCAGGCGCTGGTGAGCTACCTCAATGACCCGCAGGAAGAAGCGCGCTACTGGGCGGTCGAGGGCCTGGCACTCACCGGCCAGGACGAGTCCATCGCGCCCTTACTCGAGGTGCTGCGCAACGACAGTTCGCCGCGCGTCCGCGAGCGCGCCGCCTGCAGCCTGGCGCAGTCCGGCATGCTCGACCACGCGCAGCGGATGAAGGCCGTTCCCGAGCTGCTGAACTATGCCGACGATCCCGCGCTCGACGCGCAAACCCACAAGTGGATCTTCCAGGCGCTGCGCGACATCACCGGCCAGAACCTCGGCGAAGATGCCGCCACGTGGCGGAACTGGTACTCATCCCAACCTCGCGGCTAGGATCGCGCTCCGGCGACCGGCACGAAAATCCTACAAAAGTTGCCGTTCTGTCTTGCACCGCGGGGCTATAATCCGCGGTAGAGGCCTCCGAGTCCACCCCGGTTCCGGCCACGGAACGGTGCTGGTCGCGAGGCCGCGAGAAAAGCGAGGGTGTCAACCATGACAGTGGAATGGACACCGGTGATGGTCGCGCTCGCCGTGGCATGGGGCGCGGTAACGACCGTGATGGTCATCCTCCTGATCTACCGTGGAACGCTCACGATGCACGAGGACGACCAGCTCTTCCTGGATGAGACCGAATCGGCGATGGAGCAGGAGCAGGCCGAGCTGCTGGTCAAGATCGAGCGACTACAGCCCTACGTGCGGGCGACGGTCGCCGGCTCGGGTGCGCTACTGGCGATCCTGGTGGCGCTCCTGGTCTACGACGGCATCCAGAAGATGTAGTCGCGGCCGCCGCGTTGACCCTGCGGGCTCCACGCCGGACCCGCGCGTTCCCTACTGCTTTATAATTTTCTTGCGCGCCCGTGTGCGAGCGCGTGTTCCACTTTGCGAGAGTGGCGGAATTGGCAGACGCACCAGACTTAGGATCTGGCGGGGAAACCCGTGGGGGTTCGAGTCCCTCCTTTCGCACCAAGTTCAGCAGTCAGCAATCAGCACTCAGCGTTCAGCCCACGAGCGGTACTGGCTCAATGCTGAGTGCTGACCGCTGATTGCTCGTTCCTGCTACCATTCTCGCCGGAAATCATCCTATGGCAAACCCACAACAGCCCGAGATCAAGCTGATCCAGAGCGAGGACTATCGCGAGAACTACGCCAACTCGGTGCAGATCCGCGTGAACGTGTGGGACTTCTTTCTCGTTTTCGGCACGCTGCAACAGCAGACGCCGAGCGAGGTCGAGGTCCGCAACTTCCAGGGCGTGTACCTGAGCCCGCAGCAGGCGAAGGCGCTGCACGCCATCCTGGAGCAGAACGTCACCAACTACGAGAAGACGTTCGGCGAGATCAAGCTCGACCCGCGCATGGCGTCGACCGGGATCATCAACTAGTTGGTCCGCGGATTGGTCTGCGCATGATGACGACCGGGCGAGCGGCGCCACGTTGGCCGCTGCATCCGGCGCTCGTCTTCGCGCTGCTGTTCTCCGCCCTCTTCGCGCTGCACGCGCCGCTGCTGCGCCTTCCCTACTTCTGGGACGAGGCCGGCTACTACGTCCCGGCGGCGCATGACCTTCTCCTGCACGGCTCGCTCATCCCGCAGGAGACGGTATCGAACGCGCATCCGCCGCTGGTGATGGCGTGGCTGGCGCTGTGGTGGAAGATTTCCGCGTTCACGCCGGCGGTCACGCGGACGGCGATGCTCCTCGTCGCAGCGTTCGCGCTGCTCGGCCTCTTCCGTTTGGCGCTGGTGGTCTCGAACGCAGCCGTCGCCACGGCGACGGTCGCGTGTACCGCGCTTTACTCCGTATTCTTCATGCAAAGCTCGCTGGCGCACGTGGACGTCGCGGCGGCGGCCTTCACGCTGTGGGCGCTGAGCTATTACGTCGAGGACCGGCGCTGGATGTGCGCGCTGATGTTCTCGCTTGCGGCGCTGAGCAAGGAGACGGCCATCATCGCGCCGCTGGCGCTGCTGATGTGGGCCTGGGTCGCCACGTTCTTGAATCTTCGAAGCGGCCTCGGAGTTGCTCTGCCGACAAGGCGCTCTGTGGCGTTGCCGGTTCCGCTTCTCCCGCTCGTCCTCTGGTTCGCCTATCACTATGCCAAGACCGGCTACGTTTTCGGCAATCCCGAGTTCGTGCGCTACAACGTGACCGCGACGCTCGACCCGCTGCGCTTCCTGCTGGCCGCCGTCCAGCGGCTGTGGCAGGCATTCGGCCACATGAACCTGTTCGTCCTGACGGCCGCGACGGCGGTGGCGATGCTGCTGCCGCCGCAACCGAAACGTGAACGCATAGCGATTCCGCACCAGCTCACGTTCGCGGTCGTCATCGCCGCGTACGTCGCCGCGCTCGCGCTGGTCGGCGGGGCGGTGCTGGCGCGCTACATGTTGCCGGTGGTGCCGCTGGTCATCCTCGTGTGCGTCTCCACGCTGTGGCGGCGGGTGCGCGGCTGGCAGGTGGCGGTCGCGGCGGTCTGCGCCACGTTCGTCGCGGCGTGGTTCGTCGCGCCGCCGTATCGCATCGCGCCGGAGGACAATCTCGCGTACCGCGATTTCATCCAACTGCACGCGAAGGCGGAAGCGCTGCTCGCGCAACGCTATCCCGGAGCCCGCGTGCTGACGGCGTGGCCGGCGAGCGACGAGCTGACCAAGCCGTATCTCGGCTACGTGAAAAAGCCGCTCTCGGTCGTCCGCCTCGAGAACTTCACCCTGGAGCAGATCCAACTGGCGCAAACGGCATCATTCGCAAGCCGGTCGCCGTACGACGTGGCGCTGCTGTTCTCGACCAAGTACGAGCCCGCGAAGCTCGTCCGCTGGGGTTTCTGGGAGCGGCAGCAGAAACGCTTCTTCGACTACCACCAGGACGTGCCGCCGCAGTTCGCCGCGCAGATGCTCGGCGGGAACATCGTCTTCGAGGAGCACCGCGGCGCGGAGTGGGTGGCAGTGGTCGAGTTCAAGCGCGCGCGGGACGTCCGGCTGCTCCCGCTGCGCTGAGCGAGCATTGGGTTAACCCCTCCCCGATCCGACCCAAACGAGATTGTCATCCTGAGGAGTCCGCGACGAAGGATCTCTGCATTTCTCAAGGGCACCAACAATGTAGGTGCCTCTAGAGGATCAAGACGTTGTTCCCACAGCGGCTCGTCTGGGCGGCAGAATCCTTACGAAAAATCTTGTCAAGCCCCTCTTTCTCCCGATTTCCCGCTAACCCACTCCATCCATTCCAAATAGAGTTTTCAGATAAATGGCCAGATTGCCCTACCCGTTCTGTCATACTGAAAATAAGGCAGGGTGTGCCTGCCGGTTTCAATCGCTCTTTCTCATAATGACTGATCTCCGGGGATACATCGGGAATCCCCGGGGATTTTCGGGGATCTCGCCGGAATCCCCGGGGATTCCGGCGGGGATTTTTCGGGGATTTGTCTCCGCAACCAGTTGAAAACAAACACTCCGCCTCGGATTATACCCGGGGGTGGGGGAGGGATCCCCGCTTCCCGACGTGCGGTGAATGGGGCTTGGGCAGGCGAGGGTTGCCTGCCCCTACCCGAGCAAGGCGCGGGCAAGATGCCCGCGCTACAGCCGGCGGGACGCCGGCGCTACAAAGACTCGGCGCCTCGGCGGTGAAGCGGTCTGGCGGGCGAGTCCTAGCGCTGGATGGTTCCGGCGGCTACGGCTGACTTGGCGGCCGAAGATGCGCTTGCCGGGATGGCGGCGGTCTCCGGGTTCAGCAGGCCGGCGTGGTCGGGACCGAGGCCGAGCTTGATGAGCGCGCGCGAGTCAGGCAGGACTTTCGTCTGCCAGCCGTTATCGGCCTGGAACTTCTGCATGGCGGCCTGGGTGCGCGTGTCCCACACGCCGCTCGCTTCGCCATCGAGGTAGTGCTCGCGGATGAGCGCCGTCTGGATGTCGCGGGCGCGGTCTTCCTTGATGCCCTGCTGCCCGTGGCGCTTCCACGCGCCTCGCCGGGCGACGTGCTTCGTTTTGCTGTGCCGGGAGTACTTGACGGAGGTCTTGGTGGGCTTGTGGGAGGTCTTCCTGGTGCTGGCGAGGGCGGGCATGGCCGCGAGCAACGCCAGGCAAAACATCACGATCACGAGTTGTGCGGTACGTAGGGGACTGCGCAAAACAACCACCTTAGGTTCAATCCAATTTTGCCTTCGCCTGGGGTGGCGAGAGGCTGACACCGCTTGGGGGAATCCAGAGCTGCGGCATCATTCCACATTCGATGCCGCAGCGCCAGATGTAAGTTTGCTCCCCCCGGTAACTTAGGACATGTCCCAAGGTACCCCAAAGGGGCAAGAGCTTAGGGCAAGGTCCCGGCCAGGAAGATGGTGCCGGCGTTGCGGCCGCGTCCCTGGCGCACGAGGAAGACCACGTCCTGACCGCTCTTCAGGCCGGCCTGGACCTTGCGGAAGTCCTCTTCTGAATTGACCGGCTGGCGATTGATCTCGAGGACCACGTCGCCGCGGCTGATTCCAACGTCTTCGCCGAAGGAGCTCGCCTTCACGTCCTGCACGATCACGCCCTTGTTGGCCGGGATGTCGAGGCGCGAGGCGATGTCGGGCGTGATGTTGCGCACCGTCACACCCAACTTTGTGTCCTGCGGCTGGTTGTTGTCGGCCGCTTCGTCCTCGTCGCCCACGCGGTCGCTGAACAGCTTGGCGCGGTCGGCGATGGTGACGGTGGTCGAGCCTTCCTTACCGCTGCGGACGTAGTTGACCTTGGCCTTCGCGCCCGGCTTGAGGCTGGAGATGTAGTTCACCAGTTCGTCGCCGGACTTGAGCGCCTTGCCGTCGATGCCGGTGATGGTGTCGCCGACCTTGAGGCCGGCCTGGTCGGCCGGGCTGCCGGCGCGCACGTTCGCCACCGTGACGCCGTCGTTCACGCCGTAGACGCGCGCGACCGCCGGGTTGGGGATGGCGTTGAACTCGATGCCGATGGAGCCGCGGGTGACGCGATGTTCCGGCGAGATGAGCTGGTTGTAGACGGTGAGCACGGTGCTCGACGGCATGGCAAAGCCCACGCCCTGGTATCCGGATGACTGGGTGAAGATGGCGGTGTTGATGCCGATGACCTCGCCATTCATGTTGACGAGCGGCCCGCCGGAGTTGCCCGGGTTGATGGCCGCGTCGGTCTGGATGAAGGACTGGAACTGCTGCCGCGGGACGATGTTGCGTCCCTTGGCGGAGACGATGCCGGCGGTGACGGACTCTTCGAGCCCGAAGGGGCTGCCGATGGCGAGCACCCAGTCGCCGACGTTCATGCTGTCGGAATTGCCGAGCTTTGCGGCGGGCAGCGGACGGCTGGTCTCGACCTTGATGACGGCGAGATCGGTCTCGCGGTCCACGCCGATGACTTTGGCATCGTGGCCGTTCGAGCCTTGCGGGTCGTCCATGAGCTTGACGCGGATGCGGTCTGCCTTCTCGACCACGTGCGCGTTGGTCACGATGTAGCCCTTGGGATCGACAATGACGCCGGAGCCGAGCGAGCGTTGCCGCATGCCCTCGGGGCCTCCGCCCTGGCCACCGTCGCCGCCCTGGCCGCCCTGTCCGGGGCTTCCGAAGAAGCGGTCGAAGAAGTCCTGGAACGGGTCGTCGTCTTGTCCCTGGCCTTGTCCGGGCGCCGGGCGGCGGCGCTTGGGCGGCTTGATGGTGGATTCGGTGTTGATGTTGACGACCGTGGGCTCGAGCTGCTTCGCGATCTGCGAGAACGCGTTCGAGAGCTGCTGCGGCGCGGGCATCTGGAGCGGAGTGGCGTCCGAGGAATTGGGCGACGGCTCCTTGCCCTTCACGCCGTAGGTGATGACGGTCCCAATGAGGATGCCCAGGGTGAGCGTTGCGATCACGAGGAACGTTGAGCCCAGACGGCGCGCCCTGAGCTTTTGCCAGGCGGCAGTAAAACGGGGGTCCATAATCCTTATTCCCTCCGGCCTTTGTGTAGACCTCTTGATTATAGCCGCGGTCCCCTTCCTACCGCTGGATACGCGGGGCCGCGAACGAGACTGATAAAGCATTAGACGCAAGTCGCGGCCCATCCGTCACCAAATCGCCTTTCAGCAATATGCCGCGCGGAGGGCTAGCTGCCCTCTTCTTCCAGCTCCGCCGGGGCGAGCGCTCCGGGGGCGGCTTCGACGACCCTGCCCAGCAGTTCGGAGAGCAGGATGCCGCCGAGGATGAGGCCTGCGCCCAGCGCCGCGCGCGCGCCGAGGCGCTCATGCAACACGACGTACGACGTGAGCCAGGCGAACACCGGCTCGAGCGCGAAGATGAGCGCGGTGTGCGTAGGCGGCGTGAACTGCTGCGCCCAGGCCTGGATGCTGAAAGCCACGGCAGTGCACAGCACGCCGGTGACGAGGATGGCCCAGACGACGCGGGGGCTCCAGAGGGCGTGGGCGTGTTCGAGCACGGGGACGGTGAACCACATGAGCAGCGCGGCGAAGGCGGTTTGCAGGACGGCCATCTGCTCGAAGGCGTGCTTTTTGGTGGCGCGTCCGAGGAAGATGATGTGGAAGGCGAAGGCGATGGCGCAGCCGATGGTGAGCAGGTCGCCGCGGTTCACGCTGGAGATATCGAACATCGTGTCGCCGGCGGGGACGGTGAGCAGATAAAGCCCGGCGAAAGCGGCGAGCACGCCGGTGATGGTCCAGTGGTTCACCTTGCGGCGCCAGATGAGGCTGAGGAAGACGGGGACGAGGATGACGGAGAGTCCGGTGAGAAAGGCGGACTTCGAGGGCGTGGTGAGGACGAGGCCGGTGGTCTGGAACTCGTAGCCGCCCCAGAGGAAGAGCCCGAGGAGGGCGCCGGAGAGCCACGTCGCGCGGTCCACGCGCAGCAGGCAGCGCCGGTAGACGGCGGCGAGGCAGGCGGCGGCGAGCGTCATGCGGACGGCGTTGAAGTAGAGCGGGGAGATGTCGGCGAGGGCGTCTTTGATGACGACGAAGGTCACGCCCCAGACGAGCGTGTTCAGCACCAGCAGGACGTGCGCTTTGAGTGCGCGGCTCACCAGAGTGAGAGTAACAAATCGAGCGCCCGCGTCGCCGCTGGGTGGCCGATTGCTCTACACTCGCACGCATGAGCGGCGAAGGGACCGGCTTCCGAAACCTGATCAGGAAACCGAGCGCATGGCTGCCCTTGGCGCTGTCGCTGGCCGTGGGTCTGCTGCTGCTGAACACGTTCGTCCGCGGGCGCCTCGTGCCGCAGCCGGATGAAGGCGCGGAAGCGCATCTTTTCCAGATACTGATGGCGGTTCAAGTGCCGATCATCGCGTTCTTCGCCATCCAGTGGATGCCGCGCGCGCCGCGGCAGGCGCTCGCGGTGCTGGCGCTGCAAGCGGCCGCCGCTCTCGCGGTCTGCGCGCCGGTTTTCCTGCTCGGGCTCTGAGCCTCCTCAAGCCAGCCGTTTATAATCTCTGGTTCCTCACGACGGAGAGTCCCACGCTTTGGCCCTCGACGAAAAGATCTACGAGCTGCGGCTGCAGAAGCTGAAGGAGATCGCCGCGCTTGGGCAGGAGGCGTATCCGCGGAAGTATGCGACCACGCATACCGTCCCGCAGATCCTCGATGAGTTCACGCCGAAGCCGGCGGAGGAACTCGAGGCGGCGAGAGTGAACGTGAGCGTGGCCGGGCGGATGATGGCCATCCGCGTGATGGGCAAGGCAGGGTTTGCGCACCTCCAGCAGGGCGGACGGCAGTTGCAGATCTACGTGAAGAAAGACGACGTCGGGGAGAACGGCTGGGCGCTCTATAAGCTGCTCGACCTCGGCGACCAGATCGGCGTGAAGGGATACTTGTTCCGCACGCGGACGGGAGAGCTCAGCGTCCACGTGGCGGAGATGACGTTCCTCGCGAAGTCGCTGCTGCCGCTGCCGGAGAAGTGGCACGGGCTGCAGGATGTGGAGCTGCGCTACCGGCAGCGCTACGTGGACCTGATCATGAATCCTGAGGTCCGCGACGTCTTCGTGAAACGCGCGAAGCTGGTGCAGGCGGTGCGGAAGTTTTTCGACGCGCGCGGCTACGTGGAGGTGGAGACGCCGATGATGCAGCCCATCTACGGCGGCGCGGCGGCCAAGCCTTTCTCGACGCACCACAACACGCTCGACCTCGACCTTTACCTGCGCATCGCGCCGGAGCTGTACTTGAAGCGGCTGACGGTGGGTGGACTGGACCGCGTCTACGAGATCAATCGGAACTTCCGCAATGAAGGCATCTCGACGCAACACAATCCTGAGTTCACCATGCTCGAGTTCTATCAGGCGTACTCGGACTACAAAGACCTGATGGACGTGACGGAGGAGTTTTTCCCGTTCGTCGCCAATGCGGTGAACGGGACGACGAAGGCGAAGTTCGGGGAGAAGGAATTCGACTTCGCCGACTGGCAGCGCCTCTCCATGCGCGAGGCCATCATCAAGTACTGGCCGGAGGCGGCGGGGGCGAAGCCCGCAATGGCGGATTTTGCGGACGCGAAGTCGGTGGATGCGCTGGTGAAGCGCTTCCACGCGTCGCACGCGCACATGCCCTACGATCCGAAAGACCCGAAGGGCAAGACCATCGCGACACTTTTTGAGACAGTGGCGGAAGAACATCTGGTGCAGCCGACCATCCTGTACGACTTCCCGCTGGACATCTCTCCGCTGTCGAAGCCGAAGCCGGATGAGCCGGACTGGGTGGAGCGCTTTGAAGTCTTCATCGGCGGGCTCGAGGTGGGCAACGCCTTCAGCGAGCTGAACGATCCGGAAGACCAGTTGCGCCGCTTCGAGGAGCAGGTCGTGGCGAAGGAACGCGGCGACGAAGAAGCGATGAGCCAGGTGGACCACGACTACGTCCGCGCGCTGAGCTACGGCATGCCGCCGGCGGCGGGATACGGCATCGGCATCGACCGGCTGACCATGCTGCTGACGGATTCGAAGTCGATCCGCGACGTGATCCTGTTCCCGCTGCTGCGCCCGCGCGCCGCTATGGCGTCCGACGACGAAGCTGAGGGCGCAGAAAAGTAGCCTGCAAGCCGAGGCTCAGGTCGCGTTCTTCCCTTGCAGCATAGGGGGAGGGATCCTTGGCAAGTCCAGTACGGCCTGTTGTCCAGGACAGTCAGTCCGATGTCTTGAGTTGGATCATTGTCGCGGCGGCCGCCGCGCTTGGAGCAGCGGTGGAGATATGGATCGCCCAACATGGGCACCGGCGCGAAGCGTGGGATTCGCCGCTCTATTGGCAGCTGGGCTGGCCCACGATGGTCGCCGGCGGATTCTCCGGCGGGGCGATCGCGCGGCGGCGCGAGTGGCTCATCGGCTACGCTCCATTCCTAGGAAACTTCATCACCATGGTCGTGCGGACGGGCGGAGGTTCGCTCTGGCCGCTGGGTCTGATCCTGACCGGCATCATCGGGTCACCCGGCGTGGCTGCGGCTTATCTGGGAGGCTTCCTCGCGCGGCGTCTGCGCACCTAAGCGGCGATTGTTTGACGCCTTTTGTGCCGTTCATGCATCCTTAAGGTGCGCGGCGATCCCGACCGGACGTCGACGCAAAGGATCCGAAAGTTTTCTTCCGACGCAACAAGCAGGTACCCTTCATGGGATTTGACTTTGACGCGGAACAGCGGCGGCGGCTTGGCTACAAGCTGATCGACCACATCAACGAT
This sequence comes from Candidatus Korobacter versatilis, assembly GCA_016185395.1. Lineage (GTDB taxonomy): Bacteria > Acidobacteriota > Terriglobia > Terriglobales > Acidobacteriaceae > JACPNR01. Next base: position 21,404 of record JACPNR010000002.1, read on the forward strand.
TATTTTTCTTCGCTGCCGGACCGTCCGGTGCAGCTTCCCCTCGAGCAGCGCACCTTCGGACAACTGACCGACAAGATGCCCGAACTCGGCCTCAAGGCCGAGCACGTGCTCGACGAAGTGTGTGACGAGCTGGCGCACAAAGGGTTCCACGTGCCCGCGGCCACCTACTTTGGCCTGATGAATCCCGCGCCGACGTATGTTGCGGTGCTGGCGGAGGCGCTGGTGTCGGCGCTGAACCCGCAGTTGGCGACGCTGGCGCGCTCGCAGTTGGCCTCGAAGATCGAGAACGAGACGGTGCGCTGGATCGGCGAGCGCATCTGGAGGAACGGCGCGGAGAACCCGAACGCGCGGCCGTTCGACGGGACGTTCACCTCGGGCGGGAACGAAGCCAACTTCAGCGCGCTCGCTCTCGCGCTGGCCGCGCGCTTTCCGCACGCGATCGACGACGGCGTGGCGAGCATCGGCGCGAAGCCGGTGCTGTATGCCTCGGCGGAGTCGCACCATTCGCTCGATAAGTCCGCCGGGCTGCTTGGCCTGGGACGCAAGGCGCTGCGGCGAGTGCCGGTGAACGAGCGCGAGCAGATGGACGTGGCCAAGCTCGAGGCCATGATCGCCGCCGACAAGCAATCGGGACACATTCCCTTCTGCGTGGTGGCGACCGCGGGGACGACGAACTCGGGCGCCATCGATGACATCGTGGCGCTCGCCGGCTTGTGCGCCAAGCACGGTCTCTGGCTGCACGTGGATGGCGCGTATGGCGCGGCGGCGGTGTTCAGCGATGCTCATCGTGACCTTGTACGCGGCATCGAACGCGCGGATTCGGTGACCATCGATCCGCACAAGTGGCTGGCGATGCCGTTCGCCGCGGGCGTGATCCTGACGTCGCGTCCGGAGCTGCTCGAAAAAGCGTTCGCGGTGACCACGCCGTACATGCCGAAGGTGGGGAGCACGATGTCGGCGGCGCAGGCGGTGCGCGGCACGCACCTGGTGGACAACTTCAAAGTCTCGACGCAGTGGTCGCGCCGGATGAACTCGCTCAAGTTCTGGCTCACGCTGCGCGTCCACGGACGCAAGGCCTACGAAGAGCTCATCCATCGGCAACTCGAACTGGCGGGAAAGATGCGGGAGTGGATCGAAGCGGCGGACGAGTTCGAACTCGCGGCGCCGCAGGTGCTGCCCATCCTGAACTTCCGCGTCAAGCTGGCGGGCGCGACGGAGCAGGAGATCGAGCGCGCGAACGCGGCCATCGTGGACGAGGTCACGCGCGACGGGCGCCGCTGGATCTCGCTCACCAACGTCAGCGGACGCAGCGTGGTCCGCATGATGATCATCAGCTATCTGACGGAGGAGAGGCATTTGCACGACTTGCAGCAGGCGCTGTCGGCGGCGGCGAAGCAGGTGCTAAAACCCGCGGGCGCGCGGGCGTAGAAACGAGCGGCGGCAGGATGCCGCCACTACAGCCGGCGAGACGCCGGCGCTACTAAAGAAATGGTGAGTGCGGCAGGATTCGAACCTGCGACCCATGCCTTAAAAGGGCATTGCTCTACCAACTGAGCTACGCACCCACGACCTTTCAATCTAACACGCCCAACGGCCCTAGTTGATGGTGAGCGAGACGTTGACGGAGTGCGTCTTGGTGGCGCTGGTGGCCTTGAGCTGGAAGCTGTAGGTGCCAGGGGCGGCGCTCGACATGATGATCGCGGTGATGGTCTTGGTGGTGCCGCTGGCCGCGGGCACGAAGGCGGAGACGCTGCCGCAGGTCACGCCCGCCGGCTGGCCCAGGCAGGCGATGGTGACCGATTCGGCGAAGCCGCCGTTGGCCGTGACGGTCACGCTGTAGCTGGTGGTGGCGAGCCCGCCGCTGCGCGTTACCGTGCGCGAAGGGGTCGAGGTCGTGATGGTGAAGTCGACCGGCGAGCTGGGCGGTCCGATGACGAGTTGCGCGTCGAAGGTGTGCGTGGTGACGCCGGAAGTCCCGGTGAGACGAACGGTGTAGGTGCCGGTGGGCGTGCCGGCGGATGTGGTGACGTGCAGCGCGGTACCGCTGCCGGCCGCCACCGGTGAGGCATCGACAGAACACGCGGTCCCGGCCGGCGCAGTCAGCACCTGGCAGGAGAGCGCGATGTTGCCGGCGAAGCCGTTCAGCGCGGAAGTCGTGACGGTGTAGTCGGCGGTGGCAGCGGGCAAGATGGTCTGCGTGGGCGGCGTGATGCCGAGGCCGAAGTCGGGCACGGTGACGGTGACGGCCGTGGTGCGCGTGCGCGCTACCGGCGACGTCATCTGCCCCTGGACGGTGACGGTGTACGTCCCACCGGGCAGGTTCGGGGCGCCGGTGAGCGTGAGCGTGGCCGTGCCGCCGGTGGTGATGGTCGTCTGGTCGAAGCCGCAGGTGAGCGCGGCCGTTGCCGGTGAGACGTTGGTGCAGCTCAGGGCGACGTCGCCCGTCACGCCGCCGATGGATGTGGTCGCGATAGTGGTGGTGTTCGAGCCGCCCTGTGGGACGCTGATCGCCGGCGGCGTTGCGCCGATGGTGAAGTCGCGCGGGTCGACGATGACTTCGACCTGCTGCGCGCGCACCAGCGCGCCGCTCGTCCCCTGCACGTTGAACAAGCTGGAGCCGCCGGGAGTGGACGCGGTGGTGGTGAGCGTGAGCGTGGAGTGCGCGCCGGAAGCCGACGGCGTCATTGAACTCGGCGCAAAGCCGCACGAAGCGCCCGCCGGCAACCCGGTGCACGCCAGCGTGACCGACGCCGCGAAGTTGCTCGCCGTGGTCAGCGCCACGTCATAGGTCGCGGTGCCGCCGGTGGTCGAGCCGATCTGTTGCGAGCCGGGCGTGACCGCGAGCGCGAAGTCGGTGAGGTTGAGCGTGCCGGTGGCGCGCCGCAACTGCGTGGTCGTCGCCGCTTGGAAGCCGAGGGGATAGGAGCCCGCCGCGGCCGCGTTGGTCGCCGTTACCGTTGCGGTGACGGCGCGCGCGATGGTCGTGGGCGAGAAGCTCGCCGGGCTGAACGAACAGCTCACCCCGGCCGGAAGCGGCGAGACGCAGCTCATCGTCACCGTGCCGGGCGAAGTGGCGAGCGTGGAGCGGACGCTGAGCGAGTAGGTCGTAGAGCCGCCGCCGATGGCGAGCGAGCGCGTGGCGGTCGAGTTCGTCAGCGTGAACGACGGCGTGCTCGAGGAGATGGTCAGGCCCGCGTTCGCTTGCGCCACCGGCGTGACGCCACCGAGCGTGCCGGCGACGACCAGCGTCTTCATGCCCGCAGTAACGGCCGTGGTGGTCAGTACCGTCAGCGTGGAACTACCGCCGCCCGGCGTGACGGTCGCGGGATTGAAAGCGCAGGTCACGCCCGCAGGCGGAGTGCCGCAAGCGAGGGTCAGCGCGCCGGCGAAGCCGTTCTGCGCGGTCGCGGAGACGGCGTAGGTCGTCCCGCTGCCCGCCGGGATAGTGCGCGAGCTCGGCGAGAGCGCGAGCGTTGCTCCCTGCACACTGAGCGTGAAGTTGAGCGCGTGGGTTTTCGTGCCGCCGGCCGCCGTCACGGTGACGGCGTAGTTCCCGGTCGGCGTGGCGCTGGTCGTCGAGATGGCGACCGCGAGGGGCTGCGGCGTCGCGCTTCCGATCGCGATCGGGCTCGGCGTGGCGGAGCAGACCGCGCCCGCGGGCGCAGCGGTGATGGCGCACGTGGTCGTGACCGAGGCCGCGAATTCGTTCAGCGGCAGCAGGTGCGTGTTCCAGCCGGCGGTCGCGCCGCGGACGATCGTCTGCGTGTCAGGGGAGTCAGCGATGTACTGGAAGTCCTGCACCACGATGACGTTGTAGGCGCGGCTGACGGAGTGCGGCGTGGTGCCATCGGTGGCGACCACGTCGAACGTGCCGCTGGCGATGGCGGCGTTCACCCCCGCGTTCACCGTGACGGTAAGGCTGGTACCGCCGGTGGCGGGCACGAAGTTGTTCTGCGAGAAGCCGCAGGCCAGCCCGAGCGAGGTGAAGTTAGCGCATGACAACGTGACCGGCGCCGTCCAGTTGTTCTGCCCCGTCACCGTCACGGTGTACGTCCCCGCGCTCCCCTGCTGGATGTTCTGCGAAGCGGTCGCGGAACCGATGCTGAAGTCGTTCACGCGCAAGGTCAGCGGCAGGTCGTGCTGCTTGGAACCACCGACCTCCGCGCCGTGCAGCGTGAAGCCGGTGTCGCCGACGGGCGTAGTCCCGCCCGTCGTGGTTACGGAGACCGTCGCCGGCTGATTGCCACTCGCTAGGTCCACTTGCGGCGGCGTGACCGAGCAGGTTGCGCCCGCCGGCATCGTGCCCACGCACGTCAGATCGACCAAGGACGCGAACGTGCCATTCCTCGCGACCGACACCGCGAAGCTCGCGGTGTCGCCGGGGCGCACGGCTTTCAGGCTTGCGGCCTCTAAGCCGAAATCAGGGACCACGTTCAGCACCAGCTCGGGCGCGGGCGCGGCGTCGTGTCCCGTGCCGCCGCCGAGTCCATGGATGGTGAAGGTGTAAGAGCCGGGCGTGGAAGCGAGCGTGGTCGAGACGGTGACCGTTACGTCGACGCCGCCGAGCGTGGGCGTGACCTGGTTCGGGCTGAAGCCGCAGCTTCCGCCGCTGGGAAGTCCGGCGCAGGAGAGCGTGACCGGCTGGTCGAATCCGTCCGCAGTACTCAGCGCTACGTGATAGACGGCGGCGACGGTCTGCTGCACGCTCACGGATGTGGGCGCCTGCGTGGTGATGGCGTAGTCGCTGTTCTTGTGCAGCGCGGTCGCCCACACTCCGGCGGCGTGCGTGCCGGCGAGCAACTGGTTGGCGCCGGCGGCGGTCTGCGCCGCGAGCTGCTGGATGGGCGTGAGCGGCAGGCCTTCATTGTAGGAAGACCAGGCCGCTCCCTGGTTCGGGCTGAGGAACACACCCACGTCGGTCGCCGCGTAGAGGATGTTGTGGTCGAGCGGATCGAGGATGAGCGCGTTGACGGGAACGTTCGGCAACGTGATGGAGACGTCTGCCCAGTTCACGCCGGCGTCGGTGGTCTTCCATATTTTCTTGCCGGCGCCGGTGTAGGCGCGGAGGGCGACGTAGGCGGTGCCTCCGGTGGCATCCGCGGGATCGACCACGAGAGCGCTGTAGTTATAGAGGTTGGGATTGAGGCTGCCGGTGCGGTCGAGCCAGGTCGTGGGCCCGCCGTCGGCGTTGGTCGTGACCCAGATGCGTCCGCCGGAAAACGTGTTGAAGTTATCGGCGGAGGTGGTGGCGTAGATGACCTGCGAGCCGTTGCCGGTGGCCGGGCCGCCGGCCGCGAGCTGCGTGACAAGGTTCGTCTCGCTGCCGGAACAGGGCACGGCGCCGCCCGGCTGGAAGGTGTTGCTGAGCACGTTGCTCGCGCTCCATCCTGCGCCATTGCTCGGACCGCGCCAGACGCGGCACGTGCCCACGAGCATCTTGCCGGTCGCGGCCGGGTCGAGCAGGTAGGGCACGTAGAAGCCGCCGTGATCGCCGCCAAGCGTGGTGGGCGTGACGACGCTCGAGAAATCGGTGGAGCGGCAGGCAGCACCCAGGGTGCAGCGCGAGATGTCCACGTCTCCGGTGCGGCTGGTGAACCAGGTGTTGGGGGAGGCGGGATCGATGGCGACGTGTCCGGCGAAGGGCGAGTTGCCGGCGGTGAGCGCGCTCCAGGTGGTGCCGTTGGGATCGGGAAGCGCGGGCGAGCGGACGACGGAAAAGTTGTCGCGCGTTGCGGCGAGCAGCGTGTCCGGGTCGGCGGGGTGGGCGGTGAGGTAGGGGATATCGAAGAGCGAGCCGAGCGCGCGGTTGAGGTTATCGAACGGCAGATGCGCGCTGCACGAGCTGCTGTTGAGGCCGCCGCTGTTGAGCGTGCGATAGACGCCGCCGTCCGTCGCGAAGTAGAGCACGTTCGGGTTCGCGGGGAGGAAAGCGACGTCGTGGAACGCGGGAAACACGTGCGCGGGCGCGGCCAGCGGCGTGCAGCCGTAGACGTGCGTAAGGTTCAGCCACGGACCGGCGGTGGAGCAGATCGGGTTCAGAGAGGTGACGGCACACTTGAACAGGTTGACGGCGCCGGCGTAGAGGTCGGTGGTCCCGGCCACGCGCGGGACTGCGGCGAGCGTGAGGTTGTATGCGTAGCCGCCGGTCTGAGCGCCGCACCCGGTCTCGCCACAGCCATCGAGGCTGGTGGTGCTCACCGTTGTCCAGGTCGTCCCGCCATCGAGCGTTTTGTAGATGCCGCGGCTGGGCTGCTGGGTGAGGGACGTGACATTGATGTACCACGCGTACATCTCATTGCTGCCGGGCTTCACCGCGAGCTCGGCGCGGATGAGCGGACAGAAAAGACTATGCGAAGCGTTCGGGCACGCCGTGAGGCTGAGGCTTCCGGGCTGGGTCAAGAGGCGCGTCCAGTTGATGCCGTCGGTGGACTTGTAGAAACCATGGCGGCGGATTGCCGCGAAGAAGGCGTGCAGGGCGGCGTTGTACACCACAGCGGTGGCATCCGGCGGCGGGGACGCGGCGATGGAGTCGATGTTCGCGTAGTGCCACGTCGCGCCCGCGTCGGTCGAGTAATAGAGGCCATGCGTCACGCCGAGACCATCCGCCCCGGCGAGTTCGTTGAAGGTGCTTGCGGTCGCGGCGACCACGAGCTCGGGATTGTCCGCGCTGAACGCGATGCGGGCAAAGGCGAGCCCGCGGAAGGACCGCGCACCGCTGTCGGCGGAGGTGATCAAACTCCAGTTCGCGCCGCGATCGGTGGAGCGCAACATGCCGAAACCGTAAAACGAATCCGCCGAGTTGTTGCCTTCGCCGGTGCCCGCGAGGATGACGTCAGAGTTATTCGGCTTGATGGCGAGCGCGCCGATGACCGGCCAAGTATCGGGATCGGTGAGGCGTTCCCAAGTGACGGTGGCGGGATCGGAAGCGGCCCCGTTCCACGAGCGCCAGACGCCGGCGCCGGAAGTGCCGGCGTACACGATGTTGCTGGTGGGATCACTGGGGTCGATGGCGATGCTGGTCGCGCGTCCGGCGACGGGGCCGTAGTCCTGCGTGCCGCTGCGGCTGCCATCGGAAAGGAGGGGCGCGGGGCCGAGGGGCGTCCACGCAGGCGACTGCGCGAACGCCCATCCGCCGGCCCATGACCAAACCAAAAACGCCGCCAAAAGGCAGCGAATCAGAGGCGCGATGGAGCGATAGCAGCGCGGGTCCGTGGGAATCGCCTTTCGGGGGACGAACGGGGAGCAGCCAGTATGTGGGCGATGGTTGCGTGTGTCAACCAGAGACAAACCTGGTGCTGGCGGTCGCCGGTCAAGCCGCTAAGGCACCACCCCTAGAATGGCCCTAAGCCATAATTTTGTTGCACTTATCCAGATTTTTGACTGGCATCTGAGACAGGATAATGGTATCTAAGATGCGCACATCCGCACACAACAGACGGCAAAGTTAGGTGCGAACAGTCCTTTTTCGCGAGACTCCCCCAGGCAGCGAAAACTTAAGTTTTCAGGGACACCGGGCCCACGCAATCTTCGTTGCACGAGGAAGAGCGGGTGCGCTTTCCGTTGTGTCTTTTTTCGTGATTGCAGCACTTGCAGTTTGGCGTAAATCCTTTGGAGGCGATATGAGCAAGATGTTTAAGTTTACGGTCTTCTGCTCCGTGCTTCTGCTGGCGGCGATGGCTTTCGCTGCTTCCCAGAACGCGGTGGTATACGGGACCGTGTACGACGCCTCGGCCAAGCCGCTGGCGGGCGTGAAAGTGATGCTGGAGAATCCAGCCATCGCGTTCTCACGCTCGACCATGACGGCTTCCGACGGTACGTACACTTTCAGCGAGGTGCCCCCTGCTTCCGGTTACCGTGTGACCGCGGCGCAGGACGGCAAGACGATCGACATCCGCGGCGGCATCACCGTGAACGTCGGCGAGGAGAGCGTCATTTTCCCGGCGCTGAAGGCACAGGCGACGCCGAAGCCGGTGGAGACCTCGGCCAAGGCAATGGCCGTGACCACCGAAAAAGTGGCGACGGCGCAGAGCGGCGTGATCAGCGGCGACCAGCTGCGTCAGCTCCCGCTCTATAACCGCAATTTCCTCACCCTCGGCACCCTGACGCCGCACACCCACCCGTCGGGCGCTGCGGACCCGCTCGGCGACGCGTCGTTCAGCGTGAACGGCAACCGCTCGACGGGCAACAACTTCGTGCTCGATGGAGCGGACAACCGCGCCTCCAGCTCGGGCCAGGCCGTTCCCTTCCAGGTCAACGACGCCATCCAGGAATTCTCGGTGGTCTCGGTGGCGGGCAATGCGGAATACGGCAACAGCAACGGTGGCACCATCAACGTGGTCACCAAGCGCGGCGGCAACAACTGGCACGGCACGGCGTTCGGATACTTCGGCGCCGACCAGCTGAATGGCAGCAGCCCGCTCTCGGTTTACAACGGCGGCACCTTCGACCAGGCGGCCTCCCGCGCCACCGATCCGGTGTTCGGCACCGGCATCACCTCGACCCCGCTGTTCTACAACGACTACGTGGCCACGGCCGCGAATGCCGGCTATTGCACCAACTCGATCGACGTGACCGGCGCCACCGGTGCGAACTTCTGCAACGGCGGCGTGAGCACGCTGACGGGCGGAGCAGCGACCGGCAACAATGACTTCTTCGACCCGGCGGCTGTCCTGGCGGCCAACAACCGGTTCAAGGCGCCCTGGCAGTCACAGCAGTACGGCGCCAACATCGGCGGACCGATCATGAAGGACAAACTCTTCATGTTCCTCGGCTATGAAGGCACCCGCATCAACAATCCGACTGCGATCCTGGAGCGCGTTCCCACCGCCTTCGATCGCACCCTCGATCCCTACGGCGCGGGCATGCCCTTCGCCTTCGGCGGCGGTGCGCTCGATCCGAACTACCTGATCGGGCAGAACCTGCTCAGCCTGTTCCCGGCCGCGAACGTGGTTGGCGTACCGGGTGTGCTGGAGTTCTACAAAGGCGAAGCAGACAATTACACCAGGGTCCACAACGCGGTGGGCCGTGCGGACTGGGTGCAGGGCCCGAACGACACGTGGGGCGCGCGCTGGGTGGGCCAGTGGCTCGACCAGTTGCACGACAACACGTTGCCCGCCAGCGGCCTGTATCCGGGCAACGGCGCGCAGCGCACCGCGCTCAACCAGAACCTGAACCTCACTTACACGCACGTCTTCAGTTCGTCGCTGTTGAACGAGGCGCACGCCGGGTTCAACCGCTTCAACCTGAAGGAGCGCGCGCAGGACCGCAGCTTCGACGCCACCACCCTGGGCCTTCCGAACGCGCAGATGATGACCGTGCTGATGTCGGGTATCGATCCGCAATCCAGCGGCGCGGTCCCGTCGTCTTCCGTCGGTTGCTGCTCGGCGAATGGCGCGGCCTCGGGCTGGCTTGATAGCCCCGATGGCACCGGCTTCTCGGTCGTCGATCCCACCCTCGACGGTATGTTCCCGTATGCTCGCCTGGGCGCACCGCTCTACGCCCCCAGCGTGCGCGAGGATTGGTCATGGTTCGTGGCCGACAACCTCTCGTGGACCAAGGGCCGGCACCAGTTCAAGTTCGGTGGTGAGTATCGCCACTTCCTGAACAACGTGCAGGACGGCAGCCTGGCCCGCGGGTTGATGTACTCCGGCAACATCGGGCAGTTTACGCACGATTCGGAGACCTGCAACGACCTCTGCAAGGCGGTCTCCGGACTCGACGCTGCCTTCCAGCGGCCGGGTGCGGACTTCACGCAGAAGAACTTCGCTCCGTGGGACATCGATCTGAACTCGCACGCGGTGGCAGGCTTCGCGGAAGACACGATCCGGGCATACTCGCGCCTGACCGTCACGCTGGGCCTGCGGTGGGAGTACTACTCCCGTCCGCTCGACCAGAACGGCCGGCTGTACAACTTCGATCCGCTGGCGAACGGTCTGGTCCGGCAGGACACCAACAGCGTGATCGACCAGTTCGGCAATACCTGCGACTTTGCCGGCGGCACCACCGCCATCAACAACAACCAGCCGAAGGCCTTCACCTCTGGCTCCAACGGATGGGATTGCCAGCCGGTCGGTAACAATGGTCTGTCGGACACCAAGTGGACCAACTTCATGCCGCGCGTCGGCATGGCGTGGGACATCTTCGGCGACGGCAACACCGTGGCGCGTTTCGGCGTAGGCATGTTCTACGACCGCGAACCGACCAGCTACACCAGCCAGCTGATGTACAACCGCCCGACGCTCTTCCAGGCGCCGGCTGATCCTTCGGCTACGGTCGCTCCGCAGCTGACCTACGGTAACTTCTTCAACTTCCTCAACTCCGGGTTCACCACCCTCGACCCGGCGGCGATGTTCAACAATTGCATCCCGACCACCGGTCCTTGCTCACCTCCGGGAACCACGCCCTTCCAGGCCGCGGTGCAGCCGTACTCGATGTACGGCCGCGACACGAAGCAGAACGGCCAGCCCCGCGCCTGGCAGATCAACGCTTCCATCCAGCACCAGTTCTCCAGCAAGGTGGTGGCGGAAGCGGGCTACGCGGGCAACTACGGCGGCAAGCTCCCGGTGTTCTACAACCAGGGCTTCAACAACGAGTGGTATTGCAACTCGTCGTCGCAGTTCTCCGGAAGTTGCGACAACAACTCGTTCTCGCCGGTGTTCATGCAGACCAACCAGGGCAAGTCGCAGTACAACTCGTTCTTCCTGCGCGCCAGGGTGGCGGATTGGCACGGTCTGAGGGTGAACGGCACCTACACGTTCTCGCAAGCTCGCGACAACGCGTCGGCGCTGGTCTTCCCGAACCTGCCCATCTCGCTCTTCAACAACGCTTGCGGCCTGCAACAGGTGGGTCAGGCGAACCCGTTCACGGTGTGCAGCGGCAGCTCGATCGGGACCGGCAACCCGGGCGGTGTTGGATCGCTCACCGCTCTGACCACCACGGGTCAGGGCTCCGCGATCACCACTCCCTATTACATCCCGCAGGACCCGAACAACTTCCTGCGTAATGATTGGGGACCGTCAGACTACAACTCCAACAACCGCTTCGTGGTGGATTGGACCTATGACGTTCCGTCTCTCCAGAAGGCATGGGGATGGTCGAAGTGGCTGGACTACTGGCAGGTCTCGGGTATCGGGATCGCACAGAGCGGTCAGCCCTACACGATCTTCTCCCAGGTCGGCGGCGAGTTGACCTCGCGTGCGTTCGCTACGGGGCCGGTCACGACTTCGACCGACCCGAACAACGCGATCTCACTCACCAACCTGGACACGGCGCCGTTCGCCAATCCGGACTGCTCGTGGCTCGTGAACCCCTCTCCGACGGGGTGGTTCCAGGCCGACGGCCAGGTCGGTACGCCCTGCCTGGGTAACACGACGCGGAACCAGTTCACCGGTCCGATGTTCAGCACCGTCAACCTTTCCATCCAGAAGAACTTCCCGATCGGCGACGAAGGCAAGATGCTCAGCGTCCGCTCGGAGTTCTACAACCTGTTCGGGGCTGACAATTTCTACAACCCGATCAGCGTGATCAGCACGGATGGCTACAACTTCAACCCGAACTTCGGCAAGATCAAGTCTGCCCACGATCCGCGGCAGATCCAGTTCGCTGCCCGGTTCACCTGGTAAACCTGAGCGGGGCGGCGTCACGCCGCCCCGCTCAAACCCTTCACAGCCCCGCCTCCCCGGCGGGGCTTTTTCGTTTCCAATGTTCCCAAAATCAGGCCGAATCCCCTTCAGACTCAGCGATTTACAGGTTGAGGAGCAACCACTCTGCTGCTATACTCCGGAACACTTCCCCCAACAGCCAAACGGAAAGAATCTCCATGCGCCTCTTCGAGATCGGTGTCCTGCCGCCCGCCGGCAGTGACGGCTCCATGGTGCTGTTGGCGGCCGGCCGCGCCGGCGAACTGCCGTTCCTGGACGCGACCGCGCAAACCGCCGCTGATCTTCGCCCGGCTTTTGAACTTCTTTCCGCCGTGCTCGGCATCCGGCTCGGCCTGCGTGTCGATGCCAGCAGCGTCGTTGCGGCGCTCGCTTCCCTGCCCGCAGCATCCCGTTTCGAACTCGCGCTCATCAGCGGCGCGGATGACATCGCGGCGGCGGTCGCGCTGCTGCGTGCGCGTGCGCAGCGAGTGTTCTGCGAAGTCACTTCGGTGCGCGAAGCGGAGGCTGCCGTGGCGGCCGGCGCGGATGGCGTCGTCGCCAAAGGCAACGAGAGCGGCGGCCGCATCGGCACGGAGACAACGTTCGTCCTGCTGCAACATCTGCTCGCGCGCTTCGAGCTGCCCACCTGGGCGCAAGGCGGCATCGGACCGAACGGCGCCGCGGCCTGCATTGCCGCCGGAGCGACGGGCATCATCCTCTGCGACCAGCTCGCGCTCGCTCCCGAATCCGATCTCGCGCCCGCGATCAGCGCGCAGATAACCGCGATGGACGGCACGGAAACTGTTGCTATCGGTGAAGCGCTCGGCTGCGCCTTCCGTGTCCACCGGATGCGCAACGCCGCGACCGTAAAACGCTTGCAGGAAGTGGCCGCCACGAGCTGCGCGGCCGAGTTCAAGCGCGCCGTGGCGGACGCGCTCGCCGGGCAGGAGCCGCCGCTTGTCGTGGGCCAGGACGCCGCTTTTGCCGCGCGTCTTGCCGAGGAGCATGGTGACGTGGCTGGCATCCTGCTCGCGTATCGCCAGCGCGTGGCTGACAATCTGAAGCTCGCCGCCGCCGCAAAACCATTCGCGGAAGGCGCGCCGCTCGCGCAAACGTTGGGCACGCGCTGTCCCGTGGTGCAAGGCCCGATGACGCGGGTGAGCGACGTCAGCGCATTCGCCGACGCGGTGTCGCGCGGCGGCGCGCTGCCGTTCCTCGCGCTCGCGCTCTTGCGCGAAGCCGACGTCGAGCGCCTGCTGCGCGAGACCGCCGTGCTGCTCGCGGAACGTCCATGGGGCGTGGGCATCCTGGCATTCGTTCCGGCGGAGCTGCGCCAGGAACAACTGCGCGCGGTGCTGAAGCTGCGTCCGAAGTTCGCGCTGCTTGCCGGCGGACGTCCCGACCAGGCGCAAGCGCTTGAAGCAAACGGCATCGCGACTTTCATCCATGCGCCTTCGGCGCGGCTGCTCGAGATGTTCCTGCGTGACGGCAGCCGCCGCTTCGTCTTCGAGGGCCGCGAGTGCGGCGGCCACGTCGGGCCGCTCTCCAGCCTCGTGCTGTGGGAGTCCGTGCTGCAGGCCCTGATCGAACACCAGCGCGCCACCGGGGCCAAGCAGTCCATCGAGGTCCTGTTCGCGGGCGGCATCCACGACGCGCGTTCTGCCGCCATGGTTGCCGCGCTCGCCGCGCCTGCCGCCGCGCTCAACGTGCAGCTGGGCGTGCTCATGGGCACGGCGTACTTGTTCACGCGCGAGGCCGTGACCACCGGCGCCATCGTTCCCGGATTCCAGGAAGAAGCGGTCGCGTGTGGCGAGACCGTGCTGCTCGACGCGGAAGGCGGACACGCCATCCGCTGCGCGCCGAGCGCTTATGCGGAAGAGTTCAAGGCGCTGAAGAACACCTTGCTGCGCTCGAGAGTTCCCGCGGAGGAAGCGCGCAAGAAACTTGAAGAGGTGAACGTTGGCCGGCTGCGCATGGCGTCTAAGGGATTGACGCGCGAGAGCAGCGCTTCGCCGAAACTCGTTGAAGTCGACCGCGAGCGGCAGAAGCAGGAAGGCATGTACATGATGGGCCAGGTCGCCGCGCTGCGGCATGACCTGTGTACCATCGACGATCTGCACGCCGACGTTTGTGCCGGCTCGACCGCGCGGCTCACCGCGATCGCCGAGCGCATGCAGCCGGCGCGCGCGCAGGTCACTAACAACCAGGAGCCCATCGCGGTCGTGGGACTCTCCTGCATCCTGCCGGGTTCGCCGCAGGTAGAAGACCTGTGGCAGACGATCGTCAGCTTGCGCGACACGGTGACGGAAGTCCCGGCAAAGCGCTTTTCCACGCGCACGTTCTACGATCCGAACCCGGCCGCGCCCGACCGCATCGTCTCGAAGTGGGGCGGATTCATCGAACCGGTAGCGTTCGACCCACTCGACTACGGCATCCCGCCGGCGAGCCTGCAGTCGGTCGAGCCGATGCACCTGCTGATGCTCGAGTGCGTGAAGGACCTGTTCGAGGCGAGCGGGTACCGCGGGCGCCCGCTGCCGCGCGAGCGCACCGGCATCGTCATCGGCACCGGCGGCGCGTCGTGGGACCTGAGCATGGCCTACCAGACGCGCATCGCGGTGGAGCACTTCCTCGAGCAAGCCGGCGACGTGGAGGCCGGCGCGCGCGACCAGGTGCTGCGCGGGCTGCGCCGCCTGCTGCCCGCCATGACGGAGGATAGTTTTCCCGGCATCCTCGGCAACGTGATGGCCGGGCGCATCGCGAACCGCTTCGATCTCGGTGGCCCGAACTACACGGTGGACGCGGCGTGCGCGGCGTCCCTGGGCGCGCTCGACACCGCGATGCACGAGCTGCGCTCGGGCGCGACCGACGTGATGATCGCCGGCGGCGCCGAGGGCGCGCAGAACATCTACACGTTCCTGCTCTTCAGCAAGACGCACGCGCTTTCCGCCAAGGGCAAGTGCCGGCCGTTCGACGCGGCCGCCGACGGCATCGCCATCAGCGAGGGAGTGGCGTCCGTGCTGCTGAAACGCCTGAGCGACGCGGAGCGGGATGGCGACCGCATCTACGGCGTCATCCGCGGCATCGGCGCGGCGAGCGATGGACGCGACAAGAGTCTCACCTGTCCTTCGGTGAACGGCCAGCGGCGCGCCGTGGAGCGCGCCTACGAGAACGCGGGCGTCTCGCCGGCGACGGTTTCGCTGGTCGAAGCGCACGGCACCGGCACCGTGGTAGGCGATCGCACCGAATTGGAAACGCTGCGCACGGTGTTTGAAGCCGCCGGTGCGCTGCCGCAGACCTGCGCGCTGGGTTCGCTGAAATCGCAGATCGGGCACACCAAGAACGTGGCCGGGGTCGCAGGACTGATCAAGGCCATCCTCGGACTGCACTATTCCACGCTTCCTCCCACGCTGGTGGGCGAGCCGCTGCCGGCGGTCCGCAACCGCGCGCTGCCGTTCTATTTGAATACGCGTCCGCGACCGTGGCTGCGCAACGCGGAGCATCCTCGCCGCGCTGGGGTGAGCGCATTTGGATTTGGTGGGACGAACTTCCATACCGTCCTCGAGGAAGCGCCCGCGCAAGGCCGCGCCTCCGCGCGCCGCAACGTGGAACTGTTTGCCTTCCGCGCGGCGAAGCGCGAGGACCTCGCGCAGAAGGTCGAGCAGCTCGGCGCGAAGCTCGCTGCCGCTCCCGACGCTACTCTCGCCGAGATCGCCGCGGCGCTGGATCGCGAAGCCGTGCGCGCCACGGGAGAGCATCGGCTGGCCATCGTTGCTGCGACCGAGCCGGAGTTGAAGCAGCGCGTCGCGGCCGCAGTCGAGGCATTGCGTGCGGGCAAGGCGCTGCCGCCATCCGGTCCGATCGGGTACGGCGAAGGCGCGCTGCCGGGTTCCATCGCTTTCCTGTTTCCCGGACAAGGTTCGCAATACCTGAACATGCTGGCGCCGCTCGCGATGGCCTTCCCGGCGGTGCGCGAGCACGTGGAGAATGCCGATCGCGCGCTGCGCGGCGTGCTGCCGTCGTCATTGGCCAGCGCGATCTATCCACCGCCAGCGTATTCGGACGCGGAAGAGCAGGAGCAGCGCGCGACGCTCAGGCAGACGTGGTACGCGCAGCCGGCGCTTGGTGTGGCCGGCCACGCCATGCACTCCCTGCTGCACGAGTTCGGTCTCGAGCCTGCGATGGTCGCGGGACACAGCTACGGCGAATACGTCGCGCTTTGCGCTGCCGGCGTATTCGGATACGAGCAGCTCATCCGGCTCTCGGAAGTCCGCGGCCGTCTGGTGCAGAGCACGCAGGGCCGCGACGCGGTGGCGATGGTCGCGGTGCAGGCGAGCGAGGCCGGACTGCGCCCGCTGCTCGCGCAAGCCGCCGGAGTAAGCCTTGCCGGGATCAACGCACCGAAGCAGACCATCATCGGTGGCGCCACCGACGCGGTCACCACTTTCCTGCCGCAGCTTGACGCGGCGGGCATCGGGTACACGCGCCTTGCGATGAATGCCGGTTTCCACATCGCGGAGGCTCGTCCCGCCGCAGCGCGACTACAAGCCGAGCTCGAGCAGGTCGCGCTCGCGGCTCCGCGGCTGCCGGTCTATTCCAACTTCTCTGCCGGCGCTTACTCCGCCGACGCCTCCGCCATGCGCGGGCTGCTGGTCGAACAGCTCACGCGACCGGTGCGCTTCCAGCAGGAGATCGAAGCGATGTACGCCGCCGGCGCGCGCGTCTTCGTGGAAGCAGGTCCCGGTCGCGTGCTCAGCGGACTGGTCCGCCAGATCCTGTCCGACCCGAACGTAGTGGTGGTCGCGACCAATGGCGGCGCCGATTCGGACGCTTATGCCGACCTGGTCACGGCGCTCGCACGGCTCTATGTGATCGGGGCTAACGTCCGCCTGGAACGCCTGGCGGCCGGGCGCGACGTCCGCCTGCGCAAGCTCGACACGCTGCTCCGTCCTGCGCTGCCCCTGCCCGCCACCACGTGGATGATCGATGGCGGCAGCGCGCATCCGCTCCACGTTCCGGCACGCAAACCACAGGCTTCTCTGGTGACGAACGAACCCATGGTCTACAAAAACGACGCACGAAACATCCCGCTCGCTGTTCCCGCTCCGGCCCCAGCAACCGCTTTCGCTCCGTCTGCGACGCCGGCTTCGGCTCCGCTCGTATCCGGCGCACCGCCGGCGCCGACGGGCGACGCCACGCTCGACATGATGGCTGCGTTCCAGGCCACGATGCGCAGCTTCCTCGACTACCAGGCGCGAGCGCAGCAACAGCGCACCGAGTTGATGACGCGCTTCCTCGAGACCCAGCGCGCCGTGTTCGAGGCCATCGCTACGGGCTCAGCCGCGCCGAATGCGCGTCCGGCGGCGGTGCCTCCGGTTCCTTCATTACCCTCTGTGGTCGGGGCTGCAGCGAGCGCAATGCCTGTAGCAACGAAGGTCGCGCCGGGCGCAGCGCCGGCGGCGGCTCCGGCGACAGTGTCCGCTGCTCCCGCGCCGCGCTCTGCCGCGCCGCTCGATATCCAGGAGGTCCTGCTCACGCTGGTGAGCGAGCGCACCGGGTATCCGGTGGAGATGCTCGACCTCGACTACAACATGGAAGCCGACCTCGGGATCGATTCCATCAAGCGCACCGAGATCTTTGGCGGACTACGCGAGACGCTCGACCTCAAGGGCGACGCGTACGAGAAGGAAGAGTATTTCCTCTCCATCGCGCGACTGCGCACGCTGCGCGAGGTGCTCGGCTGGCTCGACCAGCAGTTGGCCGACTGCGCCAACGCAGCTCCGGCCGCGCACGCGGCCGCTGCTATAGCGCCGCAGGCGGCGGTCCTCGAATCGCCCGCCGTGACGCAACCGCCGCAGGCCGAAGACGGGCCGGTGCGTCGCTACGTGCTGCGCGCGGTTGCTGCCGCGGCTTCGGGCGAGAAGCGCGCTATTCCCGACGAGCAAGTGATCATCCTGACGGAAGACGATCAAGGGCACGTCCTCGAGCTGGCGTCGGCTGCGCGCGCCCTCGGACGCACGGTCGCGGTGGTCCGTCATGCGAAGAAGTTCCGCACGCTCGGTCCCGGACACTACGAGGCCGACCTGCTCTCGCGCGATTCGGTGAAAGAGCTGCGTGAGAGCATCGCGCGCCATCATGGGCCCGTGACTGCCATCTGCCACCTGCTGCCGCTCTCGTGCGCCAAGCTGGCGACCGAAGAGCAGTGTCTCGAGGTCAAGAGCCTGTTCCTGCTCGCCTCCGCGTTTGCCCGCGACCTGCGCGCGGCGAAAGGCACGCTCATCGCCGTGACCGGCATGGGTGGAAGTTTCGGCGTGGAGCAGATGCCGGCCGACGTTCGCGCGGGACAGATGTCCATTCCTGGCTTCCTGAAATCGATCGCACACGAGTGGCCGGAAGTGTTCATCAAATCCGTGGACGTGAACGCGAACGACGGCGCGCTGCTGCTGCCGCACCTGCTCGCCGCCGTCGAGAGTGCCGACCGCACCGTGGAGGTGGGCTACACCGCCGCGGGACGCTCCATCCTCGAACTCGCCGC
Source organism: Candidatus Korobacter versatilis (assembly GCA_016185395.1). Classification (GTDB taxonomy): domain Bacteria; phylum Acidobacteriota; class Terriglobia; order Terriglobales; family Acidobacteriaceae; genus JACPNR01. The sequence continues at coordinate 39,575 of JACPNR010000002.1, forward strand.
CAGCGACATCGCGCGCACGGGTAAGCCCGGCGTCGAGTTGGACGCCAAGTCGGTGGTGCTGATCACCGGTGGCGCGCGCGGCATAACGGCGGCCGTGGCGCAGGAGTTCGCCGCGCGCTATCGCTGCACGCTTGTCCTCGCCGGACGAACGCCCGAGCCGCAGGAGGAAGATGCGGAGACGCGCGACGTGACCTCTGCCGCGGAACTGAAGCGCATCCTTGCCGAACGCCGCAAGCGTCGCGGGGAGCCGGTCACGCCCGCGAGCCTCGAGACGCAATACCGCGCACTCATCCACGCGCGCGAGATCCGCGGCACGCTCGAGCACATTCGCCAAACGGGCGCGCGCTGCGAATACCATTCGCTCGACGTCCGCGATACGCTCGCCCTCGAGCGCCTCGTTGCCGCCACGTATCAGCGCTTCGGCAAGATCGATGGCGTCGTCCACGGTGCCGGCATCGTGGAAGACACCATGCTGGTCACCAAGTCCATGGACTCGTTCGACCGCGTGTTCGATACGAAGGTGCAGCCCGCCCTCGCGCTGGTGCGTTCGCTGCGGCCGGACTCGCTGCGCTTCCTCGTTTTCTTCTCGTCGCTGGCGGCGCGCACCGGGTACGCCGGCGGCTGCGACTACTCCGCGGCGAACGAAGCCTTGAACAAGCTGGCGCGCAAGCTTGACCGCGCATGGCCCGCCCGCGTGGTCGCCATCGGTTGGGGACCGTGGGCCGAGGTCGGCATCGCGGCGCGGTATCCCGACCAACTGCTTTCGGAGCGCGGGCTCGCCTACTTCTCCACACGCACCGGCTGCGAGCGCTTCTTCGAAGAGCTGCTTTACGGCCCGAAGGGCGAGGCCGAGGTCGTGATCTACGCCGCCAAGCGGGACGCCAAGCAGATCTCCGGCGGCGCGCTCGGCCTGGCAAAGGCCGCACATGGCAGTGCCTGAGACAGTGTCCGATACCCCGGACAAGCCGCGACGCGGCGCCGAGCCCATCGCCATCGTCGGGATGGAGTGTGTCTTTCCCGGCGCGCGCAACCTCGAAGCCTTCTGGCGGAACATCGTGCAGGGCGTTGACGCCATCCGCGACGTGCCTGCGTCCCGTTTCGATCCGCAAGAATACGGACTCGGCCAGATCCGCGGCGGGTTCCTCGACGGGCTTGCCGAGTTCGATCCTGTCCCGCTCGGCATCATGCCAAACGCAGTCAATGAAGGCGATCCGGAACAGTTCCTCGTCCTCGGCGTGATCCACGGCGCGCTGCGCAATGCGGAGAGCGCGCGCAAGTCGAAGCCCCCGGCCGAGCAGACTGGGGCGCGAACGGAAGTCGTGATCGGACGCGGCGGCTACCTCGGCAACTCGGTCGAGCACATGTATCTGCGCACCGAAGTCGTGGCGCAGGTTGCCGCAATCCTCGAGCGCATGCTGCCGGAAGCGACTCCGGAGGTCCGCGCGCAACTGCGCGAACGGCTGACCAACGCGCTGCCTCCGGTGACGGCGGAGGTGGTTGCGGGTTCCATCCCAAACCTGGCCTGCGGCCGTGCCGCGAACCGTCTTGACCTGATGGGCGCGGGGTTCACCGTGGACGCCGCGTGCGCCTCGTCGCTCATTGCGGTCGATTCCATCGTGCATAGTCTGCGCGAGGGACGCTGCGACGTGGGCGTCGCCGCCGGCGCGCATCTTATCCAGAAGCCGTATTTCTGGGCGGCATTCGAGACGCTGGGCGCCCTCTCGCACTCCGGCAAGATCGCGCCTTTCTCGCATGACGCCGATGGGCTGGTGGTCGGCGAAGGCGTGGGCGCGGTGGTGTTGAAGCGCCTGTCAGACGCCGAACGCGACGGCGATCGTATTTACGCCGTCATCCGCGGCGTGGGCGTGTCGAGTGACGGGCGTGGCGCCGCGGTACTCAGTCCGCGGGTGGAAGGCGAAGTCCTGGCCATCGCGCGCGCCTATGAAGAAAGCGGCGTCGAGCCGGGAAGCGTCTCGCTCATCGAAGGCCATGGCACGGCGACCTCCGTGGGGGACGCCGCCGAGATCGGCGCGCTCGACCAGGCATTCGGGAAGAACAGTTTTGCGGACATCGCGCTCGGCTCGGTCAAATCGATGATCGGGCACGCCATGCCGGCCGCGGGCATGGCCGGCCTCATCAAGACGGCGCTGGCGCTGCACCATCGCATCCTGCCGCCCACGCTGAACGTGGGGCAGGCGCATCCCGCGCTAAGCGGCACGCGCTTCTACGTGAACGCGACCACGCGTCCGTGGATCTCGCCGCAAGGCACTTCACGCCGCGCGGGCGTGAATGCATTTGGCTTCGGCGGCATCAACGCGCATGTCGTTCTGGAACAGGCGCCCTTGGGACCCACGGCGCTCGGGCAGACTCCGCACGGCGCTATCGACCAGCTTACGCCGCAGAGTTCGGAGCTTTTCCTTTTCTCCGCGGCGCGCGTGGAAGAACTCATCGCGGGCCTGCGGCACTGGCGAGCGGCGCTAGCACCGCTCGCCGAGCATGAACTCCGTGACGTGGCCTACAGCGTTTCGCGGCACTTCCGTCACGAAGACGAATGCCGGCTGGGATTGGTCGCCGAAAACCTAGGCGAGCTGGCCGAGAAGCTCACGCGCGCCGCGCGCAGGCTAGAGACCGACCGTCACCCGACGTCGTTCGAGAAGACCTGGGTGGAGAACGACGGCATTTATTTCTCGCGCGAGCCGCGGCCCGGCAAGCTCGCGTTCCTTTTCCCCGGCATCGGTTTCCCCGGGATGGCGGGGGGCTACACCGACCGGCTGGCCGAGCTGTGTCTGCATTTCCCCGAAGTACAAGCCACGGTGGATGCGGCTGACAGATTCACGCTCGAGGATGGCACGCCCTATCCGCTGCGCCACCAGTTCTTCCCGCCGCCGCTGCTGGCCAGCGCGGAGTTCTCGCAGATCGAGCGCGAGCTGGCATGGTCATCGCGCGCGCCCGCCGGCATGCTGATGGCGAACATCGCTACGCTCGAGCTGATGAAGCGCGTGAACGTGGCTCCGGACGCCGTTGCCGGCTTCTCGCTCGGTGAGTGGGCGGCGCTGGTCGCAGGCGGCGTGCTCGACGAGAGCGCCATCGACCACTTCGCCCACAGCAAGGAGATACTGCATTACAGCGACGAACGCGGACTGTGGGCGGTGGTCGCAACCTCCGCCGAGCAGGCCGAGACCGTGCTGCATCGCATCCCCGGCATCGTCTCCGTGACCATGGATGTATCACCCACGCAGGTGTTCATCGGCGGCGAGAAGGCCTCCGTGAGCGCGGCGCTGGTCGAGTTGCAGAAACTTGGCATTTGGGGACACGAACTTCCCGTGCTCCCCTTCCACACGCCGCTCGCGGCCGAGTTCGCGGAAAAACTAAAGAAGATGATGGCCGAGATGCCGGTGAAGTCGCCCACCATCCCCGTCTACTGCGGGATGAACGGGCGTCCGTACCCGAGCGAGCCGGCAAAGATACGTGAGCTGGTGGCGGAGAACACGTGTGAGCCGGTGCACGTGCGCGAGACGGTGTCGCAGCTCTATCGCGACGGTGTCCGCATCTTCGTGCAGCTTGGCGGCGGCGGCAAGTTCCTGCCGAACATCCAGAACACGCTGGCGCTCGAGCCGCACGTCGCGCTCTCCGTGGACCTGGAACATCGTGGCGGCCTGGAACAGTTTCACCACGTGCTTGCCCGGCTGGCGACGCTTGGAGTGCCACTCGACGCCTGCGGACTCTACCGCAACCGCGTCTGCCGCGAGATCGATCCGTTGGCCCCGGCGCCGCGCCCCTCGAAGACGATGCGCGCCCTGCCGCTCGCGCCGCCGCGGCTGCGCCCTTCCGACGACACCATCGCCTGGTTGCGCGCGCAGGTCAAGCCGCAACCAGCGCACGCGCCTGCCATCCCGTTGCCGGCGCTGCCTGCCGTATCGAACATTCCCACGGCAGGCGTCTCGCGTCCTCCGGTGGGGGCAGTCGCGCCCAAGGCCGGCAGGAAGCGCTCCGCCGTGGCTTCCGCATTGGCCGCGGAAGCGGTTGCCACGCTCGAGCAATTCCTCGCCCTGCAACAGCGCGAGGAAGAAACGGAACTAGCCGTCTTCCAGCAATTCCTCGCGACGCAAGAGGCTGCCATGCTCGCGCTCGCTACGCCCGCCGCTCCCGCCATCGACGATGTGCCCGCGACCGGGTATCCGCTGCTCGGCGAGATCCGGGAGCACGTTCCGGGCGAACACTTTGAGTCACAGCTGGTGCTCGGGCTCGAGGGCAATCCGTTCCTGCGCGACCACGCGTTGTTACGCGTGCCGCAGGAGTTGAAGCCCACCGCCGACTGCTTGCCCACCATCCCGTTCACGTTCGAAGCGGAGATACTCGCCGAGGCCGCGGCGCTGCTGGCACCCGAGCTTCGCCTGGACACGCTGCACGACATGGAAGCTACGCGCTGGATCTCCATCGAAGACGGCGCCGCGCTCGAACTGCAAGTCCGCGCGCGCCGCACCGGCCATGAAGTCTCGGTCGAGCTGACGCCGGCAGGACAAGGCCGCCCCGTATTCCGTGGCAAGGCGACCCTGGCCTCCGACACGATGCCTGCACCGCCGCCGCTGGAGGTCCCCCCACTCGATCGCACACAACACACGGCGCAGGAGTTCTACCAGCGCGGCCCGCTGTTCCACCGCGAGCTCTACCAGGTGATAGCGAACTTCCACGGCGAAACAGGGGGCGCGATCAGCGCCGACCTGCGCGTCACGGATCCGGCTGCGATGTCGGACCGCGCCGGCAGCATGCTACTCGAGCCCGTGCTGCTCGACGCGGCCGGACAGCTACTCGCCTACTGCGCGCTGCAGGAAGGGTGGGCGGTGTTTCCGCAGCGGCTCGGCAAGCTGCGCTGCTTCGGCGAACGGCCGGCGGCGGGCTCGCTCGTGCGCGCGAACATGCGCTTCCGCAAGCTCGACGCCCGCCGTTTGCACGCGGACGTCGATCTGCTCCGGCCGGACGGCGCGCTCTGGATGCGCATGGAAGCGTGGCAGCCGTGGCGCGTGCTGTGGCCCAAGGACCTGCTGCGCTATCGCGACGACCGGTGTGATGGTTTCATCGCCGAGCGCGTGGCAACCGCCGAGGGCATGGTCTTCCGCGCGCGGCGTGCGGACTTGGGCGACATGAACCCAGAGTGGGTCGCGCGGCTCTACTTGCGCGGCGATGAGTGGAAGACTTATCGAAAGCGTCCGCGGCTCGATTGGCTGCTCGGCCGCGTTGCGGCGAAAGACGCCATCCGCACGCTCGTGCGCGAGAAGACGGGCAAGCTGCTGCACCCGCTCGAGCTAGAGACCGGCAACCTGGAATCGGGCGCACCCGTCGTCACCAGCGAAGGCCACCCCTCCGTATCCGTTTCTATCGCGCACGTGGAAGACGAAGCCATCGCGGTTGCCGTCGCGAGCGATATGCGTGCGGGAATCGACGTGGCGCGCATCGGGGAGAAGCAGTTGGGCTTCCGCGAGCTGGCGTTCGACTCCGGCGAACTGGCGCTGCTGGCCCGGCATGGCGGCGGCATCGCGGCCATGCACCGGGCGTGGAGCGCCAAGGAAGCGGCCCTGAAGGCCTTTGGACGCGGCCTCGACAGCATGCCGAGCTACCGCTGCGACGGCCTGCTCGAGGATGGCGGGGTCGAGATCGGTTACGAGAACGAGCGGCTGCGAGTGAGCACGTGGACGGAGGGCGACCTCGTCTTCGCGCTACTGCTGCGTCGCCGATGAGACACGCGACACCGAGGCCAGCGCATGCTCCTTCGCCGTCGCGGGCCGGCGATCGGGCGGCGTCGCGCTGAACCACGGCCGGTTCTGCTGCTCCAGTGCCAGGAACGCTGCCGCGCGGACCTTCCGCTGCGCTTCCGGCGACAACTCCGCGAACGACACGTGAACGCCGTAGTGCTTGGCGGCTGCACGCAGCCACGCGTGGGACCACATCCCGAGCTGTGAGAGCAGCGAGCCGTAACTCAAGAACCCAAAGGCCCACAGGCCGCTGCGCGGAACGCCGCGCTCCGCCAATCCCTGCTGGATCTGCTTCCAGTGACTTGCCGTGAGGCGCACGGCATGGCGGTTGGTCACGCCGGGCTGCACCCGCAAGAAGATGCTCGCCGCCATGGGCTGATGATCGAGCACGCTGAAGAGGAAGCGCAGCCGCTCAGTCTCGGTCCACATGCGCTCGACCCAAGCGTGCGTGGCGCCTTTCGCAGGCGCGGCGGCATAGAAGGAAACAATCTCCTCCACGTCCTCTGGCCGCTCTGGGAATCCACGCCGGCGCGCGAAGGCAGTTCCCCGCCAAGTCAATCCGCCGAGCGCAGCGCGAAAGCCGGCGTCGGCCTGCACGAGGAAGGCAAGCACATCGCCGATGGGGCGCGTGAACGCGAGCGCCGTCTGCGCGCCCAGTATCTTGACGATGCGGAGATAGCTCGCCAGCGCGAGAATGATCCACGTCGCCGCCAGCGCCATGAGGACCGCGCCTTCGCGCGACGTCCACCAATTCCACAGAATGCCGACGATGAGCACGACCCACGGCCCGATGTGCGCCGCCAGCCCGATGAGCGCGGGAAGGCTGCTGTACACGGGATCGAATCCCGTGCTCCCGGCGATCATGCGGCGCGTCGCGCGCCACAAGTCCGGCAAGTCGCGGTAGGCAGCGACGGTATGCGAGTCGAGCCACACCCGCATGCGCGGCAGGAAGCCGTGCTCGGAAAGCAAGCGCGGCAGCGCCACGTCATCCTGCATCTCGTCGTAGACCATGGCCCATCCGCCGACCGCCTCGTAGACTGTGCGCCGCACCAGCATGTAGTGGCCGCACATCATGGCGTGCGGCGTCTCGGCGATGACCATCAGGTAGAGCGCGGCGAGGTCCACCTGCAACACGCGCTCCCAGAATGGGCCGAGCTGCAGCTTGCCGAGAATGCCGAGCGCGTCCCAGCCGCGCGAGGCGCAAGCGCCGGCGGTGCCGGCAACGCTCTCGGGGGCGAGCCGGATGTCGGCATCGAGGAACAAGAACCACTCGCCGGTCGCGACTTCCACGCCGCGAAACATCGGATACGTCTTGCCCGACCACTCTTCCGGATGATGCGCGATCGTCACCACGCGCAGCTCGGGCCAGCGCGCCTGCCACTCGGCAAGCTTCGCCGCGGTGCCGTCACTCGAGCGGTCGTTCACCGCGATGACTTCGAGGTCCGGATGCGTTTGCGCGCGGACGGCGGCGAGCACACCATCCACATTGCTCTCTTCGTTCAGCATCGGGATGATGACGGACACGCGGTCCCGCAGCGGCTGGCGCGGCCCAGGGTCGGGGACGAAGACCAGCGGCACGCGCTTGAGAGTACGCAGCCAAAACAGCGTGAAGATGCAGCCGACAGCCAGGGCGATCGCGAGAGCAAGCATGAGATTGTTTGGGGAGCTGTATGCTAGCACGCCATGAGTAACCGATTGTCGGCGCGTCGGACGTTGGGTATACTCACGCATCCTCCGTTCAGGTCGTTCATTTCGTGATGCCTAAAAAGTCCGTCTCGGCGCTGTTGGTGTGTCTCGCCGTGATCTTCGCCGCCGGTTGCGGCGGCGGTGGCATGAGTTCGGGTGGCGGGACGCCGCCGCCTCCACCTCCACCCCCGGGCGTCACAGTGCGGCTCACTCCGCAGGCTGTGTCCATCACCTTCACGCAGACGCAGCAGTTCACCGCCACGGTGCAGAACACCACGAACACCGCCGTCACGTGGACGGTCGACGGTATCGCCGGCGGGAACGCGACCGTGGGAACCATCACCGGCGCGGGACTTTACACTCCGCCGGCAACGGTGGGCGCGCACAACATTGTGGCGACCAGTGCGGCGGACGCGACGGTGAATGATAGTTCCACGCTGCACGTGACGAATTACGCGGGGACGTTCACCTTCCACAACGACAACCTGCGAACGGGGCAGAACGTGGACGAGACGGTGCTCACGCCGGCCAATGTCCGCACCGCGACCTTCGGCAAGCTCCTCAGCTACAGCGTGGACGGATACGTCTACGCGCAGCCGCTTTACCTCGCCAATCTTGCGGTCCCGGGCCAGGGGTTCCATAACGTGGTCTTCGTCGCCACCGAGCACAACAGCGTCTATGCCTTCGACGCCGACGGGCGCAGCGCGACGCCGCTGTGGCGCGTCAGCTTCCTCTCCGCCGGCATGACCACGGTGCCCAACGGCGACGTGAACTCCGGCGACCTTGTCCCGGAGATCGGCATTACCAGCACGCCGGTGATCGATCCCGCGACCAACACCATCTACGTGGTGGCGAAGACGAAGGAACCCGGTCCCACTTACAGGTTCCGGCTGCACGCGCTCGATGTGAGCACGGGCGCGGAGAAGTTCGGTGGACCGGTCATCCTCACCGCGACGGTGAACGGCACCGGCGATGGCAACGACGGCGCTGGACACGTGCCCTTCAACACCCTGCGGCAGCATCAGCGGCCGGCGTTGCTGCTCGACCATGGCATCGTCTACATCACATTTGCCGCGCACGGCGACGTAGATCCGTATCACGGGTGGGTGCTGGCTTATAACGCCTCGACTTTGGCGCAGGTGTCCACGTTCAACGCGACACCGAACGAATCGCGCGCGGGCATCTGGCAGGCGGGCAGCGGGCCGGCAGCAGACGCGGCCGGCAACGTCTACGTCTCCACCGGCAATGGGACGTTCAACGCTTCGCTGGGCGGCACCGGCTATGGCGACGCGTTCGTCAAACTCGCGGCGCCCGGCGGCGTGATGGCGGTGAACGATTACTTCGCGCCGTTCAACCAGGCCACGCTCGAATCGCTCGACATCGACCTCGGATCCAGTGGACCGATCCTGCTGCCCGACCAGAGCGTGGGGCCTGCTCACCTGATGGTCGGCGCCGGGAAGCAAGGTACCGTCTACGTCGTCGATCGCGACAACATGGGACACTTCAACGCCGCCGCCGACACGCAGATCGTGCAGGCCCTGCCGGGCGCGATCGGCAACGCCTTCGGAACGCCCGCCTTCTTCAATGGCCGCTTGTACTACCACGGGAACAAGGATGTGCTGAAGGCGTTCACGCTGTCGGGTGGAGCGTTCTCGGCCTCGCCCTCGGCGCAATCGAACGTCACCTTCAACTTCCCCGGATCAACTCCTTCGGTCTCCTCCAATGGCACGGCCAACGGCATCGTGTGGGAGCTCGAGGTCGACGGCTTCAGCGGCGGTGGCCCCGCTGTGCTCTTTGCCTGGGACGCCACCAACCTTTCTCAGCTCTATAGCAGCAGCTCCTCCGGCGCGCGCGACGTGGCCGGTCCGGCGGTGAAGTTCACCACGCCAACGGTCGCGAACGGCAAAGTCTACGTGGGGACGCAGACCCAGCTGAACATCTACGGTCTGCTGCCGTAATCTCCGGACAGAAATGAGAGCAGCCCCTCGGGGCTGCTCCTCTTGTCCCAACCCGCGGACTAGAAGCGGAAGTGCGGTCCGGCGGTGATGCGCAGGTTATCGGAACGTCCGCTGTCGAAGAAGATCATCTCGTCGCCAACGTCGAAGCGCAGTCCGACCGGCCCGAGATAGAACTCAGCGCCCACTCCGGGGTAGAGCGTCCCGTTCACGTTGTTCGCGCGCAGGCCCTCGACCGAGGTGAAGAAGTTCCCGAAGGTCACGGGACGGTCCGAGATGCCGATGCGAGTGAAACCGCCTTTCACGGTCACGAAGAACCGCGCCTTGGCGTCATCGCCGCCGGTTTGGAACTTGGGCCCGAACAGAGCGTGCAGGATGCGGAGGTCGCTCTTCTCCGGGATAGGCGCCGGCAACGGGCAACCGGTGCACTCCTCAATGAACGTTTGCGTGAACTCGTAGCCCATCTCGGCTTCGAGCTGCACGTGCTTGTGGACGTTGAATCCCACACGCGCGCCTACGCCGGTGTTGTTCGTCTCGATCGGCGAAAGCCTGGTGTAATCCACGAAGACCCCGACTTCTCCGTGGTTCTGGGCAAATAGCGTTGGGACAAATGCGAGTACGACGGCCGCAAGGAATAGGACTCCGGTCTTTCTCATCGAGTTCTCCTAAGTAGGTCTCCTGAACAGGCGTAGCTTGGGCTCCGCAATGCGAGTCAGTTCAGGGGTTCTGAAGGGAAAAGATGCCCGGCGATACCAGCAGGTGGGCTGGACACCGCGTCAATAGCCGACACGCGGACCAGGTGCTCTCAGGACCAGCAACTCTGCATGAGGGCAGATTTGGCGTCCCCAGCGGGATTCGAACCCGCGTTACCGCCGTGAAAGGGCGATGTCCTAGGCCGGGCTAGACGATGGGGACGCTTTCGGCAAACAAAAGGCAGGACGCACTGCTTCGCCCGCAAGCAGCGGGCGAACACTTGATGGTAACAGCGGCGATTCGAGAGTGTCAAAACGGCAGCGCATCCACCTTATACTGCTGCCATGGCCCGAGGGTGGGAAAGCAAGTCCGTGGAAGCGCAGCAGGAAGAGTCGCTCAGCGGCGAGGAAAAGAAAATAGGACAGCCCACGCCGGAGCAGCTCGCCGCCCGGCAGAAGCGTGACGGCGTGGTGATGATGCGCAAGAAGGTCGAGCACGATCTGGCCGTCGCGACCAACCCGCGGCATCGGCAGATGCTGGAGCAGGCGCTCGCCGACCTGGATGCTCAACTCAAAAAGATGGAAGGCTAGAGCGAGGCGAGGGCGCTCTTCTCGTCGCTGTGGAGGTCGAGCACGCGGTCGAGGCGCGTCACTTTGAAAGCCTGCATCACGGTGTTGGTAGCGGCCACGATCTTCAGTTTCCCTCCCGCCGCACTCACCGCGGAATGACACCGTATCAGGCTGCCGATGCCGGAAGAATCCACCATCGGGACCGCCGCCAGGTTCACCACGATGTCGTGCGCGCCGCCGGCAAGCGCGTCCGTCCACTTGCTGCGGAAGTCGTCGACCGCCGGGCCGAGCGAGAGCTTGCCATCCAGTTCAACGATGGCCGTGGTCCCTTCGTTGCGGACTTTTGACGCCATAGGTTTTCCTGAAAAGTGACCCGCAAACGATACCATTTTCTGCCAGATTTTCAATCCTCTCCTGTTTCCCGCGCACGATTTACAATCGCAGACCAAGGTCTCCAATAGATGTCCGATTCCCTCTATCTCAGCCTGTGGTTCCCGCGCTTCGGGCCCGAGGACATGCTCGCGCGCACGCGCTGCGTCCTCGAACAGTTCCCTGCCTCGTCGCAACATCCGGGCATCACGCAGGTGGAAGCGCACGGCATCGCGTGGAACGAGGCCGTCGTATTCGAGGACCGCTTCAAGCCCGGCCTGCCGCCGGCACAAGCGTTCGAGCTGGTGCGCGAGTTCGCGCAGCCGGACCACGGATTCATCTTTGAAGCCTGGTGGGACCTGTGGGCCCCGAGCGGCGAGGCCGATCCGGAGAATCCCGAAGCGCACTGGATCGACCAGCCCATGGCCGTAACGTTCCTGGTGAACGGCACCGATTTTCACGACGGCGCGCATGAGGATGAAGGACACGTCCGCGTGGATTTCGGCCTCGACTCTTCTTTCCTGTACGAAGAGGAGCAGTACACCCCTGACCTGGAAGCGCGCGTCCGGGTGAACGTGGCGAAGCTGATCGCCTTCACGCTGGCGGTGGAGAAGAACTGCAAGCCGGCGAGCCGGCTGCTGTGGTCGGAGTCGGAAGAGACGCTGGTGCAAAAACTGATCGCGCGTTTGCAGAAAGTCCAATAACAAAAGGAGGAGAGGAGGACAGGAGGTCCTTTGAAAGAATCCCCCCTCTCCTCCTCTCCTCCCCTCCTCCTGTTTTCATTGTCTTCGCAGCGGCTTATTTCGTCGCGCCGCCTTCGAGTCCCAGCTTCTCTCTTGCGGCGGCCTGCGCGGCCGCCAGGCGCGCCGTGAGCACACGGTAGGGCGAGCAGGAAACGTAGTCCAGGCCGATATGGTGGCAGAACTCCACCGACGACGGCTCGCCGCCGTGCTCGCCGCATATCCCGACCTTGAGCTTGGCACGCGTCTTGCGTCCGCCGACGGTCGCGCGCTGCACCAGCTTGCCCACGCCTTCCTGATCGAGGAAGGCGAACGGGTCCTGCTTGAGGATGCCGTTGGCCAGGTAGATAGGCAGGAACTTGTTGATGTCGTCGCGCGAGAAGCCGAAGGTCGTCTGCGTAAGGTCGTTGGTGCCGAAGCTGAAGAACTCGGCTTCGGCGGCGATCTCTTCCGCGCACATCGCGGCGCGCGGCAGTTCGATCATGGTGCCGACCATGTAGCCCACGCGGCGCTCTTTCTCGGCAAAAACTTCCTCCGCCACGCGCCGGATGATGGCTGCCTGGTCCTGCATCTCTTTCAACGTGGAGACGAGCGGGATCATGACCTCGGGCGCGACCTTCACGCCTTCCTTCGCGACCAGGACGGCCGCCTCGAAGATGGCGCGCGTCTGCATCTCCGATATTTCCGGATACGTGATGCCCAGCCGGCAGCCGCGGTGCCCGAGCATGGGATTGATCTCGTGCAACTCCTCCACGCGCTTCAGCACCGCGCGCAGCTCCTTCAACTTCGGAGACTTCGGCTTGGTGAGTTCAAGCTTCGCCACGTCGACCATCAGGTCTTCGCGGCGCGGCAGGAACTCGTGCAGCGGCGGATCGAGCAGGCGGATGGTCACCGGGAAACCATCCATCGCGCGGAACACCCCGGCAAAATCCTCGCGCTGCATGGGCAGCAGCTTGCGCAGCGCGACGCGGCGTTCCTTCTCGGTGTACGCCATGATCATGGTGCGCATGTGGGCGATGCGGTCGGTCTCGAAGAACATGTGCTCGGTGCGGCAGAGTCCGATGCCCTCCGCGCCGAAGCTGCGCGCCTTGATGGCGTCGCGCGGGATGTCGGCATTGGCGCGCACGCGCATGCGGCGAAAGGGCTCCGCCCACTTCATGATGGTCTGCAGGTCGTCGTCGTCCGCGGACGCCTCGATCAGGCGGACCTTCCCGGCGATCACGCGTCCGCTGGTGCCGTCGAGGGATATCCAATCGCCGGCCCTGAACACGCGCCCCTTGACGCGCATCTCGTGCGCTTTATCGTCCACACCGACCTCGCCGGCGCCCGCGACGCAGCATTTACCCATGCCACGCGTGACGACGGCGGCGTGGCTCGTCATGCCGCCGCGCGCCGTCAGGATGCCGACGGCGACCTCCATGCCGTGAATGTCTTCCGGCGTGGTCTCGCTGCGCACCAGGATGACCGGGTTCTTCTTGTCAGGCCCGGCCTTCGCCACCGCGTCGTCGGCGGTGAAGACGATCTGTCCGACGGCCGCGCCCGGGGACGCGGGCAGGCCGACGGTGAGAACGTCGAGGTGGCTCAGCTTCTCGTCCACCTTAGGAACAAGAAAGTCGTAGAGCTGGTTGGGATCGATGCGGAAGATGGCTTCCTCGCGCGTGATCAGGTCCTCGTTGACCATGTCGATGGCCACGCGCGCGGCCGCGCGTCCGGTGCGCTTGCCATTGCGCGTCTGCAGCATGTAAAGCTTTCCATCCTGGATGGTGAACTCGAAATCCTGCATGTCGCGGTAGTGGCGCTCGAGGCGCGAGGTAATGTCGCGCAGTTGGTCGTAGACCGCGGGCATCGCCTTCTTCAGTTCCGAGATATGCAGCGGCGTCCGGATGCCAGCCACCACGTCCTCGCCCTGCGCGTTCATCAGGAACTCGCCGTAGAACTCTTTGCCGCCGTTCGACGGATTGCGCGTGAAGCCCACGCCGGTGCCGCTGGTGTTCCCGAGATTGCCGAAGACCATGCACTGCACCGTGACGGCGGTGCCGAGATCGTCCGAGATCGCATTGATGCGGCGGTAGGTCTTGGCGCGGTCGTTGTTCCAGGAGCGGAACACGGCGTCGCGCGCCATGGCGAGCTGCTCGGCCGGCGCTTGCGGGAAGTCCGTCTTGGCGAGTTTCTTCACGACCTTCTTGAACTCTTCCGCGATCTCCTTCATCGCCTTCGCGTCGAGGTCGGTATCGAGCTTCGCGTGTTTCTGTTTCTTCTTGGCGTCGAAGACCTCGTCGAAAGCTTTTTTCGGGATGTCCAACACGACGCTGCCGAACATCTGGATGAGCCGGCGGTACGAGTCGTAGGCAAAGCGTGGGTTGTGCGAGCGCTTGGCCAGCGCCTGCACGCTCTCGTCGTTGAGGCCGAGGTTGAGGATGGTGTCCATCATCCCCGGCATGGAGAACTTCGCGCCCGAGCGCACGCTGACCAGCAGCGGGTTCTCGCCCTGTCCGAGCTTCTGGTCTTGGAGTTTCTCGAGACGCGCAAGCGCGTCGCCGGTTTGCTGCTCGACTTCGGCGGAGGTCTTGCCGGTGCGCATGTACTCGCGGCACGCCTCGGTCTGGATGGTGAAGCCGGGAGGCACGGGCAGCCCCGCGTTGGTCATCTCGGCAAGTCCGGCGCCCTTGCCGCCGAGCTCGGACTTCATCTTGCCCGTGCCATCGGCCTTGCCCGCGCCGAAAAAGTAAACGTACTTGGTAGGGTTCTTGCTGGAAGTGGATGCAACGTTGGGCGTCTCGACTACGGTACTCATACCGTCCTCCGGGCTCGCCTTCTGCTTATTTGCGCTCGGTCACGATCTCGGAAAAATCCGCGATGGTCGAAAAGTCATCCAGTAGTTTCTGCAACAGCGCCAGCCGGTTCGCGCGCAGCGTCTCGTCTTCGGCCATGACCATCACTTTTTCGAAGAAGGCATCGATGGGCGGGCGCAACTTCGATATCTCTGCCATCGCCTGCGCGTACTGCCTTTTGTCTTTCAGGCTGCCGACGCGCAGCGCGCTGACTTGCGACGCGGCCGCCAGGGCTTTCTCTGCCGGTTCCTTCAACGCGTCCGGATCGAGCGTGTGCGCCGCCTTTTTCCCCGCTTCTTCCGCTTGCCGCAGGATGTTCTTCATCCGCTTGAATGAGATGCCGATGGCTTCGAAATCGGGCGACTGCCGGACGCTGGCTACTGCTTCGGTGCGCGCGATCGCGTCCCCGATGTCGTCGGCACCGGCGGCGAGCGTGGCGGCAACAGCGTCATAGGCGAAGCCGCGCGCGTCGCGCAGGTAGAACTCCAGCCGCTCGCGCATGAACGCGAGGATGGCGCCGAGCGTGTCGTGTCCTTTGAACTTCTTTTGCGCCTCGGAGCCCTCGTATCCGCCAAGCGCCGTCTGGAAAAGACGCTTCAGGCCGAGGGGAAGCTTGTGCTCGGCGATGGTCTTCACGATGCCGTTGGCGGCGCGGCGCAGCGCGAACGGGTCCTTCGAGCCGCTCGGGACATTACCGAGCGCGAACATGCCGGCGATGGAATCGGCCTTGTCGGCAATCGCGAGCGAAGCGCCTTCGAGCGTGCGCGGCACCGAATCTTCCATCGACTCCGGCTTGTACTGGTCGTAGATGGCGTCGGCCACGGCCTGCGAATGCTTCTGCGCTTTCGCGTACAGTCCGCCGACCACTCCTTGCAACTCGGTGAATTCCTTTACCAGCTCGGCGGTGAGGTCCGTTTTCGCCAGCCACGCGGCCTCGTTGATGGCGTCGCGGCCGAGCCTCTTGCCGGCAGCATCGAGGTCGGCGGCGATCTCGTTGGCCAGCTCGGAGACGCGCTTTGCCTTGTCGTGGTAACTGCCCAAATCCTTCTGGAAGGTGACTGCCTTGAGCATCTCCACGCGGTCGTTGAGCGGCGTTTTCTGGTCGGTCTGCCAGAAGAAGCGCGCGTCGTTGAAGCGCGCGCGCAGCACGCGCTCGTTGCCATGACGGATGAGCCCTTGCGGATCGGAATCGGTGTTCAGCACCGCCAGGAAGTGCGGAGCGAGCTTGCCGCTCGCGTCCTCCACGGCAAAATACTTCTGATGGTCGCGCATCACCGTGACCAGCACTTCTTCCGGAAGCGACAGGAATTCTTTGTCGAAGCCGCCCAGGATGACCGACGGATACTCGGTAAGATCCACGACGGTCGAGAGCAGCGTGGCGTCTTCGCGCCAGCGCAGGCCCTCCCCGGCGCGCGTCGCTGCGTCGAGCGCCTTCCGGATGCGGTGCTCGCGCTCCTTGCGCGTTGCAACGACCTTCGCCCCGGCGAGCGCGGGTGCATAGGCCATGGGCTGCGCGACCGCCACTTCACCGGCGCTCAAAATGCGATGCCCGCGCGTGGTCTTCCCCGCCGTGATGCCGCCGAACGCGACCGGCACGACCTCGCCATCGAGCAACGCGACCATCCAGCGCAGCGGCCGGACGAACCGCTCCGGCGCGCCCGCGCGCCAGTGCATGGACTTCGCCCAATAAATCCCTGCGAGCTCTTTTGGCAGGGCCTCCGCCAGGACCTGCGCAGCGGTGCGTCCTTTATTCACTACGTTCGCGGCGAGGTACTCGCCCTTCGGCGTGGTCATCTTCTGTATCTTGTCGAGTTCGAGGCCGACTTTCTTCGCGAAAGCGTGCGCGGCCGGAGTCGGCTGCCCATCCTTGAAGGCGATTTTCGTCGCCGGCCCCATCACCTGCTCGTCCACGTCCGGCTGCGAGTCGGCGACGCCATGCGCGATCACTGCCAACCGCCGTGGCGTGGAGAATGATTCGATCTCGGCCTCGCTCTTCGCCGCAGCCGCGCCGGTGAGCAGGCGGTCGCGCGCCAGCAGTTCGCCCACGCGGCGCGCAAGTTCCGCCTCGGCGCCGGCAAGCATGCGCGCCGGGATCTCTTCGGTGCCGATCTCGAGTAGGAAGTCGGCCATCAGCCTGCGCTGCCTTTCTCTTTCTTCTTCACTTCTTTCGCCGGCTCCGCCGCCGCCCAGCCCTGCTGCACGACGTAAGCCTTCGCCACTCCCACCGCCAGCGCGCGGATGCGCGCGATCACGCCCACGCGCTCGGTCACGCTGATGGCGCCGCGCGCGTCCAGCAGGTTGAACAGGTGCGAGCACTTCAGGCACAGGTCGAACGCGCCGAGCAGCGGGAAGCGCTGCATCGCCTCGTGGCGCGCCCCGGCGTCCTGCTCCTTCGACGGCCGGGTAAACTCGAACTGCTTGAGCAGCGACGCACACTCCGCTTCGTAGAGACGCAGGTGCTCCCACGTTTTCTCCACGTCGGCCATCTCGAAGTTGTACACCGAGAACTGCAGCTCCTCGGCGTGACGCACGTCACCGTAAGGCGTGACTCGAGTGGCATCGTGCGGGTCGCGCGCCCACACGATCTCGTAGATGGAGTCCACGTCCTGCAGGAAAGCCGCGAGCCGCTCGAGTCCGTAGGTGAGCTCGGCGGAGATGGGATCAAGATCCACGCCGCCGCACTGCTGGAAGTAGGTGAACTGCGTGACCTCGAGACCGTCGAGCATCACCTGCCATCCGATGCCCCACGCGCCGAGCGTGGGCGACTCCCAGTTGTCTTCTTCGAACTTGATGTCGTGCTGGCGCAGGTCGATGCCGACGGCGCGCAGCGATTCCAGGTACAGCTCCTGCACGTTCTCCGGCGGCGGCTTGAGGATGACCTGGAGCTGCGTGTGCTTGAACAGGCGATTGGGATTGTCGCCATAGCGACCGTCTGCCGGACGCCGCGAGGGCTGCACGTAAGCGGTGCTGTACGGCTTCGGCCCGAGCACGCGCAGGAACGTTTCGGGCGACATGGTGCCGGCGCCGACTTCCACGTCGTAGGGCTGCTGCAGCACGCAGCCGCGCTCCGCCCAGAAGCCTTCGAGCTTCAGGATGAGTTCCTGGAATGTGGGTGCGGTCTGTTTGTCCGTTGCCATTAGCAATTGGCAATTTGCAATTAGCGGGACCGGTTCTTGCTAATTGCCAATTGCTAACTGCTAATTGCTAATCCAACCTATCCAACATGCTGGCTGTCACCAGCTTCTTCTCCAACTGCCGTTCGATGCGCTGCGCCAGAAACTTGCGCAGGTCGATCCCCTGCTGCTTCCGCCACGCCGTGCCGCCGAACTTTTCGATCGGCGCGCGGAACATCTCCGCCGCCAGCCGCCGTGACTCAGCCTGCATCTCGTTCGACGCCAGCCGCTTGTGCTGCTGGCACATCAAGCCGTCGGCCAGCGGATGGAACCACGCGCGGCTCCCGTTGAGCCCTTCGCCGCACTCGATGCACTCGCTCAACTCCGGCAGCAGTCCCATCAGCCGCACGATCCACAGATCGAAGTACGTGAGCGGCATCCAGATCGCGCCCGCCCGCAGGTTCGCCAGCACCGCCAGCGCCAGCCGGAACATCGCGTCGTTCGGCTCGCGGTCCGGCAAGACCTGGTCGAGCACTTCCGCTACGTATCCGAGCGCGACCGCCCGCGGATAATCCACTTCATCCGCCAACGGAGACTCCAGCACCTCGCAGGAATCGAGCCGCGCCAGCTCGTGTCCCTCACGATCGTCCCAGTACGCGCGGACGTAGGTGAGCGGCTCGAGCGCCCCGCCAAAACGCTTCTTCGACTTCTTCGCCGCGCGCGCCACGCCACGGACCTTGCCGTCGGTCCGCGTGAGCAGCGTGACCAACAGGTCGGCCTCGCGCAGCGGATAGCTGCGCAACACGATCGCCTCCGACTGCTTGATGGCCATGATGCAAAAAGGGCGTGCGAGCGAACTGCGATTGTAGCGGAGCTATCTGCGCTTGGAAAGGCGCGCTTTGGAGCGGGTTCTCGCCGCCGGTCGAACCGGACGCTTCGCCGCCCGCGGCTTGCCGGCGCCCGTGGAAAGCTCCGCCTGCACCTTCTTCGGCAGCGTGGCTTTCACCAGCTCGTACGAGCGTGCGATGCCCTGCTGCAGCTCGCGCCACGGAAGGGCGCTGTAGTCCTGGAGTGAGACCCAGTGGTTCCGCGCCATGTAGGGCGCGGGGATCACGCCCTCGCGCTCGACCAGCTCGGCAAACTCCTCCGGGGTGGCCTTGATGGCGACCATGCTCCTATCGCCGCGCGCGGGCTCGAGGTTCAGGACGCAGAACATCTTGCGTCCGATGAGGAAGCAGAGGTCGTGCCCCCACTTCACGTCTTCTTCGACGTGCGGCAACGTCTTGCAGTAACGACGGATGATCTCCAGGTCCATAAAGCCGTTAAGTTCCACGAAGGAGAACGAGGAGAGATAAAGACAAAAGAAACCTTCGTGTACCTTCGTGGTTAAAAAGAACAAACGCGCAGCCGATAAGGGCTGCGCGTCGGAAAGCACAAAAGCGTTAGGTGCGGCCGAAGTATTCGGCGTTGCGCTGGGTGAAGCTCTTCCACTTCTCCGGCAGGTCGTCGAGCGCGAAGATGGCGGAGACGGGGCAGACGGGCACGCACGCGCCGCAATCGATGCACTCCACCGGATCGATGTAGAGCATCTCTTCGGTGGCGTGGCGCGGGTCGTCCTTCTTGGGGTGAATGCAGTCCACCGGGCAGGCATCCACACACGCGGTGTCCTTGGTGCCGATGCAGGGTTCAGCGATCACATAAGCCATGGTTTCGGTCTCTCGCTTCTGTCAGATAGATAATAACGTTGCTGCGGAACCGGATATTCTAACAAATCCGCCGTTCCTGACAAACCGCCATTACGCCCCGACGAGTTCCTTCGCCTCCGCCGGCTGGTACTCCGTGATGTATCCCGCCACCGCACTGGCAGCCACCGTCAGCGGCGACGCCAGGTACATCTGTCCCGGCCCGGAGCGTCCCGGGAAATTGCGGTTCTGCGCGCTGATCACGATCTGGTCGGGACGCGTCGATACTCCCGGCCCCGCGTTGATGCACGCGCCGCAACTCGGCTCGATCACGATTGCGCCCGCCTTCTGGAAGGTCTCCAGATAGCCCTTGCTGATGGCGTAATTGCGCGTTTCCTGTGAGCCGAACTGGATGTAGAACTTGGTGGACTCGGCCACGCGCTTGCCCTGCTTCAGAGCGTCCTCCAGCACGCGCGCGTACATGTCCATGTCTTCATTCTTGCCCGCGGTGCAGGTGCCGCCGTAGGCGATCTCGACCGGGACGGGCGTGTGCAGCTCGCGCACCGGCTTCCCGTTCCCCGGGTCCCCCGGCGTCGCGACCATGGGACGGATGTCGTCGGCGTTGAGGTCGATGACGTGCGCGTACTCCGCGCCGGGGTCGCTCGTCAGTCCATCCAGCATCTTCGAGACTTGCGCGCGGTCCATGCCGCGCCGCTCGACCAGGAAGTCAATCACCTTCTTGTCCGGCGCCACGATCCCAGTAAAGCCGCCGATCTCTGCCGCCATATTCGTCATCGTGGCGCGCTCGTCGACGCTGAGCGATTCGAGCGCTTCGCCGCCGTACTCCATCACTTTCGCGAGCGCCTTGCCGCTGCGGATGTAGTCCATTGCCAACAGCACCAGGATGATGTCCTTCGCCGTCACGTTCGGCTTCAGTTTCCCGCGGACGTTCACCTTCACCGACTCCGGCACTTTCACGCGAACGTCTTTGGTGATCCACGAATTGAAGACGTCCGTGGTGCCGATGCCGAACGCGACGCATCCCACCGCGCCGACGTGTGGCGTGTGCGAATCCGAACCAACGTTCAGCTGGCCCGGCAGCGCGTAGCTTTCCGTGATCACGGAATGGCAGATGCCCTCCGAACCTTTGCGGTCGGTGAGTTCGCCGTGCAGCTTGATGCCCTGCTTCTTCGCAAAATCGCCCTGCTTCAGCTTGAGCTGGCCGGCGAGGTCGAGCAGCCCCATCTTCTTCTTCTCTTCCGAGATGACCTCATCGAGGAAAGTCAGGTGGTCGCGGAAGAACAGGATGGTCGCGGGATCGTTGACCTTGGCATCCTTGCCGACGTAGTGCTCAAAGAAGATGGCCGCCATCGGCGTGACGTATTCGTGGGAGAAACGAAGATCGGTGCGCGCGAAGCCCGTGTCGCCCGGCTTGACCGCCGGCACGCCCGGCGTTCCCTGCTCGTTGATCATGTGGCGCGCGAAGACCTTCTCCGCGATCGTCAGGGGACGCTTAGCCGTCTTGATGGGCGGCAGGAACACTTTCTTTTGCAGCCGCGCGACGTTGAACGGGAACAAGCCGCCGTGCTCGATGACCTGCCGCGTGATGTCGTCTTCGCCCTCGGTGAACTTCGCGAGCGGGACTTCCTCGCCCCCGCGGACTTTATCGATGAGCGAAAAATCGGTGGAGGTAAGCACGCCCAGGTTCTGGCAGTTCTGCTTGTAGATGCGCTCGATGTTTTCCGCGATCACCAGCTTGATGCCGGCGGACATCTCCGCATACGGAGACTGTTCGCGGCTCGAACCTTTCCCGCGACGCTTCCCGCTGACGGCCGCGACAAAGCCGCCGCGTTTCACGTCCCCGCGTCCGATGGGCGTCTCGCTGCCGCATTTCAGGCCGAGATACGGGATCTCGCCTAGCGTCTGGTCAAAGTAAAAGCAGTAGTGCGCGGGCGTGATCTCGTCGGTCGAGATGTCGTCGCGCAGCTTGGGATTGTTCGCCGGATTCTTCGTGTCCCAGGGCAGGTCCTCGCCTGCAAGCTGCCGCTTGATGAGCGCCGGGTCTTCGGTGAGGAACAGGATGCGTCCCGCGAACTTCACGCGGTCAGGACGCTTCTGGATCTCACGGGTAAGCAGGCTGGTGTCCACACAATGAGTTTACCAAACGCTCGGGAAACATGCGGATCGGCCGGATGTCAGCTATCTTAGATTCCGCGGCCCAGATTTCGCAGCCCAGATTTCGCGGCACTCCACCATGGCGCAATGCAAACGATGCGGTAACCGGTTCTCGGCGCTCTCGTTTCGCGGCTTCCGGGACATCTGCCCGGAATGCGAGAAGCAGATGGCGCCGTACCGCGCCCAGGCCGCAGCGATCCCCTCCTACGAGCCGCAGGCCCCGGCCGTCACCGTGACGCTGCTGGCGCTGAATATCGCGTACTTCATGGTGATGGTGCTGAACGGCGTCTCGCCGAGCGAGCCTCAAGGCGCGCAGATCCTGCGTTGGGGAAGCGACTTCGGCCCGCTGACGCTCGGCCCCGAACCGTGGCGCCTGGTGACGTGCATGTTCGTCCACATCGGGTTCATCCACCTGCTGGTCAACATGTGGAGCCTGTGGGTCCTGGGCAGCGTTGGGGAAAGGCTCTTCGGACGCTCGGCGTTCCTGTTGCTTTATCTCTCCGCCGGCGTCACCGGCGAATACCTCAGCCTGCTGTGGAGCCCGGTACGGAATAGCGCAGGCGCCTCCGGCGCGATCTTTGGGATCGCGGGCGCGCTCCTCGTGGGCTTCAAGTTCGGGAACCTGGGGCTGCATCCTGCCGTCGTCAAGCAAACGCTCCGCAGTCTGGCCCTGGTCGTTTTCTACAACCTGGCTTTCGGACTGTTCGGCAACCTCAACAACATGGCGCATCTCGGCGGACTCGCTGGCGGCGTGGCCATCGGCTACGCGTTCACGCGTTTCTTCCCTGCCGGCTCGCAGCGTTACGAGCGCGCCTTCCTCGGGGTGCTCGCCGTCGTGCTGGTCGCGTTGGTGGGCGGATACTTTGGCTTGCGGCAGCTCAAGGCGGCGCAGCTCGGCTACGGCCAGGCGCAACTCGCGCTCGAGCACGACGACTGCAAGACCGCCCTCGCGCCGCTCGAGCGTTCGGTCGCCGCCGACCCGAAGGACGCCGCGGCGCACCAGGCACTTGCCTATTGTTACGAGCAGACCGCCCGCGGCGAGGAAGCCGTCCGCGAGTTCGAGCGTGCGGTGGCCCTCGAACCGCGCGACAACTTCTCCTGGAACCATCTTGGGTGGGCTTACCTGGAACGCAAGCAACTGGAGAGATCCGAAGCCGCGTTCCGCTCCGCCTTGCGGCAGGACGCTCGCGACGCCAACTCACAACGCGGTCTCGGCTACGCGCTCCTCACGAAGGGAGACCCTGACGGAGCACTCGCGGAAATGAAGGCCGCAGTCGAGAACGCGCCGGAAGACACGAACAACCTGAAGGGGCTGGCCTCCGTGCAATACCAGAAAAAACTCTACGCCGACGAGGTCAAGACGCTTCAGCGCCTGCTGCAGCTCGCGCCCGACGATGCGGCGGCGCACGCGCATCTCGCTGACGCCTATGAAAAGCTCGGAGACACCGCCGGCGCGGCGCGCGAACGCGACGCCGCGAAGAAGCTGACCGCAGGACAACCGCAGGCTGCGCCGCCCTAACGCGTCTTCTGCGACGAACCGCCCGGAGCCCCCGTCGCGTTCACCCGCGAAAGCTGGCCGTCACCATGCGCCGTTCCCGGCGCGGTGAACCCCATGTGCTTCACGCCGCTATCGTCGATGAGCCGGCGGAGCGTGGCCTCGATCTCTTCGAAATCCAACGGCTTCTTGAAGAATGCGTCCGCGCCCATCTCGAGCACGCGGTCGCCCATGTCGCTCTCGATGGTGCCGGTGAGGACCACGATGGGCACCGTGCTCGTGCGGTTCGACGACCGCAAACGGCGCAGCACTTCGATACCCGTGCCGCCGGGCATGCCCAGGTCGAGCAGCACGGCTGCGGGAATGACCTTCATCGCCAGCATGACCGCCTGCATGGCGTCGAACGCGACCACCGTCTTGTAGCCCAGCTTGCGCAGCCGCGCGGAAAGAAGGTTGGCAAGTACTTGATCGTCGTCGGCAATCAGGATGTCCATGTCTCGACTCTAGGTCACCCCAGACCTGCTCCAGCGGAAAACGCCAGGTTCACATCGCCTTCGGTCCCGATTCGGGAACGGGCTGGGCGGGGCGCTGCCGACTTCCTCTCGTAGCGGCTCGCCCGCGGGAATAGCGCGCTTCAACCGGTCCTCCGGCGGCGGCAGCGGCTGGCCATGAGCGCGAACGTCAGCACGGGTGAGAGACGGCGCAGCGTCGTTCTCATTCGCGCATGTCCGGCGGGCTTTCGCGGACGGCGGTGTTCACGCGCTGCGCGATGCGGTCCATCACCTGCATGACCGTGGGTTCCTCGACCATGTTCTCCCGCGTGCTTATCTCCAGCTGCATCACCGGCGAAAGGCTGCCCGGGCGCAGCAGCGAGAAGCTCACCCGCGCGAACGTCTGCGCCTCGTGCACACTGGCCGACCTGGGCGCCAGGCCATTATCTTCCGCCGCCTCGCGCGTGTTCCTGAAGTCGGCAGCATCACGCAGCTCGGCGATGGTCGTGTACAGCAGGTAGTCGCAGCGCCGGTCCCGCGCTGCACCTTCCGCCGTGGCGGGCGAATCCCCACTCATCGGAAGGGCCTCGATGGCGCGCTTGTCCGCGGCTTTCTTTGGCGCCTTGCTGTGGTTGAGTTCCTTCATCAGTCGCTCGCGCTGCATCGCGAGGCTCACGGGGCGCTTCGCCGCGTTGCGTATCTCGGCCACGCACACGCGGATCTTCGGGGCCTCGTCCTTTTCCTGGGCCCACGTCGCGGTCGCGAAGCCGCTGACCAACAACAGCAGCACGGCGATGCGTCTCATGGTTCCTCCTGCTGGGTTCCCCTACTTCGGCGCCTTGCGCGCGGCGGCGTATTCGACCGCGTCGGGCACGCCTTCCACGCGGCCCTCGAAGATGGCGCGGAACTCGGCGAGCAGCGCCGGATGCAACTCAGCATTAGACGCGCAGACCTCGCGGCTGGAGATGTCAAAAGCGCCGCCGTTGAAATCCGTCACCCGGCCTCCGGCCTCTTCGACTAGCAGGACGCCGGCGGCGGTGTCCCAGGGATTGAGGTTGAACTCCCAGAAGCCGTCCACGCGTCCGCTGGCCACGTTGGCGAGATCGAGCGCGGCGGAGCCGGCGCGCCGCACGCCGTGCGTCCGCAGCGTGATCTGGTGATAGAAGTGGATGTTCGGATTCTTGTGCCGCTTGTGGCTGGGGAAACCGGTCGCGACCAGCGCCTCGCTCAGCTTCGCCGTCTTCGATACCGAGATGCGAGCGCCGTTGAGCGTGGCGCCGCTTCCCTTCGCGGCGGCGAACAGTTCGTCGCGCGTGGGATCGTAGAGCACTCCGGCAATGCGCTGCCGCTTGTGTTCGAGCGCGATGGAGACGCAGAAGACGGGGAAACCGTGCGCGAAGTTCGTCGTGCCATCGAGCGGGTCGATGTACCACTTGTAGTCCGCGCCGGTCTCGCTGCGCGTGCCTTCTTCGCCGAGGATGTCATGTTTGGGATAGCGCTCGCGGATGCGTCCCACGATCAGCGTCTCGGACTCGCGGTCGGCGACGGTGACCAGGTCCACGTCGCCCTTGTACTCGATCTTCACGCGCGCCTTGAAGTGGCGCAGCAGCAGCGCGCCGGCCTCGCGCGCCGTCTGTTCGATGAATGGAAGGAAGTCGCTGGACATGCGGGAGACAGTCTAGAACAGCGCCGGCTGTGAAGGACTGCCGAATTGCCGGCCTTGGATTCCGCAGTTCGGCAGTTCCGCAGTTCGGCAATCGGCGGGACTCTACCGCCTCCGGCCGGTGTCCTCGGAGACGTACATGATGTCGTGTTTGAATATGAACAGGTTCGGCTGGCCGTCGCGCGTCAAGCGGATCATCCGCTGGTCGTAGTACTCGATCCAGCCGCGGACCACTTCCCCATCGAGCAGCTTGATGGCGACCGGCGTCTGCTTCTCGCCCAGCGCTTTCAGGTACTGCGCTTCCTGGCCGGTCTCGTCCGGCGGCGGCAGCTTCGCCTTGTTGAGGTGGCGCGAGCTCAGCGGGTTCGGGGTGCGGAATGACATGGCCGCATTCTATCGCGCTTTGCGCCATCTAGCGACGGCCTTTGCAACCGCCGCTTCGCGCCCCTGGTCCTAACGCCGGGCCGTGTAGTACCCCGTCCGGTGCCGCGCGACGTAGCCCGAGAGTTCCCCGGCCGTGGCGTCCGGCGCGGGGACGAGCGTGACTTCGAGCCGCCGGTAGTCGCCCTCCGTCTCGCGCGCCTTCGGGTAGTAGCCGAGCAGATATTGTGTGCGTAGCTGGTCACTGATCTGCTGGAAGACCTTGTCCAACTCGGGGAACGACTTGGCGTAGTAGTACTTGCCGCCGGTGTCGTTCGAGAACTGGATGAGCGCGTGCTCGCCGCCGGTGTTGCGTCCCGCGCTCGATTCGATGGGGACGATGATGATGGAATAAACGATCGCCTCCGACTGCTGCGCCGCGCGCAGCGCTTCCTGAAAGTTCACCTGGCTTATGGTGTCGCCGCCGTCGGTGATGACCACCAGCACCTTGCGTCCCTCGCGTTTTTCGAGCGCCTGGCTGCCGAGATAGATGGCGTCGAACAGGGCCGTCGCCGAGCCCACGCGCACGCGGTCGATGCCCCGGTCGATGGTCTGCAGGTTGGAAGTGAAGTGGACGAGCTCGTCCACCTGCTCGGCGAACTGGTAGAGCGAGAGCGCGTCCTGCCGGCGCATGATCTCGTGAATGAACCGTCGCGCCGATTCCAGCTCCAGCTTCAGGTTGGTGCGCGTCGAGAGGCTCGAGTCGATGGCCAGAACGATGGAGAGCGGCAGCTCCGACTCGCGCGCGAACACGCGCACGTCCTGCGGCACGCCGTCTTCGCTGAGCTTGAAATTCTCCTTCACCAGCCCGCCCACCGGCGCGCCGCGCGGATCCACCACCGTCACGTACACGTTGACCAGCTTCACGTTGACCTTGAACGTGGGCTGCTCTTCGGATTTGCCTTTTTGTTCTTCCGTCTTCTGGGTATAGACAGCCGGCGCGTTGCGCTGGTTCCCCTGGCCTTGGGTGTTGTCCTGCGCGGAGGCCGCGAGCGCGAGCGTAAGCATGGCGATGCCAGCAGCGACGGACTTGCGAACGCTATTCATTGAGAGTTGCCGATTAGATGCACGCGGAGGCCCGTCCTGCGATTCGTCCTCATGATTTCGCGGCCTTCCCTGCCGTTGGGATCGCCGCCGGAAACGCTTCGCCGTCGGCCCAGACGGCGCCGTCCGCGAAGAACTCCTTCTTCCAGATCGGGACCGTCTGCTTCAGCGTGTCAATGAGCCAGCGGCACGCCTCGAATGCGGCGGCGCGATGCGCGGAGTACACCGCGATGAGCACGCTCGACTCGCCGATCTCCAACCTTCCCAGCCGGTGGACTAAAGCGACGTTGCGGATGGCAAACTTCTGCCGCGCCTCCACCGCCAGCTGCTGCATCTGCTTCAACGCCATCGGCTCGTAGGCTTCGTACTCCAGATATTTCGTCTCCCGGCCGCGCGAGTGGTTGCGCACGATGCCGTCGAAAATGACGATGGCGCCGTCCTCCGCCCGCTCCAGCTTAGGCACAATGTCGTGTGGGACGATGCGCTCCCGTTGCACCCGCACGAACGCTTCGGCGTCCGGCGCGCCGCCGGAGACCGGCGGCAGCAGCGCGATCTCATCACCTTCCTTTAACCCGCTCTCCACCGGCGCGAACTCCTGGTTGATAGCCGTCGCCGTCGTTGGCAGGTGATCACCGAGCTTTGGCCACTTCTTCTCGCATTCGAAGAGCGCGTCGGCAAGCCGCGCGCCGTCGCCTAGCGTGAGCCGCTGCTCGCCGCCGCCCGCGATCTCCTTCAACATCCCGAAAAACAGGACGCGCACCTGCATGGAAAGAGGATACCGGACTTGCCGCCCGGCGCCGGTCTTCGCGCCAACTTATCCGCCCGCCAAATTAACAAGTCCCGTCATTTGTTCTATAGTCATAAGGTTCCGTTGTGCCCTTAACGCCCTCCTGAGGAAGTCCGCTTGAGTTCACCCGAGACCAACACGCCCGCAGCCGCGAACGCCTGCCAGCGCGAGCTCTCCATCTCCGTCCCCGCCGACGAAGTCCGCCGCGAGACCGAGACCGTCATCCAGAAATACTCCAAGCTGGCCCGCATCCCCGGCTTCCGCAAGGGCAAGGTCCCGGCCGGCGTGGTGCGCAACCGCTTCGCCGAAGAGATCAAGAGCGAAGTCGTCGAGGCGCTCATCCCGCGCGCCTTCCGCGCCGAGGTGGAGAAGCAGAAACTCCAGCCCGTCTCCCAGCCGCGCGTCACCGACCTGAAGATGGAAGAGGGCCAGCCGCTGCATTTCAAGGCAGCATTTGAGGTGCTTCCCGACATCGAAGTTTCGGACTACCAGGAACTCCGCCCCGAGAAGCCGGACACCAAGGTCACCGAAGAAGAAGTGGACGCCGCCCTGAACCAGCTCCGCGAACAAGCCTCCACCTACCAGACGCTCGACGACCGCAAGGTCGCCAAGGGTGACTTCGCCGAGATCAGCTTCAGCGGCACGCCCAAGGAAAAGACTGAGGCCGAGCAAGCTGCCGCGTCCAGCCCCGAAGCCCCGTCACCAGAAGCGAAGCTGGATGAGGTCCTGGTCGAGGTCGGTGGCGAGAACACGGTGAAGGAATTCACCGAGCACCTCACCGGCGCGAAGGCCGGGGACGAGCGCAAGTTCGACGTGAAGTATGCTGACGATTTCGGCGACCAGCGTCTTGCCGGCAAGTCCATCAGCTACCACGTGAAAGTGAAGTCGGTGAAGCAGAAGCAGACGCCCGAGCTCAACGACGATTTTGCCAAGGAAGTCGGCAGCTTCGATTCCGTGGACGCGCTCCGCAAGCAGGTCCGTGAGAACATGGAGCACGAGAAGCAGCACCAGGCCGAGCACCACGTGAAGGAAAAGCTCATCGAGGACCTGGTCGCGAAGAACGACTTCCCCGTTCCCGAGTCCATGGTCGAGCGCGCCGTGGACGCGCGCCTCGAACGCGGCCTGCGCGCCCTCGCCGCGCAGGGCATGCGCACCGAAGACATGCGCAAGCTCGATTTCAATCGCCTGCGCGCCGGCCAGCGTGAGGCCGCGCTGCGCGAGGTGAAGGCCTCGCTCATCCTCGACAAGATCGCCGATAAGGAAAAGATCGAGGTCTCCGACGACGACGTCGACAAAGAGATCACCATCATCGCTTCCCAGTCCCAGCAGCCCACGGAGACCATCCGCGCTCGTTTGACCAAGGAAGGTGCGCTGGATAGAATCCGTGACAAGATTCGCAACGAAAAAGCTCTCGCGTTTCTTTTGAACCGCTCCGCGTAAGTTTTACCGCGGAGTCTTTTACTCTCCCCCGGCCCGGTCCAACGTGGGAGAGGTGTAGATAGTTGAACGGGTGGGTGACTTGCGCGCGCCGGCCAGCGCGGGCAAGTCGCGAGGGCGTAGCGGGTTCCGCCGCGTAGCCCTCGAAAACGAAGACAGGAGTCGCAAATGGCACTGGTCCCCATGGTCATCGAGCAGACCAGCCGCGGCGAGCGCGCGTACGACATCTATTCCCGTCTGCTCCGCGACAACATCATCTTCCTCGGCACGCCGGTGGACGACATGATCGCCAACCTCATCATCGCGCAGATGCTCTTCCTCGCCGCCGAGGACCCCGAAAAGGACGTCTCGCTCTACATCAATTCTCCCGGCGGCTCCATCACCGCCGGGATGGCCATCTACGACACCATGCAGTTCATCAAGAACGACGTGACCACCATCTGCATCGGACAGGCCGCCTCCATGGCCGCGCTGCTGCTCTGCGCCGGCGCGCCCAAGAAACGCTTCGCCCTGCCCAACTCGCGCATCCTCATCCACCAGCCCTCGATGGGCGGCCTCTCCGGCCAGGCCACCGACATCGACATCCACGCCCGCGAGATCCTGCGCATGCGCGAGATAACAAATCAGCTTCTGGCCAAGCACACCGGCCAAAAATTAGATAAAGTAGAGAAAGACGTGGAGCGCGATTTCATCATGAACGCGCAGCAATCGAAAGAGTACGGCATCGTCGACGACATCATCTCTTCCCCCAGATAGAGATTCGCCGGCGCGAGAACGCGATCGGGGAACGGGTTGAGGCAGGAGGGGTTCACAGTGAAGACCCGCACAGGTACGGACGAAGCGCTGCGCTGTTCGTTCTGCCATAAGTCGCAAGACGCCGTTGCCAAACTCATTTCCTCGCCCAGCGATTATCCGCGGGCGTACATCTGCGACGAGTGCGTCGCGGTCTGCAATTCCATCCTCGAAGACGATCGCGCGGAAACGCACGCGGCCGCCGCTCCCAACCATCTGCCGAAACCTCCCGAGGTCAAGGTCTTCCTCGACGAATACGTCATCGGCCAGGAGCAGACGAAGAAGAAGCTCGCCGTCGCCGTCTACAACCACTACAAGCGCATCCACATGAACCGCCAGCGGACGAGCGACGTCGAGCTGGCCAAGTCGAACATCCTGCTCATCGGCCCCACCGGCACCGGCAAGACCTTGCTCGCGCAGACCCTCGCCAAGATGCTCGACGTCCCCTTCGCCATCGTGGACGCGACCACGCTCACCGAAGCCGGCTACGTCGGTGAGGACGTGGAGAACATCATCCTCAAGCTGCTGCAGGCCGCCGACGGCGACGTGGGCCGCGCCCAGACCGGCATCATCTACATCGACGAGATCGACAAGATCGGCCGCAAGGACGAGAACCCCTCCATCACCCGCGACGTCTCCGGCGAAGGCGTCCAGCAGGCGCTGCTCAAGATCCTCGAGGGCACCATCGCCAACGTGCCGCCGCAAGGCGGACGCAAGCATCCGCACCAGGAGTTCACGCCGGTGGACACCACGAACATCCTGTTCATCTGCGGCGGCGCTTTCGTCGGACTCGAAAAGGTCATCAGCCGCCGCGTCGGCAAGAAGACCATGGGCTTCCGCAATCCCGGCACCACCGGCAAGGACCAGCAGCCCGAGCCGGAAGTGAGGGCCGACCGTCGCGACACCGAGATGCTGCAGAAGGCGCAGCCGCAGGACCTCATCAAGTTCGGGCTCATCCCCGAGTTCGTCGGACGCCTGCCCGTCGTCGGCGTGCTCAACGACCTCGACGAGGCCGCGCTGGTCGAGATCCTCACCAAGCCGAAGAACGCCATCGTCAAGCAGTACCAGCGGCTCTTCGAGTTCGAGAACGTGAAACTCAAGTTCTCGACCGACGCGCTGCGCGCCATCTCGAAAGAAGCCCTCAACCGCAAGGTCGGAGCCCGCGGACTGCGCATGATCCTCGAAGAACTCATGCTCGACCTCATGTACCACCTGCCCAGCCAGAAGAAGATCAAGGAGTTCGAGGTGACGCAGGAGATGGTCGACAACCGCGACATCTCGCTCGCGCAGATGGAAAAAGCCGGGTAGTCGTCGGTCTTCAGTCTTCGGTCTTCAGCCAATACACGTAGGTAGAGACGCCCTTCTGGGCGTCTCTTTTTCTTGCCGCTGAAAACCAGAAATCCACCACGGAGGCACGGAGACACAGAGGAATTTCTTTTCTTTTCTTGTTCTTGTTGTCTTTTCGTTCTCTTCCCTCTCCGTGCCTCCGTGTCTCCGTGGTAGGTTGTGGTTTTTCCTTGCCTAGCCCACACCACGTCAGGTCTACTTTCCAGCAATGTCCCGAAAACTCCTGGCCCTGGCCACGCTCGCGCTGGCCGTCATCTGTTCTGGACTGCTGTCCTGCGTGAACGACCCGCACCAGCTGCGTCCGCTGCAGGCGCTGCCTTCGACCGCAACGCTCGGCGCGGCCGCCGACCCAGACCACTTCGTCTTCTACGTCTTTGGCGACAACCGCCCGGCGAAGAAAAGCGACCCGCCCACGGCGACCATCCAGCAGATCGCCGACGCCATCGGCACCGCCAAGCCCGCGCTCGCGCTCTCCTGCGGCGACCTTATCGCCGGCAAGGAGCCCGGCGAGCAGGCCAAGATCCAGGCCGAGTACCAGGCCATCCTCGACATCTTCCACCCCACCGGCGTGCCGCTCTACAACGCGCCCGGCAACCACGAGATGGACGACGCCAAAGACGTCCCCAACGCCGTCATGACCGGCTACTACGAGCAGGTCCTCGGGCTGCCCTACGGGTCATTCGATTACGGCAACTCGCACTTCGTCTCGCTCAACACCGAGGAAGTCGCGTCGCTGCTGGTGGTGAAATCGCCGCGCGCGCCCACCGACGACGGCACCGCCGACCTCGATCCCGGCTACGTCTCGCCCGACCAGCGCCAGTGGCTCGACGAAGACCTCGCGCTGCACCAGAGCGCCGCGCACGTCTTCATCTTCATGCACCACTCCATCCACCCGTTCAAAGCGAAGAACGCGCTGGATAAGGCGAGTGCGGACGCGATCACGGCCATCCTGGCAAAGTATCCGAACGTGACCGCGGTCTTCTCCGCGCACGAGCACCTCTACTACAACGTCCAGTCGCACGACGACCTCACCGACCCCATGGCCGGCGCGACCAATGGCGGCCCGCGGTTCCTCGTCACCGGCGGCGCCGGCGCCCCGCTCCAGTCCAACGACCACGGCTTCTTCCACTACTTCATCGTGACGGTGAACGCCGGGGATATCAGCATCTCCATGGTCAAGTTGTGAGCTGCGAGTTGTGATCTGCGAGTGGCCGAAGAGCAACACCCACCACGGAGACACGGAGGCACAGAGAACTCTCCGGTTTTGTCATTCCGAGCCCGCGAGCCGAGTCCGAAGGACGAGGGAGCGGAGCGAGGAATCTGCTTGTCGGATTTTCAAAGAGCTAGCCGTGAATCAATTGCTGGGCGGCGTAGATGAGCTGGCCGGCGGCTTTGGTGTCGAGGCGTCCTGCGGCGAGGTTCATCATGGCCCAGGCGAGCATCCTTTGGGGATCGCGGAAGTTCGGAAGGGCGGTTTCCGGTTTCCTGTTTCCAGTTTTCCGAGGGCGGCGCTTGGGGTCGTGGTAGTAGCAGGCGGCCTTGCCGCGGAGGGCGGGTGAGCCGCAGCGGGAGCCGTCTGCTTTCAGGCCGCTGCACGTCCTTATGAACGGCGGCGGAATGACCGGGATTACCCCCCTCCCCTCCCCCTGGGCCGGTCTTTTGTTTTGTGATGGTTGCGCAGCTCGCGCCGCTAAGTCCTTTGGAAATCCTGGTTCAGGGGCAAAGTCTTCAGGCATAAGCAGTTATTTACTTTGTGATATATTTAGATGCGACAGTATCTCATATACTTGCGCCGTGTCAAGAAGAATATTCGTTATTTATTCGCCTAGTATTCCACAGAGTTCCTTGGCATTTGTCTGAGCCAGTAGAGGAGAAGTCGAGGTACACTGCAACTACTGGGATTTGCAACAAGTCTGGTGATTGTGGCATCTCTTAGACAAGCCATCGAGAGAGGAGGAGAGCATGACGCGTCGTGCAAAGAAGCAGCTGACAGATCTTAATCGCACGAGAGAGCGCTTCTCCTCCGAGGTCGAGAAGCGGCTGACCAAGCATGGCAGCAAGCTGAATGAGGGCCTGGTCGAGTCGGCGGCGAAATACTACCCTGCCCTGAAGAAGCTCGCGAAGGCCTAAGCTGGCGTTCCCGCTCACAGCTGCATACATCGAAGCGCTGCACGATGACGGGATCGCTATGTTCTTCCCCGGCATCGAGCCGGTCGGACGACGGGACGTCCGCGACCGCAACCTGCTCGAGTCTGCCCCGAAACAACCCTTTCAGGCAGCCTTTGGCGTCGAGTTCTATCCGACGATCCACGATAAGGCCGCCTGTCTTTTCTTTTCGATCTGTACGGGCCACATCTTCGCCAACGGCAACAAGCGAACCGCCGTACTGGCGCTTGATCAGTTCCTGCTGGCGAACGAGATCTACCTCACACTGTCAAACGATCAGATACGAGAGTTGGCCGAGGATACGGCTCGGTACAACATTCGGCGTGAGGACCAGCGAGCAGTGCGCGCCCGGATTTCCCAGTTAATACGGGAGAACAGCATTCCATTCCGCACTGCTTTCCGAAGCAATCCGAAGCTGAATCGCAGGCTACATCGAGTGAAGCGGGCGGTCCGAGTGGCGAACCAGCCTTAGACCTTAACCTGAGCTTGACAGCACATGCGGAAAGTCTAGAGTCTTGGCGACTCGATGCGCTTCTTTGTCGCCATCACGGACTACGACTGGTTTCAATGCCTCTCTGCCCTGCAGCCGGATGAGGTGAACTTCTGGCAGCCGTCGGGAAGCAACTCGTTCAAGGCCCTGCAACCGGGAGAGCCCCTTCTCTTCAAACTCCACTCCCCTAGAAATTTCATTGTTGGTGGGGGCTTCTTCAGCAGTTTTAGCGCTCTACCAATCAGCCTTGCATGGAATGCGTTTGAGACGAAGAACGGCGCGCAAAGTTTCGAAGAGATGCGGCAGCGAGTTTGGAAGTACCGCGACACAGACGAACAAATGGGCGGCGAGGAAGTGGTCGGCTGCATCATGTTGCAGCAACCGTTCTTCCTAAAGGAACCAGACTGGATCCCCGTCTCTGATTGGCCGCGACAAATCGTCCGGGGCAAGGGTTACGACACAGACGAAGCGCGAGGTGCGGAAATCTGGCAAGAGGTACAGCATCGGTTGGCAAATCCGATTCCGATTCCGATTCCGATTCCGGATGAGTCGGTTCTCGTTGAGACCCAGCGTTACGGTCAACCGCAGATCTTTTTGCCTCGTTTAGGACAGGGTGCGTTTCGCGTCCTTGTCACCGATAGTTATTTGCGGAAATGTGCGCTATCGTCCTCGCACATTCTTCATATCTTGGAGGCTGCGCACATCAAGCCTTTCTCGCAGGGCGGCACGCATTCGCCAACTAACGGCTTGCTGCTTAGACAGGACATCCACACTCTTTTTGATCGCGGGTACATCACAGTGACGCCCGAGTTGAGGGTCGAAGTGAGCAGGCGAATTCGGGAAGAATTCAACAACGGCGAGGACTACTACAAGATGCAAGGCCGGCCAATCAACCTGCCAGAACTCCGTCAGTTACAACCTTCCCTCGAGGCCCTCACTTGGCACAATGAGAGGGTCTTCCGGACTTAAAAACATCGGTCCGTGAGCAAAAGGCTACGATGCGCCCTCTGCCTTACCTATTAGGTCGCTGATTTTCTTCGCAGCCTGAAGTTTCTTCAGGGGTGTGTAGCGTGTGCTTTGTATTGAGCCGGTTGGTGCATCGCCAACCTGCATCGGGAGGAGCTTCGCCGGTTCGGAGAAAACAAGTTTGTACTTGCCAGAATCTCCCTACGGCTCGATGTGATGCACGGGAGCGAAATGGGTAATGGCCGAAACGGGGGCTGTCCGATACACAGCGATGTACTTGATCTTGTCCAGCTTCTCCGCCGCGATGCGAATCTCATACCAACAATTCTGACCTTGGAATCCCTTTTCGAACCCCTCTTCATGGGCTGGGACGATGACCGTATCGATTTCATCCTCGGCCGGCGATTTTGGACTCTGCGGAATCTTGGCTGGCTTTATCGTCTCGCTCGAGGTCTCAAATGCGAAGACCCCGACGAGGGGTAGTATCCGCAATACCTCGTCTAGAAACGCCTCGGTCTCGGCACGATCTGCCTCGCTCAGTGCTGGCGCCTTCGGTACCTGGGCGTTTCGGGCGCTGTGCTGGTCCGACCCATGACCCCTAGAATAGCCGAATCCTCTGGCAAGCCGAAATCCACAGCGAGCGCGCCTGTGGGGTGTCAAGAGCATTAATTTCATAGGGATTTCGCTTGGTTGCGGGCTGGGTGCAGACGTAGTAGGTTACGGACAGTGGCTAGTGGCTAGTGACCAAGAGCAGTGGCTGGTGGCTAGTGGCTAGTGGCTAGGGAACCCGGGAGAAAATCAGTGACCACACCAACGACGACCAAGGAAAAGTTCGAGACGCGCAAGCTCCCGATGATGCCGATCCGGGACGTGGTCATCTTCCCTTACATGATGACGCCGTTCGTGGTGGGGCGCGAATCCAGCGTCCGCGCGCTCGAGGAGGCGCTCGCCGCCGACAAGAAGATATTCCTGGCCACGCAGCACGACGCTTCCATCGACGAGCCCAAGCCCACCGAGATATTCCAGGTCGGCACCATCGTCAACATCGTGCAGTCGCTCAAGCTGCCCGACGGCAACATCAAAGTCCTGGTCGAGGGCGTGGAGCGCGGCAAGATACTCCAAGTCGTAGACACCGCAGGCTACTTCCAGGCCACCGTCCGGACGGCGAAGTACGGCACTGAGATCACGCCGGCGGTAGAGGCGGCGATGCAGCGCGTCACCGGCCTCTTCGAGCAGTACGTGAAGCTCTGCCAGTCGCTCAACTACGAGACCATGATCGCCGCCGTGCGCATGGAAGATCCGTCGAAGC
Source organism: Candidatus Korobacter versatilis (assembly GCA_016185395.1). Classification (GTDB taxonomy): domain Bacteria; phylum Acidobacteriota; class Terriglobia; order Terriglobales; family Acidobacteriaceae; genus JACPNR01. The sequence goes on from JACPNR010000002.1 coordinate 75,545, forward strand.
TCACGGACACCATCGCCTCGAACCTGCAGCTTTCCATCGAGGAGAAGCAGGAGCTGCTCGAGATCTTCGACCCCGGCGACCGGCTGAACCGCATTGCCGACGTGCTCGACATCGAGATCGAGAAGCTGAACATGGACCGCACCATCCAGTCGCGGGTGAAGCGGCAGATGGAGCGCGCGCAAAAAGAGTATTACCTCAACGAGAAGATCAAGGCCATCCAGAAAGAACTCGGCCGCGGCGAGAAGTCCGAATGGGACGAGCTGAAGAAGAAGGTGGACGCGGCGGGGATGCCGAAAGACGTCCACGAGAAAGCGCTGCAGGAGCTGAAGAAGCTGGAGGCGATGCCGCCGATGTCGGCGGAGTCCACCGTGTCGCGCAACTACCTCGACTGGCTGCTGGCTGTGCCGTGGAAGAAGCGGTCGAAAGAGATCCGCTCCATCGAGCGCGCTGAGAAAGTCTTGAACGAAGATCATTATGGGCTGGAGAAGATCAAGGAGCGCATCCTTGAGTTCCTCGCCGTGCGGCAGCTCGTCAAGAATCCGAAAGGCTCCATCCTCTGCTTCGTTGGGCCTCCGGGCGTGGGCAAGACGTCGCTCGGCATGTCCATCGCGAAGGCTACGGGCAGGAAGTTTGTCCGCATGTCGCTCGGCGGCGTGCGCGATGAAGCGGAGATACGCGGCCACCGCCGCACCTACATCGGCGCGCTGCCCGGGCAGATCATCCAGATGATGAAGAAGGCGGGCACGAAGAACCCGGTCTTCATGCTGGACGAAGTCGACAAGATGTCCATGGACTTCCGCGGCGACCCGAGCGCGGCGCTGCTGGAAGTGCTCGACCCGGAGCAGAACTTCATGTTCGTGGACCACTACCTCGACGTGGAATACGACTTGTCTCAAGTCTTCTTCGTCGCGACGGCGAACGTGATGCACACCATCCCGGCGGCGCTGCAGGACCGCATGGAAGTGCTCCGCCTGCACGGTTACACCGAGCCGGAAAAGATCGAGATCGCGAAACAGTTCCTCGTCCGCAAACAGCGCCTGTCGGCGGGGCTCACGGAGAAGAACATCCAGTTCACCGACGACGCGATCGCGGCGATCATCCGCGGCTACACGCGCGAGGCCGGCGTCCGCAACCTCGAGCGCGAGATCGGCAACATCTGCCGCAAGGTCGCGCGCAAGGTGGTGAAGGAAGGCGCGGAGTACAGGATCGCCATGACGGCGGAGAATGTGCACGACTTCCTCGGCGTCATCAAGTTCCGCGATACCGAAGCGCACGAGAAGAGCGAGGTCGGCCTGGTCACCGGTTTGGCCTGGACGGAAGTCGGCGGCTCCATCCTCTCGACCGAAGTCACCGTGGTCGAGGGCAAGGGCAAGCTCACGCTCACCGGAAAACTCGGCGACGTCATGCAGGAGTCGGCGCAGGCGGCGGTGAGCTACATCCGGTCGCGGGCGGCGCAGCTTGGATTGCCGCGCGACTTCTACCGCAACCTCGACATCCACGTGCACGTGCCCGAAGGCGCCATCCCGAAAGATGGCCCGTCGGCCGGCATCACCATCGCGACGGCCATCGCCAGCGCGCTGAGCAAGATCGCGGTGCGGCGCGACATCGCCATGACCGGCGAGATCACGCTGCGCGGTAAGGTCCTGCCCATCGGCGGATTGAAAGAGAAGCTGCTCGCCGCGCACCGCGCCGGCATCTTCGAGGTCCTGCTGCCCAAGGACAACGAGAAGGATCTGGCTGAAGTGCCGGAGAACCTGCGCAACCAGATGAAGCTGCACTGCGTGGAGTCGATGGACGACGTGCTGCGCATCGCGCTCGAGAAGCCGCTGCCGGCGCCGCTCCCCGACGAGCCGCAATCGGTCACCTTGCCGATCGCGCCACCGCCGGCGAGCGACACGCCCACGGCGCATCAGTAGCGCAGGAGTTTGTAGCTAGGAGTTAGTAGGCAGGAAGGCCCGCAGCGATGCGGGCCTTCAGTTTTCTCTGTGCGCCTCTGTGTCCTCTGTGTCTCTGTGGTAGGTTTGCCTTCGAATGAAAGTCCGCGCGAAGTTCCTGACGTCCGCCGTCGATCCCGCGAAGTTTCCGGCGCCCTCGGCGCCGGAGATTGCTTTTGCGGGACGCTCCAACGTGGGCAAATCTTCCCTGCTGAACGCGCTCGCCGGCGGCAAGCTGGCCCACGTGAGCTCCACGCCGGGACGCACGCGCACCATCAACTTCTTCGGCGTCAATTTCGATCTCAAGCGACCCAACCCGGAACTGCTGCTCGTCGACCTGCCCGGCTACGGCTACGCCAAGATCTCGAAATCCATCTCGGCGGAATGGCCCACGTTCATCGAGCCTTACCTGCGCGACCGCGAGACGCTCGCGCTCGCCGTCTGCCTGGTGGATTCCTCCATCCCGCCGCAGCCCAGCGACCACCAGCTCATCACCTGGCTGCGCCAGCATCAGCGTCCGTTCCTCGTGGTGGGGACGAAGGCCGACAAGCTATCGCGCAACAAGCTCAACAACTCCCTGCGAGAACTTCAAGTAGCGCATGAGGTCGGGGCGGTGCTGCCCGTCTCCGCCGAGACCGGCGCGGGCCTGAAGGAACTCTGGCAGATGATCCTGGAAGCGACGAACGAAGCGGACACCGCCAGCGGCCAGCCGTAGAACAAAACCACGAAGGGCACGAAGGTTCACGAAGGTTTTTCTGTCTTTCTTCCTTCGTGTTCCTTCGTGCCCTTCGTGGTTAATAGCTCTTACTTCGCGCAGTCTTACCTCGCAGCCCTGGCCTTTGACCCGCCGTGTTGCGCCATCCAGGCGGAGAGCTTCGGCTGCTGCTGCTGTTTCAGGTCGATGCAGCTATTGATGCGCTCCATCGTCTGCCGCGCGGTGCGCGACTGCGGATTGCCCTTCGACGCGAAGAACTGCTTCGCGTCGTCGCGCATGCCGGCATCGCAGAAGCTGCCGGCCACGCGCACGCTCTCGCCGCGCACGTAGCTCGACATCTTCTTCTCCAGCGCCGGCCAGTCGCTCTTGAACAACTCCCACGCCTGCTGCTGGTTGTAAGGGTCACCGACGAGCGAGTTCACGAAGCCGGTCGCATCCTGATTGCGGATGTCCGGTCCTTCAACCAGCTCGAAGCTGCGCTTCACCAGCTCCGGTTGACGGAAGAGCGTGAGGCCGTAGACGAAGTTGTAGTGACGCTCCGGCTCCTTCTCCTGTTTCATCGCCACCAGGTACTGGTCATACAACGCGGCATCACCGAAGCGCGCTGCCCCAGCGACGGCAACGCTCAGCAGTTCCGCGTCCACCGAGCCCGGCTGCTTGATCTCCTGCTGCGTGAGTTCCTTTGCCTTCGCGATGGCGTCGGGATCTTCCGCGACCAGGGCGAGCCCGTTGAAGACTTCGCGGCGCAACTGCTGCGTGTCCGTGCTGTCGTCCGCCCGCTTCGTGTAACCCAGCTCGGCGATCATCGGACGATAGAGCGACGCAACGAAGGTGCGGAAGTTCGCCTTGTCTTCCACCGTGGTGAGGTAGCGATTGATGGTGTTGAGGCGCGCGTTGAGGTTCTCCCACAGCGCGCGGCCGCGGTCGGTGCGCAGCGCTTCGGTGAGCTGGAGGAAGTCGCCAACGTCGCTGCGACCGCTGCGGACGAGCGCCCACTGGTTGTCCACCAGCGCGAGCCGCTCCTGCGGCAGCAGGCTCGCCGCCGCCGTCATCAGCTGCTTGTACGAGGCCGGCGAGTACGCGGCGCGATAGTAGCCGCGCGCGTCCGCATTGGCGTAGACCCAGTCCGCACACGCCGGCAGCGTGATGGTCGCCTGTTTCGCGGTGACGAGCTCACACTTGGTCTCGCTCTTCCCTTTCGTCCCGTACTTCAGGCACGTTGGGACCTGCCAGAGCTGCTCGGAGCCTTTGTCCATCGCGAGACGGTCGCTGAAGAACCGTTGCTGCGTGATGGCAACATCCGTCTTTCCGGCGGAACACTTCGCGTCCACCGAGACGAGCGGCACGCCGGGCTGAAGCACGAAGCTCGCCATCACCTTGTCGATGGGCTTGCGGGAAGCGGCGGTCTGCGCGCCCCAGAAGTCTTCGGCGGTCGCGTTGCCGTACTTGTGCGCCGCGAGGTAATCATTGGTGCCCTTCTGGAAGACTTGCGGGCCCTCATAGCCTTCGAGCATGCGCAGCACGGCCGCTGTCTTTTCATAGGCAATGCCGTCGAAGAGCTCGCCGATCTCCTGGGACGTGGTCGCGTCCTGCCGGATGGGCCGCGTGGCGACGAGCGAATCCACCGCCATCGCATTGGTGGCGCTGTCGACTTCGTCGATCTGGTTGTTCCACTCCGGATGCGCGGCGCGCACGGGCTTGGAGCTCATCCAGGTAGCAAAGCCCTCGTTCAGCCAGATGTCGTTCCACCACTGCATGGTCACGAGGTCACCGAACCACATGTGCGCCTGCTCATGCGCGAGCACGTCCCACACGGTCTTCTGTAGCGAAGACGACGTGGTCTTGGCGTCGTAGAACAACAGGACCTCGCGGTAGAAGATGGCGGCAGTGTTCTCCATGGCGCCGGCAGAGAAATCGGGCACGGCGAGCACGTCGAGCTTGGGGGAGATGTATTTCGGCGCGTACCACTGGTTGTAGTAGTGCTGGATGGACTTGGCCGCCGCCAGCGCCTCGCCGAGCAGGTGCGCCTTATCGGGGGTGGCGCAGATGCGGATGGGGATGCCGTCTTGCGTCCCTTCCTGGCACTTCCAGTCGCCAACGGCGAGCGCCACCAGGTAAGTGGACATCTTCGGCGTCGGGGCGAAGGTGATAGTGTGCTTGCCGGGCCCGGGGCCAGGCTCGTCCTTGGCGATGCGGCTGTTCGAGATAGCGGTGTCGCCGGTGTCGGCGACCACGCTGATGTCGAACGGCGCCTTGTAGGCCGGCTCGTCCCAGCCGGGGAAGGCGCGGCGCGCGTCGGTGGGTTCCATCTGCGTCGTGGCGTAGTTCCGGCCCTCGCCTTTGCTCAGGTACAGGCCGCGCAACTGGTCGTTGAGGATGCCGGTGTATTTGATCTTGATCTCGACCGGGCCCTTGGGCAGCTCCTGGTCTACGCTGAGCGTGGCCATCTCCTTCTGGGGATCGAGCGCGACCTTCGCCGTCTGCACGGCGCCGCCGGGCAATGCTTGCACCGTGACCTGCTGGAACTCGATCTCGAGCGCGTTGAGGACGATGTCCTTCGTCGGCCGGTTGATGTCCCCGTGGATGGTCTCTTCGCCCGCGAACTTCGCCGCCTTCAGGTCAGGCGTGAACTTCAGGATGTAGTGGTGTGGCGTGACGGTATCGGGCAGGCGCTGGGCGTGGAGCGCGAGCGCGGCGGTGCAAAGCAAGAACAGGATGGAGATGCGACGCATTTGGGGAATTCCTTTCAGTCTGTCAATTCTCTTTTCACCACGGAGGCACGGAGAACACGGAGGATTTCTCTTTTTGGTTTCTTCTCCGTGAGCTCCGTGCCTCCGTGGTGAGGACTCAATTCTTTTGCGTCGAAGATCTCGACACCGATCACAGTCGTGGTGCAGCTACTAGTTCCAAACCAATATGGTATCTCGCGATAGTCCTGCACGTCGAAGATGGCGAGGTCGGCGTCCTTGCCCGGCTCGATGGTTCCCTTGCTCGTGGCCAGTCGCAGCGCGTGCGCGCCGTTGATGGTGGCGGCGGCGATGGCTTCCGCCGGCGTCATCTTCATCTGCGTGCAGGCGAGCGAGAGGACGAACGGCATGCTCGCCGTGGGCGACGTCCCCGGGTTGTAGTCGGTGGCGAGCGCCACGGCCACACCGGCGTCGATCAACTTGCGCGCGGGCGGATACTCGCGCAGTCCGAGGAAGTAGTTCGCTCCCGGGACGAGCGTCGCGACGATATCGCGGCGCGCGAGTTGCGGGATGTCTTCGCCGTTCACGTGGTCCATGTGGTCGAACGAGGTGGGCTGAAAGCGCAGCAGTGGCCATAGTTCTGACGGCGAGAGCTGGCAAACGTGAGCGCGCACGCCCAGGCCCGCCCGCTCTGCCGCCTCGAAGATGCGCTCCGCCTGCGCGAGGGTGAATGCTCCTCGTTCAATGAATACGTCCACGAACTGCGCCAGGTTCCGTTTCTTCACCAGCGGGAGCATCTTCTTGACGATCTCGTCCACATACTTGTCGGGCTTACCGGCGTGTTCCTTGGGAACGACGTGCGCAGCCAGGAGGGTGGAGACGACCGTCCCCGGCCAGCGCGCGGCCGCAGATCGTATTGCCTCGAGTGACTTCACCTCTGACTCGGTGCTCAACCCATAGCCCGACTTGGCTTCGACGGTCGTAGTCCCCTGCGCCGCCATCTGGTTAAACGCCCGCAGGACGGAGCCGGTTAGGTCCGCGGGAGAAGATTTTCGCAGCGCGTCCACGCTCGACCGGATGCCGCCGCCGGCAGCAGCGATCTCCTCGTAGCTCGCGCCGGAGATGCGCTTCTCGAAATCAACGAGCCGGGGCGCGGTGAATGCCGGGTGCGTGTGCGAATCGACAAAGCCGGGCAGGACGACCCGGCCGGCACAATCGAACTCGGTCAGCTTTCTCTTGAGCTTCTTGACGGCGGGGTCTTTCAGAGCGTCTTTCGTGGGACCGACAGCGACAATCTTGCCGCCGGCGCAGAGCACGGCGGCATCTTCGATGATGCCCACATCGTTCAACTCCGGCCCGCGGCGAGGCTTGGCTGTGCCGCGCACGGTGAGCAGTTGGGAGATGTTGGTGAGCAGTAATGGCGACGCCTTCAAAAGGCACCCCTACCAGAGAGACACAGAGGACACAGAGACGCGCAGAGAAGTTCACGGTGAACCTCTGTGTACACTGTGACTCTGTGGTGGAAGTTAGGTTTTTGCATCAGGCCATCGGGATCTTGACGCCTTTTTTCTTCGCGGTGTCTTTGGCTTCGTCGTAGCCGGCGTCGACGTGGCGGGCGACGCCGATGCCGGGGTCGTTGGTCAGCACGCGCTCGATGCGCTTCGCCATCAGGTCGGTGCCGTCGGCCACGGTGACCTGCCCGGCGTGCAGCGAGTATCCGATGCCGACGCCGCCACCGTTGTGGATCGACACCCAGCTCGCGCCCGAGGCGGTGTTCAGCAGCGCGTTGAGCAGCGGCCAGTCGGCGACGGCGTCCGAACCGTCTTTCATGGACTCCGTCTCGCGGAAAGGCGAAGCGACCGAGCCGGTGTCGAGATGGTCGCGCCCGATCACGATGGGCGCCTTCAGCTTCCCTTTCTTGACCAGGTCGTTCATGGCAAGGCCGAACTGCGCGCGCTCGCCGTAGCCGAGCCAGCAGATGCGCGCGGGCAGTCCCTGGAACTTGATGCGCTTCTGCGCCAGCTTGATCCACCGGTTCAGCAGCTTGTTCTGCGGGAAGAGCTCGAGGACCAGGTCGTCGGTGACGGCGATGTCCGCCGGGTCGCCGGAGAGCGCCACCCAGCGGAACGGTCCGCGGCCCTCGCAGAACAGCGGACGGATGTACTCCGGCACGAATCCGGGAAAGCCGTAAGCGTTCTTCACGCCGCGCTGGAAGGCGAACGTGCGGATGTTGTTGCCGTAATCGAACGTGACCGCGCCCATCTTCTGGAGCGCGAGCATGCCTTCGACGTGGCGGGCCATCGCGTCGAGCGACTTGGCTTCGTACGCCTTGGGATCGCGCTTGCGCAGTTCGACTGCGGCTTCATACGACATCCCATTCGGGACGTAGCCATTCAGCGGGTCGTGCGCCGACGTCTGGTCGGTGAGCAAGTCAGGGACAACGCCGCGCGCGGCGAGTTCCGGGATGACGTCCGCACAATTGCCGACCAGCCCGACCGACACCGCCTCTTTCTTCCGGATGGAGTTCTTCAGGATGCGCAGCGCCTCATCGAGCGTGTTGACCATGAAGTCGCAGTAGCCGGTCTTGAGGCGCTTCTTGATGCGCTCGGCGTCCACGTCGATGCCGAGGAATGTGGCGCCCGCCATGGTGGCCGCCAGCGGCTGCGCGCCGCCCATGCCTCCCATGCCTCCCGAGACGACCAGCTTGCCGCTCAGGTCACCACCGAAGTGCCGGTCGGCAGCGGCGGCAAAAGTCTCGAAGGTGCCCTGCACGATGCCCTGCGAGCCGATGTAGATCCACGAGCCCGCGGTCATCTGGCCGTACATCATCAGTCCGGCGCGCTCGAGCTGGTTGAACTTCTCCCAGTTCGACCAGTGGCCCACGAGGTTGGAATTCGCGATGAGCACGCGCGGCGCGTAGTCGTGCGTCTGAAAGACGCCGACCGGCTTGCCGGACTGCACCAGCAGCGTCTCGTCATTCGCCAGGCCTTTGAGCGCGGCGACGATGGCGTGGTAGGCCTCCCAACTGCGCGCGGCGCGTCCGGTGCCGCCGTAGACCACCAGGTCGCGCGGACGCTCGCCTACCTCTTCGTCGAGGTTGTTCATCAGCATGCGCATGGCGGCTTCCTGCTGCCATCCTTTGCAGGAAAGCGCGGTGCCGCGCTGCGCGCGGATGGGCGTGTAATTCAAAGCGGTGATCGGGGTCTCGCTGATCGTCGCCATCAGGACGATGTTACGCGAGCGAAATCGACCTTGCCAACTGAGGGTGGCCGGCGGAAAGCGAATGGAAGCGGGCTCTCGCCCGCCTTCATTAAGTAGCAAGCGGCTTAAAGGCCGCTCGACCCCTGGCCAGCAACCGCATCGTCGTAGGACATGGCGCGTAGCTCACCGTCGCAATCAAGGGCATATACGACTGCGATCAGCAGGCCCCGCTCGCCTTCCTTGAGGATGGTGTCGCGACCGTTCACGTCCCATCGGCAAACCTGACGGGCCCTGTCGCACATCCCCGCAGGCGAGGCGGTGAAGACTTCTCCCCCGCAAGGGCAGGGGATCGTCTGCCCCATGTTCTTGTAGCAGTCCTCGCCGTTCGGCCAAGCGTAGAAGGTGTCAGTCTCCACGCTGCAACCGTTCGGGCAGTTCGTGTTGATGCTGACTACCACCTGGCAGCCGGCGAAGGCCGTCGAGGGTAGCAGCACTAGTGCCGCCGCCAGTAAAGCGCCAAGGAGCAGTATTCGTGTTCTCACGAGTAGTTCCTCCTGGCTTGACTCATCAGGATAATGAATCCTATTTCAGATGTGTTTCTCCAAGCACCATGCGACCCGCGATGCTACGCAAGAAGGTGACCTCACCGTCTTCCACGCAGGCCATCGTGCCGAACTGCTGCTGCAGGTATGTAACGATGGGTTCCCCGGTTCGCGCATCGTACTTTGTATAAAACAGGCGATATTCTTTCGCAGGAGCGCCTTGCGGCGGCTGGTACATAACTAACGGGTGGGAACCGTCCACGAAGAATGCTGCGGGGCGCGCACCGGGAAACGGAAAGGCCAGCGTAACCGAGCGGATGAGCGTGCCGGTAGCACTGAACACGTCGACTTGTGGAGGGCTGGTCGCTTTGAGCAGATAAATCGTCCCCTCTCGATCCTTTGCCGCCTGCGCGAACTGCAGCACAGGATCGAGGATGCCGGGCTTACTGGGATCCCTCTTCTTGGCGGACGCCTTCGGCGTCGTGAGTAGCGGGCGGATGATTCTGCCGTCTCGGAACAGCGCAACGAACGCCGGCTGCGGTTCCTCGGGATTGCTGACATCCTTGACCCCGCTGATCAGGAACGTGTCGTTTGGTAGCGCCAGAAAAGCACCGGAAGGCCGAAACGTCACTTCCAGCCTGGTCTTGCGAAGAAACTCTCCTTCGTTGGAGAACGCCAGTACGTAAATGCTCGCATTCGCAGTTTGGTCGCGGGCGGCGACCAAGGCATAGACTCGTCCGGCGGGATCGACGTCGAACGTAAAGGCGTAGAGCTCCCTCGGGAGACCTTCCACAGAATCAAAGGTGAAGCGAGTGCTGGACTTGTCCGCCTCCACCCGGATTACGGGACTCTCAAAAGCGCTGTTGAGAGCACCGACGGGCCGATAGTAAATGCCGCCATGCGCATCACATCGAATCGGGCCGAACATGCCAGTCGCTAGCTGTCCCGTCGAACGATAGTCGCTCGGGGCGGGCAGTGTAGATTCGCGAGTGGATAGGGTGGGCTTTAGTTCTTCTGCCGACTGGGCGCTACTAAGTTTGCCGGATTCGGCAGCAGTCGCGGCTTGGCCGTAGCCAAGAAGGGGTCTGCAGAGCAGGACTGCGAAGGCACCTACAGACAACACAAATACCCGCACAGGTCACCTCACGGAGGGCCAGCTCCCCTCACATCTTAGCACAGTCCTTGGCGGGTTACTGTTACTGCGCACACGCTAATAGCTTATGATACCACCCTCTGGATCCACCTGTCAGGTTGCCGTAGAGCCAATTGACAGGCGCATACTACCAACGATCCAGTCAGGCTTGCCGGTGCACGGGTCTTCGGGTATCTGCTTGAGGTAGCCGGCGCGGACGAGGTCGTCGAGCGCGTCGGGACCCTGGCCCTTATCGGCCTTGTAGCGCTCGATGCCGGAGCGCAGGTCGAGCAGGTCCTGGCGAAGGCGGCGCTCCATCTCGGTGCGGCTCATGCAGCCGCCGAGCAGGAGCGTTGCCAGCGTGATGGCGGCGATGCGCGACATCAAAAGAAACCCCGGGCGTCACCAACTGCTGTACGCGGTGCCATCGCTCGACTGCGCGCTGGCGGCGGAGTGGACGTCGCAGATGCCGGTGGCCGACTGGTCGACGGACATGTACGTCTCGCACTGGTCGACCTCCCAGTTGGCTTCGCCGGTCAGCGGGTCTTTGGGGATGGAGCGCAGATATCCCGCCGAGACCAGGTCGTCGAGCGATTGCGGCGCCTGCGTCTTGTCGAGCGTGTACTGGTCGATGGTGGAGCGGAGCTGGAAGAGGTCGTCGCGCAGCACGGCCTCCTTGGCGCGCGCCATCGACTGCACGTAGTTCGGGATGGCGATCGAGACCAGGATAAGGATGATGGAGATGACGATGACCATCTCCAGCAAGGTGAAGCCGCGCTCGCGCTGCTGCGCTCGCGGGTTTCCGGTTTCCGGTTTCCTGTTTCCAGAGATCATAGGGCTACCAGTCAGAATACTTGGTCCCGTCTAGGGCGGTGCCGTCCGCCTTCGTGAACACGTCGAACACGTTTTGCCCGCCCCAGGAGCTCGACTTGGGATCGTCTTGCGTCGAGCGCATGCCCCAGTCCGCCGTCCCCGTCATGGGGTCGACGGGGATGCTGCGGAGGAAGCGGACCTTCTTCCCTTGCACGTCCACGCCGTTGACGAGCGTTTCCAGGTCGGGCGGATAGCCGTCTGACCCGAGCTTGATCTGGAAGGCGCCGCGGTCGGCGGCGTCCTTGTAGCGGTCGATGGCGTCGCGCATCTCCCACAGGTCGCGGCGCAACTGGCGCTCCTTCTCCCGTTTGAGCCGCACGCGCGCGATCGGGATGGCCGCCCCCACCAGGATGAGCAGGATGGTGATGGCCACGATGAGTTCGATCAGCGTCAAGCCGCCGTTAGTGCGCCACAACCGTCCTCGGCATGTGGGGGGCATCGCGCGATCGCACAGGTCTCCGGTTCCCGGTTTCCCGTTTCCCGAGCCATTGCCTATCGCTTTCGGAAAACTGGAGACTGGAAACAGAAAACCCATCTCACTTCACCGTGATCTGTGCCTGGGCCAGGCCGGCGGCAAAGAACTGGCCGGCGGCGTTGCGCACGCCGGGGCGCGCGATGGAGATGGTGCCCTGTCCGGGGGCCTTGGCCACGAACGTGAGCGTGAAGACCGCGCCTTCGCCGGTGATGCCTTCGGAACGCGGCGGGCGCGTGGCCGAGACCTGTAGCGTACCGGAAGAAGGATCGTCGCGATGAACGAGCGCGACCGGCTGCCCATCTTTCGAGAGCACGCCGCCGTTCGATATGTTCACGAGCTGCAGCGTCTTCGCGTCGTAGGAGATCTGCGCGGGGACCTGCCACGCGTCCACGCCGGAACTCATCACGACGTTGATGGCGAAGGTGGCGCCGACCGGCTGCGTGACCGTCTCCGGATCGAAGCGGAAAGCGATGCTGCCGGCTGCGGGCGAGGCACCGGTCGCGGACGACGCGACCGCAGGGATAGCAGGCGAAGGCTTCGCGCCTTGTTGTTGAGATTGTTGCTGCGGCGGCGCGGCGGGCATCGGCCCGGTCGCGGCAGGCGCGCCGCTTGCCTGCACGCCAGCCTGCATCTGCGCTTGCGGCGTTCCCGGTTGCGTCACGACGGCGGGCTGCGCCTGCTGTATCGGCCCGGGAGAGGTGGTGGGCACGAGCTGCGGGCCGGCAGGCTGCGACTTGCTGGCGCGGCGCAGGTCGATGGAGCTGCCCGTGCCCACGTCCACCGCGCGCAGGTTCATCTCCGTCAACTCCTGCGAGCGGACGATGTGCGGCGTCAGCATGAAGACGATCTCGTTCTCCACCCTCTCGGTCTTCGTGGAGGAGAAGAAATACTTGAAGAACGGGATCTGCGAGAGGCCGGGCAGGCCGCTCAGGCTCTTGACGTCGTCCTCTTCGAGGATGCCGCCGAGCAGGTTGGCCTCGCCTTCCTTGAGGCGGATCTCGTGCTCGATCTTGCGTTGCCCGATGACCGGCTGGTCGATGCCGCCGATGGTCACGCGCGAGGTTACGCTGGAAACATCGAGCATGAGTTTGAGCGTGATCTCGCGGCCGGCGTGCACGCGCGGCGTGATGTCGATGTTCACACCGACGTCGATGTACTGGAACTGCGTGTTGACCAGCGGATTGATGCCCACGCCGCCGATGCCGGGCTGGAACGAGCCCGTCGCCACCGGCACGCGGTCGCCGATCTTGAGCGAAGCCTTCGCGCCGTCGAGCGCGCGTATCTGCGGGTTCTGGATGACCTTGGTGGTCGAGTCGTTGTAGAGGAAGTTCGCCGTGGCCGCTGGGATGGTCAGCACGATGTTCTTCGCGTTCAGGCTCGCCAGGCTGTTCAGGTTGATCGTACCGGTCGTGTTTGTCGGAGTCGTGGTGGTCGTGCCGGTGGTGGTCCCCGTAGTGGTGGTCGTCTGCGGCAGGTTCTGGGTGAGCTGTCCGGTGACACTGGTGGGCGGCGTGATGCCGAGATTGAGCAGCTTGTCGCGCCGCACTTGCAGCACGGCGACCTCGACCACCACTTCGGGACGCGCCTTATCAATATCGTTGATGATCTTTTCCGCGAGCGCAACCTGGTCGGGCGTGCCGCGCACCACGATGGCGCCCTGCGAGGGCAACTGCTGGATGCGGCTGATCTCCACCAGCGTGCGGATGGCGTTCACCGTGTCCTGCAGCTCGGTCGGGGCGGAGATGTTGGTGAGGTAGAACGTCTTGATGACGTTCTGCTCCAGCTCCTTGCGCTTCGATACTGAATCCGTCGCGATGAAGATGGTATTGGGCGTGACCGGACGCCAGAAAGTCTTCGACTCGATCGCCAGGACATCCAGCGCCTGGTTCAACGTAACGCCGTTCAGGTCGATCTTCACGCGCCGCGAGGTGTAGTCGGGATCGAACAGCACGTTGACGCCGGCGAGCTTGCCGATGGTCTCGTAGATGACCTTGGTGTCTTCGGTCATGCGCAGCGTGATGGGCGTGTCGGCGATGGGCGCGAGGTCCACCGGGCCTTGCGCGTCCTCGAGGCGCTGCGACAGCTTGCTCTTCGGCGGGACGGTCGTGGGCGCTTCCAGTCCGTTCTTGGTCGCGTCGATCACCGCCTGCGTGCGGCGGACTTCCTGGTCGGCGATGAAGCTCGAGGGATCGATCTCTTTGGCTTTGACGAAGAGCTGCATGGCTTCGTCGAGCTGTCCTTTTTCGCGCAGTTGCTGCCCGTGATGGACCAGCGTGGCGGAGGCGAGGAAGCGCGTGCGCTGCATTGCCACGCGGTACTTCACTTCCTTCGGCTTCTTGTTCCAGGCTTGCTGGAAGTATTGGAAGGCCTTCTCGTAGTCCTGGCGCGTCTCGGCGTCTTTCCCTTTGTTGTAAAGGGACTTGGCCGAATCGTCCGCCAAGAGCGGGGCGGCAACGAGCGAGAGGACGAGGAACAGCGCTGCGGTCTGGAACAGACGCCTCATCAAAGTCTTCGACGTTGGAGCGGGATCTCCGTTCAGATTTTTCACTACGGACGCAGGCTCATCAGTACGCGACAAAGGGGTGCAGCGAATCGCGAATTATAGCATCCGCGTGGGCAGGGCCGTCCCAAGCTGCTGATTCCACCTGTGTTACGATGCAAGATTCCGCGCAAGCGGCCATAGCAAGCCATACTCCGCACGACGTTCAACACTCATGGCCCGCCAATCGGCACACCAGACCAAGTCGAATCCGCCCAAGGACCCGAAGCGCGACCCGGTCGCGGCGGGCGAGCGTGATGCCTCGGTCAATCGCGCGGCCAGCCATCATTACTTCCTGCTGGAGCGGTACGAGTGCGGCGTGGTGCTGACCGGCAGCGAGGTCAAGTCCATCCGCGGCGGCCGTGCGAACATAAAAGACGCCTATGGCCTCATCAAAGATGCCGAACTTTGGCTGCTCAACGCCCACATCGGCGCCTATGAGAACGCCGGATACGCCGGCCACACGCCGCTGCGCACCCGCAAGCTGCTCATCCATAAACAGGAGCTGCGCAAGCTCATCGGCCAGACGCAGCAGAAGGGACTCACGCTCATTCCCACGCGCCTCTACTTCCGGCGCGGGAAAGTAAAATGCGAGATTGCCCTCGCCAAGGGCAAGCAGCTCTGGGACAAGCGCGAGACCGAACGCCGCAAGACCGCCGACAAGGAAGCGCGCGAGGCCATCGTGCGGTCGAGAAGGAGCTGATTCACCGCGGAGGCGCTGAGGCGCCGAGAATACAGGTTCTGCTTTTTCCTCAGCGGCTCAGCGACTCCGCGGTAAAAAGGGATTATGAAAACGACTCTCATCACTACCGCTCCCGCACTCATCGAAACCGAATGTCTTGCCGTGGTTGCCCTCGACCACGGCGAAAAGGACAACAACCAACCAAGCGTCTCTCCCAACGACGAGATCCTGAACAAGGCAGCGAGCGAGCTGTTTGCCTCCGGCGAAGCGAAGGGCAAGATGTTCGAGGCGGTCACGCTGCACCGTCCCGCCGGGTTAAAGGCCAAGCGGCTGCTCGTCATCGGCGGCGGCAAGGCAAAAAACTTTTCTTCCTATGAGTCGCGCAAGATGGCGGGGACCGCCGTCCGCTTCCTCAAGCCGAAAGGCATCAAGAGCTTCGCCTTCGTTGCGCCGGACATGGCGTCCGGCATGGCGGACTCCGTCCGCTCCGTCGTCGAGGGCGCGCTCGTCGGCGATTTCGATCCCGACACTTACAAGTCCGACCGCAAAGACCTCTCCATGCAGGAGATGACGGTCGTCGCTCCCGCTTCCGGCGACCAGAAGGCGCTGCAGGCAGCCCTCGAGCAGGCACGCATCATCGGCGAATCGCAGAACTTCACCCGCGAACTGGTGAACGAGCCCGGCAACCGCATGACGCCGACCATGCTCGCCGACCGCGCGAAGAAGATGTGCGAAGAAGTGAAGTCGCCACACCTCAAGTGCGAAGTGCTCGACGGCGCAAAGATCCGCGAATTAAAGATGGGCGCGTTCTGGTCCGTGTCGCAAGGTTCCGACGAGCCGCCCGCGCTCATCGTGATGACCTACACGCCGCCCGGCGCGCCGGCCCAGCCCGTGCTCGGCCTCGTGGGCAAAGGGATCACGTTCGACTCGGGCGGCATCTCCATCAAGCCGTCGGACGGCATGGAGAAGATGAAGTACGACATGGCGGGCGGCGCGGCGATGATCGGCGCGATGCGCGCCCTCGCGCTGCTGCAGCCCAAGGTGAAGGTCATCGGCATCGTGTGCGCGTCGGAGAACATGCCCAGCGGCAAGGCGCAGAAGCCCGGCGACGTGCAGATCGCGATGAGCGGCAAGTCCATCGAGATCATCAATACGGACGCCGAAGGCCGCCTCGTCCTCGCCGACGGCCTCTTCTACGCGCGCCAGCTCGGCTGCACCCACCTGATCGACGCCGCCACGCTCACCGGCGCCTGCGTCGTGGCGCTCGGCATGATCAACGCCGGCGTCTTCGCCAACGACGACGCCATGTACGACCGCTTCCGCCGCGCGCTCGACCGCTCCGGCGAAAAGATGTGGCGCCTGCCGCTCGACCCGGAGTACCAGGAGATGATCAAGAGCGGCATTGCCGACATCGTGAACTCCGGCGGACGCTGGGGCGGAGCCGTCACCGCCGCCATGTTCCTGAAGGAATTCGTGGACGAGACGCCGTGGATCCACCTCGACATCGCCGGCGTCGCGTGGATGGAGGAGAACAAGAGCTGGATCGCGAAGGGACCGAGTGGCATCGCGGTGCGCTCGCTGGTCGAGTTCGTCCGCGGCTTCGCCGAGAACGGCGTGCCAGCTTCCTCAGGCAGACGCTAAGCCAGCGCCCCGACCATCGGCTCCAGATGCGCGGTGAAGTGACGCAAGAACGGCGCTTCGTGGGTCAGGCGCATGCCGGTGATCTGCTCGCGTCGCGCGAAAACATCGAGGATGACCTCGATGACGTAATCAATGTGGCTCTGCGTGTAGACGCGGCGCGGGATCGCCAGCCGCACCAGGTCCATCTTCGCGTCCTTGCCGAACATCAGCGAGCCGATCTCGACCGACCGGATGCCGCCTTCGAGATACAGCTCACACGCCAGTGCCACGCCCGGGAACTGCTCCACGGGCACGTGCGGGAGGAATGCGCGCGCGTCGAGATAGATCGCGTGCCCGCCCGGCGGATGCACGATGGGCACTCCGCGCTCCGCGATGTGGCTTCCCAGGTATCCGGTGGACGCGATGCGGTAGCGCAGGTAGTCCTCTTCCAGCGCCTCCTGTAATCCCACGGCGATGGCCTCGAGGTCGCGCCCGGCAAGGCCGCCATACGTCGGATATCCCTCCGTCAGGATGAGCAAGTCTTTCTCCTGCTGCGCGAGCAAGTCGTCGTTGGTGCAGAGGAACCCGCCGATGTTCGCCATGCCGTCCTTCTTCGCGGACATGGTGCAGCCATCGCCGAGCGCGAACATCTCCTGCGCTATCTGCTTCGGCGTCTTTCCGGCGTAGCCCGGTTCGCGCAGCTTGATGAAGTAGGCATTCTCGGCAAAACGGCACGCGTCGAAGTAAAGCGGGATGCGATGCTTGCGGCATACCGCGCTCACCGCGCGCGCGTTCTCCATCGAGACCGGCTGCCCGCCGCCGGAATTGTTGGTCACGGTGAGCATCACCAGCGGGATGCGCTCGCGCCCCACCTCGGCGATCACGCGCTCGAGTGCGGCCACATCCATGTTGCCCTTGAACGGATGCCGGCTCTCGGGATGCTTCCCTTCTTCGATCACGAGGTCGAGCGCCGTCGCGTGCCGGTATTCCACGTTGGCGCGCGTGGTATCGAAGTGCGTGTTGTTGGGAACAACGTCGCCGCGCTTGCACATCACGCTGAACAGGATGCGCTCGGCGGCGCGGCCCTGGTGCGCCGGGATCACGTGGCGGTAGCCCATGATGTCCTGCACCGACTCCCGGAAGCGGTCGAAGCTGCGGCTGCCGGCGTAGCTCTCGTCGCCCTCCATCATCGCCGCCCACTGGTGCGTGGACATCGCGCCGGTGCCCGAATCCGTGAGCAGGTCGATGAGCACGTCGGCGGCAGGCAGTAGAAAGAGGTTGTGGTGGGCAGCGCGCAGCAGCTCTTCACGCTGCGCGCGCGTGGTCCAGCGGATGGGCTCCACGCTCTTGATACGGAATGGCTCGATGATGGTCCGCGACATGACCACATCTTCGCGGGCCAGCGCCTTCTGCACAGTGACGCCCGTCACACCGGCGGGTTCGCCTGCGGACGCTGCCGCCCTGCCGGTTGGAAGGGCTACATCACCGGCGGCACTTGGATGCCCATGATGTCGAGCGCGCGCGCCAGCTCGCGCCGGACGACCGCCGCCGTAGCCAGCAGGAACTTCTTCCGCTCGGGGTCGGCCTCGTTGAGGATGTGGTGCCGGTGATAGAAGTTGCTGAACTGTTGCGCCAACTGGAACGCGTACTTCGCCATGTGGGCAGGCTCGGTCGTCGCGATGCACTGCTCGACCACGGTGGATAATTTCGCCGCCGCCAGCCACAGCTCCCACAGGTCGTTGCCATCCGGCGCGCTGAGCCATTGCTCGAAGTTGATGCGTTCGGCGAGCGCCGCCTCGGCCGTGGTGTCGCCCTTGCGGAAGATGTTGCCGGCGCGCACGGCGGCGTACTGCGCGTAGGGGCCGGTCTCGCCCTCAAAGCTGAGCGCGTCCTTGAAGTCGAACGCGATGACTGAGTTCTTGGTGTAGCGCAGCATGAAGTAGCGCAGCGCGCCGATGGCGATCTGCTCGGCGATGGCGCGCTGTTCGGGCGCCTCGAGCTGCGCGTGCCGCGACGTGACCTCTTCCGCCGCCGAATGGATGAGCGTGTCGATGAGGTCGTCTGCCTTCACGCCGAAGCCGCGGCGTCCCGAGACCTCGATGTACGCCTTGGTCATGTCCTCGGGCAGGATGTCGTATCCCATCTCCGCCGCGCACCGCGGAGTGAGCGCGACCATCTCGTAAGAAAAGTGGTGATAGTTCTCCGCGTGCTCGGTGTCGCCGAGTTCGCGGATGGCTTCGCGCACCTGGTTCTGCGGGTCGCTCTGCCGCGCGTCGATCACGTTGTAGATGGCGCCGACGCCGCCGAAGTGAGGATGGTCTCGCTCTCCCGTCTCCGCCGAGACCCAGCACCACTGCCCGTCGGGATATTCGTAAAACCGGCGATAGGCGAAATCTTTTCCCAGTAGGCCGAACTTCCACAGGTGATACGCAATGTCTTTGCCGACGTAGGTCACAGTGTTGTTGGAGCGCACGATGACCTTCTGGTCTTCGGCTTCGTCCGTACCTTCGACGGTCTTTTCTCCCGCCCCCGCGCGGCGCATCACCCAGCAGCCCGCGTTCTTCCCCTCCTTCTCGAAGTAGAGGACGCCACTTTCTTTGAGCAGCGCGAACGCCGCGTCCCAGAAATGCAGGCGGAGTATCTCGCTCTCGCGCGGCAGGAAGTCGTAGGTGATGTCGAGCCGCTGCATGGTGTGCAGGTGGCGGCGCATGATGTCGGTGGAGATGAGGTCAGCGATCTCGGCGAGGTCGTTGCCGCCCTTCTCGATGGCGTGCAGTACTTCGAGCCGGACCTTGTCGCGCGATTTGTCTTCCGCGTACCACTGCGAGACGCGCGCGTAGAGGTCCCAGCAGGTGTAGTCGAAGCGCAGGCCGGTGGCGATGAGCTTCGCGACGTCGTCCTTCGATTTTTTCTCGAGGTGGGCGAACCCAACGACAACGTCCGCGACCTGCACGCCGGTGTTGTCGATGTAATTCTGCACGTCCACTTGGCGTCCGTCGGCGCGCAGCAGCCGGACGAACGTGTCGCCGAGCACCGCGTTGCGCAGGTGCCCGATGTGCGCGGCCTTGTTCGGATTGATGGAAGTGTGCTCGACCAGGATCTTGTCGCGGTTGAGTTCGGCGGTCTCGTGCTTATCGGCCGCAAGCGCCGCCGCGACCTCGCCGCGGTTCACGCGCGCATTGATGTATCCCGCGCCGGCGACCTCGAAGCTGTGGAACCCGGGGACGACGCCGATGCCCGCGACCAGTTCTTCCGCGATCTTCCGTGGCGGCTTGCGCAGTTGTTTGGCGAGTTCGAACGCGAGCGGCAGCGCGTACTCGCCGAGCGCGACGTTGGGCGGCTGGTCCACCACCACGCTTGCCTGTTCAATGCCGTATTGTGTCCGTAGGAGTCCGCGGACGCGGTCGGCAAGGCGGCGCTGGAGCATGCGATACACGCTGCAGGATTCTCCGTAAGTTGCTGTAGAAAAAGGCGATTATACCAGAGGCCTTTCCGCCCTCCGGTTTGACGCTTCTTGCGTCGTTACCTATCATCAGAAGTTTGAGCTTGGTATTTGGTTTCGACTGCAGACTGACGTCTGCAGCCTGAAGACTTCCTCATGCGCATCGCTTATCTCGATTGCTTCAGCGGCATCTCCGGCGACATGTTCCTTGGCGCCCTGCTCGATGCCGGCGTGTCCGCGGACTTGCTGAAGCAGACCGTCGCCGGACTCGGACTCGGCGCGGAGCTCGAGATCAGCAAGGTGGACCGTAGCGGGATATCCGCCACCAAACTAGACGTCATCATCGACGGGAAAAAAGATGAGCCCAGGGTGGAGCACGACCACGTCGAGCACAAGCACGGACACACCCACGAGCACGCCCACGAGCGCGTGACCGGACATCAGCACCAGGAGCGGGAGAGCGAAGTCGGCTTGCTCAAGCACAACTTCCCGCGCATCGCGGCGATCCCGGAGAGCATGAAGCGCGCCAAGGAAGCGCAGGCCGGCCACAGCCACACGCACGCGGGCGATGGTGGCCACGGGCGTCACCTGAGAGAGATCAAGCAGATCATCGCCAAGTCCGGCATCAGCGCCAAGGCGAAGCAGACGGCCACACGCATCTTCGAAGTGTTGGGCGCGGCGGAAGCGAAGGTCCACAACGTGGACGTTGCCCAGGTCCACTTCCACGAGGTCGGCGCGGTCGATGCCATCGTGGACATCGTCTGCGCCGCCGTCGGCGCCGAGGCGCTCGGCGTGGACGAGTGGGTCGCGTCGCCGCTCAACGTCGGCAGCGGGACGGTCGAATGCGCGCATGGCACGTTCCCTGTCCCGGCACCGGCGACCGTCGAGCTGCTTTCCGGCGCACTCATCTTTTCTTCGGGGATCGAGGCCGAGTTGGTCACGCCGACCGGCGCGGCCATCGTGCGCGCGCTCGTCAGCCGCTTCGAGCCTACGCCGGCGATGCAGCTCGTGAAGACGGGATACGGCGCGGGCTCGCGTGACTTCCACAAACACGCGAACGTGCTGCGGATCACCGTCGGCGACTCTTCGGCGGCGGAAGAATCTCCCGGTAGAGACGGCCGAGAGGCCGTTTGCGGCGGCGAAACCATTAGCGTCCTCGAAGCCAACCTCGACGACTTGAACCCACAGCTCTTCGGCTACGTGATGGAGCGCGCGCTTGCCGCCGGCGCGCTCGACGTCTTCGCCACGCCGGTGCAGATGAAGAAGAACCGTCCGGGCATGCTGCTGACCATCCTGTGCAAGCCCGCGGACGCCGGCAGCCTCACGAAGATGCTCTTCAGCGAGACGACCACGCTCGGCGTCCGCAGCCGCGAGGAAAAGCGCGCCACGCTGGCGCGACGCAGCGTGGAAGTGAAAACCCCGTGGGGCTCGGTGCGCATGAAAGTCGCGAACCTGAACGGCACGGTCGCGAACTACGCGCCGGAATATGAAGATTGCCGGCGCATCGCTGAAGAGAACAGCGTCCCGCTGAAGCGCGTGATGCAGGAAGCGATGAGCGCCTACGCCACGTTGGGCGACAAAACGGGCGCCGACAAGAGTTCCAAAAAGAAGAAATGACCGGCAAGCCCAGGCAGAAGTTCTACATCACCACCCCGATCTACTACGTGAACGCGCGTCCGCACATCGGGCACGCGTACACCACCATCGTGTGCGACGCCATCGCGCGCCGCCAGCGCATGCTCGGCCGCGACACCTGGTTCCTCACCGGCACGGACGAGCACGGCGTGAAGATCGAGCGCTCCGCCACCGCCCGCGGCGTAACGCCCAAGCAGCTTGCCGACGAGGTCGCGCAGAGTTTCCGCGCGCTCTGGGACCGCATGGGCATCCGCTACGACGATTTCATCCGCACCACCGAAGACCGCCACAAGCGCGGCGCGCAGGAGCTGTGGCGCGTCCTGAAGCAGAACGGCTACATCTACAAGGGCACGTACAGCGGCCAGTATTGCGTGTTCGACGAGCTCTACGTGGATTCCGCCGGGCCCGGCGCGCCCTGCCCCGAGTGCGGACGCCCCACCGAGACGGTGAGCGAAGAGAATTACTACTTCAAGCTCTCCGCCTTCGAAGACAAACTGCTGAAGTACTACGCGGAGAATCCCGGCTTCATCCGCCCCGAGACGCGCCGCAACGAGGTCATCTCCTTCGTGCGCGCCGGACTGCGCGACCTTTCGGTCTCGCGTTCCACGTTCACGTGGGGCGTCCCCGTGCCGGATGATCCCAAGCACGTGATGTACGTGTGGCTCGACGCGCTCTCCAACTACATCACCGCCATCGGCTACGGCGGCGACGCGAAAGAGCACAAGAACTACGCGCACTACTGGCCCGCCGACCTGCAGATGATCGGCAAAGAGATCGTCCGCTTCCACTGCGTCTACTGGCCGGCCTTCCTCATGGCCGCCGGGCTGCCGCTGCCGCGCTCCATCGTCGCGCACGGGTGGCTGCTGTTCGAAGAGAACAAGATGTCGAAGTCGCGCGGCAACATCGTGCGCGCGGAGACCATCCTCGACGTCATCGGCGCCGACGCGCTCCGCTACTTCCTTATGCGCGAGATCGTCTTCGGCCAGGACGGGTCCTTCAGCTTCGACGCCCTCGTCACGCGCTACAACGCAGATCTCGCTAACGACCTCGGCAACCTCGCGAGCCGCACGCTCACGATGATCAATAAGTATTTCAAGGACGAGGTGCCGTACCCATCGAAGACCGCCGCCCGCGGCGCCGCCGACGACGTCATCTCGAAGCTTGCCGGCGAGGTCATCGCCAACTTCGGCACGCTCTTCGACGAGCACCAGTTCTCGCGCGCGCTCGAGACTGCGTGGCAGCTCGTCGCCGCCGTGAACAAGTATCTGGTCGAGAACGAGCCTTGGTCGTTAGGCGAGAAAGAAGACCAGCAGAGCCGCGCGCGCCTTGGCACCATCCTCTATACCGCCGCCGAAGCGCTGCGCATCGTCACCGTGCTCGTCCATCCCGTCATGCCCGAGGCGACCGCAAAGATATGGAAGCAGCTCGGCCTGGGCGACATCAAGAAGGTCGATCCGGCGAAGCTGAAGTGGGGCGAGCTGAAGATTGGAGCGAAGCTCGGCAAGATTGAGCCCGTATTCCCGCGCGCCGACAAGAGCGCCATCGAAAGGATGCAGAAGATGGAAGAGCAACGCAGCCTGGCGTCGAAAGAAGCCGCCGCCGAGAACGAACAAGACAAGAAGGTAGGTTCCAAGGAGAAGACGCCCGAACCCGCCGGCACCGGCGCCAAAGCCGGGCAGCCCGCCACGCAGGCCGCAACCGGTCCTTCGTCGAGCAGCCCGGCGCCGTCAGCGCCCGCGCCCGGCGTTCCCGCCGCCGCGTCCGACGCGAAGATCACCATCGACGACTTTGTTAAGGTCGAGATGCGCGTGGGCCAAGTGAAGTTCGCGGAAAAAGTAAAAGGCGCGGACAAGCTGCTGCGTCTCGAAGTGGACATCGGCACCGAAGTCCGCCAAGTCATCGCCGGCATCGCGCTCGCCTACGAGCCGGAGAAGCTCATCGGACGCAAGGTCGTGATCATCGTGAACCTCGCGCCGCGCAAGCTGCGCGGCCTCGAGTCGAACGGCATGATCGTGGCCGCGTCCGTCGGCGACGCCGGTACACCCGTCTTAGCCGGTTTCCTCGAAGACGTCCCCGTGGGCGCGCGGCTGAAGTAGATCCACCACCGAGACACAGAAGCACAGAGAGAAGAAAAAACTCCCTTTCTCTGTGTCTCTGTGTCTCTGTGGTAGGTTCAGGTTTTATGTTCGTTGACAGCCACGCTCATCTCGAGGGCCCGAAGTTCGACTCCGACCGCGCTGACGTGCTCGCGCGCGCCCGCGCCGCCGGCGTCGAGGCCATCCTCTGCATCGGGAACGGGACCGGCCCAGGGACGCTCGACTGCGCCGCGAGACTCGCCGAGCAGCATGGGGGCATCTACGCTTCCACCGGCGTCCATCCGCACGAAGCTAGGCTTGCGGATGCCGACAGCTATGCCGAGATCGAGCGCCTCATTGCAGCAAGAAAAGTCATCGCCGTCGGCGAGATCGGGCTCGACTACTTCTACAAGCACTCCGAGCCGGAGGTGCAGCAGCAAGTCTTCGTCCGCCAGATGGAGATCGCTCGCGCCGCAAAGCTGCCCATCATCCTGCACATCCGTCCCGCAACGGACAACAACGCCGCCTGGGAGGACGCCTTTCGCCTCCTGCGCGAGCACTGGCAGCCGACCGGCCTCGGCGGCATCTTCCACTGCTTTACCGGCAACGCGGAGCAGGCGCAGCGCGCGCTCGACTTGGGCTTCCTGATCTCGTTCGCCGGCGTGGTCACGTTCCCGAAGTCTGCGGACATCCAAGCGGCGGCTCGCGCCGTCTCGCTCGACCGCATGCTGATCGAGACCGACTCCCCTTTCCTCGCGCCCGCCCCGCATCGCGGACAGCGCAACGAACCCGCCTACGTCGTCGAGACCGCCCGCTACCTCGCCCAACTCCGCGACAGGACGCCCGACGAGATCGGCACGGCGACCACACGCAATTTTCGCGGGCTATTCAAGATCTAAGGACAACGCCGAGGCGCGGAGGCGCAGAGGTTTTATATCTAGTTCCTCCTCTGCGGTCTCGGCGCCTCTGCGTTGCAGTTCCTGTCGTACACTACTTGTTCCTATGGCAGACAATTCCTTCGACATCGTCAGCAAGGTCGACCTCCAGGAGGTCGCCAACGCTATCCAGAACGCGCTCAAGGAAGTCCACACGCGCTTCGACTTGAAAGACGCCAAGGCGGACATCAAGCTCGAAGGCAAGGACGCCATCATCCTCACCGCCGTCGACGAGTACAAGCTCAAGTCGGTCAACGACGTCTTCCAGCAGAAGCTGGTCAAGCGCCACGTCCCGCTCAAGGCGCTGAGCTACGGCGCGGTGGATTCGGCGCTCGGCGCGACCGTGCGCCAGAAGATCACCATGCAGCAAGGTATCCCCATCGAGAAGGCGCGCGAGATCGTGAAGCTCATCAAGGACTCGAAGAAGAAAGTGCAGGCTTCCATCCAGGCGGACACCGTGCGCGTGAGCGGCAAGGACCGCGACTCGCTGCAGGAGATAATCGCGCTGGTGAAGGGACACGATTTCGGCATCGACATGCAGTTCACGAATTACAGAAGCAATTAGCAGTTAGCAATTTGCAGAGGCAATTCTGCATCGGTTCTGGCCAATTGCTGATTGCCAGCTGCTGATTGCAGAGCGCCCACGATGAAAGACACTCGCCAGACAAACAACGCCATCAACGCCAAGGAGATCTTCGAGCTCCTGCGCGACGACCTCTCCGCCATAGAGCGCGAGTTCGGGCGTGACACCGTTTCGAACGTCGGCGCCATCACCGAGATCGGCGAGTACCTGCGCGGCGGCGGCGGCAAACGCATCCGCCCGGCGCTGCTGCTGCTCTCCTCGAAGCTCTTCAACTATTCGGGACGCTCCGTCATCCGCCTCGGCGCGGTGGTCGAGATCATCCACACCGCCACGCTCGTGCACGACGACATCATCGACGAAGCGCAAACGCGCCGCGGCCGCGCCAGCGCCAACACGCAGTGGGGAAACTCGAAATGCGTGCTCGCCGGCGACTGGCTCTACATGCAGTCCTTCAAGATCGCGGTGCAGGAGCGCAACTTCCGCGTGCTCGATTCGCTCATCGATCTCACGCAGGCCATGGTCGAGGGCGAGCTGCTGCAGATGGAAAAACTCGGCAAGATGATCTCCGCCGACGACCACTTCGATCTCATCCATCGCAAGACCGCCTACCTGTTCTCCGTCTGCATGCGGATGGGCGCCATCGTCTCGGGCGCCTCCGAAGACGAAGAAGAGAAGCTCGCGAGCTACGGACGCAACGTCGGCCTCGCCTTCCAGATCGTGGACGACGTGCTCGACCTCACCGCCACCGCCGACGTCCTCGGCAAACCGGTGGGCTCGGACTTGCGCGAAGGCAAGGTCACGCTCGCCGTCATCCACGCGCTCGAGCGCTGTTCAAAAGGCGAGCGCGCGATGATCGAGACGGTGCTGCGCGAGCGCGCCTTCCGTTCCGTCACGCTCGACCAGGTCCTCGACATCCTCGCCCGCTACGGCTCGGTGGACTACGCCACCGCGCGCGCCTCGGAATACGCGCAGGCCGCGCGCGATAACCTCGCCGGCTTTCCTGACTCCGAGATCAAGCGCGCCCTGCTCTGGGTGCCCGAGTTCGTGGTGGAGAGAGAAAAATAGCTGCTTTCCGCTTTCCGCTGTCCGCTGTCCGGAAATCGAGCGGAAAGTGGACAGCGGGAAGCGGAGAGCGCATTCATGCCTAGCGAAGTCGAGATCAAATTCCTCATCCCAGACCTAGGCGCCCTCGCGGCCAAGCTGCGCGCCGCCGGCTTCCACGAGCAGACGCCGCGTACGCACGAGATGAACGTGCTCTATGACTTCCCGGACCGTCCGCTGCGTGCGCGCGGCGAGCTGCTCCGCATCCGCAAGTACGGCGACAAGTGGAAGCTCACCCACAAGGCCAAGGGTGGCGCGGGCAAGCACAAGTCGCGCGTCGAGACGGAGACCGGACTAAACGACGGAGCCGCGCTCGAAACCATCTTCCGCGCGCTCGGACTGAGCGAGAGCTTCCGCTACGAGAAGTTTCGCAGCGAGTGGAGCGATGGCAAGGGACACGTGGTGCTCGACGAGACGCCCATCGGCAACGTGGCGGAGATCGAAGGCCCGCCGGAGTGGATCGATGCCATCGCCGCCAAGCTCGACGTCGGGGAGCGCGACTACATCACCAAGAGTTACGCGCAGCTCTTTCAGGATTGGAAGCAGCGCACCGGCAGCGCGGCCGAGCAGATGACTTTTGCCGCCGTCGGGAAGAAGCCGTGAGCGCGGCCGCCGCCGGTCAACCTAAGCCCACCGTCTCGGGAGCGGTCCTCCGCCGCTTCCTGGCCTCGTCCGCCGGCATCATCACCGGATTCGCTCTGCTGAAGTTCGCGCTCCAGCTTGCCGCCATCGCGAACTACGGATACCACCGCGACGAGCTCTACTATCTCGATTGTGCCGACCACCTCGCCGCCGGCTATCCGGACCACGCGCCGCTCATCGCCTTCATCACCTACGCATTCCGCGCCGTGCTCGGCGATTCGCTGCCCGCGATCCGCATCTTCCCCGCCCTGGCCGGAGTCGCGAAGGTCGTGCTCACCGGCATGCTCGCCGTGCGGCTGGGCGCAAAGCGCTTCGGCGTGGCGCTCGCGTGCCTCTGCGTGGTCATCGCGCCCATCTATCTCGGCATCGACAACTTTCTTTCGATGAACGCGCTCGAGCCGGTGCTGTGGATGACGTGCGTCTACCTGCTGCTACGAATGATCCAGGGCGGCTCAGTCAAGCTGTGGCTCTGGTTCGGCTTGGTCGGCGGCATCGGCATCGAGAACAAGCACTCCACGCTGCTCTTTGGTCTCGTCCTAGTGCTCGGACTGCTCGCCACGCCGCAGCGTGCGCTGATGAAGACAAAATGGTTCTGGCTCGGCGGAATGCTTGCCTTCCTTCTCTTCCTGCCCAACTTACTATGGCAGATCAAGAACCACTGGGCCACGCTGGAGCTGCTGCACAACGTCGCGACGAGCGGAAGGACTGCGGTCTCGGACCTGGACTTCCTCATCCAGCAGATCGTTCTGCTGAATCCGCTCACCGTGATCGTCTGGATGGGCGGACTGGCGTGGCTGCTGGTGCGGCCCGCAGGCCGGCCGTACCGCGCGCTCGGCATCGCCTACATCCTGTTGCTGTTTACGATGATGCTGCTGCACGGAAAGAATTACTACGTCGTGCCGGTGTATCCCGTGCTGTTCGCCGCCGGCGCGGTGGCGCGCGAAGAGTACATCGCGGAAGCGCCCGAGCGCCGGCGCTGGATGCGACCGGGCGCGCTTATCGCCATCTCCCTCGGCGGACTGTTGTCTCTTCCTGTCGCGCTCCCGGTGCTGCCGCCGGAAGCGGTCATCCGTTACTCCGAGGTGATGCACATCTCGCCGCCGAACCTGAACACTTCGCGCGTCGGCCGCTTGCAGCAACAGTATGCGGACATGTTCGGATGGCCGGAGATGACCGCGGCGGTCGCCGGCGTCTATGACTCGCTGACGCCGGCCGAGCGCGCGCGCGCAGCCGTCTACGCGAGCGACTATGGCGAGGCGGGCGCGATCGACTTTTTCGGGCCGCGGCACGGCCTGCCCAAGGCCATCAGCGGGAACCAGAGCTATTGGATGTGGGGACCGCGCGACTACACCGGGGACGTGCTCATCATCGTGGGTGAAGCCCGCGAGCAGCTCGCGCCGCTTTGCACCTCGCTCGAAGTGGCTGCCGATTTCCACCATCCGTACGCACGTCCCTACGAGAACGGCCCCATCCTGGTCTGCCGCGGGCTGAAGCGCCCGCTGAGCGAGATCTGGCCGCAGTTGCGTCGCTGGGACTGAGCGGGCTGCGTGTCACCTCAGCGGATAGAGCTGCAGGCGGCCATCGACCATCACGGCGAGGGCACTGCCGTCGGGCGCGATGGCGAAGTTGTAATCGTTTTTGGGCTGCGGCTCCACGCGTACGACGGCGACGTGTTTTCGTTCCACCGCGTTGTAGACGACCACGCGCGTGCTGCGACGCTCCGCCGACCTGCCGTCGCGGACCGTTGACCAGGCGTTCTCCTTGTAGCGCACGGCGGAGACGCCGATGAACGTCCCGTTGCGCGTGGCCGCGGGCGCAGTCTCCAGCCATTCGTAATTCTCGAAGCGGTCGCGCATCATCGCACTGCCGTCGGGCTTGATCAGCAGCACTTCCGGATCGCACGTCACCAGCAGCGTGTGGTCGTTCAGCAAGGTGGGAAAGTAGGTGCACTTCGCCTCCGCGGGCGCGACCATCGTCTTTCCTTTGCCGGAGAAATCGCGCAGGAAGATGCGGTTGTTCCACGGGTCGGCCTTGAGCAGTCCGTGGTCGGCGATGGAGATCACCGGGTAGTGCTGGCCCTTGAGCGCGGCGATGGGCTCGAACGTCGCGCTGCTCACCACTTCGTCCGTCGTCTCGTCGGGCATGTGATGCACCAGCAACAGCGTCTTGCCGGAGGTCGAGAGCCTCACCCACCACTGTTCGGACGCGCTACGCTCGGCCAGCCGATGCTCCTTCAGCAGCGTGAGGTCAGGCGAATACAGCCGCACGAAATCGCCGGTGCGCACCAGGAAGTTTCCCTCGGCGTTGATGCCCATCCAGGATTGCCCGGCACGCGAAGGCAGTGTCTTGCGATAACGCAGCGCTCCCGTCTGCGCGTCGAAGGAAAGGACCTGGAGTCGGAATGGACTGGAAGCAGAGAGCTGGTCACGTCGCGAAAACCCGCGCCCCGACTTCGTGGCGAAATAGCAGATCACTTCATTGGGGGAAGGAAACAGGACGCCGGAATCGTAGCCTTCACCGCCGGCAAAGAATGGTCCGGTGTAGTAGTGGCGCGGCGGACGGTCGGCGTAGCTGTAGGGCTTGAGGTCGGCGGACCACGCCGGGACCTGGGCCGCCTGTTTGGCGGCACCCGTGGGCGCCAGCGCCAGCAGCAACAACCACGTCACTACCCAGCGCCCTTTTCGCACATCCCGCAAGCGCAATACCTCGTGGATGCGCCAGTCTACGCCGCAGCGCCGTGGCACTTCTTGAATTTCTTGCCGGAACCGCACGGGCAGGGATCGTTCCGTCCGACCTTCGAGCCCTCGCGCTTGACCTGCTGCACGGGCGTCTGGTCGCCGGAGCCCGCCATGCGCGCCTGCTCCAGTTCCCGCCTCTTCTTGCGCTGGAACTCGGCCTCGATGTCGTCGATGGTCGTCTGCGCTCGACGTGACGCCCCGTCGCCGCCGGCAGCCGGGGTCTCGGCGCGCATCTCGACCGGGCGTCCGGTGGCGGAATCCACCATCTGCAACAGATAAAGGTAGCGGACCGTCTCTTCCTGGAAGCGCTGCATCATCGCTTCAAACATGTCGAAGCTCTCGCGCTTGTACTCGACCAGCGGGTCGTGTTGCGCGTAGCCGCGCAGCCCGATGCCCTCGCGCAGGTGGTCCATGTTCAGCAAGTGCTCTTTCCACTGCTGGTCGATGATGCTCAGCATCAGCATGCGCTCGTGGTAGCGCATCTGCTCCGGGCCGATGAGGCGTTCCTTCGCCTCATAGCGCTCTTTGAGTTTTTCGAAGACGGCGTCGCCGAGCTCCTGCCGGTTGAGCACGGTCAGGTCTAGGCCCTCTTTCTCGAGGTCGGCCCCGAAACGAGTGAAGATCTCTTTCTTCAGTCCGTCAATGTCCCAGTCGTCGGCGTGCGCCTTCTCGGGGACGTAGTTCTCCATCAAGTCGCCGAGGGTGCCGGCCACGTAATCCTCGAGGATGAGTTCCTTCTGCTCCACGCCTTGCAGCAGTTGCCGGCGCAATCCGTAGACCGCGTGGCGCTGCTTGTTCATCACGTCGTCGTACTCGAGCACGTGCTTGCGGGCCTCGAAGTTCTGCGACTCCACCGCCTTCTGTGCCGCCTCGATGCGCCGCGTGATGAGCTTCGACTCGATGGGAATGCCCTCTTCCATCCCCAGCCGCTGCAGCAGGTTCGACACCCACTCCTTGGCGAAGATGCGCATCAGGTCGTCTTCGAGTGAGAGATAGAAACGCGAGGACCCGGGGTCGCCCTGGCGTCCGGCGCGGCCGCGCAACTGGTTGTCGATGCGCCGCGCCTCGTGCCGCTCCGTGCCCAGGATGTGCAACCCGCCGACGCCGATGACCTCATCGTGCTCCGCGTCCGTCTCGCTCTTGTACTTGGAGAAAAGCTCGTCCCATTGCGCGATGGGCATCTCGAACTCCGTACCCGCGTAATAAAAGACGGTGGAATCCTCGCGCTGCGCAGACTTGATGACTTGTCCCACCGCCTGCTGCCGCGGCTGTGCCAGCCCGCGCTTCACCGCTTCCTGCTTGGCCATGAACTCGGCGTTGCCGCCGAGCAGGATGTCCGTGCCGCGGCCCGCCATGTTGGTGGCGATGGTCACCATGCCGCGCCGTCCCGCCTGCGCTACGATCTCCGCTTCCTTCTCGTGGTACTTCGCGTTCAGCACGACGTGCTTGATGCCCTTCTTCTTCAGCAGCTCGGAGATGCGCTCTGACTTCTCGATCGACGTGGTGCCGACGAGGATGGGCTGCCCGCTCTCGTGCAGGTTCGCGATCTCGTCCGACACGGCAAAGTATTTCTCTTTTTCCGTGCGGAAGACGATGTCCGCATTCTCCTTCCGCCGCATCACCTGGTTCGTGGGGATGACCACCACTTCCAGCTTGTAGATCTTGTCGAACTCGGGCGCTTCCGTCTCCGCCGTGCCGGTCATGCCGGCGAGTTTCTTGTACATGCGGAAATAATTTTGGAAGGTGATGGTCGCCAGCGTCTGGTTCTCGTTCTCGACCTTGACCTTCTCTTTCGCCTCGATGGCCTGGTGCAGCCCGTCGGACCAGCGCCGGCCGGGCATCAAGCGCCCGGTGAACTCATCGACGATGAGCACTTCCCCGTCTTTCACCACGTACTCCACGTCGCGCTTGTAGAGCGCGTGCGCCTTGATGGCGGTCTCCACGTGGTGCTTCAGGTCCCAGTTCTCCGGGTCGGCGATGTTGCCGATGCCGAGCAGCTTCTCGACCTTCTCCCAGCCGTCGTCGGTGACGAGCACCGTGCGATGCTTCTCGTCGATGACGAAGTCCTTGGTGTAGATCTTGTTGTCGCCGTCCTTCAGTTCCTCGCCGGGCTCGAGCCGCGGGATGATCTTGTCCACGCGCTCGTATTTGTCGGTGGTCTCGTCCGACGCGCCCGAGATGATGAGCGGGGTGCGCGCTTCGTCGATGAGGATGGAATCCACTTCGTCGACGATGGCGAACTGATGGACGCGCTGCACGCAGTCCTTCAGGTCGAACTTCATGTTGTCGCGCAGATAGTCGAAGCCGAACTCGTTGTTCGTGCCGTAGGTCACGTCGGCGGCGTAGGCCTCGCGTCGCTGCTCGTCGTCGAGTTCATGCACGATCACGCCGACCGAGAGCCCCAGGAACTTGTAGAGCTTGCCCATCCACTCGGCGTCGCGCTTGGCCAGGTAGTCGTTCACCGTGACCACGTGCACGCCGCGTCCGCTGAGCGCATTCAGGTATACCGGCAGCGTAGCGACGAGCGTCTTGCCTTCGCCCGTCTTCATCTCGGCGATCTTGCCCTGGTGCAGCACCATGCCGCCGATGAGCTGCACGTCGAAGTGACGCATGTTCAGCACGCGGCGTCCCGCCTCGCGCACCACGGCAAAAGCCTGGGGAAGGATCTCGTTCAGCGCCTGCTTGAGCACTTCGCCGCGGTCTTTCTCGGCAGCTTCGTCGTCGCCCTCGACCGCGGAAAGCCGCTCCTGGACGAGCGCGCGGAATTCCTCCGTCTTGGCGCGCAGTTGCGCGTCGGAGAGCTGCTTCATCTCCGGCTCGAGGGCGCTTATCTGCTCCACTTCAGGGAGCAGACGCTTCACCTCACGCTCGTTCTTGGTGCCAAAAACTTTGGCTAAGACGGTATTGATCAACAGGAATTCCTGGGCAGGATCGTGCCTTCTACAAGCATTATCAGCCTAACACATTGGATGCACTGGCTTTCCCGAGGACGCACGACCTTCCCGCCACTGGAGACGCGCCGCCTCGCCCGCCTATAATGCACTTCGCACAGGAGGCACTCATGAAACGTATCCTTATCGCCCTCACGCTGCTGCTCGCTACCGCCGCCTACGCCAAGAGCGTGAAGAAGGTCGTGGAACTCAAAGACGCCAAGGGACAAAGCGTCGGAACCGCCACGCTCAAGCAGGAAAAAGACGGCGTCGAGCTCAAGCTGGACCTAAAGAACCTGCCGCCCGGCGAGCACGCCATCCACATCCATCAAAACGCGAAGTGCGACGCGCCCGACTTCAAGTCCGCGGGTGGACATTTCAACCCCGCCGGAAAGAAGCACGGCACAGAGAATCCCGACGGCTCGCACAACGGCGACATGAGGAACATCAAGGCAGACGCAAAAGGCATGGTCCGCGGTCACGTGGAGAACAAACAAGTCACGCTGGCGGAAGGCGCCAAGAACTCCGTGTTCGCCAACGGCGGCACCGCGCTCGTGGTCCACGCCAAGGCGGATGACATGAAGACAGACCCCAGCGGCAACGCCGGCGACCGCATCGCCTGCGGACTCATCACGAAGTAGCCGGCGGTTTGAATCGAGAGCTGCTTCCGCTATATTTCGTGTTTGTCTCCCGGGCAGGTACAAGGCTTCTATAGCGGCTTCTCCGGTTCCGCGGAGAAGTGGCCGCAAAACGTTGCCATCGAGGTGCAGCGCGAGCACTCGCTCGAGCGCTACACCTACGCCGAATTGCGCCAAATGGCGGAATCCGTCGGCCGCTGGCTCACGGAAGCCAACCTCGCTCGCGGCGCGCGCTGCGCCTTCCTCGGCAACAACAGCGCCCGCTGGGTCGCCGCCTACCTGGGGACCATCGCCGCCGGCTGCGTCGCCGTCCCGCTCGACACCGCCTTCAAGCCCAAGCAGATCGCCACGCTATTAAAGGATAGCGGCGCGACCGTGCTGTTCGCGGACGAGCGCTTCCTGCCCGCCGCGCGCGAGGCCGCCGCCGGCATGCCGATCCGCTTCGTCTTGCTCGAAGGCAAGGCTGCCGGAGTGGATGCGGTCGAGAAGATGTTCTCGTCCGGCCCCGGCAAGTTCGCTCCCATCTCGCCGCAGGGCCTCGAAGAACCTGCGGTCATGCTCTACACCTCCGGCACCACCAGCGACCCGAAGGGCGTGGTGCTCTCGCACGACAACCTGCTCGCCGAGGTCGAAGCCGTCTTCAGCTTCGTCCACATCGGCCCGCGCGACGCCATCCTTGGCGTGCTCCCCCTCTTCCATGCGCTCGCGCAGATGGCCAACCTGCTGCTTCCCTTTGCCGGCGGCGCGCGCGTCGTCTACCTCGAATCGCTCAACACCACCGAGCTGCTCCGCGGCCTGCGCGAGCGCGACATAACGCTCTTCTGCTGCGTCCCGCAATTTTTCTATTTGATCCACGAGCGCATCCTTAAAGACGTCGCCGGACGTGGGCCGCTCGCGCGCGGCGCCTTCCGTACCCTGCTCTCCGTTTCCGGTGCGCTGCGCAAGCTGCGCATCAATCCCGGCAAACTGCTCTTTCGCCGCGCCCACGTCGCGCTCGGCGAGCGCATGCGCTACCTGGTGACGGGCGGCTCGCGCTTCGACCTCACCGTTGCCCGCGATCTCTACGCGCTCGGCTTCGACATCCTGCAGGCCTACGGGCTCACCGAAGTCTCCGGCGGCGCCTTCGCCACGCCGCCCAACGACAACGTCCTCGGCTCGGTCGGCACGCCGCTCCAAGGTGTCGAAACGCGCTTGTTCGCCTCCGCAGCCGCGGAGAGCTCCGACAACGCCGCGCACGTCTCCGGCGAGATCGCGCTGCGCGGACGCACTGTGATGCGCGGCTACTACAACCGCCCGGACGCGAACGCCGCTTCCTTCCGCGACGGATGGTTCCTCACCGGCGACCTCGGCTACTTCGATGCGGACGGCAACCTCTTCATCACCGGACGCGCCAAGGAAGTCATCGTCCTCTCGAACGGCAAGAACATCTATCCGGAAGAGATCGAGCAGCACTACCTGCAATCGCCGTGGATCAAGGAGATGTGCGTCGTCGGACTCGAGAGCAAACCGGGCGAGCGCCTCGAGGAGCGCCTGCACGCCGCCGTCGTCCCTGATTTCGACGTGCTGCGCGAAAAGCGCATCGTCAACATCAACGAGGTCATTCGCTTCGACATCGAGACGCTTTCCACCAAGATCACGCCCGCCAAGCGCATCTTGAGCTACGAGATATGGAAAGAGCCGCTGCCGCGCACCACCACGCAGAAGCTCCGCCGCTTCGAGATCCTGCGCCGCGTGGAGAGCGGCGCGGGCCAGAAGCAGGAAGAACGAGGGCCCGTCGCCGTCTCAGCCGGCGATGAACTCTGGATGGCGCGGCCCGACGTCGCACAGGCCCTTGCCACCATCCGTGAAGCAGCGCGCGAACACGCCGGACAAGTCGCGCCCGCGGCCAATCTCGAACTCGACCTCGGCCTCGATTCCATGGAGCGCGTGGAGCTCATGGTCGCGCTCGAGCAGGCATTCGACGCCGCCATCCCCGAGGAGCGCGTCGCGGAGCTCTACACCGTCCGCGAGCTGGTGGAAGCCGTGCTTGAGCACTCCGGCAAGGGCGCGCCCGAAAGAAAGCAGCAACCCGCCGGATGGGAGCACATCCTCTCGGTCGAGTCGCAACTGGGTGAGCGCGGAGCGAGCGCCGTATCGCGCGAGCGCAGCGCGAGGGGCGACGCAGCCGAGCCAAGCGCGCGGCGCGAGGCGAGTAGCGTTGCGGCGACCCTCGAAGAAAAGGCCGTCCGTGCCATCACGCGCCCGCAGTTCCTCTACACGCTCTTCTGGTTCGCCGCCGGACGCCTCGTCAACCTCTTTACCCGCGACTTCTTCGACTTGAAGATCACCGGCGTAGAAAAGCTGCCGCTCCACGGCCCCTACATCATCTCGCCCAACCACCAGAGTTTCATTGATGCCCCGGTGCTGGTTGCGTTCTTCCCCTGGCAGCTCTACAAGCAGCTCTTCTACGTGGGGACGAGCGAGATATTCGGCTCCGGCTTCGGGCGGTGGCTCGCGCGCACCATGAAGCTCATCCCCGTGGACCCGGACGCCAACCTCGTACCGGCCATGCGCGCCGGCGCCTACGGACTCCGCCACGGCCGCGTGCTCGTGCTCTATCCCGAGGGCGAGCGCTCCATCACCGGCGAACCCAAGGCGTTCAAGAAGGGCGCGGCCATCCTGGCGACGCACCTGCAAGTGCCCATCTATCCCGTCGCCATGGACGGCTTCTTCGAAGCCTGGCCGCGCGGCAAAAACTGGTTCCAGCGTTTCTCGCGCATGCGCATCGCCATCGGCGATCCGGTCCTGCCGCCGGCCACGCCGGGCCCGAGCCCCGAGCAGACCTACGCGCAGCTCACCGCCGAGCTCAAGCACCGCGTGGTCGAGATGTGGGACCCGATGCACGCGGCGCTCAACGCCAGGCTGAAAGCGAAGTAGTCACGGTGCTATCCTTCCACGCCATGAGAGTCGAGGGCATCACACCCATCCTGAACGTCTCCGACATCCAAGCCACGTTTGCCTGGTTCGAGAAGTGGGGCTGGAAGAAACTGTGGGACTGGGGCACTCCGCCCAGCTTCGGCGCCGTCGGCTCCGGTAACGCCGAGATCTTTCTCTGCCTGGGCGGGCAAGGCGGGCGTGGTAAAGGCAAGAACCCTGCGACGTTCGGTCCGAACGGCGACCAGACCGCCGACAAAGGCGCATGGATGTCGGTGTTCGTGGACGACGTGGACGCCGTCCACCGCGTGTGCGTCGCCGCCGGCCTCGACGTGACACACCCGCCGACGAATCACGAATGGGGAGTCCGCGAGATGCACCTGCGCCATCCTGATGGGCACGTCTTCCGCGTGGGCACCGGGACGGGCGAACACGAAGACTGAGCGGCTACTTCGCCCGCGGATGGCTCTTGTCGTACACCGCCATCACGTGCTTCATCGAGAGCTGCGTGTAGCGCTGCGTGGTGGAGAGCCGCTCGTGGCCGAGCAGCTCCTGGATGGCCCTAAGGTCGGCGCCTTCTTCCAGCATGTGCGTCCCGAAGGCGTGGCGCAGCGTGTGCGGATGCACGTCCGGCGGCAGGCCCTTCGCCACCGCGATGGCTTTCACGATGCGTCCCACGGAGCGCGTGGTCAGCGGGCCGCCGCGCTGGTTCACCAGCAGCGCGCGCGTCGGCCCCTTCTTCTTCGCATCACTCAACGCCTGCTGCCGCGCCGGCAGGTATGCCGTGAGCGCCTCGCGTGCCGTCTCGCCGAACGGCACGTAGCGCTCCTTCTTCCCTTTTCCGCGGATGAGGATGGCTTCGTTCGAGAGCCGTATGTCGTCGAGCTGTATCCCCACCAGCTCCGAGTTGCGGATGCCGCACCCGTACAGCAGCTCGAAGATCAGCCGCTCGCGCTCCGGGAAGCTGGTGTGCTCGGGCATGGGCGCGTCCAGGATGCCGTTCATCTCCTCGATCGTCGGCACGCGCGGCAGCTTCTTCGGCAACCTCGGCGTGGAGACCAGTGCCGCCGGGTTCTGCTCCACCTCGCCTTCGCGCGCTAACCACCGGTAGAACGAGCGCAGCGCCGCGAGCGTGCGCGCCACCGAAGTCTTCGACAAGTTCTGGTCGTAAAGATGCGAAAGGAACCGGCGGATGGCGAGATGGTCGATCTTCGCTGCATCGGTCTCGCCGACGAACGCCGAGAACCGCGCCAGGTCATTCGCGTAAGCGCGCAGCGTGTGCGGCGAAGCATCGCGCTCCGCGCGCATCGTCCGCAGGAACGAGCCGATGTGTTTCTCCAGCTTCTTCACGCCTTGCCTCGTAGCGCCGGCGTCTCGCCGGCTGTAGCGCGGGCGTCCCGCCCGCGCTTGCGCGCGCGAGGATGGTGATTTCTGTACACGCTCTTCAACCGATCAAGCGCCAGATGCGTGTAGATCTGCGTGGTCGAGATGTCGGCGTGCCCCAGGATGGTCTGCACTGTCCTGAGATCGGCGCCGCCTTCCACCATGTGCGTCGCCGCCGAGTGCCGCAGCATGTGTGGCGAGGTGTGGCGTCCCGCCGCGCCCCCGGCCGCAGCCACAACTTTCCAAACCAACTGCCGCGTCAGCGGTCGCCCGCCGCGCGCAATGAATACGTAGGCCGACGGTCTCTCGGTAGAGACGGCCTTCTGGCCGTCTCCTGCCCGCAGCAGCAGCGGTCTTCCCTCTTTCAGATATTCACTCAGCGCGAGGGCCGCCGCCTTCCCCAGCGGCACCACTCGCTCTTTATCTCCCTTACCTCGCACGAGCATGTAGAGGGACTCCAGCTTTACGTCCTCTAGCTTCACGCTCGTCACTTCCGAGACGCGCAGCGCGCCGCCGTAGAAGACTTCTAACATCGCGTGGTCGCGCAGCATCAGTGCCGGGGCAAGCTTCGTCGCCGGACGCTGCGCCGGCGCATCCAGCATGCGCTCGACCTCATCGCGCGCCAGCGATTTCGGCAGCACCTTCCACTGCTTCGGCGAATCAAGGTTCAACGTGGGGTCGTGCGCGATCATCCGGTCGAGCACGAGATATTTGTAGAGGTGCCGCAGCGCGGAGAGCTTGCGCGCGATGGAGCGCCCGTCGAGCGCGTGCGAGAAGAGCTGGTCGAGGAAGGCGCGCACGTCGTCGCGCTTCGCGGTCAGCAGATTGCGGCGGCGCTTGACCAGGAAGGCCGCGAACTGCATCGCGTCGCGCCGGTAGGCAGCCACGCTCAGTGGCGCGAGTCCCTTCTCGACCTTCAGGTAGTCGAGGAATGCCGCGATGGTCTGTGCGCTGTCCGCCACGTCCTAACGGTAAAACATTATCGGACGCAGTGGAATGTCCTTCTTGGTACTTGGTACCTGGTACCTGGTACTGCAACTAATTCAGCATTTCTTCCGCGTACATCGTCCCCGCCGGATCGTCCTCGTGCTTGTAGTAGACGTAGACGTCGCCGGGGTGCACCAGCACCCGCGCGCGCATCCTCTCGCGCTCGCCGGAGGTGTACTCGCCCTTGCGCAGCCGGTAATAGACGAAGTCCGCGGTGGCGACCTCAGGCACGCTGAGCTTCTCGCTCTCCGCGATGCAGAGCGCGGCGTTCGCCTCCCGCAGCTGCGCGTAGATCTTTTCCTGGAACCACGAGGCGTGCCGGAACTCGAACGCGAAGCGCATCGTCTTCGGCAGCGCGGGCAGGAATCCGCCCAGCAGCTCGCTGTCAGCCTTCAGGAAGGGCGGCAACTGGAACAGCACGCATCCCATCTTCCCTGCCTCGCAAAACGGCTGCAGCGATTGCAGGAAGGCGCGCGTGGCGTCGCCCGCCTCGCGCAGCCGCTTGATGTGCGTGATGTCCTGCGGCGCTTTGAAGGTGAAGCGGAAGTGCGCCGGCGTGGCGGCAAGCCACGAAGTCGCCAGCTTCTCCGTGACCCAGCGGCGGAAGGTGTAGTTCACCTCGACCGTGTTCAGCCGCGTGGCGTAGTACTCCA
The DNA here is from genome assembly GCA_016185395.1 of Candidatus Korobacter versatilis. Lineage (GTDB taxonomy): Bacteria > Acidobacteriota > Terriglobia > Terriglobales > Acidobacteriaceae > JACPNR01. The sequence continues at coordinate 114,600 of JACPNR010000002.1, forward strand.
GGAATCTCTTCGACGCCAGCTTCGGCGGATAAAACGCCGGCTTCCACGAGGGATACGCCCACCCGGATGTGCCTGCGAAGATCATGCGGGCGGAAATGATAGCAGCTAGCGCGCCTTGCGAGACTTCGTGCGCACGCCGGCCATCTTCGCGGCGCGCGCTTTCGCCGCCGCCGTCGGCTTCGGCGGCTTGCGCGTATCCATCTGAGCTTCGCCGATCAGCTCTTGCCGCAACGCGTCCAGCTTCTCGAGCGATGGCAGTTTCTGCTTGAGCTTGAGCACCGGCTCGAACAGGTCACCGAATTTCTCCACGCGTTTCAGCGTGTCGTCGGAAGTGAAGACCAGCACCTCGGCATCTTTCTTCTTCAAGCACTTCTCCACTTCGTCCCAGGTGATGGGCGTGGACACCGTCGGCCTGTCTTTCGCGCGCAGCGAATACACGTTGACGGTGGTCTTGTGATCGTCGTTCTGGCTCCAGTCCACGAAGATCTTGTTCGTGCGCAGCGACTTCTTCATCTCGCTGACGACTTTCTCCGGATGCGCCGCCTCCATCAGCCGCGCCATCGCGTGCGCGAACGGCTTGCTCTGCTCGTAGGTCACGGCCGTATTCAGCGGAACGTACACCTGCATCCCCTTCGAGCCGGACGTCTTCGGGAACGCCTGCATGCCAAAGCGCTCGAAGATGCCGCGCACCCAGAGCGCGACCTCGCAGCATTGGACAATATCTGCCGGCGGCCCGGGGTCGAGGTCGAACGCCAGCATGGTCGGCCGCTGCATCTCCGGAAACTTCGAGAGTGACGTGTGCAGCTCGAGGTCCGCAAGGTTCGACGTCCACACCAGCGTCGCCAGTTCGTTGCACAGCACGTAGTCGATCCAGCGGTTGTTCCCCGCACTCCAGATGTGAGCCGTCTCCACCCAGTCTGGCCGGTGCTTGGGCGCGTTCTTCTCGTAGAAGTGGAAGCCGTTCACGCCTTCCGGATACCGCTTGAGCGTCAGCGGACGGTCCTTCAGGTGCGGCAGCGCGACCGGCGCGATGCGCGCGTAGTAGTCGATGACCTGCGCTTTCGTGAACCCCACCGCGGGATACAGCACCTTGTCGAGGTTCGACAGTGGCAGCGTCTTGCCCTGGATCTCTACGGACTCTTTCTTCCCCGCCATCGTTGCTCCGGAACGGACCCGCCCCTGCACGCTCCGATTCTGCCATGCCGCGCGCACGTTGCCATATGACGGCGGTGATTCTCGACCCCGCATTTCGACCGGCATGCCACAACACGCCATCCAGCAGCCACATCCAATGTCAGGTGGCGAATGGCGACAGACCGCTTCCCGTCTCCACCTCCGTGCAGCCCACGCTGCCCCCGGAGCAGCTCGCCTTCTTCCGGCAGGTCCTGGGGATGTTCAACGAGCAGGGCTTCCCCTACGTCGTCTCCGGCGCCTTCGCACTGCAGGAGCACACCGGCATCTTTCGCGATACCAAGGACCTCGACCTCTTCTGCACCCCCGCGACCGCATCCCAGGCGCTCGCCTTCCTGAAGACCAAGGGATTCCAGATCGAGGTCACCGACCCCGTCTGGCTCGCCAAGGCGTGGCGCGGCGAGTTCTTCGTCGACCTCATCACCGGCATGTCGAACGGCGTCATCACGGTGGACGAATCGTGGATCGAGCGCGCGTATCCGGAAAAGGTCCTCGGCATTTCCGCGCGTGTGCTCGCTCCCGAGGAACTCATCGCGTCGAAGGTCTTCGTGGATTTCCGCGAGCGCTTCGACGGCGCCGATATCGTGCACGTCCTCTTCGGGACCAAGGGCAAGCTCGACTGGCAGCGCCTGCTCAAGCTCATGGCCGGACACACCGAGCTGCTCTTCTGGCACCTCGTGCTCTTCCATTACGTCTACCCGGCGCACTCGCACTACGTTCCGCACGCGATCTGGGACGAGCTCATCGAGAACTTCACCCGCGACCTTTCCGAGCCGGACCAAAACGCGCAGTTCCGCGGCGCGCTGCTCGACGAACGGATGTTCGCCATCGACGTGAACGAGTGGGGACTCGCCAACCTGCTCGAGCAGGCGCGCGCCGCCAAGCGCCGGCGCATCACCGCGCCGAATCCCACAGACAATCCAGCCAAAGGTCCCGCCGAGGCCGCTTGAGCCCGCCGCGCACGCTCCGAACCACATGAGGATCGCCGCCATCGCCGACCTGCACTTCTCGCCGCAGAGGTACGACCTCATCCGCGAAGCGATGCAACGCGTGCGCGACGAAGCCGAAGTCCTCGTGCTCGCCGGCGACCTCACCAACTACGGCAAGCCCGAGGAGATGGAATCCTTGCTCAACGCGCTCGTGCGCCTGCGTATCCCCATCGTCGCCGTGCTCGGCAACCACGATTACGAATCGGGCAAGCAGGATGAGCTCATCAAGATGATGACCACCGAGGGCATCAAGGTCCTCGATGGCACCGGCTACGAACGTGACGGCGTTGGCTTTGCGGGGACGAAGGGCTTCCTCGGCGGCTTCGGCCGCGGCGTGCTCACCTCGTTCGGCGAGCCCGAGGTCAAGCAGTTCGTGCAGGCGTCCCTCGACGAGACCATGAAGCTCGAGCGCGCGCTCATGCAACTGCGAGCGGAGAAACGCGTGGTCGTCATCCACTACTCGCCCATCCTTGACACGGTGCGCGGCGAACCCGAGCAGATCTACCCCTACCTCGGCAGCTCGCGCCTCGCCGAGGTCATCGACCGCCACGGCGCGAACCTCGTCATCCACGGACACGCCCACCACGGTGCGCCCGACGGCAAGACCACCGCCGGCATCCCCGTGCACAACGTCGCGCTCATGGTGAACCAGTCGCAGCAGCCGCCCTGCGTCTACCGCGTCTTCGAGATCTAAGCAGCGCCGGCGTCTCCTGCCGCTGGATTGGCGCTTACCGGATGCTCGTGAGACGATGTCGCCGCATGCTTCCCTGGCCCTTACGCCGCGACCCTCCCGGCCCCATCATGACGCTCTGGGGCAGCATCCCCCGCTTCCGGCATGACCCCCTCGGCTTCCTCACCAGCACCGCGCGCCGCTATCCCGACCTCGCACACTTCCGCCTCGGACTCACCGACCTCTACCTCGTCAGCAGCCCCCACCTGCTCAAGGAAGTCCTCTTCACCCTCACCCCGAAGGTCCACAAGGGGCCGCTCCTGCAGCGCGCCAAGCGCATCCTCGGGAACGGCCTGCTCACCAGCGAGGACGCCTTCTACCTGCGCCAGCGCAAGCTCATCGCCCCGGCCTTCCACCGCGAGCACATTCGTAACTACGCGGCGACGATGGTGGAAGAGACCGAAGTCCATCAGCGCGGTTGGAAGGCTGGCGCCGTGGTCGACGTCCACGCCGAGATGCAGCAGCTCACCATGGTCATCACCGGCAAACTCCTGTTCGGCAGCGAGGTGCGCGAGGAATCCGGCGAGATCTCCGCCGCGCTCAACGACCTGGTCGCCTTCGATGAGAAGTATTTTCCCTGGTCGGCGCTCATCGAGCGCCTTCCCCTCCCGCTCTCCCGCCGCCTGCAGCGGGCGCGCGCGCGGCTGGACGCGACCGTCTACAAAATGATCGCCGCGCGGCGCGCCGACCCCGGCGCCGCTTCTCGCCACGACTTCCTCTCCATGCTGCTGCACGCGCGCGACGCCGAAGACCCCTCCGCCCGCATGAGCGACGAGCAGTTGCGCGACGAGTGCATGACCTTCTTCCTCGCCGGCCACGAGACCACCGCCAACGCCCTGGCCTGGACGTCGTACCTGCTTGCCCGCCATCCCGAAGTGCAGCAGCGGCTCCAGGCTGAACTCGCACAGAACCTTGCCGGCGGCCCGCCCCATGCCGCGGACCTCGCCCGCCTTCCCTACCTCGAGATGGTCCTCTACGAAAGCCTGCGCCTGTATCCGCCCGTCTGGACCATCGCCCGCCGCCCACAGGAAGACATCAAGCTCGGCGGCTTCGAGGTGCGCAAGGGCTCCGTCATCATCATGCCGCAGTGGGTCATGCACCGTGACCCGCGCTTCTTCCCCGACCCCGAGCGCTTCGATCCCGAACGCTGGACGCCGGAAGCCCGCGCCGCCCGCCCCAAGCATTCCTTCTTCGGATTCAGTGCCGGGCTGCGCCAGTGCATCGGCGCCGACATGGCCATCATGGAATCGAGCATCGTCCTCGCCATGGTGCTGCAGCGCTGGGGCCTCTCGCCGGCGGACGACCGCACCGTCGCCCCCAACGCCACCCTCACCTTGCGCCCGAAGCACCCGGTAAAAGTCCGCCTCCAGGCGCGCTAACCGCCACGCTGCCAACCCGTCAGAAAGAAGGAACCCGGCCGCATCGACCTCCGTATCTACCACTGGAGAGAACCGCCATGCGCACAAGACTGCTGGTCGTCTTCGTCCTCGCCGTTGCCTTCACCGCCCTGGCCCACGCCGACACTTGGAACAAGCGCTACGCCGTGACCGGCGTGCCCAACGTCTACCTCAAGACCGGCGACGGCAACATCCAGGTCACGACCACCGATTCGCCCGAAGTCACCGTGCACGTCACCACCGACGGCTATCGCATCGCCGACGACGACATCACCATCCAGGAATCGCAGAGTGGCCAGAATGTGAGCGTCGAGTTGCGCATGCCGTACTCCGGCCGGTTCTGCATCGGCTTCTGCTACCGCCGCATCGAGGTGGAAGTCCGCGTCCCCCGCCACTCCAACCTCGACCTCAATACCACCGACGGCAGCATCGAGGCCTCGGGCGTCACCGGCGACTTCCATCTCCACACCGGCGATGGTCACATGGAGCTGAGCGGGCTCGATGGCTCCCTCGTCGCCTCCTCGGGCGACGGACACATCAACGCCGACGGCCGCTTCGATCGCCTTGAACTGCAGAGTGGCGATGGCCGCATCGAAGCCGAAGCCCGCCGCGGGTCACGTATCTCCTCGCCGTGGCGTCTGCGCAGTGGCGATGGCGCCATCCGCCTCAGTGTCCCAGACGAGTTCGGCGCCGAACTGGAAGCCACCACCGGCGATGGCTCCATCGACATCGATTTCCCCATCACCACGGACGGCTCCCGCCATCGCCGCGAATCCCGTGTCTACGGCAAGATGAACGGCGGCGGCGGCCTGCTCGAGCTCCACACCGGCGACGGCAGCATCCGCGTCAGCCGCCTCTAAGCGGCGGCCTCGTCAAGAGAATTAGACAACTGAGCGGGTGGCACACAATGGACCATTGCCTGTGATGTCGCAGAACGGGACTTGGGGCATGTCGTGGGCTATGATCGCTTTGCCAACATGACGCAGCAGAACCTCACCGGCGGCACGACAACCGCGTACATACTTTCCGGCTTCAAGGTCATCGCCGAGTACACGGGCTCGACGCCCGCGCTCTCGCAGGAATACGTCTACGCCGGCGGCTCGCTGCTCGCCACGCTCGACTCCAGCGGCACACCGACTTACCGCCACATGGACCACCTCTCCGCCCGCCTCGAGACCGACGCCAGCGCCAACGTCACGCGCACCTTCGGCCACTTCCCCTACGGCGAGACGTGGTACGAGACCGGCGCCGCTTCGCGGCAGAAGTTCACCACCTACGAGCGCGATACCGAGAGCGCCCTCGACTACGCCAACGCGCGCTCCTTCATTCCACGGCTGGGACGATTCCTGACCGCCGATCCGCTCGCGGGAAGCATCGGCGATCCGCAGACGCTCGGCCGCTACGCTTATACTGCGGGAGATCCCATTAACTTGAGCGACCCGACCGGCATGATGACCTGCGATCTCGCCACCACCATCGAGCAGAAGGCGGCATGCCTGCTGGCGAACCAGGATGGCCCCGCGGGTGGAGGTGGGTTCGGCTGCGCCCCCTGGGACGCATCGTGTAGCAGCTCCGGTTTCTCGTACTACAACCCGAACATCGCCCTGTCGGCCGGTGAACTGGGTTACATGGTGACTAACAAAGTGGGAATGCGACTGGGCTTCGTTTGGGCCCCGTCCGTTCAAAGCCAAAGCGACGACGGCACCATTTCCATTACAACGGGCTATTGGAAGCTCGTCTCGCTTGGCCCCGACCTCTCGAACATGGCTTACATCAGCGCCGCTCCAGCCGCAAACAATGAGAGCTACGCTTGGACCTTCACCAAGGCGTTCTTCAAGAACTTCAGTCTGAAGGCTGTATACAACAGCTTCGGAGAGGGAGGCTGCGACCGGCTCATGGCTGAGACCTTCGCCGATGCTTTCAATCCCCTTCCTGGCGACGGTGTCGGCCCCGGCGACGTTGCTGAGCTAGGGCCTAAAGCGGTGGCCGGAGCGGGCCAAGCGGCTGCATCCGCGTACAGCGTTTATCAAGGACTGTCCGTCCCACTCAGGTCAAGCATATATCGTGGTCTGCAATCCAGCACCTACGGCTACGCGGGGGCTGTGGAAGAGGCCGCACCCTATGCGGTCGTTGTGTACGCTGGGGGAAACGCTCTTTATATGGCTGGATCGGCGGCCTACAACGGGGAGTGTCATTGAGCGAGATGACTTTGGGAAAGATCGTTCAGCGGTTCTTCCTGTATGTCGGGATCGCGCTAGCAGTTTTGGCGGTCTTCGCCGCTGTTATTGTTCTTAGCAAAGGTGCGAAACTTCCGTCAGGATGGCTGGCGCTCGGGGTGTTCACTTTTTGTCTCTTCTGGATAACCATCAGGCAGTCGAGAGCGTATTGGAGCCGTCCAGGCTTTTGGTTGGCGACTGCCGGCCTGCTGGTGGTTCACCTGCTGCTGTTTATCGCGATTCTGGGTGGGTATCCTCAGTGGCGCGGAATATGGTTTGTGCCCGTCATCATTGCTGAGGGTGGGTTGTTCGGGGCAATTCTGTACCTGCTCTTCGGAGAGCGTAAACGTCAGTAGCCGCAAACAACGGCACTCAACAACCCTCACAAACTTCTGAGCGACTAATGCGCCTAAAGAATGACCTGCCCCCCGAAAACTGGTCCACGTAGAATGACACTTTTTCCCTCAACCAGTGAGAGTGACCTGCCCCCCGTTTCTGGTCCAGTCATAATGACACTTTATCCGCATTTTGTTCGGCGGGTGGCCCACCCTTTCCATGATTCCAGACCTCTTGAGGGTGGCGGGTGGCCCACCCTTTCCATGATTCCAGACCTCTTGAGGGTGCCCCATCCTTTGCGACGCGGGTCTTGGCGGCGCAAAGGGTGGGCGCCGACGGCATCGCAAGCCTGGCGGGTGGCCGGGTGCCCCACCCAAGTAGGCGGCGGGGCGGGTGGCCTACCCTAACTGAGGGTGCCCCATCCTTTGCGCGGCGTGGTTTTGGCCGCGCAAAGGGTGGGCGCCGACGGCATCGCCACCCTGTTCTGGAAATAGAACAGACC
>JACPNR010000006.1 GCA_016185395.1 Candidatus Korobacter versatilis
CATGTTCTTGATGTAGTCGGCGTGGCCCGGGCAATCCACGTGCGCGTAGTGCCGGTTCGGCGTCTCGTACTCCACGTGCGCCGTGGCGATGGTGATGCCGCGCTCGCGCTCTTCCGGCGCGTTGTCGATCGAGTCGAACGAACGGAACAGGATCTTCGGGTTGTGCTTCGACAACACCTTCGTGATCGCCGCCGTGAGCGTCGTCTTGCCGTGATCGATGTGCCCGATCGTCCCCACGTTCACGTGCGGCTTGCTGCGATCAAATTTCTCTTTCGCCATATTCCCTCAAGCTCTGGTTATGAGTGCCGATTACGCGTACTGATAAATGTTCGAAAACTTCTGGCGCAGTTCCGGCGCCACTTCTTCCAGCTTCGTCAGGTACATCTCGCGCACCTGGCCCTGGTCGGCGCCGGTGAGCTCGTTCCACAACTCGCTCACGCTCTTGCCATTGCGGTAGCGGTCGAACAAACCCGCATCGCGCGCCTGCTCGAAGTGCCGCACGCGCAGGCCCTTCTTGCTCACCGACTTCAGATACTGCTCAACGTTCGCCGGGCTGAACGTGCTCTCGAGCACGCTCTTGAACTCCGCGAAAGCGACTTCGTTCCCGACCGCGAGCTTTGCCTGTTCGAACGCCATTGGTTCAGTCAACTCTGGAGCTGATGATCGGGATTGAACCGATGACCTCTCCCTTACCAAGGGAGTGCTCTACCAACTGAGCTACATCAGCACAAACTCGCTTTCCTTCACCTCAGACTACGAAACTCTGGAGCGGGAGACGGGAATCGAACCCGCGACCAACAGCTTGGAAGGCTGTGACTCTACCACTGAGTTACTCCCGCCCTTCCTTCACGCTACCGTCCCCGACTTCCGCGTCGTGGAACGTTGTTCCGCGACGCACGACCGACTTGAACGCGAACAAGACCATCAGCAGGATGACCGGGGCACTCATCGGAACGTGGCCGAACCGCTCCACGTAAAACGTTGCCGAGAGCGTGAGGTACGCGATGATTGCGATCGCCGCGGACGCGCTCAATGCCAGGATCAACCGCCGATTCGACACAGTTCCAACTTCCTACTGGTGCACAGGGGAGGATTCGAACCTCCGTAGCTCCAAGGAGCGGCAGGTTTACAGCCTGCTGCCATTAACCGCTCGGCCACCTGTGCGAAACCGCTTCCCTGCTCCGCTACCGCGACGAACACAAACCTCGGCCGAGATGCTCCGGACACATATTTCTGCGCGCAAGCTTCGGCGCGCAAACAACCACAGGCGGAAAAAAGTCCTAAGTGGAGGTGTTCCTCTTGAGGAGTTTCGTTCGTTTCTTCGGAGCTTGCTAACCCAGCCGGCGCTCGCTCGGCCAGGACCCATCCCTGGAGCTGGCGACAGGACTTGAACCTGTGACCCTCTGATTACAAATCAGATGCTCTACCAGCTGAGCTACGCCAGCCACTGATACCTTCCCGCCGCACGGGACAAACAATTAAAGTAGCACAACGGCATTTGACGTGCAAGGAAACCACGCCCTCCGCCGCCCCTTGTTATCTTAATGGTTAATGCTGATTCTACAATCGGGCGCTCGCAATGGCGCGCCTGACCTGCAGCAGACGTGCAAAGAAGGCTGAATGCTATGATTGCCGGCCTCGCTATGATTTTAACCGAACCCGGGCGCTGCTGGCCAGAGCCTGCCCCACTCGTCCACTGACAAGCCCATGAACTTCCGCCGCCGCAGCCTGCGTGTCATCGCGATCCTGTTGCTGGTCATCGCCGCGGGTGTCCTCACGGCGGTGCTGCTGCTACGCCGCGGGCGCGCGCCGGAGTCGGTCCGCTTGCTGCCGGAGGCGGACGCCGTCGTGTACTTCGACGTGCAGACCATGCGGAGGCTGGGCGCGTTCTCGAACGAAAAAGTGACGCGCGAGCCGGAGTATGAGCAGTTCGTGGGCGAGAGCGGCATCCAGTTCGAGCGCGACCTCGATGAAGTCGCCTTCGCGGTGCACGCGGCGAAGAGTTCGCCGGCCGGCGCGGCGCTCTCTCCGGAGACGCGCTTCTCCGAAGTCTTCATCGGACGCTTCGACCTCGCGCGCGCGACCGCGTACTTCCGCAACCTGTCGGAGGGCATCGACCGTTACCGCGACATCGACGTCTACCTCATCCCGCACGACGGCCGCCAGGTAAAGGTCGCGGTGCTCAGCATCGGGCGCATCGCGGTCTCGAACTCGGAGTCGCGCGAACCGATGCACCGCATGATCGACCGCTATCGCTCCGGCGCGATGCACGCCATGGGGCCGACGGTGGTGGGAAGTTTTCGCGAACACATCCCGCTCGGCAGCGTGGTGTGGGCGGTGGCGCACGTGGGGGACGGCGTGAACGTCCGTGGCGTGCCCGCTCCGGGAATGATCTCGGCGCTGGTGGGCACGACCGTGATCGCGTCGGTGCGTCCGCTGCTCGGCGCACAGCTGCGCGTCGAAGCGGTGGCGTCGGATAGCGACCAGGCACAGCGCATCACCGAGAGCGCGAACACGATGCTCGGCCTGTTCAAAGACATGGAAGCGAACACGCCGCCCGCCGGCAGCGACGAAGACGTCAAAAAAGTCTTCGACAGCATCAAGCTCGAGCGGCAGGAGAACAGCGCCGTGCTGACGGCGACCATTCCTTCAGACTTCCTGAAGAAGATCACCAGCGAGCCGCCCTCGCTGCCGCAGTCCACGCCGAGCGCCACACCCACGTCTACACCGACCGCGACGCCCAACAAGTCCGGGCGGCGGAACCGGTAGCCCATGTTCGTGACCGGTTGGGGATCCGCGCTGGGCTCGACGGCGGTCCCCATCGAGCAGGTGGAACGCGAGTTCGGCGTCTCTGCGGGAAAGTTGCTGCACGGCGCCGGATTGACGACGCTCCGTCGCGCCTCCGCGGCAGAGGACGAAGTCTCGCTCGCCGGTGTGGCGGCGCAACAGGCGCTCAATACCGCCGGCATTGCGACGTGCGACCTCGACTCAATCCTCGCCACCGGCGAGACCATGCTCGGCGTCCCTGCCTTGGGCGCTGCGGTGCATGCGGCGCTCGATGCGCCGAGTGACTGTTCCGTGATGGACGTGGGCGGCGGGTGCGCCGGCGTGGTTGCTTGCCTGATCCTGGCGGACGCGCTCCTCGCGGCCGGCAAAGCCAAGAACATCCTCGTCGTCTCGGCCGACGTTCACAGCCGGCTCTTCACGCCCGGCAAGGTGCCGGGAGAGTTCGGCGGCCTGTTCGGCGACGGCGCGAGCGCGCTCGTGCTGCAAGCTGGCCGCGCCGGTGATTCGGAGCCTTACCGGATCCTGACGCATCTCGGCGGATGCGCCGGCGAGTTTGCTTCCGCAATCGTGGTGCGTCCGGATGCGGCCACGGGCATCGACCTGCGCTTCGACGGCCAAGCCTTGACGCGCGCCGCGATGGACCAGATGGCGCTCGTCCTCGATCGTCTCGAGACGGCCAGCGGACACGACCGCGCCTCCGCGAGCGCCTTCGTCATCCACCAGCCCAACCCGCGCATCGTCGAGATGTTCGCCCGCCGCGCCGGGATCCCGCTCGAAAAGATCCCGGCCGTGTCGAAGATCTCCGGGAACTTAGGCTCCTCGACCTGCGGCGTCGCGCTGACCCAGGCGCTCGAAGAGCAACGGACAAAGCTGCGCAGTCAGCGAGGACCGATCCTCATCGTCGGCATCGGTCCGGGACTGTTGTGGGCAGGGGCAGTGCTGGAATAGCAGTGCTCGACTAATCAAACGAGGACTACTTGCCGGAGCCGCTGCCGAAGTTGTGCAGCTTGGCCTGCGCCGTGTTGATGCGCAGATACTTATAAGGATTGACCGGCGTGTTGTAGATGCGGACTTCGTAATGCAGGTGCGGGCCGGTCGAGCGTCCGCTGAGCCCGACGTAGCCGATGATGTCGCCGCGCTGCACGTGCTGGCCGGGCGCGACGTTGAACGCCGAGAGATGTCCGAAACGCGTCGAGATCCCGTTGGCGTGCTCGATGACGACCAGCCGCCCGTAGCCGCTCTGCAGGTCCGCAAACTCGATCACGCCGTCCGCCGGAGCAATGACCGACTTCCCGTAGGTGCTGGAGATATCCACGCCGGTGTGGAACGCACCCTCACCGTTGAACGGGTCGGTACGCTCTCCGAACGAGCCGGTGATGGGCCCTTCGACCGGCCACAGGTTCGGAGCAGACGCCATGCGCAGCCAGTCGGCGGTCGTTGCGCCGCGCTCGCCATACTCGATGCCCAGGGTGGCAGCGCCGCTCATCGCGGAAGTACGCAGCGCGTGGAACTGTTCCAGCGAGGAAGCAAACGCCTCGTCCCCGAACTGGCCTTGCGGCGTGAGCATGGGGTCAGCCTTCAGGCCGTAGAGCGTGGAGATCTCGCTGGCCAGCGAGCCGAGGGACGCGGCCTGAATCTCATGTTCCTGGGCGACCAGCTCCAGCTGGGTGTAGCGGGTGCGGAGCGCCTCGCGCTCGGCGCGCACTTGGTTGAAGGCCTGCGCCTTCCACAGCATGCGGGTATAGGACCCGGCCATACCGGTGATGACCAGCATGCCGATCACGGCGCCCGCGATGAAGACGTATAGATAATGCAAGGGGATGGGGAGCTTACGCAGCTGGCCTTCTGCGTCGCGAGTCACCAATAAAATGTAGTAGCGCTTCCGCAAGGGGGTCTCCGGAAAAACTCTACCTACCAAAAATCTCGATTTTTATACAGGCCCGCCGCTTACTGCTGCCCGAGTGCGGCTCCGTAGCTTGGAAGCTCGCCTTCGCGACCGACCCCGGCAGCAACCGCCGGAATCGTTTAGGGCCTGTGACCAGAATGTGTCCTGAAACGGCTCGGCAAAGCTATCAGAGCTCATTCCGGACTGTCAAGCAGAACTGATGCTGGTTACTCTATCCCAAGTTGGTGCAAATAAAACTACTTGGAAGTACAAGCTGGCACCGTTTTCAGGGCATGTCCCCGGGTAACTCCTATGGCAATGGCCGGGCCGATGGTCTGGCTCCCGGCTTGGCCCTCGCCGTCCCCTTCCTTATATAGTGACGGCCTCGGCCGGGAATGGTTAGGCCGGCCACTCAACCATGCCCATTCCGGAACTCAAGCTGATCGAGCGCATCCGCCGCATGGCCGGGATCCTGGCGCCCGCGCCCGGGAAGCCGGTGGTCGTGCGCGGCATCGGCGACGACTGCGCCGTGCTTCGGCTGGGCGCCGGCTCGGACACGCTCGTCACCACCGACCTCTCGATCGAAGGCGTCCACTTCCGCCGGGATTGGTACCCGGCCGGGTTCATCGGACGCCAATGCCTTACGCGCGGGTTGAGTGACGTGGCCGCCATGGGGGGCGAACCGGTGGCATTCTTCCTTTCCCTGGCGCTGCCGCCAAAGACCTCCCAGACGTGGGTGGACGCATTCTTCCGCGGCATGCTGGCCCACGCACTGGAATTCAACGTGGCGCTCTCGGGCGGCGACATCTCTACGTCAACGTCGGGCGTGGTGGCCGACATCATGGTCATCGGGCGCGTGCCGGCGGGAAAGGCTGTCCTGCGCTCGGGAGCGAAGCCGGGCGATGGGCTCTACGTCACGGGCATGCTGGGGGTGGCGGCGGCGCGCGTGGCGGCGCTGCGTGCGGGCAAGAAGGTCGAAGTCGCTTCCGCACAGCCCACGCCGCGCGTGCGCGTTGGACGAAGGCTCATCGGGGTGGCCAGCGCCATGATTGACACCAGCGACGGACTTTCCACCGACCTGAAGCATTTGTGCGACGAGAGCGGCGTCGGCGCCATCGTCTACGCGCCCGCCCTGCCCGCGCCGGCCGGGCTCGACTTCGCGCTGCACGGCGGCGAAGACTACGAGCTGCTGTTCACCGCGCCCGCCCGCAAGAAGGTCCCGAGCAAAATCGCGGGCGTGCCGATATCGCGCATCGGCGAGATCACACGGGGCTTCGCAAGGAAGGACAAACCAATCTGGCTGGCCGACCCACGCGGCCGAATGCACCGGCTGAAGCCGCAAGGCTGGCAACACTTTTCGGGATGATGGGGCGTGATGGTAGCGGGCACTACGGCGGCGTGCGGTTGTCCTCGCGCTGCCACATCGCTTCGAAATCCTGCTGGAAGGCGCGCACTTGTGCTGGGTCGTTGGTGAAGTGCGCGTTGTTGTCCTGCGATTTCAATCCTGAGGGCGACCAGTTGGCGCTGCCATCGCGCAGCAGCTTGCCGTCCACCAGGTAGGCCTTGAGGTGCATGATGTTGCGCCCGCGGTCGGCCTTGATGCGGACCTCGATGTTCGGCTGGCCGCGCAACTGGTCGGTCGCGCAGGCGCCGTTGTGCTCGGCGGCGATGCGCTGTTCCTGCTCGTACTGTGAACGGTCGCGGTAGATCCGGACTCTCACGCCGCGGGCGGCAACGGCGCGCAGGCGACTGGCAAGATATTCGTCGGTGAACGCGTACATCGCGATGTCGATGGTGGCGCGCGCTTCTTCGAGCCGGGCGATGTCGAGCTGCTCCAGGTTCTCGGCGGGCGAGAAGTGGTTCTCGCTCAGGACTTGTCCCGCGGGCACGGAATGGAAGGGCGGCGGGACGGGCGCGGCCTCGGCGGCCGGGTGGTACTTCCAATAGGCGCCCGCCGCTGCCACGAGCACGATGAGCAGGGTCAGGAGATTGGAAGAGCGGCGGGCCATGCGCCAAGAATAGCTGCTCCGGCGGCGGAGTACCATAAACACATGCAGCAGGGGTTAACGAGAAGGGTCGCGCTTTACTGCGGCGACCACGGCCTGATGAAGGCCGGCGACCGCGTGGGCGTGGCTTGCTCGGGCGGCCCGGATTCCGTCGCGCTGCTGCGCGTGCTGCTCGAGCTTCGCCGAGACCTGGGGATCGTAGTCGCGGCAGTCACGCACTTCAACCACAAGCTGCGCGGCGACGACTCGGAAGGGGACGAGCGCTTCGTGCGCGCGCTGGCGGAAAAACACGGGTTGGAATTCCTCGGCTCCCATGCCGACACCGCCGCCGCCGCGGAAGCCAGTGGCGAAGGCGTGGAAGGGGCGGCACGCAAACTGCGCTACGAGTTCTTCGGTGACCAGTTGCGCTCCGGCAAGATGGACTGCATCGCGACCGGCCACACGCTCGACGACCAGGCGGAGACCGTCCTGATGCGCGTGGTGCGTGGCGCAGGCACCCGCGGCTTGGCGGCCATCCGGCCCCTGGTGCGGGTCGCGACAACGAAGAGCCCCGCCAAGCGCATCGTGCGTCCGCTGCTCGGCGCGCGACGGCGTGAGGTGCTCGCGTATCTCGCCGGCCTCGGGCAGGATTTCCGCGAAGACGCGAGCAATCAAGATCCCCGGTTCTTGCGCAACCGCATCCGGCACGAGCTGCTGCCGCTGCTCGAGCGCGACTACAACCCGCAGGTCGCTCAGGCGGTGGCGCAGATGGCGGAGATCGCGCGCGCCGAAGAGCAGCACTGGGAGCGCGAGGTGGGCGAGGCGTGGCGCCAGGCCGCGCAATGGCGGGCCGGCGGCGACGGACGCGGCTTGGTTCTCAACACCGCTGCGCTCGCAGCGCTTCCGCTCGCGTTGCAGCGGCGCCTGCTGCAGCAGGCGAGCGAGAAGCTCGGCGTCTCGCCGAGCTTCCAACAGATCGAGGCGGTGCGCGAGCTGGCCGGCATGCGCGACGGCACGGTCGAGCTGCCGGGCGGCGTACGCGCACTGCGCGCCGGTGGCGAGCTGCGGCTGTGGGTGGGCGGGCGGGACGCCGCGACGGGCTATGAGCGTCCGCTTCGAGTCCCGGGAGAAACCGCAGTCCCCGAAGCGGGCAGTGTGATCCGCGCCAGCAAAGCGACGGGACACGCCGGGTCTCTCCTGCACATCAACGGCCCGTTGACGGTCCGCAACTGGCGCGCGGGCGACCGCTTTTATCCGCAGCACTCGGGCGGTCCCAAGAAGGTGAAAGAGCTGCTGACCACGAAGAAAGTCACCGGACCCGAGCGCGACCTATGGCCGGTGGTCGCTGCCGGGGAGCGCATCGTCTGGCTGCGCGGTTGGGGCGTCGCCGCAGACGCCGTTGCTGCCGCTGGTTCCGAGGGCGTGCGGATCGAAGAAGTGGTTTCCGAAGAGTGAGCCAGTCGTTGTATGCTGACTCGCTGCATCCTCCCCCTTGAGGCTGCCGGAAACAGGCTGACGACCCGAATTGGCTGAAGAGAAGACCAATCTAAGAGTCCTGCTCACGACCGAGCAGATCGCCAAGCGCGTGAAGGAACTGGCGCGGCAGATCTCCGAGGACTATCGCGGCAAGACCTTGCACGCCGTCTGCGTGCTGGAGAACGGCTTCATCTTCATGGCCGACCTGGTGCGCGGCATCGAGGTCCCCGTCGTGTGCCAGTTCATGAAGCCGCAGTTCACCGAGGTGCAGGGGCCCTCCGCCGGCGGCAGCACCACCGAGATCTTCTTTACTCCGGAACCCAACGTAAAAGGCCAGGACGTGCTGCTCATCGAGGGCCTGGTGCAGTCCGGCATCACGAGCGAGTTCCTTATCCGGACGATGATGGCGCGCGGCGCGAAGTCCGTGAAGCTGGTCGCGTTCCTCGACAAGCAGAAGGAGCGCCGCGTCTCGCTGCAGCCCGATTACTTCGGCTTCCTCATCGACGAATCGTTCGTGGTGGGCTATGGACTGGGCTCGCCCCACCTCGGACGCAACCTTCCTTACGTGGCCTCTGGCCTGCCGAACCCTGCTACCGCCGCAGCGAAGTAGGGTGAGCGCGGAGCGAGCCTGTCGCGAGGGGGCGACGCCAGCCGAGGGGAGCGCGCGCGCGACGCGAGTAGCGTTGCGGCGACCCTGGAAATGAAGGAGTAAGGCTTTTCCCTATCTCATCTGGGGGATGTTTTTGCCTCCCCGGGAACTTTTGGCCTGCCAAAGGGGTTAAAATCATTGTGAGTTGGCCGACGTGTCCGCGGCATCCAATGGACTGTTGGCGCGTTATGGCATTCGGCCCGCCGCTCTCGGCGGGCCCGGCGGTTCTTAGGGAGCCGGCGGACGTGAGGAGATCAACGAAGTGAATTCAACGGTCAAGACGGTGCTGTTCTGGCTGGTCATCGTGGCTTCCGGCCTGGTGCTCTGGCAGGTGATCAAGGCGGGCAGTGCGGGCCCGAAAGAACAAGAGATCAAGTACTCCGAGTTCATCTCCAAGGTGCAGCAGGGCGACGTGGAGTCGGTCACCATCAACGGCACGTTGGTGCAGGGCAAGTATCGCAACGACAACAAGGTCACCTTCCGCACCACCATCCTGGCGCAAGACCAGGACATGATCAAGATCCTGCGCGACAAGAACGTGCTCGTGGACGTGAAGGATTCGAGCGCCGGCAGCTGGGGCACCTGGATCACCATGTTCGCTCCCTTCCTCTTGTTCGGCGTGCTGTGGTTCATCATGATCCGCCAGATGCAGACCGGCGGCTCGAAGGCGCTGAGCTTCGGCAAGAGCCGCGCGCGCCTGCTCTCCATGCAGCAGAAGAAAGTCACGTTCAAAGACGTGGCCGGCGTGGATGAAGCCAAAGAAGAGCTGCGCGAGATCATCGAGTTCCTGCGCGAGGCGCAGAAGTTCCAGAAGCTCGGTGGACGCATCCCCAAGGGCGTGCTGCTCGTGGGCCCTCCGGGCACGGGCAAGACGCTGTTGGCGCGCGCTGTCGCCGGTGAAGCGAATGTTCCCTTCTTCAGCATCTCCGGTTCGGATTTCGTGGAGATGTTCGTGGGCGTGGGGGCGAGCCGCGTGCGCGATCTGTTCGAGCAGGGCAAGAAGAACGCGCCCTGCATCATCTTCATCGACGAGATTGACGCGGTCGGCCGCCATCGTGGTGCCGGACTGGGCGGCGGTCACGATGAACGCGAGCAGACGCTCAACCAGTTGCTCGTCGAGATGGACGGCTTCGAATCGAACGAAGGCGTGATCCTGATCGCCGCGACCAACCGTCCCGACGTGCTCGATCCCGCGCTGCTGCGTCCCGGACGCTTCGATCGCCGCGTGGTGGTCTCGCGGCCTGACGTCCGCGGCCGCGAAGAGATCCTGCGCGTACACACCCGCAAGATCCCGCTCAACGACGACGTGGATTTGATGGTCCTGGCGCGCGGCACGCCGGGCTTTGCTGGCGCGGACCTCGCCAACATGGTCAACGAAGCGGCGCTCAACGCGGCGCGGCAGAACCGCAAGACCGTGCTGATGTACGACTTCGAAGTCTCCAAGGACAAGGTGATGATGGGCGCGGAGCGCAAGTCGCTCCTGCTCACCGACGACGAAAAGAAAGTCACCGCGTACCACGAGGCTGGGCACGCGCTCGTGGCCGCGAAGTCACCGCACTCCGATCCGTTGCACAAGGTCACCATCATCCCGCGCGGCATGGCGCTGGGCGTGACCATGCAGTTGCCGGAGACCGACAAGCACAACTACACGCGCGACTATCTCGAGACGCGCATCGCCATCATGATGGGCGGGCGGCTCGCGGAAGAGATCTTCCTCGACACGATGACGACCGGCGCGGGCAACGACATCGAGCAGGCCACCGAACTGGCACGCCGCATGGTGTGCGAGTTCGGCATGAGCTCGCTCGGGCCCTTGACCTTCGGCAAGAAGGAAGAGCAGATCTTCCTCGGCCGCGAGATCAATCAACACCGCGATTATTCCGAAGACACCGCCATCAAGATCGACCTCGAGGTGCGGCGCTTCGTGGATGAGGGCTACGTCCGCGCCAAGGCCGTGCTCGAGAACGACAAGGAAGCGCTGGTCCGCCTGGCGCTGGCCTTGCTGGAGCGCGAAGTGCTCGACTCGAGCGAGATCAAGATGGTCATCGAAGGCAAGGAGCTGCCCAAAGTCGTACCGCCGCCGAAAGGGGACGACTCGAGCGGCGTGCAGCAGGTGCTGAAGCCGGAGCCGGGCCGCAAGCCGGGCATCGAGCCGGCGCCGGGAACGGCCTAGAACCAGTCCACGGTGGGCAGTGCACGGTCCACAGCTAGGGCGGCCAGAAATGGCCGCCCTTAGTTTTTTGCTGCGTCCGCTTTACACTCGTGTCGCTTCCTTCGTTCAGGAGACTCGACATGAGCTTACCCACTACCACCACGTTCAGCTTCGATGGCTATCGCATCAAGGAATACAAAGGCGTCGTACGCGGCATCATCGTGCGCTCGCCCACGATCGCGCAGGGCATTCTCGGCGGCTTGAACAACATCATCGGCGGCTCCATCCCCGCCTACACCGAGATGTGCGAGCAGGCGCGCGGCCACGCCTACCAACTGCTCATCGAGCACGCGCAACAGATGGGCGCGAACGCCGTGGTCGGCGTGCGCTACGACGCGGCGGAAGTCGTGGCGCGCGCGGGCGCGACCGAAGTGCTGTGCTACGGGACCGCGGTCGTCATCGAGGCGATCAAGTAGGTCGTCGGCTCTTGGTCATTGGTCTTTGGCTGGTTCGTGGGCTGGCCAACAACCAAAGACCAACGACCAACGGCGCTCTCTAATCGACGGCGATGAGCGGCTTGGTCGCAGCGACCACTTCGCCGATGCGCGCGGCGGGGACGCGCGCGGCGTGCAGCGCGGAGAGCAGCTTGCCGGCGTTGGCGTCGAACACGGAGATGAGCAGGCCGCCGGCCGTCTGCGGATCGAAGAGCAGCGCCTTCGCCTCGTCGGCGATCTTCCCTTCGTAGCCCACGTGGCACTCGGCGAACTCGCGATTGTTCTTCAGTCCGCCGGGGACGAACCCCTGGCGCACGCAATCGGCCGCGCCCGGCATCAGCGGCACGCTGCTCGAATGGATACGCAGCGAGACGCCGGAGCCGAGCGCCATCTCGCGCGCGTGTCCGATGAGTCCGAAGCCGGTGACGTCCGTCGCCGCATGCACGCCGAACTCGGGGCGCGCCATGATCTCGGCTGCGGCGCGGTTCAGCGTGGTCATGGATTGCGTGGCGGCGTCGATCCAGCCCTGCTCCGCCTTCGCCTTCTTGATGGCGGTCGAGATCACGCCGGTGCCGAGCGGCTTCGTCAGGATGAGCGCATCACCGGCCTTCGCCGCCGAATTCGTGAAGACGCGCTGCGGATCGATCGTACCCGTGACGGAGTATCCGAACTTGATGTCTTCATCGCGGATGGAGTGCCCGCCGACGACGGTGCATCCCGCCTCGATCATCTTCGACAATCCGCCGGCGAGGATGCGCTCCAGCACATCGAGGTCGCCTTTTTCCGGGAAGCAGACGAGCGCGAGCGCGGTCAGCGGACGGCCGCCCATGGCGTACACGTCCGAGAGCGCGTTGGTGGCAGCAATGGCGCCGAAGGTGAACGGGTCGTCCACGATGGGCGTGAAGAAGTCGACCGTCTGCACCAGCGCCTGCTCGGCCGAAAGTTTGTACACCCCGGCGTCGTCGGCTTTGTCGAAGCCGACCAGCACGTTCGGGTCATGTTGCCGGGCTAATCTCCCAAGCACCGAGTCCAGCGCCGCCGGACTGAGCTTGCTCGCTCAACCCGCCGCTTTCGCCGCCTCGGTGAGACGCACCGCCGGCTTCACTGCTTCGCTCATGGATTCATTGTACCGAGGGACGAAAGGACAAAGGGAAAAGGACAAAGGACGGGAGCATTCCACTCACTTTGTCCTTTGCACTTGCGCTACTGGAAGCTGACGTTCGTGACCTTGATGTCCGGCGCCACGCGGTTCCAGTCGGCGGAGATGTGGTCGAGCGTGAGGCGCACGGTGCGCGACTTTCCCGGCGCGATCGGCGCGGAGCGCAAGTCGATGAGGTCAGGATACGGACCGGACTGCGAGAGTGCCATCACGCGCAGCGTCTCTTTCTGCACTACCTCGTTGAGGGTGTTGCGGAAAGTGAGTTCCACGGAGACGGCGTTCACCGTCCTGTCGCCGGCGTTGGTCAGCACGCCGTCGAGATACGTGACGTTGCCGCCGACGAAATTTTCCGACGCCGACACCTTGAGGTCGGTGAACCTCAGGTTCGCGCCGTAGGGGTGTGCCTGCCCGGTCGCGGCCTGCTCGCCCGAGCGCGAAAGCAGGATGACGCCGCCGATGACGAGCGCGAGCAGCGCCGCGCCGATCGCCATCGGGACCCACGGCATGGAACGCTCCGGCTCTTGCTGGCCGAGCGGAACCGGGTCGCGCTCGGGCTGCGGGCTACGCTCTGGCTCCGGCGACATGGCCAGATTGTACGACAAAGAAAATGGCGGCCGCTCGGCAGCGGCCGCCCCACTGGCCCCTACATGCTATTTCCGTCCCTTGCGGTTGCGCTTCGGCGTGACGGGAGAGGGTTTGCCGCTGTCCGGCGTCGCATCCGTCGAAGCAGCCGGTGCCACCGGATTCTCCAGTGTGGCGATGGGCTGGGGCTTCGCGTCGGTCGGAACGACGGTCTGCACATCGACGATGCGCAGCTCGGGCGTCTTCTTGTCCCACGTGTTGGGCACGCCGCTGAACTCCACTTCGAACGCGGCGACGTCGTTGGGCTGGAGAGGACTGTCCGCGAACGCGGTGTACTTCTTCTCCGCGTTGCCCTGGAGCGTGATGCGCTCGATGGGTTGCGCCTGCGTGAAGACCCTCTGGCCTTCACCGTTCGAGAAGGTGGCCTCGACCGTGGCGCCGGTGACGGCGGAGTTCCCCGCGTTCCGCAACTGTCCTGCCAGCTTCACCGCGACCTGCTCGCCGCGCGCGGGCGATGGCATCACCTTCAAGCGCGAGAGACGAAACTGATCAGCGCTGGGCTGTGCCGGCGTCTCCGTCCTGGGCGCGGGCGCGGCGACCTTGGGCGCGGTGGGAATGACGACGAAGATCACGACCAGCAAGACTGCCGCCGCGAAGAGCGCGAGCAGCGGCCATCCGAAGTGGCCTTTGCGATGAACGACGGGAGGATGAATGACGGGTTCGCGACCGACTCCGTTTTCTAGCGGGCGTCCTTCGAGCGGATCAAGCTCGGCCATGGCAGGGTCCTTTGGTCAGGGGCACCTGCGGTGAGATGCGCGGCGGCGTGCAGCGCGTTCGCTCGCGGTCTTCCGAAGAGAGAAGTAGGTGAGTTGCTGGATTCGCTCGCTCCCGCGCTCTCGCAGGACGGACTTGAACCGCGGCATCCCACAGGCCGCCTGCGGGCGGCCTCTTCTATTCTCCGGCGACGGTGAGTCCGTCGATGCGGATGGTGGGCGCGGCCACGGCGCCGCGGAATTCGAGGTCCGAGCCGATAGCGGTGATGTTGCGGAACATGTCCCGCAGATTGCCCGCGACGGTGATCTCCTCGACCGGGAAGGCGAGTTCGCCATTGCGTATCCACAGTCCGGAAGCGCCGCGCGAAAAATCTCCGGTCACGAGGTTCACGCCGAAGCCGAGGAACTCGGTGACGTAGAGCCCGTCGGGGACCTCGCGGATGATCGCTTCGGCCGTCTTGTCACCAGCTTCGAGGAAGAAGTTCCCCACCCCGATGCCGGGCGTGCCCGCCAGGCCGCGCGAGGCGTTGCCGGTCGTTGCGAGCCCGAGCTTGCGCGCGGTGTAGGTGTTCAGGAGATACGACTTCAGCACGCCGCGTTCGATCACCACGGTGCGCCGCGTGGGCACGCCTTCGCCGTCAAAGGGAGAGGTCCCGAAGCCCCCCGGGATGGTGCCGTCGTCGATCACGTTCACGTTCTCGCCAGCGACCTGCTCGCCAAGTCTGCCGGCGAGGAACGACGCGCCGCGATAGATGGAATCGCCGTTCACCGCTTCGAAGATGTTCTCGATGAGCGAGCGCGCGACCATCGGCTCGAAGACCACCGGCACGCGCGCGGTGGGGACTTTGCGCGCGCCCAGCCGGCGGAGGGTGCGCGCCGCAGCGGTCTTGCCCACGCTCTCGGGCGAGTCGAGCTTCGCCAGCGTGCGCGCGACGGAATACCAGAAGTCGCGCTGCATGGCGCCATCCTGCTGCGCGATGGGCACCGCAGAAAGCGAGCAGTACGAACGCCGATACTCGCCGACGAAGCCCAGCGAGTTGGCGAGGATCTTGTTGCCGGTGGCGGCGTCGAAGGAGCCGCCTTCAGAGTTCGAGATGCGCGGGTCGGCGGACATCGCGGCCTGCTCCGCCCGCCGCGCCTGCGCGATGCGTTCCTCGGTGGGCAGCGAGTAGACGTCGTCGTAGTACAGCGCCAGGTCGCCGGAGAGCTGTCCGAATTCGCCAGCCGCGGGCAGACCAGAGTGCGGGTCGGCGCTGGTGATCTTCGCGAGCGCGAGCGCGCCCGAGATCATCTGCTCCACGCCCTCCTTCGAAAAATCCGAGGTATGCGTGGACGCCGCGCGAAAGCCGCCCTCACCGCCGCCGTTGGCATGAAAGAAGATGCGCAGGCCCATCGAGCGCCCGCCGGATTCCTTCAGCGTCTCGACCTGGCCGAGGCGCACGACGCTCGAGAACTCGTCCCCTTGGCGCACCACGCACTCAGCCGCAGCCGCGCCGCCGGCCATCGCGCGCTTCACTACGTCGGTCGCGAGTTGTTTGAGGTCGATCGGCATCCGCGCTTATCCCTTCGCCGTGCCGCCGACCGTGATCCAGTCGACCTTGATGGTAGGAATGCCCACGCCCACAGGGACCGACTGACCGTCTTTGCCGCACGTGCCCACGCCTTCATCCAGCTTGAGGTCGTTGCCGACCATGGAGACGCGCGTCAGCACGTCAGGTCCATTGCCGATGAGGGTGCAGTTCTTGAGCGGCGCGGTGACGTGCCCGTCTTCGATGAGGTAGGCCTCCGACGCGGAAAAAACGAACTTGCCGTTGGTAATGTCCACCTGGCCGCCGCCGAAGTTCGCAGCGTAGATGCCGCGCTCGACCGAACGGATGATGTCCTCCGGCGCATCGTCACCCGCGAGCATATACGTGTTCGTCATGCGCGGCATCGGGATGTGCTCGTAGGACTCCCGGCGCCCGTTGCCCGTGTCGGCGATGCCCATCAGCTTCGAAGAGAGTTTGTCCGCGAGATATCCCTTGAGGATACCGTTCTCGATGAGCACGGTGTTCTGCGTGGGCGAACCTTCGTCGTCCACATTGATGGACCCGCGGCGCGAGGGCAGCGTGCCGTTGTCCACCACGGTGCACTTCTCGCTCGCGACACGCCGGCCCACGAGTCCGGTGAAGGCGGAGGTCTGCTTGCGATTGAAGTCGGCTTCGAGGCCGTGTCCGATGGCTTCATGCAGCAGGATCCCCGGCCAGCCCGGGCCGAGCACAACCGGCATCTCGCCCGCCGGCGCGTCCTGCGCACCGAGCTGGATGATGGCTTGCCGCGCCGCTTCTTTGGCGAAGTGCTCGGGAGTCTTCTCGGTGAGGAAGTAATCCTGCGCCACGCGGCCGCCTCCGCCCGCTGAGCCGCGCGCCGAACCGCTCTCGTCTTTCGCGATGCAGAACACGTTGAAGCGCGCCAGCGGCTGCAGGTCCGTCGCGATCGAACCATCAGACCCCACGACCAGGATGCGCCGCGTCTCTTCGGCATAGCTCGCCCGGACCTGGAAGATGCGCGGATCGTAGGCACGCGCGGCGCGGTCGGCGCGCAGCACCAGCTCGAGCTTCTGCGCCACGCCCGCGTCGGCCGCCGGCGAAGACACGACCGGATAAAGGTCGCTGCGCAGAGGCGATTGTTTCAGGTCGGCGATGGGCTGCTTCGCCGGGCCGCTCGCGATCATGGCTGCGGTGCGCGCCGCGCGCAGGATGCGCTCCGGCGCGAGGTCGTCGGTGTAGGCGTAGCCCGTGCGCTCGCCGGAGATCACGCGCACGCCGCATCCCGCCGATATCCCCTGGCTCGCCGACTTGATCAGCGATTCATCCAGCGTGATGCCGGAAGAGTAGTGGTGCTCGAAGTAGAGGTCGGCGTAGTCGCCGCCGGCGGAGAGCGCCGCCGCAAGGTATTTCTCGAGGTCGCGCGCCGCCAGGCCGTAGCGCTCGAAGAAGAACTGGTCAGGGATCGTCATGAGTGAGGGTTGGCTGCCGCGGCGCAGCAGAAGTCGCGGCCTCCGGTTGTTTCGATTATAGAGCGGGCGCTGGGGTCGCCGCCGCACCTCAAAACACTTTGCAGCCAGGGTCTCTGCTGCCACTAGGTAGGTTTTCCCTACGGCGCGGGCAACAGCCCTGCTGCTGCTGTTCTCCAAGTTAGCAACCACCCCTGGGCAGGAGAGTCCTATGCGGAATGTCTTCGCACTTCTTCTTCTCGCGTCATGCGCCGCGGGAATCGGCGCAGCGCAAGTCACTTTCTCGTCCACTCGTTATGGCTTCTCAACCACCCCGGTCACGTCGGTATCAGGCGACTTCAACCGGGATGGCCGGCCAGACATAGCGGTGGCAAACCAGGACCCCGACCAGGGGCGGGTAACAGTCTTTTTGGGGACTGGCGGGGGCAAGTTCGGCGCGCCGGCGGACTATCCGACCACGACCGTCAGGCCCGGGAAGGTGCTGACCGCGGACATTAACAACGACGGCGCCCTGGATCTGTTGGTGGACGAGGGGGACACCAACGATGTCTCGGTGCTCCTCGGGAATGGTGACGGCACTTTCCGGACTGGCCCTAATCTGTTCGCAGCATTCAGCGTCCGGGACTTTGACTTTGGTGACTTCAACCACGATGGTGCGATCGATGTCGCACTGGTCGAATGCAACGACGTTTCCGGCAGCTGCGACATGCAGGCGGAGATCGGCCACAACGACGGGACGTTCACGCCCGGCTACAAGATCCAAATGACGGGCGACGCAGGCGGTCTCTCCGTCCGCGACATGAATGGCGACGGCAACCTCGACCTGCTCCTTATACGCACTAACAACATCCTGATATTTGGCGGCGACGGCACCGGCCGGTTCCCGGTTTTCACCAAGTTCACGCCGCCGGCGCACTGCACCGACCCCAACGTGTGCACCGATGCGCTTGAGAGCGTCGTCGCCGCTGACTTCAACAACGATACGCGGCTTGACTTCGCCGTGCTGCAGGCACACGCCTGCGGCTCCGCTTGCGGCGACAACACGGTGTACCTCTATAAGAACAGCGGTGGCTGGAGCTTCGCGCGCGTCAGTCAATTCAATGTCGGTACGTCCGCCGACGGGTGGCTGCTCGCCGCGGACCTCAATGGGGACCAGAACATCGACCTGCTGGGATGGGACCAGGACTTCCGCGCCGGATGGACGACCTTTGAGCAGGGCGCGGGCAACTTCACCTTCACCCAGAGATCAATCAACGTTGGCGGCGCCAATCCCGCGCAGATGATTGCGCGCGATCTCAACCTCGATTCACGCCACGACGTGATCGATACGGAGGCCGGTCCGGCCGACAATTCCATGATCGTCGCCCTCAACACCAGTGCCTTCACCAATTGCGCTCCGCCCAACTCCGCCAATCTCGCGGCGAAGATCTACGGCCCGGCGAACAATGCGAGCGTGGCGTCGCCGGTGCTGGTGAAGGGCAGCGGCAACTCACCGGCCGGGGTCGCGCGTCTCGAGATCTGGATCGACGGCCACAAGCAGTACCAGAAGTGGAACGACCAGGTCGCGAAGAAGTTCAGCCTGGCGGCGGGCTCGCATCGCATCACCGTGGTCGCGGTGGATATGTACAAGGGCACCGCGAAGACTAGCGTGACGGTGAACGTGCAGTAGGCCATCGCGTTCTACATCCGAGCGCAGCGAGGGAGCCCTATCATCACCAGACGGTCTGGTGAAGGTAGGGCTCCCTCACTTCGTTCGGGATGTAAATAGAACCACTAGCCACTGGCTTTCGAGAGTCGTACAATCCCCTTGCTGCATCCATATTCAGCAGCAACAGGCGGTACTCGCCGCGGCGAGACTGCACTGGAGGCAACATGAGCGTCACGAGTCTCCGTTCGGCTTCGCGCGCGTCCGCGCCGAAGGTCACCACCCAGTCCATCTTCGAGAAGAAGCAGCGGCACGAGCCCATCACGTGCCTCACGGCGTATGACTACGCCTCGGCGCGCCTGGTGGACGAGGCGGGCGTGGACATGGTGCTCGTGGGCGATTCGCTCGCCATGGTCATCCTCGGCTACGAGAACACGCTGCCGGTCACGATGCAGGAGATGCTGCACCACACCGCGGCCGTCCGTCGCGGGACGGAGCGCGCACTGGTCATCGCCGACATGCCGTACGCCTCCTACCACGTCTCGAAGAGGGACGCCCTGCGCAACGCCACCCGCTTCGTGAAAGAGGCCGGCGCGGAGGCGGTGAAGATCGAGGGCGGCGCGAAGCGCGTGCCGCTCATCGCGCGTCTCATTGACGCCGAAATGCCCGTGATGGGCCACATCGGGCTCACGCCGCAGTCGCTGCACGTCATGGGCGGCTACAAGGTCCAGGGCAAGACGCTCGCCGCCGTGGAACAACTGATGAAAGACGCGGTCGCGCTCGACCGCGCCGGCGTCTTCTCCATCGTGCTGGAAGGTATCCCGCGCGAAGTCGCCGCGATGATCACCGCCGAGGTCGAAGCGCCCACCATCGGCATCGGCGCCGGCCCCGAGTGCGATGGCCAGGTGCTCGTCTTCCACGACATCATGGGACTCACCTTCGCGCCACCGGCAAAGTTCGTGCGGCAATACGCCGACCTCGGCGCCGCTATTGGACAGGCCATCGCAGCCTTCAAGGCCGACGTCGAGACCAGGCAGTATCCCAGCGACGCCGAGAGCTACCACCTGCCGAAAGAGACGAAGACGGCCCTCGATACGCTGCTGGCGCGCAGGCACGTGCGCTGACTAGGGGCTAGGAACATTGAGGGTGAGCTTTCCATTGAGATTCGACAGTTCAGAAAGGCGCTCTTCAGTCTCGGCTTCGAGTTCGAAGCACATGATATAGCCCCTTAACTCCGTACACTCCACTTCATGCAGGTGTGGCACCTGGCTCTTTACATCCCGCAGGACGGTACGGACGAAATCCAGGCCAGCCATCTTTACCGGCGCCTCGGCCGAGACGAGCTCCTGCCCCTCCCGCTCAAAGTTGTGGCGCACGCTACGAACGAACGGAGTGAGGGACCGCAGGGTTGGAAAGTTTGTTCGACGAAGGATGGTGATTCCGAACGTATAGCGTTCCGCCCCGCCATACGTAACCGTGAGCACTCGTCCCTGCTGCTCATGGTCTTGCCTGACCTCGTTGAGGATCGCATTGCCCGCAGGTTTAGGCAGCTCAAGCCGGAGACGGAAGAAGCTGTTCGTGTAGATGTTGTCTCGTACGGACCCATTCGCTGCGGCAGGAAAATCTGACTGAGCCAAAGCTGCGACCCCACCCGCGAGGAGAAACACCGCTAATGCGCGAATCATGGCGCGACATACTACCATGTTCAAAGCAGCACCCTTCTACCCACACGGCATCTGACTGTCTATGCCCCGTAAACTGCTGCGCGTACTGCTCATCCTTCTTTTCCTCGCGGCCATCGCCGCCGTCCTCATCGACACCCAGTCCGTCAAAGCCACGCCAGCCGCGGACCGCAAGTCCGACGACGCGGGCGGCAACATCGTCATCGCGCAACTTTCCGACTCCCACATCGGGCTCGGCAGCGCGCCGGACGCCAGCGCGAACCTGCGCCGCGCCGTCGAGATGATCAACCAGCGCAACGTCGACGCCGTGATCGTCTCCGGCGACGTGGGCGAGCGCCCGCAAGCGTGGCAGGAAGCGCGCGAGATCCTGAAAGGACTGAAGGCCAAGGTCTTCATCGTCCCTGGGAACCACGACGTCCATACCAACGACGTGGACCGCTGGCGCCAGAACATGGGCAAGGACTACGACGTCTTCCACGTGAAGAACGTGACCATCATCGGGCTCGATTCGGAGCTGCTCGGCAACTTCGACAAGTTCGAATCGCATTCCGTGCTCCCGCTGCCGCCCGAGACCAAGGCGGAATCCGACGAGATGCTCGGCTGGCTCTCGAAGCAGGCCGACGACGAGAAACGCGAGAATGCTGCAGAAGAGCCACGTGGCGGCGGAGAGCGCAGCGACCGCAAGCTGGTCTTCGCCATGCAGCACGTGCCCATCTCGCGCGCCGACGGCTTCCCCGACGATCCCAAGCCCTACTGGACGGTGCAGGAACCGTATCGCTCGCGCGAACTCGAACTGCTGCACCGCCTCGGCGTGAAGCACATGTTCCTGGGCCACTGGCACAAGGGCATGGTCTACGAGGCGGACGGCATCACGTATCACGTGGCGCCCGCGACCAGCTGGTCGCCGTTCGACGCGCCGCTCGGCTTCGCCATCCACACCATCCGTCCGGACGGTGACGTGAGGACGGAGTTCGTGTACTTGCAGTAGCAAAATCCACCACGGAGGCACGGAGGTTTTTCTTCCGTTCTCTCCGTGACTCCATGACTCCGTGTCTCCGTGGTAGGTGTTATTCTCGCGGCGTGAAGATCATCCGCACCATCGAGCAGATGCGCGCGGCCGCGCGCGAGGTGCGGCGCGCGGGCAAGCGGCTCGGCTTCGTCCCTACCATGGGCGCGCTCCACGCCGGACACATGGCATTGGTCCGCGCGGCGCGCTCGCAGGCCGACGCGGTCTGCGTCTCCATCTTCGTGAATCCCACACAGTTCGGCCCCAAGGAAGACCTCTCGAAGTATCCGCGTCCATTCGAAAAGGATTGCGAGCTGCTCGCGGCGGAGAAGGTGGACTTCCTTTTCTATCCCGACGTCGCGGAGATGTATCCAGCGGGCGCTATCACGTGGGTGGAAGTCGCCGGGATGAGCGAGCGGCTCGACGGCAAGTCGCGTCCCGGACACTTCCGCGGCGTCACCACCATCGTCAGCAAGCTCTTCCACGCGGTCGAGCCGGACGTGGCGTTCTTCGGACAGAAAGACGCAGCGCAGGCCGCCATCATCCGCCGCATGGCCCGCGACCTCGATCTTGATACGCGCATCGTCATCTGCCCCACCGTCCGCGAGCCGGATGGCCTCGCCCTCAGCTCGCGCAACATTTTTCTATCACCCCAAGAGCGGAAGCGCGCGGTTGTGCTCTCGCGCGCGCTCAACCGCATCCAGTTCCACGCGGACAAGGGCGAGCGCCGCGCGGCCGAACTCCTGCGCATCGGCGCAGGAGTGATGGCGGAAGAGCCCGAGATCAAGCTCGACTACTTCGAGATCGTGAACAACGACACGCTGGAGCCCGTGGAGGACGTGAGCGCGGGCGCCCTCGTCGCCGTCGCAGCGTTCGTCGGGACAACGCGGCTCATCGACAACCTCGTCCTCTTCGGAGGCAGGCAGGCGAGCGGCCCAGAAACGAAAGCTTAACCACTAAGGTCACGAAGTCTCACGAAGGTTTTTCCTTTTTCCCGTTCGTGTTCCTTCGTGACCTTCGTGGTTCAGGCTCTTTCCTGTGCCGGACACGAACATCGAATCCGCGATCACGTAGCGCAGCTTCTCATTCTCCGCTTTGGTGATGCCGACGCGCGGCGTCGCAACGATGTCGCGCGGACGGACACGAAAACCATCGCCCGCAATAAACAGCCCACTCGCCGCATCGGTGACGTCGGTGCCGTTGTCCCGTGCGCGGGTGATGGAGAGCGCTGCGCAGAGGCGTCCCGGCCCAGAGGTCAGATGCCGCAACAGCTTCGGCCGCGATTCGATATCGGCGCACGTCGCAGCCGGGAGGCCACGTGCTTTGGCCATGGCGCGGATCCCCTCCACCGGCTCGAGCGCGCGGACCAGGACGCATCCGGCCTCGCCCTCGGGCTCGCACGAGACGTTCAGGCAATAGTGATTGCCGTAGATGAAATAGACATACGCATGGCCGGGCGGGCCGAACAGCACTGCGTTGCGCGCCGTCTTGCCGGCGGCAGCGTGCGCGGCGAGGTCGCCGGCGCCAAGATAGGCTTCCACTTCGACGACGCGCCCGGCACGCAGCTTCTTGCCTTCCCTGCGGACGACAAGCTTCCCCAGCAACTCACGCGCGACGCGCCGCGGGTCGCGGGCGTAGAATCTCCGCGCGGGCGGGCGCTTCGGGCGAGGTGAGGGTACTTTGGGCATCGGGTCAGCAAGGGCCGCGAACGGTGATTCTAATTGCTTCCGCAACAACGAGCGGACGAGGAGCAAACCATGAAGGTGAACATAAGACTCGCACTCACCATGGCGCTGCTGCTGGCGCTGGCCATGGCCGCTTCGGCGGCGACCATCCCGGCAGGGACCAAGGTCTCGGTGCGCATCAACCGCGAACTCGACTCCGGCAAGGACAGGGCCGGCGACCCCTTCGACGGCGTGCTGCAGAACGCCATCGTGGTCAACGGCAAGACCGTCGCGGCTCGCGGCGCAACCGTGCGCGGCAGGGTCACTTCGGCCAAGGACAGCGGACGCATCCACAAGCCGGGATACATCTCCATCCGGCTCACCGAGATCAACGGTATCCCGGTGAACACCAGCGCCGTGGGACGCCAGGGCAAGAGCCACACCAAGAGCAACGTGACCAAGATCGGCGGCGGCGCGGCCGCGGGCGCGCTCATCGGCGCGCTGGCTGGCGGCGGCAAAGGAGCAGCCATCGGCGCGGGCGTGGGCGCGGGCGCCGGCACCGGCGTGGCTTACGCGACCGGAAAACAGCAAGCCGTTTTCCCGGCGGAGTCGCTGGTCAGCTTCACGGTGACAAGCAGTGGCGCGGCCGCGCGACGGTAGCGATCAGCATTAGGCGATAAGCAAACGGCGGCGGACCGACGGTCCGCCGTTTTTCTTTCCCTGAACCGCGGCGCGTGCGGGGTTTAGCAGAGCCGGGAACGGGCAGCAAGCGAAATCAGGGTGCGGATCAGGCACGGATTCATTGACTCAGGCGAGAGAAATGCTGTACTTTTGCGGCTCGCCAGCAGAGTCCAGACGTGTCCGACAAAGGACTTGCTTGCGGTTTCCCCCGCCCAACTCAGCAGGTGACATTTGTCTGCCACGGCCAATCCGTCAATGGGAACTTCCCCGCAAAAGATCGGGCGTTACGAGATCGTCGGCGAACTCGGCAAAGGCGCCATGGGACTGGTGTACAAGGCGCTCGATCCCATGATCGGCCGCACCGTTGCCATGAAGACCATGCGCATGGACGTGCATGGCATGGAATCCGACGAGATGTTGAAGCGCTTCCAGAATGAAGCGCGCGCCGCCGGCGTGCTCAACCACGCCAACATCGTGACTATCTACGACGCCGGCGAGCAAGATGGCTTGTTCTACATCGCCATGGAATTCATCGAGGGCGTCACGCTGCACTCCGAGATCACGCAGAACCGCGTGCTGCCGGTGGAGCAGATCATCGATGTCTCGCGCCAGGTCTGCGCCGGGCTCGACGTGGCCCACTCGCACGGCGTGGTGCATCGCGACGTGAAGCCGGCGAACATCATGATCACACCCGACAAGACGGTGAAGATCATGGACTTCGGCATCGCCAAGGCCGGCGGCGGTCTCACTTCCGCCGGACAAGTGCTGGGCACCCCGAACTACATGTCCCCAGAACAGGTGAAGGGCCGCACGCTCGACGGACGCTCCGACTTGTTCAGCTTCGGCGTGATCCTCTACGAGATGGTCACCGGCGAGAAGCCGTTCACCGGGCAGAACGTGACCACCATCATCTACAAGATCGTGAACGAGAACCCCATCCCACCGCGCGAGCTGGATGTGACCATCCATCCCGGGCTGAGCGCGGTCATCACGCGCGCGCTGGCGAAGAGTCCGGACGAGCGCTACCAGAACGGCGCCGAGCTGCTGCGCGACCTGGTGAACTACAAGTCCTTCGGCGCCAGCCCCGACACCACCTCGGTGATGTCGGCCGGGGCCGGCGCGGCGGCTTCCGCATTGAACGCCAACGCCAGCGACAAGACGGTGGTCTTCGATTCCGGCGCGATGCAGAAAATGGGCTCCGGCTCGCAGCCGGCCGCTTCGGGTCCCGCGGCGGCGGCGGCGAAGCCCGCGGTCGCTCCGCTCCAGGCCATCGACAGCACCGTGGACATGGCGCGCAAGAAAGTGGCCGCCGCGGCCAAGGCCCGTGCGCCCAAAGATCCCAAGATGCTGCTCATGCTCGGCGGCGGCATCCTCGCGGTGCTGCTCGTGATCGGCGGCATCGGCTGGGCGCGGCATCGCAGTTCGCAGCAACAGGCCGCGCAGGCCGAACAGCAGCGCACCGAAGCACAACAGCGCACCGAGACCCAGCAGAAGCAGCAGATCGAGCAGCAAGTGCAGAATGCTCCGGCGCCCACGGCCCCGGCCAGCACGACTCCACCGCCGGCAGACGCGCAGAAGACCCCGGCCGCGGCGGCGGCGAAAACTGGCAAGACAACGACTCCGGCAAAGACCACCACTACGCAGGCGAAGAGCACTACGCCCGCCACACCCACGCCGGCTGCTCCCGCGGCCACCACGGGCGAGTTGCAGATCACTTCGAACCCGGCGGGCGCGCAGGTGCAAGTGGACAGCTCGCTCCAGGGGACGTCGCCGTTCAATGCCAAGAGCCTCACGCCCGGGCAGCACACCGTGGTCATCAGCAAGACGGGCTACCAGAGCGCGACGCGGGTGATCGAAGTCGCGGCGGGCAAGAGCACGCCGCTGGCCGTCACCCTCGCCGTTGTCCCGATGGCCACGCTCTCGCTGGCCAGCCAGCCGGCGGGCGCCAGTATCCTGGTGGACGAGAAGGACACCGGCAAAGTGACGCCGGCGCAGTTGCCGATCGAAGCGGGCGAGCACAAACTCATCCTGCGCAAGCAGGGCTTCAAAGACGCGACCATGAACACGCCGCGGCTCGCTGCCGGCCAAACCTTCAACTTCGCTCCGCTGTTACAGGCGGGCAAGGAAGGCGATAACCCGTTCAAGCGGCTCTTCGGGGGCATCCCCGAAGGCAAGGGGATGGCGAACCTGAAGACCACGCCCAAAGGCGCGCAAGTCTCGATGAACGGTTTCACCGCGCCGAACCGCACCCCGGCCAAGCTGCCACTCGACCCGGGCAGCTACGAGATCACCTTCAAGCTCGATGGCTACAAGCCCGCGACCAAGAGCGTGACGGTCGAAAAAGGCAAGACGGCCGACATCCAAGTCACGTTAGAGAAGCAATAGCCACCGCCTGATGGCACGCCTCATCATCTCGGCCCCCGACGGCAAGCGGGGCATCCTCGAGATCACCAAACCGGTGACCACGGTGGGACGCGGCAACGCCAACGACCTGGTGCTCAACCACACCAGCGTCTCGCGCTTCCACGCGGTGATCAAGCAGGAAGCCGACGGCGTGGTGATGATCGCCGACCGCGGCTCCACCAACGGCGTGTTGGTGAACGGGGAGCGCATCGTCGCCGAGACCGCGCTCGTTCCCGGCGACGAGCTCCAGATCGGCGCTTATGGGCTCAAGTTCGAAAGCGCTGCCGAAGGCGCGCTGCGCGTGGAAAAGGTCGAGGTCCCTTCGACCGTGAACGAGGTGCTGAACGCCGAGGCCTTGCAGGGACCGGCGACGCAGGTGCCGGGCGGATCGATGGAAGACCTGATCGCGCAGGTCAAGAAGCTCGAGCGCGAGAAGTACCTGCTCACCGTGCTCTACGACGCGGGCAAATCGCTGAGCGCGAAACTCTCCATCGACGACATCGCGGAGCAAGTGGCGCAACTCGCCTTCCGCATCGAGGGCGTGGAGCGCGGCTTCATGATGCTGTTCGACGAGAACGGCGAAGTGCAGCGGCAGACCGAAGTGCGCTACCGCCAGAAGCCGAAGAGCGAACAGAGCAGCTCGCAACCGCAGATCTCGCTCAGCCGCTCGGTGCTCGATCTGGTCAAGACGCAGAAGCAGCCCATCCTGATCTCGGACGCTTCGGCCGACGAGCGCTTCACTGGCTCGGAGAGCATGAAGATCTCCGGGCTGCAATCGGCGATGTGCGCTCCCTTGCTCGGCAAGGAGCGGCTGCTCGGCATCTTCTACGTCGACAACCTGGAGCAGACCGCGGCCTTTACCCAGGAAGAACTGAACGTCTTTGCGCTCGTGGCGGCGCAGGCCGGCGCTGCCATCGACAGCGCCATCACGCACGAACAGTTGGCGCGGCAGGCGGTGCAACGGTCGGCGCTCGAACGCTTCCTCTCGCCCGACGTGGTGGAGATGATCGCCGCTGACCCGGACAACGTTCGCCTGGGCGGCGCGAACCAGGTGGTGACGGTGCTGTTCTCCGATATCCGCGGCTTCACCACCATCTCGGAGAAACTGCCGCCGGAAAAAGTGGTCGAGATCCTGAACGAGTACTTCACGCGCGTGACCGACGTGATCTTCGACAACGGCGGCATGCTCGATAAGTACCTGGGCGACGGGGCGATGGCGGTGTTCGGCGCGCCTATCTCCAAGGGCAACGACGCGGCGAACGCCGTGCGCGCGGGCATCGAGATCCAGCGGCTGGTGCTGCAGCTCAACGTGGATTCGATCGCCCGCAAGTGGCCGGAGCTGCGCGTGGGCGTGGGCATCAACACCGGCATCGTGACGGCGGGAAACATCGGGTCACCGCGGCGGCTGGATTACACCGTCGTGGGCGACACAGTGAACGTGGCCGCGCGTCTGATGGCCAACG
The DNA here is from genome assembly GCA_016185395.1 of Candidatus Korobacter versatilis. GTDB lineage: Bacteria > Acidobacteriota > Terriglobia > Terriglobales > Acidobacteriaceae > JACPNR01. Next base: position 27,482 of record JACPNR010000006.1, read on the forward strand.
CCGCCGGGTGGCAAGTGCTGATCTCGGAATCGACGGCGAAGACGCTCGGTCCGGAAGTGCAACTCGAGCCGCTGGCGCCGCTTTCGGTCAAAGGCAAATCGCAGCCGCTCTCGGTGTTCTCGGTGCACTGGGCGGAGGACAAGAAGACCGCCTCCGGGCGCTAGCTTTCCGAGGCGAGGACCGCCCAGCGAGGTCGGCGGCGGCCATCCCTCTCCGGTGGAGCGAGTTCGCCCCTCCCCCCCCTCAATGCGGTCTTTTAGAATCAGGCACTTAGCCGGATAAATCCCGGTTAATCCCGGTTCGAATCCCGGTTCTCCTCCCCACCCCCGCCCCCCTCCCCAATGGCCCTTATTTAGAATCAATGGGTTAGGGGGAAAAATCTCGGTCAATCTCGGTCGGAATCTCGGTCAGGTCCGTGATGTCAAAGAGCGGACACAAGCAGCGAGCCACACGTCGCCTATACCAGTATGGCAAATGCGGAGGGGCAAAAGGGCCATTTACTTGAAAACTCTATTTGCAATGCACGCAGCGGGTTAGCGGGAAACCGGCGAGAAGAGGGGCTTGACAGGGTTTTGCCTTCGGACCCGCGACTGGGCTCGACGGAGGGAAAGCCCGCGGCTAAAGCCGGGGACCCTGGACGCACGGATGACCCCCGCCTGGAAGGCGGGGGCTTCTACGGTTGCAGTCGGTTTGGCGCTTGCCGGCGGGCGGGGTCGCCCGCCTCCACACGGTGCTCCTCGCCCGACAGTCTCTGGCGCTGCCGGCGCGGGCGGGGTCGCCCGCCTCCACACGGTCCACTTCGCCCGGCAGTCTCTGGCGCCGCGTGCGCCGGCGGGGTCGCCGGCGCCCACCACCCTATTCGTGCATCCCCCCTATTCGGTCATCGAGGTCGCCGGTGCTGCGGCTAGTACCAGCCTTTGCGGCGAAAGAAGATCAGCACGGAGATGGTGGAGAGCACCATCACTCCGGTGGCCACCCATATCCCGTAGGGCGAATTTTCGAGGCCGATGGGGAAGTTCATGCCGAAGAAGCCGGTGATGATGACGAGCGGCAGCGCGATGGTGCCCCAGATGGTGAGGACCTTCATGACGTTGTTGGTGCGGTTGGCGACGGCGGAGAGGTAGATATCGAGCGAGCCGGTGAGCAGGTCGCGATAGGTCTCGATGAGGTCCACGATGCGCACGAGGTGGTCGTAGACGTCGCGGAAGTAGGGATCGAGGTCGTCGCCCACGATGCCCTTCTCGCGGCGCATGAGCGCGTTCACCACTTCACGCATGCCGCTGGCGATGCGCCGGAACTCGATGAGCTTGCGCTTGAGCCGGAAGATGGTCTGCAACTTCTCGGGGCCGGGGTCGGTGAGCACGTTGTCTTCGAGGTCAGAGGTCTCTTCGGCGATGAGATCGATGACCGAGGAGTACTCGTCCACCATGGAGTCCACCAGGAAGTACAGGGCCTTGTCGGGACGCATGCACTGGTCTTCGGTGATGCGCTTGTGGACCTTGTCCATCAACTCGGAGTGTCCCTGCGTGATGGTGATGAGGAAGTCCTTGCCGATGAAGATGTCCACGTCGCTGAAAACGAGCTCGGCGTCGTCGTGGATCTGCTTGGCCACACAGAAGAGATAGGCGGTGTGCTCCTCATACTTGGCGCGCTGCGGGCGGTGGCGGCAGTCCTCGACCTGCAAGGGATGCAGGTTGAACTTTTTGCCGAGGGCGTCGAGCTGCGGCGAGGCGGGGTCCTCGACCTCATACCAGGAGAGTTTGCAACGAGGCGTGGGGAGCGGCGAAGTGCTCATCGGCGGGGAGTATACAGGAGCTGTCGTTGGTCGTTGGTCGTTGTGGGGAAAGGCAAAGGCTTACCGCGGATGAACGCGGATAGACGCAGATCAAGCGTGACAGGTGAAAGGCTAGGCGCGCTTCTTCTTGTTGGTCTCGCCGGTGTCCTTGACCTGCCAGGGACGCGGTTTGGCGGGATCGGCGGGCGCTTCCCGGCCTTCGACGCGGTCGTACTGGTAGCGGTCGCTCACGGTGCCGAGCGATTCGTTGTAGAGCGAGGGCGCGCCGGTGGCTTCCTTGAGCTCTTCGGAGAAATCGTGCAACGCCTTCAAGTGGTCGGCGGTGGCGGGTATCTCGGTCTTGGTGGTCTTGAGGAACTTCTGGTATCCCTTGTCGACGAGGCGGGCGATCTCGCCGCCGATGAGGTAGCCGGGGCGGGCGAAGACGCGGACGTAGCCATCGTCTTCTTTCTCGATGGCAGCCGAAGCGTTGTATTTCTTCACGAAGACGCGGTTCGCCGTGCCCGGGGCTTCCAGGATGTCGAAGCCGTGGTCACGCAACCAGGTGACCGCTTCCTCGTAAACGCGACGCTGTTCGTTGTTTGCCATCTTCCATCCCACGCTGGAATACGATACGCGTAAGGCAGCGCTGCGTTGCCCGCGGCGCGAGATGTCCGCTGCGAGCACAAGGCGAGAGCATGGCACAGACGGCAGGGCCGCGGCAACTTTCCGCTGTTGGCGTGGGTGAGACTGGGTTAACGGTTGGGGAACGTGGAGCGAGTACCGAGTACTGAGTACTGAGTACCGAGTGAAATCTAGCTACTGAAGACATCATGCTGAACATTCCGCACAGCGTTGTTCACGAGCTGCGCCACCACGCCGAGCGCGCCTATCCGGAAGAGTGCTGCGGCGTGTTGCTGGGAAGCGGCGACGGCGAGGAGCGCGAGGTGGTGGAAGCGCGCGCGTGCGGGAATGCAGACCCCGACCGGCGAACGCGCTACGCCATCGCGCCGCAGGAGTTGATCGCGACGCAGCGCGCGGCGCGAGAGCGCGGGCTCGCCATCGTGGGTTTCTATCACTCGCATCCCGACCATGCCGCGGAGCCTTCCGCCACGGACCGCGCCGAGGCCGCGTGGCCGGAGGCGGTGTACGTGATCGTGAGCGTGGCGGCGAAGGGCGCCGCTGAGATCAAGGCGTTCCGCTGGGCGGAACGAGACGACCGCCCGCCGGAGGCAGAAAATATCGCTCTGCGAGTAACGTCTGATTGACAATTCTGCCCGAAGACGGATAATCGGCGTTTTCCCTCGACCACCGTTAAGGAATGAGTGGGTCTATGGGACGGCGCTGCCTACCTATCAGCTCGACAGCTCGTACGAGACGGGAGCGAACGGCGAGCAGGTGCTGAACGCGAAGATCACGCAGGGGAACGTGGACGCGGGCTTCCTCATGCCGGTGCCCATCTACGTGGAGCTGAACGACGGACGGATGGTGCGCGTGGGCCAGGCGCCGATGCTGGGCAACAACACGCGGGAGTTCAAGATCCCGCTGCCCGGGCTGAAGGAGAAGCCGAAGCGGGCGCTGCTCAATGCGTACGACGACGTGCTCAGCGGAAATCAGTGACGCGGGCGTGAGATGCGGGCGGGGCTTCGGCTCCGCCCGTTTTCTTTTACGAAGGTGCGGTGACCGGTTCGGGGAGGGGGACGCGTCCGTAGAGGGCGGTGGCGGCGGCCCATTGCGCGAGGCGGAGCAGCCAGCGCAGCCACAACATCGCCTGCGCCACCAGGAACCAGGCGAAGATGGTGAGCGGCGAGTGCTGCGGGAAGAAGCGCGCGAAGGCGGCGTACGCGAAGATGGCGAGTCCGGATAAGAGCGCGAGACTGAGATAGGTCGCGAAGACGCGGCCGAGGTTGCGCAGCATGAAGCCGGCGGCGTGTCCGAGGGCGGCGAGGACGGAGGCGTGGTCATCGGCGACGAGGTCGGCCTTGGCGTAATCCACCAGCGCGTTGACGGCGATGACGCAGAGGAAGAAGAGCGCCCAGCGCAGCCAGTTGAGGTAGAACGGCCAGACCTCACGCACGCCGGTCTCGAAAGGGACATCGACGAAATGGGCGGCGAGGTGGTTGAAGAACCAGAAGACGATGAAGTAGAGGAAAGAGGCGACGGCGGCAAGACGGAGGAAGCGGGCGGCGTAGCGTCCCATGCCACGGCCGAAGGCGTGCGCGGTGGCGCCCGTGCCGCGGTAGAAGACCTCGAAGGCGCCGGCGGAGAGCGCGGTGTTGAGGACGAGGAAGACGATCGCTGCGTACACGATGGCGATGGAAAAACCCTTGAGGAAACCGGCATTGAGCAACTGGAACTCGCTGAGGAAGGCGGCGTTGAAGCCGGAGACGAGGTCGTGTCCGGCGGAGGACTTGCCGAGGTAGTCGGTGATGGCGGCGTGCATGGGCGCGGCGACCGCGGCGGCGAGCAGCAGGTTCGCGGCGAAAAAGAGCCAGACCATCCACGGATTGCGCGCGGCCATCTTGAGCCCGGTGCGGAGCGCTTGCCCTGCAGTCATTCGATCCTTCCGGGCTGGCGAGGTCGCCGGCCCCCACCTGTTCAAACTTCCAGCTAGTCAAAAACTCCCGTTCAAAGCCGCCGTTCACACCATTACGAGAAGTAGGAGAAGGCCATGAGCGCGTTCTGGATCCACACCACCCAGCGCAGATACCATTTGTCGGCGGCGAGGGTGGTGGGCGGGTCGAGCTGCGCGGTGTTGTCCACGCGGTGGACCTCCAGGCCGTTGAAGAGCGCGTCGGGATCGGCTTCGGCGCTGACGATCTTCTTGGCGTACTTGAACTTCTTCCAGCGATATTGATTCAGTCCGGGAGGCGCGCCGGCGGAAGGCTCGGCGGGATCGTTCACGGGCCAGAGCTCGCGGGCTTCGGAGCCGTCGGCAAACTTGACGCGGACGACGACGGGAAAGACCATCTCACCGAGGCGGCGGACGAGGACTTCGGATTCGGGCGCGCCGTTGTCGTCGTTCTTGCCGGCACTCTTGCTCTCAGCAAGTTTCGGCTGGCCGCCCTGGTCAAAGAACCCTTTGCGCTGCGGCGCGGTGCCGTTGGTGAACGAGACGGAGTAGTCGAGCAGGTTGGTGCCGTAGACGGTCTGGTCGAAGAACCAGGACCAGTCCTGCCCGGTGACTTCCTGCACCGTCGCGATGAAATCCTTAGCGTCGGGATGCTTGAAGCGCCAGCGCTGGTGGTACGTCCGGATGACGCGCGGCCACTGCGGTCCGACCAGTCTCTCGAGCGTGCGGAGCGTGAGCTCGGGCTTGGAGTACGCCTGCGTGCCGTAGCTGGCGCGGTTGAGCATGAGCCACGGATAGCGCTCCATGGCGTCTGACTTGGCGTTGGCGTAGTAGCTCTCCATGCGGCCGTAGCGCTGGAGGCGCGGCACCCACTCCCAGTACTGGCCGAGGCCGATGACCGGCTCGCCGGGCTTGGTGAAGAAACCGGTGAAGCTGTTCGTGCCGCGCATCATGCCGAACCAGGGATAGCGCGGCACGGGCAGGCGCACCCAGACGGCGGCGGGAAACGGCACGCCGAACAGGTCTTCGTAGCTTTGGTTCGCGCCGTACTCCAGCTCAAGGACTTTGCCGGTGGAGTAGGAGTTGAAGCCTTCGTCGAGCCAGGCCTCTTCCATCTCCTTGTTGCCGACGAGGTGGAACCAGAATTGGTGCCCGAACTCGTGGACGATGACGCCCTCGGGATCGAGCTGGTGCTCGGCGGGCCAGTAATCCGTGCCGGCGGTGATGAAGGTGGGATACTCCATGCCGCCGGCGCCTCCGCCGCCGTACGGCGGATCGACGACGGTGAGCACGTCAAAGGGATAGCGGCCGTACATCAGGCCGAACCACTTGATGCCGGCGAACGCGGCGCGGAAGTGGCGCTCGGCCTGAGCGGCGTGCTCGCGCTGGAGGAAGACGGTGACCTGGACGTCTTGCAGGCGGACGTCGTCGAGCGAGGCGCCGGTCTTCTGTGACCACTCTTTCAGCTCGGCGGGCGAGACCTGCTCGGCGGCCTTGAAGATGCGGACGAGTTTCATCGCTTGCGACTTTGGCTGCGTGGTCCAGGCAAAGTCGAAGACGTCTTCCTGGTAATGGTTGTAGGTGGTCGTTCCGTCGGGATTGTTTTTCCTGGAGCGCTCGCTGCCGGTGGCGGCGAGTTCGAAAGCGGAAGGCACGGTGAGGTCGACGTCGAAGGTGCCGTAGTCGGCGAAGAACTCGGTGGAGGTGTGGAACTGGTGGCAGTTCCATCCGCCGCGCTCGCGATGGCGGTCTCCCGCGGCCTCGTAGACGCCGGGCTTGGGAAACCACTGCGCGACGAGGAAGAAGTCGTCGTGGAAGCCAGTGCGCGCGAAGACGCGCGGCAGCTTGGACGTCCACTCGATCTCGATGGTGACGGAGCCACCGGCGGGGATGGCCTTAGGCAGCATGACCTGGAGGACCGTCTGGTCGAAGGGATTTCCGTCGTCGGGCTGGATGTAGCGCATCGCCGAGGTCAGGTCGTGGCCATCGACCTTGAAGGAATGGATCTGGACGTATCCCCAGGACTTGGCGTCGCCGGTGAACGAGACGCGGCGGCTGGTCTCGCCGCCCTCGCGCATGAAGGTGGTGTGGTTGTTCTTGAAGGCGTTGAGATAGGTGTGGAACTGGAGGTCGGGGATGGCGTCCTGCGAGTGATTGCGCCAGACGATGATCTCGTGGCCCGCGATGGTCTTTGCCTTGGCGTCGAGCCGGGCATCGATCTTGTACTTCACGATGGGGTCAGGGATGTACTTGGCCAGAGCGGGAAGGGCGAGGAGGACGAGCAGCGCAAGCAGCCGGGGGAGCTTCATGGCGGTCGAACTTTTATCACATACCGGGAAGAAAAGCTTACCGCGGATGAACGCGGATCCGGAAAAGCTTGAAACGCAGAGTGCGCGGAGAACGAAAAGGCAGGGAGTCCGCCGAGGAAGAGCACGAAGCAAAAAAAGAAGACCCGGCGCGGCTTCTCCCCCGAGAATTTTGCGCCGGGTCTCTTTTTTACAAACCGCTCATCTACTGGGCCGAACAGTCTTTGGCGGCGGGGCTTGCGACTCCGGTTCCCGCTGCCACGTTATGAAGATGCGGCCTGCGCGTTATCTTGGCAATTAACTGTTGCGGTTCCATGTTTACTGGTACGGCAACGGGCAAATGGGGGCTTGCGCGCCGTCCGAGGCAGAGACTCGGGTATATACTTGGCGCGCTTCGACAAGGTACCTGGTCCCGAAGAAGTAAGCGGAGCACCTTTCATCTTTTATATCGCTCCGCAATAAGCAGTCCGGGCAACGCCACTCGCAAGTCCGTTCCTACGCTGCGGCCCCGTTGCACATACGCGCGAGCGAGCCGGCCTGGAGGAGGTCCGTTATGGACTTGGTCTTTATCCGCCTTTTTTTTGTTTTCGTACTGGCCATCGCTTGCTTCCTGCTGCAGCCCTTCGGCCTGACGGCGTGGCCGGCAGCGGGCGTGGGCGCGCTGATCGGAGCGGCCGTGGTGGGCTTCGAGATGCGCCTGCGGGCGGTGAGCCTGAAGCGGCTGATCGGCGCGGTGATCGGTTCCATCACCGGCATCTTCGGGGCGTACCTCTTCTCGCGCGTGATCGCCAACACCATCGAAGCGGGACGCACGCGCAGCTTCCTCGAGCTGCTGGTCATGCTGCTGATGGCATACGTGGGCCTGGTGGTGGGCGCGAACAAGGGCGACCTGCTGAACCTGGCGGCGCTGGGCGGCGTGTTCGGCGGCGAGAAGGTATCGAAGAAGAGCTACAAGATCCTCGACACCAGCGTGATCATCGATGGGCGCATCGCGGACATCGCCGAGACCGGCTTCATGGACGGCACCCTGGTGATCCCGCAGTTCGTGCTGCGCGAGCTGCAACTGGTGGCCGATTCCGCCGACTCGCTCAAGCGCAACCGCGGGCGGCGCGGGCTCGACATCCTGCAACGCATCCAGAAGATAGCCAATCTCGACATCCAGATCGTGGAGGACGACTTCCCCGCCGTGCGCGAAGTGGACATGAAGCTCATCGAGCTGGGGAAGGCGTACGCGGCGAAGATCGTGACCAACGACTTCAACCTGAACAAGGTGGCGCAGCTCCACGGCGTGGAGGTGCTGAACATCAACGAGCTGGCGAACGCGCTCAAGCCCATCGTACTGCCCGGCGAGGTGATGAAGGTGTTCATCCTCAAGGAAGGCAAGGAATACAACCAGGGCGTGGCGTACCTCGACGACGGCACCATGGTGGTGGTGGACAACGCGCGCAAGATGATCGGGAAGAATGTGGACGTCTCGGTGACGTCGGTGCTGCAGACCACGGCGGGCAAGATGATCTTTGGCAAGTTCGACGAGCGCGGGCTGCCGCCGCGGCAGGAGCCGAGGCCGGACCAGCGCCAGCAGAAGCCGCAGCCGGTGATCATCGAAAGGCCGGCGAGCGAGTAGCTTCCAATGACAAAGCAAAAAGGACAAAGGACAAAGTAAGGAGTCCGACGGCTTTGTAACTTTGTCCTTTGAACTTTGACCTTTATACTTCTTGCCCTTATGAAGGTTGTGGTCATCATTCCGGCCGCCGGACTCGGCACGCGCATGTCCGCGGCCGCGGCCAAAAAAGGCAAGAAAGCGCCCGCGCCGACCAAGCAGTTCGTCGAGCTGAACGGCGTGCCCATTCTCGTTCACACGCTGCGCAAGTTCCTGCAATCGCCACAAGTGGCGGAGATATTCCTCGCGCTACGCAAGGCGGAAGCGGAACAGTTCAAGCCGGCGCTCGACAAGGAACTGAGGTCGCACGCGGGAAAGAAGACGGTGCAGGTCGTCGAAGGTGGCGAGCATCGCCAGCAATCGGTGGCGAACGCGCTCGCCAAGGTCAAGGCCGCGCCGGACGACGTCATCCTGGTACACGACGCGGTGCGTCCGTTCGTGGACAACGACATCATCGCGAGCGTGATCGCGGGCGCGCAGAAGCACGGCGCGGCCATCGCCGGCGTGCCGGCGGTGGACACCATCAAGCAGGTGGACCGCACCGCCGAGGGCGCGATCGTCAGTTCGACCATCCCGCGCGAGCGCGTGGTGCAGGCGCAGACGCCGCAGGGCTTTCGCTACGACGTGCTGAAGAAGGCGTTCGACGACGCGCAGGCCGCCGGCTTTCTCGGCACCGACGAAGCGTCATTGGTGGAGCGCATGGGACAGAGCGTGGCGGTGGTGATGGGCTCGCCGAAGAACATCAAGATCACGACGCCGGATGATCTGGAGCTGGCGGAGTTTTTTGTGTCGCAGGAGGACCGGCGGCGGTCGAGCCTGACCGGATAAGCCCTTTTCGCCGCGGATTTTCGCGGATAACGCGGATTTTGTTTTATGAATCCAGACCTGAAGCATCGGGAGCTTACCGAGCAGATCATTGGCGTGTTCTATGACGTCTATAACGAGCTCGGGCATGGGTACTTGGAATCGATCTACGCGACCGCACTGGCTATATCGCCCTCAGGCAGGCCGGTTTGCAGGTCGAGCAGGAGTTGCCGATCAGTGTTCATTTTCGTGGAGAGGTGATCGGCGAATTCAAGGCTGACTTGGTGGTAAATGGAATCGTCCTGCTCGAACTGAAAGCAGTGCGCGCCATCGACCAAGCGTTTGAAAAACAGATACTGAACTACCTTCGCGGCACACAGATCGAACTGGGGTTGATCTTGAATCTCGGCCCGAAGCCGGAGTTCCGCCGGTTTGTTTACGAGAACGAAAGGAAAAAGATCCGCGTTCATCCGCGTTCATCCGCGGTAGGGGTTTAATGCGCATTGGCTACGGGTGGGATTCACACGAGTTCAAGAAGGGCCTCCCGCTGAAGGTGGGCGGGGTGGAGCTTGAGCACACGCACGGGCTGGCCGGGCATTCCGACGGCGACGTGCTGCTGCATGCCATCACCGATGCGCTGCTCGGGGCGATCGCCGCGGGAGACATTGGGACCTTCTTCCCTTCCGAAGACGCGCGCTGGAAGGGCGCGGACTCGGTGGTGTTCCTGCGCGCGGCGATGGAGCAGGTGCACCGCGCCGGGTACATGGTCGCCAACGTGGACTCCACGCTCATCCTGGCCGAGCCGAAGCTCTCGCCGCACGCGAAGAAGATACAGGCGCGCGTGGCGGAGCTGCTGCGCATCGAGCCGAACTGCGTGGGCATCAAGGCGAAGACGCCGGAAGGCATGGGCACGGACAACGCCGCGATCGCGCACGTCACCGTGCTGCTGCTGCGCCGGGCGAACAAGCCGCGCGCGCGCATGACGGCGGCGGCGCATGCCAAGCGCGGCGCGCGAGACTAGAACCCCTTACCGCGGATGAACGCAGAGGAACGCGGATCAAATCAGGGAATTAAAGACCAGGAAGAACAAAAGATGAGACCCATTGTGCTCGCGCTTGTCTTCTCCTGCGCCGCGTTGGCGCAGACCTCTTCTACGAAGCCGACACGAAAACCGGCGGCGAAGGCTGCGCCGGTCGCTGCCGCTGCCGCTGACTGGACCACGCCGGCGGAGAGGTCCGACTATCGCACCACGCCGCGCTACGACGAGACCATGGCGTACGTGCAGCGCGTGGCCGCGGCGGCGCCCAAGCAGGTGAAGCTCGAGAGCTTTGGCAAGACGCCGGAAGGGCGCGACCTCTGGGTCGCCATCGTTTCCAAGGACGGGACGTTCGACCCGGCAGCGGTCCGCAAGTCGGGACGCGCGGTGCTGCTGGTGCAGAACGCCATCCACGCCGGCGAGATGGACGGCAAGGATTCGTCGCTGGCGCTGCTGCGCGACATGGTCATCACAAGGTCGCAGGCCAAGCTGCTCGAGAGCGTGGTGGTGCTGATCGTCCCCATCTACAACGCCGACGGGCACGAGCGTTTCAGCGCGTACAACCGCATCAACCAGAACGGTCCGGAGCAGATGGGCTGGCGGACGCAGGCGCAGAACCTGAACCTGAACCGCGATTACCTGAAGGCGGACGCGCCGGAGACGCGGGCGCTGCTACGCCTGTTCCAGCGCTGGCTGCCGGACTTCTTCATCGACGACCACGTGACCGATGGCGCCGACTACCAGTACGACACCACGTACGCCATCGACATTGGGCCCGACGTAGCGCCGGCGACGGCGGACTGGCTGGAGCACGACCTGAAGCCATACATCGAGAAATCGGTGAGCGATTCGGGACACGTGATCGGGGAGTACGTGGGCGTGGGCGAGGCGAACCCGAAGGAGGGCATCTCGGTCGGGCAGGACACGCCGCGCTTCTCGACGGGCTACATGGTGGCGCAGAGCCGTCCCGGGCTGCTGGTCGAGATGCACATGCTCAAGGACTACAAAACGCGCGTGACGGGAAACTACGAGATACTGCGCGCCATCCTGGAAGTGCTGAACCGCGACGCGGCGAAGCTGGTGGCGATGAACCAGGAGGCGGACGAGACCACGATCGCGCGCGGCAAACAGGCGCAGACGGCGGTGTACATCCGCAAGCCGGATGATTTTCCGCTGCGTCTCGCGGCGACCGGCGACGCTACGATGTTCCCCTTCCTCGGCTACAAGCGGACGACGACGCTGAGCGAGGTCTCCGGCGGGTTGTGGAACCAGTACGGGCACGAGCCGGAGAACGTCGACATCCCCCTGCACGCGAAGCTGAAGATGACGCTGGGCGTGGGCGTGCCGGGCGCGTACATCGTGCCGGCACAGTGGACGCGCGTGATCGACGTGCTGCGCGCGCACGCGGTGGAGATGCGGGCGACGACCGCAGCCTGGTCGGGCGAGGTCGAGACGTATCGCTGCAAGGCGAAGTGGGCGGAGCGGCCGTTCGAAGGACATCACGTGCTCGGGGGCGGCAGCGAGTTCGCGCCCACGCCTCCGCCGGACTGCACCGCGGTGCGCGAGAAGCTCGATTTCCCCGCCGGCTCGATGGTGGTGCCGATGGACCAGCGCGCGGCGAAGGTCGCCATGCACTGGCTCGAGCCGCAGGCGCCGGACTCGGCCGTCTATTGGGGATACTTCGACGCCATCTTCGAGCAGAAAGAATATGGCGAAGCTTACGTGGTCGAGAAACTCGCGCGCGAGATGATGGCGAAAGATCCTAAGCTGAAGGCCGAGTTCGAGCAGAAAGTGGCGAGCGACAAGGAGTTCGCGGGGAACTCCTACGGGCGGCTGAACTGGTGGTTCCAGCACTCGCCGTGGTGGGACGCGAGGCAGGGACGGTATCCGGTGGGCAGGGTAAGGAACCTGGAAGGGATCCCGGTGGGGGCGAAGTAGATCCGGGTGGTCCTGCGGCGGGGCGACGTCGCCCGCCTCCACGTCTTACTACTTAGCGGCCGGCGCGGGCGGGTTTATGGCCGCGGACTTGCTGCGCGAGCACGCGCACGATGACGCCATCGAACTGCGCGCCGCTCAACGACTCCAACTCCTCGAGCGCCTGCTGAGTGTTGCGCGTGGGCGCGTAGGGACGCTCGATGGTCATGTTGGTGAAGACTTCGACGGCGGCGATGATGCGCGCGCCGAGCGGAATGTCCTCACCCTTGAGCTTATCGGGATAGCCCTGGCCGTCGAAGCGCTCGTGGTGGTGGCGCACGTACTGCACCAGGCGCGCGGAGCCGGGCATGGTGGCGACGATCCGTCCGCCGATATCGGCGTGGGTCTTGACCAGGTTGTATTCCTCCACGGTGAGCGCGCCCGTCTTGTTGAGGATGTGCTCGGGGATGACGATCTTGCCGATGTCGTGGATGCGGGAGGCGAGGACGAGGTCGGAGAGCTCTTCCGGCGACATCTTCATCTCGCGTCCCACGGTCTCGGCGTAGCGGGCGACGGATTCGCCGTGGCCGGTGACATAGACCTCGCGCGCTTCCGCGGCGCGGGTGAGTGCCATCACGGCCTCGGTAAGGGCTTCGGCGTTACGTCCGTCTTTGACGGCGTTGCCGAGTTTGATGAGCGTCTGGACGAGTTCCTCGGCGGAATCTGGGTTGGTGTGCTCGCGGCGCAGGAAGCCTTCCACGTAGGTGGTGACGATGGCCTTCTGCTGCGCGACGGCTTCGCCTTCCTGGAACTCCTCGACGGTGGAAACGCGGTTGCCGCCGGCGCGCTTGGAGACGTACATACCGGCGTCGGCGACGCGGATGATGTCTTCCATGGTGGCGCCGTGCAGCGGGAAGGTGGCCACGCCGAAGCTGCCGGTGATCTTGCGCTCGTTCAACATGGGGTCGGTGGCGATCCAGAGCCGCAGGCGCTCGGCCAATATCTGCGCCTGCTCGATGGAGGTTTCGGGCATGAGGATGACGAACTCGTCGCCGCCGTAGCGCGCGACGATGTTCGACTGCCGGCATTTCTGCTCGAGCAGGCGGCCGATGCGGGTGAGGACGAGGTCGCCCTCGAGGTGTCCCATGGTGTCGTTCACGGCCTTGAACTTGTCGAGGTCGATGAGGACGACGGAGAACGGGCGGCCGGAGCGCGAGGCGCGCTTCCATTCCGAGGAGAGCGATTCCGAGAAATAACGGCGCGTCTTGATGCCGGTGAGTCCGTCGGTGATGGCGTGCTGCTGCATCTTCTGGAAGACGAAGGCGTTGTGCAGCGCGGTGGCGAGCAGGTCGGCGAAGGTCTGCAGGATCAGGACTTCCTGCTGCGCGAAGGCATTCTCTTTCGCGCTCTCGATGTTGAGGACGCCGAGCAGCGTCTCGCCGTAAGTGAGCGGCATGCAAAGCACGGAGCGCGAGTCCGGCATGATACCGAGCAGGTGGGAGGCGCCGGTGTTCTGCTCGAGCACCATCTCGTTCAAGCGCGCGACGCGTCCGAGGATGCCGACGCCGAGCGGGACGCGCTTGCCGAGCGCCTTGGCGGTGGTGCCGGCCTCGGCCTTGATCTCGATCTCCTTCGAGGCGTAGTCGAGGATGCCGATGCCGATGTGGTCGTAGTGGAAGTTCTGCTGGATGTCGCGCACGATCTGCGAGAGCATGGCTTCGGCGTCGTCGGAGGAGATGGCCGTCTTCGAGACGCTGTTGAGGAAGGCGAGGTAGTTGGCGCGGCGCTGCTCCTCGGCGAAGAGGCGCGCGTTCTCGATGGCGACGGCGAGCTGGCCGGCGGCGGTCTGCAGCACCTGCAGGTCGCGCTCGCCAAAGGCGTTGTCGCGGTCGTAGTTGAGCACGGCCATGACGCCGACGGGCTCGTGGTTGCGGAAGATGGGCACGCCGCAGTAGCTGCGGCAGGGGCGCCCGGTCGGTGTGACGCCGAGCGCTTTGCGGGCGGCGTCGATGTTCTCGCGGATGAGGAGCGACTTGCCGCCGGTGATGATGTGCTCGCTGATGCCGTTCACCCAGGCACGCGAGCGCTTGGGGACGACGGCGCCGTCTTCGACCTCGAAGGCGAAGCGGACTTCCTTGGTGCGCGCGTCGGTCGCATGCTTGAAGGCGACGTAAAAGTTCTCTACGTCGAAGAGCTGCGAGAGACCCTGATAGATGCTTTGCAGGACTTCATCGGCGTCGAGGCGCGAGCTCACGGCCTGGCCGATCTGGGTGAGCATTTGGAACTCGCGGCTGCGGCGCTGCGATTCGCGCATCACGAGGTAGTGCTGCAGCGTCATGGCGATCTGGGCGGCGAGCGCCTTGAGCAGCTTGAGCCGCGAGGTGGAGAGCGCGCCGGCCTTGGAGTGCGGGAAGATGAGGGCGCCGAGCACGCGGTCGCTGGTGCGCAGCGACGCCACGGTGAAGGCTTCGATGCCTTCGCCGCTGAAGGCCACGCGGATGGGCAACGCCTTCTCGCGCCGGTCATCGGAGAGCGAGGCGAGCTGGCGATCGAGGTCGGTGACCACGGCGACTCCGCCGGCGGCGGCGGCCACCTCGGAAAAGCAATCCGCGCCGCCCTGGCGCTCGATGACCTCCGCCATGTTGCGCGAGACGCCGCGCTCGACGGTGGGGAAAACGTCGCGCAGCTCGTGCCGGATGCAGATCATGCCGCGCTCCGTGCCAAGCAGCGCGATGAGGCGGTCGAGGAGCTTTTGCAGGTGCGGGGCGGCGTCCTCGGCCTCGACCGGCTCTTCCATGGCGACGTCGAGCCGGGAGAACTCGAGCAGGTTGTCCTGCACGTTGCGGCGCTCGCCCTCGAACAGGACCATGACCATGGCGATGCCGAGCAGCATCTGCGGCAGCGGGCCGAGGAAGTGTCCGATGCTGCCGAGGTACTTCTCGAAGAGCGTGTGGAACTGCAGCGAGAGCTGCAGGAACCCCCAGAAGGACAGTGCGAAGGCGAGGACACGATAGCCGACGAGGTCGTTGGCGCGTCCGTGGCGCCAGAAGCGGTAGCCGCACCAGAAGAGCAGGATGGCGACCAGCAGCGCGCTGGAGATGTGGGGGATGGCCAGCGGTCCGAGCTGCATGGACGTGGGGGGCGCGTTGGGGTCGCGGGCCGTCCATGCGTCGGCGAATGACCACAGCGCGCCAATGCCGATGAGCAGGGCGTACGGCCAGCGTAGCGCCCAGCGCCCCTGCAACATCTCGGTGGAGGCAAGGATGCAGAGCACGGTCCCGATGGTGAGGATCTGGGCGAGCCAGTTCAGTCCCCAGACGGAGTCGAACCGCATGTAATAGGCGCCGATGGCGACGTAGTGCAGCAGGTAGAGGACCCAGCCGACCTGCCACGCGCGGAAGTAACGCTCGCGACTTTGGTTATAGAGGTATCCGAATAGCGAGCAGAGCAAGAGCGCGACGATGCCGGGAACAATGATGATGCTGACGAGCGCGCTGCTCATGGGTAGAAGCCTGACTCAGCCTGTTCGCCGGACCATGGAAAGGCGCCGACAAGAATTGTCCGGGGTCACGAAACTATATGCATATCAATGGCATACGTCAATCAGGGGAACGGCTGGAGTGCGCCCTAGGGCGGGCTACGACGGGGCCGCCTTGACGCTTGGTTTCGTAGGCCCGTACCATCGAAAGTTCGTCACGGAAGTCCGTCGCCCGTTCCATCGCAGACCAGCCCGCCCGACATGAGTGATTCCGGAAAAAGCCGCGTCCGATTTGCGCCCTCGCCCACCGGCTTCCTGCACGTGGGGAGCGCGCGGACGTTCATCTTCAACTGGCTGTTCGCCCGCCACACTGGCGGGACCATGGTGCTGCGGCTCGACGATACCGACGTGGAGCGGAATACGGATGCCAGCGTGGAGTCCATCTTCGAGGGGCTGAAGTGGCTGGGGCTCGACTGGCAGGAGGAGTACAAGCAGTCGGAGCGGCTGGCGCTGCATCGCGAGATGGCGCAGAGGATCTTCGAGAAGGGGATGGCGTATCGGGACTTCACTCCGGCAGGCAAGGATGAGGGTGAGCGCGATCGGAGTGCGGGGCCGTGGCTGTTCGAGGCGACGATGCGCGGGCTTTCTCGCGAGGAGAGCGACCGGCGTGCTGCGGCCGGGGAGCCGTTCGCGCTGCGGTTCCGGGTGCCGCGAGAGGGCGGCGAGGAGATCAAGTTCAGCGACGCCGTCTATGGCGAGCAGTCGAAGGCGACGGCGGACATCGAAGATTTCGCGCTGCTGCGGTCGGACGGGATGCCGACGTACCACATGGCGAGTTGCGCCGACGACGTGGACATGCGCATCTCGCACATCATCCGCGGCCAGGACCACCTGCCGAACACCTTCAAGCACGTGCTGATCTTCCGCGCGCTCGACGCGAGCCGCCTGGGTTACGAAATAAGGTTCGCGCACCTGCCGCTGCTGGTCGCGCCCGATGGCGCGAAGTTGTCGAAGCGGAAGCATGGGCCGGTCGTGAGCGTCACGACCTACCGCGACGCCGGCTTCCTGCGGCAGGCGTTCATCAACTTCCTCTGCCTGCTGGGCTGGTCGCCGAAAGACGACCGCGAGGTGATGTCGCTCGACGAGCTGACGCAGGCGTTCACGCTCGAGAACATCAACCGGGCGAACGCGGTCATCAACTTCAAGGAAGCGGCTGCGAGTCCCGAAGAAACGTTCGATCCCAAGGCCGTCTGGCTGAACTCGCAGTACATCCATGCGATGCCGGTGGAGGAGCTGGCCGAACGGCTGCTGGGGACCGTCCGCGCGGGCGGCTACGACGTGAGCTTGGAGAAGATGAAGCAGATCGCGCCGCTCATCCGCGAGCGCATGCGCTTGCTCGCGGACGTGCTGACGGTGGCCGACTTTTTCTTTCGCAAGGAGCTTGCGCCCTACGACGCTGCCCTGCTCGTCCCGCAAAAGGGCGACGCGGCGATGGCGAATAAGGTCTTGGAGAAGGCGCGCGAGGTGCTGGCGAGGACGGAGTTCGCGCACGACCCGCTGGACCAGGCGCTGCGCGCCGCGGCGCAGGAGCTGGGCGTGAAGGCGGGGCAGATGTTCACGCCCATCCGCGTGGCCGTGACCGGCCGGACGGCGTCACCGGGATTGTTCGAGACGCTGGCGGTGCTGGGGCGCGAGGTCACTCTCGAGCGGATCGAAAGGGGCCTCGGCAAGTTGAGCTGAGGTCTAGGACGCGAGGCTCCGCCCGCGAGTGACGCGGAGCTCACTATCGTCGCGCTGTTTTCTTCGGCCTTCCGCCGAGTCTTCCATTCGCCCGGGAGGCGGCCTTCTTCGCGGGAGTGGTCGCCCGCCCGCCCGCCTGCCCGAGCCGGGCCGCCATCCACTTGCGAGTGCCCATCACACCGGAAAGCAGGCCCGGAACCCACAAATCGGCGTCGAGCTTGGGCCAGTGCAGTCCCAAACCAGGCGGCATGACCTCAATCTCGCGGAGGTCCGCCGGAGAGCCGTGCTCCAGGCCCTGAGCGTCGCGTGGCGAGAAGCTGATCTCCAGCTTCGAGCTGAGGCGAACGACAATGCGGTCAGCCTTGCGGTCGTACCGCGCTTCCACCGCGACGGGCGCGGACGCAAGCAGCTCCCGTCCGCGCTGGGTCGCTCGGCGATACTCCTCAGTACTCACCATGAATCTCCCTCCACCTACGGCACAACATTCCCACATGGCCCGCAATCCCGTCTTGGACCTCGCGCAGTTCCCGACGCGACATTCCGAAGTTCTCGCGTAGAACCGCCGGTCCTGCGGGGCAGTTCAGATTGAAAACTACCCAATGTCCTCTCCCGGTAACGTGCACATGCGCCGGCCGATGGTCGGCGGGGAAGATGACGACTCGAAACGCACCGAAACGAAGCACGGTCGGCATGGCTATAGTAACCTAATCGCTTAGGTTTTTGAAAAGAATTAATGTTCGCTCTCGTTATACTAGTGGATTCACTATGAGTGCTCCGAACCTCAAGGCGAACACCGGCAACGCCGCGCCGCCCAACCCCAAGCCCTCGAACTTCATCCGCGACATCATCGTGCGCGACCTGGAGGCGAAGAAGTTTGGCGACGCGCAGGTGCAGACGCGCTTCCCGCCGGAGCCGAACGGGTATCTGCACATCGGGCACTGCAAGGCCATTTGCCTCGACTTCCAGCTCGCCGACGAATTCGGCGGCAAGACCAACCTGCGCTTCGACGACACCAATCCGGAGAAAGAAGAGCAGGAGTACGTGGACTCGATCATGGCCGACGTGCGCTGGCTGGGCTTCGAGTGGGAGGGGCTCCACTACGCCTCGGATTATTTCGACCAGTTGCACGCCTGGGCGGTGAAGCTGATCGAGGCGGGCAAGGCGTACGTGGACGACCTGACGGCGGACGAGATCCGCCAGCACCGCGGCACATTGACGGAGCCGGGCAAGAACTCGCCATACCGCGACCGCAGCGTGGCCGAGAACCTCGACCTGTTCGAGCGCATGCGCCAGGGCGAGTTCCCCAACGGCGCGAAGGTGCTGCGCGCGAAGATCGACATGGCGGCACCGAACATCAACCTGCGCGACCCGGTGATGTACCGCATCCTGCACGCGGAGCATCACCGGACGGGCGCGAAGTGGTGCATCTACCCGATGTACGACTACGCGCACGGGCAATCCGATTCGCTGGAGCGCGTGACGCATTCGATGTGCACGCTCGAGTTCACCGACCACCAGCCCATCTATCGCTGGTACATCGAGCAGCTCGGCATCTTTCCCTCGCAGCAGATCGAGTTCGACCGCCTGAACCTGACGTACACGCTGCTGAGCAAGCGGAAGCTGCGGCAACTGGTGCAGGAGAAGCGCGTCGCGGGGTGGGACGACCCGCGCATGCCGACCATCTCGGGCATCCGGCGGCGCGGTTACACGCCGGAAGCAATGCGGAACTTCGTGGCCGCCGTGGGCGTGTCGCGCACGAACGGCTCGACGGATTTTGCCATGCTCGAGCACTTCGTCCGCGAAGACCTGAACAAGCGCGCGCACCGCGCCATGGCCGTGCTCAAGCCGCTGAAGCTGGTGATCGATAACTATCCCGAGGGCCAGGTCGAGGAGATGGAAGCGGTCAATAATCCGGAAGACCCCGGCGCCGGCGTGCGCAAGGTGCCGTTCGCGCGTGAGCTCTTCATCGACCAGGACGACTTCAAGGAAGAGCCCCCGAAGGGCTACTTCCGGCTTTCTCCGGGACGCGAGGTGCGGCTGCGCTTTGCCTACTTCGTCACGGCGACCTCGGTGGTGAAGAACGCGGCGGGCGAGGTGGTCGAGGTCCACGCGACGTATGACCCGGCGACGCGCGGCGGCAACAATCCTCCCGACGGCCGCAAGGTGAAGGGGACGATCCACTGGGTGTGCGCGAGGCACGCGGTGGAGGCGGAGCTGCGCCTCTACGACAAACTCTTCACCAAGCCGGATCCGAACGACGTTCCCGAAGGCCAGGAGTTCACCGCGAACCTGAATGCGCAGTCGCTCGAGGTGGCGACGACAGCGAAACTCGAGCCATCCCTGGCGAGCGCGAAGCCCGGCGACCGATACCAGTTCGAGCGCGTGGGATATTTCTGCGCCGATCCGGATTCAAAGCCGGGCAAGCTGGTGTTCAACCGGACCGTGGCGCTGAAAGATAGCTGGGCGAAGCAGGAGAAGCGCGGCGGGGCTAAGTAGCACAGTCAAAAGGCGTCACACGAAGGGAGCACGAAGGTGCCTTTCAGCTCCTTCGTGTTTCCTTAGTGTCCTTCGTGTGAACGGGGTACATTCCCTAAAGCTGAAGGAGGCGCCATGTCCCGTTCCCTGGGTTTTATCGGGCTGATCATCGTGGTGGCGGTGGGCGCGGTAATCTACATGAAGCAGGTGCAGAGCGCTTCGCCGGCGGGCGTGGAAGGCGCGGGCGCGAATCCGCAGGCGACCGTGGACATTGCCGGCATCAAGAACGACCTGCTTTCCATCGCGCAGGCGGAGCGCGCGCACATGGCGTCGCAAGGCAAGTATGTCTCGCTGGACGAGCTGGTCTCCGCCGGTGAGCTGAACGTGGTGAAGACGCGCCGCCCGGGCTGGACGTTCTCTTCCGAAGCCAGCGACTCCAGCTTCAAGGTGACGGCGACGTATCCGACGAACCCGCCGACGCGGTTGTCGGTGGATGAGAGCATGAGCGTGAAGTCGGAGTAGGTCTCCGTGTGGGGTTGATTTACATCCCGAGCACCGCCGCGGCGGGCGAGGGAACCCTACCTAATCAGAAATCCTCGCGAGGATAGGGATTCCTCCCTTCGCTCGGAATGTAAAAGCCCAGCCGGAAGAAAGAAGCAAGGGCTACTTGTGGATGTGCGGGCTTTGCGGCGTGTTCTTGCGCGTGGAGGGCTCGCGCTGCTGCGTGACGCCGCCGGCCGCCACCGGCTTGCCCACCACCACGTTGAAAGCGATGGGCAGCGTCTTCGGCGGGAAGCAGGCTTTGTCGTTGCAGGCCTGGTACTTCAGCTCGCCGTGGACGGTGTACGGTCCCGTGGTCGCGGAGCGCGAGGCGCTGACCTGCGCCGTGATGTGGAAGTCGCCGGAGTAGACGCTCAGCTTGTCCTTGGGAGAGAACGAGAGCGCCAGCTCCTCGCCATTGGGATACTGGATCTTGCCGACGGCGAGGTCGGTGGGCGGCATGAAGCGGAGTTTGGTGGGGATGAGGAACTCGGACTTCGGCGTGCTCGAATTGACGTGCATGCCATCTTTCACGCGGAAGTCGAGCTCGAGCACGGCGGGCCTGCCGGAGGCGACTTCCAACTTCTTTACCGGCGCCATGGTCACGAACTGGTCATTGGTCCCGGGCGAGAGGGACTGCGCCGCAGCGAGCGCGGCGCAAACTAATGTGAGGAGGAGCGAGCGTTTCACTTGGTGTCCTTGGTGACATCCTTAGAAGCCAATGCCAGCTTGATGTTGTCTTCGATCTCGCTTTTGCTTACCAGGCCGACGACGCGGTCGATGATCTTGCCGTCGCGTCCGATGTAGACGGTGGTGGGAAGTCCCTGGACGGCGTACGCGTCGCCTACGGCATTCTTGCCTTGCAGCACCTGGTAGTTCACTCCCATGTCGCGCGCGAACTTCATGATGGCGTCCTTGCTGGAGTCATCCTGCGCCACGCCGAGGACGACCAGCCCCTGGTCGGCGTACTTCTTCTGGAACTCCACGAACCAGGGCATCTCGACCTTGCAGGGCTCGCACCATGTTGCCCAGAAGTTGAGCAGCACGCCCTTGCCGCGATAGTCGGAGAGCTTCACCAGCTTGCCACCGGGGTCGGAGAGGGAGACGAGTTGGAAGTCGGGCGCCTGGGCGCCCTTCACTTCGGTGGGCAGGGCCTGGGCGTCGGGCGCGAGTCCGGCGCCGGACTGCCGCGCCATGCGGCGTCCGACGACGAGCATGGCGGTGACGGTGAGGATGACCACGAGCATCACGACCGAGTTACGTCTCACAGAAACTTCTCCTGAAGTGCGCGGAAGAGCGGGACCTTGGCGAGCCACACGTTGAGCAGTCCGAACTTGCCGTAGAACACGAGCACGCCCAGGCAGATGAGCAGCACGCCGCTTGCGACCTCGACCTTGTGCAGATGGACGCGGAACTTGCCGTAGAAGTGCATGAACCAGTCCACGGCCAGGGCGGTGATGAGGAATGGTACCGCGAGCCCGAGCGAATAGACGGCCAGCAACAGGATGCCTTTCGCCAGCGTGTTCTGCTCGGCGGCGAACTTCAGGACGGCGGCGAGGATGGGGCCGATGCACGGGCTCCATCCGAAGGCGAAGGCGAAGCCGAGCAGGAAGGAGCCGGCGGGCGAAGGCTCCGTCTTCACGCTGTTGAGGCGCGCGTCGCGATAGAGGAAGGGGATGCGCAGGATGCCGGTGAGGTGCAGGCCGAAGAGGATGATGACCACGCCGGCGAGGTAGAGGATCCATTCCTTGTAGCGGCCGAGAAGCTGTCCCAGGCCGGTGGCGGCCGCGCCGAAGGCGATGAAGACCACGCTGAAGCCGAGGATGAACAGGATGGCGTGGAACAGCACTTTCCTTTTCAGCGACTTATCGCCCGCCTGAAGCTCTTCCACGCTCACGCCCGAGATGAGCGAGACGTATCCCGGCACCAGCGGCAACACGCAGGGCGAGAGGAACGAGAGCACCCCGGCAAGGAACGCCGCGATCGGCAGTGGCAGGCTGGACATTTGAGTCTCTTATTCTAACAACCGGGGCTGCTGGCGCTAAGGGTACGAAGGTGCCAGTCTGATAGATTCCCTTGCTGGTCACTCGGTTACAGAAGGTGGCTTACGCCGCGGATCTCGCGGATGTCGCGGATGAAACCGAAAGAAAGCTTCGTCTGATCCGCGTAGATCGGTGTTATCCGCGGCGAGGCTTTCCCCTGAGGAAAAGTATTTACTCATCGCGCAATTGCACTCGCACGTCACTCGGGCTATGCTGCGCTCAGTTCCGACACTGACCTCATGGCCAATTTTTTCGAGCCGCCTCGCTACATCGCGCTGGAAGGTCCCATTCGAGTCGGCAAGAGCACTCTGGCGAAGATCATCGCCGAGCGGCTGAACGCGCAGCGCGTGACCGAGCCGGAAGACAATCCCTTCCTCAACGCCTTTTACGACGACCAGCCGGGGGCGGCGTTCCAGGCGCAGTTCTCGTTCCTCATCCAGCGTTTCGACCAGCTGCGCGCGCTCGAGGTCGGCCCGAATACGCGCAAGACCGTGGTCGCGGACTACATCATCGAAAAGGACAAGCTGTTCGCGAACATCAATCTTTCGGACGAAGAGCTGCGCGTCTACGACCAGTACTACAAGTACTTCCGCTCGCAGTTGCCCACGCCCGACCTGGTCATCTACCTGCAGGCCACGCCGGAGGTGCTGAAGAAGCGGCTGAAGAAAAAGGGCGCGCCGGACGAGGTGGCCATCTCCGACGATTACATCGAGGAAGTGGCGAAGGCGTACGAGCACTTCTTCTTCCACTACACGTCGAGCGACCTGCTCATCGTGAACACCTCGGAGATCGACTTCGTCGACCGGCACGAGGACCTGCAAGAGCTGCTGCGGCGGGTGTCGGAGCCGATCAAGGGGACGCAGTACTTCCTGCCGCTTGGGGCTGACGCGGCTTCCGCCTAGAATTCCACATGCCTAGCGATCAAACACGGCTGTTCTGGTACGGCCTTCTTGTTGCAATCGCACTGGCGGGATTTTGGATGTCGGTTTCTTACTTCCACAACGGGTTGTTAACCGCGGCCGCATTCGTTGTGTGGTGGAGTGTCTTGTACGCGGCGTTTTACAAGGAATCACAGAAGCGGGACTAATTCCGCCATCCTGAAGGCTGTTCCAATTATAGAACAAGCCACACTTTCGTTGTGGACTCGGCGACCTCCGCGGTAAAACGGGACTCTCATGTCACCCGAGGCCCTCGCGCGCGCCATCCAGGACTTCCTCGGCGAAGCTCCGTCGGCCGTAGTGCGCGAGGAGGGCGAGATAACGTTCGACTTTTCGAGCGCGCGCTACAGCGTGTCTTCGGAGCACGGCAAGTGCGTGCTGCACTTGTGGTCGGGCGAGCGCAACGCGGTGCGCCGCGTGGTTGACGCCGAGCAGAAGGACCGCGTGCTGCGGCTCCAGGTGCAACGCTTCGGCCGCGGGCAGCCGACGAAGCTCGAGATATGCCGCGACCGCGACCAGCGGACGCCGACGGCAAAAAAGGCCGCGCGCACGGCGTACAAGCGGCTGCTGGAGCGCGTGCTGGCGAAGAGCTTTCCGGATGCCAATGTCGAGAAGCTTACGTCGGCCATGGACCTGGAGCAATCGTTTGGGCCCATCTACACGCGCGGGCTGCTGCGTCGCGGGAATTCGGCGTTCGCGGTGCTGGGCGTGAACGCGAGCGAGACGCAAGCGTCGGTGGATGCCGCGCTGACTTTCGGATTGCTGTGGCTCGACCACTGCCGCTACCGCGATGCTCGGCGCGTGGTCGAAGGGCTGCAACTGTTCGTCCCGCCACGAACCTCGGCCATCGTGCGCGAGCGGATGGCGCACCTGAATCACGCGGCGGCGAAGTTCGCGCTGTATGAACTCGATGAGCGCGAGCTGGCGCTTGCGGTTGTCGATTGTCGCGACCGCGGCAACGTGGCCACGCGCCTGGTACGCGCGCCGGATGAGCGCGCCGCACGCGAGCGCTTTGCGGCGCAGACCGCGCGAGTGCGCGCCATCGTTCCAGACGCGGAAGCGGTCGTGCTCAACGGGACAGAGATGGCCTATCGCCTGCATGGGCTGGAGTTCGCGCACGCGCGCATCGCCGCGCTGCCGGGTTCGTTCCGGAACGCAGCCGAGTTGAGCTTCGGGCCGCCGCCGCAGGAGACGCTGCTCACCGACGACACTGGCGCCGACTTCGAGCGCTTTGCGCGCATGCTGGCGGCGGCGCGCGTGTCGCACGCGGACCGCACCAACCCGCTGTACCGGATGCATCCCGAGCGGTGGCTCGAGTCCTTGGTCTCGCGCAACCTGGCGCAGCTCGACGCGCGGCTGCTTTCCGCGCCGGTGTATTCGCAGGTGCCGGCGTTCTCGGCGAGCGACCGCGCGATGATCGACGTGCTCGGCGTGACGCGCGAGAGCCGCCTCGCCGTGATCGAACTCAAGGCGGATGAGGACATTCACCTGCCGCTACAGGGGATCGACTACTGGGCGCGGGTCGAGTGGCACCATCAGCGCGGCGAATTCAAGCAGTTTGGATATTTTGCCGGCGTCGAGTTGTCGCCCGCGCCGCCGCTGCTGCTGCTGGTCGCGCCCGCGCTGCGCGTGCATCCCGCAACGGACACGCTGCTGCGTTACATCTCTCCGGAAATCGATTGCGAGCTGTTGGGGATCGATGAGCGTTGGCGGGAGGAGTTGCGGGTGGTTTTCAGGAAGCGCAGCCGGTCGCAGGGTGCAGACTAAAAACCATTAGCCACGGATTACACGGATTTGGTTTGATAATTCCTATCCGTGGCATCCGTGCAATCCGTGGCTAGAGGTTTTGAACTATCCGCCGGCGGCGTCGTTGGTGAGCGAGGTCTCGAGCGAGTCGAGTTCCTGGGTGAGCTCGTCCACTTGCGCCTGCAGCAGGTTGCGGATGGAGAGGATGCCGAGCAGGCGTGCCTGGTCGTCGGCGACCGGCAGGTGGCGGATGTGCTTCTCGACCATGACCTCGAGCGCTTCACGCGCGCTGGTGTGGACGGTGGCCATCATCACGGGAGTGTTCATCATCTCGCGGACTTCCGTCTTGGCGGGGTTCTTGCCGCTGAGCGCGAACTTCTTGAGCACGTCGCGTTCGGTGAAGATGCCGGCGACTTTGTTCTCTTTATCGACCACGGCGACCGCGCCCACGCGGCTGGCGATCATCAGGTTGATGGCGTCGGCGATGGTGGTCTCAGGATTGACCTTGGCGGGGACTTCGTCACAGAGGGTCAGGATGTTCATACTCGCTCCTCATCGTGCTTGGGCGGGCCTCGCGCAGCCGCCCCCTCGGCGGGCACGGCGCCCATGTGGGCCGCCATTATGGACCCCTGCGGGATGAAGTCAAGAGTTGCCGAGAGCTATTTCGCGGCGGCTTTCTCGGACCTCCAGACCTTGCCGTCTTTCAGCACGAAGCGGACGTCGCCCAGCACTTTCACGTCGCGCGTGGGATCGCCGCCGACGGCGATGACGTCGGCATAAGCGCCCGGCGCGACCACGCCGATGAGACCGTCCATGCCGAGCATCTCCGCCGGGAGCGACGTGGCGGAGACGAGCGCATCCGCCGGCGACATGCCGAACTCGATCATGCGCGGGAACTCCTGCGCGATGGGCTCCGACCACGGGAAGCCGCCGACGTCGGTACCGAAGACGATCTTCACGCCCGCCTTCAGCGCCTTTTGGAAGCTCGGGCCGTGGAGCGCGGCGCGCTTGCGGTCGCGCTGGCCTTGCGGCGTGTTCTCCGCGGCCCAGCCGCCGTAGTAGACGGAGAGCGTGGCGCAGTACCAGGTCTTCTGGCGGACCATCTGCGCGATGTTGGCGTCAGTTAGTTCGAGGCCGTGCTCGATGGAATCGCAACCGCCATCGAGGGCGCGCTGCAGTCCTACGCCGTTGTACGCATGGCACGCGACCTTCTTGCCCCAGGCGTGTGCCTCGTCCACGATGGCCTTGATCTCGTCGAGCGTGAGGGTGGGCTGCGAGAAGAGGTTCCCGTTGCGGTCGAGCCACGAGCGGTGCGTCATGTAGACCTTGATCCAGTCGGCGCCGTTGTCGAGCTGCTCGCGCGCTGCCTTGCGGGCCTCGATGGGCCCGTCGATGATCTGCGCGCCCTTGGGCAGGTCAGGCTGGATCTCAGGCGCGTAGCCCTCGAGCGGATACCCGCCAGTCGTGGAGATGGCGCGCGTGGAGGCGAAGATGCGCGGGCCGGGGATGTATCCCTTCTCGACGGCGCGCTTCAGTCCCACGTCACCGTAACCGGCGCCTTCGGTCTCGACGTCGCGAATGGTGGTGAAGCCCTGATCGAGCGCGCGGCGCAGGGCCATGGTGGCGCGGGCGGCGCGGAAGGAGATGCCGCCGAACAGGATGTTGCCGTCGTAGCCGCCCTCGGCCGGGTCCTCGCCCTGGAGGAAGATGTGGGTGTGCGATTCGATCATCCCGGGCATGACCATGACGTCCGGACCGAAGGCGATGCGCGTGGGCGCGTTCTTCGCGTCCGGGTTGTCGAGGCCGGTGACGGCGACGATCTTGTTGCCGCGGATGAGGATGGCGCGGTCGTGCGTGACCTGGCGTCCGTCGAACAGGTTCGCCGCGGTGACGGCGGTGAGCGGAGCGACGTCGACGCTGGCCTGGGCGGCCGCGAGCGAGGCGGCGAGCACCAGGACGGGGAGAAGCAAGCGGGCGTTTCGCATGGAGCGCGATTGTAGTCCGCGGAAAACTTCGCTTCAATCCCGCGCGCGTTTGGCGAGTGACGGGCAAAGAAAACGGCGGTCCCGAAGGACCGCCGCTGGTTTCGAGTTCTGCTGGTTACGGACGCTCCGCAGCGTCCTGGTGCCGCGCCTCGTGGAAGCTCTCGCGAACGCTGGCGAGGAACGGCTGCGCATCCGCCGGAGTACTCACGCCGCCCTGCAGCACGCGTCCGAAGGTGACGTCCTTGCCGTAGAACGCGTCCTGCGACTCGTCATCCTGCTGCACCACGGCGCCGTTCAGGTCGAGGCCGGCGAACAGGCCGCGCGCGCGCGAGTAGGTGAGGATGCCCGACTTCATCGAGAGGTCGGTGTTCGCAGTCGCTTCACGGCCCACCGGACCGGCGGCCACGGAAGCGGCTGCGCCCAGCTTGAACTTCGAGCTCAGCAGGTCTTTCATGCCCTGGTCGTTCATCACCAGCATGACTACGTCGACCGCTTCGGCGCCGATCTGCGCGCCCCAGCTTCCGCCCGTCATGGTGAAGAACGCCGGTGCGCTCCAGCCGTTGTTGGTACGGCAGGTGGCGACGCCGCGGCCATGCTGCCCGCCGAAGACGAAGCCGCCCTTGATCATCGAGGGCACCACGGCGACGCACTTGGCCTTCGCCAGCACTTCGTTCGGGATGCCGTTATCGGGAGCGTTGGTGAGTTCCTTCAGCACCTGCGCCGAGTCGTTGAGGCGATCGATGGACTCCGCCTTCGCGCCCGTTGCATGGCCCGTGGCCGCCGCACCGCCCGAAGACGCACTGTTCCGCCGCTCCGCGCAGCCCACCAGCGTGAGCAGACCCAAAATGAGAACCGCTACTAGCTTTTTCATATCCAGACACCTTCCCCAAGCCGCGGCACAGCCGCGTGATTTAAGCAATTTCCCGTACTACTGCTGGGTTAGGATGCCGGTCCGGGACGCGGGTTTGGCGCGCCTTGGCGGGAATCCAGCAGCTACCCTGGACAGGGTTGCTGGAGCAGAGTTGCTGGGGAAGAGAGACCAACCCCCCTTTTCACCACGGAGGCACGGAGGTCACGGAGAAAGGCACTCCTTAGACTTTCCTCCGTGGGCTCCGTGTCTCCGTGGTGGATGGGTTTTCCGTGGAGGGCCGCAAGCCGAGATAAGGTCGGCTTTTCCACCCCGCTCCACAGGAAGTCTCGTTGCACCCGGGCGGCGGCTGGCGGTAAAGTCCGAGTAGAGACTCCGGATGTCCGCAACCACGAACGCGAAACAAACCGATACGGCGTGCCCGCTGTGCGAGGGCACGGGATGGAAGTCCGTGGCCAACGGCGCGGCGCGCAAGGTGGCGCGCTGCGAGTGCATGGCCGCGAACCGCGCCGAGCGCCTGCTGGCGGCCGCGCACATCCCCACGCGTTATGAGCACTGCGAGCTGGAAAACTTTGACACCACCGGCAGCCGCGCTCCGCTGGCAGCGGCGCTGCTCGACGCGCGGCGGTTCGTGGAGGAGTACCCCGTCCACAAGGCCGGCCTGCTCTTCGTGGGCGACATCGGCGTGGGCAAGACGCATCTGGCCGTCGGCGTGCTCAAGCTGCTGATGCGCGAGAAGAGCATCCCGTGTCTCTTCTACGACTACCGCGAGCTGCTCAAGGACATCCAGAACTCGTTCAATCCGACGGTGCACGAGACGGAGATGGACGTGCTGCGTCCGGTGTTCGACACCGAAGTGCTGATCATCGACGAGCTCGGCGCGGTGAAGCCCAGCGACTGGAAATGGGACACCATCTCCGACATCATCAACCGGCGCTACAACGCGCAGCGGACGACGATCTTCACCACGAACTTCCCCGACCTGCCCGAGAGCGGCTTGGCCGGTTCGACCGATTTGCGCAGCAAGGCCGCCGCCGAGCGCGCCAATCGGCGCGAGACCCTGGGCGACCGCATCACCGAGCGCATGCGCTCGCGCCTGCACGAGATGTGCAAGCTGGTCGAGATGCACGGCGACGACTTCCGCGTGAAAGTGAAGAGCGCCAGCTTCCGTTAGAACCACACCTACCACAGAGACACCGAGGACACAGAGCCGCACAGAGAACCCTCTGTGTTCCCTGTGTCTCTGTGGTGGGTTCTTTCCGCAGTAGAATCCAGCCAGTGGAACCCGTGCACATCGATTTTTCGCCCGAGAACGACGCGGCGATCTTCGCGTCGCTGCCGGCGAAGCCGGCCGTGTTCACGCTGCGCGGCGAGGCGGGCGGCGAGCCCTACGTCACGAAATCCGCGGACCTGAGGCGCCGGCTGATGCGCCTGCTGGGCGGGCCGGAGGAGCGGACGAAGCGGCTGAACCTGCGGGACCGGGTGCGCTCCATCGCCTACACGTTGACCGGGTCGGACTTCGAATCGCGCTGGGTGCTGTACCAGACGCTGCGCCGCGAGTTTCCCAAGGACTACACCGACCGGCTGAAGCTGCGTCCGGCGCCGCTGGTCAAGCTGAACCTGGACAACGAGTATCCGCGAGCGTACGTCACGCGGCGGATCACGAACCTGAAGGGCAAGTCGCGGTACTACGGGCCGTTCCAGTCGCGCGCGACGGCGGAGAAGTTCCTCGCCGACTCGCTCGACCTGTTCAAGATGCGGCGCTGCGACTTCGACCTGCACCCCGATCCGCAATTCCCGGGCTGCATTTATTCCGAGATGAAGATGTGCCTGGCGCCCTGCTTCAAGGGCTGCACCGATCAGGAGTACAGCGAGGAAGTGGTGCGCGTGCGCAAGTATCTCGACACTGCCGGCGACTCGCTCACGCGCGAGTTCGAGGCCGAGCGCGAAAAGGCCAGCGCGGGCTTGGCCTTCGAGCAAGCGGCCGCGCTGCACGCGCGCCTCGAGAAGGTGCACGCCGCGGTGCAGCAGAGGCCGGAGATGGCGCGGCGGCTCGACGCGTTGCGCGGCCTTATCGTGCAGCCCGCGGCGGAAGCGGGATGCGTGGCGTTCTTCACGCTCGAAGCCGGACGTCTTGCCGGACCGACGCCCTTCCCCGTGCAGGACCGCGGCGAAGGCAAGCATCTCTCGATGGAATCGCGGATCCTGGAAGCGCTGGCGAGCGCTGACCGCTTGCCGCCGGCGGGAGCGAGCGAACTGGTGGAGCACATCGCGCTGCTCAAGCGCTGGGCCTTCCGCACGCAGCGCGTGGGAGAGATCTTTCTCACCGACGAGAATGGCGAGTTGCCGATGCGGCGCATCGTCCGCGGCGTCTCGCGTGTGTTCCGTGGCGAGAAGGAAGGCGCGTGGCCGGCGCCGACCGGCCAGTTGCAGATCGAGCCCAAACTGGAAGAGCCGCTCGACTAGGACCTTCGCCGCAGATGAACGCAGATGACCCCACATCCACCGCGGAGGCGCAGAGGCGAGGAGAGGCTTATAATCCGGGATTGCCCTCATGACAACCAACCGGCTATTCCGCTCGACCACCGTGCTCGCCGTCCGCCGCAATGGGGGCGTGGTCATGGCTGCCGACGGGCAGGTCACACTCGGCGACAGCGTGGTGAAGCACTCGGCGAAGAAGATACGGCGGCTGCACAACGATAAGATCCTCGCCGGGTTCGCCGGCTCCACCGCCGACGCGTTCTCGCTCTTCGCGCGCTTCGAAGCCAAGCTCGACCAGTACAACGGCAACTTAGGACGGGCCGCGGTCGAGTTAGCAAAGGACTGGCGCACCGATAAAGTCCTGCGCCATCTCGAGGCGCTGCTGCTCGTGGCCGACAAAGAGCAGATGTACCTGATCAGCGGGCAGGGCGACGTGATCGAGCCGGATTCGAGCGCCTCGGCCATCGGCTCGGGCGGGCAGTACGCGCTCGCCGCCGCGCGCGCGCTCATCGACAACACCGAGCTGCCGGCGCGCAAGATCGCGGAAGAGGCGATGCGCATCGCGGGGAAGATCTGCATCTACACCAACGACACGCTGACGGTGGAGGAGCTGTAGGTTTTTCTTCTTAATGGCCTCGGGCCACTCGCAACTCGGAACTCGGAACTGACTTATGGCCATTTATCTGCCCGCCACCGCCGAAGAGCAGCAGATCGCGCTCGACGAACTCACGCCCAAGGAGATCGTCGCCGAGCTGGACAAATACGTTGTCGGGCAGAACGCCGCCAAGCGGGCGGTCGCCATCGCGCTGCGCAACCGCATGCGCCGGCAGAAGCTCACGCCCGAGCTTGCCGAAGAGATCATGCCGAAGAACATCATCATGATCGGGCCGACCGGCGTGGGCAAGACGGAGATCGCGCGGCGACTGGCGAAGCTCGCCGATTCGCCGTTCCTCAAGGTGGAGGCCTCGAAGTTCACCGAGGTGGGCTACGTGGGGCGCGACGTGGAGTCCATGATCCGCGACCTCATCGAGATCGCCATCGACATGGTGCGCGAGGAGAAACTCGAGGAAGTCGAAGACAAGGCCGAGCTGAACGCGGAAGAGCGCCTGGTGGACCTGCTGCTCCCCGGTTCGCGCGCGGCGGAGAGCGCGGCGTCCGCCGCGGGCACCGCCGGGTTCATCGAAGGGCAGACGGAGCCGCAGTCCCGCACGCGCGAGAAACTGCGCCAGCAGTTGCGCGAGGGCAAGCTGGATGAGCGCATCGTGGAACTCGAGGTGCGCGAGAAATCGATGCCGGCGTTCGAGATCATCTCCAACCAGGGCGTGGAGGAGATGGACATCAACATGAAAGACATGCTGCCCAACCTCTTCGGGCAGCGCACGAAGAAGCGCAAGATGAAGGTCTCGGAGGCGTTCGAGTACCTGATCCAGGAAGAGGAACAGCGCCTGATCGACATGGACCAGGTGCAGCGCACGGCGGTGGAGCGGGCGGAGAACGCGGGCATCATCTTCCTCGACGAGATCGACAAGATCGCGGGCCGCGAGAGCGGGCACGGGCCGGACGTCTCGCGCGAGGGGGTGCAGCGCGACATCCTGCCCATCGTCGAAGGCACGACGGTGAACACGCGCTACGGCATGGTGCGGACGGACCACATCCTGTTCATCGCCGCCGGCGCCTTCCACGTGTCGAAGCCGAGCGACCTCATCCCGGAATTGCAGGGGCGCTTCCCTATCCGCGTGGAGCTGCAGTCGCTGACGATGGAGGATTTCGTCCGCATCCTCACCGAGCCCAAGCTCTCGCTGGTGAAGCAATCCACCGCGCTGCTCGAGACGGAAGGATTGAAACTGGAATTTACGGAAGAAGCGCTGAGCGAGATCGCGCGCTTCGCCTTCCGCGTGAACGAGGGCACGGAGAACATCGGGGCGCGGCGGCTGCATACCATCCTGGAGCGCGTGCTCGACGAGATCAGCTTCACCGCACCGGAGATGAAGGGCAAGGACGTGAAGGTGGATGGCGATTACGTCCGCAAGATGCTGGCCGACATCGTGAAAGACAACGACCTGTCCCGTTACATCTTGTAGCTCCGAAGACCAGCGCGGGCGGGGACGCCGGCGCTACTCTGCGCCGGCGCTACTTGCTCTCTTTCGGGCCGCGCTCGATCAGGCGCTTGGTCAGCAGCACGAGTCCGATGATCTGCGTCCACTCGGAGACGATGTTGCCGACCACCTGGTTCCATTTCCCTTGCGCGTCGTTGTGCAGATAGACGGCGAGCCACACCGCGCCGGTGATGAGCAGGAAGATGGTCAGCGAGTGGCGCTGCATCACGTCGAGGAGCTTGTGGTGCCAGTGGCGCTTCGGGCTGCGGCTCTCCGCGGACCCCACCTCGAAGAGGAACTTGGTGCCGAGCACGGTGACGACCACGCCGGTCCAATCGGCGATGGCGTTGCCGAAGAAGGCGCCCCAGTGCGTCTTCTCGTCGGCGCGCGAATAGAGGAAGACCCAGAGGAGCAAGACGGCGACCACGGCGAAGGTGAGCGAATGGCGCTTGAGGAAGTGTCCCTCGCGGCGGACGAGGTGGAAGGTGGTCATGCGCGTGTTTCCTCCCGCAACAATGGTGTGCAACGAGCGTAGCAGCGATTCGACTTCAGCGGCGCGATTCCATCTGATACGCTGTTGCGCTTTGATGCGTATCCCACGACTCGCTTTGCTATTGCTCGGGCCGGCCGCGCTGCTTCTCGCGGGATGCGGCACGCCCGGCGCGCCGCTGCCGCCCACGCTCGACCTGCCGCAGCCGCCCAGCGACCTGAAAGCCACGCGCAAGGGCAATAAGGTCACGCTCACCTGGAGCGCGCCGACCAAGACCACCGATGGCGCGCTGGTGAAGCCGGGACACATGGGCGCGACGCGGGTGTGCCGCGCGTCGCAGCCGGTGATGGACCGCTGCGCTGAGACGGTCAATGAGGTCATGCCGGGCTTCTGGCAACCGGGCAAGCCGGCCTCGTACATCGTTACCCTGCCGCCCGGCCAGAGACGGGGATTTGCGACCTACGCGGTCGAGATGCTGAACGCCCGTGGGCGCTCCGGCGGACTCTCGAACCAGGTGGAGGTGCCGCTGGCGCCTACTTTTGCCGCGCCGCTGCTGAACGCGCGCGTGACCGCGGACGGTCCTGAGCTCTCGTGGCGGCCGGTGGTGGGCTGCGTTGCCGGCGGAGAGACCTCGTGCACATTCCGCGTGCGTCGCTTGCTGCAGGGCGCGCCGCCGGAAAGAGAGAGCGTGGTAGCAGACATCGCGGACCGTCCCGGGCCGGCTGCGGACCGCACCGACACCGTCCTGAAGGTCACCGACGGCCTCGCCGAGTGGGAGAAGACGTATATCTATCGGGTCACGCCGATCACCCATGTGCAGCAAGGGAACCAGGCGATCGAGGTCGAGGGCGAGGACTCCGCACCCGTCGAGGTTTTCGCACACGACACGTTCCCGCCGGCGGTCCCAAGCGGCGTGCAGGCGGTGTACTCCGGATTGGCGCAGCAGAAGTTCATCGACCTCACGTGGGCGCCGGTCACCGACGCCGACCTGGCCGGCTACAACGTCTATCGGCGCGAGGAGGGAGCAGCGCCGGTGAAGATCACGAGCGAGCTGGTGAAGACGCCGGCCTTCCGCGACGCGAACATTCAGCCGGGCCATACGTACTCCTACCGCGTGAGCGCCACCGACCTGCGCGGCAACGAGAGCGCACAGTCGCAAGAGACGAGCGAACAAGTCCCGCAGCAATGAGTTTCGGCCAGAAGGAGAAGGACGACCTATGAAAGACCGCCAATGAGGTATTGCCGCTTCCAATCCCCGAAGGGGCCCGCTTACGGAATGATCGAGAGCATGGGCGGGCGCGACGTGATCACGCGCCTGGTCACCATGCCGGAAGACGCGTCGAGTTTCGGCGTGTCGACCACGGGCGATCATCTGACGGCGCTGCCGCTCAACGAAGTGAAGCTGCTCGCGCCCACGGTTCCCTCGAAGATCATCGGCGTGGGACGCAACTATCGCGACCACGCCAAAGAGCTGGGCAACGAGGCGCCGAGCGAACTGCTCATCTTCCTGAAGCCATCGTCCACTATCATCGCGCCCGGGGAAGCCATCGTGAAGCCGCGGCTCTCGCAGCGTGTGGATTACGAAGGCGAACTGGGCGTGGTCATCGGGCGCAAGTGCCGCAACGTGCGCGAGGACGAGGACGTGAAGACCTACGTCCGCGGCTACACCTGCGTGAACGACGTGACCGCGCGCGACCTGCAGAAATCCGACGCGCAATGGACGCGCGCCAAGGGCTTCGACACGTTCTGTCCGGTGGGGCCGCTGCTCTCCGACGAGATCGACGGCGGCAACGTGACGGTGGAGACGCACGTGAACGGCGAGTCGCGCCAGCGCGGCACGACCAAGGATTTCATCTTTTCTCTCGATGCTATAATCCGCTTCATCAGCCGCGTGATGACGCTTCAGCCCGGCGACCTGATCACCACGGGCACCCCAGCCGGCGTCGGACCGCTGAGCGCCGGAGACATGGTCGAAGTCACCATTCCGGGCATTGGCACGCTGCGAAATCCCGTACAGGACGAGGCTTGAGGGCGAAAACCAGCGCATGAAATTCTTCATCGACACCGCCAACCTGCAAGAGATCCGCGAAGCCGCTGCCATGGGCATCCTCGACGGCGTCACCACCAATCCGTCGCTGATGGCGAAAGAGGGCAAGCCGAACAACAAAGAGACCATCCGCGAGATCTGCGGGGTGGTCGGCGGGCCGGTGTCGGTGGAAGTGGTGGCGATCGAGCCGGACGCGATGATCAAGGAAGGCGAAGAGTACGCCGGGTGGGACAAGCACGTGGTGGTGAAGCTGCCGACGACGAAAGCCGGCGTGAAGGCGTGCAAGGCGCTCGCCGACAAGGGCATCAAGGTCAACATGACGCTCTGCTTCTCCCCCAACCAGGCGCTGCTGGTGGCGAAGGCGGGCGCGACCTACGTTTCGCCGTTCATCGGGCGGCTCGACGACATCAGCGAGAACGGCATGGACGTGATCCGTAACATCCTCACCATCTATCGCAACTACAACTACCAGACACAGGTGCTCGCCGCTTCCATCCGCCATCCCATGCACGTGGTAGATGCGGCGCTCGCCGGCGCGCACGTCTCCACCATCCCGTTCAAGGTGCTGGAGATGATGTTCAACCATCCGCTGACGGACAAAGGCCTGGCCGCATTCCTGAAGGACTACGAGAAAGTCCGCAAGGGCTGAGCGCGGCGCCGCCAGTGACTCTAGGGTTTCCGCCGGATATCCAGCCGCTACTCTGACGGGTTACAGTAGGCCTACGCGGTTGTCGTAGTACGCCGTAAGCGCCGTATGAGTTCACTTCGTCTTATCCCTATTGTGATCGGTGGCGTGGCCGCGCTCGCCGCGAGCGCGGGCTGGCTGGTCTGGCGCATGCGCCGCAAGACGCCGGAGCAGCGCGAGCAGGAGCGCCGCATCCGCATCGCGCAACTGGGACGCATCACCGACGGCACCGTGATCGACGTGAGCGAGCTGGCGCACAACGGCTCCACCGCGCTGCAACTGCTCATCTATCAGTACGACGTGGCCGGGGTTTCCTATGAAGCGGCGCAGGATGTGACGCACCTGCGTCCGTTCGTGGACCTGCACACCTGCCGCATCGGCGTGCCGGCATCCATCAAGTACGACCCGCAGAACCCGGGGAACTCCATCGTCATCGCGGAAAGCTGGAGCGGGCTAAGAGCGTAGAGCGTTCACCGCCGAGGCGCCGAGGCCGCGGAAACGCTCCTTTCTTTTGGTTTCCCGGCCATCTCGGCGCCCTCTGCGCCTCGGCGGTGAAATAGAATCCTTCTGTGTTCCCGGAAATCATTGCTGGAGTCGCCGCGGCGGGTGCGGCCGGCGGCGTGTTTGCTTACGGCGCGGCGGCGGCGAAGTCGCAGCTCTTTGGGACGACATTCTTCGGCGCACCGGGAGCATCGAAGCAGATCGCCCTCACTTACGACGACGGTCCCAACGACCCGTGGACCGGGAAGCTGCTCGACGTCCTCGACAAGCACAGCGTAAGAGCCACGTTCTTCCTCATCGGGAAGTATGTGGAGATGCGTCCGGAGATAGCGCGCGCCGTGGCGCAGCGGGGACACGTCGTCGGCAACCATACGTTCTCGCATCCGAACCTGATCTTCACTTCGCAGAACGCTCTGCGTGGCGAACTCGAGCGGACGGAAGCCGTGATCACGCAGGCCATCGGCCAGCACTCACGGTTGTTCCGCCCGCCGTTCGGCGCGCGCCGCCCGGCGACCTTGCGAGTCGC
The DNA here is from genome assembly GCA_016185395.1 of Candidatus Korobacter versatilis. Classification (GTDB taxonomy): domain Bacteria; phylum Acidobacteriota; class Terriglobia; order Terriglobales; family Acidobacteriaceae; genus JACPNR01. The sequence continues at coordinate 64,186 of JACPNR010000006.1, forward strand.
GCGTGCGATCGGCCTCGAACCCATCCTGTGGTCGGTGAAGTGCTGGGACTGGACCGCGCCCAGTGCGGACTACATCGTCGAGAAAGCGCGGCAGCGCATCCGCGGCGGCGACGTCGTCTTACTGCACGATGGCGGGCACGTCGCCTTCGGGGCCGGCCGCGGCCACACAGTCGAGGCGAGCGACGAGCTCATCCGGCGGTACAAGGGCGAGGGGTATGAGTTCGTGACGGTGCCGGAGATGCAAACGGCCCTCGTTCCCTAAAGGCTTGTCATTCCGAGCGAAGCGAGGAATCTGCTTTGTCCGCGTGCAAGCAGCAGATTCCTCGTCGCTAACGCTCCTCGGAATGACAACTCAGAGGCTCTTGAAGCTTTCCCGCGCTGCTTCCACCGTCTCCCGAACATCGTCTTCCGTGTGCGCGTTGCTCAGGAAGGCGGCTTCGTATTGCGATGGCGGCAGATAGACGCCGCGCTCGAGCATGGCGCGATGCCACTTGCCGAACGCGGCGGTGTCCGACTTTGCCGCTGAATCCCAGTCGCTGACCTTTCCCGACTGGAAGAACCACGTGAACATCGAGCCCACGCGGTTGGCCGTAAGCTTCACGCCGGCGGCTTCCGCCGCGGCCGAGACCTTCTCCACCAGCACGCCGGCGAGCGATTCGAGGCGCGTGTAGATCTCCGGATGCGCGCGCAGGTGCTTCAGGGTCGCCAGGCCCGCGGCCATGGCGAGCGGATTACCGCTCAGCGTCCCGGCCTGGTATACGGGGCCGAGCGGCGCGACCTTGTCCATGATCTCGGCGCGACCGCCGTAGGCGCCGACCGGCAGGCCGCCGCCGATGATCTTGCCCAGCGTGGTGAGGTCGGGCGTGATGCCGTAGAGTTGCTGCGCGCCGCCGAAGGCGACGCGGAAGCCGGTCATGACTTCGTCGAGGATGAGCAGCGCGCCGGCGTTCTTTGTAATGGCCCTTAAAGCCTCGAGGTATCCGGCGACAGGCGGGACGCAGCCCATGTTGCCGACGACCGGCTCCACGATCACGCACGCGATCTGGTCCTTGAACTTCGCGAACGCCTGCTCGACCGCGGCGACGTTGTTGTAGGGCAGCGCAAGGGTGAACTGCGCCAGCTCGTCGAGCACACCCGCGGAACCCGGGATACCGAGCGTCGCTACACCGGAGCCGGCCTTCACCAGCAGCGAATCGGCGTGGCCGTGGTAGCAGCCCTCGAATTTCACGATGTACTTGCGCGATGTGTGAGCACGAGCGAGACGGATGGCGGACATCGTGGCTTCCGTCCCGGAGCTGACGAAGCGCAGCTTCTCGATCACGGGGAACGCAGCGACGACCGCTTCCGCTAATTCCAGTTCGAGCGGCGTGGAAGCGCCGAAGCTCGCGCCCGAGCGCGCGGCTGCTTCGATCGCGCGCGTCACTTCCGGGTGCGCATGGCCGAGGATGAGCGGCCCCCACGAGCCGACGTAGTCGAGGTACTGGTTGCCGTCCGCGTCCCAGAGGAGCGTGCCGTTGCCGCGGACGATCCAGGGCGGGTCGCCGCCGACCGCGCGGAAGGCGCGCACCGGGGAATCCACGCCGCCGGGTATCACCTTTTCGGCGCGCTGCTGCAGCTTGCGGGAGAGTTCTGTCTTGCGGGGCAAGGAAGAAATCTACCACGGAGACACGGAGAGGACGGAGGCGTTAGGAACTCGACGGCGTTCAGGTTCGGATGGCATCCGGCTGGCGGCGGGCGCACTGCGTTCCGCGCTGGTAGAATCGATGGAGAGTCATGGTGCAGCCGTTTGTCCGCGAGCTGTTCGCGGACGTGGAAAAGTCTGACGCTTTCCGGCGTGTCCTCCTCCCTCTCAAGCGAGGGACCTCTGCCGCTCCCGGACCGGGGACGGGGGGTACAAAGGCGGGCGCGGGGCGGACCCGTGTCTCCGGACTCACTCCTGCCGCAAAAGCCCTGCATCTTCCCTTGCTGCGCCGTGGCGCGCAGCGTCCACTGCTGGTCATCGTGCGCGACAACCGCGCGGCCGACGCACAGCTGCCGGTATTGCGCGCGGCGTGCGAACTGACCGGCGCTGCCGATCCGGATGCGACCATCGCGCTGCCCGCATATGACGTGCTGCCGTTCGAGAACCAGTCGCCGCATCCGGAGATACAGGAAGAACGCGCGGCCGCGTTGTGGAAGATAGCGACCGGCGCGGCGGAGATCGTGGTGGCGCCGATCGAGTCCGCGCTGATGCGGATGCGCCCGGCGGAGCACTACTCCGGCCTGGCACGCACGCTGCGCAAGGGTGAGAGCCTCGACAGCGAGCGCCTGGTCGAGCACCTGAACCTGGTCGGGTACGTGAAGGTGGACGTGGTCGAGATGCCCGGGCAATACGCGGTGCGCGGCGGCATCCTCGACGTGTACTCGCCCGAGATGGACCGTCCCGCGCGCGCCGAGTTTTTCGGCGACGAGATCGAGTCGCTGCGCAAGTTCGACCCCGCGTCGCAGCGCTCGCAGAATCCGCTGGACGAGGCCGTGCTTTTGCCGCTCACCGAGACTGCCGTCAGCGAAGAGACGCTCGCTGCCATCCACACGCGGCTTTCCGGCCGTCGCATCACCGGCGCGGAAGCGACCGTGGAAGAGGCGGTCGTCGCGGCCGGCGTGAGCGTTTTTCCCGGCTGGGAACTGTACGCGCCCGTCGCGGGAGCGTCCGCGACCTTGCTCGACCTGCTGCCGGAAGCGGCCGTGTTCGTGGATGAGCCCGGCGAGGTCGCGCGCGAGCTGGAAGCGTTCTGGGAACGGCTCGAGGCCGCGCACGAGCAGAGCGGCGTGGGCAAGCTGGTGCGTCCGGAGGAGTTGTTCCTTTCGCCGGACGAGTGGCAGGCGGCGCTGGCGCCGCGCGCGGGTGGGTCGCTTGAACATCTTGGCATCGAGACCGCGGACACCGCGACCATCACCCTCGCTTCACAACCCACGCCGAAGTTTCACGGCGCGGTGCCCGCGCTGGTGGAAGAGGTCCAGCGGCTGACGGCGGAGGGACGCCGCGTGCTTTTCTGCGCCGGCTCGACCGGCGAACTGGAGCGGCTCGCCGACATCTTCACCGAATACAGCGTGCCCTTCCGCCTGGGCATGCGCACCGGCACCGCCGGCGGGGAGAGCTTCCTCGATGAAGCGGCGTACTTCACCGAAGACGTGTTCGCGACCACGCTGGTCCGCGCGTATGTGCCGGACGGCGTGTTGCTGCCGGCATCGCGCCTCGCGGTCTTTGGCTCGCGCGACCTGTTCGACGAGTCCGAAGCTTCCGTCTCGCGACCCATCAAGCAGAAGTCGAAGACCGCGGCGTTCATGTCCGACTTCCGCGACCTGGCCGTCGGCGACTACGTCGTCCACGTGGAGCACGGCATCGGCCAGTACTGCGGCCTGCGCGAGATCGAGCAGGAAGGCGCGAAAGCCGAGTTCATGGTGCTGGAATACGCCGAGGCGGCCAAGCTCTACGTTCCCCTCACGCGCCTCGACCTCATCCAGAAATATCGGTCGGCGGAAGGCGCCAAGCCTGTGCTCAGCCGCTTAGGAACCGCGGCGTGGCAGAAGACGAAGACGCGCGTGAAGAAGGCCATGAAAGAGATGGCCGACGAGTTGCTCAGGCTCTACGCCGCGCGCAAGACCGCCGAAGGCCACAAGTTCCCGGCCGACACCGATTGGCAGCGCGAGTTCGAAGACGCGTTCGAGTTCCAGGAGACCGAAGACCAGACTGCTGCGGTCGCCGATATCAAGGCCGACATGCAGTCGCAGCAGCCCATGGACCGCCTGCTCTGCGGCGACGTCGGCTACGGCAAGACTGAAGTTGCCATGCGCGCGGCGTTCAAGGCGGTGAGCGACGGCAAGCAGGTCGCCGTGCTCGCGCCGACGACCGTCCTCGCCTTCCAGCACTTCGAGACGTTCAAAGAGCGGTTCAAGCAGTTTCCGCTGACCATCGAGATGATCTCGCGCTTCCGCACGCCGAAGCAGCAGAAGGCCATCGTCGAAAAAGTGGAGCAGGGAAAAGTGGACGTGCTCATCGGCACGCACCGCCTGCTCTCGAAGGACATCAAGTTCCAGGACCTCGGGCTGCTCGTGGTGGACGAGGAGCAGCGCTTCGGCGTCCGCCACAAGGAGCGGCTGAAGCAGATGAAGCGCGAGGTGGACGTGCTGACGATGTCGGCCACGCCCATCCCGCGGACGCTGCACATGGCCGTGGTCGGGCTGCGCGACATGAGCGTGATCGAGACGCCGCCGAAAGACCGCATCGCCATCCAGACGGTCGTGGCCGCGTTCGACGAGAAGCTCATCAAGTCTGCCCTCGAGCAGGAGATCGAGCGCGGCGGGCAGGTCTACTTCGTCCACAACCGCGTGGAGTCCATCTACGAGATCGCGGCGAAGATCAAGGACCTCGTGCCGAAAGCGCGCGTGCTCGTGGGCCACGGGCAGATGAGCGAGACCGAGCTGGAGAGCGTGATGCTCGGCTTCATCCGCCACGAGGCCGATGTGCTGGTCGCGACCACCATCATCGAGAACGGACTCGACATCCCCCTGTGCAACACCATCCTCATCAACCGCGCCGACCGGCATGGGCTGTCGGAGCTCTACCAGTTGCGCGGGCGCGTGGGCCGGTCGAACCGCCGGGCGTACGCATATTTGCTCGTCCCGCCGGAGCAAGAGCTGACGGCCATCGCGCGGCGGCGGCTGGCTGCGCTGAAGGAGTTCTCCGACCTCGGCGCGGGCTTCAAGATCGCCGCGCTCGATCTCGAACTGCGCGGCGCGGGAAATCTGCTGGGCGGCGAGCAGAGCGGGCACATCGATGCCGTCGGCTTCGAGCTTTACACCTCCATGCTGGAGCGGACCATCAAAGAGTTGAAAGGCGAGGCCTCGGAAGAAGCGGTCGAGACGCAGCTGAACCTCGGGCTGAACATCCGCATCCCGCCGGAGTACATCGCGGAAGAGAACCAGCGCCTGCGGATGTACAAGCGCGTGGCCGCGGTCGAGAGCGTGCAGCAACTGGCCGACGTCCGCGACGAGCTCACCGACCGTTACGGCGAGCCGCCCGCCGCGGTCCGCAACCTGCTGGAGTACGCCGAGCTGAAGCTGGCGTCGGAGCGCGTGGGCGTGGCCGGCATCGACCGCCGCCGCGACGTCGTCAACATCAAGTTCACGGAGAAAGCGGTCGTGGATCCGGAAAAGCTCGCGCAGTTCGTCGCCAAGGAACGCGGCGCGCAGTTCACGCCCGCGGGCGTGCTGCACTTCCAGTTGAAATCCACCCGTCCGGAAGATGTTTTGACGCGGCTCAAGGAATTGCTCGCGGAACTTGCATCTGAGCAATTAGCCCTTAGCGGTTAGCGATTGGCAATTTGCAAGACCGGGTTTGCTAAGTGCCAATTGCCAATTGCTGCTTGCTCCCCTGTGTTAGTGTTTTCGATTCGATGAAGCGCATACGAAAAGCCGTCTTCCCTGCTGCCGGTCTCGGCACGCGCTTCCTGCCTGCGACCAAGGCGCAGCCGAAAGAGATGCTGCCGCTGGTGGACAAGCCCATCATCCAGTACGGTGTGGAAGAGGCGCTGGCGGCGGGCTGCGACCAGATCATCATCGTCACCGGCCGCGGCAAGTCGGCCATCGAAGACCATTTCGACGTGAGCTATGAACTCGAGCGCATGCTCGAGGACCGCGGCAAGACCGACCTGCTGACCATCGTGCGCCAGATCAGCGACATGATCCACGTGGCGTACGTGCGGCAGAAGGAAGCCATGGGTCTCGGACACGCCGTGCTGATGGCGCGCGAGATGGTCGGCGACGAACCCTTCGCGGTGCTGCTCGCCGACGACGTGATCGACGCGCGCGTCCCTTGCCTGAAGCAGATGGTGCAAGTGTTCGAGCAGACCGGCACGTCGGTCGTCGCCACGCAACAGGTGGATGGCCCCGCAATCTCCGCGTACGGCGTGCTCGACGCGCAGCCGGTCGTCGCTCCGCACATCAAGGGACAGTTTGACGGACGCCTTTACGAGATCAAGAACCTGATCGAGAAACCGAAGCCGAAGGACGCGCCCTCGAATCTCGCGGTCATCGGGCGGTACATCCTGACACCGGATATTTTCGACATCCTCGAGAAGACGCCGCTCGGCACGGGCGGCGAGCTGCAACTCACCGACGGCCTCCGCGGCCTGGCGCAGAAGCAGAAGCTGCACGGCTATCGCTTCGATGGCATCCGGCACGACACCGGCGACAAGCTTGGCTTTCTGAAAGCGACAGTGGAGTTCGCGCTGAAGCGGCCTGACCTGGGCGACGGCCTGCGGGAATATCTGAAGACGCTGAAGCTGTAACGCTTACTTCGGCGTATCACTCATTTTGCGCGCGCGGCTTTGAGCTTTGCAGACTTCTCTTCCACGCCCTTCGCCAGCTTTTCTTTGTGTGCCGTCATTTTGTCGGCGATCGCCTTGTCGGCGGTGGCGATGATCTGCGCGGCGAGGATGCCGGCGTTCGTCGCCCCCGCCTTGCCGATCGCGACGGTCGCCACGGGGATTCCGGCGGGCATCTGCACGGTCGAGAGCAGCGAATCGAGTCCGTTGAGCACGCTCGGGATGGGCACGCCGATGACCGGGAGCGTGCTCTCGGCGGCGATCACGCCCGCTAGGTGCGCTGCGCCACCGGCGCCGGCGATGATGACTTTAATGCCGCGGCCGGCCGCGTTCCTCGCGAACTCCGCGGTCTTGTGCGGCGCGCGGTGTGCCGAGGTCACGTCGATCTCATAGGCGATGCCGAAGCCCTCGAGCGATTTGGCGGCTTCATTCATGATCTCAAGGTCTGAATCACTGCCCATCACGATCGCTACCAGTGCTTTCTCTGCCATCTTCTCTCCACTTCAACGCCGAGGCGCTGAGCACGCCGAGGTTCTCATTTCATCTTCTCGGCGCTCTCTGCGTCTCGGCGGTGATTATTTTTTGTCGCTACCTTCAATGCTCGCGCTGCAATGTCTTTGCGGTAGTGCATGCCGTCGAACTCTATCTTCGCACAGGCTTCGTAGGCGCACGCGACGGCTTGCTCGAGCGTCGCGCCGCGGGCGGTGACGCCGAGCACGCGTCCGCCGGCGGTGACAAACTCTCCCGCGGCGTTCTTCGCCGTGCCCGCGTGGAAGACTTTCACGTCCGGCAGCTTGGCAGCAGCCTCGAGCCCGGTGATGACCTTGCCCTTCTGAAACTCTCCCGGGTATCCGCCGGAGGCGAGCACGACGCAACAGGTGGTGTCGGCAGACCACTTGAAGTCGCCGTCGCTCACGCGGCCGTCGACGGAGGCCTCGAAGGCGTCCAGCAAGTCGCTGTCGAGCCGCATCAGGATGGGCTGGGTCTCGGGATCGCCGAAGCGGCAGTTGAACTCGAGCACCATGGGGCCGCGCGCGGTCATCATGAGGCCGCAGTAAAGGATGCCGCGATACTCGGCGCCTTCTTCCTTCATGCCAGCGACCACCGGCTGTGCCACGTGATGGATGAGCCAATCGCGCATCGCGGGCTCGAGCAGCGCGTCGGTCGAGTAAGCGCCCATGCCGCCGGTGTTCGGGCCGGTGTCGCCATCGCCCACGCGCTTGTGGTCCTGCGCGGCGACCAGCGGCGCCACGCGCTCGCCATCGCTCATCACCAGGAACGAGACTTCTTCGCCATCGAGGAATTCTTCGAGGACGACGCGCGCGCCGGCCGCGCCGAGCAGCTTGCCGGAGAGCATCGCCTTGGCGACGGACACCGCTTCTTCCTTGGACTGCGCGATGACCACGCCTTTGCCGGCGGCGAGGCCGTCGGCTTTTACGACGATGGGGGCGCTGAAATGCGCGAGTGCGTCTTTTAACTCCGACTCTTTCGTCAGGACGGCGTAGTGTGCCGTGGGAATGTTGTGCCGCCGCATGAACTCTTTGGCAAAGCTCTTCGACGACTCGAGCTGCGCCGCGGCTTTCGTGGGCCCGAAGACGCGGAGGCCGCGCGCGGTGAAGGCATCGACGACGCCCGCGGTCAGTGGAACCTCTGGACCCACGACGGTGAGGTCTGGCCTGAGCTCGGCAGCGAGGGCGAGCAGCGCGTCGGCGTTCGCAACGTCCACGGGAACACATTCCGCGGAATCCGCGATGCCCGGGTTTCCCGGCGCGCACCAGACTTTGTCCACGCGCGGCGACTGCGCGAGTTTCCACGCCAGTGCGTGTTCCCTGCCGCCGGCGCCGATGACGAGTACCTTCATTGTCCCAAGACATCCCCGTGGCCCAACCAGGAACAACTAGGTTAGGGAGCGCGTGCGGGACTGTCAACGCGGCTTCGCGCTTGCGGGCTTCGCTCGAGGAAACCTCCGCTATACTCGCATCACGCATGGGCACACCGGAAACCAACGCCACCACGCAACGTTCGCTCGAAGGGATGCACTCGACCGTCGCCGTGCCCCACGCGGAAGAGGGTTTCTGGAAGCAGTGGCGCGCGTTCGTCGGTCCCGCCATCCTGGTGAGCGTGGGCTACATGGACCCGGGCAACTGGGGCACCGACCTCCAGGCCGGCGCGCAGTTCAAGTACGGGCTGCTCTGGGTCGTGGGACTCGCCAGCCTGATGGCGATCTTCATGCAAGTCATCTCCGCGCGGCTCGGCGTGGTGACCGGCAAAGATCTGGCGCAGTGCTGCCGCGACTGGTACCCCGAGTGGAGCCGCTGGCCGAACTGGCTGCTGAGCGAGCTGGCCATCGGCGCGTGCGACCTGGCAGAGGTGCTGGGCAGCGCGGTGGCGCTCAACCTGCTGTTCCACATCCCGCTTTTCTGGGCGGTCATCATCACGGCGCTCGACGTTTTCCTGCTGCTCGCCCTGCAGCGCTTTGGCATGCGGACCATCGAGGCGCTGGTGCTGCTGCTGATCGCGACCATCAGCGTCTGCTACTTCATCGAGCTCTTCATCCTGCCGCAGACGCGTCCCGATTTCATGGAGATGGGCGCCGCGCTGCTCGCGCCGCGCATCCGGCAGGCAGGCATGCTGGTGGTGGCCATCGGGATCATCGGCGCGACGGTGATGCCGCACAACCTGTACCTGCACTCCGCGCTGGTGCAGAGCCGCAAGCTGCAGCAGGACGAGCGTTCCATCCGCCGCGCCATCCAGTTCAACACCATCGATTCGGTGGTGGCGCTGGCCATCGCGTTCTTCGTCAACGCGGCCATCATGGTGCTCGCCGCGATGGTGTTCTTCGGCAAGGAGAGCGCGGTCCTCGGCGACGGACGCACGGTCACCTTCACCGCGGGCAGCGACTGGATCCGCGTGGCATACCTCACGCTCGCGCCCCTGCTCGGGACAGCAGCCGCCAGCACGCTCTTCGCCGTCGCCCTGCTCGCCAGCGGACAGAGCAGCACCATCACCGGCACGCTCGCCGGCCAGGTGGTGATGGAAGGCTTCATGCGCTGGCGGATACAGCCCTGGGTGCGGCGGCTCATCACGCGGGTGCTGGCGATCCTGCCGGCCATCTTCATCATCGGGCTGCGCGGCGAGGGCAGCGTGACGGACCTGCTCGTCCTCAGCCAGGTGGTGCTGGCGCTGCAGCTTCCCTTCGCCATGTTCCCGCTGCTGCACTTCACCAGCTCGCGCAAGCGGATGGGCCAATGGAAGAACGGATGGTTCCTGCTTATCGCCGGCTGGAGCAGCGCCATCCTGATCACTGTGATGGATGTGATGGGCCTGCCGGATTCGCTGCGGGCGGCGTGGCAGGTCGTTACCGGCGGCTGAGCAACACGTTCTGCCGACCAGAGGGACCTTTTATGTACGACAAGATCCTCGTAACGCTCGACGGCACGGGCAGCGACCGCGCCATCATCGAGCACGTGAAGCCGCTCGCCAAGCTGGCGCGCAGCCGCCTGGTGCTGCTGCACGTCGCCGATGGCTGGGCGGCCCGGACCTACGGCGCGGACGCGGTCAGTCCGGAGATCACCGAGGACACCGCGTATCTCGCGCAGGTGAAGGCGGAGTTCGAGGCCGCCGGCATCTCCGCCGAGTCCGAGCTGGCATACGGCGACCCGGCCACGGAGATCGTCCGCTGGGTCGAGCAGAAGGGTTGCGACCTGGTGGCGATGAGCACCCACGGCCACCGCTTCCTCGAAGACATCTTCCGTGGGACGACCGCCAGCAAAGTGCAGCACCGCATCGGCGTGCCGGTGCTGTTGCTGCGCGCGAAGTAAGGCGACGATCGAAGACGATGTGGAACAACAGGTCGGCGTGGGTCTGCGACATACTCCTCCCGCCCCTGCGGGGCGGGCGGATTCTATAACGAACCGGTCCCCGGGGCTTCGCCCCGGGCTAGCATTCCTATCGCCGCTTCGCGGCGCTCCATCCCCTCCGTCCCATTGTTTTTGCGAACAACGAAAGCCGGCGCTACGGTTCGTACACGCCGCTGCGCCAGAGCTCGGGCATGCCGTCGCGCAGGACGCGGTAGAGGCCGTAGCGATAGGAGCCCTCGCCGACGATGCGAAAGAGGAGCTCGCCGCGGCCCTTGCCGTCGGCGTCGATGGGGCCGACGAGCTCCATGCGCGGGATGGCGTCGAGGTGGTCCTTGTCGGTGACGACAGCAAAGACCTTTTGCGGGGTGAACTCGAGATCGGTGCGCGCGACCAGCGTGACGAAGACGTCTGCGGCGGTGGCGGTGACGACCAGCTCCACGTTGTTGTCGAGGGCGAGGTCGTAGCCGGTGACCTGGACGTTCTCGAACTTCACGGCGGGCGCGGCTTTCTTCGCGGTCCTCTTTCCCGGCGTCTGCTTTCCCGGCGTCTGCTTTGCCGGCGGCGCGCCGCCACGGGCGGCGCGGTACTTGGCGACCTCGGCCTCGGCGAGCGCGATGGTCTTGGCTTTGAGCGCGCGCTCTTCTTCGGCTTTCCAAGGAAAGGCGTAGCTGCGCGTGGGGCCGGTGCCATCGGGATCGGAGACCGCGAGGAAGACCTGGGCGGCTTGGAACGCTGGACCGCCGGGACGCTTGGCGAGCGTGGGATGGTCGCCTGCGGCTTTCGGCGCGGTCACTGGGGGCGGCTCGAGCGTGGCGCTGACCTGCGAGCCCCCACCGCCGCGCCGCAGCGTGGGACGGTCGGGATCGCTCGCGCCGGCGGAAGCGCTGGGTGTTACCGGTGAAGCAGGCGCGGGGCGGTCCGGCTGCGCCTTGTCCGGCACGGTGAGTGGGTGGTCTTCCTGCTTGTGCGGCGGCGGCCCCGTCTCGCCGGATTTAGGCCTGCGCAGCACGGGCGGGCCTTCGTCGGCGACGGGGCGCGTCTTCTCGCGGCGGGCGGCGGCCGCCTTTTCGGCGCGCTCGATCTCGGCGCGCGACTTCCACTCGCCCACGCCGAACCACTCGCCCTTTTCCTGACGGGCGAGGCCGACGGTGAAGAAGCCGGCGGGCTCGCCGTTGGCGAGCGCCTCATAGACGGTGCCGGGATCGAGGGCGAGGGGGCGCGGGGTGGCGTCGTAGCTGGCAGCGTCGTACCATTTGTCGTTGACGAGGATGGCGACGGGCAGGAGCTTGGCGCCGGTGGGCTTGGCCGTGACGCCGGCGCCGGGCGGTCCGTAGAGCTCGACGAGGGCGAGCGCGCGGAGCTGGTGCGAGCGCTTGCGCTGGGCGTGTGCGAGTATGCCCGCGGCAAGAAGCGCGGCGCAGGTGACGGCAAGCACGAGTTTGCGGTATAAGGGCGACTTCGGTGAGCGTGTCCGCAGGAGAACCGTCATGTTGGAAGCGAACGACAAAGCACCTGATTTTACCGTGCCGGACGAGACCGGCGCCGACGTCCGCCTAAAAGACTTTCGCGGCAAGAGCGTGGTGCTGTTCTTCTTCCCCAAGGCCGACACGCCCGGTTGAACCATCGAAGCGTGCGGGTTCCGCGACGCATACAAGAAGATACAGAAAGCCGGCGTGACCGTGCTCGGCATCTCCGGCGACACTCCCGCGGCGCAGAAGAAGTTCAAGGAGAAGTACGACCTGCCGTACACGCTGCTCGCCGACGCCGACAAGAAAGTCTCGAACGCCTTCGGCGTGATCAAAGAGAAGAACATGTACGGCAGGAAGTACAAAGGCATTGCGCGGACGACGTTCGTGATCGGCCCGGAGGGGAAGATCGCGAAAGTGTTCGAGAACGTGAAGCCGGACGGGCACGCGGAGGAAGTGCTTGCGGCGGTGAAAAGCTAGAACCTTAACCACGACGGACACGAAGGTTCACGAAGGAAAACCTAGAAAACCTTGGTGTTACTTCGTGACCTTCATGGTTGAGTTTTTCGGTGCATTACTTCGTGCGCTGAAGCTCCCGGTACGCTTCGCTCTTCGAGACTCCAAACTCCTTCGCGGCGCGCTTGAGGGCGTCTTTCTCGTCGAGTTTTTCGGCGGACTGAAGCTCGCGGACGCGGGCGGCGATGTTCTTCTTCTTCTCCGGCGCGACGTCTTCCATCACTTCAGGCGCGCGGGCGATCATGAGCGTGATCTCGCCCTTCACGCCGTCGCGTGCCTTGAGCTGCTCGAGCAGGTCGTCGGCGCGACCGCGGAGGAACTCCTCGTGCAGCTTCGTTACTTCCCTGGCGATGACGACGTGGCGCGACCCGCCGAGCACGGCGACGATGTCCGCGAGCGTCTCGACGATGCGGTGCGGCGCTTCGTAGAAGACCTGCGTCCGCGGCGAGTTGCGGATCTGCTCGAGTTCCGTGCGGCGCTGGCCCGTCTTGGGCGAGAGGAAGCCGGAGAAGCGAAAGGAATCGGTCGGCAGGCCGCTCGCCGCGAGCGCCGTGACGAACGCGGACGCGCCCGGGATGGGCACCACCGGGATGTGATGCCGCACCGCGAGCGTGACCAGGCGGAAGCCGGGATCGGAGATGCCGGGCATCCCGGCGTCTGAGACCACGGCGATCTTCATCCCCTCTTCGAGGTCTTTGACCAGCTCGGCGGCGCGGGTGAGCTCGTTGAAGTCGTGGTAGCTGACGGTCTTCTTCTTGATGTCGAAGTGGTTGAGCAGCTTCTGTGTCTGGCGGGTGTCCTCGCAGGCGATGAGGTCGCACTCCTTGAGAATGCGGAGCGCGCGCAGGGTGATGTCCTCGAGGTTGCCGATGGGCGTGGCGACGATGTAGAGGGCGCCACGGCCGTCGCTGGGAGAGGAAGGCATCCGCGAAGTCTACACCCGCGCTGCGCCGGCGAGTCGCCGGCGCCCACCCTCAGGTTGGGTGGGCTAGAATCGAAGTGATGCCGATCTACGAGTACCAGTGCAAGAAGTGCGGACACCGCTTCGAGAAGATCCACCAGAATTTTTCGGAGGCGCGGGTCAAGAAGTGTCCGCAGTGCGGCGGCGCGGTCGAGCAGTTGTTCTCGGCGCCGGCGGCGCACTTCAAGGGGGAAGGCTTCTACGTGACGGATTACGCGCGCAAGGGGTCGGGCAAGCCCGAGTCGGCCGATGGCGGGAGTTCGGCGGGGGCGGCGAAAGAAAAAGGCAGCGAGGGCAAGGCGGAGAGTAAGACGGAAACGAAGTCGGAAACGAAAGCGGAGACGAAGACGGAAACAAAGGCGGAGACGAAGTCGGAGAAGAAGCAAAAGAAATAGCGGCGGCAGGATGCCGCCGCTGCAGCCGGCGGGACGCCGGCGCTACTTGAAGCTACGCCGCCTTGCGCGGCACCTTGGCGCCTTTCTGGCGCGCCTTCGACAGGCCAATGGCGATGGCCTGCTTGCGGCTCTTGACCAGGCTGCCGTGCTTCTTCTGTTTGAAGTGCCGCATCTCGGTGCGGACCTCGCTGGACGCCTTCTTGCCGTACTTTCTGCTGCCGCTTTTCTTGCGTGGCATGCGATGCCTCCCTTAAGTTTGTGTCCTTGTAAGTAGGACGCCCTGTGTTTTGTGCGGGTTGTCGGAGGAAGCCGAGACGATGAACGCGCCGCTGCTCGGGTTGAATCGTCGCCGTGGGTGAAAGCATCGAATCCGGTAGACATTGACAGCTATCGATGTCGCAGAGAGGGGCAAGATGATCCGCATCCGCAAGAGCGCTGACCGCGGCCACATCCAGTGGGATTGGCTCGACACCTATCACACCTTCAGCTTCGGCGAGTATCACGACCGCGAGCACATGGGCTTCCGCGCGCTGCGCGTGATCAACGACGACCGCGTGGCGCCGGCGAACGGCTTCCCGATGCATCCGCACCGCGACATGGAGATCGTGACCTACGTGCTCCAAGGCGCGCTCGGCCACAAGGACTCGATGGGCAACGGCTCGGTGATCGCGCCGGGGGACGTGCAGCGGATGTCCGCCGGGAAGGGCGTGGTGCACAGCGAGTGGAACCACTCGAAGACGGAGGGCGTCCACCTGCTGCAGATTTGGATATTGCCGGAGGCGCAGGGCATCACGCCGAGCTACGAGCAGAAAACGTTTTCGGCGGAGGAGAAACAGGACAAGCTGCGGCTGGTGGCGGCGCCGGTGTCGGACAGGAATAAAGATGGGGCGGTCGAGATCCATCAGGACGCGCGCATCTTCGCGTCGTTGCTCGCGAGAGGCGCGCAGGTCGAGCACACGCTCGCTCCCGGACGGCACGCGTGGCTGCAGGTCGCGCGCGGTTCCGTTGAGCTGAACGGGCAGAAGCTGGGCGAGGGCGACGGCGCGGCCGTGAGCGAGGAGCAGAAGCTCACGCTCAAGGGCACGGCGGATGATTCGGAAGTGCTGCTGTTCGACTTAGCTTGAGGCAGCGATGAGCAAGCAGCAGTAAGCGATAAGCCGGGCAGCGAGCCCGGCGGCTTTTTCGTTGTGCGCAGAAGCAGATTCCTCGGCGCTTCGCGCCTCGGAATGACAATCGCGTGGGAGGGCAGGGCCGAGCGGAACTGCGTTGCGTTGCTTATCGCTTACCGCTTATTGCTTCCTCAGATGCGTTTCACGCGCTGGACGTCGCGCACGCCGGCGAGTCTGCGCAGTCCGGCGATGATGCGGTCGAGGTGCTTCACGTCTTCGGTGTCGACGGTGACGTCGATGGTGGCCTGGGAATCGGCGGAGCGGGCTTCGATGGTGCGGATGTTGGTGTTGTCGTCGGAGATCACGGCGGTGACCTGCTTGAGCATGCCGGCGCGATCGTCGCAGTAGAGCGTGAGCTTGACCGGGTAGGTGGCGGTGTCGTCGTTCTTGCGCATCGCGGCCCATTCCACGTCGATGCGGCGGTCGGGCTCGTACATCAGGTTGAGCACGTTGGGACAGAACTTAGAATGCACGGCCACGCCTTTGCCGCGCGTGACGTATCCGGCGATCTCTTCGCCGCGGATGGGATTGCAGCAACGCGCGCGATAGATGAGCAGGTCATCGGAACCTTTGACCTTGAGCGCGCCGACTTCGGGCGTTTGTCCGAAGACGCGGCGGATGACGCTGGTGAATCCCGACGCCGGCTTTTCTTCCGCCGGCGTGCCCATGGATTCCGGCACCAGCCGGCCGAGCACATGGCGCGCGGAGAATTTACCGTAGCCGATGCCGGCGATGAGGTCGTCGGGACGGCCGAGCCCGTGTTCGGAGGCGACCTTCTGGAAGTCTTCTTCCTTGATCTCCTTGAGCGCGATGCGATATTTGCGCGCTTCCTTGTCGATGAGCTTGCGCCCGATCTCGATGGCGCGCTCGCGCTGGTGGATGTTCAGCCAGTGCTTGATCTTGTTGCGCGCGCGCGAGCTGCGCACGAAGCCGAGCCAGTCGCGGCTGGGCTTGTGGCCTTCCTTGGTGACGATCTCGATGATGTCGCCGTTGCGCAGCTTGGTGCGGAGCGGGACCATGCGTCCGTTGACCTTGGCGCCGGTGCAGGCGTTGCCGACCTCGGTGTGCACGGCGTAAGCGAAGTCGATGACGGTGGCGTCGCGCGGCAGGATGACGACCTTGCCCTTCGGCGTGAAGGTGTAGACCTCCTCCGGATAGAGCTCGACCTTGAACGTGGAGAGGAACTCGCCCGGGTCGGCGACCTCACGCTGCCAGTCCACGACCTGGCGCAGCCAAGCCAGCCGTTGCTCGTCTTTGGCGGAGACGGGCGCGCCGTCCTTGTATTTCCAGTGCGCGGCGATGCCCTCTTCCGCGATCTTGTGCATGTCCGCGGTGCGGATCTGGACCTCGAAGGGCGTGCCGTTCTCCGAGATGACCGTGGTGTGCAGGGACTGGTAGAGGTTCGGCCGCGGCATGGCGATGAAGTCCTTGATGCGTCCGGGGACGGGCCGCCAGAGACTGTGGATGGCGCCGAGTGCCGCGTAGCAATCTTTGACTGAGCCGGTGACGATGCGGATGGCGAGCAGGTCGTAGACCTGGTCCACCGCGATGTGCTGGCGTTGCAGCTTCTGGTAGACGGAGTACAGCCGCTTGATGCGGCTCTCGACCTTGGCCTCGATGCCGTTCTCTTTCAGCTTCTCGCGGATGACGCCCTCGATCTGCTCGAGGAACTGCTCGCCGCGCTTGCGGCGGGCTTCGACGGCGTCCTTGATCTGCTTGTAGGCGATGGCGTCGAAGTGCTGGAAGGCGAGGTCTTCGAGCTCGCCGCGGACTTTGCCCATGCCGAGGCGGTGCGCGATGGGCGCGTAGATCTCGAGCGTCTCTTTGGCGATCTGCGCCTGGCGTTCGGCGGGGAGGGCGCCGAGGGTCCGCATGTTGTGCAGGCGGTCGGCGAGCTTGATAAGCACGACGCGGATGTCATCCACCATCGCCAGCACCATCTTGCGCAGGTTCTCCGCCTGGCGCTCCTCGCGCGAAGCAAAATCTATCTTGCTGATCTTGGTTACGCCCTCGACCAGCACGGCGACCTGTTCGCCGAACGTCGCCTTGATGTCTTCGGTGGTGACGGAAGTGTCCTCGACGGAATCGTGCAGCAGCGCCGCGGCGATGGCGGTGGGATCGAGCTTCATCTCCGCCAGGATGGCCGCGACCTCCAAGGGATGCGCGAGATAGGGTTCGCCGGAGGCGCGGGATTGTCCCTTGTGATGTTCGAGCGAGTAGTCGTAGGCCTTGCGGATGAGTTCGACGTCGTCGTTGGGACGGTTGGCGCGCACCTTCTTCAGCAGGTCACGGAACTTCGTGACGGTGAGGACGTTGGTCGCGATCTGGTGGCGCAGCGTGGCCATGGGCTTGTGCCAGTCCGATTATAGCCGCCATTTTCGCGGGGTTTGGCGGAGGTCAAAGGCGCTAACCACAAAGGACACGAAGGTGCGCGAAGGTTTAACGGAGCGTTCAAATCGCAGTCGCGGCGTTCAAGCGCGTGTTCAGGACTTTGCGCCAACGGGGGATCGGGGAGGAGAATAAGCGCATGAACATCGTCATGAGCGGCGCTTCCGGGCTGGTTGGCTCGGCGCTGCTGCCTGAGCTGGTGCGAGCTGGGCACAAGGTGATACGACTCGTCCGGCAGGAAGCGCGGGCGGGGACGCCGGAGCTGTGCTGGGACGCGAGCGGGCCGCCGATGCCCTCGTTGTTCGAAGGCTTCGACGCGGTCATCCACCTCGCGGGCGAGAATATTGCGGGGCGCTGGACCGAAGCCAAGAAGCAGCGCATCCGCGAGAGCCGCGTCAACGGCACGCGCCACCTGGCCGATTCGCTTGCCGTCATGGTGAAGCCGCCGCGCGTGCTGGTGATGGCGTCTGCGATCGGCTACTACGGCGACCGTGGCGAGGAGCTGCTGAAGGAAAACAGCGGCCCGGGGACGGACTTTCTTGCCGACGTCTGCCAGCAATGGGAGGCCGCTGCCGCTCCCGCGGAAGCCGCGGGCATTCGCGTGGTCAAGTTGCGGCTGGGCGTGGTGCTGGCCAAGCACGGCGGCGCGCTGGCCAAGCTGCTCACGCCGTTCGAGCTCGGCGTGGGAGGCCGCGTGGGCAGCGGCCGGCAGTACTGGAGCTGGGTCACGTTGAGCGACGTGACCGGCGCGTTCATGCACGCGCTGGCAATGGAATCGTTGCGGGGCCCGGTGAACGTGACCGCGCCCGCGCCCGCGCGCAACGCCGAGTTCACGCAGGCGCTGGGCCGCGCGCTGCATCGTCCGACCATCTTCCCCTTGCCCGCGTTCGCGGCGAAGTTGGCGCTCGGCGAGATGGCGGAGGTGGTGCTGCTCGCGAGCCAGAAAGTGGATGGCTCCAAACTGGCCGCCAGCGGCTACAATTTCCGGCACCCCGAACTGCAACCGGCCCTGGCCGAGCTGCTACGCGCCTGACGTCGAAGGAGGTCCCATGGCCCATGAGCGTTTTCCCGAGTGGGAGTTCGATCCGAAGAGCCTGCTCGTGAAGGTGGACGTGAGCATCGCCGCCGACCTCGACCACATCAACGACGTGGTGGACGGCGTGCTCGCCATGATGAAGGTCATGCAATGCGGGTGCGGCAGGGAGTTCCAGGTGGAGACGGCGCTGCGCGAGTCACTGGCCAACGCCATCATCCACGGCTGCGAGCGCGATCCCGGCAAGAAGGTGCAGTGCACCGTCGCGTGCGACAACGACCGCGGCATGCTCATCGTGGTGCGCGACCCCGGCCCCGGCTTCGATCCCGCCGCGCTGCCCAGCCCGCTGCACGCCGAGAACCTGTTCGCCGACCACGGCCGCGGCATCTTCATGATCAACCAGCTCATGGACGGCGTGTCGCACCACGAGAGCGGCACCGAGATCCGCATGCGCGTGAAGGGCGGCAAGGAGTGCAGCGAGGCCGAGATCTTCTGGAAGAACTAGCGGCAGTCTTCAGTCTTCAGTCGTCAGCTAAAGACTATTTCTGCAGGAACATCTTGATCGCGAGCGCGGCGAGGATGACGGCGAAGGTCCGCCGCAGCACGACGTTGGACATGGTCTGCGCCCAGTGCCCGCCGAAGTAGGCGCCGATGAGGACGCCGACGGCCATCAGCAGCCCGACCTTCAGGTTCACGTTGCCGGCGCGGTAGTACTCCATGATGGCGAAGGCGCCGGTGGGGCCGAGCAACATCATGAGCGACGTGCCCTGCGCCATCTTCTGTTCCATGCCGAAGGCGTAGACGAGGATGGGCACGGCGATCACGCCACCGCCCACGCCGATCAATCCGGAAAAGACGCCGACTCCGAGTCCCGCCAACAGTGCTCCGAGGATAAGCAACATGGTTTCGCCTCCGTGCTAGACGCTCGCATGGTAGCAAAACAAATCCACCACAGAGGCACAGAGACACAGAGCAGGAAAAGACTTGCGGGATTACTACGCCACGCGACGCTCGGGCTGCGTAGCGGGGCGAGAGGCAGCGCCGCGCTGCTTGCGCCGGTGCCACCACCAGGCGCCGAAAGCGGCGAGTCCGCTGGCCACGCCGAGCGCGATGCCTGCCCAGAGGATGGTCCGGTAGTAGCGCGAGAAGAAGCCGAGCAACTGCCTGCTGTAGTGCGCGCCCAGCCACGCGACGATGGAATAGCGAACGCCGCGCGCCAGCGCCAGCGCGCCAAAGAACTTGCGCAGCGGCAGGCGCAGCGCGCCCGCGGCCGCAAGGAACGGGGACAGCGGGAACGGTGGCGGGATGAGCGCCGGCACCACGATGGCCCACGCGCCGTGGCGTTCGAACCTGGCGTAGACCTCCTTCTGCCGCGCGGGCGAGACCTTCTTCTCGAGCGATTCCTTGCCGCCTTTTCGTCCCAGGCGGTAGGTGGGGTAGGCGCCGAGCATGGAGCCGGCCGTCGCCATGAGCGCGTAATACCACCACGAGCCCGGATGGTGGGCGGCGAGGACGATGGTCAGCAGGTCCATGCTGCCGGGCAGCGGGAGCACGGAGTTATCCAGGAACGCGAGCAGGATGAGGCCGAAGCCGCCCAGGCTATAGAGCCACGCCCACGCCGCGCGCTGGGCGCCTTCCGCAAGGATGATCGCGGTCCACATGCTGGATGGTTAGAACAGCATTGCGGGCGGAATGTTGCGCGGAGTCGCGCGCTGGCGTTGGCGAGGAGAGCGTGGCGGGAGGCAGCACGGCTGCTGCTGGATTCATCAGACTGAGTGCGGTCTTGCTGCTCTGCCCGGCGGGCGAGTGGCCCGCCTCCATACGAATCCTATGTCGGAACACGAGATCGGCCCACTCACGCTTGTCCTGCTGCTCATCCTCGGCACCGCCCACCTGCTGGGATGGGTCTTCACCCGCCTGCGCCAGCCGCGCGTCATCGGCGAGATCCTGGCCGGCGTGGTGCTGGGGCCGTCGCTGCTGGGACATTTCTTCTCCGGCGGCTTCGCGCAATTGTTCCAGGCGGGCACGCCGCTGGGCGCGAAATACCAGGTCGTCATCGGGTTCGTCTACAACCTCGGACTGCTGCTGCTGATGTTCCTCTCCGGCGCGGAGACGCGGCAGCTGTTCACGCGCGAAGAACGCAAAGAGGTCGGCTGGCTGGTGTCGGTCGGCACGGGGACTCCGTTCCTCGTCGCGCTGGCGGTGGCGCCGCTGCTCGCGCTCGACGCGCTCGCCGGGCCGAACGGCAATCGCTGGGCGGTGATCATCGTGCTGGCCATCGCCGTCGCGGTGACGTCGATCCCGGTGATCTCGCGCATCTTCGCCGACCTGGGCATCCTGCGGACGCGCTTCGCGCGCCTGGTGCTCGGAGTCGCCGTCCTCGAAGACATCGCGCTATGGCTCGCGCTCGCCATCGCGACCGCGCTTGTGGGCAAAGCCGCGCTCGATGGCTGGAGCATGGGCGCGCACCTCGCCACCACGGTGGCCTTCTTCTTCCTCGGATTGACCCTTATTCCCCGCCTGGTGAAGCGGATCAACAAGTCGAACTGGAACGTGCTGGCGAAGACCTCTCCGGTGGCCTACGTGGTGGGCGTGCTGCTGGCATACTGCGCCGTCGCGGGCGCGCTCGAGGTGAGCCTGGTGTTCGCGGCGTTCCTGGCCGGGTTCGCGGTGGTGCACAAGAAGCGGCGGCTGTTCGCGGAAGCGCTCGAGTCGGTGGGCAAGTTCAGCTTCGCGGTGTTCATCCCCATCTACTTCGCCATCGTGGGATGGCGGCTTGACCTCTCGAAGTCGTTCTCGTTCCGCATGCTGCTGCTCTTCCTGGTAGGGAGCTGCCTGCTCAAGCTGGTCTCGGTCGCGCTCGGCGCACGGCTCGCTGGTTTCCGCGGGCTCGACGTGCTGAACCTTGCGGTGGCTACGAACGCGCGCGGCGGCCCGGGCATCGTGCTGGCGAGCGTGGCCTACGATGCCGGCATCATCAATGCGGCGTTCTACACCACGCTGGTGCTGGCGGCGGTGCTGACGTCACAGGCGGCGGGCGCGTGGCTGGAGTACGTGCTGCGCAAGGGCTGGCCACTGCTGAAGGACGAGAAGGTGGAAGCGGCGGCGCAAGCGGTGGAAGCGCCGATCGCGGCTTAGTCCACAAGACGCTTCGCTCGGAGCGCAAGCTTCGAGCGCTAGACGAGACAAAACGTCCGAATCTCTTGAGGAGCGAATCTAGGCAACGTGAGCTCCGGGGCTAAAGCCCGAGTTGTTGCTTTTCTTGCACCGGCCTATAAGGCCGGTGCTCCCACCCGCGAAGCGGACGCTTCGCGAACCCGGAGCCGTATTCTTATCTTCATTCCGCCCCCGCCTTCAGTTTCTTCGCGTACTCCTCGTAGCCTTTGCGGCCGAGGAGGCCGTAGGTGAGCTTCTTGCTGAGCTCGACGCCGGGCTGGTCGAAGGCGTCCACGCCGTAGAGTTCGCCGGCGAAGGCGGTCTGGAACTCGAGCGTCTGGAAGAGCGCGCCGATCGAGTGCTCGTCCACGCGCGGGAGCGTCCAGCGGCAATTCGGGCGGCCGGCCTCGGTGAAGGCGGCTTCGGTGGCGACGAGCTCCGCGTGAAACAACTGGCCGAGTGACTTGCCGCCGAGGTAGCCGAAGGAATCGAGCTTTGAGAACTCTTTCGGGATGCGGAGTTCCACGCGCTGCTTCTCGACGTCCCAGAAGGTGATCATCTTGTCGCGCGGACCTTCCATGTAGAGCTGCGACTGCGAGTGCTGGTCGGTCACGCCGAGCGCGGCGACCGGCGTCTGCCCGGTCTCGACCACCTCGCCCTTGCGGTTGACGCGCTTGCCGAGCGACTCCGCCCAGAGCTGGCGATACCAGAAGGCCGCGCCCCACAGGTACGACGAGTACGCGTAGACGATTTCGATCTTCTTGCGCCGCCGCGTATCGAGCGCGTGATGGACGGCGGCCGCTGTGAGCGCGGGGTTCTGAGCGAGCTTCTCCGACCAGCAGACGGCGTTGGCATCTCTCGCACCGCGCAGCAGCTTGGCGATGTCGAGGCCGATGAGTGCCGCCGGCACCAACCCCACCGGACAGAGCACGCTGAACCTGCCGCCGACGTTGGGCGGGACGAAGAACAGCGGATACTTCTCTGCCTTCGCGACCGCGAGCAGGTCGCCCTTCTTTGGGTCGGTGACGGCGATGATGCGCTCGCGGTTGCGCTTGCCGAGCGCGGCGACCAGCCATTCACGCACGATGAGGAACGTGGCCAGCGATTCCGCCGTCGAGCCGGATTTCGCAATGACGACCACGGCCGTCCGCTTGGGGTTCATGCGCTCGAGCGCGGCAGCGACGAAGCCGGGGTCCACGTTATCGAGCACGACAAGCTGCGGGCGCGCGGCGCGCGACTTGCCGTTGGGCTTGCCATTGGCATTCGAGAGCTGCACGGGATGCGGGCCGCGCATGGCAACGTCGAGCGCGCAGGCGCCGAGGGCCGAGCCGCCAATGCCGACCACGCATACGTGGTCGAGCTCCGGACGCAGGTCGTTGGCGAACTCGGCGATGGCGGAGGCAGTGGCCTTCTCTTCCGGCAGGTTGGGAAAGCCGATCGCGCCGGAATCCACGCGTCCGCGGAAGGCGCGCACGGCCTCGGCGCACTGGCCGGCGTCCAGGTCCGCGCGCGCGATACCTTCGCTCCCGACAGCGGAGTCGAGGCAGTTGTCGTAGGTGAACTTCAAGGGATAGGCCATGACGGTGGGATTGTAGCGGGAAAAGTAAGCAGGAGTTAGTAGATAGGAGATAGGAGTTAGCGGCCGGGACTCGCTGTGGTCCGCTAGCTGCTAACTCCTAGCTCCTAACTACTGGTTGACGAGGAAGGTGTGCGAGATGCGGTCGTGCCAGGCGAGGCGGTCCTCATCGAGGAACGCCCACACGAAGCCGAGCCAGAGCGACATGGCGGAGACGGACATGGCCAGCGCGCGGGCGCGGCG
The DNA here is from genome assembly GCA_016185395.1 of Candidatus Korobacter versatilis. Lineage (GTDB taxonomy): Bacteria > Acidobacteriota > Terriglobia > Terriglobales > Acidobacteriaceae > JACPNR01. The sequence continues at coordinate 87,314 of JACPNR010000006.1, forward strand.
GCGTCCCAGCGTGATAGGCTTTTCATCGTCGAAGGGAGCGAGGCCGAGCTGCGTCATCTGCATGCCCGGCGTGGTGCCGCAGCGCACGAGGAAGGCGTAGTGATAGGCGGCCCACAGGATGGCGGGCAGCGCGAGCGCACACGCGGCCAGGTCGCGGCCTTGCGGCAGCTCTTTGGCGATCATCATGAAGATCATGCCGAAGATGGCGGTGGCGGTGAGCACGATGAGCAGGTCGACGAGGCCGGCGCCGAGGCGGGGCCCGATGGGCGCGACCGGCAAAGGCAGCGCCAGTTCCATGCGCCGGGCGAGCTGGTCGAGCGCGGGCTCGGTCGAGGGCTCGTCCAAGTGGATATCGGCGAGCGGGTGCGCGGGCAGCGTGTGGGCGCCGTCGGGAACGTCGAGGATGCGGGGCGTCTCGATCTCGCGGATGGACTCGGCGAGTTCATCGGCCAAGGGCATCGGTGGCGGCGCGAGCATGACGCTGGCCACCGGCATGGGCCTGGGAAACTCGATGAGGTTCGTGTCCGGGACCTTTTCCACGGTCTCGAGACGGATGGCGGCGTAGCGCTGTTGAGGCGGCGCTTCCGGCGCCGGTTCGAAGTTCAGACTGAGCGACGATGCGGCGGCGTCATAGCGGCGGCCGCGGCCGCGCTTGGCGTGGTATGCGTCCACGCGCGAGGTGACTTCGTCGCGCCACACCGGCGGCTCGGGCGGACGATAGAACTGTGGCGGCGGCTCGGTGGTCGCGGCCTCGATGAGCGTGGTCGTCACGGCGGCGGGCGCCATCGTCTGGGAAACGCCAAGCTGCGGGGTGACGATGGGCGTGCCGGTCGAGCCGAGCGAGAGGTCGCCGAGCGGCATGTCGTCGTCGCCGCCCATCATCAGGTCGTGGACGAGCGAGGTGTCGTCGGCGGCGGCGTTGAGGGTGGAAGCGAACTGCTGTTCGCTGTCGTCGTAACTTTCAGGGTCGATAAGGACGGACACGTGCGAGTCCTCCGCCGGGGCGGCGGAGCAACGGCACTGATCTCCACAAAGTGGACAGGCCATTCGTCAGGTTGCGGGCTCGGCCAGAGCAGGCCCGGCGCAAAACTGGCGCCGTCGCGCGGTCACGTGTTGTCGCAGCGAAAGCCCAGACCGCTACTTCGCTTTGCGCGTGAGCACAAAGGATGTTAACGTTCTGCGCTTCCCCAAATGAGCGCGCGCAATCAACTAGTTATCACGGCTGTCACCCTTTGTCATCTGTTCGCGGCCGTGCCGCTAGTTACCAGTCAGTTGCTGCCACCGGCGGCGCCCGCGGCGTCTTCCTCGGCGTCTTCTCCGACAACCAACGAGCAGGACGGCCCGCAGCAGACTTCCTCTTCCGCTGCGTCTTCCCCACCTTCTCCGACGGTCACGAACATCTCGCAGGAAGGCGAGCCGGTGACCATCCGCGCGCGCGAGCAGGAGAAGGCCGGCGACGTCTATACGCTGCGCGGCGACGTGGAGATCGATTTCCGCGACATGACGCTGCGCGCCGACGAGATCAGCTACAACCAGGCCAGCGGCGAGGCCACCGCCACCGGACACCTGGTGGTCGATGGCGGACCGCACGATGAGCACATCGAGGCCAGCCATGGGACGTTGAATGTCCGCACGAAGACGGGACAGTTCTACGACGTGGTCGGCACCACCGGGGCGCGCTTCAAGGGGAAGAACGTAACGCTGACGTCGTCGAACCCATTCGCCTTCTCCGGCAAGCTGGTGGAGAAGGTCTCCGACGACCGCTACGTGGTGCACCACGGGTCCGTCACGTCGTGCGAGCTGCCCAATCCGAAATGGAGCTTCAACGCGGAGAAGATGGTCGTGGACGTGGGCGGCGCGGTGAAGATCTACAACAGCACCTTCCGCGTGAAGGGCGTGCCGGTGGTGTATTTCCCGTTCGCGCAGCATCCGGTGGAGCGGCTGGGACGGCAGACCGGTTTCCTCATCCCGACGATCGGCACGTCGTCGCGCAAAGGGACGATCGTGGGCGAGAGCGTTTACTTCACGCTCGGCCGCAGCGCCGACCTTCTTGTCGGCGCAGAATATTACTCTTCGCGCGGATGGGCGCAGAATGCGGAGTTTCGCGCCAAGCCGACCGAAGACTCTTTCATCGGCCTGAAGTACACCGGCATGCTCGACCGCGGGCTCACGCAGGCCTCGCCGCTCGGCGGCTTCGTGAAAGTGGACCAGGGTGGCCAGAACGCGAAGCTGAACGCCGCCGGCAACCTGCATTGGGGCTTGCGCGGCGTCGCTTCCGTCGAATACCTGAGCTCGTTCGTCTATCGGCTGGCGTTCGCCGAAGCTTTTTCGCAGACGGTGAACTCGGAGGTGAAGTCCGCCGCTTTCGTCTCCAAGACGTACGACGGTATTTCCTTCAACCTGTTCGGCGCGCGTTACCAGAACTTCCAGAGCACGCTGCCCGGCGACTACATCTCGATCCTGCACGTGCCCAGTCTTGCGGTGTCGTCGGTGGACCAGCAACTCGGGCGCTCGCGGGTGTTCTGGTCGTTCGACACCGCCATCGAAGGCGTGTCGCGCCGGGAGCCGGAGTTCCGCACGAACGACGTGGTCGGCCGTTTCGACCTGAACCCGCGCGGCGCGATCGCGGTGACGTGGCATGGATGGTCGTTCCGTCCCGAGGTCGGCCTGCGCGACACCTACTACACGCAGCGGCGGGCGATGGCGGGGCCGGTGCAAGTCGCGCTCGACGACAGCGTGAACCGCCGCGCGCTGGAGACGAGCTTCGAAGTGCGCCCACCGGTCATCGGCCGCATCTTCGAGAAGACGGTGTTCGGCCACAGGGTGAAGCACACCATCGAGCCGCGCATGGTGTATCGCTTCGTCAACGGCATCAGCAACTTCCAGGACATCCTGCGCTTCGACGCGCGCGACATCCTCACCGATACCAGCGAGCTGCAATACGCGCTGGTGCAGCGCTTCTACGCCAAACGCGCGGGCGAAGACGGCATGGCGCGCGAGGTGCTGAGCTGGGAGCTATCACAGAAGTACTTCTTCAACGAGGATTTCGGGGGTGCCGTGGTCCTCGGCCGCCGCAACGTGCTCACCACCACGGTGGAGTTCGCGGGCATCGCCTTCCTGACGGAGCCGCGGCGCTTCTCGCCGCTCGTTTCCCGCATCCGCGCGCGCACCAGCCCCAACACCGACCTGCAGTGGGAGCTCGACTACGACGCGCAGAAGGGACGCATCAACGCCAGCACCGTGCTGGCAAACTATCGCTTCGGCGACTTCTTCGTGGGCGGTGCGCACGCCTTCCTGCGCGTCCCGGGCGAGATATTCTCGACCACGCCGCTGGTGGGTCCGGACGTATTCAACCAGTTCCGGACGCTCGTGGGCTACGGACATCCGAACAAGCAAGGGTTCAGCGCGGCGGCCAATATGGGCTTCGACGCCCACTTCGAGTTCCTGCAATACGGCGCCATCCAGACGAGCTACAACTGGGACTGCTGCGGCCTCGCCTTCGAGTTCCGCCGCCTCGCCCTCGGCTCGGTGCGCAACGAGAACCAGTACCGCTTTTCGTTCAACCTGGCGAACGTGGCGAGCTTTGGGAACATGAAGCGGCAGGAACGGTTGTTCTGATCAGCAAAGAGCCCTTGACCACGAAGGCCACGAAGGCGCACGAAGGAAAAAGCAGGAGCGCAAAACCTTCGTGTTACTTCGTGACCTTCGTGGTTAAAGACTTTTCTTTCATTTAGGATTTAAGCAGTGCCTTCCACTCCCCAACTCGATCTCCTCAACGCCCGCCTGCGCGCGCTCGGCAAGGTGATGGTGGCGTACTCCGGCGGGGTGGACTCCGCGTTCCTGGCGTGGGCGGCGCATGAGCAGTTGGGCGACAAGATGCTGGCCGTCATCGCCGATTCGCCCTCGCTCGCCCGGACGCAGCTAGCGGACGCACTCCTGTTCGCCGAGGAGCAGCGCATCCCGGTCGAGGTCATCGGCACCGGCGAGCTCGAGAACCCGGACTACGCCAAGAACGACGGCGCGCGCTGCTTCTTCTGCAAGGACGAACTCTTCGCCGTGATGGAGCGCATGCGGGCGGAGCGCGGCTTCGACGCCGTGGCTTACGGCGTGAACCTCGACGACCAGGGCGACTTCCGTCCGGGACAGAGGGCCGCGCAGCAGCACGGAGTCGCCGCGCCCCTGCTCGAGGCCGCTCTGGGGAAGCAGGCCATCCGCGAGCTGGCGCGCAGCGCCGGGCTGCGCGTGTGGGACAAGCCCGCGTCGGCGTGCCTGTCGTCACGCATCGAGTACGGCCGCTCGGTCACGCGCGAGGCCCTCGGCCAGGTGGAGCAAGGCGAGGACGCCCTGCGTGCCCTCGGCTTCCGCCAGGTACGCGTGCGGCACCACGGCGAGACGGTGCGCGTGGAGATAGCCCGCGAGGAGATGGCGCAGGCGCTCACGCCCGCCATGGCGGCGGAGTTCACCCGCATCTTCAAGGCGCTCGGGTTCACCTACGTGACCCTCGACCTGGAGGGCTTCCGCTCCGGCTCGATGAACGCCGTGTTGCCGGCCAGCACGCTGCTTCGTGCGCTTTAACCCAGCGTGCGATAATCGTAGCTTCTATCCCCTTATGAAGGCGGTCCTTGTGGCGATGTTGAAACGTGCAATGGTGCTGGTGGCCGTGCTGTGTCTGGGCTGCTCGGCGCAAAACAGCAACAGCGAAGCCAGCCAGGTCAACAAGCGCATCGAGCGCCAGGTGCGGAACTCAGCCGAGATGTCGTCCGCCGCGGAGATCACCGTGGGCGAGCGCAAGGCGAGTGAGTTCGGTGGCTGGGACGAGGTCAGCGTCCTGGTGAGCGACCAGGGCGCGCAGAAGACATACACCTTCCTGCTCTCCAAGGACGGCAAGTCGCTGGTGCACTACCAGAAGTTCGATATCTCGACCGACCCGAACCAGCGCCTGATGAGCAAGATCGATCTCACCGGCCGGCCCGTCCGGGGCAACAAGGACGCCAAGGTCACGGTGGCCGTGTATGACGACTTCCAGTGCCCCTACTGCGCGCGCATGTACGACACGTTGTTCAATGACGTGATGAAGACTTACGGGGACCGCGTGAAGGTCATCTACAAGGACTTCCCGCTCTACGAGATCCATCCCTGGGCCGTGCGTGCCGCGGTGAATGCCAACTGCCTGATCGCGCAAAGCAACGACGCCTTCTGGCAGTTCAGCGACAGGGTCCATAGGAACCAGCGCGAGATCGGCGAGCAGGAGAGCGCGCCTGATCCGGCGGAGGCAAAGACCGCCAAGAACGTGAAGGACCCGAAGGAAGCCGGCGCCAAGCCGAAGGTCCGCAGCACGGGCCTGGACAAGCTGGCGAGCGATATCGCGACGCAGAACAAGCTCGATACCACGAAGCTCAACGCCTGCATGGAGAAGCGTGACACCGAGCAGGTGCGCCTTTCGCTCGGCGAGGGCAAGCAGCTGGGAGTGAGCGCGACGCCCACGCTATTTATCAACGGCGAGCGTCTGGAGGGCGCGGCCAGCGCGGAAGAACTTAAGGCCGTGCTCGACCGCGCGCTGCGTGATGCCGGCGAGACGCCCCCGGCGGCGGCCAAACCGGCGTCGAAATAGCGGGCGGGCCGCTGTCGGAGCGGCGAGCGGCACTTTGCCAAGGGCGCTTGATACAATCGTCGGTTGGCAGGACTGCCGTTGGTAGCATCATCCTAGGTAGAAGCTTCTTAGGTGAAGCTGTTCCCAGGCCCCGTATTTCCGGCGCCCGATCTCGTCTTGCCATCGTCCAACCGTGGAGGGACTGTTCCTGATGCTGAACTCGCTCAATCTTCGCCGCGCAGCGCTGGCGGCCGCTACCGCACTCGCGCTGGTCATGGCATTGGCGCTGGCTGCCTGCAATAAGGAAAAGACCGCTGGCGACGTGATGGCCGAGGTGAACGGCAAGAAGATCCTGCGCTCGGAAGTGGACAAGTACTACGCCAACCAGACGGCGGGCACCCCACAGCCACCGGCGGCGGAGCAGGCCCAGAGCCTGCGCCTGAGCATCCTGCGCGAACTCATTGACAACGAGATCATGATGCAGCGCGCCGAGAAGCTCGGCCTGCTGGCCACCGACGAAGAAGTGGAAGCCAAGTTCAACGAGATCAAGTCTCCCTACACCCAGGAAGACTTCGACAAGCGGCTGAAGACGCGGAACATCACGGTCGAGGATTTCAAGCGCGACCTCCGCCGCTCGCTCACCGTGGACAAGGTGCTCAACAAAGAGATCAAGTCGAAGATCAACATCTCCGATACGGACGTGAAGGCGTATTACGACGCGCACAAGGCCGAGTTCAACCTGGTCGAGCCGCAGTATCACCTGCAGCAGATCGTGGTCACGTTCCATCCTGACCCGCGCGTCCGCAACCTGAAGAACTCGAAGGCGCAGAACGAGGCGGAAGCGAAGCGCAAGATCCAGGAGCTGGTGAACCGCCTGGAGAGCGGCGAGGACTTCGCCACCGTGGCGATGAACTGGTCGGAAGACCCGCAGACGGCCTCGAACGGCGGCGATATGGGCTACATGCCGGAGTCGGCGCTGAAGGGGAACCCGGACACGACTACGCGCAGCGCGGTCCTGTCGCTCAAGCCCGGCCAAGTGAGCAGCGTGCTTCCCGCCGTCGACGCCAACACGCGCCAGAGCTACGGCTATCGCATCGTGCGCCTGGAATCGAAGGAGACGGCGGGCCAGCGCGAGCTGAGCGACCCGCGCGTGCTGCAGTCCATCCGCGAGCAGCTCCGCGGACGCCGCGAACAGTTACTGAAGGAAGCCTATTACGAGGCGGTGCGCGACGACGCCAAGATCGAGAACTACTACGCCGAGCAGATACTGAAAGATTCCGGGAAGTAAGCGCCAAACCCCTTGGCCACGGATGTCACGGATTTTCTTTTGTTTTTCTAATCCTTCTTATCCGTGCAATCCGTGGCTAATGGTTTTGCGCTTTATTCCACGATCGCGAGGATTGCGCCCGACTCTACGGCTGCGCCCTCTGCCACCGCGATCCGCTGTACCACTCCGGCCTTGGGCGACTTGATCTCGTTCTGCATCTTCATGGCTTCGACCACGACCACGCCCTGGCCAGCCTCGACGTGCGTCCCGGCGGGGGCAAGGATGCGCACGACCTTGCCCGGCATGGGCGACACGAGCTTCTTCGGGCCGCTAGCGGCGCCGCCGGTCGCCGCTTGCCGCGAGCGGTAGGAGCGCGGGTCGCGGACCTCGGCGGTGAATGAGATGCCGCGGACGATGATGTGCATGTGCGCGTCGTCGCTCGCGGTCTGCTCGCGCTTGATGTCGTAGGAGCGTCCGTCGACGAGCAGCGAGAGGACGTCCCGCTCGGCCAGTACGGCGTCCACCGCCACTGGCTTGCCGTCGATGGTCACGGCGAGACCGTCGCGGCCGCGTGTGAGTTCCACGCGGTGGAGCTTGCCGTCGATGGTGACTTCGTAAGTCATTCAGAACCAGTTTCGAGTTTCTAGTTTCTAGTTTCCAGTTTTCCGAACGACCATTTATTCGTTCCGCAGCGCTTCCTGGCGCGCTGTCTTCTTCCAAGCGGATCCGGAGTCGTTCGGCGCGCCGTTCTTGGCCCCAGTGCCGTTGGCCGCGGGCGCGGTGCTCTCGAAGATGGCCGCGGCGATGGCCGCGATCATGGCGTGCTCGCCGTTGCCTTTGTCTTCCGCCGCGCCCTTCGCCTGCCCCGCCAGCATGCGGTCGAGGAAGCCGGTGGCGAGCCGCCCGGCGATGAAATCGGGGTGGCGCAGCACCGCACGGAAGAGCGAGAGGTTGGTGCGGATGCCGCCGACGAAGTACTCGCTCAGCGCGCGTTCGAGGCGCGCAGCGGCCTGCGCGCGCGTGGGCGCGTGGGCGATGAGCTTGGCTAGCAGCGGATCGTAATCGAGCGGCACCGTCCAGCCCTCGTACATGCCGCTATCGTTGCGCACGCCGGGCCCCGAGGGCAGCGTGAGCTTCTGGATGCGGCCCGGTGAGGGCAGAAAGTTGTTTTCCGGATCTTCCGCGTAGACGCGGCACTCGATGGCGTGCCCGCGCAACTGGACGTCTTCCTGCCGGAAGGGCAGCTTTTCGCCCGCGGCCACGCGCATCTGCAGGTGCACGAGGTCGAGCCCGGTGACAAACTCGGTGACGGGATGCTCCACCTGCAAGCGCGTGTTCATCTCGAGGAAGTAGAAATCTTTTTCCTTGTCGACGAGGAACTCGACCGTGCCGGCGTTGGTGTAGCCGGCGGCGCGTCCCACTCTCACGGCGACCTCGCCCATGCGGCGGCGCATCTCGTCGTTCACGATGGGCGAGGGCGATTCCTCGACGACTTTCTGGTGGCGCCGCTGGATGGAGCACTCGCGCTCGCCGAGGTAGAGGAGCGAGCCGTGCTCGTCGCCGAAGATCTGTACCTCGACGTGGCGCGGGTCCTCGATCAGCTTCTCGATGTAGACCTCGCTGTTCTTGAAGGCGCGCTCGGCCTCGCTCTGCGCGGCGTCGTAGGCCGCGGGCAGGTCCTTCTCGGAGCGCACCAGGCGCATGCCCTTGCCGCCGCCGCCGGCCGCGGCCTTGAGCATCAGCGGGTATCCCACCTCGGCGGCCACGCGCCTGGCTTCCTCGATCGTCGCCAGGCCCTTCGCCGAGCCGGGGACGAAGGGCACGCCGGCCTGCTGCATCGCCTGGCGCGCGCTGGTCTTTGAGCCCATCAGCTCCATCGCTTCGGGCGTGGGGCCGATGAACTTGATGCCGGCATCGCGGCAGGCGCGCGCGAAGCTTGCGTTCTCGGAGAGGAAGCCGTAGCCGGGGTGGATGGCGTCGGCGCCCGACTTCTTCGCGACGTCGATGAGCTTGTCGATGCGCAGGTAGGACTCGCTCGCCGCCGCCGGCCCGATGGGATAGGCCTCGAGCGCGCGGCGGACGTGCAGCGCGCCGCGGTCCACGTCAGAGTAGACGGCGACGGAGGCGATGCCCAACTCGCGGCAGGCGCGGATGATGCGCACCGCAATCTCGCCGCGGTTGGCGACAAGGACCTTCTTGAATGGAGGCTTGGGGCTCACGGACATCCGATTGTAATTGTCGCTCTCCGCTTTCCGCTATCCGCTGCCGGCCGGACCACAAGCGGAGAGCGGGCGGAAAGCGTCTTCACGCAGAACGGCCGCCCCGCAATGGGACGGCCGTTGCTGTCTGAGGAGGAAGGGGCCTGACTACTTAGCCGAACGAACTTACTTCTTGGTGTCGTCCATGACGATGCCGCCCGAGGCCTGGGCAGCTTTCTCCGCCTTGGCGCGCTTGGTGTCCATGGTCTTCTTCACCCACTCGTCCGCGGTCTGCAGGTCGGCCTGCTGGGCGGCGGGGTCGTCACACTGGATGTCGGCGCGCTCGCGGTACATGAGGTTGAGGTAGGCCATGGCGTCGTCGTAGTCAGGACGCAGCTGGATCGCCTTCTGCAGCGCGTCGATGCCTTCCTGCACGGCGGCCTGGTTCTTGTCGCGCAGCATCTGGCAGACCTTCTTGTCCTTGAGCGGCTCGGTCGGCTTGAGGCCAAGCTTGGCACGCTCTTCCATGCGCGGCTTGTACGCCTTGGTCCAGTCGATGACGGCGATGGAGTACTCGGCCTCGGCGTCCGAGGGATCGGCCTGCAATACCTTCTGGTGCCACTCGCGCGCCTGGTCGAGGCGCAGGGTGTTGAAGTAGAGCGAGGCGATGCCCTTCATGCTGTTGATGCGGGCTTCCGGCGTGGGATTGAGGTCGAGCACTTTCTGGAACTCGTCGATGGCCTGCTGCGCCGTCTGCACGTTCTCGGGCGAATCCACGTTCGGGATGACCTGATTGGCGTATGCGGTAGCGAGATACAGCCGCGCGTTGATGAGCTTGGGATCGAGCTCCACTGCCTGCTTGAAGTGCTCGATGGCCTGCTCGTAGCGCGCGCTCTTGTAGGACTGGACGCCCTTATTGAGCTGGTCGCGGGCCTTGAGCTTGTTGCAGCCCACGCCGGTCGCGAGCAAAGCCAGCACCGCCAAAGCCAGGGCGAGCTTGGATGCGTTCTTCATCGTCTCCGTCTTCTTTCTGTGAACCCGGTTTCTGCAAAAACCTGCGTCTCGGTGCGGGCCTGCCGGCCCCCGAACGTGGCGAAAGGCAGGAAGCCTTAAGGGCCTTCCTGCCGCACGCCGAACCGAACCCGCGCCCGCTTCTGCCCGGCTCGGGCTTTAGCTGCCTTGCTCGATCTTGGCGGTGATCAGGCCGACCTTGTCCACGCCGGCAGCGTGGGCGATGTCGATGACCTGGGCCACTTCGAGGAACTGGATATCCGAGTCACCCTTGACGAACATGACCTTTTCCGCGCGCGTCTTGTAGATCTCTTCGAGCCGCGCTTGGAGATTGTCCCAGGTGACTTCATCCTGATTGATCTTCAGGGTGGAGCGCTGGCCGTTCGCGCCTTTGACCACCTGCACCACCACGGTGCGATCCGGCGGCTCGGGCTGCTTCTGCTGGTCCGGCGGCGGCGGCTGCGGGACCAGGGCGTCAAGCCCCTTGGGCGTGAGCGGCGTGATGACCATGAAGATGATCAGCAGCACCAGCAACACGTCGATCATCGGCGTTACGTTGATGTCGCACTGGGGCCCGCCTGCGGAGCCACCGGCTGTCATTGCCATTGGATTATCCCCTTACTTTCCCGGCCCAGCGCCGCCGGCGGGCGGTTGGCCCGCTGGAGCCGGTGGCGGAGTCGCGGCCTTGCGCTGCTCGGTCAGCAGCCCGACCTGGTCTACGCCTGCCGAGCGGACGTTATCGACCACATCGACGACCACGCCATAGCGCGCGCGGGCGTCACTCTTGATGTAGACGCGCTTGTCCATCTTGTTGGCCAGCTTATCGCGGACCTTCTGCGCCAACTGGTCAGCCGTGGTCTGCTCGGTGCCGAGGAAGACCTTGCCGTCGTTCATCACCGCGATGAGGATGGCGTCTTCTTTATCGGCGTCGGGCATGTCGACCGGGTTGGTGGTCTGCGCCATGGCCACGTTCATGCCGTGCTGCAGCATGGGCGTGACGACCATGAAGATGATCAACAGCACCAGCATCACGTCCACCATGGGGGTGACGTTGATGTTGCTGTTGATCTTCGCGCCTTCGTCGCGTTTATTCAGTGCCATGAAAAGCTCCTGGCTTATGCCCGTCCGCGGGCGCGGCCGGTACGCTTCAGGAAGTAATCGATGAGCTCGCTGGAGGAATTATCCATCTCCACGTCGAACGCTTCGACCTTGCCGGTGAAGTAGTTGAACATCATGACGGCGGGGATGGCGACGAACAGGCCAAGCGCGGTGGTGACGAGCGCTTCCGAGATGCCGCCCGCGACCGCGGAAATGCCCGCCGCTTTCTCGGAAGACATCTTGCGGAACGCGTTCAGGATGCCGATGACGGTCCCGAACAGTCCGACGAACGGCGCGGTGGACCCGATGGTCGCCAAGCCGCCCAGACCGCGCTTCAGCTCGGCATGCACGATCGCTTCCGCACGCTCCAGAGCGCGCTTTGAGGCTTCGATGTCCTCGCCCGGGATGTCGGGGGAATCCTGGTGGGCTTTGAATTCCTGCAATCCGGCGGTGACGACTTTGGCCAGGTGGCTCTTGCGATAGCGCTCGCCGACGCGAAGCGCTTCTTCGATCTTGCCCTCACGCAGCGCGCCCGCGACTTGCGGAGCGAACATGCGCGATTGCTTGCGGGCGCCACTAAAGGCGATCCAGCGGTCGATCATCACGCCGATGGACCACGCGGACATGATGAACAGGATGATGACCACGCCACGGGCGAGCCAGCCCATCTGGCGCCACAGAGAGATTGGGTCCCAGCCCACCGGCCCCTCGGCTTCCTGAAAGAAAACCGCGAGCGTGGGCATGTGGGTCATTACGAATGTTGAAAGCACCATGAAAAGCATGAGTTGTTCCTTTCCTCCTCAGAACTCTGGAACCGATAACGCTGAACCCGTCTCAGAAACGAATCCGGAAACTCTGGAACTTCAGGGCCGGCCCGCCGGTAGGAACCACTCTGCTCTGCGGGGCATTCGCGGGCGGCGGCGGGAACGTTCTCCGCCGCCGCGCGTTCAGATCCTGGTTATCCGCCAGCCAACGTGAAGTTCACGGTGATGGTGGTGTCGACTTCGACCGGCTCGCCATTCAGGAAGTAGGGCTTGTAGCGCCACTGCCGTACGGCCTCAAGGGCCGATTGCTGGAGCATAGGATGTCCACTTACCACCTGGAGCTGCTCGATGGTCCCATTCTTGCTGATGACCGCATGCAGCACCACCGACCCTTGGATGCGGGCCGTCTTGGCCGTGGTGGGGTATTGCGGCTTGATCTGCGTAATCAGGTTGCCGGCGGTTACGCCGCCGGAAACGCGGACGCGCTGCGGCGTGGCCACCTTGGGCACCGACACCGGCGTGGAGCTGATGATGCCGCCGATCACGCCACCCATCTGGCCGCCCGGAGTGCCACCGGGGACGCCGCCCACCACGCCCGCCATTCCCGTGGTCGGCGGTGGCGCTTCCTCTTCGGTGATCATCTTGACCTTCTCGGGGATCTTCGTCGGGGTGCGCAGAGCGCCGTTCACGATCTCCGACTGGATCTCTTTCACCACCTTCATCGGCGCGGCGGCCGGTGGCGGTGGCGGCGGCGGTGGCGGCGGGGCCACCAGGAACGTCATGAGCTGCTGCTTGGGCAGCGCTTCGGTGTAGATCAGCGGGATGAGGATCATCACGCCGATGAGGAAGATCTGCACGACGAATGAGAACATCGTCGTCCAGCCCCGCTTGGTCTTGATCTTGCCCGCCGACTCCATCAGGCTGTCTTCAAACATGGCCTTAGCTCTCCCTGGCAGCTATTTCCCTGTTGTGTTTTGACACCACCGGGCCCGATAAAGTGCCCGTTGTCGCAACAGGCGAACGTCCCGGCGCCGGCCGGGAGTGATGGGGACTATGCCTTGACGCGCACCTTCTGCTGCTTGGTCTCGGCCGAAGCCGGGACCGGGCCGCGTCCTGATCGTTGCGCACGCCAGTCCTGATACGCGACCAGCATGGGGGCCGCTACCGCGATCGAAGAATAGGTACCTATTAGGATGCCGACTACCAGGGCAAAGGAGAACCCATGTAATACCTCTCCGCCAAATAGATATAAGGAGAGTACCGTCAGGAACGTGAGGCCGGAGGTCAGGATTGTACGACTTAGGGTCTGGTTGATGCTACGGTTAACGATCTCCGCCAGCGATTCCCGCCGATAGAGCCTTACGTTCTCCCGGATACGGTCGAAGACGACGATGGTGTCGTTCATCGAGTAACCCGTAAGGGTCAGGATGGCGGCCACGACCGTGAGCGATATCTCCTTATTGAGCAACGAGAAAGCGCCGACCGTGATGAGGGTGTCGTGGAACACGGCGACCACGGCGGCCACGCCGTAGATGAGCTCGAAGCGGAACCAGAGGTAGACCAGCATGCCGGCCAGCGAGAGGCCGATGGCCCAGAGCGCGCGGTCGCGCAGCTGCGCGCCGACCTGGGGACCGACGATCTCCACGTTGCGGACGGCAAAGTCAGAGGTAAAGAACGCCTGCTTCAGGCCGGCGATGACGGTATCCGGGACCGTGCCCTTGAGGTCGTCGATGGACCCGAGCACGCCGCCCTTGGTCTTGTCGCGGAATTCGACGATCTTGCGCGCCAGATCGGCGTAGGCCGGCTCGTTGCCGCCGTTGGTAAGCGGGTCACGCGCGATGAGCGTGTCGCGGAGGCTGGCAAAGCCGGCGTTGTTCAGGTCTTGTTTGTCCTTGGGAGCGTCGGCGGGCTCGAGCGCGCCGATGATGGCGTTCTTGCCGGCGTCGAGCGCGGCCTCGTTGGCAGCGCGCTGCTCGAGGCCGATGAGCACTTCGTTGTTCGCGGCGGCACCGTAGCGCTGGATGCGCGCGTCCTTCAGCCCGGCTTTGTCGGTCTTGGCGCGGACGGCGTCTTCCTGCGGTGATTGCGTGAACTTCACGTACACCAGCGTGCCTCCCTTGAAGTCCACGCCCAGCGGCACCCCGTGCCAGAAGAAGATGGAAAGCAAGCCGGCCACGCTGAACACCAGCGAGAAGCCGAGGAAGTACCACTTCTTCCCTAACCAATCGATATTTACGCTACGAAATAATTCCACGTGAGTCCCTTGGTCCTCTTTAAATACTCAGCGCTTCACCGCGCTGCTTGCGATTCAAGATGGCGTCGAAGATCACGCGCGAGACGAACACCGCGGTGAACAGGTTGGCAGCGAGACCGAAGAACAGCGTGGTCGCAAAACCCTGCACCGGCCCGGTGCCGACGAGGAACAGGATGAGCGCCGAGACCATGGTGGTGACGTGCGTATCCAGAATGGTGATCCAGGCGTGGCCGAAGCCCTGCTCCACCGCCGAAGACGGCGTCTTGCCGCTGCGCAACTCTTCGCGGATACGCTCGAAGATCAGCACGTTCGAATCCACGCCCATGCCGATGGTCAGGATGACGCCCGCGATGCCCGGCAGCGTCAACACCGCGCCGGCGAAGCCGAGGAAGCCGAGCAGGATGATCAGGTTGAGAACCAGCGCGAGGTCGGCGTTGATGCCGGCGCCGCGGTAGTAGACGAGCATGAAGACCATCACGGCGAGCACGCCCACGATTCCGGCGGTCACGCCTTGCCGGATGGAATCCGCGCCCAGCGACGGCCCCACCGTGCGCTCTTCGAGATAACGCATCGAGGCCGGCAGCGCGCCGGAGTTCAGCACCAGCGCCAGGTCTTTCGCTTGCTGCTCGGTGAACCGGCCGGTGATGCGGCCCGAATCGGTGATCTCGGATTGAATGGTCGCGACTTCCACCACGCGGTTGTCGAGCACGATGGCGAGCGAGTCGCCGATGTGCGCGCGGGTGAACGCGCCGAAGCGCTTGCCGCCATCGGGGGTGAGCAGGAACGATACTTCCGGCCGCGCGTTCTCGTCGCGCTCCGAGGTCGCCTGGCGCAGGTCATGGCCGGCCACGGCGGAAGCGCGCGTGAGGATATACACCACGTCGCCTTCGGCAGTCGCCTGCACCGGACGTCCGTGCAACATCACGCCGCCTTCGGGCAGAACGCCGCCGTGCGCCTGCAGCGCTTCTGACTCGTCCTTGTACGCGGTGGGGTCGAGGGCCTGGCGGATCTCGAGCATCGCGGTGGACTGGATGATGTCTTTCACGCGCGCGGGATCGTCCACGCCGGGGAGTTGCACCAGGATCTGGTTCTCGCCCAGGCCGTGCTTCTGGATGACCGGCTCGCTCACGCCCAGCTTGTCCACGCGCTCGCGGATCTTCTGGATGGCGAGCTCGACGGCGCGGTTCTTCAGGTCGGTCGCCGCCGCCGGCTTCATCGCGATGGTGAAGGAACCCGCGCCGGAGCTGAGGTCATATTCCGGCACTCTCTCGGCGAGGACGTCGCGCACCTTCGAAGTCTGGTCGGGCGCGATGTTCGCGACCACGATCCTCTCGGGCTGGTTGACGGAGTCGGGCTTGGAAATGTCCGCGCCGGTTACGCCGGCGGTGCGCAGGCCCTCGCGCACCCGCTCGACGGCGCGGTCGGTCTCCGCGTTCACCGCGTCGTTGACCATGACCTGCAGGATGAGATGGGTGCCACCCTTGAGGTCGAGACCGAGATGGATGCGTTCCTGCATCGCCGCCAGCAGGCCCTGCTTCGACCAGCTCTTGGGGACGCCGATGATGCCGTAGAGAAACACCAGCATCACTGCGATGATGATGACCGTCTTTGCCGTGAGGTTCTTCTTCATGAGAATGTCTGGGCCTGCCCTAAAAATGTCCTAAGAAGCTTTTTCTTCCGCGGCCATGGAGACGATGGCGGAGCGCGCCACCTCGAGCCGCAATCCGTCGGGCGGCACCTTCAGCAGCACCACGTCGTCCTTGACGGAGAAGATGGTGCCGCGGAGCCCGCCCGAGGTGATGACCTTGTCCCCTGCCTTGAGTTCGCCCAGCATCGCCTGCCACTTCTTCTGGCGGCGCTGCTGCGGCATGATGAGCAGAAAATAGAAGACCGCGAAAATGAGGATGAGCGGCAGAAAGCCGACGATGCCGGCCGCGCCACCCGTTTGGAACAACACTGCGAGATTCGACGTCATGGACAAGGGGTTAAACAGGTTCCGCCGTACTGCTCAAAGGCGCAAACTTCCTTACTTGTATCTCTCAACCGGGAAACAGTTACCGCTCAGTGGGACCGGGAGGCGCTGCACCTGCGGCCGCGCCGAGGATGGGAATCACTCAACCAGAATGCGTTCCTGCCATATCCCCAAGCCTTATAGAATGCCGGACGCTCCCAATCGTGTCAAGGTAATAGGCCAGGTTGTGGATGGAGTTGAGGACGGCGGCCAGGCCTTCGTTCGCGCTATATAGATGTCGCAGGTACGCGCGCGAATAACGCGCGCACACCTTGCAGCCGCACTTTGGATCGACCGGGCCTTCGTCGCGCGCGTACCGCGCGTTCTTGATCTGCAGCCGGCCGCGGTTTTGGGCGCAGTCCGCCGCCGAAGTGAACAGCAGCCCGTGCCGCGCCGCCCTGGTCGGCAGCACGCAGTCGAACATGTCCACGCCCATGGCCGCGTACTTCGCGATCTGGTCGGGATACCCCACGCCCATCAGGTAGCGCGGTTTGTCCTTGGGCAAGTAAGGCAGCGTCGCGGCGACCACTTCGTCGGTCAGTTCGGGCGGCTCGCCCACGCTCAGCCCGCCGATGGCGTAGCCGTCGAACCCCATCTCGACCGTGCGCTCGGCCGACTCGCGCCGCAGGTCCGCGTGCATCCCGCCCTGGATGATGCCGAACAGGGCTTGATGCGAGTCTTCAGTCTTCGGTCTTCGGTCTTCAGCCGGTGTTTGCTGACGACTGAAGTCTGAAGCCGGAAGACTTCTCCACGGGACCTCGTGCTTGTGCTCCTCAAAATACTGTTTCGACCTCAGCGCCCAGCGCAGCGTCATCTCCATGGATTCCTGCGCGCGCTTGTGCTCCGCCGGGTGCTCGGTGCATTCGTCGAATGCCATGATGACGTCCGCGCCGAGCGCGATCTGTATCTCCATCGAGCGCTCGGGAGTGAAGAAGTGCGACGAGCCATCGAGGTGCGAGCGGAAGTCCACGCCCGCCTCCGTGACCTTGCGCATATCGCCGAGCGAGAAGACCTGGTAGCCGCCGGAGTCGGTGAGCAGCGCGCGCTCCCAACTCATGAAGCGGTGCAGCCCGCCCAGCTCCCGGATCAGCTCGTGCCCGGGGCGCAAATAGAGATGATAAGTGTTCGCGAGGACGAGCCGGCAGCCCAGCTCCTCGAGCACGTCCTGCGCCACGCTCTTCACCGTGCCCGCGGTGCCGACGGGCATGAAGACCGGGGTCTCGACCTCCCCGTGCGGCGTGAGGAGGCGCGCGGCGCGTCCGCCGGCAGCGCGGGTCATCTCGATGTCGAACGCGAACGGCATGCGCCCGCGATTGTAAATGCTCGGCTTCGCCATGTTACCGCCAGGACTCCCGCGGCAACACCTCGCGCAAGGCCCCCTAGATGCGTTCGATGGCCACCGGGATCGTGGGATCGATGCGGTCGTCGGCGGAACGTGCGCCGTCAGCAGGAGTGCTGGATCCAGGCCCGAGTGAGAGTTCGAAATCAGGGCTCGAGATCAGGGTTCAAAATCAACGATGGTCCCGGGCACGTGCTGGAACTCGAACTGCCGCAGCGCTTCCGTCAGCACGCGCATCTGGCGGTCGCGTTCGCCGGCCGAACCGAGCACCCGGCCAAGCGCGTGTCCCACGGGATGCACCGCGCGCGGCGGACGCATCGGGCGGGAGTCCTCCGGCGACACGGTGATGAGCACCGTCGGTATCCCCTTCGCTTCAATCTCTCGTTGCACCGCAACGATCACCCGATGGCAGACCGGTCAACCGCCGGTGAGCACGATGGCATCCGCCTGCGAGCGCTCGATCTCCGCGGCGATGGCGGGCGCGAGCCGCTCGTACTGCGCCTTCAGGTCGGGCGAGTAGCCCTTGAATCCGATGTGCTTGTTCCCCACGCGTTTGATGAAGCCCTCTGCCGCGAGTTCGCGCAAGCGGTCGAGCGGGAAGACGCTGTTGGCGTCTTTCTGGGCGTTCGTGAGGTCGTAGTGCCCGTGCTTGAAGCGCAGCAGCGAGGTGTCGGCGTCGCCGGAAATGACGCGATACGTCTCGTCGCCGTCGTCGGAGTACGCCTCCTGCCCTTCGAGGTAGACGCCGGTGGAGCTCACCAGCGCGACCGTCAGCTCGGCGAGCTTTGCCGTGACCGGCGTGTAGGGCACGCACTTCCTCGACATGGACTTAGAGAGCATGCGTCGTAGTATATCGGCGGCGCGGATGCCGTCTATCCCTTTGGCGATGGGAGGAATTGCAGATTGCAGAATAAGCCGAAGACCGTCCCGCGCGCCACGGCCCCATTTCTGCAATCTGACTCCTGCAATTCCTTCCCGCGCTCTTTGGCGCTTGACTTGAAACTGTGGCCGACATATAAGCGACCGACCTTCCCCAAGGTTCAGCGGCGTGATCCCACGGGACCTCCAGGCCCGATCGTTGTGAGGTGAGTGATGCGCCGTACGCGATACATGAGCTGGCTGTTCCTTGCGCTCTCCATCGGTTTTTTCTTCATGCAGGATTTTCGCTGGGCGCTCGCCATGCCCATGATGCAGTACCGCCTGCAGCAGGGTGACGCCGCCGCGCTCAACGCCACGCAGAGCATTGGCGCAGACCGCATCCGCGCGCTCGCCGACCGTGCCCGCGCCGATGGCGACGCCAATGGCCTCGCCTTCGCCGCGCTGCACTGGCCGGGCGACGATCCCCAGGAAGCGCTCAACCTCGCCGACGCCGCCGTGATCAAAGATCCGGCCAAGGGCTGGGTGTATTCCCACGTCGCCTTCCGCTATCTCGGCAAGCACGACTCGCCCACCATCGACGAGCTGGCCAAGAAGTCCATGGACTACGACAGCAACAACGCCATCAGCTATCTGCTGATGGCCGAGATCTATCGCCGGCGCGACGCGCAGCCCGTGCACCTCACCAAGGTGAAGGACCGGTACCAGATCGAGCTGCTCGGAGGAAAGAAAGACTGGCTGGGCGCGATGCAGGGCGCCTTCAACGCGCCGCAGTATGACGGCTTTGCCGTGCCGCGCTTCCTTACTGAGCGCGCCGTGCTCAAGCGCGAGCACTGGGAGAACCCGAGCACGCTGGTGCTGCTGATCGCCGAGTATCCCATTCCCAACCTGCTCGACCTGAGCAACTACGCGCGCTACCGCATGCAGTCGGCCATCGACAAGAATGCCGACGGCAAGCACAACGCCGAGCTCATCCACGATGGCTACCTCGTCTATCGCTTCGGCCACCTCATGGAGAACGGCGCCGCCTCGAGCATCGAAGAGATCCTGGGACGCGCGGTGCAGAACATCGCTTACGAGCCGCTGCACGACGCGCTGCGCTCGACCAAGAACGAGGACGCCGTCATCGCGCTGAACCTCGACCACCAGCGCGCGCAGTTCGCCAACAACGAATTCCGCCACGTCCTGAACCGGCGTTCGAACACGCTGTGGAGCGGCGTGGTCATCATGGTCTGCGCCTCGCTCACCGCCGTGTTCGCGCTGCTCACGCTGCTCTGCCTGGCCTACGTGAACCTCAAGCGCTGGGTGCGGTCCGATAGACAAGGACGCATCTTCAACATCGTGACGATGGCAGAGAACTACATGCCCATCCTGCTGTTCCTGTCGTCGTACACCATGTTCATGTTCTACATCCCGTACGCCTCGAACTTCCGCGCCTACATGAACGCGGAAGGCGACATGCGCTCCCTCGAGCCGCTGATGCAGAACGTGTATCCGCTCATCGGCATCGACCCGTACGAGGCCGCGCCGGTGCATCCGTTCGGCAGTTATCTGTACTGGGTGGTGGTGTGCTTCGTCGCCGTGGGCGGGGCCATCCTGATGAAGCGCTTCTACTCCGCCGAATCCAAGATCATGGAACACGAGGAGCACGAGGCCAACGCCGCCGGCGCGGGCGAGTAAGGCGATTGCAGAAGTCAGATTGCAGCATCAGTAGGGCCGTGGGTCCGGCCTATTCTGCAATCATCGATCTGCAATCTGCGATCGGCTAGGCGCTCGCCCCTTCCGCCTTCGTGGTGTCCGGCGGGACATCCAGCGCGGCGGGCTTCAGCTTCTCCGCCAGTTTCTTGATGGATTGCGCCTCGCTGGGCGAGAGCAGCAGGTGATGCAGCACGCGCGACTTCTTTTCCTTGCTCTTGCCGCCGCTCGCCGTGACCTGCACGCGCTCCATGTCCATGGTGTAGAGCGAGCCGCAGCGCTGGCAACTGAACAGGTCCATGCGGGTGAAGTCGCTGCCGTCCTTCGGGCCACCGAGCTCTTCGATGTAGCGCAGGTCTTTCGCCTCGGCGCGGCGCTTAAGTTCCGCCACGTCGCCGGTGTTGACGGTGAGCACGCTCGGGTCGGGCACGCCCCATTCCTCGCACGTCTCGCAGAACGGGTGCTCGTCCATGTGGGAGAACGCGGTCTTCAGCGAGCACCAGTAGATGGCGGCCAGTTCGCTCGCCCACACGATCCAGAGCGCGACGCCGCTCACGGCCGAGCCGCGCAGCGTCCAGGCGCCTTCCACGTTGATGGCACGCAGCGCTTCCCACAGCAGTTTGGGGAAGATCGTCAGGCCGACCAGCCCGATGAACGGGACCGGCTCCTCGCCGCGCCGCGCCAGCGCCCACACCCACACTGCCCAATGGAAGTAGTAGGCGACCGTGGTGACCACCAGCGTGATGCCCACGGCGACCGCGTCACTGCGCACCTTCTTCTGCTTGAGCATGGCCGCGCACATGTACCCGATGACGGCTCCGAATCCCAGCGCGATGAGCGCGTTCAGGTAGACGATGGGGCAGTACACGATGATGTACGCGTAGACGAACGCGCACGCGCAGGCGATCACCGAGCCCACCACCACGGCGTAAAGCGCGCCGGTGACGGAATACTTGCCGGAATGCTGGTAATACAGGCCGTCGAGACTCATGCTCGCCCCCATTGCTGCAGCCAAGACTAGGAAGGCAGTGGGCGGAAATTACTTCCGCCGGGGGATGAAGTCAAGACGGATGTGGGCGCCACGGCTGCCCGCCGAACAGATATCATGTCCAGCCATGAGCGTGATCGACGAAGTCCTGAAGGCCAACGAAGCATACGCGCAGCACCACGAGCTGCGGCACGTCTCGCCGCGCCCCAAACGCCGCCTCGCCGTGCTCACCTGCATGGACACGCGCCTGGAGAAGCACACCCTCGGCCTCGCCACCGGCGACGCCCACATCCTGCGCAATGCCGGCGGCATCGTCACCGACGACGTCATCCGTTCGCTCGTGGTCTCGCACCACCTGCTCGGCACCAACGAGGTCATGATCATCAACCACACCGACTGCGGCCTCATGGACCGCACCGAGGAAGAGCTGCAGCGCCTGGTGCTCACCCGCTCCGGGTCAGACGCGGTCGCGCCCGCGCGCTTCTTTGGCTTCAGCAATGTGGAAGAGAACGTCCGCCAGCAGATGCAGAAGCTGCGCTCGCATCCGTGGATACCGAAGGAGATGCCCGAACGCGGCTTCGTTTACGACGTGAAGACCGGGCGGCTGAAGGAAGTCCTGCTCTAGGGAGGTGCGTTTACGACGACGCGCTTTTTTCCTGGGTGCGTTTTTCCTTTTCTAGCTTGGAAAAGTGCGACTGCATCGCTTCGTAGACGCTGTCGACCTTGTGGTGGAGCTGCGCCACCTCGAGCTCGGCCTTGAGGTTGACCTGGTACTCCAGGTCGGACTTCACGCGGTCCTTCTGCGACTGCCGGTTCTGGCTGATGAGCACGAAGATGGAGAGGAAGATGGCTTCGAGCGACACGATCATGGTGAGCAGCCCGAAGGGATACGGATCGAACCGGGGCAGCCCCAGCGGCAACTGGTTGATGGCGATCCAGAACGAGAACCAGATGAAATTCAGCGCCAGGAACAACATGCTGCCGCTGAATTCCGCGATCCAGTCGGCCACGCGCTGGAACGTGGTGGTTTCCACTTCAATCACGTCGTTCACGTTCTGCGAGGCCTGGGTGCGCAACAGCTCGTCGGTCGCGCGCAGGCGCTTGCCCATCACCGCGAGGATGTCGAGCGCGATGTGCGGTTTCTTCTGCAGCACCTGCCAGAAATCGTCGTGCTCGAGCACGAGCATCTCGGTGTCTTCCACCGCCACGGCGGTGGCCGAGCGCGCGCCTGGGTCGAACAGGGATATCTCGCCGAGCATCTCGCCCGCTTCGACCTCGCCCAGGATGACCTTGGTGCCTTCGGTCGTCTCCACGTAGACCTGCACGCGTCCCTTACTCAGCAGCATGAGGGAATCGCCGGCGTCGCCGCGGGCAAAGATGGTCTCGCCCTTTGAGACGGAGCGCGCTTCCATGCTGGCGGCCAGGACCTTGCGCTCGTCCTCGTCCATCAACGAGAACAACGGGGCTTCGGCGAGCATCGCAACGATTTCGGCCATGAGCTCCTGCGCGCAGACGGGAAATGAATGCGTGTGCACGCGCAGTTTGCCATAGGAAGCGCAGACGCGCCTAGGCAATTTGAGGATTCGAGCCCCGGAGGATGGCAGTCTAGCGGGCGGAGTTCCCGCGCGACTCTTCTTCTTTCAGGCTCACCACCACGTACCGCCGCATGCCCTCGCCCTCGCTCTGCGTGAAGAGATCGCCGTGGGCCTTCAGCGCGAGGTGCACGATGCGCCGCTCGCGCGCCGACATGGGCGAGAAGCTGTAGGGCTGGCCCGTGCGGCGGACACGCTCGGCGGCATGGCCGGCCGCCTGCGTGAGTTCCTCGAGACGGCCCGAACGGTAGTTGCGGCAATCGAAGATGACCAGGTCGTGCTCCTCGGATTCGAGGCGGAGCGACTTCAGCGCGACCGTCTCGAACGAGCGCAGCAGCTCGGCGTTCTGCGCCAGCACCGCGGGCGAGTCCGGCCCGCCCAGTTCCACCAGGATCGCGGGACGCTCCGGCGAGTTCTCCGGCACGGCCGGGTCCACCGTGATGCGCCACTTCAACTGGAAGCCGCCGGCCGGGATGAGTCTCTTGAGGAGAGCGTCGATGTGTTTGGCAGCAGCAACCTTATCGTCGAGTGGCATGGCCTAGGGATTATAGCGGGAGAGACTTCCTCGGACCGATGAGGTGCACGTTCTCTCCCACGAGAGTTGAAGACCGATTGGTTTTGCGGAGTTGCTTGAAGATGAAGAACACGTCCAGCTTCTGTGAGGACATCGGAATCGCGACGTCTCCCGTCCCATCGGGCTTGCGAAGCCGCTCCGTGTCACTAAGAACGGAAACGGGCCTTCCTTTACTTCCTTGGTTTGCGGGCGCGTTCTTCCTGGTGCGCGCGCACCTGGCGTCCGAACTCGGTGTTGTTCATCCAGACTTGCTGCACCAGGCCGATGAGGTTGCCGATGGCCCAGTACAAGCCCAGTCCGGCGGAGAGGTTCCAGCTGATCACGCCCATCATCACCGGCATCATCACCGCCATCATGCGTTGCTGCGTGGGGTCCATGCCCGCCTGCGGCGTGAAGCGCTGGGTGAAGAACATGGTTATGATGATGAGGATGGGCAGCAGGTGGATCGCGTCGGGCGCCGCGAGGTCGTGCAGCCACAGCCAGTGCGCGTGCCGCAGCTCGATCGAGTTGCCCAGCATGCTGTAGAACGCGAACAGGAACGGCATCTGCAGCAGCATGGGGAAACACCCGCCGATAGGGTTCACCCCGTGCTCTTTGTAGAGCGCCTGCAGCTCTTCGTTCTGCTCCGCGCGCCGCGGGTCGGTGACTTTGTACTTCTTGTATTTCTCCTGGATGGCCTTCACTTGCGGCGCGACCTTCTGCATCTTCAGCGCCGACTTCATGCTGGAAAGCCGCAGCGGGAACAGCGCCAGGTTGATGATCACCGTGAGCACGATGATGGCCCAGCCCCAGTTGTGTACCCAGTGCTCGTGCGTCCACTTCAGCCACAGGAAGAGCGGCTTGGAGATGAATCCGAAGAAGCCGAAATCGAGGGCGCCTTCGAGGTTCGGGCCTTCATTCGAAGCGCGCACCGACTGCAACACGTCGACCGCCTTCGGCCCCACGAACAAGCGCGCGCTGGTCTTGCCGCTCGGGTTCCCCACCGCCACGCCCAGCACGCTCACCTTTACCGTCTTGCCGGGCTCGGGCTTGGCCGGGTCCGCAGGAATCTCGGCTTGCGAGTGCAGCGTGACCATCGCTGCGTGCCGCGGGTCGTCCGGCAAGAAGACGCCGGCAAAGTACTGGTCGATCACGCCGGCCCAGTGGAACGGGCCTTGCACCGTCCCGCCCCCGGAGACTTTCTTCGCGGCGAGCCGCTCGATGTTGTCGTTGTACTGGTAGTCAATGCGCTCGGCGCCGTAGGACGCGGGGTTCGTGGCATCTCCGAACCCGCTCGGCCACGCGGGATACGCGGTCACGTTCGCGCCGCCGCGCGTGACTTCCGTCTCGACTTTCACTTCGTACGAGTGGCCGAAGTGGAACGACTTGCGGACGCTGAGGTCGCCATTCAAATACTCGAAGGTGAGGTCGGCCGGCGCGGCCTTCGTACCGGCCGCGTCCGTAACGTAGAGCGCCGAGTTGAGCTGGTTGCGCAGCGTCTCGTCGTACGCCCACAGCGCGAGCGGATATCCGGCCTGCTCGGCGCCGTACTTGTTGACCAGCTCGAGCGGCTTGCCGGCGTTGTCGTTGTACTTCTTCAGCACCCACGACTTCACCTGCGCGCCGCGGTTGGTGAAGGTGATCCTGTAGAGGTCGTTCTCGACCACGACTTCGGATTCCGCAGAAGCCTGCTTGTTCTGGACTGGAACCGCAACCTGCGTCTGGCCGGCTTGTCCAGCAGCGGCAGCCTGAACGCTCGACGGATTCGCGCCGCTCTGGCCGCCCGCGGCGGGCGTCTGCGCCGGCTGCATCTGCTCCGGTTTCTTCTCTTCCTGTTTGTCCGGCGGCGCCAACTGCGGCGCGAACTTGCGCAGCAGCGGCTGCGTCGCCAGGATGATGACGAAGGTGATGGCAAAGACGAGGATGAGCCGCTTCTGCAGCCCCTGGTCCTCGTTCGGATTTTGGAAGTCGCCGTTCAAATCCTTGCCTTATCGCAACTGTGTACTGAGTACTGCGTACCGGGTACTGGGTCTAATCCGCCCTTCACGAACGGATGGCAGCGCAGCACGCGCCACAGCGCCAGCGCCGTGCCGGCGATCAGGCCGCGCTGCTCGAGCGCCTCGATGGCATACTGCGAACACGTCGGCGTGTAGCGGCACGAGGGCGGCAGCGAGGGCGACACCCACCGCTGGTACGCGCGCAATGCGCTTTGCAGGATCCTCTTCACTTAGCTCCCCGCTCGATGACAGCAAAACCTTTGGCCACTTCCGCCAGCAGCACCGGCAGGGCGGCCTTCGCCGCCGAGCGCTTCGGATTGATGACCACGTCTGTCGCCCGATGTAGCGCGCTCAAGTTCATGCGGACTGCTTCCCGGACCCGGCGCCGTATCCGGTTCCGGTCCACCGAGCCGCCGAGCGCGCGGCTCACCGTAAAGCCGATGCGTGGGCCGTCTTTCCCCGCCGCTTCGTTCACGCCCCCAACAACTGCACGGTCGAGATAGAAGAACGTCATGTGGGCCCCGAAGTGGCGCCGTCCGGTCTCATACACCCGCAGGAAGTCCGCGCGTTTCAACAAACGCGCCGACTTCGGAAAGCTCTGTGGGGAGGCGTTCACGGCTGTAGGTCGGGTGCCCCGTCCTTTGCGGAGGCTCGGCAGCGAAAGGCGGGCGCAAGACCCCTATTTGTCTCGGAAACCAGGCTTCACGCTCACGCGCTTGCGCCCTTTGGCGCGGCGGCGCGAAAGCACCTTGCGGCCGCCCGTGGTCTTCATGCGGCTGCGGAAGCCGTGCTTCTTCGAGCGGCGACGGCGGTTGGGCTGGAATGTGCGCTTCGGCATCGGAGGACTACTCTCCTAACAGGAAAAATTGCAGTGGGACAAACGACGAGTATATAGGACGGTCCACGCATCCAGCAACGAGAGCGAGGGAGTTCAGCCGAGGAAAACGTCGCGCGGAGCCGCGAGCAAGTCCACGCGTCCGCACTCTTGCAACAATCCGTAGCTCGCCCAGAAGAAAAAGGAGAGCCCGCATAGCGCCAGCAGTGCGATCATCTTCGACAGCAGGGTTGGCGCATTGAACACGATCACCCCGCCTACGGCGACTCCGACAAGCAGAAGAAAACCCATTCCCGTAAGCACGAGCTTTTGCCAGTTCACTCTCTTCGTAAAGTCGCTCACATAGGCAAAGTGTCCGGCGACCATGAATGGTTGCAGCATGATTGCGATCATCGCCACTTCGAGAGCCGTTGCTGTGCCGGCGGCGCTGCCCGGCGTGCCGAACGCGGCGCCTGCTCCCGCTACGAGCGGCAGCCAGGCTGCAAAACGCAGTGCACTAACCTTGAATATCAAGCGCGAGAGTTCCCAATAACCGACGGGGAAGCAGGCGTACACCGGCATGACGCGTTCCCCTGTCATGCTGGCGTGAAAGCCGATCCAGCGTCCGCCCATGAGCGGCGCTCCGAGGCCGCATCCGATCACGACGGCGACCAAAGCAAACCCTCTCGTCGCTGGCAGTAGCACCGCCAGTAACGCGCTGCCCGCGATCGTCAGCGCGCTGATCTTCCATGCGGCGGTGTAGCCCGAGGGCCTTCCGCCCAATAGTAGCTCCATCAATACCAGTTCTCGCGGCGTCAGACACCTACTGGCCGCCCGATCCAACGGGCCCGCTTGCGATGACTGCGACGACTCTCCTACTCTCCCTTCGAGGATTCCGGCGCGGCCGACTTCACGGGCCATTCCCTCGCGCACCTTTTGCCATTCGGCCAGCCCATCTTCAGTGAGAGTGTCCTCCACCGGGATGTCCCCCGCTTCCTCATCGAGCGCGACCACGCTGTCGGGAGACTGCAACATCTCGTCCAGCGCCGGATCGGAGTACGTGGCGCTCAGCCGACGCCATCCCGTGACCGACAGCGCGCCGGTCCCCAGTACCGGCAGCAACCACCACACCCATGTACCGCCTCCCAGGGTGCTCCACATCGCGGCCGCGACCCATCCCCCGGGCAGGAACCGCGCGAACGGGAACACCGGCGCGAGCCAGTTCGGCGCGTAGACGGCCGCAAACGCCGGAAGGTGCAAAGCCATCACTAACTGAAGCACTCGTGGCGGCAACCAAGGAGGACGCCATGTCAGCGTGACGGCGAGGCTCGCCACGAGAAGCCATTGCAATGCCGCGGCGAACAAGATCAACGGCCACTTATCGCCCAACAACTCGCGATCGAGGGCGGCAGCGCTAAAGACCGCTAGCGCCGCGAACCCTACCGCCCCGGCGGTGATCAGCCATTTGCGGACCATCACCACGAGGAACCGGTCCGGCGGCAACGGATAATGCAATGCGGCGTAGCGGTAATAGGAGCGGTGCAGCAGTGTCAGAAGTCCGTTCGACCGGGTGATAACGGTCGCAGTGGCATAAAGCGACAGGGCAGCGAAACCCCCGGCGACATTGCGCGTTGTCGCCGCCGCTCCCAAGCCCGTCAGCACCAGAAATGGGACGAGAAGCCGGTTGCCAGTCCGCGACTCTACCCAGCGGCGCCGAGAGCGCTTGTATTCCTTCCATCGCTCGCGCGACTCTCGCAGGCGTGCGCGTGCGACTCGCAAGATGGCGCGCTCGGCCGCGGGATACCGGAACATCTACCGTCTCTCCCGCAGGCTGGCGAACAACGAGTCGAGTACGCCGCGATCGACCTGATGTTCCTGCCGCAGTTCGGGGATGCTGGCGAACACCACGGACCTCCCGCGATCGATCACGCACACGCGATCGCAAAAGTTCTCCGCGATGTCGAGGATCTGCGTTGAATAGATGATGGTGCGCCCGCGCTTCGTGGCGCGATGACATTCGTCGCGGAAGTACGCGATGCCGGCCGGATCCATCCCCGAGGCGAACGGCTCGTCGAACATCCACAGCTCGGGGTCGGCCACGAGCATTGCCGTCAGAGCTGCTTTGTACGATTGGCCGCGCGAGAGCCGTGCAACCGGAGCCTTTACCAAAGGCAGCATGTCGAAGCCATCGAGGACTTCGGCAACCCGCTCGGGCTCTCCCGTCTCGAAGCCGTAAACGCGCAGCACCATCCCGATGTGCTGCACCACTGTCATCTCCGGGAAAAGTGGCGGGAAATCGGGAAGGAATGCTAGCCGCCGCCGGAGATCGATCCGCCCGCGCTTCAACCGTTCTCCGTCGCACAGGATCTTCCCGTTGTCTGGGACGACGAGTGTCGCCAAGCAGCGCAGCAAAGTGGTTTTCCCCGCGCCGTTCGCGCCCAGCAGCGCAATCACCTGGCCTGGTTCGATGGTTAGTGAAAGGTCACGGAGGGCTTGCACCTTAGCGTACCGCTTGCTTACAGCTTGGATCTCGAGTCGCATCGTTGGCCGCATGGATTACAGCCGCTTACCCGCACTGTAGTCAACTCATTCACTTCATCAACTCCATACGCCGACAGCATCGCCAAGTTAGAATCGTCCGGTCCGGAGGAACAACGCCCCGAGCAATCCCGTCATGAATACCCACGCGACGAGAGCCCGCCCGACCAAAGACGAAGCCGCTTCCTACTACTTCACCTACATTGACCAAGTCGCGGGCGACGACCCGCTGGCCGCCATCCGCGATCAGCTCGAGCCCGCGGTGAAGTTCCTCTCCGGCATCTCCGAGGAAAAGTCGCTGCATCGCTACGCGCCCGGCAAGTGGAGCCTGCGCCAGCTGCTCAACCACGTCACGGACACCGAGCGTGCCTTCCTCTTCCGCGCCCTGTGGTTTGCGCGCGGCTTCACCGCTCCCTTGCCCGGCTACGACCAGGATGTCGCCGTGGCCGGCGCTGGCGCGGACGGCATCTCCTGGGCTTCGCACGTCGAAGAGTTCCGCCGCGTGCGCCTGGCGAGCATCGCGTTCTTCGAGAATCTTCCCGCCGAAGCCTGGTCCCGTTCCGGGATCGCCAGCGACAACCGCTTCACCGTCCGCGCGCTCGCCTTCATCATCCCCGGACACGTGGCGCACCACCTGAAGATCGCGCGCGAACGCTATCTCTGACGCGGTGTCATGCTGAGCGCGTCCGCGCGAAGCATCTCACCCGCTGAGATCCTGAGCCCGCCGCAGCGGGCCCAGGATGACAACCTGTAGATTCTCACCCTGCACAACTCGCGTTGCAGTTACTCGACAGCTACTTGACAACGGCGCGCGCGAAGCATAACAAGAGCGAAAAATTTTTCTTGCAAACAACGCGCGCAACTTTCCACAGCCATTTTTTTTCGTGGTAGGATGCGGCTCAGTCAAAAAGAAATCCGCTGCCCTGATTCGGCAACAACAGATTCGAAACTTACCCGTCGCCCAGCCGGCGCCGGCCTTGGCAATAAGCGACTCAACCATCGTCCCGCTCCGCCTTTGGCGGTTTCATCCAGCCCGAGGCGACAGGGATTGCTGTTCAAGAAACCACTTTTTCACAGGCTGCGCCGGCGCTTGCCGGAGCGCCAGATCGATAAGGCTTGGCACAATGTCTCTCTCGTCTACCGCTACCGCGACTGCCAATCCCTGGGTCCGGATCCTTTCCGCGCTCGAGAAAAAGATCAACCGCCACTCGTTCGAGACCTGGCTCAAGCCCACCCGCTTCAGCCACGCCGAGGGCGAGTTGCTCGTCATCCGCGTGCCCACCGCGGAGTTCCGCAACATCGGCGAGAAGTACGCCGACCTCATCCAGGAGGCCATCGACGGCCTCGACCTGGGTTACAACGACGTCAAGTACATGACGCAGGAGGAGCTCGCTCCGCCCGCGCCCGTCCGCGCCGATGGCGGCTTTGCCGCCGTGGGCACGGGACAATCCAACGTTCCCGGAGCGCGTCCCGGCGCGCAGGTGCGCTTCGATTGGGATGGCGCCGCGCAGCTCAACCCGCGCTACACCTTCGACAACTTCGTGATCGGAGCGGCGAATCAGTTCGCGCACGCCGCGGCGCAGGCCGTGGCCGAGCGTCCCTCGAAGGCCTACAACCCGCTCTTCCTCTACGGCCCGGTCGGCATGGGCAAGACGCACCTGATGCAAGCCATCGGGCACGAGATCAAGCGCCGCCTGCCGGAGGCGGCCATCTGCTACCTGTCGAGCGAGAAGTTCACCAACGAAATGATCAACTCGTTGCGTTACGACAAGATGACCAGCTTCCGCGATAAGTATCGCCACGTGGACGTGCTGCTCATCGACGACATCCAGTTCCTCGCTCAAAAAGAACGCACGCAGGAAGAGTTCTTCCACACCTTCAACGCGCTGCACGAAGGGCTGAAGCAGATCGTGATCGCCAGCGACCGTCCGCCGAAGGAGCTGGCCGAGATCGAGGACCGCCTGCGCAACCGCTTCGAGTGGGGATTGATCGCGGACATCCAGCCTCCCGACCTCGAGACCAAGGTCGCCATCCTGCAGAAGAAGGCGGAGACGGAACGCGTGTCGCTGCCCACCGACGTCGCGCTCTTCATCGCGTCGAACATCCGCTCGAACGTGCGCGAGCTCGAAGGCGCGCTCATCCGGCTCATCGCCTACTCCTCGCTCACCGGCACGGAGATCAATATCCAGACGGTGCAGCAGGTGCTCAAGAACTTCATCGAGGCGCAATCGCGCAAGGTGACCATCGACTCCATCCAGAAAGCCGTGTCGGAGCAGTTCGGCCTGCGCGTGCCGGAGATCAAGGCGAAGAACAACTCGCGCCAGATTGTCTATCCGCGGCAGATCGCCATGTATTTGGCTAAGCACCTGACGGAAGCGTCGCTGCCCGAGATCGGCCGCCAGTTCGGCGGCAAGCACCACACCACCGTGATGCATTCGGTCGACAAGATCGAGACCGTCCGCAAGAACGACAAGGATTTGAACAGGTTGCTGAATAAGCTGACCGAGACGCTGACTACGTAGCAGCAGTTTGCGCTTCGTTTTCCGCCGAACGCTTGCGTTTTATACGGGCACGATGTGGAGAGCATGTGGAAGATGTGGGACAGCGGGACGCAATCGAGGTCGAGTCCCGGTCCTGCAGCGGCGCCAACCGTGAACGGGACCAGGTATCGGCGGGCGCCGCAGCGGAAAAGTAGTACAGGCTGAGGGGATTAGGATTGATTCCCACTTTTCCTCTCCACCTACTGTTACTACTGGTTTATTAGTGGTTTGATTTGATATAGAAACATCAGTCGGGGACACCACAATGCCTTCAGCTATGGCTTCTACCGGAACGGGAGCAGGCACCGAGACAGGGACGACCATGGAGATCACAGTCAGCAAGCTCGACCTGCTGAAAGAATTGACGGCGACGCAGGGCGTGGTCGAGCGCAAGACGACCATTCCCATCCTGTCAAATTTCCTTTTCGAGGCCGCCGGCGACAAACTCTCCATCACCGCCACCGACCTTGATCTGAGCCTGCGCACCGCGTGCGCGGCCAAAGTGAAGAAGGAAGGCTCCTGCACCATCCCGGCGCGCAAACTCTACGACTACGTGAAACTGCTGCCCGATGGCGACATCTCCATCAAGCAGCTCGAGAACCACTGGGTGCAGATCCGCAGCGGCCGCTCGAACACGAAGATGGTCGGCATGGCGCGCGCGAACTTCCCGGCACTGCCGGTTTTCCCGACGTCGGGCGTGGTGAAATTGCCGGCCAGCGTGCTCCGCATGATGATCGCGAAGACCATCTTCGCCATCTCGAACGAGGAATCCCGCTACACGCTCAACGGCGCGCTGCTCGTGCTCAAGCCGGAGTCCATCACCATGGTCGCCACCGACGGCCACCGCCTCGCGCACATCGAGACTGGCGCCGCCAAGTTCGATGTCTCCGGCGAACTCAAGGTCCTGGTCCCCAAGAAGGCCATGGCCGAGATCAACGCCCTGCTTTCCGGGAGCGATGTGGAACACGTGGAGTTCGGCCGCGACGAGTCCACGCTCTTCTTCCGCATCGGCTCGCGCCTGCTCACCTCGCGCCAGCTCACCGGGCAGTTCCCCAACTACGAAGCCGTCCTCCCGAAAGACAACAACAAGTTCGTGGTGCTGCGCTCGGAGGATCTGGCCGCGGCCATCCAGCGCGTGGCGCAGTTTGCCGACGAGCGCTCGGGCGCCATCCGCATGCGGCTCGATAAGGGCGAGGTGAAAGTGTCATCGTCCTCTACCGAGACCGGCGAGTCGGAAGATTCCATCGAGACCAGCTACAACGGCGAGATGGTCACCATCGGCTTCAACTCCAGCTACCTACTCGATTTCCTCAAGGCCACGCCCGGCGGCGAAGTGCGCCTCGAATTCAAGGACGCCCAGTCCGCCGGCCAGATGCGCCCCGAAGAAGGTGACGACTTCAAGTACCGCTACGTCGTCATGCCCATGCGGATATGACGTTTCTGCGAAATCGGCTGATTCGGATTTGCGCCGCTGTGATTCTGGCGGCGCTTCTCTTTTTGAGTCACAAAGGAACCATTTCTTCCACCGAAGCAGGCACAGTCGCGGCATTCGTTCTCGTTTACATCACTTTGGAGTATGTGATCACGAATCACGAGATTCTTGCGGTAATGAAGAACCAGTGGGCGAGGCAGAGCGCAGTGCTTATGCGTTTCGGGCTGAGACAGCTAGCAGGAGAGGCTCAAGTATGGATAGCAAACTTCGGCTTAGCAAATCTCATGGTTATCGAAGTTCGCATCGAGTCGCGGAGGGATGATCGTGTGATTCTTTATAAGCATGCAATCATCGCGCCCGGTGTAGTCAAGCATTACGCCATCCCGAAGAGCGTCTACCAGCATGTTCAATTGTTCCGGGCGTACGACGTCTCCGTGAAGTACTTTGGCATTGATGAAGTCGAACAATCGGCCAGCCGGGCATACACACTTCTTGTCTCGCAGGGTCGTGTTGTCAAGATCAAGCGCGGAATCCATGAGATGTGGGGAGTTGATTGCCCAAAGTGCATGACTTGGCCGTACACATGCATGATTACAGATGGGCTTCAGAACTATGAGGAGGCAGTCGTCCGAATGAACGAAATGGCGGAGGAGCTCCGCGAGACCTGCCCCGACCACGCGTCGAAATGGACACTAACGACCGAACACGCTAACAAGAAGGGGACAAAAGAGGACGTATCGTGGTCAGACAGTGACAGGCGCTGGCATCGAGGCAGCGATAAGGGGCGCTGACCCGACCGCCGTAACGGCACCACTCGCTGCAGCTGGAGCCGCGGTAGTATGGGTCTTGGTGTTGCTGCTCTGGGGGGCGAGTTCAGCTGAGGCGGTTAGTCCTCAATTGTTACACGCTTGGCGCGTCCGTCGAAGGTGACGGTCCAATTGCGCAGGATGTCCCTGCCAATCAAACACGCGTAGGAGCGCTCCTTCGCAAATACAGCCGATACGATGCGGATGGAGTTGAACGGGCGCAAAGCGGTGCCGGGAAAGCTTATTGCGCCGGCGTGTTCGCCACAGCGATGCGTCGCGCCAATCGCTGTTATCTCACTTCCCTCATTCGTCTGGAAGAGTTTGCAGTAGTTTGCAAATACTTTGCTAACGACCGTAACAGATGCACCGGTGTCCAGCAGCGCTTTGATGGGTCGGGCCGCCGGGTATTCCAGACCAATGGCATGCCCGGCCTTGATGACGTCGCGAGAGTTCAGGATAACGACATCGATGCAGGGACCGGGATCAGTCTGATCGAAGGGATTCCACTCGAGCTCTACGCGAGACATTCTAGGAGACGAGATAGACTGGGTCTCTCAGCCATATCTGCTTTACAAGAAAGCCGCGACCTACCCCGAACTTCTGCAGACCAGCCTTAAGAGCATCCGAGTAAGTGCCAAAGAACCCGTCCAAGACCACGTTTTCTTGTATTACTACATATTCTCCGGGATGCGAACGCGACCATTCTGCGCGGTGATCCTCGAATACTCGGAGCTCCGTCGAGAAGAGAGCAGGCGTCTGCATCGAAATCCCCCAAGAAGTCTAGTTTCCGAGACCGTGGACAGTTAGGTTCATTGCGTTATTGCACTATAACGTCATAATGCCAAAATGCGATAATGCAGTCAAGTCTCTTGTGAGCCCTAGGGAAAAGCACATTCCGGATGATGCCCAACGGACCTCCATCTGTCTTACAGCGGAGGATAGGGCTGCGGTTCGCTGGATCAACGAGGTTCGCCGCGCCAAGAAGGACAAACGGACAACAACCAACGATATCCTCGTGGATGCGCTCTGGTACTTCCTGGAGAAGACTGAGAGCAGAACGAGAGACCAGATTCGTGGCACGTTGCCGCCCGTCGCGCCTGTCCTGCCACCCGCGCCCGAGAAGGTCACCGAGATTCACAAACCAAAGAAGAAACGCTGAAAAAGCAGTCACAAACGGGCGTACACTTCCCCGCCATGCTCAAGCGCCTGACCGCCGTCCTCCTTCTTCTCTTCGCTGCCGCCGCCTTGGCGCAGGCGCCCGCCGCGGGCAAGAAGCCGAACCCCGGTCTGCGTCCTGATGCCGGCGCCATCACCGCCGGCGTCTATCACAACCGCTACTTCGGCTTCGATTACCAGCTCCCCGCCGGCTTCGACGACCGCACCTCCGCCATGCCGAAAGATGGACGCGGCATCACCTTCGCGCTGCTCTACATCTCCGAGCCCAAGCACCAGACCAGGGTTGCCCGCTCGGTCACGCTGCTCGCCGATGACGCCATCGTCTGGAAGTCGAAGGACGGCGCCGCGTACCTCGACAAGGTCAACGTGCAGATGCAGGCGCACGCCGGCCTCGTCGGCAAGCTCCTCCCGCTCGAGATCGCCGGGCACACCTTCTACCGCCAGGACTACCAGCCGCACGCGCAATTCCTCGCGCGCCAGACCATCGTCGCCACCGTGATAAAGGGGTACGTGCTCTCCGCCGTGCTCACCGCCGGCGACGCCGCCGGCATCGACGCCCTGCTCGCCGGCGTCCGCGCCATGAAGTTCAACCCAGCCAAGCCCAAGACGACGACATCCACACCGCGCCGATGAACCCCGCTTGTTGAACCCCGGGTCTCGAACGTTGGCCTTCGGAGGGGCAGCGCTTCAGCGCTGCCGTTCAGCCCGCTGCTGGCAGTTCGAGCCCGCTTCAGCGGGCGGCACGACCTGACGTACACTCTCGCCACATGCCCGGCAGCTTCGTCATCTCGCTCGACTTCGAGTTGCACTGGGGTGTACGCGACCACCGGTCTGTCGCCGACTATCGCGAGAACCTTCTGGGCGTCCGGCACGCGATTCCGCAGATGCTCGCTGCCTTCGCTCGTTTCAACGTGCGCGCCACCTGGGCGACCGTCGGCTTCCTCTTCTTCGCCCGGAAGGCAGACCTGCTCGCGGCGCTGCCGGCGCTGCGCCCGGAGTATGAAGACGCTACGCTCTCGCCCTACCCGGAACTCGCCTCCATCGGCGACTCGGAGGCTGCGGACCCATTCCACTACGGGGCGTCCCTCCTGCGGCTCATCCAGCAGACGCCCGGGCAGGAGATCGCGACGCACACCTTCTCCCACTACTTCTGCCTGGAAAAGGGACAGACGCTCGATGCCTTCGAGGCCGACCTCGCGGCCGCACAGCTCGCCGCCGAGCGCTTCGGCCTGGGGACAAAGCCGCTGCAGTCGCTGGTGTTCCCGCGCAACCAGTCGAACGGCGCGTATCTCGAAGCCTGCCGCCGCGCCGGCTTCGTGTGTTACCGCGGCAACCAGCGCTCGCCGCTCTACGCCGCGTCGGACACGCTCGGCGACAAGGGCCTCGTCAAGCGCGGGCTCCGGCTTGCTGACGCGTATCTGCCGCTCACCGGCCTGAGCGCGCGGTCGTTGCCGGAGATCGCTGCGCAGGATCCCGGCGTGCCCTACGACGTCCCCGCGAGCCGCTTCTTGCGTCCGTACGCGCCGAGGCTGGGGTTCCTCGAGCCGCTGCGCATGCGCCGCATCGAGCGCGAGATGACGCAGGCGGCCGAGCGCGGGCTCGTCTATCACCTGTGGTGGCATCCCCATAATTTCGGCGCGAACACCGCGGAGAACATCGCCGCGCTCGAGCGCTTGCTGGGCCACTTCGGCAAGCTGCGCCGCGAGCACGGCATCGAGAGCCGGACGATGGCGGAGGTGGCCGGGCAGGCCGCCGTCTTCTCAGCGACTTCTTCTTCCGCGCGCCAAGATTCGCCGCCGGTGAACGCGAACGCATGACCGACGCCCAGCCGAACGCCGCCGCCACGCCGAAGCAGAAGACGCTCGTACTGCTCACCCGCCCCGGCGACTACGGACGCATCGTCCACAACTTCCTCGCGCAGCGCTTTCCCTTCAATGCCGTGGTCTACGAAGCCCCCGGCAGCTCGTGGGAGCTCGCGCGCCGCCGCGTCGAGCGGCTCGGCCTGTGGCACACGCTGGGACAGATCGCCTTCCGCGCCGGCGTCTTTCCTCTCCTGGCGCTCGGTGCGCGTGCGCGGATCGCCGAGTTGATGCGCGAGCACGGACTCGCCACCGCGCCGGTCCCCAAGGAAGTCGAAACCATCCACGTGCCGAGCGTGAACTCGTCCGCGTGTCTCGCCGCGCTCGAGCGGCTCAAGCCGGATGTGGTCATCGTCGCCGGCACGCGCATCTTGAGCGAGCAGGCGCTTGCCGCCGTCCCCGGCGCCGCCTTCGTCAACATCCACGCTGGCATCACGCCGCTCTATCGCGGCGTCCACGGCGCCTATTGGGCGCTCGCGGAGAACGACGCCGCTCACTGCGGCGTCACCGTCCACCTGGTGGACAAGGGCATCGACACCGGCGGCATCCTCGCCCAGGCGCAGGTCGTCCCCACGCACCGCGACAACTTCGCCACCTACGGCCTGCTGCAGACCGCCGCCGGCCTGGCTTTGCTAAGAGACGAAGTCCTCGCCCGCCTGCTTGCCGGCGACCGCTCCACCCGGCGCGCGCCCGCGGGAGCATCGCGGCTCTGGAGCCATCCCACCGCGTGGCAGTATCTGCGGACGCGTCTCGCGCGCGGGGTCCGCTAGCGGGCTTCTGTAAAATGAAAGTTCCCATGCGGACCGCTCGCGCCCTCGTGCTTCTCCTGTTGCTCGCGCTCAGCGCGAGCGCGCAACGCTCGGACGGCAACGTCCGCCGCATTGTGGCCGGCGCCGGCGCCATCCAGGCGAACACTTACGTCAACCGGTCCATCGGCGTGAGCTACGAGTTCCCTGCCGGATGGCGCGCCCAGACTCCCGCTATGCCGCCGAAATTCGCGGATCGTCCTTTTCCTGTCGCCATCCTCACGGCTCAACCGCTGGTCGCCAGGAACGTTTCCATCGCGCTGCTGATGATGCCGCTCGACGCCCTCGCCAGCGTTCCCGCCGAGGAACGCCGCGACGCCGGCAAGTTCCTCGAACGCTGGGCGCGCGCCTCGGAGAGAACCGAAGATGCGCACCTGGCGATCATCGGAGCCATCCATCCGATCGAGGTCGACAGCCACTCGTTCGTGCGCGCGGACGTCCGCCGCAGTGGCCATGCAGCAGAGTCCTACGCAAGCGTCTTCGCCGGTCCGGTCAACGGGATCATGTTCGTGCTCGAGCTCGATGCGCCCTCGCTCGCCGAGGCGAATGGCCTCACGGATGTCTCTGACTCGCTCACCTTCTTCCCGCCCGACGATCCCGACGACACGCCCCAGCCACCGCTTGTGGTCCATGCGGATCCCAGCACGGTGAAGCGCATCACGATCTCCGAGAGCGCGGCGCGCGCGCGGGTGCGGACGAAGGTGGACCCGCAGTATCCCGCCGAGGCGCTCGAGCGCGCCGTGGAGGGCGACGTGATGATCGACATCGTTGTCGGCGCGGACGGCAACGTCGCCGAGGCCACCGTCCTCTCCGGACACCCCCTGCTCAACGACGCCGCGCTCGACGCCATCAAGCAATGGACGTTCGAGCCCATGACCGTCGACGGCGCTCCCGCCGAGACGCAGACCAAGATCCGCGTCCGCTTCAGCCTCAGCACCGCCCGGCAAAGCAGCTAGCGCCGCGAGACTGACCGCGCTTGTCATTCCGAGCGAAGCGAGGAACCCCTATCGCGTCCAAGCTCTTCCTGGAGCGCGCGCCAAAAACAAAAAGGCCGGAAGCTTCCGCCCCCGGCCCTTCGAACCCTCTGAAGTTAGTGGTGGATGTCCCGGCGCAGCACCCGCTCCACCGTCTTCTCCACGGTCGAGGTGAACGGGTCAGGCGTATCGATGCGCGGCGCGCCCGAGCCGTATCCGGCGGAGGCTTCCGCCAGCGCCTCGTTCCAGCGCTGCAGGATGGGCCTCGACTGCGCCATGCTCGGCATCATCACCGGCGCCGGCTCCGGACGCACCACGTAGAAGAGCCACAAGCCGCAGGAAGCGATGAAGACGGTCGCGCGCAGCAAGCTGTAAGCCGGCGCCCACTCGGGGCCGAACTGCGCGCGCATGCTGACGAGCAGGAGGTCGGTCGCGGCGTATATGCCCACGCCCATCGCGATGCCGAACGTGCGATGCCGCAACGTCAGGCCAAGCTTATTGCCGAAGAGCAAGAGGAAGAGCAGCATGCCGCACTGCACCAGGCGGACGCTGCGTTCCAGGTTCAATACGCCGGCGATCACGCGGCTGGCTTCGTTCGGGGCGGTGCCGTTCATGGCCGTGAGCACGCCCACGAGCAACATCATCATGCCGGCCCACAGGAACAGCATGGCGCCGAGGTCGCGCAGCGCGTGATAGGGCTTGAGCGCCATGCGGAACAACTCGTAGATCACGGCAAAGCCCATGCCCACGCGGACGGCGCTGATGCTCCAATACGCGTAGAAGTATTCTTCGGAGTTCAGGCCGAAGACGCGGCTCACGCTGAACAGCACCACGCTGCTCAGCACCGAGAACGCCAGATAGGAGAAGAACAGCGGATAGCGAGCGCGCAGGTTCTTGCGCCACAGATACACGCATATCGCGATCTGCAGTGCTGGACCGACGGGCCAGAGAATGTAACTGAGCGTTGCCGCTGGCATGGGCCTGCCTCCGAGGGAGACGAATCCTAACTCCCGCCGGAGCGGCCTGCAATAGCAAAATCGATACTACCCCGCCTTTGCCTAAACCCTAGGTGGTCTTTGGGTTAGAGGGCTTCGTCGGCGTAGGTGGGGGCAGCGTGGTCGGCGTCGGGTCGGTGCCTTCCGACAACATGATGGTCTTGTGCTGCTGGTTCGCCGCTGGGGCAGGCGTGGACATGCCAGCGTAAATACCGGCCAGAGAGAGTGCGACGAGCGCAATGCGTACCGTGTTCTTCATTGTGGTTCTCCTTGCGTTTCGGGGGTTTAAGGGGCCGAACGGAGGCGGGCTTTCCCGCCGCGGGGAGTATACCGGCAACCCCCCGTTTTAGGCCAAGTACAAAAGGTCATGTACCGTGCAAAACAATGTCCTTTTCGCCCGCGCCAGGCCGCGCCGCCAGCTCGCCCGCAGGGCGCCGATGTGCTATAATCCAGAGTGCGCTGGCATCCATTAAGTGACTTAATAATCAACAAGTTGTAATCATTCGGGGCAGGTGCGAATAGCGCCCGCGCCACGCTCGAAGACTGTCTTTCTTCAAGGCTCAAAAGGTAGGTCATGGCGTCGAAAGAATCCGCGGTCGCGGCCGCAAAAGCGATGGCAAAAGCAGAGAGCAAGCCGGAAACGCGAACCAAGAAAGCCACTAGCGGCAACGGCGATTACACCGCCGATTCCATCAAGGTCCTCGGCGGCATGGAAGCGGTGCGCAAGCGTCCCGCGATGTATATCGGCTCCACCGGCGATCTCGGCTTGCATCATCTCGTTTACGAAGTCGTGGACAACTCCGTCGACGAAGCGCTCGCCGGCCACGCCGACCAGATCGACTGCACCATCCACATCGACAACTCCATCACCGTGGTCGACAACGGCCGCGGCATTCCCGTCGAGCCCATGGACATCGATGGCGAAAAAGTCCCCGCCGCGCAAGTGGTGATGACCACCTTGCACGCCGGCGGAAAATTCGATTCCTCCACCTACAAAGTCTCCGGCGGATTGCACGGCGTGGGCGTCTCCTGCGTCAACGCGCTCTCGCACCAGTTCGATCTCGAGATCTGGCGCGACGGCGCCGTGTGGGAACAGTCCTACTCCAAGGGCGAGCCCACCACCAAGCTCAAGAAGACCGGTTCCACCAAGAAGCGCGGCACCAGCGTGCACTTCCTGCCCGACCGCGAGATCTTCACCGTGGCGCAGTACAACTTCGATACGCTCTCCAACCGCCTGCGCGAGCTCGCCTTCCTCAACAAAGGCCTGCTCATCACGCTCACCGACGAGCGCAACGCCGATTCCAAGACGGGCGAACCGAAGCGCGCCGAGTTCAAGTACACCGGCGGCATCGCCGAGTTCATCAAGCACCTGAACCGCGGCAAGCAGGTGTTGCACGACAAGCCCATCTACATGGAAGCCGAGCGCTCCAGCGTCGCCATGGAGATCGCGCTGCAGTACAACGACGGCTACTCCGAGACCGTCTTCTCCTTCGCCAACAACATCAACACCATCGACGGCGGCTCGCACCTCTCCGGCTTCCGCACCTCGCTCACCCGCACCATCAACTACGCCGGCCAGCAACTGGGCCTGTTCAAGGACGTGAAGGAAGCGCTCACCGGCGACGACGTCCGCGAAGGCCTGGTCGCCGTCATCAGCGTGAAGCTCTCGCAGCCGCAGTTCGAAGGCCAGACCAAGGGCAAGCTCAATTCCGATATCGCCGGCGTGGTGCAGGCGTTCGTCAACGAGCGCCTCGGCGCCTTCTTCGAGCAGAACCAGACGGTCGCGCGCAAGATCATCAACAAGGCCATCGACGCCGCCCGCGCGCGCGAAGCCGCCCGCAAGGCCCGCGACCTCACCCGCCGCAAAGGCGCGCTCGATGGCGGCGGACTGCCGGGCAAGCTCTCCGACTGCTCGGAACGCGATCCCAGCCGCTGCGAGCTCTTCCTCGTCGAGGGCGAGAGCGCCGGCGGCACCGCTAAGCAGGGCCGCGACCGCCGCTTCCAGGCCATCCTGCCGCTCAAGGGCAAGATCCTCAACGTCGAAAAAGCGCGCTACGACAAGATGCTGGGCCACGAAGAAATACGCGCCATGATCACCGCGCTCGGCTGCGGCATCGGCAAAGAGGACTTCAATCCCGCCAAGCTGCGTTACGGCAAAGTCATCCTCATGACCGATGCCGACGTCGACGGCTCGCACATCCGCACCCTGCTGCTCACGTTCTTCTTCCGCCACATGCAGGAGCTCATCAAGCGCGGCCACGTCTTCATCGCGCAGCCCCCGCTCTACTCCATCAAGAAGGGCAAGTCGCTGCAGTACATCAAAGACGACCGCGAGTTCGTGAAGGTCATGGTGAAGCGCGCCTCCGAAGGCATCGTCGTGCGCTACGGCGAGGGCGCCGCCAAGCTCGAAGGCGCGGAACTGGCGAAGTTCATGACCACGCTCAACGAGTATCTCGGCTTCTTCGAAAAGGTGGATAAGCGCCTGCGCGACGCGAAGGCCACCGACCTGCTGCCGCACGTCGGGCTCGCCACGCGCGCCGATTTCGAAGGCGACAAGAAGAACCCATCGAAGAAG
Source organism: Candidatus Korobacter versatilis (assembly GCA_016185395.1). Taxonomy (GTDB): domain Bacteria; phylum Acidobacteriota; class Terriglobia; order Terriglobales; family Acidobacteriaceae; genus JACPNR01. Next base: position 129,062 of record JACPNR010000006.1, read on the forward strand.
ATCGAGAAGCTGGAGAAGCAGCTCAAGGCGCTCGCCAAGGACCAGGGATACAAATCCGTCGCCACCGCCTACGACGACGAACACAATCTCTGGCAGGTCATCGTGGTCGATTCCCAGGGCGCCGAGCGCAAGATCAACTGGTCGCTCGTCGGCTCGCCCGAGTATCGCCAGATGATGTCGAAGTACAAGCAGATCGAGACGTACATGGAGCCGCCCTTCGTCATCCAGAGCATCCCCAAGGGCGCCGCGGCCGATTCGAACGGCGACGAAGCGCAGTCCGACGCCGAACGCGAAGAGCGCGAGAAGACCGCCAAGAAGGCCCCCAAGGCCGCCGCCGCGAAGAAGAAGGCCGCGCCCGAAGAGGTGGTCGAGAAGGCGAGCGCGCGCGAGCTCTTCGAGTACGTGCTCAACGAAGGCAAGAAGGACTTCACCGTGCAGCGCTACAAAGGCCTGGGAGAGATGACCAGCGAGCAGCTCTGGGACACCACCATGCAGCCGGAGAAACGCTCGCTGCTCGAAGTCAAACTCGAGGACATCGCGGAATGCGAAGCCATCTTCACCACGCTGATGGGCGAAGACGTGGAAGCGCGCCGCAAGTTCATCGAAGAAAATGCCCTCGACGTGAAGAACCTGGATATCTAACCAGCGTCAGAGTAGCGCCGGCGTCTCGCCGGCTGGAGCGCGGGCATCCTGCCCGCGCTTTCTCTTTGCCTCACCCTGTCGGCTTCTCACCTTAGTTCGGCAGCCGCGCCGTCTCGGAGCGCATCGAACCCTAATAGCTCTACAACGGGATAAACAGCAGGAGGGCCCCAGTATGAGGAAGTCAGCGATCTTATTGCTCGCGTTGGCGTTCGGCGCGACGCCAGCCATCGCGCAGTCAACCATGCAGACCGGCCAGGAATCCCGGCAACCGCGGGAAAGCAAGGAAAGCCGGACGCGGGCGGAGGTCCGTCGCGAGGAGGCTGCGCGGCGTGCGCAGGCGGTCCGCAACCGCCAGGCGATGCGCAACCGCGCCTACCAGAACGGATACCGCGGCGCCTACAACAACGGTTATCCCAACACGCCGGCCGGCAATAGCGGCTACTACAACGGCGGCTACTACAACGGGACCAACGGCGCCTACCAGAACGGCAACAACGGCTACTACAACCGCGGCTACAACAGCGCCAACAACCCGGGGTACGACACGCCGGGCGAGCGGAACCTGCCCGACCGCGTGGACATCATCGGCCAGCCGCGCGTGGACGTGGGCCGCAACGGCGCCCGCATCTTCTGGCAGACCAACAACGTGGCCGCCACCGACGTCTGGCTCGTGGGCGGAGGCATCAACGGACACCGCACCGAGTACCAGCGCGGCGGCTCCCGCGACCACCAGGTGACGTTCAACAACCTGCGGCCGAACACCAGCTACACCTACCTCATCCGCTCGAATAACGGACAGGTGCGTTACCAGGGCAGCTTCACTACTCGGTAGTCGTTGCCGCAATAACAAAGGCGCGGACTGTCACGAGTCCGCGCCTTTCTCCGTTCCGGAGATCACTTCGGTTCCATGTAGGTGAAGGTCGCCTTGTGGTTCGGGCCGGTGCTGAGGAAGGTTAGGCGCGGCGGGGAGTAGCACACGAATCCCCAACCGAGTGCCTTGTTGAGGTCGTAGGTTGCGGTCTCTTCCCCACTCTGCTCATCGACGATCTTGACGAGAGATTCACTATCGCCGAAGTTCCGGAATAGGATCGCCAGCCGTCCTCTGTTCTCGTGCATGCCGGCGAAGAACAGATCCCCGGAATCGACTGTCATGCGCCGGACCACCTCTCCGCGCGGATTGATAGCGTAGATCACGGTGGGCAGCATCCTGCGGCTCAGGTATGCGTTTCCGTCCTGTCCCATCACGATCTGGCCGAAACTTACGGCCAGATTGCCCGTGCCGGTTGTCGTCACAAATGCAGAGTCTCCGGCCTCAACCGCATCCTTGATCCTTTGGTCGTCAGCCAGGGATAAGCGACGCATCAAGGTGCCGCTGCTGTCAAAGATCCCGGTGTAGGGTTTGAGAGAATCCGCCTCGCCTTCCAGCCCGGCGACGATCATTTCGCCGGAGGGAAAGACCGCGAGTGGCCCGTCGGGGTACACATCCGCGCCGAGCTTGGTCTTGGATACGAACTTTCCTGCCTTATCAAAGTGGAGGACGAAGGTGTCCTTGGTCCGCGGCTTCCACGCAGCCCAGTAGACGTCCCCCTCGGAACCGACGAAGAACGGACCGGCCACGTACTGGAGATCCGCATCCGCCGGCGACATCTTCACCAGCATGTCCCCTTTGCTCGAATACTTCCGAATTGGTGATTGCGCGCTGCGGTCGGAGGAATCCGAGCGACGGACGTAAAGATTGCCGTCCGTATCGCATTGGAAGGGTCCAATGACCAGGCTTGCCATGTCTTTTGTCTCGACCACCTCGACCGGCTCAAGCCGCTTGCGGCTCGCGGTGTCCTTTGCACTCGGTGCCGGAGATGCGTGTTGGGCTACGGCGATTCCGGCGCAAAGCAGCAGGAACCACGCCCACTGCTTCATGACTTCTTCCCTCCGGCTAGCGTTGTCCCCGGCTTCCTGAACCGCAAAGGGGCGTAACCTCCGGCACACCCCGGAGCGAACAAATGAGCACCGACGTAGGGTTCCTCTCGAACCCGCCTCGTTGGAATAAGTCTTGCGCCGTCGTAGATGCAGGCATCTTCGCACCAAGAGGTCGTGCAGGTATTCGCGATGCTCCACTCTGCGCCGCTGCATCTACATTCGCCGTAGCCTTCGTAGCACCAATGCGAAGAAGGCCCGCCTATGCAACGCGATTCCGGAAAGAACTGACCACATTCCTCGCACGCCGTATACGTGTGAAACGGCCGGCTACACTCAGCAAGAGCGGTCGAGCAAAGCGCAATCGCAAATAGGGCGACCAAGGGGATGCAAAGGCCCACGAGTCTGGCCTTCATAAAGAGCCCTCGGGGGGATGGTAATCCCAGCTGGTATCGGACCTCAAGGCCGCCCGACGGGATCACCGTGGCAACCAAAAAAGGCGCGAACACCCACTCTCCCGTGGAGCGATGTTCGATGTTCGCGCCTTCTGTTCTCCGGCCGGTAGACCAAGGTGAGGGAGGGCAAGGCCGGAGTGCAGCTGAAACTTGGACCGCCGAAACGTTGCCCAGCCGCTCCCGCCGCCGGCTTAGTGTTGCAGCGGCTCGAGCCCCTTGGCGAGCCGCGCGATAGCCATCGCGGAGGTGCGAATCTCTCGCAGGTAGGCGGCTGTGTCTTGCGGAGAAAGGCCGGCCGCGCTCGCCATGTCGCACGAGCCCAGGATCACCGTGAGGTGGTTATTGATCTCATGGGCATAGATGCCGACGAGTTCGAGCCGATTGGAAGTGGTTTCCGGACGCTCCGCGCCCGCCATAGCAGAACTACCGTTGCGATGAGCCAAAGCAGATACTCTCCTTACGATCGTTTGATTTTCTGGGCCGCCCGAGGTTCGACATTGGGGCCGGGTTCCGATCCTGGGTTCGTTGGATGCTTCGTCGGCGCGCCGGATGGGCTCAGCCCATCCGCGATTGCTGCACCGGCTGGCCGAGGTTGCGCAGCACCTTGCTGACGATGCGGTGCAGGACCTTCCGCTCCGCCATCGTCACGTTCCCCCAGGCGCGGTTCGCCACCGCGGCGCCCACCGGGACCGCCTCCTGCAGTTTCTCTTCGCCCGCTGCCGTGAGCCGCAGCCGCACCTTGCGGCGGTCGGCGGTGTCGCGCTCGCGCCGCACCAGGCCCTTTTTCTCCATGCGGTCCAGCATCCGCGTCACCGCGGACATGTCGACCGAGTAGGTGCGCGCCAGTTCGGCCGCCATCGTCGCCTCGCCCAGCTTCAGGCTCAGCATCATCGCGCCCTGCTTGGCCGTCAGCCCCAGCGGAGCCAGTGCGTGGTCATGCGCTTCCCACAACGCGCTCACCAGCGGGTTCAGGGTCACGCGGCCGACGAACGGGTCGCCCTGCGGCTTGGGTCGCTTGGCCAACCCAGGCAATATACTTGCTTCTGCAATGATTGTCTAGACAATTAAGCGCGAGCGAAAGCCGGGGAGAAAGAAACGCGCGCGCGCCGGAGCCAGGCCCGCCAGGCGTATCACTCTCGTAACCTCGCCTCCGGCGTTTTACCTATTGCCTTCGGCGCCGCATGCTCTAGAATCCGCCGAGTCACTCCCCTTAGAAGATTTACCGAGGATGACTACAACTGCCGCCGGGGCGGCAGTGTCTAATCCAGAGTTGCAGCCGCACGCGACGAAGGCGGCCAGCCCCTGGAGCCGGAACAAGGTCGAATGCGGTCCATGCGAAAAAAAACAGTCCTCCTGCTGGCGTTGTGCGTTCTGCTGCTCGACCTGCCGCTGCTCGCCGCGGTGAAGAACCCGCCTCTGCGCGCCGGCAACCGCTCGCTGCAAAAGCAACGCAAGCTGAAGAAAGCGCGCCACCTCCGTTCCAGCGGACGCCGCTGGCGCCTGCGCCGCATCTTCATCCCGTGGTCACCGGTGAAGGGCTCGCGCGAATCGTTGCTCCGCCAGAACGAGCGCACCGACGATCTCGAGCGCATTCAGGATGACGAACAGCTCTTCGAGCTCACGCAGGCCGGTTCGCTCATCGAGCTGCCCAGCGACCGCACCGTGGGCGTGGCCGGCAATCTGCCGGAAGACCGCCGCTACTGCCGTCCGTGGACGCGCACTTTCGTGCAGGATTTCGCGCGCGATTACTTCGACCAGTTCCACCAGCCGCTGACCGTGACCTCCGCCGTGCGCACCGTCGCGGTGCAGAAGAAGCTGCGCCGCCACAACCGTAACGCCGCCGAGATCGAGGGCGACGCTGCCTCGCCCCACCTCACCGGCGCCACCATCGACATCGGCAAGCGCGGCATGACGAAAGCGCAGCTCAAGTGGTGCCGCGAATATCTGCTCGAGCAGCAGAACCGCGGCTCGCTCGACGTGGAAGAAGAGTTCCGCCAGCGCGTGTTCCACATCACCGTCTATCGCGACTACGACCTCGAGACCGTGCGCGACGCCTCTGCTCCCGAAGCCGAAGCTCCCGCGCCGGACGTTGGCCTTGACCCGGCCAGCGCGCCCGCCGTGCTCGCCCCCGCCGCGTCTCCCGACTTGGAAGACAACGGACCTTCGCAGCCGCGCTAGTCCGTAGCGCGCCCTATTAGACCCTCTCCTCCGCCCGCGGATTTTCATCCTTTGCAGGTTCCGTGGCGGCGGATATGATGAGCCGCCTATGACTGCGGCTCCCGGCACTCCCAGTCCCAAGCAGGCTCCCGCGCGCGTCGCCCTCTTTCATATCGATACGGCGGCTGAGACGGTGCTGCGCGACGGTTTCCGCCAGTTCAACATCGATACCGTCCATCTCGACGGCGAGATCACGACCCGCCTGTGGAAGGAAAAGTTCGAGGCCTGCGTGGTTCCGCTCGACCATGAGGACGCGAATAAGATCCTCGAAGCCGCGCGCACCTCGCCGTCTAATCGCAGGCTAGTCATCTACGCCATCGCCGCGGATTCCGCCGAGACGCTCCGTTTCTCCAAGCACGGACTCAACGTCGTGCTCCCGCGCCCCATCGAGCGGCAGTCGGTGTTGCGCGCCGTCCGCGCCAGCCATCTGCTGGTGCTGCACGAACTGCGCCGTTACGTCCGCGTGCCGGTGGTGGTCGAAGTAAAAGTCGAGAGCGAGCGCGGCGCGAAGTACATCGCCGTGAGCCAGGAAGTCTCCGGCGGAGGCATGTCGCTCTCCACCTCGGGCAAGCCAAACGCGGGAGACAACGTCACCGTCACCTTCGCCCTTCCGAACGGCAAGCAGATGATTTCGCGCGGCATCATCTGCTGGGCCCGCGCCGCGGAGGGCCGTCCGGAAGAGATGCTCTTCGGTGTCCGCTTCCACTCCGATGACGACCGCCGCCTCGCCGTCCGCGAATGGATCGAAGCTTATCTCGACATGTGATCGTTCTTGATTGTCATTTCCGACGACTCTGCGAACTCTGTGTTTCCTCTCGGCGGCCTCTGCGTTTCAAGCTTTAAAAGCCTGGAACGCAGAGCTCGCAGAGGCGAACCGAGAACGCAAAGAAAACCGAAGCCGGATCGTCATCCTGAGGAACGTCACTTAGAGGCGCACGTGCCCTTCCGCTAAACTGCCCTGTGCCGCACGCGCCCATCCCGCACGCCATTCTGCTCTTCTTCGCCGCGGTCGTGGCCGGCGTCATCAATTCCGTCGCCGGCGGCGGCGGCTTCGTCGCCTTCCCCGCGCTCGTCTTCGCCGGCATCCCTCCGATCAACGCCAACGCCACGAACACGGTCGCGCTCTGGCCCGGGACCGTCGCAGCGTCGGGCGCATACCGCCGCGAACTGCGCCACAAGACGCAGTGGCTGGCGATGCTCCCGCTGTTCGCCGTCAGCCTGTTCGGCGCGGTCCTGGGCGCCATCCTGCTGCTGAAGACGCCGCAGCCTACGTTCATGCGCATCATCCCGTGGCTGCTGCTCGGCGCCACGACGCTGTTCATCTTCGGCGGACGCATCTCCAGCTACATCCGCGCGCGCATGCAGCAGCACCAGCGGGCGGACGCGCTTCATCTCGCCGGCATCACCGTGCTGCAGCTCATCACCTCCGTCTACATCGGATACTTCGGCGCCGGCGCCGGCATGATCATGCTCGCGCTCTTCGCGCTCATGGGGATGGAGAACATCCACAACATGAACGCCTTCAAGACCGTGGTCGCCAGCCTGGCCAACGGCGTGGCGGTCATCACCTTCATCGTGGCGGGCGCGGTGGCGTGGCCGCAGGCGGTCGTGATGATCGCCGGCGCCGCCATTGGCGGATACGGCGGAGCGTACTTCGCGCAGAAGCTCGATCCGGTGGCGGTCCGCCGCGTGGTCATCGCCATCGGCCTGGCGATGACGGCGTATTTCTTCGTGCATCCGCAGTGAACCCTCACCGCGGATGAACGCGGATGAACGCCGAACAAACCTTCCTACAACGCAGAGGCGCAGAGAGCGCCGAGGACGATGGCAACGCTGTCCCTGAAATTGTCAAAGAGCGCGGGCCGAGGAGCCTAGCCGCCGGTCGCGGAATGTTTGTCGCCGATGAGGGCGCGGCCGGCGGCCGAGCAGCTCGCCGCGGGTGGTGATGGAGTCAGAATCGTTCATGAGTGTTCCTTTCGCGTGAAAAGTTGTTGCTTAGCAGAATCAACGGTTTACGGGTGGGATCGCTGCTGGTCGCATGGGATTCTGCAGGGGTCGCATGGGATTTAAGGGTGAGCGCAGGGGTGGTGGAGCGAATCGCTGGGGCTGGGAGCATATTTCTTAGTGCTATATGCATCGTGGTGTCATGAGCAGCTATAGCGCGGTTCGGTGGGAGATGTCAAGAGGAAAATTCGCTATTTCTTCGCTCGCCATTGTGGTCAACTGGAGTTCCATTTCGGGGTGCTTGAGGCTCAATCGGAGCAGCGGAGCGGTTTCGCAAACTATTCGCTGTGGCATCATTCGGGTGGAGCGAGGTGAAATCCACATGAGTAGCCATGGATTCACAGTTGGCAGCTGCACGAAATCGAGTGTACAAGTGGAACTACCAATGGCAACCCTATCGCAAGCCCCTCGTCGTAACTCCGCGGACCAGCACTACGCTCCCTTGCCCTCTGTGTGGTATGGCGACGACGCTGAACTCCTGGAACTTATGCTGGATTTCTATCCCCGCCACAGGCCGCGCAAAATACTAGACGCAACGGTAAATGGACGCCGGTTCTGGCGAAACACCAGGCGGACCGTCATCGGGATGGACATTGATCCGCGTCACAACCCCGACATCGTTGCTGACAACACCGACATGCCGGTAGAAGACGGGTCTTTTGACGTTGTGGTGTACGACCCTCCCCATGTGCCAAATCAGGGCAGGGACAAGAAAAAGGACTTTAACAAACGCTTTGGCTTGGTGCTGCGATCCCCGAAAGAAAATCAGTACACGTTTACCCATACCTTTCCACCGTTTGTAAAGGAGGCATGGAGAGTACTGAGGAGCGAGGGGCTCTTGTTCTGCAAGATTACAGATTACGTTCACCATCACAGATATCAGTGGGCTCACATCGAGCTCATTAATGCAGCAACGGAAGTCGGGTTTGTTGCTTGTGACTGCATAGTTAAGATTCGGAAGGGCCCGATAATCGATCCCAAGTGGAAGACGGCACATCACAGCCGTAGACAACATTGCTACTGGCTTGTTTTCCGCAAATCCAACAAGTGCGAATAGCCTAACGAGTGAAGAAAAAGACCGCAGCGAAAAGCATCGGTGCAGCAACGCTCCGTCCTCCCGGCGCGGCGCGGCAGGTTCGTTTTCACCAACTCCTCGTCGCGGCACGAAAACAGTGGTTCATCGACGCACTGTCGGAAGCACTCTCCAAAGCCGAGCCGGAAACTCTCAAGCGGCAAGCTCTGGAGTACATTCCACCCAACGCACAGAAGCTTTTGGCTGCGGCGGGGCTGCGTGACGAGTACGTTTTCCCGCTACCCGCCGTCATCGAGCTAAGGCCTTCGCTCGTTGGGTACTATCGTCTGCTGCTGGGCGCGCCACAGAAGAGCTTTTATTGCGGGAGCACTGGCCTCGGCAGGTTCAAGGCCGCCGAGGAGACGGGCACACTCTCCTCAAAAACCGCGGCACTGGTGCCAGAGTTCTGCAGATCGATGTCTCTTGAATTGGCGGAAATGGTTCAGCAGATTCCTAAAATCACAGAGAGGGATTTGAAGGAATTACCTTTGCTGACCTTTGGTTCGCAGTTACAGGGATCGAACAACACGCAGATAGGCAAGACGGCGATGAAGGAAGTATTTGTGGCAGTTAAGGAGATCGTGGGCAAGTACATAATCGAAGAAACTGGCGCGCGGCTCACCCTACGAAACTCCGCGAAGAGAAAGGTCTTCATCAGTCTCTCGCACGACCCAGATCTTTGCATCCAGGAGCAGGTGGAGGGACGCATCCACCACAGAGTTGCGATTGAGGTCAAAGGGGGAACAGACTTCAGCAACGTTCACAACCGTGCTGGGGAGGCGGAGAAATCACACCAGAAAGCCAAGCGTTCTGGCTTTCCCGAGTTTTGGACGATCATCGCCAAGAAGGGCCTTGAGGCCTTCAGGCTCTCGGCGGAATCGCCGACTACGAACCATTGGTTCGATGTGACTGATGTACTTGCCCGAAGTGGAGAGGACTGGAAACGACTTCGAGAAAGGGTTGCGAGTATCTGCGGAATCCCTCTGGTTCGCGGCTAGAAGCGCAAGATACTCGGCGCGAGTACGCCCGATCCGCGAGGGGAAGATCGAATCTGCGCTTCGGTACGTTGCGCGCGGGCCTGCGGCAGCGTGGAAGCGCGCTCACCTCTCGGTATTCACCGGCCTGAAGGCCCGCTCTTCCACCGAATCGGTCCACTTCAGAACGGGAACAGGTAGCTGAGCTTCACGAAGACTTCGTTGCCCAGGTCGGCGCGGTCGAGGGGCGCGTGGCGCTGGTGGTTGAAGCCGACGAAGAAGGCGGAGCGCGCGGTGAAGTCGTAGGCGACGAGGGCGTTGAGGTTGATGCCGTCGCCGTGGTGGTCGTCCTGGTACTGCGCGAGGACGCGCGCACGCAGCTTGGGCGTGAACTGATAGTTGATGCGCGAGATGAGGAAGCGGCGGTCCTGGAAGAACGGGCCATCGAGCAGATACTCGCGCGACAAGACGCCGGCGAGCTGCCACTTGAGGTGCGCACCCAGGCGCGCCTTCATGCTCACGTCCCAGCGCCGCTCGAAGCCGTGGAAGTTCTCGTCGAACTGCACGAACTTTCCGGTGGTGTAGAGCACGTCGAGGAACAGCACGCGGTTCGGGTTGGTCGAGACCTGGAAGCGGTACTTCGGATCGGCGTAGTGCGCGAGCGTGCTGAGGCGCCCGAAGATGGGAGTGAAGGCGAAGAAGCGCGCGCGGTCGTAATGATAGGAAGCGCGCACGCCCCAGAAGTTCTTGAGCTGCGCGCGGAGCACCAGGTCGGCGCCGGAATCGTCCACCACACCGTCTACCGTCTCGGCGTGGTCGTAATTGGCTTCGAGAAAAAGCTGGCGGATGAAATGGCGGTTGATGAACGGTTTGTAGATGAGGTCGAGGTTGCCGCGGTAGCGTCCGGTCTCGGGTTCGAAGCCGATGGAGCTCACGTCCACGCGGTCGCCGAGGAACTTGGCCGAGCCGTTGAAGAAGAGCCGCTCGGAGTTGTACTGGTAGGCGCTGTACCAGCCCAGATTCTGAGCGGTCACGCCCGGGTGCGCATCGTTGGTGTTGAGCATGGCCTGCGACTGCCAGCTCACGTGCTCACCGTGCAGGATGTTCAGGTCCACGGCGTAGGCCGCCTGGCTCTGGCCCACGACCGCGGAGCCGGGCGGCGCATCGCCCTGGCTGCGTTTGACGGCGAGGAACCCGACCGACGATTTCCGGAAGATGTCGCGCTGCAGGCGCAGCACGCCGAACAGCGCCCCGGGCGCGAGCTCGGGCGTCCCCGTGTTGGGCTCGACGAGCGCGGTGCGCTCGGTGAGCGCTTCGAGCAGGCCAAGGGTCCAGCGGCCGGTCTTGCCGGTGATCTTGCCGCCCTCGAGGATGCGCTGCGGCGCGCCATCGTCGAGCCGCGCGCCGATGCGCCGGCTGAAGAAGAGCAGCATCGGGGTCTGGAAATAATTCGCGCCCTCGGTGAAGAACTTGCGCTTCTCGGGAAAGAAGATCTCGAAGCGCGAGAGCTGGGTATTGAACTCGTCGGCCTCGGTATCGCCGAAATCGGGATTGAACGTGAGGTTGGCGGTGAGGTTGGGAGTGAATCCCCAGCGGACGTCGAGCCCGCCCGTGGCGCTCGCGCCGTCATACTTCGGCAGCCACGGGCTGGCGCGATAGCGGGTGGTGAAATACGGGATGAGCTCGAGGTTCTTGCCGGTCTCGAGGCCGTGCAGGCCGGTCATCTCGCCGAGCTTCGAGGGACGCATGAAGCCATCGAAGCGCGAGATCTCGCGCCACGCGGCGAGCTCGTTCTTGCGGGTGATGGTGCGGTTGATGTTCAGCCCCCAGGTCTGCTCGGCCTGCGGAGTGGCACCGTGCGGGATGCGGATGGAGCGGAACGGGATGCGGATCTCGCCGCTCCATCCCCAGGGCTGGCGTTTGGCGGCGCTATACCAGATGCCGTCCCAGGTGGGATCGTGGACGTTGGTGAAGCCGCCCGAGCCGCGGTCGGTCGAGGCGGCGTCGAACTGGATGCCACTGGAGTTGATGCTGAAGTAGAAGCCGGTGCGCCGGTCGTGGAAGGTGTCGATGAGCACGTCGACGGAGTCGGAACCGGTGTCGGCGTCGTGCGCGCCGAGGCGGTAGTAGACCTTTCCGGGCTGCGAGTCGTAACAGCGGAAACCGAAGTAGAGATTGTGGCTGTCGTAGAAGATGAGCGCTTCCGTCTTCTCGCTCACCGGCTTGCCGAGGTCGGGATCGGTCTGGAGGAATCCGTCGATCAGCGCGGCCTGTTGCCACACCGGCTCATCTAACTCACCGTCCAGGCGGAGATGGACGTCGGCATCTTCGATGCGCGCGGGCGCAACCGTTTTCTTTTGCGGCGCGGGTGGCGGAGCGGCGACTTGCTGGCCGCGCGCTCCCAGGCAGAGAATCAACGTGGAGCTTAGCGCCAGTGCCGCGCACACGTTCGCACGAGTTAGTGGAGTCGTTGCCACGGAGGTCATTGCATTACAGCAAGGAGAGTCCGCGATGAAAAGGATTAGTTACGTCCTCGTGCTGGCTTTGTTGAGCCTGCCCGGCGTCGCCCAGAAAACCGCTCAGAAGACCGCCCAGAAGACCGACCAATGGACCCCCGCCGAACAAGCCATGGGACGCAACGGTGACCGCCAGCCCGATGGCGCCATCAAGTTCAGTTTTCCCCGCTCCGATCTGAAAGTCAGCGTGAACGGCACGCCCATCGCTACCGGACTCGCGCTCGGTGGCTGGGTCGCGCTCTATGGCTCCGCGGACAACGCCATGGCGATGGGCGATCTCGTCCTCACCGAGGACGAGCTGCCGAAGGCGATGAGCAAGCTGCTGGGCACCTCCGTCGCGGTCGCGGCGGTGCACAACCACCTGCAGAACGAGTCGCCACGCGTGATGTACATGCACATCACCGGGCACGGCAAAGCCAGCGAGGTGGCGCAGACCATCGCAGCCGCACTCGCCGCGGCGGCCGTTCCGCCTGCTGCCGCGCCGGGTTCCGCGAGCAGCGCTACTCTTCCTGTGGACCAGAAGAAGATGGAGACCTGCATCGGCGGGAGCGGCAAAGCAAGGCCACCGCTGCTCTCGTTCTCGCTGCCCACCGATCCCGTCATCACCGAGCAGGGCATGAAGGTGCCGAATTCCGCCGGGCTGAACACCGCCATCAACCTGCAGTTCGTCTCCGCCGAGCGGGCGCTCGCGACCGGCGACTTCGTGCTGCCCGGTGACCGCGTGAATCCGGTGGCGAAGGCGCTCACCGATGGCGGCATCCGGGTGACCGCGCTGCACAGCCACATGCTCGACGAATCGCCGCGCCTGCTCTTCATGCACTTCTGGGCGGACGGCGCGCCAGATTCTGTCTGCGCCACGCTGCGCAAGGCGCTCGACGCGGCCAAGGCAAAGTGAACGAACACCTTTTCAGTGAACACGCCATCACGCTCATCGGCTTCGTGGCCGGGACGCTGACCACGCTGTCGTTCGTCCCGCAGGTGCTGCACACCTGGAAGACGAAGCGCTGCGACGACCTTTCCTTCGGCATGCTGCTGGCGTTCGGACTCGGGGTCGCGCTCTGGCTGGTGTACGGCATCGCGCTGCGGGCGATGCCGATCATCGCGGCGAACAGCGTGACGCTGGTGCTGATCGCGGCGATTGCGGCCATGAAGCGACGCTTCGCCCCGCCGGGGTACTGACGCACATTAACGTGACCGAGGTTACTTTCATCAGAAGTCAGGCCGGTGTAGGCTTCGTGCTCGGGAATCAGCCGGCCAGCGGATGCGCCCTCCGCGTCCGGCATAATAGGAATGACCCTCATGTCTGCTGCTTCGTCTGCCGGCTTGCCCGCGGGGATACAACGGCCCGCGGCGCGCGCGATCCTCTTCGCGCTCAGTTCTCCCACGTCCGACATCGTGCGCGATTGTTTCCGCCAGTTCGGGGTGGACACCGTGCTCGACGACGACCCGACCGGCCAGCGCCTGCTGCGCGAGAAGTTCGAGGCCTGCGTGGTCGCGCTCGACGATCCCCTGGCCGCGCAGCTCATGCAGACGGCGCGCAGTTCGCCTTCGAACCAGCGCATCCTCATCTATGGCCTGGCGTCGAGCACGATGCAGGCGCTCAGCTACTCGAAGTACGGCGTGAACGCCGTCATTGACGTGCCGGTGAACCGGTCGTCGGCGTTGAAGGTGGTGCGCGCCAGCCACTTGCTGGTGCTGAATGAACTGCGCCGCTACGCGCGCGTGCCCATCGTGATCGACGTGAAGGTCGAGACCGAGCAGCGCAACTTCGACGCGCTCACGGTGGAAGTGTCCGCCGGCGGGCTCTCCCTCCGCACCGACCGGTCACTGATGATGAACTCTTCCGTCGGGCTGCGCTTCAGTCTGCCCAACGCGAGCGAGCCTTCTAAGCCCAGGGAGATCAAGATCCGCGGCGCCGTGGCCTGGGTCAACGCGCAGGAGCAGCGCGCCGGAGTGCGCTTCGACGTTGGCGATACGCGGCGTCCCGCGGTGAAAGAGTGGGTGGAGAAGTATCTGGACCTGTAAGGAAGTAGTTAGGAGATAGGAGTTAGGAGTTAGCGCGAAGGCGACCTAGCTACTAACTCCTAACTCCTGACTCCTAACTCCTGACTCCTAACTCCTAACTCCTAACTCCTAACTCCTAACTCCTAACTCCTGCTTCATTTCAGCGGGTCGGCGGGCTTCTTCGGTTGCGGCTGCGCCGGTTTCGACGGCGGCGCTGCCGCATCCGTGAGCGGCGCGCTCACGTGCTCGTGCACCACGACCCACTCGCCGTTGCGGCGCTCGAGCACCACCGTCCAGCGCAGGTCGAGCTTCTGCTGCGTGTTATCGGCGAGCGTTCCCAGCACGTTCCACGTGGCGGTGGCGTAGGCGAGGTCGCCCTTCCAGTGGACGTTCGCGTCCTCATTCAGCCGGATGTTCAGGCTCTGGTAATCCTGGAACAGTTTCTTCGTGCCGAGGTAGTGGTCGTCCCAGCCTTTGTACTGGAACGCCGCGAGGTCGAAGAAGATCAGGTCGGCATCCTTGGCGTAGAACTTCGCCGCCGCGTCGGGATCCATCGTGGACCAGGCGTTCAGTATCTCCTGCAGCCGCTTGGTGAGCTGCTGCACCGCCTCGGTCTCGGTGAGCGGAGGCTGCGCGCTCGCCGCAGCAGGCCGCGTGGCGCGTTTCGCGGCCGGCTTTTTGGTGGACGTCTGGGCGCCGGCCAGCGCGGCGATCAGTAAGAATACGAACAGCAGTCTCTTCATCGGGACCCTCGCTTCCAGCCAGAGAGCGAATTGTCGTTGCTCGTGAGAGCAGCGTCAACTCAGGCCAGAGCTGGAATTCTTTACCTAGTGTCGTTGTTTGGCGCAACCTATCGCGGCGAATGGCACTCCCATCAACGACCACAGTTACCGGTTCCCCGACCGAGGCTTGGGTGTATGTAGAGTCTGCACGGAGCAAGCAAGTCCGGCGCGCGCGGCGCTCCACCAAACTGCTCGAGTTCGCCCGTCCCGAGAACGGACACCGCATCGTGCCCCACCTTGTCCTCGACCCGGTCCCTCCGGAAGAGGCGAGTTGGGTGGGCAAGTATCTGGAAATGGCGGACCACGCGCTGAACAACCACGACCTGCCCAACCCCGCCGCGCGGCCCGGCGGGCCGAACAAGGTCACGCGGGAAGGCGTGCGGGTGGGTACCGGCATCGGCACCCGCGGCCCCATGCGCCGCCAGGCGTAGGACTGGCCAGAGTCAACGATTCTCTGCTAAAATCACTAGGTTTGCCTGTAGTCCCAATCCTCTACAGTCAATAGGGTTTCATCTTTTTCGGAGGCAATGCTATGTACGCGGTCATTCGCGCCGGGGGTAAACAGTATCGCGTCGCGCCCGGGGACGTGATCAGGGTGGAAAAGACCCCTGCGTCGAACGGCAAGGTGGAGTTCACGGACGTGCTCGCCGTCAGCGGGCAGGAGGGCCAGATCGGGCGTCCGGAGAGCGGCGCGCGCGTGGTGGGCAGCGTGGTCGAGGAAGGCCGCGCCGACAAGATCATCGTGTTCCACTTCAAGCGCAAGAAGCAGTACAAGAAACTGGCCGGCCATCGCCAGCCGTTCACCGCGGTGCGCATCACCGAGATCGCGTTCGACGGGCAGAAGTTCACCGCGCCGGACGAACCGGCGAAGGAAAAGAAGGCCAAGCCGGCGAAGGCTGAGGCGCACTCCGGCGAGACGCACGAGAAGAAGACGAGCGCGGCGAAGCATGCCGCCAGCAAGCACGCGGCCGCGAAACACGCCGCCAAGAAACACACGGCCAAGAAGGCCGATCACAAGAAGAAGAAATAAGGACTGAGAGACTGAGCCATGGCACATAAGAAGGGTCTAGGAAGTTCACGCAACGGGCGCGATTCGAACGCGCAGCGGCTGGGAGTGAAGGCGTTCGGCGGACAGCTTGTCCCCGGCGGCTCGATCATCGTGCGGCAGCGCGGCACGCGGCTGAAGGCCGGTCCGAACGTGGGCCGCGGCAAAGACGACACGCTCTTCGCCAAGGTCACCGGCGTGATCAAGTTCACCGACCGCGGGGGCATGGGCAAGTTCGTCTCCGTGGAGCCGGTGGAGCTCGACGAGAAGGCCTAAGGCATCACCGCCGAGGCGCCGAGGGCGCCGAGAAAAACTTTAAGATGACTTTAAGGCCTCGCGTTGAGTGAGGCCTTCTTATTTGCGCACGCGGACGATGAGACACGGATCGCGCCGCATGCTGGGCGTGAGCAGCGCGACGGTGAGATGGCGGTCGATGCGATCAACCTCGTCGATCACGTAGTAGACGTCACGCACCTGAAGGTTACGATCGCCTTCGAGGTAGACCATCGGGACCGGTCCCCACGCTGCCGAGTGAAGCAGATGCGGCCGGGGGCCTTCAGCGCCGACCGGCTCGCCGTCGTAGAACACCTGCGGCGGCCGTCCCCGCACAGAGATCAAGGGCGGCGGAAGGCCGGCCACGCAGGCGCTGGCAGCGAATGCTTGCGGTGTCGCAACGAAATGGCCCTTGGGAGTAATGGTGGCGGTCATGACCATGAACACCGGGACCAGCAGGCCGCCAATCACCATCGAGATAATGAACGGCGCGCGGTAGTAGAGGTCGCCATTGAAGCGATTGCGCAGGCGGCCGAGTGCGCTGCGTAGTTGAGCGAGCGGAGATGCGACCAGCCTTCGCACTCTTTCATTGACACCGCGTTCTCGAGGCGAGTTCCGCAAGCGCATTAGGAATTCGGCGTCGTTATACTGATTGGTTCGCGGCGGAGCCGCACATAAATGCTGTTCATCGACGAAGCGAAAATCCGGGTGAAGGCGGGGGACGGCGGCAACGGCTGCATGGCGTTCCGGCGGGAGAAGTTCGTGCCGCGCGGCGGGCCCTCGGGCGGCGACGGCGGCCAGGGTGGTGACGTGGTGATGGAAGCGAGCGAGCAGCACAACACGCTCATCCACTTCCGCTACAACCCCGAGCACAAGGCGGGCCGCGGACGCCACGGCGAAGGCTCGAACCGCACCGGCAAAGACGGCGACAGCATCGTGCTCAAGGTGCCGGTGGGCACCATTTTGTATGACGACCTCACCGGCGCGCGTGTCTACGATTTCGCGCGTCCCGACGCCCGCATGGTGATCGCGCGCGGCGGGCGCGGCGGACGCGGCAACCAGCACTTTGCCACCTCCACCCACCAGGCCCCGCAGGAGCACGAGGCGGGACGCGAGGGCGAGGAGCGCAGCTATCGTCTGGAGCTCAAGCTGCTGGCCGACGTGGGACTGGTGGGATTCCCCAACGTGGGCAAGTCGACCATCATCTCGCGCATCTCGGCGGCGAAACCGAAGATCGCCGACTATCCCTTCACCACGCTCGAGCCCAACCTCGGCGTGGTGCAGATCGGCAAGCGCGAAGCGGGTGACAGCTTCGTGGTGGCCGATATCCCCGGGCTCATCGAGGGCGCGCACGCAGGCGCCGGCTTGGGCATCCAGTTCCTCAAGCACATCGAGCGCACGCGGCTGCTCGTCCACGTGGTCGACGTCTCGGAAGCGAGCGGGCGTCCCGACCCGGTCGAGGACTTCAAGGTCATCATGGCGGAGCTAGCGAGCTTTGGCGCCGGCCTCGAGAAGAAGCCCATGCTCGTCGCCGCCAACAAGATCGACGCCGCGCAGATGTTCGCCGCCGAGATGGCGCCGGCGCCGCCAAAGAGATCACGCGGCAAGAAGAAAGCTGCTCCGCGCAAAAAGAAGCAGCCCACCGAACCGGAGAAGCTCGCCAAGCTGCGCGCCTTCGCGAAGAAGAAACGGCTGCCGTTCTACGCCATCTCCGCCGTCACCGGCGAAGGGCTCGAGGTGCTGAAGTACGCGATGTGGGAAGCAGTGAAGACGCTGCGCCAGAAAAGCGCCGCGGCGGAGAAGCGCGAGCACCAGTCGGATCTCGCCGCGGTCGCGCCCGACCATCGCAAGCGCCGTCCGCGGGATTGGCGGAAGTAAGAAAACCCTTAACCACTAAGGACACGAAGGAACACGAAGGAAATTCAAGAACCTTCGTGACCTTCGTGGTTACGGTTTGCTTTGGTAGTCGGTCTCGAGGCCGGCGCTGGCGAGCAGCCCGCGCAGCGCGCCTTCCCCGCCACCGCCGCGCTGCGTGGCCGCGATGTTGCCCTCGCGATCGATGACCACGTAGACGGGATAGGCGTCCGCCGCGTACATGGCCGCCAGGTTGGTGTCGTCGTTGAGCACGATGCGCACCGTCCGCGGATGCTCCTGCAGATACTTCTTCACCGTCTTCTTGCCCTCGCCCACGTCGATGGCCAGCACGATCAGCCCGCGGGGCGCGAATTCCTTGTCGATGGCGTCGAGCAAATGCTCTTCGCTCTTGCAGACGGGGCACCACGTCGTCCAGAACTGCAGCAGGACGACCTTCCCTTTGACGGAGGCGTTGTTGAAACTCTGGCCGTCCATCGTCCGAGCGCGGAAGTTCGGCGCGCGCTCGTTATCTTCATCGGAAGCGACGGAGGGCAGCGTGCCGGCGAACAGCAGCGCGACGGCCAGGACCACGCGGATTGGGCGAGCGAGGGCGAACATCGCGTGGACTATACCCCCGATGGGACTGCGCGGCAATCTCGTGACGTAATCCTGCTTGCGAGGAAGCAAGAAGACCTTTAACCACGAAGGTCACGAAGTTCCACGAAAGTTTTTGAGTTTCCTTCGTGTTCCTTCGTGACCTTCGTGGTTAAATCTTTAGTATGCGCATCGGCATCGTGGGCGATTACAACCCCGCCACGGAATCGCATCCGGCCACCACGAGCGCGCTTTTTCTCGCGGCGCGGGCCAACGGTCTCACCGCCGACATCGAATGGATCTCGACCCCGCGCGTGACCGAGGGCGCGCTGCTGCGTTGCGACGGCCTCTTTGCCGCGCCCGGCTCGCCGTATCGCTCCGCCGGCGGCATGCTCGCCGCGCTGCAGTTTGCCCGTGAGCGGATGCGCCCCATGCTCGCCACCTGCGGCGGCTTTCAGTACACGCTCATCGAGGCGGTGCGCAACGTCCTCGGCATTGCCAACGCCGACACCGCGGAGAACAACACGCCCGGCGCCGTGAACGTGATCACGCCCGTGGTGTGCGCGGTGGAACAGCGCGGCGAGCAAGACCCAAAGCTGGTGGGACAAGCCAAGCTCACCGTGGTTCCAGACACACAATTGGCCGCCGCCATGGGCCCGGGCGAGCACTTCGAAGGCTTCTTCTGCAACTACGAGCCCGCCGCCGAGTGGCTGCCGCGCTTCACCGAAGCCGGACTGCGCGCCAACGCGCACGGGCCGCAAGGCGAGCTGCGCGGCGTGGAGATCACCGGACATCCGTTCTTTATCGCCACGCTCTTCCAGCCGCAGCTCACTTCGAAGCGCAGTGGCAGGCCGCATCCGCTGCTGGTCGCGTACGTGAACGCGGTCAACGAGTTCGGCACGAACGAGAAGAAGGCGGCGCGGAAGGCCGCGCGCAAGACGGCCTCCTGAAAGGCGCTTTCCGCTGTACGCTTTCCGCTCTCCAGATCCAAGCCGACGGCGGAGAGCGGTCCACGATTCGCGCTGCCCCTCCCCCTGTGATAGACATTCGGAGATGAACATCGGCTTGTTCGGCGGAACCTTCGATCCCGTGCATCGCGGACACCTCGCGGTGGCGCGCGCGGCCGCCGAGCGCTTCGCGCTCAAGCAGGTGCTGTTCGTGCCGGCGTCGCGGCCGCCGCACAAGGCCGTGGGCCGCACGCCGTTCCTGCATCGCTACGCCATGCTGGCGCTCGCCCTGAGCAAAGACAAAGACTTCATCCCCTCGCTGCTCGAAGCGCCGGACGGCAGCGACCGCCCCAGCTACACGCTCGATACCGTGCGCCGCGCGAAGAAGGGACTGGGGAAGGCGGCGCGGCTGCACGTGATCCTCGGCATCGACGCCTTCGAAGAGATCGCCACCTGGCACGAGGCGGTCACGCTGCTGCGCGAGGCCGAGTTCATCGTGGCCAGCCGCCCGGGATGGTCGCTCGGCGACGTGGCCGCGGCGCTGCCGGCGGCGCTGCGTCCCAACAAGTCCGTGCTGAAGACGTTCTCGAAAGGGGCTTTGTCACGCACCACGGGCGCGGGAGACGTGGTGCTCGACCAAGGACGCGTCGTCCTGCACCTGCTGCCCGAAGTCAAGGTGCCGTTCTCCTCCAGCGAGGCGCGCTCGGCGGTGGCGGGCAAGCGCTCGCTGGCGCGATTCGTCACGCCCGAGGTGGCCGAATACATCCGCAAGCAGCATCTATACCGCAAGTGGGTTTAGACTTGGATTGCAGTTCGGCAATCGGATCACTGACACAACCCTTGATGAAACCTGCCTCCACGCGCCAGCAAGTCCGCACCGCCCTCGCCGCTTGCGAAGAGAAGAAAGCCGAGAACATCACCATCCTCGAGATGGACCAGGCCGCCTCCGCCTTCACCGATTATTTCGTCATCTGCTCGGGCACGAACCCGCGCCAGGTCCAGGCCATCGCCGACGAAGTCGACCTGCGCCTCAAGCGCGAGGGCCAGATACCCACGCACATCGAGGGATACCAGAAGGCGGAGTGGGTGCTGCTCGATTACCTGGACTTCGTGGT
The DNA here is from genome assembly GCA_016185395.1 of Candidatus Korobacter versatilis. Taxonomy (GTDB): domain Bacteria; phylum Acidobacteriota; class Terriglobia; order Terriglobales; family Acidobacteriaceae; genus JACPNR01. Next base: position 149,470 of record JACPNR010000006.1, read on the forward strand.
GCACGTCTTCGCGCCTTCGGCGCGCGCCTTCTACGACCTGGAACGGCTGTGGAAGGGCGCCAAGCACATGACGCCAGCGGAGCTTGCGGTGAAACCCACGAAGGCCGCCGCCACGAAAGCGCCGGCCACAAAGAAGCAAGCTGCCGCCAAGCCGGCTGCGCGCAAGGCGGCGAAGAGCAAGGCCTCCACGCGCTCGCGCTCGGCAAAACGGCGGGTCCGCAGAGCGTCCTAGGATCTTCGGAGCAAAGTAGAATACGCGGCGGAGTTCGCGTCGCTCATGTCCCGCCCCGACTCAACCCGCTCCGCGCGCCCGGCGGCATCCTCCGCGGCCTCTGCGTTGCAAGCTTTTGACTCGAAGCAGCTGTTCGTCGCGCACGATCCCAAGTCCCGCAAGCTGCTCGAGCAGGTAGAGAAGGTCGCGCCCACCACGGCCACGCTGCTTATCCGCGGCGAGAGTGGGACGGGCAAAGACCTGCTCGCGGAACTCATCCATTTCCTGTCTTCCTCGGCAAACCGCGGGGCGGGCGAGCCGTTCGTGAAGATAGACTGCGCTTCCCTGCCGCACGAGCTGGTGGAGAGCGAGCTGTTCGGCTACGAGAAGGGCGCGTTCACCGGCGCCACCGAGATGAAGCGCGGACGCCTCGAGCTCGCCGGCGCGGGTACGCTCGTCCTTGACGAGATCGCCGCTCTCTCCATGCCGGCGCAAGCCAAACTGCTGCGCGTGATCGAGGAGCGCAAGTTCGATCGCCTCGGCGGGAGCAAGCCGATCACGGTGGAAGCGCGCCTCATCGCGCTCACCAACATCGACCTCGAACACGCAGTCGCCCGCAAGACCTTTCGCGAGGACCTTTATTACCGGCTGAACGTGGTGCCGTTGACGGTCACGCCGCTGCGTGAGCGTCCCGCGGACATCGCCCCGCTCGCCGAGCATCTCGTCGCGCAGCTTGCGGAGGTCCATCGCAAGCCGAAGCCGGCGCTGTCGGCCGCGGCGGCGCGGGCGCTGGAGCAGTACGCGTTCCCGGGGAACGTCCGCGAGCTGCGCAACATTTTGGAGCGCGCGGTGGTCTATGGCTCGGGCGGCGAGCTGCAGGCCGAAGACCTGCCGGCGCACGTCGCCGGCGGAAGGGCGGGCGGCAAGCAGACGCTCGAGCAGCGCGAGCGCGCGTACATCGCCGAAGTGCTGGAGTTCACGCGCGGCAAGAAGTCGCAGGCGGCGGCCATCCTCGGCATCAGCAGGAAGACGTTGCTGGAGAAGAGAAAGCGCTACGGGCTGGACTGAACCATTTTTTCGCCGCGGATCTTCACGGATAAACACGGACAGGGCTTTTCCTATATAAATCCGTGGTGCGAACTATCCGTGTGAATCCGCGCGAATCCGCGGCGGAAGGGTTGTCGTGAAGCTGCGCATCGCCTGGATCGGCAAGACGAAGGAACCGGCCATCACCGCGCTGACGGCGGAGTACATGCAGCGGCTCGGCCGCTACGTGGACTCCGAGTCGCAGGAATCGCCGTCGGAAGAAGCGCTGCTCAAGTCCCTCGAGAAGCTCGGCGGACGCACCCGGCCCGTGCTCGTCATCCTCGACCAGCGCGGGCGCCAGTTCACCTCGGAAGAATTCTCGCAGTTCCTCAACGACCAGCAGGACCGCGGCACCCAGCAGCTCGTGTTCGCCGTCGGCCCGGCGGACGGATTCACCGCCGCCGCGCGCCACGCCGCCGACCTCACGCTCGCGTTCGGCAAGATGACGCTCGCGCATGAACTCGCCCGCGTGGTGTTGCTCGAGCAGCTGTATCGGGCGTTTACAATCCTGAAAGGCCATCCCTATCACACGGGACATTCGTAGTTCTCAGTTCCCGGTTCTCAGTTCTCAGAACTGTGGCCGGCTACTGAGGACCGAGAACTGAGAACCGAGAACTTGAGCGAGACGCGACGCGGCTTGGTGATTGTGAACACCGGCCCGGGCAAGGGCAAGACGACGGCCGCCATGGGCACGGCGCTGCGCGCCGTGGGCAACGGACTGCGCGTGCTCATGCTGCAGTTCCTCAAGGGCTCGTGGCACTACGGCGAGCTCGACGCGGTCGCCGCCTTCGGCGACAAGTTCGTGATGAAGCAGATGGGCCGCGGCTTCGTGAAAGTAGGCGGCGCCGAGACCGACCCCGAAGATGTGAAGCTGGTCGAGGCCGCGTGGGCCGAGGCCGAGCAGGCCATCCTCTCCGGCGAGTGGGACCTGATCATCCTCGACGAGATCAACTACGCCATCAGTTACAAGATGCTCGGCGCCGAGAAAGTGGCCGACGTGCTCAAGCGCAAGCCCGAGCAGGTCCACGTGATCCTCACCGGACGCAACGCGCACCCGTCGATCGTGGAAATCGCTGACACCGTTACGGAGATGCGCGAGGTCAAGCACGCCTACCAGAAAGGCATCATGGCGCAGCGCGGGATCGAGTACTGAGTACCGAGTACTGAGTACCGAGTTGAGTCCCGATTTCCCCATTCGTTTCCTTCCATTTAGAATGAGCGCTTCCCGGTACCGACTCGTAACTCGGTACTCGCAACTCGGTACTCCTATGGCCTGGTTCAAGCGCACCGACACCGAACTCGAAGTCTCGCCGGACACCAAGCGTGTCCGCACCGAGGGCCTATGGGTGAAGTGTGACGGCTGCCGCCAGGTCATCTGGAAGAAGGACCTGGAGGAGAACGCCAACGTCTGCCCGAAGTGCGACCGGCACTTCCGCATCGACGCGCGCACGCGCCTCGAACTGCTGCTCGACCCCGGTTTCAAGATAGAGGACACCGGCATCGTCTCCACCGACCCGCTCAAGTTCGTGGACGTGAAGGCGTACAAGGACCGGTTGCGCAAAGCCCAAGCCGAGACCGAACTGGCGGACGCCATCCTCAACGCCGAGGGCACCATCAAGGGCAAGCCCGTGGTGGTCAGCGCGATGGAGTACGCGTTCATCGGCGGCTCCATGGGCGCGGTCGTGGGCGAAGGCATCACGCGCGCCATCGAGCGCGCGACGTTTCAGCGGCATCCGCTGGTCATCGTGTCGGCCTCGGGCGGGGCGCGCATGATGGAAGGCGTGGTCTCGCTCATGCAGATGGCGAAGATCTCCGCCGCGCTCGCGCGCCTGGACGAAGTCGGCGTGCCCTACGTGAGCGTGCTCACCGACCCGACCACTGGCGGCGTGACCGCCAGCTACGCCATGCTGGGCGACCTGAACATCGCCGAGCCGGGCGCGCTCATCGGCTTCGCCGGACCGCGCGTGATCGAGCAGACCATCCGGCAGAAGCTGCCCGATGGCTTCCAGCGCTCGGAGTTCCTGCTGGAAAAGGGCTTCCTCGACGCCATCGTGCACCGCCGCGATCTGAAAGACTACGTCGCCCGCGCGCTCGACTTCATGGCGGCCTGAGAGGCAGCAATAAGCAATCAGCGATCAGCAATCAGGCGAAACCTCTCCGCGCCCTTGGGCTTTGCTCTGCGCGCTCTGCGTTTTAAGATTCTTGGTCTTCATCCGCGTTGATCGGCGTTCATCCGCGGTAAGGTTCTGACTTTGACCTACGACGTTGCCGTCGAGAAACTGCTCGCGCTCGGGCATGAGCTGCACCTCACGCCTGCGGCGAAGTTCGACCTCGACCACATGCGCGTGCTGCTCGCCGCGCTCGGCAATCCCGAGCGGCGCTTCGCTTCGGTGTTGATCGCGGGAACCAATGGCAAAGGCTCGACCGCCGCGACGCTGGCTTCCATCCTCTCCGCCGCCGGCTTCCGCACCGGGCTGTATACCTCGCCGCATCTCGTCCGCATCAACGAGCGGATCGCGATCAATGGCGAGGAGATCTCAGAGCCGGAGTTTGCCGAGATACACCAGCGCGTGGATGACGCGTCGCAGCAGCTCGTCCGCGAGAAGAAACTTCCCTGGCATCCCAGCTTCTTCGAGACGCTGACCGCGATGGCCTTCGAGTACTTCGCGTCGGCGGGCGCGGAGATCGCGGTCCTCGAGGTGGGCATGGGCGGCCGGCTCGACGCCACCAACGTCAGCGAGCCGCTGCTCTCCGTCATCACCGACGTCGCGCTCGACCACCAGAAGTTCCTCGGGAACACCATTGCCGAGATCGCGCGCGAGAAAGCGGGCATCATCCGCGCCAACGGCGTGCTGGTCACGCTGCCGCAACATCCCGAAGCCAACGACGTGATCGGCCGGGTCGCGCAGGAGCGCAACGCGCGCGGCGTCAGCGCGGTGCCCTACATGCCGCCGGTGTCGCCCGGGAGTGAGTGGCCGGTGGCCGGTGGTCAGTGGTCGGAAAGACAGGTTTTGCCCCCCACCGGCCACCAGCCACCGGCCACCGGTTACCCGCTGCAAGTGCTGGGCGAAACGATGACCGTGGACTCACCCTTGAGGGGCCGCCATCAGCTGCGCAACCTTGCGCTGGCCATCGCGGCCGCCGTGGAGCTGAACCAGTTTGGATTCAAGGTGACGCCCGAGCACATCGCGCGCGGCATCCGCGAGACGCGCTGGCCCGGCCGCTTGCAGCTCATCGAACGCGACGGCCAGCAGTATCTGCTCGACGTCGCCCACAACCCCGCGGGGGCGTGGGCGCTGCGCTCCGCGCTGAGCACGTACTTCGACGGACGCCCGCTGGTGTTCGTCTTCGCCGCGCTGCGCGATAAGAACATCGCCGAGATGGCAGACATCCTCTTCCCGCTCGCCGAGCGGATTGTAGCGACCACGGTACAAAACCCGCGCGCCGCTTCGCCGGAAGAGATCGCCCTGACCGCCGCGCGCACCGGCGCCGAGATCGTCTGCCGTCCAGCCCCCGCCGAGGCGCTTCGCACCGCAAAAGAGCTCGCTGGCTGCAAAGCCTTGGTGGTGGTCACCGGCTCGATATATCTTGTCGGCGAAGCGCTGCAAGCGTTCGGCGCGCCGCGATGAAATCGAGCTCACCCGATCACCCGATCACCGGCTCACCCGGTCCCACTGCGGACTCGGCGCGTCCCGTAGCCAGACCAGGCGGCACGCTCAGCTACCTGCGCTCCATCCTTGTCCTCAATAACCTGATCTACGCCTACACCATCGTGCTGGGCGCGATCTCGCTGGTCGCATCCGTCTTCGCGCGCACCGGACGCACGCAGCATCGTCTCGCGCGCATCTGGTCGTGGCTCATCCTGCAGACGGCGATGGTGCGCGTCGCCGTCGCCGGGCGCGAGCGCGTCGACATCGCCAAGCCGCACCTCTACGCCTTCAATCACGCTTCGGCGATGGACATTCCCGTGCTCTACGTCCATCTGCCCTTCCAGTTCCGCATCATCGCGAAGCACGAGCTGTTCAAGTATCCCTTCCTGGGCTGGCACCTGCGCCGCTCGGGACAGATCCCCATCGACCGCGACAACGCGCACGCTTCGTTCCGCAGCCTGCGGAATGCGGTCGCGGGATTGAAGGCCGGCATGCCGCTCGTCGTCTTCCCCGAAGGCGGACGCACCGCCACCGGCGAGTTGCAACCGTTTCTCCCCGGCGCCTTCTACGTCGCCATCAAAGCGCAGGTGGAAGTGGTGCCATGCGCGATCGTCGGCACGTACGACGTGTTGCCGATCAACACGTTTCACATCCATCCCGGCCCGGTCGAGGTCGTCTTCGGCGAACCCATCGCGACCACCGGGCTCACGCTGCACGACATGGATAGGCTCTCGGAACGCGTGCGCGTCGCGACTGCTGGGCTGCTGGAGGACCGGAGCGGCGGCAGATGAACGCTGACGAACGCGGATTCTTAATCTGCGTTTATCGGCGTCCGTCTGCCGCTGGGAGGGCTTTGGCGAACTCGGCAATCTAGGGGCCGGAAAACCACGCACTGTGGTTAAAATACAACAACCGTGCCAGCGTCTCCGGCTGTAATCTGTTCATCTACCGGCAGATAACGACTTGGCCGCAGAACAGACAATCCGCCGCGCCGTGGAATGCTCCGGGGTAGGCCTGCACAGCGGAGCGCCCGTGCATGTTCGCATCGTGCCCGCACCCGCGGGAACAGGCGTGGTCTTCCGCCGCACCGATCTCGACAACTTTGAAGTGGAAGCGGTGAGCCGCAACGTGGCGAAAGTGAGCTACGCGACTTCGCTGATGAAGAAGGGCGTGCTCATCTCGACCACGGAGCATCTGCTCTCGGCGTTCATGGGCATCGGGCTCGACAACGCCATCATCGAGCTCGACAACCTGGAGCTGCCCATCCTCGATGGCTCCGCGCAACCGTTCATCGAGATGGCGATGGAGGCCGGCCTCAAGCCGCAGCGCAAGCAGCGCACCTACTTGCGCATGCGCAAGGAAGTGGAAGTGCGCGAGGGCGACAAGTTCATCGGCGTGTATCCCGCCGAGGGATACTCGGTCAGCTACGCCATCAACTTTCCGCATCCGCTCATCGGCAACGAGGTCTTCGAGGTCGAGCTTTCCGGCGACCGCTTCCGCCGGGAGATCGCGCCGGCGCGCACCTTCGGCTTCCGTCGCGACGAGCAGCAGATGCGCAACATGGGACTCATCCGCGGCGCCACGCCGGAGAGCTGCATCGTGCTCACCGATGACGGAGTGGAGAACGGCCCGCTGCGCTTTCGCGATGAGTTCGTGCGCCACAAGGTGCTCGACCTCATCGGCGACCTGGCGCTGCTGGGCAAGCGCATCATCGGCCGCGTGGTCGCCGACCGCGCCGGACACGCCATGCACACCGCGCTGGTGTCGCGCATCCTGCGCGACCGCTCGTTGTGGGAAGAGACCACCGACGACGCGCCCGCACGCGCATCGTCCGCGGCGGCGCTCACGCCCGCGCTGGCTGACCGGCTGAGCTAGATTTTTCTTTTTTACATCCCGAGTCCGCCGCGGCGGCTCCCTCCCTTTGGTCGGGATGTGAGACAAATGTGAAAATCTAGCGCGGATGCACCGTGCTCAGCGTGCTGCTGGAGCTGGAGATAGAGAACTGTTTATCGCGGAAGGCGCGGTCGTTCACCCAATCCTCGAGCGAACGCTGCACGGACCGGGACACCGCGATGCGGACGCCGGCGTATCCCTGCCCGGCCCACGTCACCACGCCGGAGCCATTGACCACGATCTCGCTCCAGGGCAGCGGGAACTGGAAGCGCAGCTTGGTGCCCGCCTTCAACTCCGTCTGCGAGAGCAGCATGCCGGTCTCGCTCAGGTTGGTCATGAGCGCGGAGTGCTCGGTCGTGCGCGAGGCCGAGCGCACCCACAACAGCGCCGTGACGGACACGTCCTGGCGGAAGTAGCGGCGGCGTTCGCGGGCGATCAGTCCGGCGGCGGCGCGCAGCGTGCGCGTGGTGAACTCCACGGTGAGCGGCTTCTCGAGCGTGAAGTTCGCGCCCAGCGCGTAGGCCTGCCGCGTATCGGTCGAGCCATTGAGCAGCGCGAAGGCGATGGCCCTTTTGTTCGAGGGCGTGGAGCGCAGCGACTTCAGCAACTCGGTGCCGAGGGGCATGTCGTCGCAGTCCACGAACACGGCGTCGTACTTCTGCTGGTGCAGGCGGCTCATGCCCATCTCCGGCTGCGCGCACACTTCCAGCTCGATACCGGAAGAATTGAGGATGCGTTGAATGGCGGTGACGACGTGCGAGTCCGGACTGCACAGCAGCGCTTGTGGGGACATGCCGCCGATGCTACTGCCCGGGCGGGCCGCCCCGCGAGAGTACGAAGGACTATGCCGGACCGTGTCCGGTTGGACACCCGCGCCTGGCCCCCACGTCAAAATGCCGTACGCCTCGTGTTACGATTCAGCGCATGGACCCCGTACTGGCACGGATCGAGCGTGTCACTGCTGAGTTGCACGCGCTGGAGCAAGACCTGAACAAGATCGGCGGCGCCGCCGGTGATGGCCTCGTTCCGCTGCTGGACGAGCAGGCCAGCATCAAGCTGGTCAGCGACCTCAAGGTCGCGGTGGACAACGTGCGCGGCTTCCTCTGGGCGTACATCGAGAAGGTCGCCGAGGGCAACCGCATGATGCTCGGGCAGGCGTTGCACAGTGCCCGCCTGGACCGCGTCTCCGCCATGCTGCGCGTGCTCAACGAGACGGAACACCGGGCCGGGCTCGGCACGCCGCGCTCCATCACCGACATCGTGAACGCCGTCATCCGCAGCGAGCCCGGGAAGTAAGCCATGGCGGGAGACGTGGTCCCCGTTTACGGCGCGCACACGGCCCACCGGCCGCGCATCGCGGCCTTCGGATTCGAGTCCGGCGAGCGCGACCGCTTCCAGCTCGCTTTCCGCAACGTGAAACTGGCTGTCGAAGTGGTCCCGCTGGCCGCGCCTCCGGCCGGCCAGACGTTCGACGCGGCCATCCTGCACGCCGATGAGGCCGCGCCCGCGCTACTCGGCGCGCTGCGTTCCAGCAACCGGCGCATGATCCTTTATCTCGTCGGTCCCATGCCGCAGATCGCGCGCCTGGCGCAGTTCGGCGTGAACGCCGCGCTCGAAGGCATGACGGAAGCCGCCATCACGCGCGCGATCGAACATACGTATCTTCTGCTCGCCGGCAAGCTGCGGCGCTACACCCGCGTGCCGCTCTACGTGCCGGTGAACATCCATGCGGGCGGCATGTCGTTCACCGCCATCACCGAAGACTTGAGCGGCGGCGGGGTTTCGGTGAACTCCGCGCCCTCGTCGGTGCTGCGCATGGGAGAGGCCGTCACCGTGCGCCTCCAACTGCCGGGCAACGAGACGCTGCTCATCCCCGGCATCATCTGCCGCGTCTCCGGGGGACAGGTCGGGGTGCAATTCAGCCGCGGCCCCGAGCAGGACCGCCTGCGCAAGTGGGTGGACGACTTTCTGGAATGACGCGGTGAAGAAGCTCGTCTATCTCGGACTAGGTTCGGACCTCGGGGACCGCCGTGCGAACCTCGACGCTGCCATCGGGCGCATCGCGGAACTGGGCGTCATTAAGGCGCAGTCATCCTTCTACGAGACCGAGCCCATGGAGATGGCGCAGCAGTCCGGCGCGCCGCAGTGGTTCCTGAACTGCGCGCTCGTGCTCGAGACCGAGCTGATGCCCAAACAACTGCTCGGCCGTTTGCTCGAGATCGAGCGGGGGTTGGGACGCAAACGTCCTCGTGGCGCGGCGGCCGAAGTGAAAACGCCGAGGACCATCGACCTCGACATCCTGATGTTCGGCAGCTCCGTGGTGGAAGCGCCCGGCCTGGTGATCCCGCATCCGGCGATGCATCTGCGCCGCTTCGTGCTCGAGCCGCTGGCGGAGATCGCGGCCGACGTGCGGCATCCGGTGTTCAAACGCAGCGTGCGCGAGATGCGCGACGCCCTGCCCAAAGATTCCGGCGCGGTCAAAAAGCTGGCGCAGTAACCAGCGAGACAAGGCAGCGCACTCGCATTGCCACTCGCGAGCGCGCTTCCCTGTCGTGCCGCGAAGGGCGCAAAGGCCGCTGTTTTCGCGGTTTTCCACAGCCTAAGGGGGCGGGGCGCTTCGCGGCGAAGTCCGCGCAAGCGGGTTTCTTTTCCGCAGCTTGCGCCGCTAGGGTCGCGCGACATGCGTCCCAGCCGCGATTTAAGCGGCTTCCACGCATGCCCCGCCTGTTGCCACTCTCGGCATTAGCCAGCCCTGAAACTCCATGGCCAAACGGCCCATCCCGGGCATGTGCAAAAACCCCAATAAAAATGCGGTCAAAACGCTTGCCATCGCGCCGTTCCGTTGTACTATGGCCTGCGAGACGGATTCAACCCGCACTCACATCAAGGAGGATAGTTCCCTATGTCGATGACCAAGACCCAGATCGTCCGCGCGATGGCCGAGAAGATCGGCACCAACAACAAGACGGCCGCCGCGTTCCTCGAGAACCTGTCGGACATGGCCGTGAAGGAAGCCCGCAAGAGCGGCGTATTCGTCCTGCCCGGCCTCGGCCGCCTGAAAAAGGTGAACCGCAAGGCGCGCATGGGCCGCAATCCGCAGACCGGCGAGCCGATCAAGATCCCTGCCAAGATCACCGCGAAGTTCTACCTCGCGAAGCACGTGAAGGACTCGATCGCCCCGAAGAAGTAGGCGGCGTTTAGCGGGCGCCTGAGCCCGCTGCCGCCATCCTGACCCTGAGCGTAGTCGAAGGGGAGGGACCGCAACCGAATCAAAAAAATGAAAGGCCGGCGCAAGCCGGCCTTTCTCATTGCTTGTTGGATTTGCCGTCAGCCAGATATGCGGCTATTGCCGAACTCCAGCGCGAAGCGCGGTATTCGTTAGCCCGGCACGTACAGTGCTGGGAAGCGAGCAACAGAGAGGCCGAGTCCGGAGGACGGCACTCAGATGACGTCGGAGTCATTGATGGCGATTCCCGCCCTGCGTAACAGCTCCAGGAACTCGCCACGCGAGTCTCGCTTCTTGGGATGCTCGCGCTGATCGCGAACGTAAAGCTTCACCCTCGGCGCCTGCGACGGGCTCACGCTGACCGCGCCGAAGCCTTCCTGCCACGAGAAATCGTCGCCGTGCTGGCTCATCCAGCGCGAAGAGTTGGCTTTGAATTTCTGGATGGCGGTGGAGAGAGCGATCTTCTGGTCCAGCGCGAACAGGAGATGGGCATGGTCACCAGTGCCGGCGGCGGCCAGAACCGGGAAGCCCAGATTCCTTCCAATGCCGGTGAAGTACGCCCAGAGCTTCTCCTGCCGTTCGTCGGGGATGATGGGGCGGCGTTCTTTGGTCGCGAAGAACGCATGGACCAGGTTGGTGACGTACGAGTGGCTCATGTGCCGTCCCTGCGGGACTCCATTCTCTGGCTGTTCTGCTTCCCACCACTGACGTGGTGGGCTAACGAATGACGCCCTTCGGGCTGCGCGCTGGTTTTGGTAGCACTGCTCCCAAACGCAGCGGCAGGTTTCTCATTTCTTATACTCGTTCTTGTAGACCACTCCGCCCTTCATCACGAACTTGAGCCGTTTAGCGGGCGTGAGCGAAGCGGGAGCCCGCTGGCGAAATCCTGAGCGAAAGCGAAGGATCTCACTTGGCACGGTATTCATTCTTGTAAACGACGCCACCTTTCATGACAAAGCGCACGTTCTCGAGCGCGCGCACGTCTTTCGTCGGGTCGCCGTCCACCGCGATGATGTCCGCCCACTTGCCGGCTTCGATGGAGCCGACTCTGTCACCCAGTCCGATCAGCTCGGCGGCGTTCACCCACGACGTCCGCATCGCCGCCATCGGACTCATGCCGAGCGTCACGTAGACATTGAACTCGCGCGCGTTCAGGCCGTGCGGATACACCGCCGCGTCCGTGCCGAACGCCACCTTCACGCCGCTCGAGAAGGCGTGCGCGAGGTTCTTGCGCGCTTCCGGCAGCACGGCGTGCGCCTTGGCGCGCGCGTATTCGGGCAGCGCGGTGGCCTCGTTCTCCATCAGCCAGTAGCCGAGGTAGAGCGTAGGGACGATGTACGTGCCATTCTTCTTCAGCGTGGCGATGCCTTCGTCGTCGATGTAGGAACCATGTTCGATCGAATCCACGCCCGCCTCCGACGCCCAGATGATCCCTGGCCCGCCGTGCGCGTGCGCCGCGACCTTGCGGCCGAGCCGGTGCGCTTCCGCCACGATGGCCTTCATCTCTTCCAGCGTGAACTGCGAGGCCTTGGGATCGTCGCCGCGCGAGAGCACACCGCCGGTGGCGCACACCTTGATGACGTCCGCGCCGTACTTGATGATCTCGCGCACCTTGTGCTGCACCGCTGCGATGCCGTCGGCCACGCCGTCCGCCTGCTTGTGCCACTCGTAGGGCAGCAGATTGTTGTCGCAATGCCCGCCGGTGATGCTGAGCGCGGGCCCGCTGGCGTAGATGCGCGGGCCCTCGATGCCGCCGGAATTGATGGCGTCGCGCAGGTCGATGTCCGCATAACCCTGCGCACCGACGTTGCGGATGGTGGTGAACCCCGCCTCGAGCGTGACCTTGGCGTACTGCGCGCCGTAGAGCGCGTCGCGCGCGGCCGAGCTCGCCAGGCCCGCGTAGCCGTGGTGCCACGGATCGCCGGTGATGTGCGTGTGCGCGTCGACCATTCCCGGCACCACGGTCGCGTTTGAGAGGTCGATGTAGGTCTCGCCCGGCGCCACCGCCTTGAACTGCCCGCCGACACGCACGATCTTGTCGTTCTCGATCACGATGGCCTGGTCGGCGAGCATCTGCCCCGTCTTGACGTCGAGCAGATGTCCCGCGCGGATGATGGTCGTCCTCACCGGCGGCGCGGCCGGGGCGGGAGTCTGCGCTGATACCGCTACTACCAGCGCGATGGCGACCAATAAGGCTTTGAGCAAGCGCTTCATTCGTTCTCCTAGGTCGTTCTCAAAAGAAGGATCCGCGTTCCTCTGCGTTCATCCGCGGTAAGTGCTTTGGTGGAGCGCGCGATTATACGCCGTAGATGCCGGCGAGCCGCACCAGCACCAGCGGTACGCCCACGCCGAGCAGGACGGCATAGATGGTCCCCGGCCAAAACGCGCGCGCGAACTCGAGCGCGCGCAACGTCCCGACGAGTGGGAGCAGCAGCAGCGCCAGCACGTTGCCGCGGCGCGCCGCTGCCGGCGCCAGCTTCCACAGATGCTTCAGGTCGTCGGTGGAGGGCAGCGCGTGCACGCCCATCGAGAACCCCAGCCAATAAAACAGATAGGCGAGGGGGTCGAAGATGCGCAGCTCCCACACCGGCAGGAACACCGCCCAGCAGAAGAGCGCGCACAGCGCGCTGTTGACGAAGAACGGGCCGAGCGTTTCCACCGCCGCCGCGCCGAAGTGATTGGGGTGCTCGTGCTGCACGTGTCCGAACGGCGGGTCCAGCTCGAGGAAGCGGACGTCGAAGATGGCCAGCTTGAAAAGGCGGCAGAAGAAAAGATGGGCCGCCTCGCGCACCATCAGGCCCGGAAACGTGACCGCCGTCAGGAGGATGCCGAGCGTGATCATGGCCGCGGCTTCCCTTCCGGCGCGGCACCATCCGCCAGCGCCGCCTGCGCTTCGAGCGCCTTCGCGCGGGCGTCGAGCGACGCCATCTCCGGATAGAGCCCGGCCGCCGCGCGCGCTTTCGTGGCGGCGTCGGCCAGCTTCCCTTCCCGCTCCAGCCGCGCCGCTTCGCTCGCCATGTCGTGGGCCGCGACGGCGCGCTCCCATATCTTCTGCACTTCGTTGAACAGCGCGCCCGAGGCTTCGTAGCGCGCGCGTCCGTTCAGCAGCAAGCGGGCGTGCTCGTAATCGCCGGCGAGCAAGTAAGCCTTGGCGGTGAGCAGAAACACGGTCTCGGATTCGCTCCCCGCGTCGAGCGCACGCCGCAGCTCCGCCGCCGCCGGCGCGTACTGGCGCTCGGCGAGCAATCGCCGTCCCGCGAGCAGCGCCTTCCCCGCTTCCACGTAGCCGCTGCCGTGCCACACCGCGAACGCGGCCAGCCCCACGATCACCAGCAGGCCGAGCGTGAGCCACACCGGGAACGGGACTTCATAAAACCGCTGCCGGCACTGGAAACACAGCGGCGCGCCCGCGACCTTCAGCCACTCCGTCTCGCCCTTGTCGGCGCCGCATTCGGCGCAGATGGTGGGGTCGAGCGCGCGCACGATCTTGAGCTCGCGCCCGCCGGCCTGCGCGTCTTGCACGCGCCGCGTGCCGCACGGCTCGCACACCGTCACGCCGTCGATCACGTACATCTTGGCCAGCGGGAGCGGCGTTTTGCAGGTGCGGCAGGGAGCGCGGCGCATGTTTTAAGTGGTGACGTTCGGATTATGTCCGCCGCCCGCGCGATTGCAAACCGAAATCTCGCCCCGGTTCCCTTTCGCGCGCGCGGCGCGTATGGTGTTGGCCTCCGGAGGCCAGCATGAAACTCTTCGCTCTCATCTGTCTGCTCGCGTTCGCCGCGGTCACCGTGCCGCGTTCGCAGGCGCAAGACGCCGGCGACAAGCCGCACCGCTACGTCAACATCCCGCAGCATTTCGCCGACCTTCCGTTCTCCGACGCCGTCCTCGCTGACGACACGCTCTATGTCTCCGGACGCATTGGCCTTGATCTCAAGACCCGCAAGGTCCCGGACAACCTCGATGACGAAGTGCGCATGCTGATGGATTCCATCAAGTCCGTCGTCGAGCAGGCCGGCATGACCATGGACGACGTGGTCAACGTCACCATCTATTGTCCCGACCTCACGCTCTACGACCGCTTCAACGCCGTCTACCGCACGTACTTCAAGGCGGGGCACTATCCCGCGCGCGCGTTCATCGGCTCGGGGCCGCTGCTCTTCGGCGGACACTTCGAGATGACCACCATCGCGATCCGGCAGCCGAAGACCTCGCCCCAAGCCGCGAAGCCGGCAGGGAAGAGGAAGTAGGGAAGCGCGTGCAGACAACGGAAATCGCGGCGTTGCTCGCGCCCTTCGCCGGCGAGCTGCCGCCGGAGCAGTTGGAGCAGATATCGAAGTACATCGATATCCTGCTGAAGTGGAACGACAAGACGAACCTCACCGCCGTGCGCGACCCGCGCGAGATGGTGGTGCGCCACTTCGGCGAGTCGCTGTTCGCGGCGCGCGCGCTGCTCGAGCCCGAGAGCGCGCTCGACGTCATCGACGTCGGCTCCGGCGCCGGCTTTCCCGGCATGCCGCTCAAGTTGTTCGCGCCGCGCATCCGGCTCACGCTCGTCGAGGCGCAAGCCAAGAAAGCGACGTTCCTCAAGGAAGTCGTGCGCGCGCTCGGCTTCGGCAACGTGACCGTGCTCTCCGCTCGCGCCGAGACGCTCACCGAACAAGCCGACCTGGTCACGCTGCGGGCGGTCGAGCGATTCGACGAGGTGCTGCCCATCGCCGGACACCTGGTAAAACCCGGTGGCCGCCTCGCGCTCCTCATCGGCACCGGACAGATCGGCGCGGCGCACCAGCTCCCCGAGTTCGCCTGGCAGGAAGCCAGCAAGGTCCCGCAGTCGCGCACCCGCGTCCTGCTGGTAGGGAACCTGGAGCAATAAGACTCATCCCAATAACAAGTGGTCCGCGGATGCGCCAGGAGTTTGGATCTCTCCACGCCAGTGGAGCGCAGCCGGGGCCCGCGAGAGAGTTTGGCAGCGAACCAATCTGGTCACCCCGGTTAGCTTGCGCGGGACTGTTCATCCTTCCCGAACCAGCCTTGCTAGCATCAAGACAGTCAGAGTGGAGTGGATGGCGCATATTTGCCAGAAATGATGCATTGAAGCGACTATTGAACCGCGAGGATTAGCGCCAAAGTGGAGCATAAACGCCATATGGCGTATTATGTCGCCACTGCGTTGCGTCTCCCCTGGTGCCGCCGAAATCCGCAGGGCCGAACCCGCCTGGTAATAGTGGAGTGAATCTCTGGTCTATCGCCGCCGATAGGGGTAGCAGGTCCTCCGCCAAGCGCCCTGAACACCCGATTCGCACCAAAACTCACCCAATAACCAAGATAGTAAACAGTCAGCCCCTGCCCTTGTTCCACGTGGAACATCCCCCGTGAAATGAAAGCTCTACCGACCGAGCCCTTTGTTCCACGTGGAACATCCCGCAGCGGTTTTCCGCAATCCGGCCACGAAATCCGCAATATCCTCGGTTGCGCAATCCCGCAAGCGAAGCTACTCTCGGAATCGCTCTCGCTTTCTCGTTCTCCGCACACCAAAACTCATGGCACGCGTCATCGCTGTCGCCAACCAGAAGGGCGGCGTGGGTAAGACCACCACCGCCATCAACTTGGCCGCCTCCTTCGCTGCCGCCGAGGTCGAGACCCTGCTCGTCGACTGCGACCCCCAGTCCAACTCCTCCAGCGGTCTCGGCTTCCAGCGCGACCCTGATCGCCTCTCCACCTACGACCTGTTGATGGCCTCCGCCAGCGCTGCCGAAGCCATCTTGCCCACGGCCACGGAGAAGCTCGCCGCCATCCCGGCGCACAAGAACCTGATTGGCGCGAACCTCGAGCTGGTCTCCGCCGACCGCCGCGAATTCCGCCTCAAAGACGCCTTGGCCGTAATCCGCAATCGCTACCAGTTCATTGTGCTGGACTGCCCGCCGGCGCTCGATCTGCTCACGCTCAACGCGCTGGTCGCCGCCGATTCCGTGCTCATCCCCATGCAGGCCGAGTACTTCGCGCTCGAGGGCGTATCCGAGCTCCTCGACACCATCGAGCGCATCCGCCAGAGCTTCAATCCCGAGCTCACCATCGAGTGCGTGGTCCTCACCATGTACGACGACCGCACCAACCTGGCGCAGCAGGTCGCCAAGGACCTGAAGGGTTTCTTCGGCGACCAGCTCTGCCGCACCACCATCCCGCGCAACGTGCGCCTCGCCGAGGCGCCGAGCTTCGGCCAGGCTGCCATTGATTACGACCCGCAATCCCGCGGCGCCGAGGCCTACATCAAGCTGGCGAAGGAACTCATCACGCGGGCAGAGAAGCGGCAGGCCGCCGCCGCGCACGTGCAGGAAAAGGTCGCAGCAGCAGGAGTCGAGACATATGAATGACAAAAGAAAGGTCTTAGGACGCGGCCTGGAATCGCTCCTTCCCGGCGCGCGCGCCACCGCGACCGCACCACCAGCCGCGCGGCCCGCGGAACCAGGCGGAGTCCGCGAGATCCCCATCGAGGAGATCGAGCGCAACCCCTACCAGACGCGCACCCGTCTCGACGAAGTCGCGCTCCACGAGCTCGCCGCGTCCATCCGCTCGAATGGCGTGGTGCAGCCGGTCGTCGTCCGCCAGGTCGCCGGACGCTTCCAGCTCATCGCCGGCGAACGCCGCTGGCGCGCCTCGAAGCTGGCAGGGAAGCCGACCGTGCCCGCCATCGTGAAAGAGGTCTCGAACGAGCAGGCGATGGAGATGACCATCATCGAGAACCTGCAGCGCGAGGACCTGAACCCCATCGAGCAGGCGCGCGCCTACGAACGCCTCGCGCGCGAGTTCAACCTCACGCAGGAGCACATGGCGCAGCGCACCGGTAAAGACCGTTCGTCGGTCGCCAACTTCCTGCGCCTGCTCAAGCTTCCGGTGGAAGTCCAGCTCGACGTCGAGAACTCCGCGCTCAGCTTCGGACACGCCAAGGTCTTGATGATGCTCGACTCGCCCGAGGCGCAGCTCGATCTGGCCAAGCGCGCCGTCGAGGACGCGCTCTCCGTCCGCCAGCTTGAGCAGATCGTCCACGAGCTCATGCACCCGGCGGAAAAAGCGCAGCGGCAGAAGCGCGCCGTGGATCCGAACGTCGCCGAGGCGGAGAGGGAACTGGAGCGCGTGCTCGGCGTCCGCGTCGAGATCCGCGATAGCGGCGGCAAGGGCAAGATCATCTTGCGCTACGGCTCGCTCGAGGACTACGACCGCGTGGTCGAGATGCTGGGCGCGCGCAAGTAGCATATTGACGTCCATCGATATGTGGCGGGAGCCATGATTCGCAAGCTCAACTCCGGCAAGTACCGCCTTTACTCGCGCAAGCAGAGCCCGAAGACGGGCAAGCGCCGCAACCTGGGGACGTTCTCCTCGCTCGCGGCGGCGAGGAAGCACGAGCGCGCGGTGCAGTTCTTCAAGCGGGCCTAGCCTTCTGAAACCGCGACAATACTGGGCCAGGCGTGCGCCGTCTCGCATCCGAATCCGCGCTATAATCGCGCCCGCGATGCCTCTTTCCCCCGGACAAAGACTTGGCCCCTACGAGATCATCGCCCCGCTCGGTGCGGGCGGCATGGGCGAGGTCTATCGCGCGCGCGACACGCGCCTCGACCGCGAGGTCGCGGTCAAGGTGCTCAGCGGCGACAGCCAGTTCACCTCCGACCTGAAGCAGCGCTTCGAGCGCGAGGCGCGCGCCATCTCCTCGCTCAATCATCCGCACATCTGCACCCTCCACGACGTGGGCCGGCACGAGGGCACCGACTACCTCGTGATGGAGCTCATCGACGGCCAGACGCTCGCCGACCGCCTGCAGCGCGGCTCGCTGCCGCTCGACCAGTTGCTCGCTTACGGCGAGCAGATCGCGGACGCGCTCGAGCGCGCGCACCGCAAAGGCATCGTGCATCGTGACCTCAAGCCCGGAAACATCATGCTGACGAAGTCCGGCGCCAAGCTGCTCGACTTCGGCCTGGCCAAACCGGTCTCGCACCACATGGCCGCGACCGCCGAGCTCACGCGCGCGCAGTCGCAACCCATCACCGAGCGCGGCACCATCCTGGGCACGTACCAGTACATGGCGCCCGAGCAGATCGAGGGCAGGGAATCCGACGCGCGTTCGGACATCTTCTCCTTCGGCGCCGTGCTGTTCGAGATGGCGACCGGCAAGAAGGCGTTCGAAGGGAAGTCGCAGATCTCGGTCGCCAGCGCCATCCTCGAAAAAGACCCGCCGGCGATCTCCACCCTCCAGCCGGTGAGCCCCGTGGAGCTCGACCGCGTGGTGCAGACCTGCCTCGCGAAGGACCCCGAAGAACGCTGGCAGAGCGCCGGGGACATCAAGCTGGAACTGGGCTTCGTTCGCGGCGCCGCGCGCCAAAAGCGCGCCGGCCCTGGCAGCGCGCGGACATGGCAGTGGGCGGCTGCGCTCGCCCTCCTGCTCGTCGCCGCCGCTTTCCTTGCCGGCAATCGGCTGCGACCGGAAGCGGCGCGGCCGCCGCTCTACCGCACCTCGGTGCTTCCGCCAGCGCGGCACTCCTTCGTCGCTTATGACTTCGCGATCTCGCCCGACGGCACCCGCCTCGCTTACACCGCCACCGATGCCAGCGGCGTGAGCAAGCTCTGGATCAAGAACCTGGCCACCGACGCCAATACCGAGTACTCCGGCACCGAAAGCGCGACGCATCCCTTCTGGTCACCCGACGGCAAGGACGTCGCCTTCTACGCTGGTGGCCGGCTGGTGCGGCTGAATACGCTCAGCGGAGCGACGCAGAATATCGCCACCGCCATCGTGGGACGCGGCGGCGCCTGGAGCAAGGATGGCCAGATCGTGTTCGTACCCGCCATCGGCGTTGGGCTCGGGCGCGTTCCTGCCGCCGGCGGCACTCCGGCAGTGGCCACGACCGTAAGCGCGAACGGGCCGGAAAGCCATCGCTGGCCCACGTTCCTGCCGGATGGCCGCCACTTCCTC
Source organism: Candidatus Korobacter versatilis (assembly GCA_016185395.1). Taxonomy (GTDB): domain Bacteria; phylum Acidobacteriota; class Terriglobia; order Terriglobales; family Acidobacteriaceae; genus JACPNR01. The sequence continues at coordinate 168,498 of JACPNR010000006.1, forward strand.
TTTGTCGTCGATTGGTCGACCGACCGCGACGGCCTTTACGTCGCCTCCGTGGACGATCCTACGCCGCGGCTGGTCGCGGCTACGATGCGTGGCAACACCGCCTACGCAGATGGACAGCTCTTCTTCGTGAAAGACGGCACGCTGTCCGCGCAGCCTTTCAACACGAACACCTTCAAGCTGGAAGGCGAGCCCCGCGTCGTGGTGGGCCAGGAGTTGGAGCAGGACACAGGCTTCAATCGCTCGGGATTCTCGGTTGCGGAGGGCGGGGCGTTGATCTACCAGTCACGCGACTCTTACAGTTCGCGCCTGATATGGTTCGACCGCTCCGGCAAGGAACTGGAAGCCATCGGGCCACCTGGGCCGTATCATCCCACGCTTTCACGCGATGGCCGTCGCCTCGGCATGACGGTCGACAGCGCCAGCGACGGGCACATGCGCGTGCACGTCCTCGATCTCGGGCGCGGCACGGTGACGTCGGTGGCGACCGATTCCGAGCGCAGCGAAGCGCTCATCTGGTCGCCGGATGGTACGAACATCGCTTATGTCACGCGTGGCCAGCACAGCCAGCTGTTTCGGCGGGCCGCAGACGGCTCGGGCGAGCCCGAACTGCTGGCCGAATCCTCGCGCGTGATGACCACGGATTGGTCGCCCGATGGCCGCTACATTCTGTACATGAACTTCCTGCACGGCGCGCCGGAGCTGTGGACCTACGACACCGTCGCGCGAAAGAACGAGCCGCGTGTGGTTGCGTCCTCTGCCGAGGGCCAGTTCTCTCCCGATGGGCGCTGGCTCGCATATACCGTCGGCGGACGCACGGCCGAGCCCGTGATCTTCGTGCAGCCCTTCCCCGGCCCCGGCCTGCGGACGCAGATCTCGGCCGGCGGTGGCACGCAACCGCGCTGGAGTCCCGACGGCAAGGAGCTCTACTACATCAGCGTCGGGAAGGAATTGATGGCGGTTTCTATCCGCGTGAACGGTGGAGTACTCGAGGCTTCCGCCCCTCAGGTCCTCTTCCGTACGCGCATGCACGCGCCGCGGTACTCACTCTTCCAGTATGACGTGTCGCCTGACGGCAAGCGCTTCCTCATCAACTCGCTGCCGCGCGAAGACGCCGCCGCGCCCCTCACCCTGATCACCGACTGGACCGCCCTCGGCAAATAGCCGGCCGGCCTGCTACTTCTTCGTCCGGCCGTGGCTCACGCTTCCCGCGACGAAGCGCGCGTCCGGCTCCGGCGTGTTGTACGTCACGGTGTTGAGGAAGCGCTGGCGGTACATCTCGCCGTTGCGGAACCACGTCCAGCTCAGCGGCGACGGTATTCCTTGCAGCAGCCGATAGTTGTCATAGACCTCGGTCTCTTCCGTGCGTTCCGCCGTGGCCGGATCGCGCACCGTGAACGTCTTCTTGATGGGCAGGAAGGAATCGCTCGCCATGTAGTAGCTCACGCCGCGGTTCTGCGCGTCCATGATGGTCACCTTCTCCGCCGGCTTCGACTCGGCGATGGTCGCGCCGTCGTAGAACAGCGCCGTGCCCGGCGCCTTCAGCCACCGCCGCAGCACGTACTCGTTCGAGTACTCGCGCCGCTGCAGATATTCCTTCAGCTCTTCCTTGTCGAGCAGCGTGGTGCCGCGGAACGTGGTCTCCCATGCCTGGTCGCCGTTGTACACCACGTACCAGTCGCGCTGCTTGGTCAGCTCGATGCGGTCTTTGTCCGGATACTTCCAGAACCGCCAGAACTGCACGCCCGTCCCCGAAGGCTGGCCGTGGTGGAAGCGAAAGGTGCGGCCCACTTCCTCGCGCGTCTGGTAAGTCATGTAAGCGTCGCCGCCGAGCGCGCGGACCATCTTGTCGAGCAGCGCCTTCGCCTGCTTCGCGTTCTCGGAATCGTTCTGGATGGGCGCCGTGGTCGTGGGAGGCGGTGCTTGCACGGGCGTGGTCACCACCGCCGGCTTCTGCGCGAACGCCGCGACAGCAAAGAGGAGCAGGGAACAGAGGGCTTTTCTCATGGGTTCTTTATTAGAAGCAGGACTGGGCAGTGTAGCTGCTTCAAAGGCGTTCACACGAAGGCCACGAAGGCACCACGAAGGTCCTCCATGGAGCCCTTCGTGAAAACCTTTGTGTCCTTCGTGTGATGCTCTTCGGGCTCATCCCACCAAAACCGCGCCGCCATTCACGTTGAACACTTCCCCGGTCACGAATCCGGCGCCCTCGGTGCAGAGGAACACGATGCACGCCGCCAGCTCTTCCGGAGTCCCCACGCGTCCCAGCGGGATGGTGGCAAACACGCGCGGCGCGACGGTCGGGTCCTCGAGCGCGGGCGCGGCCATGTCGGTCGCCACCCAGCCCGGCGCCACGCAGTTCACGCGGATCTTGTCGCGCGCCAGCTCGGTCGCGAGCCCCTTGGTCATGCTGATGACCGCGCCTTTGGTCGCGGCGTAGTCGCAGTGGAAGGCCTCGCCGCGCTGTCCCGCCGTCGAGCTGATCAGGACGATGGCGCCGCCCGCGCCCTGCTGCTTCATCTGCGCCACCGCATGCTTCACCAGGCCGAACACCGAGTTCAGGTTCACCGCCATGGTGTGCAGCCACTGCTCGTCGCTCATGCGGTCGATGGGCGCATCCTTCGGCGGCCATATCCCGTGGTTCGCCACCAGGATGTCGAGGCGCCCGAAGCGTTTGACGGTCGCCTCCACCAACGCCCGAGCGTCTTCCGCCGTCGAAAGCTCTTGCTGGAAGGCGGCCGCGTGGTCGCGTCCGCAGGACTCGACCACTTTGTCCGCGCGGACGGCGGCCTGGTGATAGTTGAACGCGACCTTCGCGCCGGACTTCACCAGCAACTCCACCGTCGCCGCGCCAATGCCACGCGACCCGCCGGAGACCAGCGCCACCTTGTTCTTCAATGAGAGTTCGAGCGGCATAGGTTGAACCCGCGATTATAGAACCCAAGAGCAGCCACGGATTTCACGGATTCGGACGGATAAGACCCTGACCTAAAGAACGCCTGCTCTATCCGCGCTTTATCCGCGAGGATCCGCGGCGGAAGAGACTTCATTTTTTCCAGTGCTTCGCCGCCGCCACGACCGCGGCGAACAGCGCGCGCGATGCCGGTTCTTCTTTGTACGTCCGCTCGGGGTGCCACTGCACGCCGAGCACGAAGTGCTCCGGCTGCGTTCCCTCGACCGCCTCGATCACGCCGTCGTCGGGAGAAGTCGCGACCGCGCGCAGTCCGTCGCCCACCACATCCGCCGCCTGGTGATGGCTCGAGTTCACCGGGATGGTGAGCGTCTCCGGTTCTTCCACCGCGTCGTGGCCCTCGCTCGTCTCCTGCCCGGGACCGAGCGAGGGGCCGGTCATGTCGAGCACCGCCGGCGCCACGATCGCGCCCAGCACGGAGTCCGACGGGATGACGGCGTTGTGCGCGCGCAGCACCGCGCGGCCGGCCTCGTGGTTCACGGGCGTTGCGAGATGCTGGCGCAGCGTCCCCGTCCGCCACACATTCAATATCTGCATGCCGTAGCAGATGCCGAGCAGCGGCTTGCGCAGGTTGTAGGCGTCCTGGATGAGCAGTTCGTCCACGTTGTCGCGCTGCCGGTCGGCCGCGGCGGACTTCGGGTCGCGCCGCTGCCCATATTTTTCCGGGTCCACATCTGCGGACGACCCCGGCAACAGCACGCCGGCGCATTGCGACGCAATCTTCGCGATCTCCGCCGGCGCAGCGCCCAAGGGGACGACCACGGGCTCGCCGCCCGCCGCGCGCACCGCTTCTTCGTATTGCGGCAGCGCGCGCGCGTTGTACTCCGGCTTCTCCCACGCCGGCTCCGGGATGGCGATCTTCGGGCGCACGTCCTTATTGTAGCGGGAGGAAAACTTCACCGCCGAGGCGCCGAGTCCGCCAAGGCAACCGAACCGGAAACTGGAAACGGGAAACCTCTGCATTAGAATAGGAAGTTCCCAGCACAAGGAGATTGCAGTGAGCACTCAGCCCACCGGCGCCGCCGCCGGCCATTACATGACGCTCTGCGGCCTGCCCGTCACCATCCACATGAACTGGCCGTTCCATCCCGCCGTCGCCGGCTCCGACTTCTTCGTCCTGCACGGGCGCATGTCTTTGGCCGTGGGTTCCGGGGAAAGCTCCCATCTGCACGCCGAGATCGCGCTCCAGCTCACCCAGGTCATCAAGGAGGCGCTGCCTTCGCTCGACCGCGAGCACTCCGAGCCGGCGGTGGTCAACGCCATCCGCAAAGACCTCGACCGCAAGCAGCTTGAGCTGGTGAAGAGCGGCAAGCGCCAGCCCGTGACCGTCTCCAGCCGGCATTACAACTTCAAGCAGAACCGCCTCGCCTTCGGCACCGCCCCGGACGACGAGATCGTCGCCTTCATCCGCCGCAAAGTCTTCTGGCTCTCGAAACTCGCGGGTGGACAGCCCGGTGTTCATTCTGAAGTCCGCGTCGCCGAGCCGCTCGACCTGCTCTACCTCAACACCACCGCCGAGCACATGCTCGAGCTCGCGCAGCGTGACCTCGCCGCGCACGGACTCATCACGCTCGCCAAGGGATTCGCCGCGCCCGGCGAGAAGCTCCTCAGCTTCGCCCACCAGATCGAGCACGAGCTGAAGGAATCGCTCCATGCCCTCGAAGAAAAACACCGCTTCGAGAAAGAGGGCGCTACGCATTTTTAGGCTTCTGGCTTGATTTGCATTTCGAGCCCGCCGCGGCGGGCGAGAAAGCCCTACCCCAGCCAAAAGGCTTCCTGACTCCAGGAGGCCTTATCGTTGTCACAGGGCTCCCTCACTACGCTCGGGATGTAAAAGAAAAAACCAATGCCCCAGCAGCACATCTCGCTCGCCAGCTACTACCGCCTGCTGCGCGGCAACGGCAACTTCCGCCGCCTGTGGTTCGCGGAGATCGTGAGCGAGCTCGGCGACTGGTTCTACATGGTGTCGCTCTACGCCATGCTGCTCGAGTTCACCGGACGCGCCGAGTCCATCGGACTCGCCTTCGCCCTCCAGGTCCTGCCGCAGGCGCTCACCGGACCGTTTGCCGGCGTCATCAACGACCGCATCAGCCGCCGCCAGGTCATGATCTTCACCGACATCGCGCGCGCCGTCATCATCACCTGCGTGCTTTTCGTGCGCACGCCCGCGATGGTCTGGCTCGTCTACCCGCTGCTCTTCCTGGAGACGGTGATGTGGGGATTGTTCGAGCCGGCGCGCACGGCCGTCATCCCCAACATCGTGCGCGAGGACGAGACGCTCATCGCCAACACCCTCGCCTCGAGCACGTGGTCGATGAACATGTTCATCGGCTCGGCGCTCGGCGGCGCGGCCGCCGTGTGGCTCGGCCGCGACTGGATCTTTGGACTCGACGCCGCGTCGTTCCTCGTCTCCGCCTGGCTGCTCTCGCGCATGCGCTTCACCGAACCGCATCTCGCTGCGCGCGGACCGGCGCGCGTGCGCGACCTCTTCGACCATTCCGAAGTCGTGGAAGGCCTGCGTTACGTCCGCCGCGACCGCCGGCTCACGTCGGCCATCCTGGTGAAGGGCGCGCTCGGCGTCACCGGCGCGAGCTGGGTAATCTTCCCCATCTTCGGAAAAGAGATCTTCCCGTGGCGCAGCGCCGGCATCACGGCGGCGCAAGGCGCGCTCATCGGGATGAGCCTGCTGATGGGCGCGCGCGGCCTCGGCTCGCTCATCGGCCCGCTGACCGCAGCGCCGTGGGCGGCGCAGCGCCTCTCGCGCTTGCGCATCGGCATCCTGCTCGGCTTCATCGCCTACGGGCTGGGATATCTCACCCTCGGTTGGATCAACGACCGCTGGCTGGCCTACGCCGTCGTCGTGCTCTCACACATGGGCGGCGCCGTCATCTGGGTCTTCTCCACCACGCTGCTGCAACTGCTCACCGACGACCGCTACCGCGGCCGCGTCTTCGCCGCCGAACTCGCCGGCTGCACCGTCATGCTCGCGCTCACGTCGTGGATCGCCGGCTTCGTCATCGACCACGGCGTCACCGTCCGCACCGTCACCATCTGGACCGGATGGTTCACCCTGCTCGCCGCGCTGTGGTGGATATGGGCCGGCCTCAAGCCATCGGCGCAGGTGGCCGCCGGCGACCCCGCCGGCGCAGCCTGATCCAACAAATTGCTAGCTGCTGATCGCTAATCGCTTCCTCTGTATCTCGATGAACACATTCACCAGCGACACCGCCGCCGGCGTCACGCCCGGGATGCGCGAGGCCTGCCCCAGCGTCCGCGGACGCACGTGCGCGAGCTTCTCCTTCATCTCGCGCGAGAGCCCGCTGACGGTCGCGTACTCGAACCACTCCGGGATGGTCCGCTGCTCGCTCTTCTTCAGCCGCTCGATGGCGCGCTCCTGCTGCGCCAGGTAGCCGGCGTACTTGATCTCCGTCTCCACGGACTTCAGTTCGTTGCGGATGACGGCCGCGTTCACCGCCGCGTCCTCCGCGGGCCGTGCGAAAAATTCCGGATACGCCCGCTCCAACTCGCGACGCAGCAGCTCGATGCTCACCTCGGGCCGCTTCAGCAGTTGCGCGAACGTCTGCCCGGCGGCCTCTGGCCACCTTCCACCGTCCCCTGTCCTCTTGGCCTTCCCCAGCACCGCCGCCATCCGCCGCACTCGTTCCTGCTTCGCTTGGAACTCCGCCCAGTCGGCATCGGCGATCATGCCCACGCGCCTTCCGTGCGGCGTCAAGCGGCGGTCGGCGTTGTCGATGCGCAGGTGCAGCCGGAACTCGGCGCGCGAGGTGAACATGCGGTAAGGCTCGTTCGTCCCCTTCGAGATCAGGTCGTCGATCAGGATGGCGATGTACGCCTCCGTCCGGTCGAGCACCAGCGGGGCCTCGCCCTTCAACTTCAGCGCGGCATTGATGCCCGCCATGATGCCCTGCGCGCCGGCTTCTTCGTATCCCGATGTCCCGTTGATCTGCCCGGCGAGATAGAGCCCGGCGATCTTCTTGGTCTCGAGCGTGCGCTCGAGTTCGGTGGGGTCGATGGCGTCGTACTCGATGGCGTATCCCGGCCGCAGCATCTTCGCCGTCTCGAGCCCGGGCACGGACGCGATCATCGCCAACTGCACCTCCACCGGCAGCGACGTCGACATCCCGTTCACGTACACCTCGTCGGTGTTCAGTCCTTCCGGCTCGAGGAAAAGCTGGTGCGTGGTCTTGTCCGGAAACTTCACGATCTTGTCTTCGATGCTCGGGCAGTACCGCGGCCCGATGCTCTTGATCTGCCCGGAGTACATCGGCGAACGGTGCACGTTCTCGCGGATCACGCGGTGCGTCTCCTCCGACGTGAACGCGATGTAGCACGGCACCTGCCGCTGCTTGATTGTCTTGGTGCGGAAGCTGAACGGAGTCGGCTCCGCGTCGCCCGGCTGCGCGGTGAAGCGCGACCAGTCGATGGTGCGTCCGTCGAGCCGCGGCGGCGTCCCGGTCTTCAGGCGCGTGCCGCGCAGGCCCAGCAGCTTCAACGCCTCGCCCAGCAGTTGCGACGGCGGCTCGCCCGAGCGCCCCGCCGGATGCGTCTGCTCGCCACAGTGGATGAGCCCGTTCAGGAACGTCCCGGTAGTGATGATGACCGCACGCGCGCCGATCTCCCGCCCATCGCGGAGCTTGATGCCGACCGCGCGCCGCGCACGGCGCAAGTCTTCAGTCTTCAGACTGCGGTCTTCAGCCTGACGCTCCCCACCTGACGACTGAAGACTGCAGTCTGAAGACTCGAGCAGAACGTCTGCCACCTCGGCTTCCTTCACCGTCAGCAGGGGCTCCCGCGCGAGCACCTCGCGCATCTTCACGCGGTATTGCGCCTTGTCGCACTGCGCGCGCGGCGACCACACCGCCGGACCGCGTGACGTGTTCAGCAGCCGGAACTGTATGCCCACCGCGTCGGTGACCTCGCCCATCACGCCGCCCAGCGCGTCGATCTCGCGGACGAGATGCCCCTTGGCGATCCCGCCGACCGCCGGATTGCACGACATCTGCGCGATCAGCTCCACGCTCAGCGTGAACAGCGCCGTCTTCAGCCCCATGCGCGCCGCGGCGACGGCAGCCTCGCACCCGGCATGCCCGGCGCCGACCACGACCACATCGAATTGTTCAGAGAAAGCCATTGCAGAACGCAGTTGCAGGCGCCCGCCCCGCGCGCGCGCTAGTACACATTCTAACAATGCAAAGCCGCACACTTGGCGCGCCGCCGCCTTCACCCGTATATTGTTCCTTCCAGACCGAAAGGACACGCCATGGAACCGCAAGCCTTCTTCGCCGAGCTCGACCGCCGCATCGCGCAGTACGACCTGCTCTGCCATCCTTTCTATCAGGCGTGGAGCGCGGGCACGCTCACGCGCACCGAGCTGCGCGAGTATGCCGGCCAGTACTACAACCACGTCGCGGCGTTCCCGGCGGCGTTGGGCACGCTGCACGCGCGGCTCGAAGAAGGCGAGCTGCGCCGCGCCGTGCGCGAGAATTATCAGGATGAGGTCGGCGTCGATTCTCCCGACGGACGCCCGCACGACGAGCTCTGGCTCGATTTCGTCGCCGGCATGGACACCCATGGCACGCGCTCGCCGCGCCAGCCGCTGCCCGAGATGTGCGACCTCATGGAGCTCTTCCGCGACGTCGCGCACAACGGCTCGCCCGCGGAAGCGCTCGCCGCCTTCTACGCCTACGAATCGCAAGTGCCGCGCGTGGCGACCGAAAAAGCCCGCGGACTGCGCGCCTTCTACGGCGCCAGTGACGCGACCTGCCGCTATTTCGATCTTCACCAGACGGCCGACGTCCACCACTCCGCCGTCTGGCGCGAGCAGCTCGGCAAGCTCGTCAGCAATGACGCCGGCGCCGGGCGCGCCCTCACCGCCGCCGAGTCCGCCGCAAAGGCACTGTGGCGCGCGCTCGACGGCATCGAACGCGAGCGGCTCGCGCAGCGCGCAGCGTAAAAGAGCAGGAGATTGGAGTTAGTAGTTTGGAGTTAGCCCAGACGGCTGCCTCAATTCCTATCTCCTATCTCCTAGCTACTGCGCCTCTGTGCCTCCGTGGTAGGTTTTGGTTTTATGAAGGAAGTCCCCATCGGCGCGCGCGCTCACACCAGCGAAACGGTCGAGCACAAGCACACGCTCACCCATCATCACGCGGAGCTTCCGCCCGTCTACTCCACGCCCGACATGGTCCGCCTCATGGAGACGGCGTGCTTCCACGCGCTCATGCCCTTCCACGAGCCCGGCGAGATCAACGTGGGCACGGCCATCCACGTGGAGCATCGCGCCGCCACCGGCGTCGGCGTGGAAGTCCACGCCGAAGCCGTGATGGAATCTTTCGACGGACGCTTCTACACCATGCGCGTCCGCGCCTGGACCCAAGACCCCAAAGACACCACCGGCGAAAAAGAACTTGGACGCGGCACCATCTCGCGCGCCGTCGTCCACGTGCCCACCTTCCTGGCCAAGACGAAAAACGGCAAACCCTAAAACCTTTCACACGAAGGCCGCTAAGGAAGCACGAAGGTCCTCCATGGAGCGCCTGCGTGTGACCTTGGTGACCTTCGTGTGAACTGGCCGCGTCGCCCAAACTACAATCGAATGGTGCACCTCGACGACACCATCGTCGCCATCGCCACGCCCGCCGGACGCGGCGGCATCGGCGTGGTCCGCCTCTCCGGCCCGGAAGCCCGCACCATCGCCGCGCCCCTCCTGCGCTTGAAACACGCGCTCGCGCCGGGACGCGCCGTGTTCGGCGAACTCGTCGAGCCGGACTCCGGCGAGCGCATCGACGAAGTGGTTGCCACCTGCTTCACCAAGCCGCACTCCTACACCGCCGACGACGTGGTCGAGATCTCCACCCACGGCTCGCCGGTCGTGCTGCGCCACGTCGTGGAGCTTTGCCTCGCGCGCGGCGCCCGCCTCGCCGAGCCCGGCGAGTTCACCATGCGCGCCTTCCTCAATGGACGCCTCGACCTCACCCAAGCCGAGGCCGTGCGCGACCTCATCGAATCGCAAACGCTTTACCAGGCCAAGGTCGCGGCGCAACAGCTCGAAGGCGCGCTCTCGCGGCGTCTTGCGCCCATCAAGGAAGACTTGGTGCAGCTCATCGCGCTGCTCGAAGCCGGTGTGGATTTTGCCGAAGACGACGTCGCCGTTCTTCCCGCGAGCAAGGTCCTGGAACACACCACCCGCGTCCGCGCGCCGCTCGAGAAGCTGCTGGCGTCTTTCGCCTACGGCAAGACGGTGCACGAAGGCCTGACGCTCGCCATCGTCGGACGCCCCAACGTCGGCAAGTCCTCGCTCTTCAACCGGCTGGTCGAGCGCGAGCGCGCCATCGTCACCGCCACGCCCGGCACCACGCGCGACCTCGTCTCGGAAACGGTCGCTCTCGGCGGCATCCCGGTGAAGCTGGTCGATACCGCCGGAATCCGCGCCGCGCACGACGAAGCCGAAAGCCTCGGCATCAGGAAAAGTTACGAAGCCCTCGCCGACGCCGACCTCGTGCTCGTCGTCCTCGACGCCTCGCAGCCCCGCACCACCGAAGACGACGCACTGCTCCACGCCGCCGAGCAGCGCACGCACATCGTCGTCACGAACAAGATCGATCTGGACGCTCGAAACTTGAAACTCGAGACTCGAAACGGCTTCGTCGCGACTTCCGCCACCACCGGCGAAGGCATCCCCGAACTCCGCGAGCACATCCTCCACCACGTAGCCGGCGACGCCGCCACGCAGCAGGAGACCGGCTTTCTCACCAGCGTCCGCCACGAGGCGCTGGTCCGCGAATCGCTGGCCGCGCTCGCCGCCGCCGAACAGTCCACCAAGCAGAACGTCCCGCACGAGATGCTGCTGCTCGACCTCTACAACGCGCTCCGCCCGCTCGACGCCATCACCGGCGCCACCACGGCAGACGACATCCTCCACCGCATCTTCAGCCAGTTCTGTATTGGGAAGTAAGCGCCGCTACTCCGGCAGGTTCTCCCGCAACAACCGGAACACGTTCCCGCCCATGAGCTTCGCTATCTCCGCGTCCGAGAACCCCTGCTACATCAGCGCCTGCGTGATGAGCGCGAGCCCAGTCACGTCGAACGGCTCGACCACCGCGCCGTCGAAGTCCGACCCGAGGGCCACGTGGTCCACCCCGGCCACCTCCACGGTATAGCGGATGGCGCGCGCGATCGCGGCAGCGTCTTTCCCGCACGTCGCCACGTCCCAGTAGCCGATGCCGATCACGCCGCCGGTCTTCGCGATGCGCCGCAGTTGGTCGTCGCTCAGGTTGCGCTGGTTGTCGCACGTGCCGCGCACGCCCGTGTGCGACACCACCACCGGGCGCGTGGCCATCGCCGTCACGTCATCAATCGTCTTCGCCGACGCATGCGCCAGGTCCACCAATATCTTCCGGCTCTCCATCTCCGCGACCAGCGCGCGCCCTTGCGGCGTCAGGCCATGCTTCTTCGCGCCATGCGCGGAGCCGGCAAACTCGTTGTCGAAGAAATGCGCCAACCCGATCATGCGGAAGCCGGCGCCATCGAGCGCGGCCAGATTGCCCAGCTTGCCATCGAGCGCGTGCGCGCCTTCGATTCCCAGTATCCCCGCCACCAGGTGCGGGTTCGCGCGCCGCCGCTCCAGAAAACTCGCCAGGTCGCCGCGCGAACGCACCAGCACCAGGTGTCCGCCGGACTTCCTCGCCGCGTCGCGCAACTCCGCCGCTTGCTCGAGCGCGCGCGCCGTGCGGCTGAACCACGTCGCCGGCGGCTTCAGCCGGATCACGTACGCCAGCGTCAGCTCGTCGGTGTCGCCGGTGTTGCGCTCCAGGTTCAGGTTCTTCGGGGATTGCGAGACCACGGTGAACACCTGCAGCGCCTGGTTCGCCTCCAGCAGGCGCGGCACGTCGACCTGTCCGCGCGTCGCGCGCGTGGCAAGTCCGCGGTCCCAGAGCAGGGAATCGGCGTGCAGGTCGGCGATGAGCAGCCGCTGATGCAGCGCCTGCGCCCGCGCCGAAACCGGATACGGAGGCGCCACCAGCACGGCGTTCATCGCGCTGTCCATCCGCACCGTGCGGTAGTAAGCGTAGCTCCAGCCGCCGGCGAGCGCGGCCAACACGATCAGGAAGGCGAGGAACTTTCGCATTTCGGTCCGGAGGCGCCGCTCAGTGCTGCCAGTCGATCTCTTCCATCCGCATCACGACGAACTCCATCGCGCCGCCGATCTCGGCGATGCCGTCGCGGTCTTTGTTGAACGTCACGCGGCGGTGCTCTTCGTCCTCGGCCGCGGGATCGAGCAGCGTGAGTTCGCGGACGTCCCACAAGCGCGTGCCGTTCGGCCCGATGTACTCATCGAATGCCGCGCCCACCGCCAGGTACGCGCGCGCCTTCCAGAAGAGGATCATCGGGCGCCCGCGATGGATGGCCGCGATCAGGTCCTCGGCCGCGATCGGCGCCCCGGCCGGGACCACGCGCGTGACCACGCGCATCTTCAATTTCTCGTTGACCACGTAATCGCCGTTCACGGCGTCGGCGAGCGCGCGCATCTTCGGCGCCGCGTCGTCGCACAACTCGCCGCCGTAGGCTTTCGAGACGAGCAGGTGCTGGTCCACCTTCACCTGGTCGAGCGCGAGCAGCGTCTCGGTCGCCGCCGCCCATCCCCAGTTGCTGCACTTGTCCGCCGCGGGCACCACGGTGAAGTTGGGCACTTCCGCCGTTCCCGGCTTCTTCCAGTAGCCGGCCTTCTTTCCCGCAGCGGCGACGCCGCACAGGATCACCGCGGCGCACAGCAATGTAGTAAGACGGCGGACCATGCGCGCAGTGTAGCGCGGAAGCCCACGCGCGCCGGTTATCGCAGATGGTTCGGGGCCGAACACCTACCACGGAGGCACGGAGACACGGAGGAAGACAAAGGAATCAAAGATGTTCTCCGTGCCTCCGTGTCTCCGTGGTGGGTTTGGTATTTACTTAGAGAGAGACGCCAGCGCCTGCCGGAACAGCGCGTCGAACGACGATGATTTCCCGCCGTTCGCTGCCGCTGCCGCCACGGCGCGCTCCGCCGTCGGCCGCTGGTACCCGAGGTTCATCAGTGCGGAGAGCACGTCTTCCTCGAGCGGCGTGCCCGCCGCGGCCTTTGCCGGCGCCGCGCCGAATGCGTCCAGCTTGTCCTTCAACTCCAGCGCCAGGCGTTCTGCCGTCTTCTTCCCCACGCCGGGTATCTTCGTCAGGCGTCCGACGTCGCTCGAGCGGATCGCGCCCACGATCTCCGCCGCGCTCGGCATGCCCGAGAGGATGGTCATCGCCAGCTTCGGCCCCACGCCCGAGACCGAGATCAGCCGCTCGAACAATCGCTTTTCTTCATTCCGGATAAACCCGTAAAGCGCTAGCGCGTCTTCGCGGACGTGCGTGTGCACGTGCAGCGCAACTTCGGCGCCGGTCGCGGGCAGCTCCGTGAACGTGGGCACGCTGATGACCACGTCATAGCCGACGCCCGCGGCCTCGACGATGGCCTGCCCCGGATGCTTCGAGATCAGCTTGCCGCGTAGATGCGCGATCACAACTCGATTATTACCACGGATGCGCGCGGATTCCACGCCCAGTTCTCAGCAAAACCCTTTTCACCACGGAGGCACGGAGCACACGCAGGGAAAGCCGAAGGGAACCAAGGACCGAAGAAACTCTGAATCAGGGGGAGGGTGAAAGAGAAAAAAAGAAGAGAACTTCTCCGTGAACTCCGTGCCTCCGTGGTGAAAAGGCCTTACGCTTTTCTGCGGTAGAAGACGTTGAACTCGAAGCCCGCGTTCGGCGGGAACAGCTCGGCGATCTTCTTCAGCCGCTCCGCCATCGCCGGCGGCGCGAGCAGCGGATACTCGCGCTCGCGCAGCTCGTAGTAATCCACGTCGAGATACAAGGACAGCATGTAGATGGCGATGGCATCGGCGAACGCCGCGGAAAGATAATCGTTGCGCGCGCGTTCGTTGACCGCGCCGCCCGGCGCCGGCAGCGCCAGCTTGCGCGCGTCGTGCGCGTCGAGCGAAGTCTCGCCCCGGACGCCCTCTTCCACCTGCTTCCACGCCGTGTCCGCGAACGCCTGCGCCACTCCGGCGCGTTCGACGAACGCGTGTCCCACGTTGATGTAGAACTCGAACGCGACGGAAAACTTGTCGTCCATCAGCCGGGTGGAGATGAACACGCACTGTGCGTCGCCGATGGTCAGGTTGCGATGGCACACCGCGCGGTCGCTCAGCGCCACGTCGTAGCGGTCGGCGACCAGCGTCTCCTCGCCTTCGCTCACCGCCAGCGGCACGAAGTAATACGCCTTCTTCGCTTCCACCAGCGCCGCCGCCACCGCGCGCGGCACCGCCGCGACCATGCGCTCGAGCTCCGCCGCCGTGATCGCCGTCTCGCCCGCCGCCGCGAAACACACTCCGTTCGCCGCCTGCGTGACCGGCGCTTGCCGGATGATCTCGCCCGCGGGCTTCGTTCCTGCCTGTGTCGTGGTCGCCACGGATTTCATTGTAGTACAGCGTTTGCGCGCCGGTACTATGGCTCCCCGCATGGCCACCCGGGGCAAACGCACGCGCTGGATCGTGGGCACGGCAGCCGTCCTCTTGCTGCTGCTGCTCAGCGGCGCCCTCGGCCCACCGTCAGCGCTGCTGCAGTTGCGCGCCTTTTATGTGCTCCGCAAGCTCGCGGACCCGAACGCGCCCACGTGGGTAGCGTCCGTGGTCGAGCACGCCTACGACGAGAGCGAACTCACCATCGCGGCGCCGGCCGGCCCGATGCGCGCGCGGCTCTATTCCCCTCGAGACCCGACCGCTCCTGGGATGGTCGTCGTGCACGGCGTGCACTTCGATGGCATCGACGACCCGCGCATGCGCGCCTACGCACGCGCGCTCGCCGCCGTCGGCGTGCCCGTGCTCACGCCGCACATCACCGCGCTCACCGAGATGCGCGTGGAACCGGGCGAGGTCGCTTCCATCGGCGCCGCGGTGAAGGAGCTCGCGGGGCGCACCGGAGACCGCGTCGGCGTCTTCGCGCTCAGCTTCGCCGGCGGGCTCGCCCTGCTCACCGCCGCCGATCCCCGCTACGCGCCGAGCGTCGCCTACGTCTTCTCCGTCGGCGGGCACGCCGACATGGCGCGCGTCTCCCGCTTCTACGCCACCGACCGCGCGCCGCGTCCGGACGGCTCCGAATCCTCGCTGAAGGCGCACCCCTACGGCGCGATGGTCCTCATCTACGCCCATCCCGAGGATTTCTTCTCCGAAAAGGAAGCGCCCATCGCCAAGGAAGCGCTGCGCCTCGCGCTCCACGAGCGCGAAGCCGAGGCGCGCGCCGAAGCCGCCAAGCTCTCGCCCGCCTCGCGCGCGCAACTCGAAGCGCTCGCCGTCCGCTGGGACGCCACGCCCGAACTCCGCGCCGCGCTGCTGCGTTCCATCACGCTGCACGCGGACGAGATGGCCGCCGTCTCGCCCGCCGGAAAGCTCGCCGGGTTGCGCGTCCCCGTGTATCTCCTGCACGGCGCCGGCGACAACGTCATCCCCGCCACCGAGAGCGAATGGCTCGCGCGCGAAATCCCCGCCGGACAACTGCGCGCGTTGCTGGTGAGTCCGGCCATCTCCCACGTCGAGACCGCCGGCAAACCCACACGCGAAGACGAGTGGCGCCTGGTCCACTTCCTCGCGCGCGTGCTCTCGGCAGGGCACTAAAGATTCAAACCACGGAGGACACGAAGTCTCGCGAAGGAGAGATCAAAAGTAAGACCTTCGTGTTCCTTCGTGACCTTCGTGGTCAACGCTTTTCAGGGCGCACCGTCCGGGAAACTGCTAGGCTCTTTCAACAAAGTGTCCACGCCGCCGAACCCGCCCATCCCGCACGCGCGGACCATTCATGCGCCCGGCCCCATCGCCCCCGCCAAGCTCCGCCTCGATTCCGTCGACATCCTGCGTGGCGTCATCATGGTCGTCATGGCGCTCGACCACGTCCGCGACTTCTTCAGCCACCTGCGCTTCGCGCCCGAGGACGTCACGCAGACCTGGCTCGCGCTCTGGCTCACGCGCTGGGTCACGCACTTTTGCGCGCCGGGCTTCTTTTTTCTCGCCGGCACCGGCGCCTTCCTCAGCTACGCGCGCGGCAAGTCGAAAGCCCAGATCTCGCGCTTCCTCTGGACGCGCGGCCTCTGGCTCGTGTTCCTCGAGTGCACCGTCGTAGGTTTTGCTTGGACGTTCATCTTCCCCTTCCCCTGGGGCGGCGTGCTCTGGGCGCTGGGATGGTCCATGGTCGCGAACGCCGCCATCGTCCGCCTGCCCACGAAATGGATCGCCGCGATCGGCGGCGTCATGGTGCTCGGCCACAACCTGCTCGACAAGTTCCAGCCCACCGGATGGGGCAACGTCCCGTGGTATTGGGTCGTGTCGCACGCGCCAGGATTCATCCCGTTGCCGCGGCCCACGGGCGTGGACCTGCCCATCCCGCAAGGCGCGCCCTTCGGCGTGTTCATCCTCTATCCGCTCATCCCGTGGATCGGCGTGATGGCCCTCGGCTTCGCGTTCGGAGAAGTCCTGCGCCGCCCGCCCGCCGAACGCCAGCGCTGGATGCTCCGCGCCGGCGCCCTCATGACCGCCGCCTTCGTCGTGCTGCGCGCCTTCAACCTCTACGGCAATCCGCCGCACCTGTTCACCGTCGGGCCGCAAGTCGACTCGAGCTTCCACCTCCAGCCCACGCTCGCGCAGAGCTTCATCCTCTTTACCGACGTCGAGAAATACCCGCCCTCGCTCCAGTTCCTGCTCATGACGCTCGGCCCGGCACTCATCGCCATGGCGCTGTTCGACAAGCTGCGGATACATGGCCCCGGTCTGGTCAACGCCGTCGCGCGCTTCTTCGTCGTCTTCGGACGCGTTCCCATGTTCTATTACGTCCTGCATCTCTACCTCATCCACCTCATGGCCATCGCCGCCGCCATCGCCTTCGGCCAGCCGCACCAGCATCTCTGGCGCGGCGGCTTCATGCTCGGCGGCGCCCCGCCCGGCTACGGCTTCAACCTGCCCTTCATCTACCTCATGTGGTTCGTCACCATCTTCCTCCTCTATTTCCCCTGCAAGTGGTTCATGGGCGTGAAGCAAAGAAGACACGACTGGTGGTTGAGCTACATCTGAGAGTCGGGACTCGCTCAGTTCACGGGTCCCAAGCAGCGCCGGCGCGACTTGGTGGCTGAGCTACATCTAGGGTGCGCTGCAATGACGTCTGAGATTTGACGTGATGATCTCGGATTAAAAGGGCTGGAGGCCCGCCACGCGCCGCAAGGCGCGAATAGCCCAGGGCGGAAGCCCTGGGAAAAGAGAAAAAACATCCGAGCCCCGGAGGGGCGGTCCCGTTTGACCGCTCTCTCCCCCTCTTCTAAACTCGAAGTTTCGCCGCACGCGCTCGTCCTCACATGGCCGACAACATCAAGGTCAAACTCCCCGACGGCTCCATCAAAGAGCTGCCCAAGGGCTCGACCGCGCTCGACGTCGCCAACTCCATCTCGCCGCGCCTCGGCCAGGCCGCGCTCGTCGCGAAGATCAAGCCGTCCAGCAACGGCAACGAGTTCCGCCTCGTCGACCTCACCGCGCCGCTCGCGGAAGACGTCGAACTCCGCATCCTGACGGAAAAAGATCCCGAGTCCCTCGAGGTCTTCCGCCACTCCTCCGCGCATCTTCTTGCCGCGGCCGTGCTCGAGCTCTTTCCCGAGACCAAGCTCGGACACGGTCCGCCGACCGATTCCGGCTTCTTCTACGACTTCTATCGCGAGCAGCCGTTCACCCCCGACGACCTCGCCGCCATCGAGAAGAAGATGGCCGAGCTCGCGCAGCAGGACATCCCCTATCGCCGCGAGATGCTCTCGCGCGACCAGACGCTCGCCGACGCGCAGCAGCACGGCGACTTCATGAAGTGCCACTTCATCGAGCAGTTCGTGCAGCCCGGCGAGCAGGCCAGCTTCTACAAGACGGGCAAGTTCGTGGACTTCTGCCGCGGCCCGCACATCCCCTCCACCGGGCGGATCAAAGCCTTCAAGCTGCTCACCCTCGCCGGCGCCTACTGGCTCGGCGACGCGAAGAACAAGCAGCTCCAGCGCATCTACGGGACGTCGTTCTATTCAAAGAAGGAACTCGACGCCTACCTCCACCAGATGGAGGAAGCGAAGAAGCGCGACCATCGCGTCATCGGCAAGCAGCTCGACCTTTTCTCCATCCAGGAGCTCGCCGGCCCCGGCCTCATCTTCTGGCATCCCAAGGGCGGCACCATCCGCAAGCTGATGGAAGACTGGATGCGCGAGGAGTACATCCGCCGCGGCTACTCGCTCGTCTACACGCCGCACATCCTGCGCGTCGAGACCTGGAAGACGAGCGGACACGAGGGCTACTACGCCAAGAACATGTATCCGCCCATGGAGATGGACGACGCGTTCTACCGCGTGAAGCCGATGAATTGTCCCGGCCACATCCTTATCTATAAGTCGGACCTGCGCAGCTATCGCGACCTGCCGCAGCGTTACGGCGAGCTCGGTACCGTCTATCGCTACGAACTTTCCGGCGTGATGCACGGCCTGCTGCGCGTCCGCGGCTTCACCCAGGACGACGCGCACATCTTCTGCACCCCGCAGCAGATCGAAGACGAGATCGTCGGGTGCATGGATTTCGCGCTCGCCGTCCTGAAGACCTACGGCTTCGACCAGTTCCAGGTCGAGCTCTCCAACTGGGACCCCAAGGACCGCGCCAACTACGCCGGCACCGACGAGCAGTGGGACCTCGCCATGCGCTCGCTGGAGAGCGCGCTCAAGCGTTCCAACATCGAGTACAAGCTCATCCCCGGCGAGGCCGCGTTCTACGGCCCCAAGATCGACGTGAAATTAGTCGACGCCATCGGACGCCTCTGGCAGCTCTCCACCATCCAGTTCGATTTCACCCTGCCGCAGCGCTTCGAGCTCGAGTACGTCGGCGAAGACGGCGCGCGCCACCAGCCGCTCATGGTCCACCGCGCGCTCTACGGCTCCATCGAGCGCTTCTTCGGCGTGCTCATCGAGCACTACGCCGGCGCCTTCCCGGCGTGGCTCTCGCCCACGCAGGTCGCCATCGTCCCCATCACCGACCGCCACGTCGGCTACGCCGCGTCGGTCGAGAGCATGTTGAAAGACGTCGGCATCCGCTCGCACCTCGACGCCCGCTCGGAAAAGATGAACGCCAAGATCCGCGAGCACGCCATGCAAAAGGTCCCCTTCATCCTCGTCATCGGCGACAAGGAAGCCGAGACCGGCAAGGTCAACGTACGCACCCGCGGCAAAGAGAAGACCGAAGACATGTCCGCGCAGGACTTCGTCGCCCACCTCAAGCACCTCGTCGACACCAAGGCCACCAGCCTCTAAGCGCCGCGCCCGCCGCCGCCCGACAAATGTTTACCCCTGAGTAAACCCCCGCCCGGCTTCTACTCTCCTATTGAGTCAGGCGTGTGGCTCCGGCCGCTCGCAACTCGAAACTCGCGACTCGGTGCTCAAACATGAAACCCATCGTCCTCGCCCTTTTTGTCTTCTGGATACTCAGCATGCACTTCTACCTCTACGTTCCCGCCCTGGTCTGCGTCGCGCTCGGCGCCGCGTTCGTGAGCGCGGCCAGCGTCACGCTGGTGGACTGGTTCGGTCAGCGTCGTCGCGTCCCCGCTGTTGACCGCCACGGTTCTTTAGGGTTGTAACCGCCGGGAATCGCGCTAGAGTAGGCACCATGCGAGCCTTACGTATTGCCTGCCTTCTCGTAGTCGTCTTCCTGCTCTTTTCCGCCGCGTTCGCACAGACTGCGACCCCCGCTGGGGATGCGAGTCGGGACACCAGCAAGGACAAGGCCACCCCGGACGCCGCCACCAAACCCGCGCCCACCGACGCCGAGAAGAACTCCGCTGCCGATGGTGCGCCCGAGGTGCCCGCGGACTTGCAGCAGGTCGTCAACAAACAGTTTGGTCCCGGCTTCAAAGTCGCGCTCCAGCGCGCCACGCCGCGCCGCTATCTGCATGACACCGACCACGAGATTCCCTGGACGCCGCTGCTCATCACCGATCTCGACGGCGACGGCGTGCAAGATGCCGTCATCGTCGCGCGCGTGAAGAACGCCTTCGCCGGACAGGTCCCCTTCCATTACGCGGTCATCGATCCCTACATGGCCGCGCAAGGATACGAGAATCCCATGCTCACCGCCGGAGTCGCGAGCGAAGCTCCCGAGACCGGCTATGTCGTGCTCGCCATCCACGGCACCGGCGCCGAGGGCTGGCGTGCCGCCGCGCCCAAGGCCAAGTGGGTGATGATCAACCTTCCCTTCAACACCATCAACGTCGCACCCATGCCGGTAAAGAAAGGCAGGATGGTCGGCGCCATCATCCTCGAAGTAGAGGGCACCAACCGAAGCTCGCTCGTCCTCTGGGACGGCAAGAAATACCGCTGGCGCGACATGGGTGGCCCCGGCGAGTAAGGCCTCTTAACCACGAAGGTCACGAAGGAATCTCAAATAGACGCCTTCGTGTTCCTTCGTGTCCTTCGTGGTTAAAAGGTTTTAGAATCGCCGCCATGGACCTTGAGCAGAAACTGGCCGAACTCAAGCGCCGCGACTCCCTCGCCGAAGCCGGCGGCGGCAAAGAGCGCCGCGAGAAGCAGCACCAAGCGGGGAAAATGTCCGCCCGCGAGCGCATCGAGTTCCTGCTCGACGAAGGCACTTTCGAAGAGACCGACAAGCTCGTCACCCACCGCTGCACCGACTTCGGCATGGAAGAGCAGAAGGTCTACGGCGACGGCTTCGTCACCGGATACGGACGCATCGAAGGCCGCCTCGTCTTCGTGTTTGCGCAGGACTTCACCGTCTTCGGCGGCTCGCTCTCCGAGACCAACGCCGCTAAGATCGTGAAGCTCATGGACATGGCGATGAAGGTCGGTGCGCCACTCATCGGCCTCAACGACTCCGGCGGCGCCCGCATCCAGGAAGGCGTCGTCTCGCTCGGCGGTTACGCCGATATCTTCCTGCGCAACACGCTCGCGAGCGGCGTGATCCCGCAGATCTCGGCCATCATGGGGCCCTGTGCCGGCGGCGCCGTCTACTCGCCCGCCATCACCGACTTCATCTGCATGGTCGAGAAGACGTCGTACATGTTCATCACCGGGCCCGACGTCATCAAGGCCGTGACGCACGAGGAAGTCACCAAGGAGAAACTCGGCGGCTCCGACACGCACAACGAGATCAGTGGCGTCGCCCACTTCCGCGCCGCCGACGACGCCGAGTGCCTCTCGCTCATCCGCGAGCTGCTCAGCTTCATGCCGTCGAACAATCTTGACGACCCGCCGCGCAAGCCCTGCACCGACCCGGCCGACCGCAGCGACGAGAGACTCCAGACCGTCGTCCCCGCCGATCCCAGCAAGCCCTACGACATCAAGGACGTCATCCACGCCGTCATCGACGACGGCTACTTCTTCGAGGTCCACGAGCACTACGCCAAGAACATCGTCGTCGGCTTCGCCCGCCTCAACGGACGCTCCGTCGGCATCGTCGCCAACCAGCCCGCCGTGCTCGCCGGCGTGCTCGACATCAACGCCAGCGTCAAGGGCGGCCGCTTCGTCCGTTTTTGCGATGCCTTCAACATCCCGCTCATCACCTTTGAAGACGTCCCCGGTTTCCTCCCCGGCACCCAGCAGGAGTGGGGCGGCATCATCAAGCACGGCGCCAAGCTGCTCTTCGCCTACGCCGAAGCCACCGTCCCCAAGATCACCGTCATCACGCGCAAGGCCTACGGCGGCGCCTACTGCGTCATGGCCTCGAAGCACCTGCGGACGGACGTCAATTACGCCTGGCCCACCGCCGAGGTCGCCGTGATGGGCCCCGAGGGCGCCGTGGACATCGTCTACAAACGCGAGCTGGATAAGGTGCGCAAGGAAGCCGAGGCTCGTTCCAAAAACACCTCGAGCGAAGCGAGAGGCCCCTCTGGGCAGAAGAATGCTGGCGCAAGCGATGCTGACAAGCTCGTCGCCGCCGAGCGTGCGAAGCTGGTCGAGCAATTCAAAGACAAGTTCGCCAACCCCTACGTCGCCGCCGAGCGCGGCTACGTGGACGCCGTCATCGAGCCGCGCGAGACCCGCAAGAAGCTCATCGACGCCCTCGAAATGCTCCAGACCAAGCGCGACAAGCTTCCACCGAAGAAACACGGCAACATCCCGCTGTAATAGGGCACGGCTTCAGCCGTGCCGGAACGAGCCCGCGCGAAGCGCGGACCACTCTGCCGAAGGCGGGCGCGCAGCTTGCGTAGCGCGCGTTTATTTCGGTGCCTTTACGCGAATCTCCACGTAATAGGGCAGCTTTGGAATCATGGTCACTTGTCCGGAATATTGAGTTCGAGCCAAGGGGCCGGTATCGATCACATAGCTGTAGTCGATCTGAATTGGACTCTCTTGGTCGGAAGCGTCAAACTGCCAGGTCTTGAGATTCTGCATCGCCGCGCTCGTGAGCAATTCCTTGCGCTCGATGGGGCGGACATCTGCGTCCTTCACCGTGACGTGGCTGGTAGATCCATCCCGTTCAATCACCGCCGAGAGCGTAACCCTCCCGACCGTCGCGTGCTTCAGCGCGCTCTCAGGATAGCGTTTGATTTCGCCAAGCACGGCCATTAGGCAGCGGCCTGCCGTTTCCAAGCGGCATTTTGGCCTGGTTGCTACAGGTAAGTCGATCTTGGTGTCGAGAGAGAAATCTACTACCTTGAAGCCAAAGGGGCTGATATAGAGGTATTCCTTCTTGTCCGGCTCTAGAAGGTAGCTTGCGTGCTGATGCCTAGCCCATGCATTCCATAGGATTCCCGGGGTGTAATTGATATCGGGATTGAAGTTATCCGCGGCCTCTTCTGAGCTAAAGAAGAGAACCGCCACATCATTCCATGCGGGGTTGCGCTTCTTCAAATGCCCGATCAGGCAAGTAAGCTTCTCGATGGTGAAGTCGCGAGGTTCGATGTTCACATAGAGTGTTCCTTTGCTTGATCCAATGAAGTCTCTGCCTTTCCGAAAGTGCGGCACCTGGCATTGCGGTGACGCAACAACACTAAGTCCTATGATGAGGCAGATCATCGATACAGTTCGCATCGCAGTTACTCCCCCAAGGAGAACGGGCTCAGGCCGCGGACTTGCAGGCTCTCTTGGTTAACTCAGCGCTTCAGGATACTCGGTGCCTCCACACCCCGGCGTCGTCTAGTAGAAATCCGCGTTCCTCTGCGTCCATCCGCGGTATGGTTTTGACTTATGCCTACCGACATCAAGGTCGCCTTCTCCGACGCCGCCCGCAGTGTCCCTACGCCCGACGGCACCCGCTGGGCCGCGCAGTTCGCCCACGGCACGCTCGCCGTCGAGATCTACGCCCCGCGCGGCACCGACCCGCAGCAGCCGCACACCCGCGACGAGGCCTACATCGTCGCGCGCGGCTCCGGCGAGTTCGTCCATGGCAACGAGCGCGTCAAGTTCGCCTCCGGCGACTTCCTCTTCGCCGCCGCCGGCGTGCCGCACCGCTTCGAGCATTTCTCCGCCGACTTCTACACCTGGGTCCTTTTCTACGGGCCCGAAGGCGGCGAGCCGCGGATTAGGTAACAAAACCGCTGGAACTCGGGCCGCGTTCCGGTGTCTACTTCCGGTAACGCGGCCGCGTTTTATAAGGGATTGTCCGGGAAGTCGCTCAGGGGAAGGCGATGCAGCACCGCCTCGCATTCCGGCGTGAAGTCGTTCCGTCCACCGAAGACGGCAAGCCGATCTACGTCTTCGCCATCGGATACATCATTGCCATCCGCCCCGGCCTGCCCTCGCCGCAACCGGTCTTCGCCGCCATCTTCCTCGCCGTCTTGTTTCTCGCCATCCCCGAAGTCCGTAACTTCGCCATGTTCTCCGTCCCCGCCGGCATCGTCTGCGGATGCATCCTCTACGCCCTGCGCAAGTGGCGCCAACGCAACTTCCCCACCGCCAGCGCCACGCCACTCGGCCTCTAGAATCTGGCAACCGACCACTGGCCACCGACCACTGGGTTGCGCTATAATCCCTATTGCTCTCATCCGCACTAACTGCATGAATTATCAATAAGTTACCGTTCACCTGTGACGCCCACTGAGAATCAGCGCACACGCGCTTCGTGCGCCCGAAAAGCGTCCAGAGCGGAGGGCGGAAAGCAGAGAGCGGAACGCGCACTGAGAACCGCGCACTCAGAACCGAGAACTGAGAACCGAGAACTGAGAACCGAGAACTGAAAAATGCCTGACGAAAAAGATCCCCAGCTGCCGCTGAATCCCGAAGAGAACGCCAAGCGGCCCAGCGAGATGGGCCCCGGCGCGCTGAGCATTCTCCCCATGAACATCGAGGAGGAGATGCGCCGCTCCTACCTCGACTACTCGATGTCGGTCATCATCGGCCGCGCCCTGCCCGACGTCTACGACGGACTCAAGCCCGTGCATCGCCGCATCCTCTACGCCATGCACGACATGGGATTGCTCCACAACCGCAAGCACGTGAAGTGCGCCGGCGTCGTCGGCGAGTTGTTGAAGAAGTATCACCCGCACGGCGACAGTGCCGTTTACGACGCGCTCGTCCGCCTCGCGCAGCCCTGGAGCTTGCGCTATCCGCTCGTCGACGGTCAGGGAAACTTCGGCTCCGTCGACGGCGACTCCGCCGCGGCCTACCGCTACACCGAGTGCCGCATGACGGCCATCGCCGAGGAGCTGCTCGCCGACATTGACAAAGACTCCGTCGACTTCGTCCCCAACTTCGACGAAGTCACCATGGAGCCGGTCGTGCTCCCCACGCGCATCCCGAACCTGCTCGTCAACGGTTCGAACGGCATCGCCGTCGGCATGGCGACGAACATCCCGCCGCACAACCTCACCGAGATCGTGGACGCCGCCATCACCCTGGTCGAGAACCCCGCGACCACGCTCGGCGAGGTCCTCAAGATCGTGAAGGGCCCCGATTTCCCCACCGCCGGATACATCTACGGCAAGGCCGGCATCGCCGAAGCCTACAAGCACGGCCGCGGCAAGTTCATGATGCGCGCCAAGGCCGCCATCGAGACCTTCCAGAAAGACCGCCAGGCCATCATCATCACCGAGATCCCCTACCAGGTGAACAAGGCCACGCTCATCAAGCGCATCGCCGATCTCGTCCTCGACAAGATCATCGACGACGTCAGCGACGTGCGCGACGAATCCGATCGCAGCGGCATGCGCATCGTCGTCGAGCTCAAGCGCGGCGCCGAGCCGCAGATCATCCTCAACCAGCTCTACAAGCACACCTCGATGCAGGAGAGTTTCTCCATGATCTTCCTGGCCGTGGTCAACGGCCAGCCGCGCGAGCTCGGACTCATCGACGCGCTCAAGCACTTCATCGACCACCGCGTCGAAGTCGTGCGCCGCCGCACCGCGTACCTGCTCGCGCGCGCGAAAGAGCGCGAGCACATCCTCGAGGGCTACAAGATCGCGCTCGACAATCTCGACGCCATCATCAAGCTCATCCGCGCCAGCGGCTCGCGCCAGGAAGCGCGCGAGGCCTTGCTCGCCACCAAGTTCAAGATCGTCGACAAAGAGACGCGCGAGACCATGGGCCTCAGCCGCGGCGAGGGCAATCTCTCCGGACGCCAGGCAGACGCCATCCTCGAACTCCAGCTCTATCGCCTCACCCGCCTCTCCACCGACGAGATCCTCAAGGAGCTCGGCGAGGTCCGCGAGCGCATCGCCGAATACGAGTCCATCCTCGCGTCCGACAAAAAACTCCGCGGCGTCATCGTCAAGGAGATGAAGGAAGTAAAAGAAAAGTACGGCGACGCGCGCCGCACCCAGATCGTCGACGAGCAGGTCGAGATCCAGCTCGAGGACCTCATCGCCGACGAGCAGGTCGCCGTCACCATCTCGCACAACGGCTACCTCAAGCGCACGCCCATCTCCACCTACCGCGCCCAGCGCCGCGGCGGCACCGGACGCACCGGCATGAAGACGCGCGACGAAGACTTCGTCGAGAAGCTGCTCATCGCCTCCACCCACGCTTACCTGCTGGTCTTCACCAACACCGGCCGCGTCTACTGGCTCAAGGTGTATGAAGTGCCGGACGTCGGCCCGGCCGGCAAGGGCAAGCACATCGGCAACCTCGTCGCGCTCCAGCCCGGCGAGACCGTGCGCGCCATCCTCAACGTCCGCGACCTGGAAGAGGAAGGCAAGTACGTCTTCTTCGCCACCCGCAACGGCACCGTCAAGAAGACGCCGCTCGTCGATTTCTCCAACGTCATGTCGCGCGGCATCATCGCCATCGGCGTCGACAAGGGCGACGAACTCGTCGCCGCCCGCTCCACCGACGGACAGCAGATCGTCTTCCTCGCCTCGCACGAAGGCATGGCCATCCGCTTCGACGAAGAAGACGTCCGCCCCATGGGACGCGCCGCCTACGGCGTCCGCGGCATGACCCTCGACAAGCACGACTACGTGGTCGGCATGGCCGTCACGCCCAAGTCAGCCCCCAACGGCAAGTCCGCCTCCGACTCCGCCAAGATGCACAGCCTCGACCGCGCCGGAAAATCCGCCGCCAAGAAGAATGGCAAGGAGAAGGACGCGGCCGACAAGAAGGCCGGCAAGCCCGGGCTGAACACGAAAGACGACGCAGCGGCAGCAGCAGAAGCCGCCGCCGAAGCCGCCGCCGTGCTCGACTCCGAAAAAGCCCAGCAGTCCGCCCGCCTCATCCTCAGCGTCACCGAGATGGGCTACGGCAAGCGCACCCACGTGGACGAATACCGCCTCCAGACCCGCGGCGGCAAAGGCGTCATCAACGTCAAGACCACCGCCCGCAACGGCATGGTCTCCGCCATCCTCCTGGTCGACGAAGCGTCCGAAGCGATGATCATCTCGCAGTTCGGCAAGATCATCCGCATGGACACCACGCAGATCCGCGAAGCCGGCCGCTCCACCCAAGGCGTCCGCCTCCTCCACATGGAAGGCGGCGACAAAGTCGCCGCCGCCGTCGTCATCCCGAAGGAAGACTCTGGGGAAACCAACGGCACGCTGATCCAGTAGCTAACTTGTAGCGCCGGCGTCCCGCCGGCTGGAGCGGGGGCATCTTGCCCCCGCTTTTTCCAACCAACGCCGTTGCAGCCCGCTCGCCCTCGCGCGGCCTTTTCTCTGTCCCGGCCTTGACGAATACACGGTACCCTGAAGTCGTAGCGGCCTGCCGCTCACTCTTCCATCTTTTCGAACTTCGGCGCCGCGACGCCGAGCAGGGCATAAGCCTCCGCCGCCGAGCGCAGCACGAGCAGCCGCGGACGCGTCGGCTCCCCGATCGACTGAAACACGCGCATCGCGCCGTAGACATGCGGCTGCGGCGCCACGATGAGGCGCGGCGTCTCCAGCTCGTGGAGCGCGGGCTGGCCGCGCGAGAGCTGCTCGATGAGCGCGCTCGTCACCGCGAAATCCGTGACCGCGCTCACGTCCAGGATGGCCGCGCGCGCGCCGCTGCGCGCGAACCGCTCCCCCACCACGCGATACAGCTCCCGCAACTCGCCGTCGTCGACGCGTCCGCTGCCCACGACGCGGAAGATGCCGTTCTCCCGATCGAGCTCGAAATGGAACGCCACAGCGGCACATTCTTATCACACTCGCCGCCACGGAGGTTTCATGGCCGCCCTCGGCCGGGCCTGGTTTGGAGCGCCGGCGTCTCGCCGGCTGGCGCGCGGGCATCTTGCCCGCGCCCTCCTACCAGGCAACCGTCGTCACGTCATCGACCTCGGCGAAGTGCTGGTCCCGGCTGACAAGCGTAAGGCCATGCTGGCGCGCGGTGGCCGCGATCCAGACGTCGTTTTCTGGGATTGGCTTCCCCTTGCGTCGTAGTCGGACACTGATGCTGGCGAACTCCTCAGCCGTGCTGCTGTCACAGCAGAGCAACGGCACCATGCGAGCGAATCGTCGCAAGCGTTCCACGTTGTCTTCGACTCGCGCCGATCGTAAAGCCCCGGCTAGCAATTCACCGTAAACAATCACGCTGAGCGCGCTGTACTCAGCCGCGCTCAGCTGCTCGCTCACCGCCGGCTCTCCCGAAAAAAGAGCGATCACGATGTTGCTGTCCAATAGATAGCGGCCGCTCATTCGGGGTGCACGATCTCGAAGTCCTCTTCGATAGCGCTCTTCATCAATTGCAGGTCATGCGCATTGATGTAGCCAACGAATTGCAGCCAATCCTTGGCGCGGCCCTCCGGCAGCATGCCTTCTGCGGACCGTGCTGCACTGGTGACGTGGGGTCCTCGCCGGAGATACTCGGCTTCGTACCAATCCAGCAGGGGCCAGAATCGCCCCGGAATCTCGCTGCGTTCGGGTTTGTATTTTCCGTGGATCCGATCCGGGCTCGTCGGATCTCCGGGCCGATACAACCGCCTCAGGCCGTAGCCAACGTCCACAAAGATCCGCGCGCCGATGCTGTTACGGCCTCGCTTCTTGTTCGCTACGCAGTGGTCTGAAAGATAAGCATAAACGGCTCTCTGCTTGCTCCGCGAAGGATTGATCCGCGAGAGTTCCGACCGGATTTGTGACACTTGCAGAGCTTCCCGCTCTGGTTCTCGCTTGTGCAGCAGAGCGGCCGCCACCCATAACTCATTGTCCAAGTTCATCCTGCCCTCCCCGCCCAGGGCAACACCCCAATCTTTCATTACTTTGTACTTAACTTTACCTTACCCAGTCAAGTATACTTTAACTAACGATTCACTTGAGGGCTCTACCCAGTGGGCGGGCCGGGTGCCTCACCCCCGCCGCGGCGGGCCGAGGCTCTGCGCGGCAAAGCGTGGGACCTAAGGTGCCGCCTCCACTTCGAGCTCCACGTTCAGGTTCACCGTCCCGCTCGACGTCTTCACCTTCCGCTCCCACTTCTTGAAGCCCTTGTGGGTAACGGTGATGGTGTGATCGCCTGGCGCCAGCGTCAGACTGGAAGGCGTGCTCCCGACGAAGGAGCCGTCCACCTCGATATCGGCGTTCGGTGGGACCGACGTGATCGAGACCGTCTCCGTCGTTGCTCCTCCCGTTGCAACTTGGGCTGCGTCAGTCTTCGGCACGAAGGCGCCCTTATCCAACGGAACGTTCCCGTTGATGTAGGCCGTCACCGCCGTTCCTTTCGGGACCGTGAGGTCCTTGCCGTGCATGAACAAGAACAACGGCGCGGCCGGCCAGAACACGATCGCCGTTGCCACGATCGCTCCCGTCATCGCGCCCACGTGTCCGCCGCCTGCGCCTCCTTGCACCGCGCGCAGCGGCGCTCGCTGTCCGTTCATTAGCTTCACCGCGTCCACGTTCATGTTCAACTTACCGCCGCGTCCCATCCGCTTCTTGTGTTCGGCTTCCGTGACCGTCGCCCAAGCGATGCCGCCCTGCGGGATGACTACCACGTCGCCGACCCGGACTTCCTCCAGCACTTCGAAATCGAGCGTATCGCCGACCCTCGCTTCCGCGGACGAGATGGTGCGGCCGGTGCGCAGTTTCACGGGCGTGCCATCTTCCAGCACGAAAGGCCCTGTGGACCTCATCGCGGCCGGCGTGGGGCTCAGTGCCTGCGCCAGGGCCGGCTGCGTCCTGGTGCTGGGCTGGAAAGCTTGTGGCTCCGATGTCCGCGTCAGCGTCCATTGCGTCCCCAGCGGTGTCGGGAGATCCACCATGTTGATCTGCATGCCCTGCGCGTTGCTCGTCAGGATGACTTGGGTGGGATACCAGAGTTTGCTGAACGACTGGGCGTCTTTCCACTTCTCTCTTCCGGTATAGGTGTTTCCGTCGGCGGTTCGACTCAGGAATATCGCGGCCTCGCTACTCTCGAATCCCGGCCACGGGTCGAGCATGATGCCCACGTAGTCGAATGCGTCATTGAGGCGGTTCGGGTTTTTCACCATGGCAAACCTGCAGCGGTAGGTGCCTCCCTGGGCTGACCAAATGCCGATGAGCTGGTCATCCTGCTGTTGCTCCGCGACCATCCGCTGCGCGATCGCCGGATCGATGCGGAGCGCGTTGGCGGTTTCCACCCTGAACGCAGGCGCGGCGGCAGTTACCGCCGATGGCCCCGTTTGACCCGCGGCGGCGAATACCGCAGCGAGGCAGATACATAGAACGCGTCGCAGCATGGCGAACTCCTGGACAAGCTTTCAGGCGAGCGGACTCTAGCAGCCGGTCTGCTGCCCCTTCAAGCATTTATCAGTTCTGTTCTGGAATCCGAACACGGGCCGCCGGAGCCCCACTCAAGCCGCCGTTGGTTGTACCGCAGAGGGAAGCTGCGGCCCCTGACCCCCGGCCACTGATTTTCCTGTCAAGCCCCCTTTTCCCCCGTTTTCCCGCCAACCCGCTGACGCCGCGCGAAATATAGGCCGGCGATTTTTGGCCCTTTTGCCCCTCCGGATTTGTCATACTGGTGAAGGCAACGTGTGTCTCGCTCCCGGCCTCGGTCTGTTCCACTCGCGGCATCCGAGACAGGCCACCGGAAACCGGGAACCTCTTAGGCCATCGCTCTTTGAAAACACATCGCCCCGGATAGCGAAGAAGCCAAGGCACAGCAAGGAATCCCCAAGGTATGGCAAAGGTATCAAAACAGCCTAAGTAGCTGATTCGATTGCTCCTCCTAGGTATGAGTGGGAGGGGGGAGGGGGTCATACCTTTGCGCCTGTGGAAAACCCCCTGCTAGACTGCTCGCCTTATGCCGACTCCCTCTTCTTCTGCCGGTTCCGCAAAAGAAACGCAACCGCCGTCCCAGCTCCCGCCCGAAGCCCAGCTCTACCAGCTCGGCCTCGGATTCATGGTCACGGCCGCCTTGCACGAGATGCTCGAGGCCGGCATCGCCGATAAGCTGGACGCCGGGCCGAAGCCCGTCGCCGAGCTCGCCCGCGCCACGGGGCTGAACGAGGACGCGCTCTACCGCACGTTGCGCGCGCTCGCGACCCTGGGCGTTTTTACCGAGACGCAGCCGCGCACCTTCGCCAACACGCCGGTGAGCGAGCCGATGCGTCACGATTCCGGGCCGATGCGCGGCATGCTCGCGTTCATCACCAATCCGCTGCATCTGCGCAGCTTCGCCCATTTTCACCACTCCATGACCACCGGCGAGACCATCGTCGAAGCCGGCCTCGGCCACAAGATGATCTGGGACTACTTCGGCGCCAACCCCGATGAGGCCCGGGTGTTCGACGACGCGATGACTTCGATGAGCGCCGCCGTGATGCCCGCCGTGCTCGCCACCTACGACTTCAGCGGCATCGGGACATTGGTGGACGTCGCCGGCGGACACGGCTTCGTCCTCACCTCCATCCTCGAAAAGTATCCGCCGATGCGTGGCGTGCTCTTCGATATGGAGCGCGTCTGCGTCGGCGCGCGCGAGCGCATCAAGAAGATCGGCATGGAAGGTCGCGTGCGCGTCGAATCCGGCGACTTCTTCCAGGCCGTGCCGCAAGGCGACGCCATCGTGATGAAGCACATCATCCACGACTGGGCAGACGCGGAGGCGCGCAAGATCCTGGAGACCTGCCACCGCGCGCTGCCGGCGCACGGCAAGCTCATCTTGATGGAGACGGTGCTCCAGCCGGGGAACGCGCCCGACCTCGGCAAGTGGATCGACCTCGAGATGCTCGCCTTCCCCGGCGGACGCGAGCGCACCGAAGCCGAGTTCCGCGCGCTCTTCGCCAGCGCCGGATTCAAGCTCACCAAGGTCACGCCGAACCAAAGCCCGCTGGCGGCGATCGAGGCAGTCAAGGCGTAGCCGCCAGAAAGTCAGGAACCAACTTCCATCCGTGGTGTCCATTGCAGCAGTGGAGGACGCCATGGACAGAAAGACGATCAATCGGTATCTCCTGACCAGTAGCTGGTTCCTGCTGCTTGTGCTCGCGCTGAGCGTGGGCATGGTCTGGACGAGGACGGCGCAAGCCAACGGATTGCTTCGGCACAATGCGCAGCAAGAGGCGCAGTGGGAACCGATCGCGGATGGCGCCGCTCCCCTGACTGACGTCACCGAAGACATTCTTGGCGTCGGCCTGGCGAGCATGGCGCTTGGCTTGCTGATCGGACTCGTCGGCCCGTGGCGCCGCGGCATGCAAGCGCTGAGTACGGCGAGGATCTATCCGTTGGGATAGAGATGCCCTGACGAGGGTAACGTTACCCTCATTACCTCCGTAATTTGTGCGCTTTGCCGCTTTGGGCGATGCTTGTCCCCGTGAGCAACCCAAAGCGCATTCTTTCAGTCTCGACGGACACCCACCTGGGGGCTTCCAGGGCGGCCGCGCTGCGCGACGCCGGACACACGGTCACGAGCGTGGCCAACCGCCTCGAGGCCGAGCAGGCCATCGCGGGCGGCGAGTTCGACCTGCTGGTGCTGGGGCACACCCTCGCGTCCGAGGACGCCATCGCGCTGACCGACGCATTCCGCAAAGTGAACCCGCGCGCCAAGGTGCTGGCCGTGGCCGAGGGATGGTTCCTCGTGATCCGCGCCGACAAGGTGGTGCAGATGTCCGGCGGGCCGTACGCGCTGCTCTCCGCCATCCATGACCTGGATGAATAGCCATTTCGAAGATCAGGAACCAGCCCCTTGACCGAACTATGAGGCGGGCGTACTCTCCGCGCAGTCCAGCGAAAGATCTCACTCTGCAAGGAGAACAGCGATGGTCCCCCTCACCGCTCTTTGGCTCCCGGTCCTGCTCGCCAGCGTCATCGTGTTCGTGGCCAGCTCCATCCTGCACGTGGTGCTGCCCTTCCACAAAAGCGATTACAAGAAGCTGCCCGATGAAGAAGCGGTGCGCGCCGCGGTGCGCGGCGTTCCCCGCGGCGTCTACATGTTCCCGTCCTGCGACCACAAGAACATGAAGGACCCGGCGATGCAGGAGAAGTTCAAGCAAGGTCCGGTCGGGACGCTCATCATGCTGCCCTCCGGCGTGATCAACATGGGCAAGTTCCTCGGCCAGTGGTTCGGCTACTGCTTGATCATCAGCTTCTTCGTGGCGTATCTCGCGGCGCACACCATGGCGCCGGGCACGCACTACCTGCAGGTGTTCCGCGTCGCCGGCACGGCAGCGATCCTGGCTTACGGCCTGGCGCAGATCCCTAGCGGCATCTGGGGCGGGCATCCGTGGAGCGCGGTGATGAAGAACCTCGTGGATGGCGTGGTCTACGGACTGCTCACCGCGGGGACCTTCGGCTGGCTCTGGCCGCGTTAGCCGGACGCGCGCTGCGCGCTCCCTAGTGCGAGTAGAGGCTGCGGGCGCAGCGCATGCCGCTCGCGGGCTCGAGCAGGGACGCCACTCGCGCGGCGCTGCCGGCGAGCGATTCGTAGACACCGAGCACCTGGCGCACGTGCTCCGGTGCGGATGGATGCAGCACCTCGAGCTGCAGGCGCGCGTACGTCGCGAGGGCGAGCAGGCGGAGCCGCAGGGAAGCGTTGGCGAGGTCGGCGCCGGCGCGGGAAGTCTCCGCGTCGCCGCTGGCGCGTGCCAGTTCGCCGAGCCGCGTGAGCACGGCGGCGTTGCGCGCCACGACGCGCGCGTAGTCCGCGGCGATGCGGCAGCGGCGGCGTTGGAAGCCGCGCAACTCCTGCGGCGAGACGCTCTCGCGCAGGAAAGCCTCGTTGTCGTCATCGAGCAGCGCCTGGAAGGCGGCCAGGTCCACCGGCTGCGCGTAGCGCTCGAGGTCGGTGGGCGCGTAGAGATCGATGCGCTGGCCGCGCACCGCCCAATAGGCCAGCGCGATGCCGGCCACCGACAGCGTGAGCAACAAGACTGGCCAGAAGTAGTTCATCGGCGTAGCAGCTCCCCGAGCGCGGTGTCCCAGCCTTCCATCTGCGGCGCGGGCGGACGCGACTCGGCCGGCGAAGGCTCGGGCGTGGCGAGGTAGAAGAGCCACACGCCCAGCGCGACCACGAAGGCCGCCGGCTTGAGGATGGCGAACAGTGGATGCACCGGCATGCCGCCCTGGGTGCGCACGGTGATGGCGGCGAGTTCCACGCTGCAGAACACGGCAAAGCCGAGCGCGATGCCGAAGATGGAATGTGCCCAGCGCAGCCGCAGGAACCCGGCGCAGACGAACAGCAGAGAGAGCAAGCCGACTTGCACGATGCGGACGCTGCGTTCGAGCACCACAAGGCCGAGCATCAGGCGCGTGGTCTCCGGCCCGGGGGCGGCGTAAGCCACGAAGCCGGCGATGGCGATGAGCAGCACCGCGCCCCAGCGGAACAGCACCGCGATGAGGCGTTCGACCGAGGAATAGGGAGCGAACAGCCGCTGCATCACTTCCTGGATGACGGCCAGTCCCAAGGCCCAGCTCAACACCTCACCGGCCCAATAGGTATAGAAGAAGGCAAACGAGCCGCGATCGAGCCCTAGCAGGATGACGCTACGAATGATGAGGAACAAGGTGTAGGAAGAGAAGATGGGCAGCTCGCGATACAGCCGCCGATAAAGGACGGCGAACGCGATGCCGGCTTGAAGGGCCAGGCCTGCCCACCACACGATGTTCGAAAGCGTAAGCATAGGCTGAGGCGGTTTTTAAACCGGCCTCAGCCTACTACAGCCCACCTGGGTAATTGGAAGCATTCAGGCGGTGTTCTGAAATCAGATCAGCGGTTCACGCCCAGAACGGGAATCTCCACCGCGGGCACGCGCAGCACCTTGGGGTTCTTGGGGCAGGCAGGGTCGCTCGGGTAGCACGGCGGCGGTTCCGTCCCATCGGCGAACGCGGTCACGGAACAAGTTCCAACAAGGATGGAAGCGGCGAGGGTTAGTCTTATAATCGTTCTCACAGGTATTCTCCTTATGCGTGATTCGCACTGGGTAAGCTTGGGGGGTAACCGAGCGCGGGCGGGAAGAAGCGCGATTTTGTTCGGTGTCCGGAAAGCGAAACAGGAATGAGATTGCGGTCGGCAAAAGAGGATTTACAGGAGACCACGTTGCGCACACTGCCCGGCGTGCTCGACCGTCTGACCTATCTCGCCGGATTGCGGCAGCCTGCAGGCCGCTATGAACACTGGGGGATAGCGCGAGCGTACGGGGAACAGGCGGCGCAGAGCGCGCTTGAAGAGGCGCACGTGCGAACGATGAACGCCATCCTGCGGAGCCCGATGGCGCGGCTCTACGACGAGGCCGGCGCGCAGGTGGGGATGTTCGACCGTCCGGCGGCGGAGTTGCTACCGCCCGCGACGGACGCGCTGCGCGCGGCGCACTTCAGTTTAGTTTGGGACGCGCTGGCGAGCGTGGCGCGTCGTCGAGCGTCACGTCACCCAGCCGCATAGCCACGCCCACGACCTGGCCGACCACTTCGGCCTCCTGCGGATAGCGCAGAATCCGCGGCTGCACCGGCGAAAGCGGATGTGGTTGCAGGATGATCTTCTCGCCCTTCACCGAACACCAGCAGCAGACAAAGCCATCGCGGCCCTCCACGAAGTAGATAGGACGCTCGTATTCCGAGCGCCAGAGCTTCTCCTCCACTTGGTTCCTCGCCTCATCCACCTGCACGAAGGAGCCGGGCAGCAGGAGCGGATACATGGTCAGGTCGCCGGTGCCGATGTATCCGAAGGTGAAATCAGAGTCGGCCATGGCGGCGAGGTGGGTGAGCGGCACGAGTCCCCAGGACTGGATCATGCGGCCGATGTTGGTGGTCTTGCGGGGGTCGAAGGCGGGGTCGAGCCGCACCGGCACCTTGATGGCGCCGCCTTCCGCGGCGGGCAGCAGGTGCGAATGCGGCAATTCGAGCACGCCGGCATCCTGCGAAGCGTTGGCCAGGTCGATGCCGTACCACGCCAGCAGGTCGGCGAAGGAGCGCCGGTAGATGGCGGCGAGCGTGTAGATCTTGTAGATGCTGGGGAGAATGCCCTTGGTCTCGATGTCGGAGAGACGGCTGATGGAGATGGCGAACTCAGGATTGCGATGGCGATTGGCGAGCTTCGAGCTCGCCGCCTCTACGTCCCGGACGGTGAGATGGAGTTGTTCGCGTAAGGCGCGCAGCAGGTGACCGGCTTCCAACATGGAGAGATGCCTTGTATATCGGATTACGAAGGGGAAGGCAATGAGGTTTGTTCTGAATCTGGAACAAGGGCCCCAACCTACTCAGAAGAGCAGGCGCCAGCTCTCGCGATAGCGCTCGTAGCGTCCGCGACTGGCGATGACGTGCGGGAAGAGCCAAAGGCCCATGGCGGGAGCGAAGCGGCGGACCGGAATGATGTACCAGGTGCGGAGCGGGACGATGAAGACGGCGAGAAAGTCGGCATCATGGCGGGTGATAGGACGCTTGCAACTGCCGTGGAAGGTGGTGACGCGGTAGGGCGCGGCGCCCGAGACGCTGCGCACCTGAATGCGCCAAAGGCAGCTCTGTGCGCCCTCGCGGCGCAATGCGCGATTGTCCACCACGGCGTCGTAGGCGGCGCTTTCGCCGAAGGGACGCGAGACGCTGAGGCCGCGTTCCATGGCGGCGCTCAGGAAAGCGCTTTCGGCGAATTCGCCCGCGAGCTTGGGATGACGGCGCGCAGCGCCGAGCCGTAGTGCACCGCGATCGCCACCTCGCGAGGCTCGCATCCAGAATGCCTTCGGCCCCCGACCGTCGGTGGCGGACGAAGGACGGGCGCATGGTGCGTGACTCCTTAAGGGCCGGTAGAGCGAGATTAGTCCGGAAAGAGGAACGGCGGGCTAGGTCGCGCCCGGATGTTCGGATTCTGGAACAGAGGTTTTGGAGACCGAGAAAAATTCCTTCGCCGCAGATGGACGCTGATGAACGCTGATGAACGCTGATCAGGAGGCAATGCCCGGGGTGCAGGACCCTTCTATCTGCGGCGTTCTGCGTTCATCTGCGGCCTCCAAACGGGCAACACGGGTCCCCGTTCCCCGAAAGAGTTGCCTGCAATAAATCTTCCGCAGGGCGCATTCCTGGCCACTCTCACGCCGAAGCAGCATCTAATCCGGTATGCGCAACGGCGTCAGCAGCAAGCGGCTACTGAAGCGGATCGCCATCGTGCTGGCGGGTGCGGCGATGTTCCTGGTGTTCATCGCGCTGGCGCAGGGCCGCGCGCATGCCAGCCCGATCCCGCCGGACGTGCGCAAGCTGGCGGAGCAGCCGCAAGGGCCGCCGCCGAAGTTCGAACCGGCGCGCGCGGGGTGGAACGGTCCGGAATCTGGCCCGCCACCGGCTTTGCCAACAGAATTCTCGGCGGCGGCGCGGGTGCGCGCGGTGCGCCGCACGCTGGCCCTGCTGATGACGCCCGATCCGAAGGCGTTGCTGGCCATCGCGCTGTTGATCGTGGTGTTGCGGGTGGTGCGTGCCCGCGAGGAGCGCAAAGCGCGCAAGCCGGCAGTACAGCCGCCGGAGTGGCAGGTGCCGCAGGCGGCGTAGTACCGAGTTCTTTCTGGTTTCGTGCGACGTTTCCCCGGGGTAGTACAGCCGGGGACCCGCAGGCGTGAACGCCGATCTTAAACGTCGCCGCGCCAACGGCGCGCGACGGGCGACATTCCGCCTGCGGTGCAAGACCGAAAGGCCTCTCTTTTCCCCCCACTGGGGCGGAGAGAGGCCTTTTCTCTTCCCCGCACCGAAACGCCCCTTTCCGAGTGCTGGATTCGCAGGACTAGCAAGGGTATGATTCTGCCGCAGCGGCCCCAGACGCTGAGCGATCCCCCCGCATTTTTGTTGCGTTCGACCGCGTGCGCCTGCGAGCGGGTGTGCGCCGAGGTCCGGCAACGACGACATGAAGTACTGCGACGCGTGTAACACCACATATCCGAACGAGTTCCAGACGTGCCCGAAGGACCAGACGGTCCTGCGCACGATGTCCGAACTGCGTTCGGGGATGGTGATCCGCGACAAGTACCAGATCCTGGAGAAGATCGGCGCGGGCGGCATGGCGGTGGTGTACCTGGCGAAGCACCTGGCGTTCAACGAGCTGCGCGCCATCAAGGTGGTCAACAGCCGGCTGCTGGACGACGAGAACTTCCTGCGCCGCTTCCGCTCGGAAGCCATCATCACGCGCAAGCTGCAGCACCCGAACGCCGTCCGCGTGGACGACCTCGATTCCACCGAGGACGGCCGCCCGTTCATGGTGATGGAGTACGTGCACGGCAAGGATCTGCGCCACATGATCCAGAACTCGGGGCCGCTGCCGGTGCGGCGCGCGCTCGGCATCGCGCGGCAAGCGGCGGCTGCACTCGCGGCCGCGCACGCGCTCGGCATCACGCACCGTGACATCAAGCCGGACAACATCCTGATGACCGACACCGGCGACAGCACCGACCTGGTGAAGGTGCTCGACTTCGGCATCGCGAAGGTGCGCGAGGCGGGCTTGGAGTCGGCGCACAGCTCGACCAAGACGGGCATGGTCGTGGGCACGCCGCAATACATCTCGCCGGAGCAGGCGATGGGTCGCCACGGCGAGGAGATCGACGGGCGCGCCGACCTTTATTCCCTCGGCGTGGTGCTCTACGAGATGGTGACCGGCCGGCTGCCGTTCGAATCGGACACGCCGATGGGGATGCTGCTGCACCACATCCAGAGCATCCCGCCGCGCGCGCACGAGATATCGCCGGAGCTGCGCATCCCGCAAACGCTTTCCGTGATGCTGGTGCATGCGCTCGAGAAAGACCGCAACCTGCGCTACCAGAACGCGGCGGAGTTCATTGCCGCGCTCGACGACGTGGAGCAGGAGTTGCGCACCGGTGTTACCGGCGTGGTCACGCGCCCGGGCATGTCGTCACCAGGCTCGGCGGCGGCTGCGCGCGCCCGGTCGGCCCCGGCGCCGGCGCCCGCGCGCGCTCCCGCCCGGCCGCAGCCGGCGAGCTATTCGGCGCGGCAAGCGCCGCCGCCAGCGCGGTCCAGCAACTGGGTGATCTACGTGGTCGCCGCGGTGGTGCTGGCCGGCGCGGTCGCCGGCGTCTACTTCTGGGTGCTGAAGCCGGCGAACTCCTCCGCGCAGGCGAACGAAAACCACTCCACGCTGCTCGTGCCCGACGACCGTCTCGCCGCCGACGTCCGCACGGCGCTGGGGAATTCCTCCGAGATCAAGAGCGCCATCGAGGTGAGCGCGAGCGACGGCGTGGTCACGCTGCGCGGCAAGGTCACCGGGCTGTACGAGATGCAGATGGCGGAGAGCTTGACGAAGAGCGTCCTCGGCATCAAGGACGTGAAGAACGAGCTGCAGTACGAAAAGCTCTCGCCCGTGGTCGACGTAAATGGCGGCGGCAAGACGCCGGCGCAGGAAGCGCCGGGGCGGCAGAAGCCCGCGGTCGAGAAGCCGCGCGGTCCGAGCACGGCGGACAAGGCGCGTTCGCGCACGCTGGTCTCGCAAGGGAACACGCAGCTCGACCAGGGCGAGTACAACGCGGCCATCGCGTCCTATCAGCAGGCGCTCGACCTCGATCCGGACAACGGGCAGGCGCAGAGCGGCCTGGCGCGCGCGCAGAAGGCCAAGGCCACCGAAGACGAGATCATGCGCAGGAGATGAAGGTGAAGAGCCGCTTCTTACTCATCATTACGGTGGCGCTTGCGGCGGGACTGGCGCAGGCACAGTTCGCCGCGAAGAAGCAGCCGGCGGCGCCTCCGCCATCGGTCTCCGGCGCGGACGGCGAGAGCGGCGGGCCGGAGCTGATCGGCGACGCGAACAATCCGATCCTGCGCTATCCCGCGGCGCACCAGCACACCCTGACCGGCTGCACCGGATACCTCGACATCTCGAAAGACCGCATGAAGTTTGTCTCGAACACCGAGCCGGGGCACAGCTTCGACCTCGCGCGCGGCGACCTCTACGTGGCGCAGCAGTGGAAGATGATGGGAAGTCCGCTGCAGGAAGCCGAGTTCAAGTTTCGCGGCGGCGGCACATACCATTTCTTTCATGTGAAGCGGCGGATGCTCGCCGATCCCAACGCGAGACTGCGGTGGGAAGACGT
The DNA here is from genome assembly GCA_016185395.1 of Candidatus Korobacter versatilis. GTDB lineage: Bacteria > Acidobacteriota > Terriglobia > Terriglobales > Acidobacteriaceae > JACPNR01. Next base: position 208,383 of record JACPNR010000006.1, read on the forward strand.
GCTGAGCTTTCAGGCGCTCATCGATGGCGCTACGCGCTTTGACGAAGTGGTGGCAGGGTTGAAAGCGCAGCAGCACGTGGCGGCGCCTCCGGTCATCAGCATGATCGAGCCGGCGGATGCCGCGGTCGAAGGCAAAACGCTCACCGCGACCGGCGGGACGCTGCGTTTGCGCGGCATCGTCTCGCAGGAGAGCGGCATCGCCAGCGTCCTGGTGAACGGACAGCCCGCCGCGCTCCGCCAGCTCACGCCGCAGACGCACGAGTTCGTGGTCGAGAACCTGGCGGTCGGCAACGGCAGCAGCGCCATCGTGGTGCTGGTGATGGCGGCGGACAAGAGTGAGGCGCACAAGACGTTCACGGTGTCGCGGCAGGGAGTGCGCATCCTCGAGCCGGCGTATTTTCCCTACCAGACGGGCGAGAGCACGGTGCGCGTGCGCGGCGTGGCCGCGGGATACGGCAACCTGCAGCGCGTGGAAATAGCCGGCACGCCGGCGGTGCTCACGCGGCGGGACGGCGGCGACATCGAGTTCCAGTCGGACACGGCGCTCAACGTGGGCGACAACAACCTGCAAGGCTACGTGGTCGATTCGAACGGCGCGCGCGAGCCGTTCTCGCTGGCCGTGAAGCGCCTGCCGCCCGCCGGTCCGCAGCCGCTCAAGGAACAGGAGATCCAGAAGGCGCTTGAAGATGGCCTGCCCTCGAACCGCATCATGGCGCTGGTCAACAAGTACGGCGTGGACTTCGCGCTCACCGACGAAGTGGAGCAGCGGCTGCGCCGCGCCGGCGCGGACAGCAACCTGCTGCTCGCCATCGCCAAAGCAAAAAAGTGATGAAGCGGATCATCCTCGCCGTGGCACTGCTCCTCGCGCCGCTGGCGGCGCAGGACACGGCCACGCTCGACGGCGAGCCGGCCATCCGCTTCATGGCCGGCCACGGGCACCTCACCACCTACTGCGACGGCCAGATATGGATCACGCCCACGCGCCTGCGCTTCGACGGCGTCACCTTCCCCGCGCATTCCTTTGACTTCAAGCGGGCCGAAGTAGGCGCGTTCCACTCCGGGCACGCGCTCGGCTTCGACTACATCAAGGTGGAAGGCGGCGGCAAGACCTTCCGCATGGGGCTCTATCCCGACATGGCGCGGCAGTTCGGCGATCGCTACGCCTTCGCGGAGCGGGCGTGGAACGATTTTCAGCCCGCGTACGCCGAAGTGACGCGGGCGGAAGCGCAACGGCATCCGCCGGCGGGGCTGATCAAAGCGTCGGCCACCGGCGAGGGCGCGGTCCTGGAGTTCCCGGTGATCATCGGGCCGGGCGCGGTGTGGTTCAAGTCGGCGAAGAAAGTGACGCTATGGGAAGGCGCCGAGGCCGACGGCAGCGCGTACGCGAGCATGATCGGGAAGGTCGCGCGCGGCAAGCTGCAGGTCACCGCCGGCCACGTGAAGTTCGTGAGCGCGCAGGCGGCGGGCGACCCCGACCTCGTGCTCGATTCCGGCAAGAGCGAGATGCGGATGAATACCGGCGCCGGGGGATATCCGCGCATCATCGCGAGCTTCCGCTCCGCGGGACGCATGACGCTGCTGCTGGCCGAGGCCGGCGACGGCGGCACGAAGTTCTACGACGTCACGCCGCTGCTGCGCGCGCTTGGCCCGGAGTTCCCGCAGATGGCTGCTGAACTCCTGCCCAAACCGGTGCTGGTGGTCGCAGCGAGTCCTGGCGCGGAGATATTCGTGGACGGGCAGCGGCGCGGTGTGACCGCCGCCGACGGAACGCTGCGCGTCACCGGCCTTGCGGGCGGCGAGCATCCGCTGCGGGCCACGCTCGCCGGCTATCAGCCGTGGAGCAGCGCGGTCACGCTGGCATCCGGCGAAGAGAAGCGCGTCGAGGTGGCACTGGTGGCCGTCCCGCCGCCGGTCGTTGCGCCCAAGCCGGCGGGGCCGGCGGCGTTCGCACTGAAGGATGTGGTTGCGATGCTCGCAGGCGGCATCTCGCCGAAGCGCGTGGCGGCGCTGGTGCAGGAGCGCGGCGTTGATTTCCCGCTCGACGACGCTGCCGAGAAGCAGGTCCGCGGCGCGGGCGGCGACGCCGAACTGCTGGTCGTGATCGCGAAATCCAAGAAGTAGACATCGCCGAAGTAGAATCCCCGCATGGCATTGCTCGAAGTCCGTGACCTGGTGAAGGTGTATCCGGCGAGCGATTCGGTGTTCGCGCCGGCGGCGCGCGCCGGTTCCGCGAATGCGATCCGCGCCGTGGACGGCGTGTCGTTCGATATCGCTCGCGGCGAGACGCTTGGCCTGGTGGGGGAATCGGGCTGCGGCAAGACGACGTTGGGGCGCGCTATCCTGCGGCTCATCGAGCCGACTTCCGGGAGCGTGCGCTTTGAAGACAACGACGTGCTCACCACGAGCGGTGGCGAGCTGCGCCGGCTGCGGCGCGACATGCAGATCGTTTTCCAGGACCCGTTCAGTTCGCTCGACCCGCGCATGCGCGTGCAACAGATCGTCACCGAGCCGCTGGTCATCCACCACGACGGCACGCGCGTGACGCGCGCGGAAAAGGCCCGCGAGCTGATGCGGGCGGTGGACCTGGATGAGTCGGCGCTGGCGCGCTATCCGCATGAGTTCTCCGGCGGGCAGCGGCAGCGCATCGTGATCGCGCGCGCGCTGGCGCTGCGGCCGAAGTTCATCGTGTGCGACGAGCCGGTCTCGGCGCTGGACGTTTCCGTCGGGGCGCAGATCGTGAACCTGCTGCGCGGGCTGCAGCGCGACTTCGGGCTGACTTATCTGTTCATCTCGCACTCCATGCCGGTGGTGCGCTATCTCTCCACGCGCATCGCGGTGATGCACGCGGGCAAGATCGTGGAGCTAGGGACGACGGAGCAGATCACGGAGCGTCCGCAACACGAGTACACGCGGACGCTGCTGGCGGCCACGCCGGAAGTGAGCGTCCAGTAGGAGCGCCGGCGAGGTCGCCGGCGCCCATCCAAAGTTAGTCAAAGATCTAGATCAGATCCCCATGGGTTCGAAGTCGCCGGCGCCGGTGGTGACGGGACGGTCGCTGGGCCACGGAAAACGGTAGGTTTCCTGCGCTACCGTTCGCCACGCATGCGCGTGCCGCAACTTGCCGCTGCCGCCGCGCGCGGCTAGAATCGAGGGTTGTCATTATCACGCAATACGAATAAGGAGACCGCATGGCTTTGAACGTAGGCGATAAAGCCCCGGACTTCGAGGTCGCGGCCGTCGTCGGCGATAAGAAAGAGAAGTTCAAGCTGAGCGACTACCGGGGCAAGAAGAACGTGGTGCTGGCCTTTTACCCGCTGGACTGGACCCCGGTCTGAACCGCGCAGATGCCGGCGTACAACGCGGACTTGGAAAAGTTCGCCGGCTTCGATGCCCAGGTCGTGGGCATAAGCGTGGATTCGGTCCCCAGCCACATCGCGTGGCAGAAGAAAGACATCGGCATGCTGAACTATCCGCTGTGTTCGGATTTCTATCCGCACGGCGAGGTGGCGAAGAAATTCGGCGTGCTGCGCACCGGCGATCCCATCCCCGGGATCAACGAACGCTCGGTGTTCGTCATCGATAAGGAAGGGACGATCGCATTCGCGAAGGTCTATCCCCTCGATAAGCAGCCGGACAACGAGGATTGCTTCGAGGTTCTGAGAAAACTGTAGTTGAAAGTCGTCGGTCGTCGGCCTGCGGTCGTCGGCCGGAAAGATCAAGAGAGAGCCGAGCGGATGCGCTCGGCTCTCTTTTTTGTGAGAGATTGCTTTCCGGCCGGAAGGTCGACGACCGAGGGCCGAAGGCGCTTCTTTCCTACCGCAGCTTTTTGCTGAAGGCGGCGAGGGTGATGTGGAAGATCTTGCGTAGAGCGTCGGTCTTGAACGTTGCGGGGAAGCCGATGCGCTCGGCGAGCACCTGGTCGCGCATCATGGATTCCTGCATGCCCATGAGCGCGGAGCGCACCGCTTGCGGGTCTACGTCCTCGCGCAGTTCACCTTTGGATTTCATCTCGGCGAGCATGGCGTCGGCCATCTGCACCAGGCGCAGGTAGCCGCCGGTGAGCAGCACCATGTGCCCCTCCTTGCGGATGCGGCGTCCCTCCAGCAGCATCAACTGCTTCAACTCAGGATCGCGCTCCAGGCCGGAGAGCATCATCTCGAGCAGCGCTTCCAGGCGCTCGGCTGGCGAAGCGATGGGTTGCAGCGCGGGGAAAGCGGAGGACATGCGCTCCCATCCCACATCGAAGATGGCTTCGAGCAGGCCTTCCTTCGAACCGAAGTGCTTGATGAGCTGCGACTCGCTGGTGGCCGCCGCCCGCGCGATCGCGACCGTGCTGGTGTTCTCGTAACCCCGCGTCGCGAACAGGTGCTTCGCTGAGCTCAGGATACGGTCGTGCGACGACATCCCCCCGATCTTCTGGGAGTCAGACGCCGAATGTGGGGAAGCCATAGTCATATCACTACTATGGGGGACTCACGTTTTCAAGCGAATAGCGTGGCGGGCGAGCAGCCAATAGTAAGCCAACGATGGCCGAAAGTGAGAATGCCCGCCTCTTCGGCGGGCATTCTTCTTGCGGCAAAGAAAGAGACGCCCAGTAGGGCGTCTCTACCATGCATTCTGAGCTATTGCACTTTCTTGCTGCCCTTGGCGGTGGAAGCGGTGGTGACGGTGCCGCCGACCTGGCGCTTCATCTCGTCGATCATGGCGAAGAAGTTGGTGCGGTCCACCACTTCCACGAACGGCGTGCCGCGCGTGGAATCGCTCACGATGTAGATGGTGGGCGTGTGCTGGATGCCGACCTTCTGTCCGATGGCGAAGTCGGCGCGGACCTTCGCGGCCAGCTCGCCGCGCGGGTCCACGAAGAGCGGCAGCGCCAGCTTGTGGTCCTTGGCGAACTGTTCAGTGTAGGAACGCAGGTTCTCGCGCGTGATCTGCGGCTGGTTCTTGAAGATGTAGCCGCGGTAGTCCTCGCCCAGCTTCTTCGACTTGGCGTCGAACCAGCGCGCGTTGACGTGCGCGTCGAACGACCAATTGTGCTTGGGCAGCGGGAAGTCGTAACGCACGAGCGGGATCTTGTAGGTGCGCGCCGCTTCCTCGAGCAGAGGTTCGGCGCGGGCGCAATCGGGGCACTCCAGGTCGGCGAACTCGACGATGGCGAGCTTGTATCCCTTGGGCGGACGCAGCACCGAGGTATCGCCGGCGGCGGCCGCGATGGCGAGCAGTAGGAGAGCGGCGAACACGGATAAGACAGTCTTCTTCATACTTCCTCGGAACGGCTGGGAAAGGAGCTGTGCATATTCTACCGGAAGCCCAGCCCACGAGGTTGCCCCCCGCGCTCGGCTCGTACCTCGCCGCAAGCTTGTAGACGGAACCGAGGTTGAATCACCGTTCGGAGCGGTCGGAGGCGGGAGGAGCGCGGTTGGCCTGGCGCGGAGCGGCGTCCGTAGACTCGGCGTCGGGATAGAACTCGGTGACGAAAGGATGCGACGGCAGCGGTCTTGCGCCCAGCGTGGCAGGCGCCGCGGGCGTGGCTTGCAACGTCGCCGGGCTGCAGCGGGCGTGTTGCGATGCGCCGGAGCTCTCGCGGTGGCTGATCGCGGTCCCGCGGTGCTGCTTCTTGAAGCTGCAGGCGTCCGCGTTGCGCAGCACGGTGGCGCGCGCCATGGGCGCGAACACCGCGAGCATCACCACGAACAACGCGAGACTGGCTGTCACCCTGCGCATGAGACGAGTGAGTATTCTCCCAGAGTCCGGCGGCGCGCGCCAGTGGCGGGAGAATAAATCCCACGATAGGACTAAGGCCCTTAGTTTTGGTCCTGGTGTCTGAGTACGCGACGACGGAGCTGCCGGATTTTGATTCGATAGGGGCAGCTCCACACGAACCCAGCCGCTGTGCTACCCTCTTCCCGCTTCCCGTCCGCCGCGGCGGATACCAGCCCCCGCTCCCAACTGCTCGGGCTTACTCGTCCCGCTCCACGCGGGATTAAAACTCGGAGTCTTTGTGAAGGTCTACGAGAGCGCGAACATCCGTAACGTCGCGGTCGTGGGTCACTCTCACGCCGGCAAGACATCGTTGGTCTCGGCCATGCTCGCCACCGCCGGCGCCACTCCCAAGCTCGGCCGCGTGGACGACGGCTCGACCACCACCGACTGGGACGAAGAATCCATCGCCCGCAAGATGACCACCACCACCGGCGTGGCCTACGTGGAGTGGGGCAAAACGAAAGTCAACGTCCTCGATACTCCGGGATTCAACATGTTCGTCCACGAGGCGAAGATGGCGATACCGGCCATCGAGTCGTTCGTCGTCGTGGTAGACGGCGTGGCGGGAGTGGAAGTCGTCACCGATAAAGTCTGGGGCTACGCCGAAGAAGCCGCCGTGCCGCGCGTGATCGTCGTCAGCCGCATGGACCGCGAACGCGCCGACTATGACCGCGTGATGGAATCGCTGGTCTCGGCCTTCGGGCGCAACGTCGTCCCCATCCAACTGCCCATCGGGAAAGAGAAGTCGCTGAGCGGCGTGGTCGACCTCGTCCGCATGAAGGCCTACACCTACGAGATGGGCGGCAGCGGCAAGGGCAAAGAAGGCGAGATCCCCGCGAACCTCGCCGAGCAGGCCAAGGCGATGCACGAGAAACTGGTCGAGCTCATCGCCGAAGGCAAAGACGAGTTGATGGAAGAGTTCTTCGAGAAGGGGACCATCCCGGAAGAAGACCTCATTCCCGCGCTGCACGACGCCATCAAGGAAGACCGCATCTTCCCCGTGCTGTTCACCTCGGGCCTGGGCAACGTGGGCACCGACTTCCTCATGGATTTCATCGTGCAATACACGCCTACGCCGGGCGAGCACGAGCCGGTAAAGGGCGTGGCCTCGCCGGGGTCGAACGGCGGCGGCGCGCCGGTGCGCAAGGAAACGGACACCGACCCGCTCTCGCTCTACGTCTTCAAGACCATCAGCGACCCGTTCAGCGGGCAGATAAGTTTCTTCAAGGTCATCAGCGGCGTGTTGAAGAATGACGCCACGGTGCAGAACTTCACGCGCAACAATTCCGAGAAACTCGCGCACATCGGCACGATGCAAGGCAAGCAGGCGAACGCCGTCCCTGAACTGCACGCCGGCGACATCGGCGCGGTCGCGAAGTTAAAAGACACGCACACCGGCGACACGCTCGGCGATAAGGCCGCGCCCATCCAGTTCCCGCAGGTGGACCTGCCCGAGCCGGCCATCACCTTTGCCATCGAGCCGAAGACGCGCGCCGATGAAGACAAACTCTCGAACGGCCTGCACAAGCTGATGGAAGAGGACAAGATGGTGCGCTTCTTCCGCGACCCGCAGACCAACGAGTTCCTCATCGCGGGCACGGGACAGCAGCACATCGAGGTCATCGTCTCGAAATTGAAGAAGCGGTATCACACCGAGGTGGTGCTGAAGGCGCCGAAGGTGCCGTATCGCGAGACCATCCGCGCCAAGGCCGACGCGCACGGACGCCACAAGAAGCAGACCGGCGGCCACGGCCAGTTCGGCGATTGCAAGATCAAGATGGAGCCCATGCCGCGCGGCGGCGGCTTTGTGTTCGAGAACGACACGTTCGGCGGCGCTATCCCGAAGAACTTCATCCCCGCGGTGGAGAAGGGCATCGTCGAGTCGGCGGCCCGCGGCTACCTGGCCGGATATCCCGTCGTCGACTTCAAGGTCATCCTCTACGACGGCAGCTATCACGACGTGGATTCGAACGAACTCTCCTTCAAGACCGCTGGACGCATCGCCTTCCGCAAAGCCATGGAACAGGCGCGGCCGGCGCTGCTCGAGCCCATCATGCACGTGGAGATCACCATCCCCGACGAGTTCGCCGGCGCCATCATGGGCGACCTGAACTCGCGCCGTGGACGCATCCAGGGCATGGACAACAAGGGCGGCAAGACCATCGTGAAGGCGGAAGCGCCGATGAGCGAGATGCTCACCTACGGCGTGGACCTCAACGCCATGACGCAGGGCCGCGGCAGCTTCAACATGGAGATGGCGCACTACGAGGTCTGCCCGGCAGCAGTGCAGGAGAAGATCGTCGCGACCGCCAAGGTCGGCAAGGGCGAAGAGGTGGAAGTGGAAGACTGATTCTTCCTACATCCCGACCGTAGCGAGGGAGCCCTATAGCGCCCCCTCTTCATGGAGTGTCATGCTGAGGAGCGAGCAGCGACGAAGCATCTCACCAAACAGAAAGGCCTCCTGGAGTCCAGGAGGCTTTTTCGTCACTAGAGGGTTCTCTCGGCCGGACGGCCTCGAGATGTAAATCAAAAGAAACCTACGCCTTGACCACCTTGCCCGACTTCAGGCAGTTGGTGCAGACGCGCATGCGCTTGGCGGCCGTCTTGCCGACGCGGGCGTGTACCGGGCGCAGGTTCACGTTCCAGCGCCGCTTGGTCACGTTGTGGGCGTGGCTGATGTTGTTGCCGAATTGCGGCCCCTTGCCGCAGACTTCACAGACTCTTGCCATGACTGCTTGACTCCAAGTGGGATCAGAACTTGTGGGGCAAAGTATTGATTTTACCCGAGTTCAGGCGTTTTCGGCAAACTGGGTCTTGCGTCGTTGGGGTAAGATGAGCCAGCAGGAGGGCTGGTCATGTCATCCGCGAAGCGCTCTCTCCGCATCGAGCTCGACCGCGAGGAAGACGGCCGCTGGATCGCCGAGGTTCCCGACCTTCCCGGTGTGCTGGTTTACGGCGCCACGGAAGCCGAAGCGGTGAACGCCGCCAAGGCGCTGGCGCTGCGCGTGCTCGCCGACCGTATCGAGGCAGAGCATTCGGCGCCTGCGCTGATCGAATTCGCCGTCGCGTGAGCCGCTGGCCCGCGACGAAGGCCAGCCGCGTGTATCAGGCGCTGCTCCGCATCGGCTGGACGCCGAAGCCCGGAGTGAAGGGTGGCGGTTCTCATATCCGACTCATCCATCCGCAATATCTCTACACATACACATGGGCCTCCACGATTCGGTCGAGATCGGACCGAGCATGCTCGCTCGCATCGCCAAGCACACCGGCTTGAAACCCGAAGACCTCTGAGTGGGCTTCGGCCACGCATGCGAAAATAGCTACATGCCCGCCGTCCCGCCCACCGCGCCTGATCCCAAGTCCGTGAAGGTCCACCTGACCGCGGGCACCGGTGTGGACATCGAGTGGAAAGACGGCCACTCGTCGCACTTCGATTTCCCCTATCTGCGCTCGGCCTGTCCCTGCGCGCTCTGTGACGACGAGCGCGGCAAGGAAGACCGCGAGCCGTGGGATCCGCCGAAGCAGAAGCCCGGCGCGCTGCCCATGTTCAAGCCGGCGGCCAAGCCGGTGCAGGCCGAGGCCGTGGGCAAGTACGCGCTGCGCTTCACCTGGAACGACGGTCACGAGCACGGCATCTACTCGTGGGATTATTTACGCGATATCTGTCCGTGCGCCGAGTGCGCGGCGGAGCGGGCAGCGGAGAAGGAACGCTTCAAGTGAAGAAGAGTAGCGCCGGCGTCCCGCCGGCTGTAGCGGGGGCGTCCCGCCCCCGCTATGGGGAAGTCACAATCCGGAATCGCGGCCGGCTCCCGCACTGGGAGATGGAGTCGGGCACGCATTTCGTTACGTTCCGGCTCGGGGATTCTCTCCCACAATCGGCGCTGGCAAAGTTAGAACACGAAGCGGGTCGCATCGCGGGCGACGACAAGGACGAGAAGAAGAAGGCTCTGCTGCGCCAGATCGAGAAGTACCTCGACCGGGGCATAGGCGCTTGCCATCTATCGAAGCTGGAGATTACCGAGATGGTGGCCGCGGCGATTCACCGTCTCGATGGGCGCATGTATCGGCTGATCGCATGGGTCGTCATGCCGAACCACGTGCCCTTGGTCGTGCGGGTGCTGCCCGGGGAAAAACTTTCCTCTGTTCTCCACAGCCTCAAATCATTTACTGCTAAGGAAGCGAACCGGATACTTAAGCGTCGAGGTTCGTTCTGGCAGCGTGAATACTATGACCATCTCGTCCGCACGCCGGATGGTTTTCAAAAGGCAGTGAACTACGTTTTAAATAACCCACTTAAGGCCGGCCTGAAGGATTGGAACTGGGTGGGCAGCTGTGGGCCGGAGGCCCACAGCACGGCCGGCGGGGACGCCGGCGCTACGCTATGAGCTTCCTCGACAAACTCAACCCGCAGCAGCGCGAGGCGGTCGAGACCGTCAACGGGCCGCTGCTCATCCTTGCGGGCGCGGGTTCGGGGAAGACCCGCGCCATCACCTATCGCATCGCGTACCTGATCGAGAACGCGGGCGTGCCGGCGGATTCCATCCTGGCGGTGACCTTCACCAACAAGGCCGCCGCCGAGATGAAAGACCGCGTCAACGACCTCATCGGCGCGACCACGCTGGCGCAGCCCGTCATCTCGACGTTCCATTCGTTCTGCGTGCGGCTGCTGCGGCGCGACATCGAGGCGCTGCTGGTGAAGCCTAGCGGTGACGACCCGCATCACCGGACGCCTGCCTCCGGCTTCCGCAAAGATTTCGCTATCTATGATGAGAACGACCAGCAGTCCGTGGTCAAAGCCGCCATCCGCCGGCTCGGGCTCGACGACAAGCAGCTCACGCCGCGCAACGTGCTGGGACGCATTTCCTACGCGAAGAACCATATGCTCGATCCGCAGGAGTTTTTCCTCGCGTCGAGCGACCCGAAGACGGAGCAGATCGCGCAGGTCTTCCAGATCTATCGCCAGGAGCTGCGCAAGGCCAACGCGCTCGACTTCGACGACCTGCTGCTCGAGGCCGTGCGCCTGCTGCGCGACGCGCCCGAGGTCCGCGAGCGCTGCCAGCGCCGCTTCCAGTACCTGCTCATCGACGAATACCAGGACACCAACCGCCCGCAGTACGAGCTGATGCGGCTGCTCTCCGGCAAGCACCACAACGTCGCCGTGGTGGGCGACGAAGACCAGAGCATCTACTCGTGGCGCGGGGCGGACATCCGCAACATCCTCGAGTTCGAGAAGGATTTTCCGGAAGCGAAGGTCATTCGCCTGGAGCAGAACTACCGCTCGACGCAACCGATACTCGAAGCGGCGTCGGCGGTGGTCGCGAACAACGCCAAGCGCAAGGGCAAGAAACTCTGGACGGCGCGCGAAGGCGGCGCGAAGCTCGGCTACTACGAGGCCCCGGACGGCGAGAACGAAGCGCTCTTCGCCGCCGACTACATCGCGCGCTATTTCCGCGAAGCCGGGCAGGAGGGCGAGGAGGCGCCGCGCGCGGCCATCCTTTATAGGACGAACTTTCAATCACGGTTGTTTGAAGAAGCGCTGCGCCGCTATCAGTTGAAGTATCACGTGGTCGGCGGGTTTTCGTTCTACGAGCGCGCCGAGATCAAGGACATGATCTCGTACCTCAAGCTGCTGCAGAACCTCGACGACTCCATCGCGCTGCTGCGCGTGATCAACACGCCCGCGCGCGGCATCGGGAAAACGACCATGGAGACGATCGAGCGCATCGCGCTCGAGACCGGCCAGCCGCTGTGGAGCGCCATCGGCTCCGCGGTCGAGCAGCAACTGCTCCAGCCACGGGCGCTGGCGGCGCTGCGCGGCTTCCGCGAGCTCATCGAAGACGCGCGGGCGATGCTCGAAGGAACGTTCGTCGAGCGAGCGAGCCAGACTGCTTTTCACCACGGAGACACGGAGAACACGGAGCCAGCCGTAGCACCGAAGGACTAAAAACTCGAAACTCGAAACTCGAAACTCGAAACTCCCGAGCCGGAGCCCGAAGCCGTCGAGGGCTTCCGCGCACCGGGAGGCCCGGCCACGCTCCCGGAGATCATCAAGTTCCTGATCGACCGCACCGGCTACATCAAGCAACTCGAGGAAGAGGGCACGCCCGAGGCCATCAGCCGCATCGAGAACCTGCGCGAACTGGTGAACGCGGCGATGGATTCACGCGACCGCGGCGAGACGCTCGCCGAGTTCCTCGACCACGCCGCGCTCGTCGCGGAGACCGACTCACTCGACCTGCGCGCGCAGATCACGCTCATGACGCTGCACGCCGCGAAAGGCCTGGAGTTCCCGCTCGTCATCCTCGCCGGGCTCGAAGAAGGCCTGTTCCCGCACTCGCGCACGCTGCTCGATCCTGACGACATGGAAGAGGAGCGGCGGCTGTGTTACGTCGGCATGACGCGCGCGATGAACACGCTCATCCTCACCCGCGCGCGCTACCGCCGGCGCTATGGCACCGACCTGCCGGAAGCGAGCGTCCCTTCGCGGTTCCTCGAAGAAGTGCCGCCGCAGCTCATCGAAGACCTCGGCTCGCCGGGACGTTCGAAACGGCAGACGCAGGCCCGTCCCTACGCGGCCGGGGCCGAGGACTTCGACTTCGGCGGCGGCGACTACTCGAGAGGCGACGACTTCGACCAGCGCGTGCACTACGCGCGCGCGGCGCAGCGCAAGAGGCCGGGACTCACGCGCAGCGGCAGCCCGAGCGGCGCCTCGGCCTACAACTCCATGGACAACATCGCCGAGTTCTTCGCTTCGCGCGGCAAGTTGAGGCGTTCTGCGGGCGTGAGCGAAGCGGGGGCCCGCAGCCGAGATCCCGCGCGCAGCGAGGGAACTCGCACCGGCTTCAAGCCGGGACAGCGCGTCCGTCACCCGAAATATGGCGAAGGCATCGTCTACAAGCGCGAGGGCGACGGGGAAGACGCGAAGATTACGGTACAATTCCCGGGCGTCGGATTGAAGAAGCTGGTGGAGAAGTTCGCGCAGTTGGAGAAGGCGTAAAACCTTTTCGCCGCTGATGAACGCAGATGAACGCTGATCGTCTTCGTTACCGCGAATTCGTCCTAATGAGAAAGAGAGATCATGGCAAACACGAAGAAACTGAGCCGGGAAGAACGCAAGAAAGCAAAGCGCGCGGCGCGCAAGAAGCAGCCGCCGAAGAAGGCGCGCGACTACGATCGCGGGTCGAAGAAGCCGAAGGTCAAGAAGATGACGCGCGGCACGTCGAAGCGGTAAATCAGCTTTCAGCGATCAGCGCTCAGCGTTCAGCCCATGCAGTTCGGAGGCTGAACGCTGATAGCTGAGAGCTGGCAGCCTTCGGAGAAGCCTTCTGTCCTCACAACTATTCCGCAAGAAGTCCATCGACAAGCTCATCGCCGAGTCGGAAGAGCCGGAGCGGCGATTACAAAAGACGCTGGGCCCGTGGTCGCTCACGGCGCTCGGCATCGGCGCCGTCATCGGCTCCGGCATCTTCACCGTGATCGGCACGGCGATGGCCGGGCAAAAGTTCACGGCGGAGAGCGTGCTCTACGCGCCGCTGCTCGAGTACCTCATCCATCGCTCGCCGACCTTCGGACGTCCCGGCGCGGGGCCGGCCATCGCGCTCTCCTTCGTGCTGGTGGCCGTCGTGTGCGCCTTCGCCGCGCTGTGTTACGCGGAGCTGGCCTCCATGATCCCCATCGCCGGCTCGGCCTACACCTACACCTACGCGACCATGGGCGAGCTCATCGCGTGGATCATCGGATGGGACCTCATCCTGGAATACGCCGTCAGCAACATGGCGGTGAGCGTGGGTTTCTCGGAGCACCTCGTCAACTTGCTGGACTTCTTCCACATCCATCTGCCCGCGGCGTGGATGTTCCCCGCGTATCTGCCTTCCGGCTCGTCACTGTTTCAGCCGGGCTGGCATTTTGGCTTCAACCTGCCGGCGTTCCTGGTGGTGATGGCGCTCACCGTGGTGCTGGTACGCGGCATCCGCGAATCGGCGAGCACGAACAACATCATGGTGGTCCTGAAGATCGTGGCCATCCTCGTGTTCGTCGGCTTCACCGCGCACCTCATCGACCCGCAGAAGTATCGCCCGTTCATGCCCAACGGATGGCCCGGCGTGCTCACCGGCGGCGCCATCATCTTCTTCACCTACATCGGGTTTGATTCCGTCTCGACCGCGGCGGAGGAGGCGAAGGACCCGCAGCGTGACGTGCCCATCGGCATCATCGCCACGCTCGTGACCTGCACCATCCTTTATGTAGCCGTGGTGCTGGTCTACTGCGGCGTGGAATATTGGAACAGCCCCATCTCGAACTCGGCCGCGCCGGTGGTGAACCTGCTGGCCACGCTGAACAAGCCCTGGGTACGCATCATCGTCCTCTCGGGCGCGATGCTCGGCATGATCTCGTCGCTGCTCGTGTTCCAGCTCGGCCAGGCGCGCGTGTGGTTCGCGATGTCGCGCGATGGCCTGCTGCCGCGCATGTTCAGCCACGTGCATCCCAAGTTCCGCACGCCCGACGTCGCTACCTGGATCGCCGGCTTCGTGGTCGGCATTCCTGCCGGACTGTTCGACATCGGCACGTTCGCCGACCTGTCGAACATCGGGACGCTGTTCGCGTTCGCGCTCGTCGCCGGCGGCGTGCTCATCATGCGCTACAAGGACCCGCACCGGAAACGCGGCTTCCGCGCGCCCGGCGGGCCCATCGTCCCCATCCTCGCGATCGTCTTTTGCGTCCTGCTGATGGCGGGATTGCCCATCCTGAACTGGCTGCGCTTCTTCGCGTGGCTCGGCATCGGGCTGGTCATCTACTTCTTTTACGGCCGCCACCGCAGCGAGTTCTCGAGCGCGAAGCTGCCGGCGGCGCGGCGCCCATAGCCGTGTCCGGGCCAGTCAACCTTTCGCAACTGGACGCCGAGCGGCTCACGCCCTCGGCGTTCATCCTGGCACTGCCCAAGGCCGAGCTGCACCTCCACCTCGAGGGCGCGGTGCAGCCGCGGACGCTGGTGGAACTCTCGCGCCGGCACGACGCCGGGCCGCTCACGCTCCAGCAGGTCGAAGCGCTCTACCGCTACCAGGACTTCACCGGCTTCATGATGGCCTTCAAGGCGGTGAGCGAACGCCTGCGGACCGCGGAAGACTACGAGCTCATCACCTATGAGCTGATGCGGCAGCTCGCCGCGGAGAACGTGGTCCATGCCGAGGTCTACATCTCGGCCGGCATCGTCCACTGGCGCAAGCAGGAGTTTGGCCCCATCCTCGCCGGGGCGGAGCGCGGCCGCGCGCGCGGCGAAAAAGATTTCGGCGTCTCGCTGCTCTGGATCATCGACGCCGTGCGTCACTTCGGTCCGGAGAAAGTGCAGCGCGTGTTCGAGGACGCCGCGCGCTACCGGAGCGCGAGCGTCGCCGGCGTGGGCATCGGCGGCGACGAGCGCCAGGCCGCGCCGGAACTCTTCCGCGAACAATACGCCTACGCCAGGCAGCAGGGACTGCGGCTCACCTGCCACGCCGGAGAGACGGTGGGCCCGGAATCCATTTGGGGCGCGCTGAACCTGGGCGCCGAGCGCATCGGCCACGGCCTCACCGCGTGGCAGGACCGCGAACTGATGGCCGTGCTGGTGGAGCGCCAGGTGCCGGTCGAGCTCTGCGTCACGTCGAACCTGCGGACGAGCTGCTGCGCGTCACTCGAACAGCATCCGCTGAAGAACTACTTCGAGCTCGGCGTGATGGTCACGCTGAACTCCGACGACCCGGCGATGTTCCGCACCTCGCTCGCCCGCGAATACGCGCTGGCGCAGGCGGCGTTCGAGCTGAGCGACGAGCACCTGCGCGAGCTGGCCCGTAACTCCTTTGAGGCCAGCTTCTTACCGGCGGAGCGCAAGCTGGCCTTCCTGCGGCAGGTGGACACTTTCCCCGGCTAGGCATCATGATGCTTTTATGCTAGCATCATGATGCTATGAAGCCTGCCCGGACCACCCTCACGATCGACCGCGATGTGCTCGCCCGGATGAAAGCCGAGATGCGTCGCACCGGCCTCTCCTTCAAGGAGCTCGCAAATCTGGTGCTGCGGCGTGGCCTTAGTCAACTCGCCGAGCAGCCCAAGGAGAAGAAGCCGTTCGTGATCAAGGCTCGTCCACTCGGCGAACGCCCCGGCATCAACTACGACAAGACAAGCGAACTGCTGGAACTGGGCGAAGGGCCCTGGCACCGGTGATCCTGGTTGATGCGAACATCCTCCTCTACGCCTACGATCCGGGTGCACGACATCACGAAGCCGCGCGACGCTGGCTGGCACATGCCTTCACGGACGAGCCATCGGTCGGGCTGCCTTGGCCGATGATCCACGCTTTCCTGCGAATCAGCACGAATCCGCGGCTCTATGAGGCGCCCTATTCCACCGCGGAAGCAGCCGGCATCGTGGCCGGCTGGCTGGCATTACAAAACGTCCGCGCGGTCGTGGCCGGCGACCGGCACTGGGAGATCCTGGCCGGGTTGGTCGCTGCTACCGGAGTGCGTGGCCCGGCGATCACCGATGCGGCTCTCGCTGCCCTTGCCATCGAACATGCTGCCATCTTGTACTCGACCGACCGCGACTTCGCCCGCTTCCCTGGGCTGAAGTGGAAGGACCCGCTGGAGTAGGCTAACCGCATGGCCCAGCACATCGGCATCGTCGCTTGCAGCGCGGAAGGCGCCGCGCTCTGCTACCGCACCATCTGCATCGAGGGCGCGAAGGTCATGGGCGCGCACGACCATCCCGAAGTCTCCATGCACACGCACTCGCTCGCGGAATACAAGCAGCACTACCCGCAGGGCGATTGGGAGGGCGTGGCGCGGCTCATGCTCTCCTCGGCGGAGAAGCTGGCGCGCGCCGGCGCCGACTTCCTCATCTGTCCCGACAACACCATCCACGCGGCCTTCGACCAGGTGGCCGCGAAGTCCCCGCTGCCCTGGCTGCACATCGCGGAAGAGGTCGCGAAAGAAGCGCAGCGCCACGGCTACAAGCGGCTCGGCGTGCTCGGCACGTATTCCTTGACCGGGACGCACGTCTATCCGGAAAAGCTGGTCGAGCTGGGCATCGCCTGCGAGTTCCTCGATGAAGCAGGCCGCCGCGAGATCGAGCACATCATCATGGACGAACTCGTCTACGGCCAGCTGCCGCCGGCCTCGCTGCTCTACTTCCAGGACGCCATCGACGAGTTCAAGCAGCGCGGCTGCGACGCCGTCGTCCTCGGCTGCACCGAGATCCCGCTGCTGGTGCAGGCCGGAGATTCCGCCCTGCCCACGCTCGATTCCACGCGGCTGCTGGCAAGGGCGGCGCTCAAGCGCGCGTGCGGGGTCGGCTAGCCCTTCTCTGGGTGGCGCGGCCGCCCTCGGCCGCTGACGCTAAGGGCGACGTGGGTGCGACTTCCGCAGGTCTGGGGCTTACTCTGCTCTGCAGGCGACAATCGCTGCCGAGAGTTCCTGTTGGTTCCAAGGTACGACCTTGATCCTATTTTCAGCAATTGCCGAGGGCAATCCTGCTGGCGGCGCGTCTCCCTTGTACATCGCCACGACGCCCTTACCCAACGCGATACTCTCTCGAATCTCCCAGTCAACCCACTTGCTCGCGGACGTCGAAGCACTCAAGTAGACGATTGTGACCGACGATTGTCGAATTCGCTCGCGAATACCGTTCTTAACGTAGTCCGCGTTCTTGCTGTCGAACGGCGTTTTCAATGACCAGTCATTGAACTCAATCGCAGAGTTCTCGTTTTTCGCCTGCCCCCGAAGGAGGTTAACCTCCTTCAAGTCCTCCGCTGCGAAGCTGATAAAAACGTTACATTTCGGCTGGGCCGCGGCATTTATTTTCTCCGTGACGACTTCGGACAGCTTGCGGACCTCGCTGGGGGTTAAACCTCTGCTGCTCCCACCACCACCACCACCCATGATTAGCTTCTCCCTTCGGTAGACCGTCGAAATTCGAGGCATGACACGCACTTGCCACAGGGTGATTTCGAGCCAGCATGGCACGAATATGTCCCACTAATCTTCATCTCGGACGCGATTCGCAGCACTTTACTCTTCGGCACTTCTATCAACGGTGCCGTAACGCTGATGTGATAACCAAAGGCCTGGTGAATCGCTTTTTCGGCACTCTCAACGAACGCTCGGGTCTGATCTGGATAAATCGCGCTCGAATCATCTAGCAATCCCAAAGCGATGGATTGAACTCCCAAGCCATACGCATAGGCTGCGCCACACAAACAAAACAGGAGATTGCGCCCAGGCAGGAACGCGTCCTCCTTTATCCGTCGGTTTCTGCTCGTTAGTCCCGAAGGTATCAGCGCTCCGTAGCCGCGAACATCCATCTTCCTCGGGCGCGGTAATCTCAACCGGCGATGCACGTATTGACACGCCGCCCATTCCCTAGCGGAGCACAGTTGTCCGTAGTCGATGAACAGCGGATGAGTCACGATCCCCGATCGGCTAGCCAGCACCGAGATTACTGTCGAATCGACACCGCCCGAGGAGAGCACCACCAAGGCCACTTTCCACCTATGCAGATCCAGGTCTGGGCAACGATCGCATCGTCACCCAAACCGCCAAATCGAATGCGGCGACGGACAAGGAGGACGAGGCTGCCTGACGACTTACAATACCCTCGATGGCCTCGTACTGTCTTAGTGATTGGATACTACCGATTGCGCGGGGAATCACTCCACAAGACTGCAGATAGGCCAACACGTGGCGATCCAGGATCGCTTGGTTAGCAAAACCGACATTCCGAAGGAAAAGACTTGCTTGTTTCGGGCCGAGGCCAGGGCACAAGTGAACGAACATCTGCCGCGCCAGAACTCCATCGTGCCCGCAATGACCCAAGAGCTCTCCGATAGTGAAACCGGATCCGTATATTGCGGCCGCGGAGCGACTCAGGTGTTGCGCTCTCACTCTTGGGAAACGGTAGCCACTTAGCCTGAGACTCCTCTCAACCGACGATTCCCGCGGAACCACGCCCGGATCTAGCAAGCCCGCGACTTGTAAACCCTCCAAGGCCCTGAATGCAGTTCCATACGAGACGGCAGACCCTAGAATCGATGCCGCTAGCTCACGCCAAAGGGCGTCTTCGGCCAAGCCGTCACAGTCCGGCTGGCGGGTAAGGCGATGCGGCAATGCCCTCGCTACCTCAACAACAATCTCCTTAAGAGCGGAAAGGGGAACATTCATCAGTTCGTCTCCCGCAAGAGTGGCCGAAGGTCTTGGAGGATTCGGTCAAACGCCCCGCTGGCCACTTCAGTACCTACATATTGCCTCAGGGCATCGGAAAACTCTGCATAAAAAACTAGATTGTGTGCCAACACTCGCTGCGCATACGGCACCTCATAGAGCTCTGATAGCTTGCGCACCGGACTCGTTGAGGCAAGAAGATCCCAATGATGAAAGTGACTGAGCTTCCCCGTAGAGAACTCAACCGCCGTCTGGCACCACTCAAGTCCATCGAATGTATCCGCTCCGCTGATTGCCAGCGCTGCGATTGACAACGGATTACCGGTACCCAAAATGTGCAGCGCGCGATTCGGTGCCGCATTATCAAGTGCCGACCTAATGGCAGCCACAGTCCGCATCCTGTGACGGATGCCATCCCCGAGTTCCCGCTCCGGTACGGCGATAATTGGAGCCGTGTTGATCTTCGCTACCTCCGCGACCAAACCAGGAGACTCGGCAGACGTCGCATGCACTATTGGCATGACGGGTATCGGCGCACACGCTTGTTGATCGGCCTCCAACCCTGCGATTATCTTCTCCGCTGAGCGCTGCGGGTCTGGCTCTGCGCCGTCGAACGAGAAAGCCATCGTCGGTTTCAATTCACGACAAGCACGCCAAAACTGTTCTGGGGCCCAGGTCTTGTTCCGTTGCCAATACGATTCGTAATTCCCGCTGTCCAAGAGAACTACCTTGGAGGTGTCCCGAGCTTGCTTGACGCTCCTTATCATGGCGTCCTGATCCGCCCTGCTAGCATTCACATAGTCATACGCAGACAGCAGGAACTGCGGGAACTGCAAAGCTACCAATAGATCGACGTAATCAGACGGGGTAAGGTTCGTCTTTACACTCGATACCGACGGAAAGAAGGCCGGCAATGCGAGGGAGCTGTCTCCGATCTGAATGTACGGAATGCGTTTCAAGATTGTCCTTACCTCACCCTACGCCGAGCTTTCCAGCTAGTGTGCTCACGTGAGATTGCCTCTTCAGTACTTGCAATCCTCGAGCTCAGCTCCGTTTCAGTCTCCGCCAAAGCAATAAGATTCTCCAAGTGTGTTAGTTCCTCTGCTGCAACGGAATACGCGGTCGAGAGTTCTTCGTAACGCCTAGCTTGAGCCCACGCGCTGAAGCTGGCTGCCAATGTCATCAAGACACCAGCGGCGCTGAACTGTACAAAGCCGGACCCTTTGAACAGCAGGTTCGTTAGTGCGACGAACTGAATAAACAACACGCCGGCAAAGAACCATTCCGCTCGACGGCCATTGCTTTTCGCTCGCCTTTCATACCACTCTCGCTGATCCGCGACCCGATATACCAGATAGAACACCTTGCGCTCATCGAACGAACGGGACCGTACAGTCTTCATCCTCTCGCTTAACTGAGTTCGGTCCACCTCTTGGCCCGCGAGTTCTCCCGCAATGTCTCGCTCGGTTCGCACCGCCTCAAGCCCGTCGAGAAAGCGATTATCAGCATCGACACAATCGGCAGTGAATGGATCGAGAAGCATCATGTATCTCCACGCGAGCTTCTTTGCAGACTCCGCCACCGCTCGACACTCAAACCAGGCCTGTTCGTATTTCTTCTGGCGGGTAACGGCAGCGATCAACAGCCCGGCCGCGAGAAAAACGCCTGCCACTTCAGCCAAGAAATTTGCGGTTTGCGCCGAAATCAAAACCCACGTTGGTACCGCAACAAGCACCCCAACCAGCAGGAAAATACCCAGCTGAATGCCCAATAGACTGAAGTGCTTCCGCTGGGTCTTGTCAGACGCTGTGTTGGCTGCGCGGTGCAACCATGGATAATCACTGGCTTCCATCGGATAGCGATAAGTTACGCCTCTCTGCAGTTGTTCTGTGAACTCTTTATGACTCCAGCGGAACTCCCCATACCAAAGAGAACAGATAGCTACGGGCCGGTCGCACAACCTAGCACCGCGCCGCCGCCTAGGCAGCAAACCGGTCGTTCTTGTTCCAGAATCCGAACAAGGAGTCCTAGGCGAAGAAATAGCGAATCTTCCTCTTGACTTCCTGCCTCACCTGCGCTATTCAGGGAATGTTATGACAATATGTATAGCTATCTGCAAACACATTGCCCCAGCCGGCGGATCGGGACTCCCATTGCGATTCATTGCGATTCCCGCCGCTAACTCGTTGATTCCACAGCCCACGCCTACCCAGGGGAGGGGGTATCCCAATGGCCGCTCCTAAGTCCACTGCCATGAGCAACTTGGCCCGCTCCCGCCACACGCCCCGCTGCTGCCACGTCAAGACCAACGGACTCCACTGCGGCTCCCCCGCCCTCCGCGGCAACGTCCTCTGCTTCTTCCACGACAAGTGGCTCGCGAACGCCGCCGACGACATCCTTCCTCCGCTCGAGGACGGTAACGGCGTCCAGTTCTCCCTCATGTACGTCGTCGCCCGGCTCCGCAAGGAAGCCTTTCGCGACGGACGCGCCGACATCCCCGCCGTCAAGCAGCTTCTCTACGCCCTGCAGACCGCCTCCAACAACCTCCGCCACTGCAACTTCGATCCCCAGCTCAAGCGCTCCACCACCAGCGCCTTCGCCGATCCCGACCAGGACGACAACGCCGCCGGCGACGATCGGGTGGCACAGGCGCCCTCGCCTGTGGCCGTTGACCTCGACGTTCCCCGTAAGCCAGTCGGTTCTATTCACCACGGAGACGCGGAGGCCCACGGAGACTAAAAGAAATCCGTGCAGATCCGTGCCATCCGTGGCCGCAGGTTCTCTGCGTCCTCCGCGCCTCGGCGTTGAAGCTTTAGGTTTTCGCTCTTTGACAATTGGATCAGGCGCTTCGCTCGCCGCGGGATCGCGCCACCCGGAAGCTCGCTAGTCGGAGTGGATCTGCACCAGGTCGTGTTCTTCGGCACGCGGCTTGGCGGCGCCGGCGCTCTCGGGCTTGATGGTCTGGGGCGCGCGCCAGAAATCTATGTAGCTGGTCTGGTGGACGCAGCTCACCGTGCAGTACGGCGCGCAGGACTTCTCGGTCAGGAACTCGCGCTTGATGTCCGCGACGGTGTAGTCGGCGATGGGGACGCCGGGGAAGCCGCGCTGCTGCGAGCAGTAGTGCACCAGGCCGTCTTCGCAGATGTAGAAGTAGCGCGCGCCGGCGCGGCAGCGCCACTGGTTGGGCTGGCCGCGCGCGATGTTCTCCTGGAACCGGTTGATCTGCGCGTAGCTGCCCTTGCCCAGCTCTTTCATGCGCTGGTAGACGTTCATCTCCACGTCGCGCAGCGGCTTGAGCTGCCCGTGGCCGTCGTGGATGATGCCGCAGGTCGAGGTGAAGCCCAGCTCCACGGCGCGGCGTCCGATGACGAGCGCGTCTTCCGGGTTCCGCGTGCCCGCGCCGATCACGGAGTTGATGTTCACGTGGAAGTCGGCGTGCTCCTGCAGGAGTTGCAGCTTCTTGTCGAGGACCTTGAGCGACTTCACCGAGACCTCGTCGGGCTGCACGTTGTCGATGGAGATCTGCAGGTGGTCGAGCCGGGCGGCGTTGAGCGCCTGGATGCGGTCCACGGTCAGGAGATAGCCGTTGGTGATGAGGCCGGCGATGGCGCCATTCTTGCGGATGCGCGCGATCACGCGCTCCAGCTCGGGATGCAGCAGCGGCTCGCCGCCCGAGATGGTGACGAGGCTCACGCCGAGGCGGCCGAGGTGGTCGATGCGGCGCTCCATCTCTTCGACCGCGATGGGCTTCGAGAAATCGTCGTACTCGTTGCAGTAGGTGCAGGAAAGATTGCAGCGCCGGATGGGCACGATGTGCGCCTGCACCACGTGGTCGGTGGACACCAGTCCCTTGGCGATCAACAGCAGTTCGCGCGAGAGCCGGCCCAGGGCCAGCGCGCGACGACGGAATCCGATGCCTCTGCGGCGCATAGTGGGTGTGTCTCTATTAAATCATAGCCACGGCCGCCGAAACGGCCAGCTAAGTACCTTATTCGGCAGGTTTTAAGGCCTGAACGGACGTATGCGGCGGGTGGGAGGAGAGCGGTGGAAAAGCGATGGGCGGGGCCGAAGCCCCGCCCGGTGGAGGCGCATTCCAGCTAGAACGCCTTGAGTGCAGTGGCGCCGAGCACCCACAGCAGCCATAGGCCGGCGACAACGCCGATCGCCGTCCCGCGCTTCACCTTGCTAACGCAGGAGTAGCCGATGCCGAGCAGCACTACGGTCCAGATGGTGAAGATGTCCATGGAGTAAGCGAAGCGGTGGAGGGCCGGGTGGGCGTTCACGTCCACGAAGTAGCTTAGGTTGCTGGCGATCGGGTTATCGAAGGTGAAGTTCTCCGGATCCATGCCGGCGAACAGCGTGATCGCTGTGATGAGCGCCTTCACTGACCCGACCAGTCCTACATAGATGTTGATCGCGAAGGACGTTCCAAAGCCGACCTGCGCGCCGAAGCCGAAATTGAAGATGGCCATGAAAAGCGCCGCGAACACCGCCGTAACGAGCAAGGCGATGACGGGGAAGGCGAAGGAGATGTACTTGGTGAACTTCACGCCCATTTCCATGGCGCGAGCGCGGTCGGCCGGAGGCATCTGTTCCATGCGCTCCGCCTGCTTCGGGTTCAACTTCATCTGGTTCTCGGTGACCTGTTCCCAACCGACCTTCGAGGCCACGGCGAAGATGAAGACGTAGGAGATGATGGCGCTGAACAGGAACGCCATCCACCACGCGTTGCCGCGGCGCAGGTCGGTGAAGGTCTTCACCGGGTCGAAGAAAGTGTTGATGATGCGCTGCGGCTGCGAGAGCAGCGGTCCTTGCGAGACCTCGGTCGGGGCAGTACCGGCGGAATCCATGGAGAAGTCCTCCAAAAGTTGTCGGCTGAGTGCTGCGGGATTGTACCGCGCCGCGTCGCGCCTGCAAATCACCAGTTGCAAGCGGCTCGTCCGGCTATTCGCGCTCGCGCCGCTTCTCCGGCAGCAGCCCGCGGATGACCATGCCGAGGAGGGCGAGCAGCAGCGCCGCCCAGAACGCGGGCCAGAAGCCGTGCACCTCGATGCCGGGCAGCAGCGCGGCGGCGAACTGCAGCATCAGCGCGTTGATGACCAGCAGGAAGAGGCCGAGCGTCACGATGGCGAGCGGGAAGGTGAGCACCTTCAGCACCGTGCCGAGGGTGGCGTTCACCAGTCCGTAGACGGCGGCGGCGATGAGCGCCGCGACGAACCCCTTCACCACGAAGCCGGGGACGAAATGCGCCACCAGCAGCATCGCCAGCGCGCTGAGGATCCAGTGCAGTAGCAGTCTCATGGGTGCTCCTTAATTGTTCCGCAATCATCCTGCGAGCTTCTTGTCCAACAACTCGTTGACCATGGCCGGGTTCGCCTGGCCCTTGGTCGCCTTCATCACTTGTCCCACGAAGAATGCTTTCACCGTGGTCTTGCCGGCGCGATACTGCTCGACCTGCTGCGGGTTCGCGGCCATCACGTCTTCGATGACTTTCTCGATGGCAGAAGCATCGCTGAGCTGCTGCGGCTTCTCGCGCTCGTAGACGGCGGCGAAGTCCTCGCCCGTCGCGAACGCGTGGTCGTAGAGGTCTTTCAGCATCTTGCTGGAGATGGTGCCGGCCTCGGCCAGGTCGGCGGACATGGCCACGCCGCGCATGGTGATGGGGGATTGCTCGATGCTCAGGTCGCGCGCCTTGAGCCGGCCCATCAGCTCGCTCTGGACGAGATTGGCCACGCGCTTCGGATTCTTCGCTGATCTCGCCGCCGCCTCGAACTGCTGCGCCAGCGAGCGCGAGGCGCTGAGCACGCCGGCGTCGTATTCCGTGATGCCGTACTGCGCGACCAGGCGCGCGCGCAGCGCCTCAGGCAATTCCGGCAACTGCTTGCGGATCTCCGCCTGCCAGGCGGCGTCGACGACGAGCGGCTGCAGGTCGGGGTCGGGGAAGTAGCGATAGTCGTGCGCCTGCTCCTTGGAGCGCATGCTGAACGTCTTGCCCTCGGCGGCGTGGTAGAGGCGCGTCTCCTGCACGACCTTCTCGCCGGACTCGAGCGCCTCGACCTGGCGCTCGATCTCGTAGGCGAGCGCCTCGCGGATGAAGCGGAAGGAGTTCACGTTCTTCACTTCCACTTTCGCGCCGAACTCTTTGGCACCCTTGCGGCGGACGCTGACGTTGGCGTCGCAACGGAGCGAGCCTTCTTCCATGTTGCAGTCGGAGACGCCGGTGAACAGGATGATCTCCTTGAGGCGCGTGAGGTATTCGAAAGCTTCGTCGGGCGAGGAGATCTCGGGCTCGCTGACGATCTCGGCGAGCGGCGTGCCGGCGCGGTTGAGGTCGAGGCAGGTGCTGGTGGCGGACTCGGCGAAGCCGTCATGCAGGCTCTTGCCGGCGTCTTCCTCGAGATGGAGGCGCGTGATGCCGACCTTTTTCCTGCCCTCGCCGCTGGTGATCTCGATCGCGCCGTGTTCGGCGAGCGGCTGGTCGTACTGCGAGATCTGGTAGCCCTTGGGCAGGTCGGGATAGAAGTAGTTCTTGCGCGCGAAGCTGGAGGTTTCGCGGACCTGGCAGCCGAGCGCCAGGGCGGCGAGCGCGGCGAACTCGACGGCTTTCCTGTTCAGCACGGGCAGCGCGCCGGGCAATCCGAGGCACACCGGGCAGACGTTGCTGTTGGGCGGCGCGCCAAAGCTGGTGGAGCATCCGCAGAAGATCTTGGACGCGGTGAGCAACTGGACGTGGACCTCGAGCCCGATGACGGGCTCGTACCTGGCCAGCACCTCCGGCGGGATGCGCGTCGCGGTCGCCATGAACGGTCGATTATAGGCGCGGGCAAAAGAAATGGCCGCGCCGAAGCGCGGCCGGTGAGAACGCAAGCAGCTACGGCGTGGTCATGCGGTCGGCGACGAGCACGAGCGCGCCACCATTGTTGAAGAGCAGGCCGCGCACGCGGACGTTGGCGCCTACGAGCACGCTCGTCCCGTTGCGCAGTTCGGTGCCGGGTTGGACGACGACGGTCAGCGTGGTCTGGCCGGTGAGCAGCGGGAAGGCCGAGCCGGCGGGCGGCGTGAGCGTGAAGACGCTCTGCGCGCCGAGCGTGGTGATGCCGGTGATCTGTCCGCTGAAGGCCTGGCGCTGGAGCCGGATGCGCGTGGCGGTGACGGTGGTGAAGCTGGCGGTGTCAGAGACCGCCATGACCTGCTGGATGCGCGTGAGCGTGGAGGCATTGAAGGTGGGCGTGAAGCTGAGTCCGCTGAGGTCGACCTCGTCGGCATCGAGCTCGAAAGTCGCGGCGCCGACGGTGACGTTGAAATCGGTGGCGCCGATGGTGGGGACGGTGACGGTGGTGGATTTCGCGATGGGGTTCTGCACGATCATGGTGAACGAGGTTGCCGGCGCGCCGGTCACGAGATTCACCTGGCCCTGCACCGCCATGGGGTCGGCGTTGGTGTTGACGGCCTCGAGCTTGGTGGCGGTGAGCGAACCGTTGTTCTGCATCTGGGCGTCGAGTTCCACGAGGTTGCCGGGGACGAGCGCGCCCACGCTGCCGATGCCGGTGAGCGTGGTGCTGCTGTTGGTGACGAAAGTGAAATTCATCGCCGCCTGGTTCACGTATACGGTGAGGTTCGGCGCAGCTACGCTCACGACCGAGCCTTGCATATCGCGAATGGCGCCGGTCTCGGGGATCTGCGTGCCCACGGTCGCGGTCGGCACGCCCTGCACGATGTAGGTGGGCGTGAGCGTCACGTTGTTGGAACCGTCGATGGCGATGGAGTTGGCGAGGTCGAGCTCCACATTCAAGGTGGCGGAGTTGACGGTGGAAAGGTCCGCGGTGAGCGGGACCGCGACGCTGCTGGGCGTGACGGTCACGGTCTTGACGATGAGGTTGCCGAGGCTATCCACCAGCGTGGCCGTAGCCCCGCCGAGCACAACGGTGACCTGGGTGTAGCTGCCTTGCGGGAAGTTGGTCCGGATGATGACCGGCTCGACGTCCGCATTGCGATGGATGAGTTCGACGGTCGCCGGCAGGGTGAGCACGGGCACGTCGGAACCGCTGCTCTGCTTGAAGGTGACCGAGTTCACCGTGACTTTGAAGGAGACGATGCGGTCCGAAGCCGCGTCGCCCACGTTGAGCAGCGCGCTCACGTCGC
Source organism: Candidatus Korobacter versatilis (assembly GCA_016185395.1). GTDB lineage: Bacteria > Acidobacteriota > Terriglobia > Terriglobales > Acidobacteriaceae > JACPNR01. The sequence continues at coordinate 235,475 of JACPNR010000006.1, forward strand.
CGATGGTGCGTCCGCCGCCCCCGCCGCCGCTACCGCCGGTGCCGCCACACCCGAGCAGAAACAATCCAAGCGCGAGATACGCAGCCTGCTTCAGGATGCCAACCATGCGTGAGTTCCTCCCATCGAATGTAGCCGGCAGCGCCGTGCTGCCATTGTGCGCCACCTCAAGGGCCATCACAACGGGGAAGGTCGCTGCGTGGTTAACCCTCGCAGCACTTGCGCGGCCCGCACCTAGGGCGCGGTCGGGCGGTAGGTGAGGTATTTTTCGAGCGGGACATCGAAGAACATGAGCTCCTGGCCGTTCTCGTCGCGGACGCCGGTGAGATAGAGGTGTCCGCCGGCGAGCGGATGCTCGAGATCGCGGACGTCGAAGAAGTAGAAGCCCGAGACGATGGCGTGCGGCTCGACCACCAGCCACTTGAAGCGCAGCGAGTCGATCTCGTCCTGCCATTCTTTCTTCACTTGCGACTTCAGCTTGCGGCCGGGCAGCGGGATGGGCAGGGGGTTGCGCGAGACCTCGTCGCCACGGCGGTCCTGGCGCGCGAGGCGGCGATAGAGGTCGTCCATCTCGGAGGGCGTGACCTTGGCGCGCGGGTTCACCGTGGTGAGCTGCACCTGCATGTGCGAGAGGTTCAGGGGTGCGTCGCTGTCGTTGGAGATGATGACGCGGAGCGGCAGGATGTCGTTGGCGCGGTAGGGCACGAGCATGAACGTGGTCTTGTCGGGCAGGTCGTAAGGGTCGGCGGCGATGGCGGCGTGCTCGTCGTTGTGCGCGTCCACGGCGGGATAGGTCTTGGCGTGGAAAGCTTTGGGCGGCGGCTGGGAGTCCTGCTTCGCGAACGCGGCCAGCGCGAGCAACAGGACAAGAAGGAGGGCTGGTCGGCGGCGCGCGTTGCCGGTGGGGAACATAGGTTGATTATCGGTTAGATGCGGGCCGGCAACAAATGGGGCAGCGAGGATGCGCCGGCGAGGTCGCCCGAGCCCACCCATTCTCTTCATGCGGGCACCCATTGCTTTTGCGCACAGATAGAATGTCGGCTGTGCACCTGCTCTACAGCCTGGCGTTCGCCCTGGCGCTGCTGCTCAGCGCGCCGTGGTGGCTGCTGCAGATGCTGCGCGCGCAGAAATATCGCGCGGGGCTGAGCGAGCGCCTGGGGCGAGTCCCCGCGCGGCTGGCGCGTGCTGCCGCGGGATCGCGGACGGTGTGGGTGCACGCTGTCTCGGTGGGCGAGGTGCTCGCCGTCAGCCGGCTGGTCGAGGAGTTGCGGCGCGAGTTCGACGCCGTGTACGTCTCGACCACCACTGCCACGGGACAGAAGCTCGCACGCGAGCGGTTCGGCGAGCATTGCGTCTTTTATTTTCCGCTCGACCTGGGGTTCGCGGTCCGCGCGTATCTGCGGGCGATCGGTCCGCAACTCGTTGTCTTGGCCGAGACGGAGTTCTGGCCGAACTTTCTTAGGCGGGCGAAGAAATCCGGCGCAAAGGTCGCGGTGGTCAACGCGCGCATCAGCGACCGCTCGCTGCCGGGATACCGCCGCCACGGATGGTTCATCCGCCCGGTATTGCAGAACGTGGACCTCTTTCTCGCGCAGACGGAAGAAGATGCCGGGCGGCTGCGTGCCATCGGCGCGCCGCAAGGGCGCGTACACGTGGGCGGGAACCTGAAGTACGACGTCCGCGCCCCGGAGGCGCCGGGCATCGAGGCGCTGCGGCGCGCGGTGAAAGAGCTGCCGCGCGAGCACGTCATCGTCGCCGGCAGCACGGTCGAGGGTGAGGAAGAACTGGTGCTCGAGGCTTTCCGCGAAGTGCGGGCGCGGCATCCGCGCGCTCTGCTCGTGCTGGCGCCGCGGCATCCCGAGCGCTTCCCGCGCGTGACCACGTTGCTCGAGCAATCGGACCTGCCGTGGATCCGGCGTTCGGACCGGCCGCAGCGCCTCGGCGGCGGCGTGCTGCTGCTTGATTCCATCGGCGAGCTGGCCGCGGTGTATGCGATCGCCGCGATCGCATTCGTGGGCGGCAGCCTGGCGCCGCGTGGCGGCCACAACATCCTCGAGCCCGCGCAGCATGGCGCCGCGGTGCTGACCGGGCCGCACAACGAGAACTTCCGCGACCTGGTCGCCGACTTCGAGCGCGCGGAAGCGGTGCGCATCGTTTCCGCCGAGGCGCTCGGGGCGACCATCCTCGCGCTGATCGCGGACAGCGCCGCGCGCGAGGCCCTGGGCCGCAACGCCAAGGCCGCCTTCGCAGCGAAGTCGGGCGCGACCGAGCGGACGCGCGAGGCGCTGCGCGCGCTGCTTCGTCCGCAGCCTGGTGTCGCCGATGAAAGCGACGCCACGGCCGAGGCCCGCGCATGAACCCCTTCGCGTCTCTGTATGGCGCAGTGGGACGCGCGCGCAACCGGCTCTACGATTCCGGCACGCTCAAGCAGCGGCGGCTCGAGCGTCCGGTGGTCAGCATCGGCAATCTTTCCGTCGGCGGCTCCGGGAAGACGCCGTTCGTGATCACGCTGGGCACGCTGCTGAAGCAGCGCGGCGTAAAGTTCGACGTGCTCTCGCGCGGCTACGGACGCAGTACCAAAGGCGTGCTCGTCGTCGATCCCGCTGGGTCGGCGCGCGAGTTCGGCGACGAGCCGCTGCTCATCGCGCGCTCCCTCGGCGTTCCCGTGGTGGTGGGCGAATCGCGCGTGGAGGCCGGGGAGGCCGCCGAGAAGCAGTTCGCGACCGAGATGCACCTGCTCGACGACGGGTTCCAGCACCGCGAGCTGGCGCGCGATTTCGATATCGTGCTGGTGACGCCGGACGACGCTCGCGACCAACTCCTGCCTGCCGGCCGCCTGCGCGAGCCGCTCGCCGCGCTCGCCCGCGCCGATGCGGTCGTCTTGATGTCCGGCGCGAAGCCGGAAGATTTTCCGGTGGCGGGCAAGCTCATCTGGCGTGCCCGCCGCGGCATCGCGCCGAAGGGACTGCCGCAGAAAGCGGTCGCCTTCTGCGGCATCGCGCGCCCGCAAAACTTCCTGCTGCAACTGAAGCTCGCAGGATGCGAGCCTTCGGCCGCGGCCGCCTTCCGTGACCACTACCACTACCAGGAACGAGACATCGCGGACCTGCTCGAGCTGCGGCGGCAGAGCGATGCCGAGGTGTTCGTGACCACGGAGAAGGACGCGATCAACCTGGGCGCGCTCCTGGAACGGCTGCAGCCCATCGCCATCGCGAGTGTGACGATGCAGTTGGCCGAGGCCGACGCCGCGCTCGACGTGATGCTGCGGGTGCTTGCCGACCGGCGCGGGCCGCGTGAGACAATACCGCTTCCGTAATCCCTATCTTCCATATGCCCAAGCACGCCGAGCGGCTGACCAAGATCATCGAGGCGTTTCCCAACGTCACCGTGACGGTGCTGGGCGACCTGGTCGCCGACGAGTTCGTGTTCGGCGAGATAGCGCGCGTCTCGCGCGAGGCGCCGGTGCTCATCCTGCGGCACCGCGAGCGCGAGGTCGTGCCGGGGGGCGCGGCGAACGCCATCTACAATCTCGCCGACCTGGGGGTGAGCGTGCTGCCGGTGGGCGTGGTGGGCGACGACGAGCCGGGCCGGCTGCTGCTGCAGCGCTTCCGCCACAAGCGCATCCCGCTCAGCGGCATCCAGAAGATCAAGGGACACACGACCGTCACCAAGACGCGCATCCTCGCGGGCTTCCCGCATTCGGCGCGGCAGCAGGTAGTGCGCATCGACCAGGAGCCGCAGATGTCTCCGGGGGGCAGCATCGTGCGCAAGCTGGTGAGCTCGGCGCGGCAGTACGCGCGCGCATCGGACGCGCTGCTGGTCTCCGATTATGGATACGGCGCGGCGACGCCGGAGATACTGTTCAACGTGCGCAGCGCGGCCACCGACATTGCCGTGACGGTGGATTCCCGCCACCGCCTGCTCGAGTACAACGGCGTGACCGCGGCCACGCCCAACGAGCCCGAGGTCGAGGAGGCGCTCGGAGTCCGCATCGGACATGACACGGCGCAGCTCGAGGCCGCGGGCAAACTGCTGCTGCGGCGCATGGCGCTGCAAGCGCTCGTGGTCACGCGCGGGCGCGACGGCATGACGGTGTTCCCGCGCGGGCATAAGTCCGTGAACATCCCCATCCACGGCACCGACCAGGTGGCCGACGTCACCGGCGCGGGCGACACTGTGATCGCCGCCTTCACCGCGGCGCTCGCCGGCGGCGGCGACGCGGAAGAAGCCGCGCGCATTGCCAACATCGCCGGCGGGATCGTCGTGACCAAGCGCGGCACCGCGACCGTGACTGCCGGCGAGCTGCTGCACGCGGTGCAGCATGGGTGAGGACGCCAAGAAGGTCGTCACGCGCGACGAACTCAAGCAGCGCGCGGAGTCGTGGCGGAAGTCCGGCGAGAAACTGGTGCTGACCAACGGATGCTTCGACGTGCTGCACGTCGGCCACGTCCGCTATCTGCACGGCGCCAAGCAGTTGGGCGGGCGCGTGATCGTGGGCGTGAACGCGGACGACACCGTGCGCAAGTTGAAGGGTGAAGGACGGCCGCGCGTGCCCGCGGCGGAGCGCGCCGAGGTGCTCGCGGCGCTCGCCGATGTGGACGCTGTCGTCATCTTCAACGAGCCCGACGTTCGCGCGCTCGTCCGCGAACTCCAGCCCGACTTCCACGCCAAGGGAACGGACTACACCGCGGAAAGCGTGCCCGAGCGCGACGAGGTGGTGGCGCACGGCGGACGCGTGGTGATCGTGGGCGATGCGAAAGACCATTCGTCGACTGAACTCCTCAAGGTAGCTCTGCCGAAGAAATGAAACGCATCCTCATCGTGCGCCTCGGCGCCATGGGCGACGTGGTGCACGCGCTCCCCGCCGCCACTGCGCTGCGCGCGGCGCTGCCCGACGCGCACATCGGGTGGGCCATCGAAGCGCGCTGGGCGCCGCTGCTGTGCGCAGAGGGGAGCGTCGCGCGCGGCCCGAACATGCCGCTGGTGGACGCCATCCATTTCGTCAACACGCGCGGGTGGCGAGCCGCGCCGTGGTCGGACGAGACCTGGTCCGAGGTCCGCGGGACGTTCCGGGCGCTGCGCGCCGCGCGCTACGACTGCGCGCTCGACTTCCAGGGCGCGATGAAGTCGGCGGCGGTGGCGGCGTTCAGCGGGGCGGCACAACGCATCGGCAACGCGCGTCCGTGGGAGCGTGTCGCGGCGATGTTCTACACGCATCCGGTCGAGGTGCATGCGGCGCACGTGGTGGAGCAGGCGCTCGAGGCCGCGTCTGCGGTCAGCGGACAGCATCTTCATTACATGCCTCCGGCGCTGCCGCAGGACGCTGCCGCAGAGCAGTGGGCAGAGCAGGAACTGGCGCGGCGCGGCGTGCGCGGTTTTGCGTTGCTGCATCCCGGCGCGGGCTGGGGCGCGAAGCAGTGGCCGGCGGCGCGCTATGGCGAGGTCGCGCGCGCGCTGGCCGCGCGCGGCGTCACGCCGCTGATCAACCACGGGCCGGACGAGCAGGCGCTCGCGCAGGAGGTCGCGCGCGCGAGCAACGGTTCGGCCTCGGCGGTGCAGTGCTCGCTCTCGGAACTCATCGCGCTCACGCGCCGCGCGGCGCTCGCGATCGGAGGCGACACCGGCCCGCTCCACCTCGCGGCGGCGCTCGAGGTCCCCATCGTCGCGTTGTACGGTCCCACCGATCCGCGGCGCACCGGGCCGTTCGGCACGCGCGCGATCGTGCTGCGCAGCGAGGCGAGCACGACTTCGCATGCGCGGCGCGCCGCGACCGAAGCCGGACTGCTGACCATCCCCGCGGAACAGGTCATCGCGGCGGCGCAGTCGCTATTGGGGACCGGCGTGGAGAAGAACGTCCGTGCCTGACACCGTGAAACTCGATTGGGGACGCGTGGCGAGGCGCATCCGCATCCCGCTCGGCTTCGCGTTCGCCGGCGTCTACTTCTGGTTCGCGCGTCCGGCGTGGCGCTCGCTCGCGATCGGCGCTGTCGTCGTGCTGTTGGGCCTGTGGCTGCGCGCGTTCGCTTCCGGATACGTGAAGAAGGCCGCCGAGCTCACCACGACCGGGCCCTACGCATACACGCGCAACCCGCTCTACCTCGGTTCCATGATCATGGCCGCCGGCTTCGGCGTGGCCGCGCGCAACTGGTGGCTCGGCGCGGGAATGGTGGCGGTGTTTTTGCTGATCTACCTGCCGGTGATCCGCTTCGAGGAAGAGCTGTTGCGCGGATTGTTCCCCGCGGACTTCGACGCCTACTTCGCGCGTGTCCCGCGGCTGCTGCCGCGGTTGCGAGCGGAAAAGTCTGACGCACCAGGCGAATTCTCGCGCGCGCTGTACCTCAAGCACCGCGAGTACCAGGCGGCCATCGGCGCGGCAGTCATGTTCGCGGCGCTGGCGGCGAAGATGGTGTGGTGGGGTACCATCTGAAGATGGCCCGCCGCCCAGCCCTGCGCCTGCTGGTACTCGTCCTGCTCGCGGTTGCCGCTCTCGCGCAGAAACCGGCGCCGGCCCCAGCGGCCGCACAGGACGTGATCACCACGAACTCCCGCATCATTCCTTTGGGGGCGGCCCCGGGGGCGTACAAGCATCCGAACGGGCAGACGCTGGTCTACGACGTGGAGTGGCGGTTGTGGCGGGCGGGCACGGCGACCATCCGGCTGGACGCCGCCGGCGCGGAAGAAAAGATCTCCGGCAGCGCCGACTCCGCCGGCTTCGTCTCGCTGCTCTACACCGTGCACGACCGCTTCGAGGCCTTCTTCGACGCGAAGACGCTCTGCTCGCGCCAGATCACCAAGACGACGGAAGAAGGTTTCCGCAAGCGGCAGACGCAGGTCCACTTCGACTACGCGCGCCGCAAGGCGGTACTCGACGAGAAAGACCTGAAGAAGGGGACCGCGAAGCACGTGGAGAACGACATTCCCGCGTGCGCGACCGACGTGCTCTCGGGATTGTTCTACGGCGCGTCGCTGCCGCTCGAGCCGAACGCGACCTACACGTTCCCGCTGAACGATGGCGGCAAGACCGCCGACATCAAGCTCACGGTGGAGGCGCGCGAGAAGATCAAAACGCCCGCCGGCGAATTCAACACCGTGCGCGTGCGGCCGGAGTCGCTGGTGGGACTGGTGAAAAGCCGCGGCAAGATCTGGATCTGGTACACGGATGACGCGGCGCACACGCCGGTGCAGATGCGCGCCAAGATGGCGTGGGGAACGCTCACCTTCCGGCTCGCGCGCTGGGACAAGAAGTAAGCGCTATTGCAGGTGGAAGCGTTCGCGCATGAGCCGTTGCAGGCGCGGCTTGTAGAGCAGTTCGTAGGCCAGCTCTTTGTCGGGGAAGAGCGCGAGCGCGGCGCGCTTGGCGCCGGCCACCAGCTCGGCGGCTTCTTCGACGGTAAGGTTCTCGTCGCCGCAGATGACCTGCATCACCATGTTCATCATGAGTTGCAGGCGGCGGATCTTGCGGGCTTCCTCTTCGATCTCGGTGTTCGACATCCGCTGCTCCGGATGTCCCGGCCTGCCCGGGCTTGGCGACCCCGTGTCCGCTGCTCCCATGTCTCGAATCCCCTGGCGCGCTTCGGCGCATCATACCCTGAAAGCGGCGCGCAAAAGCAATCGCGTTTTCGAGCGCCGGCCGCAGGGCGTAGCGGCTAGCGAGGGACCGGCGGCATGGCCTGCACTGCTTTGCCGTCGAGCAGGAAGGTGATGGCGCCCTCGACGTCGGTGCGATGCGTGAGCGCGTGCGCGGCTTCGAGGCGCTCGAGCACGTCGCCGCGCGGATGGCCGAACGGGCTACGATATCCCACGGAGATCACGGCGAACGCGGGCTGCGCGGCGGCGAGCAGCTCCGGCGTGGTCGAGGTCGCGCTGCCGTGGTGGCCGACCTTGAGCAGGCCGGGGTGCGGAGCTTCCGCTGCGACGAGGCCCGCGGCGATGAGGCGCTCGACTTTCTTTTCCGCATCGCCTTCGAGCAGGGCCGACGTCGTGCCGAAGGTGAGCAGCATGCCGAGTGAATCGTTATTGCGCGCGGACTTGGCGACCTGCCAGCCTGGCGGCGGCGAGACGATGCGGACGCTGGCGCCGCCGAAGTCAAAGCGGTCGCCCGCGACGTGCGGCTCGATGGCGACTCCGCTCGCTCGCGCGTCCGCAAGCAGTTCTGCGTATGCCGGTATCGGCGGATTGATGCCCACCCACAGCGCGCGCGGACGGAAGTTGCGGATGATGGCCGGCAGGCCGCCGATGTGGTCGGCGTGCGCGTGCGTGAGCGCGATGGCGTCGAGCCGCGTGATGCCGCGCGACCACAGGTAACTCGAGACCACCTCCTCGCCGATGTCGAATTCACCACCGCCGCGCATGGAGCCGCCGGCGTCGACGAGCAGCGCCTTGCCCTGCGGTGTGACGACGAGCAGCGCATCGCCTTGCCCCACGTCGATGGCGGTGACTTCGAGCACGCCGGGATGGACCTGCGGCGCCGCCGGGACGAACGCGATCCAGGCGGCGCTTGCGGCCAGCGCGACCACGCCGGCGAGCGCGAGATAGCGATTTCTTCGGACAGCCCAGAGCACGAACAACAAGGTGAGTGCGGCGCCGCCGACCACGAACATCGCCGGCGTGGCGACGCGGGTGTCGGCGGCGCGCAGGCCGCCGAGCGCGTGCAACAGGCGCGTCATCACGTCGAGCAGAAATGCTACCGGCAAGGCGAGCAGCGTCGCGACTTTTGTGGAGACGAGCGCGACCACGGTGGCGAGCGCGGCGAGCGGCACCATGAGCGCGACCAGCGGCGTCATCAGGATGTTCGCGGGCAGGCCGACGACCATGGCGCGATGGAAGTACCACGCCATCGGCAGCGCGAGCGCGATCTGCATCACGGCGGACACGAGCAGCGTGTCCCACACGTTGACCAGCAGGCGGCCGCCGTGGATGAGGAGCCACATCGCGCGCCGGGTGCCTTTCGGGGCGCCGAGGAACCTTCCCAGCCGCTCGGCGAACATGCGCAGGTCGAGGCGGAACTGCGCCATGCGCGGCGTGAGCGACTGGTCGTAAGCGAGTGAGTCCATCCAAGCGAGCGCGCTGCGGTACGGAGCCGACGTCCGCTGGATGAGCGGCAGCGCGATGCCGGCGATGGCCAGCACCGCGAGGAAGGAGAGCTGAAAGCTGGCTTCGAAGAGCGCGTGCGGCGTGGCGACCAGGATCAACAACGCCGCGGTGCCGAGCGCGTTGAGCGCGGCGCGGTCGCGGTAGAGCAGCCGCGTCGCAAGATAGATGGCGACCATGATGGCGGCGCGTGTCACCGGCGGGTCGCCTTCGGTGAGGAAGGCGTATCCGGCGCAGGCGACGATGGTCGCGAGCGTGGTCAGGATCTCCGAGAGGCGCAGGCGTCGCAGCGTGAAGAACACGACGGTGGCGAGCAGCGCCACGTTCATCCCGGAGACGACGAGAACGTGGAACACGCCGGTGCGCTGGAACTCAGCGCGCGTGGCGCGGTCGAGCAGCGCCGTCTCGCCCAGGAGCATGGCGGAGAGCAGCGCGGCTTCGCGCGGCTGCCACAGCGAACCGATGCGCGCGAGCAGGGCGCGCCGCAACTGGCTGCGCCAGCGGAAGAGCGCGTGTCCGGTCTCTTCGTGGAAGTCGCCGGGCCGGGCTTCCACGCGCTGCTGGCTCGCGGTGGCGAGCGCCACGATGCCACGCTCGGCGAGGTAGCCGGCGTAGTCGAAGCTGCCGGGATTGCCGTAGTTGTGCGGCGGACGCAGCCGCGCGGTGACGCGCAGCCGTTCGCCGTAGACGAATTGCCGGCCGGTGTCTGCCGCGACCGCGGGCGTGTCGTCATCGGTGTCGCGCGCTTCGCGGGAATAGATGGAGAGCCGGATGCGCGCGCGGAGCGGCGTCCGCACACCGTTCGTTTCGATCGTTTCCGTCTCGACGTCGACCACCTGGCGCTGCTCGGCGCCGCGCTCCCTGACCATCCCATCGTGCACCACGTGCGCGGTGAAGACGGCCTCGTTGCCATCGAGATAGGGCGCGAGATCGCCCGCCACGCGCGGCGGACGCAGTTGGAGGTCGAGCGCGCCGAGCGTCGCCATCAGCAGCAGCGCGACGGCGTACGCGATGCGAGGATGCCGTCGCGCGCCGGCGAGCGCGCCCGCGATGGCGAGCAGCGCGAGCGCCAACCACCACGTCGTGGGACGCCACGCGGCGCCCGCAACAATTATTCCGGCGGAGAATGCCGCGGCGGCGGCGAGGAGCGGGGCGCGTCCACGCGCCGAGGCGGGCGGCGGCGCGAGCGCGCGGGTTGGCGTCGTTGAGCTCACGATGCACCTTGCGCGCGAGCTTGGCGGAGACCCGCGGTGTTGCTTAACTCATCGGACTTGTTTCATCGGACGTTGATTCAGCGGACCAGTTGCACCAGGCTCTCGATGTGGAAGGTCTGGGGAAACAGGTCGATCATGTCCACCTGCTCGGTACGGTAGCCGGATTCTAGCAACAAACGCAGGTCGCGGGAGAGGGTGGCGGGATCACAGGAAAGATAAGTCAGGCGCGGAGCGGCGAGCTCGGCCAGCTTGCGCGCGACCTTCTCGCCCAAGCCCGCGCGTGGCGGATCGACGATGACAAGGTCAGGCCGGGATTTGTTCGCTGTCTTTGAGGCGCGCAGTTGCTCGAGGTAACGCTCGGTGGTCGACTGGAAGACGCGGACGTTCTCCGGAATATTCATGTGCAGGTCCTTGACCGACGAGATGGCCGACTCGACCGCGACCACCCTTGCGAACTTCTTTGCCAGTGGGACAGTGAAGAGTCCCACGCCGGCGTAGAGGTCGAGCGCGGCCTGGCCCTCGCGTCCGCTGGTCACCAGCTCCAGCAGCTTGTCGGTCATAAAGCGGTTCGTCTGGAAGAACGAACCGGCGCTCACGCGGTACTCGCCCGCCGCGGTCGCATAGCGCAGGACCGGCTCGCGCCAGGTGAGCAGCGCGCCCGAATCGTCGGAGACGCACTCGCCGCGCCGGATGTGCGTGGGGAAGAGCGCCACGCCCTGCAGCTCGGGCAGCGCGGCGGCGAAGGCTTCGCCGACGGCGTCCGCTGCCTCCTGGTCGAGCACGTCGCCGGGCGGCGCCGCGTTGCCGAGCTCGAAGAAGACTTCCAGCACGAGTTTGTCGTCCGCGGCGCTCGCGAAGAACTCGACCTCACGAACCGACTTGGGCAGCTTGCCCGCGCGTCCCAGCTCCCACGCGGCGGCGATGGCGCGGTTGATAAGCTCCGAGCTGATGGGGCAATGCGTCGCCGGCAACAGGTCGTGCGACGCGAACTTGAAGTAACCGAGCGCGAAGGGGGCATGCTGCATCCGCATGCGCGTGCGGTTGCGATAGTTCCACGGCGGCGAGGGATGCGCGCGGATTCCATCGGCCCAGTCGAGCTTCGCGGTGCGCAGCAGCGTCTCGCGCAGGATCTCCGACTTGAACGCGAGCTGGTCGTCGTAGCCGGTGTGCTGGTAGTGGCAGCCGCCGCACGCGCTGTAGTACTCGCATCCGGGCCCGATGCGCTTCGGGGAAGGCGTGATGAGCCTGGCCAGCTTCGCGCGCTCGAAGCCGGGCTTCGACTCGACGGTGGCAACGTCGGCGACCTCGCCCGGCAGCACGAAGGGGACGAAGACGGTTTTGCCGCGCTCGCGTCCCGGCTCCGGCGCGAGGCGCGCAAGGCCCTCCCCGCCATACACGAGTTTGTCGATGGTGATCTGCACGAAGAATCAGTGTACGCGAGGGACTGGACGGCGCTTTCCGCCTTCCGCTCTCCGCGAAATCGGGCCTTGCGGACAGCGGACAGCGGAAGGCGGATTGCGTTCTATCAGCTCATATAAAAAAGGCTGAGGCGGGGCAGGTGGTAGAGTTCGAGCAAGCGTTTGTGGGTGTACTGCCGCATCAGTTGCTCGAGCTGCGCGGCGGACATCTTGCTTTTGTACGGGGCGAGTTCTTTGTCGGCTTCGGTGCGGATGCGGAGGAGCATCTCGTCGGGCGTGGCGCCAAGCAGCACGGCAAAGAGTTTTTCTTCCATCACGGTGAGGCGGCGCTCCAGTTCTTCGAGGGGCGCGTGCTTGCCCACGCCGCTCAGCCCGTTGGCGAGCTCGCGCAAAGTAGCGACGGAATTCTCCGCCACGGCGCGCGCGGCTTCGGGGAGTTGTTTGTCCGCAGCGGTGATCTGCTGGCCGCGGTTCTCAAGGTACACGGCGACCTCGTCGCCGCTGAAGCCGGCGGCTTCGGGCTGCTCGCGCTGCCTGCCGACGGCGGCCTCCTGCATGTCTTCGGCGGCGGCCAGCACCTCCTGGGCGCAGTAGGCGAGCGAGTTCACTTTGCGCGTCTTCGAGGGGCGCGCGTCATAGCGGTCAAAGGCTTCGTCGATGCCGCGCAGCACGGCGTCGAGCGGGATGCCGGCTTCTTTCCACGTCTCGATCAGCGCCCAGTCGAGCGTGGAGAGCAGGAGCGCGGTGCCGCGGCGGCGCTGGAAGCGCTCTTCGACCTCGGTGAAGTAGTTGAAGTAATTTTCCACTGTCCCTTTCGCCGCCGACGAAAAGCAGATCCCTCGGAGTGACAATCATAAAGGGCTCGGAATGACACTCAAGAAAGAGAAATGATGCTAGCTGCGGCGCGCGCCGGCAGATCTCTCGGGACGCTTCGCCTGGTTGCGATCCCAGATGATGCGCAGGCCATCGAGCGTGAGGTTCTCGTCCACGCTGGTGATGAAGCGCGAGCCCTCGGCGAGGAGCGGCGCGAGGCCGCCGGTCGCGACGACCCTCGCTTCCTTGCCTAGCTCGGCGAGGAGCCGCTCGAGGATGCCGTCGACCAGGCCGAGGTATCCGTAGTAAAGACCGGTCTGGATGCTGCCGACGGTGTTGGTGCCGATCACGCGCTCGGGCTTGCGGATGTCCACGCGCGGCAGGCGGGCGGTGCGATCGAAGAGCGCGTCCGCGGAGATGCCGATGCCGGGCGCGATGACGCCGCCCAAGTATTCGCCCTTCTTCGAGATGGCGTCGAAGGTGGTCGCGGTGCCGAAGTCCACCACCACGCACGGCCCGCCGAACTTTTCATAGGCCGCCACGCCGTTGACGATGCGGTCGGCGCCGACCTCGGCCGGATTGTCGTACTGCACCGGCATGCCGGTCTTCACGCCCGGTTCGATGAACAGCGGCTGGAGATGGAAGTAGCGCTCGCACACCTCGCGCAGGGTGGAATCGAGCGGCGGGACAACCGACGAGATGACGATGCCGCGCACCTGCTTCACTTCGATCCCGCTGAGCGCGAACAGATTGCGGAAGAGCACGCCGTATTCGTCCACCGTCTGCGTTTTGCTGGTGGCCACGCGCCAGTGCGCGGCGAGGCGGTCGTAGGCCGCGGCATCGCTGCCGCTCGCGCCGTAGAGCCCGAGCACCGTGTTGGTGTTGCCGACGTCGATGACGAAAAGCATAGTTCGCCGCTGATGAACGCAGATGAATACAAAAGAACGGTTGAAGAACAAAAACCGATCAGCGTTCTTCTGCGTTCATCTGCGGCTAAATCTCTCTGACTCCGCCCGATAAGACCGTGCGCACGCCTGCCGCCGTCTTGACCTGCAGGAAGCCGCGCGCGTCGAGGCCGTCGGTCACACCTTCGTACTCGGGGAGTCCGGCATCTTTCACGCGCACGCGCTTGCCGCGCGCGTACGACGACCGTTGCTCGAAGGCCGCGACCACCGGTCCGGGGCCGCGCTCCACCAGCGCACGATACGCACCGTCGAGAAATTTTAGCAGAGCGACCGCCAGCTCCAGCCGCGACCACTCGCGCCCGGTCGCGAGCCGCAGAGAGGTCGCCGTCTCCGCCAGCTCGCCGGAAAACCTTGCCTGGTTCACGTTGATGCCCACGCCTATCACCGCGTAGCGTACGCGCGTGGCTTCGGCATTCATCTCCGCCAGGATGCCGCAGAACTTCTTGCCGCCGAGCAGCAGGTCGTTGGGCCAGCGCAGGTCGGCGACCAGCCCGGTGGCTTCCTCCACCGCGGCGGCGGTCGCGAGGCCGGCGGCCAACGAGAGCGGCAGCGCGTCTGCCGGCGACAGCGGCGGACGCAGCAGCACGGAACAATAGATGCCCACCGACTTCGCCGACTCCCACGCGTGACCACCGCGTCCGCGACCGGCGGTCTGCTCCTCGGCGAGCCACACCGCGCCTTCGGGTTCGCCGGCGGCGCCGGCCTGCATGGCGAGCGCGTTGGTCGAGCCGGTGCGGAAGGAGTGCCGCAACTTTCCTGTCCCGCTGAAGATCGTCCCACGCAGGTGCGGCTCGATGAACTCCGCCAGCAGCAGGTCGGGGACTTGCTCGAGCTGGTATCCGGTGCGCGGATGTCCCGCGATGGCGACGCCGAGTTCGCGCAGGTGCTCGACCGAGCGCCACACGGCGGAGCGGCTGATGCCTATCTCTTCGGCGAGCTTCGTCCCACTCACCACGACGGTGGCGTGGTCCGCGAGCACGCGCACGACTTCGCCGAGATGGTCCGCCGTGACCGCGCCGGCAGCGGCAAGCTCCGCGCGCGCGGGGCGAGAAGGTCGCGTTCGTGGACGGCGATGAGGCATGGGATGTAAGAGGAGGATTATCAGCGACCGACGGCCACGCGCCCAAGGATTTCTGCTGCTGCAAACGGGGTGAGGCGTTACGATACGCCAACCGCTCCCAAACTCATTTCCCGGAGGCACGTATGCAGTTGGCATGGATGGGCATCAACTGGCTCGCAGTCCTGGCCGGCGGGGTCGTCTGCATGGTGATCGGCTTCCTGTGGTATTCGCCCGCGTTGTTCGCGCGACCGTGGATGGCGGCGTCCGGCTACGACATCAACGACAAAGCGAAGATGGACGAGATGAAGAAGAGCATGGGCAAGACCTACTCGCTCGCCTTCCTCGCTGCGCTGCTGCAGGCCGCCATGCTGGCCAAGATCCTGGCCGTGACGGGCGTTTGGGGAGCGCTCTACGGCATGAAGATCGCCTTCGGCGTGTGGCTGGGTTTCGTGATGACGGTGCAATTGACGGGAGCGCTTTTCGGCAACCAGAAGATGAAGCTGTTCGCCATCAACACCGGATATCAGCTCGTGTCCTACCTGGCGATGGGAGCGCTGCTCGCGCCCATGCACGTGCGCTAAGAAGGACCGAAACAACTAAGCGCCGCTGTTGGCGCCTTTCGCTTTCGGTGCGACGAAGGTGCGGGTAACGCCCTGGGCCTTGTCCGCGTCGCGCGTGTAGCGGACGCTGGCGTCGCCGATGCGCAGCTCCACTTCGAGCGCCAACCCGATCTCGCCGACCAGGCAGCGTTGGCACAGGCAATCGTAGGCGACTTCCTTGCCGTCTTCCCGCTTGGCGAAGACCGGCACCACGTGGCGCACGTGCGAACGGCAGATCGCGCACTTGCCGCCGCCCGCCATGCGGTACTTCATCTCCGCGTAGCCGTAGAGCAGCTTGCTGTCGTCCGGGGTGCCCGCGTCGGCGGCGTCGGCGAGTGCTTCCAAATAATCCTGGAGCACGTGCGGATGATTTACGTTCGTAGGGATGGCCAGCCTCGTTCCATGCAGCGGAGGCAGTATTCAAACATAGCGACCAGGCAGGGGCAACAAGAATCAGGGGAGGCACCGTGACCGCAAGTGCGCGCCCTTCCGCGTTGCGTCCGGCGGGCGCAGGATCACGCCTATTTCCGGCGCGTGGCGCGCATGGGTACGGCCGCGACCTTGGCCGGGCCGGAGCTGGAAGGCGGCTTGCGCATGCCCTCGAGCAGCTCCTTGAGCACGACCGCGTTGTTGCGCTCGGTGTTGCGCGCGGAGTAGACGAGCGTGAGCATCTTCTTTTTCCGCGCGAGGTCGTAGAGGCGCTCGAGCGCGGCGCTGGCCGAGGGCTCGTTCAACTCGTGCAGGTAGCGTTTGCGGAAGACGGTCCAGGCGAGCGAGTTGGTGTGGTACCAGTGGCGCAGGGAATCGGAAGGCGCGAGGTCGCGCAGCCACTCGTCGATCGCTGCCTTGTCTTTGGAGACGCCGCGCGGCCACAGCCGGTCCACCAGCACGCGCACGCCATCCGAGACGGAAGGCTTGTCGTAGGCGCGTTTGAGCTGGATGGACATGAAGCGATTGCCGATTGCAGATCTCCGATTTTTCATCTAGCGTTGCGCGAGACATTTTAATCCTTTGCGAACGACTGCGAAACTCGCCCGTCTCTTGTTCATCACCATCCTCGCGGCGGTGGCGTGGGTTGTGCTCGCCGGCTGCGACAGCGGTCCTTCCGCTGCCGCGGAGAAGTCGCACATGTCCGACGCCGAGCTCAGGCTCACCCCCGAGCAGGCCGCCGGCCGCCGCGTCTACAACCTGCACTGCCTCGTCTGCCACGAGGCCTACTCCAGCAGCGAGCGCAACGGGCCCACGCTCGCCGGCTTCTACAAGAAGAAATTCATGGTCAGCG
Organism: Candidatus Korobacter versatilis; assembly: GCA_016185395.1. GTDB lineage: Bacteria > Acidobacteriota > Terriglobia > Terriglobales > Acidobacteriaceae > JACPNR01. Next base: position 251,913 of record JACPNR010000006.1, read on the forward strand.
GGCTGCCGGTCAACGACGAGCGCGTGCGCGACATCATCGTGATGGGCAAATCCAAGATGCCGCCGTTCGGCGGCCAGCTCTCCGGCGACGAGGTCGCCGCGCTTATCGCGTATATGAAGACGCTGTGAGGGAGTACCGAGTACCGAGGCCGACCGGTCACGGTCGCTGGCTTGTCCTTTGAACTTTGTCCTTTTCGGGCGAAAGCTTTAGCATCCTAGAGACATGGCCACCTCGCCCGAACTCGTCCAGATCGCGCTCGGTCCGAAGGTGCGCGAGCCGAAGCCGGCGTGGCTGCGCGCGCGCGCGCCCATGGGCGAGAACTATCACGAGCTGAAGAAGCTGGCGCGCACGCTCGACCTGCACACCGTCTGCGAAAGCGCGCAGTGCCCGAACATCGGCGAGTGCTGGAATCACAAGACCGCCACCTTCATGCTGCTCGGCAACCTGTGCACGCGCCGCTGCGGCTTCTGCGCCGTCCCCAAGGGCACGCCGGAGGCCATCGACTGGGACGAGCCGCGCCGCGTAGCCGAAGCTGTGGGACGTTTGGGTCTGAAGCACGCCGTGATCACCAGCGTGAACCGCGACGACGACAACCTCGGCGGCGCCAAGATCTTCGCCGAGACCATCCGCGAAGTCCGCCGCCAGGCGCCCAGATGCCGCGTCGAGGTCCTCATTCCCGACTTCCAGGGACACGACGACTGCCTGCAAGTCGTGCTCGACGCCCGCCCCGAGGTCCTCAACCACAACACTGAGACCGTGCCGCGGCTCTATCGCGCCGTCCGCTCCGGCGCGCGCTACGAGCGCACGCTCAAGCTGCTCGGCAACGTGAAGAGAATGTCGGATGGCATCTTGTCGAAGTCCGGCGTGATGGTCGGACTGGGCGAGAGCATGACCGAACTGCTCGACACCTTCCGCGACCTCGCCCGCGAGCGCGTCGACATCCTCACCGTCGGCCAGTACCTGCGCCCGTCGAAAGACCACCTCCCCATCGCGCGCCTCTACACGCCCGACGAGTTCGCCTACATGAAAGAGGAAGCGCTGGAGATGGGCTTCCGCCACGTGGAGTCGGGCCCGCTCGTCCGCTCGAGCTACCACGCCCACGAACAGGCCGACGTGGCCGCGCAATAAGCGTCCTTTCTCCGTGCAAGGTGCCGGCCCACCTCCGTTCTCAGGACGGAGGGTCGTCATGCGCCTGTTCTCCGCTCTGGCCGTCCTGGCCACCACCGCCGCCTGTGCTTGCACTTATTCCATTCGGGGGCCCCGCGCCACACGGCAGGACCTCGAGCTTCACGGACCCGTCCGCGAACTCGTCTACCAGCGCTTCGGCACGACGTATGATGGCGCCGGCAAATGGGGCCTGCAGCGGCAAGAGGCGATCAGGTTCGATGCCGCTGGGCACACCGCTTACGACGATCAGGGGGACACGATTACGCAGTATCGCTACGACGCATTGGGACGCCTGATATTGAGGCAATCGCACTACAAGTCGAATCCGACAGGGTCACTGGAGTATGAATTCCACCAATTCCCATCTCCAGGGGTTGAGCGGATCACCAGTCGCAGTTGGCGGCAGGATGAGATTAGGCGGTATGTAGGCGACAAGATAGTGAGCGTTGAGGGTCTCGAAGGCGCACCCAGCGCGAATGTCCTCTACGAATACGACAATGCCGGTCGCCAAGTAAAGAAGGTGACCACCGACGGCTACGGAAAGGCTCAAGAGACAACGGCCTTCGATCAGGACGGAAATATTTCGCGCAAGGAATTCTGCTTTTCTTCCGCCGGTGACCGGTTCTGCACGACAGACAGCTACATATATAACGACCGTGGCGAACTGAGGGGGGAAGAACATCGCGGCGTTCGAGAGACATGTGACGACAACGCGGACGTCACCGACGGCACCCTGTCGTCAGAGATCCACCATAGCCCCGGTCGACGTGAGGAGATTCGCTATCGGGACGGTGAGCAAGCAGGCCGCACGATTCAGGAGTTCGACTCGGAGGGCCGACTGACGCATAAGCAATCCTCCTGGCCCGCGAAAGGCGACGAAAGCGGCGGAGTCCTGGATGAGTGGGTCGAGTATGAGTTTGACGGGCGCGGCAACTGGATCACGAGGAAGGTCTTTGAGCAGGAGCGGACGTTAAAGACGGCAAGCGACGATGAGGGGGAGGATGATGATGATGATGAGCCTCCGGAGAGGGTCCTGCAGAGCGTCGAGAAGCGCGAGCTCAAATACTACGACTGATGAAAGTGAGGGCCGCCTTTCGGCGGCCCTTTGCTGAGTCCTGACTAGATGCTTCTACCAGACCCTACACGCATTCTGCCGCACCATGGGGTCGCCGGCTTTGCAGCCGAAGGCCTTCTGGAAGTCGGGTGAGTTGGAGACCACGCCGTTAGTGCGGAAGCGGCCGGGCGAGTGCGGGTCGGAGAGCGCCATGGTGCGCGCGCGTTCCGGACGCACGTTCTCGCACCACACCTGTCCGAAGCCGATCCAGAAGCGCTGCTCGGCGGTGAAGCCGTCCTTCGGCGCCGGCTCCTGACCGTTAGCGTAGCTCGACCGCAGCGCCATGATGGCGAGGTGCGAACCGCCGTTATCGGCCGCGTTCTCGCCCAGCGTGAGCCGGCCCTGGAGCTTCACGCCCTCGATGGGCGAGTACTCCGAGTACTGGTCGGCGATGCACGACGTGCGCTTCTCGAACTCGGCCTTGTCCACCGGCGACCACCAGTTCTTCAGGTCGCCGTTGGCGGCGAAGCGCGCTCCCGAATCGTCGAAGCCGTGGGTGAGCTCGTGGCCGATCACGATGCCGATGGCGCCGTAGTTCACCGCGTCGTCGATCGAGTTATCGAAGAACGGCGGCTGCAGGATGCCCGCCGGGAAGTTGATGTTGTTCTGCAGTGGCGAGTAGTAGGCGTTCACCGTGGGCGGCGTCATGCCCCACTCCTTCTTGTCCACCGGCCCGCCGATCTTCTTGAGCTGCCGGTTGAACTCGAAGGTGTTCGCGCGCAGGGAATTGCCCAAGCGGTCGCCGCGGACGACCTTCAGCGTGGAGTAATCGCGCCACTGGTCCGGATACCCGATCTTGTTGGCAACGGCGTGCAGCTTCTCGAGCGCCTTCTGCTTGGTCTCGTCGGTCATCCAGTCGAGCGTCTTGATGTCGGTCTCCATCGCGCGCTCGATGTCGCCCACCATCTTCAGCGTCCGCTCCTTGGCGTTGCCGCCGAAGGCCACGTCCACGTAGTACTTGCCGAGCGCTTCGCCCAGGTCGCCGTCGGTCGCGCGCATGCAGCGGTTCCACAGCGGAAGTTGCTGCTGCGCCCCGCCCAGCACCTTGCCGTAGAAGCTGAAGGTCTCGTCCGAGAACTCCACCGGCAGCGATTCCGCTTGCCCGTGCAGGAAGTGCCACTTCAGGTAGGTCTTCCACTGCGCGAGCGGCACCGTCTTGATGGCGGCGTCGAGCGCGGTGAAGAACGCCGGGTTACCCACGTTCAGCTCGGCGATCTTCGGCGCGCCCACTTCCACGAAGTAATTGTTCCAGGTGAACGAGGGCGTCATCGCCTGCAGGTCGGCGACTTTCGTCCAGTGGTCGAGCTTGGTGGTGTCGCGGCGCTCCGTCGGGGTCATGGCGGCGTTCGCCAGCTTCATCTCGATGTCCATCACCTGCTGCGCCTGCGTCTTGGCGTCTGCTTCCGGCGCGCCGGCGAGGTGCAGCATGTTGGCCACGTGCTGCACGTACTGCTCGCGGATCCTCACCGACTTCTCGTCGGTCTTGGTGTAGAAGTCCTTGTTGCCGAGCGCCATGCCGCCCTGGTCGGCCCAGCTCGCCGTCATCGCGGCGTTGTGCAGCATCGGGGCCGGGCCCCAGGCGAACATGCCGCCCAGTCCCTGCTTGTGCAGCGAGCCGATGACCTTTGCCAGGTCGGCGGTGCTCTTCATGCCGTTGATCTGCGCCAGGTATTGCTGCGCCGGCACGAGCTTCTTGGCGGTGGTCGCCGACTGGTCCAGGCAGGTGCCGTAGTAATCGCCGATCTTCTGCTCGTTGGCGTCGGCATACTGCTTCTTCGCCGCGGCCTTATCGAGGATCTGGCGCGAGACGGCGCGGTTGTACTCGCGCAGCATCTCGAAGCGTCCCCAGCGCGTCTGGTCGGGCGGGATGGGGTTCTTGGCGATGAAGCCGCCGCAGGCGAACTGGTAGAAGTCCTGGCAGGGCTGCGCCGACTTGTCCATCGCGTCCACGTCGAAGCTCGTCATGCGCTTCGGCATGGGGGCGGCGGACGATGGCTGCGTGGCGGGTGGAGTCTGCGTCTGCGCCGAGGCGAGCGTGGCGCACACAAGGACGAGCAAGAGGATCCGCAACTGTCGCATAGGTCTCCTTAGGAGAAGAGCAGGGGTCCGCACGAAACTGCCAAGTATATACAGACGGATGGGAGGCGGGAACGTGGGCACCAAATTTTTAGGGACCAGCCGAGCGGGGAGCAACAGAAAAGGGACGCCGCGAACGGCGTCCCCGGGGAATAAGCCGCTCAGAACAGCTTGAAGTGGATGGTGAGGTACTTCTTCGGGTTCTCGCGGATGGCCTTCACCAGGTTGCGCGTCTCGACCAGCATCTGGTCGGCGTTGGTGTAGAGCGAAGGATCGCGCATCAGCTTGCCCACCGAGCCTTCGCCGGCGTCCATGCGCGTGATGAGGTCGTTCACCTTGGACATGGTGTTGTTCACCCGGTTGGCGAACTCCTGGTCCTTGGCGAGCAGGCCGATGGTGCCCTTGCCGTTGTTCACGTCGTCCATCAGGCGGTTGGCCTTGGCGGCGGTCTCGTTGAGGTTGTTGTAGAGCTGCTCGTCTTTGAGGAACTTGCCGGCGGAGCCCTTGCCCTGGTTGATCTCGTCGATCATCTTGTCGACTTTGCTGAGCGACGCGCTCAGCTTGTTGTACATCTCGTCGTCACGCAGCAGCTTGCCCACGGAACCCTTGCCGCTGCTGATGTCGCTCACCATCTTTTGGATCTCGGCGAGCGTGGCGTTCATGCGGTCGAAGAGCGCGGGGTCCTTGAGGAACTTTCCGGCCGAGCCCTTGCCGCTCTCGATCTCGGCGACGATGTTATCGATGCGCCCGACCAGCGTCTGCATGTTCTGCAGCATCGACTGGCCGGCCTTCACCATGTCCTGGATGTCGGGCTTCTGCTCCGACTGCAAGGTATCGCCATCAGCCAGCTCGGGGCCTTTAGCGGTGCGGGAGTTGATGTCCACGAAGGTCTCGCCCAGCACGCCGGCGGTGGCCATGGTCACGACCGAATCCTTGCGCAGGTTGGCGTGATACCTGGTGTTGACCTTCATCAGCACTTCGACCGGCGCCAGCTTGTGCGCCGCGTCGGAGACCACGCGCACCCCGGTCACGTTGCCGATGTCCACGCCCTCGAGCCGCACCGGCGCGCCTTCGCGCAGGCCGCTGGCGTTATCGAAGTAAGCGCGCAGCTGGACCTTCTTGGTGAAGATGCCGCCCGTCGAGTTCATCAGGAAGATGAGGACGGCCAGGATGACGAGCGCCACGATGACCGTGACTCCCACGCGTAACTGCGACCACCGTAATTGCTGCTGGCTCGGCACAGTGTCCCTCCGGAAGCGGCGCCTTTCGGGCGTCACGCACAGCTTGGCCTATGACATTGAGGAATATGGGGCGACGCATGATAGCAGAACGACCCTGTCGCGTCAGCGAAAACAAAAGGCTTTCACACGAAGGACACGAAGGCATCACGAAGGGGTCGCATGGAGCTCCTTCGTGAGACCTTCGTGTCCTTCGTGTGAAGCTTTGGGGTTAGAGCTTCCAGCCGCGCGTAAGCCCCAGCGCCGCTACGTAGGCGAGAGCGCCCGCCGCCAGCGTGGCGCCCAGCCCGAAGTTGATGGCGATCACCATCGCCAGCACGCTCCCGAACACGCTAGACGCGGCGTTCATCGCCCACGCCCACTCCGTGGCGGCCGAGTCCTCACTGGCGAACGCGACCACCTGCAAGCCGGTGGGGAAGGGCATGCCCATGGCGAACCCCAGTGGGACGAGCAGCAGCGCCGTCAGCCCCAGCTTCACGTTGAATCCCAGCCCGACGAGCGAGGTCAGGATCGGCGGCAGGATGAAGAGATAGAGGATGAGCACGCACGCTATCGCGCCGATCGCCCAGCGCACCCGCCGCGGATCGGAAGAGCGAGGATCCAGGGTAGAGACGGCCTTCTGGCCGTCTCTGGAGCGGCAGGATTCAAGGGCCATCCACCGCCGCGCAAATATCGAACCGGCGCCGGAGGCCAGCAGCATCAGGAAAACGACCACCGTGAGCGCGTACGTCGGATGTCCTAAGAAGAGGACGAAGCGCTGGATGAACGCGATCTCGACCAATATGTAGCCCAGTCCGACCGCGACGAAATACCACAGCCGGTGCGTCCCGTGCAGACGCGCTGGCTTATAAAGCGCGAGCGGCAGGATGAGGAACGCGCCGACCGCCGCGGCCGAAACGCCCAGCAGCAGGAAGAGGACGACCGAGCCCATGTTGATGCGCCAGTCCATGCCGCGCCCGGTGCCGGCGAACATGCCTTTGAGGACGTCGCTGGTGCGGATGGTGAAGAAGAAGAAGGGCGCGTTGTCGGTCACGGGTCTTACGTTGTAAGGGTACAACTTGAAAAAAAGCGCGAGAGTCCCGCCCGGATAGTCAGTTCGTCCTGGAGCACCTATCAGATCCCGAAAGGGCGTACTCGATTCGTGCGGGGAGAATCGCGTGTGCGCCAAGACCCACGCGCGGCAGTCCTCGACCACAGCCTCCCCGGTCTTATCCGGGGGTACTCGCCACCAGTGAGGCAGATTCTTGCAATCGAGCGAACTGAACTGCGCGACGGTATCAGGTACATGAGAGTGATAAGTGACCCTTGCGTAGTAGTGGGGCGTGTAGAGCGGGTACAGCGTCGGAGTGGATCGTACGTGCTCGAGTGCTGTCATCTCCTCTTGCGCCGTGAATGGTGACCGTTTCGCCAGTACGAGCACGGGGCGGCCGTCCTCGTCGAGTGCGCCGTCTGAAACTACGATGAAGTGCGCGGCGGGATTCTGAATTCCCAACTGCCGCAGCGCCTCGATCGCCTGACTCACCACGCGCAGCGCCTCGCGCGGCTGCTTGAACTCCCAGCGCGTGATGGCGATGAAGCCGTCGCCCTTGAGGTGTTGGAAATATTCCTTGAACGCCTCGACGGTATAAAGATTGTTTTCGCTCAGCGAGTACGCGCCTGCCGCGGTCGAGGCCCAGGTATCCACCAGCGTCATCTGGATCACGTCGTAGCGCGCGGTGGAATTCCGTATCCAGGAGCGTCCGTCGGCCACGTGCAGGTGCACTTCCGGCAGCTCGTAGAGATGGTGGGAGTAGTCGGCGTACTCGCCGCGCATGATGTCGTTGGCGATCAGCGGATTGATCTCGATGGCGGTCACGCTCGGACTGCCGTTCGCCACCGCGCGCAGCACGTCCACGCCGCCGCCCGGGCCGATGATGGCGTAATCGCCCTGTGGGCGCAACACGTTGGCCACCGCCGACGCAGAGGCCATCAGGTTCTTGCGATAGTCGGGGCTCCAGTCGTGCGGGTCGGTGTTCATGATGGCCGACTGCGCGTCCGCGTCGATCACGATGGTCTTGCCTTGGCCCTGCTGGTCGACCTCGACGCGCGAGATGGCGTTCCAATTCGCCCATAGCAGCCACGGCTGGTCGCGCCGTATGCCCTTGGCGTAGACGATGTCGATGAGCTTGCCGCCGCCGCGCCAGAACGTGTTCACGCCGAGTAGCACCAGCAGCGCAAGCAGCAGCGCCTGCGCCACACGCTTCTGTTTGCCCTTTCTGTCCGTCCAGATGAGCGCCGCCGCAGCCATCGCCGCGGCCGCCACCACGATGGTGTTCGGCCCGCCCACCCAGTTCAGCAACGGGACGACCGCCACGCACGCCGCCGCGCCGCCGATGAGGTCGGCGCCGTAGAGCAAGCCGATGGCCCGCGCCTCGCGCGCGAACACCACCGAGAACAGCAGTCCGGTGAAGAAGAACGGGACGGCTGACACCAGATAGATCACCGTGAGTTTGAGCAGGTTTCCCTTGGTCAGCTCGAGCGAAACGGGCAGTCGCAGCACGATCTCCAGGACGACGAGGATGGCTGCGGCGTTCATCAGGCAAAGCCATGCCGCCAGCTTTCCCGTCCGCCAGCGCTCGAGCGGCTGCTTGCGGACGTAGGCGAACACGCCGCCGGCGCCCAGTCCCAGCAGCGCGATCGAGATGGCCAAAAACGCGAAGTGATAGAAGAGGACGACGGAGAACAGCCGCGTGAGCGCCAGCTCGAGCAGCAAGCTGGCGAGGGAGACCACGAACAGTCCCCAGATGAGCTGCTTGCGCGTAAGCGGCTTCGGCGGCAGGAAGCCGGCGGAGGAGGGAGTGGTTGCCTTAACTGGTTGATTGTCCGCTTCGCTATTCAAGGGGGCTTTCTGGTTTTCAATCAATAAATTAACAAGGTACCAAGTCAAAAAATCAGTCCTCGAGGATGACCTGAGCCATCGCCGTCGCCGCCGTGTGCGTCAGTGAGAGCGACGCCCGCTTCGCTCCCAGGCGCTCGGCGTGCTGCTTGACCTTGCCGGTGAAAACGACCGTCGGCCGGCCGCCCGGCTCGCGCCCGACCTCGATCTCTTTCCACGCCACGCCCTGGCGCCATCCCGTGCCGATGGCCTTCATCGCCGCTTCTTTCGCCGCGAAGCGCGCCGCATAGCGCTCGACCTTGTTCTTCTTCGACTCGCAATAGCGGATCTCCGCGGCGGTGAAGATGCGCTCGAGAAAACGCTCGCCGTGCCGCTCGATCGCGGCCGCGATGCGCTGCACTTCGGTGATGTCGATGCCGGTTCCGACGATGGCCATGCGCCTCTAACCCACTGATGCCAAACGACCTAAGGTATCACACGCGCTCGGCGCGGCCGGTTGTCCGGGGAAAACCGGATATGTATACTATCCGGCTGGAAAACAAAGCCGCTGTAAGCAGTACCTGCTCTACCAAGCACCTGCCTGCAACCAGCTCCGCTTCCAGTGCAAGTAAATCAACCACAAGGATGCGTGTACCACCATGGAACAAGGAACGGTGAAGTGGTTCAATGACGCGAAGGGCTACGGCTTCATCACCCGGCAGAGCGGCGAGGACGTTTTCGTCCACTTCTCGGCGATCCAGTCGGGCGGTTTCCGCTCGCTGCAGGAAGGTCAGGCTGTGCAGTTCAACGTGGTCAAGGGACCCAAAGGCTGGCAGGCAGAGAACGTGCAGCCCCTCTGATCCAGAGGACACAGCGTTTTCAGAAGCGGGCGGCGCAAGCCGCCCTTTTCATTGCAGAAGTCAGATTTCAGATTGCAGAATCGGCCGCGTCATGACCGCGTTCGGTTCTCGGCCTATTCTGCAATCTGCAATCTAAAATCTGAAATCAGAACAACCCCGGATACACCCACCGCCACGCCGCCATCTCGCCGCTAGTCCCTAGGCACTTGCTAGCGACCAGAGACGAGCGACTAGCGGCTGTCCTTCAGCTTCCGGTAGGGATGCTCGAAGCTCAGGTAGAGCAGCACGCCGCGCTGTCCCGCGCTGGGCCCCACGCCCAATGGCACGGCCACGCCCGGCACGACCTGCAAGCCACTCGAGAAATTCCACGCCCAGCGCACGCCCGGGCTGAGCAGCCACGAGTTCTGCCACATCGTCCGGTCGGGGCCCGCGACCTGCTGGTTGCTGGTGAAGACGTGCTCGAGCATCAGGTTGAAGCGCGGATGTGCCAGGAAAACGACGCTGTTCGCCAGCATGTAGCCGTAAGCGTTCGCTTCCTCGCCGAGCGCATTCTTCGCCCCCGGCAGGATGGTTGCTCCCGCATTCCAATGCGTAACGAAGCGCTTGCTCGCGACCACGGTCAGCGGCAGCATGAACTGCACGCCCGTCGCTCCCATGCCGCGGCCTCGCCGCCAATCACCCGTCGGCAGGACGAGTGACACGCGCGGCGCGAACGCCACCCTGGTCCCGCCGTTTCCCACCAACTGGTAGCGATAGTTCAGCAGGACGTCGCCTACACCGGTGCCGCTCACGTCATCCGCATGCACGACCGGGATGGTGTAGCTCAACTGGTTCTTCGGCGCGGGATCGACCGGCCACTCCTGCGTGAAGGTGTGCGCCCAGTCACCGTCCGGCCAGTTGCGCTGCCAGCTCTGGATGTGCTGCACCACGCCGTATTCCTGGTTGTAGGCCTCTTCCACCAGGAAGCTGTTGTCCTGCATGCCTTGCTCGTCGAGGGCGCACTTCTTGTCGCCCTGGGGACATTGGGCGGCCGCGGTGGCGATCAGGAGCGAGAGAGAGAAAAAAAAGATAAGAAGCCGTCTCATAAATAAGAGTGCGTCCGATCCGGAGACCATATTGAAAATGAATTTCATTTTCAATATGGGATGCTAAGCCCCTGGCGGACGCGCGTCAATGGATCTTTGCTCAGCCCTGTTGTTCAGCCAACGACGGCAGCCAGCGCGGCCGCGATGGCCGGCTCCTGTTCGGGGAACACCGTCCGCAGATCGAACAAAACGCGGCCCTCCCCCACGCGCACGACGATGGGCGGCTCATTCGCACGCAGCTTCGCCGCCAGCTCGTCCGCGGAAAGTCCATCGCACGCGACCGCCAGCACGAAGGTCTTGAGGTTCGCTCCCGGCGCGGCGCCGCCGCCGATCACCGACTCGCCGGCGACGATCTCCGTCTTCAAGCGCGCGCGTCGCTGCAACTTCGCCTGCAATCCTTCGGCGCGTTCGCGCACCGAGTCGGCAGACATCCGCATCATGCGCAGCGCCGGGATGGCGTCGTGGTCTTGCCGCACGTAAGCGAGCAGCGTGGCCTCGAGCGCGGCATAGCTCAGCTTGTCCACGCGCAGCGCGCGGAACATCGGATTCGAACGGCAGCGCGCGATCAGCTCCGGCTTGCCGCTCAGCAATCCGGCCTGCGGCCCGCCGAGCAGCTTGTCGCCGGAGTAGGTGACGACGTCCACGCCCGCGCGCAGGGAATCCATCACGCCCGGCTCGTCCGGGATCCCGACGGACGCCAAGTCGAACAGCGCTCCCGAGCCGAGGTCTTCTAGCAGCGGGATGCCGCGCCGCTTGCCCAGCGCCACCAGCTCCTCGAGCGACGGACGCTCGGTGAAACCCACGATCTGGAAGTTCGAGCGATGCACGCGCAGCAACAGCTTCGTCTTTTCGGCGAGCGCGCTTTCGTAATCGGCGATGCGCGTGCGGTTCGTCGTGCCGACCTCTCTCATCGTCGCGCCGGATTTTGCCATGACGTCGGGAATCCGGAACGACCCGCCGATCTCGACCAGCTCGCCGCGCGAGACCACTACCTCGCCACCCTCGGCGAGCGAATTCAGCGCCAGCATCACCGCGGCGGCGTTGTTGTTGACGACGACCGTGGCCGTCTCGCTGGCCTCCGCAAACAGCCGCGCGAACAAACGCTGCGTGTGGACGTCGCGCTTGCCGCGCTCGCCCGTCTTCAAGTCGAACTCGAGATTGGAATATCCCGCGGCCGCCTCGCGGATGCGGTCGAGCGCTTTCTCGCTGAGCGGCGCGCGTCCGAGGTTGGTGTGCAGCACCACGCCGGTGGCGTTGATCACCCCGCGCAGCGAATACCGCATCGCCTGGCGCAGCTCGCGGGAGATGATGCCGGCGTCGCTCAGTCCGCCGAGCGCCAGTTCCAAACCCTTTTCGTCGAGACGCCCGGCGGCAATCTCGTTCCGCATACGGTCGAGAACGCTGCGCGCCGCTTCCGCCACCGCGGCATGGCCTTCGCGCGCGACCAGCGCCGCCACCGCGGGCAGGCGCAGCAGTTCGTCCACCGCGGGCAGGCGGCGGTACAGGGCGGATTTATCGGCCGTGGGCATCTGGCTAGTCTACGAGAAAACTTCAACGCCGAGGCGCCGAGGACGCAGAGGAGGCAACACCCTTAAAGTGATTTCTGTTAAGGCTGGGGGAGCCGGTGACCCCGTCGGCGGTACTAGCCTGCGCCCCTAACCTGCGCCACTACCCCACCTCGACCAGCCCATACCTTCTCTGCCAGTGCGCCCGCAGGTGCTCCATCACCGTCATGGCCTCGGCGCGGGTCACGTCCGGGGAAGCGCCGGCCACCAGCGCCGCCGCTTCCTTCTTCGCGGCCTCGAGCAATTGCCGGTCGCGGATGAGGTTCGCCACGCGGAACGCCGGCATGCCCGCCTGCTTCGTCCCGAAGAACTCGCCCGGCCCGCGCTGCTCCAAATCTTTCTCCGCGATCTCGAAGCCGTCGTTGGTGCGGACCATGGTCTCCAAGCGCTCCTCGCCCTCGGTCGTCACCTTGTGGCTGGTCATCAGGACGCAGTAACTCTTCGCCGTGCCGCGCCCGATGCGCCCGCGCAACTGGTGCAGTTGCGAAAGGCCAAAACGCTCGGCGTGTTCGATGACCATCACGTTGGCGTTGGGGACGTCCACGCCGACTTCGATCACCGTGGTCGAGACCAGCACGTCGATCTCCCCGCGCCCGAAGCGTTTCATCGTGACGTCTTTCAGGTCGGCGTCCATGCGCCCGTGCAGCAGCCCGACGCGCAATTCGGGAAAGACTTTCTTCCGCAGCTCGTTGTACATCTTCTCCGCCGCCTTCAGCCCGGAAGTCTTCGTGGCGGTTTCGGCCGCTTCCGACCCCGGCAGCGCCAACTGCGTCCGCTTCTTCTTGCGTAGCGCCGGCGTCCCGCCGGCTGTAGCGCGGGCGGCTCCGCCCGCGCTCTCCTCCTCCACCTGCCCCTCGGGCGTCCGTTCTTCGATGACGGGATACACCACATAAGCCTGGTTCCCCGCCTGCACCTGCTTGCGCACGAACTCCCAGACTTCGCCGGCGCGCTCGTCGTTCACCCGCCGCGTGACCACCGGAGTCCTCCCCGGCGGCAGCTCGTCCAGCACCGAGACGTCGAGGTCGCCATATAACGTCAGCGCCAGCGTGCGCGGGATGGGCGTTGCGGTCATCACCAGCACATCGGGGTCTTTTTCGTCGGATTTCTTCTTCATCAACCGGAACCGCTGCATCACGCCAAAGCGATGCTGCTCGTCGACAATGACTAGGCCAAGCTTCGCGAACTCGACCGATTCCTGGATGAGCGCGTGCGTCCCGATCACAATCTGCGCGTTGCCCTGCGCGATGTGCCGGCGCGCCGTGCGCTTGGTGTCCGGCTCGAGCGAGCCGGTCAGCAGCAGCACGCGGTATCCGAGCGGCTCGAGGACGCGCCGGGCGGACAAGTAATGTTGTGCCGCGAGTATTTCGGTCGGCGCCATGAGCGCGACCTGGTACCCGTTCTCGATGGCGACCACGGCCGCTTGCAGCGCGACGATCGTCTTGCCGCTGCCCACGTCGCCCTGCAGCAGGCGCCGCATCGGCGTGTTGGCTTTCATGTCCGCGACCACCTCGCCCAGCACTCGCTTCTGCGCGTTCGTGGGATGGAAGGGAAGTATCTTCTTCACCGCCGCGCGCACCGCGTCGCCGGCGGTGAACTCGATGCCCGGCTGCTCGCGCATCCGCTTGCGCTTCAGCTCGAGCCCGACCTCGAGGTAGAACAGCTCTTCGAAGATGAGCCGCCGATGCGCCGGCGTGCGCCGCGCGTCGAGGTCCGCGGACGGCGTCTCCGGATCGGGCCAGTGCGCCTTTTGGAAAGCCTCGCGCCGCGGCGCCAGCTCCATGCGCGCGCGCACCGCGCGCGGGATACCGTCGGCCACTTCCGGCGTGAGCTGCGCCAGCGCGCCGTGGATGACCCGGCGGAACCACCGCGAGGTCAGCTTGCCCGACCCGGCCGACTCGTAGATGGGAACGATCTTCCCGATCTCCAGACTCTGTGCGGCCAGGTCCTCCGGCAGCGCCTCCTCGCCGGCTTCCTGCGGGCCGCTCAGCACCTCGACCTGCGGCTGTATCAGCTTCAGTCTTCCCACCCGCTTCGACTCCGACTGTTCCACGCGTCCGTAGAGCGCCAGCACCTGGCCGGGCTTGAAGCGGTCGCGCATGTACTGGCCGTGGAACCACATCGCGGTGAGGGACTGCGTACCTTGCCCGACCACGAGGTTGAAGATCCACATGCCGCTCCGGGTGCGGAACAGGCCTGCCGAGCGGACCTCGGCGATCACGGTCGCCATCTCGCCCGGCACCAGTTCGTCGATCGCGCGCGGGTTTTGCCGGTCCTCGTAGCGAAAGGGCAGGTAGTAGAGCAGGTCCTCGACCGTGGAGACGCCCTTCTGCTCGAGCACGGCGGCCACGCGCGGGCCGATGCCCTTCACGAATTGCACGGCGGTGGAGAGTTCCAGCATGAGCTTTGGTTTGCGAAGACAACGCCCGGAGAAACGCATCCGAAGAATAAACGAAAACGCCCGCCACCGCCCGCCGCGGCGGGAAACCGGAAACTGGCAACCGGAAGCAGGTTTTTGCAGTAGAATCCCCCGAACCATTGAGGAGCATCCGCGGGCCCAGCTCCTTCCCCCCCCCGGCCCGCGCCGCCCCACAACTCATGCAGAAAGTCGCCATCCTTTACGACGCGAGCCAGGCGGTCCTCTCGACCTTCGAGCTCGACGAAGTGTTGCTGCAGATCCTCGGGATCGTGCGCGACTACTTCCATCTGCAGTCGGCGGCCATCCTGCTCGTGGACGACCAGCACCGCCTCTACGCGCGCAAACATTACGGCTCGGGGGAGATCTACGGCGAAGACGTCCGCCTGCCCATCGGACAAGGCATCACCGGCATCGCCGCGCAGAAGAAGCGGCCTATCTACGTTTCCGACGTCTCGAAAGACGCGCGCTACGTGGACTTTGTGAAGTCGACAAGGTCGGAGCTCGCCATCCCGCTCATGGTGCGCGATGAAGTGGTGGGCGTGCTCGATTGCCAGAGCGACCAGCTCAACTTCTTCGATGCCGAGACCATCGACCTGCTCACGCTGTTCTCTACGCAGGCCTCCATCGCGCTCGAGAATGCGCGGCTTTACTCGCTCGAGCAGAAGCGCCGCTCGCAACTCGAGGCCATCAACGCCATCGCCAGGCAAACGACCGCCGTGCTCGAGCGCGACGAGTTGCTGCGCAAGGTGTGCACGCTCATCCTGCAATCGTTCCCGGTGGACCACGTGGTGCTCACGCTGCGCGAGGGCGAGAAGCTGGTCGTCGCCGCGCACGAGGGCAAGCTCACCCCTACCATCGAGATGGGCGGCGCGCTGCCGGCGGACGAGGGCATTGGAGGCCGCGCGCTTGCAACTGCGCGCGCCGCCGTGGTCAACGACGTCGCCAAGGACCCCGCGTACATCGCCGGCTTCACCGAGACGAAGAGCGAGATGTGCCTGCCGCTCATCAGCTTCGGCACCCAGCTCGGCGTGGTGTGCCTGGAGAGCGCGACCACCGGCAGCTTCGATCAGACAGACGTGCAGCCGCTCGAATCGGTCGCCGACATCATCGCCACCGCCATCCAGAACGCCAACTACTTCGAGCAGGCCAAAGCACTCGCCAACGTCGACGGACTCACCGGCGCCTACAACCGCCGCTTCTTCGAGTCGAAGCTCGCCGAGGAACTCGAGCGCGCCAGCCGCTACGGCAAGCAGCTCGCCGTCGTCATGCTCGACATCGACCACTTCAAGCGCCTCAACGACGAATTCGGCCACCTGCTCGGTGACGAGGTCCTTCGCCAGGTCTCCGCGCTGTTCCGCGCGCAACTCCGCAAGCTCGACTTCGTCTGCCGCTACGGGGGCGAGGAGTTCGTGTTGCTGCTGCCCGAGACCAGCGGCGAAGACGCGCTCGCTGTCGCCGAAAAAGTCCGCCGTGCGATCGAGGCGCACGCCTTCCCGGGTGTCCCGCGCCCGGTCACCGTCTCCATCGGCGTGGCCGAATGTCCCACCCACGGACTCACGCGCGACGAAGTGGTGAAGGCCGCCGACTCCGCGCTCTACGCCTCCAAGCAGGGCGGACGCAACCGTGTGACCGCCGCGTCCGCTGCGCGTACCGCCGCCGCTCCCGCGAACGACTGAAGGCGGTTCGCCGCAGATGAACGCAGAAGAACGCAGATCAAGATCCAGGTGTCGCGGATGCTCCGCCGTTGGTTTCGCTTTCCGTGTTCATCGTTCATCCGCGTGAATCCGTGGCGAAACGGCCTTGATTTCCTATCTGCGTTCGTCAGCGTTCCTCTGCGGCTGCCCTATCTCTCAGGTAGAATCTCCCTTCCCGCATGAACCCTGTCGAGCTCAAATCCGTCCGCAAGTGTTACGACCAGTTCGTCGCCGTCGACGATCTCTCGTTCGTCATCCCCGCGGGCCAGATCTTCGGCCTGCTCGGGCCGAACGGCGCGGGCAAGACCTCGACCATCCGCATGATGCTCGGCATTACCATTCCGGACTCGGGCGAAGTGCGCCTCTTCGGCGAGCCGTTTCGCCGCGAGCTGCTGCACCGCGTGGGATACCTCCCCGAGGAGCGCGGGCTCTATAAGAAGATGAAGGTCGGCGAGCACCTCATCTTCCTCGCCGAACTCACCGGCCTCGACCGCGCGGAGGCGGCGAAGCGCGCGCGCCACTGGTGCGAGCGGATGGAGATTGCCAGCTGGATGGACAAGAAGGTCGAAGAACTCTCCAAGGGCATGCAACAGAAGGTCCAGTTCGTGGCCACCATCCTGCACGACCCCGAGTTCATCGTGATGGACGAGCCTTTTGCCGGCCTCGATCCGGTCAACGCCAAGCTGCTGCTCGACGTGCTGCTCGAGTTACGCAAGTCCGGCAAGACCATCCTCTTCTCCACGCACCGCATGGACACGGTCGAGCGCCTGTGCGATTCCATCTGCCTCATCAATCGCGGGCAGGCCGTGCTCGCCGGCGACCTCAAGCAGATCAAGGCGCGCTATGGACGCAACAACGTCCAGATCGCGTGCGAAGGCGATGGGGCTGCGCTCGGGTTCCTCAAGCAAAACCCGCTGGCCAAGTCGGTCAACGACTACGGCAACTACGTGGAGGTCGCGCTCGCCCCCGGCGCTGACGCCCAGCAGTTGCTCCAGCAGGTCGCGTCACGGGCGAAAGTCCAGAAGTTCGAGATGGTCGAGCCGTCGCTGGAAGAGATCTTCATCGATGTCGTTGGCAAAGACGGCGAAAGCGACGGGGCTGCGAGGGATGCGCGAAAGGAGAAGGCGAATGCATAACGTCTTCATCATCATCCGCCGCGAGTACATCGAGCGCGTCCGTACCAAGGCGTTCTGGATCATGACCATGCTCGTGCCCGCGCTCATGGCGGGCATCACCATCCTGCCAGCCAAGCTGATGATGACCCAGGCGGGCGAGAAGAAGAAACTCGCCGTGGTCTCGAGCGACCGCGGCTATGGCGAGACGCTGGAGAAGTCGCTCGCCGACCTCTCCAAGGACGTCGGCCGCAACCAGTACACCGTCGAGATCGTGACGCCGGGCACGCCCGAGCAGGAGAAGCAGCTCTACGACCGCGTCGCCCGCGGCGAGCTCGATGGCTACCTCTGGGCCACCGACGACGCGCTCGCCTCGAAGAAGCTCGTCTACAAGGCGCGCACCACCACCGACATGCTCGAGGGTGGTCCGCTGATGCGCGCCGCCCAGGCCGCGCGCCTGGAGCAGCAGCTCGCCGCCGCCGGCATGAACGCCGAGAAGGTCCACGAGCTGCTGAACGAGAAGCTCGAGGTCGAGACCGAGCGCGTAGCCGCCGGCAAGTCCACCAAAGCCAGCGGCCGCGCGGCCTTCTTCGCCACCTTCGCCCTGGTGATGACGCTCTACATGAGCATCATCCTGCACGGCGTCGCGGTGATGCGCTCGGTGCTGGAAGAGAAGACCTCGCGCATCGTCGAGGTGCTGCTCGCCTCGGTAACGCCCAAGGAGCTGATGGCCGGCAAGATCATCGGCGTGGGCGCCGTCGGGTTGACGCAGCTAGCGCTCTGGTACGCCGCCGGGTTCGTCTTCGTCGGCCCGGGCCTGCTCGCCGCCCGCGGCGTCATGGGCCCGATCGAGATCCCGCCCGTCGCGCTCGCCATGTTCCCCGTCTTTTTCCTGCTGGGATATTTCCTCTACGCTTCGCTCTGGGCGATGCTGGGCGCCATGTCGAACTCCGAGCAGGAAGCGCAGCAGATGCAGTTCTTCGTGATGCTGCCGCTCATCCTTTCGACCGTGCTCATGGGCCCGGCCATCACCAGCCCCAACTCGACCATGGTCGCCGCCTTCTCGCTCTTTCCCTTCTGCACGCCCCTGCTGATGTACGTCCGCATCGCCGCCGGGGAAGTGCCGGTGTGGCAGCTCGCCCTCTCCATCGTGCTGATGGTGGCGGCCGTCTACGTTGTCCTGGTGGTCGCCTCGCGCATCTACCGCGTCGGCATCCTGATGTACGGCAAGCGGCCCACGCTGCCGGAACTCATCAAGTGGTTCAAGTACGCCTGAGGTCTTGCTTCTTTTGTTACATCCCGAGCGTAGCGAGGGAGCCCTCTACCAACGAGAAGACTCCGGTTAGCCCCGAAGGATTTTGTCCCTGGCATCTCGCTGCGCTCAAAATGTGAGTTGAAAGCGAAAGCCTAAGGATGTTCCCGCGTCGCGCCCAGCTCCGCGAGCACGTCTTCCTTGATCCGGTTGTTGCCTTCGAACACCGCGTGGATGAGCCGCGTGCGATAGGTCCGCGTGCGCAGCACCGCCGACGCGACCTCGAAATCGTGGAACCAGGCGACCAGCTCCCACTTGTCGCCGTTCAGGCTCCACAACTCGTACTGTTCCCACTGGGCCATAGGCAGCTTCGGCGCCTTGCGCCGAACCCTCTATTTTACCTGTAGAAACACGAAAGCCCGGCGCGCAGCCGGGCTTCCGCGAACCCGCGAGACGCCTACTTCGCCGCCGCATCCGCCGGCGCGTTCTTCAGATGCTGGTCGAGGAACTCGAGCGCGGTCTTCTGCGCGAGCGCAGGGGAGCAAAGCGTGAGGGCGAGCAGCAGAGCAAAGACAGAGCGGCGACCGGACATGGTTCCTCCGAAAGAGCGAGAGCTGACAGCAGGGGTGCTGCTGCAAGAAGCGGATTGTACGCGCCGGGCTACGATAAACGACCAGGTTATCGGCGCCTACGCCAGCGCGATCACGTCGATCTCGACCAGCGCGTCCTTCGGCAGCCGCGCCACTTCCACCGTGGCGCGCGCCGGCGGCGGGGCGGGGAAGAAGCTGGCGTAGATCTCGTTCATCGCGGCAAAATCGTTCATCGTCTTCAGGTAGATGGTGCTGCGCACCACCTTGGTGAAATCTGTCCCGGCGGCCTTGAGCACGGCTTCCAGGTTCTTCATCACGCGCTCGGTCTGCGCGCGGACTTCGTTGCCGGTGAGCGTGTCGGTGGCGGGGTCGAGCGCCACCTGCCCGGAGCAGAACACCAAACCGCCGCCGCGAATGGCTTGCGAATAAGGACCGATGGCCGCGGGCGCATCCTTCGTCACGATCTGTTCCTTCATGATGGCTCCTCTTCGGTAGGAACCATCATTTAACCAGAAGGAACTGACCAGAAGGAAGGTGGTGCGCGAAGCTCAGTGCGTCCAGGGACGGTCGGTGACCAGCAGAGCATGGTCGCGGCGGAAACTTTCGGTGATGTGGCAGTCCCAGCACACCGGCAAGTGGGTCTTCAGGAACCGCGGCAGTTCTTTGGTCGGCACCGCGTCCCAGGTCACGGTGCGGCCGTCCGGACCGAGCGCGCCGGGCATGTGTTCCACCCAGTCGATCGGCCCGATGGGCTTGTGGCAGATGGCGCAGTGCTTGTCGCGGTAGAACTTGTCCACGTAGGCGCGGACCAGGCACCCATCCGCCGATTCCGCGATCTGGTGGAGGCAAGGCTCGTCGCAGCGCGCCCGCGTTTCCCAGCGCGAGCAGTCTTTCAGGTGCGTCCAGCTCTTGCCGCGCAACGACTTGCGCGCGGCCGTGGTCGCATCGAGCTCCACCACCGCGTAGTCCTTGGTCTCAGGGCACACGACCAGGCGTTCGCCGCGCGTTCCAATGTAGACGGCCAGGGCGCGCGCCGCGAGGTAGACGACGCCGATGACGAATGCGGACAGCCCGAGTTGGAGCCAGGTATTCACGCTCCTATCCCATCGCTATTCCGGGGATGGGGCGGTGATGTGGGTCACCGCTGCGGGTGACCCACGGCAGGCACGGAAGCCACTCTGCTGCCGTCGCTTAGCGGCGACCGCCTACATGATCAGGTCGTTCGTCCGCTGCACGATGGGATGCTGCATCTCGCGCAAGTCGTTCTTCACCAGGTTCAGCCCGTAGACGCAGCTCTCAAAATCTTCGGCCAGGTGTTTGAACAGCGGCGCGACCTTGGCGTACTCGAAGAACTCGAATTTCGAGACGATGTAGTAGCTCTCTTTGCCGGCGCGCATGAAGTCCACGAAGTTCTCCAGGCGCTGCCGCCGCAGCCGCCAGTGATTGATCGACTCGGGAAACATGCCGGTGAAGAACAGGGTGAAATCGCCGATGTGCTTGCGCACCTGGCGCTCGCGGTCGAACGAGGGCGCCTCGCCGTAGACAGGGTCACTCTCGAGCAGCATCTCGCCCACGTCGTGCAGCGGCTGTCCCGAGCTGTTGCGGACCTTGTACATGTTCTCGAGCGAGCAGAACTCGGTGAGCATGTTGGCCACGTACTCCTGCACCTCGGGGTCGCGCAGCCCGATGACTTCACTGAAATTGCGCTCGACCAGCGCGAGGAATAGGTCCTGCAGCGGATGGTTCTCGGGAACCATGCCCATCACGTCACCTCCGACCAGCTCCGGATCCCTCGGACGGCCATCGGCAGAAACCGCCTGCCGGCGTTCACCCCGTCTCGATTGAGGGACTCTGTTACTACATTGGAGCGGATTGTGATGGCGTTTGGTTATCCGCACAAGAGGGGGAATGCAGATTGTTAGCAGTCGGGCGGGCACTGTGCCAGCGCGTGACGAAGGTCCAATGACTACAGGAGGAGAGGAGGAAGGGAGGTTTTTGAATCTTGGGTACTCGGATTTTAATCTCTATGCTTCGCAATTTCCTTGGTTTCCCGCTTTTCCTCCCCTCCTCCTGTTTGGCTTGGGGGTTGGGTTTGCCGGAAGTGCCCCATATCCGCTAAAATAGACCCTTTCCCAGAGAGGTCCTAGAGCGACATGAAAGAGAAGATCCATCCCGTTTACAACGAAGTGCGCGTGATGTGCGCCTGCGGGAACAATTTTGCCACCCGTTCCACCCACAAGGGCGATATCCACCTCGAGATCTGCTCCAACTGCCATCCCTTCTTCACCGGCAAGCAGAAGCTGCTCGATACCGCCGGACGCGTGGAGCGCTTCCGCCGCAAGTACGCCAAGTCCGACGCCATGAAGACCGACGCCGCGGCCAAAGCCACCGCCAAGGAAGCCGCCGGCGCGAAGAAGTAAGTCCGGTTCGCCGCGGGTCGAACGTTTCGAAGAAGGCCTCCCCTGCGGGGGCCTTCGCATTTTGCGGATAAAATGAACCTGTGAAGAAGCACTTCGAGAATCCGGTTCCGGAGACTAAGACGGTCGTCCACGCCGCGCGCGTGCCGGCGTCTGTCCGCATCGGGAAGGTCGAGCTGCGGCCGGCGACGGTGCTTGCCCCGATGGCCGGCGTGACGGACACGGTATTTCGCCGCTTCATCCGCAGTGTGAGCTTCCTCGACGAGCATGGGCCGATGTCGGCATGCGACCCGCGCGAGCTGCGGCCGGTCAGCGCCGCCGACCCCAACGCCTGCGGACTCATCATGACCGAGTTCACCTCGGCCGACGGCGTGACCAAGACCAAGAAGAAGTCCGTCCTGAAGCG
Organism: Candidatus Korobacter versatilis; assembly: GCA_016185395.1. Lineage (GTDB taxonomy): Bacteria > Acidobacteriota > Terriglobia > Terriglobales > Acidobacteriaceae > JACPNR01. The sequence continues at coordinate 273,759 of JACPNR010000006.1, forward strand.
CTACCTCGGTTACCTGGACGACGAGCATCCGCTGGCCGCGCAGTTGTTTGGCTCCGACCCGGCGGTGCTGGCCGATGCGGCGAAGCTGGTGGAAGACATGGGCTTCGACACGGTGGATCTGAACCTCGGCTGCCCGGCGAAGAAAGTGGTGAAGTGCAACGGGGGCTCGGGGCTGCTGCGGGACCTCCCCAAGATCGAGACCATCTTTAAATCGGTAAGGGCTGCAGTCAGTATTCCCTTCACCGTGAAGTTCCGGATGGGCTGGAGCGACAACGAGATTGTCTGCGTGGAGATCGGCAAGCTGGCCGAGGACTGCGGGCTCAACGCGGTGGCGCTGCACGCGCGCACGCGCGAGCAGGGCTACGCCGGCAACGCGCGCTGGGAGTGGATCGCCGCGGTCAAGGCGGCGGTGAATATCCCCGTCATCGGCAACGGCGACATCCGCACGCCCGAGGACGCGGCCGCGATGGTCGCCGAGACCGGCTGCGATGCGGTGATGATCGGGCGGACGGCGGCGTCGAATCCCTGGATCTTCCGGCAGATCGCCGAGTACACCGCGACCGGCGCCTACCACCATCCGACCGAGCAGGAGCGCTACCACATGATCCGGCGCTACTTCACCATGCTGCTCGAGCACGAAGAGCTGCCCGGCGCCTTCGGCAAGATGAAGCAGTTCGCTTCGTATTTCACGCACGGCATCCGCTGCGGCGGCAACCTGCGCAAGGACATCTACGAAGCCAAGAGCGAGCAGGCCATCCTGGATGCGGTCGAGCGCTTCTTCGCGTCTCGCGAGACCGAAAGCGAGACCGTCGCGGTCTCGGCGTAACCCCAAACATAACCACTAAGGTCACGAAGTTTCACGAAGGAAAACCCAAGGAATAGGGTTTTAAACCTTCGTGTTCCTTCGTGTCCTTCGTGGTTAAAGTTTTTCTAACGGCTTGAGCGTGAGTTTCCCCGGCGCCGTCGCTTCCAGATGTCCCCACGGCACCTGCGGGTCGTGCGTGAACACGACCAGCCACTTCTCCGGCACGGCGCGCGCGTAGAAGCGCTTGCGGCTGGCGATGGTCTCGAGCGGAAACAGGTCGAACGCCATCACCCAGGTGAGGTCGAGGTGGTGCGAGGTCGGGATGAGGTCCGAGATGTAGCACGCGCGCTGGGCGCCCGACTGGATGACCACCGCCTGCAGGTTGCGCGTGTGTCCGGGAAAGAGCTTCACCGAGATGCCGGGGACGATCTCGCGCTCGCCGTTGAGCAGCTCCATCTGCCCGTTCTCGATCAGCGGATCGTAGTTGGGCGAGAGATAGCTCACGCGGTCGCGCTCGGTCTGCTCGCGCGCGTGCTGCCATTCGCCTTCTTGCACGTAATACTTCGCCTTGGGGAAAGTTGCGACGGCGCGGCCGTCTTTCATGACCGTGTTCCAGCCGCAGTGGTCGAAATGCAGGTGGGTGTTGATGACGACGTCGATGTCCTCGGGCGCGACCTTGGCGGCAGCGAGGTTCTGCAACAGTTTTTCTTCCGGCTGGAAGATCTGCTTCGGCTTGTCTCCCAGCTTGTTGCCGATGCCGGTCTCGACCAGCACGGTGTGCTTGCCCGTGCGGATGAGCAGCGAGTTCACGCCCACGGAGAGGCGGTTCTGCTCGTCCGGCTGCATCCGCTTCTGCCACATCACCTTCGGGATCACCCCGAAGAATGCGCCCCCGTCCAGGTAGTAGTCGCCGTCCGACAGCACCGTCAGCTCGAAGTCGCCGACGGTGGTGGACTGCACCGGGATGGAGCCAGGATGCGGCATCGGGGCTTTCTTCTATTTAAATCACTCGCTGTGCGCCGGTGCTTCGACCGTTGCCGGCATCTTGCCCAGCAGCTCGCGCTCCAAATGGTCCTGGATCATGTGGAACAGGTGCGTGCGCGCCGCCGTGCCGGTGATGCCGTGCGTCTTGCGCGGATACACCATCAGCCGGAACTGCTTGCCCGCGGTGATGAACGCGTTGGTCATCTGGATGGAGTTCTGCACGTGCACGTTGTCGTCGCCGGTGCCGTGGACCTCGATCAGCGCGCCCGACAGGTTCGCGGCAAAGTTCACGGGCGAGGATTTCTTGTAGCCCTCGGCATTCTTGTCGGGCGTGGACATGTAGCGCTCGGTGTAGATGGTGTCGTAGTTGCGCCAGTCGGTGACGGGCGCAACGGAGACGCCGGCTTTTACGCGGTCGCTGTGCGTCATGGCGTAGAGCGTCATGTATCCGCCGTAGCTCCATCCCCACCAGCCGAGGCGCGCGCGGTCGAGGAACGGATACTTCGCCAGCGCCTGGTCGAGGGATGCGAGCTGGTCCTTGAACTCGACTTCGCCGAAGTTGTGCTTGAGCGCGGCGGCGAATTTCTTGCCGCGATTGCCCATGCCGCGGTTGTCCACCTGCAGGATGGCGATGCCGTCGCGCGCGAGGAGCTGATGGAAGAGGAAGGTGGTCCCGCCCCACGCGTCGCGCGAGACCTGTCCGCTCGGGCCGCCGTAGGGGTTCATCAGGACCGCAGACCGGCTGCTCAGAATGGGGTTCACCAGCAGCGTACCGTGCAGCACCGTGCCGTCTTCAGCCTTGAAGTCCACGAACTGCGGCGTGATGAGGTCGAAGGCGGTGAGTGGGCGCGCGTTCCAGAAGGTGGAGCAACTCCCGCCCACCGCGCACACCGACATCTGCGGCGGCGTCATCAGTGCGGAGTAGTTGTCCACGTAGTGCTTGCCGTCCGGCGCAAAGCTGGGCGAGTGCGTGCCGCGGGCGTTCGTCACCCGCTGCATGCCGCTGCCATCGAGCTTGACGGAATAAAGATGCCGCTGGCGGTCGTCGCCTTCATCGGCGACGTAGTAGACCGTGCCTGTTTTCTCGTCGACGGCTTGAATGCCGAACGTGTCCCAATCGCCTTTGGTGACCTGCCGCTCGAGCTTCGCCTCGCCCGACTTCTCGAAGCTGTAGAGATAAAGGTGTGTGTGGCCGTCGCGCCAGCTCGACCACAGGAACTTGCCGCCGGATGCCAGCGGCTTGAAGGCGTCGTTGACTTCGATCCAGGCGTCGGACTGCTCGTGCAGCACGGCGCGCGATCTTCCCGAGCCGGCGTCGGCGAAGTAGAGGTCGAGCTTGTCCTGGTCGCGGTTCAGCACCTCGACCCACGCCGTCCCGTTGTCGAGCCAGCCAAAGCGCGGGATGTACTCGCCCGCAACGTCCATCCACTTCACGCTCCCGCCGTCCGAATTGACCACGCCCAGCCGCACCTCGGCGTTCGGGTCGCCCGCCTTGGGATACTTCTGCATATCGACCGTCGGATGCGTCGGGACCCAGTCGGTGATGGGATACGCCGGCACCTTGCTCTCGTTCATCTGCAGGAAGACGATGCGCTTGCCGTCGGGCGACCAGAAATAATTCGAGCGCACGTCGAGCTCCTCGGCGTAGACCCAATCCACCTCGCCGTTGAGCAGGTTCTCGTCGGAGTCCTTGGTCAGGGCCTTCTCTTTGTTGCTCTTCAGGTCGCGGACGAACAGGTTGTGCTGCTTCACGTAGGCGATGCGCGTGCCGTCGGGGGAGAACTTCGGGTCGTCCCCGCTGCCCACCACGACCGCGGTCCCGCTCGCGAGCGAATAGAGCCAGAGCTGCCCGCCGGAATCGAACAGCAGGTGCTTCGAGTCGGGCGCCCAGTGGTATCCGGCGACGGAGTAGCGCGCGCGCCGCTCCTTCTCGCGCTCGTCCTTCACCGCCTTGTCCGGCGGCGGCTGCAGGTTGGCAAGCTTCTCCTCCGCCACCAGTACCGCGGGTTTCGCCGCCCCGCCGGCAACATCCACGTAGTAGAGCGCGCCGTGCTCGCCGGAATCGTCCCGCTGGACGAACGACAGCTTCGTCCCATCCGGCGACCACTGCACCGTCTCCGGAGCGCGTCCGGTGATGCCGCCCTCGGCAAAGACGGCTTCGATGGTCAGCGGTTTCTTCGTGGAGGTTGCGGCGGGCTGCTGCGCGAAGGCCGCGCATGCAAACAGGAGGACGAGCGCAAGACGTTTCAAGTGGGTGTCTCCGGTGTACGTGACCAATGGCAAGAAACGGGAAAGTTTACACCGCGGGAGGGCTGAGAGCTGAGAGCTAAGGATGTACCGATGTCCAGAGCCGCACCAGCGACAGCACGGCCACGAACATCCCGATGAAGAAGTAGAGGTTGCGCGCGGTGGATTGTGTCGGCACCGGCATGCGGATGCCGCGCTGGTGGAAGAGCGCGACCAGTTGCGCCTCCTGATGCAGGATGTAGTCGGCCAGCGGGCGATGGAACGCCACGATCAGCAACCCGAGCAGGAGCCTGGCTACGTCCACGGCCATGCTGGAATGCTAGGGGCCGCCCCGCGCCCACTCAATCAGGCGAACTGCTTAGAAACCGCGATTTTCCAGCTTCCTGCGCCCCTGCCCGGCGGGACCAAGGCCCTCCGGCGGTGCTACAATCGAGCCAGTGAATACTGACTTGGAAAAACTGATTGCGCTCTCCAAGGCGGACGAAGCCACCGCGCGCCTGAACGCCGAGATCGCCGAGCTGCCCAAGCGCGTGGCCGCCATCGAGACGAAATTGGCCCGCACCAAGGCGCAGCTCGAGGCCGCCAAGAAGGCCATCGCCGACGACGCGGCGGAGAAGCGCAAGCAGGAAAGCGCCATCAGCGACCAGCAAGGCAAGATCTCGAAGTATCGCGACCAGCAACTGGCGGTGAAAACGAACGACCAGTACAAGGCGCTCACCCACGAGGTCCAGTTCGCCGAGGAAGCGATCCGCAAATGCGAAGACCGCATCCTCGAGCTGATGCTCGATTCCGAAGAACGTGAGAAAGCTCTGAAGGCCGCCGAGCTCGAGCTCAAGGCCGAGACCGTGGAGATCGAGAAAGAAAAGACCGAGGCCCGCGAGCGCACCGCCATCGACGAAGCGGAGCTGAAAGAATGGCAGGCGAAGCGCGAGGTGCTCCGCGCCGGCGTGGGCGATAGCTTCCTGGCGCACTACGACCGCGTGGTCAAAGGACGCCGCCACGCCCTGGCCGGGGCCCGCGACCAGATTTGTTTGGCCTGTAATGTCATGCTCCGTCCCCAGACGTATAATGAGCTCCGCTCGGGAGAGAAGCTCATCACCTGCGACTCCTGCGGCCGTATCCTCTATTACGACGCACCCGCCGATGAGCCGGTCCGCGAGACTTCTCCCGCCGCCCAAGCCAGCGCCCGTTAGCGGCGCCGGCTCGAGGAGGGACGATGCACCGTCCCGTGAAACTCTCGCTCCTGCTTGTCCTACTGCCCAGCCTTGCCTTCGCCCAATCGCGTCGCTGTGAGCCAGCCGACCTCAGGGTGAAGGTCCTTTACAGCTCCAGCCGCCCGGCGCACGTCAATACGCGGGTCGACCTGCTCACCGGCAGCGGGCTGCTGATCAAGTCCGAGTTCACTGGCGACACCGGCAACGTCGAGTTCCTCAACATCCCGGCCGGGGCCTATCGTATCCGCGTGACCGATCAGCTCGTCGAAGACACCTCGTCCGACGTCATTGGCCTCGGCTGCGGTGAGTCGCGTTCCGAGCTCTTCACGGCACAGCTCAAGGCCGAAGCTGCAGAGCTCGAAAAGCAGATGCGGACAAAGGAAAACATGATCTCGGCGCTGGAACTGAACGTTCCTTCCGCCGCGCGCAAAGAGTTCGAGAAGGGCGCAACCGCGCTCGAAGAAGACAAGCGGCCGGAGGCGAAGAAGCACTTCCTGCGCGCCATCGAGCTTTATCCCAGCTACGCGATGGCGTTCAATCATCTCGGTGTGGCTTGCATGCTCGACGGTGACCAGGCCCAGGGACGCGAGGCATTCGAGAAGGCCGTCGCGCTCAACGACCACTATCCCAGCGCCTTGCTCAACCTCGCCAAAGTGCGCTACCAGGAGAAGAAGATGCAGGAGGTCGAAGACCTGCTGCGCAAAGCCGTGGCGGTAGAGACCAATAATGCTGAGATGCTCGCCATCCTCGCCAGCGCCGAACTGGCGAACGGACGGGTGGATGAATCGCTCGCCAACATCGGCAAACTGCACACGCTGCCCCACACGCAGTTCGCCGGCATCCACTATCTCGCCGGCCAGGTGCTCGAGAACAAGGACCGCAACAACGAGGCCGTCGCGCAGTACTCCATCTTTTTGCAGGAAGTGCCGGCGGGCCCCGCCAGCGTGAAAGCCAAGATGGCCCTCGGTCGCTTGCGGGCGCAGAGCAGCGCCCCACCGGCGCCGAATGGACCGGCCGGGCAGCCGCACCAGTAGCGCGGAGGGCGGAACCTCTGCCTAGGCGAACATGACGACGAGACCGTTTCTTTGCGCGCGCCACTGCTTGCTGCCGGTCCTCTTTCTCTTCGCGACCTTTTCGTCCGCGCCGGCGCAGAGGCATGACTATTCCCTCGTTGACCTCACCGTGACGGTGTGGCTCTCGAGCACCCGCCAGGCCGTGGGCCACGTGCGCGTCGAACTGCTCGATGGCACCGGCATCCCTCAGACCGCCAACTACACCAACTCCGATGGCGAGGTCCAATTCCTCCAGCTCGAGCCCGGCACTTACCGCTTGCGCGTGGCCGATCCCGACCTCGAACCCGTCACCACCGATCTCTTCCGCTTGGAGCGGCGCCAGGTCGTGGCTTCACAGACGGTCGGCGTCCGGCTCAAGCCTGGCGCTCGTCCGGAGGGCGCCGGCGCGCCAGGGACCGTCAGCGCAGAGGATCTGAAGGTCCCGCCCAAAGCGCGCAAGGAATGGGAAAGCGGCGCGAAGGCGCTCGAGCGCAACGAACTCCCCGAGGCGCAGATGCGCTTCCAGAAGGCCATCGACATCTATCCCCAATACGCGCGCGCATATAACTCACTCGGCGTGGTCTTCATGCGCTCCGGCCAGCCGGAGCGCGGGCGCGAGTCATTCGAGAAGGCCATCGCCCTCAACGGTTCCTACGCCGAGGCCCTGCTGAACCTGGCGAAGATCCGCATGGCCGAGAAGGATGGCGCCGCGGCCGAGACGCTGCTGCAAAAAGCGGTGGCCGGCGACCCCGCCAACGCCGAGGCGCTCACCATCCTGGCGAACCTCCAGTTGATGGAGAACAAATGCGACGAGGCCGCCGCCAGCGCCTCCAAGGTGCACGCGCTCGAGCACCAGAGATTCCCCATGGCGCACTGGATCGCCGGCCGCGCCTACGAGATCACCCACAAGGACGCCGAAGCCGTCGCTGAGTACACTATCTTCCTGAAGGAATCGCCGGGCGGAACACTGGCGGAACGCGCCCGCGCTTCCCTCAAGACACTGCGCGCGCAGAATTATCCCGACTGAAGACTCAGCCCCAACCGATGGTTGCCGTGAGCGCCCGCGCCGCCGCGCGCCTGCGCGATGGCCACGTCTGGGTCTACCGGTCCGACGTCACCGACCCGGGCACCGCCTCTGCCGGCTCACTCGTCACCGTGAAAGACCATCGCGGCAAGCCGCTCGGCGCCGCGCTCTACAGTTCGAGCTCCCAGATAGCTTTGCGCATGGTCGCGAACCGTCCGCTGGCCTCGCGCGCGGAGTGGCTCACCCTGCTGCGCCAGCGCGTGGCCGCCGCCGTGGCGTATCGCAAGGAGCTAGTCAAAGACAGTGACGCCTATCGCGTCCTGTTCAGCGAGGCCGACCTGCTGCCCGGCGTCATCGCCGATCGCTATAACGACGTCCTCACGCTGCAAGCGCTCACCCAGGCCATGGACGCTGACGACCTGCGCAGCGCCGTGGTCGACGAGCTCGTCACGCAGACCGGCGTCGCCAACGTGGTCGAGCGCGTAGAGCCGCGCATCCGCGAGCTCGAGGCGCTGCCCGCCAAAGACAGTGGACTCCTCCGCGGCACCAAGACGGAGACCGCCTTCACGCTCAACGGCCTGAAGTTCGCCTACCAGGCGCTCGGCGGACAAAAGACCGGCGCCTTCCTCGACCAGCGCGAGAACTACGCCGCCGCCGCCCGGCACGCCCGCGGACGCGCCCTCGACGTCTTCTGCTACGAAGGTGGATTCGCACTGCATCTCGCGCGTGTCTGCGAATCCGTCACCGGAGTGGATTCGTCGCTGCCCGCGCTCGAGGCCGCCGAGCGGAACCAGAAGCTCAACGAACCCGCCGTCCGAGAGATCGAGTGGCTCGAAGCCAACGCGTTCGACTTGCTGAAGGACTACTCCACCGCCGGCGAGCAGTTCGACACCATCGTGCTCGACCCGCCCGCGTTCGCGAGATCGAAACGCACGCTCGAGACGGCCATCCGCGGCTACAAAGAATTGAACCTCCGGGCGCTCAAGATGCTGAAGTCCGGCGGCGTGCTCGTCACCTGCTCCTGCTCGCACCACGTCAGCGAGGCGGACTTCCTCGCCATGCTCGCCGCGGCTGCGGCAGACGCGCACCGCAACCTCCGCCTCATCGAGAAACGCGGCGCTGCGCAGGACCATCCCATGCTGCTCTCCGTCCCCGAAACGGCCTATCTGAAGTGCGTGGTTGGCACCGCACTTTAGGGCGTAATCATGCTAAACCGCTGAAAAATAAGCATATACACATATTGACAGTAAGTCGCTAAGATTGTATTATCGTATTGCGCTCATAGCGCATCTATTCTTAAGCCACCGTTTGCGTGGCGACTTCTTATGGAGGTTAGTTTTATGACGATGATCACGCGTTGGGACCCCTTCCGTGACATGGCGACGCTGAACAGCCGCCTGAACCAGATCTTTGCGGACTACGGCCGCGGCAACGACGAACTCACCAGCACGGGCTTCGTGCCTCCGGTGGACATCTATGAGGACGAACACAACGTGACCTTGAAGGTGGAAGTCCCCGGGATGGCCGAGAAGGACTTGGACATCCGGGTCGAGAACAACACCTTGACCGTCCGTGGCGAGCGCCGCTTCGAGCAGGAGCAGAAGGAAGAGAACTTCCATCGCATCGAGCGCCGCTACGGCAGCTTCGCACGCTCCTTCACGTTGCCGAGCACGGTGGATAGCGAGAACGTGCAGGCGCACTACGTGAACGGCGTCCTCGAGATCGAGTTGGCGAAGAAGGCGGAAGCCAAGCCGAAGCAGATCAAGGTCAACATTGGGCAGCCCTCACAGGGTCAGAAGACCATCGAGGGCAAGAGCGCGAAGAGCGCGGCTTAAGCCTGCGTCGAACGCGATCGGAATCTCACGATCGAAAAGGGGAGGTTACCAGCCTCCCCTTTGGTATTTCTGCGCTACGTGGTCCGGTAGAAGCTCAGCACGGCGTCGCCTTGCTTCAGTTCGCGATAGCGCGTGAGCCCGCCAAAGCGCGGGCCCGGGTCGCAGCGCTTGTCGTGTTCGGCGACCACGATCGTTTCCGGCTTGAGCAGGCGCGATTGCGAGAGGAAGCCGAGCGCCTGGTCGTAAGCTTCCGCGTCGTCATACGGCGGGTCGAGGAAGACCACGTCCGCACTCACCGCTTCGGCGTCGAGCTGGCGCAGGGCGCGCACCGCGGGCTGCTCCAGCACCTGCCACCCGGCGACGACGCCGAGCGACTTCAGGTTCTGCCGTATCGCCGCGACCGCCGGCCGCGCCGATTCCACGAAGTAGACCTGCCGCGCGCCGCGGCTCAGCGCCTCAATGCCCACCGCGCCCGACCCGGCGTACACATCGAGCCACACGGTACCATCCAAGTCCATCGCCGCCGCGAGCACGTTGAACAACGTGCCGCGCAGCTTGTCGGACGTAGGACGGACGTCCGCTCCGCGTGGCGCCTCCAGCGAACGGCTGCGATATTTTCCGGCGATCACGCGCACAACGAAAACCCTTCACCAGGAAGGACACGAAGGTACACGAAGGACGGAGTAATCGCTTTGTCTTCTGTGTTCCGCGGGATCTTGTTTTTCCTTTGTGCTACTTCGTGCCCTTCGTGGTTAGAGCTTTTTCGCGGACGGGCATAGAATCTGACCAGGGTACATGCGCACCTGGTCCATCCCGATCGGCAAGATCGCCGGCATCGACATCCGCATCCACTTCACCTTTATGGCCCTGCTGGTGTTCATCATCTTCGCCGACCCGGCGGGCCCCGCCGGGTCCGGGCGCGCCCTCGCGCTCGTCGCCATCATCTTTGGCTCGGTCGTGCTGCACGAGCTCGGCCACGGACTCGTCGCCGTCCACGCCGGCTTGCCGGTGCGCTCCATCACGCTACTGCCCATCGGCGGCGTCACCCTTATGGACACCGGGCAGAGCGGCCATCCGCCGCCCGCGGTCGAGATCCGCGTCGCCGCCGCCGGACCGCTCGTCAACCTCGGCATCGCCGGTGTCGGAGCGTTCGTTGTGCTCGCCGTTTATCCCGCAGCGGAAGTCTGGCTGTGGCAGCCGCCCTTCGTGCAGGCCTCGAACCTGCCGCGCGCCCTGGTGTGGACGAACCTGTTCATGGCGCTCTTCAACCTGCTGCCCGCGTATCCCATGGACGGCGGCCGCATCCTGCGCGCCTTCCTCGCGCGCGACGCCGGCTACCTCGCCGCCACGCGCCGCGCCGTCACCATCGGCCAGGGCTTTGCCATGTTCTTCATGTTCCTCGGCCTCTGGCACCCCTGGATGCTGCTCATCGGTTTCTTCCTCTTCTTCGCCGCGCAACTCGAAGAACGCTCCATCATGTTCCAGTCGGTGCTGGAGAACGTCCGGCTCGAGGAAGTCATGCTCACCGATTTCTCCACCCTCTCGCCCGCAGACACGCTCGAAGACGCGCTCTCCAAGGCCGTCCACACGCTGCAAGACGATTTTCCTGTCATCCGTGGCGCGGACATGGTCGGCGTGGTCTCGAAGCAGCGCATCCTCGCCGCCCTCCGCGAAGATGGCAACGCCTACGTGCAATCCGTCATGAACAAGGCCTTCGAGATCGCGCAGCGTGGCGAGACGCTCGCCTCCGCGCTCAAGAAGTTCACCGCCAAAGAATTGACGCTGCTGCCGGTCGTCGAGGCCGGGCGCCTCGTCGGCATCGTCACGCTCCAGAACCTGATGCACTCCATGGCCCTGCTCTCCGAAAGCCGCAAGATCCAGCGCGTGGACGACGACGAAGAGGATTGAGAGTTAAGGGCCTTTTCGCCGCAGACGAACGCGGATAAACGCAGATTGAACAGAACCTAAAGACTGGCGTTTCTCTGTTCCGTGTTTATCCGGATCCGGTGGCCCAGGGGTCTTGGCTTGTCCTGATCCGCGTTCATCCGCGTTCATCTGCGGCGAAAACGGTTCAGAGCCGCATCGCCTTCACCAGCTTGACCGCCTCGATCTTGCGCAGCTCGTCGAGGACGGCTTCCGTCGGCTTCGAATCCACATGCACCACGGCGATGGCCTCCGCCGGCTTCCCGTTTTTCTCGCGGCGTCCCAAGGAAAAGTTCGCGATGTTGATGGCGTGCTTGCCGAGGATGGTCCCCACCTTGCCGATCACGCCGGGGACATCGTTGTTGCGCATGTAGATGAGATCGCGCTCGAGCGGCGCTTCCACGTCAATGTCGTCCACCGCGAGCAGGCGCGGCGACTTGCCGTGCAGCACCGCGCCCTTGGCGAGGCGTTCTTCGGAGTTCGTCTTGAGCAGCACGGTCATCACGTTGCCCGCGCCGCCCGAGGACGCTTTCGGTTTCTTGATCTCGCTGACTTCCACGCCGCGCTCCGCCGCGATGGCGGCCGCGTTCACCAGGTTCGCTTTCTCCGCCAGCATCTGGTTCAGGATGCCCTTGACCGCCGCGTTGCGCAGCAGCTCCGTCTTCCATTCGGCGATGCGTCCGGAGTAGCGCACCGACACCGCCTCCACGTTCCCCGCGGTCACATTGGCGAGAAATGCTCCCAGGCGCTCGGCGAGCGCGATGTAGGGCTGCATCTCGACGTACTCCTCGTGGGTGAGCGACGGCACGTTGACGGCGTTCTGGATGACGCCGCGCTTCAGGTACTCGCGCACCTGCATGGCGATCTGCACGCCGACGGCTTCCTGCGCCTCGAAGGTGGAGCCGGCGATGTGCGGCGTGAGCAGGACGTTCGCGAGCGCGAGTAACGGCGAATCTTTCGGTGGCTCGACGGTGAAGACGTCGAGCGCGGCGCCGGCGATGTGGCCGGATTTCAGCGCGGCGGCGAGGGCCTGCTCGTCGATGAGTTCGCCGCGGGCGCAGTTCACGATGCGCGCGCCGCGCTTCATCCGCGCCAGCGTCTGGGGATTGATCATGCCCTGCGTCTGCGGCGTGAGTCCCACGTGCAGCGTGAGGTAGTCGGCGTCCTTGTAGATCTCGTCGAGCGTGGCCAGCGTCACGCCCAGCTCGCGCACCAGCACGGTCGAGACGAACGGATCATGCGCGACCACCTTCATGCCGAACGCCTTCGCGCGCCGCGCGACTTCCACGCCGATGCGTCCGAGCCCGACGATGCCGAGCGTCTTGCCGCGCAGTTCCGTGCCCTGCAGCGATTTCTTCTCCCACTTGCCGGAGCGCGTGGTGGCGTCGGCGCGGGTGAGGTGCCGCGCCAGCGCGAGCATCATGGCGAACGCATGTTCGGCCACGGCGACGGCGTTCGCTCCCGGCGTGTTCATCACCGCGATGCCGCGCTTGGTGGCGGCTTCCACGTCGATGTTGTCCACGCCCACGCCCGCGCGCCCGATCACGCGCAGCTTCTTGGCGGCGTCGAGCGTTTTGCCGTCCACGAACACGGCCGAGCGCACGATGAGCGCGTCCGCGGACTCGAGATGCGCGGCAAGGCTGCCGTTGATGGCGTCCGGCCCAACCACCTGCCACTTGCTCTCTTCCTCGAGCAGCGCAAGCGCGGCGGGCGCGATCTTCTCGGCGACGACGATCTTCATGGAAGCAGGAATGCGGGCTGGATGAACGATCGGTATTACGCGTGTCTCCGCTTTTTGCCGTTGCGGAGGAGCTTTGCCGATTGCGCCGCCCGGCGCTTCGTCGCGGCGGGCTTTCCGATCACGATGATCTTCGAATCTCGCGTCAGTTTTCCGTAGTACTTTCCCCGTACCGCGCCGGTGAAGTCGTATTCCGGCAACATATCAGGGTCGCTTGACTCATTCTTTCTCTTGTTCTTCTTCATAACTTCGGCGCTCCCGGCTGGTCGCCTTGCGCGCGCTTACGAGGCGCATCTTATCACCGCGCTCAGAATGCACGACCACTAATAATCTCTGCCGCTCTGACATCCCTATCGTGATCCACCTGCCTTCTTCAAAAGGCGCTTTGTCGGGCGCGGTCGCGGCGAGAGGATCGAAAAACACTGTGGCTGCCTCTCCAAAAGAGACGCCGTGCTTCTTCTGATTGCTTGTTGCCTTTCGAAGTGCCACTCGTAATCGCTCAACGGGCAGCACCCAAGAGGCGCGGCGCCGCCTTCGCGTACGCCTCCTGCGCGGCGCGCAGTCCGGCGCCGAACTCGATGTGCCGCGGAGCGCCCACCTTGGCCAGCACGTGCTCGAGCGCCCCGATGATGGCGATGGTGTCGAGGTAGTCGTAGTAGCCGAGGTGCGCGATGCGGAACATCTGTCCCTTCATCTCGCCCTGCCCGTTGGCGACGACGGCGGCGAATTCGTCGCGGAAGGCCTTCACGATCACGCCGGAATCCATGCCCTCGGGCGGCGCGATGGCGGTGAGCGCCGGCGCCGGCGACTGTTTCGCGTAGAGCTTCAGCCCGAGCGCTTCCGCGGCAGCGCGCGTCATCGCGGCGGCGGTCTCGGCGTTGGCGATGAGCGCGTTGCGTCCGGCGGCAAGGTCGCCGTTTCCCGCCTCGCGGATGTAGTCGAGCGCCGCCGCCAGTCCGGCGATCAACGCCGTCGCCGGCGTGAATGCCGACTCGCCCTTCGCCGCCGCCTTCCGCTCGCGCGCGAGGTCAAAGTAGTAGCGCGGCGATTTCGCCGCCGCTGCCCGCTGCCATGCGCGCTCGCTGACGGCGAGATACGCCAGGCCGGGCGGCACCATCACCGCCTTCTGCGAGCCGCCGATGACGACGTCGATGCCCCAGGCGTCCACGTCGAGCCGCGTGGTGCCGAGTCCGGTGATGGCGTCGACCACGAGCAGCGCGTCGCTCCCGGTCTCGCGCAGCACCTTCGCAACGGCTTCCACGTCGTGGCGGACGCCGGTCGAGCTCTCCGTCGCCTGCAGATAGACGCAGCGAATGTCTTTTCCGCCCGCGCCGCCCAGCTTCGCGCCGACGTCCGCCATCTTCCACGTCTCGCCGTAGGGCGCGTTGACCATCTCCACCGCGCAGCCGAACGCCTTCGCGATGTCGCGCCAGCGCTCGCCGAATTTTCCCGCGCTCAGGACGAGCACCTTGTCGCCGGGAGAGGTCAGGTTCGAGACGGAGGCCTCCATCGCGCCCGAGCCGGAGGCCGCGAGCATCAGGACATCATGCTTGGTGCCGATGAACGTCTGCAGGGCGAGCAGCGTCTTGGCGTAGAGCGCGCGGAAATCCGCCGTCCGATGATGGACGTCGGCCGCGGCCATGGCGCGCGCCGCCGCGGGCAGCAACGGCGTGGGTCCGGGAGTGAAGAGCCGCAGTTTGCGCAGCATGAGGAGAGAAGTTTACCGGAAGAGGCGGGGAAAACGCCTGCGTTACTCCGGCTACTCCAGGCGCATGCGCTGGTAGTTCACCGGCTTGGCGGAGATCAGTTTCCTGTCTTTCAGGAACAGGACGATGGCGGATTTCGCATCTTCTCCGTCGAGCACCAGCACCAGGCCATCGCCATCGGGCTGGAGCGCGAGCGGAGCGGCCCACTCCACGCGGTCGATGAAGCGGTGCGGCAGCACGGCGATGCCGTCGAGCTTGTCGAAGCCGACGTCGTAATACGCGTTGCCGTGGCCCACGAGCACGATGCGGCGCTTGCCGCTGTCTTCGTTGATGAGCAGATACGCCGCGTCGGTGCCGCCGCCGAACCCGGTGAAGTCGCCGCCCATGCGTCCGGCAGGCTTCTCGTCGTTGTCGCGCAGCCAGGTGAGCGCGGCGCCGCTGAAATCGGATTCCTGCGCCACGCGCCAGTGGTCGAGCTTGGTCATGGCCTGCGCGTCCACGGGCAACACGCCGGCGGGCAGTTGAGCGTCGCGTCCGATGTCCATGGGCGCGGGCTTGCCGTAATCCTGCGTCGCCGCCACGATGGTCACGATGGCGGCGATCACGCCCAGCGCGACCGCGCCGCGCAGTATCCAGCTCGTGCCCTCGCGCTGCAGCGCGCGGATCTTCACCGTCTCCGAGCCCGGCATCTCGCCGAGTTCACGCGCGAGCTGGCCCATCATGCCGATGTGGTCGCTCACGTGCCGCGCCGTGTATGGCGCCGGCATCGTCAGCTCGCTGAGCTCCACCGCGCCCGGCGTCACGGTGAAGAACGTCTTTGACGAGCAGCAGACTTTCTGCAACGCCTGCATCACGCTCTTGCCGCTGGTGAACATCTTGGCTTGCGTGGGATTGTCGGAGCGCGTGGTGAAGCGCGCGTCGAACATGTCGTCCGGCGTCTTGACCAGCACGCGGCCTTCCGTGGCGCGCGCCCCCTTGGGGACGACCGACAGCGTGAACGTGGCCGGCGCCTTCATGTGGATGTTCAGCGCGGGCGTGTTCTCCTCATAGGAGAAGCGCACGATCGTGGGCAGCTTCTGGAAGTTGCCGCTCACCACCAGGTCGCCGCCATCGCGGAAGACTTCGGAATCCTTCAGCGCCTTGGCGATGGCGCGCGCGTCGGGCGCGAGGTCTTCGTAACCGCTGAACGTGTTCTTGCCGCGGAACATCGCGATGATGAACCCGGCGATGGCGACCGCCGCGACCACCAACAGCGCGATGATAAGAGGATGCTGATTCATGACCAGGGACGAATCGACGCAGCTTCGCTTCCGCGAAGGCCAGATACGCCGCGATGATACCCCGCGTTTACTCGGGAAGCAATGCGCATCCCAGTGCTCAGGTGAACACCTGAACCTCTTCTATAATCCATCCATATGACCATCAGCGAGCAGATCTCCGCCGCCATGACCGCCGCCATGAAGGCGCGCGACGAGCATCGCCTCTCCACCCTGCGCATGGTGAAGTCCGCCCTCAAGAACAAGGAGATCGACAAGCGCGCCCCGCTCGACGACAAGGAAGCCATGCAGGTCCTCAGCACGCTCATCAAGCAGCGCAAGGATTCCATCGACGCCTTCACCAGGGGCAATCGCCAGGAGATGGCCGACAAGGAAGCCGCCGAGATCGTCATCATCGAGAGCTACATGCCCAAGACGGCGGGCGAAGACGAGATCGCCGCCAAGGTCAGCGAGACCATCACGGAGATGTCCGCGAGCGGCGCAGCGCCGGTGATGAAAGATATGGGGACGGTGATGAAGAACGTGATGGCCAGGTTCGCCGGCGCCCGCGTCGACGGCAAAGCCGTGAGCGACGCGGTGAAGAAAGCGCTTACGCCGAAGGCGTAAACCTCCCCTGTTGATAGAGGGTGTGCCTCTCGCCCACTACAGCTCCAACTTGTCGAGGGCCGCCAAGAGCTTGCGCGCCACCTGCTCCACGCCCGCACCGGGCAGCAGCAATACCTTCGTCGCTGACTTCTCGATCATCAGGTTGAAGCGTCCAAGCGCGGCGTCTTCCGCGTGGCGCAGGTCGGTGCGGTAGGCGAGCACCGGCTTCTTCTTCGCGTAGGCGTAGCCGCACTCCCAGCACGTGCCTGAGTCGGGATCGGGGCCGTCCATGTTGGCGACCACCACCGCGGCCCACTCGATGCCTTCCACGTCCTTCTTGAAGATGGCCGCGCCGCTACGTTCGCGCGGCTCCTTCTCCTGCGGCAGCCACACTTCGTGCTCGGCTTCGACCAGCGCATCGCGCAAGCGCCGGTTGAAGTCGCGCTCGGCGGCGTTGAATAGCGGTCCCGCGAGGAAGAGTCTCATCCGGCTAGTCCTTCCTGCGGACCTTCACCAGCGCGCCCTCGTGCAGCGGCTCGCCCAGGAACTCGACCACGCCGTTCTTCACCACGCCATTTGCTTCACGCGGCGTCGCGGCCGGCTGGGGCTTCTTCGCATAAGCATCCGCGCGGACGGTCGTGGCCCCCGGCATCCCGGAATCCATTGCCTGGTTTGCCAGCCGGTCGGCGTCGCGGTTCTGCTCGCGGCGCACGTGCTGTATCTCGAACCACGCCAGCGGACGCAGCATCTCCTGCGCGCGCTTGTGCAGCGTGACCAGCTCGGGCGCGCGGACTTTGTACTGCCCCTTCATCTGCTTGACCAGCAGCTCGGAATCGCTCACCACCATCAGCGCGTCGTGCTTGTGCGACGCGGCATACGCGATGGCCGCGATCAGCCCCGCATATTCCGCAAAATTGTTGGTGCGAATGCCGAGGAACTCGCTCAGCTCGGCGACCGTCGCGCCGGTCTCATCCTCGAGCAGCACGCCGTAACCGGCCGGCCCGGGATTCCCGCGCGCGCCACCATCCACGTGCGCGATCAGGTAGTGCGCAGGGCGTTCGCGTTGGAAGAGAGAGGGCATGGGTCCCCAAAAGCCTTTCACACGAAGGGCACGAAGGTGACACGAAGGTCACGAAGTCATCAGACGCGCCTTAGTGCAACCTTCGTGTGATGCCGTTGATCTTGTTTCTACTTCTGCAGTGTGAGAGCTGCAATCGCTACCGTCCGTCGGCCAGCCGCAGCGCCAACCGGTCGGGAAGTTTGGCGTCGAAGATGCGCTTCTGCGCCGCCTTGATGTCGTACGGCACGCGGTGGAACGTGATCGCGCTTTTCTCGGTGTCGTAGGCAAGGAACGCGGCGCGCGGATCGCCATCGCGCGGCTGCCCGGTCGAGCCCGGATTCAGCAGATACTTGGTGCCGGCGGCGAGCTGCAGCTCGAACGTCTCCAGCTTGTCCTTGCTCTTGTAGATCGGCCGGATGGTCCCCCACTGCCCGTCGGGACTGGCGCTGAACCCGCCCTGGATGTGCGTGTGTCCGAAGAAAGTGATCGCCGCGGCGGCCTTCGCCAGCGGCTCGTACGCGTCGCGCTGCACGATGATGTACTCGTCTTCATCGAGCGGCGAACCGTGGACGAGCTGCACGTTCTCGAGCCCTTCGACCTTGGCCGGGCCCTGCGGCAGCGCCTTCAGGAACTCGAGGTTCTCGGGCGTGAGCTCCTTCATCGTCCACAGCGCGGCCAGGCCGGCCACGGGATTGAACCCATCCACCCCGCTCACCCCGGTGCAGGCTTTGTCGTGGTTGCCGCGGACGAAATGTCTTCCCAGCTTGCGCGCCCGCTCCGTCACCTCGTTCGGGCTCGCGCCGTAGCCCACGATGTCGCCCAGGTTAAGGACGAGCTCGTGCGCCGGCGCCGCGGCCAGGCATGCCTCCATGCCCTCGAGGTTGGCATGGATGTCGCTGATGATGAGGATGCGCACAGGTTAGGGAGCGCAAAAGATTAACACGAGCAGTGGCTGCTCGCTGGTGACTAGGAGCGCCGGCGTCTCGCCGACTGGCGCGGGCGGCATCCTGCCGCCGCCTCGGGTCACCCTCAAACGCCAGCCTTGCTTGTGTGGGGGCAACGAGTCCACAACCCGAGTCATGCTGAGCGCAGGCCGTCCTCGGCCGGAGTCGAAGCATTCCTGCCCCGCCGAAACTCCTCCGTCCGAAGGGATCAAAACCTCCTTTCCTCCCCTCCTCCTGTCTGGGTTTGGTTTACAGACGCACCCAACGTCCTGCGGCGATCTCCCTGATCGGCGGCGACTCTCGCGACGACCCATCCAGCTTGCCCACCGTCTCCAGCGGCTTCGCGCGGTCGGAGCGCAGCGTCGGGATCGCCGCCAGCAGCCCCTTGGTATAAGGATGCGCCGGCGCCGCAAAGATCTCGCGCACCGGCCCCATTTCGACGACGGCCCCCTGGTACATCACCGCCACCCGGTCCGCCACCTGCGAGACCACGCCGAGGTCGTGCGAGATGAACAGCATCGCCAGCCCAAACTTCTTCCGCAGTCCCGCCAGCAGCTCGAGTATCTGCTGCTGCACCGTGACGTCGAGCGCCGTCGTGGGCTCGTCCGCGATCAGCAGCCGCGGACGGTTCACGATCGCCATCGCGATCATCACCCGCTGCCGCTGCCCGCCGGAAAGCTGGTGCGGATAATCCCGCGCCCGCCGCTCCGGCTCTGGTATCTGGACTTCCCTCAACATCTCGACTGCTTTCGCCCTAGCTTCTTTCTTGCGGGCTGAAGACCGAAGACTGAAGACTGCAGACTCGTGCGCCAGCACCGCTTCCGCCACCTGGTCGCCCACCCGCATCACCGGATTCAGCGCCGTCATCGGCTCCTGGAAGATCATGCTGATGCCCGCGCCCCGCACCGCCCGCATGCGTTCCTCGTCGAGCGTAAGCAGTTCCTGGCCATCGAACGTGACCTCGCCGCGGACTCTGGCTTGCGGCGTCAGCAGCCGCATGATCGAAAGCGCGGTCACCGATTTCCCCGAGCCCGATTCACCCACCAGCCCCAGCGACTCCCCCTCCCCGATCTCAAACGCGACCTCGCGCACCACCGCCGCCCAGCCCGGGCCGGTAGAGAAGTCCACGTCGAGATGGTTCACAGTCAGCAGCATCCGGCTACTCGCTACTCGCAACTCGGTACTCGCAACTCCCTACTGCGGCGTCAGCACCAGCGGCAGCCCGTTTTTCGTGTTCCCGATGATCACGATCTTCGCGTTCTTCGAGTCGGCGAGCTTCTCCGTGGCTTCGATGCCCTTCCACGTCAGCAGCTCCGGCGAAATGCCCGCGCTCACCGTCTTCTGGAAGTCGCGGATGCCCTCCGCCTCGATGCGCTTGCGGTCCGCCTCCTGCTTTTCTTTCTGCAAGCGGAACGACATGGCCAGCGACTCCTGCTCCGCCTGCTGCTTCAACTCGATGGCCGCCTTCAGCGCCGCCGGCAACTGGATATCGCGCAGCAGGATGCTCTCCACCTCGATGCCGCGCTTCCCCAGTTCGCGCGCGAGCGCCACGTAGATCTCCTGCGCCACCTTCTCCCGCTCGCCGGTGTAGAGCGCGTTCGCCGGATGCGACGACGTCGCTTCGCGGATCGCCGTGCGCAACGTCGGCTCGATCACCACCGCGATGTATCCCGGCCCAACACTCTGGTACAGCTCCGCCGCCTTGTCCGCGCGCACGCGGAACAGCAGCGAGGTGTCCAGCGCCATCACCAGCCCCTCACTCGAGGGAACACTGGCAGACTCTTTGATCTCCTGCGTCCGTACCGACATCACGTTGTTCACCTTGAAAGGATTCACCCAGTGGATGCCCTCGCCCAGGTAGTGCGCCTTGTCCACCTCGCCGAACAGCGTGAGCACGCCCACGTGTCCCGCCGGCACCTTCGCCACCCCGGAGAACACAAAGATCACCAGCAGGAACCCCAGCGCCAGCGCGCCCACGCCGCGGAAGAACCCCCCGCCGCCGCCGATGTTGATGGTCTTGTCCTTATCGAAACCGTATGTCGCCATGGTTTTTTACCTCGCCTCTTCTGTCTGCTCGTCCGGGCGCAATTGTAAGCGGAGGCGCAAGCGGACTTTGGCGGAAAATGCCGCTCCGAAACCCCGGATACGCGATTTGCCGAAACACTGAAGTGGGCATGAATGGCGGTTTCCCGTAGGATTTGCACAATCGCCAACAGCCCGAAACCGCATGAACAGCGGCGTTTCATCGCTATCGAAAAAACGCGTTGCACAAATCCCGCAACACCCCCTTGTGGATGGGCTGCACTCGATTGAAAACAAACCAGATACAGGCGCGTTCTTTTGCTTGACGCGGTACCGGGGAGGAGTAAAGTCAGCCTCGTTCTTTGACATTCTTTGGTTGTCCGATTGGTGGCGCGTCCGGGGCTCAAACCGGATCACCGTCGCGAACGACTCAATGCGGGTAGCGGCCCGCTAAAGAGTCGATGCTGTCCCGGCCGCGAACTGGGATGGCGCCGCCAGGCCTTCGCGGGTCTGGCAACTACCGGGGCTTCGCGGCCTCGGTTTCGCTAAATACGACGGAGGGTCGGTGAGGGTCAAATGCAACCCGCTGGTTGAGAGGAGCCAAAGAAAAAGTCAGAGGCAAGACAGGACCCCGAGGCGTTAGCTGGTACGGCCGGTTGGTGGTGAGCCCGGAGCCCGAGCTTCACGAAAGTGATTAAAGACCGCGCGTCGTGCGCCGCAAGCAAACGACGAATGCAGGTCGGCGAGGGTCTAAACGCGAGCTGCTGGCCGAGTACGGTACCGGTTGACAATCACCTCGGGGTCCTTAATTTTTTGTTCCTCCGGTTTTTATATTTCGAGCCCGCCACGGCGGGCTCGAAATGTCCATGGGATGCCGCCGCGACGCGCCGGGAGTGCCGCCCGCCGCTCCCAGATGCCGCTCGTGTGGACGCGGGCGAGGGTGGCTGCCGGCGACCCCGTCGGCACAGGACAGCCCAGACCCGTGTGGACGCCGCCGACCCCGCCCGCGCCTTTGACCTTAGTCCGATCAGCGTTCATCGGCGGTAAGAACGGAATTCCTCCGTCTCCCGCCACGCGTCTCGCCCGCGGATATAATGTCCGCGCCAACGCCTGGAGGCTCCAGCCATGAAGCGTCTCGGTCCCAGTCTTCTTCTTTCGCTGCTCGCGCTCTGCGCGCTCCCCATCGCGGCCCAGACTTCTGACCACACGCCCTCCGCACCCGCCGCAAAGGCCTCGCGCCCGCGCGTCATCGTCATTGGCATGAACGGCGCCGAGTGGGACATCCTTCGCCCGCTGCTCGTCCGCGGCGACATGCCCAACCTGAAGAAGGTCATCGACAACGGCGTCTCCGCGAAATTGAAGACGGTCGACTCGCCCAACTGTCCCAAGGTGTATTCCACCTTCGCGACCAGCGTGCCTCCCTCCGAGCACGGCATCACCGGCTTCCTCGTCGGCGGCATCCCCGCGAACACCAACATGCTGAAGAAGGAACCGCTGTGGTCCATCCTCTCCAAGAACGGCGTCACCGTCGGCATGGCCAACGTGCCCGCGACTTTTCCCGTGATGCCGGTCAACGGATACATGATCAGCGGCATGCTCACGCGCGGCAAGGACTGCGAAGACGGCGTCCTCTGCGCTCCCAAACTCTCCGAGGTCCAGGGTGGCGACGCCGTTTATCCCAAGGCGATGGTCGCCGAACTCGAGAGCAACGTGGGCGACTTCCTCATCGACTGCTCGCGCATGCCCTCCTCCGCGCAGCTCAACGGCAACGAAGAGAAGGTGGTGAAGGACTGGCTCGCCGGCGTCGACCAGGTCCGCGCGCAGCAGGCCAGGCTCTTCGACTACCTGCTCACCAGGCATCCCACCGACTTCACCATGATGGTGCAGTCCTGCGAAGACCGCGTCGGACACTGGCTCTATCCCATCCAGCCCTTCCACGCGGGATACAATCCGAAGGTCGCGAGCGTCGACGTCAACGCCTTCCCCAACCAGTACCGCGCCTTCGACAAAGTCCTCGGCATGGTGCTCCGCCACATGGACGAGTCGACCACGCTGCTCCTCATCTCCGACCACGGCATCAAGCCGCTGCGCTATTCCGAAGATCCGCACATGCACATGGACCACGGCGGCACCACGCCCGTCATCGCCAAGCACGACTACGACGACGGCGACGAGGTCCCCGGCTCGTTCTTCGCCATGGGACCTGGCATCAGGAAGGGCCGGCAATTCTTCGGACTGCCCTTCACGGTGTATGACATCGCACCCACCATCCTGCATCTCTACGGCATCCAGCCCGCGCCCGGGATGCGCGGCCGCGTGCTCAACGAGATCTTCGCCGGCAGTCCCGACACGCAGATCAAAGCCCAGTCACAGCAGACGGAGATGCGCCACCACTAAGACGTGGATTGGGTGGAGGCGGGCGACCCCGCCCGCCGGCAACTACCAGCGATTCATCCTGAGGATGACTACCTCCCGCGCAGCTGCTTCGCCCTCGCCGCGGCCTGCTGGGCGAGGGAAGTCTTTCCCGCGGCCCGGTACGCCTTCGCCAGCAGCTCGAAGCTCTGCGCGTCCGTGGGCGCGAGCTTGGTCGCCATTTCCAGCGCGGCCACCGCGTCATCGTACTTGCCGGAATCGAGCAGCACGCCGCCCAACTGCTTGCGCGGCTCCACGCGCTTCGGCTCCAGGAGCGCGGCGGCTTCGAACTGGTCTTCGGCCGCGGGCATGTTGCGCAGCAGCGCGTAGGCCGCGCCCAGCATCATGCGCGCGTCGTACTGCGCCGGGTCCACTTGCAGCGACTGCTCGAGCGCCGCGCGCGCGCCGGCATGATCACCGAGCCGGAACAGCGACTGCCCGAGGGAATAGGCGACTGCGCTGTCGGCCGGACGCAGCTTCAGCGCCGCCGCGAACGCCGCGGCCGCGGCCCGGTGATCATGCTGCGCCAGCTCGATGCGTCCCAACTGCACCATCGCGCTCTCGGCCGCCGGGTCCGCCGCGATCACTTTCTTCAGGATGGCGCGCGCGCCCTCCGCATCGCCGTCTTCATCCGCGAGCTGCGCGCGATGCAGCGCGTTCTGCTGCTCGATCTTGTCTTTCGGATCGGGCAAGAGCGAGGGCTCGCGCGCGGTCGTGGATCCGGGCTCGTTCCCGAAATATCCCAACGCCTTCAGCTCGGCCACGGTCTCGGCCGAGACCGCACCGGACTTCTGCGCATCGTTCTTGCCCGGCGTTCCTAACGCCGGCAGATTCGCATCGGCCAGGATCTGCCGCAGCCGCTTCACCTCGTCCGCCCACGGCTGGTACACGTTCTTCGTCTCGCCCGCATCCGCGCGCAGGTCGTAAAGCTCCGGACGCGGCGCTTCGATGTACTTGAACCCCTCCGCGCGCACCGACCGCAGCGGCGCCCATCCGAAGCGCAGCGGATAGTCGGCCTCGCCCAGCGCCACGCGCTCCGCCGACGCCCCTTTCTTCCACAGCAGATGGAGACTCACGCCGTCCATCTTTGCGGAAGCCTCGGTCTTTGAAACCGCGGCTTTCTCCGAGAACCCAGCCAGCTCCACCACCGTCGGCGCGATGTCGATGGTCCGCGCCTGCGCCGTGACCACCGTGCCCCGCATCGCCTGCCGCGGCAGCTTCAGCAGCAGCGGCACGTGCAGCGTGGCGTCGTACAGGAAGATGCCGTGCGTGTCTTCGCCGTGCTCGCCCAGGCCCTCGCCATGGTCACCCACCACGATGATCACCGCGTTGTCGTAGAGCCCGCGCGCTTTCAGGAACTTCACGAACTCGCCGAGCGCGTGGTCGGTGTACGCGATCTCGCCGTCGTACATCCCGTCTTTGTTCCTGCCCGCGAACTTCTCCGCGAAGGGCGCGGGCGGGTCGTACGGATCGTGCGGGTCGTAGAGGTGGACCCACGCGAAGATCGGCCGCGGCCTCGCCCGGCCAAACTTCGCCGCGGTGATCCACTGCTGCGCCCGCGCCAGCACGTCCGCCGCGCGGCGCTCGACGCGTCCGTAGCGGGACTGCTTCGCTCGTCCTTCCGCAGCGCCGTTCGCCGGGGCCGCGCCCGCTCCCGCTCCATTGCGCGCCGCGATCACGCCGCGGATCACGGGGAGACCGGCGTGGGCCGCGGGCCTGGCGCCGGCCTCCGTCTTGCGCGTCTTGTCCGCGGCCGCGGCGGAGAAGCCGTCGTAGGTATCGAAGCCCTGGTCAAAGCCGCGCGCCAGCGAGTGGCTGTCGAGGATGATCGAGCCGACGAACGCGCCCGTGCGGTAGCCGGCGGCGCGCAGCCGCGCCGCCACGGACACCTTGCTCGCGGCGAGCGGCGTGCCGAAATCGGTCACGCCGTGCGCGCTCGGCAGCAGCCCCGTCAGGATGCTCGCGTGCGACGTGTTGGTGATCGGGCTGGCGGTGAACGCCTGCTCGAAGCGGACGCCGTCCCGCGCGAGCGCGTCGAGCCTGGGCGTCTGCGCCGCCGCGTATCCGTAGGCCCCCACGTGGTCCGCGCGCAGCGTGTCGATGGTCACGAGATAGACGTCCGGCGCGCGCTGCGCCAGGGCGGCGTTTGCCGCGAGCGAGACGAGCAGGATGCGGACGAGCCGGCGTGAGGACATCGCGGGGGAAGCGTAGCACGGGGCCAAGTCGGAAAACGCTCTCCACGTGCCGAAGGCTTCCGCCCGCGAAGAGTTGAACGTTGCGTTCGCCTTCTGCAAGACGTTACACTGCGCACATGAACGGTGTGCCAAGCACTGCCTGTGCCTACTGCACTGGACTACTCGCGTCCCCTGGCGCGGTTCCTTGGAACCAAGTGTTACACGACGGCGGCGACTTCATAGTTGCGCCCTCCAAGGGCTCGATCGTCCCGGGTTGGTTGCTTGTCGTTGCCAAGCGCCATGTGTTGTGCGCGGGGGCGCTCGCTTCCTCGGAACTCGAAGCACTCACCAGTACTCTGCGAAAGGCGAGAGCGGCCGTCCAACAAGAATACGGGAACGTAACGCTCTTCGAGCATGGCCCATCGTCGCGAGCTTCAGAGCTCGGTTGTGGAATTGATCACATGCACCTTCACGTTGTGCCGCTTCCATTCTCGCTGATGAAGGCAGTCGATGAGTTGTTTCCCGGGATGCAATGGTTTGGTGCGTACGGACTCGAGCATTCGCGCCTCATGCACGCCAGCGGGCGCGGATACATTGCAATCAAAGAGCCGCACTCGCCAAAGTGGGTCTTCGCAGAGCCAGTTTCTCCGACTCGTCAAATGGTCAGACAAGCGATTGCGCACACTCTCGGCAAGCCATCAGAGTTTGACTACGCGACGCATCCCTTCACACCCAATGTCGTAGAAACCATAGAAGTGCTTTCGCCCCTGCTATGACCACGCCCGCGCAACCCACCCCCGCCCAGCCCGGCGAAACGGGTTTCGCGCCAACAGACCTAACAGACGGTCGTCAGCATGGAGATTGGCAGACAAGATACCCGCGCGCCGCGTGGGTCAGCATATGGTGCGAGGGCGCGTACCTGTCTCTCATCACTGCCGCAGCTCTGGGGTGCATGGCTGCCGTCTGGCTGAAGATCCCACAGACCCGTTGGCATCTCGACGAGGAGATGACAGGCACTTTCACCAGGTACATCTTCGCGTGGCTGGCTGGAACCCTCGGAGGAGCTCTCTTCGCCATGAAGTGGCTGTACCACACTGTCGGACACACAACCTGGCACGCAGATCGGCGACCTTGGCGATACCTCACTCCGCACATCTCTGGGGGCCTCGCTTTTGCGATGTTTGCAATCGTCCGGTCCGTGGTGCTTCTTGACCCCAGGCTTACAAAAACGACCGCGGGGGCTACCGCGATTGGCTTCCTAGTGGGCTTCTTCTCCGATAATGCCGTAGCGAAGCTCGCCGATGTTGCGAAGAAGATTTTCGGGGGCAGTGAGTATCACACGTGATCTCTGTCTCTCCTGACGAGATACAAACCACCGGCATAACAGGCGAAAAGTCGGTCGGCCTGGCACAGCTCCCAACTGCTTGGGTCCCGACTTTTTTCTGCATCACGCCGGATTTACACAAAAGAGCACGCAATGCCCCGGGATCCCAGTTAGCGATCCTCCTGGACTCCCTTGAACGACAGGAGATC
Source organism: Candidatus Korobacter versatilis (assembly GCA_016185395.1). Lineage (GTDB taxonomy): Bacteria > Acidobacteriota > Terriglobia > Terriglobales > Acidobacteriaceae > JACPNR01. Next base: position 300,294 of record JACPNR010000006.1, read on the forward strand.
GATCAACGGCTGCATTCCTTCGGCTCACGCCCGGAGAACGTCGCGCTTATTGTGCGTTCCGATTCCACTGTGGAGGGTCTTCAGCAACGCGGAATGCTGAAAAGTTTTACCTGCGACGGTACCGTCGAAGGCCTGCTACGCGCGGCCAGTAGCGTTTTCAAGTCAGCGGATGAAAGTGGTCACCTCGCTCCCGTGGGACTAATCATTCAGCGTTACCACGAACCGACGTTGTCGGGTCACCTATCCAATGAGCGCCGCGTCGCCGAAGAGACTCGGCGCTGGGTCTGTGAGATGGCGCCCGCCCGGGCGGACAGAGCGGGCTCGCTTCCGACAATTCAACCGATTCGCGTCGAGAGGGTCGCCTCGGCAAGTGGTCAACGACTCGCTTCCGGTAATCGTCGACAACTCTTCCAGCAATTGAAGCGTGTAGCAAGGTACTTTTACGAACAGAGGCTGCGCCGCCATCTTGAATGGGTATGGGACGGCGAGGTCCTGTGGATAGTACAGAACGACGTCGCTCCTGACGAGAAGGGTCAAACACCAGAGCCTTTCTTTACTGTAGGGGATAACAAACCAATAAACTCCCGTCGCCTGTCAGCTTTTAGGCCGTTCGGGCCAAGAGACGCGGAGAGATGGCAGAAGCTTCGGTGTGCACAGGTCTTCAAGGAAGCAGACCTCCCGACGACTCAGCTGTTCGTTCTAAAGGGCGCTTCGACCGTTTCTAGACTCGCCGCAGGGAAATCCACAAGAGGGCTAACCGACGACCTGCGGGAGTTGACGGGTGGGTCTCTGGTAATCCGCAGCGACGTCGAGGGGACAACGACTTTTCTGGCACCTCGGACCGACGCAGTTACAACAGTGAGTGCGGCCTTTTCATTCCTCACTGATGCGTCGCGCAAGCTGCTTGATCAGGGTGTCAAGCCTTCTCGAGTGTGTTTCATTGCCCATCGTTTTATTCCTGCCGAGGCCTGCGCATTTTCGCTCGCAGCCCCTGCAAGAGCTCGTGTCCGAATCGACGGCATGTGGGGATTGCCCGATGGATTGGAGTTTTGTCCTCACGATTCCTTCGAAATCGACGCAAGAAACGGCGCGGTGCTGGCGAAAAAGGTTCGACATAAGCCCATCTTCCTCGCCCCACTTCCCTCAGGCGAGTGGAAGGTGTCCCCCTTGGTCGCTCCGTGGGACTGGAAGCAGTCGCTTTCGCCTTCTGCCCTAGGAGAGATTGCCCGCGGCACTGCGGTGCTTGCGTCACGAGCCCGCAAGCCCGTCGTGGTCATGTGGTTTGTTGGCATTCCACTCACTTCGGGACACCCGGCTCTGGTTCCCTGGCGTTTCACGACGGAGGAGGAGCCTCGACAGGTTGACTCGGCTGTAGGCTCGCACTTCCGGACGGAACCATTCGTCGTTAAGAACAATGAAGATCTTGCGGAGCTGCGCAAGGTAAATAGGCCCGTATCGTCCGTCGTACTCCGACCCGATGGCTTCCACTTGCGCGACGAGAGATTCCTAACAGAACTTGGAACAACAGTCCGACAGCACGGCCTTCGATTGGACCTTGAAGGCAGTCCGCTTTCGCATGCGTACTACGTGTTGAAACGTACCGGGGCACAGGTCGCATGCGTCGATCCAATCAACCCAAAGGCCCTGCGCCAGAAATTCGAAAAGCTTGTGCGCGACCGCATCCCTGTGAAGATCAGTCGGCACGGCGAACGGGTAGAGACGATTCTCCTGCCCGGCAGTGAGCTAACAGACGTATTGAAGGCGAAGCTTGTCGAAGAAGCTCTGGAGGTTCTTTCGGCGAGGTCGGGCCAAGCTCTCGATGAGGAGATGGCGGACGTATTGGAGGTTCTGCGTGCGTTGGCGCGAGCAAATCAGAGAACGCTAAAACAGGTGCAAGCCGTTGCGCGGATTAAGCGGAAGAAGGTGGGAGGATTCGGTAAAGGAATCTTTCTGATTGAAACAGAAGATACCCCACTGGTTGCAGTCGCCGAACCGGAAATGCGCCTCTTCGAGCCGGAGCAGGCGAGCCGTAAGAGCGCGCGACCTATTGCAGCTGGGCGACGGCCACAGGTTCGGGGCGACCGAATCCTAATCCCGTTGATTCCCTCGGCCCCGAGCCGAATGCGCGGCGACACACACTTCTACCATCGTCAAAAGAACGTCGGGGTGGGCATCACATATCGAGACAAGATGATAGAGATTGTGTTGGAGGATCCGCCATCCCCAAGTAATCCAGCGCAACTTCTCTTGCCTCTCGGAATGCCCTTAGAGCGGTCAGAGGATCGACGTTCACTCCCGACCCGTCGCTACCAACTCCCAAAGCCTTGGCGCCGCAAGAAGCGGGAACCGTAGGCAGGCTTTCATCCCGCCCGTTTGGCCGAGTCTTGGTTTCCCTGTCAAGCCCCTCTTTTCGCCGTTTTCCCGCTAACCCATTGAGCCCAATCAGAATAAAAACTTGTCGCGAATGACCAGATTGCCCCCTCATTTGGCGCATACTGGATATAGGAGTCAATTTCACCTCGACTCCCACCCCAGCAAATCCAAAGCGCAAAACCCCGCCATTCCGGGATTTTCCCGGGATTTCCGGGATTTATTTCCCTAACTCGCTGATTCCAAAAGACCGCTCGAAGAAGGGGGGCATACCCATGCCCGAGACCGCTCTACGCCCAGCCGCTGACCTGGCCACCACCTCCACCACAGACGAACCATCCACTCACACCTCCACTCCGCCTTCCACGCCTTCACTGGAAACTGGAAACTCGAAACTCGAAACTGCTTCCCTCACTCCCGCCCGCCGCCAGCGCGATCTCGCGCGCCGCCACGCCGAGCTCGCTCCTCGCTGCTGCCACATCAAGACCAACGGACTCCCCTGCCGCTCCCCCGCACTCCGCGGCAACGTCCTCTGCTTCTTCCACGATAAGTGGCTCAACCACGCAGCCGACGACATCCTGCCGCCGCTCGAAGACGGCAACGGCGTCCAGTTCGCGCTCATGTACATGGTCACCCGCCTCCGCCGTGAGGCCTTTCGCGACGCCGAAGTCAACGTCCCCATCGTCAAGCAGATCCTCTACGCGCTCCAGACCGCCAGCCACAACCTTCGCTACGTCAACTTCGATCCCAGATTGAAATCGTCCTGCACCGATCCCTACGCCGCCGAGTCCGCTCATGACGACGCCCAATCCGCCGCGCTTTGACCCCTGCGCTCCACCTCGTTCCGCGCAAGCCTGCGGCGGCGTGGAAGGACCTCTCTAGTGTTCCTGACGCAAAAAAGCCCCCGCGTGTGTCCGCGCAGGGGCTTTCCCCGATAGGAGCAACCGAAGATGCGAACCACGGTCACCCTGTGAGTTGGCGACACCCTGACACAATCCGTCCGGTTTCTAACCGAGACCCTGTTTTTGTTCTGAATCTGGAACAGAGAGCCAGTGGCCAGTGGCTGGAGAGTAGTGGCTAGTAAAGGCGGTCTTGCCCGTGGCGGCGAATGGCGTCCTTGGGTTCGCTGGCGAGCAGATGCGCTCCCCTAGCTGTGCTAAACTTCGCACAACTTCTCAGATTTTTATGCCTGCAAAGACGCAGTCGGACGTCGACGTTCGCCTGGCCACGATCCGCAAGCTCATCGCGGAGCTGGACAAGCTGCGGCTGGTCGAGGGACCGGCGCAGCAGAAGAAGGCCGAGCAGTTGGCCGGCGCCATCCAGCGCGAGGCGGCCCTGGCGAGGGCGCGGATTCGAAAACTTCTTTGAAGCAGTGGCTAGTGGCTAGTGGCTGGTGGCTAGTCAAAGCCTGAACCCTCCTGTCCTCCGCTCCTCCTGTCGTTATTATTGCGGCCCGGGTTCACGTACAATCTCCAGACTTTGCCAATCACCATCGGAACCAAGCTGGGTCCTTACGAGATACTCGCCGCCATCGGCGCGGGGGGCATGGGCGAGGTGTATCGCGCCAAGGACACGCGGCTTGACCGCGTGGTCGCGATCAAGGTCCTGCCCGAGCACGTTTCTTCCGACCCGGAATTGAAAGCGCGGTTCGAGCGCGAGGCGCGGGCGCTCTCCGCGTTCCAGCATCCGCACATCTGCACGCTGTATGACGTCGGCCACCAGGACGGGGTGGATTTCCTGGTGATGGAGTTCATCGAAGGCGAGTCGCTCGGCGCGCGGCTGGAGCGCGGCCCGCTTCCGACCGAGCAGCTGCTGCGCATCGCGATCGACGTTGCCGATGCGCTCGACAAAGCGCACCGCCAGGGCGTGGTGCATCGCGACCTGAAGCCCGGCAACATCATGTTGACGAAGGCGGGAGCGAAGCTGCTCGATTTCGGATTGGCAAAAGAACGCTCGAGCGGCCTCGCCGCCAACGCGATGACCGCCATGGTCACGCAGACCAAGACCGAGCCGCTCACCGCGCGCGGCACCATCGTGGGGACGTTCCAGTACATGGCGCCGGAGCAGGTGGAGGGCGCGGAGGCAGACCAGCGCTCGGACATCTTCGCGTTCGGCGCCATCCTGTATGAGATGGCGACGGGGAAGCGCGCCTTCGACGGCAAGACGCAGGCGAGCGTGATCGCGGCGATCTTGGCGAGTGAGCCGAAGCCGATCACGACGCTCGATCCGACGGCGCCGGCGGCCCTCGACCACGTCATCCGGACGTGCCTGGCAAAGGACCCCGACGAGCGGTTCCAGTCCGCCCACGACATGCTGTTGCAACTGCGCTTCATCGCGAACGAGAGTGCCAGTTCTACGTCGCGGGCGCAGGCGATGGCGGCCCCGAAGAAACGCCTTTCGAAAGACGCGCGCCTGGCGTGGGGCGTGGCCGCGCTGCTACTGGTGGCCGCGGCGGTGGCGGGGTTTTCATGGTGGCAACTCGCGTCCGTCCCGAAGCCGGTCACGCGCGCGGTGATCCTGCCGCCGGAGAAGTTGCAGCTCGACGTGACCGGAGACTTTGCCGGTCCGGCGGTGATCTCGCCGGATGGCACGCAGGTCGCGTTCGTGGGCCACACGGAAGGATTGAAGTCGCTGTGGGTGCGTCCGCTGAACGCGCTCGCGGCGCACCGGTTGGACGGCACGGAGGGCGCGGCGTGGCCGTTCTGGTCCGCGGACAGCAAGCAGCTCGGGTTCTTCGCGGAGGGCAAGCTGCGCCGCATCCCCGCGGCGGGCGGTCCGGCGACGGTGCTCGCGGATGCGACCAACGCGCGCGGCGGCACGTGGAGCAAAGACAACGTGATCGTCTTCGCGCCGGAGTTTCGCAGCGGGCTGGTGAAAGTGGGCGCGAGTGGCGGCGCGGTCACGCCGGTCGTGGCGCTGGATGAGCCCAAGCACACCACGCTCCGCTGGCCGGTGTTCCTTCCCGACGGCAAGCACGTGCTGTATCTGGCGACGAACCACTCGGGCGGCGATGCGCAGGCGAACGGCGTCTATTGGACGTCGCTCGATGGGAAAGACGCGCACCTCGTGGCGCCGAGCGATTCCGGCGCGCTGTTCGCGAATGGCAAGCTGCTGTTCCACGCGGGCACGGTGCTGATGGCGCAGTCCTTCGACCCGGGGAGCGGCAAGCTGACGGGCGAGCCGGCCACGCTGCTCGATGGCCTGCAATACGATTCCGGCACGTGGCGCATGGTGGCGAGCGTGAGCGAGACCGGCGCGCTGGTGTATCACCTGGGCGGCTTCGCGGCGATGGGCCAGGAGCTGGCGTGGTTCGACCGCACCGGCAAAGAAGTGGGCCGGCGGCTGCCGCGCGATAGCTATCGCGATCCCGCCGTCTCGCCCGATGGCAAGCGGATCGCCGTGAGTCTGGGAGATCCGCTGCGGACGATCTGGATCCTCGACGTGGAGAAGGGCATGCGTTCGCGGTTGACGTTCGACCCCATCATCCACATTGACGCGATGTGGTCTCCGGATGGGAAGTACGTGGCGTATACGAACGGCGTGCCGCCCACGTCGTCGCTGCACTGGAAGCGCGCCGATGGCAGCGCTCCGGACGAGGCGCTGGTCGAGGAAAAAGACGCGTCGCTCGGGCAGGTGGTGTTCTCGCCCGATGGCAAGTACGCGGTGTACATCCGCAATACTGGGCCCACCGGCAACGCCATCTATGCGACGGCGCTCGATGGCGAGCGCAAGGCGCACGCGGTGGTGAGCGCGGCGTCGCCGCAATCGCTGGTCTACTATCCGCGCGTCTCGCCGGATGGGAAGTGGCTGGCGTATATGTCGAACGAGGGCGGGCGCACGCAGGTCTACGTGACCTCGTTTCCCTCGGGCGCCGGGAAGTGGCAGATATCGGTGAACGGTGGCGTGGTGCCGCTGTGGCGCCACGACGGCAAAGAACTGTATTTCTGGGGTGATGACGGGTCCATCTACGCCGCGCCGGTGGCGACCGTGGGGACGCAGTTCAATCCCGGGCAGCCGCAGCCGCTGTTCCGCGTGGGCGCGTCCATCACGGTGGGGCGCCCGTATGACGTGACGCCAGACGGCCAGCGTTTCCTGATCCCTATCGTCCCCACGGAGACCTCGGCGCCGGTCCAGTTGCTGCTGAACTGGCCGGCGGAGCTGGAAACGAAGAAATAAGTGGCGAGTGGCTCGCCGCTCGTGGCTGGCAAGACGACGCAGCGGCGGCGCTAGTTTTCAGGACTATAATCGCGGCACTTTTCGATCACCAGACCCTCATGCCTATCACAGCAGGGACAAAACTCGGTCCGTATGAGATCGTTTCCGCGGCCGGCGCGGGCGGCATGGGCGAGGTCTACAAAGCCCGCGACACGCGCCTCGACCGCACCGTCGCCATCAAAGTGCTGCCCCAGCATCTGGCCACCGACGCCGCTCTGCGCGAGCGCTTCGAGCGCGAGGCCAAGGCGGTGAGCTCGCTGCAGCATCCGCACATCTGCGTGCTGCACGATGTCGGGGAACAGGACGGGGTGGATTACCTCGTCATGGAATACCTCGAGGGCGAGACGCTCGCGGACCGTCTGCTGAAGGGCCCGCTGCCCGCCGAGCAGACGCTGCGTTACGCCGCGGAGGTGGCCGATGGACTCGACCGCGCGCACCGCGCGGGCATCGTGCATCGCGACCTGAAGCCGGCGAACATCATGCTGACGAAAGCGGGCGCGAAGATCCTGGACTTCGGGCTGGCGAAGGGACAGGCGTCCGCGATGGGCGCGAGCGCGATGACGGCGATGGTGACGGGCACGCAGAACCAGTCGAAGCCGCTGACCGCGGAAGGTTCGATCGTCGGGACGTTCCAGTACATGGCGCCGGAGACGCTGGAGGGGGGCGAGACGGACGCGCGCTCGGACATCTTCAGTTTCGGCGCGGTGGTCTACGAGATGGTCACCGGCAGGCGCGCCTTCAGCGGCAAGACGCAGGCGAGCGTGATCGCGGCGGTGCTGGCGAGCGAGCCGCCGCCGATCTCTAGTCTCGTTCCGATGACGCCGCCGGCGCTGGACCGCGTGGTGCGCACGTGCATGGCGAAGGACCCGGACGAGCGCTTCCAGTCCGCGCACGACGTGCTGCTGCAACTGCGCTGGATCACAGACGCGGGTTCGCAGGCGGGAGTGCCGGCGCCGGTGGTGGCGAAGCGGCAACTGCGCAAGCGCCTGCTGCTGGTGGTCGCAGGTTTGGGTTGGGCGGCGGCGCTGGGCGCGGCGGTCCTGGCGGTGATGCTGAGCGGACATCTGAAGCTCAAGCAGCGGCCGCTGGCGGCCGAGATAAGCTCCCCGGCCGGGATGGATTTCGCCGGGGCGCTGCTGGGCGCTCCCGCCATTTCTCCCGATGAGACCAAGCTGGCCTTTGTGGCGGGCGACGCCCAGGGCCCGCGGCTCTGGATCCGCGACCTGGCCTCGGGGCAGACCGTCGCCCTGGCGGGCACCGATGGCGCGATGTTCGTCTTCTGGTCGCCCGACAGCCGTGCGGTCGCTTTCTTCTCCGGCGGCAAGCTGAAGAAGATGGATGCCGCGGGTGGCCCGGTGCAGATCCTGTGCGACGCTCCGGAGGGGCGGGGCGGAAGTTGGAGCGCGAACGGCATCATCTTCACGCCGAACATCCTGGAGTCCCTCTACCGCGTTCCGGAGGGCGGAGGAACACCGGAAAAGATCACCACCGCCAAGCCGGGTTGGACGCACCGCAATCCCTACTTTCTGCCGGACGGCGAGCGTTTCCTGTTCATCGGGCGCGATGCCGCGGGAACCTCGGCCGGCAGTCTCTACGCCGGCTCGCTGAAGGGCGGGGAGCCCACGCTGGTGCTGGAGCACGCCTCCAACGCGCAGTATTCGGGCGGCTACTTGCTCTACCTGAAGGACGGCAACCTGGTGGCGCAGGGGTTCGATCTCAGCCGCCTGAAGGTGAGGGGCAGTCCCATCGCGGTGGCCGAGAAGGTGGACTACTGGAACGCGCGCGACCTGGCGTACTTTGCGGCCTCCGCCGGCGGCATGCTGCTGTACCGCAAGAGCGTCTCCACCTCCACGCAGGCGACATGGATGGACCGCAACGGCCGTGAGCAGGGAAAAGTGGGGGAGCCGGGGCTCTATCTCGATCCGCAACTCTCCGTGGATGGCAGCAAGCTGGCCCTGCTCAAGGTGGACCAGACTTCGCAGAACGAGGACGTCTGGGTGGTGGATCTGAAGCGCAACAACATGTCGCGGGCGACCTTCGCCGAGGCGGCGAATCTCCGCTACGCACTTTCCCCAGACGGGAACCTGGTCGCCGTCAACACCAACACCAGCGGCTCGCATGGCCAGATCTGGATGCAGCCCATCAGTGGCGCGGGAACCCAGCAGGCCCTAGTGGACTCCCCGGTCTGGATCGCCACGACCGATTGGTCGCGGGACGGCCGTTACCTGTTCGGACAGGTGCAGGAGAACAAGACGCGGGAAGACGTCTTCTTCCTTGACCTGAAGGGGGACCGCAAACTCACCAAGTTCCTTCAAAGTCCCGCGTCCGAGCAGAGTGCCCGGCTCTCGCCCAATGGCAAGTGGCTCGCGTACCAGTCGGATGAATCCGGGCGCATGGAGGTTTACGTCGCCGCCTTCCCGGGGCCAGGAAGCAGGGGGCAGATCTCCAATGGCGGCGGCACGTTCCCGCAGTGGAGCCACGACGGCAAGGAGCTTTATTTCACCAGCGGCACCAAGCTCATGGCGGCGCCCATCCCGGATCCCGCCAGCTTCCAGTTCGGCACGCCCCAGCCCCTGCCGATGCCCGACGACCTCCAGACCTACGCGCCCGGACCCACCGCGGACCGCTTCCTGGTGCTGAAGCCGGCGGGCAAGCCCGAGGCCTCGCCCGTGCGCCTGGTGCTGAACTGGACGGAGGCGCTGGAGAGCAAGAAATAAGTGGCTAGTGGCTAGCAAGGATGAAAAACTGAGATGCCGATAACGACGGGAAGCAAGCTCGGTCCGTACGAGATCATCGCCGCCGCCGGCGCGGGCGGCATGGGCGAGGTGTATCGCGCGAAAGACACGCGGCTCGACCGCATCGTCGCCATCAAGGTACTGCCCACCCACCTGAACCAGGACCCGGCGCTCAAGGAGCGCTTCGAGCGCGAGGCGCGCGCGGTGAGCGCGCTGTCGCATCCCGGGATCTGCGTGCTGCACGACGTAGGTTCGCAGGACGGCGTGGACTTCCTGGTGATGGAGTTCCTGGAAGGCGAGACGCTGGAGAAGCGCATCGAGAAAGGGCCGCTCGCGGCGGCGGACATCCTGCGCATCGGCACGGAGATGGCGAACGCCCTCGAGAAGGCGCACCGCCAGGGCATCGTGCACCGCGACCTGAAGCCGGCGAACATCATGCTGACGAAGGCGGGCGCGAAGCTGATGGACTTCGGGCTGGCGAAGCGCGGCGACCCGAACACGCTGGCTTCGGCGCTCACCGAGATGACGGTGAGCCAGAAGAAGCTGACGAGCGAAGGCGCGATCGTGGGGACGTTCCAGTACATGGCGCCGGAGCAACTGGAAGGCGCGGAAGCGGACCAGCGCACGGACATCTTCGCGTTCGGCGAGATCCTGTACGAGATGGCCGCGGGACAGCCGCCGTTCAAGGGCAAGACGAAGGCGAGCCTGATCGCGTCGATACTGTCGTCGGAGCCGCCCTCGATCGCATCGCTACAGCCGCTGACGCCGCCGGGACTGGACCGCATCGTGCGCATCTGCCTGGAAAAGGACCCGGACGAGCGCTTCCAGACGGTGCACGACCTGAAGCTGCAACTGGAGTGGCTGGCGGAAGGCGGGTCGCTGGCGGGCGTGCCGGCGCCGGTGGCGCACCGCAGGAAGCATCGCGAGACGCTGGCGTGGGCGCTGGCGGCAGCGCTGCTGGCAGTGACGGCGGCCGCGGGCTTCTTCCTCTGGCGGCTGACGGCAACGCCGCAGCCGGTGATGCGCGCGACGCTATTGCCGCCGGAGAAATCGAACCTGGTGGCGATCGGGATCGGGGGTGCGCCGGCGGTGATCTCGCCGGATGGAAAGATGGTGGTGTACGGCGCGATGGGCCCGGACGGGCGCACGCTGCTCTGGCTGCAGCGGCTCGATGCCACCACGCCGCAGCAGTTGCCCGGGACGGAGGCGGGCGCGTATCCGTTCTGGTCGCCGGACTCGCGTTACCTCGGGTTCTTCACCACCAACGCACTGAAGAAGATCGACATCACCGGCGGTCCGCCGCAGACGCTGTGCGATGCGAACCAAGGGCGCGGTGGCACGTGGAGCAAAGACAACGTGGTGGTATTCGGATTGCGCGAGGGCCCGTTGATGCGCGTTCCCGCCGCCGGCGGCCCGCCCGTGGCCGTGACCCAGCTGAACCGCAGCCAGAACGAAGGCACGCACCGCTGGCCGCTGTTCCTGCCCGATGGCAAGCGCTTCCTCTACATGGCGGGGCCGAACGGCAATGACAACAACCGCAACGTGATCTTCGTGGGCTCGCTCGACAGCAAGGAGACCCGGCAGGTGCTCGGCGCCAGCACCAACGTGCAGTATGCGGAGGGGTATCTGCTGTATCGGCGCGAGAACACGCTGATGGCGCAGCCCTTCGACGCGAAGAAGGCGGACTTCACCGGCGACCCGATGCCGCTGATCGAGCACATCCGTTTCGACGGCAGCGTGAGCCGCGCCATCTTCAGCGTTTCTGAGACCGGAATACTTGTGTACCAGTCGGGATTGGCGAACTCGGGCTCGAGACTGACCTGGTTCACGCGCGCGGGGAAGAGTGACGGTGTGGTCGGCGATGTCGGGTTGTTCTACAACGTGGCCCTCTCGCCCGACGGCAAGCGCGTGGCCACCACGCTGGTGGAAGGGACAGCGACCGCGACCGACGTGTGGATGTTTGACGTGGCACGGAACATCCGCACGCGTTTCAGCTTCAATCCCGACCGCGAGTTCATCCCGGTGTTCTCGCCCGACGGCAAGCAGGTCGTCTATGGTGACGACGCCGGCACCAACGGCTTCCTCGTTAAGGTGAGGCCGGCGGATGGCTCCGCGCCCGAGCAGGCGCTCACGCAGACGAACCCGCAGAACCTTGCGGCGCTCGACTGGTCGCGCGACGGCAAGTACCTGCTCTGCATCGGACGCGGACAGGGCGTGAACTCAGGCGCGCTCGACATCTGGGCCATCCCGATGGGCGGCGACCGTACGCCGTTCGTGGTATTGCAGGACCAGTTCAGCAAGGACAGCCCGCAGTTCTCACCGGACGGCCGCTGGTTCGCGTACCAGTCGAATGAGTCGGGGCGCGACGAGGTGTACGTGGCGCCCTTCCCCGGGCCGGGCGCGAAGTTCCAAGTGTCGAACAACGGCGGGCGATTGCCGAAGTGGAGCAAGGACGGCAAGGAGCTGTACTACATCTCGCTCGACCAGAAGATGATGGCCGTCCCCATCGTGCTGGGAAGCGCGAGCGTGCAGCCGGGCGCGCCGCAGGAACTGTTCCCGGTGCGCGTGCCGCCGATACGCGCGGTCTATGTAGTGGGCGCCGACCGCCGGTTCCTGATCAACACCATCGGCGAAGCGAGCGACACGGTGCCGATCTCGCTGTTCACGAACTGGGCCTCGACGCTGCGCAAGTAGGCGGAAGGGCTATAATCCCCGCGTCGACCGGCGACTCGTCCCGGTTGCACATGGGAGCCCCCACCATGCCCACATCTTCTTCCCCAAGCGTGACCACTACACCGGTGGGCGACGTGACCGTGGTCGCCGTCCGGGGACCACTGAAGCTCGGGCATCCACCGCTCGACGAATTGCAGCAGACGCTGCGGCGCCTCGCCGACAACGGGCAGGTGAACGTGGTGGTGGACCTCGCCGAGATGCCGCTGTTCGATTCGACCGGCATCGGCGTGCTCGTGCTCGGCTTTACCTCGATGCGCAAGCGGCAAGGCACGCTGCGGCTGTGCTCGGTGGTGGAGCTGGCGCGGAAGATGCTGAAGACGGTGGGATTGTTCAGCGTGTTCGAAGTGTTCCCCGACCGCGAGCAGGCCGTGGCTGCCTTCCAACAATAAAACGTTGCGCCCGTGCCGCCCCTGAAGGGGCTCAAGCAGAAAAAATAATGAGCGTGATCATCCCCCGCCTGGAAGGCGGGGGCTTCTACGGTTGTTGGGGCACGGTGGTGGTTGCGGCATCGTGCCGCCCCTGAAGGGGCTCAAGCAGAAAAAATAATGAGCGTGATCATCCCCCGCCTGGAAGGCGGGGGCTTCTACGGTTGTTGGGGTGTTGTGGTGGTTGCGGCGGGGGCGAGCGCTTCCAGGGCTGTTGTTAGCGACTCGGAAGCTTGAAGTCCAAGCCGAGCGCGTCGTTGGCTTTTTGCGTGGCGGGGAGATCGAGCTCGGCGAGCTGGATCTTTTTGCCGCGGTGCGAGCGGCTGAGATCGAAGACCGTCTTACCGACGATGGCGTAGTTGGCGAGCTCGAGCCGGGTGCCATCGAGCAGGACGAGGATGAGTGACGGTCCTTCTTCTTCCCGCGGGACGGCTTCTTTTCCGGGGGCGGGGGCGGAATTGGCTGCGCTGCCGGGCTCGCGTGCGTCGAGGTAGTGCTCGCCGTAACGCGGGTCGTTTCTCTGATCGGCGGGGACGCGGGCGTTGTCGTCGCGTTCCATGGCGCGGTCGCCACGGGCGGCGGCGAGCGAGAGCATCTCGCGGTCCATGGCGTTGCCGGAAGGGGCGTCGGCGACGGGCGCGGGTTCGGGCTGCGCGTCATACACCGGGCCGTACCCGGGATAGGCGTATCCGTAGCCGTATCCGTAGCCGATGGGCGGGTAGAAGTTGCCGCGATGTTGGCCGCGACCGTGGCGGCCAGTGCCGACGCTGATGTTCCCGCCGTTGGAACGGAAGCTGGGACTGAACACGCCATACGACGGTGGCGGATTGAAAGCCGTGAATCCCATGGACGGCGGCGGATTGAAGGCGGTGAAGCTGGTCGCGCCCGCCGGGACTCCGGGAGTGGGATTCGAGGTAGTGATGCACTGCGCGCAGGCCGGTGGTCCGAAAGTGTGCCGGCCCTGGGCGCTGGCGGACGCTGCTGCAGCCAGCAAAACCGCGGCGATGAGCAGCTTCCTCACGGCTTAATCATACTCCTGAGGAAAGGACAAATGACAAATGAAACCCCCGGCCTCACTGGATTAGATGAGCCGGGCCCCCGTTTGGCCGCGCGCAATCGTCATTTTTCACTTGTCATTTGTCCCTGCACCTCAAACGGGTGGCCGACGCCGCCGGCGCGCTTGAGTTCGAGCATGCCGATGATGGCGTGCGAGAGGAGCAGCGCGGCGATCATTCCGGCGGCGACGTCGCGGCGGAGGACGGCGCCTTTGGCGTCGAGCATGTCGGCGGCGACGCCCGCGAGGACGAGGAAGAGGAAGGGCAGCGCGCGCAGGGGGATGGCGCCGTAGGCGAGCGTGTCCGGCGCGAGGCCGCCGACGGCGAGGAGCCAGAGCAGCACGATGACGAGCAGCGGGGCGGTGTTTCCGAAGTAGCGGGCGCGACGCGAGGCGAGATACGCGGCCAGCGCGAGCAACAAGAAAACCACGAGCGCGGGATAGTGCGTGAGCCAGAGCAGGCTTTCGGCATACAGGCCGAAGCGCGTGGCGGCGAAATGCCACGAGAGCACGGCCACGCTCAGGCTCACCTGCTGGGCGAGCGCGGCGGCGCGCAACCCGTTGAGCGCGAGCAGTGCGGCGAGCGCGAGGGCGGTGGTGATGGCGAGGACGGCAAAGGGCATCCACCAACGGCTTCGTTCGTTTGGCCCAGGAGCGGGCAGCAGATAGAGCATGAAGGCGAGCGCGATGGGCAGCACGAGCAGCGCGCCGGGAGCGGCGCCGAGCGCGAGCAGGATGGCAGCAACCAGCAGCCCGACGCGTTTCCAGCGCGGCCGGCATTCGCGCAGGAAGCCCACGTCCGACGGGTAGAACGTGTGCGCGAGGGCGATGGATATATAGATGATGCCGAAGACGCCGAGCATGGCGACGATCCCCGGTCCGACGTGCGCGCTGAGCGCGACGGCGGGCGAGAAGACGTAGAGCGCGAGCGCGATGTAGCCGCCGGCGTTCCCGTAGAGACGGCGCGCGACGTACCAGAGCGAGCCGCCGACGAGGAGTCCGATGAGGACGAAGGGGAGGCGGGCGGGCCAGCGGAGAGAGTCGTCTTCTATTGGAAGATCGGCGTCACGTGCGTCGTCGGCGACGAGCGAGGTTCTTCCCGCGGCGACGACGGGGATGGCGGCGATGACGGCGATGAGTGGCGAGACGAAGTGCGGCGCCGATTGCGACTGGCCGCGGAGACGGAGCTCGCCGGTCTGGATGTATCCGAGTTCGCCGCCGGCGAGGGGCCGGCGCGCGATGACGTAGAGCGCCTGCGCCAGGAAGGCGAGCAATAGAAGGATGGCGAAGACCTGGGGGCGTCCGAAGCGGTCACGGCTGAAGGGGTTGGGCACCGGGATTGTTCTATCACGGAGAACCTTTTTGCCGCTGATGAACGCAGATGAACGCCGATCGGAATGAAAGACGGCCCGGGGGAGGCACCCGGGCCGTCAGCCTTCTTCCCTTCTTTATTTGGTACCCAGAGGTTCGGCCCGGGAGATGAAGAACACTTCGTTCATCTGCGCCAACGCTTTGAGGCCCGCAGCGGGGAGGTCGCCGTAGACGAGCGTGGCGGTGGTCGGAGCGATGGTGAGTTTGAAGCCGAGCGCCTTCAGCTTCGCGAGCGTGGCCGGCGAGTTGTCCGTGAGCGCGATGCGGAGGTGCAGCGTGCTGGTGGCGCCGGTGGAACACTCGCCGGCGTTGGCGTGTTTGGCTTCGAGGCAGGCGAGGATCTGGAAGAGTTCGCCGGTCAGCTTTGCGGCGGCGGCTTCGTCCTTGCGATCAAGGCGTGCGCCTCGTCCGGAGACATTTCCAGCGGTTTTAGCGAGCGAGTAGGGATTACGCGCTAGCGCCGGCAGTTGGGTGACCTGCTGTCCGTTGATGGCCGGCACGGGTGAGGACGGCGGTGGCGCGTACGCGGCTCCGGACCCGATGCTGAAGCCGGTCCTGGCCGCGTCGTATTCCTTCTCTTCGCCCACGGCCATTGCGCGATCCACGCCTTGCGGCACTTCGACGGGGACTTGTACCGTGCGCGGGACGCCCGAGTCGGTGACGACCATTTCTTCTACAGCGACGAAGGAAGTGAACTGCGTCATGAGCCTGTAGTCGAGGCCGAGTTGCGTGACAGCCTCCTGCAACTCTTTCTTCATGTTGCCTTGCTGCGCGCCGTTCCAGTCCTGGGACATCAGGTCGTCGACCTGGCGGCGCGCCCAGAGCGTGGCGAGGGCGCGGTTCGCCTTCTCGACGGCGGGCAGATCGACGGCGATCTCGCGGGTAAAGGGCTGTCCGGCGCGGCGCCCGCGCATGGTGATGGTGCCGTGCGCGGCCTGGGTGTAGCGGCCGGTGAGGATAAGCGGCTTGGCGCTGAAGAGGTCGGCGGGCCGCGCGGGGGAGACGCCGGTGACGGGCAGGCCGCCCCAGTCGATGGAGACGTCGGTGAGCAAGGGCGTGCGCACACGCTCTTCGAGGCGCGCGACGGCGGCGTCGGCGTCGCTGTTCAGCGTGACGTACTCGACCTCGCCGCGGCCTTCCTTGGCCATGTTGTCGAGCAGGAAGCGGTTGACGCTATTGCCGATGCCGAAGGCAAAGACGCGCGCGTTGGCGTGCTTCTTCACTTCCGCAATGATCTCCATGTCGTTGCCGACGTAGCCGTCGGTCATGAAGATGGCGATGCGCAGGTGGTCCAACTTGTCAGTCGGCGCGAGCGCCGCGCGGATGGCCTTCATCATCTCCGTGCCACCGGCGCCTTCGCGCGAGGCGAGGAACTTTTGCGCGAGCGCGAGGTTGGTGGGCGTGGCGGGCACCGGCTCAGGGAACAGGATGTGCTCGTCGCCGGAGAAGGTGATGAGGTTGAAGGTGTCGTTCTTGCGCAGGTTGCCGAGGGCGAGCGCCATGGTCTCCTTGGCTTTTTCGATGGGGAAGCCGGACATGGAGCCGGAGGTATCGAGCACGAAGACGAGCTCGCGCGGCGTGGCGTCTTCATCGAAGACGCGGTCGGGTGGCTGGAGGATGAAGGTGAAGTAGCCGGCGGTCTGCTGGGTGGAGAGTGCGCCGCCGGGAGCTTGGGCTGACGTACTCTGCAAACCAGGCTGCGTGGCGTGGACGAGGAGGGCGTCGGCGATCTTGGCGCCGGCGACGTCGTAGCGCAGGACGAAGTCTTTGTTGGGGATGGTGTCTTCGTCGCGCAGGCGGACGGTGGCGCTCGATGCGCCGGTGCGTTCGACGTCGACCTGGTGGAGTTCGCTGCGCAGCGCGGTGATGGGGACGCCGGCATCGAGCGCGACTTCGATGGAGATGTCGTGCCCGGCGCGGACGCCTTGCGGCGCGACCGGCGGCGTGATGCGGGAGGCGTCGGGGACTTTATCGGTGTCGGGGATGCGGCCACCGCCGGATCGTCCGATCGCGACCGAACCCGGGATGTAGCGCGGACCGACGACGGTGGGGAACAGGAACTCGTAGGAGCCGGCTTCGTACTTGAGCGTGTCGATGTAGGTAAGCGTGATGGTGACGGTCTCGCCGGGCAGGATGTTGGCGACCGACTGGGTGAAGATGTTGGGGCGCTCCTGGTCGAGCAGCGCGGCGACGTGCCCGGTCCGCCGGGCTTTGTCGTAGATAGCGGCGGCCTCTTCACGGCGCTTGATGGTGCCGCGGACGAGGCGCGTGCCCACGTGCATCGTCATGTCATTGACGGCGGCGTTCTGCGGCAGCGGGAAGACGTAGACGGCCTCGATCTTGTCGTTGCCGTCGTTCACGAACTCCTGCGTGACCTCGACGCGCGCGAGGAAGCCGGAGATCTCCGCCTTCACGCCGGTGTGCTTCAGCGGACATTCGCCAATGACAGCGACGCCGGCGCCGTCCTTGCCCAGGATCTGGAGCGCGCCGTTGCCGGCGGCGTGGACCGGGCTGGGCTTGGGCGGTTGCGGCGGCGCGGCGTGCGTGACCGGCAGGTGGAGGAGCAGGAGCGCGCCGGCAAGGGCGAGCAGGACCAGTAGGACGGTGTGGCGGACTTTCATGGTGGATCTCCTTCGAGTAGAGGCCGGCGTCCGCTGGGCGTTTCCCTCGAAAGCTGCCGCGGACGCCGGCCTCGTTGCGCGCTCTGGAGGGAGAACGGCGGGGGTGCGGGGGCTTGCAGGGAAAAAGCGCGGGCAGGATGCCCGCGCTACAGCCGGCGAGACGCCGGCGCTACAAGAAAAAAGCCCGGCTGGGGGCGGCCGGGCTACAACTTCGTTAGTAATCACTAGCGTTCGTGATCACCAGCTGTAGTGGACGGTGTAGGTGATCACGGCCTCCCCGCTCGGCGGGATGGTCACGGGGAACTCGATGGTCTGGGAGTCTTTCTTTTTGAAGGTGGTGGTCTTGGCGGTGAGGGTCCAGTTGGTCCAGCGATAGAGGTGCTCGACCACGCGGACGGTGACGGGCGTCTTCTTGTGGTTGCGGACCTTGATCTCGAAGCTCTCGTCGAGCCAATCCTGGCTGGAGTTGACTTTGATGTCGGTGCGGCGGCGCTCGCCGACCACGTCGAAGGCGTTGCCGGTATAGACGCGGATGAGTTCGTCGACGGGGGTGTGGTCGATCCAGTTCTCGCCGGTGAACTCGAGCTTGCCATCGTCGTCGCGGCGATAGAAGCGCAGCTTGCCTTTGGGCAACGCGATGCCGAGGCCGTTCTCTTTCGAGTTCTTGAACTCCTGCATGACCCAGACCTTGGGATTCGATTCGGTGCCGTAGCCCTGGTCGTTGCGCGCGTTCTCCATGGTGTAGCCGTACCAGCGGTCGAGCTTGGCGCCGTCGTAGACGTAGATGCGTTTGGAATTCACGCCCGTGCCGCGGACGAACTCGACCTGTTTGGTCTCGTTGTCGTGCAGCGTGACGGCGCGCGCGAGCGAGTACATGTGGTATTCATCGAAGCTTTTCTCTTTGACGGTGGGCGCCATGGACATTTCGGCCCTTGCCATCACGCGCATGTCGTCCCTGGCGCCGGCGGCGGGACGGGCGCCGGGAGGCAGCTTGTTGATGTCGCCGGCGATGAGCTTGATCTGGGCGTCGTCGAAGCGCATGCCGCTGCGGTTGGTGAAGGTGACGGAGCCGAAGACGTCGATCTTCTCGGCGCCGTCCGCTCCAGAGGCTCCCGCGGCGCCGGAGACGGGCGCGACGATGTTGTAGTCGGCGGCCCAGCTCATGCCGCTGGTGACGTAGCTGACCTCGGCGTCCAACTTTGCGTTCGAAGGCGTGTTGAGCAGCCAGCTGATGGTCGGGTGCAGGATGGTGTCCGCACCGAGGTTGGGGAAGATGGGCAGGCCGGGAAGTCCGAAGCGCAGCTTGCCGTCGACTTCGATGATGGGCTGTCCAGCGCCGTAGCCGGGATACGCCTGGCCGTATTCGTTGTAGGTCGGGTGGGGCACGTAGCCGGAGCGCACGATCCTGCATGGAACCCGCTCGAGGCGGCCATCGCGGTTCATTTCGAACTCGATGGTCTTGCCTTCGTACATGTAGAGCAGGAGTTCCTGCGTGATGGGATCGTTGCGGTAGTTCTGCTCGAGGACCTGGAGTTGCGTGCGTCCGTTGAGATCGCGGAGGATGACGGACTCGGGCTCGAGGAAGGCGGTGGCGTCAGCAAAGCGGACGCGGTTCACGCCGGCGGTGAGTTCCATGGGGAACACGGTGCGCACGAGCGCGAAATTCTGGTTGTAGATGGTGATGGCCGAGCCTTTTCCGGGTGAATCGGGCTTTTCCTGTGCGGATGCGGCGAGCGCGAGCAGAAGCAGCGCGGCCGCGATGGTGGATGTCTTCGTTCTCATGTTCTCTCCTGGTTTCCGTTGGTGAAAGGAGAACGAGGGGGAGGCCTGGGCTTGCAGGGAATATGTGTCGCCGGCTGACCACCAAATCGTGTCAGTGCGGCGGGACGGCGGCGGTCCGAGATGTTAGACTGCGCCGTTTCAGGAATGCGCCGGCGTGGTCGCCGGCGCCCACCCCAACTTGGGAGAAGTCTATGCGCGCACGGCAGCCTGGTTTTGTCGTCATCCTTTTTACTGCTGTTTTCCTGCTCGGCCCAGTGGCGGCGGCGCAGGAGGCGCTGACGGCCGAGCAGCGCGCGGCCATCGACAAGGCGGCGACGGAGGCGCTGAAGGGGAGCGGGACGCCGAGCGCGTCGGTAGCGGTGGTGAAAGACGGCAAGCTCGCCTACGCGCACGCTTACGGCAACGCGAAGCTGGAACCGGCGACGCCGGCGACGGCGGAGATGCGCTACGCCGTAGGCTCGATCTCGAAGCAGTTCACGGCGACGGCGATCCTGATGCTGGCGGAGCAGGGCAAGCTCTCGCTCGACGACAAGGTCGCGCGTTTCCTGCCGAACCTCACGCGGGCGAACGAAGTGACGGTGCGGCAGTTGCTGAACATGACCTCCGGATACCAGGACTACTGGCCGCAGGACTACGTGATGCCCAACATGCTGAAGCCGGTGACGGCGCAGCAGATCATGGAGGGCTGGGCGCGCAAGCCGCTGGACTTCGAGCCGGGGGCGAAGTGGCAGTACTCGAACACGAACTACGTGATCGCCGGACAGATCGTGCAGAAGGCGAGCGGGCAGGAGTTGTACAGCTTTCTGATGCAGCACGTGTTCGGTCCGCTGGAGATGCGGAGCGTGGCGAACGTGGACCGCGCGCCGCTGCCGGCGACGGACCCGACGGGATACCGGCGGTTCGCGCTGGGGCCGCTGCGTCCGGCACCGAAGGAAGGGCCGGGGTGGCTCGACGCGGCGGGCGAGCTGGCGATGACGCCGAGCGACCTGGCGCGCTGGGACGTCGGGGTGATACAGCAACGGCTGCTGAAGGCGGCGTCGTACCAGCAGCAGCAGAGGGCGACGCTGCTGAACAACGGCGTGGCCTTCCCGTATGGGCTGGGCGTCTCGGTGCGGGCGCCGGGTGGGCGGCGCACCATCAGCCACACGGGCGAGGTCAGCGGATTCAGCGCGAGCAACTACGTTTATCCGGAGGACAAGGCGGCGATCGCGGTGCTGACCAACCAGGATGCGGTGGGCACGGCGGACGTGATCGCGGACGCGATCGCGAAGGCGCTGTTCGCGGACACCGATCCGGCGACGAAGACCGCGACCGAACGCGCGCGGCAGATATTCCTGGGACTCGAGGGAGGGAAGCTCGACCGGTCGCAATTCACCGACAACGCCAACTTCTATTTCAGCGCGGAAGCGCTGCACGACCTGCAAGCGAGCCTCGGGCCATGCGGCGAGCCGAAAGAGTTTGCGCCGCTCGGTCCGCGGGGAGAGCGCGGCGGCATGTACGCGCGGGCGTGGCGAGTGAGCTGCGGCGGGCAGAAGCTGCGCGTGTGGACGTTCGAGCTGCCGGATGGAAAGCTGGAGCAGTACCAGGTCGCGCCGCTGGATTAGGAATGACCCGCGGCGCGCGCTAGCGTTTCCGCGGGCGTTTTTCTTTGGCCGGGATAAGCCCTTGGAACATCTGTTGCGCCCAGGGGCGGTCGCCCACGTCGTGGAAGCTGGCGACGGCGGCGGCGATGAGCCCCTTCTCGTCGCGCACGGGCGAAGCGCTCATCTCGAACAGCGAAAAGGTGCGATCGCCGCGGCGGAGGCGGATGATCTCGCCGCGTACGTCTTCGCCAAAGAGGAGCGCGCGGCTCAAAGGCCAGTCGTGCGGCTGGTAGCGGGCGCCATCGGGACGGGTGCCGTGCCAGTGTGAGTACTGGTCGATGATGAGTGCAGGGAAGAAGCGCTCGCGCATGAGTTCTTCCATGCGGCGGTTGCCAAGGATGAGGCGGCCGGAGGGAGCTTCCGCGAGGACCACGCCGACGGGCATCTGGTCGAGCACGCCTTGCAGGAAGGAACGCTCGAGGCGCAACTGGCGCACGAGTTTCTGCAGGATCTCAGTATCGGCGCCGAGGGTGATGCCGGGAGCGTTGGGGAGGTTGATGGCGACCGGCATTCCGCCCACGGGCACACTCCGGTGCACGCGGCGCTCGTCGCTCGAAGATTTCTTCGTGGAGCTGGGGCTCTGGTCTTTCATGGCCCACAATGGATCGCTGGTTCTACCGCGTTGACCGAAGGGAGACGAAGGACCAGTGCTGCGCAAAGGAGGATAGGGGAGAGCGCGCAGCGCCGGGGCGCCCTCTCGGCGTAGCGCCCCTGAAACTGTGCATGAGATGCGCGCAGCAAGCGGCCGAGTTGCAGGGGGCGAGTTACCTAGCGGTTACGGGGGGAATAGAAACGCGCTGCCGGGCCGAGCGATTCAAACCCGGGCAGCGCGTTTCTCCGCCAAGGCACCTTAGGAGAAGGTGCCCCGTTGGACCCAGCCTAGGACAGAAATGCGCGGTTCCAACCGCGAGGCCGATTCTGTTCTGAATCTGGAACAGACCGTCCGGGAGAGGCGGAGGGGGCGGCAGAGGCGGCTTTTGGCGAGGGCGGGGCCGCGGAACGCGTGGTAAAATCGTGTGTATCCGCAGCCCATACCAAAGCCCAGGCATGAGAAAGAGACACCTGTTTTGATCGAGATCGCGCCCTCCATCCTGTCGGCTGATTTCGCCCGTTTGGGCGAGGAGGTACGCGCCGCGGCGGAAGGCGGGGCGACCCTGCTGCACGTGGACGTGATGGATGGGCACTTCGTGCCGAACATCACGATCGGGCCGCCGGTGGTGGCCAGCTTGCGAAAGGTCACCCGGCTGCCGCTCGACGTCCACCTGATGATCGAGAACCCCGACCCGTACGTGGGGCAGTTCGTGGAGGCGGGGGCGGATTGGGTGTCGGTACACCAAGAAGCTTGTGTCCATTTGCACCGGACGCTCGGTCTAATAAGGTCGAAGGGCGCGCTGGCGGGGGTGGTGGTGAACCCGGCAACGCCGGTGGAGTCGCTCATCGAGGTGCTCGACATGGTGGACTACGTGTTGGTCATGTCGGTGAACCCGGGGTTCGGTGGGCAGAAGTTCATCGCGGGAGCGCTGCCGAAGATCAAGAAGCTGGTGTCGCTGCGCGCGGCGCGGGGGCTGAACTTCCGCATCGAGGTGGATGGCGGGGTGACGCTCGAGACCATCGGCGAGGTGGTGCGGGCGGGGGCGGAAGTGCTGGTCGCCGGGAACGCGGTGTTCGGCAAAGGCGACGCGAAGCAGAACGTCGGGAAATTATTGGCGGCGGCGAAAGACGCTACGCTGCAAAAAGTCTAACCAGCGCCGTTCTATAAGCGTGGTGCGGAGAACGGCGGGCGGTAAACACGGTCCATCTCCAGAGGTCATTCATGGTACGGAAAGTCCTGATCATCGTTGTACTGAGCGCGATCGCTATCCTGGCGACGGGATGCCACAAGAACAAGGTGGTGAACCCGATCGCCGACGTCAACTCCAAGCAGCCGGACAAGGTGTTGTTCGACCGCGCGATGGACGCGATGCAGCACTCGAAGTACGACATAGCGCGCCTTTCGCTGCAGACGCTGATCAATACCTATCCGGATTCGGAGTACATCGCGCGCGCCAAGTTATCGGTGGGCGATTCCTGGTACGCCGAGGGCGGCTCGACCGGGCTGGCGCAGGCGGAGATCGAGTACAAGGACTTCATCACCTTCTTCCCCAACATGCCGGAAGCGGCGGAAGCGCAGTTGAAGGTGGCGAACATCCATCACCGGCAGATGGAAAAACCGGACCGCGATTACACGCATGCGAAGCGCGCGGAAGACGAGTACAAGCAGCTCATCCAGCAGTTCCCGGATTCGAAGCTGGTGCCGGAAGCCAAGCAGCACCTGCTGCAAGTGCAGGAAGTGCTGGCGGAGCGCGAGTTCCGCATCGGGCGTTTCTATTTTCTGCGCGAGTCGTACGCGGCGTCGATCGCGCGGCTGAAGAGCCTGAGCGATAACTATCCGCTCTACAGCGGGTCGGACGAGGCGCTGTTCCTGCTGGGGGCCTCCTACGAGAAGCTGATCGACGCGGCGCGGGCGAACGGGCGCATGCCGGAAACGATGAAAGGCAAACTGATCGGCGAATACGCCAAGCACGCGGCGGAGGCGTATGGGCGGATCATCACGCGGTATCCGGCGATGGACCGCAGAGGCGACGCGCAAGAGCGTCTCGAGGCGATGAAGCTGCCGGTCCCCACGCCGACGGCGGAAGCGGTGAAATTGAACCAGGCGGAAGAGGCCAGCCGGAGCGAACCCAGCAAGAGAGAGATGCTCATGGGGCTGATGCGCAAAAACCCGGACACGTCGCGCGCCGCAAAAGTGGGCGAGCCGCAGATGGAGGAGCCGAAGGAAACAAGCGCGACCGAGGTGGCACGGCAGACCATGGACGCCCTGAGGCAGGGGGCGCCGGCGGCCGATACGAAGCTCGGGCTGGAAGGCTCGGCGGGCACGGGCACGGCGCCGGCGAGCGAGGCGCCACCGAGTTCGACGCCGCAGTTGAACGACGCTACGCCGCCGCCGGCAGAGACTCCGGCGAGCGCGGCGAGCACCCCGATCCCGCCGCAGACCAACGAAGCCGCGACCGAGCAGGCCAGCCAGGACCAGGCGCAGGCGGCGGGACAGACGGCGAGCGAGGCGGACAAGAAGACGGAGTCCACCAGCAAGAAAAAGAAGAAGAAGGGGATGCGGAAGCTGATTCCTTTCTGAAGCAGCCATAAGCAGTAAGCGATAAGCGATAAGCAGAAGGAAGACCCCGAACGCCGGAGGGCAGCCGCCTCCGGCGTTCTCTTTTGTTCGGCTATGGCGAGGGTAAAGAACTGAGGGTGGGAGGATTGTCCGGCGGGAGCGGGTAAGCGGAATACCTCAGGCGATCCTCAGGTGCCCGGGCGCATTGACTTACAAAGTGATTAACAGTATTTTTGTGCAGCGTTCCCGCCCCCGAAGGACCACTTTGTGCCTCTGAAGATCCTGTTAGCCGACGACAGCATGACTGCCCAGAAGATGGGCCAGAAGATCCTGGTGGACGCCGGACACGTGGTCATCGCGGTGTCGAACGGCGCCGCGGCGGTCAAGAAGATCGCGTCCGAGCGGCCGGACATGGCCGTGCTCGACATCTACATGCCGGGCTACACGGGCCTGGAGGTGTGCGAGCGCGTGCGCGCGGCGCAAGAGACGGCGAAGGTCCCCGTGCTGCTCACCGTGGGCAAGATGGAGATGGGTTCGTTCAAGCCGGAGGACGCGAAGCGGGTGAAGGCCGACGGCGTGATCATCAAGCCGTTCGAGGCGACGGACCTGCTGGCGGCCATCAAGAAGATCGAAGAGAAGCTGGCTGCCGCGCCGGCGGAAGCGGCTCCGGCGGACTACGAGCGGACGCAGAAGATCAACGTGGCCGAGATGCTGAAGCAGGACTCGAGCTACCAGGAGTGGCAGGTCTCGGCGGACGAGCACAAGGACGAGGAAGCCGCGGAAGCAGCCGCCGTGGATGCCGCCGAGAAAAAGAAGATCGTGGTGCCGCAGGACATGGCGGGCGAGACCGCGTTCGGGGACATGCTGGGCGACGAGCCGGTCGAGACGCAGGCGGCCGCGCTCGAAGCCGCGCCGATGCCGGCGACACCGGCGGCGTTCGCGACCGCGCCGAGCGTGGCGGTGGAACCGGTGGCGCCGCCGCTGGTGATGGAAGCGGTGGCGAACACGCAGGTGTACGCGGCGCCGTCGTCGTCCTCCACGCCCCATCGCGATCCCGAGTTGGAGCCGACTTCTGCGAAGCACCACGTGGACATGGAACACGCTGCCGATCCGCACTTCGAGCCGACCGTGAGCCAGGAACACATCGACGTGGCGCACACCGGGCAGGACCCGGCGCTGGTGACGGACGCGAGCGAGATGGCGAGCGCGTTCGTGACGAAGTTCGGCGTGGATAATCCCGAGCCCATCGTGGTCGGTGTGGCCGCGGACGCGAACATCTCCGGCCTGTACACCGAGAGCGCGCCGGTGGAGGAGGCGTCGGACGAGACGCCGACGCAGGAAGTCTCGGCTTCGATCGCGCGGATGAGAGAGCTGGAGAAGGAAGCCGAGTCGGTGGAGATGGTGGAAGAAGGTGAGCCGGCCGCCGAAGCCGCGCCGGCCCCGGCGCACGTCTCTTCGACCGGCGAGGACGATTTCGAGAAGCGCGTGGCCGCGGCGATGAATACGTATGAAGCGCCGGCGGAAGCCGCGCCGGAACCCGGGCCCCAAGAGGCGGTTGCGGCCGTGGCGGCGGCTGAGTCCGCGCCGGCTGCGAGCGCGTGGGTGGCGACGGAAGCTTCGGTGGAGCATCACGAAGCGAACGTCTCACTCGACCACGAGATGTTGAAGGCGTTCTCGGCCGCGGTGCCGGCCGATCCGGACCCCGCGCCCGCGCCGGAAGCTGCGCCGGAGCCGGAAGTCGCGGTCGCGCCGCCTGCACCGCCCGCGCCGCCGGCACCGGCGAACGCTCCCGACCTCGAGCTGGCCACGGCGATCGCGGCCGCGGTGGCGCCGGATGCCGGTCCGCCGACGATCGCGATCGCGGCTGCTGCCGCTGCCGCGGCGTCCGGTGGGACGATCGATCCGGCGAGGCTGGCGGAGGCCATTCATCGCGCGATCGACCGGCTGAAGCCGGAGCTGATCGCGCACATCGCGAAGGAGCTCGAGCGGAAATAGTTTCTGGTTTCCTGTTCCCGGTTTCCGGAAAGGCCGCCCGCGGGCGGCCTTGTTGTTTGCCGGCGCTCAGCTCAGCCCGAGTTTGGCGACCAGCGACTGGAAGCGTGGGTTGGAGCGCAGCGGATCGAAGAGCGGCTCCGCGCTGACGATGGCGGTGATGCCGAGCCCGCTTTGCAGTGACTTTTCCAGCCAGGTGAGCGCCTGATCGTACTCGCCCAATATGGTGAGCGTGAGCGCGCGGTAGTAGCCGCTGGCGGTGTCGAGCGCGCCGCATTCATCCAGTTCCGCCAGGAAGCGCTTGGCCTTCTCTACCTCGCCCGCCTGGACGTACGCAAAGGCGCGCAGCCCAAGCGCATGTTCCTGCTTGGTGGTCATCGCCGCGACGCGCTCGCCATAGGTGATGGCAAGGTCCGGCCGGCCGGCCCGCGGGCAACTGTAGAGGATGATGCGCATGACGTAGTAGTCCTGCGGGTGCACCTCGATGGCGGCCTGCAGGACGCGCAGCGCCTCTTCGTCGCGGCCGAGGATGTGCAGCAGCCAGCCGTGGTGCGCGTGGAAGAGCGGTGTGAGCGGATCGAGTTCCACCGCCTTCAGGACCTCAGGCAAGCCCTCCGCAGCGCGGCGCTGGATCGCGAGATGCATGCCGTAGCCGTGACGAGCGATGGGGAGGTCCGGGTTGAGCTCGAGCGCCTTGCGGAAATCGCGCGTGGCGGCCTCGCGATCGTGATCGAAATAGACGCCGACCCAGCCCAGCGCGACGTACGCCTCCGCGATGTTGGGGTCGAGCGCGAGCGCCTTCCGCGCCGCGGCCTTGGCTTGCGTGTAGGCCTGCTGCGGCGTGATGAAGCCGTAGAAACCCATCATCGCGAGCGTGTACGCGAGGCCGGAGTGCACCGGCGCGTAGGTCGAATCGAGGCTGATGGAGCGCTGGAACAGGCCGATGCTCTGCCGCAGGCTCTCCTCTTTCCACTGGTAGGCGTGGTGAACGCCCTGCAGATACAGGCGGTAGGCTTCGGGATTCACGGCGGGCGCTGCCGCGGTCTTCGCCGACGGCCGCTTGGACGCCGCGCGCTTGGCGAGGCCGCTGGCGAGCTTCTGCTCGAGGTGCTTTGCGATCTCGCCGGCGATCTCGGTCTGGACTTCGAGCAGGTCGGCCAGCTTGCGGTTGTACTGGTCGCCCCAGAGCTGCGTCTGGCGCGCGACGTCCACCAGCTCGGCCTTCACGATGAGCGTGTCCTTGTGTTGCAGGACGCGTCCGGTGACGACGCCGCGGACGTTGAGTTCGGCCGCAGCAGTGACGATATCCACGCTCTCGCCGCGGTACGGCCAGACACGCCCGCGCGGCACCACGCGCAGCTTGGGCACCTTTGACAGGCTGTTGATGATGGTCTCGGTAATGCCGTCGCTCAGGTAGTCGTTGGTGGCGTCGCCGCTGGCGTTCTCGAAGGGCAGCACGGCGAGCGAGTCGATGGCTTTGCTCCCCACGCGCACGGCGCCGCTGGCCGGGCCGGAAGATTTCGCGGAGGTTGTGGCGGCAGCCGACCGGCCCGATTCCAGGTCGCGCTTCAGGCGTTTCAAGTCGGCGCGGACCTCGGCGGCGCTCTGGTAACGGAAGTCGGTGTCCTTTTCGAGCAGCTTGCAGATGATCTCGTCGAGCTTCGCCGGAACGCTCGCGTTCGCGGCGGCGGCCGGCTCCACCGGCGCGCGGTCGAGGATGGCGGCGAAGACCACGGCGGAGGTCTCGCCGGGGAACGCCATGCGTTGCGTGGCCATCTCGTAAAGCACGGCGCCGAAGCTGAACAGGTCGGAGCGGGCGTCAATGTCCTCGCCGCGGGCTTGTTCCGGCGACATGTAGGCCACGGTCCCGAGCGCCGTGCCCGGGCTGGTGAGGTGTTCGGACGAGGGCATGCCGCCGGTGGCGGTGGCGACGAGGCTGGCGGAACGCTTGGCGACGACCTTGGCCAATCCGAAATCGAGCACCTTGAGCTGTTTGCGCGCGCTGACGAACAGGTTCGCGGGCTTGATGTCGCGATGCAGGATGCCCTTGGCGTGGGCGGCGTCGAGCGCGTCGGCGAGTTGGATGGCGAGGTCGAGCAGGTCATCGGCCGGGAGCGGCGCGGCGGCGATGCGCTCGCGCAGCGTGGCGCCTTCGAGCAGCTCCATCACCAGGTAGGGCTGGGTCTCGTGCACGCCGATGTCGTGGATGGTGGCGATGTTGGGATGGTTCAGCGCGCTCGCCGCGCGCGCTTCCAGTTCGAAACGCGCGAGCCGCTCGGGGTCCTCGACCAGCGTAGCGGGCAGGACTTTGAGGGCGATGTCGCGGTCGAGGCGCGTGTCCCGCGCGCGGTAGACCTCTCCCATGCCGCCGGCGCCGAGCGCGGACACGACTTCATATGGGCCAAGCTGGGTTCCGGGAGCGAGGGGCATGGGTGGGAGGGATTCTACTATGGGGATTCGTGTGGATCTGCAAACGGCGGTCCCTACATTCTGGGTGGCCACCCACCATGTTTCCAGTTGCGGCGCTCCAGAGTTCTGGTTAGGATGCGCGGACAGCCCCAAGCTTATGACGGAGAGCAGAATGAAGACCAAGAGAAGCTACGCGTTGCTGGCGATCGGTTGTCTATTTTCAATCGCCGCAGTCCTACTCGGCTGCTCCAGTGGTGAACTCGCCAGTATCCTGGGCGGCGGGAGTAGCCCGGTGATCTTCACTAACGGCCAGAGCGCCAACATCGTCATCGGGCAGGTTGATTTCGTCAGCAGCGCCAGCCCGAACCCGCCGACCGCCAGTTCGCTGAATGGCTCGTATTCCAGCCCGTGGGTCACGAGCGCCGGTGTTTTGATCCTGCCGGACGAGAACAACGATCGCACGCTGGTGTTCAACAGCATTCCCACCAGCAACGGGGCCAGCGCCACCTATGCGATCGGGCAACTTGACCTGGTCAGCAACGGCGGCGGCACCTCCGCGACCAAGACCAGTTGCCCGGAGCAGGTCATCGTTGTGGGCGGCAAGATGATCCAGGCGGACTACTGCAACAACCGCGTCATCATCTACAACAGCGTGCCCAGCGGCAGCCCGGGAACGATCGACGTGGTGGTGGGGCAGGTGGACAAAGTGTCCAGCGCTTCCACGTGTGACGCCGGCACGCTCGACAGTGTGGAATCGGTCGCCGTGGCCAACGGCAAGCTGATCGTCACCGACGGCGACCACAACCGCATCCTGATCTGGAACTCGATCCCCACCAGCGACGGCGTGCCCGCCAATCTCGTGCTCGGACAGGCAGATTTCACGAGCTGCGCCGAGAATCGAGGTGGCGCCGTCGGCGCCAACACCCTGGGCTACCCCAACGGCATGTGGACCGACGGCACGCGCCTGGTCGTCGAGGACGACGACAACAACCGCGTACTGATCTGGAACTCGATCCCCACGACGAACGGCCAGCCCGCCGACCTCGTGCTCGGCCAGCCCGACTTCACCTCCAATGGCGACAATCAGGGAGGCCCGGCGAGCGCGGCCACCATGTCCTTTCCTTATGACGGCGTGTTTTTCACGCAATCGCAGTTGTTCATCACCGACAACGGCAACAACCGGGTGCTGATCTGGAACACCTTCCCGACCACCAATGACAAGCCCGCCGACGTCGTCTTAGGCCAGCCCGACATGGCCACCATCAGCAGCAGCACGACAGCCTCAACGATGGACGGTCCCGCGGGTATTCTTCTCGTTGGGAAGCAGTTGATCGTCAGCGATCCCGGCAATCACCGCTACCTGATCTTCAACGGACGCTAACGATCGGCCGACGATGTTCGTGTTTAACCTCAGCCCCGCTACGGCGGGGCTGAGCTATTGTCCCGTCTTCCCACTGCGGTTTGACCATATTTTCGCGCCGCCTGTAGTATCGAGGTTTGCCTGTCGTTCATTCCTCGAAGCAGCGGCGGCCGGAAGCGAATGTCTCACGAACTCCCGAAAGCATATGAGCCGGGCGCGATCGAACAGCGCTGGGCGGATTACTGGGTAGCGGAGAAGCTCTTCGCCACGAAGACGCCTGCACCGGGTGACCCGCCGCGCCCGGTGTTCACGCTGCTGCTGCCGCCGCCGAACGTGACCGGCAAGCTGCACATGGGCCACATGCTGAACCACACGGAGATGGACATCATCGTCCGGTGGCACCGCATGCGGGGTTTCACCACGCTGTGGCTTCCCGGCACGGACCACGCGGGCATCGCCACGCAGATGATGGTGGAGCGGCAGCTCGCGGCCGAGGGCGTGAAGCGGCGCGACATGGGGCGCGAGGCGTTCATCGCGCGCGTGTGGCAGTGGAAGCAGCTTTACGGCTGGGCCATCCAGCAGCAGATGCGGCGGCTGGGCGACTCGGTGGACTGGGAGCGCGAGTACTTCACCATGGACGAGCGCCTGTCGCAGGCGGTGGTGGAGGCGTTCGTCCGGCTGCATGAGCAAGGGCTGATCTATCGCGGCAAGTACATCGTGAACTGGTGCCCGCGGTGTTTGACGGCGATCAGCGACCTCGAGGTCGTCCACGAAGAGACGCTGGGAAAGCTGTACGAGATCCGCTACGCCCTCGTTGGAGAGAAGTCCGGCGGCGGAACGATCACCGTGGCGACCACGCGTCCGGAGACGATGCTGGGCGACACGGCCGTCGCGGTGAATCCCACCGACGAGCGCTACACACACCTGCACGGCAAGCGCGCCATCGTTCCCTTGATCAACCGCGAGGTGCCGATCATCACCGACGACTGGGCGAACCCCGAGTTCGGCACCGGTGCGGTGAAGGTGACGCCGGCCCACGATCCCAACGACTTCCAAATCGGGCTGCGGCACCTGCTGCCGCAGATCGACGTGATGGACGAAGCCGGGCGCATCAACGAGAACGGCGGCCCCTACGCCGGACACGATCGCTTCGAGGCGCGCGACAAGATAGTGGACGACCTGCGGGCGGCGGGGCAGCTCGTCTCGGTGAAAGACCACGTGCTGGCGATCGGGAAGTGCGACCGCTGCAAGACGATCGTGGAGCCGAAGCTTTCCACGCAATGGTTCGTGAAGGTGGCGCCGCTGGCGGAGAAGGCCATCGAAGCGGTGATGCGCAACGACGTGGCGTTCGTCCCGGAAAATTATTCGAAGACGTATTTCGAGTGGATGCGCAACATCCACGACTGGTGCATCTCGCGGCAGTTGTGGTGGGGGCATCGCATCCCGGCGTGGCATTGCCGCGACTGCCAGCACATCGAGGTCGAGCGCACGCAGCCCGAGAAGTGCTCGAAGTGCAACAGCTGGAAGCTGGAGCAGGACGTCGACGTGCTCGACACCTGGTTCTCCTCGGGCCTGCTGCCGTTCACCACGCTGGGCTGGCCGGAGCGGACGCGCGACCTCGAGGTGTTCTATCCCACGTCGTTGCTCATCACGGGATTCGACATCCTGTTCTTCTGGGTGGCGCGCATGATCATGCTGGGATGCCACTTCATGCACGGGCATCCGCAGGGACGCGTGCCGTTCCAGACGGTGTACATCCACTCGCTGGTGCGCGACGCCGAGCGCCAGAAGATGTCGAAGACCAAGGGCAACGTGCTCGATCCCATCGAGGTGAGCGAGAAATACGGCACGGACGCGGTGCGGTTCACGCTGGCGGCGATGGCCGCGCCCGGCACCGACATAGCGTTCAACGAGTCGCGCACCGAAGGCTATCGGGCCTTCGCCAACAAGATCTGGAACGCGGCGCGCTTCATGTTCATGAACGTGGACCGCGCCGCGCAGGCCGGCGTGTGGTCGCTGGAAGAATTCCAGACGCGCAGGATTGCGGCGGAGTTCTCCGGTGACGCCGAGTGCCTGGCGGGCGAGCCGCTCTCGCTCGAAGACCGGTGGATCGTCTCGCGCTTCAACCAGACGGCGCAGCAGGTGGGCGACGCGCTGGCACAGTATCGCTTCCACGAGGCGGCGGCGGTGGTCTACGAGTTCTTCTGGGGAGAGTTCTGCGACTGGTACGTGGAGCTGGTGAAGTTGCGGTTGGGCGACGAGGTTGCGTCGAACACGCGGCGGGCGGCGCTGGCGAACCTGGTGGCGCTGTTCGAAGGCGCGCTGCGGCTGCTCTCGCCTTTCATGCCGTTCATCACGGAAGAGATATGGCAGGCGCTCTATGACGGCAAGCCGCCGCTGAAGTCCATTGCGCTGGCGGCGTATCCGCAGGCGGCGGCGGCGGGACAGATCGACTTGCCGGCGGAAGCGGAGTTCGCGGTGCTGCGCGACTTGATCGTGAGCATCCGGAACATCCGCGCGGAGCTGAAGATCGAGACGAAGCAGCGGGCGCCGGTCGAGATATTCGCCGACGCGGCAACGCGGCGCTTGTTCGAAGAGAACCGCCTGGCGGTCGAGAAGCTGGCGGGCGTGGAGAGCATGGCGTTCGTGGAGGACTCGCTGGCCAAGGCCGCGGGCGCGCGTTCGACCACGAGGTTCGACGTCCGCATGATCTACGAGAAGCCGATGGACGTGGGCGCGGAGCGCGAGCGCCTGACAAAAGAGTTGAAGAAGCTGGAGACGGAGCTGGCCAACGCGCATCGTCAATTGGGGAATGAGCAATTCCTGGCGAAGGCGCCGGCGAACGTGGTGGAGGGCATCCGGCGGCGCGAGGGCGAGCTGAATGTGCTGATCGCGAAGGCGCGGGCAGCTTTGGCAGCATTGCGATAGTCTTCAGCCTTCAGACGTCAGTCTGCAGCAGCCCGCTGAAGACCGAAGTCTGAAGACTTGGTTACGTTCCCATGGACTGGACGAGCAGACGCATCACGGCGATCCTCGAGAACGCGTTGCGCGAAGATAGTGCGACGCGCGATGCGACGACGTACGCGTGCATCGATCCGAACCAGCGCGCGACGGGGACGATCCTGGCGAAGGAAGACTGTGTGCTGGCCGGCCTGGGCATCGTGGCGCGCATCCTCGACGTGTTCGCGGAGCTGGATGGAACGATCGTGGCGCATCCGGAAGTGACGACGCACGGCGAGATCTTCGATGGCGTCCGCTTGCACAAGGGCCAGCAGGTGGCGGTGGTGCGGCACAACGCGCGCGTCATCCTCTCGTGCGAGCGCGTGATATTGAACGCGATGCAGCGGATGAGCGGCATCGCGACGCTGACGCGGAGGTTCGTGGACGCGGTGGCCGGCACGAAGGCGCGCATCCTCGATACGCGCAAGACCGTGCTCGGGCTGCGCGTGCTCGATAAGTACGCGGTGCGCTGCGGCGGCGGGATGAACCATCGTCTTGACCTCTCCGACGGCGTGCTCATCAAGAACAACCACATCGCGCTGGCCGGCGGCATCGCGCAGGCGCTGGAGCGCGCGCTACGGAACCGGCGCGGGTCGTCACCCATCGAGATCGAGGTGCGTTCCCTCGAAGAGCTCGAGGCGGCCCTCGAAGCCGGCGCCGAAGCGGTGCTGCTCGACAACATGGCAGTGAAGGACGTGCGCCGCGCGGTGCAGCGCTGCGAGAAGCATTCGCGGCGCATCCCCATCGAGTGCTCGGGCGGCGTGAACCTGGAGAACGTTCGCGCGTACGCCGAGACGGGAGTGGATTACATCTCCGTGGGCGCGCTCACGCATTCGGCCAAGGCCGTGGATTTGAGCCTGCGCGTCCTGCCGGGATAAGTTCTGCATCGTTTCCCGGCCCGCAACGTCTATCCCATAGCGACCGGAGACGGCCAGAAGGCCGTCTCTACCTAGGATTCTGGAGAACGCATGAACAATCGCAAAGCACTGCTGCTCGCCGCTCTCGTCGCGCTCGCTGCGCTCGCCTTCGCCGATGAATACAAGATCGACCAAGCGCACTCGCAGGTCGGTTTCACCACGAAGCACCTGATGATCTCGAACGTCAATGGCCGCTTCACCGATTTCGCGGGGACGATCACGTACGATCCGAAAGGCGTGACCAAGTCGGCGGTGAATGTGAGCATCAAGACGCCGAGCATCACCACCGACAATGCGGGACGCGACGAGGACCTGCGCAATTCCGAGTTCATGGACGTGGCGAAGTTCCCGGAGATGACGTTCGCGAGCAAGAAGGTGGAGAAGCGCGGCAGCCAGCTCGTGCTTATCGGCGACCTGACCATCAAGGGTGTCACGAAGCAGGTGGAGATACCATTCGAGCTGAACGGGCCGATCACCGACCCGTGGGGGAACACGCGCATCGCGGCGGAGGGCTCGACGACCATCAACCGGCGGGACTACGGCGTGACCTACAACCGGATGATGAAAGACGGGGCGGCGGTGGTGGCCGACAAGGTGAAGATCACGCTGAACGTGGAAGGCGTGAAGGCGAAAGCGAAATAATATTGCGGGGAGTACGAAGCCCTCGCCGCGGCGAGGGCTTTCTTGTTTCCGGCGCGGCTATTTCTTTTTCTTGCCGGAGTTTGTTGGAAGGGCGACGTCTTCCGCGATGGCCTGCACGATCTGGTCGATGGTCTCGGTCGCTTTGCGTCCTTGCAGGTTGTGGTTGTTGGCGAAGATGGCGAAGGCGATGCGGTCGCCCTTCATGGTCTCGAGGTATCCGGAGAGCGCGTTGACGTGGCCGAGCGAGCCGGTCTTGGCGTGGACGTGGTTCTCGGCGGGCGTGCCGCGGAAACGGTTGGCGAGCGTGCCGTCGGCGCCGCCGATGGGGAGCGTGGCGCGGTAGAGGTCGCCCCAGGGCTGCGTGGCGGCATACTTCAGCAGCTTCACGGTGGCGCGGGGCGTGACCAGGTTCTGCCGCGACATGCCGGAGCCATCGAGCAAGGTGTATTCGCCGGGCGTGATGCCGGCCTTGGCGAGGAAACCGTTGAGCACCTCGAGGCCGCCGTCGATGGTGCCGGCGGTGCCGCGCTCGCGTCCGAGCAGACGCAGCATGAGTTCCGCGTGCAGGTTCTGGCTGATCTTGTTGATGAGCTTTAGGTCTTCGGCCAGCGGCAGGGAATCGTGCGCGGCGAGGATAAGCGGCTGCATGGTGGTGGCGCCCGGGGTGCCGCCGCCGGCGGCCGCGCGCGACGTCACCGTGAAGGTGGTGAGGTTCGCCATCTCGGTGTGGTGGGTGCGCTCGCGGCCGTAGATGACGACGCCGCGGCGCTCGAGCAGTTGGCGGAACCACTGCGCAGCGAACTCGGCGGGATCGTTGATGGCGATGGCCTGCGTGCCGCCGGGGTCGTCTTGCGGGATGGTGCCCCAGAGCAGCACGTCGCTCGAGCCGAGCTCGCGGCTGATGGTGATCTTGTTCGGGCCGGTGCCGGGCGGCGTGGTGATGACGCGGTTGTCGAGCTTGTAGTAATCCGCGAACGGCTCGACGGCGATGAACGCCTTTTCGCCGGGACGGTCGGCGGGCATGATGCGGACGTAGACGACGTTGTCGTTGATGGTGAGGGCGGAAACGGGCGCGCCGTACTCGGTGACGAGGTCGTCCTGCTCCCAGCCCGGCGCCCAACGCTGCGCGGGGAAGTAGGAGTCGTCGGCAACGACGTCGCCATCGACGAACTTCAGGCCTTTCTTGACGAGCTCGTCGGCAAGATCTTCGAGCACGTGCGGCGCGGGAAGCTGACGCGGGCCGCCGGCGGCGTAAGGAAACAGACGGCCCGAAAGGTTGGGGTCGCCGCGCCCGACGAGGACGAGGTCGCCGGTGAGGCGTCCGTATTTATCGATGGCGCCGGTGGTCTCGACGTCCGTCTTGAAGCGGAACTCGGGGCCGATGAGCGCGAAGGTGGCCGCGGTGGTGAAGAGCTTGGTGTTCGATGCCGGCGTGAAGAGCTTGTCCGCGTTCGCTTCGTAGAGCGTCTTGCCGGACGTGAGCGAGACGACCTCGATGCCCCAGAATCCGCGGGAGGCGTCGGCGCCGGCGAGGAGCTTGGCGATCTTTTTTGCGAGCGGTTCGGGCTTGGCAGCGAAGGCAGGTGCGGCGGCGAGCGCCAGCACGAGGGAAAACATCAGGAAAAGCGCGGACTTCCGTGACATCTTGTCGCGGATTGTAGCACTGTTGCGGGTCAGTCGGCGGGCTGCAGGGCGCGGCGTCCCATGCCCTGTCGGCGGACGGCGAGGCGGTCATCGAGTTCCACGGTTGCGCCGAGCACACCGACATTCTCTTCCGGATAGGTGTAGCGCAGATCGTAGAGATGGACGAGGTATCCGCTCTCGGGCGGTGCGAGCTTTTCGACCTCGACGTAGGGATAAGCCGCCCAGTCGAGATAGACGCGGCCCATCGGCGAACTCTTCGCCGCGAGCGTGACCGGTGTTTCCTGCGGCTTGTAGCGGACGCGCATGCGGCGCTCGCGGTCGACCTCGCCGGTACGCGAATCCACGTGCATGCTGCCGAAGAAGGTTTCGGTCTCGACCACACCGTACCAGGTGAATGGGTCGGTCATATAAGGATAGGCGCTCGCGCGGACCGGCTCGGCGCCGAGATACGTCTGCGACTGGAGGTTGGCGAGCGCGCGCCGGTGTTGCAGATCGCGGAACCACCACACGGCGACGACGAGCAGGAGCGCGACGATGGCGCCCGCGCGTCCGTGCGGCCCTTTGGTGCGCGCCCCGACCTCTTCGTTGATGAGGCGGAAGAGCAGCGGCAGCAGCAGGCCGGCGGCGAGGAGGGCGAGCAGCGCGGGCTCGACGATGGCGACGATGTCCCAGGCGTACCACTGGTAGGAGAACGGCTCGAAGGGACGCACGCCGTACTGATTGGTGAAGTCGAGCAGGATGTGGCTGAGCGCGGCGAGGCACGCGAACAGATAGAGCAGCGGCCAGCGCAGCGGCGGCGAGGAAGCTTTCGGCTGCCATCCGCGTTGCACGCGCCAGCGGTGGAGCAGCCAGACGAAGCCGACGACGGCGGCGGCGATGAGGGGGACACCGGCCAGCGTGTGCGTGATGCCGCGATGGTGCTGGAACCCGGTGACGCTGCCGCCGAAGTAGGCAACAATGTCGAGGTCGGGCGCTTCGGCGGCCAACACCATCACGGTGGTGGCGAGCGCCGTCTTGCGATTGAAGCCGGCGCGGGCAAGGCAGGCGCCGGTGAGGAGATGGGTTATCGGTTCCAAGCAATCAGTGTGACAGAACAAATGCAGATTGCAGATCTCAGATTGCAGAATAGGCGGCAGTCATTGCCGGCCTATTCTGCAATCATCAATCTGCAATCTGAAATCTCTTACTTGCCGGCGCGTTTGTACTTGATGGTCATCATCGGCTTCATCTGGTCGGCGTTGGGGCCCGAGGCGATGGTGAAGGTGAACGAGCCGGGCTTGATGTCGGTATAGCTCTCGCGCATGTGCATCTTGCCGCCGCCCATCTCGGGAGGCATGGGAGCGTCGAACTCGAAGACGAGGTCGTTGCCCTGCCATTTGCCGGTGCCGTTGAGCATGCAGCCCATGGGCGAATCGCTATCGCACCAGGTGGCCTGATAGCCGCCGGCCATGGGGTCGTACCACATCACGCCGTGTCCGGTGAAAGGGCCTTGCGAGCTGGTGGACTTCATGTCGGAGATGAGCGAGTTGCCGCCGGGACCGCGCCTGGTCGTCTCCGTGCCTTTGCCGGTGGCGGCCTGCGGCATACCCATTTCCGGCATGGCTTCGAACTTCTCGTCGAGCACCCAATTGCCGGCGAACATCTTTTCGGCCTTTGCCATCTCGGCGGACTGCTTGGCTTTCGGCATGGCTGCGGGCTTCGCGTCTTTTGCCGGCTTCGTGGCCGCCTTCTCCTGCGCGGCGGCAACGGGGACAGCGGCGAGCGTCAGCAATGTGATCAATCCGATCAGTCTCCTGCGCATACGCGTTCTCCTTCGGAAAGCGGCGGAATGGTAAACCTCAGCGGCCCGCTGGGCAAGGCCGACCTCATATAATCGTTGCTTCGCATGCCAACCGCCACCGCCAAAGACGCCGCGCGCCGCGTGGAGAGACTGCGCGAGGAGATACGCCGGCACGAGCATCTTTATTACGTGCTCGACGCGCCGAAGATGTCCGACGCTGAGTTCGATCGGCTGATGCAGGAGCTGAAACGGCTCGAGGCGGAGCATCCGGAGCTGGTGACGGTGGACTCGCCTTCGCAGCGCGTAGGCGGGAAGCCACGTGAGGGCTTCGTGAAGGTGGAGCACTCGCGTCCCATGCTCTCGCTCGACAATGCATACAACGAAGAGGAGCTGCGCGCGTGGGAGCGCCGGGTGCACGAGCTGACCGGACGTACCGACGTGGAGTATGTCTGCGAGCTGAAGCTCGACGGCATGTCGCTGGCGCTGACGTATTCCGGCGGGCGGCTCGACAAGGGCGTGACGCGCGGCGATGGCTACGTCGGCGAAGACGTCACCACGAACGTGCGGACGATCCGCAGCGTGCCGTTGTCGGTGGGGAAAGACGTCCTGAAGAAAGCGGAGATACCAGCGAACTTTGAGGTCCGCGGCGAGGTGGTGATGCCGCTCGCCGGCTTCGAGCGGATGAACGAAGACCGCGAGCGCCAGCAACTGGCGAGGTTCGCGAACCCGCGCAACGCGGCGGCGGGGACGATCCGCGTGCTCGAGCCGAACATCGTGGCGCAGCGGCGCCTCGACTTCTACGCCTACTTCCTGCTGCGCGACGGGCGCACCGTCCTCGACCGCCATTCGCATTCGCTCGAAGCGCTGACGGCTGCCGGATTCAAGGTGAATCCAAACTGGGCGAAGGTTGGTGACATCGAGGGCGTGCTCGCGTTCCTGCGGAAGTGGGAGGCGCAACGCGAGAAGCTGGGCTACGAGATCGATGGCGTGGTCATCAAGGTGGACCGCATCGGCCTGCAGGAAGAACTTGGGTTCACGGGAAAAGCGCCGCGCTGGGCGATCGCGTACAAGTACGCCGCGCGCGCGGGCGTGACGCAGATAGAAGACGTGCTGGTGCAGGTCGGGCGCACGGGGAAGTTGACGCCGGTCGCGGCGCTGAAGCCGGTGGCCATCGGCGGGACGACGGTCTCGCGCGCGACGCTGCACAACATGGACGAGATCGAGCGGCTGGGCGTGAAGATCGGCGACTGGGTCACGGTGGAGCGTGGCGGTGACGTGATCCCGAAGGTCGTCGCTGTGCTCACCGAAGGGCAACTTCCGAAAGAAGCCAAGCAGCATCCGCGCCCGACGAAGAAGTTCAAGATGCCGGAGCGGTGCCCGGTGTGCGGCGGGCACGTGGTGCGGGTGGAGGGCGAGGCGGACCATCGGTGTATCAACGCGAATTGTCCGGCGAAGCTGCGCGAAGCGCTGCTGCACTGGGCGGGACGCGGCGTGATGAACATCGAGGGCATGGGCGAGTCGCTGGTGAACCAGCTCGCCGACCGCGGCCTG
This sequence comes from Candidatus Korobacter versatilis, assembly GCA_016185395.1. Lineage (GTDB taxonomy): Bacteria > Acidobacteriota > Terriglobia > Terriglobales > Acidobacteriaceae > JACPNR01. The sequence goes on from JACPNR010000006.1 coordinate 339,689, forward strand.
CTGAAAAACGTTGCCGACATCTACTCGCTCACGAAGGAGAAGCTGCTCTCGCTGGAGCGGGTGGGAGAGAAATCCGCGCAGAACCTGCTGGAGGAGATAGAAGCCTCGAAGAAGCTGCCGCTGGAGCGCGTGATCTACGGGTTGGGAATCCGCTTCGTGGGCGAGCGCACGGCGGAGCTGCTGGCCGAACACTTTGGCTCGCTCGATGCCTTGATGTCCGCGACGGCGGAGCAGCTCGAGGAAGTGCCCGAGGTGGGCGAGCGGGTGTCGCAGGCGATCATGGAATTCTTTGCGGAGAAGAAGAACCGCGAGCTGGTGGAGCGGCTGCGCAAAGCCGGGCTGCGCTTCAAAGGTGAGAAGAAACAGCGCGGGACGCAGCTCGCCGGCAAGACGTTCGTGATCACCGGGACGCTCTCGCAGCCGCGCGACCACTTCAAGCAGCTCATCGAGAATGCGGGCGGGAAGGTCTCCGGGTCGGTCTCGAAGAAGACGGACTATGTGCTCGCGGGCGATGAGGCCGGGTCGAAGCTGGACAAGGCGAAAGAGTTGGGCGTGAAGGTGATCGGAGAGAAGGAACTGGCAGGGCTGCTTTAATTTACATTTCGAGCGTAGCGAGAAAGCCCTACCTTCCCCGAGAATTATCGTGAAGGTAGGGTTCCCTCGCCCGCCACGGCGGGCTCGGGATGTAAGAGACACAAGAGCGTCAAGCGGCTCTCTTGCACTCCTCGCACTCGTCGCGCCAGCCACCCTGCGTGTTGCGGATGTGCTCCTCGAAGGTGTTGAGGCGGCCGGTGACAGGGTTGGCCTGCGGCGCCGGCTCACTGGTGCGCGGGCTGTCCATGGGACGGTTCATGGTGAAGGGCGCTTTCGCGGGCTCGAACCTGTCGCGGATGCGCTCGGGCGTGAGGTTCGCGCTGGAGGTGATCGGTTTTCCGCTACCCCCACCGGCTGGGATCTCGTTCGCCGGCGGCGTGATGATGTTCCCGGTCCCTTCCTGGTGCAGGATGGGCGATTCGCTCCACGACTTCTCGTAGTTGCGTTCGTACTCTTCCCACGTGTCGCGCTTCGCGAGCGCCTTCTCGTCGTAGGCGGGGAACATCTCGATGCGTTCCTTGGTGAGGTCGGCGTAAAAGTCGTCCTGGTTCTTGTGGTACGCGGTGATGCGGTGCGCCGGCACGACGAACTTGCGGCTGGAGAGCCAGCCGCCGGTGTCGATGACGAGATAGCGGATGGCGCCGGAGGCGTGGTCGAAGATGACGTCGTCGATCTCGCCGAGCTTCTCGTCGCTCGGTCCATAGACGTTCGCGCCGCGGATGTCGTCCACGTTGCCTTCGAATTCGTAGTCGCGCAACATTCCCAGGTGTGCGTCTGAACGGTGTGCCATGAGTCTTCTCCTTGTGTGAGTCCGGTTAGGTGGATAAGGGGAGTCCGGATGAGAGCGCCAAGACATTGAGATGCCCGGCAGTCGGGAAGCGCGGTCTGGAAATCGAGAGCTGCTGCAACAAGTATTTCGCGGTATCATCCGGTTCAGTGTCGACGGCAAAGAGTTCTCCCGATAGTCGCGAGCGGATCGTCTCGGCGCAGGTGGTCGAGGACGATGCGTCGTTCGAACTGAAGCTGCGGCCCAAGCGGCTGGCCGAGTTCATTGGGCAGAACAAGGTGAAGGAAAACCTGGCGGTCGCGATCGAGGCGGCGAAGTCCCGCGGCGAGGCGCTTGACCACGTGCTGCTCTACGGCCCGCCGGGCCTGGGCAAGACGACGCTCGCGACGATCATCGCCAACGAACTTGGAGTGGCCTACCAGCAAACCTCGGGCCCGACGCTGCAGATCAAGGGTGACCTGACGGCGATCCTGACGAACGTCCGTGACAAGCAGGTGCTGTTCTTCGACGAAGTCCACCGGCTGCAGGCGGCGCTCGAGGAGCTGCTCTACTCGGCGCTCGAGGACTACAAGCTCGACATCATCATCGGACAAGGCCCGGCGGCGCGCACGCACACCATTGAAGTGAAGCCGTTCACGTTCATCGGGGCGACGACGCGGGCGGGATTACTGACGGCGCCGCTGCGGTCGCGCTTCGGCATCATGCTGCGGCTGGAGTTCTACACCGCCGCGGACCTGGAGATCATCGTGAAGCGGTCGGCGGAGATCCTGGGCATGGAGATAGACGCCGCCGGCGCCGCGGAGATCGCGTCACGGTCGCGCGGCACGCCGCGCATCGCCAACCGGCTGCTGCGGCGGGTGCGCGATTACGCACAGGTGCGCGCGGCGGGGAAGATCGACATTGCCACCGCCAAGGCCGCGCTCAAGATGCTCGAAGTCGACAAGTATGGTTTCGACGAGACCGACCGCCGGCTGCTGCTCACCATCATCGAGAAATACCAAGGTGGACCGGTCGGGGTGAGCACGCTCGCCGCGGCGCTCGCCGAGGAGGCCGAGGCCATCGAAGAGATCTACGAACCGTTCCTCATCCAGATCGGGTTCCTCAACCGCACTCCCCGCGGGCGCATCGCCACCAAGCTGGCGTATGAACACTTCGGCATCCCGCTCAGCCGGAAACAGAACGCGCTCTTCTAGCGCAATCTGTCGCGCGGTCCGCCTAACCTTTTCCTGCCGCGTTGGTCTAACGCCCCAGTTACTTCATCTCCTGTGAGGGGAAGTGCTCAGTAACAAGACAAGGGCCCCGTACGTTATTGGATTGTTGCTGGCGCTTCCCCTGTATTGCTTGGGGGCGGGCGCGCCGCAGAGCACTGCTCCGGCGACGCCGCAGAACCTCGCACCGGCGACCGGGTAGGCATCGAGGACCACGCCGGCATCTTCCCCACGCGCAACCGCTTCCTCAACGATGGGCGCCAGCTCTTCGTGAAGATCAGCTACCAGTTCCGATATTAAGGTTTCGCGGCGGCGCGGGCATCGGCTTCGCTGCGGGCTTCACTTCGAACTCTCACGTGCTCGAGCACGCGCATGTGGATGCGGTGGATGATGGTGTCGGACCAGAGCTGCCAATACATCTGCGGCCAGAAGCGGTTGGTATACCACGTGGTGCCTTCGAGGCGGGTGCGTCCGCCGGCCAACGGGACGAGCAGGAACTGGCCGCGCTTCGACGAGAAGTAATGATCGAGATGCGGTGGACGGAGGCCGGGATAGGGCGAAAGCTCGCGCATCGCGGGCGGCTCGGCGGTCACGCCGAAGCGGAGCAGGCGATTCTCGTTCCAGACCTCGATGGGTTCGACGAATGCTCCGGTCGAGAAGACGCAATGCCGCACCGCGCCGACGCCCGAGCCGGAGATCTCCGCGCGCTCGGGATAGGCGAGGCCAGTCTTGAAGTACCACTCTTTCGTTGCGTCGGGCGGGTCGAGCTGCTGGAAGGAGACGACGTTGCGCCACACGACTGCGGGAGGGGCGTCGATCTCGACGGTCGAAGTGACTTGCAGCAGCGGAGGTTCGACCGGACGCGCGTGCTCGAGCGAGAGCGCGCCGGGAAGCGCGAGCAGTAGCGCGCCGAAGATCTCCACCGGCGGCGGCCCGCCCCAGTTGTGCCGCTGGATGTAGTAGCCGGTGAGCCCCCCGAACAGCGCGAGCGTCAACGCAATGGGCGCCGCCATCAGGACGCAGATGAAGCCCTCGATGGCGACGATGAGCAGTCCGGCGCCGACCACGGTGATGGCGAGCGCGGCAACTCCCAGGCACTGGCGGAGCTTGCGCGGCGCCTTGTAGCCGTAGACCAAGACCGAGACCATACCGATCCAGAACGGCAGCCCGGCGAAGATCCCCCAGCCGTAGTCCTTGAAGACGGTGACCGCGAGCGCGGTGGCGGCGATGCCGAAGGGGACGCTCAGTGCCAGGCTCATGGCGGCGCTGCCGAGAGGGTTGTCGGGAATGATGCGCGCCAGCCAGGCGCGGCCGTGGCGAACCTCGACGGCACCACGCGCAGGGACGATGGCGAGGATGATGAAGAGGATGTAGTTGACGACGGGGACGAAGAAGAGCGCGACGAGCCCGATCGGGTATCCCACGTCGCGCAGCCGCCGCGCGGTGAGCGTGACGCCCGCCCAGATGAATGGCAGGCTCACCACGATGAGCGCGAGCCAGAAGTCCCACTCCATGTGAGACAGGGGAGCATGGCCACGCCGCCGCGACGGCTCGAGGTAATCAACGATCGCCCAGCCGCGTCCGAAGATCCCGGCGAGGACCCGGTCGAGGTTGTACTTCAACGCGACTAGGACCGTGCCCCAGAGCGCGTACCGTCCGCGGCCGGTCGTGCCGCGAGGATCCCAAAGCTCACGCATGCGCGGGAGTATACGCAGCGGAGCGCGCGTTCAAGTTAGTTTTTGTTGTTCAAACGCGGCGGTTGGAAGCTTGGGCCGCTCACTCCCCCGTCGCGGGGCAGTCTAAGACTGTGTCTCGCGGTTCAGCTCGCATCCTCCGGTGGAGTCGCGCTGCGGGACCAGCCCGGCGTCGGCCACGCCGGGCGTTTTGTTGTGCGGCGGCGGCTGGGGCTGGCATATACAATTCCCCCGCCATGGCGCTTGCTGTCCACTCGTTCGCGAAGGTCAATCTCGGGTTGCGCATCGGGCCACGCCGCACGGACGGCTTCCACGAGCTGCGCACCGTCTATCAGACGCTGGCGCTTCATGACGTCATCAAGATAGACGTGAAGCCCGGCATGGGGATCGAGATACGGTCGAAAGACCCGCGCGTCCCCACCGACGAATCGAACACCTGCTATCGCATGACCGAGCGCGTGCTGAAGGCGCTGAAGGTCCGCAAGAAAGTGACGCTGTGCATCGAGAAGCGGCTGCCGGTGGAGGGCGGCGTGGGCGGCGCGTCGTCGAATGCGGTGGCGACCATGCTGGGCCTGGAGCGCGCGCTGAAGGTCCCGATACCGGCGGAGGTCAAGCTGCGGCTGGCGGCCGAGACCGGGTCGGATGTCCCATTATTCCTGGTCGGGGGAACGGTGCTGGGCCTGGGCCGGGGGGAGGACGTCTATCCTTTACCCGACTTGCCGGCGCTCGACTGCGTGCTGGTGGCGCCGGAGGTAGGGATATCCACGCCGCGGGCGTTCGCGGACTGGGACAAATTGACGGCCTCGGATGCCTCCGATACAATGAATGAGTTCAGCCGCTCGGTTTGGAGCTGGCTGTGTGGTCCTACAACCGGTGTTCCCGCCAGGAGCGGGGACCGGGCCGAGGCACTGCTTCTCGACCTTGTCCGTGCCGGGATAGAGAACGACTTCGAACGCGTTGTCTTTCCCCAGCATTCTGAACTACGAGAAGTGAAGCGGGCCTTGGAGCGCGCGGGCGCAAGTTTTGCCTCGCTCTCGGGATCCGGCTCGTCGCTTTTCGGGTTGTTTCCGTCGAGCGCCGCTGCCGAAAAGGCGGCGAAGAAGCTTTCGGCGGACGGCCTGCGGGCGGTCGCCACGAAGACGCTGCCGCGGGAAGAATATTGGAAAAAGCTGTGGGGCTAGGCGGCTGCCGAGTTTCCAGTTTTCAGTTTCCTGTTTTCGATGCCGCAGAGACTGGGAACTGGAAACGGGAAACCGGGGACGGGTTTTTGGGCGGTCGACTAATGGTAGGTCAAGTGCCTTTGACGCACTTTGTCCAGGTTCGAATCCTGGCCGCCCAGCCAGATTGAGTTGTGAGTACCGAGTTGCGAGTACCGAGTTCAAACCGGTCCCCCGCAACGCAGTACTGAGTACTCGGTACTTGATTTGTGAGCGCTGAAACTCCAACACGAGAGCTGGACATGGCGACTGTAGGCACTGCGACGACGGAGAAAAAGGACCAGGTGACGCAGCCTAAAGGCGAGCGCAAGCCGCAACGCGCCCGCCACGACGACAAGTTCAAGATCTTCTGCGGCACGGCGAACGAGCCGTTGACCGACGAGATCTGCGCTTTCCTCGGCATGCCGCGCTCGCACGCCGAACTGAAGCGCTTCTCCGACGGCGAAGTCTATCTGCAGATCATGGAGAACGTGCGCGGCGCCGACGTGTTCGTGGTGCAACCCACGTGCTTCCCGGTGGACCAGCACCTGATGGAACTGCTGCTCATGATCGACGCGCTCAAGCGCGCGAGTGCGCGGCGCATCACGTGCGTCATCCCGTACTACGGCTACGCGCGCCAGGACCGCAAGGACAAGCCGCGCGTCCCGGTGAGTTCGAAGCTGGTGGCCGACCTGCTGACCACCGCGGGCGCGGACCGCGCGCTCATCGTCGACCTGCACGCGCCGCAGATACAAGGCTTCTTCAACATCCCGGTGGACCATCTGTTCGCATCGCCGGTGCTGGTGGGTTACGTGAAAGACCAGAACCTGCCCGACCTCACGGTGGTCTCGCCGGACGCGGGCGGCGTGGAGCGCGCGCGCTTCTTCGCGAAGAAAGTGGAAGCGCCGCTGGCCATCGTGGATAAGCGCCGCACCGACGTGAACGTGGCCGAAGTAATGCACGTGATCGGCGACGTGAAGGGCCGCTCGGCGCTGATCCTGGACGACATCATCGACACCGCCGGCACGCTGGTGAAGACGGCGGAAGCATTGCTCGACGCGGGCGCGGCGCGGGTGTACGCGTGCGCCACGCATCCGGTGCTTTCGGGGCCGGCCATCGAGCGCATCTCGAAATCGCGCATCGAGCAGGTCATCGTGACGAACAGCATCCCGCTGACCGAAGCGGGCAAGAACGAGAAGAAGATCAAGGTGCTCTCCATCGCCGGGCTCGTGGCCCGCGCCATCCAGAGCATCCATGAAGAGACGTCGATCAGCACGTTGTTCGCGTAAAGAGTCGCTTTTGGCCTTTAGCTCTTGGCCAAAAGCAAAAAGCCAAGAGCTAAGAGCGGTTTTGAAAACAAGTTTGGAAGGACACAGAGAAATGGCAACCGCAACGAAGTCGAACGCAGAACAGACGAACATGGTGGAAGCGCGGCCCCGCCAGGACGCAGCGCGCGGCAAGAACGAAGCGCGCCGCCTGCGCGTGCAGGGGCGCATCCCCGCCGTGCTCTATGGCGCGAAGAAGCAGACGGTCGCGCTCGAAGTGGACCCCAAGGCGATCGGCCGCATCCTGCACTCGGAGAGCGGCCACAACACCATCTTCGACCTGGTCGCCGGTGCGGAGAAGACCAAGGCGATGATCGTGGACTGGCAGTACGAGCCCATCAAGGGACACCTGCTGCACATCGACCTGAAGCGCATCGCGATGGACCAGCGCCTGCGCGTGAAGGTGCCCATCGTGCTCGTGGGCGAGGCCGAAGGCGTGAAGACGCAGGGCGGCATCCTCGAGCAGATCACGCGCGAGATCGAGATCGAGTGCTTGCCGGCGGACATCCCGGGCCACATCGACCTCGACGTCACCGAACTGGTGTTCACCGTGGTGAAGCGCGTGAGCGACCTGCCGCACTCGGAGAAGATCAAGTTCATCACCGACGCGAACACGCCCGTGGCGCACATCGTGACCGTGAAAGAGGAAGTCGCTCCGACGCCGGAGGCCGCTGCGGACGCCGCTGCCGCCGCGCCTGCCGAGCCCGAAGTCATCAAGAAGGGCAAGCAGGAGACCGAGGAGGAAGGCGCGGAAGCTGCGCCCGAGGCCCCGGCGAAGAAAGAGAAGAAGGAGAAATAGTTTGGGCCAGTACCGAGTACCGAGTACTGAGTACCGAGTGGTGCTTGGACTCGCAACTCGGTACTCGGTACTCGGTACTGGGAGTTCTTTGTCAATCAGGACGCAGGCGTGAAGCTGATCGTCGGTCTCGGAAATCCCGGCATCGAGTATCAGTTCACGCCGCACAACCTCGGGTTCCTGGCCGTCGATCGCATCGCGGAACATTGCGGTGCGCAGGTGGCGAACCGCAGGTCGCGCGCGCTCACCGGCAAGTGCTCCATCGCGGGACAGGAAGCGCTCCTGGCCAAGCCGGAGACCTACATGAACCTGAGCGGCGCGGCGGTGGGAGCCTTGGTCGCGGAGCTGGGTCTGGAGGCGACGAAAGACCTGATCGTGATCTACGACGAGCTGGACTTGCCGTGGGGGACGATCCGGATCCGCGAGCGCGGCTCGGCGGGCGGGCACAACGGGGTGAAGTCGATCATTGCCGCGCTGGGCACGCAGGAGTTCCTACGCATCCGGCTGGGCATCGGACCGGACTTCGAGGTGGGCGACGGCGCGAAGTACGTGCTGGCGCAGATGAAGAAGGCGCAACTCGCGCTGGCCGGCGGGATGCTCGACGCCGCGAGCGCGGCGGTGAAAGTGATCTTGGCCGAGGGCGCAGCAACGGCCATGAACAGGTTTAACCGGCGGAAGGATCCAGAGGACTCCGCCACCAGCTCCTAGCCTCTAGCTCTTAGCTGGAAGCTAGCGGCGAGAAGCTAGCAGCAGTATGGAGAATGAAATGAATCGTCTTTACGAAGTGATGTTCATCGTGCGGCCCGACATGGCCGACGAAGATACCGACAAGCTGGTGAGTGGCCTGGAGGCGAGCGTGAGCTCGGCCGGCGGCACGGTGCAGAAGATCGACCGCATGGGCAAGCGCCGCCTGGCGTACAACGTGGCGCGCTTCCAGGACGGCAACTACATCCTGCTGACGGTCGAAGGCACGGGCCAGACGGTGCTCGAGCTGGAGCGCCGCCTGCGCGTGACGGAACCGGTGATCAAGTTCATCACCGTGCGCATCGACGAGGAGCAGAAGCGTCTGGACAAGGTGAAAGCGATCCGCGCGACGCGCGTGAAGCGCGCTCCCGCGCCACCGCCGCTGACTCCGGCTCCTCCGGCCCCGGCCGAAGCCGCGCCGGCCGCGACGGATACCCCTGCCCCGACGACCGTATAAAGGGCGGCGGGCGAACCAATCAGATCTTGCTTTAGGAGATTTATGGCAGACGAAGTGAAGCAACCGAAAGAAGCTACCGCTACGGCGGAGCCGAGCACGACCACGGCAGCCCCGGCGACGCCGGCAGAGCGCACCTATCCGGCAGCGACGCCGCACACGCCGCGTCCGTACACCCCGCGTCCGAGCGGCGACCGCGGCCCTGGCGGCCCGCGCCGCGAGGGACGTCCTGGAGGCGGGCCGGGTGGCCCGCGCGGCGACCGCAAATTCTTCCGCCGCAAGAAGGTCTGCAAGTTCTGCGTGGAGAAGATCGACGCCATTGATTACAAGGACGTGGGACTGCTGCGCCAGTTCGTGGCGGAGCGCGGCAAGATCGTGCCGCGTCGCCTGACGGGCGTGTGCACGCCGCACCAGCGGCGTCTCTCGGCCGCCATCAAGCAGGCGCGGAACATCGCGCTGCTGCCGTTCCAGGCAAGGTTCTAGAGCGTTCGAACTTGGCCGCAAGACTTTTTAAGTTCACGACACTGGAGTCGCAAACATGGAAGTCATCCTGAAAGAAGATGTTCCCAAGCTGGGCAGCCGCGGCGACGTGGTGAAGGTCGCGGAGGGCTACGGCCGCAACTATCTGCTGCCGCACAAGCTCGCCATCGAGGCGAACGCCGCCAACAAGGCGGTGATTGACCAGATGCGCGCGGCGGCCAATCGCCGCTCCGAGCGTGAAAAGGGCGATGCCGAGACGCTGGCGGCGAAGTTCGCGGATGTGTCCCTCACCTTCCGTCGCAAGGCGGGAGAGAAGGACCACTTGTTCGGTTCGGTCACCTCGAGCGAGATCGCCGAGGAACTGGCGAAGAAGGGCCTGGAGGTGGACCGCCGCAAGATCCAGCTCACCGACACCATCAAGACGCTGGGCGAGCACAACGTCACGGTGAAACTGCACCGCGACGTGCCGGTCTCGTTCAAGGTCGTGGTGGAGAAGGAAGCCGAGTAAGTTTCGACATGAGAAGAGGCGGGCGCCCTCGCCCGCCTTTTTTCTTGTTTTGGCGGTGACCTTCGCGCCCGAACGGCGTCTCACTGCTTGTCCATGCGAGCCCGCATCCTCACGCTCGTTTTGCTTGGAATTTCTGTGCTCTCCCAGGGGCAGGCGAAGCCTTCCTCGGCATGGAAGCAGGACCTCGACTACGTTGTCCGGCAGCTCGTCGAGACCCATCCGAACCTGTATCGGCGAATCAGCAAAAAAGATTTCGACGCGTCGGTCGAGAAGCTCCGCCGTGACTTGCCCAGCCTGAGCGACGACGAGATCGCGGTGCGCCTGATGCAGCTCGTGGCCAGCGTGCGCGACGAACACACCTCGCTTTATCCGGCGGCGGGCTCGGCTGAGGGCAAGTGGTTCCCGGTGCGCTTCTATCGTTTCACCGACGGGCTGGTGATCACGGCCGTGGACAAGCGATTCCCCGAGCTGGCGGGGGCGCGTGTCGTTCGCGTGGGCGACCTCTCGGCGGAGGAGGCGTGCGAGCGGGCGCAGAGCGTCTTCTCATCCGACAATCCCTCCGGCGCGCTGGACGCGCCGTTCGTGCTGGCGTCGCCGCGAGTGGTGCGCGGGCTGCATATTTCTTCGCGCTCCGACGCTCTCACGCTGCGCGTGACCACGCGTAGCGGAGAGGAGCGGACGGTAGAGATCCCGGCGGTGGCGGGAAAAGGCGGCTTCGACTTCTATCAATACGGCGAGATGTTCGGGCCGGTCGACGACCTGGTCACGGCGTTCGGCGGCCGCGTACCCGATGCCTTCCTCCTCGACCCGGACAAGAACACCGACTTGCCGCTGCACCTGCGCGGCCGGCGGGCGTTCTGGTTCACCTACGAACCGCAGAAGGCCCTGCTCTACTTCCAGCTGAATTCCGTGCGCGAGAAGAGCAAGTACAGTCGCGAGACCCTCACGCAGACGATGCAGCGGATGCTCACCTTCGCCGACCTGCATCCTGTGGAGCTGTTCGTGCTGGACCTGCGCTACAACAGCGGCGGAAACGGCGCGCTCAACGAAGGGATCATGCGCGAGTTCATCAAGCGCGATTCGACCTTCAACCGGCCGGGTCATCTGTTCGTCCTCGTTGGTCGTAAGACGTATAGCGCAGCCGCCGACCTGGCGATGCGGATGCTCCGCCACACCAACAGCGCGTTCGTGGGCGAGCCGATCGGCGCCAGCCCGAACGGCTCCGGCGACCCTGACTCCAGCACGCTGCCCTTCAGCGGCATGCACCTCGCCATCTCGACCAATTACGTCATCGGCGGCAGGAGCAAGGACATGAGTTGGGAAGTCCCGGTCGAGTTCCCAGCGCAATCCTCCTCGGCACAATACTTCGCGGGAACCGACCCGGCGATGGACGTGGTGCTGGATCCGGCGCAACACGCCGACGTGATCGACGTGCTGCTCAGAGACGGCGGCGCCAAGGCGCGCGCGCTTTACGACGAGCGCAAGCGTCGCTTCGGCACGCTCCTGTGGTGGCAGCCCTTCGAGCGCAACAACATGAATCACGAGGGCTATCACCTGCTCGAGCAGGGCCGGAAAGACGATGCGGTGGTGGCGTTCGAGATGAACGCGGACCGTTACCCGGGATCGTGGGAGCAGTGGGACAGCCTGGCAGAAGGCCTGATGGGCGCTGGACGTAACCGGGAGGCCATAGCGGCGTATCGCAAGGCGCTGGCGATCAGTCCCAACAACTTCAACGCCGGCTTCGCGAAGAAGTCGATCGAGAAGATGGAAGCCGAGCTGGCCAAGGCACGCTAGTCGCCGGTGGTCGTCGCGAGCGCCCCCCGGGGTATGCGTCTCGTGGGAAATCAATGAGTTAGAAGGAAAAAATCCCGGAAATCCCGGGGAAATCCCGGAATGGCGGAGTTTGCGGGTTTCAGCGGGGAGTCGTAATCCCTAGTATGACAGAACGGATGGGGCAATCTGGCCAACTATCGTGAAAGTCTATTTGGAATGGATGGAGTGGGTTAGCGGGAAACTGGAGGTTTGAGGGGCTTGACAGGATTTTGGTGAGGCGTTGTGCCGCCCCTAAAGAGGCTGAATAAGGGAAAGACAATGAGCGTGGACGACCCCCCCGCCTGGAAGGAGGGGGCTTCTACAGGGGTTGGTCGCGGGCTGCGAGCGATTCGACACGTAGTCCGGCGCGGGCGAGTTCGCCGGCGGCGCCGGCGCCCGATGACGAGGACGTGGTTGTAGGCCTCGCTAAGCGATTTATTTTCAACGAGCAAGAAGCAGGTTCCTCGCTACGCTCGGAATGACAGTGAGAGGGTAGAAGCGGCGCCCGAGGCACGCAAGAATGACAATCGTAGGGGCAGATGCGCGCTGAGCAACCGGTCTGCCAAAGGGGCATAAACTATAATCCGGCTTGCTTACGGAACCCCTCCTGACGCGTCTATCCAACGTGTTAAGTCGAGTCCGCTGTTGGGATTAGCCAACGGGCCCGAAGAGTGAAACGGAGTCAGGAGAAGCATGCCGGCCGAAGCCTTGGTTTTGACGGCGGTTGGCGCTCGCGGTCCCAAATCTCTCCCCGCAAAGGCGGGGCGCATGGTCAGCCAGGCCCTGAATCGCACCGACGACAGCCTGTTGATCCGTGAAGCGCAACGCGGAGACCGCGCAGCGTTCGAGGAACTGGTACGCCAGTACGACCGCGCGGTGTTGCGGCTCGCGCTCCACCTGACCGGGTCGGAGCAGGACGCGCAGGACATCTACCAGGAGGCCTTCCTCAAGGCCTACCGCAACCTGGGCAGCTTCCGCTTCGAGTGCTCGTTCTACACCTGGATCTATCGCATCGTCACCAATCTTTGCCTCGACCACATCCGCAAACGGCAGGTGCGCAAAGAAGACGCGCCGGTGGTGAGGGATTCCGAGGGCGAAGAGTACAGCATCATCGACCAGGTGAAGGATGCGCGCGCGCACGCGAACCCGGAACACGACCTGATGCGGCGCGAGCTGGGCGGCAAGATCAACCACGCGCTGGGGAAACTGACGCCGCGCGAGCGCATGGTGTTCGAGTTGAAGCACTACCAGGGCCTGAAGTTGCGGACCATCGGGGAGATGCTGAACACCACCGAAGAGACCGCGAAGAACACGTTGTTCCGCGCGACGCAGAAGCTGCGGGCTTCGCTCGCACCGATGAGGTAGGTGAGCGTGGAGCGAGCGCCGAGATCGCGCGAGCAAAACGCGAGGACGAAGCGGCAAAGCCGCGGAGTCCTAGAAGGAAAGACATTATGAACTGCGATTGGATCAAAGAGAACGCCGCCCTGTACGTTTACGAAGAGCTGCCGGACGACCAGCGCCACGAGTTCGAGCAGCACGTGGAGCGCTGCGCGGAATGCAAGCGCGAGCTGGCGGCGGTGAATGAATTCAAGGTGACGATGGCGGCGGTGTCCCCGGCGGAACCTTCGCCGAACCTGCTGGCGGGCGCGCGCATGAAGTTGCAGGAGGCGCTGGAGACGGCGTCGCAATCGCACGGCTGGTCGCGGTTCGCCTTCGACTTTGCCGGCTGGCTCACGCAGGTGAAGCTCTCGCCGGCGCTGACGGTGGCGCTGCTCATCTTTGGATTCGGCGCGGGAACGATGGCGACTTACAGCTATCTCATCGGACGCGGCGCAGGTCCTTCGGGCACGGTGGCTGGCGTCAACCAGCCCAATGAGGCGGCGATCGCAGGCATCCGCAACATCGTGCAGGAGCCGAACTCGAACAAAGTGCAGATCAACTACGACACGCTGACGCCGGCGCAGAAGGAAGGGTCGCTCGACGACCCGGCCATCCAGCAGTTGCTGCTGTTTGCCGCGCGCAACAACACCAACTCGGGCAACCGCATCGACGCGGTCAGCCTGCTGGTGCAGAAGCCGGAAGATTCCAAGGTCCGCGAGGCGCTGGTGTATGCGTTGCGTTACGACAAGAACGTGGGCGTAAGGCTGAAGGCGCTGGAAGCGCTACGTCCGTACGTGAAGGAAGATGTCCGCGTGCGCGATGCGATGCTGGAAGCGCTGATGGGGGATGCGAACCCGGGCGTGCGCGCGCAGGCGCTGGGCGTGGTCAAGAACGTGCGGCAGGACGCGAGCGTCCGCGCGGTGCTGATGCAGTTGGCGGACAAGGACACGAACGTCTTCATCAAGAACGAGTCGAAGCGGCTGCTGGCGCAGACGCCGGAGATGGACTAGCAGAGCAAGAAGCAGAAAGTTCCGGAGAGAAAGGTTTTAGGCAAACACACGGTGAAAAGGTTCATACAGATCGGGGCCGTAGTGGTACTGGGGAGCGTACTCGGTTCGGCATGCGTCCTCGCCGACGTCCGTGGTGACGTTGGTCGCGGAGACGTCGGCGCGAGCGGCGAGACGCCCGCGGGCAGTTCGTCGAGCGTCTATCGCCAGGGCAACACCTGGGTGCAGGAGATCAAGGGCACGCTCGGCAACGCGAAGGTCATCAAGGTCTCGACCGACGCAGGGTCGGTGCGCGTGACGGGGTCGGACCGCGGCGACATCGCGTACACGCTGCGCAAGAAGGTCTATAGCGGGACGGAAGAGACGGCGCGGAAGCGCTTCGAGCAATTCAAGATCAGCGCCTGGACGGTGGGCGAGACGGCGACGTTCCGGGGTTCGTGCGAATCGCAGAACGGGCGGACGTCCGCGGACTTCGACATCCAGGCGCCGCGGAGCGTGACGGTGGTGTACGTGCGCACCGACGGCGGTGGCGTGGCGGTGAGCAACATCGCGGGACGCGCCGATCTGCAGACCGAGGGCGGCTCCATCGAGATGGACAAGATCGGCAGCTCCATCGTTGCGGAGACTTCGGGCGGTCCGATCAATGTTGGTTCGGCGGGCGCGGACGTGAAGGTCGATACCTCGGGTGGCTCGATCACCATCCGGAGCGCGAACGGGATGGTGCGGGCGGACACATCGGGCGGGTCGATCGAGGTGGGCACCATCAAGGCGGCGGCCATCCTGAACACGGCGGGCGGGTCGATCCGCGCGCAGGAGATCGGCGGGAACCTGGAAGCGGAGACGGCGGGCGGGAACCTGGACATCGGCGACGTGTGGGGCACGGCGAAGCTATCGACGGCGGGCGGGTCGATCCGGCTGAACTCGGCGAGCGGACGCGTGGATGCGGACTCGGCGGGCGGGTCGATCCGGCTGATGCAACTGAAGGCGGGGGCGCGCGCGCAGACGGCAGCGGGGTCCATCTACGTGGAGTTCATCGGGCCACGCAGCGCGTTCAGCGAATCGCGCCTGGAGACGACGGCGGGTGACATTATCGTGATGCTGCCGTCCAACCTGGGAGTGAACGTTCGCGCGGGGATCGAGATGGCGACGGGGCACCGGATCCGCAGTGACTTCGCCGAACTGAAGATCACGAGCGAGGGCGGAGAATATCCGGGCGGGCCGCGAGAGATTTTTGCCGAGGGCGCGCTGAACGGCGGTGGGCCGCTGCTGAAGGCGCAGACGACCATCGGGAACATCGAATTCAGAAAAAGGAAGTAGGAGAAGCGAGATGCGCAGTATCCAGAGGATGTTGGCGGGATTGGTGGTGCTGGTGGCGATGACGCCGGGGGCGTGGGCGGGCGAGCGCACGTCGTACCTGGGCGTGGACGTGGAAGACGTGTCGAAGGACCGCGTGCAGGCGCTGAAGCTGAAGGCGGAGAGCGGCGTGGAGATCACGATGGTCGATGGCGACGCGCCCGCGGGCAAGGCCGGCCTGAAGGAGCACGACGTCATCCTGCAGTTCAACGGCGGCCCGGTGGATTCGGTCGAGCAACTGCGCCGCATGATCCGGGAAACGCCTCCGGGACGCACGGTCGCGCTCGCCATCAGCCGCGACGGCAACGCGCAGACGGTGAATGTGACGCTGGCGGCGCGCAGCGACGTTTATAAGGTCGTGGCGCCGAAGGCGTGGGTGGTGCCTCCGGTGCCGCCGGTACCGCCGGCGCCGCGGATCCAGATCGACATTCCGGAGATCTACGCCGTCCAGGGCAGCCGCGTGGGAGTGATGGTGGAGTCGCTGACGCCGCAACTGGGCGAGTATTTCGGCGCGAAGAACGGTGAAGGACTGCTCATCCGCTCGGTGGAGAAGGGCTCGCCGGCGGAAGCGGCAGGGCTCAGGGCCGGCGACGTGATCGTGAGCGTCGACGGACAGCGGGTGTCCGACCGCAGCGACTGGCGCAGCGTGCTGCGCAACAAGACGGGCAAGGTGCCGGTGGGCATTTTGCGGGAAAAGCGGGCGCAGACGGTCACACTCAATCTTCCTGAGCGGAAACAATCGTCGCGCAGGCGGACCATCGTGATCCCCGACGAGATGGAACTCGACATCGACGAGATCGCCGCCATGGCGCCGGAGGTCGTGGACCTGGCCATGATGAAAGCGCAGCTCGAGCTGGAGAAGAGCGGCGCGGAAGTGAAGAAGTCGATGTCGAAAGCGAAGCAGCAGATGAAGGAAGAGATGCAGCGCCAGAAGGAAGAGCTGAAGCGCCGGCAGAAGGAAATGAAAGAGCAGGAGAAAGAGATGCTCAACCAAAGCATCACGATCACGACGGACGGCGACGACGAGAGCGAGTAGGTGCGGGAGCGCTGTGAGCGAGGCCGGCAAAGCGCCGGCCTTTCCTATTGCGATTCCCGTAGCAGAATAGTGGTTAGTAGCCAGGAGTCAGGAGATAGCGCGCTGCCTCCTAACTACTATCTCCTAACCCCTAACTACTGGTTCCAGACTTTGAAGAGGAGGCAGCCGTTGGTGCCGCCAAAGCCAAAGGAATTGGAGAGCGCGTACTCGACCTTGGCTTTGCGCGCCTGGTTGGGAACGTAATCCAGATCGCACTCGGGATCGGGATCGTCGTGGTTGATGGTCGGCGGCAGCATCTGGTCGCGGAGCGCGAGCACGGTGATGCCGGCCTCGAGTCCGCCGGCGCCGCCGAGCAGGTGGCCGGTCATGGACTTGGTGGAGCTGACGGCGAGCTTGTAGGCGTGATCGCCGAAAGCCGTCTTCACGGCCTGAGATTCCTGCTTGTCGCCCAGCGGCGTGGACGTGCCGTGCGCGTTGACGTAGTCCACGACGGTGGGCGGCACGCCGGCATCGGCGAGCGTGTTGCGCATCACGCGCACCGCGCCCTCGCCGCCCTCGGCGGGCTGGGTGATGTGGAAGGCGTCACCGGACATGCCGTAGCCAACGATCTCGGCAAGTATTTTCGCGCCGCGCGCCTTGGCGTGCTCGAGTTCTTCGAGGACTAGGATGCCGGCGCCTTCGCCCACGATGAAGCCGTCGCGGCCGATATCCCACGGGCGGGAAGCTTTTTCGGGGGCGTCGTTGCGGGTGGAGAGCGCGCGCATGGCGGCGAATCCGCCGATACCCATGGGGGTGATGGCGGCCTCGGTGCCGCCGGCGATCATGACGTCGGCCGCGCCGCGCTGGATGATCTTCATCGCGTCACCGACGGAATGCGCGCTGGTGGTGCAGGCGGTGGCGGTGGCTTCGTTGGGGCCCTTGGCGCCCCAGCGGATGCTGACGTGTCCGGCGGCAAGGTTCACGATGGCGGCGGGGATGAAGAAAGGAGAGATGCGGCGCGGGCCGCCCTCGAGCAGGTTGCGATGCTCGCGCTCGATGACGTCGAAGCCGCCGATGCCGGAGCCGATGTGGACGCCGACGCGCTCGGCGTTGCGCGGCGTGACCTGGAGGCCGGAAGACCTCATGGCTTCATCGGTGGCGGCGAGCGCCAGGTGGATGAAGCGTCCCATCTTCTTGATCTCTTTTTTCTCGATGAACTGGAGCGGGTCGAAGTCGCGCACCTCGGCGGCGATCTGGCAGGCGAACGCGGAAGCGTCGAACTGCGTGATCTTGCGGACGCCGCTCTGGCCGGCGAGCAGGTTCTTCCACGCGGTTTCGGTGGAATTGCCGACGGCGCACAACAGGCCGAGGCCGGTGACTACAACGCGTCGCGCCAAAAGTTACTTCCCCTTAGCGTGCTTGTCGATGTAATCGACCGCGTCTTTCACGGTGCGGATCTTTTCGGCGTCCTCATCGGGGATCTCGATGTCGAACGCCTCTTCAAAGGCCATGACCAGCTCGACGGTGTCGAGGGAATCAGCGCCCAGGTCGTCCACGAACGAGGCGCTGGGCGTGACTTCACCTTCGTCCACGCCCAACTGCTCGACGATGATCTGTTTTACTTTCTCTTCAACGGCTGCCATGAAACGGTTTCTCCTCGCGTGTGGCGTTGATCGCGTACTGCGGGAACCCGATGCACCGGGATGGGACTGTACCACCCGCGCTTGCAGGCATTCGGCAGCCACGCAGGCGGCCGCGCCAAGCGCGACGGAACCCCTCATGCTAAATGCTGGCCGTGGAAACGGTCAAACCACCGAACAGCATCTTCTCCGTAGGCAAAACGCCGGGCCCGGCGCATCCTAACCCGAGGGAGGCGGATGATGTTTCGCGACCGCAGCGAGGGTGGGCGCGCGCTGGCAGGGCTGCTGGCGCGGTACGCGGGACGCGCCGGCGTGATCGTCCTGGCATTGCCGCGCGGGGGCGTGCCGGTGGGTTACGAGGTGGCGCGGGCGCTGGGCGTGCCGCTGGACGTGTTCGTGGTGCGCAAGCTCGGAGCGCCAGGACAGCCGGAGCTGGCCATCGGCGCCATCGCTTCCGGCGGGGTACGCGTGCTGGATGCGGAGCTGGTGCGCGCGCTGGCGATAACCCCCGAGACCATCGAGGCGATAGCGGGGCGCGAAGAAGAGGAGTTGCAGCGGCGCGAGCGGCTGTATCGCGGCGAGCGGAAGCCGCGGGAGCTGGGCGGCGAGACGGTCATCCTGGTGGACGACGGACTGGCGACCGGCGCGAGCATGCGCAGCGCGGTGGCGGCGGTGCGCCAGCAAGGGCCGGCGAAGGTGGTGGTGGCGGTGCCGGTCGCGGCGGCGCAAGTCTGCACTGCGTTCCAGCAGATCGCCGACGAAGTGGTGTGCGCGGCGACGCCAACGCCGTTTTACGCGGTGGGCCAGTGGTACGCGGTCTTCGACCAGACCGACGACGACGAGGTGCGCCGGCTGCTGGCTGGGGCTGCCGCGCTGTTCCCCGGCTGATAACGGTCACGGCAACACGAGGGGACAGATTTATCGTAGAATGTCCCGCGATGATGATGAAGCCGATCAAGGGTGGGCGTTCGATGCCATCCGTAAAGAGCCACAAGCAGACCACGACCCACGAAACGATGGGAGTGGAAGAGATCCGCCTGATCGCCGACCTGCGCATCATGCACTCGAAGGTGGACGAGCTCTACCAGATCTCGAAGATACTGCGCTCGCGGCACGACGAGCGCGCGGTGAACCAATACGCCGACCACGCCGTGCTGGCCGAGGACATCCGCAAAGTCGACGAGCTGTATCTTTGGTTCATCCAACTGCGGGAAGAGTCCGAACGCACGCGCAAGCGCGCCAACGGGCGGTAGGCTGCCGGCACTTCCGGCTTAGGCGATCGCCGCCATCAAAAAAGCTGAGACGGAACGGTTCCATCCGAACTCTGTTCGCTATGGAACATATGGCGAGCTATGGTCTGTTTACTTAGCACCAACGAGACCATGGGGTGTAATCCTTGCCGGCCGGTGAGAGTCTCCGGCGGCTAAGTGCTTGATATCCCACGCCGTGGATTGGCCTGCGGCTTGCACTGTCCAGGGCAACGCAAGGAGACCCTCGACGATGAGCACCAGACCCAGGTTGAAGCGCGAGAGAATAGACGCCGAGACGAACCATGCCGACAAGGGATTCGAGGAAGTGGCGGAACGCATCTTTCGCGACGACTCGCCGGCGGAGCCGCTGTTCGCCATCCTGGGCGAGCCCAGCGAAGAAGTGGCATGAGCGGCCCGGGCGCGACGCCGCCCCATTTCCATTGATGTTCATACCTTCGCGAGGAAGAGGCAGGCTGCGGTGATGAGCGTGCGCTGTTCACGGCTGAGGGCCATGAACTGGAAGCCGTAGCGATAGGCGTTGCGATTCCGCACGGTGGCGGTGGCGCGCACGGGCCGCAACAAGGGCGAGCCGCTGATCTCGATGGTCAGCCCTTCGCCCACGGTGAGGTCACCGATGAGGGTGGCGCCCACGCCGCCTTCACTGACGTCGTCCAGGTGGCCGCGCATGGCGCGCTCCGCGCCCAGGCGAAAGACCTCGAGCTTCATGTCCGCACGGAAGCGCGGGAACTGGCGTTTTTCCTTCGCGTCGCGCGCGAAGATGGACTCGACCTTCATCTCGGGAGGGTCTTCCATAGCCAGACCGCCTGCCAGCGTCTCAACGTTTCATGTACTCGGCTTTGTTTCGAGGGCCAGGCAGCAAGCTGCCACGCCCTCGCGACGGGCTCGCGCTCGGCTCCCTTCGTAAACCATGCTCGCTCCGCGCGCACCCACCGGTCGCGAAACTACCGCTTCATGTACTCGTCCCGGAGGCGAGTCTGGCGCGATTCCAGCGGGACCTCGCGGCCGGCGATGAAGACGTGCTTCACGTCGCTCTTCACATCCAGCGGGTCGCCGTTGGCGACGACGACGTTCGCGACCTTGCCGGGATCGAGCGAGCCGAGCTGATCGGCCACGCCCCAGATCTCCGCCGGACTGAGCGTGACGGCGCGCATGGCTTCGTCCCATGGCAGCCCGAAGGCGACGGCGTAACCGGCTTCATAGGGCAGGTTGCGCGGCTGGATGGTGGTGTAGTCGTCGTAGCTGGCGAAGGCGACCTTCACGCCGCGCGCGTGCAACTGCGCCGGCAGGCTGTAGACGGCGTCGTAACGCTCGTCTTCCTTGGGCTGCTCGTAGATGGGGCCGACGATGACGGGCACCTTCGCCGCGGCGATCTGGTCGAGCGTGATCTGCGCGTGCGTTAGGCCTTTGAGGACCACGCGCAACTTGAACTCCCTGGCCAAGCCGAGCGCGGTGTAGAGGTCAGTGGGCTCCTGCACCTCCACGATGACGGGGCGACGGCCTTCCAAGTATGGCAGCAACGCTTCGAGCTTCAGGTCGCGCTTGGGCGCCGACTTCTTGCCTTCTTCTTTCTTGTCCTTGTCTTTGCTGTCGGCAGACTTCGCGTCCGCAGGCTTGGACGCGCCTTTGTTGTAGTCGTCCCACTTCTGTTTGTAGTCGAGCGCGTCGATGAACGCCTGGCGGAGTTGCGCGGCCAGGCCCATGCGCGTGGAGGGGAAGCGCGCCTCACCGCCGCGCCGCCCGCCGCGCCGGCGCTGCTCGCCGGTGAGGTTGAGGGGCATGGCGATGTCTTTCACCATCAGCATCTCTTCGCCGCTCGGTCCCCAGAGCTGGATGAGCGAGTCCTGGCCGGGGAGGGTGTCCTCGGAGGTGGGCGCGACGATGGCGTTGGTGATGCCGTTCATGCGCGAGATGGGGATGTGCTCGGTCTCGGCGTGGAACGCGTCGTAGACGTGCATGTGCGGCATGATCTCGTCGGAGATCTCGACCGTATCGTTGGTCATGTCGACGGCCTGGATCTCGGTGAGTCCGAGACGCGTCTCGGAATCGAAGAGGCCGGGATAGACCCACATGCCGGTGGCGTCGATGACCCTGGCGCCCTTGGGGATGGCGGTGCCTGCGGCGCCGACAGCGGTGAGCTTGCCGCCTTCCATCACGACCACGCCGTTCTCGATGATGCCGTGCGAGACGGTCACGACCTTGCCGCCTTTGATGGCGACGAGCGGGGCGGGCGGCAGCGGCGTGGGCGCCGGCGCAGCCGCGGGCTTCTTGCTCGCCGGCTTCGGCGCCTTTTGCGCGAAAGCGGGCGAAAGTAGCAATGCCACCGCGAGCGCCGCCCCTAAAGGGGCCCGGAAAAGATCAAGGGCAGCGTGACGGCGCGGCTGAAGCCGCGCCCCTCCGAAAGACAATGTCTTAGGCGTGCGCATTATTTTCCCTCCGTGTAGAACGGCATGCCGTAGCCGGGCAGGCCGCGGTCGAAGTAGATGTCGCCATCGATGAGCACCTTGTCGGCGAGCGCGTAGCTGGAGAGCGGATAACTGTTCCAGATGGTGACGTCGGCGTCTTTGCCCACGTCGAGCGAGCCGACCTTGTCGTCCACGCCGATGATCCACGCGGGATTGATGGTGATCATCTTCATGGCTTCGTCTTCGCTCACGCCGCCGTAGCGGACGATCTTGCCGGCTTCCTGGTTGAGCCGGCGGGTGAGGTCCTCGGAATCGCTCTTGATGGCGACGCGCACGCCCTTCTTCAGCGAGATGACGGCGTTCCACGGGATGGCGTCCTCGGCCTCTACCTTGTAGCCATACCAGTCAGGCCAGGTCGCCATGGCGATGCCCTCGGCGGCGACTTTGCCGGCGACCTTGTAGATCTCGAGCGCGTGATGGAAGGCGCGGATCTTGTAGCCGAACTCTTTGGCGATGGCCATCTCGGTGAGGAACTCGTCGGCACGGTAGCAGTGGATCTGCACCAGGAACTTGCCGCGCAGCACGTTGGCCAGCGCTTCGAGCTTGAGGTCGCGCTTCGGCGACTTGGCGTCTTTCTCGCCCTTCTGGACCTTGGCGTTGTAGTCGTCCCAGTCGCGCATGTACTCCTTGGCTTCCTGGAGCGCGGCGCGCAAGACGGCGAAGTTGCCCATGCGGGTGGAGGGGAGCTGGTTGCGTCCGCCATAGACGCGCTTGGGGTTCTCGCCGCTGGCGAACTTGATGGACTGCGGCGCACCGGGGAAGAGCAGGTCGTCGCGGTCGAGGCCGTACTTGTGCTTGATGACGACGGCCTGGCCGCCGACCATGTTCGCGGAACCGTGCAGCAGCAGCGAGGTGGTCACGCCGCCGGCGAGCGCGGTGTAGATGTGCTTGTCGGTGTACTGGAAGGCGTCGAGCATGGCCATGTGGGGCGTGATGGGCGAGGTGGCCTCGTTCACGTCGTCGTCGAGCGCGATGTGCGAGTGCGAGTCGATGAGGCCGGGCGTGACCCACTTGCCGGTCGCGTCAATGACCTTGGCGGAGGCGGGCGCGTTGACCGTCTGGCCGACGGCCACGATCTTGCCGTCCTTGATGTAGAGCTGCCCGTTCTCGATGCGTCCGTGGGTGACGGTGAGCAGCGTGCCGCCCTTGATGACGACCTCGTTGTGGCCGGTGGGCTTCACCATGCGCTGCGGCGTGGATCGCGGCGAGTCGGCGGAGGCCGGCTGCGCCGTCCCCGGCTGTTGCTGGCCGGTCTGCTCGGGCGATTGCTGCGCCTGCGCGGGCTGGCCCGCGGGCATCGGCGTCGAAGGGTTCGAGGGCTGCGTCTGCGCGAGCGCGAAGGCCGCGAGTAGAAGGAAAAGAAGGACAACTAGCAGGCCGCGATAACGCCCGAGCCCGCGCGGAATGTGTGGCATGGGAGGTCCTCCAGAAGGGAACGGGTGATTCTAGGAGCGACTGGGCAGCGCGTCAACGCATGTTAGGCTTTTGGCGATCGGCTGTGGACTCTTGGCTAAGAGCTAACAGCCAATAGCCTTATGCGCGCTGTCGTCCAAAGAGTTTCTCGTGCACGCGTGACCGTCGGCGACGAGACGACCGGCGAGATCGGGCGCGGCCTGGTGGTGCTGCTCGGCGTCCGGAAGGGCGATGCCGAGGCCGCGGCGGACTACCTGGCGGAGAAGATCGCGGGGCTGCGCGTCTTCGAAGATGCGGGAGGGAAGATGAATCTCGACGTGCAGCAGGCGGGCGGGGCGGTCCTGGTCGTCTCGCAGTTCACGCTGTACGGGGACGTGCGGAGAGGGAAGCGGCCGTCGTTCGACGACGCGGCGCGTCCGGAAGAGGCACGGCAGCTCTACGAATATTTTGTCAGCACGCTGTGCGGGCTGGGATTGAAGGTCGAGACGGGGCGCTTCCAGGAGATGATGCAGGTCGAGCTGGTCAACGACGGGCCGGTGACGATCCTGCTGGATTCGGAGAAGACGTTCTAGCCGCCTTGGCAGGCCAGCACAGCGTCGGCCACGCGGGCGGCTTCTACCGTTTCCTTCACGTCGTGCACGCGGACGATGTGCGCGCCGGCGAGGATGGTGATGACGGCGGCGGCGACGGAGGCGTGGAGACGCTCGCCGGGTGGGGCGTCTTCCTTGGCGTGCATGCCTTCGCCGGCGATGATGCGTCCGAGGAAAGACTTGCGCGACGTGCCGGCGGCGAGCGGGAAGCCGAGTGCGTGCAGCTCGCCGAAGCGCGCGAGCAGCGGGTAGTTTTCCTCGTAGCGCTTGCCGAAGCCGAAACCGGGATCGAGCACGATGCAGTTCCGCGCGATGCCGGCGCGCGCGGCGTCGCGCGCGAGCTGGTCGAGCCCGCGATGGACTTCGCCGAACGGGTCGGCGAATTCAGGCAGCGCCTTCCATTCGTCGGGACGCCCGCGGGTGTGCATGAGCAGCGCGCCGCACTGTAATCCGGCGAGTATTTCTGACATGGCCGGGTCCCACGTCATCCCGCTGACGTCGTTCACGATGTCCGCACCGGCGCTGATGGCGGCGCGCGCGACCGCGCTCTTGTAGGTGTCCACGGAAAGGACGGCGGTGGGACGTTCGCGCTTGACCGCCTCGAACACCGGCAGGATGCGCGCCAGTTCTTCGGCGGCGTCGACGGCGGCGTTGGCGGCGCCGGCGTGCGCGCCGGGGCGCGTGGACTCGCCGCCGATATCGAGGATGTCCGCGCCTTCGTCGAGCAGGCGGATGGCGTGGGCGACGGCCTTGTCGCAACTGTAGAACTTGCCGCCGTCGGAGAAAGAGTCGGGCGTGACGTTGACCACGCCCATGACGAGCGTGCGGGCGCCGAGCTGGAGCTTGGTGCGGCCGAGGTCCCAGGTGAAGCGCGGGCGTTTCGTCATCTGTGGACCCACGACTAGCCGTCCTCGCCGATGAAGACGGTGTAGCCGTCGGGGTCGGTGAGTTCGACCTCGCCGCGTTCCATGTACTCGCGCGGCACTATAGGCGAGACAGCGATTCCCTCCGCGACGAGCCGTTCGCGCAGCGCTTTCAGGTCGCGGGTGTAGAGATAGAAGACGATGCGCTGGTCGTCACCCGCGACCGGTTTCCGGCCGCGCGTGAGCATCAGTACGGTCGCGCCACGCTCGGCCCGGAGGCCGGCGAAATCGATGTTGCCATCCTTCGTGCGGCCGCCGAGCGCCAGCCCAAGCTTCTGGTAGAAGGCGATGGAGCGATCGACGTCCGCCACCTGCGCGAGCGGGACGAGGCTGGTTACCTGCCATGACATGCGCGGCATTGTACGACGGCGAAGCTAGGGAGCCGGTCGCCTTGACGCGCTCGCTCACCGGAGTCCACAATGAAGATTCGCATCCGGTGTCGTGTCTCCGCAGGAGTGCTCATGCTGGCTTATGTTTACCTGATCTTCGCGGTCGCGTTCCGCTTCATCGCGCCGGTGCTGGGCTCGCGCGCCAACGCGTCGCTGTTCTCGTTCACGCCGATTCTGGCGGCGCTGCTCTATTTCGGATACAAGCAGCCGCGGGCGCGCGTGTGGGCGCCGGTGCTGCTGTTCGCGGCGGGTGACCTGGCGCTCTCGAAGCTGGTTTATGGCTATCCCATCAGCGCGGACCTGCTGTTCACGTGGGCGTTCTACGCGGGCGCGGTGCTGCTGGGTAGCCTGCTGAAGGACAAACTGAGCATCGCGCGGGTCGCGGGCGCGTCACTCGCGGGGTCGATCGCGTTCTTCCTGGTCAGCAACTTCGCGGTGTGGGCGGTGTGGCAGATGTATCCCAAGACGCTCGCCGGACTGGGCGCGTGCTACGTTGCGGCGCTGCCGTTCTTCCGCAACGCGGTGGCGGGCGACCTGGTGTGGAGCGCGCTGCTGTTCGGATTGCCGGTGCTGATCGCGCAGAGTGCGTCGCAGACGGAGAAGGTCCGCGCGCGGTAAAAAGTTTTAACCACGAAGGACACGAAGTATCACGAAGGAGAACTATAAGAAAAGCCTTCGTGAACCTTCGTGTCCTTCGTGGTTAGAAGGTCTTATCTTCCTTCGCCGACGACGGCTGGGCCGGCGATGCGGCGGCGGCGTAGCCACCAGATGAGCGCGCCGGCCGCGATGGCGGCGAGGACGACGACGAGCACCATCCAGCCGTGCTGCTTCACCAGCTCGTAGACCTTGGGCCCGAAGACCACGGTGAGCACCGACAGGATGAGGAAGCG
Source organism: Candidatus Korobacter versatilis (assembly GCA_016185395.1). Classification (GTDB taxonomy): domain Bacteria; phylum Acidobacteriota; class Terriglobia; order Terriglobales; family Acidobacteriaceae; genus JACPNR01. The sequence goes on from JACPNR010000006.1 coordinate 365,620, forward strand.
GAGCATGCGTCCGGCGAAGATGGCAAGCATGAACTCGCGGACGTTCAGTTTGGCCGCGCCGGCAAAGAGGATGAACGCCTTCATGGGCGTGGGCGGCGGCATCATCGCCGGCAGCACCAGCGCGAGCACCTCGTGGCGCTCGAACGAGGCGCGGATGCGCGCGAGTGTCGCTGCCGGGATGCGTTTTTCCAGCAGCAGTTCCTCACCTTCGTAGCCGATCCAGTAGGGCACGAGGCTGCCGACGGCGGAGCCGGCCGAGGCCAGCAGGCAGTAGAGCCAGAACAGGTGCGGCTTCATCCAGACGTATCCGGCGACGACGGGGTCGAGCGGGATGATGGGGATGGCGGAATCCGCGGTGGCGATGACCAGCACGGCGCCCCAGCCCGGCAGCGGCGCGAGCAGCGCCAGCAGCCACTTCTGATACTTCAGAAAGATGGTTTTCAGGAAATGCAAAACGGGTGGCGTCTCGCTCCGTGAGGATGAATGGTAAGAGACAGTCTATCTGGTCAGCGGGCTTTTTTCTTACATCTCGAGCCCGCCGCGGCGGGCTCGGGATGTAAAAAAAGGCGAAGCTCAGTGCCCCGTCTTGCCCGCGAGCAGGTCGAGGGCGTGGGGGACGAGGCCGAGCACGGCGGCGAGCGATTCCTTCGCGGCCTTGGGATTGCCAGGCAGGTTGACGATGAGCGACTGGCCGAGCGTGCCGCAAACGCCGCGGCTGAGCGCGGCAAACTTCGTCTGCCTGGCGCCTTGGGCGCGCATGCGCTCGGCCAGGCCTTCGATGACGCGCTCGCACACGGCGCGCGTGGCTTCCGGCGTGACGTCGCGCGCGGCGATGCCGGTGCCTCCGGTCGTGACCACGAGCTGAGCGCCGGCGGCGAGACGCCGCAGCGCGTGCTCGATCTTGGGCTGGTCGTCGGAGACCACGCCGGCGGTGACGACTTGAAAGCCCTTCTTCTTGAGCAGCGCGACGACGGCCGGCCCGGAGAGGTCTTTGCGCTCGCCGCGGTGGGTGGAGTCGGAGATGGTGAGGACGGCGGCGGTCATGAGGAGGTTTCCGGTTTCCGGTTTCCAGTTTCCTGTTTCAAGTGGGGCCTCATCTTTCCAAACGGGGAACAAGAGGTGGAAGCTCGAACCGGAAACGGGAAACGGGGAACCGGGAACGACCTACGCCTCAAGAACGTTCTCTTCCTGGTCGCGGTTGGCTTCGTCGAGCAGGCGGAGGCCTTCCATCAGCAGTCCCTGGGTGGAGCGGGTGCAGGTCTGCTCGCTGGAGCGTCCGGTGAAATCGATCTGGAAGCTGCCGTTGGCCCAGGCAAGCGCTTTGTAGACGGCGTCGTCGCCCTTCACCGCGCCGTAGACGGCGTGGTTCACCTGGCCATCGGAGAAGAACATCTCGCAGCGCTCGCCGTTGTTGGTGAGCACGAGAGCGCAGGTCTTGTGCCCCATCTCGAGCGATTGCAGCAGGTCCATGATGTTCATCTGCGCCAGTGAGCCGCGCAGCACGCCCTCGCCGGGGGCTTCGCGCGCCATCTTCTCGAGCGCGATCTTGTCCACGACCTTCTTGATCTTGGCGGTGGCTTCCTTGATGAAGAACGGTTTCTCGAGGAAGTCTTCCACGCGGTCCTGCAGCATCTTGAGCTTGTCGGTGATGTCGGCCTTGGAGGCGACGAGGATGACGGGGATCTTCGCGGTGTTGGCGCGGGTCTTGAGTTTCTCGAAGAGCGCGCGGCCGTCCATGCCGGCCATGGTGTAGTCGGAGATGACGAGGTCGGGCTGTTCTTCGATGGCCTTGAGCAGAGCGTCGGCGCCGTCGGTGGCGGTGGAGACGGTGGCGATGGCGCCAACGGAGGTGCGCAGCATCCCCAGCACCATGGGGTTGTCGTCGACGATCAGCACTTTGACGTTGGCCGGCAAGGGTTCCTTGGTTTACTTCTTCTTTCGAACGTAATCGCCCGACTTGCCACCCGACTTTTTCTCGAGTCGCACGTGCTGGATGGAGATGCTTTTGTCCAGCGCCTTGCACATGTCGTAGACGGTCAGGGCGGCGACGGAGGCCGCCACCAGCGCTTCCATCTCCACGCCGGTGGCCGCTGTAGTCGTTACTTCGGAGGCAATAGCGACGCCATTCTCGCACAGCTTTGCCCGCACATCAACGCGGCCCAGCGGGATGTTGTGGCACATCGGGACCAATTCGGCGGTGCGCTTGGCGGCCGCAATCCCGGCAAAGCGCGCCACCTCGAGCGGGTCTCCCTTGGGGTTCCTGGGCAGCGCTTTCAGCACTTTCGGGGACATGGCGACGAAGGCGCTGGCTTCGGCGCTGCGCTTGGTGGGCGCCTTGGCGGAGACGTCCACCATGCGGGCGCGCCCGGAGCGGTCGTAGTGGGAGAGCTTTCGTTTCTTCACAAAACCCCAAGTCCACCACGGAGGCACGGAGACACGGAGGTCATTGGGCTTATTCCAAGGCGCTCCGTGCCTCTGTGTCTCTGTGGTGGGTGTGCTTTCATTTGGCGACCATGAGAATGCTGACGAGTTCGCCGGCGGCGAGTGTGTCGCGGTCCGGTGGCACGACGAGGTAGCAATCGGCGCGGGCGGTCGCGGCCATGTCGCCGGAGCCTTGCCACTTCACCACTTCGACTTCGACGTTCTCGAACTCGCCGCTCAGTGCTGCCGGAAGAAAGCGGGTGAGGCCGGTCTTCGTCTTGAAGTCCGACTTCAGTCTTGCTTGCAGAAAGCGCAGCGGCGAGGGCTTCGCGCCGGCGAGCGCGGCGAGCAACGGACGCGCGAAGAGCTCGAACGTCACCATGGTGGAGACGGGATTGCCGGGCAGGCCGAGGAACGGCGTGTTGCCTACGCGTCCGAGGACGGCGGGCCGGCCGGGCTGGATGGCGGCGCCGGTGAAGATGAACTCCGCGCCGAGCTGCTCGAGCACCTGCTCGACCAAGTCGTACTTTCCGACCGAGACTCCGCCGGTGATGAGGAGCATGTCGGAGGCGAGTCCCTGCTGGATGAGGCGGCGCAGCGGCCCGGCCTCGTCGGGCGCGATGGGAAGCTGCACCGGCGAGCCGCCCGCAGTCGCGACCTGGGCGGCGAGCGAGTAGCTGTTCGAGTTGCGAATCTGGTTCGGGCCGGGCTCGGCGGCGACGTCGACGACCTCGTCCCCGGTGGAAAGGATGGCGATGCGCGGCCGCTGGTAGACGAGCAAGCTGGTCTTGCCCACGGCGGCGGCGAGCGCGATCTGCGCGTGCGCGATGCGTGTGCCCGGCGCGAGCAACTCGGCACCGGCGCGGGCTTCCGCTCCGGCGGGGACAACGTTCTCACCGGGCGCGACCGCGCGCTGAACTTCGACATTCTCGTTGTTCGCACCTTCCGTCCGCGCGGTGTACTCGACCATGACCACGGCGTCGGCGCCCGGAGGCACGGGCGCGCCGGTCATGATCTCGGCGGCTTCGCCCGCGGCGAGTGGCGAGGAGCGCGTCCACGCACCGCCGGCCTTGATGTGCGCCACGATGCGCAGCTCCGCGGGAGGAACCGCCACGTCCGCGGCGCGGACGGCGTATCCATCGCGGGTGGCGCGCGGGAAGGGTGGCAGGTCGCGGTCGGCGGAGACGAGCTCCGCCAGGACGCGGCCGCGCGCTTCAAGCAGCGCGCACGGCTCCGGCTCGCGCGGCTTCAGCCCGCGAGCTGCGGCCTCAGCGGCGCGACGCGCTTCCTGGAAGCCGAGCATCCCGGTCTGTGTGTTCGTGGCCACCGCGAGAGAGATTCTAGAAGGAAGCACAACAGCAAACAAAGAGGAGCAAAGAAAAGGGCGGCCGGTGATGCGGCCGCCCTGAAAGAGTACGCGGAGCTACTTCTTTTTGGTCTTGTAGCCGGTCTGGATCTCCGCGCCGATGGTGCCAAGCAATTCTTTGGCGCCCTGCGCGTACTTTCCCGCCGGTTGCAGTTGCAGATACTTGTTGAACGCTTCGGCGGTGCCATCGGGCGCGGTCATCTTGCCGTCTTTTCCGACGGTGGCCTTGCCCAGGAGGTTCACGCCTTTCTGGTAGTAGGCGTCGGCATAGTTGGGGTCGGCCGCGATGGCTTTATCGAAGGCGGTGTTGGCCTCGTCGGTGTGACCGGGGTTGGTGAGGACGGCGCCGAGGTTGTAGTAATACTGCGCCGCGTTCGCGGGATTCACCTGCGCGGCCGAGGTGTATTCCTGGATGGCGTCCTGCGGCTTGCCCGTCTTGCCCAAGGCCTGGCCGAGGTTGTTGTGCAGCGCCGCCAGCTTCATCTTGTCCTGTTTCTCCGGTGGTAGGGCGGCGACCAAGGCGATGGCTTTCTGATAGGAGGGGACGGCGTCGGCGAACTTGCCGCCGGCGCTCTGGTACTCGGCCAGCTTGATCCAGAGCAATTCTTTGTCCGGGCCCTGCACGGTCGCCTGCTGCATGATGGTGATGGCCTGGTCGAGGTTGTTCGCAGCCTTGGCTGCGTCCGCTTGCTTGAGCATCTCGTTCAGGCTGCGGATCTTGGTGTTCTCCTGGTCGATCTTGGCCATCTCTTTCTTCTGCTCTTCGCTGGGCCGTCTCTCTGGCTGGCCGGCGGCATTGCCGGCAGTGCCGCCAGCCGTCTGTGGAGCGTTCGCCTGCGCCTCGGCGGCGGCGCGCTCCTTCGCCAGATCGAAGTCCACGACCGTGTCCTTGTTCGGGTCGGGCCTGATGCCGTTGAGGCTGAAGATGGGCTTGCCGTCGGGACCGATCAGCGTGGCGTTGTATTCGCCGAGCTGCATGCCGACCTGGATGTACTCGCCCTTGGCGTTGGTCTTGAGGTCGTACTTGCGGCCGTTCTCCGCGTTCTTGAAACTCACGGTGGCGCCGGCGATGGGTTTGCCTTGCTCGTCGTTGACTTTGCCGCGGACCGTGCCCGTCGGGGTTTGGGCCACGCTCAACGCGACCAGCGCGAGCAGCGCGGTGATGAGGACCATTGCTCTCTTCATGGGATGTTCCTGCCTCGTTCTTTTTAGGATAGCAAAACTAAAAACCAAAACTTCTAGTGCAAGACCGCCTGCGCGTATGGGACGGGGTCGCGGACACCGGCATCTGCAAACGCGCGCTTGCGCAGCACACAGCTCTCGCACACGCCGCACGCCACGTCCTCGCGGCTGTAGCATGACCACGTTAAATCCAGGGGCGCGCCCAGTTCAACACCGCGGCGTACGATCTCGGCCTTACGCAGTGCGATGAGCGGCGTCTCGATGGTGATGTCCGCCGCGCTGGTTCCCGTCCTTACCACTTCGTTGTACGCGCGGTAGAACTCGGGCCGGCAATCCGGGTATCCCGAGCTGTCTTGTTCCACCGCGCCGATCAAAACCTTCTTCGCGCCGAGCACCTCAGCCCAGCTCACCGCCGCGGCCAGCAGATGCGCGTTGCGGAAGGGAACGTAGGTCACGGGGACCTTGCTGCCGATCGCGCTCTCCACGTCCTGCACCTCCGGCACGGCGATACTGGTGTCCGTCAGCGCCGAGCCGCCGATCTTCCCCAGCGACTCGTCGCGGATGACCATGCGCGTTGCGATCCCCAGGCGGTCGCAGATCTCCGTGAACGCCCGCCGCTCGCGGGCTTCGGTGCGCTGTCCGTAGCTCACGTGCATCGCGGCCGGCTGGTAGTCGCGGGCGGCGATGGCCGCGCACACGGCGGAATCCATCCCTCCGCTCACGAGGACCACGGCGCCTGCTTTCTCTGCCATTCGGATGCTTATACCTTTGGATGTGGACCGGGGCGGAATAGCTGCTTTTCCGCGTCCAGTCAAACAGAAGATTGTACCGATTCAGAGGGGACGCGCGCAGAACTATGGGCAGGCGCCGGGGTTGGAGCTTCCCCTAAACGCCCTTGGTCTCGGGCGCCCAGACGAACTTGTGCAGTTGCAGGCTGAGGCGGGCTTGGACGCCATCCTCCAGCATCCATTGGGCGAGGACTTGCGGGTCGAGCAGGCATTGCTCGGCGCTGCGCTGTCCGCGAGCGTCCTTGCGGAAGGCGGGCGAGAAGAGCAGCTCCTTCGCTGCGGGCGTATGTTCGCGAACGAAGGCGCGCGCGAATTCGTAGTCGGCGCGGTCGGAGATGACGAACTTCAGCTCGTCCCTGTCGGTGAGGGTGGCGAGGTTTTCCCGGTGAAAGCTGTTGGGCGCGCCCGAGTGCGGACACTTTACGTCCACGATCTTGTGGACTTGCTGCGGAACGCTCGCCAGCGGACGCTCGCCGCTGGTCTCGAGCAGCACGGTGTATCCCTGGTCAACGAGCCGCTGCATGAGCGGGACGAGCTCGCGCTCCTGCAGCATCGGTTCGCCGCCGGTGATCTCCACCAGCTTCTGTCCACGGGAGTTTGGCGGCGTGAGGCGATGGACTTCCCCTTCGACCTCTTCCGCAGACATCTTTCTGCCGCCGGTGAACGTGTACTCGGAATCGCACCACGAGCAGCGCAGGTTGCATCCGGTCAGGCGGACGAAGATGCAGGGAAGTCCGGCGAAGCTGGATTCGCCCTGGAGGGATTTATAGATTTCCGTTATCTGCATAGAGTCCTGAGGCCCGAGCCCCGAGGCCCGAGGAAATGCTTCGCTCGGGGCTCACGACTCGGGCCTCGGGCCTACTCCCGGTACGTCGCCGTGGTGGTGTCCGTCTCCCACACCGTGACTTCCTTCACCCGGACGCGGTCGTTGCTCACGGCGATGACCTTCTTATTGGTCTCGACGTAGAAGTAGCGGGCGAGGTTCTCGGCCGAGGGGTTCAGCGTGGTGAAGGGCTCCACGTCGTTCATCATCTGGTGGTCGAGACGCTCGATGGTCTCCTTCATCACGTCTTTCAGGTCCTTGAAGTCGAGCAGCAGGCCGGCGTGGTCGAGGCGCTCGCCGGCGAGCGTGACGCGCACCTTGTAGTTGTGGCCGTGCGGGTTCTCGCACTTGCCCTTGTAATTGCGCAAGTAGTGTCCCGCGGCGAAGCTCCGGTCTACAGTGACTTCAAACATGGCTTTGTATCTTCATTATTGTAAAGCCGAAGAGCTTGAACCACGAAGGTCACGAAGGGACGCGAAGAAAAACAGGGGAAGACAGTCCTTCGTGAGCCTTCGTGGTTCAAGGCCGTCTAGCGGATCCCGAAAAAGTCTTCCACCTTGGCGATGTCGGTCGTGGTGGTGTAGCGCGGCAGGCTCTCGAGGAAGACGCGACCGTACTGCTTCTTGATGATGCGGTTGTCTAAGAGCGCGAGCAGGCCGCGGTCGTGCAGCGAGCGGATGAGCCTGCCGAAGCCCTGCTTCAGCGAGATGACCGCTGCCGGGACCTGATACTGGAAGAAGGCGTTGCCGCCGTCGGCGTTGATGGCGTTGATGCGCGCCGCGACCACCGGGTCGTTGGGCACCGCGAAGGGCAAGCGGTCGATGATGACGGCGGAGAGCTGTTCGCCCTGCACGTCCACGCCTTGCCAGAACGACGACGTCGCGAAGAGCACCGCGTTCGGCGTGTTGCGGAACTCATCGAGCAGCGCGGACTTGGGCGCCGTCCCTTGCAGCAGCATCGGATACTCCAGCTCGCCGAGCAGGCGGTCGTGGATTTCGTTCATCTGCGCGTAGCTGGTGAAGAGGACGAAGGCGCGGCCGCGGGTGATCTCCAGCAGCTTGCGGATGCGGTCGGCGGCGCGCGCGGTGAACTGCGGCGTGCGCGGGTCGGGCAGGTCGGGCGGAACGTAGAGCACGGCCTGCCGCTCGTAGTCGAAGTGGGAGGGCACGACCATAGTGCGCGCGTGCTGCAGGCCGAGGCGTCCGGCGATGTACTCGAAGTTGCCGGAGACGGCGAGCGTGGCCGAGGTGAGCACGGCGGTCTCGAGCATCTCGAAGAGCGTCTGCCGCAGGATCTGCGAGACGTCGATGGGCGTGGCGGTGATGAAGACGTTGCCGCCCGTCCGGTCTTTCCTGCGCTGGCCGCCGTCACCGAAACTCCTGCGTTCGATCCAGAAGACGGTGTTGCGGTCCTGCGATTCGAGGACGAAGCCGAGCGCGACGCGCAGCTCCTCGCAGCGCCGGATGAGATTGAAGACCTCTTCCGGCTTCTCCGGCAGCGTGCTGAGTTCGTGGGCGAGACGCCCGGTGGCGTTGGCGAGGCCGAGGTACTCGTCGCCATTCTCTTCCAGGAACTCGCGACGGTTGTCGAAGGAGAAGCGTCCGTCGCCTGGCGGCAGCAGCGAGAAGAAGAACTGCGAGCGGTCGCGCAGGCGTACGGCGGCCGTGCTGATGGAAGCGGAGAGCAACTGTTTCTGCCGCAGCGTGTGCTCGATGTCGCGCGCGAGTTCGGAGAACCGCAGGTTCGAGACCGAGACGCCGAAGTAGGAGCCGGCCACGTCTTCGAGTTCGTGGGCTTCATCGAAGATGACCGCGCCGGCTTCGGGCAGGATGCCCGCGTCCGGAGCGCCCTCGGCCGCGCGCTTGATGGCGAGGTCGGCGAAGAAGAGATGATGATTGACGATGACGATGTCGCTCTCCGCCGCCTTGCGCCGCATCTCGGTGATGAAGCAGCGCTCCCACTGCTGGCACTTCTGCCCGCTGCAGGCGTCGGTGCGCGCGTCGAGCTTTCCCCAGACGGGCGAGTTCTCGGGCAGCGCGGCCAGCTCGGCGCGGTCGCCGGTCTCGGTCGTCTTCTCCCAATCGCGGATGATGCGGAAGTGCTCGACCTCGTTCAGCCCGGTGAGGATGGGCGAGTCCTCGAGGTCGTAGACCTTCTGGCGACAGAGGTAATTGTTGCGTCCCTTCATGTAGCAGACGCGCAGCTTGCCGGTGATGGTCTCGAGGAACGGGATGTCCTTGAGGTAGAGCTGCTCTTGCAGGTTCTTGGTGCCAGTGGAGATGATGACGCGCTTGCCGCTGCGGATGACGGGCACGAGATACGCGAGCGTTTTCCCCGTGCCGGTGCCGGCTTCGACGATGAGATGGCGCTTGTCGGCGAGCGCCTTCTCCACTTCCTCGGCCATCTGGAGCTGTCCGCGGCGGAATTCGTATTGCGCGTGGGCGCGGGAAAGCACGCCGTTGGGGCCGAAGAATCCGTGGAGCGAGCCGAGGTGCGGGGCCGCCGCCGCGGCCGTGGGTTCGTGGTTGGGCATGCTGTGGTCTTTATAATACGTCGCTGCTTAGTACCGAGTACCGAGTACTGAGTACCGAGTCAGGAGAGGAGGCGCGATGAGTGGCGCAGCGCCAAAGAAACAGTCGTATCGGGAACTGATTGCCTGGCAGAAGGCGAGGCAGTTCACAAAGACTATCTATGAAGTCACTGCCGCCTTTCCGAAGAACGAAACGTTTGGATTGACGATGCAACTTAGACGCGCGGCCGTGTCGATCGTCAGTAATATTGCAGAAGGGCAGGCGCGCTACTCAAAGAAGGAGTTCGTCCACTTTCTGAGAAACTCTCGCGGCTCGCTTGCAGAGGTCGAGACTCAGATCATTGTGGGTGAAGACCTTGGGTACGTGACAGCAGTGGATGCGAGATCCTGCCTCGGTAAAGCCGACGAATTGAATCGCATCATGGCTGGACTGATTGGATCAATGCAGGAATGACAAAGGCCACTCGCAACCCGGTACTCGGTACTCGGTACTCGTTTCCGACCATCGCGATCGTCGGACGGCCGAACGTGGGCAAGTCCACGCTGTTCAATCGCATCGTCGGGTCGCGACGCGCCATCGTGGGCGACGAGCCCGGCATCACCCGCGACCGCCTGTACGAGATGGCGGAGTGGAACGGACGCAAGTTCCGCATGATCGATACCGGCGGCATCGTCCCCGACGACAAGGAGCTCATCCCCAGCGAGATCTTCCGCCACGCCAAGATGGCGCTCGAGGAGGCCGCAGCCATCGTGATGGTGGTGGACCTGCGCACCGAGCTGGCTTCTCCCGACATCGAGCTGGCGCGCCAGCTCATCCGCATGGGCAAGCCGCTTTTCCTCGCGGTGAACAAAGTGGATGACCCGAAGCTCGAGCCGGAGGCGGAAAACTTCCGGCGGCTTGGCATCCGCAACGTTTATCCCATCACGGCGGAACACGGCACCGGCGTGGCCGAGTTGCTAGACGCGATCTTAGAAATCCTTCCCAGGGACGAGAAAGCTGAAAACGCAGAGGCCGCTGAGGAAGACGCAGAGGACGCGGAGAAGCCCCGCGACCGCGACGCCGAGCCCGTCGAGATCAAGGTGGCCATCATCGGGCGGCCGAACGTGGGCAAATCCACGCTGCTGAACGCGCTGACGGGCGCGGACCGCGCCATCGTCTCGCCGATCCCCGGCACCACACGCGACGCGGTGGATGAACTCGTGGTCCGCGATGAACGGCGTTTTCGCTTTGTCGATACCGCTGGCATCCGGCGCAAAGGCAAGACGCACCTGATGGCGGAAAAGCTTTCCGTGGTGATGGCGCGCAAACACATGGAAGCCGCCGACGTTACGCTGCTCGTGGTCGACGCCATCGAAGGCGTGGAGAACGCGGAGCAGACCATCGGCGGATACGCGCACGAGAGCGGGCGCTCGGTCATCGTCGTGGTCAACAAGTGGGACCTGGTCGGCCCCAACCGCAAGGACGGACACAAGCCCGCCGACCGCGAGATCTATGAGCAGCAGGCGCGCTCGCAGTTGAAGTTCCTGCCGTATGCGCCGGTGCTGTTCGTTTCGGCGGTGGAGAAGAAAGGCGTGGAGAAGATCTACTCCACGCTCGCCGAGGTGGCGCGCGAACGTTACAAACGCATCGGCACGGGCGAGATGAACCGCTTCCTCGAGTCGGTGGATTTCGAGCGCGCGTCCGTGCCGTACAACCGGCGCGTGAAGATCTATTACATGACGCAGGTCTCGGTCGCGCCGCCCACGTTCCTCATCTTCACCAACAAGGACGTGAAGCTGCACTTCTCCTACGAGCGCTATCTGGAGAACCGCATCCGCGAGGCCTTCGGGTTCGTGGGGACGCCGATCCGCATCCGCGTCCGCGCGCGCGAGAAGCGCGATTACATTCCCAAGCCGAAGTCTAAGAAAAAAGGCAGCAAGCGAGAGCGGCGGTAGCGCTGGATACCACGCTCCTTTGGAAGCTGACTACGCCAGGGCTGGGCCGGGCTCCGTCGGCGGTGGGACCAGCGGAGGCAGCGGCGGCGCGACCGGCGCCGGCGGCAGTTCGGGAACGAGCTGCGCGCCGAGCGGATGGTAGCGCGAGCCGAAATAATAGAGTCCGTAATACTGCATGAAGACGGTCACCGGAAGCGTGACGACGGTATTCAGGTAGGCCAAGCCGAATCCGAAGGCTAGTCCGAACAGGACGCCAAGCGTGATCAATATCGCCACGCCCACCGGGCCGAGCCCCGCCGCGATGAGCGCTCCGAGCAGGACCGCGATCACTCCGATCAGGAGCAGCGGCAGCAGTACGATCAGGAACACGAAGATGGAAACGATCCCCACCACGATGCTCGCGGCGATGAGCAGCACCACCTTGAACAGGTAGTAGAGGGCCAGGCTTCCGGGCGTGGCGCCGACGTGGTCCCAGGCCGTCTGCCAGGCGGAGAGGAACCCGGCGCGCTGGTAGCGCATGGTGGGGACCACAAAGTCGTGGATGAACGTTCCGATGAAGAACGAGATGAGCGCCAGTCCGGCGATGGCGAGGAGAGTGACGGCGGCGCCGGCGAAGAACTCCGGCAGGTGCCGCGGCAAGTCGGTGAGAATGCCTTTCTTCCACGCCGCCCAAAGCGGGATAGCGATGAGCGCGAGCGTGCCGCCGGTCGAGACCATGCCGAACAGAAGCTGCCAGCCGAAGAGGCGCACGCCTTCGTGTCGCCAGAAGCGCCATCCCGCGCGGATGTGGAACTGGCCGGCGAGCAGTGCGTCCAGCCAGACGAAGCGGAGCACGCTGGAGACAAACATGAAGACGACGAACACGATGAGCAGGAAGGCGACCACACCGGTCGCGACGCCGGCCCACATGCCGGGATGGGTGCGGATGGAGTCGGCTATCTTGCCGAAACCCGGAGCGTCTTTGGCGCCGGTGGATGTCTTGTCATTCATCCCGCCAAAATTCCTGAAGTTGAAGTTACCGTTGCATCCGCCGGTGAGCGCGCCGCTCAGCACCGCGAGGATGGCCAGCTTCAACCAGAAGCGCATGCGAAACGGCTGGAACAGCAGGCGCTTGGCGTGGGCCACTGCGGGCGAGACGCAATCGACGGGAGTGAGCGGGGCAGGGATCATGATCAGTGAGCGAGTGTCGGGTTGAAAATACTTGCGCGGCGGCAGGGAGTCCAGCGATTTCTACGGCGGGTGACAGCCTGCCGATCAGCGGGTGACGGCATGCGCAACGGCGCGGGCCAGCCAAGCGTCGCACGCTGCCAGCGCGCGTTCGCACTGGATGCGGTGGCGTTCGCGCTTGTCGCGCACCTTGCGGCGCGTGTCGTCATCGAGCGGCGGGAGCAGGTCGAAGGTGATGTTCGCCGGCTGGAAGTTTTTGGCGGCGGCGTGCGTGATGTAGTGGACGAGCGAGCCGAGCGCGCTCTCGCGCGGGGGCGGTGCGGGGTCTTCATCTGCGACGAGCGCAGCGGCGTTCATCCCGGCCAGCAAGCCGGCGGCGATGGATTCCGTGTACCCCTCCACGCCGCATATCTGTCCTGCACACAGCACGCGCGGATGCGCGCGCAGCGCGAGCGTCTCGCTCAGCAGCGTGGGCGCGTTGATGTAGGTGTTGCGATGGATCTGCCCGTAGCGCAGGAACTTCGCGTTCTCGAGTCCGGGGATGAGCCGCAGCACGCGCGCCTGCTCGCCATACTTCAAATGGTTCTGGAAGCCGACGAGGTTGTAGGAATCGGCGCGCAGGTTTTCCTGGCGTAGCTGGACGACGGCGTAGGCTTGCTGTCCGGTGCGCGGGTCGCGCAGCCCCACCGGCTTCATCGGACCGAAGCGCAGCGTGTCGCGTCCGCGGCGCGCTATCTCTTCGATAGGCAGACACGCCTCGAAGTAGTTGAGTCTCTCCCAGTCTTTTTCTTCCACTGCCTGCGCGGCGAGGAGCGCGTCGTAGAAGCGGTCGTACTCTTCGCGCGTGAGCGGGCAGTTGATGTAATCCGCGGTGCCTTTGCCGTAGCGCGCGGCCAGGTAGACGCGCGACATGTCGATGGACTCGGCCTCGACGATGGGCGAGATGGAATCGTAGAAATAAAGATGCTGGCTGCCGGAGAGCCGCGCGATCTCCTGCGAGAGAGCGTCGGAGGTGAGCGGGCCGGTGGCGACGATGGTGAGGCCTTCCGTTTCGTCGATGTACGTGACCTCTTCGCGACGGACCGTGATCAACGGCTCGCGGCTGACGCCTTCCGTCACCTGCGCGGCGAAAGCGTCGCGGTCCACGGCGAGGGCGTGTCCGGCGGGGACAGCGGTGGCGTGCGCGATCGCGAGGAGCTTCGAGCCGGCGCGGCGCATCTCCTGCTTCAGCAGCCAGGGCGCCGTGTTCTCGCTCTCCGACTTCAGCGAGTTCGAGCAGACGAGCTCGGCGAAGTTTTCCGTCTGGTGCGCGGGCGTCTTGCGCACCGGACGCATCTCGCACAACTCGACGGCGATGCCGCGGCGCGCGAGTTGCCAGGCGGCTTCCGTCCCCGCCAGTCCCGCGCCGATGACGCGCACGTGTGCGGTCACGTTCTCCTTTCCTCGGTAGCCAGCCTCTTCATCGGGTCGCCCATGATGCGGACCGTCTGCCACTCTCTCTGGATCTCGGCGCCGAGCGATCCGTAGAAATCGATGGCCGGCTGGTTCCAGTCGAGCACCACCCACTTCATGCCGTAACACTGCTTCTTCACCGCGATGTGCGCCAGCTCGCGCAGCAGCGCCTTGCCCACGCCCTTGCCGCGTAGCTCCGGCTTCACGAACAGGTCTTCGAGATAGAGTCCCCAGCGCCCGAGCCAGGTGGAGTAATTGAAGAAGTAGAGCGCGAAGCCGGCGGGCTTGCCTTCCCACTCGGCGACCAGCACCCAGAATCTTGGCGTGGCGCCGTGGGGCGGGAAGCCGTCACGCAGGATGTCCTGCTCGCTGACGATGGGCTGCTCGGGCGCGCGCTCGTACTCAGCGAGCGAGCGGATGAACTCGACGATGAGGGCGGCGTCTTTCGCGGTGGCAGTGCGGATGGTCAGCATGGGGGAGTTTCGGCCTCCATTATACGTAGCGAACCGAGAGGGCTAGAGGATGACGCGAAGGTCGCCCACGCGCTTCGTGACGCGCTCGCGGTCGAGCCACTCGAGCAGCGGGATAGCGTACTTGCGCGAGACGCCGGTCAGGTCCTTGAACTTCGCCACGTCGAGGTTCGGGCTAACTTTCTTATATTCGGCGAGCTGCCGGCGCAGGCCGGTGAGCGCAGTCTGGTGGAAGACGAGGTCGTCGCCCAGCTTGATGAGCACCTTGTCGCGCAGTAATAAGGTGACGAGCTTGTGGGCGCGCGTTTTGTCGAGCTGCACGCCGGCGAGCACGTCTTTGAGCGCGGGGACCTTGAGTCCTGCCGAAGCGAAGGCCTGCTCGATCACGCGCTTCGATTCGGATTCCTCGTCTTTCATCTCCACGCCGCGTCCGGCGACGCGCACTTGGTCGCCGGCGACCTCGATGGCGCCCTGGCGGGTGAGGGCGCGCAGCACGCCTTCGAACACTTCCGCGGGGATGCCGAGACGCACGCGCAGGTCCTCTTTGTTCATGCCGGCGACGAGCGGGTTCTTGGCCTGGAAATCGGCGATGGCGTTCTGCACCCGCTTGCGCGCTTCGGCGTATGCGGGCGTGTCGACCAGGTGCGCGCCGTGTTTCACGATGCGATGGACGGCGCTGAGTGAAGCGATGACGGCGGTCGTGCGCGGCTCGGTCCATCCCGTCTCGGCCATCAGCTCGCGCAGCGTGAGTCCCTGGACGCCGCGGCGGGCGAGGCGCGCGACCACGATGTCTTCCGGCGTCCCGGTGGCAAGCGTGGTCAGGAAGTCTTTGCGCGAGGGCGCAGGCATTTTCCTTGCCGGCAGCGGATCGGCATCGAGCACCACGCCGCCGCCGATGGTGATGACTGGCGCCCACTGCCGCAGGATGAAGCGGTCGCCTGGAAGCAGCAGCGTCGGCTCGGCGAGCCGCAACTGCGCGAAGCCGGTGGCGCCGGGCGCGAGCTGCTTGGCGTTTTTTGTATCAACTGTTATATCGGGTACCAGCATGACATCCGCAACCGTCTCGGCGGTATAGGCGTGAAAGTGGACGCGCGCATTCTGCTTCAGCGGCTTGGCCGACTTGAGCAGCGAGAGTTGGACGTCGAGCCGCTGCGTCGCCTGAAACGCCTGCGCCGGCGCGAGCGGCGCTATCACCATGCCGCGCGCGAGTTCGGACTTGTCGACGCCCGCGAGGTTGAGCGCGGTGCGTTGTCCTGCCGAAGCCTGCTCTGCGTTCGCGCCGTGCACCTGCACGCCGCGGACCCGAACGCGCTTCCCGATGGGGAAGACCTCGACTTCGTCTTCCTTCTTTACCGCGCCGCTGATGAGCGTGCCGGTGACGACGGTGCCGTGTCCCTTCATGGTGAAGACGCGGTCGATGGGCAGGCGGAAAACCGCGCCGGCATCGCGCGCCGGGACTTCGCCGGCCACCCGCGCCAGCTCGCGCTTGAGGTCGTCGAGTCCCGTCGCCCGCAGCGACGACACCGGCACGATGGGCGCGCCTTCGAGGAACGAGCCGCGCAGGAAATCTTCGATCTCGAGGCGGACGACGTCGAGCGTGTCCTGGTCGACGAGGTCGGACTTGGTCAACGCGACCAGTCCACGCTTCACCGCGAGCAGGCGGGCGATGTCGAAGTGCTCGCGCGTCTGCGGCTTGATGGCCTCGTCGGCGGCGATGACGAGCAGCACCAGGTCGATGCCGCCCACGCCGGCGAGCATGTTGCGGATGAACTTTTCGTGGCCGGGAACGTCGACGAAGCCGATGCGCAGCCGCTCACCCGGTTTGGCGCCCTCGAACTCGAGGTGGGCGAAGCCGATGTCGATGGTGATGCCGCGGCGCTTCTCCTCGGCGAGGCGGTCGGCGTCGATGCCGGTGAGCGCTTTGACGAGCGCGGTTTTGCCGTGATCGATGTGCCCGGCGGTGCCGGCGACGACGGACTTCACGTTTGCGATCACGGGATGCAGTCTACAATCCGTGAGCATGGAACGCGACCGCCGTCCGCTGTACATCTGGCTGCTGTTCGCCATTGCCGACGCGCTGCTGTCGGCCTACTACTGGCCGCGGCTGCCGGCGGTGGTGGCGCAGCACTTCGACCGCAGCGGCCATCCCGACGCATGGGGCACGCGCGCCGGCCTCTACCTCATGATGTGGGCGCTCATCCTCGGCATGGGCGCGATCTTCCTGCTCGCGCCGAAGGGGATCCGGTGGCTGCCGTTTGCGCTGGTGAACGTGCCGTATAAGCGCTACTGGGAAGCGACGCCGGAGCGGCAACAAGAAGCCCTCGACATCGTGGAGCAGCATCTGGCCTGGCTCGCGGTCGCCGTGATCGCGCTGCACTCGGTGTTGTTCCTCGAGCTGCTGCGCCTGGCGGCGAGCGGCGTGCCGCGCTTTCCCGCGGACGAGTTCATTGCCGTGATGGCGGTGTTCCTGGTCTTCGCGGCGGCGTGGGGCGTGGTGCTGGTGCGGCGCTTCAAGCCTCCCGAGACGCCGTGAGGCCACCCGAAACGGGAACCAAGAACAGACCCGGCTCGCTGGTTGGCGTCGCCGGGTCAAAACCTGCACTGCATGTATCAGGACAGGCACTACGTTACTTGAAGGATTGAGATGCGGGTGAGCAGCGGCAGGTTTGCGGCGGCGGCTGCGCTCGACCTTGTCCCCCCTCCCCTCCCTGAGACCGGTCTTTTGGGATCAACTACTTGACTGGCGAAATCCCAATGAATCGCAATCGAATCCCAATCCTGCTCGCTCTGATTTGGGTCCGCCCGTCCTCCCACCCCTCCCCCACCGTTTAATCCGAGGCAGATTGTTTGGTTTCAGCGAGTTAGGGAGATAAATCCCCGAAAGATCCCCGCTAAATCCCCCGGGGATTGGCGCGAAATCCCCGAAAATCCCCGGGGATATCCCCGAGATCCCCGGGGATCTCGATTTTCCTATGAGAAAGAGCGACTGAAACCGGCAGGCACACCCTGCCTTATTTTCAGTATGGCAGAGCGGGAGGGCAATCTGGCCAACTATCGGAAAACTCTATTTGGAATGGATGGAGAGACTTAGGGGGAAATCGAAGATTTGAGGGGCTTGACAGGAATTTTTCACCACGGAGGCACGGAGAGCACGGAGGAAGTCGAAGGCTTACCGCGGATGAACGCGGATGAACGCTGATCCGAGGTTGGACGTCTTGGAATCTCACCGGCCCTCGCTCCCACCCTTTGCTCCGCGAGAACCCTGCTCCGCAAAGGATGGGCCACCCACAGTTAGGGTGGGCCACCCGCCTTCTTCTGCTGGTCGCCTTCCGAGGGCTTATCAGAGTCTTGCCCTCTCTGATTGTCGAGGCGAGCTTTTGGGCGTGGGAGGGCGGTGATTGGAATTGTCATTTTCGACAGAAGGAGTGGTCTCGAATAATTGATCGGGACAGCGAAATTCAAGTTCTGACCCGTTTCGAGGGACGCCACCGCCAGCCCGATAACCTCGCCGCGCATGTTGTAGACAGGTCCACCGCTACTGCCGCTCGATATTGGCGCAGAAATCTGAAGTAGCGTTCGCCCACCGAGACTGCGGATGCCGCTGACGAGTCCATTCGTAACAGTCTGCTCCAAGCCTTCGGGATTACTGATAACCACGATGGGCTCTCCGACGACTATTCGATCGGAATCGCCCAGAACAGAAGGAATGCTCTGTCGCATATCGACTTGCAGTAGTACGAGGTCGTTGTCAACGTCGTAGGCGCGCGCCGAACTCACAGCCCTCACGCTTCCGTCCGACATCTGAACCGCGACAGCGTCAGTTCCGTCCACGACATGGAAATTTGTGAGCATCAACCCGGTTCCATTAACGAATACTCCTGTTCCGAGTTTCGCGTTGTTGTTGCCAGCCGCCACGATAACGCCAACCGCAGAACGATTCTCCGCGAGAATGGCCGATGCGGTATAAGACTTCGGAACTCTCGACGGCTGCTTTGACGTTCCGGCTCGGGGCTGCTGCGCAGCTGCTACCCCCAACATCGACGCGAATACCGCAAACGCCAACTTTGTGTTCATATGCGTGGATTCTCGGGAGAGAAGAATACTGCCATTCCGTCTGCGTATCCAGGCGGGTGGCCCACCCTACCGGTCCTTCCAACCCGCGAAACTGAGGGTGCCCCACCCGAGCCGGTTTTGCTCGGGTGGGAGGGACGAACCTCCAGCGGTCTGCGTCCTCCCGCCCGGCTGGCCCACCCCCCGCTCCGCAA
>JACPNR010000012.1 GCA_016185395.1 Candidatus Korobacter versatilis
GCCGGCGGGCACCGAGATGGTGATGCCGGGCGACAACGTCGCGCTGACCATCGAGCTGATCACGCCGGTGGCGATGGAAAAGGGCCTGCGCTTCGCCATCCGCGAGGGTGGACGCACCGTCGGCGCCGGCACCATCAGCGAGATCATTAAATAAAACGGTGGAAGAGCGGGGCTTTGGCCCCGCGTTCCCGCGGAGTCAAAAAGGGCTTTAGCCCCGGTAAAGGTAGAAACAGTCATGCCAAGAGAGATCGTTACGTTGCAGTGCACCGATTGCAAAGACCGAAACTATTCGACCACCAAGAACAAGAAGACCACGCCCGACCGGCTCGAGTTCTCGAAGTTTTGCAGGAAGTGCCGCAAGCACACGCCTCATAAAGAGGTGAAATAGCGGTCAGCATTCAGCGTTCAGCAAGATCTGCTGGTGGCTGAGAGCTGAAAGCTGAGTGCTCGTACGGAGGGGCGTAAGCTCAACGGCTAAACTGCCGGTCTCCAAAACCGGACTTGGGGGTTCGAATCCCTCCGCCCCTGCCAAGTTTCAAGGCCAAAGGCCAGGAAAGAAGTCGAAATGGCGAAGTCAGCAGCGCAGCTTATGGACGAAAACAGCGTAGGCGGACAGATCAAGTCGTGGCCCGACCGTACCCGCAGCTTCTACACCGACGTGCGCACGGAGATGAAGAAGGTCTCCACGCCGTCACTCAAAGAAGTGCAGGCGACGACCGCGGTGGTGCTCATCACCGTGGCGTTGTTCGGCGTGTACTTCTGGCTGGTCGACCTGGGCCTGGCCTGGGGCGTGCAGCGGCTGATGGATTACTTCACGAAATAGATGAAAATGGCTGAAGAGATCAAGACCGAGAACGGCGCTTCCGAAGCGGAGTCCAACGAAGCGGAATCCACCGAAGCGCAGCAGAGCACGGCTGCTGCGGCGGAAGAACCGAAGCAGGCCGCTGCTGCGGGCGAAGCCTCGTCCGAGACGGCCGCCGAGGAAACGCCCGCCGGCACCGAAGCGGCTTCGGGCGCGCAGCCCAAGAACCCGAACATGAAGTGGTACATCGTCCACTCCTACTCGGGGTTCGAGCGCAAGGTGAAAGAGTCGCTCGAGTCGCGCGTGGCTGCGTTCGGATTACAAGACAAGATCGGGCGCGTGGTGATTCCGACCGAGCCCGTCACCGAGATCCGCAACGGCAAGAAGTACACCATCGAGCGGGCCTTCCTGCCGGGATACGTGCTGGTGGAGATGGACCTCACCGGCTTCCGCGCCGGCGGGGAAGGCGATCACGTGTGGCACGTGGTGAAGTCCACGCCGCGCGTCACCGGCTTCGTGGGCACGGGCAACGATCCAACGCCGCTGTCGGAAGAAGAAGTGAACACCATCGTGTACCGCGTCAACGTCGGCAAAGACAAGCCGAAGCTGCGCGTGAAGTTCGAGAAGAACGAGTCGGTAAAGATCACCGAAGGCCCGTTCGCCAACTTCACCGGCATCGTGGACGAAGTCAACGAAGACCGCGCGACGCTCAAGATCATGGTCACCATCTTCGGCCGCGCGACCCCGGTCGAGCTCGAGTTCGGCCAGGTGGAGAAGGTCGCGTAAGAGAGTCACGAGTTGTGAGTTGTTAGCTTCGAGTCGAGAAGGACGTTTCGAGATGGCGAAAAAAGCAACAGGACAAGTGAAGCTCCAGATCGCGGCCGGCAAGGCGACGCCCGCGCCGCCGGTGGGCCCTGCCCTCGGCCAGGCGCAGGTCAACATCATGGAGTTCTGCAAGCAGTTCAACGCCAAGACCAGCCAGAAGGAGCTCGACGGCCTCATCATCCCGGTGGTGATCACGGTCTACAGCGACCGCACCTTCACCTTCATCACCAAGACGCCGCCGGCCTCCATCCTGCTCAAGCGCGCCGCGCAGGTGGCGAAGGGTTCCGGCACGCCGAACAAGGACAAGGTCGGCACCGTCACCGAGAAGCAGGTCGCCGAGATCGCGAAACAGAAGATGCCCGACTTGAACGCGGCCTCGCTCGATAGCGCCATCAAGAGCATCAAGGGCACGGCGCGCTCGATGGGCATCGACGTCGTAGCGTAAGAGTCGTCGGTCGTCGGCCATGAAGAGTTTGAGCAGCAAGTCGAAGAACTACGTCGCCTCGGAACAATGACGCGAGGTGGGAGACAGAGGAAGCGAATGAGAAAACCAGGGAAGAACATCACGAAGGCCCGGGAAGCGGTCGGGCACAAGCCGTACTTGCTCGAAGACGCGGTCCCGTTGCTGCAAAAAGTAAAGTTCGCCAAGTTCGACGAGACGGTCGAGATAACTATGCGCCTCGGCGTGGACCCGAAGCATGCGGACCAGATGGTCCGCGGCACCGTGGTGCTGCCGCACGGCCTGGGCAAGACGAAGAAAGTCCTTGTCATCGCCTCGGGCGAGAAGGTCCGCGAGGCGCAGGAAGCCGGCGCCGACATCGTGGGCGGCGAAGAGACGGTCGAGAAGATCATGAAAGAGAACTGGACCGATTACGACGCCGTCGTCGCCACGCCCGACATGATGAAGTCGGTCGGCAAGCTCGGCAAAGTCCTCGGACCGAAGGGCCTGATGCCCAATCCGAAGACCGGTACCGTCACCTTCGACGTCGCGCGCGCGGTGCAGGAAGTGAAGGCCGGCAAGGTGGAGTTCCGCACCGACAAGACGGCGCTCGTCCACGTTCCCGTGGGCAAGATGTCGTTCACCGCGGCGAAGCTCATCGACAACGCGCACACCGTGATCGCCAGCGTGCTCAAGGCGAAGCCGGTCGCGGCCAAGGGCAAGTACATCCGTGGCGCGTATCTGTCGTCCTCGATGGGCCCCGGCATCACGCTCGATACCGCGGCGGTGGAAGCGGCTTCGAAGACCAAAGAGCAGGCATAACGCCTAAAAGTTCTCGAGAAAAGGAACCTGAGTCATGGCTGTCACAAGAGCGAAAAAAGTCGAGCAGGCGGAGAAGCTGGCGAACGACCTCAAGGGCGTCGATCACTTGATCGTCGCAACCTTCGAGAAGCTGACCGTCGAGAAGGATTTCGAGCTGCGCAAGTCGGTGCGCTCCGCGGGCGGACGTTACGCCGTGGTGAAGAACACGCTGGCCGAGCGCGCCGCCAAGGGCACCAAGGCCGAGGGCGTCCTGAAAGACCTGAAGGGCGTGACCTCCATCGCTTACACCACCGCGGACCCGGTGGCTCTGGCGAAGGCGCTCACCAAGTACGCGAAAGATAATCCGGAATTCAAGTTCCGGGCCGGCGTGGTCGAAGGGCGCGCGCTCTCGGTGAAAGAACTGGAAGCGCTGGCCAGCATGCCGTCGAAGGAAGAGCTCTATTCGAAGCTGCTCTTCCTCATCAACGCTCCGGCGCAGCGCCTGGTCACGGTGCTGAACGCCGTGGGCCGCGACGTTGCCGTGGTCATCGGCCAGGGCGTGGAGAAGAAAAAGTTCAAAGAGGCGGAAGCTTAACCTCTGCGGTTGAGCCGGCGCGTAGTGCTGACGCGGCGGCAACGGATTCGGTCATTCGGGATTCACGGGCTGCGAACCTGTTGTCTGGCAGGGATCGCGCACTGGAAACGTGAGCACCGGTGACAGGGCAGCACGAGATCGATACTTAAAAGGTTGGGAGAACTGAAATGGCGGATATCCAGCAGTTAGAAGAACAGATCGTTGGGCTGAGCCTGCTTGATGCGGCACAGCTCGTGAAGAAGCTCGAGGAGCGTCTTGGCGTCTCCGCGGCGGCAGCTGCCCCGGTCATGATGGCGGGTGGCGGCGGCGCGGCGGCGGGCGCAGCTCCGGCGGAAGAGAAGACCGAATTCGCGGTCGTTCTCACGGCAGCGGGCGCCAACAAGATCAATGTGATCAAAGCGGTGCGCGAAGTCACCAGCCTGGGCTTGAAAGAAGCCAAGGACCTGGTGGATGGCGCCCCGAAGACGGTGAAAGAGGGCATCGGCAAGGAAGAAGCCGAGACCATCAGGAAGAAGTTCACCGAAGCGGGCGCGACCGTCGAGGTCAAGTAGCAGTCCGCGGACGCGTGTCCGCGTGACGTTCGCTTGATCTCGTTCCCGAATGAATCCGCGAGGGCGGCGGATGTATCTACATAATATCCGCCGCCACCGCGAACGATCTTCACTCCGGCGCGCAGCCGGGGAGTAAGGCCACACACGGCGCGGGAAGTCACAATGCAGGCAGGGCCAAGCGCTTCCAATGGCGCTCTCGGGGAAGTTTGTCCCCGGGGGCGTGACTGCATTTTTAGAGCCAAACTCGCGGGCTAAGGTCCGCGGCCTGAACGCGCACCCGCAGCGTTGAGGCGAGATCCCGGGGCGATCCCGGGGACAACAGAGGAGTTGTTGATGCCGAACAAGAATACTGCCATCCGCGCGCGTCTCGATTTCAGCAAGATTCCGGCGACCATCAAGATCCCCAACCTCATCGAGGTGCAGAAGCGTTCCTACGACCGCTTCCTGCAGATGGACAAACTGCCGAGCGAGCGCGACGAAGCGGGCCTGCAGTCCGTGTTCCAGTCCGTGTTTCCCATCTCCGACTTCCGCAACGTCTCGCAACTCGAGTTCGTCGATTACGCCATCGGCAACTGGGAGTGCAAGTGCGGCCACTTGAAGGGCCTGCACCACCTGCGGACCACGTGCAAGAGCTGCGGCTCCACCGTCATCACCGATCCGTTCCACTCCGGCGACGTGCTGTGCAACCGTTGCGGCACCTACAACTCGAATACCCCCGATTTCTGCAACAAGTGCGGCGACCCGGTGGGCCTCCAGTTGAAGTACGACATGGCGGAATGCGAAGAGCGCGGCATGACTTACTCCGCCCCGCTCAAGGTCACCATCCGCCTCACCATCTTCGATAAGGACCCGGAGACCGGCAACAAGACCATCCGCGACATCAAGGAGCAGGAAGTCTTCTTTGGTGACGTGCCGCTCATGACCAACAACGGCACCTTCATCATCAACGGCACCGAGCGCGTGATCGTTTCCCAGTTGCACCGCTCGCCCGGCGTCTTCTTCGAGACGGCGAACAACCGCACCTACTTCCTCGGCAAGATCATCCCGTATCGCGGCTCGTGGGTGGAGTTCGAGTACGACCAGAAGAACATCCTCTACGTCCGCATCGACCGCAAGCGCAAGTTCCTGGGTACCATCTTTCTGCGCGCGCTCGGACTGCGCACCGATGAAGACATCTTGCGCACGTTCTACACCGTGGATCGCATCGCCATCAAGAACAAGAAGCTGCTCTGGACCATGGAGCCGGCGGTCGAGCGTCCCACGAACCTGCTCGGCCTGAAGCTGGCGCACTCCATCAAGACCAAGTCCGGCGAGGAGATCGCGCACTCGGGACGCAAGATCACCAACGCCATCCTCAAGGAGATCCAGAAGGCGAAGATCACCGAGATCGAGATCGATACCACCGACCTCGAAGGTGCGTTCACCGCGACCGACATCATCGACACCTCCAGCGGCGAAGTGCTGCTCGAGGCCAACACCGAAGTCACCGTCGACAAGCTGGCAAAGCTCATCGACGCCGGCATCGTCGAGCTGCACCTGTTCTTCCCCGAGCGCGACGACGTGGGCAGCGTCATCTCCGCCACGCTGCGTAAAGACAACGTCAAGACGCCGCAGGAAGCGCTCATCGAGATCTATCGCAAGCTGCGTCCCGGCGATCCGCCGACGCTCGACACCGCCACCGCGCTCTTCCACGGCATGTTCTTCGATGCCCGGAAGTACGACTTCTCGCGCGTCGGCCGCTTGAAGTTCAACATCAAGCTGTTCGACAACGGCGAGGCCACCAAGCTCGATAACCGCACGCTCGAGCCCGACGATTTCTACGGCACCATCCGGTACTTGCTCAAGCTGCGCAAGAACATCGGCACGGTGGACGACATCGATCACCTCGGAAACCGCCGCGTCCGCGCGGTCGGCGAGCTGCTCGAGAACCAGTTCCGCATCGGCCTGGTCCGCATGGAACGCGCGATCAAGGAAAAGATGTCCGTGTACCAGGAGATGTCCACGGCGATGCCGCACGACCTGGTGAACGCGAAGCCGGTCATGGCCGCGATACGCGAGTTCTTCGGTTCGTCGCAGCTCTCGCAGTTCATGGACCAGACCAATCCGCTCTCCGAGATCACGCACAAGCGGCGGCTCTCGGCGCTCGGGCCGGGCGGCCTCTCGCGTGAGCGCGCCGGATTCGAAGTCCGCGACGTCCACCCCACGCACTACGGACGCATCTGCCCAATCGAGACGCCGGAAGGCCCGAACATCGGGCTCATCTCCTCGCTCTCGTGCTACGCGCGCATCAACGACTACGGCTTCATCGAGTCGCCGTATCGCCGCGTGAAGGGCGGACGCGTGCTCGACTACGTCACCGTGGTCAACGCCGGCGATTCCGATTACCGCGTGGCCGACCACATCGAGAAGCACGAGGCCGAGAAGGCCAATGCCGACCTGAAAGACCGCCGCAAGCGCCAGGTCGACCTCGAGCCGTTCTCCTTCTATCTCTCCGCGTGGGAGGAAGACCGTCACGTCATCGCGCAGGCCAACATCGAGCTTGACGATAAAGGACGCATCGTCGCCGAGCTGGTGAACGCCCGCAAGGCCGGCAACTTCGTCCTGGTGCACCGCGACGAGGTCGACTACGTCGACGTCTCGCCGAAGCAGCTCGTCTCCGTGGCCGCATCGCTGGTGCCGTTCCTCGAGCACGACGACGCGAACCGCGCGCTGATGGGCGCGAACATGCAGCGCCAGTCCGTACCCTTGCTGCGCGCGGAAGCTCCGCTCGTGGGCACCGGCATGGAAGGCGTCACCGCGCGCGATTCCGGCGCGGTCATCCTCGCGCGCCGCTCCGGCGTGATCGATTCGGTCGATTCCGAACGCATCATCGTGCGCGTCGAGGGCGAACACCACCCTGGGCAGCTCTCGCGCGAGGTCGGTTCGGACATCTATCAGCTCATCAAGTTCAAGCGTTCGAACCAGAACACCTGCATCAACCAGAAGCCCATCGTGAAGAAGGGCGACCGCGTGCAGAAGGGCCTGGTCATCGCTGACGGACCGTGCACCGAGAAGGGCGAGCTCGCGCTCGGGCGCAACGTGCTCGTCGCCTTCATGCCGTGGCGCGGTTACAACTTCGAGGACGCCATCCTGATCTCCGAGAAGATGGTGCGCGAGGACTACTACACCTCCATCCACATCGAGGAGTTCGAGATTGAAGCGCGCGATACCAAGCTCGGCCCCGAAGAGATCACGCGCGATATCCCCAACGTCAGCGAGAACGCGTTGCGCGATCTCGATGAGTCGGGCGTTATCCGCATCGGCGCCACGGTGAAGCAGGGCGACATCCTCGTGGGCAAGGTCACGCCCAAGGGCGAGACCCAGCTCACACCGGAAGAGAAACTGCTGCGCGCCATCTTCGGCGAAAAAGCCGGCGACGTGCGCGACGCTTCGCTCAGCTGCCCTCCGGGCATCGAAGGCACCATCGTCGACGTGAAGATCTTCTCCCGCAAAGGCCAGGAAAAGGACGAGCGCGCGAAGGCCATCGAGGGCACGCAGATCGAGAAGCTGGAGAAGAACCTCTCCGACGAGATCCGCATCTTGACCGACGAGCGCCTCAAGCGCCTCGAGGCCATTCTCGGCGGCAAGGAGTCGCAGGCCGACCTGCACGACGAGCGCACCAACAAGCGCTTGCTCACCAAGGGCACGGTGGTCGACCGCGAGACCATCGAGCGCATCTCCACGCGCAATCTCAAGCGCATCAAGTTCGCGGACAAGGACCCGCGCGTCAACGAGCAGATCGACGAGATCGAGGAGATGACCTCCCGCCAGATCGACGTGCTGCGCAAGATCGTCAACGAGAAGATCGACAAGCTGCGCAAGGGCGATGAGCTTCCCCCGGGCGTCATCAAGCTGGTCAAGATCTACGTTGCCATGAAGCGCAAGCTCTCGGTCGGCGACAAGATGGCCGGCCGCCACGGTAACAAGGGCGTGATCGCGCGCATCCTGCCGGAAGAGGACATGCCGTACTTGGCCGACGGTACTCCGGTCGAGATCGTGCTCAACCCGCTGGGCGTGCCTTCCCGTATGAACGTGGGCCAGATCCTGGAGACGCACCTGGGCTGGGCCGGTCACGAACTCGGCAAGCGCGTATCGAAGCTGCTCTCCGAGAACAACCGTGAGGAGGCGATCCGCCGCGAGATCAAGACCATCTACAAGGACTCCGCCTTCCTCGACTCGCTCATGGACCTCGACGACGAACAGCTCGTCCGCGTGGCCCAGGGCATGAAGGCCGGCGCCTACTTCGGTTCGCCGGTGTTCGACGGCGCGCGTGAGAAGGAGATCAAGGGCCTGCTGCGCGAGGCTGGCCTGCCGGAATCGGGCAAGACGGACCTGTTCGACGGCATGACGGGCGACAAGTTCGAGCAGCCGGTGACGGTCGGCTACATCTACATGCTCAAGCTCTCGCACTTGGTCGACGACAAGATCCACGCGCGGTCGATCGGTCCGTACTCGCTCATCACGCAGCAGCCGCTGGGTGGTAAGGCGCAGTTCGGCGGCCAGCGTTTCGGCGAGATGGAAGTGTGGGCGCTCGAGGCTTACGGCGCCGCCTACATCCTGCAGGAGCTGCTCACCGCGAAATCAGACGACGTGTATGGCCGCACCAAGATCTACGAGGCCATCGTGAAGGGCGAGGCGGCGATCGAGCCGGGCGTGCCCGAGTCGTTCAACGTGCTCATCCGCGAGTTGCAGTCGCTGTGCCTCGACGTGGAGCTCATCAAGACGATGGGCGGCGACAAGAAGCACGCGGCCAGCGTCGCGGCGGATTAGCTTTTTGGGATAGGGACCGGCCATGCGCCGGTCCAGCTCCTGCGCCGATGCTCTCCGGCGCAGAAGCAAAACGACACTCGGTACTCGGTACCCGGTACTCAGTACTGACGAGGGCGGCAGCGGCGGGCCATATCGCCGCATGGAGGCAATCTTGTACCGTTCGAGCCCATTCGACCTCGGAAATCAGATCGCTGATTTTGATTCCATCCGCATCAGCCTGGCCTCGCCCGAGAAGATCCGGAGCTGGTCGCACGGCGAAGTCACCAAGCCGGAGACGATCAACTACCGCACCTTCAAGCCGGAGCGCGACGGCCTGTTCTGCGCCCGCATCTTCGGTCCGGTGACGGACTGGGAATGCTTGTGCGGCAAGTACAAGCGCATGAAGCATCGCGGTGTGATCTGCGATAAGTGCGGCGTGGAAGTCACGCTCTCCAAGGTCCGGCGCGAGCGCCTGGGCCACATCGAGCTGGCTTCGCCGTGCTCGCACGTCTGGTTCTTCAAGGGACTGCCTTCGCGCATCGGCCACCTGCTCGATATCTCGCTGCGTGATCTTGAGAGCGTCCTCTACTTCGAGGCGTACGTGGTCATCGAGCCGGGTGACGCGCCAGTAAAGGACCGCGAAGTCATCCGCGACGAAGCTCAGTTCCGCGAGCTCGACGCGCAGTATCGTCCCACCGGCTTCCGCGCCATGATGGGCGCCGAGGCCATCAAGGAATTGCTCAAGCGCGTGGAAGTCGACGAGCTCTCGGTCGAGCTGCGCGACAAGATGAAGCACGAGCCCTCGCTGCAGAAGCGGCTCAAGTACGCCAAGCGCCTGAAAGTGGTCGAAGCCTTCCGCCGCAGCGGCAACAAGCCGCAGTGGATGATCCTCGACGTCATCCCGGTCATCCCGCCGGAGCTGCGCCCGCTCGTGCCGCTAGACGGTGGCCGCTTCGCGACTTCCGACCTCAACGATCTGTATCGCCGCGTCATCAACCGCAACAACCGGTTGAAGAAGCTCATGGACCTGCACGCTCCCGAAGTCATCGTGCGCAACGAGAAGCGCATGTTGCAGGAAGCCGTGGACGCGCTCTTCGATAACGGACGCCGTGGCCGCATCCTGCGTGGCGCGAACAACCGTCCGCTCAAGTCGCTCTCCGATACGCTCAAAGGCAAGCAGGGCCGCTTCCGCCAAAACCTGCTCGGCAAGCGCGTGGACTACTCCGGCCGTTCCGTCATCGTCGTTGGTCCCGAACTGAAGCTCCACCAGTGCGGACTGCCGAAGAAGATGGCGCTCGAACTCTTCAAGCCGTTCATCTATCACCGGCTCGAGCAGACCGGGCAGTGCACCACCATCAAGCAGGCGAAGGAGATGGTCGAGCAGCAGGAGCCCATCGTGTGGGACATCCTGGAAGAGGTCATCAAAGACCATCCCGTGCTGCTGAACCGCGCTCCAACGCTGCACCGCCTCGGCATCCAGGCGTTCGAGCCGGTGCTGGTCGAAGGCAAGGCCATCAAGATCCACCCGCTCGTCTGCACGGCGTTCAACGCTGATTTCGACGGCGACCAGATGGCGGTCCACATCCCGCTCTCGCCCGAAGCGCAGATAGAAGCCAGCGTGCTCATGCTCGCTTCGCACAACATCCTGTCGCCGGCGTCCGGACACCCCATCACCGTCCCCACGCAGGACATGGTGCTTGGTCTTTATTACCTGACCAAAGCCAAGCCGGGCGCCAAGGGTGAAGGCCGCGCCTTCGCGAACATCGACGAAGTCGTCCTCGCCCTCGAAGGCGGCGAAGTAGAGACGCTCACGCCCATCCGCCTGCGTCACACCGGCGAGGTCATCGACCTCACCTCGGCGTACGACGACCAGGACATCATCCACACCGACCCGGTGCACTTCGACCGGCAGTTCGTGCAGACCACCGTGGGCCGCGCCATCCTCAACGATGAACTGCCCGACGAAATGCCCTACGTCAACGGCCTGCTCAAGAAGAAGGGAGTGGGACAGCTCGTCAACTACTGCTACCTGCGCTTCGGCCTGGAACTGACCGTGAAGATGCTCGACCGCCTGAAGACGCTGGGCTTCCTCTATGCCACGCGTTCGGGCCTGTCGATCGGCATCGACGACATGGTCATCCCCGAGCACAAGAAGCAACTCGTGGGTTCCGCCGACAAGCAGGTCATCGCCGTGCAACAGCAATATTTGGACGGCGCCATCACCAACGGCGAACGCTACAACAAGGTCGTCGAGATCTGGTCGAACGTCACGGAAAAGGTCGCCGACGAGATGTTCGGCGTGATGCAGCAGACCGACAAGTCGGGCGCCATCAACCCCATCTACGTCATGGCCGATTCCGGCGCTCGCGGTTCGAAACAGCAGATCCGCCAGCTCAGCGGCATGCGCGGCCTGATGGCCAAGCCTTCGGGCGAGATCATCGAGACGCCCATCACGGCGAATTTCCGTGAGGGCCTCACCGTGCTCGAGTACTTCATCTCCACGCACGGCGCGCGCAAGGGCCTCGCCGATACCGCTTTGAAGACGGCCGATTCCGGATACCTCACCCGCCGTCTCGTGGACGTGGCGCAAGACGTCATCGTCAGCGAGAACGATTGCGGCACGGTGGACGGCATCTTCGTCGGATCCATCGTCGAGTCGGGCGAGATCATCGAGCCGTTGCGCGACCGCATCGTCGGCCGCGTCTCGCTCGAGAAGATCAAGGACTACGAAGGTTCGGTCATCGTCGACGTCAACCAGGAGATCACCGAAGAGCTCGCCAGCGCCATCCAGTCGGCCGGCATCGAGCGGGTGAAGATCCGCTCCGTGCTGACCTGCGAGTCCAAGCGCGGCGTCTGCGTCGCCTGCTACGGACGCAACCTCGCCTCCGGACGCATGGTCGAACTCGGCGAAGCCACCGGCGTGATCGCCGCGCAGTCCATCGGCGAACCGGGCACGCAGCTCACCATGCGCACCTTCCACATCGGTGGAACGGCATCGCGCGTGAGCGAGCAGTCGCGCCTCGACGCCAAGAACAACGGCACCGTGCGCTTCATCAACCTCGTCACCGTCCGTTCCAAGGAAGGCGGCCTGGTGGTCATGAACCGCGCCGGCTCGCTCGCCATCGTCGACGACAAGGGACGCGAAAAAGAACGCTACGCCGTGGTCTACGGCGCGCGCGTGAAGGTGGAAGAGGGAACGCAAGTCCAGCTCGGCCAGGTCCTGGTCGAGTGGGACCCGTACACCTTCGCCATCCTCACCGAGATCGGCGGCACGGTCCAGTTCAAGGACCTGCAGGAAGGTCTCACGCTGCACGAAGAAGTGGACGAAGTCACCGGCCTCTCCCGCCACGTAGTCACCGAGACGCCGGACGAGAAGCGCCAGCCGGCGGTCGTGATCAAGGGCAAGAGCACCAAGCGTTACCTCATGCCCTCGCGCGCCCACTTGATGGTGCAGGATGGCGACACCGTCCACCCGGGCGACGTCCTCGCCAAGATCCCGCGCGAGACCACGAAGACCAAGGACATCACCGGCGGCCTGCCGCGTGTCGTCGAGCTCTTCGAGGCGCGCAAGCCGCGTGAGACTGCCGTCATCAGCGAGATCGATGGCGCCGTCCGCTTCGGTGAGATTGCCAAGGGCATGCGCAAGATCTACGTCGCGGCCGACAACGGCACGGAGAAGGAATACTCCATCCCGCGCGGTGTCCACGTGAACGTGCAGGAAGGCGACCGCGTGCGTGCCGGCGAGCCGTTGATGGATGGCCCGCTCAACCCGCACGACATCCTCGCCGTCCTCGGAGAAAAGGAACTGCAGGCTTACCTGGTGAACGAGATCCAGGAGGTCTACCGCCTGCAGGGCGTCAACATCTCCGACAAGCACATCGAGGTCATCGTTCGCCAGATGATGCGCTGGGTCAAGGTCGAAGACGTGGGCGACACCACGTTCCTTCTCGAGCAGCAGATCGATAAGTTCCGCTTCCGCGAGGAGAACGAGAAGGTCATCGTTAACGGCGGCCGTCCGGCAACGGGACGCCCGCTCTTGCTCGGCATCACCAAGGCGTCGCTCTCCACCGATTCGTTCATCTCCGCGGCGAGTTTCCAGGAGACCACGCGCGTGCTCACCGAAGCCAGCATCCAGGGCTCGGTCGACCACCTGCGCGGGCTCAAGGAGAACGTCATCGTTGGCCGTCTCATCCCCGCCGGCACCGGCATGGAGTACTACCGCAACGTCCGCCTCTCGCCCGAACTGGAAGAGGCCGCTGCCAAGGTACAAGAGCAGGTGTCGCGCGAGTACGAGGAAGCCGAACGCGCGCTCGAGATGCTGCGCTCCGAGGGCGAAGCCGAGGAGATGGCAGCCGAGTAACTCAACCCTTCACACGAGACGCGGGCTTCGGCCCGCGTCTCTTTTTTGCTCCATTTCCGCTCCATGGCCGAAGCTAACTCTGCACTAGCTACTCGCCCCCGGCCACTTTAGAATCCTCCCCGATGTTCCTCCGCTTCTTCCACAGCCTTCGCCGCGCCATTTGGCGCGGCTTCGAGCACGATTGCTTTGCCATCGCCAAGGGCGCGGCCTACTCCGCCATCCTTACCGTTTTCCCGCTGTTCTTGGTCGTCGCCTCCGTGCTGGCCGCCTCGCATAAGACGGAGAACTTCCTCGGGGAGCTCTCCGGCGCCGTGGGACAGATCATGCCGCCGGGCGCGCGCACCGCCGCGATGCACTATTTCGAGGGCGGACAGCACCATCCCGTCCGGCTCATCTACTCCGCGTCGCTGATCGCGCTCATGGCTGCCTCCGGCGTGATGATCTCCTGGATGGAAGGCTTCCGGAACGCCTACCGCCTGCCGCGCGAGTGGGGCGTGGTCAAGGAGCGCGCCGTCTCGCTGTTCCTGGTGCTGCTCTCGTTCGCGCCCATGACGGCGGCCACCATCCTGGTCGGCTTCGGCAACACCATTCAGACGTGGTTGCTGCAGCATTCCAACAAGGAGGTCGGGCTCGCCGTCATCCTGTTCTGGCAACTCGGGCGCTGGGTCATCTCCACGCTCACGTCCATCGCCGTCATCTCGCTCATCTACCACTGGGGGATTCCCCGGACGCAGCCCTTCTACCGTGTGCTCCCCGGCGCCACGCTCGCGACGGTCGCCTGGTTCCTCGCCACCATCGGATTCGGCTGGTACGTCACCAAGTACGCCAACTACACCGCCATCTACGGCTCCCTGGGCGCGGCCATCGCCCTGCTCGTCTGGACGTACATCGTCTCCATCGTCGTGCTCATCGGCGCGGAGTTCAACGCGCTGGTCTATCCGCGCGTCGTGCTGGAAGAACCCAAGGCCATCCTGAACCGGCGCGGCAATCCGGTGGGGGTATCAGGGCCGGTGCGTTAGACTGTTACGTTTCTCTTATGACCAAAGTAGAAGCCATCGACCAGGCCGCGGCCTGGAAAGACGCGGAGGGAGCGCCCACGGTCCATCGGCCGCGGCGCGCCAAGATCGTGTGCACGCTCGGCCCGGCGTCGAGTACAGAGGTCGCCATGCGCGACCTCATGCGCCTCGGCATGGACGTTGCCCGCCTCAACTTCTCGCACGGCACCCACGAGGAGCACGCGCGCACCATCGAACGCCTGCGCAAGGTCGCCGGCAAGGAAGGCCGCTCCATCTGCATCCTGCAAGACCTGCAAGGCCCGAAGATGCGCACCGGCCGCCTCAAGCAGCGCATGCCGGTGACGCTCAAGGCCGGCTCGCGCATCACGCTCACCCCGCGCGACATCCTCGGCACGCCCACCGTGATCTCCACCACCGTGGACTCGCTCGCGCGCGACGTCCAGCCCGGCATGCACATCCTGCTCTCCGACGGACTCATCGAGCTGCGCGTGAAGGCCGTCCGCGGTGACGACGTCGAGTGCGAGGTCGTCAACGGCGGCATGCTCGGCGAGCACAAGGGCATCAACATCCCCGGCGCCGCGCTCAGCATGCCCTCGCTCACCGAGAAGGACGAGATGGACCTCATCTTCGGACTCAAGCACGGCGTGGACGCCGTCGCCATCTCATTCATCCGCTCCGCCAGCGACGTGCTCGCGGTGAAGAAGATCGTGAGCGCGCGCGATTCCGACGTTCCCGTCATCGCCAAGCTGGAGAAGCCGCAGGCCATCGAGCACCTGGAAGAGATCTTCGACGTGGCCGACGGCGTGATGGTCGCGCGCGGCGACCTCGGCGTGGAGATGCCGCCGGAAAAAGTCCCCATCATCCAGAAGCACATCATCCGCCGCGCCGCCGAGTGGCGGAAGCCCGTCATCACCGCCACGCAGATGCTCGAGTCCATGATCGAGAATCCGCGCCCCACGCGCGCCGAAGCCTCCGACGTCGCCAACGCCATCTTCGATGGCACCGACGCCGTCATGCTCTCCGCCGAGACCGCTAGCGGCAAGTATCCGCGCGAGGCCGTCACCATCATGTCGAAGATCATCATCGAGACGGAAGAGCACATGCGCGAGCCGGTGCGCCAGCGCCGCCGCGATGGCCGCCAGCTCTCCATCTCCGAGACCATCTGCGAATCCATCGCGCACGCCGCCGAAGACCTCGACATGCGCGCCATCGGCGTCTTCACCGCTACCGGCAACACCGCGCGGCTCATCTCCAAGTACCGGCCCAAGGCGCAGATCTACGCCTTCGCTTCGATACCCACCGTCTGTAACCGGCAGAACCTGTATTGGGGTGTCACGCCGATGCCGTGCCAGCACGCCCCGCTCACTGAGGACATGGTACGCACCGCGGAGGCTGAGCTCCTCCGCGTGCATGCCGTCGCTCCCGGGGACGTGATGGGCATCGTCGCCGGCACGCAACAGTCGTCCGGCTCGACCAACTTCATGCGCCTGCACGTGGTCGGCGCCACCGACGGTTCCACTCGCGTCGGCAAAAAAGAACGCCGGCGCGCACCGCGTCTGCGGCCGGCCGGCGTTCGTAAGAAATAGTTCTCGCTTACTGCGGTTCCGCTACTTGCCCACTCCCAGCTTCGATTCCTGCATCGTGGTCAGCGCGTTGAAGCCTTCGCCGCAGGTGTTGGCGCCACCGCTCGAGGGATTGAAGATGTCCTTCGACTTCGCTACCACCACCACCCAGCCCGACTTCGAGGCGTAGATGCAGCGCTTCGAATCGCGCGGCTTCATCCGCGAGACTTCCTTGCAGTTCACGCGGTCCACGTACAGCTCTTCCGTGCCGATGTTCGTCACGGTAAAACGCATGTCGGCCGAGGGGTCCTTGTAGCCGGTCGAGACCTCGTCGATGGCGACCAGGTTGGTGGCGTCCGAACACGCCGGCGAGATGATCTGCCCGTGCCCGATCTGCCGAACGACGCTCGGTCCCGGAACGCCAGACGGCACCTGCTTGTTCGCCGCCGCGGCCTGCGCCGCCGCTACCGTCGCGTTCGGGTCTTTCGCCGCCTGCGCCACCTGGTTCGCGACCGTCGCCTGTGTGTTGTTGCTGGTCGTGCTCTGCGACTCCGCCGCCGGCGTACCGGAAGAAACGTTCGCCGTTCCCGAGGCGGGTTGCGAAGTCGTGGCCTGCGCCGCCGGCTGCCGTCCGCTCAGCGTCGCCAGCGCGTCGTTCACGTTCACCGACACATTCTGCCCCCCGATGTTCCCGCTGATCACGCTGCCGCTCGGCTGATTCGTAGGAGTGCCGGCGCTGCCGGAGGTCGCGCTGCCCGTCATCGTCGGCTTGGTCGCTTCCGCAGAGAAGTCCGCATCGTTGATCTGCGGATCGAAATCGAACCTGGTCAGCGCCTCATCCTCGGTCCACGGGTTCAGCGTCGACGTATTCCGCGTGAAGTGGTCGAACGGCACCATCAGCCCGCTCACGTTGCGGAAGTCCGTCCACTGCTCCACCGTGTTCAGGATCACTCCTGACTGTTTCCTCTGCACCAGGGTGTAGTTGGCCGCGTCGATCCATTCGTCGTACTGGCCCACGTCATCGATGGCGAGCATGTGGTACGCCGGCTTGCCATCCACGCGCTCTTTGCCGATCATGCGGACTTTTTCCGACGTCGCCGATTTCGAGGGTGGCACCAGGCACATGGCGATCACGCTGTCGTGATAGGGCGTGAGCGGCCGCCGGTTCACCGTGCCCGCCGTGTCCGTCTCGATGCGCATGGACGCCGTGTTGATCACCACCGCGCCCGTGCCGCTCTCCATGCGGATGCGGTCCGGCTCCTTCGCCTCGCAGGCGTTGTTGTAGGCCGCCGCGCCCGAGCGCGTGATCTTCCGCGTCACCCGGATGGCGGAGAAGCCCTTCAGCTTCTCCTTGCCGTGATCGCCCAGGCCCTGCGCCTCGCGATGGTTCATCAGGATCTCGCGTGTGCCGGCAGGCGCTCTCCAGCGCTCGGCGCGCGTGCGCCCGGTCGCAAAGCTGGTGGTCGCCAGGCACACAAGGATGGCAGCAACGATGTGCAGACGTGCATGTCTCATATGTGTTTGCTCGGGGAGCGGGAATATACCACGGTGGCCGCACGCTAGGGAATCATCAGCTCGAGAAGGAGCGGTTTTCAATCGGCAATCGTCAATCGAAAATGGAAATCCTAATTCACCCAGCCGCCGCGGTCCTCGCCGGGGCCCTTTTTCGGCGCCTCGTCCGCGGGTGGGATGTAGTTGCCGTGCTCGTCGAACTGCACTTTGCGGTCGTGGTCGCGCATGTAGACCTCGAACTTGCGCGCCGCTCGCTTCCGCTTCCAGCGGTAGTAAGCGTTCTTCATCCGGGCGAACAGCCCTTCGGTCGTTCCCTTGCGGCGCGGGGAATAAGCCCGGTCGGAGAGCCCGCGGCCCGCAAAGGCGCGCGCCGGTGCGCGTCTCTGGAAGAAGAACTTGATGTAGATGAACCCGGAGACCAAGCCGCCGAGCTGGCCCAACGAGAGCAGTCCACCGGGGCCGGTCACGGCGAGCAGGATGGCGACCACCAGCGTCACGCCGACAAGGTACTTCGCCTTCATCGAGATGGGGAGCGGAAAGAGGAAGAACTCAGAT
Source organism: Candidatus Korobacter versatilis (assembly GCA_016185395.1). Classification (GTDB taxonomy): domain Bacteria; phylum Acidobacteriota; class Terriglobia; order Terriglobales; family Acidobacteriaceae; genus JACPNR01. Next base: position 17,807 of record JACPNR010000012.1, read on the forward strand.
TCCGAGAACAGCACGCCGAACGCAATGAGGAAGCCGTAGTAGATGCTGGCAACGCCGCCAATGGCCATCTTCTCCGCGCCCGGCACCAGGCCGGAGTACGCCAAGCCAGTGCTCGCCACCGCACCGCCGAGCGAGCAGATGGCGTAATACCGGATGAGCCAGCGCTGCCCGAAGGTGGATTCCAGTTGCGCGCCCAAGAGCCACACGATGAGCATGCCGAACACCAGCCCAAGCAGCGCGAAGTTCACGAAGGAGTAGGTGACGGCCTGCCACACCCAGCCGTGGAGCAAGGTTACCGGCGTGAGCATCAGCAGAGATTCCATCCACTGTGCCAGCCGTGCCGTGGGCGTCAGCATCGCGAACACACCGTGCAGGAAGAACAGCACCACGTTGACGCCCACGATCCATTTCACCGTCCGCGTGAACGGGGGAAAGCTCAGCGTCATGCCCTCTCCGCCGCCACCACCGCCCGACATGTATCGCCGCGTCGTCATAATTCCTATTCGATGCTACTTCTTCTCCTGGGGTGCGGATGGCGCCGCTGGCGCCGCCGCCTGACGCATCTTCGGCATCGGGATGACCGGCAGGCTGCGATGTCCCTGCTTGTCCACCGCGCGCACGCCGAAGAACACGTTGTCCTTTGAACGCTTCAGAACCGCAATGTGGACGTCGCCGACCGTCTCCACGTTCTCCCACTCCGCCGCCGTCGTCGGACGCCACACCACTTCGTACCCCGTCGCGCGGCCGTCCGGCGAAGGGTCCCAGGTGATGGTCGTGTCGTTCTCCAGCTTCTCCGTGACCAGCGTCACGTTCACCGGAGGCGCCGGCGCGGACGCCAACGACGCCAGCGTGGCCGCGTTCAACCGCGCCACGTTCGCCACGTAGTCGAAATCCACGAACTTTGGCAGGTCTCCGTATTCGATGCCGTTTTCCGTGCGCACGTCCTGGTGCTGGTGGGTGTAATCTTCGCGATATTCCGTGAACCGCACCGCCGCGAACCCCTGCTCGTTGAAGCTGGTGTGGTCGCCGCCGCGCAGGTAGCGGTCGCGCCGGAAGACCAGCTTCGGCCCGAAGTCGCCCTTCGACATGTATTTCTTTGCCGTCTCGCGGACGTAGCGCGCGAGCTGCCGCGAGGCGGAATCGCTCTCCCCGCCGATGTTGCGGAGCATCCGTATCTGTTCTTCGCTCGCCGCCACCGGCACGCCCTCGCTGAATACCCGGACGATGCTCGCGTCCTGCCCCGGCGTCTTCACGCCGCCCACGATGTCGTTGTTCAGCACGCCGTCGATCTGCCAGCCTTTCTCCTTCGCCATCTGCGCGAAGTGCGCGCTGCCCAGCAGTCCCTGCTCCTCGCCCGCGACCGTCAGATAGATGATCGTCTGCGGAAACTTGTGTTTGCTGAGCACGCGCGCGCATTCCAGGCTCACTGCCGTGCCGCTGGCGTCGTCATTGGCGCCCGGCGCGTTGGATTTCGGGTCCGTCGGACTCGTCGGCATCGAGTCGTGATGCCCCGTCACCAGGTAGATGTGCTTCGCGCCCTCGGGGTCCGTCCCGCGCTGGATGGCGTAGACGTTCGCCAGGTCCGTGGGCTGCGGCACGCGCCGCCCCGGGGCCTGCGTGAACTGGTCGTACTGCACCTCGAGGCATCCACCGCACGCCGCGCCGTAGCGCTCGTACTCGCTCTTGAGCCACTCGCGCGCCGCGACCACGCCGCGGCCCTGCTTCGGCATCTCAGGGTCGTTCGAGGAGAGCGTGTTACGCGTGCCGAAGCTCGCCAGCTTCTCGATGCTCGCCTTCACCCGCGCCGGCGAAACGTCCTTCAGAGCGCTGACGATGTGTGCATCCAGCGGGCCGCTCGCGGCGTTCTTTCCCGCGGGTTTCTGAGCAACCATCATGGCGGGAAGGGCCATCCCAACCGCGAGTCCTACGGCCAATCGAATACGCATAGTGTGGGGTTCCTTGCGAAACGTGCGCGGCCGCGCTTGACGGCGGCTGCGAGAGATTCTAAATATACCGAGGGGCTTGTGCCATCGGGGGCGCCGATTCCTTGCACCACTTCCGAGGCAGTCCCCGTAGGCCGAAAGGAAGTCTCATGGTTTTGTGTCCCGAATGTGAAACCGATCTCGACGTCGATCCCGAGGAGGTCGACGAAGGCGAGGTCGTCTCGTGCGTCGAGTGCGGCACTGAGTTCGAGGTCGTCACCACCAATCCGTTCGAACTCAAGCTCGTCGCCGGCGACGATGACGACGAGGACGACGAGGAGAGCGAAGACGGTGACAACTAGGCGCGCCGCGCTCGCCCTCTTCGCGCTGCTCTTCGCCGCGGCCCTTTGCCGGCCCGCCCCTGCCGCCCCCGCGCCTTCCCCCGCCCCCAGCCCCGCAGCGAAGGAGGAGGCGGCCTACGCCCTCATCTTCGGCACCGTCTGGACGGCCGACAACCAGCCCGCCTACGGCGTGAAGGTAAGGATCCGCCGCGCCGGCCAGGGCAAGGGCAAGTGGGAGGCTGTTTCTGACCATCGCGGCGAGTTCGCCGTGCGTGTCCCTGCGGGCGCCGCCGACTACATTCTCCAGGCCGACGTCAAGACCAAGGCCAAAGGCCCCAAGCCCGAGGCCAAGGTCCACGTGGATAATGATGAACGGGTGGACGTAAGCCTGCATCTAACCGAGTAGCTGCTCAATATGAAATGTAGGGCGCCAGGATGCTGGGTAGAGACGGCCTATTGGCCGTCTCGGGACTACTAGCAACGCGTGAGAATTTCGCAGGAGGCAGGGTTGAAACGATTCATCCGGATACTCGCACTCGCGCTCGTCGCCACGCTTGCTACCGGCGCGCTCTCGGCGCAGCTCTTCCCGCGTCCGAAGAACAACCGCGAGAACCAGCTCCGCACGCTCGACGGCGTGGTCATGGGCAAAGGCGACGCCCCGCTTTCCGGCGCCGTGGTCTATCTGAAAAATGCCAAGACGCTCGCGGTGAAAAGCCTCTACTCCGGCGACGACGGCGGCTACCGCTTCAACGCCCTCGCCCCCAACACCGACTACGAGGTCTTCGCCGAGTACAAGGGCAAGAAGAGCGACACCAAGACCATGAGCTCCTTCGACTCGCGCCCCAACGTCCGCATCAATCTCCACATCGACAGCCCGAAGTAGGTTCCCGCTTTCGAGTAGCGCCGGCGTCCCGCCGGCTGTGCCGTGGGCGTCTAGCCCTCGGCATCCACCGACAATGCCCGCCCAAGCGAAAAGACCGCCCGCAGGCGGCCTTCCCACAAAACGAAAACCTAGTTCTGGTCGTTCGACGCGCGCTTCCAGTTGATCAGGTCGCCCAGCGTGGTGCTCGCGCCCGAGGAGGAAGACGACGACGCGCTCTCGCGCTTCGCCGGCTGCTTGTAGGCTTCCACCTCTTGCCGCGTGCCTTCTTCGCCGACCGCGCGGATCGAGAGCCCGACCTTCTTCTCTTCCGGGTTCATCTTGATGATTTTGAACTCGTGCTCGCCGCCGGCTTCGAGCTTCATGGGCGCGCCCTTCGCGTCGGTGGCCTCGGAGTTATGGCACAGCCCCTCCACTCCCTGCGCGATCTCCACGAAGGCGCCGAAGGTCGCCGTGCGCATGACCTTGCCGTGCACCACGTCGCCGATCTTGTGCGCCTGGAAGAACGTCTCCCACACGTCGGGCTGGAGCTGCTTCATGCCGAGCGAAAGACGCCGCTGCTCCGGCTCGATGCCGAGCACGACCGCCTTCACCTTGTCGCCCTTTTTCAGCACTTCCGAGGGATGCTTGATGCGCTTCGTCCAGCTCATGTTCGAGACGTGCACCAATCCATCGATGCCGTCTTCGATCTCGACGAACGCGCCGAAGTCGGTGAGGTTCCGCACCTTGCCCTCGACGATCGCGCCCATCGGATACTTCTCGTGCAGCGTCTCCCACGGGTTGGTCTCGAGCTGCTTCATGCCCAGCGAGATGCGGCGCTCGGCCGGATTCACGTTCAGTACCACGGTCTCGACCTGGTCGCCGGTCTTCACCATCTTCGAGGGATGCTTCATGCGCTTCGACCACGTCATCTCCGAGACGTGCACCAGTCCCTCGATGCCTTGCTCCAGCTCGATGAACGCGCCGTAGTCGGTCACGGAGATCACGCGTCCTTTGACGTGCGCGCCCACCGGGTAGCGATGCTCGGCGTCCAGCCACGGATCCGGCGTCAGCTGCTTGAAGCCGAGCGAGACGCGCTGCTTCTCGGTGTCGTACTTCAGGACCTTCACGTGGATCTCGTCGCCCACGTTCACTAGGTCGCGCGGATGCGTGAGCCTGCCCCACGACATGTCGGTGATGTGCAGCAGGCCGTCGAGGCCGCCCAAGTCCACGAACGCGCCGTAGTCGGTCAAGTTCTTCACCGTGCCGGTGAGCACCGCGCCTTCGGCCAGGTCGGCGAGCGTCTTCTCGCGCTTGCCCTTCAGGTCTTCTTCCAGCAATTCCTTGCGCGAGACCACGATGTTGCCGCGCTTCTTGTTCAGCTTGATCACGCGGACTTCGATCTCTTGTCCCTTGAGCGCGTCCAGGTTGCGGACCGGTTTCACGTCCACCTGCGAACCCGGCAGGAACGCCTTCGCGCCCGCCACTTCCACGGAGAGGCCGCCCTTCACGCGCTCGACCACGCGCCCCTTGATCGCGGACTTCTCGTTGAACGCCTTCTCGATCTCGTCCCACGCGCCAAAGCGCTGCGCCTTCTCGTGCGAGAGGCGGATGCCGCCCTCTTCACTCTCGCCACCCAAGATCATCACCGGGATCTCGTCGCCCACGTTGTAGCGCACCTTGCCATCGTGGTCGGTGACCTCGGCGAGCGGCACTACGCCTTCGCTCTTCTGTCCGATGTCGACGACAACGCTCTTCTCCGTGATCTTGATCACGGTGCCTTTGGTGACGCAGTTTTCGTGGGAGGTCGCAGCGGCTGCTTCCGCTTCGGCCTCGAAGTTTTCGAGTACGGTGGCGAAGTCTTCCATGGTCTCTTTGTCTTTGCGCTGGGGTGTGGAATGCGATGCGGAGTGCGCCCGGGCGTCAGAGGTAGGATTCTGCCTCTGGGCCGGGGGATGCTGCTGAGTTTCCGGCTGAGTCTGCTGCGGGGAAGCTTGCTGCTCGGCTGAGGCCTGCGTTGGCTGCTGTTCTTGCTGCTCTGCGGCCGCGGTGGGGGGAAGTTCGGTCCGGACTGTGCTCTCGTCTGCCAACGTTTTACACCTTCACCGGCGCGCGCCGGTACGGGGAAGTCTGGCCGTTTGCGGTTCTCAGGGTCGGGGCCCTCGCTTGAAACTCGCGCGCGCATTTCTGCGCCGGGTAAAACCCACGAGGAGATTCAGGACGAGAGGCTGGAAAACCAGCGGCCGGATCTGCGAAGCTCATCACTTCGAGACTCTTCGACTATAACAACCGGCCTCGGGGGTGTCAAACACCTGGCGGCATGATTTTCAGCGGCCCCGCGCCGGTCAGCGGCTCTCGTTGATGGCGAACGCCTCGATCGCGGCCGCCAGCTCCGCCTGCATCTCCTCGCGCCGCGCTTTCAGCCGCGCCATTTCCGCGCGCAGCGCCTCGATGCGGTCTTCTTGCGCGTTCAACTGGCGCGTGTAGCGTTGCAGCAGAGTGCGTTCTTCGCTGCTCCCGCGCAGCGCCTTCATGTTCTCGCGCAGGCGCGCCTGGTCGCCGTTGATGCTCTCCATCTCCTTGTTCTTGGCTTGCGCTTCCACGTCGAGTACGGCGATGTTGCGCTTCTTCGCCACGAATCCCTGCAACGCCTGCGCCGTCCCCGCCGACATCGCGTTGTCTTTCACGAACAAGGCGACCTGCTCATCGGTAATGGTCGTCACCATGTAGCTGCTTTCATCCGGACGCATCGTCGTTACCACCAGTCGCTGCGTGGCGCCCGCGGCCACTGTCTGTTTGAAGCGGTAGGCTTGCGTCGAGATCTCCTCCGGCGTGGTCCCGGGGATGAGTTTCCACTGCGCGCGCAGCGGCTGCTCGATCACCACGGTTCGCGGCATGGTGTCGGCGTTGTGGATGGCGTAGGTTGCCGTCGCCCGCTGCTCGCGCGTGATGGAGATGTTCCCGTGCTCGATGCGGATGCGCGTCGCGACCTGCCCTGGCGCCGGCTGGTTGGCATCGTCGTCTTCGTCCTCGTCGTCATCGCTACGTGCGCGCCGGCCTTCCTCCACCACGCTGACCGCGGTGTCAGCCGCGTAAGAGAGCAGCCGGCGCTCTTCGGGATGCAGCGTCGCCATGATGCCTTCGCCGGCGAAGGCATCGTGGTCCAGCACCTCAAACGCGCCGCCGTCGAGCGTGAGGCCGGTATCGTTCTTCACCCATAACGCCAGCAACGCCTGCGGACGGGATTCGTTCCACAGCGTCACCTTCTCCGCGTGGATCTCGCCTTGCACGATGGGGACGAGCGCCGATTGGTTCTTCGCCACTGTCACCGGCTGCGTGATGGCGTACTCGAACATGTCGCCACGCCGCGCCGCGTCCGCGTTTCCGGAGAAGGAATTCACCAGTTCTTGCGTCTGAGTCTCCACCGACACGCCACCCGACGCAACCACCTCCACCGTTGTGGATGCGGCAGTGATCGCCAGAGGCACACTCACCTGGTTCAGTTGGCCGCCCGCGAGGAAGATCCCACCCATACGCGCGGGAGCGAAATTGTTAGCGTCCACCGAGAGCGAGACGCTGCCCACTGGCGCGCGCTCGAACACGTAGCTGCCGTAGGAATCGGTCATGGTGGATTGCGTTTCGCCCGTCGCTTCCGCGCGCAGCGTCACCCTCGCTCCCGACACCACTGCACCCTGCGGATCGGTCACCACGCCACGCAGCGACGTCCGAATGGACACGCCGCCAACGAACGGCACCGCCGCCGCGACTTCCATCGTCCCTTCGTGCGCCTGCGGCATCAGCGAGACCTCCGACGGCGCTTGCACCACCGGACGCCGCACGTAGTATGGCTGCGATATCTCCTGCACGAACGACTGCGGCGCGCCCGCCACCAGCGATAGACGCACGCCCCTCCAGTCTTCACCGATGGTGTTGTCCACCACCGCCCAGCCTTGCAGCACCGCCGGCTTCTTCACGTCGTCGGCGAGCACGAGGCGATACGTGCTCTTCCACACTGGCACTTCGCTGATGTAGCTGAGCGAGAGCTGGCGCTCGCCCGTGCCGCGCGTCGAGATCGCCATGCGGCGGAAATCGCGCGACCGCGCCGACCCCACGACTGAAAGGTAGCGCGCCAGTTCCTGGCCGAGCTCCGCGTCGGCGATGCGCACCGTGACCGCCGGCGTGAGTTCGAACCGTCGCAACTGGCCGCTCACGGTGATGATCGAGAGCTCGTCGACCGAGGTCGCCGCGCCGTTACTTCCCACGGTAGCCTTGCGCTCGACCGCCAGCACGCTGCCCGCGAACGTTCCCGCTCCGCTCTGCACTTCCACCTTCGTGCCCCGAAGCGCGGAGAGCAGGTCGGCAGTGGTGGAGTGCTCACCGAGCGAGAGCCGCAAGGTGCGCAGCCGCTCCGCGATGGGCGCCACCGAGTTGTAGCGCACCGCCGCCACGTGGCCGCCGCCGCTGTCCACGATGGTCAGTGACTTCAGCACGTCGTTCAGTTGCGCGGTGGTGAAGTCCACGGTGAATTCCTGGTCCCCGCGCACCTTGCCCACGTGTTCGAAATAGCCGACGCCCGTCTTGTAGAGCACCACTTTCTTTACCGGCAGTTGCGCCGCACCAGCCGCGCTCTGGGCGTGGGCGGTCGCGAGCAGGAACAAGGCGAGCAGGAAGGACGCACATAGCAAGAACGTGACTCGGCGCATAAAGCCTCCGCGTTGGTGGTCCGTTTTGGCGCAGCGCGTTTTGCCGCGGCGACGCTCTCTCTGCTAGCCTCGTGCCGTGGATTACCTCTGGACCCCGTGGCGCTTCACCTACATCACGAACGCGGACAAACCGGGTTCTTGCATCTTTTGTGAGCTGCCCAAGGAAACCGATGACCGCAAGGCCTTCATCGTCCACCGCGCCGGGCACTGCTACGTCGTGCTCAACGCCTTTCCCTACACCTCGGGACACGTCATGGTCGTCCCCTACGCGCACCTCGATACGCTCGCGCAGCTCCCCAAGGCCGCCGCGGACGAGATGATGGCCCTCACTCAGCGCATGGAGAGCGTCCTGCGCTCGGTCTATCGCCCGGAAGGCGTCAACGTGGGGATGAACATCGGCAAGGCCGCCGGCGCGGGCGTTGCCGGACACATCCACATGCACGTCCTGCCGCGCTGGACAGCCGACTCCAACTTCATGACCACCGTCAGCGAGACGCGCGTCCTGCCCGAAGACCTCGCCGTCACCTGGGAGCGCCTCACCAAGGCTTTCCGCTCTGTCTGATCGTGGCCTTGGATTGGATTGTCATTCCGAGCGAAGCGAGGGACCGCCATCGCGCCCCAGAGTCCTCGCTGGGAACCGGTTTCTTCTACAATCCACCCAGTGTCCGACCCAACGCCCGCCATCGCAGACGACGCCGCGCCCTCCGGCGCATCGCGCGGCACATCGCGCGGCACATCGCGCAACCCCTTCCTCACCCGCTTTGCCGGATCGGCCGCCGCGCTCATCCTGCGCCTCATCGGCATCACCTTGCGCGTCACGGTTTCGATCGAGGAGGGCGGCCCGCCCAGTTTCTACGTTCCGGCAGCGGTCTACAGCTTCTGGCACCGCTGCATCCTGCCGGCCACGTGGCAGTATCGCGGACGCGATATCGGCGTGATGACCTCGCAAAGTGAAGACGGCGAGTACATCGCGCGCACCATCGACAAGTTCGGCTTTCTCCCCGTTCGCGGTTCGAGCTCCCGCGGCGGCGCGCGCGCCTTGCTCGAGATGCGCCAGCTCGTCGAGGCCGGACACACCGTCGCCTTCACCATCGACGGCCCCCGCGGCCCCAAGTACCTCGCCAAGCCCGGCCCCGTGCTGCTGGCGAAGTCCACGCAGAAGCCCATGCTCGCCTTCCACTTCGCCGTCGATCGCGCCTGGGTGCTCAACACCTGGGACGAGTTCATCATCCCCAAGCCGTTCGCGCGCGTGCTGCTGCGCGTGAGCCGCTACATGTGGGTCCCCGCCGGCGCCGACGATGCCACCATGCAGCGCCATCATCAGGACTTGCAGGAGTCGCTCGACCGCGTCCGAGTCTTCGCGGAAGAAAACCTGCGTACGCTCACCCGTCCTTGACGCGCATCCGCACTCGCTTGAGTGGTGCATACCGCCGGCACGTGTCACGCTGAGCGGAGCGTCCGCCGCGGCGGACGCTTAGTCGAAGCATCCCTACCGCCAACGAAAATCCTCCGTGAGCGCCTTCGTGTCACCTTCGTGTCCTTCGTGTGACGCTTTTGACTTTTCCCGGCGTCTGCCTTACAGTCCCTTCGCCGGCCCGACCGGCTCGTTCTTTGGCAACTTTCCTTTGGTTCGCGCGCTCGTCCGCCTAGGCGGACAAGCAGGGAAGCGGGTGAGACTCCCGCGCTGCCGCGCAACTGTCAGGAGGACCTTCCGTCCGCCACTGTCCCGCTTTTGCGGGACGGGAAGGCGTGCGGACCGGGCGCAACATCGTCCACGTCCTCGTAAAGCCAGGAGACCGGCGCGGACCGCAATCGCCACCCCTTTCGCGTGCAAAGGAGGAACCACGTGCGTTCCCGTCTCTTCGTCGTACTTTCCCTGCTGTTCATCCTTCCCGCGGCGTTTGCCGCTTCGCTCACCGTCACCGTCACCGATCCGCACCACGCCGCCGTCAGCGGCGCCCGCGTCACCGCGTTTCGCGGCAAGTCCGTCGCCGCCATCCGCCAGACGTCGTCCGCCGGCGCTGCCACGTTCGACCTCGCCGACGGCGCTTATCGTGTGGAAGTCCTCGCGCCCGGCTTCGCGCCCATGTCACTCACCGCCGCCCTGCCTGGCGATGCCACGCTCGCCGCGCAGCTCGCCATCGCCGTCCCGTCGGAAACCGTCAACGTCACCGCCGCCGGCACGCCGCTCGCCGCCGAAAGTTCCGGCTCGCTGGTCGCAACGCTCGGCGCGCGCGAACTCGATCTGCTCCAGCCGGTCGCGGCTGCGGACGCCATCCGCTTCCTCCCCGGCGCCGTCGTCAACACCTCCGGACGCCGCGGCGGCCAGGCCTCGCTCTTCGTCCGCGGCGGCGAGTCCAACTACAACAAGGTCATCCTCGATGGCGTTCCCGTCGACGATCCCGGCGGCTTCTTTGACTTCGGCGTCGTGCCCATGTTCCAGGTCGACCGCCTCGAATTCTTCCGTGGCGCGCAGAGCGTGCTCTACGGCTCCGACGCGATGACCAGCGTGATCCAGACGTGGAGCGCCACCGGCTCGACACGCCTTCCCGAACTGCGCCTCGGTGCGGATGGCGGCACGTTCTCCACCGCGCGCGGATACGCCTCGCTCGCTGGCGCCTGGCAGCGCCTCGACTACAACCTCTTCGCCGACCAGACCCGCACCGATGGCCAGGGCGTCAACGACGCCTATTCCAACTCCGGGCAAGGCGGCAACGTCGGCATCCAGTTCGGTCCGCGTGCCGTGCTGCGCCTCCGCGCCCGCCACTCCAACAGCCGCGCCGGCGTGCAGGGCGCGTGGGATTACAACGGCACGCCGTTCTTTACGCCCGACACCGACCAGCGCGCGCGCCAGAATAACTTCCTCGGCTCCGCCGAACTCACCGTGCAGGCGCCCACGCGCCTTACGCACACCTTCCGCGTCTTCGAGTACTCGCATCGCCGCTTCAATGAAGACAGCTTCGTCGACCCCGGTCGCGTCCTCTTCCCGTTCCCACCGTTCTTTTGCGGTTTGGATTGCCCCTTCCAGGCGTTCGCGAATCTCAATCGCGCCGGCTTCGACTACCAGGGCGACTACCAGCCCACGGAATATCTCCGCGCCACGTTCGGCTACGAGTTTGAAGATGAGCACGGCGCGATCGGCGAGTTGCTCGGCAGCTCGGTGAGCCGCGGGCTCCGCCGCAACCACGCAGTCTGGGCGCAGACGCTGCTGCAATGGAAGCGCGTCAGCTTCACGCCCGGCTTCCGCTACGTGCACAACGAGAGTTTCGGAGACCGCGTCGTCCCGCGCGTCGCGCTCAGCCTGCTCGCGTTCCGCGGAGGAGAGACGTTCAGCGGCACGCGCTTGCGCTTCGTCTACTCCGAGGGCATTAAGGCGCCGAGCTTCGAGGAATCTTTCGGACAGGGCGGCGGTTTCCCCATCCTGCCCAACCCCGCGCTCAAGCCCGAGCAGGCCACTTCATTCGAGACCGGCGTACAGCAATCATTCGCCGGCGGCAAGTACTCCGCGTCCGCGACCTACTTCCACAACCTCTTCCGCGACAACATCGATTTCTCGCTCGATCCCTGTTTTTGCCAGGGACAATACGTCAACGTGAACCGCGTGCTTGCGCACGGCGCCGAGTTCGAGCTCCACGCGCGCTTCACCGCGCGCCTCACTGCCACCGCGGGATACACCTATCTCTCCTCGCAGATCCTGGAAGCGCCCTTCGCTTTCGATCCGCTGCTCGCCGCCGGCCAGCCTTTGCTCCGCCGCCCGAAGCATTCCGGCTCGCTCATCCTCGCGTATGCGGCGAAGCGCTGGGGAGCGGATGCGGCCGGTACGTTCATCGGTCCGCGGCGCGATTCCGATTTCCTCGGCTTTGGCATCGACCACGCCGCCGGATACGCGCGTTTCGACTTCGGTGGCTGGTACGCCATCGACCGCCACGTCACCGCGTACGCCAACGTGGAGAACGCCACCAACCGGCGTTATCAGGAAGTGGTGGGATATCCGGCGCTCAAGGCGAACTTCCGTGCCGGACTGCGCTTCGTTATCGGCGGTGAGTGATGAGGCGGGCGGAAGCGAGGAAGAGCGCGAGCGCGCTGTAGATCAGCCGTTTCGATTCGCGGAAGGCGTCGCGAAAGCTGCGCAGCGGGCGCGTCGGCACGCTGTTGCCGTTGCGGTGCCCGTTCTTCTGCGGAGACATGGCCGCCGTCGAGGTCACGCCGGCGTACTTCTGCCGCGCCAGCAGCAACTTCGAGACCTCCGCATCGTTCAGCAGTTGCGGCGTGCCCAGCGTCTGGCACACCACGCTGATCTTCGCGAAGTGCTCGACCGTCTCCATCTTCATGTACGCCTTCTCCAGCTCTTCCGCGTACGCGACCACGCCGTGGTTCGCCATCAGGATGGCGTCGTAATCTCCCACCAGGGGCTCGAGCGCTTCCGCCAGCTCCGGCGTCCCCGGCGTGGCGTACTTCGCCAGCGGTACGCAGCCCAGCGCGACCACGATCTCTGAGACCAGCGGCTGGTCGAGCGGCTGTCCGCAGGCCGCGAAGCCGGTCGCCGTCGGCGGGTGCGCGTGCACCACCGCGTGGATGTCCGGACGTATCTGGTAGATCAGCAGGTGCATGCCGATCTCGCTGGTCACGCCGCGCCGGCCGGATATCTGCCGGCCATTCTGATCGACGACCGCCATGTCGTCGGCTTCCATCATGCTCTTGCACATGCCCGTGGGCGTCACCAGGATGTTGCCGTCGCCCAGGCGCACGGACAGATTGCCGTCCGTCGCGGCCACAAAGCCGCGCTCGTGCAGCATCTTGCCGAACCGGCAAATCTCTTCGCGATACTGGCGCTCACTCTTCAAACGTGCCTCGGAAACCGCCCCTTTACCGCCGTCCATCCTACCCCACCGGCCACGCTCCGACAATCCACGGAGATTGGTGGATAGCATGCTTCCCCGTGTCAGATTCTGCCATTCCGGCCAACCCCCTATAATCCCCTTTGTTCATGCTTGTTCGCGACTTCCACTTCCATCTTCCCGCAGGACTCATCGCCCAGCAGCCGCTGGCGGACCGCGCCGCCTCCCGCCTGCTCCACCTCGATCGGGCCTCCGGCCGCATCGCCGATCGCGCCTTCCGCGACCTGCCCGGCCTGCTTCGTCCCGACGACCTGCTTGTCTTCAACGACACGCGCGTCTTCCCCGCGCGGCTCTACGGACGCCGCTCCGGCGCCCGCTCCCAGCCGGTCTCGCCGAATAATCCCGCAGCCAAAGGGTTCCTCCAGGGCCGCGTCGAGGTCCTGCTGACCAAGCGGCTCACGGGCCTATCCGGAAACCGGGAACCGGAAACGGAAAACGAACTCTGGTCCGCCCTCGTCCGGCCCGGCCGTAAGATCGGTGTCGGCGAGCGCCTGACGTTTGGAGAAGGGAACGACGAGCTCCACGCCGAGGTCACCGCCCGTGGCGAGTTCGGCGAGCGCACTCTGCGCTTCGAGTCCGTGGCGGACTTCTTCGCCGCCCTCGACCGCATCGGACACGTCCCGCTGCCGCCGTACATCGCCCGCGCGGATTCCGCCGCCGACCGCGGGCGCTACCAGACCATCTACGCTCGTGCCCGTGGCTCCGTCGCCGCACCGACCGCCGGCCTGCACTTCACGCCCGGGATATTTGACCAGCTCCGCGCCCGCGGCATCGAGATGGCAAACATCACGCTGCATGTCGGCCTGGGGACTTTCCAGCCCGTCCACGCCGAGCGCGTGGAGGACCACAAGCTCCACACCGAGTCCTATTCCATCGCGCTCGAAACGGCTGCGCAGATCAACGCCGCTCTCGCCGCCAAGCGCCGCATCGTCGCCGTCGGAACCACCACCGTCCGCACACTGGAGTTCGTGGCCTCGCAAAACGATGGCCGGATCGTCTCCAGCACCGGCGAGGCGGACATCTTTATCTTTCCCGGCTTCCGTTTCCGCGCGGTCGGCGCGCTGCTCACCAACTTCCATCTGCCCGAGTCCACCCTGCTCATGCTCGTCTCCGCCTTCGCCGGACGCGACCACACCCTCGCCGCGTACCAGCATGCCGTCCGCGAAAAATACCGCTTCTACTCCTACGGCGACTGTATGTTCATCGGGTAGCGCCGGCGTCTCGCCGGCTGTAGCGGTGGCATCCTGCCGCCGCTGCCTTTGACTTCCTTCCCCGCCTGTTCTCGTTTACTGTTCTCGACGGATGACGCCTCCGCATAAGGGTCAACGCTCCAAGTCCCACTGGCACGCCGTCACCGCCGGCTTCCTCGGCTGGACGCTCGACGCCTTCGACTTCTTCGTTGTCGTATTCCTCGTCGACACCCTCGCGCTCCGCTTCGGCGTGGCGAAGGCCGCCATCATCGCCACCATCGGCGCCACGCTCATCATGCGTCCCGTCGGCGCGCTGCTCTTCGGCCTGCTCGCCGACCGCTTCGGACGCCGCGCGCCGCTCATGGGCAACGTCATCCTTTATTCGCTGCTCGCGCTGCTCTGCGGCTTCTCCACCAACTACGTGATGTTCCTCATCCTGCGCTCGCTCTTCGGCATTGCGATGGGTGGCGAGTGGGGCGTGGGCGCGTCGCTTGCGATGGAAGCCGCGCCGCCGCGCTGGCGTGGCGTGCTCAGCGGCATCCTCCAATCCGGATACTCCATCGGCTACCTGCTCGCCGCACTTGCCGTGCGCGTCATCCTGCCGAATCTTCCCGCCGCGTCCGGGTGGCGCTGGATGTTCTGGATCGGCGGCCTGCCCGCGCTGCTCGCGCTCTACATCCGCATGCACGTGCCGGAATCCGCCGCCTGGGAGCAGCACAGACAGCCCAGCTTCGTCGCCGTGCTGCACACCGCCGCGCGCCACTGGAAGCTCTTCGCTTACCTCTGCCTCATGATGACGCTCTTCATGTTCCTCTCGCACGGCACGCAGGACCTCTACCCCGACTTCCTCAAGGGCGAGTTCCACGTTTCCACCACGCGCGCCGCGGACATCGCCATCCTCTACAACATCGGCGCCGTCATCGGGGCCATCATCTTCGGACAACTTTCTGAGGGATTCGGACGCCGCTACTCCATCGCCAGCGCGCTCTCGCTCTCGCTTGCCGTCGTCCCACTCTGGGCGTTTGGCGACACGCTGCTCAAGGTCACGCTCGGCGCCTTCTTGATGCAGGTCGGCGTGCAGGGCGCGTGGGGCATCGTCCCCGCACACTTGAACGAGGTCTCACCCGATGGCGCTCGCGGACTCGTCCCCGGCCTCGCCTATCAGATGGGCATCCTCTTCGCCGCTGGCACCAGCACCATCGAATACGCGCTCCGCTCGCGCATCGGATACCGCTGGGCCCTCGCCTCCTTCGAACTCACCACCATCATCCTGCTCGGCATCGTCGTCCTCCTCGGCCGCGAGCAAAAAGGGAAGAGCTTCCTCCGCGCGCCCGCGGACGAACTGGTCGTTCCCACTTCCTGACCAGCATTCCTTTGTGTTACTTCGTGCCCTTCGTGGTTAACGTTTTTCGCTGCTATCCTTGCAGCAATGCCCAACACCCGCATCTCGCGACAGAAGCGCGCCGAGCGCGAAAAGGCCAGCGTCATCGCTGATGTCCCGGTCGAAAACCTGGCGGAGAAGTCCGCCGCCGCGCCCGCCAGCGGCACGCCGCCAAAAGATTCGGGCAAGGGCCGCGTCTTCCTCATCGACGCCATGTCCTTCATCTTCCGCGCCTACCACGCGATGTCGCGCCAGCGGCCCATGTCCACGCGCACCGGCGTCCCCACGGCGGCGACCTATGTATTCGTGAACATGCTGCGCAAGCTGCGTGCCGATTTCTCTCCTGAGCACATCGCCGCCGTCTACGACGTTGCCGCGCCCACTTTCCGCGACGAGCAGGCCAAGCAGATCACCAGCATCAAGAAGTTCGACTCCGCCACGCAGACCTACGTCGCGCACCCCTACGGCGGCTACAAAGCCAATCGCGCCGAGATGCCGCAGGACCTCGCCCAGCAGCTCCCGTACATCCGCCGCGCGCTCAATGCGTATTGCATTCCCATCCTCGAGCACGCCGGCTTCGAGGCCGACGACGTCATCGGCACGCTCGCCCGCAAGGCCGCCGCCGAGTCCTATCCCGTCTACGTCGTCTCCAGCGATAAGGACATGCTCCAGCTCGTCAACGACAAGGTCTGCGTCCTCAATCCGCCGAAGGACAACCTCATCTGCGACGCCGCCAAGGTCGAGGAGCTGCTCGGCGTCCGCCCCCAGCAGGTCGTGGACGTAATGGCGCTGCGCGGCGATTCCATCGACAACATCCCCGGCGCGCCCGGTATCGGCGACAAGGGTTCCGTCGAGCTCATTAAGCGCTTTGGCACGGTCGACAACCTGCTCGCCCACGC
Organism: Candidatus Korobacter versatilis; assembly: GCA_016185395.1. Lineage (GTDB taxonomy): Bacteria > Acidobacteriota > Terriglobia > Terriglobales > Acidobacteriaceae > JACPNR01. Next base: position 34,000 of record JACPNR010000012.1, read on the forward strand.
CGGCGAAGTCGAGAAGAAGAGCTACCGCGAATCGCTCGAGCACAACCGCGAGGTCGTGCTCGCCAGCCGCGAGCTCGCGCGCATCGATACCAACGTGCAAGTCGAGTTCGATCCCGGCTCGATGACCGCCAACGATCCCGACGTCGAAGCCCTCCGCCAGCTCTTCACCGAGCTCGAGTTCACCACGCTGCTCAAGGAGCTGGTCGGCGAGGTCAAGCTCACGGAAGGCGACTACCGCGAAGCAGATTCGAAGTCCGCCGCGGACGTGGAAGCCGTGCTGAAGCACGTGAGCAAGAAGCAGCCACTCGCCTTCGCGCTTGAAGCCACCACCGCCGCCAGCATGACCAAAGACGAAGAAGAGGAAGTCGAGAACGAGTCCGGCACCCTTCCGCTCGTGCCCGTCTCGCTCGCCGCCGTGCAGGAGCCATCGCGCAAGGCCGCCATCTCCGCCCAGCAGGGCGTGGTGCTCTCACTTCCGCTCGACGACGACGCTGCCGCCAACGCGCTAAAAAAAGCTCTCGCCGACCCGAAGCTCCCCAAGGCCGTCCACGATTATAAGTCGGCCATGCGCCGGCTCGGGCCGCGCGGCATCGCGCTCGCCGGCGTCGAGCACGATCCCATGCTGTACTCCTATCTCCTCGATCCCACCTACACCGCGCACGGGCTCAAGGAGATCGCCATTCGCCGCTTCAATCTCAACGTCTCCGGCACGGTCGCCGAGGCCGCGGACCTGACCCATCGCTTCGCTAGCCGACTGCGCGACGACGTCGAAAAAGAAAACCTCACCGGCGTCTACGACACCATCGATCTGCCGCTCGTCCCCGTGCTCGCGCGCATGGAAGAGGCCGGCGTGAAGATCGATTGCGACGTCCTCGCCAGGATGTCCACGCGCCTCGAGCGCGAGGCCGAGGCCAAGGCCGGCGAGGTCTACGCCGCCTCGGGACAGCCCGACAAGTTCAACATCAATTCCCCCAAGCAGCTCGGCGACGTCCTCTTCAACAAGATGGCGCTGCCCAAGCCGGTGAAATACGGGAAAGGCAAGACCATCTCCACCGCGCAGGACGTGATGGAATCGCTCGCCGGGGAGCATCCCATCGCGCGCATGGTGCTCGACTACCGCCAGCTCACCAAGCTCAAGTCCACCTACGTGGACGCGCTGCCGCTCCTCTGCCATCCCGCGACCGGCCGCCTGCACACCACGTTCAACCAGGCCGCCACCGCCACCGGACGCCTCTCGTCCACCAATCCGAACCTGCAGAACATCCCTATCCGTTCGGAACTCGGCAAGGAGATCCGCGCGGCTTTTACCGCGGAACCCGGCCACGTCTTACTCGCCGCCGACTACTCGCAGATCGAGCTTCGCCTGCTCGCGCACTTCTCCGAAGACCCGCTGCTCATCGCGGCCTTCCAGCGCGGCGAAGACATCCACACGCTCACCGCCTCGCAGGTCTTCGGCGTGCCGCCCATGATGATGGACCCCGAGCATCGCCGCCGCGCCAAGGCCGTGAACTTCGGCATCGTCTACGGACTCTCCGCCTTCGGCCTTTCGCAACAACTCGGCATCGAGCAGAAAGAAGCCAAGCAGTTCATCGAGGCCTACTTCGCGAAGTACCAGGGCGTCCGCAAGTTCATCGACGCGACCCTCGACGCCGCCCGCCGCGAGCAAAAAGTCCGCACCCTCTTCGGGCGCACGCGCCCCATCCCCGACATCCACTCCAAGAACCCCACCATGCGCGGCTTCGCCGAGCGCACCGCCGTCAATACCCCGCTGCAAGGCACCGCCGCCGACCTCATCAAGCTCGCGATGATCCGCATCGACGAAGAACTGCGCCGGCAGAAGCTCAAGTCGCGCATGACGCTGCAAGTGCACGACGAACTCGTCTTCGAGGTCCCTAACGACGAAGTCGACACCATGCGCGCGCTGGTGCGGGCAAGGATGGAGCACGTCCATCCGCTCCGCGTCCCGTTGGACGTTGACCTGGGCGTCGGCCCCAACTGGCGCGACTTGAACTTCGACGATTAAGTAAGGTGGGCGCCGGCGACCTCGCCGGCGCGACTAAGCCGCCCGCCGCGGCTTCTTCTTCTCCCGATGCTCCTCATGCAGCATGAATCTCGGGAAGCAGAACAGCGCTGCCGCCATCAGCAGCGAGAAGGTCCCGACCCAGATCAGCCCCCAGCCCAGCCACCATCCCACGCTGCTCGGCACGGCGAACCACACGTCTAGAAACCCGCCAACGATGAGCACGCCGCCCACGCCGGCGATCCCGCGCCGCTGGATTGACAGTTGTTGCTTCTGCGAGTCGGTGAGTGGCATCCCCCACTTCGATGCGCTGGCGGCCGTACGGGAGCGCCAGGAAGGGAACGCAAAAAAGCGAGGGGCACAGGTTCGTGCCCTCCGCTCTGAGTTTTCGTTATTGCAGTTGAGCGAAGTGAAGAGCCAACTTACCGTCCTTGTTGCCGACGAAAGTAACTTCTTCAGTCGAGTAACAGGCAAGGCCGCCCCCCAGTTCAAGGTTTGCGCTGTAGGTTCCCTCTACCTTTCCAGACTCTGCGTTGGCCACGATCAGCAGCGGCTCCTTAGAGTCGGCGAACTGTATGGCGACCCTACCCTTCGAGAGAAACAAGGAGCGCGGGCGCATCTCCTCCTCATGCGGATCGATCGTGAGCTTCCTCAGGACTGCGCCGCCAGGAGAGATGACATAAACGATCGCGGGCGACGCCCAGCGCATCACGTAGACGTTCCCGTCCTCGCCACTGACTGACTCGCCCAATGTTACAGCGCGGTTCGTGTTGTGATTCCCGGAAGGCACGTAGCGCGAATCGCCTTCCAATGCTCCCTTAGTGAACTGCTTGTCGTCTTCGAGGGAGACCTCCTTGAGCATCTTTCCGCTCTCGTCGAAGATGGCGGTGAATGGGACCGCTCCCCGTTCTGGAGCACCCTCGCTGGGAGTTTCCGTGCCCGCGATCAGGAGCTGTCCACTCTTGAAGAGCGCGAGTTGGAAGGGGCGAAGCCGGTCCTCGAGTAGGAACTTCGACTTGAACTTTCCATCCTTGTCAAAGCGGACCACGGTGTAACCCTCGGGAGTCTCCGCTAGCATCGCAACCTGACCGTCACTATCGATGGCGTAGTCCCTGCCGGTGTATTGATCGCCGAGGCTGGCATCCTTCAGCGCGAATTGGGCGTCGACTTCCGCTTTGCGTGAGATCCGCGTGACTGACTTGGTGTCTTCTGCCGGCGCCATCGGGTCGCCCATGAACTGCAGGTAGACCTTGCCGTCTTGATCGCACTTGATCGGCAACAGCAACGACTCGCTCGCCACCGAACTGGATTGGACGGTCGACGTCTTCACCAGCTTGTGCGGCACGTCACCTGCATCCTGCGCGATGCCGGTACCCACGAAGGCCAGCCAGCCTATGATCGCTACCCAAGTTGTCTTACGGCGCATGGGATGCCAGTCCTTTCTCGGGCAACAGGAAGGCGTACGTGCCATGGCAGGCATTGGCGATGAGTAACCTCTCCCTTGTTCTTGGACTGATTGGCTTGGCGGAGCACTGAAGAGGACATTCCCCGCACAGGCTTGCGGTCGTGTATTGCGTACTGCAGCAGAGCCCAAACCCCGCAGTAGAGCATCGCTGGCATCCGCGGAACCCCTGACAGAAGCTTCTAACCTGGGTACCGCAGAACTGATGCGCATCGTCATAACAGTTGAACTGCTGTTCGGTGTAGTCGGTGCATGTGCATCCAGCCGAGGCTACCCCGCAGAACAGCATCACAACGCCGAACAGGAGCAACAGTCTGTACATGGCTCCTCCTTTTCATGCGAACTCTATGCCATGGCTAACGATGTGGGGAGTAAATCGCTCCCCTTGTTCCAGATTTAGAACAAGATCGGGAGTCGAACGGCTTATTAAGTCATATCGCGCCGTTTTAGGGGGGGGGGATTGCGGAACTGAGGAAGTGTCTTCTTGTTCGGAATCCAGAACAAAAACGAACTCTAGCGCCGCGCCGCTTCTTCCATCTCTCTTCGCTCCCGCGCGTGTCGCATCCGCACCACGCGCCAGTAGCGTCGCAGGACCACGCTCCACACGAACCACAGCAGTGCCATCGCCACGCCGATGGCGAGCAGCAGCAGGAACAGCCCGCCTGCGTCCTTCATCCCACTGCCTTCGTCACCGCTGCGGCGATCGCGTCGGCGTGCTGCTCCATCAGCGCTTCCGATTCCGCCTCCACCATCACGCGGCACAGCGCCTCGGTGCCGGAGTAGCGGACCACCACGCGCCCATTCCCGTGCAGCGTCTTCTCCGCGGCGGCGATCGCCTGCACGATCTGCGGCACCTGCTCCAGCGGCTTCTTCTCGCGGACGCGCACGTTCTTGATCGTCTGCGGAAACACTTTCAGGTCCGCGATCAGCTCATGCAGCGGCTTCCCGGCGCGCGCCACCGTGGCGAGCACCATCAGCGCGGTCAGCAATCCATCGCCCGTCGTCGCGTGCTCGAGGAAAAGGATGTGCCCGCTCTGCTCGCCGCCCAGGTTCGCGCCCGCCTTCTGCATCTCTTCGAGCACGTATTTATCGCCCACCGGCGCGCGCAGCATCTTGATGCCCTCGCGCCCGAGCGCGACCTCGAGCCCCATGTTCGACATCGTCGTCGCCACCACCGTGTTGTTCTTCAGTGTGCCGCGCTGCTTCATGTCGCGCGCCATCAGCAGCAGGATGCCGTCGCCGTTCACCACTTTCCCGTTCGCGTCGGCGAGCAGGCAGCGGTCGGCATCGCCATCGAACGAGACGCCCACGCTCGCCTTGCGCTGCACCACCTCTTTCGCCACGACCTCCGGAAACAGCGCGCCGCACCTCTCGTTGATGTTCTTTCCGCTGGGATGATTGTGGCTCAGGTTCACTTTCACGCCCGCGCGCCGCAGCACATCGCCGGCGACCGCCGTGGCCGCGCCGTTCGCGCAATCGGCCATCACGTGCAGCCCGCTGAGGTCCTGTCCGCGCACAACGGACGCCAGCCACTCCGCGTACGCCGCGCGCAGCGCCGCGTTGCCGGGCAGCGCTGGTTCCTTCGGGCCCGCGCCCGCCGCCGCCTCTTTCCCGGCAGCCAGCTCCGCAAATATCTCGCGCTCGATCTCGAGTTCTACCGCGTCGGCAAGTTTGTAGCCATCGCCGCCAAACATTTTGATCCCATTGTCCGTCCACGGATTATGCGACGCGCTGATGACCACGCCCGCCGCGAACCCGCGCGATCTCGCCAGATACGCCACCGCCGGCGTGGGGATCACTCCCGCGGACTGCACTTCCACGCCGGTACCGGCAAGCGCCGCGCTCAAGGCGTCCGCGATCCACGCGCCCGACTGCCGCGTGTCCAGTCCCAACACGACCTTCCCCTTGGCATGCGTGCCGAGATGGCGCGCGAGCGCGCGCCCGATCGAGCGGACGGTGGCGTCGTCGAGGGGAAACTCGCCCGCCACGCCGCGGATCCCGTCAGTGCCGAACAGCCGGCGCATCAGCGGTGTACCGCCCAGTAGACGGCGATGGCCAGCGCCAGCGACAGCAGCTTCAACCAAATGTTGTGCGTGAAGAAGCGGGCCAATCCGCTCGTCATCGCCGCGCCTCCGCCAGCGGATCGTCGCCGCCCGCTTCCGCGGTGATCGGTGTCGGCGGGGTCAGCGCCGGCAGGAACAGGTGCAACAGATCGCTCAGCCGCTCGCGCAGGCGCTCCACCGAAAGGCCGCGCTCGATCTTGCCCGCCACCGCCAGCGTGATCGCGCCCGTCTCTTCGGAGACCACCACCGCGATCGCGTCCGACTCTTCCGTGATGCCGATGGCCGCGCGGTGCCGCGTGCCCAACTGCGTGGAGAGTCTCGGGTTCATCGAGAGCGGCAGGAAGCACGCCGCCGCCGCCACGCGGTCGCGCTGCACGATCACCGCGCCGTCATGCAGCGGCGCGCTCGGCTGAAAGATGCTGGCCAGCAGGTCGTACGTCAGCTTGGCGTCGAGCGGCACGCCGCTCTCCACGTACGTCCGCAGCCCGATCTCGCGCTCGATCACGATGAGCGCGCCGGTTCGGTTCTGCGCGAACAGGTTTGCCGCCAGCACCACGTCTTCGTAACTCTCCGCCGCCACCGCCTGCGTCAGCCGCGAGCGCGTGAAGCTGCGCCCCAGCCGCGAGAGCATCAGCCGAATCTCCGCCGAGAACACGATGATAAGGGCGATGCCGGCGTAAGGAAGGAAGCGGTCGACCAGCCAGCTCAACGTCGAAAGCCTGGCGAAGCGCGCCACCGCGATCAGCATGACCACGATGCCCACGCCGATCAGCATGTGCATCGCGCGCGTGCCGCGCAGCAGCACCAGCAACTGGTAGATCAGCACCGCCAGCACCAGCACGTCGATCAGCGCCGCAAACGATGGCGGCGTGAAGCCCGCGAGTTGGGCGGCTGAGTGCATGGTTTTCAGAGGACAATGAGCCCCGCCAGCAGCGACATTGTACTGGACGCAAGCGCGACCGACGGAGTTGTAGCGCTGCCTGCTAGCGGCCAGCGACCAGCGGCTAGCGCCTCGGCTTCTTCACCACCGCCGCGATCTCTCCCCGCGCCAACCGTGCCCGGACCTCATCGCCGGTGGCAACCTGCGCCGCGTCTTTCACCACGTTGCCGGCCGCGTCGAAGATGAGCGCATAACCGCGGTCCAGCACTTTCAGCGGAGAGAGTTCGTCGAGCTTCGCGCTCGCCCGCTCCAGCGCGCTGCGCCGCTCCATCACCAGGCGCCGCCCGGTCTCGCCCAGCGTCCGCTGCTTGGCCTCCAGCTCGCGACGCATCCCGGCGAGCACCAGCCGCACGTCGTAGTGCCGGATGCGCGTCGCCGCCACGTCCACGCGCCGCCGATAGCCATCGACCAGCTCGCGATACTGCGACGCGAGTTCGAACGTCAGCTCATCCACGCGTTGCTGCCGCTGCGCCAGCATCGCCCGGATGCGCGCGAACGCTCCATGCTGCGCCAGCTCCGTCAGCGTCTGCCGCCCCATCAGCAGCCGGTAGCGCGCGGCCCGCGCCAGTCGCTGCGCCAGCGAGCCGACCTGTTCTTCCATGCGATGCCGCGACTCGATCACCAGCTCCGCCGCCGCGCTCGGCGTCGGCGCGCGCAGGTCGGCGACAAAATCCGCGATGGTGAAATCCGTTTCGTGTCCGATGGCGGAGATCACCGGCACGTCGCTCGCCACGATCGCGCGCGCCAGTCCTTCATGGTTGAACGCGGCCAGGTCCTCGACCGAGCCGCCGCCGCGCGCGATGATGATCACGTCCACGCGCACGTCCTCCGCGGCGGAAGTCCGGTTGAACCACTTCAATCCCGCACTGACCTCGCGCGCCGCCTCCGCCCCCTGCACCTGCGCCGGATATATAAGGATAGGGACGCTCTCGTGCCGCCGCCGCAGGATGTTCAGGATGTCCTGCAGCGCGGCCCCGCTCCGCGACGTGATCACGCCGATGCGCCGCGGCAGCGCCGGCAGCAGCTTCTTGCGCGCAGCATCGAACAATCCCTCGGCCGCGAGCTTCGCCTTCAACTGCTCGAACGCAACCTGCAGCGCGCCCGCGCCCTTGGGCTCCAGATACTCCGCCGCAAGCTGCATCTCGCCGCGCGCTTCGTAGACCGTGACGCGTCCCCGCGCCACGATCTGCATGCCGTTCTCCGGCTTGAAGCGCAGCAGGCGCGCCTGCGTGCGGAACATCACCAGCCGCAACTGCGCGTCGCCATCCTTGAGCGTGAAGTAAAGATGCCCCGACTCCGCCGGGCGAAAATTCGATACCTCGCCTTCCACCCAAACGTCCGTGTACTCGCGCTCCAGCGCCGTCCGCACCGCCGACATCAGCTCGCGCACCGCCCACACCCGCCGCTGCGCCGCCATCGCCTGGAACGTGAAGTCGAGCTGCCCGCTCATGCCTGTGAGTCTAGCTGACTGGTTCTCGATTTACATTCCGCGCGCCGCCGCGGCGGGCGAGGGGAGCCGATAGCGGAAAGCGTGTCCGCTATCGGTTGAATCTTGCCGCGTCGATCTGCGTCACCGTCGTCCGCTGCTGGAACATGCGCAACAGGAAGTACGCGCCCACAGCCGCGACCACGTGCTTGATGGAGTGCCCGCTCACGAGTCTGCCGGTCCCGTTGAAGATCTGCCGGTCGAGCAGCTCGGCGACCTTGGCCAAAGCGTAGCCTCCGATCGCCGCCAGCCACATCCACTGCCGGTCGTACCCGGGACGCGTCAGGATTAGTATCCCCACCGTCGCCACGAACGCATACGCCTGCGCCAGGAAGTACCAGCGTAGATCTCCCGCACCCACACTCTCTGAATGATTCCAAAGTAGGACTGTACCCGCCCCGAGCGCGATCATCGGCGGGAGCATCCACGCGCCCCAGCGCGCGTTCCCGCGCTCCGCGATCGCCAGCGGCACGATGGGCATGAACCCAACGATCATCCCCAGACGGTCGAACACCAGCGTGTGATTGTTTGGCTCGAGGTGGTAGTACGCCGACCCGAGTCCCGTGGTGAGCAGTCCGAAGAAGATGGCGCGCGCCGGCCAGCGCTCCAGCGGCTCGCGGAACCGGGGCTCGCTGTCCCGACGCGACATCCACCACAGTCCCCACACTCCCACGATCAGGAAGGGAATATTCGAGAGCACGTTGAGCGCGTTCGCCACGCCGAGCATGCTGCGCTGGTCCGCAAAGTCGTGATAGCTGAGAGGCTGCGCAATGCGCGGCGCGAGCGCGGTTGCGGCGAGCGCCACGACCGTGAACCCAACGAAGAGCGACCAGCGTGTCGTCGTCGAAAGCGAGTCGCGAGTCCGAGCCAATCTCGAAACCATACCCTCCTTCTATCCTAGAACGCAGAATCGCGCTAGGCTTACACCCTCGCTTCGGTCCCCGTCATCCAATGCCTCCACCGGAGGAACGCACGATGTTCATCCCCATCATCCTCGGTAGCACGCGCCGCGGACGCCAGAGCGCCAAGATCGCCAGGTTCATCCTCGACCGCCTCGGCAAGACGCCCGAAGTCGAGACCGAGCTGCTTGACCTCGCCGAGTACAACCTTCCCATCATGGAAGAGCGGCTCCGCATGCGCGACGATCCGCCGCCGCGCGCGCAGGAGTTCAGCGACAAGCTGCAGCGCGCCGACGCCATCGTCATCGTCACGCCCGAATACAACAACGGATATCCCGGCGTCCTCAAGAACGCGCTCGACTATTTCTTTCCCGAGTACAAGCGCAAGCCCATCGGCATCGTCACCGTTTCCGCCGGCGGATTCGGCGGCATCAACTGCCTCGCGCAGCTTCGCCTCGTCACGCTCGCGCTCGGCGCGTATCCCATCCCCGCGTCGTTCCCGGTCTCGAAGGTCAACCAAAGCTTTGCCGACGACGGCACGCCGCAGGATCCCGGCACCGACAAACGCATCGCCGCCTTCTTCGACGAACTGCTTTTCGCCACCCGCGCGTTCACCGCGGCGAAGAAACCCGCGTAGTCCAGGTGGCTGAAAGGAAGAGGGTGGGTGCCGGCGACCGCGCCGGCGCTTCTTAGATGTAAACCTCTTTATCCTCAGTCTCAGCTTTTGACTTTCCTAAAAGCACCTCCGTGTCTCCGTGCCTCCGTGGTAGGTTTAGCTTTCCTCGCGTCACGAGAATATGCGCACCATTTTCCACGTCGACATGGACGCCTTCTTCGTCTCCGTGGAAGAGCTCTACGACCCGTCGCTCAAAGGCAAAGCCGTCGTCGTCGGAGGCAAGCGCGATGAACGCGGCGTCTGCGCGGCCGCGAGTTACGAAGCGCGCAAGTTCGGCGTGCACTCCGCCATGCCGCTGCGCACGGCCGCCAAGCTCTGTCCGCACGCCATCTTTCTCGAAGGACACCCGGAGCGCTACCGCGAGCACTCCGAAAAAGTCCGCGCCGTGCTCGACCGTTTCTCGCCGCAGGTGGAGATGGCCTCCATCGACGAGGCTTACCTCGACATGACCGGCACCGAGAAACTCCACGGCCCGCCGCTGCGCGCCGCGCAATCGCTCCACGACGACATCAAGCGCACCACCGGCCTGAATTCCTCCATCGGCATCGGCACCTCGCGGCTCATCGCCAAGATATCCAGCGACCAAGCCAAGCCCAACGGAGCGCTCTACGTCCTGCCCGGATGCGAGCGCGAGTTCCTCGCGCCGCTCGACGTCCGCAAAGTCCCCGGCGTCGGGAAAGTCACCGAGCAGAACCTCAACGCGCTCGGCATCCACACCATCGCTGACCTGCAGAAGCTCGACGACGCCTTCCTCGAAGAAAAGTTCGGCGCCTGGGGACTCGCGCTCGCCGGCAAGTCCCGCGGCGAAGACGCCGGTTCATGGTTTTCTAAAGAGGTGCCCGATTCCGAACTAGGTGGCGACGGCGGTCCCAAGTCCATCAGCCACGAGCACACTTACTCCACCGACACCGCCGATCTCGACGCGCTCGAGTCCACGCTCGCGCGCCTTTCCGAGATGGTCGCGCGCCGCCTGCGCGAGCACAAACTCCACGCCCGCACCATCGGACTCAAACTCCGCTACACCGACTTCACCACCATCACGCGCGCGCACACGCTCGACCAGCCCACGCAGCTCGATCCCGAGATCTACGGCGTCGCGCGCCGCCTCTTCCGCGACAACTGGAAGCCGGGAAGCACCATCCGCTTGCTCGGCGTCCGCGTGGCCCAGTTCGAGCACACCGCCGGGCAGCTCGACCTGCTCGGCGGCATCGAGGGCAAGCAGGAAAAATGGAAGAACGCCCTCACCGCCATGGACCGCGTCCGCGACAAATTCGGCGAGGGCGCCGTCTCGCTCGCCCGCGGCATGAAAGGCGTCTTCCGCGAGCGCACCCACGAAGCCCTTCCCGAAAAGCCGAAGAAGCCCGGCCCAAACAAGCCAACGAAGCAGTAGCGCGCTCGCCTCGAACGCGCTTTTATCTGCCCGCGCCGTTTATCATCAGCACATGCCGGCCGCACCCACCGTCGACTTCACCGCGCTGCGTGAGTTCATCGCGCGCATCCCGCTCTTCCGCACGCTGCACTATCGGTTGGACGAGCTCAAGCCCGGCGAGGCCACCGTCACCGCGCCGTACACCGCGGACCACGACGGCATCTTCCGCTCGTTCCACGGCGGCCTGCTGCTCACGCTCGCGGACACCGCCGCCTGCTGCGCGCTGCTCGCGCTCACCGGCCCGGACCAGGTGATGACGACCACGGACATGAACATCCGCTTCCTCGCGCCGTGCAACTCCGACGCCACCGCGCGCGCCCGCGTCATCAAGTTCGGACGCACCATCTGCCCCATCCACGTCGACCTCTTCGACGCTCAGGGGAAGCACGTCGCCCTCGCCCAGGTCACCTACATGCGCCTGGAAAAAATGCCGGCAAGATAGGGGACAGTGGACAAGGCACAGGCCCCAGTCCCCCAACCTATGACGGGTCATGCGGAGGAGCGTCTCCGGTTTTTTCTTCGTGTTCCTTCGTGACCTTCGTGGTTAGAGCTCTTCGGCCCGGTTGCTAGCGACCAGCGACTGAAGCCTAGCCGATCGGCTGCGCGCAGTGCGCGCACCGCTTGGCCGCGATCGGGGCCTCGCTCAGGCACTCGGGACACTGTTTCGTCACCGGATCCGCCGGCGCCATGCCGCGCGCCCGCCGCGCTTCCCAGGCATTCATCGGCGCCACGAGGAAGAAATAGATGGCCGCGGCGACCATCAGGAACGCGATGAGCGCGTTCAGGAACTTGCCATACGCGACCGGCGAGCCGTTCACGTTGACCACGAGCGCGGAAAAATCCGGCTTGCCGAACGCCGCCGCCACCAGCGGCATCAGGATGTCGGCAACGAACGACGCCACCACCGCGCCGAACGCCGCTCCGATCACCACCGCGACCGCCAGGTCCACCACGTTCCCGCGCAGGATGAACTGCTTGAATCCCTTCAGCATGGAAAACCTCCAGGAAAGTACCGAGTACTGAGTACTGAGTACCGAGTACTGAGTACTGAGTACTGAGTACCGAGTACTGAGTACCGAGTACCGAGCCTGATTCTAGTCCTCGGGGTTATCAGCGTTCATCCGCGGCGAACGAGCTTTTCGGCCCGGTTTTTAATCTCGGAGGTCTTCTCCGCGTCTCCGTGCCTCCGTGGTAGGTGTTGATCTTCGGCCCGGTCTTGACCAGCCACCAGCCACTAGGCACCAGCCACTGGCGGTTGCCGCTGCGCGACCGCGCAGCAGGCCATGCCGGCCGCGCCGATCGCCAGCGACAGCATGAACGTGTGGCAGCCGTGCCTGTTCAGATCGAGCACCTGCCAGCAGCGCGGGTCGCTGAGCAGCCGCGGCCCGGCAATGGCGATCCACACGATCAGCGTGGCCCACACGCCGTACCACGCCCCGTGCCGGACGGGGAAGAGCGCGAGCCCCACGCCCACCGCCAGCATCAGCCCGAGCAGGAGGACGCCCGTGGTCGTGAGCCCCGGCTGGCTGGACGTGTGCCCGGTCGCGGACATGTCCGTCTGCGGGCGCCGCGCCATCTCCCGCAGATGCTCGCTCGCGGCCTGCTCCGGCGTGAGGTGCGCCTCGCGCCACGCCCCGATCACGCCATGCACGTTCATCCCATAAGCCCACAGGAGCAGGATGATGCCGATGAGCCGCAGCGTCGGTATCCGTTGCGTCGCTTCCATATCTGCGCACCTACGACGTGAGACGTTACCGGAAGCGCGCGGAGATGTCATCCGCGCTGCTGCGCGCCGTCAGCACAGGAGCGGTTTCCAGTTTCCGGTCACTGCTCCCGCCCCTGTGGCCGGGATTGGGATACCCCTCCCCCGGGGTCTGCCGATTTACGTGGAATCAACAACTTACGGGGAAGTGTATGAAAATCGTGGCTGTAAGCCATTGTTACGGCGGGACTTACTGGCCATTGGGATTTCGGCGAAATCGCAATCGAATCCCAATGGAATCCCGATCAAATCCCGGCGAGATCCCGGGAAATCCCGGCGGGATCCCGGAACGGCGCGGGTCGCGGTTTTGAAAGAGCGGTGCTAACAAAGCCGCAGCCGGCTGACCGGCGGGCGGCGAGGCGCAGGTACACCCCGCCACTCCCAGTATGACAAATCCGCAGGGGCAAGAGTGCCATTCCCCTTCGGACTTTATTCCGAGCCGACGCAGCGGGTTAGGGGGAAAACGGCGAAAACAGGGGCTTGACAGGAAATGTTCGCCGCAGATGAACGCCGATGGACGCAGATATAGGGGCTATACATATAATCTGTATAAGATGGAGAGGCAGTGTCGGCCGCGAGAGGGAGGATGAATGCGAAGCGCAAAGCGCGTGACGCGAGGTAATGTGCTGGCAGACCTCGGGTTCGGCGAGCAGGAAGTGCTGGCGCTCGAGTTGAAGATGGAGCTGGTGAACGGGATCGTCCGGTTGGCACGGCAGCGGAGGTACAGCTCACGCCAACTGGAGCGGCTGTGGGACGTGCCGCAGCCCCGCGTGAGCGAGATCATGCGCGGGAAGGTCGCTGGCGTCAGCGTGCGCAGGCTGCTGTGGTACATCGGGAAACTCGGCGGTTCGGCGACGACGAAGGTGAGAGGCGTCGCGGCGTAGAGGGTTGGCAGGATGAGCCAGCACAACGGGTTCGCTGTCACCCACCCTTTGCTCCGCCAAAGGCGCGCTCCGCAAAAGGATGGGGCACCCGGCTTGTGCGGGGCACACAGATGGTTGACAAGCGGCGGCGCGCAAAGAAGAATTCGGCTCGCAAAACTCAAGGAGCACTTATGAAACTGATTCTCGCGGTCCTGGCTCTTGGTGTGTCGCTGGCGTTCGCCCAAGACGGCCCCCGCGTTTATGTCTCCGATAGCCAGTCCTGGGAAATGTCGGGCGGGGGAGGCGGAACATCGGGTGGCTTCGGCGGGGCAGTGCACGGTGGCGCTCGCCCGCAGACGGCTGAAGTGATAAAGACGTTGGGCGAGAAGTGTCCTACGGTTCGCGCGAACAACATTCGCGAGAAGGCGGACTACATCGTCCTGTTCGACCACGAAGGGGGAAAAGGCTGGGTACGAAAAGACAACAAAATCGCGGTCTTCAACAAGAACGGCGATTCGATCATCAGCAAGTCGACGGTCTCCCTTGGTGGAGCGGTCGAAGAGGCTTGCAAAGCAATCGCGCGTGATTGGGAGAAGAACGCAGCCAGGTTCCGGCAAGAAGAACCAAAGCAGGAATCGAGTGTAAGCCAGAAGTCTTCTGCCGCGCCGGAGTTGAAGGGCGCAAAGGTTTCCTTGAGCTCAGCACCCACAGGTGCGGACATCGAAATCGACGGCGCCTTCGTCGGAAGCACGCCATCATCGGTGGAACTGACGGCTGGCGACCACGTCGTCGTGGTGAAGAAGAGCGGTTACAAGCCGTGGGAGCGCAAAGTGAGAGTGAGTGCGGGGGACGTCAACCTATCAGCGGAGCTGGAGAGGCAATAGGAAGGCCCACCCTTTGCTCCGCGAAAGGCGCTCCGCAAAGGATGGGGCACCCGGCCCGCTATTTACATGTCACGCGATTGTCCTGCGAGGCGACGATCTGCCACTTGCCGCCGCGTTTCAGCCAGGTATCGGTCCAGGCCTGGCAGATCTTTACGCCGGGCTGGGACTTGTCCTTGCCGACGGCGTGCTCGCGGCCGTAGACGACGGCCATGCTGTCGCCAAAGAAGTGCACCTTGGCCTCGTCGAGGCCGCAATCGTGCGCGCTGCGGACGCTCTTCTCGTCCTTCAACTCGTCGGCCTTGGTGAAGCGCGCGCCGTCGGTGGACGTGCCCTGGAAGTCTTCGGCGAGCAGCGTGGCGACCACGCCGTTGTCCGCGCAGACGCCCTCGGCCCACTTGCGTTCCATGCCGGTGATGTACTGCGCGGTCTTGTCGTTGTCCGAGGCCCAGTGGCTCTGCTGTGCGTAAGCGGACGCGAGCAAGAGCGTGGCCGTGGCGGCGAGTGTGAGGATGCGTGTCGTCATCTGTTGTCTCCTAGAAGCGGAGCCGAAAACCTACCACAGAGACACGGAGAAGCTCGAGGAAGAACCAAGACCCTTAACCACGAAGGACACGAAGGAGCACGAAGGGCAGGGCGGGCGAGTCGCCCGCCTCCACACGGTCACAGGCGTGTGAAACAATGGCCGTCCCATGACTGTTGCACCTAGCAACTCCGCGAGTCGTGCCATCGGCTGGGGTGGGTTGCTGGCCGGCGTTGGCGACATCACGCAGGCGTTTGTCGCGTTCGGGCTGGCGTTTCATGCGACGCCGTTCCGCATCCTGCAGTCCATCGCGCGCGGATACTTCGGGCCGCGCACCTTCGCGATGGGATGGACCTCGGCGCTGCTCGGCCTGGCGACGCACTTCTTCATCGCGTTCACGGCCGCGGCGGTGTATTACCTCGCATCCCGGTCGTTTCCTCGAAAGGCGGGGCGCGTGCTGACGGAGCACGCCGTGGTCTGCGGGCTGCTCTACGGGCTGGTGGTGTTCTCGGTGATGTACTTCGTGGTGATGCCGCTGACGCCGATCGGATGGCCGCGGATGAACCTGGCGAACTGGGTCACCGGGCCGGTGGGGCATCCGCTGCTGGTGGGGCTGCCGATCGCGTTGAGCGTCCGGAAATATTCGCCGCGGATCGACGCAGACGCACGCGGATAAACCAAACCCTTTAACCACGAAGGACACGAAGGAACAAGGACACAAGGAACACGAAGGAACACCACGGCGCTTCAGGTCAAAGTCGAAGACCTTGCCCTAGGGTCAGCATGAGTTGTTGATTTCCTTCGTGAGACTTCGTGACCTTCGTGGTTAAGGGCTCTTAGCGCGCGGCTGATTTGCGCGCGCCGCGCTTCATGCGATACATGCGCTGGTCGGCTTCGCGGATGAGCGCCTCGAAGCCTTGATGTTCGGGCGCGAGAGCGAGGACGCCGATGGAGCATCCCACGGGACGCTGCATCGACGTGGTGACGTCGGGGCTGGGGGGCGCGATGAGGGTCCCGCCCTGACTTCCGCTGCCCGGATCTCCGCCGTACGCCGCTTGTTTCCCGGTGGAGGAAGCGGCGGAAGCGGCCGCGGCCAGTTCCAAGCGCGTGGATATCGCGAAGAAGGTCTCGCGCAGCGCGGCGGAGACTTTTTCCATGACGGTCTTCGCGGCGACGTCGCCGGTCTCGGGGAGCAGGACGGCGAACTCGTCGCCGCCGATGCGGGCGGCGAGGTCGGTGGAGCGGACGTTGCCGCGGACGAGCGCGGCGACGGTGACGAGCAGCGCGTCTCCGACCTCGTGGCCGAGGCCGTCGTTGACCGCCTTGAAGTTGTCGAGGTCGAGATAGGCGAGCGCGAGCGGGCGCTGGTAGCGCCGCGCGCGGCGCACTTCGGTCTCGCCGGCGGAGTAGAAAGCGCGCCGGTTGGCGAGGTGCGTGAGCGCGTCGGTGGTGGCGGCTTCCTGCTCCTTGGCGAGGGCCTCTTCGAGGCGGTGCTGGCTCTCGAGCAGCGCTTCCTCGATGACCTTGCGCTCGGTCACGTCGAAGAACACGCCGTGCGCGCCGGCGAACTTGCCGTTGCGAAACGTGGGGTGGGCCTTGACGTTGACCCAGCGCGGGCGGCCTTGCTGGTCGAGGATGCGATGTTCGGATTCGACGGCCTCGCCGCCGTTGATGGTGCGGGCGATGCCGGCCACGTACTCGCGGTCGTCGGGATGGATGACGTGGGCGAAGGTCTTGCCGACGAGGTCAGCCGGCTTGTGTCCGAAGACGCGCTCGACGGCCGGGCTGATGTAGGTGCAGACGCCGTGGACGTCGCGGGCGTAGATGACGTCGTTGAGGCTCTCGACGATCTCGCGCAGGTCAGGGACGTTGTGCTTGGCCGCGGGCTTGGCTTTCGCTTTGCTCTTCGCGGGTTTGGACGGCTTCTTCATCGCGACAAAGTGGCTAGTGGCTGGTGGCTAGTGGCTAGTTCCGGAATCTCCTAGTCACTAGTCACTAGCCACCAGCCACTGGTTTTCTAGTCCTGGACGCTGACGACCTGCAAGACTTCCTCGACCGTGGTGAGTCCGTTGCGGATGAGCCAGGCGGAGTACATCTTGAGGTCGAGCATGCCGTCTTCGATGGCGGCGGCGTGGATGTCTTCGGTGAGCGCGGCCTTGGCGACCATCTGGCGCAGGCGCGGGTTCATCTTCATGACCTCGTAGATGCCCACGCGTCCCTTCACGCCCTTCTGGCCGCAGTTGTCGCAGCCCTTGCCCTTGAAGACGGTCTCGCCAGGGGTCATGCCGAGATAGGCGGCGGTGGCTTCATCGAGCTGCACCGGTTCCTTGCACTGCTGGCAGAGACGGCGCGCGAGGCGCTGCGCCATCACGCCGACGGTGGAAGCGGAGATGAGGAATGGTTCCACGTCCATCTCGCCGAGACGGGTGAAGGCGCCGGCGGCGGAGTTGGTGTGCAGCGTGGTGAAGACCATGTGTCCGGTGAGCGCGGCCTCGACGGCGATGTGCGCGGTCTCTTTGTCGCGGGTCTCGCCGACGAGGATGACGTCGGGGTCCTGGCGGAGGAACGCGCGCAGGATGCGGGCGAAGTCGAGGCCGATGTCCTTGTTGGCCTGGATCTGGTTGACGCCGGCGAGGTCGTACTCGATGGGGTCCTCGGCGGTGGAGATGTTGACCTCGGGATCGTTGATCTCGGCGAGCGCGGAGTAGAGCGTGGTGGTCTTGCCGGAGCCGGTGGGGCCGGTGACGTACATGATGCCGTAGGGCTGCGAGACGAGGTCGCGGATCTTCTGCAGGACGTCGGGATGGGCAACGACTTTGTCGAGCCCGAGCGTGGTGTTGGATTTATCGAGGATGCGCATGCAGACCTTCTCGCCCCACTTGGCGGGCACGGTGGAGACGCGGAAGTCGATGGGCTTGCCTTCCATGTTGACGGAGATGCGTCCGTCCTGGGGCAGGCGTTTTTCGGAGATGTCGAGCTTGGCGAGGATCTTGCAGCGCGAGATGAGGCCGAGCTGCACTTTCTTGGGCAGGTTCTGGACGACCTGCAGCATGCCGTCTTGACGGAAGCGGATGACGACGTCCTTCTCCATCGGTTCAACGTGGATGTCGCTCGCGCCCTTCTTGATGGCGAGTCCGAGGATGGAGTTGACGAGGCGGATGATGGGCGCGTCCTCGGAGGCGTTCATCAGGTCCTGCTTGTTCTCGCTGATGGCCTGGAGGTTGGCGTCTTCGGTCATCTGCAGGTCGCGGATGATGTCGGACTGCAGCAGGTCCACGGTGACTTCGGCCTTGCGCTCGGCGACGAGCTCGACCGGCTTCGAACTCGGCGAGGACGAGGCCATGGCGGCCTGCGCTTTTTCCTCTTCCTTGCGGGTGAGCTCCTGGTAGGTGGAGTTCATGAACTTGCGGAAGTCGTCTTCGGTCATGACCACGGGCTCGATCATCACGCCCTTGATGATGCGGCGGATGTCGTCGAGCGCGAGGATGTTCGACGGGTTGGTCATCGCCAGCGTGAGGCGGTTGTTGGCGAAGGCGACGGGGATGACCTTGTGCTGCAGCATCATGGTCTGGGGCAGGAGCTGGAGCACGCGGACGTCGAAGTTCATCTTCGAGAGCGCGATGAACTCGATGCCCACCTGCTGCGACGCGGCCTCCACGCGTTCGGCGAGGATGGTGGTGAGCGCGATGCCGATCTTGGGATACTGCATCAGCAGTTCCTGGAAGTCTTTTTGCTCGAGCACGGCGACGGTGGTGGGCTGCACGGCGGTGACGCTGGCGGTGCGCGGCTTGCCGGTGAGCAGCGACATCTCGCCGAAGTTCTGTCCCGGTCCCATCTCGGTGAGCAGGAACTCGATGCCGGTGACGGAATCCTTTTTGCGGACCTCGACCTGGCCGGCGGTGATGAAGAACATGGAGTTGCCGGGCGCGCCCTCGCGCACGATGATCTGGTTGGGAGGGAAGTCGCGACGCTTCATCCGCTTGACGACTTCGGAGCACTCGAGGATGGAGAGCCCGCTGAAGAGCTTGATGCGCTGCAGGAAGTGCTGGGCTTCCGCCGGCGGCGGCGCGGGCGCTGCGGCGGGCGCGGGTGCGGCGGCAGCGCCGGAGGAGCCGAGAGCAGACATGGAGCTGGTGGCGTTCGCGGATGTCGACATCGAGCCTTCTCCTGGGATTCGGAGCCAGAGTTACCCAATAACTACCGAGGGGGAAGGCGCGGATTATACCTCAGTTACGGTGGGAGGACGGGGTAGTTCTAGGCAGATTGCCGCGGCAACTGCCTGCGGGCCATGCGCTGCGGTCCTGTGGCGGCGCCATCGGCGCGAGCTTCTGCATTCCCATTGCCGTGGCCATTGCCATTGCCGTGGCCGTTGCCATTCGCATGGCCATTGCCGTTGAGGAAGTGGGACTGTGTGGGCATGGCGAGCACCCAGGCGTCGAGCTCGGAGGGCAGCGCGATGACCACGCCATCGGTCTTGCCGTTGGGACGGTGGACGGGGAGGCCGAGTTCGCGCTCCCAGCGCTGCACGGTGCGGATGCTGCGTCCAACGTAGGCCCCGATCTCTTTCCAGGATGACAGGACATTAGGCATGGGATTGTTTCCTCGCGCGGGTTGATCTTGACGAGTGGTCGCGGTGCGTAGCGATAGAGTCCGTGGGACCGCGGCGGCCGAGAGCGACGTCGGCCAGTTCGCTGGAGGTGCCGAAGTGAGCGGAGCGTTCGCCTTCGAGCGGGAGCAGGCGCGGACCTTCGTCGCGTGCCTCAGGACGCTCGGGCGCCAGCTTGATGACCTTCGCATGGCCGCTCCCCTTGCCGTCAGGTTTGGAGCTGCGCTTCACATCGCCCTCCGCGGCTGGTTCAAGCGCAGCACGTCGGGCAGCACACGGACGAGATCGCGGGTGTCACCGAAAACGAGAGCGTGGTCACCAGCGACCGGCTTCTTCTGGTCGAAATCGCCGTTGGCCATCACGACGACGGGAGTGGACGGGCTATGGGCGTGGACGAGTTGGGTGATGCGCCGGCGTTGGTCTTCCGGCAGGGTGTGGCAGAGCACGACGACGTCAAAATCGCCGGCGTAGAACTTCTCGACGAATTCCTCCGGGGTAGAGGCGCCGACGGCGGTGTATCCGGCGCCGGACAATATGAGATTGCGGATAGCGAGCAGAGTAGCGTCGCGCCCGACTGAGAGTATGAGAACGGCCATGACCAACCTCCGGCCGGTGGAACCAGTGCGCGTGACCCGGGACCCCGTTACCACGATCCTATGGCGTGCGTCCGCAGCCGTCTGTTCGCTGTGTGACGCACTTTGGCACTTACTAGCACGGTGCGGCAGCGAACATAATTTCGGCGTTTGTTCGCTAGCGAACGAACCGGCGTATAGTGGACGAAGCAGTAAGGACCCTCCGTGCAGCGCGACCCCGGCAAGCCGTCCAGCAGTAAACATGCTACCGGCGAGCTTGCGCCCACCACGGGCGTCTATCGCGTCATCCACTCGCAACACAATCTGCCGGCGGAAGTCACGGTGCATTCCGGCACCGGGTTCCCGCGCTGCGCGGCGTGCGCGGCGGCGGTGAGGTTTGAATTGCTGCGCCCCACGCTGCGCGACCTGCCGGCGGGGATCATCCGCTTGAACATCCTGCCGGTGCTGGACGCGGATGAAGAGGCGGAAGCGGCGAGCTAGCGGCGACCTGCCCGAAACCGATCACGATCAGGAACGGAAGAAGAGAGATTCGCCGGGAGAGGCGCGTCGGGGGGGCGTTTGCCGTTGCCATCGCCATTGTTACCGGCATTGCGCATGAGCGCGTAGCATTCGCAGGCCGCGGCCTCGAGGCCGGGGCGATTGACTACGCGGATGGTGCCGCGGCGATGCTCGATGAGCCCGGCCCGCGCCAAGATCCCCGAGGCAATGGTGACGGTGGAGCGGCGGGTGCCGAGCATCAAGCTGATGAGCTCGTGGGTGACTTGGAGCGTGCCGTCGTGGTGGCGGTCGTCCATGAGCAGGAGCCAGCGGGCGAGGCGTTCTTCGGCCTCGTGCAGGCGGTTGCAGGCGGCGTTCTGGGCCATTTCGAGCGTGGTGCGATAGGCGGACTGGAGCAGCAGACGCCTGAGGTCATCGTCGTTGCGCATGGCCTGGCGAAGCGAGGGGATGTCGAGGCGGTATCCGTGGCCCGTGCCCTGCACGGTGACGCGGTGCGCGGAGGTGGGGACCTCGAAGAGCGGCGGGATGCCGACCACGCCCTCGGCGCCAACGAGCGCGACCTCGATGCTGTCGCCATTGCCCAGGACCACGAGCAGCGAGGCGATGCCCTTTTCCAGGAACACGACCTCCTTGACGGTGCTGCCCGGCTCGTTGAGCACGTGGCCGAAAGGCAGCTCGACGCGTTTGAGGCTCGGCCGGAGGCGGCCCAATGCCGGGGCGGGCAGCGAGGCGAGCAAATGGTTCCGGAAAACGGGTTCGGAGACTCTCGGCATAGTGCTTCTCTGCAGGGACAAACCCCCAACCTTTCATCGGGTACGCAAGGGACAGCGGCGAGCACTGGCGACCGAAGATTGCGGAGGAGGGCTGCAAAGAGCGCCCTGCCTCAATCGAAACCATACTACTTTTTGTGTGCTGTTGCGAACATAGGTAGTGTCTCAGTTTGCCAACTGAGACACTACCCGAACATACCTATCTTGCAAGATGGCAAAGTGTGTGATAGCACACACAGTCGCATGGCGCACCGACGCGCTGCCATCGCGCCTGTAGCCTCGAAGTGTCCTCACCAGCGCTGTTCCAGCGCGTAACCATACGCTGCGACCGAAGGGCCAGAAAGAAGATGCACGCGGATGGCAAAAGCCAACGGGAAACACAACGGCAAACACAATGGGGACAACCTGCTGCTGGGCCGCGTCACGGCAGAGAGCTATGCGCGTCTCGCGCCGAACCTGAGCGAGGTCGCGTTGGAGCACGGCGACGTGCTCTACCGCGCGGATGACGCGCAGGAATGGATCTACTTCCCGGCGAAGGGGACGCTGATCTCGCTGCTGGCGGTGACCGAGGAGGGCGAGACGGTGGAGGTGGCCATCACGGGACGCGAAGGCATGCTGGGCATCGCGGGCGTGCTGGGCGCCGGCCGGAGCAATCATGACAGCATGGTGCAGAACGGCGGCAACGCCTGGCGGGCGCGCGCCGAACACGTGCGCGCGGCGATGGAAGAGGACGCCGAGTTCCGCGGCCTGATACTGCGGTACGTCCACGTGATCTTCCTGCACGCGGCGCAGACGGCGCTCTGCAACCGGCTGCACTCGGTGGAAGAGCGGCTGGCGCGCTGGATGCTCTCCACCCAGGACCGCGTGGAGGCCCCGGAGTTCTACATGACGCACGAACTGCTGGCGAAGATGCTGGGCGCGCGCCGCGCCAGCGTGAGCCTGACCGCCGCGGTGCTGCAAAAAGCCGGCATGCTGCGCTACCGCCGCGGACACATGATCATCATGGACCGGAAAGCCCTCGAAGGCACGGCGTGCGCCTGCTACGGGGAGATGCGGGCCGAGATGCAGAAGTTCTACGACAAGCGGTAAACGGCCGGGCCGCCCCGAAAGTGGCTCAACAAGAAGGGCGTGGTCATCCCCTGCTTCGCGATTCCGTTTCAACCCCGAAAGATGCAACTACAACCGTAGAAGCCCCCGCCTTCTAGGCGGGGGATAAGCATGCATCGTTTCCGATCGAGCCCCTTTCGGGGCGGCACATGCCAGGGGGCGGCGGATCGAGCACGAAGCGTGCGTTGGCAGACGAGTACGGATAACTTGACGCATCCTGCGCCAAGCGAGCGCGCACAGGATTCATGCGAATGTATTCCGCATGGGTGGCGTAGTCGGCCGCGTCCATTATCCGCCGTTTGGTGAAGCTCTTTTGCCATACCGGTAAGCCGTGGTGTGTGAGTTTCCCGTAACGATGGGAAAAGCCGCCTTTAATGAATTGCATCAAGCGTTCCAGTGAGAGTCTCATCGTCGGCGTGACGAGGAGATGGAAATGGTCAGGCAGGAGGACGAACTCATGGATCGAACAACGCTCCAGCTTGCGCTGTTCGAATAGGACTTCCAAGAAGAGCTCCACATTACGTTCGGTCATGAAGAGGGTGCGCCGGTCAGCGGTGACGCTCGTGACGAAGAATGTGCGGTTGTCCATGGAGAGCCAGGGGCTAAAGCCGGGATTGTAGAGCGTCGGTGGTCCCCCGCCTAGAAGGCGGGGGCTTCTACGGTTGCTGTAGCGGCGTGGTGGTTGCGGCAAAGGCGAGCCTGGAAGGCGGGGGCTTCTACGGTTGTTGTGACGGTGTGGTGGTTGCGGCAAAGGCGTGCCGGAAGACGGGGGCTTCTACGGTGGTTGCGACGGTGTGGTGGTTGCGGCAAAGGCAGATCAAAAGCAAAACCGCCAACTTCCGGGCTCTTGGCTTTGCTGATATAGTTAGCCGCCAAGTCCACCGAACTCCCCCGCCGGACGCGTGCCAGACCGCGAAATGAGCAGTTCCGCGACCACCACGGCCACCATGACCGCGCCCAACGTGCGGCCGCTGCCATTCGTCGTGTACTTCAAGGACGACGAGCTGGGCGCGCAGGCGATGCTGGGGTGCAAGAAGTACCGGCGCATCCAGTTCGAGAGCCTGGGTGACCAGTCGCCCGAGGTGGAACGCATCCTGTTCGTCTCGCAGGAGCGTTTCCTGGAAGACAATTACAACGCGGCGCGTTCGCCGAACTTCCGCGTGATCGCGCTGGCGAACCACCGTTTCAAGGACCCGCGGCTCGACGGCATCATCTATTCCTACCTGCCGCTCGACACCCCGACGGAGTTGGTCGAGCGCATGGTGGACAACGCCATCGACCACATCCATCTCATCATCACGCGGCGCGAGCTGGGCGAGAAGCTGGCGGGGGCGACGCACGAGATCCATGAGCTGAACCAGATCGGCGCGGCGCTCTCGGCGGAGCATGACACCGAGGCGCTGCTCGAGCTCATCCTGACGAAGTCGCGCGAGATCACGCTCGCCGACGCGGGCTCGCTCTACCTGGTGGAGAACGCGCCGGAAGATACTCCCGAGGAAAAAGCGAAGTTCAAGCAGAAGATGCTGGAATCGGGCATGCACGCCGAGCTGCTGGAGAGCGCGAAGCTGGCGGCGGTGAACACGCTGAAGATGAAAGCGGTGCGCGACGAGAAAGAAGCGGCGGCCGCCACCGGCAAGCTGATCGCGAAAGAGGTCCCGGTGCGCAAGCAGTTGCGCTTCAAGCTGGCGCAGAACGATTCGGTGCAGATCCCGTTCCGCGAGCACACGGTGGAGATCTCGAACCGGTCGATCTCCGGATACGTGGCGCAGACGGGCGAGATCGTGAACATCGCGGATGCGTATCACCTGGCGGCCGACGTGCCGTACACCATCAATCGCAAGTTCGATGAAGACTCCGGTTACCGGACGAAGTCCATTCTCGCGGTGCCGATGCGCAACCAGCGCGACGAGATCGTGGGGGTGGTGCAGCTGATCAACGCGAAACGCAAGTGGGACGCGAAGCTGCTGAAGGTCGCCGACGTGCTGAACGTGGTGACCCCGTTCGCCTCGCGGCAGCAGGAGATCATCCAGTCGCTGGCGAGCCAGGCGGCGGTGGCGCTGGAGAACTCGCGGCTGTACGAGGCCATCCAGCGGCTGTTCGAAGGGTTCGTGCGCGCCAGCGTCATCGCCATCGAGGCGCGCGACCCGACCACGAGCGGCCACAGCTTCCGCGTCGCCAACCTCACCGTGGCGCTGGCCGAGGCGGTGGACCGCGCCGATGCGGGCCCGTACGCGGGCATCAAGTTCACGCGCACAGAGATGAAGGAGATCCGCTACGCCTCGCTGCTGCACGACTTCGGCAAGGTCGGCGTACGCGAAGAGGTGCTGGTCAAGGCGAAGAAACTGTATCCCTCGCAGCTCGACCTGGTGCGGCAGCGCTTCCACTTCGTGAAGCGCACGATGGAGAACCAGTCGCTGCGCGCGAAGCTCGACTACGTCCTCGCCAAAGGACGCGAGCAGTTCCTGAAAGAGCAGGGGAACCTGGACGCGGAGCTGGCCCAGCAGATGGCGGAGGCGGACAAGCACTTCCAGACCATCATCGAATCGAACGAGCCCTCGGTGCTGCCGGAAGGGAACTTCGACAAGCTGGTGGACATCGCGGCGAAGCACTTCCTCGATTTCGATGACGAGGAGAAAGCGCTGCTCACGCCGGACGAGGTGCGGCTGCTCTCCATCCGCAAAGGTTCGCTCGACGACGAAGAGCGCAAGCAGATCGAGTCGCACGTGGTGCACACGGTCAACTTCCTGCAACAGATCCCGTGGACGAAAGAGATCAAGAACATCCCGGCGATCGCGCGCGGACATCACGAGAAGCTGAACGGGCTGGGGTATCCCTACAAGCTGAGCGCGCCGGAGATCCCGGTGCAGACGCGGATGATGACCATCTCCGACATCTTCGACGCGCTCTCGGCGGCGGACCGTCCGTACAAGAAAGCCATCTCGATGGAGCGCGCGCTCGAGATCCTCGGGTTCGCGGTCAAAGACGGCGAGATCGATGGCCCGCTGTTCGAAGTGTTCAAGCAGGCGCGCGTGTTCGAGCGCTGGAAGATCGAGCCGTATCCTTATTAGTCCCGAGTCGCGAGCTTCGAGCTGCGAGTGGCCGGCGCGATGCTTTGCGTGGGAAAGTACTTGACAACCATCCAGCGGCGGCATACTTCTAAGCAGACATGGAAGACGGGCACAGAACGCACAGCCGGCGTCCGGCGGGACGGAGGCTGATCCCGACGCAAGCGACGCAGCCAGCGGGACCGGGCGATGCCGCGCCGCTGGCCGGCGAGGTCCGCCTGGACGACTTGCGGTACATCCGGCAGGCGATGGCCTCGGCGGGGTCGTTCACGGCGGTGAGCGGGCGCGGGCAGATGCTGGTGGGCGCGACCGCGCTCGTGGCCGCTGCCGCCTCCCAACACATGTTCCTCGGCTCGGGATGGATGACGCTGTGGCTGGCGGAGGCCGCGGTCGCCATCGCCATCTCGCTTCTCATGTCGGAGCGCAAGGCGAAGCGCATGGGCGTGCCGCTGTGGAGCGCGGTGGCGAGGAAGTTCGTGTTGGCGCTGGTGCCTCCGCTGGTCGCGGGCGGCGTGCTCACGGTGGCGCTGTGGTTTGCGGATGAAAGCCACGCGGGCGTACGGCACCTGGTCCCCGGGATGTGGCTGCTGCTGTATGGCACCGCGGTCGTGACGGGCGGAAGTTTTTCGGTGCGCGTCGTCCCGCTGATGGGGTACGCCTTCATGGTGCTGGGCGGCGTGGCGCTGGCGCTGCCGCTGGGCTGGGCGTGGCTCGTGCTCGGCGCGGGCTTTGGCGGATTGCACATCCTGTTTGGATGGGTGATTGCGAGGCAGCATGGCGGCTGAAACAAAAGGCATCACACGAAGGGCACGAAGGGCGCACGAAGGCCACGAAGGCACGGCGCGGCGACAGGCACGGCAGGCCCCGGCGGCGGCGCCCGGGCTCGACCAGCTCATCCATGAGCGGATGCGTCTGGGAATCGTGAGCGCGCTCGCGGTGAACGACAAATTGAGCTTCAACGAGTTGAAGGAGTTGCTGGCGACGTCGGATGGGAACCTGAGCGTCCACGCGCGGAAGCTCGAGGACGGCGGCTACATCGCGTGCAACAAGTACTTCGAAGGGCGCACGCCGCGCACCGACTTCCGCCTGACGGCGGCGGGGAAGCGCGCGCTGGAGAAATATCTGGACGAGATGGAAGGGCTGATCAAGGCGACTAGGAGCTAGGCTTCAGACCTCAGTCTGCAGACATCAGCCCCAACCCGGCACGCGCCGGGATTTTTAAGGAAGCACAGCTTTATGATGCAAAGTGGAAACGGGAACGCGGCGCCAGCCGGTCTGCATGTCGCGCTGGTGATGGATGGCAACGGACGCTGGGCGGTCGAGCGCGGGCTGCCGCGCGTGGCGGGGCACCAGGCCGGGGCGGAGACGGCGCGGGCGGTGATCCGCGCGGCGCCGGAGTGCGGCATCGGCGCGCTGACGCTGTACGGGTTCTCGTCGGACAACTGGAAGCGTCCGGCGGAAGAGGTGGCCGCGCTGATGGGGTTGCTGCGGCGATATCTTTTGGCCGAGAAGGACGGCTGTGTGGCGAACGGCGTGCGCATGGTGGTGATCGGGCGGCGCGACCGGCTGGCGCCGGAGTTGTGCCGCGCCATCGAAACGGCGGAGCGCGAGACGGCACACGGCACGCGTCTGCTGCTGCGCTTGGCGGTGGATTATTCCGCGCGCGACGCCATCGTTAAGGCGGCCGCCGCGCTGGCGCCCGACAGAGCGGCGTCGTCACCCGCGAACGACCGGGAAAGCTTTCGGCGGAGCCTGGCGCGGGCGCAGAACTGCGAGTCGGCGCCGGACGTGGACCTGCTCATCCGCACCGGCGGCGAGCAGCGGTTGTCCGACTTCCTGCTCTGGGAGTGCGCGTACGCGGAGCTCTTCTTCCTGCCGCAGATGTGGCCCGAGTTCCGGCCGCGCGACCTCGAGGGCGTGGTCGAGCAGTTCCATGGGCGCGACCGCAGGTACGGGATGATCAAGACGGAGTTGCGAGTTGCGGGTCCCGAGCTGCGAGTGGCCGGGGACTAGGCGCTGCAGTCACCCTCGCTCCCACCCACATCCTGGGCTGACGATCGAGCACCCAGACCGTCGCCCAAGACCCTCTACCAACCTGTGCTGCTGCTGGCGCGTCCTACAAGAGGTCATGGACCTGCGGACGGCGGTTGCTGTGATCGCGAACTTCCTGCTGATCGGCGGGCTGGTGGTCTCGGGCTTTGCCTTGTTCGCGCGCTACCACGCGCGCGGACGCTGGGCGAAGAACGTGACCGGACTGCTCGCCGGGCTGGGCGCGCTGGCGCTGGCGTTCGCGCTGATGATCACGCCGCAGAACGCGGAGGTGGTGGCGCGCATCGCGGCCACCAAGGCGTCGAGCGTTTTCCTGTGGGTCTCGTCGGCGCTGCTGCTGGCGGCGATCGGGGCGTTCGGCATCATCACCTACGCCAAGCCGCTGCGACTGAAGCACGAGCAAAAGATCGAACGAGACCTCAACCGTGAGCTTCCCAAGATCCCCTAAACGCGTCCCGCGAAAAGGCAGGCTGTCGGACCGGGGACGAGGACAGGTCATCCTGTTCCCGCCCGGCGAGGCGGCGGAGAGTTCCGCCGAAGCCTCGCCGGCGCCATTGTCGCGCATGCTGCCGGGCGTGATCGCGGGCGCGGCGGACCTTGACCCCGCCGCGGTGCTGACGGCCACGGTGGCGGGGGCGACGTTCGGATTGTCGGTCGCGTGGGTGGTGCTGCTGTGCATCCCGATCCTGCGGGCGGTGTTCGGCGTGGCGGCGCGCATCGGGCACGAGACGCGGCTCGGCCTGGTGAAGCTGGTGCGCGAACATTTTGGCAAGAACTACGCCATCGCGCTCGCGTGCATGGTGGTGGCGGTGAACGTGATCATGATCGTGGCCGACGTGATGGCGGTGAGCGAGGGCCTGAGCATCGTGCTGCTGCAGCCGGCGCGGTTCTTCCCCGCGCTGGTCGCGTTCGCGGTGTGGTACATCCTCACGCTGGTCGGCTACAAGAGAGTGAACCAGACGCTGGCGCTGGTGGCGCTGTTCCTCTTCGCGTACGTGGCGGCGGCGGCGCTCGGGGGCGACACGGCGCACTCGCTGACGACGGGCATCCTGTTCCCGCATATTCCCGCGCGAGCCGGCGGGTCGAGTTACCTGCTGGCCATCATCGCGGTGTTCGGCTCGCTGCTCACCCCGGACGTGGTGGTGTGGCAGACGAGCACGAAGCGCGAGGGCGCGGGCTTCTACGAGGCGGAATCGCGGCTGGGCTGCGTGATCGCCGCGTTCGTCTCGCTCTCGGTGATCGTGGCGGCTTCGCACATCACGGTCGCGGACCCGGCGGCGATGACGTTCCGCGAGGCCGCGGCGGCGCTGGCCCCGCTGGGAGAACTCGGGCCGGTGCTGTTCGCGCTCGGCATCATCGGGTCGGGACTGGTGGCGCTGCCCATCCTGGTGGCGTCGCTGTGCTTCAGCATCTCCGAGGCGGGCGACTGGGAATCGCGGCTGAGCGCGCCGCCGTGGGAGGCGCGCCGGTTCTTCATCCTTATATGTGTGGTGCTGGTGTTCGCGGTGGGCGTGGACTACATCGGCATCAACACCGTGCAGGTGCTCTATTGGTCGCAGGTGCTGGCGGGGACCATCGTGGTGCCCATCCTGTTCTTCATCCTGTGGATCTCGAACGACCGCCGCATCATGCGGCGAACGAACACGCGCGCGGAGAATTTCTGGCTTGGCGGCGCCGTGGGCGGAATGCTGGTGGCGAACATCGTGTTCCTGGTGGCGCGGGTGTTCTGGTAAGTCAAGAGCTCACCACAAAGGACACGAAGGAAGAGCGCACGAAGGGGCACGAAGGAAAAACTCACACGAGAGCTTATGGAAGATAGAATGTCGCTCGCATGAAGCGAGCGATCTGTCTTCTATTACTGCTCTCCACGCTGTTGTTCGCGCAGCAGGCGGCGGCGCCGGCGGTCCCCATCGACCGCGAGCCGATGCACCATTTGTTCCTGGAGAACGATGTGGTGCGGGTGTTCAAGGTGGAAGTGCCGGCGGGCGGGCGGACGCTGCTGCACCAGCACGACCGCGATTATCTTTTCATAACGCTCGGGGACTCCGACGTGACCAACGCGCGGCAGGGTGAGCCGGCGCGCGAGCTGAAGTTGAAAGAGGGCGACATGGCGTACACCAAGGGCGGCTTCGCGCACGTAGCCATCAACAACGCGAAGACGCCCTTCCGCAACGTCACCATCGAGATCGTGAAGCCGGCGCCGGACGCGAACGCTGCGCCATCGCAGACGCTGGCGGGCGCGGGCATGAGCGTGACGTTCATGGTGGAGAATGCGCGCGCGCACGCGGAGCTGGACGAGCTCGAGCCCGGCGCGACCACGCCCCAGCATTCGCACAAGCTGGCGCATCTGGCGGTCGCGCTCAACGACATGACGCTCGAGAACGACGTCGTGGGAAAAGGGAAGGCGACGACCACGCGCAAAGCGGGCGACGTGGCGTGGGTCGAGGGCGGTTACACGCACACCTTCAAAAATCTGGGGAAGACGGCCGCGCGCTGGGCCGTGATCGAGATCAAGTGATGGCGGAAGCGAGCAGCGTCGAGCAGATGGTGGGCGACTACGCGAAGCGCGCGGTGGAGCAGGCGCGCGCGGCCAAGGTGGAGCTCGACTTCAGCGAGGCGAGCGTGGCGCGCCTGGAAGGATTGCTCGAGGACGCGCCGCAGGAGGATGTGGCGGAAGCGGCGAAGATGTGGGGCGCGTACTTCGGCGAAGTGGTGCGGCGGCGCTGGGGCGGCGAGTGGTCGATCGAGACCTATCCCGGCCAGCAGTTCGCGACCTTGACGCTCACGGTGAACGGTTCGAAGCTATTTCCGTCGATGAAGATCTACCGGCGGCTGACACAGGGCGCGAGCGAGGACCTGCGCACGTTCTACCAGAGCGTGAAGGAACGGTTGGGGAGGGCGCCGGCGAGCCGCGTGAACTGATTTTGGCAGGGCGCAGAGGCGGGTTCCTCGGAATGACAATCCATTTCGGGATGAAGATCTGTGCAGAAGCAGGGGATGCGGAGTAAGAAAAGAAAGACCACGGGCGGCACTTGCGCGAATCCGGATTACCTGCGATACTCCTACTCGAGCTTAAGGGAAGTACGTGGCAACGGTCGCAGTGCGCGGCTGGAGAAATCAGAAGTAAGCCGGATAGCTCAGTGATAAGCTGGATTTACGGTCGAAAGACTTCGAGTCCTTGCATGAGTCCGGCGCATCTGATACATTAAGCAGGTAAGAAATTGTCCCGGCCACGGGACAGTAAATCCTGAGACAGTCGCCAAGGCGACCAGCACTCGGGATGGGTTAGGCGAAGCAAGTCGCAAAACCTCCCTTACTAGGATCTTTAACCAATTTGACCGACTCTCTTTGCGCCTGTGCGCTGGAACCGTAGCGCCGCGAAAGAGGGAGTGCGAAGTATCGCGTGCGGGAGCGCTCCGGCTGGAAGTATCCGGCGGTAGAAGCACCGCTTGTGGCAAAGCTGTCAACATCCTGTGGAAAGCACAGGGGTTGGGGCGATTGACACGGTTTTGCGCGCGCGGTATTTTTGCAAGGTTCGTCTCTACACGCCGAACGGAGTGTATGAGGCCATAAGTTTCGAGGACACCCTGTCCCGCTCGCGGGACAGGGGCTTCGACTGAAACGCGCCCCTCAGGGGGAGAGCGGTTCGGTCTTTGACAACAGGTTGAACGTGCCAGTCGTGAAGGATTGCTCGGGTTCTGCTCGAGTGATTCTCACAATATAGGTAAGAAGAGGCGTTCAGGATTCCACCGCGTGCGCTGTGAAGCGAACCGGTTTTGCCTGAACGTCCGTTCCCAGACTACCCGTCGGGGAACGAACTAGGTTTCAAACGAGAGTTTGATCCTGGCTCAGAATCAACGCTGGCGGCGTGCCTAACACATGCAAGTCGCACGAGAAAGTCCCCGCAAGGGGATGAGTAAAGTGGCGTACGGGTGAGTAACACGTGACTAACCTACCCTAAAGTGGGGGATAACCTCGGGAAACCGGGGCTAATACCGCATACTCTCGCGAGGTGAAATTCCTGGCGAGCAAAGCAGCAATGCGCTTATGGAGGGGGTCGCGGCTGATTAGCTAGTTGGCGGGGTAACGGCCCACCAAGGCAATGATCAGTATCCGGCCTGAGAGGGCGCACGGACACACTGGAACTGAAACACGGTCCAGACTCCTACGGGAGGCAGCAGTGGGGAATTTTGCGCAATGGGGGAAACCCTGACGCAGCAACGCCGCGTGGAGGATGAAGTCCCTTGGGACGTAAACTCCTTTCGATCGGGACGATAATGACGGTACCGGAAGAAGAAGCCCCGGCTAACTTCGTGCCAGCAGCCGCGGTAATACGAGGGGGGCAAGCGTTGTTCGGAATTATTGGGCGTAAAGGGCGCGTAGGCGGTGCGGTAAGTCTGCGGTGAAATCTCTGGGCTCAACTCAGAAATTGCCGCGGAAACTGCCGTGCTGGAGTGTGGGAGAGGAGAGTGGAATTCCCGGTGTAGCGGTGAAATGCGTAGATATCGGGAGGAACACC
>JACPNR010000011.1 GCA_016185395.1 Candidatus Korobacter versatilis
CTTGCTCACTCCGTGCTTGCGGCACAGCTCGCCCACGTTGCCGCCCGCCTCGCCTTCCTTCAGGATCGCGATGATCTGCTCTTCGCTGAACCGGCTCTTGCGCATACACTTCTCCTCTCCATGGTTGAGGGAAAAAGTGTCATTCTACGTGCGCCAGTTTCCAGGGGGCAGGTCACTTGCACTGGCAACACCTCCAACGAAACAAAGCCGGAGAAGACGTAGGTCGTCGTTGTGCCGCCCGACACTTTCTTGATGCGCAGGCCGCCGGTGAGGTTCTGCTGCGTCATGGAGCGGGCCTTCGGCTGAGTGGAGCCCTCCCGCGTTGCGGATCGCTTCTCGGCAGCGCTGACGGAGACGTGTGCCTTGACAACGCCTTCGTTCTCAGCGAGCGGTACCCGGCTGCGCCCGCGTTCTTTCGGACTTGTGGCTTGGCGAGTCAGGGCTGAGACCCGGAGCTAACGAGCCGTGCCATTTCGAATTCCCGTTTTGGCGTTCTGCCTTCAGAAACAGGATTCACCTCGCCGCAGACGGGGGCGCGAATAGGGCATACTCCGGCCGATCCGGGGAGCATTGGGGATGGCCGCAGGCGGTGTCACGAACGGGAAGGGCAGCAAGCAAGCCGCGGGGAAGAACGGCTCTTATTTCCGCGACCATCCGTTACGCACGTATGGGTTGGTGATCGCGCTCGGCGTGGTGCCGCTCGGGATGTTCCTGTTCGGCGCGCACCGACTGATCAACTACCAGCAGACCCAACAATTACTCAAGAACAGCTCCTCGACCGGAAAGCGGGTGGCGCTGGTAATCGAGGACTCGCTGAACGACAGCAAGCGGTTCTTGCAGACGGTGGCGGCGCGGCCCGACATCGTCGAGCAGACGAAGGCGGCGGGCGCGGCGGCAACTGGCGAGACCCTGGGTCGCGTGCGCACCATCGGACCGCAGTTCTCCGCGCTGATCATCTATGACCGCGACGGCAAGAAGCTCGCGTCAGACCCAGCGGCGGCCGAACTGGCGGGCGAGGTGCGACTCGAGGACGTGCGCCGCGGGCTCGAGACAGAAGAAAGCACTTACGTCTCGGCGTTTCTGGCGCGCGGCGACGGCTACGCGGCGGTGCTAGCGGTGCCAATCCGCGACCGCGGCGGGCGAGAAGTGGGTGTGTTGGTGGGGGAGGAGGGGCTGGAGAGCGTGACGCGCGCGCTCTACACCTATTCGAGCGAGGAGGCGAGCGGGCTGTACTTCATCGTGGACCAGAACGGCCAGGTGGTGGGAAAGGAGCAGGGGAAGTTGCGGATGGTGGAAGCGAACCGCGACGCGGTGGGGCGGCTGGCGAAGCAAGCGCCAAAGGAGAGCGGCGAACGGATCATGATCGCGGGGCAGGAGACGATCGTGGCTTATCGCGCGATCCCTTCGGCGGGTTGGGCAGCGCTGATCAGCGTGCCGACGGCGGTGCTGGAGGAGGCGCTGTGGAAGGCGGAGAAGATGCTGGCCCTGTTCGGCGGCATCATGCTGCTGCTCGC
Organism: Candidatus Korobacter versatilis; assembly: GCA_016185395.1. GTDB lineage: Bacteria > Acidobacteriota > Terriglobia > Terriglobales > Acidobacteriaceae > JACPNR01. The sequence continues at coordinate 1,515 of JACPNR010000011.1, forward strand.
AGTGGGCGGCGGCGGAGCGGTGGCGGCATTGCTGCAACGTTTCCGCGCGCGCGAGACACGATATCAGCAGGAGATCGCGGCGCGCGAACACGCGCTGGAAGTCGACGGCCGCCTGCGGCAGGCACAGAAAATGGAGGCGGTAGGGCGCCTGGCCAGTGGAGTGGCGCACGACTTCAATAACATCCTGAACGTGGTGAGCGGCTACGCCGAGCTGCTGACGCTGGGCGCACAGTTGCCGGAGACAGAACGCAAGATGGTGACCGAGATCCAGGCAGCGGCGAAACGGGCGGCAGGGCTGACGCACCAGTTGCTGGCTTTCGGGCGGAAGCAGGTGATGGCGCCGGTGGTGCTGGACCCGAATGCGACGTGTCGTGAGATGGAACGAATGCTGGAGCGAGCCCTGGGCGAAGACGTCGAACTGGTGACGCAACTGGACCCGAAGATCTCGCGTGTGCTCATCGACCGCGGGCAGCTCGAGCAGGTGCTGCTAAACCTGGCGGTCAACGCACGGGACGCGATGCCGCGAGGAGGACGGCTGGTAGTGGCGACCAGGATGGCGCACCTAGACGAAGCGTATGCGGAGATGAACGCCGGTGTCGTGAGGGGCCGTTATGTCGAGCTCAGCGTGAGCGACAACGGCGAAGGCATGACAGAGGAAACGCGCAAGCACCTGTTCGAGCCGTTCTACACGACGAAGGAAGTGGGCAGAGGGACAGGCCTCGGTCTGGCGACGGTATACGGCATCGTGAAGCAGAGCGGCGGGCACGTCAGCGTGTACAGCGAGGTGGGGCACGGCAGCGTGTTCAAGGTGTACCTGCCGGCGACGGACGCGCCCGAGCAAAAAGAGGCAGCGCAGGTGGCCGAGATCAGCGGTGGCACCGAGACCATCCTGCTGGTGGAAGATGAGACGCAGCTCCGAACGGTAAGCCGGATGTTCCTGGAGAGCCGCGGCTACACGGTGTTCGAAGCACCCACCGGGAACGACGCTTTACGGTTGCTGGAGGATTCGGCCAGCAATGCCGCGCTGGTGATCACCGACGTGGTGATGCCGGGCATCAGCGGGCGCGACCTGGCGCGGCAGATCGCGACGAGGCAGCCGAACATGAAGATCCTCTTCATGTCGGGCTACACCGACGATGCCATGCTGCGGCACGGACTCGAACACGGGAACGTACCGTTCATCCGGAAGCCCTTCTCGCTGCAAGAACTGAGCACGAAAGTGCGCGCGGTGCTGGCGCAACCCCTGGGTAGCGCCTAGCGGCGCTTCTTCTTGCCTTGGGCGGCGGCTTCCTGGGCGCGCTGTTCGAGCGCGGTGAGCACGGTGTGCTGCATGTCGGGGACGGGCGCGGGCTTGCCGCTCCAGATCTCGAACTGGCGCGCGCCCTGCTGCACGAACATCTCGATGCCGGGGATGACCTGGCAGCCGCGCTTGCGCGCCAGTTGCGTGAAGCGCGTCTCGCTGGGGTTATAGACCATCTCGAAGACGTACTTGGCGTTGATCTCTTTCTCGGAGAGTGGGGAAGCTTTAGAGCCTCCCATGCCGACGGGCGTGGCGTTGACGATGCAGTCGAACACCAGCTTCTTCAGGTCTTTCTTGCCCACGTACTTCGCGCGCGCCTGCTTCGCCAGTTTCTTCCCGGTGGAAGCGGTGCGGTTGATGATGTGGACCTCGCAGCCGCGCTCCTTCAATCCCCAGACGGCGGCACGCGCGGCGCCACCGGCGCCGACGACCAGCACCTTCGAGCCCTGGATGTGGAAGCGCTGTTCGAGCGGACGCACCACGCCGGCGATATCGGTGTTGAAGCCGTAGAGCTTGCCTTCCTGCGAGCGGACGACGGTGTTGCAGGCGCCGATCTTGGCGGTCAGCGGGTCGGTGTTGTCGAGGTGCTTCATGATCTCTTCTTTGTACGGCATCGTCACCGAGAGACCACTGATGGGGATGTCGCGCACGCAGATGAGCAGGTCCTTGAGCGTCTTGGCGTGGAGCGCGAGATAGACGCCGTTGACGTTCTCGCGACGCAGGGCCACGTTCATCATGGCGGGCGAGAGCGAGTGCGCGACGGGGTCGCCGGCCACGCCGTAGACGCGCGTGGCGGAATCGACCTGGTCGATGCGATAGGTCTCGCGCAAGGTGCGGTGGGCGATCTGGCCGGGCGCGGTCTCTTCGCCGGGCGAGGCCGCGCCGAAGGTGAAGACGGAGCCGGCGCGCACGCCGAGCACGCGGCTGATGATGCCCTGTTCGCCCATGCAGACGCCGATCATGGAGTGGCGCTCGCTCTGCCGCTCCAGGAACTTCATCATCACCACGTTGTCGTAGAGCGACTTGGCGGTGGTGACGACCTTGTAGAAATCGGCGTTGTGGCGGCGCATCTTTTCGAATGTCTTGTCGAGGTCTTTGGTGCCGCGGAAATCGTGGAAGCTGAGGATGAGCGCGGCCGAGTTACGGACGCGGGTGAAATCCTGCGGCTTCATCTGGTTCGCGGTCTGCAGCTCGATATCGACGAGCTGGCATCCGTTGTTCGCGGCTTTGATCAGCAGGTCGAGTTGCGTCTGCACGGTGCCGCGGAACTTGCCGCCGTTGGCGGCGCGGCGGCAGGTGGCCACGACCAGCGCGTGCGGGTAGTAGTCGGTAAAACGCTTGATGCGGGCGAGCGCGGCGGCCGGTTTGCGCAAATAATCCAGCCGGAATTCGAGGAAGGGGTTCTCGCGGACCACGGTCTCGGCGCGGTCGATCATCTCGACCGGATCGGAGCCGGTGATGGCCACGCAGACGCGCGGCAGGCGCGCGGGCAGGAGCCGCGGAGTGTACGTGGGCGAGGCCATTTTATGCGGTTGAAAGCGGATGGCATTGTACCGGAAGGGCTTAGCTTTTGACTCCGGCTCATCCCTGCCGATGCGATACGACGCCGAGGCTACGATACAACAGCGTGTCCAACCGGCCACGGAAACCGTTGAACCAACGTACCTTAGGGGTAAACATCCGGCTATTGACCCCTTAATACCCCTTTGCTAGCGTTCGTCCACTGGGTTTCGTGTGGGCCGATGGGTTCGACCGACGGCAGGGGCCCGCAGCGAGGGCAAATGTGCCCCGCGCACGGTGCAAGTGGCGGCAACGCCGGCGCCGCGCGCGGAACAAAACTGTTTCTCCGGCCCGAGTCTTGGAGGAGTCATGCAAAAGAAATCGCTGGTCGTGTCTCTGGTGTTGACGGTGATGGCGTTTGCGACGGCGCCGGCCTGGGCGCAAGAGCAAGGCGCGCAGCACCACGCCGCGACCGAGGTGATCGGTGCGAAGGCGCTGGTGCAGGGCCCGACGTATGCCGACGTCTACTGCGCGGGCTACATCACGACGCAGGCGCCGCACGAGCTGGGCTGGGTCTCGGGCAACTGGAACACGCCGCGCGAGGTCACCAGCGGCAACCATCGCTTCGTCTACCTGACGGGCAGCGGCTTCGAGGTGGGCAAGGAATATGAGCTCATCCGGCATGTGAGGGATCCGAACCACGCGCGCGTCTTCCCGGGACAGAAGGAAGCAGTCCGCGCCGCCGGCGAGATCTACTTCGAGATCGGCTCGGTCAAGGTGATCGAAGTGCGCGACAAGACGGCGATCACGGAAGTGGTGTTCGCGTGCGACGGCATCCGCCCGGGCGACCTGGTGGTGGCCATGCCGCAGCGCACCATCCCGCCGCCGCACGGGCCGATGGCGTTCGACCGGTTCGCGCCGGCGAACGGCAAGACGACCGGGCGCATCATCCAGGCGACGGACAACGATTGGCTCATCGGCAACCGCTCGCACGTGATGCTGAACATCGGGGCCGACAAAGGCGTGAAGCCGGGCGATTACTTCCGCATCACGCGCACCTATACCGACACCGCCACCAACGAACTGGACCGCATCCCTCTCGGCTCGCGCGACATGGTCGATGATTCGGCGGTGAATCCGAATCGCGTGACCGCGTACAGCATGAACTCCTTGCCGCGCCGCAGCCTGGGCGAGCTGGTGGTGACCGAAGTCACACCCAAGTCCGCGACCGCGATGATCACGTTCGCGCTGGAAGAGATGTTCCTGGGCGATGGCGTGGAACTGATCGACGTGCCGCCTCCGCTGCCGCCGGAAGCCGCGCCGCAGCCGATGGCGCCCTCGATCGCGTGCAATGCCGTGCCGGCGAACGTGCGCATGGGCGACATCTCGAACATCACCTGCGAAGGCGCGAGCCCGGACAATCGTCCGCTGACCTACGCGTTCGCCAGCGATCGTGGCCAGCTAGCGCCGCACGAGAGCAACGCCATCCTGGCGACGCGCGATGCCGGCGCGGGCCCGATCACGGTGACCGCCACGGTGACCGACGACCGCAACATGTCCGCTTCCACCAACGTGGTGGTCAACGTGGAAGGAGCGGCGCCGGCGCCGCAGCCATCGCTGGCGGGCGAGGCGATGTTCAAGCCGAGCAGCGCCTACGTGGACAACCGCGCCAAGGCGATGCTCGATGGCATCGCGTTGCGCATGAACCAGGAGCGCGACGCCCGGGCCGTGGTGGTGGGCTACAGCGATGCGGGTGAGAACCAGTCGCTGGCGATGCGCCGCGCCAACAACGTGAAGACCTACCTGACCAAGACCAAGGGCGTGGACGCGGCGCGCATCGAGACGCGCGCCGGTTCCACTGGTGGCGGCAAGAAGGCGGAGGTGTGGATCGTCCCCGCCGGCGCAACCATGCCGTAAGAGTGTTTCGCAGGGAGAGAGACGGGCGTCCCGCAAGTGGGACGCCCGTGCTTTTTGGTGCGCAAATCAAAACCAGCCACGGATCACACGGATGCCACGGATAGAAGATCTAGATAGAAACAAAAGGAATCCGTGACATCCGTGCGATCCGTGGCCACGGGGTTTTCTACTCCTCCGCAAACACCTCGGCGGTGAAAGCCTCGATGGTCGCGCCCTGCTGCCAGGCGTCCGGTGGCAGGCCGGCCTTGGCGCAGGTCTGCGCGAGGAAGGTGAGGGCGTCCCAGCCGTGCTCGGGAGCGACCTGCGGCAGCAGCAGGCCGCGGCGAGTTCCCATGGAGACGATGAGTCCGTGGCGTCCGGGGACGATCTCATGCGGACGGATGGGCTGCGACGGCGACAGCACGCTGATCTCGATCTTCAGCCGCGGCGCTTCGGCGGCGGTCACGGCAGGGAAGCGCGGGTCGTGAAGGGCGGCGGAGACGGCCGTCTCGGCCACGGTCTCGATGAGTGGCTTGGCGGCGAGGACGTAGCCGACGCAGCCGCGCAGCAGGCCATCGAGATGCAGCGTGGTGAAGGCGGCGCGCCGGGCGGTGAGCGCCGGAGAGAGCTCGCCGGCTTCCGGCAGCGGGAGTGCGGCGGAACCGGCGCAAGCGGCAGCGATGGCGCGGTGCGCGGTGCGCAGCAGCAACGCACGGTCTTCCGCGGAGTAGACGGGCGCGGACTCAGCCGGCGGCGACATCGCTCTTCCGGCGGCGGCTCAGGATGAAGGCGCGGCGCTTGCGGCGCTTGTCCGCCGTGCCGGCGATCTTCGACCAGAAGGCGGCGAAGTAGTCGGCGGCCGACCAGAGCGAGAGCACGACCATGATCCAGATGGTGACCTTGGCGATCCAGTGGATGGGCAGGATGAAGCCGCCGAGCTGCCAGTAGGCCCAGCGGCGGTCGAAGATGGCGGCGGCGATGGTGATGATCTGCACCACCATCTTGAACTTGCCCAGGTTGCTGGCCTCGATGGTGAAGCCCTGGGTGGCGGCGATGGAGCGCAGTCCGCTGACGAGGAATTCGCGTCCGATGATGACCACGGCGATCCACGCCGGCACCATGGTGGGATTGAACTGCACCAGCGAGACGAAGCCGGCGGTGATCCAGAGCTTGTCGGCGAGCGGGTCGAGCAGCATGCCGAGGGTGGTCACCTGGTTGCGCTTGCGGGCGAGGTAGCCGTCGAAGCCGTCGGTGAGCGAGGCGAGGATGAAGATGGTCGCGGCCACGATCTCGCGCTCGCCGTTGATGTCGCTCAACAGGCTGGTGCGCAGCACCCAGAGCATGAGCGGGATGGCAGCGATGCGGGTGAGCGTGATGTTGTTGGGCAGGTTCACTTTTTTCCTAGGGTCGCCGCAACGCTGTCGCCTCGCGGTTCCCGCTCGGCTCGGCTGCGTCGCCCCTCGCGCTGCGCTCGTCCGCCGCGGCGGACTCGCTCGCGCTCACCCAGAAAGCAGTGGCCAGGGGCTGGTGGCTAGTGGCTAGAGAAGCCAGCAACCACCGGCGCGAACGAGGCGATTATCCACCTTCGCCGATGTGCGCGCAAACGCGTGTGCACAAGCACATGCGGGCAACGCCGGCGAGGGCCCCTGCGGGAAGGCCCCGGTTACTTCGGTAAGTCACGACGGTAAGTTACGACGGTAAGTTACGACGGTTATCTCGACGGTTTTTGGGAATGGCCGCACACTGGTTCCCGAGTGAGTGAGTGGGCCTCACGCAGGTACGCGCCAGCCGCAAAGACCCTCATCGGACCGGCGGGCGCGTTCCGGCAAGTAAAGCGATTTACTTGTCGTGGTAGGAAGCAACCGGGGCGGCGCGAGCCGCCCCGTTGCTTTTGCGGGCAATAAAACGCGGCGGGCGGGATGCCCGCCGCACAGCCGGCGAGACGCCGGCGCTACGGATTACGCGTAGATGCCGCGCTGCCTAATGGTGAACTGGACGCGATCGATGGCCAGCATGTAGGCGGCGATGCGGTTGTTCACGTTGTGCGTCTCGGCGTAGCGGACCACGTCTTCGAACGAGCTGACCATGATGTGCTCGAGCTGTTCGTTGACGACCGACTCCTTCCAGAAATATCCCTGGCGGTCCTGCACCCACTCGAAGTAGCTGGCGGTCACGCCGCCGGCGTTGGCGAGGATGTCGGGGACGACGAAGACCTTCTTGTCGGCGAGGATGTCGTCGGCGGCGGCGGTGGTGGGGCCGTTGGCGCCTTCGATGAGGACCTTGGCCTTGATGCGTTCCGCGTTCTGGCTGGTGATCTGGTTCTCGGTGGCGGCGGGGATGAGCAGCTCGCAATCGGAGGTCAGCAGGTCAGCAGTCGCGCGCGCTTCCGCGCCGGCGAACCCGACGATGGTGCCATTGCGCTGCTGGTGCTCGAGCAGCTTCTCGATGTCGATGCCCTTGGCGTTGAACAGCCCACCGTTCCATTCGCCCACGCCGATGATCTTGTAGCCGGTGTCATGCATGAGCTTGGCGGCGTTCGAACCCACGTTGCCGAAGCCCTGCACGATGACGCGCGTGTCTTCGATGTTCATTCCGAGTTTCTTGAGCGACTCGTTGGCGATGATCATCACGCCACGGCCGGTGGCCTCGCGGCGTCCGCGGGAGCCGCCCATGGTGACGGGCTTGCCGGTCACGACGGCGGTGCAGGTCTGGCGCGTGTGCATGGAGTAGGTGTCCATGATCCACGCCATGGTCTGCTCGTTGGTGCCGACGTCGGGAGCGGGAATATCCTTTTCCGGCCCGATGAACTCCACCAGCTCGGCGGTGTAGCGCCGCGTGATGCGCTCGATCTCGCCCATGGAAAGCTTCTTGGGATCGCAGATCACGCCGCCCTTGGCGCCACCGAAGGGGATGTTGACCACGGCGCACTTCCACGTCATCCAGCTGGCGAGGGCGCGGACCTCATCGAGCGTGACGTCGGGCGCGTAGCGGATGCCGCCCTTGGAGGGGCCGCGTGCGATGGAGTGCTGCACGCGGAAGCCGGTGAAGACCTCGATGCGGCCGTCATCCATCTGCACCGGGATGTGCACGATGATCTCGCGGGCGGGATAACGGAGGATCTTCCACAGACCCTCGTCGAGGTTGAGTTTCTGCGCCGCCAGATCGAAGCGCGCCGCCTGGGATTCCCAGGGGTTGATCTCCTGCTCCATGGAAATGGTTCGCATAAAGAAGTCTCCAATGAGTGCCGCGCGCACGCTCCCGGGACCCGCGCGCGCCTTTAGAACGATCGCCGGGCAGAGGCAAACGGGAAGTATAAAGACGCCGGGAGGGCGAGGCAAGGAGCGGGGATGTAACGGACGAGGTACTAGGCGGCGCGGCGCCGCTTGCGGTCGATGTGCTTCTCGAGGGCTTTGAGCAGGCCTTCGGGGTCGCCGGTGACGTTGACGCATTCGTCGGCGGCGGGCTCGTTGGCGCGCGCCGCGTTCGCATACACGTACAGGATGGGCGTGGCGGCGTGGACGGCCCGCAAGTCGGCGATGATGCGGGCGCGCTTGCGCGGGGGGACGGAATCGCCGATCAGCACGGCGTCGAACTTCTCGCTGGAGAACAGCAGCCCGGCGGCTTCGGGATGGCGCGGCGACGAGACGGAATAGCCCGCCACGGCGAGCATGTCATTGCGCGTCAGGAGTAGGCCTGGGTTGTTGCTGATCGAGAGGATGCGGCGGGCCACAGGGCGTTAGAGAACAGGGACTTGCTGCGGGATTGCCGTAAGGCCTTTATATTTCAGTCACGACAACAGTCCCTACAGCTTGATCTCCATGCCTTCCGACGCGGCGCGCACCTTGGGATAGTGCTCGCTCGCCGTCTTTACCACCTTGTCGATGCAGGCATCGGAGTGGTCGGGGTCGTGGTGGAAGAGCACCAGCTCCTTGACGCCCGATTCCATCACGATGTTGACGGCCTCGCGCCAGTGGCTGTGTCCCCAGCCGCGCTTCGAGGCCTCGTACTGCTCCGGCAGATACTGCGCGTCGTAGATGAGCACGTCGGCGCCCTGCGCGAGCTTGCGCACGTTCTTGTCGAAGACCGGGTGGCCAGGCTCGTTGTCGGTGGCGTAGACGACGACTTTGTCCTCGGTCTCGATGCGGAAGCCGAGGCAGCCTTGCGGATGGTTGAGCCACATGGACTGCACGGTGCAGTCGTCGAACGCGATCTTGTCTTCCTCGATGTCGTAGAAGTTGCGGTGCGCGGCCATCTCCGTCATGTCCACGGGGAAGTACGGGTCGCTCATCTGCTCCTCGATGGCGCGCTGCAATCCGCGCGTGCGGCTGGAGGAGTGGAAGAAGAAATAGTTCTCCTTGTTCTCGTACAGCGGCACGAAGAAGGGAATGCCCTGGATGTGGTCCCAGTGAAAGTGCGAAAGGAAGATGTGGGCGTGGAAACCCTTGCCGGCGAATTCCCGGGAGAGCGATTTGCCGAGCACGCGGAAGCCGGTGCCGCAGTCGAAGATGTAGATGTGCCCGTTGATGCGGACTTCGACGCAGGAGGTATTGCCTCCGTAGCGAAGGTTCTCGGGTTGCGGGGTGGGCGTCGACCCCCGAACGCCCCAGAAACGGACCTGCAAACTTCCTCCATGCGCCGGTACGCGGCAGGTACAGCTTTCCCTGCACGCGGGACCCGCGTCTTAACCTCGACTACCCCGGCCGCACGCAGCACGGCCTTTGTGTCTCAGGGGAGGCTACTCGCCAAAAAGTGGCAGCAGTATACGCTAAGGCTGCGCCGCCACGTCAATCGCTAGGGCATTGTCCCTCAGGCACTTGCAGCGGGGACAGTGGCAATCGGGGTTCCCTCGGGGTGGTTTCGGCTCCGGTCCTGCTGTTTACATTCCGAGCGCCACGCGCGAGGAATCCCTACCTGGCCAAAGCCGCTGCCCCGGAGGGCCGTGGTTGCGATAGGGTTCCCTCGCCCGCCGCGGCGGGCTCGGGATGTAAACCAAAACAAGTTCGTATAATCACGCTTTCTCATGCTCACCCCCGACTACCCCGAGTTCTCGCGTCTCGCCGCCGCCGGACACACTCTGGTCCCGGTGGCGCGGACCATCAGCGCTGACCTGGAAACGCCGGTGTCCGCGTTCCTGGCCGTGGCGGCGGACGAGCCCTACGCCTTCCTGCTCGAGTCGGTGGAAGGCGGCGAGCGCATCGGACGCTACACCTTCCTCGGCGCCAGGCCGTACATGGTGGTGGAAGCGCGCGGCGACGAAGTCACCATCGCGCAGCTCGATCGCGGGCGGGAAAAGAAGCAGCGCCAGAAGGGCAGCGTGTTCGAGGTCGTTGGCCGGCTGCTCGGCGAGCATCGTCCGGCGCAGGTGGCGGGACTGCCGCCGTTCACCGCCGGCGCGGTGGGATATTTCGCGTACGACGCGGTGCGGCAGTTGGAAAAGGTCCCCGCGCGCGCGCAAGACGATCTGCATCTGCCCGACTGCGTGCTGATGTTCTACGACCGCCTGCTGGCGTTCGACCACGTGAAGCACCAGCTCCACCTCGTCGCGGCGGTGGATGTTCGCGAACAGAAGCAAGTTCGGAAAGCCTACGAAGGCGCGGTGCGCGACCTCGAGCAGCTCGAACGCGCGCTCGTCCGCGGGAGCTCCGAGCGCTATCGCGGCGCGCGCAAGGCGCTCACCAAGCCGCTCGCGACGCGGGCGACCACCGCGCGCGAACGCTTCCTGAAGTCCGTCGCCAGGACCAAGGAGTACATCGCCGCCGGTGACGTTTTCCAGACCGTGCTCTCGCAACGCGTGGAACTCGAGCCCGGCGTGCCGCCCTTCGACATCTATCGCGCGCTGCGCCGCGTGAACCCTTCGCCCTACATGTACTTCCTGCGGATGGGCGAGACGCACGTGCTCGGCTCATCCCCGGAGATGCTGGTGAAGGTCACCGGACGGCAGCTCGAATACCATCCCATCGCGGGGACGCGCCCGCGCAGCGCGGACGACGCCGAAGACCGCCGGCTCGAGCACGAGCTGCGCACCGACGAAAAAGAGCGCGCCGAGCACGTGATGCTCGTCGATCTCGGGCGCAACGACCTGGGCCGGGTGAGCGATTACGGCAGCGTGCAGGTGCGCGACCTGATGTACGTGGAGCGCTACTCGCACGTCATGCACCTGGTGTCGCATCTGGTGGGGAGGCTGCGTCCGGAACTGAGCGCGCTCGACGCCTTCGCGGCGTGCTTTCCCGCGGGCACGCTCACGGGCGCGCCGAAAGTCCGCGCCATGGAGATCATCGAGGAGCTGGAGCCGGTGCGCCGCGGCGTCTACGGCGGGTCCATTCTGTACGCGGATTTCGCCGGCAATCTTGATTCCTGCATCGCCATCCGCACCATGCTGATGCGGGGCAAGAAGGCCTACGTGCAGGCCGGCGCCGGCATCGTTGCAGACAGCGTCGCGGAATCGGAGTATGACGAGTGCGTCAATAAAGCCAGCGCGGTCATTCGCGCTGTAGAAATCGCACGCACGAGTGGCTAGTGGCTGGTGGCTAGTGGCTAGTGAACACTGGAGGTACATACATGAAGGACGGAGCTGCGCCTGGCAAGATCAAATCGTACGAGGACCTGATCGCGTGGCAGAAGGCCATGGATTTCGCGGAGGAGATTTACAAGGTCACGAAATCATTTCCAGACACGGAGCGGTACGGGTTAGTGAGTCAACTGCGGAGAGCGGCGGTCAGCATCCCCAGTAACCTGGCCGAAGGCCAAGGACGTTCTAGCACTGGTGAATTCAAACTGTTCATTGGTCACGCACGTGGTTCGTTATATGAGGTGCAGACACAGCTGCGACTCGCCAGTCGCTTTAAGTACATCCCCGCAAGCGATTGCGAGCGGCTACTGCGCCTCTCCTATGAGATTGGCCGCATCATGCATGGCCTGCTAGGAGCCTTGGACTAGCCACCAGCCACTAGGCACTAGTCACTGACTCTCATGATCTTTATCCTCGACAACTACGATTCCTTCACCTACAACCTCGTGCAGTACTTCGGCGAGTTGGGGGAGAGGGTCGAAGTCCGGCGCAACGACCAGACGACGCCACAACAGATCGAGCGGCTCGCGCCGACGCACATCGTCGTCTCACCGGGCCCGTGCACGCCGCAGGAGGCGGGAATATCCATCGCATTGATCCGGCACTTTGCGGGGAAGCGGCCGGTGCTGGGCGTTTGTCTCGGGCACCAGGCCATCGGCGCGGCGTTCGGCGGCAAGGTCGTGCGCGCGGCAACGCTGATGCACGGCAAGACGAGCGCGGTGGAGCACGACGGCAAGACCATCTTCCGCGGCCTACCCTCGCCCATGACGGCCACGCGCTATCACTCGCTCATCGTCCAGGAAAAGGGACTGCCGAAGGGACTCGAGGTCTCGGCGCGGACGGCAGACGGCGTGATCATGGGGCTGCGCCACAGCGAGGCCAAAGTCGAGGGCGTGCAGTTCCATCCCGAGAGCGTGCTGACCGAGAACGGGAAGGCGTTACTGAAGAACTTCCTGGAACTGTGAAACGCGTTGACAATCCGCCACGCGGGGTTGAAACTTACCCACTTTCCCAAGAGGTCTTCTCGATGGCGGTCCAGTCAGACGCGGATAAACGCAGCACGCGGCGCTTTCCCCTCACCCTGCCGGTCGCGGTGAAGGTGAAGACGGCGGAGCGGAAGGAGATCGTCTCCGAGACGCGCAACGTGAGCGCGCGCGGCGTGTTCTTCTCCATGGACGCGGCGCCGGAAGAGGGCAGCGAGGTCGAGTTCACCCTCACCCTGCCGCCGGAGATCACGCTCACCGAGGCGCTGCGCATCCATTGCGCGGGGCGCGTGGTGCGCGTGAGCAAGGACGGCAACAAGTTCGGCATCGCCGCGGCCATCGACAAGTACGACCTGTCGGGCGACAATTGACGCTCATTGCCGAACTGCGGAAGTGCCGAAGAGCCGAATTGATTTAGAATTCCGCAGTTCCGCACTTCGGCAATCCCGCAGTCTTCTCATGAGCCCTCGCCGCTCCTTTCGCCTTGCTCTCCTGGCTGTTCTATTGTCTATGCCCGCGTTCGCGCAGCAGGCGGTGGGCGAAGTGTTTGCTTCGGACGCGACGGTGCGAGGCTCCGTGCAGCTGACATCCGGCGGCGCGAAGGTGATGAGCGGCGCGAACGTCACGGCCGGGGACGCCGCGGCGCGGCTGGCGCTCGCGCGCGGCGGGGAGCTGCGCGTTTGTCCCGGGACGAGCATCGCGGTCACGGCCTCGAGCAACGGCCGCGAGCTGATGTTCGGCATGGGGACGGGCGCCATCGAGGCGGACTACAAGCTGGCCAGCTCGGCGGACAGCGTCATGACGCCCGACTTCCGCATCCTGCTCGCCGGGCCGGGCACGTTCCACTTCGCGCTGCGCAGCCGACCGAACGGCGATACCTGCGTGCAGGCGCGCGCCTCCAATAGCTCCGCCATCGTCGTGACGGAAGTGATGGGCGACGCCACCTACCAGGTCAAGCCCAACGAGCAAGTGCTCTTCCGCAAGGGACGTCTCGCCGACGCGGAAGTGGATCCGGCGGAAGACTGCGGCTGTCCCGCGCCAGCTCCCACGTTGCGCGCGGAGGCGCCGCCCGCGCCGGCCGCTCCGGCCAGCGCACCGGTGCTGATGGCGGCGACGCCTGCTTCTCCAACGCCGCCGGCGGAAGCGGCTGCTCCCGCGCCCGACCCGACCGCCGCCCACGTGGAAGTGGATTCTCCGTTCATCTTCCGCGCCGAGGATTCGCCGCTGCGCCAGCCGCTGCTGCGCGCCTCGCTGGCGTCGTTGCCGGCATTGCCCGCGGTCGAGCCGCTGCCGCCGCCGCTCGAGACCGTGACCGGGGAGCCGGCCAAGCCGCCGAAGAAGAAGGGCGCATTCGCCCGGATGAAGGCCTTCCTCGCCTCCATATTCAAGTAGTCAGGCTTGCCCTCCATATATTTTCTGCAAGCTCCCCCGGCGAGAGCGTTCTATCCGCAGGAAGGGGAAGGATTTAGTGTGTCCGCTGCGGTTTTTGCCCCTGAAAGCAGCAAGTTTTCTGGAACTTTCCACCCGCGAGCGGCATATACTAGGTGAGTTTTCCCATGGCGACGTCTGTCCTGAACAATAAGCCGAAGCTACCTGTCCCGCCACAGCCGGACATCCTGCCCACGCTCTTCGGGGCGGGCTATGGGACGTACGGCGTCCAGCCCAAGAACTTCATTTTTTCGTTCGTGGCGCACATGGCGGCGGTGGCCATCCTGCTGACCTCCGGCTTCCTGTTCGTGAAACATAAGGACGAGATCAAGCGCAACGTGGTCGCGCTGGTGGGCGGCGCGGAGCTGAGTGATTACGCCCTCCCCGTGTCGTCGAAGAAGGCCGGCGGCGGCGGCGGCGGGGGCGATCGCGACAAGCTCGACGCCTCCCTCGGCAAGCTGCCCAAGAAATCGCCCGAGCAGATCACGCCCCCGGCGGCGGTGATCCGCAATCCGAACCCGGCGCTCGCGGTCGACCCGACGGTGGTGATGCCGAATATCCCCGTGGCCGAGCCGAACATCGCCGCGCTCGGCGACCCCAAAGGCGTGGTCGGTCCGCCTTCGAACGGCACCGGTTCCGGCGCCGGCATCGGTTCCGGCTCCGGCGGCGGCGTGGGCAGCGGTCGCGGACCGGGCGTTGGCCCGGGATGGGGCGGCGGCATCGGCGGGGGAGCGTATCGCGTGGGTGGCGGCGTGAGCGCGCCGCGTCCTCTGTTCGCGCCTGACCCGGAGTATTCGGAAGAAGCGCGCAAGGCGAAGTACCAGGGCGTGGTCATCCTGTTCGTGGTCGTGGGCCCGGACGGACGCGTGCACGACATGCGCGTGCAACGCTCGCTCGGCCTCGGCCTCGACGAGAAGGCGATGGAAGCCGTGCGCCAGTGGAAGTTCGATCCCGCCCGCAAAGACGGCCAGGCCGTCGCCGTGCAGATCAACGTGGAAGTGAACTTCCGGCTGTACTAAGAGTTTGTGGTGATGCAAGCAGCCCCGCGCAGGCGGGGCTTTTACTTTCTACCGTGAGGCGCGGGAAAGATTTCTAGATACGGTCCCATATCCGCGTAAGATTTCGAGCAGTGATCGGGCAGACGGTCTCTCACTTCCGCGTTCTCGGCAAGCTCGGCAGCGGCGGCATGGGTGTGGTGTATGAAGCCGAGGACGCGCTGCTCGGGCGCCGCGTGGCCCTCAAGTTCATCTCCGCAGGCGTCGCGGCCGATGCCCAGGCACTCGAGCGCTTCCAGCGTGAGGCGCGCGCTGCCTCCGCGCTCAATCACAGCAACATTTGCACGATCTATTCCATCGAGCAGCACGAAGGGCACCCCTTCATTGCGATGGAGCTGTTGGAGGGCCAGACGCTCGATCAGCGCGTCTCCGGGCGGCCCTTGCCGATCGCGGAATCGCTGGAGATCGCGATCCAGACCGTCGACGCCCTTGACGCCGCGCACGCCGAAGGCATCATCCATCGCGACCTCAAGCCTTCAAACATCTTTGTCACTGGCCGCGGGCAAGCGAAGATCCTCGACTTTGGGCTGGCGAAGCAAGCGCAGCCGCACCGCGACGCTCCGGCCGCCTCTTCCGTGGCCACGATGGCCTACAACCAATCCCTCTCCGACCCGGGCACGGTGCCGGGAACGCTCTCCTGCATGTCGCCGGAGCAGATCCGGGGCGAGAAGCTCGACGCCCGCACCGACCTGTTCTCGTTCGGCACCGTACTCTACGAGATGGCGACGGGCCGGCACCCCTTCGCTGGCAATACCGCCGGCGTCACCATGGACCTCATCCTGAACCGCGAACCGAGTCCGCCCAGCCGCACCAATCCTGATGTTCCCGCCGAACTCGAGCACATCATCCACAAGACGCTGGAGAAGGACCGCGACGTCCGTTATCAATCCGCGGCGGAACTGCGCGCCGATCTCAAGCGACTGAAGCGCAGCCTGGAATCCGGCACGGGAAGAGTGACTCCAGTCACCGCCGGGGATCCGCGGCCGAAGTGGTTGCTGCCGGCAGTCGCGGTCGCGGTCCTGGCCGGCGTCCTCGTCGCTGGCTGGCGCTATTACGTCAGCCGCAGTGCAGGGAAGATCGACTCGATCGCGGTCCTGCCCCTGGTGAACGGTACGGGAGACCCCGGCCTTGACTACCTCAGCGACGGCGTCACCGAGACCCTCATCGACCACCTGTCGCGCATCCCGAAGCTGCGCGTCATGTCGCCGGCGACCATCCTCACCTACAAGGGGAAGCAGGCCGACCCGCGCGAAGTCGGGCGCACCCTGAGCGTCGCGACCGTCCTGCAAGGCAAGGTCACGAAAATCGCCACCGGACGACTGCGCATCAAGGTGGATCTGGTCGACACCTCTGACGGCAGCGAGGTTTGGGGTGACGAATACAGCGCCGAGCCGGCCGACCTGACCGCGGTCCAGGCGCAGATCTCGCAGGAGATCAGCGGCCAGCTCAGGCTCCGGCTCAGTCCGGCGGAACAGGCGACGCTGACGAAGCGCTCGACAGACAACCCCGAGGCCTACGATCTCTACCTCAAGGGGCGCCATGCCATCGAGCAGTACACACCGGAGGGCATGCGCACCGGGATGGACTTTTTCCAGAAGGCCATCGACCTGGATCCGAACTACGCGCTTGCCTACTGTGGACTCGCCTACGGCTATTGGACGATGGAGGATTTCGTGATGCGGCCACGGGAAGCCGCGGAGAAGGCGCGGGACCTGGCGAGCAAGGCCCTGCAACTCGACGACGCCCTGCCCGAAGCCCACATGAATATGGGAATCGCCCACTTCTGGTACGAATATGACGGCGCCGCCGCAGAGAAAGAACTCAAGCGCGCCATCGAACTCCGCCCGAACTATGCCCTCGCCCACGTGTACTACGGTTGGTACCTGGTTTCGGCCGGACGGTCCGAGGAGGGGATCGCCGAGACGCGGCGCGCCACCGAACTCGACCCGCTCTCGGTCGAGACCGGCGCTCTCGCCGGCCAGAACTACTACTCTGCGCGCCGCTACGACCTCGCCATCGAACAGCTGCAGCGGACGATGAAGCTCGATCCGAATGCTTGGTTCACCCACTTTACCCTCGGTGCGGCCTACGAAGGGAAGGGGGACCACACGCATGCCATCGCGGAGATGGAGAGAGCGCGGGCACTCCAGCCCTCTCTGCCCTGGGCACTCTCCATGCTCGGACATGGATACGCGGCGTCGGGAAGGCGGCAGGATGCCGAAAAGGCGCTGCAGGAACTGAAAGACTGGTCCAAGCGCAGCTATGTCCCAGCCTACAATTTCGCCGAGGTGTACATCGGGCTGGGTGACAAGGAGAACGCGCTCGCGGCCCTCGAGCAGGCCTACGCCGACCGGTCGATGGCCATGACCTTCGTTACCACCGACGCGCGCTTCGACAGCCTGCGCTCCGATCCGCGCTTCCAGGCGCTCCTGCACCGCATCGGCCTCAAGCCCTGAGGCTGAAAGGCCCGGGGCACGTGCGCAGCCGCGTGCGATAATCGGCCATCCGCGCATGGCCGCCGAACCGAGCCCAACCCCGACGCCGGCGTTGCACCCCGGCGCAAACCCCGTCGGCGCGCCTGCCGCAGTCCACGCCGAAGGCGATTGGCGACGGTTCGTGCGGCGCTTCCTCGCGCTGCTGCTCGGGCTGCTCGGCGTCATTGGGCTGTTGAACTTCCTGGTGAACCCGGAGGGGATATTCCCCACGCATCTGCTGCCGCCGGTCACGCTGAATACACGTCCCGGCAAGGCGAAGCTGCTGGCGGAGATGGATCCCAAACCCGAGGCGCTGATCCTCGGCTCGTCGCGCTCGATGAAGGTCGATCCGGCGGACGTCGAGCGGCGCACCGGGCTGCGCGCGTTCAATGCGTCGGTGAACGCGGCCTTCGCCGAGGACTACTACGTCATGCTGCGCTACGCCGTGGAGACCGCGGGGATGCAGCCGAAGCTGGTGCTCATCGGCGCGGACGTGGAGAACTTCCACGACCACTCGCCGCCCAACGATTACCTGCTGCACGCCAACTCGCTCGGCCGCTTCCTCAACGCGAACCAGGCCGATTCCGCGTGGCGGCGCTTCACCACGGTGTTCACCGTGCTCGAGACCAAGCTCTCGATCCTCTCCATCCAGGAGGCCATCACCGGCCAGGAGCGCGGGGAAGGGACGTTCGAGCCGAACGGCTACCTGAAGAACGATTTCTGGAAAGCGCTGAAGGAGCAGGGCAAGCTGGACGTGAAGTCGCGATTCGAGCAGCGCGCGGCGCAATACCAGGCACGCTACGCCTCGTACACCGCGCCGTCGAAGGAGCGGCTCGATTACTTCACCAAGTTGCTGGCGTACTGCCGCGAGCGGCACATCCCGGTGATCGTCTTTTTGACACCGATGCATCCGGACTTGAAGGCGCGGCTGCGTCCGTATGGCTACGACCAGCGCCGCGACGAAGCGGCCGCGGCGCTGCAGAAGATATGCGCGCAGGAAGGCGTCCGCTTCTTCGACTTGAGCCTGCCGGAGTCCTTCGGCGGCGATCTCAACAGTTTTTACGACGGCATCCACATGGACGAGCACAACTCCGGACTGATCACCGAGAAAGTGCTCGCGAACCGAGCGCCGGGCAAGGAGACGCATGCTGTTCAATAGCTACGTCTTCATCTTCGTCTTCCTGCCCATCGTGCTGCTCGGCTGGTGGAGGCTGCGGACGAACGCGCCGCGTCTCGCGTTCCTCACGCTGGCGAGCTACGTGTTCTACGGCTGGTGGGATTGGCGTTTCCTGCCGCTGATGTGGGCGTCGACCACGGTGGACTGGATCGCGGGACAGAAGATCGCGGCGAGCGAAGAGCCCGGATACCGCAAGCGGTGGCTGGCCGCGTCGATGACGTTCAACCTCGCCATCCTCGGTTTCTTCAAGTACTACGGATTCTTCGCCGCCAGCGTGAACGACATGGCGGCGCGCATGGGGATGAGCGCGTTCGCACCCGTGCTCGCCATCGTGCTGCCCATCGGCATCTCGTTCTACACCTTCAACTCGATGTCGTACACCATCGACATCTATCGCCGCATCGTGAAGCCGGCGAAGAGCCTGCTGCATTTTTCCACGTTCGTCGCCATGTTCCCGCACCTGGTGGCCGGGCCGATCGTGCGCTACTCCGACATCGAAGACCAGTTCAACGACCTGAAGACGGGCTTGCCGTGGAGCCAGGCCGCGACCGGCGTCTATTTTTTCGTGATGGGCATGGCGAAGAAGCTGCTCATCGCGGACCAGCTCGCCGGCCCGGTGAACGCCTACTTCGCCGCGCCCGCCGGACAAGGCGCGATGGCGGCGTGGCTCGGCGTGCTCGGCTACACCTTCCAGATCTATTTCGATTTCTCCGGATACAGCGACATGGCCGTCGGCCTCGCACACCTGCTCGGCATCCAGTTCCCCATCAACTTCAACTCGCCGTACAAGGCGGAGAACATCTCCGACTTCTGGCGGCGCTGGCACATCTCGCTCTCCACCTGGCTGCGCGATTACCTGTTCATCCCGCTGGGCGGCTCGCGCAAAGGCACGGCACGCACGGCGGTGAACCTGTTCATCACCATGTTTCTCGGCGGGCTGTGGCACGGCGCCAACTGGACGTTCGTGTGCTGGGGCCTGTACCACGGCGTGCTGCTCGCCGGATACCACCTGCTGCGCCAGCGCGACCTGGTGCCGAAGTCCGTCGCGGTGGCGCGCGCCATCACCTTCCTGATGGTGGTGTTGGGCTGGGTGTTCTTCCGCGCCGCCACGCTCACGCAAGCCGTTGGCATCTTCCGCGAGATGTTCGGCGCGGCCGGCGTGGGCCAGTTGCGTCCCAATCCGGCTACGGTCGGGATGATCGTGCTGGCGTGGGCGATCGCGAACTTCGCGCCCAACACGTGGGAGATGAAGCTCGAACCCAAGCCGCGCTACGCCTACGCGCTCGCGCTGGTGCTGGTGTGGACCATCCTGCTGCTGCAGAAGGAAAGCCCGTTCCTGTATTTCCAGTTCTGAGAAATTCGCTCTTGGCTCTTGGCCCTACCAAGAGCGAAGAGCCAAAAGCCAACAGCCATGAGCGCTCCTTCGCCTTACATTCCTTTACAAATCCAGCAGCGCCGGCCATTGCATTGCGAACGTCTGAGGATGAGAATCGTCTTGTTCCCTGGTGGGAGGGTCCGATGAAACGGCTCGCAGTCTTCTTCGTTTTCTTGTCCGCGCTTGCCAACGCGCAACAGCAACTCGCGCCCGCGCAGGGACAGGAACGCCCGCAGTCAGCGCCGCAGCCCGCGGTCGAGACGTTGCCGCAGACGGTCGAGCTCCCCGCCGGGACGCACGTGCTGCTCGTCCTGAAGAACGCCATCTCCAGCAAGAACGCGCGCCCGGGCGACGCGGTGTATCTGCAGAGCAACTTCCCCGTGGTGCAAGACGGCGTGGTCGTCATCCCCGCGGGAACCTACGTGCAAGGCGTGGTGGACAGCGCCAAGCGCTCGGGCCGGGTGAAAGGACGCGCCGAGATCCAGATGCACTTCACGCGCCTGGTCTATCCCAACGGATACATGGTGAGCATGGCGAGCAACGTGGGCAGCTCCGACTCGAGCGACGCGCAGCGCGTGGAAGATAGGGAAGGCACGGTGCGCGCCGAGGGCACGAAGGGCCGCGACGCCGCGACCATCGCGACCACGACTGGGACGGGTACGCTGATCGGCGGGCTCAGTCAGCGGAGCTGGGGCGGGGCCGGGATCGGCGCGGGCATCGGCGCCGGCGTCGGCATACTGACCACGATGTTGACCCGCGGGAATGAAGTCCGCTTCGAACCGGGCTCGACCGTCGACATGGTGCTGCAGCGCCCGGTGCGCGTAGACATGGCGCGCGTCGCCTCGGACCCCTGGCAGATACCGCCGCCACAGCAGCGCATCATCTACCAGCCGCAGCCGCAACAACAGCGGGTGCCGGTGGTCGGGATACCGCGGTAGACGACCTCATCGTGTAAAATCAGCAGGTTGTTCCTGCCTCGCTGCCCCCTCTTGCAGGGCCGGCGGCGCGAACCGGCGGCGAATCGTCTAAATACAGGTTGTTCACGGAACCAGGAGAAGTCTCGTCATGGCCATCACAGCGACCTTACTGCGCCCCGGCGCGGTCATCATGCACAACAAGGACCTGCACCAGGTGTTCAGCGTGGAGCACCGCACGCCCGGCAACAAGCGCGGGTTCATCCAGGCGAAGCTGCGCAACCTGCGCACGGGCTCGATGATCGACTACAAGTTCCGCGCCGAGGATTCCGTGGACAAGGTCGTGCTCGACGAAGTGCAGATGGAGTATCTCTACAAAGACGGCGACGACTACTATTTCATGAACATCGAGAACTACGAGCAGATGCACATGACGCGCGACACGCTGGGCGACGCGGTCGAGTACCTCACTCCCAACCTGCAGATCAAGATCGAGTTCCATGACGAGAAGCCGGTCGGCGTGGAGCTGCCGCAGACCGTGGACCTCACCGTGATCGAGACGGAGCCGGGCATCAAGTCGGCGACCGCCTCGAGCGTGACCAAGCCGGCGAAGACGGAGACGGGGCTCATCGTGCAGGTGCCGCCGTTCATCGGCGAGGGCGAGAAGATCCGCGTGGACACGAGTGAAGGAACGTACCTGTCGCGCGCGTAAAGGAAGCGGTCAGCGCTCAGCGTTCAGCCAGTACGCTGATCCTCAGTTCTAGCTGACTGCTGAAAGCTGAGAGCTTCATGACCGAAGAACAACTCACCCGCCGCTACGTCGTGAAGGGACGCGTGCAAGGCGTCGGGTTCCGGTTCTACGTGGAGCGGGAGGCGCGCACGCTGGGCATCGCCGGCTGGGTGCGCAACAACGTGGACGGCGCCGTCGAGGTGCTCGCCACCGGGACGCGCGAGCAGCACGCCGCGCTCAAGTCCAAGCTGCACCAGGGGCCGCGGGCCGCGCGGGTGGACGAGGTGAGCGAGCACGAAGCGCAGCCGGTCCCGGACCTGAAAGCATTCCGCATTGAAGGAGCTTGGTAGACCGATGTCTTCGACTTCCGCTTCGCAAACCGGCGCCAGAAAACATATGGACTGCGACCATCTGAAGAAGCTCATCCGCGAGGTCCCCGACTTCCCCAAGAAGGGCATCCTCTTTTACGACATCACCACGCTGCTCAAGGACAAGACCGGCCTGGCCACGCTCATCGACGCGCTCGCCGAGTACTACCTGGAGAAGAAGATCGACCTGGTGGTCGGCATCGAGGCGCGCGGCTTCATCTTCGGGCCGGCGCTCGCGTACCGGCTGAACGCGGGGTTCGTCCCCGTGCGCAAGCCGAAGAAGCTGCCGGCGGAGACGCACAAGGTGACCTACCAGCTCGAGTATGGCTCCGACTCGCTGGAGCTGCACAAGGACGCCATGGTCAAGGGACAGCGCGTCATCATCGTGGACGACCTGCTCGCCACCGGCGGCACAGCCGCCGCGACCGTGCAGTTGGCCAGGCAGTCCGGCGCCGAAGTGGCGGGGCTCGCTTTCGTCGTCGAGCTCGACTTTCTCAAGGGACGCGACAAGCTCGCGGGATACGACGTCTACTCGCTGCTGCACTACGACAAGTAGTCACGCGGGTGGGACGCCGCGCACCAGCTCTATTAGCCCAGCCGGCGAGACGCCGGCGGTCCCAGAACCAGACACACAAAAGGCCGCCGTGCGGGAGGATTCTCTGTGCGCGGCGGCCCGGACCTATCCAGCCCCGCGAGGGGCCGGGTGGGTCCTATACCATCTCAGAGGCGAGCAGCGGCTGGCTGGATGGCCTTGGCGAATGCGGTGTTAACCGTATTTACAATGGGGGCAAAGGCCGCTTATAGTATCCCAGCTTAAGTCTCCCCCCTGCTTACAGCGGAGCACCCGACTGCCCGGCGTTGTGCCGGCGGCGGTCCTTCGGAAAGGTCTCGTGAGCGCCAAAGCGGCAGCAGCAGAAAAAGAAGCGCGCAAGGATTTTGTCACCGCGTTTGCCGAAGCGGTGCAGCGTTTCACGTCGCCGGCGACCAACGACGAAGTGCTCGCGCTCGTCCCCCGGCTTTTGGTCCAGGACTTTGGCGCCGAACGCTCCGAGCTGTGGCTGTGGGATGAGCAGTCGGGTTCCGCCTACCTCACGCACACCGCCGGCAAGGAAGCCGGCCATCGCCATGAATTCGCGGCCGCCGAGCAGGGCGCCGTCGGCAAGGTGGCGTCGCACAAGAAATCCATCGAGAACATCGCGCTCGCAAGTTTCGGCGGGGAAGACCAGCAATACGCGGCGAAGAGCGGCTTCAGCCACATCTCGGCGTATCCGCTGGTCGCGCGCGGAAAACTCGCGGGCGTGATCGCCAATTATTCCAGCGGTCCCGTCTCCGAAGAAGTCTCGAAGTGGTGGCTGCTCTACGCCGAGATCACCAGCGTGAGCGTGCAGCAGGCGCTGGCGGCGGAAGAGAGCCAGAAGACCATCACGCAGCTCTCGCTGCTGTTCGAGGCCACGCGCCTGCTGAACTCCACGCTCGACCTCGCCGAGCTGCTCGACCTTATCCTGAAGATCGCGCGCACGGAAGTGAAGGCCGACCGCGGCACCGTGTTCCTGGTGGACCAGCACAAGAAAGAGCTGTGGTCCATCGTGGCGTCGGGGTTGCAGAACCAGGAGATCCGCCTGCCGTTCGGCAAAGGCGTGGCGGGACGGGTGGGCGAGTCGGGCGAAGCCATCAACGTGGACGACGCCTACAACCTGCCCTACTTCGACCGCAGCTTCGACGCCAAGACCGGCTACCGCACCAAGTCGCTGTTGTGCCTGCCCATCCGCCATCACACCGGCGAGATCGTGGGCGTCATCCAGTTGCTGAACGCGACTGCGGGCAAGTTCAAGCCCGAAGACCTCGACTTCCTGCAAAAACTCTCCGGCCATATGGCCATGGCGCTCGAGAACGCGCGCCTACACCGCGAGTCGCTGGAGAAGCAGCGCTTGCAGCGCGAGATGGACCTGGCGCGCAGCATCCAGCGGTCGCTGCTGCCGGAAGCGCCGCCCGTCGTCCCCGGCTACGAGATCGCCGTGCTCAACGAGCCGTGCTTCGAGTGCGGCGGCGATTACTACGACTTCCTGAACCTTGGCCCGCAAACGCTGCTGCTCGTGGTGGCCGACGTGGAAGGCAAGGGCGTGGCTTCGGCGCTGGTGATGAGCAACCTGCAAGCCACGCTGCGCGCGCTCGTCATGCACCTGCACTCGCTCGAGGTGCTCACGCTCTCGCTCAACGAGATGATGTACAACGACACCAAGAGCGAAAAGTATCTCTCCATCTTCCTCGGCCTGGTGGATACGCGGCGCAACGGCCTGCACTACATCAACGCCGGCCACGTTCCGCCCATCCTCGTCTCCGGCGCGACCGGCGAATGGAAGCAGTTGACCGACGGCGGCACGGTGATCGGCTTGTTCCCGCACGCGGAGTATCAGCGCGGCTCGGTGAAGCTCAATCCCGGCGACGTGCTGGTCACCTGCACGGACGGCATCGGCGAAGCGCAGGACACGAAAGAAGAAGAATACGGTTCCGAGCGCCTGGCCGATTGCATCGCGCGCAATCGCGACAAGAGCGCGCAGGAGATCGTGGACGCAGTGCTGCGCGAGGTGACCGACTGGTCCCGCGGCGGCACGCACGTGGACGACAAGGTGCTGATGATCCTGAAGGTCAGCGACCAGGGGAACATCACGCAGTCCTTCGCCCGCGGCGAGCCGCGGCACCCGTAGTCTGCAGCCTAGCAGAGCACCAGCCGCTGGCCTGCCTTCAAATACCCCTTCTTGCGGAACCAATCCTCCATCGCAGCTTGCAGCTTATCGAGGGGCACGCGTACGCCGATCTCCATCGCGCCGTCGGCGGTGGGCAGGGTGTCGTCGAAAGTGGCGTCGTTGGTGAAGTTGCGCATGGCGAAGCTGTCGAGCCATTGGAGCGGGCAGGGAAGGCGCTGGCCGTCAGCCTCGTATTCGACATGGAGCTTGCGGGCGAACATGGGCGGTTCGAGTCTCCCGCGCGCGGCGCGCGCTTGTCAATCGCCCGCGACCGGCTGTTCCAACACCTCGCGGACGCGGCGCGAGAGGAGGCCGGGGGTGAAGGGTTTGTCCAGCAGCACGCCCGGCAACGGCCCGCTCTCGCGGGTGGGGCGAGTGTTGTGTCCGGACATGCAGAGGATGCGCATCTCGGGACGCTGTGCGCGCAGCCGGCGCGCCAGGTCGGCGCCGCTGCCATCAGGCAGCACGATATCGGTGAGCAGCAGATGGATCTTGCCGTCGTGACTGCGGCAGATGGCCTCGGCTTCCACGCCGCGCTCGGCCTCGAGCACATGGTAACCACTGCCGCGCAGCACGCGGCTCGCCAGCGCACGCACGGAGCCGTCGTCTTCCACCACCATCACCGTCTCGTTGCCGCGCAGCGATTCGACCGGCGCCACCGGCGTGCGGGTGCGCTCGACCGGCTCCGCCACCGGCGGCAGGTAGATGCGGAAGGTCGCGCCTTGGCCGGGTTCGCTGCCGACCAGGATGTATCCGCCCGTCTGTTTCACGATGCCGTAGACCGTGGAGAGGCCCAGTCCGGTGCCGCGGCCCATCTCCTTGGTAGTGAAGAACGGTTCGAAGATGTGCGCTTGTGTCTCTTTGTCCATGCCATGGCCAGTGTCGCTCACGGCCAGCATCACGTAGTCGCCCGGGGCCAGGCCGGGCTCGTGGGCGGCGAACGCCTCGCTCACCTGCACGTCGCGGGTCTCGATGACCAGCTTGCCGCCCTGCGGCATGGCGTCGCGTGCATTGACCGCCAGGTTCATGACGACCTGCTCGATCTGTCCGGGATCGGCGCGCACCGCGCTCAAGCTCGGCGCCAGCACGATCTGCAGCTCGATGTCCTCGCCCAGCAGGCGCTGCATCATCTTCTCCAGCCCGCGGACCACGTCGGCCAGGTCGAGCACGCGCGGCTGAAGCACTTGCCGCCGGCTGAAAGCCAGTAGCTGACGGGTGAGCCCAGCGGCGCGATCGGCGGCGTCGGCCACCTCGCGCATCTCGGGCGCGCCTTGCACGCCCGGTTCTGCCAGCAGGAGCTGCATGTATCCGGAGATGACCGTGAGCAGGTTGTTGAAGTCGTGCGCGATGCCGCCGGCCAGCCGCCCCACGGCTTCCATCTTCTGCGCCTGCCGGAACTGCTGCTCGAGCAGGCGGCGCTCGGTGATGTCGCGCGAGAAGGCGACCAGGCAGCGCCGGCCTTGCAGCTCGATGGCGTCCGCCGACATCAGGAACAACCGCTGCTCGCCCGACTTCATGCGGAAGAAGGTCTCCAGGTTGCGTACGCGTCCGCCGTGGTTCAGCTCGTCCAGCATCGTGGCGCGTGCCATGGGGTCCACCCACAAACCGATCTCGAACGAGCTGCGGCCGATCACCTCGTCGCGCGCGAACCCCGTCACCCTCAAGAAGGCCTCGTTCACCTCGAGGTAGTGGCCGTCCTCGAGCGTGCTGAGCGTGATGGCATCCGGGCTGGTCTGGAACACGCGGGAGAGCTTCTCCTCCGATTCTCGCAGCGCCTGTTGCGCCAACACGCGGTCGGTCACGTCCATGACCACGCCACTGAGGCCCACGACGCTCCCGCGCTCGAAGATCGGGCGCGCGCTGCCCCACACCCAGCGGGCCTGGCCGTCGCGCGTCAGGATGCGGCGTTCGGTGGAACCGATCGCGCCCGCCAGGCGCTCGGTCAGCACTTGGGCGCCGGCGCCGCGCTCCTCGGGTGCGAGCAGTTCGAGCATGCTGCGCCCGATCAGCTCCTCGGGCTTGTACCCCAACAAGCGCTCCACCGCCGGGCTGACGAACAGGAACTTGCCGGAGGCATCGACCGAATACGCCGCGATGCTCTCCACCAACTCGCGATAGCGCGCTTCCGACCGCCCTAACAGGTCGAGCGCTTGTCGTTGCCGGTATTGCGTCACGCCGAGCCGTGCGCTGTAGCAGATGAAGGAAGCAGTGATCACCAGGACGGCCAGCGTCGTGTTCTGTTCCACGATGCGGACCGAAAGGACCAGCACGAGCACCGGTGCCAGCATCGGCAACAGGAAAGGCAGGCGGCCAACCCCTGCCTCGCGCGTCCCGGTTTCTGCCGGCGCCGGACGCCAGGTCATCGCCAGGCAGGCAGCGAGCAGGAACGGGAGGGTGTACGCGAGGTCGAACCAGCTCCCCGGCCCGCCGCTGTGCCCCCGTTGCCCGTAGCTGTAAATGACATCGCCGAACGCGTACGCGGTGAGAGCCACGGCCATGGTGCCGAACAGGCGCCGGACCTCGCGGGAGCGCGCGGTGACGGCGCGCAGCAGAAAGCCTCCCACCACGACCAGGTCGGCGAAGTCGTAGATGGGCGACTGGATGTCGAGGAACGCGACCCGGTTCGCGAGCGAGACAGCGACGAAGAGAAAGATGTAGAGGTAGACGGTGGTGAGGACGATCGCGACCTGGGCGAAGTCCAGCGTGCGGATCCAGTCGAGATGGCGCCGCGGGCCGCGGGGCCCCAGGAACAGCGCGGCAGCCAGCGCCAGGTAGAACGCGATGAAGGGGACGTCGCTCGGGGCGAGGTTGGGTAGCGGCCGGCCCAGCACGACGACGTAGATGGTGTACGTCGCCTGGCCGGCCAACCAAAGAGTGAAGGCCGTCGCCATGAGCTGCCAGAAACGCTTCGGCAGGTCATCCACGCCGCGGCTGCGGAGCGCACAGGCGACCGCGGCCAGCAATGACGCCGCTATCTGCAGCAGGTTGGATATGACGATACCGGCAGGCTTGCCGGCCAGTGCCGCTGCAGCAATCATGTGGATGACTGCCAAGGCAAGCGCGAGACCGATGATGGTCCGGCGGAGCGGCATGGACAAAGGCGCCTTCTGGGGGCCGGTGCCGTCCCTTATACATCAAAGAGGTGGCCGCAACCAGCAAATGGGGTCGCGGCGCGGACTGGCGGGGAGCTTACTTCTTGACCGCAGCCGGCCCGGCGGCGCGGACTTCCGCCGGCGCGTCGAACTTCTCGAAGTTCCTGGCGAAGCGCTCGGCCAGCTCGGCGGCCTTCTTGTCGAACGCCATCTTATCGGCCCACGCGTTGCGCGGATCGAGCAGCCGTTCGGGGATGCCCTCGATGTGCCCGGGGACCGTGAGCCCGAAGGCCTTCTCCTGGATGAACTCGGCGTCGTTGAGTTTGCCCTCGAGCAGCGCGCGCACCATCATGCGGGTGTGGGGCAGGCTCATGCGCTGTCCGGTGCCGTAGGGGCCGCCGTACCAGCCGGTGTTGACGAGCCAGCACTGCGCGCCGTGCTGGCGCATGCGGTTGCCGAGCATCTCGGCGTAGACCTTGGGCGCGCGCGGCATGAAGGGCGCGCCGAAGCAGGTGGAGAACGTGGCTTGCGGCTCTTTCACCCCGGCTTCCGTGCCAGCGACCTTGGCGGTGTAGCCGGAGAGGAAGTGGTACATCGCCTGTTCGGGCGAGAGCCGCGAGATCGGCGGCAACACGCCGAACGCGTCCGCCGTGAGGAACACGATCTGCTTGGGATGACCGCCGATGCCGGGGATGACGGCGTTCTCGATGAACTCCACCGGATACGCCGCGCGCGTGTTCTCGGTGAGGCGGTAGTCATCGTAATCGGGCTTGCGCGTCTCGGGGTCGAGCACCACGTTCTCGAGCACGGCGCCCGAGCGCAGCGCGTTCCATATCTGCGGCTCGTTGGTTTTCGAGAGCTTGATGCACTTGGCGTAACAGCCGCCCTCGAAGTTGAAGACGCCGGTGGGCGACCAGCCATGCTCGTCGTCACCGATGAGCCGGCGCGCCGGGTCGGCGGAGAGCGTGGTCTTGCCCGTGCCGGAGAGCCCGAAGAAAAGCGCGGTGTCCCCGGCGGCGCCCACGTTGGCCGAGCAGTGCATGGGGAAGACGTCGCGCGGAGGCAGCGCGAAGTTCAGCACGCCGAAGATGGACTTCTTCATCTCGCCGGCATACTTCGTTCCGCCGATGAGCACGATCTTGCGCGTGAAGTTGAGCAGGATGAAGGCGTCGGAGTTGGTGCCGTCGCGCTGCGGGTCGGCAGCAAAGCCGGGAGCGCAAATGACGGTGAACTCCGCCGCGAAGCCCTGCAGCTCAGCGTCGCTCGGGCGGACGAAGAGCTGGCGGACGAACAGGTTGTGCCACGCGTATTCGTTCACGAAGCGCACCGGCAGGCGATACTTCGGGTCCGCGCCGGCGAATAGGTCTTGCACGTACAGCTCTTTGTCCTTGAGGTAACCGGCCACGCGGGTGAGCAGCGCGTCGAACTTCTCGGGGTCGAAGGCCTGGTTGACGGCGCCCCAGTCCACGCCGCCGGCGGTGAGGGCGTCTTTCACGATGAAGCGGTCTTTGGGAGAGCGGCCGGTGCGTTTGCCGGTCTCGGCGGTGAGGGCGCCGTTCGAGGCGAGCATGGCTTCTTTGCGAGCGAGCGCGGCCTCGGTGAGGTCTTTCGGCTTCAGGTTGCGGCGGACCTTGCCGCCTTCGAGCAATTGTTCCAGTTCGCTGAGTTGCGTCCCGGTAGACATGCGTGCGATTCTCCTCGCTCCCGAAACCTTTATTGTGCATCTTCCGGCAGCCACTTGCCAAGAAAGGAACATCGGGCGGCAACAGCGGGCGGGCTTTTCTTGTTTACATCCCGAGCCCGCCGCGGCGGGCGAGGGAACCCTATGGCGACCAAGCAGCTCCGGGAAGGTAGGGATTCCTCGCTACGCTCGGAATGTAAGAAGACAACAGGAGCTACAGAGTTTCGGCCGGGACGGGCTTTTCGGCGAGGACCGCCTGGACGTGGCGCAGCGTCTCTTCCGTGCTCAGCGAATACATCTCGCGCCCGCTCTCGGAGCCGTCTTCGATGGCCTGCTTCAGGTAGTGTCCGGCGGCCTGGATGGCGAGCGGGTCGGTGAGCACGCGCCCGCCGCTGCGGGCATGGAACTCCACCCACGCGGTGTGCGGCATGGCGATCCAGACGGGACGGCCGTCGACGAAGAACTTCACGTCGATGGCGTCGGCGTGGCGCGTGGAGATGGCCGTGATGAGCGCCTGGAAGACGCAATGCACCGGCTTGCCGGACCAGCGGTCGTGCGCTTGGAAGTCGGAATACATGGCGCAAAAATGGTAACAGACGAGGTTCCGATTGCCGAACTGCGGAACTGCCGGATCCAATTCGGCAATTCCGCAGTTCGGCAGTTCTGCAATAATTCAAGATGATGCCCGTAACCAAAAGCAGGACTCCGGTCCGCGTGTTGCGCGCCAAGCCGCTCGGGCGCCTGGACTGGCTGGCGCACGGGTTCAGCACGCGCGCCGGCGGAGTCTCGCAGGCATACGGACGCAAGGCGGACCTGAACCTGGGCTTCACCCAAGAAGACACGCGGACCGCGGTCGAGCAGAACCGCAGCCGCTTCTTCGGCGCCCTGGGCACGCCAAAGTGGCCGCTGGTCACGCTGCAGCAGGTCCATTCCGACGTCATCCATCGCGTCACCAGGAAACCGGGCAGGTCCCGCCTGACCGGCGACGGTCTCGTGACCAACGTCCCCGGCGTCCTGCTCGCCATCCAGACGGCCGACTGCCTGCCCATCCTGCTCGCCGATCCCGAGCATCGCGCCGTCGGCGCCTTCCATGCGGGATGGCGCGGCACCCTCGCGCGCATCGTGGAAAAAGGCGTGGGACGCATGCGCAAGGAGTTCGGCTCCGACCCGGCGAAGCTGCTCGCCGCCATCGGGCCGGGCGTGCGCGCCTGCTGTTACGCCGTGGGCAGCGAGGTGCGCGAGAAGTTCGAGGCGCAGTTCGCCTACGCCGCCGAGCTGTTCGAGGAGGTCTACGACGCGAACGCCGTGCATAACCGCTATCCGCTGCTGTTCCTCACCGCCCGCGCTCCCGGACACAGCGAGACCATCGGCCCGGAGCTGCATCTCGACCTCGCCAAGGCGAACCGCAAGCAGCTCGAAGCCGCGGGTGTCCTCGCAGGGAACATCACCGATCTCGCCCTGTGCACCGCGTGCAAGACGAAGCTGCTGTTCTCCTACCGCGCCGAACTGGGCAAGACGGGTAGGCTGATGGGCGCGGTCGCAGTCCGGCCCGCGAACAAGTCGCGCTCTAAGTCGTAGGGCTAGGGCAGGGAAACTGCTAGGATTTCCTGGCACGACCTCAGCCCCATGTCCAAGAAAGAAGTCTTTCGCATCGCGCTGGAAGCGCTGCGCGCGCACAAGCTGCGCTCGTTCCTCACGCTGCTGGGCGTGATCATCGGCGTGGCCAGCGTGATCGCGGTGGTCTCCGTGGTGCAGGGGCTGAACGACTACGTCACCGCGCAGGTGATGGAGTTCGGCTCGACCTCATTCAGCGTGAGCAAGTTCTCGCAGGGGTTCAGCTCGCTCGACGATTACTGGCGGGAGTCGCGGCGCCACAACCTCACGCTCGAGGACATGGCCGCCATCGAGGCCAACTGCGCGAACTGCCAGCTCGTGGCCGGCGTGTACAACGAGTTCAAGACGGCGAAGCGCGGCAACAAGAGCGCCGAGAACGTGGACCTGCGCGGCGTCACCATCAACGCGCCTTACATCGGCTCGGCGATGGAGCTCTCCGAAGGGCGTCACTTTGCCGCCATCGACATCGACCATGCGCGCGAAGAGATCATCATCGGCGCCGACGTGGCCGACCGCCTCTTCACCGAAGGCGAAGACCCGCTCGGCAAGGAGATCACCCTCGACGGGCGCATCTTCACCGTCATCGGCATCGCCGAGCGCAAAGGACAATTCCTCGGCTCGCCGCAAGACAACTTCGTCCGCATCCCCATCAGCGTCTTCCGCAAGATGTACGCCACCAGCACGCGCTCGCTGAACATCCAGGTACAGTCGCTCACGCCGAAAGACATGCAGCTCGCCATGGAAGAGACGCGCGTCATCCTGCGCAGCCGGATGCACCGCGGCTACAACGACGACGACGGTTTCGCCATGGCCACGGCCGAGACCTTCCTCGACCTCTGGCGCTCGACCACCGCGGCCATCTTCATGGTGATGATCATCGTGGCGTCCATCTCGCTGGTGGTCGGCGGCGTGGTCATCATGAACATCATGCTGGTCTCGGTCACCGAGCGGCGCAAAGAGATCGGCATCCGCAAAGCCGTGGGCGCGAAACAGACGGACATCCTGCGGCAGTTCCTCGCCGAGAGCGTGATCCTCTCCGCGCTCGGCGGCGGGCTCGGCATCGGCGTGGGCATCCTGATCGCGCTGCTCGTCTCGTATCTTTCGCCGCTGCCGGCGGTGATCAAGCTTTGGTCGGTGGTGATGGCGGTGCTGGTCGCCTCGGCCATCGGCATCTTCTTCGGCATCTATCCGGCACGCGCGGCGGCGAAGCTCGACCCCGTGGTCGCGCTGCAGGCGGAGTAGATCATGTTCTGGCAGATCATCCAGATGGCGCTCTCCACCATCCGCAGCAACAAGATGCGGTCGCTGCTCACCATTCTCGGCATCGTCATCGGCATCACGACGGTCGTCGCCATCGCCGCCGTCATCCAGGGGCTCAACGGATGGTTTGCCAGCCAGGTCTCCAGCCTCGGTTCGAACATCGTGACCGTCACGCGGCTGCCGCAGTTCTCCGGCCGCTTCCCCACCGAGGAGGAGCGCCAGCGCAAGGAGCTCACCCGCGAAGACGCCGAGGCGGTCCGCCAGGAAGCGAAGAACGTGGAGATGGTGACCAGCATCCTGGCGCTGGACTTCCAGCGGTTTCCCAACCCCAACGTGCGCAGCGGGCGCGTGCACGCCGCCAACGTGAAGGTGTTCGGCGTGGAGCCGGACTACATCAACGTCTACATCTCGTCGGTGCGCTCCGGGCGCTTCCTCACCGATGGCGACGTCTACCACCGCGCGCCGGTGATGGTGCTGGGCGCGACCGTGGCGGAGACCATGTTCCCCGGCCAGGACCCGGTGGGAAAGACGGTCTTCTTCGAGAACGATTCCTATGAAGTGATCGGCGTGCTGGAGAAGCGCGGCTCCATCTTTGGATTCGACCGCGACAACTTCATCTGGCTGCCCATCACGACCATGCTCAAGCTGCATCCGGAGTCGAAGGACGGCCTGACCATCGCGATGAAGGCGAACTCGCAGGACGCCATGCCGCTGGTGATGGACCAGGTGACCGAACTGATGCGCCGCCGCCGGCACGTCCCCAGCGACCAGCCGAACTCCTTCGACGTGGGTTCGCAGAACCAGTTCATCGATTTCTACAAGGCGCTGACCGGCGGCGCCTACCTGGTGGCCATCGTCATCGGTTCCATCTCGCTGATGGTGGGCGGCATCGGCGTGATGAACATCATGCTGGTGTCGGTCACGGAACGCACGCGCGAGATCGGCGTGCGCAAAGCCATCGGCGCGCGACGCAGCCACATCCTGCTGCAGTTCCTGCTCGAGGCCATGGTGCTCACCGGCATCGGCGGCGTGCTCGGCATCATCGCCGGCGCGCTCATCAGCGTGCTGGTGAACTGGCTCTCGCCCGTCCCTTCCGCCATGCCCGTGTTCTGGATCGCGCTGGCGTTCGCCGTGTCCGTTTCCGTGGGACTGTTCTTCGGCATCTACCCGGCCGCCCGCGCCGCCGCGCTCGACCCGATCGAGGCGCTGCGGTATGAGTAAAACCCTTCGCCGCGGATCTCGCGGATAGACACGGATAGGACGGAAAAACGAAAAAGCCGGCGCGAGCCGGCCTTAAACACATCCGTGTTGGTCCGCGATGTCCGCGGCGACAAGGTTCTACTTCGACCCGTTGTTGACCAAGTCCTTCAATTCCTTCGACGGCTTGAAGTAGGGGATGCGCTTCGCGGGGACTTCGACACGCGCGCCCGTCTTCGGATTGCGTCCCACGCGCGGCTTGCGTTGGCGCGTGCGGAAGCTGCCGAAGCCGCGGATCTCGATCTTGTCGCCCGCGCGCAGCGAGTGCACCACGCTGTCGAAGATGGTCTCGACGATGACTTCGCTGTCCTTGCGCGTCAATTCGCCCAGGCGCGATACCTCGTCGATCAGGTCGGCTTTCGTCATAGCCACTCTCTCCGTGGTGCTGAGATTACTTCCTGAAATCATTTCCTGGTTTATTTCCCGGGCTTATTTCCAAAGATAGTAGAACCCAACGTGCGTTTCCAGCAAGCCGCCCTTGGCCGGCAGGAACTGGCTGATGTCGCCGAAGAGCACGTCGGCGAGGGTGCGCCGCTGCGGCTCCGGATGCACCAGCGTGGGCTCGCCACGGATGCCCACGGATTTCGCCGTGTCCGCCACGCACGCCTGGAAGTCGCCGACCTCGTCGATCAGCTTCAGCTCTTTGCCCTGCTTGCCGGTCCAGACGCGCCCGTCGGCCAGCGCCTTCACCTCGTCGAGCTTCATCTTGCGGCCTTCCGAGACCGCCGTCATGAATTGCCCATACATGTCGTTGATCAGGCCTTGCAGATATTCCTTCTCGCGCGGCGTCAGCTCGCGCGTGGGTGTGCCGGTGTCCTTGAACTCGCCCGTCTTGAAGATGATGGGCTTCAGCTTCGCCCACTTCACCAGCTCCTCGTAGTTGAACCATTCCGCGATCACGCCGATGGATCCCACGACCGAGCCGGGATTGGCGAAGATCTTGTCGCTCGCGCTCGCGATGTAGTAACCGCCGGAGGCGCCGACCGTCTCGATCGAGGTCACGACCCGCTTCTTCTTCTCTTCGCGGATGCGCTTGACCTCGGTGTAGATCTCCTGCGACGCGGCCACGCCGCCGCCGGGAGTGTCCATGTGCAGGATGATGGCCTTGACCGAGTCGTCGTCGCCATACTTCTTCAGCTGCTTCACCACGGTGCGCGGCTCGATGATCACGCCCTCGATGTCCACCACCGCGATCTTCTCGCCAAAGCCGGAGAAGTCGGCGCTGTTGTTGTCACTCTTCACGCTGAAGTAGATGAGCAGGAAGACGGCGAGCAAAAACGCAAAGAACGCGCCGCCGCCGATCACCACCCACAGCCACACCCGCGGCTTCTTATTCTGTGGACCACCTCCGTTGGGCGCGGGCGGTGGCGCCGCCAGGTAAGGCGGCTGCGGGGCTGGGGTCACGTAAGCAGCGACGGGCGGCGCGTACTGCGGCGGCGTCTGCGGCGACGGAGGAATGGGCGCGTTCGGGTCCATCGGATCCATGGGAAGCGCAAGTGTAACACCCGCCGCGGGTTGCGGGGTGTCTGCGCCCGCCTGAAAGGTGGGTGCCTGTAGATGATCCAGACGTTGTTCCCACGGCGGCTCGACTTCGCGCCCGCTACGCCGTCTACTCTCTTGCCGCTTCGCGCCTCGCCCGCCGCCGATTACACTCAGAGAACGCTGAAGTCATGAAGACATTGGACGAATTCCTCGCCGACGCCGCCCAAGCGCACGGACATCTCTGCGCCGGGCAAGTGCTCGGCGTCCGCATGGCGATGCTTGGCCTGGAGAAGCTCGGCATCGAGGACCCGCGCGGCAAGGACCGCAAGCGCCTGGTGACGTTCGTGGAGATCGACCGCTGCGCCACCGACGCGGTCGCGGTCGTCACCGGATGCCGGTTGGGCAAGCGCGCGCTCAAGTTCCGCGACTGGGGCAAAGTCGCCGCCACGTTTGTGGATGTGGCCAGCGGACGCGCCGTGCGCATCGCCGCCAAGGAATCGTCGAAGGAGCTCGCGCGCCGGGCGCACCCGGAGCTCAGCGACAAGAACCAGCAGCAGATGCTCGCGTATCGCGAGCTCGCGACGGATGAATTGTTCGACGTCCGCTGGGTGAAGGTCATGCTCGGCCCGGAGGAGTTCCCCGGCTACAAGGGCGAGCGGACGGTGTGCGAAGCGTGCGGCGAGGGCATCAACTTCCACCGCGAAGTGCGGCGCGAAGGCAAGGTGCTGTGCCGCGGTTGCGCCGGCGAGAACTACTACGAGCCGCTCTAGAAGATCGCAGATAAAAAAGCCCTCGCGCGCGGCGAGGGCTTCTGCTTGCTCAAAAAGCTAGTTGGGATTCGCGGCCGGTTTCCGCTCTTTTACCTGTGGGCCGACGGCCGGCTTCTGCGCGGTGCCCTTGGTGGTCCTGCCGTTGTTCTGCAGGATGATCGCCGAGTTCCCGCCCGGGTTCTGCCGGTGCTGGTTCGTCGTCACCGGACGCGTGGTCGTCGTGTGGCCGCGCGTGTAGGTTGGGTGCGTGCCGGGGTTGAGCGAGCCGGTGCTGGCGCGGTGGCGATTGCGATCGCGGCCACGGTGCGCGCTAGATGTGCTGTTGCAGCCCTGCTTCTTCGCCTGCCCCGGCGGCACATCGCAATCCCCCCAGCCGGTCTTCTTGCCCTTGTCCCATCCCGGCGGACGGTTGCCATAGGCGTCGTGGCCCTGGCCGTTGCTGTGCTGCGCGGAATTGCCTTGGCCGTTGCCATGGCTGCCGCCCTTGTTGCCTTTGTCCCCTTTGGCGAGCGCCGTGCCCGAGAGCGTCAGGCAGACCGCGAGTGCCAACAGGGGGAGCGAGAACTTGCGCATACATCCTCCTACAACGAAGCCCGAAAGCGAGATTGTTCTACCAAATGGCCAGGGGTTCAAGTGACCCGGGGACATGTACCCCGGCGGCCGGAAGGGACCTTGCGGTCCAGAGACTTAGATGCAGAGGGAGCGAGGCGCGGCCACTCTAGAAGGCTCCCCGCGCGTGCTCATAGGCGTGGCCCAGGCGGAGGAGCGTGGGTTCGTCGAAGCGCCGGGCGAAGATCTGCAGGCCGATGGGGAGGCCGGTCTTCGTCTTGCCGCACGGCACCGCGATCGCCGGAACGCCCGCCAGGTTTCCGGTGACGGTATAGATGTCCGCGAGGTACATGGCCAGCGGGTTCTCGGCCTTCTCGCCGAGCTTGAACGCGGCCGTCGGCGTGGTCGGCGTGACGATGGCGTCGACCTTGGCGAAGGCGGCGTCGAAGTCGCGCGAGAGCAACGTGCGCACGCGCTGCGCCTTCAGATAGTAGGCGTCGTAGTAGCCGGCGGAGAGCACGTAGGTGCCGAGCATGATGCGCCGCTTCACCTCGTAGCCGAAGCCTTCGTCGCGCGTGCGCCGGTACATTTCGGTCAAAGTCTTGGCATCCTTTATCCGGAAGCCGTAGCGCACGCCGTCGTAGCGCGCGAGGTTGGAACTCGCCTCTGCGGTCGCCAGAACGTAGTAGGTCGGGATGGCGTACTTGGTATGCGGCAGCGAGATGGGGACCACCTCGCACCCGAGTTGGTGGATCTTCTCGGTGGCCGCTTCGACCGAGGCGCGCACGTCGTCGTCGAGACCCTCGGCGAAATATTCTTTCGGCACGCCGACCTTGAGTCCCTTCACCGGCTTGCCGATCTCGGCGGCGTAGTCGGGGACAGGAACGTTCGCGCACGTCGAGTCGAGCGGGTCGTGGCCGGCGATGTGTTGCAGGATGAGCGCGGCGTCTTTCACCGAGCGCGTCATCGGACCGATGCGATCGAGAGAAGACGCAAAGGCGATCAGGCCATAGCGCGAGACGCGCCCGTAACTCGGCATGAGTCCCACGATGCCGCAAAAAGCGGCGGGCTGGCGGATCGAGCCGCCCGTGTCCGAGCCGAGCGCGGCGACGGCGGTGCCGTTGGCGACCGCC
This sequence comes from Candidatus Korobacter versatilis, assembly GCA_016185395.1. GTDB lineage: Bacteria > Acidobacteriota > Terriglobia > Terriglobales > Acidobacteriaceae > JACPNR01. Next base: position 38,865 of record JACPNR010000011.1, read on the forward strand.
GCGGCCGAGCCTCCGCTCGAGCCGCCGGGCACGCGCGCCTTGTCGTGCGGGTTCTTCACCACGCCGTAGGCGGAGTTCTCATTCGACGACCCCATCGCAAACTCATCGCAGTTCGTCTTCCCCATCACGATGGCGCCCGCGGCTTCGAGGCGCGCGACGGCGGTGGCGTCGTACGGGGGAAAGAAATGCTGCAGCACCTTCGAGCCGGCGGTGGTGCGCAGTCCGCGCGTGAGGATCACGTCCTTGATGCCGATGGGGACGCCGGCGAGTGGCGGCAGCGGGCCACCCTTGTCCGCCAGCTTGTCGATGGCGGCCGCCTGCGCCAGCGCGCGCTCCGGCGGATGCGTGAGCCAGGCGTGCGTGTCGTCGCGCTCGATGCGCGCGTGCAGCGCCTCCACGAGCGCCGTGGCGGAGAACTGCTTCTCCTGGATGGCGACGCGCGTGGATTCGACGGTGAGAACAGTGGGGTCCATGGCCTGCCTTACCGCTCGATCACTTTCGGCACTTTGAAGAATGCGCGCCGCCCATCGGCCATGCCCGCTTCCGGCGCGTTGCTGAGAGCTTCGTCGCGGGGGAGGGAAGCACGCGTCTCGTCACTGCGCAGCGCGGTGATGTCCGCCGCGACGAACGCCATGGGCGCCACGTTGGCGGTGTCCACCTCGTTGAGCATGTCGATGTGGTCGAGGACGGCGTTGAGGTCCTGGAGCATGCGCATGCTCTCCTCGGCAGTGAGCTCGAGGTTGGCAAGCGCGGCGACGTGCTGCACGTCTTTTTCTTTTACTTTCACTTCTGAAAGCGTCCGTCCGCCGAACGCTGGATGTCTTTCTTCTGCTCGCCGGGGAAGATGAACTCGATGCGCTCGACCTTGCCGCCGGTGATGCGGTTGAGCGCCACAAGATAATGCGGCAGGAAGTCGTGGAGCTGCTTGCGCCAGCCGGCGTCCGGCACCTCGACGCGCAGCACGCCCTCGGCGAACGCGATGGCCTTGGTCTTATCGGCGACGGCGGTGCCGCACACCAGCGGCCACGCCAGCACGGCGGCGTCTTCCGCAGGCGCTTTGCTCAGCGCCTCGGCAACGATCTTGCGCAATCCGGTAGCGGCGCGTTCCATATTTGTGAAGACAGGTGTTGAAGAAACCGATTCTACGCCAGCCGCCGCTGCGCGCGTTCGAGGATGCGCAGCGAGGCGCGGAAGACGCGCTCGATGTCGGGACGCGTGAGCGTGAGGTGCAGCACGAGCTGGCACGCCATGCGGTTCACGTGGAAGTCGTAGATGGAATACAGGCACCCTTCCCACCACGTGCGTGGGTCGATCTTCTGCTGCGAAGATGTTTCGAGCTGCGCGCGGGCGGCTTCGATGAGCGCGTCAATCTCTTCCGGCGTGGTCCGCTCGCTGATGGTGTAGCTCATGAACTCGACCAGGTCGCGCTGCGGCAACTGGATGGCGGCGCACTCCCAGTCGAAGAGCACGAGTTGCGGGTCCTTACCGGGAGAGCGCACGGCGACGTTGCGGATCTGCGCGTCGTCGAAGATGAGCGTCTTCTGCAGCGCGTCGATCTTGCCCCACCACTCGGGGATGGTCTCGATCCAGCGGAAATGCAGGTCGAGATACTGCTGGTCGAACAGGCGGTTGACGAACGCGCGCATGCGCTCGGCATAAGCCGTCCACAGGGGCGCGAGACGCTGCATGCGGGCGGCGTCCATGGTGGGGCCGAGCCAGCCTTGGGCCACGAGCGCGTCCGTCTTGCCGTAATAGGCCGCATGCAGCCGGGAGAAATCGCGCAGCGCTTTCTCGGTGACCTCGTTGTCCCAGAAGGTGATGTCGGTGTAGTCCTTCATCACGTAGGCGCCGGCGAGGAATTCTTCCAGCACCATGTACTGGCGCGCGGCGTCGTCCACGTACGTGCCGTAGACGGCGGGCAGCACCCGCCGGAACGCCGGGTCGCCGCGCTGCATGCGGAAGACCTGGATCTCTTTCATGTGCGTGTTGTAGAGCTCGGTCTCGGCGAGCCGCGCCGCGAGGCCGGGCAGCGCGATGCCGCTCTTCGCGAGTACGCCGGCGAGACGCTCGCAGAGTTCCAGATAGTGCGTCTTGGATTTGACCAGGACTTCGACGGAGCGCGCGGTGCCCTTGGACGTGTAGTCGATGCCGTAGTGGAAGAGGCCGACCAGCGTGTCTTTATTCGCGCCCGGTTCGCCGGAATACTTCATCCGCGTGGTGGCGGTCACGCCGACCTCGCCCAGGTAGCGGACCGCGCTCACCGCGAGCGACGGGTCTTCGAGGTACGCGCGCATGCACTGCTCGAAGAAGGCCGGGCTGAACTCGAGGTATCCCTCGGGACTGACCTGGTAAATGCTCTTCGCTGCCGCGGCAGGCGCTGCCATGGGCTCTCCGGCGGCCGGGCCACGGCCGCGCGCGCTGGATTTTGAAGGCTGGGGCGGTGATGCGGTGAAAAGGTACTGCCGGCCGTAGGCGGCTGTCACGCAAAATCGGGCGCTTACCTTCGTAATCTTGCGCGCCGCCGGCGGCGGGAGCAGGATAGCGGGCGTGATGGTGGAGCGCCGGAAGCGACGGGTGTTCCAGCGCGCGTTCCACCGGGCGGGACGTGCAAGATGCGGGGCAAGTGGTGGTTCCCTGACTCTCCGGTGGCACGGGACAAGCTGGCCGAATCAGCGATCGTGCTCCTGGTGCTGCTGACGGCGGTGGCCGCTTACTGGTTTTTCCGGGGCTGAACGGCGGACGGAGCAGGAAACGCGCGGCGCACGAATTCGAGCGCGGCTTCCTTGGTGCTGAAGTGGGCTTCGAGCTGCGCGTCTTCGGCGGCCTGCAGGATGGACTTGAACTCCGGCCCCGGCTGGTAGCCGAGCGCGATGAGGTCGTGCCCGGTGACGAGCGGCTGGGGACGAATCTGCTCCGGCGGCGTCGCGGCGAGTTTCTGTTTCACGAAGTCATACAAAGAAAGGTCGGCATGGCTCGACAGGCAATCCATGCGGTGCAGCTCCAGGTGCTCCTCGAACTTTGGGAGGCGGAAGAAGCGCTTGAGCGTGGAGGCTTTCATGCGTGGGGCGTCGGCGAAACGCATGTGGTTGGCGACCAGGGCGCAGACGTGTTCGGTCTCAGCGTGGGAGAGCCGGAGCCGGGAGCAGATCTCCTGCGCCATGCGCTCGCCGACTTCTACATGGCCGTCGAAGCGGATGCGGTCGGGCGCGACGCGGAAGGTGGGCGGCTTGCCCACGTCGTGCAGCAGCGCGCCGAGCGCGAGCGCCGGCGGAACAGCAGCCTGCAGTTTCTCCAGGACGAGCAGTGTGTGGACCCAGACGTCGCCCTCCGGGTGGAACTGCGGCGGCTGCTCCACACCTTTCATGCGTTCGACCTCCGGGAGAAGTTCGTGCAGTAGTCCGGTCTCGTCGAGCAGTTCGAAGGCGCGGCGCGCCGCTCCCTCCGTCAACATCTTCACCAGCTCATCACGGATGCGCTCGTGGCTCACCTGGTGGACCTGCGGCGCGAGCTTGCGGATGGCCGCGAGCGTGGCGTCGTCGACGCGGTAGCCGAAGCGGGCGGCGAAGCGGACGGCGCGCAGCATGCGCAGCTTGTCCTCGGTGAAGCGCAGCAGCGGGTCGCCGATGGTGCGGATGACCTTGTTCTCGATGGCGGCACGCCCGCCCACGTAGTCCACCACCTCGCCGGAGAGCGGATCCATGAGCAGGCCGTTGATGGTGAAGTCGCGGCGCTGGACGTCTTCTTCGGCGGAACGCGCGTAGACGACGGCGTCAGGATGGCGCCCGTCGGAGTAACCAACATCGGAGCGGAAGGTCGCGACTTCGATGTTGAAGGAGCCGTCGTTGGCGGTTGGTCCTTGGTCGTTGGCCGGAGCTGAATCGAACGCGACCAGCATCACACCGAACTGTGCGCCTACGGCGAACGTCTTCGGGAAGATGGTCATGACCTGTTCGGGGGTGGCGCTGGTGGTGACGTCGTAGTCGGCAGGCTCGCGGCCGAGGACGAGGTCGCGGACGCATCCGCCGACGAGCCAGGCCGCATGGCCCTTCGCGCGCAGCGTACGGACGACTTCGGTGGCGGCAGCTTTGGGCATCATCAGCGGAGGTCGCCGCGGCGACCTCAACGCCATGATAAGGAAGGCGAACTCCTAACTCCTAGCTCCTAACCCCTACCTACTGCCCCTGCGGCGCCTGCGCGCGGAGCACTTCGCGGATCTCGCGGTTGATGCGCGCCGAATCGCGCACGGCAGACTCGATCATGTCCGCCCAGCGCTTGCTCACGTCGTCGAGCTTCGACTGCTGTAGCAGGTACGAAGCCTGCATGATGGTCTCGATCGAGTTCGAGAGGTCGTGCGCGAAGGTGCGCAACTGCTGGTTCACTTCCGCGGACATACCGGGCTGGGCGCCCTTTGGGGATCCACTCTTGGCCGGCTCGGTCGCCTGCGGTTTCGGTTGCGCCATCACCGTTCTCCTGGACTGACGTTCAATCGTCACTGCTTGGCCGGAATAGTATTGGAACCTTTTCCCGCCCAGAATGTTGTATCAGCAGCGCCCCGCTTACGTCCTGCCAGTGGCCGCTTGCCGCGTCCGGGCGCACTTCCGTCATCTGTCCAAGCCATTTTCCTCAGAGTAAGTTCCGGCCCACCAAGGACTAAGGCAAAAACCTAGGCTCGATTACTACTTTTGGCGTAGCCCGCAGGAAGAAGTCTGCCGGTAAGATGCCCGGTACTTAATCCTCTCGTACTACGCAAGAGCTTGTCCCCGGCGCGTCCGGGGAAGGCCGTTCCCCCAGGGCGGCATGGAGGAACTTGTGCGCACTCTTACTGCGATCATGGTGGCCGCGCTGCTGACGTCAGCTACTGCGTCGGCCGGCAACCTCGCCATCACGCCCACCACCACGCTCGCCGCCGAGACCGCCAACAACACCAGCGGCGCCGATGCCTTTCCCGCGCAGAGCAACAACAATCCCGCACCGTCGAACATCAGCAAGCTGCCGGTGCGCAGCCTGCTCTATGCCGAGTCGGCCACCCGGATCTACGCGCACTTCCTGCCCTGGTTCGGCGGCGCGAACCACATGTGGGTGGGCTACCGCTCCGACGATCGCGCCCAGGTCGGCAAGCAAGTCTCCGACATGATGAGCCGCGGCTACGACGGCGCCATCGTCGACTGGTACGGTCCCGACTACGCCCGCGAGAACAACACCACGCTCTACCTGCGCGACGAGGCGGAGACGCGCGGCGGCCTGTTCACGTTCGCCGTGATGGAAGACGTGGGCTCGCTCAACAAGTGCGCCGCGACGGCCGGCTGCGACGTCACGCAGAAGCTGATCAACGACCTGAACTACGCGGCCTCGACCTACTATCCCTCGCCGGCGTACATGCGCATCGGCGGGCGGCCGGTCATGTTCTTCTTCGGCGTGGACAAATACGTCATCGACTGGACGCGCGCGCGCGCCGGCGTCAACGGCAACCCGTTGTTCATCTTCCGCCAGTCCAGCGCCTTCACCCACGCGCAGAGCGACGGCGGATTCTCCTGGGTCGGCATCGGCAGCACCGCCACCGACATGGGCCTGGGCTACCTTGACGGCTTTTATTCCACCGGCCTGAAGTATCCGGCCCAGCAGACGTTCGGCTCGGCCTATGCCGGCTTCAACAACACGCTGGCGGCGTGGGTGTCGAACCCGCCAAAGGTCGTGGACCGCCAGTGCGGCCAGACGTGGCTGGCGTCGCTCGCCGAAGCGGGCAAGTATTACTCCGCCTCGAAGCCGTTGCCGCAGATGCAGATGGTCACGTGGAACGACTACGAAGAGGGCAGCGAGCTCGAGACCGGCATCGAGAGCTGCGCCGCCGTCACCGCCGCGGTGAACGGCGCGGTCTTGAGCTGGACGCTGAGCGGCGACCCTTCGGTCGTGGACCACTACAACGTCTACATCTCGGCCGACGGCCAGAACCTGATGCAGCTCGCGCAACTGGGCGGCGGGCAAACTTCGCTCGATGTTTCGAGCTTCGCGCTCGCCACTGGCAGTTATCAGCTCTACGTGCAGGCGTATGCGAAGGCGTCGCTGCGGAACGCGATGTCCAACGTGGTGACCTATGCCGTGGCCAACAAGCCACCGGCGGTGACGCTCGCGCTCGACGCCACCAGCGGTGTGGCACCGCAAACCATCACCGCCAGCTCGACAGCCACGGACGCCGACGGCAACATCGCCTCCACGTCGATTGATTTCGGCGACGGCAGCGCGCCGGCTTCGGCGGCCACGGCGCCGCACCAGTACACCGTTCCGGGAACCTACACCGTGACCGCCACCGCTACGGACAACGACGGCGGGACGGGTAGCGCGACGGCGACGGTGACCATCGCGGCCAACCAGCCTCCGGTGGCTGCGCTCTCGCTCTCGCCCGGCAGCGGGACGGCGCCGGTCACGGTGACCGCGTCCACCGCGAACTCGTCTGATGCGGACGGCTCGGTCGTCTCCTCCACCATCGACTTCGGTGATGGCACGGTGTTGGCGGGCCCGAGCGCCGCGCACGCTTACGCGACCGCCGGCACGAAGACGGTGACAGCGCGCGTGACCGACAACAAAGGCGCGACCTCCGCCACCTCGGGCACGGTGAGCGTCACCGCGCCGGCAAACCAGGCGCCGGTGGCGGCGCTGAATGTGACGCCGACGAGTGGCATGGCAGCGCTTTCCGTCTCGGCTTCGACCGCGGGTTCAAGCGATGCGGATGGCTCGATCGCGGCGATGAAGATCGACTTCGGGGACGGCGCGGTCGCGACCACCGCCAGCGCGACGCATGTCTATGCCAGGGTCGGGATGTACACGGTGCGAGCGACGGTGACCGACAACCAGGGCGCGAGCACAACGACCGCGAAAAGCGTCTCGGTCACGGCCGGTGTGAAGATCACCTCGCCGCTGCCGGGCGCGGCCAGCACGTCGCCGGTATGGGTGACGGCGAGCGCGGTGTCAGCGAATCCCATCACTTTCATGCGGGTCTACGTGGACAACGTAAGCCGCTACGCAGTGGCGGCATCCTCGGTCAACACTTCCGTCACGATGACGAAGGGAACGCACAAGATCGTGGTGCAGGCATGGGATTCCGCGGGCGTGGTCTATAAGGCGCAGGTGAACATCACGGTCAAGTAGTCAGCCAAGTCACCTGCGGGAGGGTGCGGGCTGCGAGATGGTGCGCGCGTCCTCTCTTGCGGCCGCGGCCTTCTCGCCCGGCGTGGTGAGGCGGAAGCAGATGCGCATGCCCGCGATCAGCGGCTCCAGCCGCCGCAGCGGCTTGTGCAGCGCCAGCACCGCGCCGGCGGAGAGCACCGGATGGAGTGGCGACTCTCCGGGGAGCAGCGCGATCACGCCGGGCGGGTTCTCGCTGGCAGTGCTGCGCATACCGCTGACCAGTTGGATGGCTAACTCGACGTCTTCACAGTCGAGCACCACGCCGTCGTAGCGCCGGTTGAGCCGCGCGAAGGCCTCGGCGGCGCCCTCGCAGACCTCGGCCTCCACGGCGAACTTGGCAAACGCCCGGCGCACCACGTCGAGCGTGCCGGCATCGGCACTGGCGATCAGATATCTTCCGGGCACCTGGGAGTCCCCTGAATACTGAATCTCGAGTGGCGGGACTGTATCACGCGGGGAACGCCCAGGGAACAGGAAGATTCGCTACGAACGTAACGAGAGATTGGTGCCGAAGAAGGGACTCGAACCCCCACACCCTTGCGGGTACATGGACCTGAACCATGCGCGTCTGCCAATTCCGCCACTTCGGCTGATGTTGAGAACAACCTGAGACCAGGCAGGCAGGAACTACCTTGTCCATTCTCGCTGAGCGCGCGGGACCCTGTCAATTCGCGGCCCTCGGCTATACTGACTGACTTCCCATGCCCGTCACCCTGGACCAGATCGTGGCTGCGCGGCGGCGCGAGGTCGAGCACGCCAAGGCCTCCACCGGCAGGACTGAGCTCGAGCGGCGCGCGCAAGCGCACACCCCGCGCGGCTTTCGGCGCGCCCTGGCGCGGGCCGCGGAAACGCGTCCGGCGATCATCGCGGAGCTGAAAAAGGCGTCCCCGTCGAAGGGCGTGATCCGCGGCAGCTTCCCCGTAGGGCGGCTCGCCGCTTCACTCGCCGCCGCCGGAGCGGCCGCGCTCTCCGTGCTCACCGAAGAGACGCACTTCCAGGGCTCGTTGGCGTACTTGCGGGAGGCCTCCGCCGCCACCGAGCTGCCGTGCCTGCGCAAAGATTTCATCGTCGACGAATTCCAATTGCTCGAAGCGCGTGCCAACAGCGCGGACGCCGTGCTGCTCATCGCGGCCTCGCTCACCTGGGCGGAGATGCGCGCGCTGCATGGACAAGCGCGCCAGCTCGGGCTCGACGTCCTCGTCGAAGTCCACGACGAAGCCGAGATGGGGCGCGCCGCCGCCATTGGCGCCGACCTCATCGGCGTGAACTGCCGCAACCTGCACACCTTCGAGGTCGATCTGCGCGTGGCGCTCGAGTTGGCGAGCAAGCTCCCGCCCTGCGCGCTGCGCGTGGCGGAGAGTGGCATCCAGAGCGTGGAAGACATTCGCGAGCTGCGCGGCGCGGGCTACGCCGCCTTCCTCGTCGGCGAATCGCTCATGCGTGCGGAAGACCCCGGCACGGCGCTGCGCCACTTGCTGGCCGAAGCCGGCGCATGGCCGCCGCTTGCGACCGCCGCCTGCGCCGAGCCGGAAGCGGGGACAAAGAAGCCATGAGCGTCTGGGTGAAGATATGCGGCACCACCAACGTGGACGACGCGGAGACCGCGATCGCCTGTGGCGCGAACGCCCTGGGGTTCATCTTTGCTCCCGGCCCGCGGCGCATCGCGCCGCTCGACGCCCGCAACATCGTGGCGCGCCTGCCGGCCACGCTGCAGCGCATCGGTGTGTTCGTCAACGAGAAGGCGGAGCGCGTGCGCGACATCGTGAGCCGCGCCGGCATGACCGGCGTGCAACTCCACGGCGATGAGTCGCCGGAATACGTGCAGGAACTCTTCCGCAACGAACGGTCTTCCGAGCGGTCAGAGCGTGCGGCGCGGCGGCGTGAGACGCGCGTCTTCAAGGCCATCCGCATGGACGAACACGCCGCCGAAAAAATCGGCAAGTTTGCCGCCGCCGGGGACCTGGTGGACGCCTTCCTCCTCGAGTCGCCCGGCGCCCTCCGCGGAGGCTCCGGCAAGACGTTCGATTGGGAAAGTGCGGCAACGCTGTTGCGCCAGTTCGAGGGCGATCCGAAGCTCCGCTTCATCGTGGCCGGCGGCTTGCGGCCCGGCAACGTGCAGGACGCCCTCCGCAAGCTGCGGCCGTGGGGCGTGGACGTGGCCAGCGGCGTCGAGAAGCAGCCCGGCATCAAGGACCCAGACGCAGTCCGCGATTTCATCGACAAGGTCCGCGAGGTCGAAGCCACGCTCTAGGCCTGCCCTATGTGTGCCCGCTCCAGTTCCGCAGTCGCCGCAGTCGCCGGACGCTTTGGCGCCTATGGCGGGCGCTACGTCCCGGAAACGCTGGTCGCCGCGCTCGAGGAGTTGGAGCTCGCTTACGCCGCCGCGAAACGCGACCGCAAGTTCCAGCGCGAGTTGCAGGAGATGCTGGTGCAATACGCCGGGCGTCCCACGCCGCTGTACTTCGCCGCGCGGCTCACGCGCGAGTTGGGCGGCGCGAAGATCTATCTCAAGCGCGAAGACCTGCTGCACACCGGCGCGCACAAGATCAACAACTGCATCGGCCAGGCGCTGCTGGCGCGGCGCATGAAGAAGCGCCGCATCATCGCCGAGACCGGCGCGGGACAGCACGGCGTGGCCACGGCGACCGTCTGCGCGCTCTTCGGCTTCGAGTGCGTGGTCTACATGGGCACCGAAGACATGCGCCGGCAGGATCTCAACGTCTTCCGCATGCGCTTGCTGGGCGCGGAGGTCCGCGGCGTGGCCTCCGGCTCGCGCACGCTCAAAGACGCCATCAACGAAGCCATGCGCGATTGGGTCACCAACGTCCGCGGCACGCACTATCTGCTCGGCTCCGTGCTCGGCGCGCATCCTTATCCCATGATGGTGCGCGACTTCCAGTCCGTCATCGGACGCGAGGCGCGCAAGCAGGTCATGAAGCAGGCGGGCAAGCTGCCCACTGCCGTCATTGCGTGCGTGGGCGGAGGGTCGAACGCCATCGGCATCTTCCACCAGTTCATCGGCGACCAGCGCGTGCAGCTCATCGGCGTGGAAGCCGGCGGCCGCAGCGCGCGCATCGGCGAGCACGCCGCGCGCTTCCTCGGCGAAGGCGGCGCCCCCGGCGTGCTGCAAGGGACGTATTCCTACGTGCTGCAAGACGAAGCCGGGCAGGTCGCGAACACGCATTCCGTCTCCGCCGGGCTGGATTATCCCGCCATCGGTCCGGAACACGCCGGACTGCACGATTCCGGCCGCGCGAAATATGTGGCTGCGTCCGACGCAGAGGCGCTCGCGGCCTGCACCCTGCTGGCGCGCACCGAAGGCATCATCCCGGCGCTCGAGTCGTCGCACGCCGTGGCCGAGCTGGTGAAGCGCGCCCCGCGGATGAAGAAGTCCGACGTCATCATCGTCAACATCAGCGGGCGCGGCGACAAAGACATCGGCATCCTGCGCGAGAACCTGAGACTGTGAGGCTTGAGTGTTGAGGGTTGAGTGGTGAATGTGTGAATGTTGAACTCGCTGAGAAGTAGATTGAATTTCGAGCTGCAGCCCACCCTGCGCGGGAAGCTGCTCGAGCTGCGTCCGCTCGCGCCGGACGACTTCGACGCGCTCTATGCGGCCGCGAGCGACCCCAAGATCTGGGAGCAACATCCGGAAGCGGACCGCTACCAGCGCGACGTCTTCCGCAAGTTTTTCGACTCTGCCATCGCCTCGCGCGGAGCGTTTGCGGTCGTCGAGCGCAAGGCGGGCAAGCTCATCGGCTCCTCCCGCTACACCAACCTCGACGCCGGCAGCAGCGAGATCGAGATCGGCTGGACGTTCCTCGCGCGCGCCTTCTGGGGCGGCCAGTACAACGGCGAGATGAAAGCGCTCATGCTCGAACACGCCTTCCGTTTCGTCGAGCGCGTGGTGTTCACCGTCGGTGAAAACAATCTGCGTTCGCAGAAAGCGGTAGAAAAGATCGGCGGCAATCTCTTCGGCAGGAACGAACGGCCTGGACTCGACGGCGCCATGCGTGCGAACGTCGTGCTCGCTATCACCAAAGCCGAATGGGAGAAGCGCAAGCGCTAGCCATGCTCCGTTTCGATCACAAGCCGGCGCTGGTCGCGTACGTCACCTGCGGTGACCCCGACATGGAGACCACGCACGCCATCGTCCTCGCCGCCATCGATGCCGGCGCGGACGTCGTGGAGTTGGGCGTGCCGTTCTCCGATCCCATTGCCGACGGCCCGGTCATCCAACGCGCCAGCGAGCGCGCGCTCCGCGCCGGGACCACGCTGAAGCAAGTGCTCACGCTGGCGCGCGCGGTGCGCGCGGCGCGTCCCAGGTCCGGGCTCATCATCTTTTCGTACCTCAATCCAATACTGCGATTGGGAGTGGCGCGCTTCTGCGCCGCCGCCGCAGACGCCGGCGTGGACGGCGCCCTCATCACCGACCTCACCGTCGACGAGGCCGGCGAGTACATTGCGTCCATGCGCCAGCGCAAGCTCGCGACCGTCTTCCTCGCCGCGCCGACTTCGCCCGACGCGCGCCTGGCGAAGATCGCCGAGGCCTCGCGCGGTTTCATCTACGCCGTCTCGCGCACCGGCGTGACCGGCACGCACGCGGACGTTTCCTCGGACGCGCAAGCGCTGGTCGAGCGCATCCGCAAGTTCTCGCGCCTGCCTGTCGCCGTCGGTTTCGGCATCTCCACCCCCGAGCAGTTCGTGGACGTGGGAAAATGGGCGGATGCGGTCGTGGTGGGCAGCGCCATCGTGGAGCGTATCGAGAAGAACCTCGGACGCGAGGCCGCAGCGGTGGCCCAGTTCATCGGCTCCCTGCACCGCCACGCAACATCAACCGTGAGTTCGCGCTGAGAGCTGAGAGCTGAGAGCTGAGAGCTGGCCCTATGGACATCGCTGAATGGCGGAAGAAGATCGACGAGCTGGACCGCAAGATGGTCGAACTGTTGAACGAGCGCGCGAAAGCGGCGCAGGAGATCGGCCGGCTGAAGCGTTCGACCGCCATGCCCATCTACGAACCCGACCGCGAGAAAAAGATCTTCGAGAACGTGAAGGCGGTGAATCAGGGACCGCTCTCCAGCCTCGACGTCACGCAGGTCTTCGAGCGCATCATCGACATCATGCGCAACCTGCAGAAGAACGAGATCGTGGCGGACGAAAAGCAGAAACTCTCCGGCGGCACGGAGTTCGATGTGGACGTGAATGAGTAGCTAGGAGTCAGTAGTTAGGAGTTAGCTGCCAAAGGAGGCATTCATGCAAGGACATAAGGATTTGATCGCTTGGCAAAAGGCCATGGACTTGGTTGTGGATGTCTATCGCGCCACCAAGCTTCTCCCCAAGGAGGAGACGTATGGCTTGGTCTCGCAAATGAGGCGAGCGGCCGTTTCCGTGCCGAGCAATCTGGCTGAAGGTCACGGCAGAAGCTCGAAGAAGGAATTCCATCTGTTTATCGGCAATGCCCGCGGATCACTGCTCGAACCAGAGACGCAGATCGAACTGTCACAGAGGCTCGGCTATCTCTCTTCCTCGGAAGCGAAGAGCCTTCTGGGCAAGACTGCAGAGGTCGGCCGGATTCTAACGGGCCTCCGGACTTGGTCGCGGGGTGCATCCGCAGGCAGCGAGCGCTAACTACTAACTCCTAGCTCCTAACTACTTCTTATGATCGTAGCGATGCAGGAAGCCGCCAGCGAAGAGCAGATCCAGCACGTGATCGAGCGGCTGGTCAATATGGGGTTCGAGGTGCACCGCTCCACGGGCACGCGCCAGACCGTGCTCGGGGCCGTCGGCCCGCGCTTTGATTTCGATGTTCGCGATATCGAGGTGCTCGCCGGCGTGGGCGAGGTGCATCGCATCTCCGCGCCCTACAAGCTGGTGGGACGAAGTTTCCGTCCCGAAGGCACCGTCATCCACTTCAAGAACGGCGTCACGCTCGGCGGCAGCGACGTCCACGTGATGGCCGGTCCGTGCTCGGTGGAATCGCGCGAGCAATTGTTTGCCGTAGCGGAATCCACTAGCCGCGCCGGGGCAAAGTTCCTGCGTGGCGGCGCGTTCAAGCCGCGCACCTCTCCATATTCCTTCCAGGGACTGGGCGAGGAAGGCCTCAAGCTGCTGCGCGCGGCGGGCGACCAGTTCAACATGCTCGTCGTCAGCGAAGTCATGGAGATCTCGCAGATCGCGCTCATGCTGCCCTACGTGGACGTGCTGCAGGTCGGCGCGCGCAACATGCAGAACTTCAACCTGCTGCGCGAGCTGGGCAAAGCACGCAAGCCGGTGTTGCTCAAGCGCGGCATCGCCGCCACCATCGAGGAGCTGCTGCTCTCCGGCGAGTACATCATGGCGGGCGGCAATTACGAAGTGATGTTGTGCGAGCGCGGCATCCGCACGTTCGAGACGTACACGCGCAACACGCTCGACATCTCCGCCATCCCCATCGTGCACAAGCTCTCGCACCTGCCGATGGTCTCCGACCCATCGCACGGCACGGGGCGCCGCGACAAAGTCGCGCCCATGGCGCGCGCCTCGGTCGCCGCCGGCGCGGACGCGGTACTGATCGAGGTGCACAACGAGCCCGAGAAGGCGCTCTCGGATGGCGCGCAGTCGCTCTATCCCGAGCAGTTCGCCGAACTCATGGGACAGTTGCGCATCATCGCGCCGGCGGTCGGGCGCAAACTGGCATAAGGGAGCGTTCAAACCGCCGAGGCCGCGGGGAGCGCCAAGCTTTCTTTCGATTTCTCGGCGTACTCGGCGACCTCGGCGGTAGATTGTCTTTCGCTCTTCCCTCGATATGTTCAAGCAGATCACCATCGTCGGTACGGGACTCATCGGCGGCTCGCTTGGGCTCGCGCTCAAGTGTGCGCGCTTCAAGGCCGCGGGGTTCAAAGGGACGATCATTGGTTGTGACCGCGCCGAGGTGCTGAAGGCCGCGCGCCAGCGCGGCGCCATCGACCGCGGCGAGACCGACTGCAGCGCGGCGCTGCGCGGTTCGGACCTGGTCATCCTCGCCACGCCGGTCGGCGCCATCATCGACTTCCTCGACCGCCTCGGCCCCGCGCTGGGGAAGCGCGTGTTCGTGACCGACGTGGGCAGCACCAAGCAGGAGATCGTCGCGCGCGCGCGGCACGTGTTCGGTCCCGAGGCCGCAACGCGCTTTCTCGGCGGACACCCCATGGCCGGCAAGGAGCACGGCGGCATCGCGCACGCCGGCGCCGCCTTGTTCCAAGACGCGCTCTGGTTCCTCACGCCCGCGCACGATCAGGACTTGGACGACGGCGCCGCCGCGGACTGGGCCGAGCTGGTCGCCGCCATCGGCGCCCGCGTCACCACCATCACGCCCGAAGCGCACGACCAGCTCGTCGCCTGGACGAGCCACCTGCCGCAACTGCTTTCCACCGCGCTGGCGTCTTCGCTGGCCGATTTCGCCGAACAACTCGCCGCCGATGCCGGCGACGACATCGAAGTCCGCGAGGCCGGCGGGCGCGGGCTCCGCGACATGACGCGCCTCGCCGGCAGTCCCTACGACATGTGGCGCGACATCGCGCTCACCAACACCGCCAACATCGCCGACGCGCTCCTGCAACTCGAGCAGAAGCTCGCGCACATCCGCGAGAACCTGCGAACACGCGAGCTCGAAGCGGAGTTTCGGCGCGGACAAGATCAAGGTCAAAGCCAAAGCTTCAACGCCGAGGCGCCGAGTGCGCCGAGGAAGAGCAAGAGGAAAAACAAAAAGACCAGGAAACAAAAAAAGCAAAAGACCTCGGCGTCCTCTGCGCCTCGGCGGTGAAGCCTCCGTTTGCGCCGCCGCAGACCCGCAACTAGAATCCTTCCCATGAACAAGGTAGTCGCCAGCGCCGACGAAGCCGTGCGCGACATACAGGACGGCGCCACCATCATGGTGGGCGGCTTCGGGCTGTGCGGCATCCCGGAGAACCTGATCGCCGCGCTGCGCCGCAAGGGCGTGAAGGACCTCACCACCATCTCCAACAACGTCGGCATCGACGACTTCGGCCTCGGCCTCCTCCTCACCAACGGACAGATCCGCAAACACATCGGCACCTACGTCGGCGAGAACAAGACGCTCGAGACCATGGTGCTTACAGGCAAGATCGAGCTCGAACTCAATCCCCAGGGGACGTTCAGCGAGCGCATCCGCGCCGGCGGCGCCGGCATTCCCGCGTTCTTCACCCCCACCGGTTACGGCACCGTCATCGCCGAGGGCAAGGAAACGCGCGATTTCAACGGACGCCCCTACGTCATGGAGCGGGCGCTGCAGGCCGACTTCGCCTTCATCAAAGCCTGGCGCGGCGACGAGTGGGGCAACCTCGTCTATCGCAAGACCGCGCGCAACTTCAATCCCATGATGGCGACGGCCGCGAAGGTCACCATCGCCGAAGTCGAAGAACTGGTCGCGGTCGGCAAGCTCGAGCCCGATAGCGTCCACACGCCGAGCATCTACGTGAAGCGCATCTTCCAGGGACCGTCGTACCAGCGCCGCATCGAGAAACGCACGCTGCGGAAGGCGACGGCGTGATGGCCAAAGATCCAGGGTAGAGACGCCCTTCTGGGCGTCTCAGCAGTCGACAGGCATAAATGAATATGGCAACGCCAACCAAGCCAAGCGGTCCCGAAACCAAAGACACGACCAAGCGCGACCGCATCGTGAAGCGCATCGCTGCCGAACTGCGCGACGGTTTCTACGTGAACCTCGGCATCGGCATGCCCACGCTGGTCGCGAACCACGTCCCGCCGGGGATGCACGTCGTGCTGCAGAGCGAGAACGGCATGCTCGGCATCGGACCGTATCCCGTCGCGGGGCAGGAAGATCCCGACCTGATCAACGCCGGCAAAGAGACCATCACCGAGATCCCCGGCACGGCGTACTTCAACTCCGCCGACTCCTTCGCCATGATCCGCGGCGGGCACGTTGACCTCAGCGTGCTTGGCGCCATGGAAGTGGACGAGCAAGGCAACCTCGCCAACTGGATGATCCCCGGCAAGATGGTCAAAGGCATGGGCGGCGCCATGGACCTGGTCGCGGGCGCGCGCCGCACCGTCATCGCCATGGAGCACGTGACGAAAGACGGCCAACCGAAGATCCTGAAGCAGTGCACGCTGCCGCTGACCGGCGTCCGCGTGGTGGACACCATCGTCACCGAGATGGCCTACATCCGCGTCGTCAAAGATGAAGGCCTGGTGCTGGAGGAAATCGCGCCCGGACTCACCGCCGCCGACGTGCAGAAGGCGACCGCCGCCAAGCTCATCGTCAGCCCCGCGCTGAAGACCATGCAGTTCTAGTAGCGCCGGCGTCCCGCCGGCTGTAGCGCGGGCATCTTGCCCGCGCTTTTCAGGAGCGCGGAACTACGCGCGGACGCGGGCGACCCCGGCACGCCCTTGAGGGACTCGGTCAATGGAGCGCTCCACACCATCGCAAATTGACCGATATCGGTCGAGGAGATTTTCGTCCCTAAAAACCGGTGGAAGCAGCGCCTTCCACGCTGCCGCAGGCTCGCAAAAAAAAACGCGGCCCGCAGAGCGGGGACCGCGTGGAATGCTCTTTGAAAATCCGCGTGATCCGTGCCATCCGTGGCCAAGGGTTTCAGCTCCGCGTTCATCCGCGGCCATCAGCGGCGAAAAGGGTTTGACCGTCTAGCCACCAGCCACTAGCCAATAGCCACTGGTTCCCTCAGATCTGCGCGCAGACCGCTTTCACTTCCGTGTACAGCTCGAGTGAATCTTTGCCCATCTCGCGTCCCCATCCCGATTGCTTGTAGCCGCCGAAGGGCAGGGCGGCGTCGAAGATGTTGTAGCAGTTGATCCAGACCGTGCCGGCGCGCATCTTCTCGGCGAGGCGATGCGCTTTGCTCACGTCCTTGGTCCAGATGCCGGCCGCGAGTCCGTAGATGGAATCGTTGGCGCGCGCCGCGACCTCGGCCGTGTCCTTGAACGGGATGGCGGCCACGACCGGTCCGAAGATCTCTTCCTGGATGACCTTCATCTTGTCGTTGGTGTTGACCAGCACCGTGGGCTCCACGAAGTAGCCCTTGTCGCCGTGCTTCTTGCCGCCGGCGACCGCCTTCGCGCCTTCGCTGAATCCGGATTCGAGGAAGCCGCAGACGCGCGCGAGCTGCTCGGCGGAGACGAGCGGGCCCATCTGCGTGTCGGCGTCGAGTCCGGAGCCGATCTTGATCTTCTTCGCCTGCTCGGCCACGCCTTCGACCACCTGGTCATAGATGGGCTGCTCGATGAAGAGACGCGAGCCGGCGCAGCAGCATTGTCCGTGGTTGAAGAAGATGGCGCTGGCCGCGCCGCGGATGGCGCCCTTGATGTCGGCGTCGGCGAACACGACGTTGGGAGACTTGCCGCCCAGCTCGAGCGACACTTTCTTCAAGTTGCCGGCCGCGGCCTGCAGGATGAGCTTGCCGACCTCGGTCGAGCCGGTGAAGGCGACCTTGTCCACGTCGGGATGCGCAGCCAGGGCCGCGCCGGCCGTCTCGCCGAATCCGGGGACGACGTTGACCACGCCATCAGGGAATCCGGCCTCGGCGAACAGCTCGCCAAGACGGATCGCCGTCAGCGGCGTTTGCTCGGCCGGCTTCAGGACCACGGTGTTGCCGGTCGCGAGCGCGGGCCCGAGTTTCCACGCCGCCATCAGCAGCGGGAAGTTCCACGGGATGATCTGTCCGACCACGCCCACCGGCTCGCGCCTGGTGTAAGCAAAAAACTTCGCGCCCGGCGCGTACGGGACGGAGATCGGGAACGTGGCGCCTTCGATCTTGGTGGCCCATCCCGCCATGTAACGGAAGAGGTCGACGGCGAGTGGGACGTCGGCAGCGCGCGCGATGGAGAGCGGCTTGCCGTTGTCGAGCGATTCGAGCGTGGCGAATTCTTCGAGGTTCTTCTCGAGCAGGTCGGCGAGCCGCCACATCAGCTTGCCGCGTTCCGAGGCCGTCATGGTGGACCACGGCCCTACTTCGAACGCCTTGCGCGCGGCCTTGACGGCGCGTTCGATGTCCTCACGGTCGCCCTCGGCAACGCGCGCCAGCACTTCGCCGGTCGCGGGATTGTAGGTGTCAAAGGTCTTGCCGCTGGCGGCCTCGGACCACTTGCCGCCGATCAGGATCTTGGCGGTCTTCGAGACGAAGCTCGAAGCCTTCGGGTCGATGCTGGGAGAGATGGCGATGCCCATGGTGTCCTCCTGGGAGAATGGTGCAAGAGGGAAA
Source organism: Candidatus Korobacter versatilis (assembly GCA_016185395.1). GTDB lineage: Bacteria > Acidobacteriota > Terriglobia > Terriglobales > Acidobacteriaceae > JACPNR01. The sequence goes on from JACPNR010000011.1 coordinate 57,263, forward strand.
TCGTAGTCCTCGGGCGCGATGGAACGCAACCGAGGAAGCAGTTAGTAGATAGGAGTCAGGAGTTGGCGAAGGACCGGTCGCGCTAACTCCTAGCTACTAACTCCTAGCTCCTAACTACTGCGGTTGAGAGCTCGCGCAGCGTCTTCTCGTACGGCGCCTTGGCGATGCCGCGCTCGGTGATGATGGCGGCCACGTAGCGCGCGGGCGTCACGTCAAACGAAGGGTTCTCGACCTTGATGCCGTCGGGGGCGATCTGTGTCTGGCCCACGTGGGTGACCTCGCGCGGATCGCGCTGCTCGATGGGGATGTCGGCGCCCGTCTTGGTCTCGAGGTCGATGGTGGACCAGGGCGCGGCGACGTAGAACGGGATGCCGTGCGCGTGCGCCATCACCGCGACGGTATAGGTGCCGATCTTGTTGGCCACGTCGCCGTTGGCGGCGATGCGGTCGGCGCCCACGACGGCGGCCTTGATCTTGCCCTGCGCCATCATCACGCCGGCCATGTTGTCGGAGATGACGGTGGTCGGGATGCCGTCCTTGGTCAGCTCCCACGCGGTGAGCCGCGAGCCTTGCAGCACCGGGCGCGTCTCGTCGGCATAGACGTTGATCTTCTTTCCGGACTCGAACGCGGCGCGGATCACGCCCAGCGCGGTGCCGTATCCGCCGGCGGTGGCGAGCGCGCCGGCGTTGCAGTGCGTGAGCACGCCGCCGGAACTCGGCATCAGCGTAGCTCCGTGCTTGCCCATGGCTTCGTTGGCCGCGAGGTCTTCCACGTAGATGGCCTTCGCTTCCTCGATGAGCGCCGCCTGGATGGTCGCGACCTGTTGCGTGGCGACGGCGCTGAACCGGTCGCGCATCCGGCGGATGGCCCAGAAAAGATTCACGGCGGTGGGGCGCGTGCCGGCGAGGACGTCGCAGATATGCTCGAACTCGCGTCGAAACGCGGCCGCGTCGGTGGTCTTCAGCGACTTCGCGCCGAGCGCCACGCCCATCGCGGCAGCCACTCCGATGGCGGGCGCGCCGCGGACGAGCATCGTGCGGATGGCGTCCGCGACCTCTTCATACGTGGTGCAGGTGATGTAGACCTCTTCCACCGGCAGCTTGCGCTGGTCGATGAAGCGGATGCCGGCGGCTTCCCCCGGCTTCGCTCCATCTGTCCACTCGAGGGTCTTGATCATGCGCCGGCGGCCGATTCTTTCAGGCGAAGGTGCTCGGCGCGGATGTGGTTCGCGGTGAAGATGCTCACGAACTTCGCGGGAGCAGCGGCGGCTTCGACGGCGGAGCGTCCTGTGGCCTCCTCGCGCTCGACGAGACAGATGACGCCGGCGACCTCAAAGCCATACTCGCGCGCCGCCGCGATGGCCTGAACGGTGGAGGCGCCGGTGGTGCAGACGTCGTCGACGATGACGACGCGCGCGCCCTTCTCGCGGAAGCCTTCGATGCGCTGCGCGGTGCCGTGCGCCTTTTCCGCCTTGCGCACGAGGAAGCCGTGGATGAGGTACTCGGAAACGTCGTGTCCCTTGACGCGGGCGGGCGCGCGCGTCTGCACCGCCTGCGAACTGAGGATGGCGACGGCGACCACGATGGGGTCCGCGCCCATGGTCATGCCGCCGACGGCGCGCGGCTCCCACTTCTGCTTCTGGATCTCGTCGTAGACCACGCGGCCGGAAAGGCGCGCGCCCTCGGCGTGCAGCGTGGTCGCCCGGCAATCGACGTAGTAATCGCTCGTCGCACCGGAGGAGAGCTTGAACTCACCCAGGCGAAATGATCTGGTCGCCAGCAGTTGCAGCAATTGTTCGCGCGGAGTGGCCATAGTCGATAGTAAGAAAGCCCAGAGTAGCACTCAGCGGTTGAAAGCGTCCATGTTGCGGAAACCGCCGGTCTGCAGCAGGATGACGCCAAAGAGCGTGGTGTTATACGCCATGTGGACCAGCGTACTCGCCATCACCGACTGGTAGCGCGCGCGCACCAGCGTGAGCACGAAGCCTACGAGGAACAACGTGAGCAGCGGCGCCCACGCGAGCGCGAGCTGGCCGGCGTGGAGCAGCGCGAAAGCGAGGGACGTGAGCACCAGGGCCGCGATCGCTCCGAGCGCGCGGTTCAGCACCGGATAGAGCAGTCCGCGGAAGAGCAGCTCTTCGACGATGGGGGCCACGAGCACGGCGAACACGAGCATCACGAAGGCGGACGAGCGGGTCTTGAAGAACTCGTCGATGGGCAATTGCTGGGGGATGGGGAGGAACTGGCCAAGCATCAGGATGGCGACGGCGAGCAGGACGCCCGCGGCGACGAGCGCGGCCCAGCGCTCGCGCGGCCAGGCGAAGGGGATGACGTCGGTGAGCCCGCGATCGTGGCGCGTGATCATCAGCATGTGGGTGAAGGCGATGAGCAGCAGGTACGCGACGGACTGTGCCGGCACCAGGATGACGGCGTTCCTGGCGAGCGCGGTCAGCGGCACGCCGGCATAGCGCGGCAGCATGTGCGCCGCGACCACGGCGAGCGCGGGAATGATGAGAACGAGGAAGACTCCGGCAACGAGCACCAGCAAAACGTCGAGCAAGCCGAAGATGGGCGCCTCGCGTGGAACGAGGCCGGGCGACGGCGGAGGCGTGAACACTTCCGGCGTGGGGTCGGGTGGCGCGGCAGGGACGGGTTGGAGCGGCGACGACAAGAGAAGCAGTTTACCGGCGTTCGAGACCGGCCGCGGCTCCTTCCTTGTCCTGCTCCTTCTTTGTCTTGTCCCGGGACGCGGCCGACGCATTCGCCAGGACCTCGGCGAGCGCCTGGCCGGTGTGCGACTTCTTCACCTTCGCGACCTGCTCGGGCGTGCCGGTGGCGACGAGGCGTCCGCCGTCCTCGCCGCCTTCGGGGCCGAGGTCCACGAGCCAGTCGGCGTTGCGGATCACGTCCATGTTGTGCTCGATGATGATGATGGTGTTGCCGAGGTTGGTGAGCCGGTGCAGGACCTCGAGCAATTTGCGGACGTCGTCGAAGTGCAGGCCGGTGGTCGGCTCGTCGAGCAGGTAGAGCGTCTTGCCGGTCTGGCGTTTCGAAAGTTCGCGCGCGAGCTTGATGCGCTGCGCCTCGCCGCCGGAGAGCGTGGTCGCCGACTGCCCGAGATGGATGTATCCGAGGCCGACGTCGAGCAGCGTCTGCAAGCGCTGGCGGATCTGCGGGAAATTCTCGAGTAGGGGCAGCGCGTCTGCCACGGACGTCTCGAGCAGGTCGGCGATGGAGTATCCGTTGTGCCGCACCTGCAGGGTCTCGTGGTTGTAGCGTTTGCCGCCGCAGACTTCGCACTGCACGTAGACGTCGGGCAAAAAGTTCATCTCGATGCGGCGCTGGCCTTCGCCCTGGCAGGCTTCGCAGCGCCCGCCGGGGACGTTGAAGGAGAAGCGGCCGGGCTTGTAACCGCGCTCGCGCGATTCGGGAAGCATGGCGTAGAAGTCGCGTATCTGGGTGAAGACGCCGGTGTAGGTCGCGGGGTTCGAGCGCGGCGTGCGCCCGATGGGCGACTGGTCGATGCGAATGACCTTGTCCACGTTCTCCGCGCCCGAGATGGACTTGTGCGCGCCGGGTTCCTCGCGCGAGCGGTAAAGCTTCTTCGCCAGCGCGCGATAGAGGATGTCGTTCACCAGCGTAGATTTTCCCGAGCCGGAGACGCCGGTGACCACGGTCATGACGCCGAGGGGGATGGCGACGTCCACGTTGCGCAGGTTGTTCTCGCGCGCGCCGAGCACGGTGATGGCCTTGGCGCCCGGCTTGCGGCGCTGGTCGAGCATCTCGATGCGCGTTTTGCCGGCGATGTACTGGCCGGTGAGGGAAGCGGGCGCCTTCATGATGTCCGCCGGCGTGCCGACTGCGACCACGCCACCGCCATGGCGTCCCGCGCCGGGGCCAAGATCGATGACGTAGTCGGCGCGGCGGATGGTCTCTTCATCGTGTTCAACGACGAGCACGGTGTTGCCGAGGTCTCGCAGGGCTTCGAGCGCGGCGAGCAGGCGTCCGTTATCGCGGTGATGCAATCCGATGGAAGGCTCATCGAGCACGTAGAGCACGCCGCGCAGGCGCGAGCCGATCTGCGTGGCCAGCCGGATGCGCTGGCCTTCGCCGCCGGAGAGCGTTGCCGCGGAACGTTCGAGCGAGATGTAGTTCAGTCCGACGGCGTTGAGGAACTGGAGCCGCTCTTCGATCTCCTTCAACACGCGTCCGGCGATCTTCTGCCCACGCTGGTCGAGCTCGATCTTGCGGACGGCTTCGACCGCGCGCCCCAAAGAGAGCGCGGTGAACTGCGCGATGGAGATGCCGTTCACCTTCACGGCCAGCGATTCCGGACGCAGCCGCGCGCCCTTGCACGCCGGACACTCCGTGGCGGACATGTAGTTCAGCAACCACTCGCGATAACTGTCGGAACTCGAATCGTCGAGGTTGGCTTTCAGATACGCGAGCACGCCGGCGTAGCCGACCTTCTTGCCTTCCTTGGGGCCGGCGCCGTAGAGGACAAGGTTCTGCGTCTTCGCGGGAAGCTGCTCGAAGGGCTTCGACAGGTCCCAGCCATAGGCCGCGGCCGCGAGGTCGACCATGCGCTGCAGATAGGTTGAGCCGGAACCGGGCCCGAGTCCGCCATCGAGCAGCGGCTTCGACCAATCCACGATGACCTTGGCGGGATCGAAGTCGTACTTCGAACCGAGGCCGTTGCACTCCGGACACGCGCCGTACACCGAGTTGAAGCTGAACGAGCGCGGCTCCAGCGCGGGCACGCTGATGCCGCACTCCGGACAAGCCATGCGCGAGGAATAGAGATAGTCCTCACCCTCGACGACGGAGACGACCACCAGGCCGTTTGCCAGCTTCATCGCCACGTTGATGGAGTTCTCGAGGCGCTTCTCGATGCCCGGCTTCACCAGCAGCCGGTCGATGACGACCTCGATGGTATGGTTCTTGCGCTTGTCGAGCGCGACGTCCTCTTCGAGATTACGCAGCTCGCCATCGATGCGGGCGCGGACGAAGCCGTGCTGCGCCAGCTTCTCCATCTCTTTCTTGAACTCGCCTTTGCGTCCGCGGACGATGGGCGCGAGGATCATGACGCGGTCCTCGGGCTTCTGCCCCGCCGCGCCCACGCCGGGCTGCATGATGCGGCCCACGATCTGCTCGGCGGTCTGGCGCGAGATGGGCCGGCCGCACTGCGGACAATGCGGCGCGCCGACGGTCGCATAAAGTAAGCGCAAATAGTCGTATATCTCGGTGATTGTCCCTACGGTGGAACGCGGGCTGCGCGAAGTAGTCTTCTGCTCGATGGAGATGGCGGGAGAGAGTCCGTCGATGGAATCCACGTCGGGGCGCTCCATCTGATCGAGGAACTGGCGGGCGTAGGCGGAGAGCGTCTCGACGTAGCGACGCTGGCCTTCGGCGTAGATGGTGTCGAAGGCCAGCGACGACTTGCCGGAGCCGCTCAGTCCGGTGATGACGGTGAGCGAGTTCCGCGGAATCTCCACGGAGACGTTCTTCAGGTTGTGCTGCCGCGCGCCGCGGACGGTGATCTTAGAAATGCCCATGCTGGGGAACAGAAGAGAGCGGCGGTCCCACAGACGGGCCTGCCGAAGGGTTTGCGCAGCTCTACGTTCGTATCTTAGTGGTTACTAGCGCAAGTCGTCAAAGCAGTGCAGATTCAGTGGTGCAGACGGGGAAGGGGCCATGTACCGCCGTAACGGTGACAAGCGCGCCGCGCCGTCGGAAGATGCGCGATGCGAAACAACGAACCGGGACCAACGGACATCCTAGGCTGAGGTAAGCGGAACCTTGCAGACCATGTTGATCGGCACGACATTCTTTTTAGTACTGACCGCGGCATTCTCTTTCGGCATCCTCGCCGGCTACGCGGTGATCCTCGGCATCCTGCACCTGTTCGCGCGCTCGCGCCGCACGAGTGAACCGCCTCCGACGGCAGTGCTCGCAGCGATGACGGACTGAGCAGTTCTCAGTATCCAGTTCTCAGTTCTGAGGCAAATCAAGAGCTTAGGAAAAGCTGGGCGAGGGTGTGCTCGGCAATAAGTGAGCGCTGAGAACCGAGAACTGAGAACTAGTTATTGCGATTCTGGTCGTCGGGAATCTCGCGGTCGGGGATCGGCTGCGGATTCTGCGGCTGAGCGTTCGGGTTCTGCTGCTGCTGTTGCTGCTGCATCTGTTGCAGTTCTTGCAGCAGTTGTTCGGGGGTCTTGACCTGGCCGGGCTGCTGCTGTTCTTGCTGGGGCTGTTGCTGCTCGGGCTGTGCCTGCTGGATCTCTTCCGCCGGGGCATCCTCCGGCGGGCCTTCTTCGTCGGATTGTTCGTCGGGATCAGGCCGTTGGACCATCGGCCGGGGGACGGGGTTCGACGCGACCGTGGTCTCCGTCGCCGATGGAGCACCCGCCTTCGGCATGAGCACCACGCGCGCGACCAAGGCCGGGTCGGTGGGCGAGCCGACGATGGCGAAGTTGAAGCGCGAGCCATCGAGCAGCGCCGCCAGGATATCTTTCGGCGCGCCGGGGCCGAGCTTGGCATAGACGCGGTCGGCGCTCGAGACGCCACCCATCTCGAACTGCGCGCCGGTCTGCGCGCGCACCGAGTTCAGCACGTCTGCCATGGTCGAGTTGTTGGCGAGGATGCTGAGCTTTCCGTGGTTGAAAGTGACCGTGGGACGCGTCGGCGGGAGCTGCTCCGGCTTCGGCGGCGGAGGCGCCTGCACCGGTTGTTCGGCCTGCGCCTGGTGCTTGCCGTTCTTCCCCTTGGCCTTCGTCGTGAAAGGCTTGGCCGCGGCAGTCTTCGCCGGTGTCTTGGTCGCGGTCATCGCGGCCGCGGTGGGGCGCGACGCCGGTGCTGTTTGCGTCCTGGTGGGCGCCGGAGATGCCGCGCTCGGCGGGTGTACGAAACGCCATGCCGGGCCGGTCTGTCCCTGGACGGGCAGGCACACCCCCGTCGCGAGCAAGAAGGCTAGAAACCCGGCGCGATGGGACCAGCGAGGCATATATTCGTTAGATGCGAAAACCGGCGAGCAACTCGGCCGTTCGCGCGTTTCATTGATTGTACGCGCCGATGGAGCCGGGTGTGCGGAGCACAGCGCCTCACTTCCATGGGCCCACGGGTCTCGGCCCACGGTGCCCACGGTGCGCGGCAGACGCATCTTTAACGGCCCGGAACGGCATCTATACCAGAGTAGCCCCTCGTTCGGTGAGTGACTCCTATGACCATTCGACGCATCCTGAATCTCTTCGTTCTCCTGCTTTGCATTCCCGCATTCGCGGCGGCCGAGAGCTGCCTGACCACCGGCGACATGGACCCGGCGACGAAGAGCGCGATCGAGTCGGCCGCGCGCCAGATGTATGGCTATACCGTTGCCGGGGACGTGGCCTCGATGCGGGCCAGCGCCATCCCCAGCCTGGCGGGGAACTTTGGCGGCATCGAGCGCACCGTGATCGGCAACAAGGACGCCTTTGCCGGCACGCAGCCGAACATCTACTCCACGTATATTCTCGACGCGACCGGCGGGCCCGCCACCATCGACACCGCGATGTTCGTCTGCGGCGTGTACAACTCGGCCGAACGCATCCAGTTCTCCATCCCGAACCTGCCGGCGGCGAAGTACGCGATCGTCATCATGGACGCGAACGGGCCAAAGGGGCCGTACTGGCTTTCCGTGATCTTGCGGCAGATGGGCAATGGCTGGAAGCTGGGCGGGTTCTATCCCAAGCCGCGCAAAGTCGGCGACAAGGGAGCGGGGTGGTACCTCACGCAGGCGCGTGACTATCGCGCGAAAGGCGAGCTGCACAACGCCTACTTCTATTACGTCACCGCGCGCGACCTCGCGCTGCCCGTCTCGTTCATGATCACGCGGCCAGTGGAGAAGCTCGATGGCGAAGCGCAACCCATCGTGCCCAAGGACCTGCCGGGGGATTCTCCGATGACGCTCGCGGCGCCCAGCGGCAAGACCTACCAGATCACGCAGCTCTTCCCGGTGCAGGTCGGCGACGGCATGAACCTCGTCATCAAGTACAAGGCGCTCGCCGACGTGAACGACACGCGCACGAGCTTTGCCAACAACATGGAGCTGATCAAGGCGTTCGCGCAGCGCTATCCGGAGTACAAGTCGGCCTTTGCCGGCTACGTGGCGCGCGCGGTGGACCCCGCCAGCGGCGCCGATTACGGCACGGTGCTGGGAATGAACGACCTGAGATAAGTCTGCAGTCTGCAGTCTTCAGTCTTGGGCTTGCGGCCGCGCACCACGCGCGGCCGTTTTCTTTTGTTCTGAGGACCGACGACTGAAGTCTGAAGACTAGCTTTCTTCGCCCGCCTCGGCCTTCTTCACTTCCTTCATCACCGGCCTGGCGCGCTCGAAGCGGCAGTCTTGCGCCTTCTTGTCGGTGCGGAGGCCCATGTAGACGGGCGCGCGCATCTTGACCTGCCCGGTCTCGCCCTCGTGTGTCCACTCGATGAACTTGATCTCGGCGACGAGCTGCGGCTTGGTCCAGTGGTTCTTGCGCAGCGTGTCCACGCGTCCGTCGTAGGGGTTCTTCGCGGTCTCGAGCGGCTTCAGCTTCTTCCACATCGCGGCATGCGACTGCTCGGTGAAGCCGGAGCCGGCTTGGCCGACGTGAATGAGTTTCCCTTTGTCGTCGTAGAGGCCGAGGATGACGGAGCCGAAGTGCTCGCGCGAGCCTTTCGGGTCGGTGTAGCCGCCGATGACGCACTCGATGCGCTGCGTGATCTTGATCTTCAGCCATTCGCGCGTCCGCTTCTGGATGTAGCAGCTCGCGCGCCGCTTCGCCAGGATGCCCTCGAGCGATCGCTGCCGCGCGAGTTCAAACAGCGCGTTGCCTTTGCCGACGACATGGTCGGAGAAGAACAGCCGCTCGTCTTTTCCTAAGATCTGCCGCAGCAACTCCTTGCGCTGCTCGAGGCCCACCTGCATCAGGCTGTAACCCTCGAGCCAGATGACGTCGAAGGCATAGAAGACGATGGGGACATCGCGGCGGGCGATGCCGATGCGGCCGGGACGGCCGGTGTCCATGCCGGTGCGCTGCTGCATGAGCGAGAACGAGGGACGGCCCTCGGCGTCGAGCGCAACGATCTCGCCATCGAGCACCGCCTGCTTCGCTCTCACGCCCTCGGCGAGCGCGGCTGCGACTTCGGGGAAGCCGGCGGTGAAATCGTTCTGGTTGCGCGAGACCAGCCGGACGTTGCCACCGTCGAGGTACGCGACGGCGCGATAGCCGTCCCACTTGATCTCGAAGAGCCACTGCTCGTCGTCGAAGGGGCCGTCCACCAGCGTGGCGAGCATGGGCGTGATGGCGCGGGGCATCGGCGCGCGCTCCGCGCCCTTGAGGGTTTTTACCGCCGAGCTCGCAGAGGACGCCGAGAAATTCCTTTGCTTGGGCCGGAGGCTACGTGTGTCACCCTCCGCGGCGGACGCCGAGGCTTTCACGACGCGCGCCGAAGGCGTTTTCTTTCTTCCTTTGGGTTTCTCGGCGATCTCGGCGTGCTCGGCGGTTCCCCGCCTTTTCCGGTCGGCCTTGGCGACGGAATCCGCCAGCCAGGCGTTCTTGCCGCCGCGCGAGGCGGGCGCGGCCTTCTTACGGCTCTGCCACTCACGGGCGCGCGCGTCGCCGGCGATCTCCGCCAGCGACCGTTTGGTCAGCACCGACCAGTCGAGCTTGCGGTCACCGGCGTCGAAGCCGGCCACGTCGCCCGCGCCGCGGTGCTTGATGAGCAGCCACTCGTTGCCCTTCGAGCCCGGACGCCGCGAGCGCATGCGCGCGAGGACGAAGTCGCCTTTCAACTTCCTGCCCTTCAGCCGGAACTTGAAGTCGCCCTTGGTGAGCATGGCGTGCGCTTCGCCAAGCGGTTCCCACGTGCCCACGTCCCACACCTGCACCGAGCCGGCGCCGTAGTTGCCTTCGGGAATGATGCCCTCGAAATCGAAATACGAAACGGGATGGTCCTCGACCATCATGGCCAGGCGCTTGTCGTCCGGATCGAGCGAGGGCCCCTTCGGCACCGCCCATGATTTCAGGACGCCATCCATCTCCAGCCGGAAGTCGTAATGCAGCCGCGACGCGTGGTGCTTCTGCACCACGAAGCGGTGCGCGTCGCGCTTGCCGAGTTTCGGTGGCGGCTCGGGAGTGTCTTCAAAGCGGCGCTTCTGCTTGTATTCTTCGAGAGCCATCGGGCTATTTCACCACATCACAGAGACGGTGGCGCGCATTGGCTGGTTGTTCGGGGCCGAAAAGCCTACCGCGGATGAACGCAGAGGAACGCGGTAAGGTTTTTGGGTTTTCGTGCGACATGCCCGCCACGCGGGACATCCAACCGGTATCCGTTCATGACCCTTCTGAACGCGTAGGAGGCAGTTTCCATGACGGCCGAACGAGCCAAAGAGAAACCTTTGAGCGAGGTGGTGCGCGAGCGCCGCGCCACGCCGCACTTCGATCCCTCCGCGCCGGTCCACGAAGGCGACCTGGCGAAGATCCTCAGCGCGGGACTGCACGCGCCCTCGGGCTACAACCTGCAGCCGTGGCGGTTCGTGGTGGTGCGCGATCCCGAGCAGCGCAAAAAGCTGCGCGCGGCGGCGATGAACCAGCCCAAGGTAGAAGAGGCGCCGGTGGTCATCGTGGCGTGCGGCGACAAGGAAGGATGGAAGAAGGGCGACCTCGACGACGCGCTCGAGATGGCCAAAGAGCACGGGTACGGTGGTGATGCCGAGCACGCGGTGGTCAAGAAGAACGTCACCGGGTTCCTCGGTTCGCAGCCTGGCTCGGCGGGAGGCATTGCGCCCGACCTGGGGGTGTGGGTCAATCGCCACGTGATGATCGCCTTCACCACGGTGATGTGGATGGCCGAAGCGCTCGGCTATGACACCGCGCCGATGGAAGGCTTCGACGAAGCGTCGGTGAAGAAGCTGTTGCACATCCCGGACTCCGTGCGCGTGGTCGCGCTGCTCGCCATCGGGCATCGCAAGGGCGAGGACAAGCCCTACGGAGGCCGTTTCCCCATCGAGCGCCTGTGCTTCGCCGACGATTGGGGCAAGCCCCTCAAGCTGCCTGAGTAGCAGTACCCGGTACTCGGTACCCAGTACCCGGTCGGCGACCCAATCCTTGGCTGAGTACTGGGTACTGGCAACGTACTGAGTACTGCCAACTAGGGCTTTCCCCCGCTCGCTTCGCGAGTTGCTGCTGGTGTAGAGTTTTCAAGCATTTCCGGGCGTCCCTCCCGGCTCTACCGCCAGTGAAACTTCTGCTTCGACAAGTCGCGACCGGCGGCGCCAGCTTCATGCAGAAGCTGCGGCGCGTGGACTACGCCATCGCGGTCGTGGTCACGCTGGCGAGCCTGTTCGTGTTCTACAAGATGGCGGACGGCTCCGAGAATCCCATCATCAGCTTTGTGCGGAACGTGGAGCAGCGCTCGCTCGACGCGCGCTTCGAGTTGCGCGGCGAGCGTCCGCATGACGACCGCATCGTCATCGTCGGCATGGACGAGAAGACGCTGCACAACGTGGGCGCGTGGCCCATCCCGCGCGACGCGTACGCCAAGCTCATCGACAAGCTGAAGCAAGGTGGCGCGCGCGTGGTCGCCTTCGACGTGACCTTTCCCACGCGCGAAAAGAACGGTGGCGTCGAGGCCCTGAAGCAGCTCGAGGCGCAGACGCAGAACACGGCCTCTCCGGAGATGGCGGCGCGGGTCCACGCACTCGAACTGGCGAGCGACAAAGATGCGCAACTCGCCGCGGCGATGAAGCGCGCCGACAACGTCGTTCTCGGGCACCTCTTCCTGGATAAGACCCGCGTCTTCGAGATGGACCCCAAGGCAGCGCAGGAGTATTACGACGTCGCGTGGGGGAAATCGTTTCCGCAGATCAATGCCGTCGGCATTCCGAAAGGCGGCAAGCTCGATACCGGCAAGGCATTCGCCGAGAACGGCGGCGTGGTCTTCGATGGCGTGGAGCCGAACCTCAAGCTGCTCGCCGAATCCGCCAAGTCCTTCGGGTTCTTCAACGCCACGGTGGACACCGACGGCACGGTTCGCCGCGCCATGCTCGTGGCGCGCTACCAGGAGCTCGACTGGTTCCCGTCGCTCGCGCTGCAGACCCTGCGCGAGGCGGAGAACATCCAGGACCAGGACGTGAGCATGTCCATTTCGCCCGCCGGACTCGAGAGCGTGAAGCTCGGGCGCTACAACATCAAGGTGCCGCCCGATGGTTCGCTGCTGGTCAATTACGCCGGGCCGTACCGGACCTACCAGCACCACTCCATGGCCGACGTGCTCGATGGCACCGTGCCGCCGGAGACGTTCAAGGACAAGATCGTCTTCCTGGGCGCGACCGCGCTCGGTATCGGCGACATGCGTAGCACGCCGTTCCACGGCGACACCTACATGGGAGTGGAGATCCACGCCAACGAGCTCGACAACATGCTGCACTACGACGAGCGCGGCCGCGGCTTCCTCACCCGCGGACGCACGCAGGAACTCATCGACCTGTGCTTCATCGTGTTCTTCGGCATGGGCATGGGATACGCCTTTAGCTATCTCAAGCCTCTGACTTCGACCATCACCATGGCCGGGACGCTGGCGCTATTCACCGGCTTCGAGCAGTGGGAGTTCAGCCATTACGGCGTGTGGCTCAGCTTCGTAGTGCCGGCCGCCACGCTGGTGGCGAACTTCGCGGCCATCACCAGCTTCCGCATGATCTTCGAGGAACGCGAAAAGCGGAAAGTGCGGCGCACGTTCGAGCGCTACGTCTCACCCGGCGTCATCCGCCTGATCGAGCAGGACCCGGGCAAGTACTTCCGCGCCGGTGGCGAGATGAAAGACCTCACCATCATGTTCAGCGACATCCGCTCGTTCACCGCCATCGCGGAAGGCCTCACACCCAACGAGCTGGTCGAATTGCTGAACGAATACCTGGGCGAGATGACGGAGATCCTCTTCCAACACTGGGGCACGCTCGACAAGTACATCGGCGACGCCATCATGGGGTTCTGGGGGTCGCCGTATCCGCAGGAAGACCACGCCATCCGCGCGTGCGGCGCCGCGCTGCGCATGGGCGAGCGGCTCGACGAGCTGAACGAGAAGTGGTCGGCGGAAGGCGGGAAGACGCTGAACATCGGCATCGGGCTGAACTCCGGACCGGTCAACGTGGGCAACATGGGTTCCGACAAGCGCTTTGCCTGGACGGTGATGGGCGACCACGTGAACCTAGCGTCGCGACTCGAGGGGAAAACAAAAGACTACGGCGTCCGCGTGATCATCAGCGAGAACACATATGAGCAGGTGAAGGAAGCCTTCGTCACGCGCGAGATCGACCGCATCACGGTGAAGGGCAAGACGCAGCCGGTCTCCATCTATGAGCTGATGGGCTTCATCGTGGACCAGGACCGCCACGTCGAGCTCATCAACTTGTTCGCCTCGGCGCTCGACGCCTATCGCCGCATGGAGTGGCAGGAGGCGATGGACAAGTTCGAGGAGATACTCACCGTGTATCCTGGCGACGGTCCCACGACCGCGCTGCTGCATCGCTGCCACCACTTCATCATGGAGCCGCCCCAGCCGGGCTGGGACGGCGTCTACGAGATGAAAACGAAATGAGAAAGCTTGCCGCGGTCGCTGCTGGACTCCTGTTGTCTCTCCCGCTGCTCGCGCAGCAAGCCGCTCCCCCTATCGCGAACCCGAAGGTGGCGGGGGCGGCCGCGAGTTCCGAGACGTTCACCGCTGCCGTGGCCAACGACCTGCTCAACCAGTTCGCGCGCGGCATGGAAGGCCGCAACTCCCGCATGACGCTCGGCGCCTTCGACGCGGCGAAGTTTCCCGAGTACGAGCGCTTCTCCGCCCAGGTGAGCGCGTGGTTCCGCGAGATGTCCGGCTTCCGCGTCTACTACAAGGTGAAGCAAGCATCGATGGAAGACGCCCGCGGCGTGGCGATGGTGGAGTTCGAATACGAGGCCACGCCGTCCGCCGAGGGCGAGTCGCCCGTTCGCCGGCACGAGCAGATGCGCTTCGCCTTCGAACGCGGCGCCAAGGGATGGAAGATCGTGGAACTCTCGCCGCGCAATCTCTTCTCTTAGGAGCAAGACCTCACCACAGAGACACGGAGACACAGGGGAAGCAGAAAAGAAATAGGATTCCTCCGTGTCTCGGTGCCTCTGTGGTGGACTCAGGTTTGAGCATGAAGCGCGAATATCCCGACCGTCCGCTGATCGGCGTGGGCGCGATCATCATCGAGCGCGGGCGCGCGCTCGTCATCCGCCGCGCCACCGAGCCGCTCAAGGGCGAGTGGTCCATCCCGGGCGGCATGCTCGAGTTGGGGGAGACGCTGCGCACGGGCGTGGCGCGCGAGGCGAAAGAAGAGACTGGGCTGGAGGTGGTCCCGCTCGAAGTGCTCGACGTGTACGACCGCATTGTCGCCGATCCCGACGGACGCACGCGCTACCACTACGTCCTCATCGATTACCTGTGCGAGGTCTCGGGCGGGGAACTGCGTGCCGCGAGTGACGCGAGTGAGGTGCGATGGATCACGGAGGATGAGCTGAAAGGCTTTGCCATAGCAGATTCAGCGGAGGAAGTGATCCGCAAGGGATTCGACAAAGTAGCTAGGAGTTAGTAGTTAGGAGTTAGCGCGCGGGCGCATTCACTTGCTAGCTCCTAACTACTAGCTACTAACTCCTCTATCAAAAGGAAGCGGCCCGCCGTAGGACGGGCCGCCGGTGGAACTGTTGAGTTTGGCTTGAGGCTTCCGCTCACTCGAGCGGTCCCTACACCACGTGGGGACAGAAAGGCTTCAGAGCGGACGCCCTAAGCCTCAGCCACCTCACCTAACGCCGGTCTCAGCCGACTACTACCATCTTCAGATCTCATTTGCACTGGACCACCTCCTTTCCGGTGTACGCCCACAATAGCGCGGGTGAGGAGCTGATTCAATCCCCCAGAAAGGAAAAATCCACCACAGAGACACAGAGGCACAGAGGAATCCAGATGAAAAAACTCCGTGCCTCAGTGCCTCCGTGGTGGGTGTGGGTTTCTATCCTTTCCAGCGATACGCACCCGGCTGGCGGAGGCCGAGGTGCTGGAGTACGCGGGCGGCGAACTCGCGCGCCATCTCGCCCGCCGATTTCGGCCGGTTATAGAAGGTAGGGATGAGCGGGAAGATGGTCGCGCCGGCGTCGGCGGCGCGCAGCATGTTCTGCAGGTGGATCTTGTTCAGCGGGGTCTCGCGGACACACAGGATGAGCGGCCGCTGCTCCTTCAAGCAGACGTCGGCGGCGCGCTCGGTGAGCTTCGATGCCAGCCCACAGGCGATGCCGGCGAGCGTCCCCATCGAGCATGGGATGACGACCATCGCGTCCGAGGGATAGCTGCCCGAAGCGACGTTGGCGCCGATGTCATCGTTGTTCTGCTGGTGCGTCTTCGATTTCTTAGGTGCGCCTTTCCCGAGCAGTTGCGGCAGGATGTTGCTCCGCCCCTTGACGCCGAGTTCTTCCGCCAGCACGCGCAACGCGTTGTCGCTGGCGATGAAGTTCACGGTGGCGACGCGGCCATCGCGCTCGAGGGCCAGCAGCAGCTCGCGGGCGAAGACCGACCCAGAGGCGCCGGTCATGGCGACGGTGATGTTGACGTTGCCGGGAAGATGGGCTGGCATGGGCGACATCGAGGATATCAGGCTGGCTAGTGCCTTCGTCCAGTCGGCGCATTTGATACTCTGACTGCCTCCGTGGACGCTCAATCCATCAAGCAGCTTTTCGACCAGGTGCGGGCGCGCAAGCTCTCGCCCGATGAGGCGGTCGCGCGCCTGCGCCACATGCCGTTCGAGGACCTGGGCTTTGCCAAGGTAGACCACCACCGCGCGCTGCGCGCGGGCATGCCGGAGGTCATCCTGGCAAAAGGGAAGACGCCGGCGCAGGTCGCGGGCATCTTCGCGAAGCTGGCGAAACATGGCCGGAACGTCCTCGCCACGCGCGCGACCAAGGCGCAGTACGCCGCCGTGCGCAAGGAGCTGAGAAAAGCGGAGTACCGAGAACTCTCCGGCGCCATCGTCCTCGAGCAGGACACGCGCAAGTACGGCAAAGGGAAGATCACCGTCGTTTCCGCGGGAACATCCGACATCCCCGTCGCGGAAGAAGCCGTCGTGACCGCCGAGGTGATGGGCAACGACGTGGAGCATCTTTACGACGTCGGCGTCGCCGGCATCCATCGCCTGCTGGCAAACCGCAAAGTGCTCACCGAGGCGCGCGTGGTCATCGTCTGTGCCGGGATGGAAGGCGCGCTGCCGAGCGTGGTCGGAGGAATGGTCGGCGTTCCGGTGATCGCCGTGCCTACGAGCGTGGGCTACGGCGCGAGCTTCGAAGGCTTGGCCGCGCTGTTGGGGATGCTGAACTCCTGCGCGTCGAACGTGAGCGTGGTGAACATAGACAACGGCTTCGGCGCGGGCTACGTGGCGAGCGTCATCAATCGGCTGTAAAGGCCTTTAACCACGAAGGACACGAAGGAACACGAAGGATTTCCATTTTTCTTTCCTTGGTGAACCTTCGTGACCTTCGTGGTTTAGCTTTTCTTGGACTTCCCGAAGACCCGCTCGAAGATCTTGTCCACGTTCTTGAGCTGGCGCTTGAGGTCGAAGGCGCGCTCGATCTGCTTGCGCGGCACGCGCGCCGTGACCTGCTTGTCCTTCATGATGAGCTGCTTGAAGTTCTCGCCCTGCTTCCACGCGCGCATCGCGTTCTTCTGCACCTGGCGATAGGCCTGCTCGCGCGACATGCCATGCTCGGCGAGGTCGAGCAGCACTTGTCCGCTGAAGACGAGGCCTCCGGTGGACTCGAGGTTGGCGAGCATGCGCTTGGGATAGACCAGCAGCGTGTCGATCAGGTTCGTGGTCTTCGCCAGCATGTAGTTCAGCAGGATGGTGGAATCCGGCAGGATGACGCGCTCCACCGACGAGTGCGAGATATCGCGCTCGTGCCACAGCGCCACGTTCTCGAAGGCCGCCTGCGCGTTCCCGCGGATAACGCGCGCGAGTCCGCATATCTGCTCGCACGTCACGGGATTGCGCTTGTGCGGCATCGCCGACGAGCCCTTCTGCTTCTCGCTGAAGAATTCCTCGGCTTCACGCACTTCCGTGCGCTGCAGGTGACGGACCTCGAGCGCGACCTTCTCGAGCGTGGCTGCGATCACGGCCAGCGTCGCCAGGTAGTTGGCGTGACGGTCGCGTGAGATGACCTGCGTGGTGATGGAATCGACTTCGAGACCGAGCCGCTCGCATATCTGCTCTTCAAACTCGGGTTCGAGGTGCGCCAGGTTCCCGACGGCGCCGGAGAGCTTGCCGACGCGCATCTCTTCTGCCGCGCGCTCGAAGCGGGCGATGTCGCGCTCGACCTCGGCGTACCAGGTGGCCAGCTTCAGGCCGAAAGTGATGGGTTCGGCATGGATGCCGTGCGTGCGGCCGATCTGCGGCGTGCGCTTGAACTCGAAGGCGCGGCGCTTGAGCACGTCGCGCAGCTTGTCGAGGTCCTTGCGGATGATGCTGCTTGCGTCCTTGACCTGCAGTGCCTGCGCCGTGTCCACCACGTCGTTGGAGGTAAGCCCGTAGTGCAGCCAGCGCGCTTGCGGTCCGACTTTTTCCGCGACCGCGGTAGTGAAGGCGATCACGTCGTGCTTGACCTCGGCCTCGACCTCGTGGATGCGCTTGAGGTCGAAGCCGCCTCTATCGCGGATGGCGGCGGCGGCTTCCGCGGGGACGATGCCGGCGGCGGCCAGCGTCTCAGTGGCGGCCACTTCCACCTTCAGCCACATGCGGAACTTGTTCTCGTCACTCCAGATGCGGCCCATCTCAGGACGCGTATAGCGAGGGATCACGGGGCAAGCTCCTTGCGGTTTTTGTGTACCGACAGCGCCAAAAATCGTACGATGGGGAAACTCTGGATTGTAAACGCTGGGGCCTCCGCCGGCCAAAGCGAGCACACAAAAGGAACGTGCGCTCCCCCGCCTGCCGAATGGTAGCGAGGGGATGACTCTCGGCAGAGGGAAGCGCACGGGAGCGAGAATGCGACGTATTATATCGGAGAGCGATAGAATAGCAGGGGCCCGGGGGAACCCGCGCCCGGGCAACGACTATTACCGTGCCATGTCCGAATTCCGGCACCAGATCCGCCGCTTCGTCCGCTTCAGTGAGGGCGTAGCGGAAGGCGCCGGCGTGGAACCGCAGCAACACCTGCTGATGCTCGTTATTCGCGGACTGCCCGAAGGCATGAAACCTTCGATCCGCGGGCTGGCCGACCGGCTGCTGCTCAAGCACCACAGCGTGGTCGAACTGGTGGACCGCTCCGAGCGCATGGGACTGGTGCGGCGCGTGGCCGATAAAGACGATCGCCGTCTCGTGCTGGTCGAACTGACCAGCAAGGGCGACCGCCTGTTGCAAAAGATATTCGTCCAGAACCGCGAGAAGCTGCGTTCGCAGTCGCGCGAGCTTTCCGAGGCGCTGGCCAGGCTCACCCGCGAGCAGAAGGCAGGCGGTCGACGGCGTAAGTAGCCACGGCCTCCGGCGGATGCGCGCGTGCATCCCACTTACCGGAGGCAACATGCCAGCAAGCGCAGCGACAGCGGGCAAGCCCGCCGCTTTCACCGCCGAATTCCGCATGCTCACCGTGTCGCTGCTCGCGGCGGCCATCGGCATCGTGGCGGGCGTTATCGCCTTCCTGCTGTACAACCTCATCGGCTTCTTCACCAACCTCTTCTTCTTCCACCACATGGGTTTCGTTTTCCCGAGCCTGCAGACGAACACGCTTGGCTTCTGGGTGATCGTGGTGCCCGTGGCCGGCGGACTCATCGTCGGACTCATGGCCCGCTACGGCACGGACAAGATCCGCGGTCACGGCATCCCGGAAGCGATGGAAGCGGTGCTGGTGAACCGCAGCCGCATCTCGCCGCGTGTCGCCGTGCTCAAGCCCATCTCGGCGGCGATTGCCATCGGTACCGGCGGGCCGTTCGGCGCGGAAGGCCCGATCATCCAGACAGGCGGAGCGTTCGGCTCGCTCGTCGGCCAGGTCTTCCACACCACCGCCGCCGAACGCAAGGTGCTGCTCGCGTGCGGCGCGGCCGCGGGCATGGCGGCGACCTTCTCCACGCCCATCGCGGCGGTGATCCTGGCCATCGAACTGCTGCTCTTCGAATTCAAGGCGCGAAGCTTTATCCCGCTGGTCATCGCTTCCACGCTCGCGACTTCCATCCACATCCGGCTGATGGGCCCCGGTCCGATGTTCGACGTGGGCACGCACGACTTCGGCGTGCCGCGCGCGCTGCCGTTCTATTTGCTGCTCGGGTTGCTGTGCGGCGTGGCCGCCGTCGGGCTGAGCAAGCTGCTCTACTGGGTCGAAGACCTGTTCGAGAAGCTGCCGGTGAACGAGATGTGGTGGCCGGCCATCGGCGCGCTCGGACTCGGCATCATCGGATACTTCGTGCCGCGCGTGCTCGGCGTGGGTTACGACACCATCTCTGACATCCTCACCGACCGGCTCACGCTCTCCGTGCTCGTCCTGGTGCTGGTCTTCAAGACGCTGGCACTGGTCATCTCGCTGGGCTCGGGGACGTCTGGCGGCTTGCTGGCCCCGACTTTCATGTCGAGCGCGGCCATGGGCTCGGTCTTCGCCGTCGCCATGAACCGCATCTTCCCCGCGGCGCACCTCTCGCCGGCGGCCTTCGCGCTGGTCGCGATGGGAGCGGTCTTCGGCGCGGCTTCGCGCGCGACGTTCACGTTCATCATCTTCGCGTTCGAGATCACGCGCGATTACAACGCGGTGCTGCCGCTGATGCTGGTCTGCGTGATCGCCGACGGCATCGCCATCTGGATGCAGCCTGGCGCTTCCATCATGACGGAGAAACTTGCGCGCCGCGGCCTGAAAATCCATGCCGAATACGAGCCCGACGTGATGACGCAGGTCACGGTCGGCACTGCGATGACGCCCGACATTCCCACCATTCCCGCGACCATGCCGCTGCTCGAGCTTGCCGGGATGATGACCAGCGGACATCCCCTCGCCCGGCATTATGCACTGCCCATCGTGGATGGGGAGGAACGGCTCGTCGCCATCATCACGCGCGGCGACGTCGTAAAACGGCTCGAGCACGAGCCGCAATCGAGCGCCACCGTACTCGAGGCGGGCACGCCCGATCCGGTGGTGGCGTATCCGGACGAGGGGCTGCACGAAGCCGTGGAGCGGATGCTGCGCGCCGAGGTCGGGCGGCTGCCGGTCGTCAGCCGTGAACACCCGAAGCGCGTGGTGGGATATCTCGGACGCGCCGGCGTGATGGCCGCCCGCATGCGCCGCCTCGAAGAGGAGCACGTCCGCGAGCCGGGCTGGTGGGGAAAGACGACGGCTTGATCGCAGCTTTGAGATTGCAGATTGCAGAATAGGCCGGGAGTGACGGCTCATTCGGCGATCAGAGATTCCGCAAACTCCCGACTAGCCCGTGACCCCGAACAGCTTCTCCATCTCGTCATAGAGAAACCCTTCGCCGGGTTTATAGGGCTGCACCCACGCGTCGTCGAGCACGAATTGCGGGATGGCGCGCTTGCCCGTTTGCTTGACCACTTCGTCCGCCGCGCCGGGCGTGGACTCGATGTCGATCTCGCTGTAAGCGATGTTGTGCTTGGCGAGCCAGCGCTTGGCCTCGCGACAGTCAGGACACCAGGGAGCGGAATAAACGGTCAGGGCCATGGGGGAATAGATGACGGCACGCGCTGCAAAGTTTCAGGCAAGCAAAAGCCGTCCGCCGTGGCGGACGGCTTTTGCTTGATGGTCTAGTTCGAGTACAGCAGCATGCCTTCCTGCTTCTCTTCGCCGACGGGGCGATAGAAGAGGCGGTCGCCCTCGAGGTAGACCTCGATGAACGCCGGCCGCGTGGTGAACGTGCCCTGGATGAGCGCTTCCGAGAGCGGGTCCTCGATGTAGCGCTGGATGGCGCGGCGCAGCGGACGCGCGCCGTAGCTGCGGTCGGTGAGCGTCTTGTCGAGGATCCACTTGCGCGCTTCTTCCGTGACCGTGATGGTGATGTGCCGCTGTGCCAGGTTCTGGTTCAACTGGCCGACCATCAGCTCCACGATCTGGATGAGGTCCTTCTCCGTGAGCGCCTGGAAGATGATGACTTCGTCGAGGCGGTTGAGGAACTCGGGATTGAACGTGCGCTTGACCTCGTTCTTCACCATCTCCTCGACCTTCTCGGAGATCACGTCCTCCTTGTCGGACTGGAAGCCGAGGCCGGTGCGCTTCTGCAGGTGGCGCGCGCCGATGTTCGAGGTCATGACGATGATGGTGTTCTTGAAGTCCACGGTGTTGCCCAGGCCGTCGGAGAGCTGGCCGTCTTCAAAGACCTGGAGCAGGATGTTGAACACATCCGGATGCGCTTTCTCGATCTCGTCGAGCAGGACCACGGAGTAGGGGGCGCGCTTCACGCGCTCGGTGAGCTGGCCGCCCTCTTCGTAGCCGACGTATCCCGGAGGCGAGCCGATGAGCTTGGAGACGGAGTGCTTCTCCATGAACTCGGACATGTCGAAGCGGATGAGCGATTTCTCTGAGCCGAACATGAACTGCGCCAGCGTGCGGGCGACTTCCGTCTTGCCCACGCCGGTCGGTCCGAGGAACAGGAACGACCCCACGGGACGGTTCGGGTTCTTCAAGCCGGCACGCGAGCGGCGGATGGCGCGGGAGAGGGCGCTGATGGCCTTCTCCTGCGAGATCACGCGCTTGTGCAGCTCTTCCTCGATGCGCAGCAGCTTCTGCGATTCCTCTTCCTTGATGGAGTTGATGGGCACGCCGGTCCAGCGCGAGACCACGTCTTCGATGTCCTCGCGGCCGACCACGCCGGTGGAAGATTCGTCGAGGTGGTACTTCTCGCGCAGCGCGCGCAGGTTCTCGCGCTCCTTGCGTTCCTCGTCGGAATAGAAGCGCGCCTTCTCGAACTCGTGGTTCGCGATGGCGTTCTCCATGCGGTGGACGATGAACTTGATGCGCTTCTGCACGTCGGTGATCTCATCGGGCAGCGAGGTCTGGCGCAGCTTGACGCGCGCGCCGGCTTCGTCGATGAGGTCGATGGCCTTATCGGGCAGGAAGCGGTCGGGGATGTAGCGGTTGGAATGGAACACGCTGAACTGGATGGCGTCTTCGGTGTAGGTGACCGCGTGGAATTTTTCGTAGCGGTCCTTGATGCCGCCCAGGATCTTGATGGCGGTGGGCTCATCCGGCGGCGCCACCTTCACGGATTGGAAGCGGCGCTCGAGCGAGCGGTCCTTCTCGATGGACTTGCGGTACTCGCCCGGCGTGGTCGCGCCGATGCATTGGATCTCGCCGCGGGAGAGCGCGGGCTTGAGGATGTTGGCCGCGTCGAGCGAGCCTTCGGCCGAGCCGGCGCCGACGAGCGTGTGCAGCTCGTCGATGAAGATGATGGCGTTCTGATTGTCCATCAACTCTTTCATGATGGTCTTCAGGCGCTCTTCGAACTGGCCGCGGTACTTCGTGCCGGCCACGATGAGCGAAAGATCGAGCGCGAGGATGCGCTTATCGGCGAGGAACGACGGCACGTCGCCATCGGCGATGCGCTGCGCCAGGCCTTCGACGATGGCCGTCTTGCCCACGCCCGGCTCGCCGATGAGCACGGGATTGTTCTTGGTGCGGCGGCACAGGATCTGGACGACGCGCTCGAGTTCGGAATCGCGCCCGACGAGCGGGTCGAGCTGGTTATCCATCGCCGCCTGGGTGAGGTCGCGCGAGAATTCCGACAGCAGGGAAGACTCGCGGTTGCGCTGCGACGCCGGAGCTTTTTCCTGCGTGGTGCGGGCGAGCTCTTCGCGGATGGCCGAGAGGCGCAGGCCGCGCTCGTGCAGGATCTCCGCCGCGTAGCACTTCTCTTCGCGCAGCAGTCCTAATAGAAGATGCTCGGTGCCGATGTGCTTGTGCGAGAGCCGCTCGGCCTCTTCGGCCGCGTACGCGAGCACGCGCTTGCATTCGTTCGAGAGGGGCAGGTCGACCGAGGTCGAGACCTTCTCGCGGATCGTCGTGTGGCCCTCGATCTGCTTGCGGATCGATTCCACCGAGGCGTGCGACCGCAGGAACCGGTTGGTGAGGGCCTTGTCTTCGCGCAGCAATCCCAACAGCAGGTGTTCGGTCTCGATGTAGGGGGAGCCGAATTGGCTGGCTTCGTAGCGCGCAAAGAAGATGACGCGCCGCGCTTTCTCTGTATACCGCTCAAACATGTCCCTCTCCGCGGAGGACCTGCGCAGCGGCCGCACCATGCGGCAGCGCCAAGCCTCCTTGTTGCGCCCCCGGAGTCACCGCTGATCCCGGAAGCAAACACTGTTATCGCTGGCCCTGCGACGATTATGCGCTTCCCATCGCCGCTCTCCCAACAAAACCTTTACTCGTCCACTTCTTGCCACCCGCGCACCTCTACGCCGGCAGCGCTTCCGGTCGCAGCTCCTCGACACGGCCGGCGGCCATGCGCAATACGCGGTCGCAGCGGCGCGCAAAATCCATGTTGTGGGTGACGATGAGGGAGGTGAGCCCGTGCTCGCGATGCAACCTGGAGATCAGCTCGAAGACCAGCTCGGCGGTCCTTGTATCCAGATCGCCGGTCGGCTCGTCGGCCATGAGCAGTTGCGGATGGGTTATCAGCGCGCGCGCCAACGCGACCCGCTGCTGCTCCCCGCCGCTGAGCTCGCCGGAACGATGGCCGGCGCGGTCTTCGAGTCCCACTTCGCGCAACCACCGGCGGGCTTCCTGCTCGGCCTCAGACTTGTTGTGGCCCCGCATCAACAGCGGCATCGCCACATTTTCCACAGCTGTGAATTCCGGCAGCAGGTAGTGGAACTGCCATACGAACCCTATTTGCCGGTTCCTGAATTCCGCCGCGGCATCGTCTGAGAGCGATCGCAGCTTCATTGCGGCGCAGTATACGTCACCTGCGGAAGCGCTATCAAGCGCGCCGAGGATGTGCAGTAAGGTACTCTTGCCCGCGCCGCTCTCGCCCACGATCGCCAACATCTCTCCCTTCCGTACCCGGAAGGACAAGTTTTCAAAGAGCACCAGGTCCGACTGCCCGCTGCGAAAGACCTTCTTGAGGCCTTCGACCCGCAGCAGCTCTGTCGTCTGTTCTATTGGATGCACTCGTCCTCCGGTAGGAAGCGGAGATTCCGCACGTCCAGCATGGGTTTCCCCCGTGCTTCCTATTAGAACCCCGGTTCCGGCGCGAGGTTCCGCCTGCGAGGTTACCCCGCCGCAGCGGGTCGGGCAACCAAACTCGAATATGGGATTCGGTAGAAGCAACCACGTAGATAGAACGGGGAAGTCCGGCAGTTTTGCGGACTGGATTTGCAGCGCCGGTTTGCAGAGTAAGACTTTTCTGTTTTACTGAATGTTTGGCCCGAGTGGCCGGAAGCGGCCTGAAGGCCCGGAGAACAAGACGGAATGAAGTCAGGGATCATTGGTTTACCGCAGGTGGGCAAGAGTTCGCTGTTCAAGATCCTCACCAAGGCGCACGTGGACGCCGCCGCCTACGCCAAGGCGAACCTCGGCGTGGCCAAGGTGCCGGACGAGCGTCTCGATAAGCTCTCTGCGCTCTACAGCCCGAAGAAGACGGTGCATGCGAGCATCGAGTACGTGGACGTGGCCGCCGTGGGCGAAGAAGCGCTGAAGGAAGCCGCCTACGCCAACACGTTGCGCAACGTGGATTCGCTCATCCACGTGGTGCGCGCGTTCGAGAATCCCGCGGTCGCGCACGTGGGCGAGATCGATCCGCTGCGCGACATCAAGAACGTGGAGTTCGATCTGATGGTCTCCGACCTCGGGCAGATCGAGAAGCGCATGGAGCGTCTCGAGCGCGACCTGAAACGTGGGAAGGCGCCCGAGCTGGTGCGCGAGCACGAGGTGCTGGTGCGCGCGAAGGCGTGGCTCGAAGCGGAGAAGCCGCTGCGCGAGATGGAGATCACGCCGGACCAGGAAAAAGCCATCCGCGGCTTCATGTTCCTGAGCCAGAAGCCCATCCTTTATGTATTGAACATCAGCGAGAGCAGCGACCTCGGCAAAGACCTCGACGCCGCCGTCGAGAAGTTCAACCTGAAAGAAGTGGCGTCACGGCCCGGCGCGGGGGCGACGGCTATCTGCGGCAAGGTCGAGGCGGAGCTGGCGGAAATGAGCGACGCAGACGCGGCCGACTTTCTCTCCAGCTATCAACTGACCGAGAGCGGCCTGGCGCGCCTGATCCGCAAGACGTACGAACTGCTGGGGCTGATCTCGTTCTTCACCGTCGGCGAAGATGAATGTCGCGCGTGGACCATTCGCCGCGGATGGCGCGCGGTGGAAGCCGCCGGCGCCATCCACTCCGACCTGGAAAAACATTTCATCCGCGCGGAGACCATCCACTGGGACCAGCTGCTGGAAGCCGGTTCGGAGGCGAACGCGCGCGGCAAAGGCACGCTGCGCCTCGAGGGCAAGGACTACGTGGTTCGCGATGGGGACGTGATGCACATTCGGCACTCGGGCTGAGTTCTCAGTTCTTGGTTCTCAGTTCTCCGCCCATACGAGGAGGAGGAAGATGGGACAGTCCTACCAGGAGCTGATTGCCTGGCAGAAAGCCATGGTACTGGTGACCGACATCTATCGGGCGACCCGTACTCTCCCGAAGGAAGAGACCTACGGCCTCACATCACAGATTCGTCGCGCTGCAGTCTCGGTGCCGAGTAACATCGCGGAAGGACAGGCGAGGCAATCACAGAAGGAGTTCAGGCAATTCCTGAGTCACGCTCGGGGTTCCTTGGTCGAGGTTGAGACGCAATTTCTTATCGCCCGCAACCTGGGCTTCTTGAATGAGCTGGCCTCAAAGGCACTGCTGGATTCGGTCGCGGGACTCGGCCGCATTTTGAATGGACTGATTGCTTCGATACGACTGAGAACTGAGAACTGAGAACTTGTCCCCCATCGCCATCTCCGTATTGCTGGGCATCACGGCGGCGAGCGCCAACGTCTTTGGCGGCGCCATCATGGTGCAGCGGCACTGGGAGCGGCGCTACTTGAACTATTTCATCGCGCTCGGCTCCGGGTTCATGCTCGCCACCGCGATCCTGGAAATGATCCCCGAGAGCCTGAAGCCGGAGCTCAACCGGCACGGCTGGGCGCCTTTCTTCATCCTGGGCGGATATCTCATCGTCCATCTGTTCGAGCACACGCTCACGCCGCACTTCCACTTCGGCGAAGAGACGCACGAGCACGAGGTCACGCCGCCGCACCGCAGCCTGTCAGTCTTGTTCGGATTACTCATCCATGCTTTCTTCGACGGCATCGCCATCGCGAGCGGCTTCCTGGTCTCGACTTTTCTGGGATGGATCGTCTTCATCGCCGTCTTCCTGCACAAGGTGCCGGAAGGATTCACGGTCGCGTCGGTGATGCTGGCCAGCGGACGCAGCCGCTTCAAGTCCTGGGGCGCGTCCGTGATGCTGGGCGGCGCGACGCTGCTCGGCGTGCTGACCATGGCCGTCTTCCGTCACGGCGTGGACGCGGGCTTGCCACTCTCCGCCGGTGTGACCATCTACGTGGCGGCCACCGACCTGCTGCCCGAGGTCAATCGCGAGCCGGGAGTGAAGATGGCACTGGTCGTCTTCCTCGGCGTCGGCCTGATGTTCGCGCTCGACCACCTCTTCCACGTTCACTAGGAAGCTGCGAGGCCCGAGGCGCGAGCAAAACCCGCGACGGGATTGCCGGGGTTCCTCAGGACTCGGGGCCCGCGCCTGGTATTACTCCACCACATGCTTCGCGTTGTAGCCTTCGCGCGCGATGATCTGGTACTTCAATTCCTTGCCTTTCTCGTTCACCATCTTCAGCGGCGCGCCGTTCTGCGGATTGATGAGCTCGATCTTGATCTTGCGATAGGAACCATCCTGGCGCGTGTTGCTGGGGTGATAGGTGAGCGAGTACTGATTGCGGATCACGTTGGCGATGGAGTTGAAGATCTCCGGAAATTCGCCGAGGAAGCGCGGACGGTACGATTGTCCGCCGGTCATCTTGGCGAAGTAGTTCATCTGGTTGTCGGCCTGCAAATAGTTGAGCTGCGAGATCGGCCCCATCCTCGGCTCATAGGCGGTGCGCAGGTATCCGCCGGTGCTGATGGCAAAGATGGTGACGTTCGGCGTGGTCTTCACCTTCTTATAGGCGTCGTCGAGCGTGTGCTTGCTGAAGGTATCGACGCCGCTGGCGATCAGGATCACGTACTTGCGTCCCTCGATGCGGTCGATGCGGTCGAGCGTGTCGTAGAGCGCGTCGAAGAGGTTGGTCTCACTGAAGCCGGGGATACGCAGGTGTCCAAGCGCGGCGTAGATCTGCCGCTTGTCCTGGGTAAAGTCGGCCATGATCTGCGGCTTCATGTCGTAGGAGACCACCGCGACCCAGTCTTGCGGCTTCAGTCCCTGCGCGAAGGTGTAGGACGCGTTGAGCATGTCCCGCACGAAGCTGTAGTTGGTGTTGGCGAACTCGACCAGCAGGACGGCGGTGATCGGCGCCTCGGTCTGCGTGAACGTCGTGACCTTCTGCGGCACGCCGTCTTCGAGCACGCGGAAGTTTTCCTGGTGCAATCCGGGGACGAACCCGCCCTCGCGCGTGAGCACGGTCACATCCACGTTGACGGAGGGCACGTCCACGCGGACAGAGAAATCCGGCATGCCGGCGGGGTTCTTGAACTTCTCCGGCTTGTCCTTCTTCTCGACGGACGAAGACTCATCTTTCTTCTTGGGGACGGCGATGGTGCCCACGTCGCCCCCGGGACCGCCTGCGGTGGGATTCGCTTCCTGGGCATCCTTGTTTTGGGGATCCGGCGTCTGCGTGCCCGGCTGCTGCTGCGGCGGCGCGGGTTGTTGCTGACCAAACGCAGGGACGACCGCCCCTACCCACAGGGCCAGAAGGACTACGGATGCAATGTGTTTTGCCGGCTGTACTAAGAGTGTTTTGGGGAGCATGGCTGCCTGTGTCCAGAGATTCTGATGCTAGTATAGATGCCGAATCATCCCTTTTGGTCATGCGACGGGCGGCTTTGGCCGCCGTTTTTCGGCTAGGGGGAGGCCCCAAGCTGTATGAAGATTCCAATCCTATCGCGCCTCGTCTTCCTGCTCGCCATCGCGGTGTGCGCTCCAGCCGGGACAGCCGCCACTCCTAAGCAGCCCAAAGCAGCGCCAGCGCCGCCGGCGGCCGCCGTGACCGCAGCAGCCGCGCCCGCTCCCGCCGCGCCTATCGTCGCGGAAAAGCTGAACATCATCCCCATCGCGGAGATCAAGCCGGGGATGCGCGGCGTCGCCTACACCGTCTTTGAAGGCGTGAAGCCCGAGGCGATGGAGGTGGAAGTCCTGGGCGTGCTGAAGAACAATTTCAACGGCCCGAAGAGTGACGTGATCCTGATCCGGCTCCACGGACAGAAAGTGGAGTTCACCGGCGTGGTCGCGGGCATGAGCGGCAGCCCGGTCTATTTCAACGGACGGCTCGCCGGCGCGCTCGCTTTCCGTCTCGGCGAGTTCTCGCGCGAGCCCATCGCCGGCGTGACTCCCATCGCGGAGATGCTGGAGATCAACGAGCTGGATAAGACCATTCCCGCCGATTCCGTCTCCGGCAGCAAGGCCGGCTCGGGCGTGAAGCCGGAAGCCACCAAGACTTCCATGACCGCACCGGAAGCGCCATCCACCGCGCCCGGTTACGCGCAGTACCTGAAGCCCATCGGCGCGCCGCTCGTCTTCAGCGGATTCGGCGAAGATTCCATCCGCCGCTTCGCGCCGCAGTTCGCCTCCGCCGGCGTGATGCCGGTGATGGGCGCCGGTTCGGTGAGTGACGAGAAACAGCCGGAAGCGCTCGAGCCCGGCTCGTCGGTGAGCGCGCTGCTGGTCCGCGGCGACATGAACATCGCCGCCACCTGCACGGTCACCTACATGGACCCGCAGCGCCTGCTCGCCTGCGGCCATCCGCTATTGCAGTTCGGCATGGTCGACATGCCGATGACGAAGTCGCGCGTGCTGGCGACGCTGCCTTCCCCCGCCAACGCCTTCAAGATCGTGAACGCCACGGAAGAGGTGGGCTCGTTCGTCCAGGACCGCCACACCGGCATCATGGGCCGCTTCGACAAGCAGCCGCGCATGATCCCCGTCACGCTCAACGTGCACGGGGGACCCACGCCGCGCAGCTATCACTTCGAGGTGCTCTCCAATTCGAAGATCACCCCGCTGCTGATGATGACCACGGTGTTCAACTCGCTGCAGAGCATGAACGACGCCGGGGACGACATCACCTTCCGCATGGCGGGCAGGATCAGCGTGGCCGGATATCCCGATGTGAACCTGCGCAACATGTACGCGCCGCTCGATTCCAACGTGCCCACCGCCTTCGCCGTGGCCATTTCTCTGGGCGACCGTTTCGGACGCATCTTCGATAACCCGTACTCCACGCCGAACATCCAGGGCGTCACCATGGACCTGGACATGGTCCGCGAGCGCCGGTTCGCGAAGCTCGAAAGCGCGCGCACCGACGTGACGGAAGCGCGGCCCGGCGACCAGATCGTGGTGGAAGCGGTGCTGCGTCCGTACCGCGGCGAGCGCATCCTGCGGCAGATCCCGGTGAAGGTGCCGACCTCCACCCCGAAGGGCACGCTGCGCATCCTCATCTCGGATGGCGACACGCTCGACCGCCCGCGCCGCATGAGCATGGCCTACGGCTCGCGCTTTGATCTTGGCACCACGATCGCGTCGCTCAACAAGGACCACCAGAACGACCATCTCTACGTCTCGCTGCTGGAAGCGAACCCGCAGGCGATGATCGAAGACAAGGTGATGCCCACGCTGCCGCTCTCCGTGATGAACGTGATGGACGGCATGCGCGGCACGCGCGACATGCTCATCACCGGCGAGAGCGCGGTGAATGAAGCCTCCACGCCGCTGGATTACGTGGTGAGCGGCGCGCAAGTCATCACCGTCACCATAAAATGAGGGGACCAGTCGCTGAAGGCGCGGCTACGGCCGCGCCTTTCGCATTTTCTCCGGCGAACGTCGTACACTAAACCGCTACGTCATGAGAAGAATCCTGCTCGTCCTCCTGCTCCTTCCTTCCTGCGCGTTCGCCCAGGGCACGCGCGCGTGGCAGCAATCCTCCTTCGACGACTTCGAGAAGGGGACAGCCAAGGGCGTTGCCATCCGCTCGCCGGGCGCGCTCGAGCTCGCTCCCGCCTTCAAGCCGCTCTACACCTCGCCCTCGACGTATGTATGGGCGGTCGCGAGCGACGCCAAGGGCAACGTCTATCTCGCCACCGGGTCGCCGGCGCGCGTGTACAAGGTCGCGCCCGACGGCACGTCCACCGTGGTCTTCGATCCCAAAGAGTTGCAGGTGCAGGCGCTCGTGCTCGACAAAGACGGCGTGGTCTACGCGGGGACGTCGCCGGACGGCAAGATCTACCGCATCGTTCCTACTGAGAATCCGGCGGCGAAAGCTGCCGACCAGGACAAGAAAGGCAAGAAGCCGGCCAAGCCCGCGAGCCAGCAAGCGGTCGGACCGGAAGCCGCTGCGGCTCCCGCCGAGCCGGCGACCGGCGGCAACGGAGGCTACGCCGCTACCGTCTTCTTCGATCCCAAGACGAAGTACATCTGGGACCTGGCGCTTGGCAAGGACGGCGAGCTCTACGTTGCCACCGGCGACCGCGGCGAGATATTCCGCGTCACTCCGAAGGGAGAAGGCCGCGTTTTCTTCAAGAGCGACGAAGCGCACATCCGCGTGCTCGCGTTTGACGACAAGCAGAACCTCATTGCCGGCTCCGATGGCAGCGGCTTGGTGTATCGCATCTCGCCGGCAGGCGAAGCGTTCGTGCTCTATAGCGCGCCGAAGAAAGAGATCACCGCGCTCGCCATCGACAAGGACGGCAACATCTACGCCGCCGGCACCGGCGAGAAGCGGGGGGGGCCCGCGCCGACCCTGAGCATCGCACCGACGGGCGGCAGCGCCGGCTTCACCTTATCCGCCAACGCGACCGCGAACCCGCAGAATCCGGCGGCAGCCGGCGCGGCCGCGATCCAGCCCGCCGGGCCCGCGGCACCGCTGCCCATCTTCAGCGGGCCGGGCGGCTCCGAGATCTACCAGATCGCGCCAGACGGCTCGCCCAAGCGCCTGTGGGCCTCGCGCGAAGACCTTGTCTACGCGCTTGCCTTCGACAATGCCGGCCGCCTGCTCGCCGGCACCGGTAACAAAGGACGCGTCTACGTGATTCTGAAGAATGGCGACTACACGGACCTGCTCAAGGCCAGCGCCACGCAGGTCACGGGCTTCGCGCGCGCGCCCGCGAGCGGCCTCTACGCGGCGACCAGCAACCTCGGCAAAGTCTTCCTGCTCGGTGGCCAGCCGGAGAACGAGGGCACCTACGAGAGCGACGTGTTCGATGGACGCATCTTCTCGCGCTGGGGACGCGCCGAGTTCCGCGGCGCGGGCAACGTGGAGCTGTTCGCGCGCAGCGGCAACGTGGACAATCCCGACCGCAACTGGAGCGAGTGGAAGAAAGTAGACCTCACGCGCGACGCTCGGCTCGATATTCCGGCGGCGCGCTTCGTGCAGTGGAAGGCGGTGCTGCATCCCGGCGAGACGTCCGCGCGCGTGGACAGCGTGAGCCTGAACTATCGCTCGAAGAACGTTGCGCCCGTGGTGGACGACGTCGCGGTGCAGCCCGGCGCGCGCTTTCAGGCCAGCGTGCGCGCGCAGGCGAACGACGATGGCGGCCCGATCCAGGTAGGAGGTCCGGCGCAGCCGGCGCAACCCGCCGCCGCGCGCCCTGATTTCGCGCCGCCGGCATATCGCGACGCGGATCACGTCGCCATCCGCTGGACCGCGCACGACGACAACGACGACGACCTCGTCTACTCGCTCTCCTATCGCGGCGACAACGAGAAGAACTGGAAGCTGCTCAAGGCCGACCTGACCGACAAGTACTACTCCACCGAGACCGCGCTGCTGCCCGACGGCGGCTACGTGGTGAAGGTCGTCGCCTCCGATTCGCCCTCGCATTCGCCCGACGACGCGCTCAGCGACGAGAAGGAGAGCGCGCGCTTCGAGATCGACAGCACCGCGCCCGTGATCAGCGACCTCAGCGGCGCGAATGAAGGCGGCGCGATGCACGTCACCTTCCGCGCCGCGGATAGTTTCTCGCCCATCCGCCGCGCCGAGTATTCCATCGACGCCGGCGAGTGGAAGTTCGTTGAGCCGGTGGACCAGATCTCGGACTCGAAGGCGGAGAACTACGACTTCAGCGTGCCGCTGCCGCAGTCCGGTGGCGTGGCCGGCGTGAAGCCCGGTGGAAAACAGAGTGCCGGAGATTCCGCCGAGCACGTGGTCGTTGTCCGCGTCTACGACCGTTACAGCAACATGGCCACGGCAAAGGCGGTCGTGCGCAGCGGCAAGTAGGTCCCATGCGCTTCGAACTCTTTATCGCGTCCCGCTACCTGCGCGCCAAGCGCCGGCAGGCGGTCATTGGGGTCATCACCGCCATCTCCGTGATCGGCGTAGCCGCGGGCGTGGCGTCGCTGGTCATCGCGCTCGCCATCAACAACGGTTTTCGCGTGGACCTGGAGCGGCGCCTGCTCGGCGCCTCCAGCCATGTGAACCTCATGCGCGTGGAATCCGACGGCATCAAGGACTGGAAGCCGCTGCTCGAGCGGCTCGAGAAGCAGCCGGGAGTGAAAGCGGGCGCGCCCGCGGTCTACGAGCAGGTGCTCATCTCGCGCGGCGCGCGCGCGACCGGCGCCGTGGTGAAAGGCGTGCTGCCACAGTATGAGAAGAAGGTCAGCGAGCTGCTCGGTACCGTGAAGCTCGGCTCGGCGGAAACACTAGAAGAGGCAGCGTCACCGAACGAGGCCACGGCAGGGCAGACACCCACTCTCCCACCGATCGTGCTCGGCAAAGAGATGTCCAACGAACTGGGCGCGACGGTCGGCTCGATCGTGCTCGTCACCTCGCCGCAGGGCGAACTCACGCCCTTCGGCATCGTGCCGAAGTACGTGCGCTTCAAAGTGGTGGGCATCTTCAACTCCGGCTTCTTCGACTACGACAAGTCGTGGGCGTTCATCCGCCTGCGCGACGCGCAACAACTCTTCGGCCTCGGCGACGTCGCTAGCGTGCTCGAGTTCAAGATCGCCGAGATCGACCGCGCCGCCGACGTGGGCCACCAGCTTGAAGCCGCGGCCGGGCCGGGCTTCATGTCGTCGAACTGGATGGAGCAGAACAAGCAGATCTTCGAGGCGCTGCAGATGGAGCGCCGCGTGATGTTCCTCGCCATCGGGCTCATCGTGTTTGTCGCCGCGCTCAACATCCTCATCTCGCTCACCATGATGGTGATGGAGAAGACGCGCGACATCGCCGTGCTCATGTCCATGGGCGCGAAGCGCTCGCAGGTGCGGCGCATCTTCATCGGGCAGGGCGTGCTGATCGGCCTGATCGGGACCTTCTTTGGAACGATCCTCGGCTACCTCGGCACGTGGGCGCTCAGCCATTACCAGTTCTTCAAGCTGAATCCCGAGGTGTACTCGATCGCGTACGTTCCCGCGACGCCGCGCCTGATCGATGGCGTCATGGTCGCGCTCGTCGCGCTTGCCATCTCGTTCGTCGCGACCATCTATCCCTCGTGGTCGGCGGCGCGCATCCTTCCGGCGGAATCGCTGCGCTACGAGTAACTAGCGCGGGCCCGGCATCTTGGCCACGCCCCACAGCACGGCCAACCCCATCAACAGGACCACTTGCTCGAGTCCAGTGGAGACGCGATGGAGCTGGTTGAACTGCGCGCGGCGAGCGTCCGTGGGCGGGATGGAGTCGATCTCTACCATGTCGCGGCGCAGCGCCTGCATCTTCGGCGAGACGCCGTACTGCGAGACGAGCGTAAGCGCGAGCATCGCGACCATGAGCAGATGGTGCCAAGCGAGCGGCGCAGCCGAGCCGCTGGTCAGGCGCGAATAGACGAGCGACGCGAAGAGAAAGACGACGCCGCAGGCGATGCCGATCCAGTGCAGCGCGCCGAGCGAGCGCGTGACCACCATGCCGGCCATCTCGCGCTTGGGCAGAGTGGCGAAAAGCGTGGGCGCAAGCACCGCGCCGAAGAAGACGATCCCGCCGAGCCACACGACCAGCGCGAGCAGCATGAGGAAGCGGAGGAAAGTCGGCATTAGACCGGGACGGGGACGCTGTCCACGATCTCCCGGAGGATCTGCTCCGACTGCTCGGTCTTCTTGAGCGTGGTGGAGTAGCGCGCGTTGGGCACCACGCGGTGCGCGAAGACGGCGCTGGAGAGCTGCTTGAAGTCTTCCGGGGTGGCGAAGCTGCGGCCTTCGACGAACGCGAGCGCCTGGGCGGCGCGGTAGAGCATGAGCGAGCCGCGCGGCGAGACGCCGAGCGACAAGTACTCGGACTCGCGCGTGCGCTTCACGATCTCGAGCGTGTACTCGACCAGGGACTCGTCCACGCGGACGCGCGTCGCTTCCTGCTGCATCGCGACGACCTCCGCGGCAGTCAGTACCGGCTGCAGCGCTTCGAGCTGCGCCGTGCCGGCTTCGGCGCGCAGTATCTCGCGCTCGCTGCCCGAGTCCGGATATCCCATGCGCGCGCGGATGAGGAAGCGGTCCATCTGCGACTCCGGCAGCGGATACGTGCCGTGATGCTCGACCGGGTTCTGCGTGGCGATCACCACGAACGGTTGCGGCAGGATGTGCGAATGGCTGTCCACTGTGACCTGGCCTTCGTTCATCGCCTCGAGCAGCGCGGATTGCGTCTTCGGAGTGGTGCGGTTGATCTCGTCGGCGAGCACGACGTTGGCGAAGATCGGTCCCGGCTTGAACTCAAACTTCTGCTCCATGGCGGAATAGATGGAGATGCCGACCACGTCCGAGGGCAGCATGTCGGCGGTGAACTGGATGCGCTGGAAGGTGCAATCGACGGCGCGCGCGAGCGCCTGCGCCAGCGTCGTCTTGCCCACGCCGGGGACGCCTTCGATGAGCAGATGGCCGCGCGCAAGGATGGCGACCAGCGACAGCCGGACGACCTCGTCCTTGCCGCGGATCACGCGCTGGAGCGCGCTCTCGAGGGCGGCGGCGCGTTTCGCCAGCGCCTCCGCTCCCACTGCCGTTTGCGGGTTCATGGATGGTGGAGTATATCGTTTTTTCGCGCTTTTCCGCTTCCCGGGTTCGGTGGCGTAGTCGATGACGGCGTGCGCCTTGGGCATGCGCTCCGCCAGCGCCGGCACACCTTTTTCCATGAGTGCCGCTATGCATTCCCTCCGTGACAGGAAGGATGCGGCGCGCACAGCGGACGTTGGCGCGGAAGCAGCGGCAGCTCCCGAATCGCGAGCTGCTGCGGAAGGTTATTTATTGCGCGTGAGGGCGCGTTGCAGCGTGAGGTCGAGCGCCGCCTTGTGCTGCGCGTAATCCTCGGCGGAGATCCTGCCGGAGGCGCGATCGGTTTCGAGCGAGAACAACTCTTCCTTCAGCGCATCGAGCAGCAGGGCAGAGCGTCCGTTGCCGGCGGCGTGCGCGGCAGGAGACGCGGGGCCGGCACGCGGGGCCACCCCTCTGGTTTGCGCTAAGCTCGTCCGCCGCATCGGCGCGTCGTTCGCCTCCGCTTCCTCAGGCAGCGCGGGCTGCTTGTAGAAGAACCAGGCGCCGGCGGCAAGCAGCGCCACGAAGCCGGCGAGGATCCACCACATGTAGGGCTGCAACGGGTTCGGCGCCTCGATGGGTTTGCCGATGCCGCCGCCAGGCAGCTCGCGTCCGTTCGCGGACTGGCCGCCGGCCGCGCTCGTTGCGCCGGATGCTCCCGGCGCTGCTTGCTCGCTCTCCGGGGGGAATGTCCCGGTGCCGGAAAACTTGAACGCTGTGTTCCTGGTGGCGTCCACGTTGGTGGCCACGCGCACGGTGGCGCCCGTGTCGTCTGGCATGGCTTCGAATATCGAAGGGTCGGCAGGCGTGAGCGTCACGCCGGGCGGCACCATCACGACCAGATGCTCGAGCGTCCCGTTGAGGTGCGGTTTCAACTCCATGCTGCCGGAGTACGGCACGTGATACGCGACCTGGAAGCGCGTCTCCCCCGGACGCAGCGGGAACATAAAGCCATACTCGCCCGGCTTCTTGCCCGGGATGGGACTGCCCGTCACCGGCATGCCGCCCGCGGAAGCTACCAGCGCAGTATCGATCTTCGCGTCGGGCGGGATGGTGAACTCGAAGGTGCGGTCACTCATCTGCGAACGCGGCGGCTTGGACTCGTTCTTCACCGCGTAGAGCTCCATCACGTTCACCTGCCCGTTTTGCGGCTCCACGCGCATGATGTTCATGCTGGTGCGGACGCCGGCCACCTTCGCCGCCGACTCA
This sequence comes from Candidatus Korobacter versatilis, assembly GCA_016185395.1. Lineage (GTDB taxonomy): Bacteria > Acidobacteriota > Terriglobia > Terriglobales > Acidobacteriaceae > JACPNR01. Next base: position 93,671 of record JACPNR010000011.1, read on the forward strand.
TACACGTCGACGTCAGCGACCTTGCTGCCCGGAGGCGCCTGCTTGTGGTAGGTCACGTCCTGATAGACGACGCGCACCAGATGCGGCGCGCCTTCGTCTTCGAGCGTGATCCGGTAGCGGCCTTGCGCGTCCGTTTTCGTGCGCCCGCCCTCTTCCATGCCCTGCGCCAGTTTCAGCAGGATGACGTCCGCGCGGGCCGCCGGCTTGTTCGTGGTCTTGTTGGTGACGGTGCCGGTGAGCTCGGCCGCGCCGGCCAAGGTGGCAACCGCACATATGAGGATGACAAAGAGGGCGGTGGGTAGGGAGCGTTGCATTCTCATGAAAGGTCTAAGCCTGCGCCTCGTTCCATTCAGCGTGTTGCAGCGTGTCGATCTCGGCGAGCAGTTCGGCGGCCTCATTCTCGAGCGACGACCGCAGCGACTCGTAATCATCCGGCGAGAGTTTTCCCGCCTTATTCTCGAAGTTCAGGTCGCGCAGGTTCTCGTAGACCACGTCGCGGCGCTCGCGCAGGAACTCGATCCGCGACTTCTGCGGACGCGCGATGCGGACGCTCTGAGGCCAGAAGATGTAGGCCAGGCAACCGGCGGCGAGCAACGCACAGGCGGCGATGATCATATTTCTGTCTCCCGGCGCGCTTGTTCGCGGAAGCGGTCAAAGCCGGGCGCGCCGGCCGGCGCCGCTGCCATGCCAAGGCCGTCCGTCCGCCAGCGCCGCACCACCATCCCGGCAAACAGCGTCGCGAGCGCGAGCACGAGGAAGGGAACGATCCACGCCACGAGGTTGAATCCAGTCTTCGTGGGCGCCGCGAGGATGGTGTTGCCATACTTTTGCGTGAACGCCTGCGTGATGGCCTCGTCGCTGTCGCCGGCGTTGAGCTGCGCCTGCAACTCGGCGCGCATCCGGTCGGAGTACTGGCAGCCCACGTGATTGCACTCCAGCAGTATCTGGCTGCATCCGCAGGGACAGACCATGCCGTGTCCGAGGGTGCTGAAGCGCTGCGCATTGTCGCCCGCGCCCATGAACACGAGCGCTAGCAGAACAATGACGGTTACGCGGACCAAAAGCTTGAAACGCAGAGAACGCGAAGGCCGGCCAGAGATCGCAGAGGCTAGCGACTGACGACTGACGACTGGCGACTGCTTTTCCATCAGTCTCCCTCCACGGCGAGCGGCTCCGCGGCCAGCGCGTGCTGCCGCTGCTCCGCCGCCTGCATGTTCGGGACGAGCGCGATGAGTGTTCCCAGGATGGTGATGACCACGCCGAACCATATCCATCCCACCAGCGGGTTGAGGTACGCCTTGATGATGGGCTTGGTGCCGGTCGCATTCAGTCCGGCGAACACGAGATAAAGGTCGTCGCGCAGCGTGGAGCGGATGGCGACGATTGTGCCCGGCTCGTTGTTCGCCTTGAACAGGCGCTTTTCCGGATACATCGTGCCCAGCGGCTTGCCGTTCTCGTAGACGTCGATGATGGCCGCGTCGCTGGTGTGGTTCGGCGTGTCGTCCTGGGTGAACGTCTTGCCCACGAGTTTGTAGCGGCCTAGTTGCATGGTGTCGCCGAGGCCCATCTCCTGCTCGCGCTCCTGGTTGAAGGCGGCGCCCGCGAACCCGATCATGATGAGCACCACGCCGAAGTGGACAAGATATCCGCCGTAGCGCCGCGTGTTGCGGCGCGTGAGGTGCACCATCGCGGCGACCACGTTCTGTCCCGTCTTGCCGCTGATGACGCGCGCGCCGCGGCCGAACTCGGCAAAGATCGTGGCCGCGACCAGCACCGACAGCACGATGGTCGTCCAGGAGTAGAACTCTGTCAGCGACGCCCACGGCGTCATCCAGCGCAGTCCGATCATCGCGATGCCGGAGGCGATGGCGATCAAGGTGGGCACGGTGAAGTTGCGCTTGAGGCTGCCGAGAGACGTCTTTCTCCACGCCAGCAGCGGTCCGACGCCGGTCAGGACAAGCAGCAGCAGTCCCACCGGGACCATCACGCGATTGAAGAACGGAGGCCCCACCGTCACCTTCGTCCCCTGGATGGCTTCGCTGAGCAGCGGGAAGAGCGTTCCCCAGAGCACGGTGAAGCACGCCACCAGGAAGATCACGTTGTTGAACAGGAAGCTCGACTCGCGCGAGAGGATGGCCTCCAGCCGGTGCTCACTCGAAAGATGATCGAAGTTCAGGATGAAGAGTGCCGCGCAGACGACAAACGTCATACCCAGGAACACGAGGAACCACACCCCGATGGAGGACTGCGCGAAGGCGTGCACCGAACTGATCACGCCGCTGCGCGTGAGCCACGTTCCCAGGATCGACAGCATGAAGGTGATGAAGATGAGCCACATGTTCCATTTCTTCATCATGCCGCGCTTCTCCTGCATCATCACCGAGTGCAGGAAAGCGGTGCCGGTCAGCCACGGCAACACGGACGCGTTCTCCACCGGGTCCCATCCCCAGTAGCCGCCCCAGCCCAGCACCGAGTACGCCCAGTGCATGCCGAGGAAGACCCCGACGGTCAGGAACCCCCACGTCACCATCGTCCAGCGGCGCGTGATGTGTATCCACTTTTCCCCCGGATAGCGCATCGCCAGCGCGCCCAGCGCGAACGCGAACGGCACGCTGAAGCCGACGTAGCCGAGATATAGCATCGGCGGATGGATCACCATCTCGGGATACTGCAGCAGCGGATTCAGTCCGTTGCCGTCTTCCACCGCGCGCGCCGCCAGCCCGAACGGCCGTGCCGCAAAGTTCAGCAGCAGCAGGAAGAAGATCTGGATCGCCGCCAGCACGACGGACGCGTAGGCCACCAGCTTCGGGTCCACCTTGTGGCGAAGGCGCAGCACGAAGCCGTATCCGGCGAGCAGCCACGCCCATAGCAGCAACGAACCTTCCTGGCCCGACCAGAGCGCGGAAAACTTGTAGATGCCCGGCAGCGCCTTGTTCGAGTGCTGCCGCACGTACTCCACGGTGAAGTCGTTGGTAAACGCGGAGTAGATGAGAGCAAACGCGGCGGCGGTCACGCAGACGAACACCGCGATGCCCGCGCGGCGGGCCGTCTCGCTCAGCGCCGCCGATTGCCGGCGCCGGAAGGCCAACGCCAGCAATCCGGCAAAAAACGCGTAACCGGAGAGGGCGAGGCCGATCAGGAGCGCAAAAGTGCCAAAAGAAGCCATGAAGGTAAGTGCCTATTCTTTCAGATGGTTCAGGCCACCGCAAATGAGCATACAGAGCGGCTGCCGAGCCCGGCTGTGACGTGCGTCACGTGAGGTTGCGACGTCCCGAAGTGGGGCTCACCTGCGCGTTTTGTGCGTTTCTCCCGCCAGCTGCGCGAGGTGCTGGCGGCGAACACTCGCCCCGCGGCAATCCGCGTGGAGCCCGCCAACGGGGAAAGCCCGCAGGAGGCGCCTCGGCCCGGGCCCGCTAAATCACGCACCCAAAAACTACGCGCTCTTCTGCGTCCGGCGCGGGCGCTCGGCGTGCGCGTCGCGCGCCTGGTTTTCACTCGACCGGCCGTCGCTGGCGCGGGCGAGTATCTCGGCTTCGGCGCGCAGCCAGTGCTCACGGTCGCGCCCGTGGTGGCGGCCATCCTGCTCATAGAGTTCGTAGGCGCGGCGGCGGATCTCGTCTTCCGCGTTCCGCGGCGTCTCGCTCACGGGCAGCGTGGCGCCGTACTCGGGCGCGGGCATCGTCGCCGAGGCCGGGGGCTTCGCTTCCGTCACGCCGCGCGAAGCGTCGCGCGTGGGCCCGGGGCTCGCAGCGGCGGTAGCGACCGACGACGGATCTGCGGATGGGATTGCAGAGGGGGTGGCAGAGGTCGTCCGGCGGCGGGTGGTCTTGGGGACGGCGCCGGCTTCGGCGTCGGCTTTGTTCTCGCCTTTTGATGTTGCCATTGCGGTACTCCTTCTAGGAAGAACCGATGTTAAATCAATCGCCTGTGGATGTGGCCGCCGGCTCAATGAAAATCGTGAGAAGAAGTCTCGGCCTGGGTCACGCGCAGCGGTTCCACGCGCTCGGCCTTCACCGAAAGCACGTTGTCTTGGTTCTGCAGCACGCCTTCGATGAGCAGGAAACGTTCGCGCGCCAGCTCGGACCGGTAGCGATCATAGAGGTCCGGCGTGACGATGGCGTTGGCGATGCCGGTCTCGTCTTCCAAACTTAAAAACACAAAGCCTTTGGCCGTCCCGGGCCGTTGCCGCGCAATGACGCACCCGGCCACCTTCAATCTTCTTCCGCTGCGGAAGCGCGGCAGGTCGATGGCGCGAAAGACGCCGCGCTCGATCATCTGTCGGCGATGGAAGGCCATGGGATGAGGCCCGGCGGTCAGCCCGGCGCCGCGGAAGTCGGCGACCAGGCGCTCTTCGTCGGTCATGCGGGCGAGCGGTGAAGGCGCGTCGGGCGCGGGGATATCGCGCAGCAGCGGGCCGACGAGGCGGCCGGAGCGCTCGACCTGCCAGAGGGCGTCGCGGCGATGGAAAGGGTTTCCAGTTTCCAGTTTCCCGTTTCCGGAGGCGGAAACCTCAACGCCGAGGCGCAGAGACGCCGAGGAGTTCCTTTCTTTCTTGTTATTCTCCGCGCCTCCGCGCCGCGGCGTTGCGGTTGAAACTGGAAACCGGAAACTGGAAACCGGAAACTGAGAGATGAAGTTCAGGGCGCCGACTTCCGCCAACTTCACCAGTTCGTCTTTGCGCAGCTCGGGGACGCGGCGGGCGAGGTCGTCGATGGAAGCGAACGGGGCGCACCCTCGTTCGCGGACGATGGCCTGGCCGGCTTCCTCGCGCAGGCCTTTGACGTAGCGCAGGCCCAGTCGAAGAGCGAAGTTGCGAGTTGCGAGTTGCGAGCTTCGAGTAGCCGATTTTGAAACTTGAAACTCGAAACTTGAAACTTCCTCGAGCGTGCAGAGCCAGCCGGACTTCGTCACGTCGATGGCTTTCACCAGCAGGCCGTGGCGCTGCGCGTCTTTTATCAGCGTGGAGGGATGGTAGAAGCCCATGGGTTGGTTGTTGAGCAGGGCGGCGGTGAAGGCGGCGAGGTAGTGGCACTTGAGCCACGCGCTGGCGTAGGCGAGCAGCGCGAAGCTGGCGGCGTGCGATTCGGGAAAGCCGTAGAGCGCGAACGAGGTGATGGCCTTCACGATGGCGTCCTGCTGCGCGCCGGTGATGCCGTTGCGCGTCATGCCGGTGCGCAGTTTTACTTCCACATCGCTCATGCGCGCCTCGGCGCGCTTGAAGCCGAAGGCACGACGCAGCTCTTCCGCTTGCCCGCCGGAGAATCCCGCGGTGATCATCGCCATGCGCAGCAGTTGTTCCTGGAAGAGGGGAACGCCGAGCGTCCGCTCCAGTGCCGGCTCTAAAGAAGCGTGCGGATACTCGACCGGCTCGCGTCCCTGGCGGCGCTTGAGATACGGATGCACCATGTTCCCGACGATCGGCCCCGGCCGGATGATGGCGACCTGCACCACGATGTCGTAGAAGTTGCGCGGCTGCAGGCGCGGCAGGCAGGACATCTGCGCGCGGCTCTCGATCTGGAACATGCCGACGGTGTCCGCCTTCGACAACGCGGCGTAGACGGCGGGGTCGTCGGGCGGAAGCTGCGCGAGGTCAACGTCTTCTTTGTAGTCGCGGCCGATGGTGGCGATGGTGTCTTCGAGCACGGCCATCATGCCGAGGCCGAGCAGGTCGACCTTCACGATGCCGAGATCGGCGCAGTCGTCCTTGTCCCACTGCACGACGACGCGCCCGGGCATCGCCGCCGGCTCGAGCGGGACGACGGAATCGAGCTGTCCCTGGCACACCACCATGCCGCCGGAGTGCTGGCCGAGGTGGCGCGGCAGGTCCTGCACGGCGTGCATGAGCTGGTAGAACTTGCGGATGCGCGGATGGCGCAGGTCAAAGCCGGCGTCGCGGAACTGCCGCTCGCGCGTGTCCCTGGGATCGTGGAACTCCCACGAGCCGACCTGGCGCGCCAAGCGGTCGAGCGTCTCGGGATCGAAGCCCAGCGTCTTGCCGACCTCGCGCGCGGCCGACTTGCCGCGGTAGGTGATGACGTTGGCGGTCATCGCGGCGCCGCGCTCGCCGTAACGCTGGTAGACGTACTGGATGGCGCGCTCGCGCTGCTCGCCGGAGGGCAGGTCGAGATCGATATCCGGCCACTCGCCGCGTTCTTCGGAGAGAAAGCGCTCGAAGAGCAGGTCCATGCCGACGGGATCGACGGCGGTGATGCCGAGCGAGTAGCAGACGGCGGAGTTGGCGGCGGAACCGCGGCCTTGTACGAGGATGCCGCGCTCGCGGCAGAAGCGGACGATGTCCCACACGATGAGGAAGTAGCCGGCGAGCTGGAGTTTCTCGATGAGGCCAAGCTCGCGGTCGAGCTGGCGGCGCGCGCGCGGCCACAGGTGGCGCTTGCCCGCGGTGAGATAACGCAAGCGCGCGCCTTCGCCGGTGCGCTGGCGCAGGAACGAGTCCATCGTTTCGTTCTCTGGAACGGGATAGCGCGGAAACTCGTAGCCCAGGCCGGCGAGCGTGAACTGCAATCGCGATGACAGCTCGCCGGTATTCGCGATGGCTTCGGGAAGGTCGGCGAAGAGCCGCTCCATCTCTCGCGCGGGCTTCAGGCAGCGCTCGGAGTTCTGCGCGAGCAGCCGCCCGGCGCGGTCGAGCGTCGAGTGTTCGCGGACGCAGGTGAGCACGTCGAGCACTTCGCGCTCGTTGGGCGCGGCGTAGGCCACGCCGTTGGTGGCGACGAGCGGCAGGCCAAGCTCGCGCGCCAGTTCGACCGCGACCTGGTTGCGCGCTTCTTCGGCGCGGTCGTAGTGGCGCTGCAGTTCGACATAGACGTTGCCGTGGCCGAAGGTCGCGACGAGTTTTTCCAACTCGCGGCGGGCTTCTGTCTTCCCTGATGCACCCCCGCCGCCGCGCGCGAGGGCGGCGGCCAGCGGGCCGTGCTGATCTCCAGTCAGGCAGATGAGTCCGCGGGCGTGCTGCGCCAGTTCGTCGTAGTCCGTGGCGCGCGCCGCGGCGCGCTCGCCGTGCTGGGGATGCTTGGGCAGGCGGAGCTTCATCCTGGTCACGAGCCGGCAGAGGTTCTGGTAGCCGGAGCGATCGGCGACGAGGAGGGGGATTGCAGATTGCTGATTGCAGATTGCAGAATTGGCCGGGCTTGATTCTGCAATCTGCAATCCGCAATCTGCAATTGTTTTGCCTCCGCGCCTCGGCGGTGAAAAGGATATTTCCGAACCAATGTGCGCTTTCACGCCGGTCTTTCTTGCGGCCAGATGGAAGCGCGGGGCGCCGTAGACGCCGTCGCGGTCGGTGAGGGCGATGGCGGGCAGCGCGAGCGCGGCGGCGTAGGCGGCCAGCTCCTCGGGCAGGGAAGCGCCGGCGAGGAAACTGAAGGCGGAGCGGGCGTGAAGTTCTACGTAAGTCATAAAAACTTTTTAGCCACGGATAAACACGGATGAACACGGAGCAGGAGAAAATCGCGAAATCCGTTAAAATCCGTCGAAATCTGTGGAGATCTGCCGGATATCTGTGACGGACCAGCTCTCAGCATTCAGCTATCAGCGCTCAGCAACAGCAAAGGTTTGGCTGAAGGCTGATAGCTGATCGCCGAACGCCTAGTCGTACGCGCCATAGACGAACCAATCTCCTGTGGTGACGTCGCGGTACATCCGGTAGAGCGCGGGGCCGGGCGTGGTTTTAGAAAAGCCGGTTTTGAGGGAGACGTCCCACTCGTCGCGCTGCCAGCCGTCGTTCGTCCACCACTCACCGGAGGTGCGCCACGGGCCGGCGCAGGCGGTGACCTCGGCGCGCGCGTGCTCCAAAAAAGAAACGCGCACCGGCTTCGCGCCCTGCATCTCGACGCGCGCGCGCAGTGGGGGACGGAACAAGCGCAGCGCGAGACGCGCTGCGCTTGAGTTTCGAGTTTCGAGTTTCAAGTTTCGAGAACCGCGCTTTTGAGACTCGAAACTCGAAACTTGAAACTTCCTGATCCGGTGCGCGTCGGGACGGTGCGAATCGAGCACTTCCGGCGCGCCGATGTTCGGTGCGCCGACGATGGCGGCGACGCGCGCGAGCAGCAGCTCCAGCTTTTCCGGCTCGGGCGCGACGGGGACGAAGAAGCCCTCCTGCGTGGCGCGCGGCTGCACCGGCCCGGCGCGCAGCGCGAGCTTGGCGACGGGCGCGCCGGGGGGATGCGCGGCGAGATCGAGCTGCAGAAGCTTGAGCAGGACGCGCGGGTCCTGCATCGGGACGGGAAGTCGCAGCGTACGGCAATGACGATTGTCGAATGACGAATGACGAATATCTCCGGACGAGCTTTCATTCGACATTCGACATTCGGCATTCGTCATTGGTTCTAACTCACAGGTGAGCCGCAGCTCGTTGGTCGCGAGCGAGCGCGCTTTTAAACGGCCGCATAACTGTTCCAGCATCCGGTGCAGCAGAAAGGCCAGCGGCTCGAGGTTCTCGACGGGATATTCCAGCTCGCACGTCTCTTCGAACACCAGCGGCGGCTCGAAGGGGACGAGCGTGCGCGTCCACTCGCCGCGCGCGAGGCGCTGGAGCAGCAACCCGCGCTGTCCCAGGCGCTCGACCACGGCGACCGAGGGCAGCGCGGCGAAGGAACGCAGCGTGCGCATCCCCCAGCGTTCCATCACTTCGGCAAACCGCTGAACCGGTTGCGCGCCATCGAAATCGCTGGGCCTTTCGGCTTCCGGTGCGAGGATCTCGACCGGCAGCAGGCCGAGGCGATCGGCGGTCTGGTCGGGCGGGATGACGGTCACGCCGGCAAAGCCGCGGGCGGCGTAGACCGCGGCGTCGGGATTGGCAGCGACGGCGACGTGCGCCTCCACGCCGAGGCCGGAGGCGCGCCGCGCCAGGTCGCGTCCGAGCTTTGCGGGCGGACCGAACAAGGCCTCGAGGCCGGCGAGGTCGAGCACGACGGTGTCCGCGGCGGTGGCTTCCACGCGCGGCGAGAAGGCGCAGGCGGCGTCGAGTAACGCGGCGTAGGTGGCGGCCTCCTGCGCGGGCGAGCGCGACAGCAGCCGGACGTTTTCCGCACCCCCTTCCGCGCCCTTTTCCGTACCCCCGCGATAGCTCTCGGCTTCGAGGCGGGTCATGCCCGGGGCGATGCCGAGCGAGCGCGCGCGTTCGTTCGCGGCCATCACTTTCTCAAGCGGCGGCTTGCCCGCGAGCACCGCGACCGCGTGCTCGCGCAGCGCAGGTTGGGCACGGACGATCGCTTCGACGGGGAGGTCCGGGATGTAGAGGGCGGCAAACATAAGGACAAATGACAAAGGACAAATGAAAAACTCAGGTTGTCCAGGCTGTGCTGGCTGAGAACTGAGTGGGTTTACTGGAAGCCGCGAACTTCTTTTGCGCGTGACCGCGGATGAGCGCGGCTTGCGTGTGCAATCCGGTGAAAATGCGCGCGTGCGCCGGCGATGTCCCGGTTGAAGACTGAAGACTGAAGTCCGCGGGCTGGAGTTCGAGCACGACCTTCGCGCAGCTTTTCGCGTGCGGTTCCTGCTCGAGCACCACGAGCGCCGTGGGCGTGCCCTCGACGGCGCGGCAGAAGCGGAACCAGGTGGTCAGCGGGACGCGGCGGGCTGCGTCTGGAGAAACGTCGCCGAGGTCGAGCGCAATGAGGCCGAAGCCGCCGTTCATGAGCAGCAGGTCGGCGACGCGCAAGCAACGTTCTAGCGGACGGAGCGCGGGCATTTTGCATGTACCGGGGATATCCTCGGCCACGCCTCGGCGGCGGGACGCCACCGAGACAGCCGGCGGGACGCCGGCGCTACATTTCACCCACAGCAGGCGCGCGAGATCCACGCCTGCGATTTCCGCCGAGGCGGGATCGAAGCTGCCGGTCGCGTCGAGCAGGGCGCAGAACTCGTGGCGGGCGGTGACTTGGGCGAGGAGGGAGAGCAGGAGCGAGGTGCGTCCGGAGGACGCCGGGCCGGTGAACTCGGAGAGTGCGCCGCGGGGGATGCCGCCGGAGAGCGCGTCCACCTCCGCCACGCCGGTGGGCAGGCAGACGGCGGCGGGACGCTCCCGCAGCGTGAGCGCGGAGGGGACTTTCTTCTCCAGCGCCGCCTCGACTTGCGCCTTAATAAGGTGGAACTTCGAGCATCCGGCGGGCAGCGCCGACAGGTCGACCGTGGGAACTGCGAGGGGAGAAGCCATATATAAGGACCATGAGGTGGCGGCTCGAGGGTCCAGGGAACAGACCGAACGAGCCGCCAAGGCCGAAGGGGAGGGGCTACGATGATTCGCCTTTTCTTCGCCTTATCTGGATCCGATTCTGCGCCTGGCCGGGTGGGTTGTCAAGCCCCTTTTTTCACCGGTGTCTGAAATACATTCCGAGCGCAGCGAGGAATCCCTATAGCGATTTTGGTTTTTGAGATGCTTCGTCGCCCGCCGCAGCGGGCTCCTCAGCATGACGCCCTGAGAGGAGTTTCGCAGCGATAGGGCTCCCTCGCCCGCCGCGGCGGGCTCGGGATGTAAATCATCAGGACGAAACCAGCCTGCTAGAATGAGCAATTCCTCATGGCCCAGCGTCCGCACATGTCGGGTTCCGCGATCCGCGAGATGTTCCTGCGCTACTTCGAACAGCAGAAGCACCGGCGGGTGCATTCGTCGTCGCTGGTGCCGGCGAACGACCCCACGCTGCTGTTCACCAACGCGGGGATGAACCAGTTCAAGGACGTCTTCCTCGGCCTGGAGAAGCGCGATTACAACCGCGCGGTGACGTCGCAGAAGTGCGTGCGCGCGGGCGGGAAGCACAACGACCTCGAGAACGTTGGCTTCACCAGCCGCCATCACACCTTCTTCGAGATGCTCGGCAACTTCAGCTTTGGCGACTACTTCAAGAAGGAAGCCGTGGAGTACGCGTGGGAGCTGGTCACCTCGCCCGACTGGTACGGCGTGGACAAGTCGAAGCTTTACGCCACCATCTTCCAGGGCGAGCAGGGCATTCCGCGCGACGACGAAGCGGAGAAGCACTGGCTCGCGGTCGGCGTCCCCAAAGAACGCGTCTTCGCCATGGGGATGAAGGACAACTTCTGGGCGATGGGCGATACCGGCCCGTGCGGTCCGTGCTCGGAGCTGCACATCGACCTGGGCCCCGAGGCGAGTGACAAGAAGGCGCCCGAGTGCGCGGCGGGGAAGTGCAAGTTCCCGTGTCCGGAGGACTGCGGCCGCTACATGGAGATATGGAACCTCGTCTTCATGCAGTTCGACCGCGACGCCACCGGCACCTACACCCCGCTGCCCAAACCGTGCGTGGATACCGGCATGGGGCTGGAGCGCGTCGCGGCGGTGCTGCAGGGCAAGCTCTCGAATTACGACACCGACCTGTTCACGCCGCTGCTGGCGCGCGCGGCCGAGCTGTGCGGCGTCGACGCGAAGAAAGAGCTGGCCGCGGAACGCGGGTCGCGCGGTGCGGCGTCGTTGCGCGTGATCGCGGACCACGCGCGGGCGTCCACATTCCTCATCTCCGACGGCGTGATCCCGGCGAACGAAGGCCGCGGCTACGTGCTGCGCAAGATATTGCGGCGCGGCATCCGGCACGGGCGGTTGCTTGGCCAGAACGAGCCGTTCATGTTCCAGATGGTCTTCGCCGTCCGCGACCTGATGAAGGATGCATATCCGGAGCTGAACGAAACGGCCGAGCGCGTGAGCAAGGTCGTCCACGAGGAGGAGCGGAGGTTCGCGCACACGCTGGACCTTGGGCTGAAAAAGCTGGAAGAGGATTTCGCCGAATCTAAGGCGTCAAGTGCCAACATCCTTCGTCGCATCGAGCAAGGCCTTGCGTTGGTCCGTGCCGAGACTCAAGACCGAGTTGCGGCGACGCCACCGGGCAACGATGTGATTATCGGCGGCGAACGGCTGGGCTGGATTAGTTCGGATTTTAAATTACCTAGGAAGTTTATCGAGGATGTCTTCCGTACAGAGATAGCGCGGAATTATTCGGTAAATCCGACTGACTATCGCGAAACGAAGGACCGACTCGGCTTCTCCGAAGAAGAGTCGGAGCTCATATTCAATTCCATTCGGATCATTCCCCCTAAGACTGGGATAACACTCGGAGATTCCGTGGAATGGCGGTCGAAGGAGGTTTTTTCGCTCGCGAAATTGACGTTTACCCCGGTCTACCCGGGCTACAAGGCTTTCAAGCTCTACGATACTTTCGGCTTGCCTCTCGATTTCATTGAGGATGCTGCGCGAGATCAAGGCATTGAATTTGATCGCGACGGATTCGAGCGCGCCATGGCCCTGCAGCGCGAGCGCGCGCGTGCGTCGTGGAGGGGCGGCGCGGGGAAGGCGACGGCGTCGCCCGTTCTGCGCGACCTGGCGAAGACCGTCTTCGAAGGCTACGCGCAGACGGAGTCCGCCGGTTGCGAGGTGCTCGCCATCGTCAAAGCCGGCGCAGGCGCAAAGGAACTCCGCCCCGGCGAAGAGGGCGAGGTGGTGCTCGACCACACGCCGTTCTATGCGGATTCTGGCGGGCAGGTCGGCGACACGGGCTGGCTGATGGACTCCGCCCGCAACGTCATCGCGGAGGTCCGCGGATGCACGTTGCCGGTGCAGGGCGTCCGCGCGCACCAGGTGGTCGTCCGCCACGGCGGACAGCCCATCACGGTGGGCGACAAGGTGGTGGCTCGCGTGAACGCCGAGGTCCGCCAGCACACCATGCGGAACCACACGGCGACGCATCTTCTTCACGCGGCGCTGCGCGAGATCCTCGGCAAGCACGTGAAGCAGGCCGGGTCGCTGGTCGATCCGGCGCATCTGCGCTTCGATTTCTCGCACTTCACCGGCGTGGCCGACGAAGAGCTGCAGGACATCGAGGACCTGGCGAACAAGGAAGTCCTGCGCAACGAGAAGATACAGGTCATCAACGACGTACCCATCGACGTCGCGGTGAACGAGTACCACGCCATGGCGCTGTTCGGCGAGAAATACGGCGAGAGAGTCAGAGTCATCAAGATCGGCGATTTCTCAACCGAGTTGTGCGGCGGCATCCACACGGGCGCGACGGGCGAGATCGGGCTGATCAAGGTGCTCAAGGAAGGCTCGGTGTCTTCCGGCGTGCGGCGCGTGGAAGCCGTGACCGGCGAAGGCTCGCTGCGCCACTTCCGCAAAGACCACGAGCTGGAGAGCGTCGTGGGAACGTTTATTAGTACGGCGGCCCGCGGCGCGGAACAGTCGCCGGCGGCGGCGCTGCGCTCGGAGCTGGAGCGGCGCGACGAAGAATTGAAGAAGCTGCGCAAGGAACTGGAGCAGTCGCGGATGAAGTCGGCCGCGTCGGCCGTTTCCGCCACCGGCGACAGCGTGCGGACGGTGAAGGGCGTGAAGGTCGCGGTGCAGCGGGTGGAGAACGTGGACCGCAACCAGATGCGCGTGCTGGTGGACAACCTGCGCAACAAGCTGGGCTCGGGCGTGGTCGTGCTGGGAACGGCACTCGGCGCCGCGGACAAAGAAGCCGGACGCGTCGCTATCGTCGTGGGCGTGACCAAAGACCTCACCGACAGAGTGCAGGCCGGGAAGATCGTCGGGCAGGTAGCGCAGAAGGTCGGCGGCAAAGGCGGCGGGCGTCCCGACCTGGCCGAAGCCGGCGGGCCTGACGCCGCGCAGCTCGATGCCGCGCTCGACTCCGCCTACGGCGTTGTCGATGCGCTCTTGTCGTAAAACGGTTCACACGAAGGGCACAAAGTACTCACGAAGGCGCTCGTGCACGACCTTCGTGAAACCTTCGTGAAACCTTAGTGACCTTCGTGTGCTGCTTTTTCCCTTGCCAGACGTAGAATCCCCGCGTGAGTCCAACCCCTACACCGCCCGCCGCGCCGTCCCCGCCGCAGCTCCCTCGCGGATATCAGCGGCCGCTGCCGCGTCGCAGCGGCTCGCCCAAAGACTGGCTGATCGGCATCGTGATGATGTCGTTCTTCTTCTGGGGCGCGTACCAGATGATCGCGCTGGCGCGGCGCGTCCCCATGCTGGGATACTTCTTCGCCGCCATGGCGGTGCTCGGCTTCGCCTTCGACGTGCTGATGCTCGCGCGCGGGCACTCCATGATCATTGTGTGGGGCGCGATCTTCGCCGCTGCCACCGTGCTTACTTTCGTTCCCGATCTCGCGCTGGGCGCACTGCTGGCGCTGCTCACCGCGGCGGCCTACGTGGGCGGCCTGCTGCTCATCGCCTTCCGCAAACGCGCGTGACCGGAAGCGAGGGCTTTGGTTTAGTATTTGCGGCACGAAGAGGGGTTCCCCATGGAGCGCGTCCGGTTCATCACGCACAAGGGCAAGCAGGTGCTGCTGCTCGACTACCACGGGCTCGCCGACGAGGCGGAGACGCTGGCGATGATCGAGGAGCGGAAGCGCATCGTGACCTCGCAGCCGAAAGGCTCGGTGCTCACCGTGGCCAACGTCGCGGGCGCCCGGTTGTCCAAGGACGCGCTCACCAAGATCAAGGAAGCGAATGTGTACGACCTGCCTTACGTGCGCCGCGCCGCGCTCGTCGGCGTGGACGAACGGCAGGAAAAAAAAGTGGAAGCCGTGGAGACGTTCTCCCATCACCACCACGAGCGCTTTGCCACGATGGAAGAGGCGCTCGACTGGGTCGTCCGCGAGGAAAAGTGACCACGCCTGCTGCCGCCGCCGGCACGAAGAAGGTCACGACGTTCAAGGGCAAGCTGAAGACGTGGCTGGCCATGCCGGGCAAGGGCGCGTGGTGTTTCGTGCGCGTACCGGATTCGGCCGCGCGCTTCGGCATCCGCGCGCAGTTCCCCATCGTGGGGACGATCAACGGACACAAGTTCCGCTCCTGCTTGCAGCCCGACGGCAAAGGCAACCACTGCCTGATGGTCAACAAAGTCATGCAGCAGGGCGGCGGCTTCAAGCCGGGGGATACTGTGCTGCTGGACGTGAAGGTGGATAAGTCGCCGCGCGTGGTCGCGCTGCCGCCCGTCGTCCGCAAAGCGCTCAGGACGGACAAGAAAGCGAAAGCCTTCTTCGACAGGCTCGCGCCTTCGCACAAGAAGCAGTACGTGGAGTGGGTCGCCGGGGCGAAGCAGGCCGAGACGCGCGCGCGCCGCGCCGCCAAGATGGTGGCCATGCTTGCGGCCGGCAAGAAAATGGACTAGCGCGGAGCCATTTCTCAGTGCGGCGAATGCATGGATACCTTCGTCGAGGACTCCTCAGGATGACAATCTTTTCTCACGAGTGATCGTCGGCGGTGAGATCCTTCGCCGCGGCGGCCCAGGATGACACTCCCCCCATGATTGTTGTGGGAGGCGGGCGGGATCGCCCGCCTCCACACGACTCTCGCTCCCTTAGGCCCGCGCGGGCTCCGGCTTCGCCGCCTTCGCGAACTTGGCCGTCCAATCCACGCGGCCCGTGAGCTGCATCACCACGAAGAGCGTGACGATCGAGCCGATGGTCACGCCCAGCCCGGTGAATCCCTTGAAGAAGAAGGCGTAGGAGAAGAGCACCAGGTAGACGAACTGCGCGAGGCCGGCCTCGACCGCGGCGAAGCGTATGCCGACCACCAGCCGCAGGTACGAGATGACCAGGAAGATGGAGACGAGCGAGCTCGCGGCGAACGCCAGGTGGATGGAGATGTGGTCGACCAGGTAGGCCAGGAGCAGGTGGAAGGCAAAGAACGCGGCGGCGAGGAAAAAGTAGTTCATGGGATGCAGGTCGATGCCGCGCAGCGTGGTGATGATGAACATGAGGAAAAAGAAGAAGAACAGCGAGACGGGCGCGAAGAAGCTGATCTGCCCGGCGAGCGGCCCGGGCTGGAGATGCTCGGGCATGACCATGCCGAGGGAGTATCCGGTGACGAGGTTGGTGTAGTCCCAGTCGAGCGCCCAGCCGTTGGGCGTCTCGCGCTTGGTGGTGGGCGAGAGCGTGTTCTCGGCGAAATCGATGTCCTTGAAGTTGGTGGTCATGTGGAGTTTGAAATCGTGGACCTGGGCGACTCCCTCCCCGGGAGCGAAGTTGTAATGCCACGTATCAAGGCCGTGCGACTGATAAGAGACGTGCAGCACGGCCGTCTCTCCGGCCGCGAGCGTGGCCTTTCCGGTGACACTTCCGCCAATCACGTTTCTTTCCTGCGTGCTCGTGGGAACCTTCTGCCCGTTCACCTCGAAGACGAGCTTGTCGTAGATGGTGGCCTTCGCGGGGAAGAAAAACTCAAACACGATCTGCTGTTCCTCGTTGGTGTCGTTGGGAAAGCGATAGTCGGCGGCAAAGTCCACGACGTAGGTGCGATACCAGAGCAGCCCCTTCTGGCGATGTTCGAGGTCGAGCGCCACGTTGATCGCGCTGCCGGCGATCGCAAGTTTCCCGTCGTCGGTGTACTCGACCACGCGCTTGAAGTGCCGGCCCTGCTTGTCCTGGTCGTCCTCGGTGCGCTTCTTCGTTTTCGTCCAGGTGGCCCGTGGGGGGAATTGCTGCTGCGATGTGCCCCAGTTCGTTTCGACGCGGCTAAACAGGTCGCCGCTGCGGACGTCATAGGTGCGCGCCATGATGGTGCTGCCCAGGATGATCCACGCCACCGTGGTGCAAGCAAAGATAAAGATCAAAGCCGCTAGCCGTTTCGCCATACCGTACTCCTCGTTCCCGTCGCGAAGAGAGGCTAGCACAGAGGACTTTACAATGCAAAGTGAAAAAGAAAGCGGCTGGGGCGGTGCGAAGCGCGGTCGCTTGCCGCCGTTGACGCGCCTCCCCGCAACCGCCTAACATACAGCTCCCGCCGGATTCGGGCGCTCCCATGATCAACAGAACTGTCGGACACTATCGCGTCGTCGAACGCCTGGGCAGCGGCGGCATGGGTGTGGTCTACCGCGCCGAGGACACCATGCTCGGCCGTGATGTCGCCCTGAAATTCCTGCCGCCGGAAGCCGTGGCCGATCAGGCCGTGCTCGACCGCTTTCTGCGTGAGGCGCGCGCCTCCGCCGCGCTCAACCATCCGCACATCTGCACCATCCACGAGGTAGAGACCTTCGACGGCCAGCCCGTCATCGTGATGGAATACCTCGAGGGCGAATCGCTGAAGGCGCGTATCGAGCGCGATCCGATCCCCGCCGATGAGCTCCTCACCCTCGCCATCCAGATCGCGGAGGGTCTGCAGGCGGCACACGCGAAGGGCGTCACGCATCGCGACGTCAAGCCCGCCAACATCTTTCTCGGGGCCTCGGGTCAGGCCAAGATCCTCGATTTCGGGCTGGCCAAGTTCGCGACCCGGCGACAGCACGCGGGGGCCGCCGCCGGCGGCGCGTCCATCACCCTCGACTCCGAAGGGCTCACCTCGCCCGGCTCCGCCATTGGCACCATCGCCTACATGTCGCCCGAGCAGGCTCGGGGTGAGGAACTCGACGCGCGCACCGACCTCTTCTCTCTCGGCGCCGTGCTCTACGAGATGTCCACCGGTCAGGTGCCCTTTCCCGGCAGCACCTCGGCGGTGATCTTCGATGGCATCTTGCATGGCGCCCCGCGTCCGCCGCTCGAGCTCAATGCCAAACTGCCGGCCGAGCTGGAGCGCATCGTCAGCAAGGCGCTGGAGAAGGACCGCGACCTTCGCTACCAATCCGCTTCCGAGTTCAAGAGCGATCTGAAGCGGTTGAAGCGCGACCTCGATTCCAGTGGGCGACAACCGGCGGCCAAGGCATCGTCCGCCGGCAACGCCGCCGCTGAGCCGGCGCAGGCCGAGAAGTCTCTCGCCGTCCTCTACTTCGAGAACCTCAGCGGCACCAAAGATGACGAGTACTTCCGCGACGGCATGACAGAAGACATCATCACCGAGCTCTCGAAGATCGCGCGTCTCAAGCTGTTCCCGCGCTCCGAGGTGCTAGCCTACCGCGACAAGCCGGTGACCGCGCCCCATGTCGGACAGCAGCTCAACGCCCGCTACGTGCTGGAAGGCAGCATCCGGCGCGCCGGCAACCGCGTGCGCATCACAGCGCAGCTGGTCGAGACCGCCACGCGGCACTCCGTCTGGGCGGAACGCTACGACCGCCAGCTCGAGGACCTCTTCGCTATCCAGGACGAGATCGCCCGCAGCATCGCCCAGGCGCTGCGTATCACGCTCTCGCCGCAGGAAGAGAAGACGATAGGACGCAAACCCACCGAGAACGCCCAGGCCTACGACTTCTACCTGCGCGGCCGCAGCTATACCCGCCGCTTCGAGCTCGACTTCGCGCTGCACATGATGGAGCAAGCCATCAAGCTCGATCCCAACTTCGCGCTCGCCTATGTGGGTACGGCGTGGATCTGCGGCGTCATCATCGAGTTCCGCGACAAGGACCCGAAGTGGCTGGCGAAGGGCATCGCGGCCTGTGATAAGGCGCTCAATCTCGAGCCGCAGTTGCCCGAAGCTCTGGCCGCGCGCGCCCGCCTGTTCTTCGCGGAGGGGAAACACGAGGACGCGATCCGCTACGCGCGCACCGCGATCGCGCTGCGCCCGGACTGTGACGGCGCCTACGACGCTCTTGGCCGCGCGCTCTTCTCTTCCGATCGCTACGCCGAAGCTGCCGACATCGCCGACAAAGCTCTCGAGGTCAACGGCGACGATTACAACACCTACATCCCTTACTACAACTCGCTGCAGCGCATGGGCCAGACCGACCGCGCGCACACCGTCGCCGTGCGCCATGCCACCGTGCTGGAGCGGCAACTCGAGCTCAACCCCGACGACATCCGCGCCCGTATCCTGCTGGCGGCACGCTTCGCCGAATTGCAACGCGGCGACGAGGCCGTGCAGCATCTTCAGGTCGCGGCGGCGCTGCGGCCCAACGACACCAACGTGCTTTACAACGCCGCCTGCACCTACGGCCTGTTGCAGCGCAAGCGCGAGGCCTTGGATACGCTCAAGCAAGCGCTCGATGCCGGATTCGGTAACCACGACTGGGCCGCCCGCGACCCCGATCTCGCCTGCCTCCACAACGACCCCGAGTTCCTGGCGCTGCTCAAGCGAGGATGAACCTTGCGGCGGTTTGCGGGCGTGGGGTCGCTGCGGCGACCGGGAGCCCGCCGGCGAAATCCGGAGCGAGTCGGCGAGGCGAAGGATCCCTACCAGGACAAAATGCTTGTCAAATGGCCGGTGCCCCACCTTTTCGCGTCCGCGAAAGGTGGGTGGCCAAGGGTCTGTCCCCCGACCGGTCGGGGGATTGGACTAGACTCTCGCTCCCAGCCTTTGCTCCGCGATGGACCCGCTCCGCAAGGGATGGAGCACCCGAGAGTTTGGTTGGGGTACCAAGCCGGCGGGGACGCCGGCGCTCCAACTATCAGCTTCTCCAGTGCAGCGTGACCGGGCCGGCGAGCGGATGCTTGAAGGGCTGGCCGGTGCGTTTCGATTCCAGGTGAGACGCCTTCAACTGGAAGTACCACTTGGCGGGCTTGTCGGCGTCGTCGATGAGCATGAGCGAAGGATTGTGTTTCAGGCCCTGCGCCTGCTGCACCATGGTCTGGCGGTCCTGCTCGACGAACTGCTTGCCGAAGTGGCGGGCGATGGTCATGGCCAGCGGCACGTGCAGGAAGATGTTCCACGCCGCGGCCACGTCGATGCGGCAGCGGTCGCGCGTGATGGGCGTCACGGTGGTGAGCGAGGCGAACCAGTACTTGCCCGCGCGGATGGTCTCGTAGCGCAGGTTGGGCAGGACGAAGTCGATGGTGGTCGTCACATCCGCATCGCCGGCGTACCACTTGAGCAGCTTGTAGGGCGCGGAGTTCTTCGAGGGCACGTGCGCCGACATGCGGAAGCCGAGCGGGATGTGCTCGAAGTGCTTCTCCTTTTCGTGGATGGAGTCGCGCTTCCGCCACCACCATGCCGAATGGACGAACGGGCCGTGCGCCGGGTCCATGAGCCCGATGATGCCGTGGTCCACGTTCGAGGGCAGCTCGGCCCAGAGGTGGGTACGGCGGTAGTTTTCGCTGAAAGTCGGCAAGACTGGCGCGGGGGCATTCGCTTCGCCGGAGGTGCCGGGATCGGGAATGAAGACCCAGAGGTACCCGTCGCGCTCCTCGCAGTGGAAGTGTCCGGCGCGGATCTTGTTAGGATCCAGCTTGTCGTCCCTGGTCAGCGAAGGAATCTCGACGCACTGGGCGGAGCAGGCGTCGAACTTCCAGCCGTGGTAGCTGCACTGGACGTTCTGGCCGTCGAACCATCCGTAGGAGAGCGGGATGCCGCGGTGCGGACAATTGTCGCGCATGGCGAAGGCCTGGCCGGAGTCGGTGCGGCCGCAGACCAGGGGCACCTCGATCAGCATGACGGGAACGAGCTGGCGCGGACGGACTTCCTCCGAGCGCAGCGCGCGGTACCAGAAGCCGGTGAGCATTTCGCCGGTGGCGGTGAATGGGGAAGCGGTGGACACCTCCGGCAGTATAGCGACTGCCGAAGTGCCGAATTGCCGAAGTGCCGAACTTGAGAACGTGCGGGCGGCTGTTATCCGATCCGGCAATTCCGCCCTTCCGCACTTCGGCAGTCCCTCTTCGGAGTTTGCCGTGTTTCATGCCTGTTTCTTCCGGTTACTTAGGTTGGTTCCACGGTATCTGCCTGATTGATAACCGATAAGGACTGCGCTAGAATCCCGCTACTCTGGTTGGTCTCCGTCAGGTTGGGGTCAAGGTGAAGGCCGCAGTGTCGGCGGCCGAGGGAATGGCGCATGCATAAACACCTTTTGATCGGCCTGCTCGGCTTAGTGACTCTGAGCGCAAATCCGGCGCCAGCGGAGATCGTAGCGGTCAAGGAGAACGGCCGCACCGTCTACGTGGACGTGCCCGCGCCGGGTTCCGGCGGCATTTCCGTCGCGCCGCAGTACGCCCCGCGCAAGACGTATTCCTACTATTCGAAGAGCGAGCACCGCTGGAAGCGCGTGCCGCCGGCGAGCGGAGCGACGATGCGCAAGGCGCGCTCGGCCGCCGCCGACGTGGAGCAGTACATCGTGTGGCGCCAGCAGCAGCCCGCCTTCCGCGTGGATTTCGGCCAGACGGCCCCGGAAGCCGCGGCGAAGCCGGCCGAGCCGGCGTCGAGTGAGGCCGCTGAAAAGGAGAGATCCGAGACGCCGGAACTGGCGGCGCCCACGCGCAAGGGACTGACCGCCGAGCAGCTCGACGCCATCATCGACGAGGCGGCGGCGAAGCACGGCGTGGATTCAAACCTTGTCCGCGCACTGATCAAGGTGGAATCGAACTTCAATCCGCGGGCGGTCTCGCGCAAAGGAGCGATGGGCCTGATGCAGCTCATGCCCTCGACGGCGCGCAGCCTGCAGGTGACGAACCCGTTCGACGCGCAGCAGAACGTGGACGGCGGCGTGCGCCACCTGAAGAGCCTGCTCGAGAACTTCAACGGCGACGTGACCAAGTCCGTGGCGGCATACAACGCGGGCGCCGGCGCGGTGGCGCGCAATCATGGCGTGCCGCCCTTCGCCGAGACACAAGCTTACGTGCGGCGCATCAACCAGTTGTATGGCGGGCAGACGCCGATGCGCGCGAACCAGGCGGCGCCGATCCGGGTGTACCGCGACAAATTCGGCGTGTTGACGTTCTCGAACGACTAGCCGGGCCCAGCAAGACAGGCATTGGGCCCGCGAAGGCTGATTCGCGCAGAGGACCTCGCGAGCGATCCGCGACGAGTGACGAAGGCTGGCCCAATCCGGCGCACCACCCAGGCGGCCATGGGAATCCTGCTCGCCGCCGCCGTTACGTTTGGTAATCCCGCGTTTGCCGCGCCGCGCAGCGTGCAGCAGAAAAAAGCCGCCGCGCTGCAGCGCTTCGAGAAAGCCGAACAGATGCGCGAGGCGCTCAACGGACGCCAGGCGGGCGAGCGTTCGCGCAAGGACTATCAGAAGGTCATCGAGGCGTATCGCAGCGTCTACTACGTGGCGCCGACCTCGCAGAAAGCGGACGAGAGCGTGGTCGCGGTCGCCGAGCTGCTCGCCGACCTGGGCCGCGTGTTCGGCGACGACAAGGCGTTCCAGTCGGCCATCGGCCAATACGAGTTCCTGCGCAAGCAGTATCCGGGGAGCCGGTATCGCTTTGATGCGCTGTTCACCGTTGCGCAGCTTTACGCCGATGACCTCGACGACCAGGCGCAGGCGAAGGCGACGTACGAAGAGTTCCTGAAGCAGTATCCGCACCATCGTCTGGCCACGGACGCGCGCCAGGCGCTCGACGACATGGCGGCGGAAGCGGCGGCGAAGCGCAAGGGCAGCAAGACGCCGAAGGAAAAGCAGAAGGAAGCGGCGCAGGCGCAGGCCACGAAAGATGCGGCGCAGAGCGCAGCGCAAAGCGCAGCCCAGAACGTCTCGCTGACGCCGCCGAGAGCGCCGCACGGGAAGTATCCGCTGGTCACGGGCATCCGGCACTGGTCCACGCCGGATTACACGCGCGTGGCCATCGACCTCGAAGGCGAAGTGAAGTACGAAGCGGGACGCATCCCGAATCCCGACCGCATCTTCTTTGACCTGCACGGCACCAAGCTGGCGCCGGAACTGGTGGGCAAGACATTCGACGTGGAAGACGGCTTTCTGCGGAAGATACGCGTGGCGCAATACCAGATCGGCGAGACGCGCCTGGTGCTCGATGTGGACGATGTGTCGGATTACTCGGCGTTCCTGCTGCCGAACCCATATCGCCTGATCGTGGACATCCACGGCAAGAAGCCGGCGCAGACGTTCGCCAAGCTAACGGCGCCAGAAACGAAGGCGCCAGAGTCGAAGCCGGTTGTGAAGCTGGAGAAGCCCGCGGCGGTGGCGAAGCAGGCGGCCCCGTCCTCGGCAGCTACGTCGAAGCCGGAGGAGCAGAAGCCGGCGGACGAGAAGCCGGAGATGGCGAGCGTCTCGAAGCCTCCGGTCGAGGTGAAGGCAACGACGAAGCCGACGTCCGGGCCAACGTTCGAGAAGGTGGCGCCGCGGGAGACGAAGGAGAGTGCGAAGGATTCGGCAAAGAACTCCAAAGGCAGCGTCGCGAAGCTGGAGGCCGAGCCGGAAGGCAAGGGCACAAAAGCGAAGCCGACGTCGAGCGGCGAGCGTTCGCTCATCCGCGCGCTGGGATTGAAGATCGGACGCATCGTGGTGGACGCGGGCCACGGCGGGCACGACACCGGCACCATCGGTCCGCACGGTTTGCAGGAAAAGGACCTCGTGCTCGACGTCGCGCTGCGACTCGGCAAACTCATCGACCAGCGCATGGGCGCGGAGGTCGTGTATACGCGCGATGACGACACGTTCATCCCGCTGGAGACGCGGACGGCCATCGCGAACAAAGAAGAGGCGGACCTGTTCATCTCCATCCACGCGAACTCGAGTGACGACGAGAGCGCGCGCGGCATCGAGACGTATTACCTGAACTTCACTTCGTCGGCCGACGCGCTGGAGGTGGCGTCGCGCGAGAACGCGGTCTCGGAGAAATCCATCCACGAGCTGCAGGACCTGGTGAAGAAGATCGCGCTGAAGGACAAGATCGACGAGAGCAAGGAATTCGCCGGCGACGTGCAGAAGTCGCTCTACTCCGGCCTCGCGGCGAAGAACAAGGGGCTGCGGGACCGTGGCGTGAAGAAGGCGCCGTTCATCGTGCTCATTGGGGCGAACATGCCGTCGATCCTGGCGGAGATATCGTTCGTCTCCAATCCGCAGGACGAGAAGAAGCTGCAGACGCCGGAATACCGGCAGAAGATCGCGGAGAGCCTCTACCGCGGCATGGCGAAGTACGTGAGCGGGCTGTCGGGCGTGAAGGTCGCCGCCAAGCTCTCCGGCACCAAGCTGCCCGTTGCCAAGCTCGACGGCCAGTAGCGCGTTTCTTCCGCGGGTTTCTCCCGCTGGCGCGACCAAACCCGCACATCTGTTGTCTAATGGAAACAGTGATGAGAGCCCGCTTCCTGCTTACGCTCCTGCTCGTTGCGTCTTGTTTTGCCGCGGACAAGCCGGCTGCCAAGCCGAGGGAGAAGCCTGCCGCGTTGCTGCCGCAGGAGTTTGCGGAGTGGCGGAAGACCGCGCCCCAGGCGACCACGGACCCCGGCGTCGCGGACCCAGCCAATGCCGCGGTGATGAAGGAATACGGCTTCACCGACTTCGAGTCCGCCACGTACGCCAAGCCGGGACGCACGCTCAAGCTGCGTGCCGCGCGCTTCGAGGACAAGAGCGGCGCCTACGGGGCGTTCACGTTTTACAAGCAGCCACAGATGATCACGCAGCAGATCGGCGACCAGGCATCGTCGGGAAACGAGACAGTCCTGTTCTATAAGGGCAACGTGCTGGTGCAGGCGGTGTTCGACCGCATCACCGGGATGTCCGCTGCGGAACTGCGCGAGCTGGCGGATGCGCTGCCGCAGCCGGCGGGCGAGGCGCAGGTGCCGCCCACGCTGCCGACGTATTTTCCCAAGCCGTCGTACGTGAAGAACTCGGTGAAGTACGTGCTCGGCCCCGCGGGGTTGAACGCGGTGGGCGCGCCCATCGCGGGCGAGCTGGTAGATTTCTCGAAGTCGCCGGAGATCGCGCTGGCGCACTACACCACCTCGGCGGGCGAGGCCACGCTCATGCTCCTCTACTATCCGACGCCGCAGATCGCGGCGGTGCGGCTGCGCGAGATCGACGCCGCAATGAACGCCAATCCGGATGCGCATAGCGAACGCGACACGTACGCGTCGAAGCGCACCGGCCCGATCGTGGCGCTCGTCACCGGCGCCGCGCCGATGGGCGAGGCGAAGTCGCTGCTCGCGTCGGTAACGTACGACGCCGACGTCACCTGGAACGAGAAGACGAAGCTCACGCCGCGCGACAATCCCATCAATCTGATATGGGCGGCCATCAAGCTGACCGGGTATCTGCTGGCCGCGATGTTCGCGCTCGGCATCCTGTACGCGGCGGGGCGGATCGCGTTGCGCAAGTACTACCCGCAGTACGTCCGCGACGGCGGCGAGATGATCTCGCTCGACCTGCGGGCACGGACGAGCGCGACCGAGGGTGCCGGTCCGCCGTTATCGTCCCCCTTACCGCCGGGAGAGGCTAAGTAGCTGATTCCTCGGGGGCTCGGGCCAGAGTACCTGCTGTAATGTGACAAAAAGTGTCAAAATAGGGCGATGAACCTAGTTTTCGTATCTTATTGAAAACATTAGTATTTATTTCGGAAAAAATTCTTGACACCTCTCTCGCCTCGCCCATAAGATTTCGCCAGAAAGTTTTAGCGGTGTGCAAGCTCCGTTGGAACTATTCTCCCTTAAGAAAGCGCCGCCCACTGCCGGGCGGCGTTTTCGTTTCTTGTGAGACGAGGTGGATGGTGCCGCGCTCGGTCCGCATCGCCGCGTGGTTGCTTTCGGCGTACGCCGCCTCATTGCTGCTCGAGGCGTTCTGGATCTCCGTCGCGGTGCGCTGGTCGGGTGCGGCGCGGGCGTGGAACGCGATCCACCCGCCGGGGTCGGCGCTCAAGCAGACCGTTGCGGCACTGATTGCGCTGGCGATTATCGGCGCGTTGCTCCGCGGTCATCGCTGCGCATGGTTCGTCGCCCTGAGTTGGACGACGCTGCTGGTCGCGCTCGGCGGTGTCCTGCTCGGCCTCGCGCTGTTGCGGGGGACCCTGGCGCAGCAGTTCGTCTCTGCGCATCCGCTGGAAGAGCTCGTGGGCACGGTGAGTTGGATCTGCTTGCTGGGCGCGATGAGCTGCCTGTGGCGCAGCGACGCGCGCGCTTACTTCCGGCATTGAGCCGG
The DNA here is from genome assembly GCA_016185395.1 of Candidatus Korobacter versatilis. Taxonomy (GTDB): domain Bacteria; phylum Acidobacteriota; class Terriglobia; order Terriglobales; family Acidobacteriaceae; genus JACPNR01. Next base: position 119,359 of record JACPNR010000011.1, read on the forward strand.
TTTCCCCGCGGAGGGGAGGGCGTTCACTGGAGCTTCATCGCGTCCACGCCCCACTCAAACTGCACCGAAGGAGCGCACCGCTTGCCTTTGGCCGTGAGCCGGGTCACGCCATTCCTCTTGCCGGCGACGAACGGCAACACCGCAAAGTCGAAGTGACCTTGGCTGTCGGTGCGAACCACGCTGCTGTGTGGCTCGCCGTAAGAGCTGTTGCTGATGTCCAGGTCCTCGGCGGGCGCGAAGCCATCCCCTTGGATCACCGCGAGTGAGCTTCTAGCGGCGCGGATCACATTCAGGTTGCACCCTTGAGCGGCAGCTGTGATAGGAAAAGGCGTGACGAAAAAGGAGACCCGCGACTTGCCATCGTTCGATACCAGCGACAGGAACCTGCGCTCACCCTTGGCCGCCACGATGACCGGATCGAGCGGCTCATTCAGGATCCCGCAGTTCATTCCGGCCACGCACGTCGGGGTGCAGTTACCTTCCATGCCGCAAATCAGGCCATTGGGCGTGAGCCGCAAGCTGTAACCGATAGGAACCTCGCCGGTATCCGTTCCCGGCTCCCACACCATCAGCGTGTAGAGCTGGTCGGCGGGTACTCCAGTTACGACGAAGCGATAGGCCACGCCCGTGCCCTCCTCGCCGGGTGTGCGGCGCAGCTCGCGCGCTTCGACCTTGGCGCCCGCGGCGCTCTGCTTCTCCCATCCGAGCATGAGCTGCACCGCAGAGTTTGCTTCTTTGGGCAGCGGGACTTGCGCCTGGAACGCGAAGGGAATGCGCTGGGCGAGGAGAAAGAATGCGGCGGCAGCAGCAATGCGAATGAGGTGGAACGGGCGCGCAGCGATCACCGGTAGGCTCCGAAACAGGATTGTTGGATTTCCCGCAGTCTAGCGCAATTACGCGATGCCGTGACGATGAAAATCGGAGCGGGGACGATCGAGACTGCTGGTCACGATGGCTTGTAGATGAGGCCGATGGCCGCGCCGACGGCGACCCACTGGATGAAGTAGGCGATGCCCTGGTAGACAGTCAGTTTGAGGCCGATGTTCAGATGGACGTAGTTGTGAATGACGAAGGTGCAGAGCGAGAAGATGCCGATGAGCACGCCGAGGCATAGACCGGAGGCGATGCCACCGCCGGCAGGATAGATCCTGGCGTAGAGAACGGCGACGACCACGATGCTGAGCAGGATCCCGACCATGCCGAAGGGCATGACTTTCATCATGCTGTCCTGCGCGCGGAAGACGTTGGGGTACTTCATGAACTCGGACTTCATGGCAGGCAAGGCGGCAAACAGGATGAAGCCGCAGGCGAAGTAGGCGACGGTGGCGCCGAGAGCCGCGAGAGCGATACTGGCGTAGTTCACAGGCATTCCCCTTTGGCGTGGTTCGGGATCCGCGGAGGATACTACGTCCCCGGTGTACGGCACAGTAAGACCTTTTGGCCACGCCTGAACACGGACCCCACGGATAAACCTGTTCTTGAATCTTTCGGATGCGGGTTCATCCGTGCAGATCCGTGGCGAAAAGGTTTTCTACGGGGAGGAAAATGGAGCCGACGATCGGACTTGAACCGATGACCTGTCGATTACGAATCGACTGCTCTACCAACTGAGCTACGTCGGCTTCTTCGCTCGGGCGAGACGGGAGCGCTGCAGAAGAGAACTGCCGAAATTCATTCTACTGGTTGGATGCGGAACGCGTAAAGGCACGGGACGGAAGAGGGCAGTCGCATCCCGATAACCGCTTGGTAATCCGGCGGTGGTCGCAGCTTAACTAGGCGGGCAATATCGGCCGGGAGTGCAAACCCCTTTTTCCACTTGCACTTCCACAGAACGGAAACTCATAATGGGTCGCAAGTTGGACAACATCCTGGAACACGAAGGCACAGTGAACCGATATCCACGAGCGGACGCCCTGCGCATCCTTCGGATCACCACCCGGCAGTTGTTGGGATGGGAAAAGGCCGGGCTGGTGGAACCTTCCGAGACGTATTCCTTTTTCGAACTCCTGCAACTGAAGAAGCTGCGCGACCTGCGCGCGAATAAAGTGCGCTCGGCGGTGATCCGCCAGTCGCTCGAAGCGATGCAGCGCCAGGTCTCGGGCATGGTGAATCCGCTGCTCGAGGCGGGGACGTTCTCGACCGGGACGCGGGTGGCGTTCCGGCACCGCGGAAAATCCGTGGAGCCGATGTCGGGCCAGTTCGTGATGGATTTCGCCAGCAAGAACAACCAGGTCATCTCGGCGAAGGTGCGCCACTTCCGCACGCTGGAGAACGCGGCGGAGTGGTTCGCCAAGGGCATCGGACTGGAAGAAGATCCGGCGACGCAGCTCGAGGCCATCGAGGCCTACCAGAAAGCGATCGAACTGGAGCCGCACCACGCCGCCGCGCACATCAACCTGGGCACGCTCTTCTACAACCGCCAGGACTACGTGCAGGCGGAGGCGTTCTATCGCAAGGCCGTAGACGTGGATCCGCGGTACGCGCTGGCATATTTCGATCTCGGTAATGTGCTCGATGAGACGGGGCGGCTGCCGGATGCGGTCCGCGCCTACAAGACCGCCATCGGCCTCGCGCCCACCTACGCCGACGCGCACTACAACCTCGCGCTCGCCTACGAAAAGATGCGGCAGCCGCGCAAGGCCCTGCCGCACTGGCGGGCTTATGTGAAGCTCGACCGCTCGGGGCCGTGGGCCGTCCACGCCAAGAACCAGATACGGCGGATACTGGACGACGACACGCTGCGGCTGGTCAAGCGCGTGCGGTAGGGTGAAACGGGCTCGCCTTCTCGGAGTCTTGCTCTTCCTGACGGCGATTGGATTCTCACAGCAACCGAAGCCCACCTGTTTTGTTGACGGCGCAATCCCCAAGAACACCAAAGCTGCGATCGAGCGTGAGGCCCTCGCATTCTTGGGAACCGCGCTCGGCGAAAAACCAGCAACGGCGTACCAGTTCCTCACAGCGCAGTCGCAGCGTGAAGTGGGGCTCGAAGCGTTCACTGCGCTCGCGACTGGCCTCTCACACAGCACTGAACCACGAAACCTACGAGTCGCACATTCATTTCTGGTCCGCGAAATCACCCAAGAGCGGGTCGCGGCCGCGTGTTCTAGTGCCGACCCCGACCAGTCCGTCATTGTTGCAACCGAGCCTCGTGCACAACAAGCCTACGTCTTGTTTGTGGCTGATGGCGTGAACAATCGCGTCGCTTTCCCGGTGTGGCTTGTTGAGGAAGAGCTGGCTTGGAAAATCCGGGGCTTCATCGGCTTTCCGACATCCCTCGCGGATAAGGATTCCTCCGCACTTCGTGCGATGGCGCAGACCGAACGGCAACGAGGACACAGTTTGAATTCCGCGCTTCTCTATTCGGCAGCACTGCAAACCAGGGTGAGCCCTCTGCTTGAATACGGTAACGCGACTGAACTTCGCAAGGAGCTGAGCGGACTCAAGGTGCCCGCCGAGATCGAAGGCCAACCGCCTTTCGTTTGGAAGAGCGCGAAGCACTCCTTCGAAGTTTCATCGGTTCAACCAATGGCGATTGGGGGAAAACTATTCCTCGTTGTCGAGCGCGTAGCCGACACCTGGCCTTCTGACAAAGAGATCGATGCGGCCAGCAAAGACCTCATCACTTTTTTGCAGCAACGGTACCCGGAATACCGAGAGGTCTTTGCAGGCATCATTGTCAGAGCACACGAGAAAAACGGTTCCCGGGGATTCGGGACCGTCGAAGAAGACCAGCCCAAGCCTTGAATGCGGGCAACGCCCGCGTTTTCTTTTTATCCACCCGCCGCAGTAGAATCACGGGTTACGCATTCTTGCTGCAAGGAATCTGTATGTCGCAGGCTGTAGCCCCGAAGCACACCAACCCGCCGCTGGTCGCGCTCACCGAAGACGAGCAGTTGTTCCGCGACAACATCCGGCAGTTCGCCGACGAGAAGGTCCGCCCGCACGTACGCGAGATGGACGAGAAGGGCGTGTTCGAGAAGTCGCTGATCGACGATTTCTTCCAACTCGGGCTGATGGGCATCGAGATCCCGGAGCAGTACGGCGGCGGCGGTGGCACGTTCTTCGAGGCCATCTTAGCTGTGGAAGAGCTCTCGCGCGTGGATGCGTCTGCCGGCGTGATCGTCGACGTGCAGAACACGCTGGTCAACAACGCGCTGATGAAGTGGACGACCGACGAGCAGAAGAAGCGCTACCTTCCCAAGCAAGCTGCTGACACCGTGGGGGCGTACGCGCTCAGCGAGGCGAGCTCCGGCTCCGACGCCTTCGCCATGCAGACCAAGGCCGAGCTGAAGGGCAACGACTGGGTCCTCAACGGACGCAAGCTCTGGATCACGAACGGCAAGGAAGCCGGGGTGTTCATCATGCTGGCGACGGTGGACCCGGCGGCCGGGTACAAGGGCATCACTGCGTTCATCGTGGAGAAAGGTTTCCCCGGATTCACCGTGGGGAAGAAGGAAGACAAGCTTGGCATCCGCGCGTCTTCCACGTGTGAACTCATCCTCGAGGACTGCAAGGTTCCCAAAGAGAACCTGCTGGGCGAAAAAGGGAAGGGATACAAGATCGCCATCGAGACGCTGAACGAGGGGCGCATCGGCATCGGGGCCCAGATGCTGGGCGTGGCGCGTGGCGCGTTCGAGTACGCGGTGAAGTACGCGCAGGAGCGCAAGCAGTTCGGCAAGGCGATCTCGGATTTCCAGGGCGTGCAGTTCCAGCTCGCGCAGATGGCAACGGACATCGAGGCGGCGCGCATGCTGGTGTACAACGCGGCGCGCATGAAAGACGCCGGCATGGACTTCGTGAAAGAAGCCGCCATGGTGAAGTTGTTCGCCTCGCAGGTGGCCGAGCGCGTGACGTCGCTGGCCATCGAGATATACGGCGGCTACGGCTTCACCAGGGACTATCCGGTGGAGAAGTACTGGCGCGATTCGAAGATCGGGAAGATCTACGAGGGCACGTCGAATATGCAGTTGCAGACGATCGCTAAGTTAGTCCTGGGAGGCAGGTAGTGGCCGCTGCGCAGAATAAAGAGAACCGCCGCGCCTTCGAGCGCTTTCCTATCTCCGAGCACGCCGTCGCGACGGACGAAAAAGGCGCCATGCTCGGCCACGTCTCAACGGCGGGCGGCGGCGGCATGACCATCCACGCGGATTCGGCGGCCATCGCCGAAGCGCTCGCGCCGGGGCGGAAGCTGACCGTCACCGTGGTCGAGCCCGACAACAAGGTCTCGAACACGGTGGACGTGGAAGTCCGCTACCGCAAGGGCGCGGAGATCGGCGTGCAGTTCATCACCGCCGGCAAGAAGTAGGTCGCGGCACGATAGAGAGCATTTTCGCTGGTCAATCGCGCGGCCCCTCGGCTACACTGCCGCCACCGCGCGACCCTCATTCCGCTGGCGAAGCACCGCGCGAAGACCCTCAGGGCTCCCAGGACTTCGAAGACCCGGGCCACAGGAGACGGCTTTGCCGCAGACTCCCATCCACCAGTTGCTGGACCTTGCCGCGGTGCACGGGTTCTATCTCTCATTGCTCGAGCACGTGACGGGCGAGGCGGTGCCGGTGCCGCGCGGCACCACGCCGGCGGAGCGCGAGGGCACGCCGGTGGAGCAGTCGGTCTCCATCCTGCGGCGGTGGCTGAACATCCTTGACCTGGCCATCTCGCCGCCGATGTTCCGCGACGCGCTCAAAGACACGCCCGACGCAACCACGGCGGAATCGCTGCTGCGCTACTACGTGCTGAAGATCTCGCACAACGACGTGGACCGCGACAAATGCGACTTCATCAATACCTTCCTCTATCGCAACTGGCGCAAGTCGAAAGGCAAGAGCGAGGCGCCGGCGGAGGCGCTCGAGATCGCCCTCGACGAGACGCTCGCCTACGAGGGCGAGATCTACGTGATGCTGGGCGAGGTGGAGCCACCCGAGCTGCCGCAGGAGCACATGCAACTGGCGCGCGAGTTCGACCACCTGCGTTTGGAAGTGGACGAGTTCCTGCACTTCGACAAGCTGATGGATTCGGGCATCATCGGGCGCGTGCGCGAGATCAAGCACTCGTTCGCGACCTCGTTCTACCATCCGCACGTGCTCGCGAACGTGGCGCTTTACAACGCATTCTTTGGGCGCAAGTTCGACCAGTTGTTCGCGCAGGCGGCGAGCGAGATCAAGAGCTTCGCGCAGACGGTGCAGCAATCCGGCGGGTCGATGCAAACGCGGTTGAACGACGAGGTCACGGTGCAGCAGCTCGCCGACGTGCACGATGAAGAGATACACCACGAGGAATACGGCAAGGCGCGCGACCACCTGCGCAAGCTCGCCGAGTTCAAGCGCGTGGTGGACATCCGGCGCAAGGGGCGCTACACCGCGCCGCTGCCGATGAACGCTCCCGCCGTGGCGGCGGCGATGGGAGCGAACGTGGAGCCGCGCAACGTGGTGCCGATCTCCTCCTACGCGGGTGAGGCGGCGGCGCAGCCGCGCGTCACCACGCCGCCCGGGGTGGCGCCGGCGACGGAACTCGCGCCCAGCCACAAGGCGGAAGACCACAAGATCGACGCCACCAGCGACATGATCCGCAATTTCATCCTGGTGGCGGACAAGAGCTTCGCCAACGTTGTGCCGCTGCGCAACTGCAGCGTGCTGCTCACTCCGGCGGAAGTGGACGCTTTCCGCAACGCCTATCTGGGAGAAAAGAGCTTCCGCGCCGATTATGCCGCGATGGTCCGGCAGATGGCCGCGACCATGGCTGCCATCATGATCGAACTCGAGGACTACCAGCGGAAGAAGAACTCCGCGTATCTGTGGAAGCAGCACGCCGATTCGCTGAAGTACTTCCTGGAGAAGACCAACCGCACCATCCAGGCGGCGAAGGAGATGGCCGCGGGATGCGAGCGGCGCGGGTTGGCGGAAAAAGTCCGCGTGCTTGACGCTACCGCCGACCGGCTGCGGAACCAGGCGCAGCAGGTGGCGAAGTTCCTGCAGGCGTAGAGCAGACTTCAGACTTCAGTCTTCAGTCTTCAGTCTAGGAACCTATCCTTCCATCGCGGTTCGGGCAGGGGACACGCGTCGTATTTCCCGAACCAGAGATAGCGCCAGCGCGCGATGAGTCCGTAGAGCCAATCGCGGAGGAAGCGCGGCAGGAAGCGGAAGACACGCGCCAGGCGCAGCGGCCCGCGGAGATGCGCGGCGATGTAGAGCCCGGCGTCGGAGTGACTGAGCAGGCGCTCGGCGGGCGTGCCGGGCGCGAGCACCACGTAGACGGTCTCCATCGGCCCGCGGTCCGCGTGGTGGCGGGCGAGCGTGGCGCGGGCGAACTCACCTTGCAGCGTAGCGAAGCCGAAGATGCCCGCCGGATCGCGCGGCAGAATGATGCGGACGAGGCGATTGCACATCCCGCATGCGCCGTCATAGAGGATGACGGGATGCTCCGCGGTGTCGGCGGGGCTATTCGTAACGCAGGGCGTCTTATTCGTAACGCAACCCCTGGATGGGGTCGAGCTGCGAGGCGCGGCGCGCAGGATAGTAGCCGAAGACGATGCCGATGCCGATGGAGAACAGCGCCCCCGCCACGAAGATGCCCGCGGTCAGCTTGGTGGGGAAGTGGAAGAGGCTCTGCACCACGTCGGAGGAAAAGAAGCCGAAGACGATGCCGAAGGCGCCGCCGATGAGGCCGAGGATGACCGCCTCGCCGAGGAACTGAAGCTGTACGTCGCTCTCGGTCGCGCCGACGGCGAGCCGGATGCCGATCTCGCGCGTGCGCTGCGTCACCGAGACCAGCATGATGTTCATGATGCCCACGCCGCCGACGACGAGCGACAGGGACGCCACGGCGGCGAGGAACAGCTTCATCGCTTCGCTGGCGGCGAGCTGCGCCTTGATGAGTTCCTCCGGACTGCGGATGTTGAAGTCATCCGGCTCGCCGGCGTGCAGGTGATGGCGTTCGCGCAGCAGGCCGATGATGTCCTGCGTCACGGCCGGCATCACGTCGCGCGAATCGGCGGAGACGAAGATGTCGTCGAGCCAGAAGGTGCCGGTGATGCGCTTGGTCACGGTCGTGATGGGCATCACGACGAAGTCGTCCTGGTCCTGGCCGGTGGCGGAGACGCCTTTGGGCGCGAGCACGCCGATGACGCGGCAGGGCAGGTCCTTGATGCGCACCGTCTTGTCGATGGGGTCTTCCTCGCCGAACAGGCTGCCGGCCACGGTCGCGCCCAGCACGCACACGGAGGCGGCGGTGCGCACGTCTTCGTCGGTGAAGAAGTTGCCGGCGAGCATGTTCCAGCGGCGGATCTCGAGGAAAGCCGGCGTGACGCCGCGGTACTGCGTGCCCCAGTTGGTGTTGCCGTAGATGACCTGGATGTGCCCGTCGACGTTGGGCGACATCATGCGGATGTGCGCGACCTGGCGGAGGATGGCGCCGGCGTCGGCTTCGATGAGCGAGCGCGTGCCGCGCGCGCCCGAGCGCACGCCGTTCACCCCGCGGCTGCCGGCTTCGATCCAGATGAAGTTGTCGCCCAGGCTTTGCAACTGGTCTTCGACGCGCGCCGAGCCGGCGTTGCCGATGGCGACCACGCAGATGAACGCGCCCACGCCCACGGCGATGCCGAGCATGGTGAGCAGGCTGCGCAGGGCGTCGCGCTTGAGTCCGGCGAACGCCTCGCGGATGAGCGAGCGGAAGTGCACGGGAGCATTTTACGCCTGCCGCTTTGCCAGCAGGTCTCCGCGTACTATGCTGCGGCGTATGGATGAGCACGCGGAACGCGAGCGCCTGCACGCGGAGTACGCCGCCATGCCCGATGAGCAACTGCTGGAACTCGCCGCCGACCGCGATGAACTGACGGATGAGGCGCAAGCTGCGCTCGCGGCCGAGCTGGCGCGCCGCCAGTTGGCGACTCCCGAGGTCGCGACCGGATACGACAAGGTCGAAGAGCGTCCGCTGGCCAAGGCGGCAAGGTTCCGCGATCTTCCGGCGGCGCTGTTGGCCAAGGGATCGCTCGAATCCGCGGGCATCGAGAGCGTCCTCTTCAACGAGAACATGGTGAGGATGGATTGGTTCTACTCGAACCTCGTCGGCGGCATCGTGCTGCAGGTAGCGCCCGAGGACCTGGAGGCCGCGCGCGAGATCCTGACTCAGCCGCCCGACAACTTTGAGCCGGATACCGGCGGCGCCTTCACGCAGCCGGAGTGCCCGAACTGCCACTCGCGCGAGGTGGATTCGCCGGGGCAGGATACGGGAGCTAGGGCTGCCCTCCTCTGGGCGACCACGATCCCGCTGCCCTTCGAGAATAGGGACTGGAAATGCGAGGACTGCGGACATCGCTGGCGGGAACCGGCGACGCCCACAGACGTGTAAATACCGCGCTAGTCCTCGGGCGGCGAAGGGATAGAATGCGTGCCGCTGGGACTAAGAAGGAGTAGCCGTGAGACGGACGACGCACCTCCTGTTCGCCGCCATCCTGCCACTGTTGTTCTCCGCCCCGGCCGCGGCCGCCGATATCTGGTACGAGGTCCGCTCGCCCCACTTCACTGTCCTGACCGACGCGGGCGAGAAGAAGGGCCGCGAGATCGCCATGCGCCTGGAGCAGATGCGCGAAGCGTTCGGCGTGGTGGTGAACCGCGACCACGTGAACATTCCCGTGCCGGTCGTGGTGGTCGCCTTCCGCTCGACGAAGGAGATCCGTAAGTACTCGCCCATCTTCAACGGCAAGCCGGTCGAGCTCGCCGGCTACTTCCAGCCGGGAACGGACCGCAACTACATCGCGCTCGACGTCACCTCGTACAACGCGCTCGAGGCGATCTTCCACGAGTACGCGCACATGCTGCTGAACGGGAACTATCCCGCCATGCCGCTGTGGTTCGACGAAGGCTTCGCGCAGTACTACGAGACCATCACCGTGGACCACAAGACGATCCAGCTCGGGAAGGCGCCGGAATCGGCGGGCTACGTCTTCCAGCAGTTCCGGCTCATGCCCATCGAGCAGTTGATCGCGGTGGAGCACGGCTCGAAGGCGTACAACGAATCGGGCGACCATCGCACCATCTTCTATCTGCAGTCGTGGCTGCTGGTGCACTACCTCTTCGACCGCAAGAAGCTGAAGGAGATGAGTGACTACGCCTACCTCGTAGGCAGCGAGCACGTGAAGCCGGTGGACGCCTTGCAGCGCGCCTTCGCGCTCACGCCGGCGCAGCTACAGAAACAGCTCGAGAGTTACATGCGCGGCATCACGGTCACGACCTACACGCTCAACCGCGACATCCTGCCGGCGGAGTTCACCGTGCGGCAACTCGACCCCATCGACGCGCAAGTGGTGCTCGCCGACCTTCATCTCCACGAGATGGACTACCAGGCGCAGGCCATCACCGAACTCGAGGCCATCTTGCAGGCGAGCCCGGCGAACCTGAGCGCGCACAGCGGACTGGGATACGCCTACCTGCGGCGCGGCGAGCTGGACAAGGCGGGCGCGCATTTCCGCGAGGCGGCGAAGGACACCAAGGATGCGCGCGTCCTTTATTACTCCGCCATGCTCACCCACCTGCGCGGCACGCGAACGGCCGAAGGCCTGGCCGACATGCAGCAGAAAGCCGCGCGGGCGATCGCGCTCGACCCCAGTTTTGCCGACGCCTACAACCTGCTGGCGTACGCCGATGCGGGACTGGAGCAGTTTGACGATGCGACGCGCGCCATCCAGAAAGCGGTGCAGCTCAGCCCGCGCAACGAGCAGTACGCCGCCTTCCTCGGACAGATGTACATCGCGCAACGGAAATGGGATGACGCGGCCGCCGTGTTCACGCGGCTGAAGAGCAGCGAGAATGGCGCGGTCGCCGGCCAGGCGGAGAGCGCGCTCGAACTCATCCAGCACGCGAAGAATTCGAAGGCGGTGCGCGTGAGCATGCGCGGCGACCAGGTGGAGGTCACGGGAGAAGACAGCGCGGAGAACCAGGCGCCGGCGTTGGCGCGAGTCCGTCCCGCGGTTGAAAGTGAACCGCAGCCCGGGCCCACGCCGATGCCGTTGATCGACAAGCGTCCCATCGAGTTCCTCAAGGGAACGATTGTCGGGATCGAATGCGCGAATGACGCGGCGGCGACCATCACGGTTTCCGCGGCGGGGAAGAAGTGGACCTTCCACACCGCCGATCGGACGCACATCGTGTTGCTGGGCGCCGACAGTTTCTCCTGCGCGTGGAAGAACATGAAGGTGGCCATCAACTACCGCGCCACGGGCGCGAACGCCGGCGATCTGTTCAGCGTGGAAGTCCAGTAGACGGCCGCGCCCGGCGCGTCCCCTACGTTGTATGAGAGGCGCCGATAGGCCCGCGAAACTGGGGAAAGGCGCGCTTTTGGCGGGGATGAACGGAAGGCCACCCCTCGCCCTGTTCCGATTACCCTCTTGCCATTGTCCGCGAGGGCAAAAAAAACTTGACTCTCGGTCGCGAACGTATATTCTTTCGGGACTTTCACCGACGCTGTTTGTCGCGCACGAACGCTTTCAGGGTTTGCGAGAAGACCCTCAGCTCTCTCGCGCCCTCGGCCCTGCTATCGGCCCCGTTCTTCGGCCCCGCAAGAAACGTTTGTTTCCTTTTTCGCAAACAATTCTGAAGATGCCGCTGCGTAGCGCAGCGCGTCAATGTTCCGAGCCGCAAAGCGGCACGAGGGTATAGATATGAAGCAGGCGAACCTGAAGATCTCCAATTGCTCACTTCGCACGTTCACGCTAATCGCAATCGTGGGTCTTCTGCTCATGGCCGCGCCCTCGGCGCAAGCGCAGTTCCTCTGCACCAACTTCAACACCGGCACCGCCGATGGCGCGACCGCCGGCACCGCGACGAGCACCGCGTGCGGAACGAACGCAACCGCGGGCGCATTCGCCGGCACAATGGCTATCGGTAATGCCTCGACGGCGAACGCCACTGGTGCCACCGCTGTCGGCACTACCTCGACAGCGTCCGGCACTTCGTCCACCGCCGTCGGTGCTTCCAGCACGGCGAGCGGCTCCAACACTGCGGTCTTCGGTAATGCCGCGTCGGCGACCTTGGCCAACGGTACGGCGGTTGGCGCGGGCGCGCTCGCTTCGGGCGCCAATGCCACCGCCCTCGGCCAGGGCACGACGGCCAACGCCTCAAGCGCCACCGCAATCGGGCAGGGAGCCACCGCAAGCGGCGGCGGCGCGACCGCCATCGGCCAGGGCACGGTAGCCAGTGCGGCTAACACCGTCGCCATCGGCAACAACTTGACCGCAGCGTCGGCCGCCGGTGCGGTGGCCGTCGGCTCGGGCGCGCAGGCCACCCAGGGCAACGCGGCCGCCTACGGCTTCAATGCCATCTCCAGCGGCATCGGTTCGACCTCTGTCGGCGCGAACTCGCTCGCCAACGCCACCAATGCGTCGGCCTACGGCCAGAGCGCGACGGCCAGCGGCGTCAGCTCGACTGCCCTCGGCAACGGTGCCACTGCGAACTCGTTGAATGCCACCGCCACCGGCGCCAGTTCGACCGCCAGCAACAGCTTTGCCTCTGCCTACGGCGTCAGCTCGACAGCCAGCGGGAACGCTTCGACGGCGATTGGAGACGCGGCCACGGCGAGCGGTTCGAGTTCCACTGCCGTCGGCGTCAGCTCGCTCGCCAACCAGCAAAATGCGACCGCGCTCGGGGTGGGGGCTCAGGCGACCAACTCCTTCTCCACGGCCACCGGCGCCAACGCGATTGCCAGCGGACTCGAGTCGACGGCGACGGGCGACGCGGCCACGGCGAGCGGGGACTTTTCCACCGCCACCGGCGTCCTTTCGCTCGCCAGCGGCAATATTTCTTCGGCCTACGGCCAGCAATCTACGGCGAGCGGCACCCAGTCGTCGGCGTACGGCTTCAATTCGTTCGCCAGCGGGACCAACTCCACCGCCCTGGGCAACAGTTCGTTGGCGAGCGGAGCCAGCTCCACCGCCACCGGCGACAATTCCGAAGCCAGCGGGCTCAACTCCACCGCCAGCGGCTTCAACTCACTCGCCTCGGGCACCAGCTCTTCGGCGGTGGGCGACAGCGCGACCGCCAGCAACACCAACGCCTCCGCCTTCGGTGTGGGCGCGACGGCGAGCGGATTAAATTCCACCGCGACCGGCGACTTCTCGACGGCCAGCGGCAACTTCTCCACCGCCAGCGGCTCCGGTTCGACGGCCAGCAACCTCGCGGCCACCGCGACCGGCGAGGGCTCGACGGCGAGTGGCATATTCTCCACCGCGACCGGCGCGGTTTCGACCGCGAGCGGCGACTTTGCGACGGCTTCCGGGAACTCCGCCACGGCCAGCGGAACCAGCTCCTCCGCCTATGGCGATAACTCGAACGCCGTCAACACCAACGCTTCGGCGTATGGCGCGGGCTCTAGCGCCAGCGGCACGAACTCGACCGCTCTCGGCGTTTTAGCGAGCGCCACGGGTGCGAGTGACACGGCCGTAGGCGACACGGCAACGGCGAGCGGCGGCAACTCCTCGGCGTTCGGCGTGAACTCCGCAGCTTCGGGCGCGAGCTCCTTGGCGGCCGGTGACACCGCATCCGCGGGAGGGCAAAGCTCGATAGCGGTGGGTAATGGAGCCGACGCGGTCAACGCCTTTGATACGGCGATCGGATTCCAAGCGACCGCTAACGGCGGACAATCCTACGCGATCGGAAACGTGGCCAGCGCCTCCGGCTTCAACTCCACGGCGATCGGCACGATCTCGTCCGCAAGTGGCACGAACGCAAACGCGTTCGGCGTTTCGGCTTCGGCGTTGGGATTAGATTCCACCGCCATCGGGACATTATCCTCGGCGACCGGCACCAACGACGTCGCCATGGGCACCTCGTCGGCGGCTTCGGGCGGGAACTCGACCGCTATCGGCAACAGCACGATCGCTTCGGGCGCCAGCTCTTCGGCGGTGGGCGACAACGCGACCGCCAGCAACACCAACGCTTCGGCGTTCGGCGTGGGCTCAACCGCGTCGGGAGTGAACTCCACCGCGGTCGGCAACGCGGCGACCGCCTCGGGCGACAGCTCCATCGCGATCGGCGATACCGCCACGGCCTCGGGCGGCGCCAACACGGCGTTAGGTCTGAACGCGACGGCCTCGGGCGCCGGCAGCAACAACAGCGCCTACGGCAACGGATCGAACGCTTCGGGCGATGGCAGCAACAACAGCGCGAGCGGCGCGTCCTCGTTCGTCACCGGCGACGGCAGCAACAACCTGGCAAACGGCGCCTTCGCGTCCGCCTCGGGCGACAGCAGCAACAACACCGCCATCGGCAACGGCGCGAATGCGGACTCCGCCGGCGGCACCAACAGCAACAACGTCGCCATCGGTACCGGTTCCAACTCGAGCGGCGACAACAGCCGCAACGTCGCGATCGGCAATAACGCGAGCGCAGACGCCAACGGCGGCACGAACGCCGACAACGTCGCGTTTGGGAGCAGCTCCTTTGCCAGCGGTGCCGTGGCCGACAACTACGCCTTCGGGCGTAACTCCAGCTCGACCGGCGACGGCAGCGCCAACACCGCCTTCGGCACCCTGGCGAACGTTACCGGCACGGGTAGCAACAACAGCGCCTTCGGCACCGTCGCGAGCGCTTCGGGCAATGCCAGCAGCAACAGCGCGAGCGGCACGAACTCTTCGGCCACGGGCGACAGCAGCCGCAACATCGCCTTCGGCGCGAACTCGAGCTCGAGCGGCAACAGCAGCTTGAACGCGGCGATCGGCGATGGTGCGAGCGCGACCGGCGACAGCAGCACCAACCTGGCCATCGGCGCGAATTCGAGCGTCGACTCGAACGGCGGCAGCTCCACCAACACCGCTTTCGGGACCAACTCCAGCGCGACCGGCGCCACCAGCACCAACACCGCGATGGGCACCGGCGCCAGCGTGAGTGGTGACAACAGCACCAACAGCGCGACCGGTAACGGCGCGACCGCCTCGGGCAGCGGCAGCTCCAACAGCACCGTCGGCGACAACTCGACCGTCTCCGGCGACGGCAGCAATAACAACAACAGCGGCGCGAGCTCGACCGTTGCCGGCGACGGCAGCAGCAATACGAATAGTGGCGCATTCTCGAACGTTGGCGGCGACGGCAGCGGCAACGCCAACAGCGGCGCTTTCTCGAACGTTTCCGGCGCCGGCAGCAACAACGCCAACGCCGGCTGGGGCTCGAACGTCTCGGGCGATGGCAGCAACAACACCAACACCGGCTGGGGTTCGAGCGTCTCTGGCGATGGCAGCAACAACACCAACACCGGCTGGGGTTCGAGCGTCTCTGGCGATGGCAGCAACAACACCAACACCGGCTGGGGTTCGGGCGTCTCCGGTACGGGCAGCCGCAACAGCAACAGCGGTTCTGGATCTAGCGTATCGGGCGACAACAGCACTAACAGCAACAGCGGCTCCAGCTCCAACGTTTCGGGGGCCGGCAGTACCAACAGCAACAGCGGTTCTGGATCCAGCGTATCGGGCGACGGCAGCACTAACAGCAACAGCGGCGCGAATGCGAACGTTTCGGGCGACAACAGCACCAACAGCAACAGCGGCGCGAACGGGAACGTCTCGGGCGCCGGCAGCACGAACAGCAACAGCGGCCAGAACGCCAGCGTTTCCGGCGATGGCAGCACCAACAGCAACAGCGGCCGGAACGCCAACGTCAGCGGCCTGGCCAGCAACAACAGCAACAGTGGCGCCGATGCGACCGTTTCTGGCGACAACAGCACCAACAGCAACAGCGGCCAGAGTGCGACCGTGTCGGGCACCGGCAGCACCAACAGCAACAGCGGCCAGAACGGGGTCGTTTCCGGCGATGGCAGCGTCAACAGCAATAGCGGCCAGAGCGGCGTCGTGTCGGGCGCCGGCAGCGTCAACAGCAACAGCGGCCAGGGCGGGAACGTGTCGGGCGACGGCAGCGTCAACAGCAATAGCGGCCAAGGCGGGGTCGTGTCCGGCGCCGGCAGCGTCAACAGCAATAGCGGCCAGAACGGGAGCGTTTCCGGCGCCGGCAGCGTCAACAGCAATAGCGGCCAGGGCGCGATCGTTTCCGGCGATGGCAGCACCAACAGCAACAGCGGCCAGAACGCCAACGTCAGCGGCTTGACCAGCAACAACAGCAACAGCGGCGCGAACTCGACCGTGTCGGGTGACAGCAGCACCAACAGCAACAGCGGCACGAATTCGAACGTCTCGGGCGCGGGCAGCAACAACAGCTCGAGCGGATCCTTCTCCAACGTCTCCGGCGACGGCAGCTCCAACAACGCGTACGGATCCTTCTCGAATGTTTCCGGCGACGGCAGCAACAACTCGGCCGGCTACGGCGCGACGGTCTCGGGCGACGGCAGCAGCAACAACGCGAACGGTCTGAACTCGACCGCCGCGGGCGATGGCAGCTCCAACTTCGCCAGCGGCAACGGCGCGACCGCGACCGGTGACGGCAGCTTCAACTCGGCTTCCGGCTTCGGCGCTTCCGCGGTCGGCGACAACGCTAACCAGCTCGCCATCGGCACCGGCGCGCACGCGAACGGCGACAACAGCAGCAGCATCGCCATCGGCAACAGCGCCAACGCCGACGGTGACGCCAACAACATCGCCACCGGCACCAACGCCAACGCGAGCGGCAACTCCAACAACATCGCCACCGGCTTCAACTCCAACTCCTCGGGCGACGGCAGCGACAACATCGCGACCGGCACGGGCGCGAACGCGACGGGTGACGGGAGCCAGAACATCGCCACCGGCGCGAACTCCTTCGCCGCGGGCGACAACAGCGTGAACAGCGCCACCGGCGTGAACTCCGACGCCTCGGGCGCGAACAGCGCGAACAACGCGACCGGCGCCGGCGCCAGTTCGTTCGGTGACAACAGCGCCAACAGCGCGACGGGCGCGAGTGCGGACGCCAGCGGCGCCGGCAGCTTGAACACCGCGAATGGCGCGTTGAGCAACGCTTCCGGTGACGGCAGCGCGAACAGCGCCACGGGCGCGTTCTCCAACGCTTCCGGCGCAGGCAGCAGCAACTTCGCCGGCGGCGGGGGCAACGCGTCAGGTGATGGCAGCGCCAACGTCGCCATCGGTCAGAACGCCGACGCCAGCGGCGCGGGCACGGCCAACACCGCGGTCGGCGCCAACTCGATCGCCACCGGCGTGAACGCTTCTGCCTTCGGCAGCAGCGCCATCGCGACGGGCGATAACTCTTCGGCCGTGGGCAGCGGCTCGCAGGCGACGGGAACGGGTTCTTCCGCCTTCGGCCAGAACTCGCTCGCGAACAACACCAATTCGTCGGCCTTCGGCACCGGCTCCACCGCGTCGGGCACCAGCTCCTCCGCCTTCGGTAACGGTTCCACGGCGAGCGGCAGCAGCTCTTCCGCGTTCGGTTCCGGTTCGACCGCCAACAACTCCAGCTCTTCCGCCTTCGGTACCGGTTCGCAGGCCACGGGCAGCAGCTCCTCCGCGTTCGGTTCCGGCGCGGTGGCGAGCGGCAGCAGCTCTTCGGCTTACGGCGCGGGAGCCTCGGCAACGGGCGCGAACTCCACCGCGTTCGGCGCCGGCTCCTCGGCCAACTCGGCCTCCTCGACCGCCTTCGGTCAGGGCGCATCGGCGAACTTCGCCAACTCGGCGGCGTTCGGCGCGGGCGCCACGGCGACGGCGGCGAACCAGCAGGTGTTCGGCACCAACACCAACACTTACACCATGCCGGGCATCAACAGCGCGGCCAGCATCGCGGCGCAGACCGGACCGGTGAACCTGGTCACGGCAGACGCGAACGGCAACCTGGCGGCACGTCCGCTTGCCATCGTCGGCTTCGTCACCTTCCCGGACCTGTACAAGGTGCAGAGCCAGGCGTTCGATGGCATCGCGACCGCGTTCGCCATGGCGGGCACGCCTTGGGTGGGCGAGAACGAGAAGGTCGCCTTCTCCGTCAACTGGGGCTACTTTGAAGGCCACAACGGCTTCGCCGCTGCGGGCGCCGTCAAAGTGCACAAGCACGTGCAGTTCAACGGAGCGTTCGGTATCGCCAACCGCGAAGGCATCCCGGGTGGCCGCATCGGATTGCGCCTGGCGTGGTAGGCTAGCCGCGGTCGCGTCGTGACGCGATAGATGGGACTTGGGGCCAGTACTAAGGGGAAAAGGGCCAAAAGCGAATGGTGACGAACCGGACTGGGGTGCTGCACTTGCGCAACTTGGTGATCGTGCTTTTGTTGGCAGTCAGCTTGACCGGGACAACGTTCGCCTTCCAGGGCGGACAGCGTCCCGCAACCACAGCTCCGGTAACGTCGACTCCTGGCGCAGGCCAGAAGGCGGCGACTCCGCCGCCCATCGGGGCGGAGCAGGCCCTGTACCTCATTCGCTCGACCCTGATGACCCTGAACGACGCCAACCGCACCGGGAACTACACCGTGCTGCGCGACCTGGCGGCGCCCGACTTCCAGGCCCGGAACACCTCGGCGGACCTTGGAGTCGCTTTCACCGACCTGCGCCGTCGCAACCTCGACCTGTTCGCCGTGGCCTTGATCAATCCGACGATCGAGAGCGCTCCGGCGCTGGACAAGACGGGCCGGCTGCGGTTGGCAGGATACTTTGCCACGCGGCCGTTGCAGATCCGCTTTGACCTGACGTTCGCGTTGTCCGCCGGGCAATGGAAGCTGTTCGCCATCTCGGTGTCCACGCCCGCGCCGCCGGGCACGACCCCGGCCACGCCGACGCCGGCACCGCGCCGCTAGCCGGCACCCAGAGCGCTCTTTCCGCAAACCCCGCTCCGGCGGGGTTCCTTTTTGCCGGCCGTTCCGTCAGGCTTGCTGAACTAGGACGCCAACGACCGTCTCGCGACCGACGCCTACGACGCCAACGGCAACACCACCGTCAACGCGTCCATCGGGAACACGTATGACTTCGAGAACCACCTGGTGCAGCGCGGCTTCATCTCGATCGTTTACGACGGCGACGGCAACCGCGTGCAGAAGACCGCCGGCGGCGTGACGACGAAGTTCCTGGTGTCGGAGATAAACCCCACTGGGTATGTGCAGGTGGTCGACGAGCTGGTTGGCGGTTTGGTGCAGCGCCGCTACACCTAGGGTCTGGATCTACTGAGTGAGACGCAGAAAATCTCGGGTACGTTCCAGACCAGCTTCTACTCGTATGACGGCCACGGCTCGGTGCGGCAGCTCACCAACACCGCCGGCGCGATCACCGACACCTACGCCTACGACGCCTTCGGAAACCTGATCGAGCAGACCGGAACCACTCCGAACCTCTATCTCTACGCGGGCGAGCAGTTCGATCCGGATCTCGGGCTCTACTACAACCGCGCGCGATACCTCGACGTACGGAACGGCCGGTTCTGGGGAATGGATATCCTCGAAGGAGATCCTCAAGCTCCGATCTCGCTCCATCGTTACTTGTACGCTGGTGACAATCCGGCGAATGCGACCGATCCTACCGGCAAGGAAATTGAGGAGACAATAACGGCCGCCACCGAATTAGGCCTGATTGGGACGGCGCTGGGAGCATCGATTTCGGCGGGCATTGCGATTACATCAGGGATTGGCTTCTTGGACAATATTCCGCGAGACGCTTTCCGCAAACCGCCCGACGGCAAGGTCATCGGCTTCCAAACCGGCTGGGCACCCAGTGGAGCATTGTCCAAGTCGAATAACCCGTTCCTAGTCGGCCTTGCTCTGGGGCTTCAATTCTCCGCTGCGATCGGGGGCGTCGACTTGGTGTGGAAGAACGGATCTGACTCGGCGTGGCTCTATGGCTTCGCAGGTGCCACCTCGGGTATCAATGTGTCTGCGAAAGGAAACCCGTTAACCAATGGAACGAGCTCGCCATACGACTTGTTTGGCGTATTGGGTAACTCAGCGGCGTATAGCGGATACGTATGGAACCTTGAGAACATAACTGACTACACGGACACTTTTTACTGTGTGTCTGTAACTCCACGAATCCGAGCGGCTTTCCCCAACGCCCCCTTCCAAGTGGGCGGAACGGTCTGCACGGGCGAAAAGGCGCCTGGAAAGGAAGCTACCTATACGTACACGACGGCGGCTTCTCCGATTTCAAAGGACGGCGGAACCGCCCTTCAGTTCGGAATAACCCACTACTGGTATGTTGGGACAATCGACTTAACTGGATCAGGAAAGCCATAAGACGATGATTGGTTCCTCGGCAGTTGCAAAGGAAGCGGCCATTCTTTTGGCCATGGCAGTCGTATTCATTGGGATCCTCGTCTACAAAGGCAGACCACAGGACCGATGGAAGCGTGCTTTCGCTGCGGCGATCTTCGGCTTCTTGCTGGTTGCCGATGGTTCCATCCTGTATCGACAATTCTCCGCACTCGCTTGACCTGCCCCCCATTTCTGGTCCAGTCATAATGACACTTTCTCCGGGTTTTGTTCGCCCCGCAACGGATGCACTGTAGCGGGGATGGGGGTGTGGGGCAAGGGGCCGGCGTTTGAGGCCCCTGGCCCCACTCCCTCTCCGTGGAAGCTTTTGGTTTCCGCCGCGTACTCCTCCGGTGTCTTGTAGCCCAGGGCCGAGTGTGGGCGCTCGCCGTTGTAGTACGAACGCCATTGCTCGATGGTGCGCCGCGCGTCGGCGAGCGAGAGGAACCAGCTCTCGTTCAAGCACTCGTCGCGGAACTTGCCGTTGAAGCTCTCGATGTAGCCGTTCTGCATCGGCTTCCCCGGCGGGATGAAGTGCTGCTCGACGCCTTGCGCGAAGCACCACTGGTCCAGCACGCGGCCGGTGAACTCGGGGCCGTTGTCGGTGCGGATCTGCCGCGGCTTGCCGCGCTCGCCCGCAAGCCGCTCCAGCACCCGCACCACGCGCACCCCGGGCAACGAAGTATCGACCTCGATGGCCAGGCACTCGCGCGTGTAGTCATCGACCACGTTCAGCGTGCGCAGCTTGCGCCCGCTCGCCAGCGTGTCGCGCATGAAGTCCAGCGACCACACCTGGTTCGCACCCGTAGGCACGGCGAGCGGCACACGCGGCGCAGCGGCCCGCCGCCGGCGCCGCCGCTTGCGTACCTGCAGCCCCTCCAGCCGATACAGCCGGCAGACGCGCTTGTGGTTCACCCGCCATCCTTCGCGCCTCAACCGGTCATGCAGACGGCGATAGCCATACCGGCGAAACCGCTCCGCCAGCTCGCGCAACCGCTCGCGCAGCTCGCCGCTGTCGACCGCGTGCCCGTGGTAGCGACAGGTCGAACGATGACTCCCCATCAGCCCGCAGGCGCGCCGCTGGCTCACCTGAGTTTCCTCACATGCCAGCGCCACTGCCTGCCGTCGCATCCGCGGGCTCACCACTTTTTTCTGAGCACCACCTCGAGCGCCTGCTTGTCCAGCGTCAGGTCCGCCACCAGGTGCTTCAGCCGCCGGTTCTCCTCCTCCAGCGTTCGCAGCCGCCGCGCCTCGCTCACCTCCAGCCCGCCGAACTTCGCTTTCCAGCGGTAGTAGCTCTCCTTGCTCACCCCGTGCTTCCGGCACAGCTCGCTGACGTTGCCGCCCGCCTCGCCCTCCTTCAGGATCGCGATGATCTGCTCTTCGGTGAACCGGCTCTTGCGCATACACTTCTCCTCTCCATGGTTGAGGGAAAAGGTGTCATTCTACGTGGACCAGTTTTCGGGGGGCAGGTCACAGCTCAGGTGAGTGCTGGCTAGGCACAAGCAGTTTCTTTCCGTATAATCGGTGATTCCTTATCTCCCAGTGAGGTTCGTACTATTTCCGCCATTTTTACGGGAATGAGTTTGCGCGCGAAGCGCATCCGCTCCGCCGCTGCGCGTTGCCTGGCGGCGGCGCTCCTTGTGTTTGTTTTCAGCGGCTTGGCCGCGGCCCAGCAGGAGATCGTCCAGGAGGTCCAGATCCACGGCAACCGCCGCATCCCGGCGGAGACCTTACGCGCCCGCATCTTCACTCGCGCCGGTGATGTCTATGACCCCGCCGGCATGGAGCGCGACTTCAATTCGCTGTGGAACACGGGCTATTTCGAGGACCTGCGCATCGAGCGCGAGGACAGCGCGAAGGGCTACATCATCCACATCTACGTGAAGGAGCGGCCGACCATCCGCCGCATCGAGTACAAGGGACTGAGCTCGGTCTCGCAATCCGACGTGCTCGACCGCTTCAAGGAACGCAAAGTCGGCCTCACCGTCGAGAACCAGTACGACCCCACCAAGATCAAGAAGGCCGAAGTCGTGCTCAAGGAGCTGCTCGGCGAGCACGGCCGCCAGTTCGCCAAGGTCACGCCGGAGATCCATCCCATCCCGCCGGCCGCCGTCGAAGTGGTCTTCAACATCGTGGAAGGCCCCAAGGTGAAGGTGGGGAAGATCAAGTTCGAGGGCAACAAGAACATTCATAGCCGCACGCTGCGCGCCGCGATGAAGAACCTGAAGCCCATCGGCATCCCGCACTCCATCTTCCTCGAGAGCCTGTTCTCGAAGACCTACGACGCTTCCAAGCTCACCGAAGACGCCGAGCGCGTGCGCAACGCCTACCAGGAAAAGGGCTACTTCAAGGCGTTGGTCCACGATCCCAAGACGCAGGTGCGCGATTCCGGCGGCATCAACTTCCCGTTCTTCTGGAAGGGAAAGCACGGCAAGGCGGTCGACATCACCATGCCGATCGAGGAAGGCGGCCGCTACCGCCTCGGCACCATCACTTTCAAGAACAACCGAGCCATCACCAACCAGCGGGCCCTGCGCGGGATGTTCCCCATCCGGGACGGCGACATCTTCAACACCGACCTCATCCGCAAGGGCCTCGACAACCTGCGGAAAGGCTACGGCGAACTCGGCTACATCAACTTCACTTCCGTGCCGGACACGAAGATCGACGACGAAAAACATCTCGTCTCGCTCGAGATCGACGTGGACGAAGGCAAGCCCTTCTACGTCCGCCGCATCGAGTTCCAGGGCAACACCACCACGCGCGACAAGGTCATCCGCCGCGAGCTGGCGGTCGAGGAAGGCGGCGTCTACAACAGCCGCCTGTGGGACCAGAGCATCCTGCGCCTCAACCAGTTGAATTACTTCGAGACGCTGAAGGCCGAGCAGGATACCGAGATCCGCCGCAACGAGACCGACGGCACCGTCGACCTCACGCTCAAGCTCAAGGAAAAAGGCAAGAACCAGATCGGATTGAACGGCGGCGTGAGCGGGCTCTCCGGCTCGTTCATCGGCCTGAACTACCAGACCAACAACTTCCTCGGACTGGGTGAGACGCTCACCATCGAAGCCAACGTCGGCTCGCGGCAGAAGAACATCCTGTTCGGTTTCACCGAACCGTACATGTTCGACCGCCCGCTGCAGACCGGCTTCACCGTCTATTACCGGCAGTACAACTACAACCAGGCGCAGTTGCAGTCGCAGTTCACCAACCAGCCCATCAACCTGCCGCAGAATTTCCTCAACACGCTGCAGAACTACAACCAGTCGTCGGTCGGCATGACCGTGTTCGCCAGCTATCCGCTGCGGCATTCGTTCAAGCGCGTGGGCCTCACCTATTCGCTCGACAACTCGACGGTCAACACCTTCTCCGACGCGTCGCGCAGCCTGTTCGAGAGCATCCAGTTCCGCAGCGTCGACGGGCCGAACGCGCTCAAAGGCATCGTCACCAGCAAAGTGCTCCCCAGTTTCTCGTTCAGCACCATCAACAGCACCTTCCGCCCGACCGGCGGACAGAGCCTCTACGCCGGCGGCGAGATATCCGGACTGGGCGGCAACGTGCGCACCATCCGGCCCATCGTGGAGTACAAGCGCTGGTTCCCGATGCGCGGCATCCATTTCACCCACGACCCCGGCAACGCGCCGCAGATCCTCGGCGTCCGCATCCAGGGCTCGTTCCTCACCGGCTGGGGAGACATCGTTGCGCCGCCGTTCGAGCGCTTCTACCTCGGCGGCGACAACGACTTGCGCGGCTTCGACGTCCGCACGCTCTCGCCCGTCATCTACCTGGTGCAGAAGGTGAATTTCCCGCTGCTCAATCCGGATGGCACCACCGTCCCGGTGGACAAGAACAATCCGCGCCGCGGCAACATCGCCGTGCCCATCCCGGCGCGGAAACTGGTGTTTCCCGGCGGCGATACCAGCATCGTCTCCAACGTGGAGTACCGCATCCCCATCGCCGGCCCGGTCACGCTCGCCATCTTCAACGACTTTGGCATGAACATGGCGCTGCGCCCGAGCCAGTTGCGGTTGAGCACGGATTCCGTCAACGCCCTCAACACCGGCAGCTTCGGCTGCTCCGACATCGACATCACCTTCCAGTGCGTCGGGGTCTCGCCGCCGCTGCCCGCGTTCTCGCGGAGCATCAGCGTGATCTCCGGGACGAACTACGTGCCGCGCATGTCCACCGGCCTGGAATTGCAGGTGCTCATGCCGGTCATCAACGCGCCGCTGCGCGTCTACTACGCCTACAACCCGCTGCGCATGAACACGCTCACGCAAACGCCCAACCAGATCACCCGCGACATGTTCCCCGTGGGCGGCGCCGGCGACTTCAGCTACCAGCAGGCGCTGCGCGCCTTCTCCCCCGGATACCGCCTCTCCGAGCCGAAAAGCACCTTCCGCTTCACCGTCTCGACCACGTTCTAGGCAACCGTTTCTTACTAAGGCCCGCGGCGGAAAGAAGAAGGCGCCGCCGGTTTGACCACCCTTCCGGATGCCCTTATAATGGGGGGCATTCGCACCCGCGAAATCTCTCAGTGGGACCCATCCTGCGCGCAGCGCCGATGTGGAAAAGCGGCTGGCCGAGCCGCCTGATAGGTTTTGAGGAATTCTGAAACATCCTGAAGGAGTCCAAAAGATCCAATGAATCGCACGTATGCACGTCTCGCGCTTTCGCTCGCCATCGCGCTTTCCGTCACCGCCCTGGCCCAAACCAGCCGCGCCGCCGCTTCACCGGCTTCGCCCGCCGCGCCGGCTCCGTCGGTCTCGCCCAGCAAGATCGGCATCATCAACATCAAGGGCGCCATCGTCGCCTCCAACGAAGGACAGCGTGATTTCGAGGCGCTGCAGAAGCGCTTCGACCCCAAGAACTCCGAACTCAAGACGCGCAACGACGAGATCGAAGGCCTCAAGAAGCAGCTCCAGGCCCAGGGCGACAAGATGAACGAGGACGCGCGCGCCGGCCTCATCCGCCAGATCGAGAGCAAGCAGACCGCGCTCAAGCGCTTCGTCGAAGACACCCAGGCCGACCTCAACTCGCAACAGAACGAGCTGGCGAAATCCATCGGCTCGAAGCTGATGAAGTCGCTCGACAAGTACGCCCGTGACAACGGCTTCGCCCTGATCATGGATTACTCCACCGATCAGAGCGGCGTGCTCTGGGTGGGCCAGGGCGTGGACATCACCTCCGAAGTGATCACCGCCTACAACACCGATTCCGGCGTGCCGGCGCAACCGAAGGCCGCGGCGCCCGCGGCGCCTTCGGCCTCGAAGCCTGCCGCCAAGCCGGCGACCACCACCCCGACACCGGCCAAGCCGCGCTAGTTCCACCTCCTGAACAAATAAAGCCGCCCACAAGGGCGGCTTTTCTTTTTCCCCGCGGTGTCTATCGCTGACAAGGAATGTGGGAGGTGCAGGAATGTCCTCGCAAGCTTTGTTTGGCGATGTATTGCTCGAAACCACCGTGGCGGAGCGCCGCCGGCGCCGCCTTACGTTGTTCGCAACGCTATCCGGCGAAGCCCTGGTGATCGCCGCGCTCGTCGCTCTTCCGCTTCTTTATCTCGACGCCGTGCCGGGCATGTCGGTACACGCGGCCCCGCAGATGCCAGTTTCTTTCACTCCGCCCATGGAGATGGTCGGGGACCCTGGGCAGTCCGGCGGCCGCACCATCGCGATCGCTAGCCCGACGGATGAGTACGTAGTCACTCGCACGATGGCAAACCCGCAACTGACGTACGACCGCTATCGCGCGGCCAGCGACGAGGTCGTCCCGCCGAACACTCCGCTGCCGCCCGGTTGCTGCGGCGTCGGGATAGGCAACAACATCGCGGCCATCGCACCTCATCCCGTGCTGCCGGCTCCGCCGGAGCCGCGGCGCATCATCTCGCACCTCGACGCAGGGATGATCACGCATCGCGTGGATCCGGTGTATCCGCCGCTGGCGCGACAGACGCACGTCCAGGGCGAGGTCGTGTTGCGCGCGACCATCAGCAAAGACGGACGCATCGAGGCTGTGCAACTGCTGAGTGGGCATCCGCTGCTCGCGGCGGCCGCCGTGAACGCGGTTTCGCAGTGGCGCTTCCGTCCTTACGTGCTCAACGGGTCGCCGGTCGAGGTGGAAGCGCAGGTCATCGTCAACTTCACGCTCGGAAATCAGTGAAGGCGCCGGTTACCTTCGTAGCCGCCGCGTAGGATTTTCCGCCGCGCCGTGGAAAACCCTGTGCACAAAGCGGTCGCGTGACAGTAGTCACAAAGTGATTTCAGCGAGTTACACGGATTGCATCCATTCCGCGACAAACCGAAAGTGGCATGGAATCTTGGGCTTATGTTTCTAAGGTCGGGCGCTACGGGCGCCCGCGACGCGCGCGCGGATGGAGGTAACCGGCGCGCGCGACTTTTGCACAGCCGCGCCAAGCAGGAGTGCGCGAAGCCGCGTAAAAACTGCTCGCGGCGCATGCGGCCCGGTGCGAAAAACGCCTGCTCTTCGCCCGGCTTACTCTTCGCCCACGCGCAGCACGGCCAGGAAGGCTTCCTGCGGGATGTCGACGCGTCCGATGCGCTTCATCCGCTTCTTGCCCTCCTTCTGTTTCTCGAGCAGCTTCCGCTTGCGCGATATGTCGCCGCCGTAGCACTTCGCGATCACGTTCTTGCGGATGGCGCTCACCGTCTCGCGCGCGATGATCTTCGCGCCGATCGCCGCCTGGATGGCCACCTCGAACATCTGCCGCGGGATGAGTTCGCGCATCTTCGAGACCAGCGCGCGTCCTTTGTCGTAGGCGAACTCGCGATGCACGATGAGCGAGAGCGCGTCCACCGGCTCGCCGGCGACCATGATGTCGAGCTTCACCATCGGCGACTCCCAGTATCCCGAGAGGTGGTAGTCGAGCGACGCGTAGCCGCGCGAGACCGACTTCAGCTTGTCGTAAAAATCGAGCACGATCTCGACCAGCGGCAGCTCGTAGGTGAGCATCACGCGCGCCGCGCCCACGTATTCGAACCCCTTCTGCTTGCCGCGCTTGTCCTCGACCAGCTTCAGGATGCCGCCCACGTACTCTTCCGTCGTGAGGATGGTCGCCACGATCACCGGCTCTTCCACCTTCGCGATCTCGCTCGGGTTGGGCCAGCGCGAGGGATTGTCGATCTCGATCAGCGTGCCGTCCGTCTTCGTGACCTTGAAGCGCACGCCCGGCGCCGTGATGATGAGCTCGAGGTTGTACTCGCGCTCCAGCCGCTCCTGAATGATCTCCATGTGCAGCAGGCCGAGGAAGCCGCAGCGGAACCCGAAGCCGAGCGCCGCCGAGCTCTCCGGCTCGAAGAAGAATGACGAATCATTCAGCCGCAGCTTCTCCAGCGCCTCGCGCAGTTGCGTGTGCTCGTGCGCGTCCACCGTGTAGAGCCCGGCGAAGACCATCGGCTTGATCTCCTCAAAGCCGGGCAGCGCCTCGATGGCCGGGCGGTCCTCGTGCGTCACCGTGTCGCCGATCTTGGTGTCGCCCACGTTCTTCAGGTTCGCCAGCAGGAACCCGACCTCGCCGGCGGAGAGCGTGTCCACCTCCACCGGCTTGGGCGTCAGCACGCCCAGGTTCTCCACCTCGAACGATTTCCCGTTCGACCACAGGCGGATGCGGTCGCCCTTGCTGAGCGTGCCCTGGAAAACGCGGACCAGCACCACCACACCGCGATAGGGATCGAACCAGGAATCGAAGATGAGCGCCTGCAGATGGTTCTTCGCGTATCCCTTGGGATGCGGGATGCGCTGCACGATGGCCTCGAGCACGTCGGGGACGCCGAGTCCCGTCTTGGCGCTGACTAGAAGCGCGTCGTTGGTGTCCAGGCCGATGGCGGTCTCGATCATCTCCTTCACGCGCTCCACTTCCGCCGACGGCAGATCGATCTTGTTGATGACCGGGATGAGGTCGAGCCCGTGATTGATGGCGAGATAGGAATTCGCGAGCGTCTGCGCCTCCACGCCCTGCGAGGCGTCGACGACGAGCAGTGCGCCCTCGCACGACGCCAGCGAGCGCGACACCTCGTAGCTGAAGTCCACGTGCCCGGGCGTGTCGATGAGGTTGAGCTGGTACTCCTGCCCGTCCTTCGCGATGTACTTCATGCGGACGGCGTGCGCCTTGATGGTGATGCCGCGCTCGCGCTCCAGGTCCATGTCGTCGAGCACCTGCGCCTGCATCTCGCGCGCCGTCAGCGCGCCGGTGAGCTCGAGCAGCCGGTCGGCCAGCGTGGATTTCCCGTGGTCGATGTGCGCGATGATGGCGAAATTGCGGATGAACTTGCGGTCCATATGGGAGCGGCGCAGCGCGGGTAATCATTGATTCTAGCATCTGCGTTCGGCAGGGGCGGCGCTTCCGCGCCGCCGTTCAGCCTGCCTTTCATTGCGAGCTCGCTTCAGCTGGCGGCAGACATGTGCCGTCGGCTGAAGCCGACTCAAATTGTTTAGGCGCCCTTTACGGCGCGGCTGAAGCCGCGCCCCTCCGAAGGCCTTCCCAGGTTGTACAATCTCCGACCCATGAAGAAGCTAGCGCTCATCCTGCTGCTCGCGACGTTGTGCGCGAGTGCCGCCGCCGCGCAAACGGCCTCGCCCGCGGTGAAGGAGTACGTCAAGGTGGAAGCGCCGACCATCGCGCTCACGCACGTGCGCGTCGTTGACGGTACCGGTGCCTCCGCGAAAGAGGACCAGACCGTCCTGCTTTCCGGCGGAAAGGTCCAGACGGTGTCGGGCGCAACATTCAAGCTTCCCGGCGACACCAAGACCATCGACGCCACCGGCATGACCCTCCTCCCCGGCCTCGTCCTCCTGCACGAGCACATGTTCTATCCCGCGGGCGGCGGCGTGTTCCACGAGATGCCGTTCAGCTTTCCGCGGCTCTACCTCGCCAGCGGCGTGACCTCGCTGCGCACCGGCGGCTCCATCGAGCCCTACACCGACATCGAGTTGAAGAAGTCCATCGACGCCGGCAAGTCCCCCGGCCCGAAGATCCACATCACCGGCCCGTATCTCGAAGGCTCGCCGCCGCCCATCCTGCAACTGCACGGACTCGGCGGTCCCGAAGATGCGCGCAAGACCGTCGCCTTCTGGGCAGACGCGGGCGCGACCTCGTTCAAGGCCTACAACGTGCTCACCCGCGCCGAGCTGAAGGCCGCCATCGACGAAGCGCACGCGCGCAAGCTCAAGCTCACCGGACACCTTTGCTCCATCGGCTTCCGCGAGGCCGCCGCGCTCGGCATCGACGACCTCGAGCACGGCCTCATCGTCGACACCGAGTTCTATCCCGACAAAAAGCCGGACGTCTGCCCCGACCCCACCAAAGTCTCCATGCACCTCGCCACCATGGACGTGAACGGCCCCGAGATCCAGCAGACCATCCGCGAGCTGGTGGAGAGGAAGGTCGCGGTCACCTCCACGCTGCCCGTGTTCGAGCTCTTCGTCCCCGGGCGCGACGCCACGCCCGCGCGCGTGCTCACCGCGATGAGCGATTCCGCCAAGGTCCTCTATCTCACCTCGCGCGCGCGGCTCGACGATCCCGCCCGCAACCAGCAGCGCTACGGTGCCCCCGCCGCACCGTGGGGCAAACTCTTTCAGATGGAGATGCAGTTCGAACGCGCCTTCGCCAAGGCCGGCGGCTTGCTCGTCGCCGGCACCGACCCCACCGGCAACGGCGGCACGCTCGCCGGCTTCGGCTCGCAGCGCGAGGTCGAGCTGCTGGTCGAGGCCGGCTTCACCCCGCTCGAGGCCATCCAGATCTGCACCCAGAACGGCGCGCGCTACCTCGGCATCGAGAACGAGGCCGGGACCATCGCGCCGGGCAAGGCCGCCGACCTTATCCTGGTGAAAGGCGCGCCCGACAAGAACATCGCCGACATCGAGAAGGTGGACACCGTGTTCAAAGACGGTATCGGCTACGACCCGCAGAAGCTCATCGACTCCGTCCGCGGGCTGGTGGGGATCCGATAATGTTGCAGATCGTCTGGGAATACCGCGTGCACCGCGATCAGGCCGACGCCTTCGAGAAATACTACGGGCCCAAGGGCGATTGGGCTCGCTTCTTCCGCCAGGGCGCCGGCTACCTCGGCACCACGCTGCTGCGCGATCCCGACAAGATCGACCACTACGCCACCATCGACCAGTGGGATTCCGCCGACGACTTTCTCCGCTTCAAGGAACAGTTCGCCGCCGAGTACAAGCAGCGCGACGCCCACTGCAACCAGTTCACCGTGGACGAGCGCCTGGTGGGCTACTTCGAAACCCTTTAGCCACGGATCTCACGGATGTCACGGATTCCTCTTGTCTTATCCGTGCTGGTCCGTGGAATCCGTGGCAAAGATTTTGACTTGGTAACCGTCTTCGTCCGACTCCACCAGCACTCTCCCGTCGGACGGGCGTACCTTCGCTCCCGGCTGCAACCCCGCCTGCACCAGCAATCCACCGACGCGCATCGTCAATACGCCACCCTCGACGCGCGTGTTGCACTTCCGCTCGGCCGGCATCACGTACTCGCGGCGCAGTTCGAGCAGCCGCTGGTGCCACTGCCACATCTCGGTGCCCGGCTGCCACGAAAGCTTGGACCGCTCGAACGTCTGCGGATCTTCCGGGTCCGGAGTGTCCGCAAAACCGAACTGCGCGAACTCCTTGCGGCGTCCTTCGCCCACGGCTTGCTTCAGCGCCGGGTCACCGAAGCTGGTGAAGAACAGGAACGGGTTCTGCTCGTCGTATTCCTGTCCCATGAAGAGCAGGGGCGTCTCGGGAGCGAGCAGCAGCAGCGCCGCCGCCACCTTGCGCGCCCCGCGCGGGATGAGCACCGTCAGCCGCTCGCCGTGCGCGCGATTGCCCACCTGGTCATGGTTCTGCAGGTTGATCACGTGCTGCTCGCCGCACATGCCGGCGGGCTTGGTGCCGCGCGGCCTGCCCCAATACTTGAAATGCTCGCCCTGGTAGACGAAGCCCTCGTTGAGCGCCTGCGCGATCTGCTCGGGACGCCCGAAATCCTGGTAATACCCGCGACGCTCACCGGTGAAGAGCGCATGGACGGCGTGGTGGAAGTCGTCGCTCCAGACGGCATCGAGCCCGTAGCCGCCCTGCGCCCGCGGACGCACCAGCAGCGCGTCGTTCGCGTCCGACTCCGCGATCACGAGGATGGTCCGCTTCAGTTCCTGCTCGAGCGCGTCGATGTCTGCCGTGAGCTCGGCGAGCACCGGCTGCAACGACCGATCGTGGATGGTGTGCACCGCGTCGAGCCGCAGCCCGTCCATGTGGTACTCGCGCACCCAATACGCCGCGTTCTCGAGGAAATAGCGCCGCACGCCGTCCGAACCCGCGCCGTCGTAATTCACCGCTTCGCCCCACGGCGTCTCGTACTTGCTGGTGAAGTACGGCCCGAACATCCGCAGGTAGTTCCCTTCCGGACCGAGATGGTTGTAGACCACGTCCTGGATGACCGCGAGGCCGGTGGCGTGCGCCGCGTCCACCAAACGCTTCAGGCCGTCGGGACCGCCGTAGCTCGCCTGCACCGCGTAAGGCGAGACGCCGTCGTATCCCCAGCCGCGCGTCCCGGGAAACGCCGCCACCGGCATCAGCTCGATCGCGGTCACGCCCAGCGCTTTCAACTCGGCGAGTCGCGGGATGACGGCGTCGAACGTCCCCTCGCGCGTGAACGTGCCGACGTGCAGCTCGTAGAGCACGTACTCGCGCAGCGCGAGGCCGCGCCACGCTGGTTCGCGACTAGCGTCCGACCAGCGGAACGCGTTCGGGTCCACGATCTCGGTCGCGCCGTGGACGCCCTCCGGCAGCAAGCGCGACACCGGGTCGGGCACCGGCTTGTTCTCGCCACCGTTCTCATCAACGACCACGTAGAGGTAGCGGTCCCCCGGACGCGCCGCCGCTTCCACGGAAAAGCTGCCATCGGACTCGCGCCGCATCTCCACTTCCGGCTTTCCCGCAAGCCGCAGCCGCACGCGCTTCGCGTTCGGCGCCCACACGCGGAACTCCGCCCTGCCGTCCTCGCGCGGGTTGGCGCCGTAGCGCATCGTCGTCATCATCACGGGTGATGCTACTGTAGGCATTCGGGAGTGAGATGCAAAACGGAGCCGCCTCGCCGCTCATCCTCGCCAGTGCGTCGCCGCGCCGCGCCGAACTGCTGCGCGCCGCCGGCATCGCCTTCCGCGTGGAAGCCTCGAACTTGGAGGAGGCGCGCGAGTCTGGCGAGACGCCGCGCGCCTACGCCGAGCGCCTCGCGCGCGATAAAGCCCGCGTCGTCGCGCAACGCTTCCCCGGCCAACCCGTCCTCGCGGCGGACACCATCGTCGTGCTCAGGAACGGCGTCGACGACGCCGTCCTCGAAAAACCCGCCGACGCCGCCGACGCCGCGCGCATGCTCCGCCACCTCAGCGGCCGCGCCCACGAAGTCACCACCGCCGTCTGCCTGCTCGCGCAGGGCGAAGAGCAAGTCCGCAGCGAGACCACGCGCGTCTTGTTTCGGAGGATCGAGACCGAAGAGATTCTCGCCTATATCGCGACCGGCGAGCCCATGGACAAGGCCGGCGCCTACGCCATCCAGGGCGGCGCCGCCCGCTGGGTCGACAAGATTGAAGGGGATTACGAGAACGTGGTGGGATTGCCGGTGGCCCTGGTCAGGCGCATGCTGCAAGCAGCAGAGTTGTTATAGGGGCGGCGGCGTCCCGCCGCCGCGCGCGACAACCTCACTCTTTCTTGCTCGACGACCCGCCGCTCTCGCCATCCTTTACCGACGACTTGAAGTTGCGGATGCCCTCGCCCAGGCCCTTGCCGAGCTGTGGCAGCTTGCCCGCGCCGAAGATGAGCAGCGCGATGCCGAAGATGATAAGTAGTTCCGGGACTCCAAGTTTCATTCCGGCCTCCAAAAGCTCCAACCCGCCCGCCGCACAATAGTGGCGAGTCTTGAGACGATTGTAGGCTGCCGCCGCCGCACGGTCAAAACTCCCCTGCTCCCAGCGGACGTAACACGCCTCGGTGACGCGCGTCACATCCCGCTTTCACGCTCTCCCCAACAATATCGGCAGCTTGGTTTTTCGAAAGCGGCGAGGGGTGCGCTATGTCCATTGTTGATTCCAGGTCCGGCAAGGTGCGGCGGGAGTATTCCGTGGCGGAGTTGGCCGAACAAGCTCGCCTGATGCGCGGCTACGACCTCACGGCGCTCTGTGCCGCGGGCTCGGGCCACGCCGGCGGCACGCTCTCCATCATGGACGTGGCCGCTGCCCTCTACCTGCGCGTCGCCGACCACGATCCCCAGGCGCCGGAGTGGGCGCACCGCGACCGCGTCGTCTGGTCCGCCGGACACAAGGCCCCCGCGCTCTACCTCGCCCTCGCTTTCTCCGGATACTTCGACCGCGACGACGTCATGCAACTGCGCCGCCTCTCGTCGCCGTTCCAGGGACATCCGCACTGGCGCAAGCTGCCGGGCGTGGAAGCTTCCACCGGCTCGCTCGGCCAGGGACTCAGCATCGCCGTGGGCCTCGCGCTCGCCGCGCGCCTCGACGGCCGCAAGAACAAGGTGTTCTGCATCATGGGAGACGGCGAGCAGCAGGAAGGCCAGGTCTGGGAAGCGGCCATGGAGGCCGCGCACTACCACCTCGACAACCTCATCGCCATCATCGACGAGAACCGGTTGCAGATCGATGGCGCGACCTGCGACGTGATGGACGTCGAGCCGCTCGATGTCCGCTACGCCGCCTTTGGCTGGGAAGTGATGAGTTGCGACGGTCACGACATGGAGCGCGTCGTCAACGCGCTCGAGTATGCCAAGTCGCACGCGCACGGCAAGCCCACGCTCATCGTCGCCAAAACGGTGAAAGGCAAGGGCGTGAGCTTCATGGAGAACGTTGCCGGATGGCACGGCCGCGTGCCGACCCGCGCCGAACTGGTTGCCAGTCTCAAGGAACTCGGACTCGAAGAGACGATTCCCTACGAAGCGCTGCTCGCGAAAGCCGGCGAGTGCCAGCAGGGCGTGGACGCGCGCCTCGCAGCCAAGATGCCCAGGTTCAGCCAGGACTACTGGTGGAACGCGCAGCCCAACATGAAAGTGGAGATGAAGCCCACGCGCATGGGCTTTGGCGAAGCGCTCGCCGCCCGCGGCGACGACGAACGCGTCGTCTGCCTCGGCCTCGATATTTCCGGCTCCATCACCATCAGCGAGTTTTATGCGAAGCATCCGGAGCGCAAGCCGCGCTGGCTCTCGCTCGGCATCGCCGAACAATCCGCCACCTCCGTCGCGGCGGGCTTGGCGCGCGAAGGCAAGCTGCCCGTCTTCGGCACCTACGCCACCTTTGCCGCGGCGCGCAACCTCGACCAGATTCGCGTCTCCGTCTGCTATGCCAACCTCAACGTGCTCATCGCGGGCGCGCACGGCGGCGTTTCCGTCGGGCCGGACGGCGCCACTCACCAGGCGCTCGAAGACCTGTTCGCCATCTGCGGCCTGCCCAACATGGTCGCGGTCGTGCCCTGCGATTCGGTCGAGACGCGGCGCGCCACCGAGCACCTGCTGTTCGAGCAGGTGGGACCTAAGTACATCCGCTTCGCGCGCGAGGCCACGCCCATCGTCACCACCGCGGAAACGCCGTTCGTCTTCGGACGCGCCAACGTCATCCGCTTCCGCGGCGAGCAGCCCCGCTTTGCCGACGCCTTCACCACCACGCTCGCTGGACGTCATTGCGATGAGCAAGAAGACCTCAGCATCCTCGCCTGCGGTCCCATGGTCCCGGAAGCCATGCGCGCGGCCTGGATCCTGAAGCGCGATTTCGGCTGGGAGACGCGCGTCCTCAACCTCCACACGCTAAAGCCGCTCGATGAGGCGGCCATCCTGCGCGCGGCGCAGGAGACGGGCGTGCTCATCACCGCCGAGGAGCACCAGGTGGGCGCGCTGGCGTGGCGCGTGAGCGAGATCGTCACGCGCGACCACGACCTCTACGGCACTCCCGTGCTCACCGGCGCCATCGGCGTGCAAGACCGCTTCGGCGATTCCGGCTCGGCGTGGGAGCTGGTGAAGGAGTTCGAGGTCTCCGCCGAACACATCGCCCACAAAGCCGCGGAGCTGATGGCCGTGAAACAGGGCAGGCTCGACAAGAAAGCCGCGCGCGAGGTTGTGGTTCAGCGGTAGAATCCCCGGCGTCGTACTCCTCAGAGATGACGCCGGACCCCAACCACGCGACCTTCAAGATGACGTTCCGCATCGAGCAACTGCCCGACGGAACGTTCGTCGCCCGCTCCGACAATCCCAAGCTAGAGATCAAGGGCGCCACGCCGCAGGAAGTGCAGCAGAAGATCCAGCACAGCATGGGCTCGCGCATCGTCGAGCGCCTGGGCATCCACATGGCCGTCGCCGTCACCGGAGAGGGCATCGAGGTCAGCGGCACGAAAGACGCGCCCGCGCCGGACACCGCCCCCGGCCTTCCGACGCCTGCTGGCTCCGCCGCGCCGAGCTTCGCCGCGCCCGTCTTTCGCACGAGCGACGCCGAGATCTCCGGCACGGCACCGATCACCCCCGGGCCCATCGACGCCGGCTCCCTCCGCGCGCAGCGACTGCTCGCAGCGCTGCTCGTGCTCGCGGCCGCGCTGCTCGCCTACTGGTTCTGGCTGCGCTAGCGCCGCCCTCATCGCGGACCGCGGCGCGCGGTATTACACTATCCGGTCATGCCGACCACACCCACGCGCACCGATCCGCTCTCCTATCTCGGCGCCACGCTCACCGACCTCAAGCAGCGCGGCACCTACTTCAAGCTGCGCGTGCTCTCGGACGAGCAGGCGCCCGAGTGTACCTTCGACGGCAAACGCGTCATCAACCTCGCCTCGAACAATTACCTCGGACTCACCACCCATCCCAAGCTGCGCGAGGCGGCGGAGAAGGCCGTGCGCGACTACGGCGTCGGCTCGGGCGCGGTCCGCACCATCGCGGGCACCATGAAGCTGCACATCGAGCTGGAGGAGAAGATCGCGCGCTTCAAGAGCGTGGAAGCCTGCGTGGTCTTCCAGTCCGGCTTCACCGCCAACGCGGGCACGGTCTCCGCCATCCTCGGCAAAGCCGACTTCATCATCTCCGACGAGCTGAACCACGCCTCCATCATCGACGGCGCGCGGCTCTCGCGCGCGAAGATACTCGTGTTCCGCCACAAAGACGTCGCGCACGCCGAGGAGCAGCTCGCCAGCATCAAGGACCAGCCCGGCCACAAGCTGCTCATCACCGACGGCGTCTTCTCCATGGATGGCGACATCGGCCCGCTGCCCGGCCTGTGCGACGCCGCCGAAAAATACGGCGCCATCATGATGGTCGACGACGCGCACTCCTCCGGCGTCCTCGGCCGCAACGGCCGCGGCACCATCGACCACTTCAAGATGCACGGCCGCGTGGACATCCAGGTCGGCACGCTCTCGAAGGCCATCGGCTCGGTCGGCGGCTACGTCTGCGGCACCCGCGACCTCATCGAGTTCCTCTACCACCGCGGCCGTCCGTTCCTGTTCTCCACCTCCGCGCCGCCGAGCGTCGCCGCCACCTGCATCGCCGCCTTCGACGTCCTCGAGCAGGAACCGGAACTCATCGAGAAGCTGTGGGAGAATACGCGCTACTGGAAAGAAGAACTCGGGGGGCTCGGCTTCAACATCGGCGGACAGACCACGCCCGCGAGCGAGACGCCCATCACGCCCATCATCATCGGTGACGGCCGCCTCACCATGGACTTCTCGCGCGAGCTGTTCAAGGAAGGCGTCTTCGGCACCGGCATCGCCTTCCCGACAGTGCCCGAAGGCAAAGCCCGCATCCGCACCATCATGACCGCCACCCACACCCGCACGCAGTTAGACAAAGCACTCGATGTGCTCGGGAAAGTCGGCAAGCGGATGGGGATCCTGGGGTGAGCAGGACTCTCTCCTTGATTGTCATTCCGAGGAGCGCAGCGACGAGGAACCTGCTCTGTCGCGGCGCCCGTGGGCTTGTCATTCCGAGGAACTTTTCCAGGTTGTCATTCCGAGGAGCGTAGCGACGAGGAACCTCTATTGTGCCTAGACTCGCGCGGGGAAGCCTTTCGGAGGGGCTGCGCTTCAGCGCGGCCGTAAGCGCATGAGAAAGACAAGCCCCTTTAGGGGCGGCACGGAAAAGCTGATCGCGCTCCTTCCGCTCACCCTCGCTGCCCTCGCCATCGCCGCGCCACTGCTCGCGACTTCCCCGCTGCTCAGCCTTTCCATCCGCAAGTTCTTTTCCATCGTCTGCCACCAGGACCCGGCGCGTTCCTTCTGGATCGCCGGCGCCCCCATCGCGGTCTGCGTGCGCTGCCTGGGGATTTACCTGGGCGGCGCCCTTGGTAGCGCCGGCGTCCCGGGGAGCCCCCGACTTCAGTCGGGGGTAGCGTGGGCGTCCCGCCCACGCTTGCTGGCGTCGCTAGCAATCACCGCCGCGCTCAACGCCCTCGACGTCGCCGCGGAATGGACCGGCCTGCACGACGACCTCCCCGCAATGCGCTTTGCGCTAGGCATCGCGCTCGGCGCAGCGGCCGGAGCTCTGGTCCATTCGTCCCTCCGAGACTCGGTGTCGCCCGCTAACGCGGGCTGCCGGTCCGAGAACACGGACGCACCCAGCCCTGCCGGGCTGGGCTATTAGAGACCGGCGCGTCGCGCCTGGTTCCCTCTGGGAAGTTGGTTGCTCCCTCGCAGGTCGAGTCACGAGCACACCAGCGCCGAAGGCGCGGACGACCATAGCCCAGGGCGGAAGCCCTGGGTGGGAGATGCAAGCGGGAACGAGCGCCGCAGGCGCGGCACAAACTCTTTGCACCACCTATGGTGCTCGCCAAAATCCTGAGCGCGCGCGCAGCTCTCCCGTTATAATCCCGCCCTCCCCGAACTTACTTCCCGAGGCGCAGCGCATGTCATCGGCAGACGTGAGCAAGCAGGCTGGTCTACAGGGCAAGCTGAAGAACGGCGCCGAGCGCCAGGCGGAGATCTACGTTGCCGGCGTCAAAGGCCTGAAGCCGCGCGTCCCCACGCGCCTCGACGTGCTCGAGCAGCGCGCCAAGGAAGTGCTCAAGCCCGAGGCCTACGACTACGTCGCCGGCTCGGCCGGTTCCGAAGACACCTACCGCGCCAATCTTGAAGCCTTCCGCCGCTGGCGCATCGTGCCGCACATGCTGCACAACGTGGAGCATCGCGACCACTCCATCGAACTCTGGAACTCGAAGTTGCCCGCACCCGTCGCGCTCGCCCCCGTCGGCGTGCAGGGCATCATCCATAAGGACGCGGAGATCGGCACCGGACGCGCCGCCGCTTCGCTCGGCGTGCCCTTCACGCTCTCCACCGTCAGCTCGCGCTCCATCGAAGACGTCGCCAAGGCCATGGGCGACGCCACCCGCTGGTTCCAGCTCTACTGGGCGCAGCATCCCGAGATCACCGCCAGCTTCCTCGCGCGCGCCGAACGCGCCGGATACAGCGCCGTGCTGGTCACGCTCGATACCACCATCCTGGCGTGGCGTCCGCGCGACCTCGACCACGCCTACCTTCCTTTCCTGACCGCCGAAGGACTGGCGAACTATTACTCCGACCCGGTGTTCTGTTCCGAACTGAAGTGCAAGCCCGAGGAAAACCGCACCGCCGCCGTCAAGCTCTGGAAAAGTATCTTTTCCAACACGCGCCTCACCTGGGACGACATCGCCTGGCTGCGCGCCCATACCAGGCTGCCCATCATCCTGAAAGGCATCGTCCGCGGGGACGACGCCGCGCGCGCCGTGGACCACGGCGTCGACGGCATCGTGGTCTCCAATCATGGCGGAAGGCAAGTGGACGGCGCCATCGCCACGCTCGAAGCTCTCCCCGGCGTGCTCGAAGCCGTCGGCGGGAAAATGCCGGTGCTGCTCGATAGCGGCATCCGCCGCGGCGCCGACGCGCTCAAAGCGCTCGCCCTGGGCGCGAAGGCCGTGTTGCTCGGGCGTCCGTACATCTACGGGCTCGCCGTCGCCGGCGAAGACGGCGTGCGCGAGGTGGTCGAGAACTTCGTCGCCGACTTCGACCTCACCATGGCGCTCAGCGGATACACCGGCGTGAGCGAACTCTCGCCCGCAGCCCTCGTCCGCGACTGAGACCAAAACCCAAAGCATTTCGCCACGGATCGGCACGGATGAACACGGATAGATCAAAAACAAAAAAGACAAAGGGTTGATCCGTGTTGATCCGTGGAAATCCGTGGCGAAAAGGTCTTTCCTTCCTCTGTTTTTCCTCCCTTCCTCCGCGTCCTCCTGCTTTCATTTGATCTCCTCTGCCAGAAATAACCGTTGACTTGAAAACACAATGACCTCAATATCTGGTGTAGGCCACACTGCCCCTCCCACTAATGGGGCATCAACGGTTCAAGGGCTCCGGGCCCGCGTTAAGGGAGAAATAAGTCCAAAAGGAGGCTGACCAGCATGATGAAAAAGAAGAAAGCCAAAAAGAAAAAGAGATAAGTGAAGTGACTGCCGCGCGGTCGGGGCCCCCAGCAGGCCCGCTTTTGGCCTGATGGGGTGAGCAGACCTCCCGCGCGCAAACGAAAATAAGGCCTCAACGGAAACGTTGAGGCCTTCGGTTTTTGCAGCGCAGCTACGGCAGCTTCGGCGCGACCTCGAGGTTCCGGTTACACGTCCCCGCATTCGGGTCCGCCAGCACCGTCGTCCAGTTCGGATCGCTCTGATGCGCCGTGTTCAAATCGTTGGCAAGGGCCCCGTTGAACCATGGCTGGTCGGGCAGTGCCGGCGGCGTGAGCCAGCTCGGGTTATTGAAGTCGAAGAACTCCATCATGTCATCCGCAGCGTAGAAGCGGTCGCGTCCGTTGGGCAGCGGCGGCAGGTCGAAGCGGGCCTCGATGAACGCCAGGATGGCGGTGTGCTCGCGCGGGGTGTGCGACACGTAGTTCTTCTTCACCCACGGCGAGACGACCACGAACGGGATGCGGAATCCGCTCTGCGTGAAGGTGTAGGGCAACGCCTCGGGCGCTGGGCCCTGCGTAAGGTCGCCGGACTTGAAGATGGGGGCGATGCCATCCGGATCGGGCACGGTGACCGGCGGCACGTGGTCGTAGAATCCGCCCGCTTCGTCGTAGGTCAGGATCAAGGCGCTCGACTTCCACGCCGCGCTCTTCATCAGCGCGTCCAGGATCTTCTTGGTGTTGTTCGCGCCTGGCTGGACGCCATATTTGTTGCTCGGGTGCTCGTTGTAGCCGACCGTGAGCACGTCATACTTGTCGGCTGGGTCCTGCTCGATGAACACCACTGGCGCGAGCAAGCTGTCGGCGTTCGGGTCCGCGAGGATGGTGTACAGCTCCGCGATGTTGCGCACGCGGCCCACGGTGAGCTTCGCATTCGCGTCCGTGCTGGCCGGATCGGTGCCGCGCGTCCACACGTCGTAGTCCGCCAGGTTCACCGCGCCGTTCTGGTAGTAGTACTTCCATTTCAGGTTGTGCTGCGTCATCCACTCGAAGAAGGTCAGCTGCTGCCAGCGCTTGTTGGGAAGCTGCGCCTGCAACTCTTCATCCGGACGGATGTGCCCGAAGGACGTCCCGGCGAACAGGTACATCCGGTTCGGCACCGTCGGGCCCATCACCGAACCGAACATCCGGTCGCTGGTGGCGAATTGCGTCGCCAGTTCGTAGTAGTACGGCAACTCCCGTTCGTCGTAGTAACCGAGCGACCGCGTGTAACGCGGGTCGCGCCCTTGCGTGTACTGCGCCTGCGAATCGCTGTTCTGCCGCACCCAGAAATCCATCGCCCACGGTCCGCCGGACTTGCGGTGCGCGAAGAAGTGGCTCTCGTTCCATCCCGGGCTGGCAACGTCCACGCACACCGTCGGCAAGTGGAACGGATGGTAATTCGCACCGTCCACGTCGGTGAGCACCGTGCTCAGGTCCTGGCCATCGATGTCGGTCGCCGCCAATCCCTGCGTGCGCGCGCGATAGTCGCCGAGGCGCCCGAAGTAGTGGTCGAATGAGCGGTTCTCCTGCACGTAATAGAGGATGTGCTTGATCTTGTCTTTGAACCCGCCCGCCGCGACCACTTCTACCGTCGCTGACGCTGTCTTGGTCGCGCTCGACGCATCCGTCGCCGTCGCCGTGTAGGTCGTGGTCACAGGCGGTGTGACCTGCGCGCTCCCGCTCAGTCCGCTGCACGCGCCGCAATTGGAGATACTCACGCTGGTCGCGTTCTGCGAATCCCAAATCAGCGTCGCCGTCTGTCCCGCGGAAACCGTCGTCGGGTCCGCGCTCAGCGAGACGCCTAGTTGCCCCGCCGCAGCCGCCGTGATGGTGACGCTCGAGGTCGCCGTTCCGCCCGCTCCCGTCGCGGTCGCGGTGTAGGTGGTCGTTGCGCCGGGCGTGACGCTCTGCGTCCCGCTCGGCGCCGTCACGCTGCCCACCCCCTGATCGATGGTGATCGTGTCGGCGTGCTCGCTCGTCCAGGAAAGCGTGGCGCTATCGCCCGGCAGGATCGAGCTCTTGTCCGCGCTCAGCGTGATGCTCGGCGGCACCTGGTTCACCGTGATGGTCACCGCAGACTGCACGCTGCCCAGCGAGTTCGTCGCCGTGAAGGTGTACGTCGTGGTCGCGCTCGGCGAGACGGTCACGTTGCCGCTCAGCGGGAAGCGGTCCGCGCCTTCGATCTCGATGTCGGGAGAAACGCTCACCGTGTCCGCGTTCGTGCTGTTCCAGCTCAGCGTCGCGAGGTCGCCGGCCGTCACTGTGGTCTTGTCCGCAGTCGCCGCGATGGTCGCGGGAGAGACAGGAGTGCTCACCGTCACGCTCGCGCTCATGCTCGCGGAACCGCGGCTGTTCGTGGCGGTCGCGGTGTAGGTGGTGTTCTGCGCCGGCGTCACGTTCATCGAGCCGCTGAGCGCCACGCGCCCAATGGCGTTGTCGATGGTGACGCTGTCCGCGTCTTGCGACGTCCACGTCAGCACCGCGGTCGCGCCCGGAGCGACCTGCGCCGGCGCCACGGACATCGTCACGCTCGGCGCGTTCTCCATCGGCGGCGGCGGGCTGGCAGCTCCACCCGCGCAGCCCGCGGCTGTGATCGCGATGAGCGCAAGGAGAACGCAGAAAAGGAGTCGGGGCCAGAGATTCGTGGATTTCACCAGGGTTCGTCCTGCCACAAGAAATGCTTGCCTGCAGTGAGAAGCAGCTACTCTGGCCAGAGTTGGCTCTGGTTTCCCGGCCCGGGGAAAGGACGCCACGGGTCCCCGGCCCGCTAGAAACCCGGCCGGCAGCGCGGCAGGAAGGGCGGCCCCGGCGTAGAATATTCAGTACACCGCCCGGGGACGCTGCGCATCCAACTGGTGCGGGGATTCGCTTTCCCTAGGGATAAAACGTGCTGACAAAGAAACTCCTGCTGCTGCTTCTCTCCTCTGCCCTCCTTGCTTTCGCCCAGGCTCCGTCGCAAAAGGCGGCGCCGCACCAGGCGCCCACGGCCCAGCAACCCCCCGCGTACGAGATGCCGCCGGACACCAAGGCCCCCGCCGCCAAGCCGGCAGACACCACCAAGCCGCCCGCCGCCGTCGCCAACGCGCAGAAGACGCCGGCCAAGCCGCGCACGCCCGACAAAGCCGCCGCCTACTTCCACTATTCGCTCGCGCACATCTACGAAGAGCTGGTCTCGATCTACGGACGCTCCGAGTTCGCGCAGCGCGCCATCCAGGAATACCGCCTCGCCATCGAGAACGACCCCACTTCCG
The DNA here is from genome assembly GCA_016185395.1 of Candidatus Korobacter versatilis. Classification (GTDB taxonomy): domain Bacteria; phylum Acidobacteriota; class Terriglobia; order Terriglobales; family Acidobacteriaceae; genus JACPNR01. The sequence goes on from JACPNR010000011.1 coordinate 162,208, forward strand.
AATACCTCAACGCCGGACTCGCCGAGCTTTACGCCAAGACCGGCCGCATCCGCGACGCCGTCCTCGAAGCCCAGGACATCCTCAAGCGCGACCCCAACAACATCGAAGCCCACAAGCTGCTCGGCCGCATCTATCTGCGCTCGCTCGGCGACCTCCAGGCCGGCACGCAGTCGCAAGCCGTGCTCAAGCTCGCCATCGAGCAGTTCGAGCAGATATCGCGACTCGAGCCCGCGAACGGCGACACCTTCCTCCTCCTCGGTCGCCTCTATCGCCTGAACAACGAGATGCTGAAAGCGGAGTCCGCTTTCAAGCAGGCGGTGAAGCTCGATCCGCAGTCGGAAGAAGCCGTCGTCAGCCTCGCGTATCTCTACAGCGAAGAGGGTGATTCCAGCCGCGCCATCGCCACGCTGAACTCCGTCCCCGATAAGTCCGGCAAGATCTGGGCCGCGATGGGCGTGACCTACGAGCAGCAGAAGGACTACAAGAAGGCCATCGACGCCTTCAAGAAAGCCGTCGAGTTCGACAAGGACAATCTCGACGCCCAGCGCGGGCTCGCGCAGAACCTGCTCAACGACGGCCAGTCGCAGCCCGCGCTCGAGCAGTACAAGCAGATCGCCGAAGCCGACCCGCAGGACGCGCAGACTTTCCTCCGCCTCGCGGAGATCTATCGCCGCACCGGCAAGTTCGACCTCGCGCTCGACAATCTGAAGAAGGCCGAAGGCCTCGTCCAGGATTCGCTCGACGTCCCCTACAACATGGCCATGGTCTACGAAGCCCAGGGACGCTACGACGAGGCCGCCACCACGCTGCAGAAGCTGCTCGACAAGACCGCCAAGCCCGAGGGCACGTACTCTTCCGGCGAGCGCAACAACCGCGCCGTCTTCCTCGAGCGCCTCGGCTCCATCTATCGCGAGCAGAACAAGCCGCAGCTCGCCGTCGATACCTTCCGCAAGATGCTCGACTTGGGCGACGACAACGTCTCGCGCGGATATCAGCAGCTCATCGAGACCTATCGCGACGCCAAGCAGTGGGAGCAGGCCACGGCCGCCGCGCGCGAAGCGGTGCAGAAGCTCCCCAACGACCGCGGCCTGCGCCTCGTGCTCGACGGACAGCTCGCCGACAGCGGCCAGGCCGACCAGGCCATCGCCGACGTCAAGTCGCAGCTCAAGGGCACGCCGGAAGACCGCGAGGTCTACACCGCGCTCTCCACCATCTACAAGCGCTTGCGCCGCTGGAAGGAATCCGAGGACGCGCTCGACCAGGCCGAAAAGCTCTCTCGCACGCGCGAGGAAAAAGATTTCGCGCTCTACATGCGCGGCGCGCTTTACGAGCAGCAGAAGAAGTATGACGCCGCCGAAGAAGTCTTCAAGCGCATCCTCGCCAACGATCCGCAGAACGGCATGATCCTGAACTACCTGGGATACATGCTCGCCGACCGCGGCGTCCGGCTCGAAGAAGCGCTCGGCTACCTCAAGCGCGCGCTCGAACTCGATCCCCAGAACGGCGCCTATCTCGATTCCATCGGCTGGGTCTACTTCAAGCTCGGCAACTACGAGATGGCGGAAGCCAACCTGCGCCGCGCCGCCGACAAGATCGTGAACGACGGCACCGTCCTCGATCACCTAGGCGACCTCTACCAGAAGACCGGACGCCTCAAGCTCGCCGCCGCCCACTGGGAGCGCGCGCTGCAGGCGTGGAACAAGACCGTCGCCAGCGAGGTCGACCCCGCCGACGTCGCCCGCGTGCAGAAGAAGCTCGACTCCGCCAAGACGCGCCTCGCCCAGCAAGGCACCGGCTCCGTCCGCAAACCGCAGTAGCTACGAGCACCGAGCAGCCTAGTGGAATCCCGGGATACCCCCACCCCTCCTTCGGCCGCACATTTGTCTTCAAAGACCTGGCGGGAAAAATCCCGGGAAATCCCGGGCGAATCCCGGGTCTCGGTCACCCCCGCCCCCTCCGGTAGGCCGATCTTTTGTTTCCAGCTACTTAGCGGGAAAAATCTCGGTCAATCTCGGTCAAATCTCGGTCGCCCGGATCGAAATCCCGGCGGGCTCGCTCTCAAAGAGCCGCAGCGGGTGGACACACCACGCCTTATTCTCAGTATGACAGAGCGGATAGGGCAATCTGGTCAAATATCGCGAAACTCTATTTGTAATGGATGGACAGGCTTAGCGGGAAATCGGGAGAAAGAGGGACTTGACAGGATTTTTCGTAAGGATTCTGCCTCCCACCCTTTGGTTCGCACAAACCGCTCACCAAAGGATGGGCCACCCTCAGTTAGGGTGGGCCACCCGCCAGACAAGCAAAACCGGCTTGTGTGGGCCACCCCCTTTTTACCTGGGCCACCCGCCCGAAGGGGAAATCACTCGGGCGTTCGTCGCGGCTTCAGGTTTTTGACGAGCACGTGTTCCACGAAGCCGGCAACTACTCCCATCAGCGTGCTTCCAATTACGCCCAAAATCACGATGAACAACCATGCCTCCGTCCCCCACTCGACACTGGGGGGTTTCTCGCGCCAGAACTGATACGCTTCAAAGGCGGAGACTGGAACTCCGAGGACAAGCGTTGATCTGACAATTCTAAGAATCAGCGGCTGCTCGTAATAAGACCGTGGCACAAGAACTCCTATCCAGGCGGTTTTGTCGCGGCCTCTAGGTCGCATGCAATCTCGGCTGAATCATAACGAGGCTGATAAATGTATTTGTCATATCCCCAGTTCGTGAGGGGTACCGTCACACCGGCACGGATCGCGCCCGCGCTTGCACTGGCAACACCTCCAACGAAACAACCGACACCGGCCCCTGGAATCGCCCCGACACCAAAGAATACTGCCCCACTACTTGCTCCCCAAAAGGTGCCAGCACCGCACCCCCATGCCGCCGAGATTCCGATTTGAACGAGCACACGCTTCGTCTCCCCGGCTTCAAAGGCAGCCTTCGCGGTGTCAGCTTCAGCCCGCTTTCGCGCAATACACGCCCTTCGCTTCCTCTCCCTTGCCCCACCGCCGCTCCCACCATCGCCGCCACCTACGACGGCCGGAACAACGACATCGACAAGAGTGAAGCAGCACAGGGCCGGGAAGAAGAAGTCGCCGTACTGGATGAAGATCAGATCAAGGTGAATCGGCTGAACGCTGTACCCCAGGAGGGCTAGTGCCCCTCCGTAGGCAAAGACAACGGACCCAATGCCGCGTAGGCACCCAGGGAAGTAACGGCCTACTATGTCGGGATTCTTCATGCAGGGTAGTTGGACATCCAGTCCAAGCGGATCGACAAGGCCAACCGGGTCATTTCTGACATAAGCATAGCGATTCAACGATTGTGGATTGAAGGCATCTCCTGCCAATGGGTCGGCGGTCAGAAATCTACCCAGCCGCGGGATGTAGGAGCGCGCATTGGCATAGTCCAGCGCGCTCTCGCCGTCGCGCTCGTAGGTGGTGAACCTCCACTTGCTCGACCCGGTGTTCTCGTACCACGTCTCGCCGTAGGGAAAGTGGCCGAAGGTGCGGGTGATGGCGCCGCTGGCGTCGGTCTCAACGCGCGCGGAGAGGCGGTCCATGTGGCGGTAGGTAGGCGTGCCGCTTGAGTTCAGTGACGCCAGCAGCGAGTCGCCCGCGTAGATGTACTCCTGCGAGAGTGCTGGCGTCGAGCCAGTGTACTCGGCGAGGACCGTGAAGCCGGAGAAGACGTATGTGGTGATGGCGGCGCTAACGGTCTTCTTGATGCGCAGGCCGTCGGGGCCGTAGACGTAGGTCGCGGCGCCGGAGTTGTAATTCACCAGGCGGTTCTCGGCGTCGTAGGCGAACGAGTTCGTGCCGTCCGAGGTCATATTGCCGGCAGCGTCATAAGCGTAGCCGGTGTTGGTGATGCGGTTGGTGGTCGCGCTCACGGTGAGCTGCGGCTGGGAGGGAGCGGAATAGGGGGAGTTGAGCACGCCGCCGGTGAGAGTCTGCTGCAACATGGTGCCGAAGCGATCGTAACTCCAACCCAGTCCCCAAGTCCCGTTCGCGCTCTGGTCGCTGGTCGAGGCGGCAATGAGGCGGTGGACGGCATCGTAGCCGTAGTTCTGCGTCTTGGTCGTGTCTTCGGTCCCGTTCGGCTTCCAGGTGATCTTCTGGATCTGGCCGTTGTTGTTGCTCTGCGGCGAGGCGCTGTAGCAGGTGTCGCCGGAAGTCGAATTGGTGGTGTAGCAGTAGAGCAGGTTCAGCAGGTCGCTGGAGCCGTTGGCGTAACGGATGGAGGCGATCTGGAGGTGGTCGTTGTAGCCGAAGTAGGCGGAGACGCCGTTGCCGTAGTTGAACTGGGTGATCTGGCCGGCGGCGGTGTAGTCGGCGGTGGTATCGGGCACGGTGAGGTAGGTGCGCGAGCCGTCGGCGAGCTGCGAGGTGCGGCCGGTGGCGTCGTAGGTGGTGGTCACGGCGCGCAAGGACGGATAGGTCAGCGTGGTGAGTTGGTCAGCGCTGTTGTAGGCGTAACCGATGGTGTAGGTGTTCGAGCCGATGGTCTTGGCGGCGGAGATGACGCGGCCGAGCTGGTCGTAGCTGTAGCTATCGGACTCGTTGGAGTTGTCGGCGGTGAGCAGGCGGCCCTTGTTGTTGGAAGCCGAACTGGTGCCATAGGTGTAGGTGATGCCCGCCGTGGCGGCGACGTTGGGGGCGCCACTGACGTCGTAGGTGATGGTGTAGGGCCGGTTCATGGCGTCGTAGGCGTAGTTGGTCTTGGCTCCGCGAGGGTCGGTGCGCAGGAGGGCGGCGCTGAAATCGGTGTAGGTGTACGTCGTTGCCGCGGTGCTCTCGGCGGGCGTGGCGGAGGTAAGGCGCCCGAGCGAATCGTAGGCGTACGTGCGGGATTGCGGCGTGAGCGAGCCGCGCTTGGCCTGGCTGACGGTCAGCAAATCGTTGATCACGTCGTAGGTGTAGGTGGTGATCATCGGCGTGGCGAGCGTGCTGTTGCCGCTCGAGTCGGCGCCGCCCGTGAGGTTGGAGCCAGAGTTGTAGAGGACGAGCGCAGCGCCAGTGGTGCTGGAGCTGAGCGAGTAGTTCGTAGCGGCGCCAGCGGTCTTGGAAGTGAAGAAGACCGTGCTTCCCGCGGCCGCCGCTGTGACGCTGGAAGTGCCGTCCAGGTTGAAAGAGTTTGCGAGCAAGATGGCAAACGTGGGGCCATCGGTACAGACGCCGCGGGAGCAGGTCGAGGTCTTGCTCTTGGTGAGGCCGTTTACGGTGATGCTGACTACGTCTCCCGAGACGCTGCTGCCAGTGATGGTGACGAATCCGGTGCTCGTCATGCCATCGCCAGAGCCCGGCTCGTCGACCTCAATCAGGCGGCCGAGGGCGTCGGCAAAGCTCCGGCGCTGCTTGCCCACTGGGTCCGTGGAGGTGACGCTGTTGCCGCTGTAGCTGGTCTGATAGCTGCCGCCGGTGGCCGGCGCCATCGATGTTATCCGGTCGTAATTGTCGTACCCATAGGTCGTGAACACTTCGCTTTCGCCCGGTTTGCGAGGGTTGCTGCGCTGGGACAGACGGCCGGCGGCGTCATAGGTGCTGCGCGTGATCGAGAACTGGGTGCTGCCGTTGCGGGCCTCCTGTTGGAGAACTCGACCGAGGCCGTCAAGAAGAGTGAACGAGACCGCGCTGTTCGCGGCCGACGAGACCGAGACGGAAGGCGAGGCAGAGGCGTCGTCGAATGTGCTTGTCACGACGACGCTGTCGGGACGGATCGCGGTTGCGGGACGATCCACGGGGTCGTAGGTGAAATTCGTTGTCTTGCCGTTCTCGTCGGTGCTGCTGAGCGGCAGGCCGCTGGCGAAGTCGTAGGTCGCGCTGGTGGTGAGCTGCGTGCCAGAGGGGCCGCGAGTGACGGAATCGGGGTAGGCAAATTTGGTGGTGTTGGAATAGGTCCACTGGATGGTGTTGCAACAGTCGGCATCGGCACTAAGGAGATTGCCTACCGTGTCGTAGTAAAGGTTGCGCACGACGCCGCCCGAGTGGCCCGCGGCATTGCTGTAACGGGTGATGGTAGTGGGGTTGCCGCGCCAGCTATAGGTGATGCCATGATTGGTGTCGTCGTGTTGGACCACGCCCGCGTTGTTGGTGAGCGAGGTGGAAGTGTCGTACTGGATTTCGGTGAGCGCGACAGCCGTGCCATTCGGTTTCTGCACGGTGACGGAAACCGCTAGATTCAGGATATGGTTCGACGTGTAGCCGCTTGTTCCCAGGTACGTCGTCAAGGTCTTGCGAGCGAGGTTCAAGCCCCAGTCGTACTCGTCGAGCTCAGTGACGTTGCCGTTGCTGTCGTAAGAATAGATGGCTTGCGCGAGCTGGTTGGAATCGTTGAGGCGCGTGGTGACGTTCCCTATACGAGGGTTGTTGTTCGTGGTTGCGTCGGCAACCCATGCGTAGGTGGCGGTGCGCAGGGGCGCTCCCGAGGAGCTATGGAACTGAACGGACTGCGTCAGGCCTGCTTTCCAATCGCTGGTCGTGAATAGCGTAGTGACGGTTTGCGTGCTGCTCGGCGAGGGGTTCTGGATCGTGTAGGTGCTGACAGCGCCACCGCTCTTCACGATGGTATGGGTGTAGACGGCGGTGTTGACGCCATCGTAGACGGTCTGGTGCGAGAAGCCAGGGAAGTCGGTCACTGGACTGGTCGCCCAGACTGTGTCATAGCTGACGGAGCTGCGAAGCGTACCGTTGGAACTGAGTTGCTGGATCTGGTTGACGATACCCCAGTCGCCGTAGAGGAAGTTCACTGCCAGGCTGTTGGCGTAGATGACGCCCGTCAACACGGTCAGGGTCGAACCGCTGGCCGGACTGTTGGTAGCGGCGAGCGGCGACGCGAAGTTGTAGTTGAAGGTGTAGTTCGTGTTCCAAGAAAAAACGGCGTAGGTCTTCGATCCCTGAACGATGCTGGCTAGCGTGCCGGTCAGGGCGCCGGTGGTGTTGTAGTTAAAGGTAATGGTGCGGTTGAGCGTGTCAACGATGGTCGCGATCTCCTGCCCCTTCGCCCACGTATCGGTGCGATAGGTGACGGTGATGTAGTTGCCGTTGGTGTCGGTGATCTTGGTGGGGCGGAAGAACGTGGTGGACCCCGGAAAAGCGGCGTACTGCACCTGAGTGCCGTTCTTGTAACGAAGCACCTTGGTCGAGGAGTTCCAATCGATGTAGGAGCTATCGGTCGTGACGCCAGAAGTGAAGCTGCGCTTCGTGCCATCTCCCTCGTGCAGAACGTATGTGGTGCCGTTCAACTCGATATAGCCGAAGCCGAGTCGGAAGCCATAACCCGGAAAGTCGCGATCAACGTTGAAAGTGGCGGAGTTGTTTGCGGTGTCGATCGTCCAGACGCGGCTGTTGTACAAGAGGTTCAGACTCATATCCAGGCCAGCACGTCCGGGTAGGTGGAGAATCGGGACAACGTAGCTGAAGCTGGCGCTGGGAGGAGTGATGGGGTCGGCTTGAGGGCTCGAACCCTTCGAACCCGGCCGCCACGGGTCATACGGCATCCGGAGGGACGAGTCCTTGCGCTCGTTGGGTCGCTGGGAGTTGGCGGTGAAAGTCCCGCTGTACCCGGGGAAGCTCGGGTCGGGCTCACAGTTGGGAGTGCAGCTGGCGAAGGAAGCTGCGGCGGCGAGAAGGAGCGCGACAACAGCGGCGAAACGCGCACAGCGAGCCATATGCAACCTCTTGACGACGAGATTGTGGCCGAGACGCTGTGGCGGACAGCGCAGTAAAGTTGGCGGCAGGATAGTCCTCGGGCGGGGAAAGTCAAGCGAGATATTCCGACAAGGCAGCGGTCGGCGCTCGTAGGTCCCCCGCGCGTCCTTTGACAACATCTCAGGTAGGCACGCTGCGCCTCCCTCCGGTTTTCTTTTCCCCCGCGCTTCTGTCTACACTGGAACCATGCCGTCGCCCTACGCCGTCCGCGTCGAGGAATCCCGTGGCCGCAGGTACGCCGAGCCCGCGCATCCCTACCGCAACGATTTCCAGCGCGACCGCGACCGCGTCATCCACTCGCGCGCCTTTCGCCGCCAGCAGAACAAGACGCAGGTCTTCACCCGCCGCTACTCTGACCACTTCCGCAACCGGCTCACGCACACGCTCGAGGTCTCGCAGATCTCGCGCACCATCGCCGCCCAGCTCGGGCTCAACGTCGACCTCGTCGAGACCCTCGCGCTCGTCCACGACGTCGGCCATCCCCCCTTCGGACACGCGGGCGAAAAGGCCCTCGACGCTGCCATGCGCGCGCATGGCGACAGCTTCGACCACAACCTGCACGCGCTGCGCATCGTCGAGGACTTCGAGCTGCGCTACGCCGACTTCCGCGGGCTCAACCTCACCTTCGAGGTCCGCGAGGGCATCGTCAAGCACTCGCGCGACTACCCGGCCCGCGATTTCCCGCAGCTCGCCGAGTACCTGCTCGACCAGCGTCCGCCGCTCGAAGCCCAGCTCATCGACCTCACCGACGAGATCGGCTACAACACCGCCGACCTCGACGACGCCTACGAGGCCCGCCTGCTCACCGTCGAGCAGATCCGCGCCGGCGTGCCGTTGTTCGAGGCCTTCTATCGCGACGTCGAGCGCAAGCACCCGCAGGCGCTCGAGAAGCTGAAGTTCAACGAGACGGTGAAGCGCCTCTTCGACCTCATGGTCACCGATCTCATCGAGAACACGCGCAAACGCGCGCAGGATGCCGGCGTCGCGTCGCTCGCCGACGTCCGCAAGCACGGCGAGCGCCTGGCCGCGTTCAGCCCGGAAGTGGAGGCGGCGCGGCGCCAGTCGAAGCAGTTCCTCTACGAGCACGTCTACGATTCGGCCGCGCTCAAGCCGGAGAAAGACCGCGCCGAACGCGTCATCACCGAACTGTTCGAGCACTTCATCGCGCATCCGGATGCGCTCCCCGCGAGCTACCAGGAGCGCGCGCGCGATTCGGAACTGCCGCGCGTCGTCTGCGACTACGTTGCCGGCATGACCGACAACTACATCTTCGAGCAGCACGGGAAGCTGATGGGCAGCAAGAAGCCTGCCGCACCATAGGCTTGAGGAGCGCCGGCGTCCCGCCGGCTGGCGCGGCGGCATCCGGCCGCCGCGACTGCGATCCCAAGGCCCTGCGTCATTAGACGGCGTCGCCTTCCCGATACACCCACGCGCCCACGATCGTGGTCGCCAGCATGAAGAACAACTGTTGCAGCGTGAACTTGATCATCAGGTTGAAGGTGAAGATCCCCATCACCGCCTGGGCCATCTGCGGCATCAGGTCGGCGAGGACCCACAGCGCCAAGGCCACCTTCGCTGCCGTCCGCGGGCCCGGGCCCAGCCGCGGACGCACCGCCGCATACACGCACACCGCCACCACGCCGATCACGAATCCCCAGGCGATGAAGAAAGCGTAGCCTGCCGCGCTCGGCGGCGTATGCCGGATGGCGTTCAGCTCCGCCTCGTACTGCCGGCCGGCCACGAACGGTGAGAGCGCGATCTCAAACAGGTCGTAAAGGAACCCCGCCACCAGTCCGCCGGCGATCGCGCGCTTCCAGTTGATCTTCCCCATGCCTCACCTCGATGCAGCCATTGTAGCACTTGTGTATTCTTATCACTATAGTGATAATACAACCGTGCAGAGGCTCACCCTCGACCCCTACGTCTTCGACGTCCTGATGCGCCACCTCACCGGCCACGACCGCCGGCCTTCCGCCTTCCTCGTCTATCTCATGCTGTGGTGGAAAGAAGCCCGCGGCGAGACCATGGCGCTCAGCCTGCAGCAACTCGCCGACGCCACCGGCCTCTCCAAGAGCGCCGTGCAGGATGCGCTCCGACTGCTCACGCGCCGCCAGCTCGTCCGCGCCCGCCGCCATTCCCCGACCGCCGTCCCCGAATATGTCTTGCTCCGCCCCTGGATGCGCTAAGCCGAACGGAGATTCTTTTGTTCTTTGCTTGTTCTTGGTCCATCCGTGTTGATCCGTGAAGATCCGTGACGAACGGGTTTGGGTTTCTTCTACTTCCCAAACGTCACGCGATACACGTGCCCGCTCGCGTCGTCGGAGATGAACAGCGACCCGTCCGCCCCAAACAGCACTCCCACCGGACGCCCCATCCACTTCCCTTTGCGCGTCTCGCCGGGCGCCAGCCACCCGGTCACGAAGTCCTCGGCCGCGCCCGCCGGCTCTCCCTTGGCGTCGAGCGGCACGCGAATGACTTTGTATCCCGTCGGCACGCTGCGGTTCCACGAGCCGTGGAACGCAACGTACACGCTCGCGCGATACGCAGCCGGGAACATGGCGCCGGCCCCGAACGCGAGTCCCAGCGGCGCCGAGTGCGCTTGCAGCCTGATCTTCGGCGGGATGGTGCCGGCGCAGCGCGCGGCGTCATGCCCGAGCTGCGGGTTGGGGACGCGGTCGCCGTAGCAATACGGCCAGCCGTAATCGCCGCCCGCGCGCAGCTCGTTGACCTCGTCGGGCGGCAGGTCGTCGCCCAGCCAGTCAATGCCGTTGTCCGTGGCCCAGATGGTGTTCGCCTTCGGATTTGCGGCCAGGCCCACCGAGTTCCGCAGGCCGCGCGCAAACACGCGCATGCCGGAACCGTCTTCGTTGAACTCCATCACCGCCGCGCGCCGCGGGTCTTTCTCCGCGCACGCGTTGCAGTCCGACCCGGCCGAGACGTAGAGCTTCCCGTTGAAAAAGAGGACCGTGCGCGTGGAGTGCATCCCGCCGCGGGGCAGGTCCACCAGCTTGCGCGCGTTCGCGGCGCGCAGCCCCGCCTCGTCCCAGTCGAACACCGTGACTTGGCCGCTCTCGCCGATGTAGAGCTTGCCGTTGTGGAAGGCGATGCCGTGCGGGCCGTCCAGGTCGCTGAGCACCGTCGCGACCCGCTGCGCGCTGCCGTTCTGCGCGCCGGGAAGCGCCAGCACCTTCCCTTCGTCCACGCACGTCGCCAGCAGCGTGCCGCCCGGGCTCCACGCCATGAAGCGCGCCCCGCAGTTCCCCGTCTCCGCCACCACGGAAATATGGAAGCCATCGGGGACGCGCAGCCTGGCCACGTCCACCTGCTGCGCGCGGCAGCCCGCAAGGCCGATCAGCACGATAAGGGTGAGCCGTTTCACGGTGTCCATTGTAGGCCGCCGTTTCTTTACATTCCGAGGAAGCCTCTAGCGCAAGTACTCATTGCGAAGGCCTGCTTTGGGAGTGTTCCCTCGCCCGCCGCGGCGGGCTCGGGACGTAAGAAAACAAGCCCTACGACGCCGCCCGCATCGGCTCGCTCATCTCCCGCGGTTCCAGCGCGCGGCGGAAGTACTCGAGCGAGAGCCGCAGTCCGGCCGACAAGTCCACCTTCGGCTCCCAGCCCAATACGGCGCGCGCGATCGCGATGTCCGGACGCCGCTGCTGGGGATCGTCCTCGGGCAACGCCATGTGCCGGATCCCGCTCCTCGAGCCCGTGAGGTGCAGCACCAGGTACGCGCAATCCAGCACCGTGAACTCCTCCGGATTCCCCAGGTTCACCGGGCTGCCGTTCAGCTTCGCGGCTTCCGCGCTGCGCGCCATCCGCAGCAGCCCATCCACCAGGTCGGTCACGTAGCAGAACGAGCGCGTCTGCGCGCCCGAGCCGTAGACGGTGAGGTCCTCTCCGCGCAGCGCCTGCTGCAGGAAGTTCGGCACCACGCGCCCGTCGTTCAGCTGCATGCGCGGACCATACGTGTTGAAGAGGCGCACGATGCGCGTGTCCACCTGGCGATAGCGGCGGTACGCCATCGTCGTCGCTTCGGCGAAGCGCTTGGATTCGTCGTACACCGAGCGCGGCCCCACCGGATTCACGTTGCCCCAGTAGGTCTCGCTCTGCGGATGCTCCTTCGGGTCCCCATAGCACTCCGAGGTCGACGCCAGCACGAACCGCGCTCCATGCTTTTGCGCGACTGCGAGCGCGTTCGTGGTCCCGGCCGAGCCCGCGCGCAGTGTCTCCAGCCCGTACTGCAGGTAGTCCACCGGGCTGGCCGGCGAGGCGAGATGGAACACCAGGTCCACGCTGCCCACGTCGAACGGCTCGCAAACGTCATGCTCGCGGAACTCGAAGCGCCGCTCGTTGCCGAGATGCTCCAGGTTCTCGCGCGCGCCGGTCAGCAGGTTATCGACGGCAATGACCGCGCAGCCTTCGGCCAGCAACGCATCGCACAGGTGCGACCCGAGGAAGCCGGCTCCGCCCGTGACCAATGCTCTCATCGCGCTCCTCGCATCAACTTGCCTTCTTCACTTTCAGCGCGCGCCGCGGCTCCGCCGCCGGCCTGCCCATGCTGGTGTAGAAAAACCCTTCCTCCGCCATGCGCGCCGGCGGGAACACATTGCGCCCATCCACCATCACCGGACACCGCAGCGCTTCGCGCAGCCGCCCCAGATCGAGCGCCGCGAACTCTTCCCAGTCGGTGAGCACCAGCAGGGCGTCCGCGCCTTCGGCGGCGGCGTACGCATCTTCCGCAAACTCGATCTGCCCGGCAGCCGCTTCCTTGGCGAATATCTTGCGCGCGCGCGGCATCGCCGCCGGGTCATACGCCACCACGCTGGCGCCTTCCGCGAGCAGCCGCCCGGCCACGGCGATCGCCGGCGATTCGCGCACGTCATCGGTGCCACCCTTGAACGCGAGCCCAAGGACGGCGAGCCGCTTGCCGGGGAGCGTCCACAGCGCCTCGCGCACCTTGCGCAGGAAGCGTTCGCGCTGCTCCGCGTTGATGCGCTTCACTTCGTCGAGCAGCCGGAAGTCGCAGCCGTGCTGCGCGGCGACGTCGCGAAACCCGTCGAGGTCCTTGGGAAAGCACGACCCGCCGTAGCCGATGCCCGGACGCAGAAACCGCCTCCCGATGCGCGCGTCGGCGCCCAGGCCTTCGCGGACCTGGTCCACGTCCGCGCCGGTCGCCTCGCACAGGTTCGCGACCGCGTTGATGAACGACACGCGCAACGCCAGATACGCATTCGACGCCTGCTTGATCAGCTCGGCCGAGCGCGTCGAGGTCTCGATCAGCGGCGGCGGGATGCGCGCGTTGTCCGGCGGCGGGATCGCGTCCGCGCGCCGGTAATATGCTCCCGTGGTCAGCGGCGCGTAGACGGCGCGCAGCTTCTCCGCCGCGCGTTCGCTGTTCACGCCCACCACGATGCGGTCCGGACACAGGAAGTCGCAGACCGCCGTGCCCTCGCGCAGGAACTCCGGGTTCGACGCCACGTCGAACCAGCGCCGCGGCGCTCCACTCATCGTCAGGACGCGCCGCACCCACCCCGCGGTGAACACCGGCACCGTGCTCTTCTCCACGATGACTTTGTATCCACCATTCCCGAGGACCACGCCGCGGGCGATCTCGCGCGCGACCTGCTCGACCGAGGAGAGGTCAGCGCCTCCCTCGGGACCGGGCGGCGTTCCCACGGTGATGAACACGACTTCGCTCGCCGCGACCGCGCCGCAGAGGTCATCAGTGAACACGAGCCGGTTGCCGCGATAATCCTTCAGCAACTCGGGCAGGAACTCTTCGTGGATAGGACACTCACCGCGCGCGAGCGCCGCGAGCTTCGTGGCGTCGTTGTCCACGCACAGGACGTCATGCTCCAATTCAGCGAAGCATCCGGCGGCGACCAGGCCGACGTATCCAGAACCGATGATGGCGATCTTCATCCCGACTTGCGGACCTGACTCGCGATAACAAACGGCTTGCGGCGGGAGCGGCAGAGACACTGCCGCCAAAAATGGATTCGATGCCGTCCACCGCCGCGCTGGATGCAAGGCCCGGGCGGGCCGCGACGGTCATTTCGCGCCAGCCACGCTGGTCACCAGGTCGAACAGCACGCGGTATCCGCGGCGTATCTGCTCCACGCGGATGCGCTCGTTATCGCCGTGCTCGCTCGCCGTCTCTTCGGCGGTGTTCTGGTACGGCGAAAAGCCGTAGCTCACCACGCCGAGCTGCCGGAAACGCTGGTTCTCGGTGTAGCCGTTGTTCAGGCGCGGCAGCACCGGCGCGCCGGGAAAATACCGCGCCGCGACCTGCTCGATGCCGCGGAACAACGGGTTGTCGGTCGAGGACATGTTCGCTTCGCGGAACGTCTTCGACTCCGGCTCCACCGTCACCTCCGGATCGCCCACGACCTTGCGTATCGCCGCGAGAAACTCCTCCGGCTTCTCCCCGGGCAGCAACCGCACGTCGAGATGCGCCGTCGCCACGCTGGGGATCACGTTCGTCTGCCCCGAGCCTTCCATCTGCGTCAGCGTCACCGTGTTGCGGAACATGTACGCCAGGCCCTCCTGGCGCTCGAGCCACGCCACGAACTTCGCGTCCTTCATCGCTTTCGTGACGTCGCTGAATTTCGCGGCCAGCTCCGCCGGCTGGTCCGCAGCCATGCGTCGCATGAATTCGGCGGTCACCGGCAACGCTTTCATCTCGGTGTGCCACGCGATCACGCGGTTGAGCGCGCGCACCAGCCGGTTCGGCGCCGAGTTCTCCAGCGGCTTCGACCCGTGCCCCGGACGCCCGTGCGCCGTCAGCACCAGCCAGTACGGAGACTTCTCCGCCACGTCCAGCCCCACGTACTTCACCTTGCCGTGCTCTTCCAGGTTCTCGCCACCTTCGGTCACCAGGAACTCGGCATTGCCCAGCAGCTCGGGTTTCTTCTGGATGACCCAGTCCGTGCCGATGCCGTCCACTTCCTCATCCGCCGTCGCCAGGAAGATGACGTCGCGCTCGAGCGCGACCTGCTCGCGCTTGAGCATCACCATCACCACCAACTGCGCCAGGCCCTCGCCTTTCATGTCCTGCGCGCCGCGTCCGTAGAGATATCCCTCGTCGATCGCGCCCGCGAACGGTGGATGCTTCCAGCGCGAAGCCACGCTCGAGACCACGTCCTCGTGGTTCAGCATCACCAGCGGGCGTTGCTTCGCGGAGCCAGAAGCCGGGATCCGCGCCCAGATGTTCGCGCGTCCCGGCGCGACCTCGTACACCTGGTTCTCAATGCCCTCGGCGTCGAAGACCTGCTTGTAGAACGCGGCCGCGCGCGCCTCGTTGCCGGGCGGGTTCGCCGTGTCCACCTGGATGTACTCGACCATCCACTTCTCGGCCAGGCCGGCGTAGGCGGCGAGCTTCTCCGGCGCGATCTTGTCGGAAGCCAGCTTTTCAGATGAAGGCTGGCCCGCTGCCGGCGCTTGCGCGAACCCGGCGGGCAGCAGCAGAAGCAGAATGAAGACGGTGCGTTTCAACATGGCTGGCGTTGGACCTCAGGGCTGGCGGAGGGATTGTAACGGAGCAAACGTCTCAGCCGCTCGCTTCGGCGGCCCGCACCAGGTCGTGGTCACGCTCGGCCGGCTCGCTGGCGAGCACCAGGCCGAATTCCACGCGGCCGCCGCAGCGCCGGCACTTCGGCAGCACCGTCCCGGCGGCGATGTACACGCTGTGCGGCAGCCGGTGCGCGTGGTGATAGACGCGATAGACCCCCGCTACCTCGCAGGTCTGGCCCGGTCGCAGGCGTTCGGAGGGGACAACGTACATTCTGGCTCCGTTTGCGGTCGTGCTGCTCACGGTGACTGCAGGGGAGTGATTGTAACGCAAACAGAATGCGCGTGCGGCCGGTGGAAAAAAGTGTGTCCGTGGAAAAGCGGATACTGTTGGCTGTTGGCGTGGGCTGCTCTTCGCTCTTGGCAGGGAGCCAAAAACCAAGCGCTAAAAGCCAAGCGCGAACTTCTCCCTTACGCGCTCTTCGCGGTGTCGCCCAGCTCGGAGAAATCGTAGTCCGTCTGGAGCGCGGGGCCGGCCATGAGCAGGCCGAACTCCACGTCGTGTCCACAACGCTGGCACACCGGCAGCCGCGTGCCCGCGTTCACGTACACATTGTGCGGCATGCGATGCGCGCGGTGATGGGCGCGGTAGATCCCCGACTGGGAGACCATCTCCCCCGCGTGCAGCCGGCCAGAGTTTTCAGACAAAAACAAGTTGCGCATGCGGACTTTCAGGGTGTGGCGTGCGATGAGGGCCGTGGAGCCGGGGCGTGGGGACACTACGCCGTGACAGTTGACATGGATGCCTCCGCGCCCACGCCGCGTTGCCTCCCAATCGGTGCCCCGGTGGCCGGCTGGTAATCGTGTTTTCAAAGAGCTGATTCGCCGCGGATGACCGCGGATGACGCTGATCTCAGAGCCCAAAACCCTTGGCCACGGATGCCACGGATGCCACGGACTTAAAACCTGAATCCACCACAGAGACACAGAGGAATCCGGGGAAGGCGCAAGACCGTTTCGCCGCGGATTCACCGCAGATCAACGCCGATCGCGATACCAACAGATCCACGGTAGAGACGCCTACTGGCCGTCTCCGGCCCC
Source organism: Candidatus Korobacter versatilis (assembly GCA_016185395.1). GTDB lineage: Bacteria > Acidobacteriota > Terriglobia > Terriglobales > Acidobacteriaceae > JACPNR01. The sequence continues at coordinate 178,526 of JACPNR010000011.1, forward strand.
GCTTTCACCGCGGCGACGCCAAGGGGCTGAGAAGACCTTCATCCTGAAAGAACGAGCCCTCCGACGGCGTGCCAAAGCCCGCAAAGCGGGCCACAGACAATAGCCCAGGGCGGAAGCCCTGGGTGGCGAAAACAAAATCCCCTTCCTGCGCCGCAGGCCGGCGCGCAGCTCAGCGGAGCGCCTGTTCGGATTCTGGAACAAGACGTCACACGATTTGTTTTCGCACAATTACGAGTCTAGACTTCCGCGCACCAAACTAACGGAACTTGAGGTACTCATGGACCCCATTTATCGAGATATTTACACCGAGCTCTATTCAACCAACGTAGCGCGAGCCTCAGACCAACCTGAACTCCGCGACGAGGTTAGCGGCCTCATACACGCGATGGACCTGGCGAGCACTTCCCTGCAATTCCCATTGGCTGCCGTGCGCCCAGACCTGCGGCCTGATGCGCGCTTCCTGTTATTCACCCTCTTCATAAATATGATTGTCTTGCCGCTCACAGTTAGCGGACGGCTGAGACATGGTGAGCTGTCCGAAATGGTCCAAGGAGACGTTCGCACGATCGTCGGCGATGTTATTAAACGACGCCGGAGAACGAACAGCCCGCAAGATATCTCGGGACATGAAATTCTCGATTCGATCGCTCGGAATTGGCAGAAGTTGAGTGTCACGAAGTTTCGACTTTGGGGAGATGAGTAGGGGGGGGGTTCATGGCTGACAACGAAGACAAGCGTGCTGCCGCAAATATTAAGGTGGCACTCGCAAACAACCTCATCACCGTGGCTTTGGCTTTCATCGCTGCCCAAGCAGGCATTGCCGCCTTTGTACTGGACAAGAGAATTCACTTAGGTGTGTTCTACGCCATCGCGATTCTCGGTGTCGGCACGCTGGCACTGAGTGTGGGCTTTGGTGGGGCTGGAATTCACGGCATTTACAAGGAAGGCTACAGTGGTTCATGGACCCTGGCTGACCGCGGACTCTTCAATCGCCAGGCGTTGACCTGCATTCTTGGAACTGTGCTTGTCGTTCTCACTGCAATCCTCGGGGACTCTAAGCCGGAGAAGGATTCCGAGCAGTTACAGATCTTGCAGAAGCAGCTTCAGACTATAGAAAGGAACCAGTCCAGCGAACTGCAGTCTCTCGAAAAGCAATTTCACGAGCTTGCCCTTAGACAATCCTCGCTTGAGGCGCTTTCTGCTAGGAAATCGCCTTCACCAGCGAAGCGACCTGTAGAGAACAGGAAAAGAGGCGCTAGCCCCGCCACCCGGTGAGGCGACCGTCACTCGAAAAGCGTGAATGATTTCGGTGGCATATGGTCATGCGTGCGTACAGAACGCTCCCTCATTTCACGCCGCTGCAAGTAGGAGTTAACCCCTTCAAGGGCTTTTGAATCCTGTTTAGATGACCGAGGGGGTCATCCTTAAAGCTCGACCCGCTGAAGGTTCTCAGGTCAATCGTCGTCAACTCCTGGTACTCCTTCTCTCCATATCTATATCTAGCGGCGATTCGAAACACGGCCGGGCGTTCGGGGGAATCTTCGCGGTACTCCTCAAAGGCGGACCCTAATTCAAAGGTCAACTGCGTCCCAGGCGAAAAGGAATCCGTAGGCTCCTTGAAGGCTGCAAGCGACGCAAGGTCTGGCTGCGCGTGTCCCCAAGGGAAATACTTCCGGTCTAGCGACAGCTTTAGGGTCGTAGCGGCGGATTTTCCCCTGTTGATTATCGTCAGATGAATCCACGAGTTGTTCGGCGCAATGGAAACTCGGATATCGCTTTCTCTATTTATTCACTAAACACCCCAGCTATGGCGGGGCGCGATCGGCATCACGGTTACGAATAAATAGCGAAAATAGTTCTTGACTTCCCTCCTCTTCCGCGCTATTCATGGAATTAGACACAGAACATGTATAGCAATAAGAGATATACCGCGACCGAGATTATGACCGAGATTGACCGAGATTTTTCGGCCTAAGTAGCTGAAAACACTAGACGCCTCCCACCCAGGGGGGCGGGGAGATGCCAAATGCCGCTCCAGCAGAAACCTAAACCTCGCACCATCAACACCTTACACGCCACCCACGACGACGCCGATGCCTCGCGGCACCGTGATCCCGTCGCTTCCCGCAGCCGCGAGCACGTCCGCCTCGCCCACCGCGCGCCCCGCTGCTGCCACATCAAGGCCAACGGACTCCACTGCGGCTCGCCCGCTCTCCGCGGCAACGTCCTCTGCTACTTCCACGACAGGTGGCTCAACTCCCCCGCCGGCGACGACGTCCTCCCGCCGCTCGAGGACGGCAACGGCGTCCAGTTCTCCCTCATGTACGTCGTCAGCCACCTCCGCAAGGAGGCCCTTCGCGACGGCACCGCCAACATCCCCGCCGTCAAGCAGCTCCTCTACGCCCTCCAGACCGCCAGCCACAACCTCCGCTACGTCAACTTCGATCCCAAGCTCAAATCCTCCACCACCGACCCCTACGCCGACTAAGACGCTCCGCACGACTCCACCGACTCCGGCGAGGACGTTGCTCATGTGGACGCAGGCGACCCCGCCCGCAAACCCGTGACCCCCGCTCACCACGGAGACACGGTTCAAGAGGGAGAAACGTCTCACGGAGACTGACGTGCATCCCCGCTCCTACATGCTTTCTCGGTGCCCCCGGCGTGCCTCGGCGGTGAAAGGGGTTGACCTCCCTGCCCCAGTCGCCTCCGTGGCCTCCGTGTCTCCGTGGTGGGTGTGGGTTTTTTACCCACAGCCGCAATTCCTACCCGTCCGGAGCGGCGGATGGGGCAGGAAGCGCGTTGATTCCACTGGACTTAGCGGTGGGCTAGCTGCTGAAAGTTTGGCATGAGACCTGTAATAGAGAGGGCAGAGCGCGTTTGCAGTTTTGTCCCCCACGGACGCCCGCGCCACCAGATCTTCGGAGGACCCTAGCAATGAAAAAGTCTTACTTACTGGCGCTGCCGCTGGCCGGCCTGTTGGCCGTTCCGTCCCTGGCGCAATCGAGCATGCCGCAACCGCCGCCGCAGGATAGCCAGGCGCAGACGTCGCAACCCGCCCAGCCGTCCGCTTCGCAAAACAACTCCGCTCCGGCTTCGCAGAGCGTGAGCAACGCTCCCCAGAACGACCAGAACTTCCAGTCCACCCAGACCGCTTCTGCTTCTACTACCTCTACCGCCACCGGCAAGGAGCCGTTGAAGGTGGAGACGCGTGAGGGCTTCTGGGGACACCTGAACCCGTTCGCGCGCAAGAAGTACGTGCAGCGCCAGCTCTCGCCGGTGAAAGACCGCGTGAACGAGCTGGACCAGCTGACGGCTGAGAACTCGCGCATGATCAAAGACACGGACGCGCGCGCGCAGGAAGGCATCCGCGTGGCGACGTTGAAGGCCACCGAAGCCGACCAGCACGCGATCGACGCCGGCAACCGCGCGGCCCTGGCGCACCAGACGGCGACGCAGGCTTCCACCCGGCTGCAGACCGTGGAGACGGTGGTGACGAACCTCGACCAGTACCAGGCGGCGAACGAGCTGGAGATCAAGTTCCGTCCGGGACAGAGCGTCCTCTCGAAGCGCGCGAAGGATGCGCTCGATGACGTGGCCGAGTCGATGAAGGACCAGAAGGGCTACATCGTGGAAGTGCAGGGCTTCTCGTCCGGCTCGGGCGCGGCGGCGCTGGCGAACTCGCAGAAGATGGCGCAGGCGGTGGTCCGCTACCTGGTGATCAACCACGAGGTGCCGGTGTATCGCGTGTACACGGTCGGCATGGGCAACGCGAAGGTCACGGACGCGGACGGCAAGGTCGTCCGCACGCGTGGCGGCCGCGTGGAAGTGCGCTTGCTGAAGAACGGCATTGCGGACCTGCAGCAGTCGGCCAGCATGGCTGCTCCGCCGAGCTCGTCGGTCGGGTCGAATCAGCAGGGCGGCGTGAGCGGTTCGATCTCCGCGCAGCCGCAGCAGAACAACATGCAGCAGCAGCCTTCGTCCACCGCAGCGCCGGCTTCGAATCAGCCGCCGCCGCAGCCGAAGCACTAGGTTTGTCCCGTTGCCGGATTCGCCATTGGTGGTCCGGACAATGTAGTCGTGGTTAGTTTCCCCCGGGAGGCCCTTTGCACAACTTGCAAAGGGCTTTTCTTTTTCCCCTGAAGTGATAGATTGCCCAACATTCTTTTTACGGCAGAGTCGTTCGGCAGTCTGGCAGTCAAGGGAGAAGTCCAATGGCAGATTTGGACGCCGTCTACTATTCGCGCATCACTTCGCCGGTGGGGCCGCTGATCGTGGGAGCGACGCGGCGCGGGCTGTTTTGCCTGGAGTTCGATTCGCCGGGCGCGCTGTTGTACCGCACCCGCAACAACGGCCACGTGTGGCTGTTCTCGGAGGAGAAGACCGCGCCGTTCGTGCGCGAGCTGCGCGAGTACTTCCAGGGCAAGCGGACGCGGTTCGGCTTCGAACTCGACCTGCACGGCACCGCCTTCCAGAAGCGTTGCTGGAAGGCGCTGACGCGGATCCCGTATGGCACCACCACCACGTACGCGGCCATCGCAAAGCGGGTGGGGCGTCCGCGGGCGTTCCGCGCGGTGGGGCAGGCGAACCACTGCAATCCGCTGGCGATCGTGGTGCCGTGCCACAGAGTGTTGCAGGCCGATGGCTCGCTCGGTGGCTACGGTGGCGGCCTGGAGAAGAAGGTCACGCTGCTGAAGCTCGAGGGCGCCATCGTTAACTAGTTCGTGCCGGCGAGGTCGCCGGCACCCACCATTTCTGGGATGAGTGGGCTAGAATCGCGCATCGTGCGAGTGCCGACCATCTCTATTCTGTGCGCGGCGATGCTGTGCGCGGCGATGCTGTGGCCGCTGGCCGCGGCCGCGGACACCATCAAGCTGAAGAACGGACGCACGATCGTTGCGGACAGCGTCCGCGAGCGCGGCAGCCGCGTGGAATACGAGATCGGCGACAACACGTACGCCATCCAGAAGTCTTCGGTCGCGAGCATCACGGCCGGTGGCGCGCCGGTGGTGAGCGGCGCGCGGACGGAAGAGGAAGTCCCGGAACCGCCGGCCTCGGAACCGCTCGACCGGCTTCCCGACCTCACGAACCTGGTCGTGGTGAACGGCGCGGTCGACACCGACACGCTCGCGCTGATCGAGAAGCAAGGCGACGTGCAGCGGACCGCCGCCGCGTACTACGCCGCCGGCAGGTTCGAGCACCTGCGCGGCAACCTCGCGCGGGCCGTCGACTACATGAAAGAAGCGGTGCGGCTCGATGCGGGCAGCTCGCTCATCCTCGAACATTACGCGTCGCTGCTGCTGACGACCGGGCGCGCGCCGGAGGCGTTGCCCTACGCGGAGCAAGCGGTGCGGGTGACGCCGAAGTCCGCGGACACGCAGAACATCCTGGGATACGCGCTGTATCAGAATGACCGCACGAAGGAGGCGGTGGCGGCGTGGCAGCGATCGCTGGAGCTGCGTCCGAGCGAGAAGACGCAGGCGATGCTGGAGCGCGCGCAGCGCGAGCTGGCCGCCGAAGAAGGCTACGGCGAGCAGGAAAGCAACCACTTCACCATGCGATACGAGGGGACGAAGGCGCCGGCGGCGTTGCGGCGCGGGATCCTGGACGCGCTGGAGCGGCACTACAGCGACCTGGCCGCGCAGTTTGGCGACGCGCCGCACCAGAGCGTGGTCGTCATCCTTTATACCGACCAGGCGTATTTCGACGTGACGCAGGCGCCGGCGTGGACGAGCGCGCTGAATGACGGCAAGCTGCGCATCCCGCTGCGCGGGATGGATAGGGTGTCAAGCGAGCTCTCGAGCGTGCTGCGTCACGAGCTGGCGCACTCGTTCATCAACGCGATGAGCCGCGGGCGGGCGCCGGTGTGGCTGCACGAGGGCATTGCGCAGATGATGCAGGGCAAGACGAGCGCGGCGTTCGGACGCGTGATGGCGCAGGGCTTTGCCACCGGACATTTCATCCCGCTGAACGGGATGGAAGGGTCGTTCATGAGCTTTGGCAAAGACGAGTCGGCGGTGGCGTACGCGGAGTCGCTGGCGTTCGTGGAGTACATCAGCGAGAAGTACGGATTCAGCGACGTGGTGCGCATCCTGCAGCGCATCGCGGAGGGCGCGTCGACCGAAGCGGCGCTGCGGGCGACGGTGCACGACGGATATTCCGGGCTCGAGGGCGAGCTTGGTCCTTACCTGAAGAGCAAGTACGGAGACTGAAACGGCGCTTTGGCGATCGGGGCAAAGTGTGGTATTTTCCACATCCCCCGGCATTCCGAACCATGAACATGACAGCATTCAGAGCCGCCGCCCCCGCCAAGGTGCTCGACAAACCGCTGCGCGCGGAACCGCCCGCGCTCGCCAACTCCGAGGTCGCCGCCAAGTATCGCTCGGCGCGCGTGGGTGGAGACTTCTACGACTACATGACGGCGGGGCCGTCGCGGCTGGCGTTCATCGTGCTCGACATCGCCGGCAAGCGCGACGAAGCGCTGCACGTGGCGTCGCAGGTGCAGGAGTTGTTCCGCCGGCGGGTGCCGGAGCTGTTCGGCGATTCGGACATGAACGAGGCCGAGGCGACCACCGACCTGCTGGTGGACGTGAACCACCGCATCATCGAGGCGAGTGGCGGCGTGCGCTGCGCGGCTGCGTTCCTGGGCGTGTATGACGACATGCTAGGAACGATGTTCTACATCAATGCCGGCCACACGCCGGCGCTGCTGCGCGATCCCGAAGGCATCACGCGGCTCTCCGCGCAAGGCCCACCGCTGGGACTGTTCTCCCACACCACCAACGACGCGCTGATGTCGGTGCTGCGTCCCGGCTCGGCGCTGCTCGTCATCTCCAAGGGACTTGTGGAGGCGCGCGTGGGCTCGAAGGATTACGGCGTGGAGCGCGCGGAGAAAGCGCTCAACAAGGCACAACTCACCGACGCTGCCGGCGTCTGCGAGACGGTGTTGAACGACGTAGGCGAGTTCCTGGTGAACTCGACCGGCGCGTTCCGCATCCCGTTCCGGCGCCAGGATTCGGTTGACAACCCCTACAACGACCACACCGCCCTGGCGCTCGTCCGGCGGTAAGACTTCTCTAGTGCCGGCGAACCGCCGGCACCCACCCTAGAAGACGCAGCGCGGCGGATTGCTGCGCCCATTCCGCGGTGCTAGCATTGCGCTTTCCGAGTGACCAACCTGTGCCGCGCGCACGTCGCGCGGACCCGCTGTGAGGCCGCCCAATGAACCTGCCCCAGAACCGCAAGCTGATCATCTCCGGTGCCGTTGTGCTCGTCGTCATCGTTCTCTTCGCAGTGGTGCCGCTGTTCGTGAACGTCGACCGCTTCCGTCCCGAGGTCGAGGCGCAGCTCAAGCGCGCGCTGGGACGCGACGTGAAGATCGGAAGGCTCTCGCTCTCCGCCTTCGCCGGCCACGTGACCGCGGAAAACCTCTCCATCTCCGACGATCCGGCCTACAGCAAGGAGCCGTTCGTCACGGCGAAGTCGGTGGCGGTGGAGGCGAGCATCCTGTCGCTGCTGACCGGCGGCGGGCTGCAAGTCTCGAGCATCACGCTGGTCGAGCCGCAGGTCACGCTCATCCATAACCCGGCGGGCAAGTGGAACTTCTCCAGCCTGGGCGCGACCGGGGGAGCGGCGGCCAAGAGACCGTCGGCGGCGCCGAACGTGAGCGTGGGCGAACTGAAGATCAAGAACGGCACCATCCACGTGGTGCGCGCGGGCTCGCGGCGTCGCGTGGGAACGTACACCGGCGTGAACCTGACGGCGAAGAACGTGTCGCTGACCTCGAAGATGTCGTTCACGGTGGAGGCGAAGACGCCGGGCAACGGCGAGCTGCACGTGGAAGGCGCGGCCGGTCCGCTGGACCGCGCGGACGCCGCCAAGACGCCGCTCAACGCCAGCGTGGAGCTGAAGCACGTGGACCTGGCCGCGACCGGCTTCATCGATCCCAGCTCCGGCCTTGCCGGCGTGGTGGACTACACCGGCTCGGTGAAGTCCGACGGCGAGAAGGCGGCGAGCGAGGGCAAGGCGAACGTCAGCAAGCTGCGGGTGGTCCGCGGCGGGCAGCCGGCGAAGGCGCCCGTCGGGCTCGAGTACGCCACCGAGGTGGACCTGGAGCGGCAGACCGGCGAGATCACCAAGGGGTTGATCCACACCGGCAAGAGCGTGACTAGGCTGGGCGGGACGTATGACCTGAAGCCCGACACGCCGGCCGTCCGCATGAAGCTGACGGGCCAGAACCTGCCGGTGAGCGACATCGAAGGCCTGCTGCCGGCGGTGGGCGTGGTGCTGCCGCCGGGTTCGTCGCTGCAAGGCGGAGTGGCGAACGCGAACCTCGACCTGGACGGCCCGGTCGACCGCCTGGTGACCACGGGCACGGTGAACGTGAACAACACGCGCCTGGCGAACTTCAATCTGGGGTCGGCGATCAAGTCCATGGTCTCGGCGCAGACGGGGAACAACACCGACATCCAGTTGATGGCGTGCAAGCTGCGGGTGGCGCCGGACGGCGTCCGCACCGACGACATGAACCTCATCATGCCGACGCTCGGCACGGCGACCGGAGCAGGGACGATCGCGGCGAACAACGCGCTCAACTACAAACTCAACGTGAAGCTCGCGCCCAACAGTCCGCTGGCCGCGCTGGCGCAGCTCGGCAGCTTGGGCCGCGGCGGCACGCTGCCGCTCACCGTGACGGGAACGACGGCGCATCCGGTCATCATCCCCGACATCGGCGGGCTGCTGAAGAACCCGCTCGGCATCGGACAACAGGGTCAGCAGGGACAAAGCGGCATCGGCGATGCCATCGGCGGACTGTTCGGGAAGAAAAAGAAGTAATCAGCTACTAGCTACTTCTTTTCGAAATCTGCGCCGGAGGCCACCACCTGCGGCACCAGCTTCTTGGCGGTGACGAAGACGGGCTCGATGTCGGTGGGGATGGCGGCGAGCCTGGCCAGTGCGCGCTCCAATCCCGGTCCCACCACCGCCTTCGTCTCCAGCAATGACTTTGCGCCGGCGTAGTTGCCGGTGGCCTCGAGCGTGAGCAGGTCGTGGTCGAGGTCGCGGAAGGCGGGCTTCACCTTCTGCCAGTCGAGCCCAAAGGCGCCGGTCTTGCCCACGACGACGGCGCCCTTGCCGAGCAGATAGTTGAACTGCATGGCCATGCCGCGTCCGTGGGCTTCCTTGGTGCCGAAGCGCATGGTGCGGAACATGGAGGCGAAATAGGTGGTGTAGAGCTGGCGCTCGCTGATGGCGATGGTGCCCATGGGAATCTTCCCCGCCGCCTGCTGGTCGAGCAGGTACTGGAGCGCGAAGAGGCCGGTGACATCGGCCTTGGCCTCCTCGATGGCGCCATAGACCTCTTTCATCTCGGCGCGGGGCGTGGTCTTGCGCCCGTTGAGCTCGATCTGCTGCGGGCCGAGGCCGTGGGTGAGCTCGTGCGCCAGGATGTGGGTGAAGAACGCGTCGAAGCTCAGGCTCTTCTGCTCCTCCGGCGTGAGCACCTGTTTGGCGATGGGGAGCAGGATCTGCTTGAACTTGGCCTCCTGCACGTTCTTGAGCATGACGCGCTTGGCGCCTTTTTCGGCGACGACGCGCTCGTCGTTGGGCAGGTTGTAGGCGGCGGTCTGCACGCCGTGTCCGCCATCGCCCGCGGCGAAGACCTCGTTGACCACGCGGATGGGCGACATCGCGCCCAGCTTCGGGTTGCGGTACTTCGGCTCGATGGGCAGGTGGCCTTCGATCTCCTGCAAGTGCTGGCCGAAGAAGCCGAGCTTCGCGGTCTCCTTCTCGTCGCGCAGGTTGACGTAGGCCTCGCACGCGGCCTTGTAGCCGAAGAGCTCGTCGTTGTAGGTCTCGTAGGGGCCGATGGTGACGTCGAGCGGGGCGTCGAGGTCCATCCAGGCGACGTCGGAGGCGTAGTAGTCGTTGGAGTGGAAGGCGTCGGCGCGCGCGGTGAGGAACTTCTTGAGCGAGTCGTTGGAGGTGAGGCCGGCGGCCTCGCGCAGGAGCGCGGCAGCGCGGTCGAGTCCTTCTTTATATTGCTCGCTGAACGGGATGGCTTGCAGGTTGCGGTCGGGGGCGCGGCGGATGACGGTGAAGAACCCTTTGGCGGCTTCCTGTTCTTTGGGCGCCAGGGTCTCGACCCACATCTCGAAATCCTGCCTGGTCATGTCTTCGGGATAGAAGTTCGCGCCGGCGGGCTTTTCCGCGGGGACATCGGGGAGGAACGCTTTGCCGTGGTCGAGGTCCGACCACGGGCCCTTGTTGAGCCAGAAGTAATGCAGGCGCGCGCGGCCGAGGGCCGATTTGTCTTTCTGCAGGTTCGCGAACACATCGCGGTCGCCGGACCAAAGCTGGTCCATAAAGACGTGGTTGAGGATGGCGGCAGCCTGGATGAGCTTGACGAGCGCTTGCTGGTCGCCGGCGGAGAGGTCCGCGGTGGAGACGACTATCGGCGTGGGAGCAAAGCGCGCCGTCATCTTGCCTAGCTCGGCGATCGAGGGCGTGGGGGGCTGCGCGGGTGCTGCGGAAGGCGCCTTCTTCGTGGTCTTCTTGGCGGCCGGTTTCTGGGCAAATCCGGCTGCGGCGGAGAGGGTGAACAAGAGGAGTGCGGCGGTGGTACGGATAAGCTTCGTCATGACAAGGGACCTCGGGAGGGCTGGGGCGACCTGCCATCATAAATCGAGCGGGGCCGCTGGTGTGGCGCGGGCGAGGCCGAGGGTAGTAAAATCAAGGCACTGTCTCGGGAAACTTTCCTGGCGTCTTTCTTCGCGTCGTTCTTCGCGAACCAAAGGGCTTCGCGTCCCAGAGGGCTTCCCGTCGCATAAATCCGCATTCCTGAGAGTGATATGAGCCTGCGTCCTTTGCGTAATCTGGTTGCCGCGGTGCTGTTGTTGTCGGGGCTGGGGCTACGCGCCGACACGGTGGTGGAAGAGATCGTGGCGCGCATCAACAACGACGTGGTCACGAAGACTGAGCTGGAGCGGAGCCGCGAGCAGTTGCGGCAGGAGATCAAGCAGGCCAACGTCGCGAACCCGGAGCAGGCCTTCGCGGAGAAAGACAAGGACACGCTGCGGGACATGATCGACCAGCAGCTGCTGATCCAGAAGGGCCGCGACATCGGGCTGAATGCGGACGCGGAGCTGATCAAGCGGCTGGACGAGATCCGCAAGAACGCGGGCCTCTCGAGCCTGGAAGACCTGGAAAAGGCGGCGCAGCAGCAGGGCGTGAGCTACGAGGACTGGAAGGCGAACCTGCGCAATCAGATCATCACGCGCAAAGTGATCGAAGCGGAAGTGGGGCAGCACCTGCAGACGACGCCGGAAGAAGTGCAGAAGTTCTACGAGGCGCACAAAGACGAGTTGAAGCAGCCGGAACAGGTGAAGATGAGCGAGATCCTGGTCGCGACGGAGCGTGCGGGAGCCGGGGCGGAGCAGCCGGTGGCGATGTCGGAGGCGGAAGTGGCGCAGCAGAGGGCGCGCGCGGAGCAGGCGCTGGCGGAGATACGCGGCGGCAAGGCGTTCGAGGAAGTGGCGAAGCAGATGTCGAACGGGCCGACGGCGGCGCAGGGCGGCGACCTGGGGTACTTCAAGCGCGGCGTGCTGGCGAAGGAACTGGAGCAGAAGACGTTCGACCAGATGAAGGCGGGCGAAGTCTCAGACATCGTGCGGACGAAGCAGGGCTTCGTGATCCTGAAGGTGACGGAGCACGCGCAGCCCGGCGTGCCTTCGCTCAAGGAAGTCCACGGGCAGGTGGAACAGGCGCTGTACTACGACAAGCTGCAGCCGGCGCTGCGCGTTTACCTAACGCGGCTGCGCGAGGACGCGTTCATCGACATCAAGCAGGGATACATCGATTCCGGCGCCAGCCCGAACCAGACCAAGCCCATCTTCAGCGCGGCGGTGACTGCGGACGAGAAGCAGAAGAAAGAGAAGCGCAAGTTCTATTGCATGTGGATGTGCAAGAGCTAGCCGGGGCGGTAGCGCGGCGGTGCTGAGGTCTGTTCCAGTTCTGGAACAGAACCAACATTTCAAGGCCTTGGGTGACGAAGCGGTCTAAACTGCCGCCCGATGCGCCTCGTCCACAAATGCCCAAAATGCGGCAGCTTCAACACCATGGCGGTGCCGCCGCTTTCGGCGGAGGAGACGGTGTACCACATGGTCCTGCTGCGGCGATACGCATGCCTGGCGTGTAACTGGCCGTTCCGCGAGTTCGCGGGGAAGGTGCGCCTGGTGAGGCGGCCGGCGCCGGAGCGTCGGCAGTCCATCCCTGGGCGACGGCCGAGCGGCGACTAGGGCGAGGCAAGACGGCAGGCGCGCGCGGTTGCGGCGCGAGCTTGAAATGGACTACAAATAGCGACTCCAAGCAGTGCCCCGGGCCCGAGAATCCCCTCTATGGCGAAAGACTTCTACATCCGCGACGCCGCGCAGCACGAGAACACGGTCATCACGTCGAACTTCGTGGTCGCCTCCAAGCAGATCAAACCGAAGAAGACGGGCGAGCTGTACCTCTGGCTCACGCTGGCGGACAAGAGCGGCCACATCGAAGCGCGCATGTGGGACAACGTGACCGATGTGCTCTACGGCTTCGAGCAGAATGATTTCGTCAAAGTCAAAGGGCTGATCAACAAGTACAACGGGCGCTTCCAGCTGACGATCCACAAGCTGCGCAAGATGGATGAGGGTGAGATCGAGTTCTCCGATTACCTGCCCAAGACCACGAAAGACGTGGACGAGCTGTGGAAGACGCTGGGGGCGTTCGTCCACAGTTTCAAGAACCCGCATCTGAAGGCGCTGCTCGAGGCGTTCATGGCCGACCCGGAGATCGCGGCGGCGTACAAGGCGGCGCCGGCGGCGAAGACGCTGCATCATGCGTTCATCGGCGGGCTGCTCGACCCCGTGGTCTCGCTGTTCACGAGCTGCGACCTGGTGAGCCGGAATTATCCGGCGATCGATCGCGACCTGCTGCTGACCGGCGCCTTCCTGCATGACATCGGCAAGGTCCACGAGCTGAGTTACCAGCGCTCGTTCGCCTACACCACGCGCGGCCAGCTGCTCGGGCACATGATCATCGAGCTGGAGATGCTGCAGGCGAAGATCGAGGAAGTGAACCGGAAGCTGGACACGCCGTTCCCGGCGCCGCTGAAGACGCTGATCGAGCACTTGATCATCAGTCATCATGGGCAATACGATTTCGGTTCGCCGAAGCTGCCGATGTTTCCGGAAGCGCTGATGCTGCACTACCTCGACGACCTGGATTCGAAGATGGAAGCGATGCGCGCGCACTTCGAGCGCGAGGCGGAGAGCGAAGGCGAGTGGACGAGCTACAATCCGTCGTTGTCGCGCCCGCTGCTGAACACGAAAAAGTTCCTGGCGGGGAAGAAGCCGGCGGCAGCGCCGGAGGAAGACGCTGCCAAGGCGGCCGCGGCGGTGTCGAACAAGGGCGAACCCGGCAGCTAGAAAGCAGCTAGAAAGTCGCACGACCTTCGTGTCCTTTACCCTGGAAAAGCGCATCTGATATGGTGCAGCACTGATTCTGACTGGGAGGCGTGTATGCGTCGAACGATGAACGTTATCGGGCTCCTGCTGTTGGCGGTCCTGATCGGATGCGGCTCGAAGCCGCCGGCGGAGGAAGGCGCGCAGTCGTCGCCCGCACCGGGCACCACGGCTAGCGGGGGCAGCGGGGCGAAGGCGCCCAGCATGATGGATAAGCTGGTGAAGCGGAACATCACTGTGCCGCAAGGCACGGTGCTTGAGGTGCGTCTGAACCAGACGATCAGCTCGAAGAGCAGCCAGCCGGGCGAGAGCTTCAGCGCGACGGTGGAAGCGCCGGTCGAAGTGGACGGCAAGATCGCCATCCCGAAAGGCGCGGAAGCGAGCGGCACGGTGGTGGACGCGAAGTCGCTGGGCCGGTTCAAAGGCGCGGCGCGGTTGCAGGTCCGGCTGGATTCGGTGAGCTTTGGCGGGAACAGCTATCCCATCGACACCGCGTCGGTGAACCGGAGCGCGAAGGGCAAAGGCAAGCGGACGGCGGTGATGATCGGCGGCGGCGCGGGCGCGGGCGCATTGATCGGCGCGCTGGCCGGCGGCGGCAAGGGCGCGGCCATCGGCGCGCTCGTGGGCGCGGGCGCGGGCACCGCAGGCGCGGCGTTCACCGGCAACAAGGACATCGTGCTGCCCGCCGAGACGATGCTGGCGTTCAAGCTGCTGAAGGCGGTGGAAGTGAAGCTGTAAAACAGTTGCGAGTACCGAGTCGCGAGTAGCCGGGGCGTTTGAAGCGCCCCGGTTTTTCTGTGAGTCTCGGTGCGCTCCATAGTGGGCGAATCTTCTATGACGCTCGATTTTTCGAAGTTTGAAGTCCTGACGTTCGATTGTTATGGCACGCTGATCGACTGGGAAACGGGGATATTGGGCGCGCTGCGTCCGTTGACGGCGCAGCACGGCAAGGCGCTGAGCGACGCCGAACTACTCGCGCTCTACGGCGAGCTCGAGGCGCGGATCGAGGCGGGACCGTATCAGCGCTACCGCGAGGTGCTGCGGGGCGTCGTCCGCGGAATGGGCGAGCGGTTGGGCTTTCAGGCGACGGAAGCGGAGATGGATTCCCTGCCGGGATCGCTGGGCGCGTGGCCTCCGTTCCCGGATACGGTGGCGGCGCTGCGCCGATTGAAGACGCGCTACCGGCTGGCCATCATCTCGAACACCGACGACGGCCTGTTCGCGCAGACGGCGAAGCGGCTCGAAGTGCCGCTTGACGCGGTCGTCACGGCGGAGCAGGCGGGGAGCTACAAGCCCGCGTTCCACAACTTTCACATGGCGCTGGAGCGGTTGGGCGTGGCGAAAGAGAAAGTGCTGCACGTGGGGCAGAGCCGTCACCACGATATTGCGCCGTCCCGCGCGCTGGGCATCCGGAATGTGCTGGTCGTGCGCCGCGGGCGCGGTGCGGTGCTGGAGAATGCCGCACAGCCGGATGTGGAAGTCCCGGACCTGAAGACGCTGGCCGACCTGGCGGGCGTCTAAACATTCCAAGGAAGCAGTGACGAGTCCGCGCTAGGCGGCGCGGGGCTTTTTTTCCTGTCCGAGGAAGGCGCGCACGGCTTCGTTGACCTGCACGCAGACGCTGTCCTCGACCTGGAGGAGGTCGCCGATGAGCGAGCTGATCTCGACGACGAGCAGGTTCTGCTGGACGATCCTGGTGATGATGCACCGCAATATGCGGGCTTCCTCGAGCAGCATGGGAATGGTGTAGCCCTGCTCGCGCCGCGTGGTGCCGTGTTTGGCAGCGGCCTTGAGCGCCTTGCGGCTCGCCTCTGGCGGGCCAGGCGACCGCAGGACGCGCACCAGTTCGTCGAGCACCTGGGGGACGTGGTCGGTGCGCTCTTTGCCGCTGAGCGGGATGGCAACGATCTCCGGCATCCTCTCGATCGTGTCGAGCCACTCGCTGACGATGAGGTCGCGGTTGTCGTCGATGACTTCGCGCACGCGCTTGGTGGCGATGGAGCGGCGCGGCGGGCGTCCGGCGGAGAGCAGTTTATTCTGGATGGTGGCGACGAGATGCTTGGCGTCGGTGGGCTTGACGATGTAGTCGTCCACCTGGCTGCGGATGGCCTCGAGCGCGGTCTCGAACGCAGGGAAGCCGGTGATGATGATGGTGACGGCGTCCGGCTGGACGCGGCGCATGGCGCTGACGACGGTGAATCCGTCGCCGGGCTCGCCGATGTTGAGGTCGGAGAGCAGCACCTGAAACGCCTCTTTGTGGATGAGTTCGAGGGCGGCGGGGACATTGCTCGCGGTGGTGACCTCGAAGTCGTGCATCTCGAGGACGGCGGGCAGCGTGGCGCGGATGCCGGGCTCGTCATCCACGAACAGAACGCGCGTTTTCAAATGTTCCCTACTCTCCGGGTTCGGCCTGAGGGCGATCGGGTCACTGGTTGACGGGTATCTTGATGATCTTCTTCTGGATGGCGTAGGTGACGAGCTGCGCCTTGTTGTGGATGTCGAGCTTGCGCATGAGGTTGAACTTGTGCGCCTCGATGGTCTTCACGCTCAGTCCCAACAGCACGGCGATCTCCTTGACCGAATTGCCTTCCGCCAAAAGCTTGAGTATCTCGCGCTCGCGCGGAGTGAGCGTGGACATGCGCGGCCGCATCTTGGCGTCGCGCACGCGCGCGCGGAAGTCCTCGACCAGCTTGCCCAGCACCTGCGACGAGAGATACTTGCCGCCCTTGTAAACGTCTTTCACGGCGGTGAGCAGCTGGGGCGCGGGCGTGTCTTTCAACACGTATCCGGCGGCGCCGACCTCGAGACACTGCACCAGGTAATCTTCGTCCTCGTACATGGTGAGGAAGAGGACCTTGGTCTCGGGACGGTTCTTGCGGATGTGGCGCGCGGCTTCGAAGGAGGAGAGGCCGGGCATGCCGATATCCATGAGCACGACGTCGGGCTTCAGTTCCTTGGCGCGCTCGACGGCGGCGCCGCCATCGGCGGCTTCGCCGACGACCTCGAAATCACTCTCACTCTCCAACAGCCGGCGGACACCCTGACGGAACAGCGTGTGATCATCGACGAGCAAGCACTTGATCTTTGGCATCGTTACGCTTCCTTTTCTCGCGCCGACTAATGGATGGAGGCCGAGGCACCCTGCGCCAATCCGCCGCCGGTCACGACTTCACCGGCTGGCACGGAGACATCGAGCCGCGTGCCCTTGCCCCTGCCGGATTGCACGCGGACGGTCCCGCCCAACGAGGCGATACGTTCTTTGATTCCTGCCAGGCCGAAGGAGTGGCCACGGGAGTTGCTGCTTCTGCCGGAGAATCCGACCCCGTCATCTTCGACCAAAACCCGGACAACCCCGGCGACGCGTCCGATCTGGATGGTCACGCTCTTGGCGTGCGCATGTTTGGCGACGTTGTGCAGCGCCTCCTGCACCACGCGATAGATGGCGGCCTCGATCTCGGGAGCGAGCCGGCCGACGCTATCCGGAATGACGACGCGCGCCTTCACCCCGGTGTTGCGGGCGAGGTCCTTGGCTTCCTTGCGGATGGCGGCCATCAACCCCAGCTCCTGCAGCACGAGCGGCGAGAGTTTGGCGATGATGCGGCGGATGCCTTCGATGGTGCGGTCGACGACGGAGAGCGTCTCGCGGATCTTGCTGCGGGCGGTGCGCCCGGCGGTGGCGGTCTCGAGCATGCCGAGATAAAGGCGGATGACCATGAGTCCCTGGCCGGTCTCGTCATGCAATTCGCGGCTGATGCGTTTGCGCTCCTCTTCCTGCACCTGCAGCAGGTGGGCGCTGAGCTCGGCGATGCGGCTTTCGCGCTCGCGCAACGCGTCGTTGATGCGGGCGCGGTCGAGCGCGAGCGAGGAACGCTCGGCGATGGCGCGCATGAGCGCGCGCTCGGTGGGCAGCCATTCGTAGGGCTTGTCGAATCCGATGACGAGCGCGCCAAGGGTGACGTTATCCAAGCGCAAAGGCACGCCCCAGAGCGTCTTGGCCAGGCTGCGCACGTTTTCCAGCAGGATGTTCGATTCGTTCGAGGTATCGAAGACCATGATGGGCTCGCCGGTCTGGACCACGCGTCCGGCCGCGCCCTTGCCGAGCGGGATGGCCATGTCGTCTACGTCGTCGGGAACGCCGGTGGCGGCGCGCACGCGCAGGGTCTCGCCATCGGGATCGAGCAGCACGATGGCGCCGAGGTTCGCGCCGAAGGTGTGCGCGGTGATCTTGAGGACGCGCTCGAGCAGCGAGGAAACGTCTTCGGCGGAGAGCTCGGCATCGAGGATGCTGAGCAGCGCGGCGGATTCGCGCGTCTTGGCGTCGAAATAGGCGCCGGAAACGGAAGTGAAGGTGGCGGCGGCGAGCATCTCGATGGCGGTGGAGGCTTCCGCGCGACGGTCACCGAAGAGGCTGCGCAGGTAAGGCGCGCAGCCTTCGCCGTAGAGGTCAAGGGAGCGCGCGATGATGCGCGTATCCACCTCGAGCTTGGCGAGGCGGACGCCAAAGTACTGCAGGTTCTCGAAGAAGCCTTCAAAATCGCCGTGGCAAAAGTACGTGCAGCCGGTGGAGATGTTGAGGCGCTCGAGCGCCATGAGGACGCGTCCGTCGGCGCCGAACTCGGCTTGCACACGATTGCGCCAGATGACGGTGATGTCCGGAAAATAAGGTTCGAGGGAGCGCGCTACTCCGACGATGGACTCGCGGAGACTTTCCTTGAGCGGCAGTACGGCAGGAGCTGACAACGCAAAATCCCCTTGGTTCGGCCTGAGCTTGGATGCGAAAGACTTTAGTGGCGAAGGTGGCTACTACTTAGTCACCTAAGAGCTTCAAATCCTTGGGGTATTCTACCTATCCCGTTCCCTAAGGTCTAGGCCGTAGTTACCTTTTTGATAAGGCTGGCTTTTGGCGTCGCGGGTGAGTGCGGCGGCAGCGTCATTTACAATCTTCGATTCGCTAGTTGTTCCAACCCTTCCCTATCATGCTGCGTTTTTTTACTGCCGGAGAATCACATGGCGAGGCGCTGGTGGGCACCATCAGCGGCCTGCCCGCCGGCATCGTGGTGGACCAGGCGTTCGTGGACCGCGAACTGTGGCGGCGGCAGCAAGGCTACGGCCGCGGCGGGCGGATGAAGATCGAGAGTGACCGCGCGCACTTCCTCTCCGGGGTGCGGCATGGAAAGACCATCGGGTCGCCCATCGCCATCCTGCTGGAAAACAAAGATTGGAAGAATTGGCAGGAGGCGCTGCCGGTCGAAGCGGGCGATCCGGCGAAGCATAAGACGGTGAAGTCTCCGCGACCGGGGCATGCCGACCTGGCGGGCGCGCTGAAGTACGACTTCCCCGACGCGCGCTACGTGCTGGAGCGGGCGTCGGCACGAGAGTCGGCGGCGCGGACGGCGGTGGGCGCGCTGGCGAAACTGTTTTTGCGCGAGCTGGGGATCGAGGTGCTGAGCCACGTGCTATCCGTGGGCGGAACGCTCATCACCGATGCCGACGTGGCGTGGGAGCGGCTCGTGGAACTGGCAAAGAAAGACGACATCCTGCTGAACTGCGCCGATGCGGAGAGCGAGCAGCGGATGAAGGCCGAGGTGGACGCCGTGCTCAAGACCGGCGACACGGTCGGCGGAGTGTTCGAAGTGGTGGCGCACAACGTTCCTCCCGGACTGGGGACGTTCGCGCAGTGGGATGAGCGGCTGGATACGCAACTCGCGGCAGCGGTGATGAGCCTGCAAGCGGTGAAGGCGGTCGAGATCGGCTCGGGCGTGACGGCGGCGGTCTCCGCCGGGTCGGGCGTGCACGACGCGATACGTTACGAGAAGCAGCGCGCGGGCTTCACCGGATTCGCGCGCAGTTCGAACCATGCGGGCGGCATCGAGGGCGGAGTGAGCAACGGCGAAGACGTGCTCGTCCGCGGATATCTGAAGCCGATCTCCACGTTGCGGCGGCCGCTGGAGTCGGTGGACTTCGCGACGCGCGAGCCGGTGAAGGCGGCGTATGAACGCTCGGACGTATGCGTTGTCCCGGCCGCGGGCGTGGCCGGCGAAGCGATGGTCGCGCTGACGCTGGCGCGGGCGGCGCTGGAAAAGTTTGGCGGCGATTCCATCGGCGAGACGAAACGCAACTTCCACGGATACCTGGAGCAGTTGAAGAGGTTCTAGAAAAGCAGATTCCTCGGGCGGACGCCCTCGGAATGACAAGACAGAAAGCATGCCCAAGATCTATCCCATCGTCCTTTACGGCGACCCTGTGCTGGAGACGCCGGCGGCGCCGGTCACGAAGTTCGACGACGAGCTGAAGAAGCTGGTCGACGACATGTTCGCTTCCATGTATGAAGCGCACGGCGTGGGCCTGGCCGCGCCGCAGATCGGCATTGCCAAGCGCATCGCGGTGGTCGACACCACGTTCAAGGAAGATCCGGCGGCCAGGCTGGTGCTGGTGAATCCGGAGATCGTGAAGACGGAGGGCAAACAGGCGGGCAACGAAGGCTGCCTGTCGCTGCCCGAGTTCCGCGAAGGCGTGACGCGGCCGAAGCGGGTGACGGTGCGCGCGCAGGACGTCCACGGCAAGTGGCACGAGCACACGGGCGATGATCTGCTGGCGCGTGCGTTCATGCACGAGACGGACCATCTGGACGGCAAGCTGTACATCCGGCATATCTCCGCGCTGAAGCGCGACCTGATGAAGCGCAAGATCAAGAAGCTGATGAAGGCCGGCGAGTGGGTGTAGCTGCTCAGTTTCGAGTTTCAAGTTTCGAGTTTCACGAGTAGAACTAGCGCACGGCCTCTTGAAACTGGAAACTTGAAACTATGAAACTGGTTTTTGCCGGCACGCCGCAATTCGCTGTCCCGACGCTCGAGCACTTGCTGCGCGCGGGGCACGAGGTGCCGCTGGTGGTCACGCAGCCGGACCGTCCTAAGGGACGCGGCGGCGAGCTGGCTGCGCCCCCGGTGAAGCAGGCCGCGATGGGGCACGGCTTGCGTGTTATCCAACCGGAGAAGATCAAGAACAACGCAGAGTTTCGCGCCGAGCTGGAGCAGCTCGCGCCGCGCGCCATCATTGTGGTGGGATACGGGCGGATCATCCCGCAATGGATGATCGACCTGCCGGCGCTGGGGAACCTGAATGTGCATGCGTCGCTGCTGCCGAAGTATCGCGGTGCGGCGCCGATCCAGTGGGCGATCGCGAACGGCGAGACCACGACCGGCGTGACCACGATGCGCATCGACGCCGGACTCGACACCGGCGACATCCTGCTGCAGGCGGCAACACCGATACGCGCTTCCGACAATGCGGTGACGCTCGGGCCGCGGCTCGCGGAGCTGGGCGCCGCGCTGCTCATCGAGACGCTGCAGCGGCTCGAAGCCGGGACTTTGGCCGCGACGCCGCAAGATAGTTCGCAGGCGTCGCTCGCGCCCATCCTGACAAAAGAAGACGGCTTGATCGATTGGAGCCGCACCGCGATGGCGACGTGGAACCGGTTGCGCGGATTCCAGCCGTGGCCGGGAGCGTCTACTACGTTCCGCGGGAAGGGATTGCAGGTCACCGAGGCGCGGCTGGTGCACGAGAGCAGCGCGTTGACGCCGGGTGAGCTGAGCGCGGCCGGCGGCAAGCTACTGGTAGGATGCGGCGGCGCGAGCGCGCTCGAGGTGCTGGAGCTGCAGCCGGAGGCGAAGAAGAAGATGCCGGCGGCGGCGTTCCTCAACGGATACCGGCCGCAGGCGGGGGAAAGATTCGGGCGCTGAGATCCTTCGCTCCGCTCAGGATGACACTTCGCTCCGGGTGACACCACGGTAACTCTATGGCGATCTCGCCTGCACGCATTGCCGCGTTCGACATCCTGCTGCGCGTCGAGACGGAAGACGCGTACGCGAGCGAGCTGCTGCACTCTTCCCTGCTCGACAGACTCTCGCCGCCGGACCGCGGGCTCGCGACCGAGATCGTGATGGGCGCGCTGCGCTGCCAGGCGGTGCTCGACCGGCAGATAGCTACGGCTTCCGATAAATCCACTTCACAGCTGGATGCGGCGGTGCGCGTGGCGCTGCGCATGGCGGCGTACCAGTTGCTGTTCCTCGACCGCGTGCCGGGACATGCGGCGGTGCACGAGAGTGTGGAGTTGGTGAAGCGCGCGCGCAAGCGTTCGGCGGCGGGCTTCGTGAACGCGGTGCTGCGGCGCGTGAGCGGGCAAGCAAAACTGCCCGCTTCCCCGCGCTGGCGCGCGGCAAGCGAAGAAGAAACGGTTGAGGCGATCGCGGAGGATGCGGCGACTCCGCTGTGGCTGGTGCGGCGCTGGGCGGAACGCTTTGGCGCTCCTGCTGCCGCAAAGATCGCGGCATGGGGATTGACGGAGCACGCGCCGGCGTTGCGGATGGTGAGCTCCTCCGTCGAGGACGAACTGAGGTCCGAGGGGGTGGAGTTGCGTCCGGGAAAGCTGCTGCGGAGCACGCGGCTGGCGGTGGGTGGGGATGTCACCAAAAGCAGCGCGTTCCGCGAGGGACGCGCGCAGATCCAGGATGAGGCGTCGCAGCTCGTCGCGCTAGTGGTGGGGCGCGTGGGGAGCGGCGGGCGGATACTCGACTGCTGCGCGGCGCCGGGCGGAAAAACATCCGTGATCGCGGCGCGGAACCCGGCGGCGAAGGTGGTGGCGGTGGAGATGCATCCGCAACGCGCGGAGCTGACGCGGCGGCGCGTGCGCGAGCCGAACGTGGAAGTCATCACCGCGGACGCGCGGGACCTGCCGCGTGGCGAAGGTTACGACCGCGTGCTGGCGGATGTGCCGTGCTCGGGCACGGGGACGCTGGCACGGAACCCGGAGATCAAGTGGCGGCTGAAGCCGGAGAAACTCGCCGAGCTGCACGCGTTACAAGTCGCGATCCTCAGCGCCGCGCTCGACCAGTTGGTGGCGGGCGGCAAGCTCGTCTATTCCACGTGCTCGCTCGAGCGCGAAGAGGATGAGGACGTGGTGGAAGAAGTGATGCGTGCGCGCACGGACGTCGAGCTGGGCGATGTGCGCGAAGAGCTTGCGTTGCTGGTGAAGGAAGGCGAGCTCGTGGCGGGCGACGTCGACTCTCTCGTCTCGGGAAAGTTCTTGCGGACGCTGCCCGGCGCGCATCCTTGTGATGGTTTTTTTGCGGCGGTGCTGCGGAAGAAATGGCGGTCAGCTATAAGCGAAAACAGGGTTGCCGGCTCGGCTGAAGGCTGAGCGCTGACAGCTGAACGCTTACTTTGCGACTTCCACGTGGATGGTGGCGCCGCTCGCGATGCGCGTGCCGGGCGCGGGCGACTGGCGGACGACGGACGAGGGCGGAGAGCCGGGGGCGTCCACCGGCTGGCTGACGATCTTCATGCCGACGGCGTCGGCGGCGTCGAAGACGTCGGTGAGCTGGCGGCCGGTGAAGTCGGGCATCACGAACTCCTGCTCGTTCGCGGGCGCGTTGATGAGCAGGTTCACCTTGGGCGAGGTGGCGCTGGCGTAGGCCATGGGGCTTTGCGCCACGACCTGGTCGGGCGGCGAGTCGGGGACGTGCACGGTGGCGGCGGTGCCGAGTTCGAGCGCGCGGCGCGCGATGTTCATCTCGGCGGCGCGGCGCGATTGTCCGACGACGTTGGGGATGGTGGCGCGCTGCGGCCCGAGGCTCTCGGCCACGCGGACCCGCCATCCGCGGCGCACCTTCGTGCCGGCGGCCGGGACCTGGGTGACGATCTTCCCTTCCGCGACCTCGTTCGAATAGAAGCGGCTCTCGACTTGCAGGATGAGGCCGTTGGAGTTGGCGAGGCGCTCGGCTTCGTCGGGGCCGAGTCCCACCAGCTTCGGCACGGCCGTCTCGCTGCGATGGATGGCGAGGCGCATCGCGGTGAGCATGCTGAGCATGCCGATCATCAGCAGCACGAGGGCGAGCACGAAGAGTCGGAAGATCCGCTTCATCTGGAGTACTGGTTCTTCTTCTTGTCGGCGTGGCGGTCGAGCGCGAGTTGGATGAGCCGAGCGATGAGCTGGGGATACGCGAGTCCGCTCGCCGCCCACAGCTTGGGATACATGCTGATGGAGGTGAAGCCGGGCATGGTGTTGATCTCGTTGACGTAGATCTTTCCGGGCTTTTTCTGGGAACCAGCATCCATCAGGAAATCGACGCGCGCCAGGCCCTGGCAATCGACGGCCTGGAAGGCGCGGACGGCGAGCTGCTGGACCTCCTTCATCTTTGCCGCCGGAAGTTTCGCAGGGATGACGAGTTGCGAACCTTCGTCGAGGTACTTGGCGGCGTAGTCGTAGAACTCGGCGCCGGGGACGATCTCGCCGGCGACCGAGGCCTCCGGCTCGTCGTTGCCCAAGACCGAGCACTCGATCTCGCGGGCTTTGTTTTTCCCACCCACACCGCCGACGCCCTGCTCCACGATGATCTTGCGGTCGAAGCCGGCGGCGAGCTCCATGGCGTCTTTCAGTTCGTTGCGCTGGCGGACTTTGGATATCCCGACCGAAGAGCCGAGGTTTGCCGGCTTCACGAAGAGCGGATACTTCAGCGCCTTCTCGATCTTCTTCGTCGTTGCTTTGGGATCGCTCTCCCACTCGCCGCGCAGGATGGTGAGGTGCTTCACGATGGGCAGGCCGGCCTGGGCGAAGAGCTTCTTCATCACGTCTTTGTCCATGCCGCAGGCGGAGCCGAGCACGCCGGCGCCGACGTAGGCGATGT
This sequence comes from Candidatus Korobacter versatilis, assembly GCA_016185395.1. GTDB lineage: Bacteria > Acidobacteriota > Terriglobia > Terriglobales > Acidobacteriaceae > JACPNR01. The sequence goes on from JACPNR010000011.1 coordinate 202,701, forward strand.
CGGCGAGCTCGAGCAGGCCTTGCACGGTGCCGTCTTCGCCGAAGGTGCCGTGCAGCACGGGGAAGATGACGTCCACCTCGATGGCTGTAGCCCGGCCGCCCTCGGCCGGGGCGTCCTGGAACGCGCGCAGTTTCTGCGAATCGCTCGCCGTCGGCACGGGCGGCACGATGATCTCGCTGCCCTTGGCGAGCACGGCCGCGGACATCGTCTTGCCGGGATCGCCGGCGCGCAGCGTGGTCGGCGGTGGCGTGCCTTTTAGGAGCGCCTCGGCATGCTGCGAGGTGATCCAGCGACCGTCTTTGGTAATGCCGATGGGCACGACCTCGAACTTCGCCGGATCCATGGCCTTCATGACCGATGCGGCCGACAGCAGCGAGACCTCGTGCTCCCCGGAACGTCCGCCGAACAAGACACCGACTCTGAGCTTTTTCACAAAGCCTTTTTACCACGGACAGGAGCTCGCCGCAGATGAACGCTGGTGGACGCAGATCAAGAATCAAAGGCTTCACCGCCGAGACGCCGAGGACGCCGAGAGGAGGAGTGGGCGAAGGTCAAAATCCGCGATGGAGGCGCGGAGGATATTTCCGCTCAACTTCACCCACGGCGAATGGGTTTCAGCGCCTTCTCGTAGAACCCTAGCACCCGCCTCTGGAACTCCGCCGGCTGCGCCGACGATGCTCCGCAGTGCGCGGCGCCGGGGACATACCAGATGGTGACGTGGTCCGGAGCAGCGGCGCGGATGAGGCGCGATTCGCGCGGGCGAAGGTTGACGTCCAACAATCCGTGGATGAGCAGGACAGGGACAGGCGCAGCCTGGTATTCCGCTGAGCCGAGCGCCGCAGCGGGCGAGGCGCTCGTCATCTCCACGCCGTACTTCCAGGCGGCGTAACGCAGGCCCACGTCCACGGTGGGCGTGAAGGCGGCGCGAGCTAGGGTGGGGGTGAGTTTGAGTCTATCGGCGATGCGATCGAAGGCGGCCTCGCGAAAGTCTCCGAAAGGCGACTCTGCGACGATGGCGCAGAGGCGGGGTTCGGTCCGCGCCGCTTGAACGATGATGCCCGCGCCCATGGACTCGCCGAAGCCGAAGACGCAGGTTGGCGACTGGCGGTGGTAAAGCCAGGACGTCCATTGATGGACGTCGTCGGCCTCGCGGAGTCCGTAGGTCGCGAGCGCGCCGCCGCTCGCGCCATGCGCGCGCGCGTCCGGGAGCAGCACGCTGTAGCCGTGTTGCAGGAAGAGGCGGGCAAAGCCTCCCACGCCCTCGCGGTTATCGGAGACCCCGTGGAGCAGGATGACCGCCGACCCATTCCATTGTTGAGGTTGCGCGAACCAGGCGGCGAGCGGCGTGCCGTCAGCCGTGGCGATGGCGACGTCTTCGAGATGGGCGTGCATCTCCAGCGCAATACCCTGCGCTTCCTGCTCGTGGATGACGGGACGGCGTCCGGGATGGAGTGCGGCCTCGGCGAGGAAGATACCGGCGGCGACGGAGAGGGCGAGGTACGTAGCGATGAGCGTGAGGATGATGGCGATGGTGCGGCGCATGATGGAGGGTACGCAGTTTCGCGGTGGAGGTTCCGTGAAAGGCGCGCGGCCCAAAAGCGCGGGCGGAGTCGCCCGCGTCCCCACGAGCATGGCCAAAAGAAAAGCGCCGGCGAGGTCGCCGGCGCCCACCCTTCCGGGATGTTGTTAGTGGATGTTCCTAGTCGCGGTCCAAGCTGGCGTCGTTCTCGTCCTGGTCGCCTTTGTCGGCGGCCGCGCGGGAGTGCATGCCACCGCCGCCGCCGGCCGTCTGCTGTTGCTGCCAGTCGGCTTCGGCGAGGACTTTGATGGGCTGCATCTTCTTGCCCGCCAGGCCCCTGTTCACCGCCGCGAGCTGTTTGTTGGTGGTGTCGTTGAATTGTTTGACCACGTCGTCGAGCTCGTGCTGGAGCGCGTCGGTGCGGGCGACCTGGGAGTCGGTGGGACGCCCGTCGTAGCCGTTGACGTCGCCATAGAGTCCGGCGAGGAATTCGCGCAGGCGCTCCTCACCGGTGATGGCGCCGCCTTCCTTGGTGGCAACAATCTTGCCGCGGATGGCGTCTTCGGAAGCCGCGAGCGCTTCGAGCTGCTTGCGCAACCGGTCGTTGGCCGGCAGTTTGGCCGCCGCCGCATTGGCCTGGTCACGCACGCCGACGATGGACGCCACCGCCCACGACATGTGGTTCAGCATGCCCGCCAGGCGGTTGACGAGCGCGAACTGCTGCTTGCGCTCCTCGATGGTGTACTTGGCGCGCGGGTCCATCACCACTTCCAGCTTGGTGGTGTAGACCTGGTCGCCTTTCGTCATCCTGACGGTGTAGGTGCCGGGAAGGACGCGCGGTCCATCCCCCGCCGCGCCGGCGAGCGTAGCAGCCGGCGGAACGGTCGGGGCCTTGAGGCGCATGGACCACAGGGCGCGGTTCACGCCGCGATGCTTGCTGGGCGAAACCAGGTCGACCTGCTTGCCTTCGGCATCGAGGACCTCGATCTTGAGGTCGCCAAAGATGTGGCGGCTGCGCTGGTAATACGGGATGGCGGCGGCTTGCGGCCGCTGCGGCCCGTTGAAGGAGTTCGCGCCCTCCGGCCAGCCGCCGGACGCGCTGATGTACTGGATGGCGGGGCTGGCGGGCAGGAACTCGGCCTGCTTCTGCATGATCTCGGGCGTGAGCGCGCGCCAGGGCGAGATGTCGTCGATGATCCAGATGCCGCGCCCGTGCGTGCCGAGGACGAGGTCGGAGGTCCGCGGCTGCACCATGAGGTCGCGAACGGCGACGGCCGGGAAGTTGGAGCCGCGGTACTGCGCCCAGTGCGCGCCGCCATCGATCGAGACCCACAAGCCGAACTCGGTGCCGAGGAACAGCAGATTGGCAGCCTTCGAGTCCTGCTTGATGACGTGCGCGTAACCGCGAACGCCGCTGCCCGCGAGGTCGAACAACTGCCAGGTCTTGCCGCTGTCGGTGGTCTTGCCGGCGTAGGGCGTCATGTCGCCCTGCATGTGGCCGTCAAAGGCCGCAAAGGCGGTGGCGTCGTCGAAGGGGCTGGCCTCGACCCACGAGGTGATGGGCGCTTTCACGCCCACGCCTTGCACGTTCGCGGTGACGTTGGCCCAGCTCTTGCCGCCATCGCGCGTGACCTGGACGTTGCCATCATCGGTGCCTACCCAGATGACCTGCGCGTTCTTGGGCGACTCGGAGATGGCATAGACGGTGGTGTTCATCTCGGCCGCGGAGTTATCCACGGTGACGCCGCCGGACTCTTCCTGCTTCTGCTTCTCGGGATCGTTGGTGGAGAGGTCCGGAGAGATGCGCTGCCACGACTGTCCGTGGTCGGTGGAGCGGAAGAGGAACTGGCAGCCGAAGTAGAGCGTGTTCTTGTCGTTGGGGCTGACCATGATGGGCGAGTTCCAGTTGCAGCGCAGCTTCTTCTCGCCGTAGTTGGGATAAGGCTTGATGGCGCGCGTCTCGTGCGTCCGGCGATTGACGCGGCCGATCTCGCCGCCCTGCGCCTCGGCATAGACGTAGTCCGGGTCGGAAGGGTCTTCCCACATCCAGAAGCCGTCGCCGCCGTACATGTTCTCCCAGCGCGAGTTGCTCACGCCGCCGGGGTAGGAGGAATCGCCGACCCAGGAGCTGTTGTCCTGCAAGCCGCCGTAGACGTGGTAGGGATCGGCGTTGTCCACGCTCACGTGGTAGAACTGCGAGATCGGCAGGTTGACCATGTGCTCCCAGCGGTTGCCGCCGTCGAGCGAGCGCCACAGGCCGCCGTCGTCACCGGTGATGACGAGGTTGGGGTTCGAGGGATCGATCCACACATCGTGAAAGTCGCCGTGCGCCTGGCGCGAGACGGGGCCGAAGCTCTTGCCGCCGTCGGTCGAGAGAAGCAGCGGGCCATCGACTTTGAAGACCTTGTTCTCGTTGACGGGATCGACGATGAGGTTGGCGAAGTAGAACGGACGCCAGACCATGTAGCTGGAAGCGTCGCCCTTGGTCCAGGTCTTGCCGCCGTCGTCGGAGCGATAGAGCGAGCTCTTCTTCGACTCGATCATGGTGTAGACGGTGTTCGGCTTGCCCGGGGCGACGGCCACGGCGATGCGTCCGTAGGGCTTCTCCGGCATGCCGCCGCCGGTGATCTCGGTCCAGTGCTCGCCACCGTCGGTGGATTTGAACAGGCCGCTGCCGGGGCCGCCGGAGCGGAAGGTCCAGGCCTGGCGGCGGAAGTCCCACAGGCTGGCGTAGAGCGTGCCGGCATCGTTGGGCGCGGAGCTGATCATGCCGCAGCCGGTGGAGGGGTTCGGGCCAGCGAGCACTTTGCGCCAGGTCTTGCCGGCGTCGTTCGACTTGAAAATGCCACGCGCGTCGCTATCGCTCCACAGCGGGCCGACGGCGCACACGAGGACGACGTTCGAGTCCTTGGGATCGACGATGATCTTGGCGATGCGCTCGGTGTCTTTGAGTCCGATGTTGGTCCAGTTCTCGCCGCCGTCGGTGGACTTGTAGACGCCGTTGCCGATGGAGACGCTGTTGCGCGTCCACGGCTCGCCCGAGCCGACGTAGATGGTCTTGTGGTTCTGCGGGTCGATGGTGACGGCGCCGATGGACTGCACGCTCTGGTCATCGAAAATGGGACGGAAGCTGGAGGCGCCGTCCACCGACTTCCAAACGCCGCCCGAGGCCGCGCCGACGTAGACGGTGATGCGTCCTTTTTCGTCGACCGCGCTGACCGCGTCGATGCGGCCGCTCATCATAGCTGAGCCGATGTTGCGCGCGCGCAGGCCGGAGATGGTGGCGGAGTCGTACTTCGCCTGTTGGGCGGTGCCATCGATTGTCGTCTGCGCCATCGCGAAAGTGATGCAGAGCAGCACTGCCAGCAGCGTCGCTACGTTTCGCATGATCCTCATCGTCATTCCCTCAGGGGCTAAAGCCCAAATCTGATCTTGGCCCTTGTACGGCACGACTGAAGTCGTGCCCTGTTACGAGGCGCTGCCTGCTACTGCTGCGGTGGCTTGGTCGCCGGCGGCTTGGGAGGCTCTGCCTTCTTCGTCCTGGCCGTGTTGCGGTCGGAGCCTTCGGCGGCCTTGGCTGCCGGCTGCGCGACCGGCGTGGCCGGCATCTTGAAGATCTGGGCGTCGAGCGGAGCGTTGGCTTCGATGGCGGTGTAGGTGATGGTGGGCGCATTGGCGAGGTCCTTGCGGCGTCCGGTGGTGACGACGAACGGCATGTACACGCCATTCACCTGCTTGTAAGAACCGAACTCGTTGAACGTCTCGCGCACCTGGCCACGCACGAACTGCTGGCGCTCGGTGCGGAACTCGAGGAAGGTATCGGGGTCGAGATAGAAGTAGTAGATGTCGCCGTTCTTGAGCGTGACCTTGAGCTTGTAGGAGTCGTCGCCGTCGATGGTGGCGTGTCCCATGTACTCGATGGTCTCGCCTTTCTCCTTGGCGTCGACGAGCGGGCCGTAGAAATCGGAGTCTTCAACGATGTCGCGCATGTCGTCTTCGCCGAGCAGCTCGGCATCGCGGCGTCCCTCGAAGGGGTTGATCTGCCAGCCGACGCTGCCGTCGTAGGCCTGGATGTTGTCCATGCCCTGCAGCGAGAAGGTAGAGCGCGCCTGGTTGGGCGCTTTGGCTTCCTGGTGCACCTGCGCGGTGAAGCCGTCGCCTTCCTGATAGCGGGCCTTGAACTTCAATGTCTTGATGGCCTTGATCTTGTCTTCCCCGCCCTTGGCGGCGAGGTTCTTGGCGACGAGTTCTTCGGCGGTCTGGGCGAAGGCGATGCCCGAGAGGGAAAGGACCAGAGCGAACGCGATGCGACGCATGTGTAGCTCCTTGGCGGTTCGCCGGGGCTAAAGCCCCGGGGAAATCTCTTGCGGACCCTTTGATCCCCCGCTTAGAAAGCGGGGGCTTCTACGGCTGATGAAGACCGTTGCGACTACACGAGCTTTTACGGCTGGTGAAGATTGTTGCAGCGCGCAGCGAAAAGCAGGTTCCTCGTCGCTACGCTCCTCGGAATGACAATCTGTAGGGCCGACTTGCGGGCGGAAGTCTCCGCCTGCTTAGACGGAACGATTTCTTAGAGGTCACCCTCGGTCAAAGGTTTTTCTGCCTTGCTCCAGGCCGTCTTGTACTCGGTCATGACGAACCCGGAATCGTAGTCGCGGCCCTGGCCCTTGAGGGCGAGGGCGAGACCGTAGAGCGAACGGCCGCTGCGGCGGTTCCGCAGCAGGTCTTCGCGAAACACCTGCTCGGCTTCCTTGTACTGCTTGCCGCGCAGCAGGGCGGCGCCCAGCGATTCGCGCACGGAATAGTACCAGTCGGGCGGCTCGGCGTACGCGACCTTGTCGTATTCGGTGACGGCGTTGCGCCAAGCGTCGATGACGGCAGGGTCGGACTTGCCGGCGGCTTTGGCCTCCCCGCTCTTCGCTTCAACGATGCGGGCGGCGAGCACCGCGTCGGCGACGCGGACCACCTGCACCGCGGTGTTGCCCACCGAGCTTACGATCATGTCCGCCGGGATGGGCTTGCCGGCTTCGACGAGCGCGTCGTGCTCCTTCTGCGCGCCGGCCGCGTCACCCTTGGCGGCCATGGCGACGCCGCGCGCGTAGTGCCACATCACGGTCTGGAAGTGGTGGTCGGTGGGCGGCGGCGGCAGCTTCATGACGTCTGCCCAGCGATGGAAGCGCGCGAGCACGAAGTAGCGCGTGGGCATGAAGCCCTCGAGCATGGGCACGTCCTTGATGTGCGGTGCGACGTTGCTCTCAAGGCGCTGCGAGGAGCGCATAGCGTCGGCAAAGCGGCCGTCGGCGCCGTAGGCAGCGGCGAGGAAGTGGAGGTTGTGGCTGTAGTACATCAGCGGATACACGCCCTGCAGGTGGGCGCGCGCGATGTAGGCCTCATCGGCCTTGGCGGCCTGCTCGTTGGAGACGGCCGCGTGGTCGAAGTCTCCGGTGCGGATGTAGATGTGCGACGGCATGTGCACGATGTGTCCGGAAGCCGGGGCGAGGGCGCCGAGGTGGTCAGAGCTGCGCAGCGCGCGCTCGGGCGAGCCCGAGGCCTCGACCGCGTGGATGTAGAAGTGCATCGCGCCCATGTGGTCCGGATTGCGGCGCAGCACCGATTCGAGCGTGGCGACGATCTCTTCCGTGCCGGGAGCGGGGGTGCCGTCCGGCTGCCACAGCTTCCACGGACGCAGGTTCATCATGCTCTCGGCGAAGAGCGTGGCAGCGTCGAGGTCGTCGGGATAGGCGGTGACCAGTTCGCGCATGGCGTTGGAATAATCGACGTCGAGCTGGTGGAGGTTGGCGTTCTTGTCGTTGGTGATGCGCTTGCGGAGCGCGGCGATATACGCGCGCTCCGAGGGCGTGGCCTTGGCGGCGAGGGCGTCGGCCTTGCCGATGGCGTTGTAGGCGATCTGCTCGCGTTCCCAGTCCACCGGCAGGTTGTAGTTCGGTCCGACGGCGTAGGCGATCCCCCACCAGGCCATGGCCATGTTGGGATCGAGCGCGGCGGCGCGTTGGAAACTCTTCTCCGCCTCGCTGTGGTTGAAGCCGTAGACCAGGTTCAGTCCCTGGTCGAAGAACTTCTGCGCCTCCGGATTCGCGGTGGTGACTGCGTGGTGCATCGGGCCGAGCGCGGGATTGAGTACGACGGTGCTCGCCGCGGCGTTGGCGGGGGCTTTGGCGGGGGCGGCGTGGTGCATCTGCGCGCTCGCCAGGATCGCCAGCGGGAGCGAGATGAGGACGACAAGGAGCGACAGCTTGCGCATGGGACCTCCAAGGGTGTCGGGACGGAGGGTCGTTCGGCGCGAGAAAGTGTAAACCAGCGGCGGCGGCGGCTGCCAGCCGGCAAGAGGGAGAAGCAGGGATTCTCGCTCCCACCCAAGCAAACCCGGCTTGGGTGGGGCACCCACATTTCCGGTTGCTAAAGGTTTGCGCCGTAGGTGGCGCGCACGCGGACGGAGACGCGGAAGTACGTGACCCAGACGGCGAGGAAGGCGGCGACGCGAAACCATGCGGTGATCAGCCAGAAATTGAACCCAACCGCGTGCGTTTCGCGGAAGGACGTGACAAATCCCCAGAGCGAGAGCAGGAGCACCGCGGCGAAGTAGACGCGGAGGAAGACGAGTGCCGCCTTGGCCCCGATCCAGAGCTGTATCCCCGTGACCACGCCGTAGAGCGTCAAGCCGAAAGAGAGCAACAGCGGCACCTGAAATCCGTAGTGCAAGTAAAAGACCAGCCGCAGGTCCCAGAGTGGATCGATGACCGTGATCCAGATGCAGAAGAGCAGGAGCCATCCGCCGACGCCGCGCAGTTCGCTGGCTTGCGGCTGCGTGGACATGGCGGGCGCTACGGCAGCCGACGCTGCTTCGGCGGGCGCCGCGGGAGCGACGGGCGGCGCCGTCGCGAGTTCGGTGCCGCAGTAGTTGCAGAAGCGCTCGGAGCCTTGGGCGGGTTGCGCACAGGTCGGACAGAGCATGGCCGGGAAGCTTACAGTATTTTCTTGCCGAAGGCGCTGAGCGAAAGCTCGACCGCGAGGTCGGCGGTGCGGTTGTGCTCGTCGATGACGGGGTTGACCTCGACGATCTCGAACGAGGTCATGCGGCCGTGGTCAGCGATGATCTCCATCGCCAGGTGGGCCTCGCGGTAAGTAGCACCGCCGCGGACGGGGGTGCCGACGCCGGGCGCGTCCTCGGGATCGATCCAGTCCATGTCGAGCGAGACGTGGTAGCCGGCGGTGCCGCGTCCGGCCATGCGCAGCGCTTCCTCGATGATGGTGCGCATGCCGCGCTCGTCGATGTCGCGCATGGTGAAGACCTCGACGCCGGCGCGGCGCACGTTCTCCTTCTCCACCGCGTCGATGTCGCGGATGCCGACCAGCACGCAGTTCTCGGGCGCGACCTTGGGCGCGAAGCCGAAGATGTTGGAGAGCTCGGCGGGACCGAGTCCCATGATGGCCGCGAGCGGCATGCCGTGCACGTTGCCGCTGGGCGAGGTGTCGGGCGTGTTGATGTCGGTGTGGGCGTCGATCCAGATGAGCCCGACCTTCTGGTTCTGCCGGCGGTAGAACTCGGCCACGCCGGCGACCGTGCCGGCCGCGACCGAATGGTCGCCGCCGAGGACGATGGGCGTCTTGCCGGCTTCGAGCGTCTTGACCACCAGCTCGGCGTGCTTGGTGCAGGTGGCGGTGATCTCCTTCAGATACTTGGCGTGTGGCGAGCCTTCCTTCTTCTGCTCGGCGATGGCGACGGCGACGTTGCCGGCGTCTTCCACGGTGTGTCCGATGGCTTCGAGGCGGGCCTCGAGCCCCGCCACGCGGACCGCAGAAGGGCCCATGTCCACGCCGCGGCGCGAGGCACCCAGGTCGAGCGGCACGCCGATCACCCGCAACTTCTTCGGGTTGATGGTGGGGATAGGCGGCGGAATGGGAGGCATGGTGGCCATAAGGTGTCCCCCGGCAGAGACGCCGGAAACCTCTATTCTAAATGGCGGCGGTAGGGTTGCCGCAGAAGGGAACCAGCGACGCCAAGCTGGCAACGCAAGTTATTGAAAAGAAACGCGCTTTCCGCTTTCCGCTTTTCGGGCAGCAGAGAGCGGACAGCGGAAGGCGCACTTACGGGTAGATCCGCGTCAGGGTACGCGCGAACGGGATGGTCTCGCGGACGTGTTCCAGTCCGCAGATCCATGCGACGGCGCGCTCGATGCCCATGCCGAAGCCGGCGTGCGGCACGCCGCCGTACTTGCGCAGGTCGAGGTACCACTTGAAGGCTTCCTCGGGAAGCTCGTGCTCCTTGATGCGCTGCGCCAGCTTCTCGTAGGAGCCGATGCGCTGCGAGCCGCCGATGATCTCGCCGTAACCTTCCGGCGCGAGCACGTCCACGCAGAGCGCTTTCGAGGGATCCTGCGGGTCGGGCTCCATGTAGAACGCCTTCACCTTGGCCGGGTAGCGGTGCACCATCACCGGGCGGTCGAACTTGTTCGAGAGGTAGGTCTCGTCGGGGGAACCAAGGTCGCCGCCGTATTCAAACTTCTGTTCGAGCTCGCCTTTGGCGTGGCCTTCCTGCAGCATCTTCACGGCTTCGTCGTAGCTGATGCGCGGGAACGGCGCCTCGATCTTCTCGAGCGTGGCGACGTCGCGCTCGATGGTGACGAGGTCGGCGCGCCGGCGCTCGAGCACGCGCTTCACGATGTGGGTGATGAATTGCTCGGCCAGTTCCATCAGTCCGTCGAGCTCGAGGAACGCGACTTCGGGCTCGACCATCCAGAACTCGGTGAGGTGGCGGCGCGTCTTCGATTTCTCCGCGCGGAACGTCGGACCGAACGAGTACACCTTGCCCAGCGCCATGGCGGTGGCTTCGATGTAGAGCTGGCCACTCTGCGTGAGGAAGGCGGGATCGTTGAAATAGTCGACTTCAAAGAGCGTGCTGGTGCCTTCGCACGCCGCGGGCGTGAGGATGGGCGGGTCGGTGAGCACGAAGTCGCGCTCGTTGAAGAACTCGCGCGCGGCGTTCTCGATCTCGGCGCGGATGCGCAGAATGGCGGCCTGCCGCGGCGTCCGCACCCAGAGGTGGCGGTGCTCCATCAGGAAATCGACGCCGTGTTCCTTGAGCGAGATGGGGAACGGATCTTCCGTGGGGACCTTCTGCACGACCTCGACGCTCTCCACGTCCATCTCGTAGCCGCCGGGCGCGCGCTTGTCGGCGCGGACCTTGCCGGTAACGATCACGCTCGACTCGAGCGTGAGGTGCTTCACCGTCTCGAAGACCTCGGGCGCGACCGCGTTCTTCGCGACCACGCCCTGGATGACGCCGGAGCCATCGCGGAAGATGGGAAACAGCAGCTTGCCGCTCTCGCGCAGGTTGTAGAGCCAGCCGCGCAGGGTGACGGTCTCGCCGTCGTGCCGGCCGATCTGGGTGATGCTGGTGACTGGAGAGGCCATAAGGGAATATTCGATTCTACAGGAAGCTTTTCGCCGCAGATTGACGCTGATGAACGCAGAAGAGGAAAACCTTTTCGCCACGGGTTAACACGGATGAACACAGATCAGGAAAAGCAAAGGCAAAGACTTATCCGTGCGATCCGTGTTAATCCGTGGCGAAAAAGGGTTTAGCGATTCGCGGCGGCGGTGGAGGCGGCCTGCTCGAGGCGGGTGAACGCGTCCTTCATTCCCTGGACGGCGTCCTGGCCCTGGCCATCGATCTCGAGCAGCAGCGGCGGCTTCTGCGGCGCGGACTCGAGCAGGCGCATGGTGTTTGGCCAGTCGATGTTTCCCTTCGACGGCCAGAGGTGGGAATCCTTGTCACGCAAGTTGTCGTGCACGTGCAGCGAGCGGATGAGCGGCGCGAGGCGGTCGAAGGTGGGCTCCACGCCGTCTGCCAGATGCGCATGGCCGACATCGAAGCACACGGCGACGTCGCGCACGTTGTGGACGAAGTCGAGGAGCCTTTGCGCGGTCGAAAATTCGTTCGGGATGTTCTCGACCAGCAAGGTGACGCCGAGCGGCTTGGCGAACGCCTGGATGTGCTCGATGGAATTCACGCCGGCTTCGAACTTGGCTTCGTCCCACTCCTCGAACTGGTTCCCCATGTGCTGCACCAGGTACTGGAAGGGCAGCGTCTCGGCGACTTCCACGGCGCGCTTGACCTCATCCATGGCGGCGATGCGGCGCGCGCGGTCTTTCTCGAGCACGTTCACCGCGGGCGCTCCGGCCTTGGCCCATTCGTAATCCGAATACATGGGCGAGTGCATGGAGTGGAACGGGACGCCGGAATCGCGGAACCATCCGGCAAGTTCCTTGATGTGCTGCTTCGAGGTGTAGTCGAAGTGTCCGCGGGCGCCGAAGATCTCGATGGCCTGCGCGCCGCCAGAGACGAGTTTATCGAGCAGGCCGGGATGCAGCCGGTCTTTCACGAAGACGTAAGTGGACATCGCGCGCAGCATGGAATCCTTCGAGGCTAGCCGAGTGAGCGCGGACAGTCAACAAACCAAATCCACCCCAGAGACACAGAGGCACAGAGGAATCAGGTTTTTTCTTTGTCTTCTCTGTGTCTCTGTCTGTGGTAGGTGTGCTCAGTATCCCAGCGCGCGGCCGTTCGAGCGCGGGTCGGTGGCGCCGAGGAGTTCGCCGGACGTTGGATCCACCATGATGCATTCGCCGTCGGACCAGTAACTCTTGATGAGGAACTTGTGGCCGCGCTCGGCGAGCGCGCGGAGGGTGTCGGGCGAGAAGCCGTAACGCTCGATGCGTATCTCGTCCGGCAGCCACTGGTGGTGGAAGCGGGGCGCGGCGACGGCTTGCTGCACGTCGAGCCCGTAATCGGTGACGCCGAGGATGATGTTCAGCACGGTGGAGATGATGCGCGGGCCGCCGGGCGAGCCGAGCACGAGAAAGAGCTTGCCGTCCTTGAGCACCATCGCCGGCGCCATAGCGGAGAGCGGGCGCTTGCCGGGCTGGATGGCGTTGGCCTCGCTCTGGATGAGGCTGTAGGTGTTGGGCTGGCCGGGCGCGGAGGTGAAGTCGTCCATCTCGTCGTTGAGCAGGAAGCCGAGCTTCTCCACGGTGACGCGCGAACCGAAAGAATCGTTGAGCGTGGTGGTGACGGCGACCGCGTTTCCCGCGGCGTCGATGATGGAGTAGTGCGTGGTGTGCTCGGGCTCGCGGATGGCGGCGTGGGTTCTGTTCAAAAAAGCGACGACGTCCATGCCTTCGAACGCCGGCCGCTTCAGCTCGGCGCTGGGCGTGGCGTGCTGGGGATCGATGGAGCGGCGCCAGGCCTCGGCGTACTTCTTGTCGAGCAGTTGCGCCACGGGAGCGGTGGCGAAGTCGGTGTCGCCGAGAAGGTCGGAGCGGTCGTAGAACGCGCGGCGCAGCGCCTCGACGGTGAGGTGCATGGAATCGGCGGAGCGGCTGCCGAGCTGTGCGAGGTCATAGCCTTCGAGGATGTTGAGCGTCTCGATGAGCGTGATGCCGCCCGAGGACGGCGGCGGCGCGCCGATGATCTCGTATCCGCGATACCGCCCGCGCACCGGCCGGCGGTCTTTGACCTCGTAGGCCGCGAGGTCTCGGGCGGTGACGAGACCTCCGCCTTGCTGGATGAACGCGGCCAGCTCGCGCGCCATGCTTCCCTTGTAGAACTCCATCGGGTCGCGCGCCAGGCGCTCGAGCGTGCGCGCCAGCTCGGGCTGGCGCAGCAGGTCACCTTGCTCGTACGGCTTATTCGTGCGCGGGTTGGACAGGAAAATGCGTTTCGACGTCGGGAAGTCTGCGAGTTCCTTGACGTCGGGATCGAGGATGTCCTCCGCGTCTTCCTGCGAGAAGCGGAAGCCGGAGCGCGCGAGCTGGATGGCGGGGGCGACCAGCGACGCCCACTTCAGCTTCCCCCATTTCCTGTGCGCGTAGTACATGCCGGCGACCGAGCCGGGCACGGCGATGGCCTTGTAGCCGACGAGGCTGGCGGCCGGCTTTACATGGTTGCCGACATACATGTCACGCGTGGCGGCGGCCGGGGCTTTCTCGCGGTAGTCCACGAAGTGCGTGTCGCCGGAGGCGAAGCGGACGAGCATGAAGCCGCCACCGCCGATGTTCCCTGCCTGCGGATGGACGACGGCGAGCGCGAAGCCGGTGGCCACGGCGGCGTCCACGGCGTTGCCGCCACGGCGAAGCGTGTCTACTCCCGCGCGCGAGGCCAGCTCATGGACGCTGACGACCATGGCATGGCGTGCGTGCTTGGTTCGGAGCGGAGCCTGGGCGTGAGCGAGGGAAACGGCAAGTAGGACGAGGACGATGGATGCGCGGCGCCGCATGGCTTCCGAGTCTAATCTCACACGCGGCTGTTTCGCGAGGCTAGGGATGCTTCGACTCCGGCGGCCAAATGCCGGCCGCCTGCGCTCCGCATGACTCTCGGTCAAGATTTTTCATTGGGCGCGCCCTTCCGGTCATATAACCACTAGGTTCCACTCACTCATAGGACGGATGCCTGATGCACCCGGACGAGCTGCGGGCACAACTCGAAGCGCTGCACCGGGAAAGCTTCGGCTGGGCGCTCGCCTGCTCGGATGGCGACGCCGCCCGCGCGGAGAGCGTGCTGCAACGCAGCTACTTGAAGGTGCTCGAGAGCGCGGGCACGTCTTCGTTCCAGGCGCGCTCGAGTTTCAAGACCTGGTTCTTCGGCGTGGTGCGCAACACGGCGGCCGAAGAGCGCCGGCGATGGATATGGCGGAAGCTGCGGTTGCTGCCGCAGGAATCCGCCGACGCGGTGGCTTCGGAACGGAAGCCGGCGGAGCAGTCGCTGGCCGAGTCGGAATTGCGCGAGCACTTCCGCCGGATGCTGGGCGAGCTGCCGCGGCGACAGCGCGAGGTGCTGCATCTGGTCTTCTACCAGGAGCTGACGCTGGAAGAAGCGGCGGTGGCGATGGCGGTCGGCATCGGGTCGGCGCGGACGCACTACGAGCGCGGCAAGAAGAAGTTGCGCGCGATGCTGGAGAAGGAGCAGGTGGTTGCTGAGACCAGACGAGCACGAGCGTAGCGAAGCGGACATCCGCTCGCTCTACCAGACGCTGCGGCAGGCGGACGCCGAGCGCGCGCCCAGCTTTGCCCAGTCGCTGCGGGCGCTGCCGCATCGCAACCGGCTGGGATATCTGCGGGCGGTCACGGTGGCGGCCGTGGCGGCGGTCATCCTGGTGGTCGCGGGCGTGAATGCGCTGCGGCAGCGAGGCGGCGAGTCGCCGGTGCCCGCACGACCCTTGGTTACCGCCGGCGGGTCGCCGGCGGCCACCCTAGTTTTCGGTACAGGCGAGAGCAGCGGCGGCGGGACGCCGCACGCCCAGCCGGCGGGACGCCGGCGCTCCAAGGCTGCCGCGAAGGCGGTGCCCTCGATCAGCACATGGAAGTCGCCGACCGAGGCGCTGCTGAAGTCGCCGGCCGACGGCCTGATGACGTCTGTCCCCAGCATCGGCTACACGGTTTCTGTCCCTACAACCACCCAATGACCAATGATTGAGAGGAGAGGTCTTATGAGAATGCGTTCCAGGTTGGTGCTCTTGTTCGTGTTGTTGAGTTGCGGCGTGATCGCGCTCGCGCTCGCGCAAGGCCCCGAAGGCGGAGGGCGGCAGGGCCCGCCACCGCAGGGCGGCGAGCGCATGCGATCCGGCGGCATGCACGGCGACATGCGTATGAAGCACATGCAGGGCAACGATCCGCTGGGCGAGTTCATGTTCCCGCCGGAGATGATCCTCGAGCACACGCAGGAGCTCAACCTCACGCCGGAACAGAAGACGGCCATCCGCAACGAGGTGAAGAACACGCAGTCGAAGTTCACCGACCTGCAATTCCAGTTACAGGACGAGATGCAGGCGCTGCACGGGCTGCTCTCGCAACCGAAGACCGACGAGGCGAAAGCGCTGGCGCAACTCGACAAGGCGCTCGACGTGGAGCGGCAGATCAAGCGGCTGCACGTGGGCATGATGGTCCGCATCAAGAACCAGCTCACCGCCGAGCAGGTGGAGAAGCTGCACCAGATGCACAAGATGGGCCCGATGAAGATGCGCAGCCCCATGCCGGGCGGCGGCGGTCCGGGAGATAACGAGGAAGACGAAAAGTAGCTTTTCTTACATCCCTTTTTCTTACATCCCGAGCCCACCGCGGCGGGCTCGGGATGTTTTTTGCCTGGCCTTTTTTCCCTTACCCGACAAGCTGCTCGTAGATCTGCTTCACCTGCGCGCGCGCCGCGTCCATGGCGCCGGAGTTGTTGATCACGAGATCGGCGCGGCGGGCCTTTTCCTCGTCCGGCATTTGCGATGCGCTGCGGCGCTCGAGCTCGCGGCCCGCGTCCTGTTCGCTGAGCTCCGGATGCTTCGCCCGGTAGCGCGCCAGCTTCTTCTCCGGCGAGGACGTGACCGCGATGGTCTTTCCGAAATTCCCTTCCGACTTGGCCTCGAACAGCAGCGGGACCTCGATCACGGCGAGTTTGGTCTCCGGCGACGACGCCGCGACGCGGTCCATCCATGCGACCTCGTGGGCGGCCACGGCGGGATGCACGATGCTCTCGAGCTTCTGCCGCCGCTCGGGCGAGGCGAAGGCCGCCTCGGCAAGCTTCTTGCGGTCGATGCGGCCGCCGGGATCGAGGATGGCGCTGCCGAACTCGGCGACCACGCGGTGGTGCACGGTCTGGCCGGGAAGATAGAGCTGGTGCACCACGGCGTCCGCGCTGAGGACCTGGACGTGGGGAAGCTCGGCGAACATCTGCAGCACGGTGGACTTGCCGCAGGCGATGCCACCGGTGATGGCTACTCTTACCATTCTCAGTTTTTCGCCGACATCGCAGGCGCGTTCGTGCTGGCCCCGCGGCGCAGCTTCATCGCCTTCACCGTGTTGCTCATCAGCATGGCGATGGTCAGCGGCCCGACACCGCCGGGGACGGGCGTGAGCGCCCCCGCGACTTGCGCGACTTCCGGATGGACGTCACCGACGAGGGTGGAGCCTTTGGCGGCGAAGTCGGCTTCGCGCTTGGCGTCGCCCGCGAAGAAGCGCGCGAACTCGGTGGCCTCTGTCACGCGATTGATACCCACGTCGATGACGGTCGCGCCCGGGCGAACGAAATCCCTGGTGACCATGCCGGCCTTGCCGATGGCGGCGACGAGGATGTCCGCGCGGCGGCAGACGCCGGGCAGGTCGCGCGTCTTCGAGTGGCAGATGGTGACGGTGGCGTTGGCGTTGGTGAGCAGCATGGCGACCGGCTTGCCGACGATGTCGCTGCGGCCCACGACCACGGCCTCCTGCCCGGCGACTTCGATGCCCGAACGCCTGAGTATCTCCATCACGCCGGCGGGCGTGCAGGGCACCGAGCCGGGGCGCTGGGTGGAGAGATAGCCGACGTTCATGGGATGGAAGCCGTCCACATCTTTTTCCGGTAAGACCTCGAGCAGCACGCGCTTGGCGTCCACCTGCTTGGGCAGCGGAAGCTGGACGAGGATGCCGTCAATGTCGTCGCGCGCGTTGAGTTCATCGACGAGCGCGATCATCTCGGCGGTGGTGATGGTCTCGGGCGGCATGATCTTCTCGCTGTAAATGCTGAGCTGCTCGCACGTCTTGATCTTGTTGCGCACGTAGATCTCGGAGGCCGGGTCGTGGCCCACGAGCACGGCGGCGAGTCCGGGACGCAATCCCTGCGCGGCGAGCGCGCGGGTTTCCAGCGCGACTTCGTCTTTGATCTGCGCGGCGAGCTTGGCGCCGTCGAGGAGGGTGGCGGGCATGGGCTTATCTTAATCGCAGACTTGGTCTTTGGTTGTTGGTCTTTGGTCGTTGGCAACGACAGGGGGATAGAATGGCCGCGATGCTTCCGAAGGAACTGCTCGAGGTCCTGGTATGTCCTGCGTGCCGCGCGCCGCTCGAGTTCCGGCAAGACCGGCAGGACTTCCGCTGCGCCGCGTGCAAGCGGGTCTATCCCGTGCGCGACGGCATCCCCATCCTGCTGGTGGATGAGGCCAAGATCGAAGACTGAAGACTAGCGGCTGCTCGGCGGCTTGGCGGGTTGATCACCGAACACCTCGTGCGAGATCTCGATGGTCTGCCCGGACGAGGTCGAGATGATGAGCATCTGCCCGCTGACGTTGAGGCGGATGATGTCGCCATTCACCTCCGCGACGGGCTGCGGACGCCAACTGCCGCCGGCGTTGGCCGAATAGTAGAGCGCACCGCGGGCGCCGCCGGCCCAGACTTCGTTCCCGTTAGCGACCAGCGCGCGAAACTTCACATGCTTGGCGACCGGCACGTCGGTCCAGACGCGGCCGTCTGGCGAACGCTGCACGCGGCCGTCGGAGGTCACGGTCCAGCGCAGGGTCGCGGGCTTGAGCTGCGCGTGCATCGCGTCCATGGTGACGGGCGCGCTGCTCGCGGCGGCCTCGCCGGCGTATCCGGGCCCGTAGGCGGAGAGGCTGCCCGAGGAAGTCTTTGCGCGCGCCGGAGCGGCGGCGGGTGCGGAGCGGGCCATGGTGTAGCCCTCCGCCGAAACCTCAGGGGCGGGCGTGGGTGCTGGCTTGGCCGGCGCTTGCGCTTCGCGCGGCGCTTCCGCAAGGACGACGCTGTTCTTGTCGTCTTTCGCTTTCGCAAGCCCGGTGGTCCGGCCGGCGAACTGGGCGTTCGCACCGGCGCCGCCGGCGGTCGCCTTGCCGGCCGTCGACCGGTCTGCTTCCGCAGCGCGGTCCTGCCGGAACTGTACCGAGGGCGGCGCCGCAGCAGCGGAGGCCAAGGCGCGGTCTTCGTCCCGCGCGCCGTTCTGTTTCTTCTCCTGCTCTTCCTTGCGGGAAGCCTCGAGCTTGGCGACTTCGGCCTGCTTCGGCGCGGCGTCCGCGCGCGCGCGCGAGTCCGAAGACGCGGGCTGCTCGGTCGCGGACGACGGCTGCGCCACCTTCTTGCCGGCCGAGGCGAAGGCTTTGTCTTCATTGCCTGCCGCAGCCGCCTGCCGCGCCGCGGCATTTTCTGCTGTCCGTTTCGGCGCCTCGATGATCACGGCGACGGCGACGACCGCCACGGCGGTGGCCACGGCGCCCCACCTCAAGACGGGCCACGGCAACCCGCGCGGCTTCGCCGTTCCCGGGGCGAGCGCTTCGACCTCTTCGGTCTGGTCCGGAGAAGCAAGCGCGACGATCTCGCGGCAGTCCGCGCACGTGGCGAGGTGTGCCAACACCTGCTCGCGCTCACCTGCGGCAAGCGAGCGCTCGCGGAAGGCGGTCAGCAGGTCCGCATCGGGATGCGGGCCGGCGACTGGCGCCTGGGCCATGCGAGCGCGAGCTAGTTTAGACACGTCGACCATCACTATCTTTCCTTCTCTGAGAACGGCGCGGCAGCGGAATCTTGCGCCAAACGGGCGCGAATATTGACTTGCAGGTCGCGGACGTCCGCCGCGAGGGCCTCCTCGGCCTGGCGGCGCGACATGCCGCGTTTCACCAGGGCGTCGAGCACGTGCTTGCGCAGTTGCGCCGTGAGCTTGCCGAGCTTGCGGCTGATGGTGGACTCGTGCACGCCGAGCGTGCGCGCCACTTCGGCGAGCGTCCGCTGATCGAGGAAGTAGCTGGCGAGGACGTAGCGGTCTTCCGCGGGGAGCGCGGCCAGGGCGGCATCCACCGCCGCTTCCAGGCGCGGATCCACGGCGATGGGTTCTTCGCGTGCCGTCGCGGCGAACTGCACGCCCTCTTCGCCTTCTTCTTCGAGGCTCACGAGTTTCTTATGGCTGCGGTAGCGGTTGATGTATTCCTGCGCCAGGACGGTGCGCAGCCAGCCTTCGAGCGAGCCGCGTCCCATGTAGAAAAGCAGCTTGGAACGGCGCTCGCCATCGCGCAGTTCGGTGCCGTAGAGGTCGGCGTAGAGCGAGTCGGCGAGTTCGCGTCCGGTGGCCTCGTCGCGGGCGATGGCGCGGCCGGCGTCGAAGAGCTTCTCGCGGAAGCGGCCGAGGAAGACCTCCCAGGCGCGCTCGTGGCCGGCGGCGCAGGCGCGGGCGAGGGCCAGTTCCTCCACACGGAGCGAGCGATAGAGGGCGGTGGCGTCCCCCGGCGCGGCCTCGGCGGGAAGGTACTTTGCACCAACCTCGGCGAGGATGCGCAGGAACTCGAGCTGTGGCAGCCCGTAGTCGGCGGCGTGGCTCTCGAGCCACAACTCGCCAAACAGGCGCTCCAGCCAGTGGCCAGCGACGCCGGCCGGCGGGGTGGAGGGACGCACGGGTTTGGCCCCGGTGCTCATGTCCAACTCTGGAGGGTGGATGTTATCAACAATTGAGACGCCGGCAGCGTGACTTTGGTTTGTTAGCACGCGATTTATCTGCAAGCTCCGGGCGGGGCCGCGTTCTGGGTGAAAGGAGCAATCCATCATGCGCAGTCTCAAGACCCTTTCCGTACTGGCGGCCTTCGTTGCCGCAGTCCTTTTCTTCGCGCGTCTGGCGGCGCCGGCAGCGGCGCAGGCCGGCGAAGCGCCCGCCACGGCGGGAAGCTACAGAGTCCTCACCCCGATCACGCACGGTGCGCTGACCATCTATCCGGTGGTGGCGGCGACCACGCACGACACGCACGACTTCCTCACGCTCGATGAAGGCCTGCGTTCCGGCGAGGTCATCGTGACCGAAGCGGGGCAGGTGCAGCCGCTGATGCGGCGGCGCGGCGTGCAGCGCCCTTACCAAGGCGGCGGCGCGCAGGTGAACCAGCTCGTGCTGGTGAACAACTCCAAGCGTCCGCTGCTGCTGCTGGCGGGCGAGATCGTGACCGGCGGCAAGCAGGACCGCGTGATCGGCAAGGACCGCATCATCCCGGCAGAGAGCGACCCCATCGACCTTGGCGTGTTCTGCGTGGAACCCGGCCGCTGGGTAGCGCAGTCCGACAAGTTCGGCGGCCTGAACACGCAGATGGCGCAGCCGAGCGTGCGCGCGAAGGCCATGGCGGAGAAGGACCAGGAGAAGGTGTGGGCCGAGGTACGGAAGTCGCAAGAAAGCGCCGACCGCGCCATGGCAGCGCCCTCCGCGACCACCGTGGAAGTGATGGGAAGCGGCGCGGCCATAGAGACGCAGCGGCAGGAAGTCCGCGGCACCAGCTCCTACGCCCGCGTGATGAATAACAAGGCAGTAAGAGCCGAGGTGGATTCGGTGGCTGCGCCGATGCAGAAATCGTACGAGTCCGTGATCGGCCGCTTGCGCGACCAGAAGGCCGTGGGCGTGGTGGTGGCCATCAACGGCGAGGTCGAGTGGGTGGACATCTTCGCCTCGACCGATCTGCTGCAGAAGTACTGGCCCAAACTGGTGCGTTCCTACGCGGCCGAGACCATCGGCGTGCGGGCCGCCAAAAATGCGCCCTTGAGCACGAAAGAGGCGCAAGCCTTCCTCGATGACTGGGGCGGCAAGCGCCAAACGGTCGAGACCGAGCCCGGCCTGTTCCGGCACGTAGAGGTCGCGGGCCGCGGTTTTCGCGCCTTTCAGCTCACTTCGCTGTTGCCCAAAACGGGCTTCGACCTGCACCTGAGCAAGATGGCGGAGGAGCACATGATCGGCGACCGGTAAGCCGCGTTTTCACGGAACGGCCACAGGCAACCGGCCGTATCCCAAGGACAGGATTGGTTGCACCCGAAATTTTTACCTGGAGCGCAACAAAGCGGGGGGTAGGGCAGTCTAATCGGGTAACGGCAGGTGACGTGCAACAGAGGTAGTGAGTGTAGGGGCCAAGCCGGAGGGCCAGAAGTGAGGTTCGGAGGTGACGACCATGGGTGACAAGTTCAACGTGACGGAAGTAGCGGCGCTGCGAAACGAGCTCTTGCAAGGTGGGCTTGATTCCATGCAGGCGGCCGAGGTGGTCCGCATGTTCCTGATGGGGCACGGTTACGGGATATCGACCGACGCCGCGCTGGACGCGGCCAGCCGCATCACGGGTGGGTCATCCGTTGAGTCGGTACAGGCAAGTCTCGAGGATCTGGCGCTGGTGATGTAACCGCATCATGTGGTCCCGCGAAACGGGACCGATAAAAACCGCGCCAACCCCGCTCTGCGGAGCAGGGGAAGCATAAAGCCGGGCAAACCTGCCCGGCTTTTTGTCTGTCTTGGGTCTGGGCGACGCGCGCGAAATTAAAGACAGGATGAGGGGAGGAGAGGAGGTTTACTCCTTAGTCTTCCGTTCCTCGTTTGCCCCTTCTCTCCTCCTGCTGTTATTTCGTTGGCGGCGGCAGGAGCCGGTCGGCTGCGGCGGCGCCTTCGCGGACACAGTCCGGCACCCCGATTCCGCGGTAAGCATTCCCTGCCAGGGCTAGTCCCGGCAGTTGAGCGACGAGTTGGTCGATGCGAGCGACCCTATCCAGATGTCCGACCTCGTACTGCGCCATCGCCTGCGGCCAGCGGAAGACGCGGGTGAACAGCGGCTCGGCGTTCAGTCCGAGGACCTGGCGGAGTTCGCCGCGGATGGCGCTTGCGAGGTCTTCGTCGGAGAGCTGCATGCTGGCGGTGGCGGCGGCGCCGCCGATGAAGCAGCGGAAGAGCAGCTTGCCGGCGGGGGCGCGGCCGGCGAACTTGTTCTGCACGTAGGTGCAGGCCAGCATCTTCCCCTTGTTCGCGCCGCCTTGCGAAACCAGGAAGCCAAAGCCTTCGATCTTGGCGCGCGTGGCGGCGCCGATTGATGCCGCGTCGTAGGCGAGCGCGACGGTGATGGAGGAGTTGTAGGCTATGCCGCGGAGCTCGCCGGTGAGCTTGGAGTCCGTGGAGCCGAGCAGGTCGGCAGCAGCGTAGGCGGGCAGCGCGAGGATGACGGCGTCGAAGGCCTGTTCGCCGGCGCCGGTCACGACCGTCCACTGCGTGCCGGCGCGCCGCAGCGTCCGGACGGGAGAGTCCAGGCGGATGCTGGCAGGCGCGAGCTTGGCAGCGACGGCGTCGGTCATCTGCTGCATGCCGCCGGCAAGCGTAGTGAAAAGCGATGGCGTTGCAGCCGGCTGCGCTACCGGCATCTTCGTTCGCGCCTCGAGCATGGCACGCACCAGCGACCCACGTTCGCGCTCCATGGTGACGAAGCGCGGCAGCACGGCGCGGACGCTGAGCTTTTCCGCGCTGCCGCCGTAGACGCCCGCGAGCAGCGGGCCGGCGACGCGCTCGACCATCTCGCGCCCGAAGTGGCGGGTGACGAAGCTGGCGACGGATTCGTCTTCACCGCTCTCGCGCGGCTTGCTCCAGCGCTCCTGCGCAGCGCGCAGCTTTGCGCTGAGCGAGAACAGCGACGTGGTCGCGAGCGGCCAGAGCTTGGTGGGGACCATGAACATCAGGCCGTCGGGCATTTCGATGAGCCGATCATTCACCAGAATGAACGTCTTGCGCTGATGGTCGCGGGATGACAGCAGGTCGCTACCGATGCCGAGGTCGCGGCAGAGCTGCGCCGCCCATGGCTTTTCGCTGAGGAAGGAATCAGGGCCGGCTTCGATGATGAATCCGTCTTGACGCTCGGTGCGGATGACGCCGCCGAGACGGCCGGAGGCTTCGAACAGCGCGTACTCCACCCCGCCGGCGCGCTTCTGTTCGAGGCGGAACGCCGCGCTGAGTCCGGCGATGCCGCCGCCGATGACCGCGATGCGGGTCACTTCGCCGGCACCGGTTGGGAGAGCTTCGTTTTGGCGACTTCCGCCAGAGCGCGAATGAACCGCGGCGAATCGTTGAGCGAGTCCGCGCGCCACAGCTCCATGCCGTGCTGTTTCGCGAACTGCCGGAAGGCGATGTCGATATCGTAGAGCACCTCGACGTGGTCGCAGACGAAGCCGATGGGCTGCATCAACACCGCGTCGTTACCCAACTCTTTGAGTCCGAGGATGGTGTCTTCCACCGTCGGCCCGAGCCACGGGCCGCCGCTCATGCCCTGGCTCTGGAAGGCGAACCACCAGGTGCCGTCCATGAGGCCGGCGGCGCGGGCGACGAGCTCGGCGGTGTGCTTGGCCTGGTCGGCGTAGGGATCGCCGGCGAGGCCGCCTTGCGGAAGAAGGGTGCGTTCCGGAACGGAGTGTGCGGTGAACAGCACGGGCGGCGCGGCGCCGTGGTCGCTCTTCGCCTTCGCGAGCGCAGCGCTCAGACGCTCGGCGAACGCGGCGATGAGCTGCGGCTCGTCGTGCCAGCTCTCGATGAAGTCCACTGCGAACGGCGCGCCGCTCTCGCCCAGTAATGCCTTCCTGTAGAGGCCGACCGACGTGCGCGAGTTCTGCGGCGCGAGGCAAATGACCACGGCGCGTGTGATGCCGTCGCGCTGCATCTGCGCGCGAACGCCGGCCTCCCCGTTGATCCATGGCTTCCAGTTGCGCATGCCGACGTACACGGGCAGCCCGAGTTCCTGGCTCAGCAACTCGCCTTGGCGCAGCGTGAGGCGCGTGAGCGGCGACGCACCAATGAGCCCGTAGCGATGCGCGATCTCTTGGACCGCGGCTTCGGGGAGCGGGCGTCCGCTGGTGACGGCCTGGAGGAACTCGGGGACGTCCTCCGGCTTGTCAGGCGAGCCGTGGGCGAGGAGCAGCACGGCGACTTTTTCTTTCGCCGGAGTCATCGCGCGATCGCTTTCCTGGCCGAGAACTCGCGCACGTGATCCACCAGCGCAAGCACGTTCTCCACGGGCGTCTCGGGCAGGATGCCGTGGCCGAGGTTGAAGATGTGGCCGGGACGTCCGGCGGCGCGCTGCAACACGTCGTGCGCGCGCTCGCGGAGCAGCTTCTTGTCGGCGAAGAGCATGACGGGGTCGAGGTTTCCCTGCACCGCGCCGCGATGTCCGAGCGAAGCCCAGGCGTCGTCGATGCCGATGCGCCAGTCCACGCCGATGACCTCCGCGCCGGTCTCCTTCATCGCCGGCAGGAGCGTGGCCGAGTCGGTGCCGAAATAGATGATGGGCACGCCGGTCTTCTGTAACTCGTGGACGAGCGCAGTCGCGTGCGGCAGAACGTATTTGCGGAAGTCCGCGGGCGAGAGACAGCCGACCCAACTGTCGAAGACCTGGATGGCGTCCGCGCCGGCGCCCACCTGCTCGGCGGCGTAATACGCCAGCACGTGGACGAGCTTGGCCATCAACGCTTCCCACGCCTTCGGCTCGGTGTACATCATCTGCTTGGTGTGGACGTAGCTGCGCGAGCCGCCGCCCTCGATCATGTAGCTGGCGAGCGTGAAAGGCGCGCCGCAGAATCCGATGATCGGCAGCTTGGCGCCGAAATGTTTCGCTGCGCGGCGGACGGATTCGGCAACGTATCCCAGGTCGGCGGCGCGGTCGGAGCGCAGGCGCTTGACGTCGTCGGCAGTCCGCAACGGCTTCTCGATGACGGGGCCTTCGCCGGCGGAGAAGCGGAAGTCCAGGCCCATGACCTCGAGCGGGAGCAACAGGTCGGCGAAGATGATGGCCGCGTCCACGCCCAGTTTTTCCGCGGCGGTGATGGTCACCTCCGCGGCCAGCTCGGGCGACTTACAGATCTCGAGGATGGAGTGCTGCTTGCGCACGGCGCGGTACTCGGCCATGTAGCGCCCGGCCTGGCGCATGAACCAGACCGGCGTGGTGTCCACGGGCTCGGCACGGCAGGCGCGGACGAAGCGGGAGTCGGGAGCGGACATATATGTATGGATAAGGACTTCTACTAGACGCTGCGGGCTATTGTAGCGGGTGGAGCGGTGGCACTCGGTGACGCGCGTCACTTCGGGCGCGAACCGGCGCGAATGCGGCGTCTGCGGTATGTTAGGGAGCGCTGCGTTAAGAGCCCGGCTCGACCGGCGCGGCATCGGATCCCAACGCCGCGGTTCGCGGCGACATCGAGAATCCACCCGGAGGGAAAAAGCCACATGAGCGACCACTACCACGATCCAGCCGACCTGCGGTTCCTGAAAGACATGAACAAGCTCGCGCCCACCGAGTTCAACGCCTGGTTGAACCTCGACAAGATCGTGGGACGCGACGATGGCGCCATCCCGCGGAAGTATCGCGAGCTGATCGCGCTGTCGGTGGCGTGCACCACGCAGTGTCCGTATTGCATCGAGGTGCACACCAAAGCGGCGAAGGTCGCGGGGGCGAGCCGCGAAGAGATCGTGGAGAGCGCGTTCCTCGCGGCCGCACTGCGCGCGGGCGGCGCTGCCACGCACGGCGCCATGGCGTTGAAGTTCTACGACGCGGCCGCAGCGGCGAAGTAAGCCCGCGTCTCAGGACGGTGCGGGCGGGATGGCATCTGAGCAGGCGCCTGGGGCCATCTTAACCAGCGGTGCACCCACCGGCGAGTTCACCGCGGAGCATCGTTACCTTGGCGAGAGCAACGTGCTCGCGGCCCGCTTCCGCTCGGGCGGAGGCGAAGCGCGCCTCGTGGACCTGATGCCGGTCGCGTCCGAAGAGTTCACCACGCCTTCAGCTCTCATACTAAGTTGGGATGCGAGCGCCACGGGCCACGGTGCCCGAAGCGCGCCCGAGTGCGAAGGCCTTCGGGCTTCCGCTATAATGGGGTTCGCGAAACGCGCCGGTCATCCTCTGATGCGGGCGGGTTGCGATAGCGGAGAGGTGGCCGAGTGGCTTAAGGCGGCGGTTTGCTAAACCGTTGTACGGTCAAAAGCTGTACCGGGGGTTCGAATCCCCCCCTCTCCGCCAGTTCTTGCAATTCCAACCACTTGCCAGCCGTCCTTGCTATTGAATCGTCGCCGGGGCGGCGCCTGATTCAGGTTTTAGTGTCCCATAAGTGTCCCTTAACTTCTGGGGCGGTTCTGCTGGGATATTGCTCTCGAGTTGCGCCATGGCATTGCGAACATCAAGATCATCGCTCTTGATGTAGCACGCTGTCGTAGTGCTCACGTGTGCGTGCCGAAGGATGCGTTGGATGACGACATCGCGCACGCCAAGGCGGTTGAGGTTGCTAGCGAGGCCGCGCCGCGCCGCATGCCAGCCATGCCACTCAGGGAGACGACCGTCACGAACGAACTCGTGGTCTCCCCACTCGGCCCTGGGCTACCAGACCCCGGAGGAGTACGCAGCAGAGAAGAGCAAGAGCTTCTACGGAGAGGGAGTGGGGCAAGGGACCTCAAACGCCGGCCCCTTGCCCCACACCCCCATCCCCGCTACAGTCGAACCGTTGCGGGGCGAACAAAACCCGGAGAAAGTGTCACTATGACTGGACCAGAAATGGGGGGCAGGTCAGCTGTTCTGCTGGAATCGGCCGAGTCCCCAGTTCTTTCCCAGTTCTTTCCCTGTTCTTTGTTAAGAAGGAGAGCCCTCGCAGTGTCGAGTCGGCAATGTTCTCGCGCCTTGTTGGCCGGCAGCACCCACAGACCGACGCTACTACCCTGTAAATTTCGCTGTTCTGGCCCGGAGAGCGGTTCGCAGTAGACTCGCAGCACCGCCAGTTCTTCCACAGCATTTCCTTCCTTACCCAGCTCATTGCCTCGGGCGTGGCGAAACAGACATCTAGCGGTCCAGGAGATAGGCGGCCGTTGTGCCCGGCTTCGCCGAAGGGGCTGGCCTCACAGCCTGCGGTGACCTTCATCACAGGGGGCCACAGGCCGGGGAGAGTACTCATATTCCATGCTGGCCTCGGATATAGAACGAACGTTCGATAGGTATCGCGACCTGCTGGAAGACCTTTCCTTCCCCGAGGTGCGCCGCTGGAAGGAGGCGGACCCCCGCCGCAAGGCGGTCGGCTTCTTCCCCGTGTATGCCCCGGTGGAGATCATCCACGCCGCCGGCATGTTGCCGGTCGGGCTCGCCGGCGCCGGCGACCGGCTCGACATCCAGCACGCCGACGCACGCTTCGGCTCGTTCATCTGCTCCATCATCAAGACCACGCTCGAGTTGGGCATGACCGGCCACCTCGAGCCGTTCGAGGGGCTGTTGTTCTCCTCCATCTGCGATTCGGCACGGAACCTGGCGTTCGTGATGAAGCGCAACTTCCCCCAGAAATACATCGACTTCCTGCACCTGCCTCACAATCCGTCGTCGCCTGCCAGCGTGGATTTCCTGGCGGCCGAGTACCGCCGCCTCATCGGGCAGCTCGAACGTATCGGCGGCGACTACAGCGAGGAAAAGCTGCGCGCCGGCATTGCGCTCTTCAACCGCCAGCGCGAACTGGTGCGCGAGCTTTATGCGATACGCGCCGCTGCGCCGCACCTGCTGCGCGCCTGGGAGTGCTATGTCGCGGTGCGGGTGGGCAACGTGCTGCCGGTCGAGGAGCACATCGCGCTGCTCGAGCAAGTGCTCGCGGCCGCACCGCGGCGCGACGCGAAGAAGCGCGATTCGCTGCGCGTGGTGATCGAAGGCTCGTTCTGCGAGCAGCCGCCACTCGAGGTCATCCGCCTGATCGAGGACGCCGGGTGCGACATTGTGGAAGACGACTTCACGCTCGCGCAACGCTGGTTCACCGAGGACGTTCCGGCCGTAGGCGACCCGGTGCACGCTCTCGCCGAGGCGTACGTGAACCGCTCGGTGTACTCCTCGGTGCGCCACGATTTCCGCAAGCCACGCTGGCTGGGGCTGGCCGAGAAGATCAAGGCGTCGCAGGCCGACGCCGTGATCTTCCTGATGGCCAAGTTCTGCGAGCCGGCTTACTTCGATTATGTCCCGTTCAAGCAGCAGGTCGAGCTGATGGGACTTCCCCACCTCGCGCTCGAGTACGAGGAGAAGCTGTTCACGTTCGAGCGTCTGCGCACCGAAGTGGAGACGTTCGTGGAGTCACTCGTCTTTGATTAATGGACCAGGAGAGGTGATGGCGGAAAAGAGCGAGTATCGCGGCAACATCCACCAGCGGCAGAAGCAGCTGATGCTCGACTGGTACGGCAAGCTGGAACAGGCTGCTTCCGGCGACGAGCCCAAGACCTGCTCCCTGATGGTCTCCGGCAACTGTGTCGAGTTGCTCGAGGCGTTCGGCATCGTGCCCATCTACCCGGAAGTCAATGCGTTGCAGCTCGCCATCCGGCACCAGTCGCTCGATCCCATCCTCGCCGCCGAGGAGATGGGCTATGCCGCCGACAATTGTGCCTACGTGAAGGCCGACATCGGATGCCTGTTGAAGGGCATCACGCCCACCGGCACGCGCTTGCCGGAGAAGCCGACGCTGGTGCTGTGCAACTTCGTGGGCTGCAACACCTACCTGAAGTGGTTCGAGCACGTCGCCAAGTTCACCGGCGCGCCGCTGTACGTGATCGACGTCCCGTTCCTGCGCACGGCGGAGCCCTCGAAGGAGGACGTGGCTTACGTGGTGAAGCAACTCCACGAGCTGGTCGCGCTGCTCGAGAAGCTGACCGGGCGCAAGTTCGATCCGGACCGGTTCCGCCACGCGGTGGCGTGCTCGGCGCGCTCCGAAGAGCTCTGGTCGCGCATCAAGCACCTCGCCAAGGTCACGCCCTCGCCATTCGACGCGTACTTTGACGCCATCACGCTGATGGGTCCGCTCTATGTCTATCGCGCCACGCAGGAAGGCGTGGACTTCTTCACCGACGCGCTCGCCGAGCTCGAGGCCAAGCGCTCGGCCGGCGAGGGCGTCTACGAGCGCGAGCGCTTCCGGCTGGTGATGGAAGGGCCGCCTCCGTATCCCTACTTCCGCACCTTCCGCGACATGTTCGCAAAATGGCAGGCGACCGCCGTGGCATCCACCTACTCGACCGTCGGCGGACTGTGGGAATTCGGGTTCCGGCACGACCCGGCCGAGCCCTTCGAGTCGGTGGCGATGCACATGATCGCGCAGAACGTGACCAACCGGAACATGCTGCAGCGTTACGACCAGATGCAGCGCTATCTCGAAGAGTGGAAGGCCGATGGGGTGATCATCCACTTCGTGAAGAGCTGCCGCCTCTTCTCTGCCGGGCAGGGCGACATGCGCGACTACTTCTCGAAACAGCTCGGCGTCCCCACGCTCTACATCGAGAGCGACCTGGAGGACCCGCGTTACTTCGCCGAGGCGCAGACGCGCACCCGCATCGACGCCTTCTTCGAGGCGCTCGAGCACTCCAAGGCCCACCCGCAACCGAGACCGACAGTCGCGAAAGGAACGCAGCTATGCGTATTGCCGCAGGCGTAGACGTCGGCTCCACGCAGACCAAGGCCGTCCTGCTGGCGGACAACGGCGGGCGCAAGGTCCTCGCCCGCAAGCTCACCGACACCGGCGCCAATGTGCAGAAGGCCGCCGAGCGCGCCTTCGACCTGTGCTGCGAAGAAGCCGGCATCAAGACGGCCGACGTGGGCTTCGTGGTCGGCACCGGCTACGGCCGCTACAAGATCAGCTTCGGCAATGCGCAGATGACCGAGATCAGTTGCCACGCGCGCGGCGCTAGTTTCCTGTGTCCCGGCACGCGCACTGTGATCGACATGGGCGGCCAGGATTCGAAGGCCATCAGCGTGGGCCCGAGCGGCGAGGTGCTCGACTTCGTGATGAACGACAAGTGCGCCGCCGGTACCGGCCGTTTTCTGGCCAACGCTGCTGAGGTCATCGGGATCGGGCTGGACGAGATCGGTCCGCTGGCGCTCGAAGCCAAGCGGCCAGTGAAGATCGCGACGGTGTGCACCGTCTTCGTCGAGGCCGACATCCTTTCGTACCTCGCCAACGGCAAGAAGCCGGCGGACATCCTCGGCGGCGTGCACCTGGCGATCGCGAAGCGCACGCTCTCGCTGGCGCGGCGCGTGAACATCGAACCGGAGATCACGATGACCGGCGGCGTCGCGCGCAACGCGGGCATGGTGCATGCGCTCGAGGAAGTGCTGGGCGCGAAGATGAACGTGACTCCCGACGCGCACTTCATGGGCGCGGTGGGCGCGGCCCTGTTCGCGCTCGAGAAGATGGACGACAGCTTCGAGATGGGGTGGACGAAGGATTATGCGAGTCATCGCGGGAATTGACTGCGGTACCGGCTTCACGAAGGCTCTGGTCATCGGCCAGTCGCCGGGCGGGACGCCGCACATCCTGGGCAAGGCGCGCGTGAAGAGCGGCGTGAATGCCGACGCTGCGGCGGAAGAGGCGCTGCGCATCGCGGTGGTCAGCGCGCGGCTCCGCCGCGAAGACGTGGACTACATCGCCACCACCGGCTTCGGCCGCTACAGCGTGGCCTTTCGCGACATTCAGATCACCGAGATCACCAGCGCGGCGCGCGGCGTGCACCATCTGTTGCCTGAGGCGGAGTGCGTGCTCGATGTCGGGGCGCAGTCCACGCGCGCCATCGGCATCGCGGGCGGCAAGGTGAAGCAGTTCAAGAGCAACGACAAGTGCGCGGCGGGGTCGGGCATGTTCATCGCGCGCGCCGCCAAATATCTCGAGGTCCCGCTCGAGACGGTGGGCGAGGTCTCCCTTGCCTCGCGGCACCCGCAGCCCATCTCGAGCGTCTGCGCGGTGCTGGCGGAAAGCGAGATCATCAACCACGTCTCCGCCGGCGTCACCGTCGAAGACATCTTCCGCGGCATCCACGAGTCGCTGGCGGATCGTGCCGGCGCTCTGCTGCGCCGCGTTGGGATGCGCGACCGCATCGCGCTCATCGGCGGCGTGGCCTTGCAGGGCGGGATCGTGAAGGCTTTGGAAGAGCGGCTGAGCGTAAAGGTCGACGTGCCGCCGGACTGCGAATACGTCTGCGCGCTGGGCGCGGCGCTTCTCGGCGCGCAACGCCTGCTGGGAAAAGCGAAGGAGACGAGCCATGCAGCCGGCGTACGGGTATGAGCTGATCGCCACCGGGGCGCCGCTCGCGCGCTGCGAACTCATGCTTGCGCCCGCGCCCGATGAGGTGATCGTCGAAGTCGCCGGTTGTGGCGTCTGCCACACCGACGTTGGCTTCGCGTACGACGGCGTTCCCACACGCCATCCGCTGCCCCTCATCCTCGGGCACGAGATCTCGGGGCGCGTGGTCGAGGCCGGCGAACTCGCTGCCGCGTGGCTGCGCAAGAACGTGATCGTGCCGGCGGTCGTGCCGTGCGGCCGGTGTCCCGCGTGCCAAGCCGGGCGGCCGACCGTCTGCTCCAAGCAGTTCATGCCGGGAAACGACGGCCACGGCGGATTTGCCACGCATGTCCGCGTGCCCGCGCGCGGCCTGTGCCAGGTGCCGGACAAACTGCCGGCGGGAGTCACGCTGGAAATGCTGTCGGTCGTGGCCGATGCCGTCTCCACTCCCTACGAAGCCATCCGGCGCTCGGGTCTGGGCGCGGAGGACGTGGCCGTCTTCGTCGGCGCGGGCGGCGTTGGCGGATTTGGGGTGCAGATCGCCGCCGCCATGGGCGCGGCCGTCGTCGCCGTGGATGTGGACCAGTGCCGCCTCGAGCTTGCCGCGCAGCACGGTGCCTCACTCGCACTGAACACGCGCGAGATGGACGAGAAGGAATTAAAGAAGCGCGTGCGTACGTTCGCCAAGGAGAGCGGCAAACGCGGCATCGGCATGAAGGTCTTCGAGACCAGCGGCACCCCCGGCGGCCAGCAGACGGCGTTCCACCTGCTCGATTTCGGCGGCTACCTGGCCGTGGTCGGCTTCACGCCGAAGAAGACCGAGCTGCGCCTCTCGAACCTGATGGCGCTCGACGCCACGGCGCGCGGTAACTGGGGCTGCCCTCCGGAGCAGTATCCGGCGGCGTTGCAGCTCGTGCTCGACGGCAAGGTCGCGCTCGCGCCCTACGTCGAGTCGCGTCCGCTCGACGATGCCCCCGAAGTGCTCGAGGCGGTCGCACACCGCGCGCTCAAGCGCCGCGTCATCTTGAAACCTTCGCGTAATGGAGACAGATCATGAAAGACCACAACCTCACCGCGACATTCGTTCCGCGGCACATCCTGGTGGAGCGGAAGGCCGCGCGCGACCGCGCAGGCAAGCCGGTCGCCGGCCTGCACAACGTGTGGATCACGCTCAACAACCCGGACGAGCTGAATGCCTACACCACCGAGATGATCAAGGAGATCATCCTCGCGCTGCGCGAAGCTTCGAGCGACCGCGCGGCGGTTTGCGTGGTCCTCACCGGCGCGGGCACGCGTGCCTTCTGCACCGGCGGTAACACGCGCGAATACGCCGAGCTCTACGCCGGCGCGCCCCAGGAGTATCGCCAGTACATGCGGCTGTTCAACGACATGGTCTCGGCGGTGCTTGCCTGCGATAAGCCGGTGCTCTGCCGCGTGAACGGCATGCGCGTCGGTGGCGGCCAGGAGATCGGGATGGCGTGCGACTTCTCCATCGCGAGCGACCTCGCCGTCTTCGGCCAGGCGGGACCGCGGCACGGCTCGGCGCCCGACGGCGGCTCCACCGACTTCCTGCCGCTGTTCGTCGGCATGGAGCGGGCCATGTACTCGGGCACGCTGTGCGAACCATGGAGCGCGCACAAGTTCTACTGGCTCGGTGGCCTCACCGAGATTGTTCCGGCAGCGCGCCTCGAGGGCGCCTGGGTCCCGAACCCGCTGGTCGCCAGCGAGCGCACGCTCGACGAGTACGGCCGCTTCGTCTTCGGCGACTTCAAGACCGGGGCGGCGAAGGAAGATGCGAAGAAGACGCTGGCACGCTGCACCGTCGACCTCTCGCTGCTCGACGAAGCCGTCGAGAAGCTCTGCACGCAGCTCCTCTACACCATGCCCGACTGCCTGACCAAGACCATCGAGAGCCTGCGCAAGCACAAGCTGGAGCATTGGGACCGCAACAAGGAAGCCAACCGCGCGTGGCTGGCGCTCAACATGATGACCGAGGCGAACGCCGGCTTCCGCGCCTTCCACTACGGCGACCGGGACCACCGCGAAGCCGACTTCATCAAGCTGCGCCAGCGGCTCGCCGAGGGCGCGCGCTGGAGCGAAGAACTCATCGCCGAGATCGCGCCGTGGGCCGCGAAGGTTTCGGCAGGAGCGGCAAAATGACCGAGACCACGAGCTACGAGAAGGTCCGCCTTGAACTCAACGGCCCCGAGCGGACGGCGCGCATCACGCTGAATGCTCCCAAGGCGAACATTGTGGACCGCACGATGCTCGCGGAGCTGTTGTCCGCCTTCGATCGCTGCGCGCAGCGCGACTTGTGCGCCGTGGTGCTCGCCGCCGCGGGACCACACTTCAGTTTCGGCGCGAGCGTGCAGGAGCATCTGCCGGAGCACATCGCCGAGACCCTCTCCGCGTTGCACGCTCTCATCGGGCGCATGGTGGGGATGCCAGCACCAGTGATCGCGGCGGTCAAGGGCCAATGCCTGGGCGGCGGTTTCGAGCTGGCGCTCGCCTGCGACCTGGTCCTCGCTGACGAGACCGCTGTCTTCGGTTCTCCGGAGATCAAGCTCGGCGTCTTCGCGCCCGCTGCCTCGGCGCTGTTGCCGGTACGCATCGGGGCCTCGCGCGCTGCCGCCCTGCTTCTCACCGGCGAGAACTGCTCCGCCCGCGACGCGCGAGCCATGGGTCTGGTCGCCGCGGTCGCGCCCGCCGGCGGACTCGATGACCTGGTCGGCACGTATCTCGAGACACATTTCGTCCCACGTTCTGCGAGCGGGCTCCGGTATGCCGCGCTGGCCGCGCGCTGTCCGGTCCTTCACGCCGTGGACTACGACCTGCCGCGCTGCGAAGGGATGTACCTGGAAGAACTTATGGCGACGCACGATTCCGTCGAGGGTATTCAGGCTTTCCTGGAAAAGCGCGAGCCCCGCTGGTACAGGAACGCGCTCGCGGCCGTGCGCGACTGATTTATCTTTGAGGCCCATGGCGGAACTGGCAGGACAAGTCGCGGTCGTGACGGGCGGTTCGGGCGCCATTGGCGGCGCCATCGTGCAGGCGCTCGCGGGGGCGGGGGCGACCGCGTATTCCCTCGACCTCGCGCCGCCGCAGGGAAGAACGCCCTACGTCCAGTGCGACGTTCGCCAGGAGGCCTCGGTCGCGGCGGCCGTCGAGCAGGTCTCCCAGCAGCACGGCCGGCTCGATATCGCGGTGCACGCCGCCGGCATATCGCGCGACGCCGTGCTGTGGAAATTGACGGCGGACGAATGGGACACCGTGCAGGCGGTCAACCTGCGCGGCGCATTCCTCCTGCTGCGCTCCGCTATCCCGCACATGCGAAGGAACAAGAGCGGCCGAGCCGTGCTCATCGGCTCGATCAACGGCTCGCGCGGCAAGTTCGGCACTGCGGCCTACTCCGCCAGCAAGGCGGGGCTGATCGGGATGGCGAAGTCCGTGGCACGCGAGGTGGGGCGCTTCGGCGTCCTCGTCAACGTCGTTGAGCCCGGCTGGGTGCGCACACCACTCACCGAGAAGGTGCCGCAGGAGGTCCGCGATGCCGCCCTCGCGGAGAGCCTGGTCGGCAGCTTCCTCGACCCCGAAGACATCGCCGGCGCCGTCCTATATCTGTGTGGTCCCGCGGGCAAGCGCGTCACCGGCCAGGTCCTGCGGGTGGACGGCGGGCAATTCCTCGGTCCAACCTAGTAGCCCTGCTCTTGCTCCTGCGCAGGCCGGAACGTCCTGGGCAGAAGCATGAACGCGATGCCGGCAACGATGTATGCAGCCAGCAGGCGCGAAAGGGATCTCTCGCGCC
The DNA here is from genome assembly GCA_016185395.1 of Candidatus Korobacter versatilis. Classification (GTDB taxonomy): domain Bacteria; phylum Acidobacteriota; class Terriglobia; order Terriglobales; family Acidobacteriaceae; genus JACPNR01. The sequence goes on from JACPNR010000011.1 coordinate 237,647, forward strand.
CGCTGGCGATGGCAACGGCCTCAGCGGGAGTCAGGCGATGCCCGGCGCGCGCCTCGATGGCCGTTGGCAGCCGCATCGTCGACCTGTTCTAGCCCTGCTCCATCTCGATGGCGCGCGGGAACAGGATGTTGTTCTCCAGATGGATGTGCTGGTGCAGGTCGGCCTCGAACGCCGCCAGCGCCTCGCACATCACGCGATAGCTGGTGCAGCCATCGGCCGGAGGTGTGTAGTCGCCGCTCAGTTCGCGCATGGCCTTCAGGTTCGCGCCCGCGGAATCGTGCTCCATCATCATCATGCGCACCGGGTTCTGCACCGTGCCGAACATCGAGATCGGCCGCGGGCCGTTGCCCTGCACGGCCTCCTCCATCTCCACGATGTACGGGAAAAGGATGTTCTCCTCCTTCATCATGTGCATCGTCATCTCGTTGCTGACGTCCGAGAAGTGGCGCTCGATGGGGGCCAGTTCCGGATGGTTCTGGCCATGAACGCTTTTGACCTTGGCGATGAGCGCGGTCAGGCGCGGCAGCTCCTGGCGCACGTAGCCGTGGTGCTTGCTGACGATGTGTTCCACGAGTTCGGCCTGGCTGGCGCGCAGCCAGTCGCGGTCGGACGCGCTGCGCTTCGCCGCTGCCTGCTCCAGCAGCGCCGCCACTTCGGCAAACGACATCTTTGCCTGGCTGCACGCCTCTTCCAGCCCGCGCTGCCCGCCGCAGCAGTAATCGATGCCGGCCTGCTCGAAGATGCGCGCGGCTTCCGGGTTCTCCGCGACCATCTGCCCTACCGTCTTTTCCGTGGTGATCGACATTGCGTCTCCTTGAGTCCGCTTGGACTGGATCCACGGTACGGGGCGCGCGCCCTTCTGCAGATGACTTTTGTCACAGCTGTAAATGGTTGAAAATGAAGGGGAAGCGGAGTCTACTCGCTGGATTCCAGCTCCGCCTCGAGCCGCGCCAGGTCGGGGACCACTACCGTGCGGCCCTCTACCGCCACGATCTCCTCGGCTTGCAGGCGGCTTAGATTGCGCGACACCAGTTCGCGCACCGTGCCGATCATGCCGGCAATGTCTTGCTGCGTGGCCGGAAGCGTGAACTCGACGCCGCGCGCCGTCTTCGTTCCGCTGCGCTTCGCGAGGTTGAGCAACAGCGCGGCCATGCGGTGGCGCACCGTGGTGAACGATAACTCCTCGATGATCCCCACGAGCCGCCGCAACCGCCCGCCCACGATCTTCACCACGCGCAATGCGACCTCCGGATGTTCCAGGCAGAGCGCGCGGAAGTCCTGCTTGCTGACGAACACCAGGCGTGCATCCGTGATCGCAGTAGCGGAAGCGGGATAGGCCCCGTCATCGAAGACCGGTAGCTCCGCCACGGACGCGCCCGGCCCGTCGATGGCGAGCACCTGTTCGCGTCCCCCCGCCGACATCTTGAAGACCTTGATCCTCCCGCTCTCGACCACGTACAGCCCCTGGCACGGCTCGCCTTCCCCGAAAATGGCCTCACCGGCCTTGTACTGCCGAGATACGGCGCGCCGGACCAGGAACGCCATCTCGCCCTCCGACAAGTTGGCAAACAGCGGCGCCCGCGCCAGGACCTCTGACACACCTTTTTCCGGCATGGACCCATTCTACGGCCGCGATGGTGTGCTCGAGCGATGGGTGGCGGCTAGCCTTCGACCATGTCCGCGAACTTCGTCATCACTTTGCGGACCTTGGGCGCGACGATGGCCTGGCAATAGGGCTGCGAGGAATTGTTCTCGAAGTATTCCTGGTGGTAGTCCTCGGCCACGTAGAACGCGGTCGCGGGCTCGATCGCGGTCACGATGGGCGCCGTGAACTCGCCCGCCGCCGTCAGGCTGCGGACCTTCTCTTCCGCCACCCGCTTCTGCTCGTCCGTCCTATAGAAGATGACCGAGCGATACTGCGTACCCACGTCATTGCCCTGCCGGTCCGGCGTGGTCGGATCATGGATGGCGAAGAACACCTCCAGCAAGTCGGCGAAGCTGATCTTCGCCGGGTCGAAGGTCACGCGGATGACTTCCACGTGTCCGGTATCGCCGCCGCAGACCTGGCGATACGTGGGGTTGGCGTTGGTCCCGCCCATGTAGCCCGACTCCACCGCGGTCACGCCCTTCAGCCGATCGAAGACCGCCTCCAGGCACCAGAAGCATCCGCCGCCGAGCACTGCTGTTTCGCCGTTCGCCATGCCTAATAGATGTACACGAGCCGCGGCGGTTACAGCCGGGCAAAGAAAAAGGCGGTCCGCCATGCGGACCGCCTTGTGTGTTGTTGCGTTCGTTCACCGCTTGGGCGTTTGCGGCGCCTGGTCAGGCGGCGGTGGCGTGGTCGTCGAGTTGGGGTTGGCGTTCTCTGCGCCGCGCCCGGCCACCGTGATGCGGTCCACCACCTTGCGATTGCCGGCGAAGGACTGCGCAATGCGTTTCGCCGTCTGCTTTTCCTTGCCCGTCGGCACCGAACCCGAGAGCTCGATGGTGTCGCCGCTCACGTGGACGAGGACGCTCGCGCGGGCGAGCGTGGGCTCGGCCTTGATCGCGCTCTCGATCTTCGGTTGCAGGTCGGTCTCCGCCGCGCCGGCTATCGCACCCGTCGTGCTGCTGCCGGTCGGGGAGGTGGTCGAGGTGCCGCTTTGCGGCGTGGTCGTAGCAGCGGTCGCGCTGCTGGGTGTCGTGCTCGGTGAAGTGGACATCGTTGCACCCGTCCTGCTCGACGTCTGCCCGGCGCCGGGGGAAGCCGTGGTCGTGACCGCCGCGGCGGGCGTGCCGCCCGTCTGCGTGCTGGCAGACGCGCTCGGCGTGGTTGCCGCCCCGCTCACGCCACCCGTAGTGCTCGCGCCCGCGCTCACGCTCGGCGAAGTGGCCGCCTGCGTTCCCGTCGCTGCCGTAGTGTTGCCGGCGATCGAGCCGGCGGTGTTCTGCGACGTGGCCGTACTCGAGGCTGCCGGTGAAGTGGAAGCAGAAACGCCGGCATCGGTCGCAGCGCCGGCCGCCGGAGCTGCCGAACTGGTGGTGGACGCCGCCGAGGCGTTCGCGCCGATGGTCAGCTTCTCTTTCACCTTCGTTACGCCGGAGACGGCTTTCGCCAACTCCTTGGCGCGCTTGCGGTCTTCCTTCGATGGCACGCTGCCGTTGAGCGTGACTTCGCCTTTGTCGACGGCGACGGTCACGGCGTGGAAGCCCTGCGTGGCGAGTTGCTCCTCGACCTGCTTCTTCAGCGCAGCGTCATCGCTGGCCGCCATGTTGCCATGCTCGTGCTGTTCGGACTTCGCCGCCGGCGCCGCCGCGTCGGGCATGGTGCTCGACTGGCCCGCTGCCGGATCGGGCCTAGGTGTCTGTGTGGCAGGTGCCTGCGACACGGCGTAGGCGGTGGCCAACGCCAGCACGAAGACGATCGCGTACAAAGAGTTTTTCATCAGGGTTCCTCTCCCGGAAACTGCTCTAAGAGATCAGAAAGCTGCGGACGATTGCCGCCGACGAAGGGCCTGAATTGCAAACTGCTCCGCGCTTTGTGCTGCAAGCGGAGTACCACTTAGGCGACAGCGAGCTCGCATTCGCTGACTACAAACCGCTTGATTTCAGCGGCTTACGGGCTTCGTCGCGCAGACCGCGCCGGCAGCGGGCATCCCACCGGCCACGCTCTGCTACGCCTGAGTAACCGCATTCCTACAGTGGGTGGCAAGTGACACAGGCGCCCTCACGTTCCTGCGCGATCCGGCTGCTAAAGCCGGTCTCTCGTTTCCGGCTTCCCGTTCTCGCTGGCTCGGGGCCCGGCCGGTCCCGGGACGCACCAGCGCCAAGGGCGCGAACGACAATGGCCCCGCCCGGAAGGGCTGGGTCGCATCCATTAGAATTGCGGGGCCGGCTTCAGCCGCGGCACAACATGCGACAGCTTTTCCCTTTCATCGTTGTCCTCGCGCTCGCGGGCTGCGATCAGGGCCCGAAGATGAAGTTCGAGACACGTCTCGAAGGTGCGAAGCCGAAGGCGATCATCGCCGAGCGTGTCCAAGGCCAATCGCCATGGCGTGTCGCCCTGGCGTTATATCCAGAGGAGCCGCGTGCCAATCACGACACCAGGTTCAACATCTATGTTGACGACGGCCGGCATGAGCCACTGACGGGCGCGCAGGTCAACGTTTCGCTCGTGATGCCGATCATGGACATGGGTAAAAACGAGTTCACCGCGAAAGAGGCGCCGCCGGGCGACCTCCCGAATCATCCTATTCGCGGCGTCTATGAGGGGACCGGCAAGTTCACTATGGACGACGAATGGGAGGTCTTCGTCACCGTGACCAAGGACGGCAAGAAGGGCACGCACGTCTTCAACGTGCGCGTCGCGGAGTGAGCCGCGGGTGATTCGCGGCGCAACCGGCGGACTGTTCGCTGCGAAGACGATGGACCCGAGTCATGGTGAGCGGAGCGCGTCCGCGCGCGGTCGAACCATCCCTGCTTCACCGAATCCTTGCGGCACAGGGCATCCCATTGTATGAAGATGCAGAATATGAAGGTGCAGGAAGCGGCCGCGGGACGCAGCCGAAGTGGTGCGAAGTTCACTTCGGAGGTTTCTTCTCCTCGTAGCGGTCCACCGCGGCGTGCGCGATGCTGTTGATCTCCTCGAAGAAGGAGTGCGCGCCCTTGGTCTTGGTGAGTTCGGGCTCGTCCGAGCGCATCACGCGCAGCATCTCGGTCACGCGCTGCATGCGATATCCCTGCATCGCGTTCTTCAGGTCTTCGGGGTTTTGCGTGGTCGCTTCGATGTAGGCCCAGAGGAAGTGGCGAACGTTGTCCACCGCGTTCTTCAGGTCGTTGAGCAGGTCGCCCGCGACCAGCTCGTCGACGATGGCGCTGCGCTCGGCGCCGGGATGCGACGCGGCGTCGAGCTCCCGCTGCAGGACCTCTAGGTCCGCGGTGACGCGCCGGACGCGGGTGGTGATGTCGCTCAAGAAGTGCCCGATGGCAGATGTTGCCCCAAAACGGGTGCAAAGTATCACAGTCAGGGCGGTTTGACACCCGCTTTTCATGCCCGTAAGCTAGCGAGACAGGCGGGCTGACCTGAAGCGTTTCCCCCGGAACCGACATCTAATCTCACGTATGACTTGGCTCAGGAAAAATCTGCGTTTTCTCACCGCCGTCCAGTTGCTGCCCGCGCTGGAGAGTGGCGAGGAGACCCTGGTCGGTGGCCAGGCGGTGCTGGAGGGCGTGATGATGCGCTCGCCGCACGCGTGTGCCATCGCCGTCCGCCGTCCCGATGGCGGCATGGCCGTGCATTCCGAGCCGGTGGCGCGTCCCAGCGAAAAGCATAAGTGGCTGGGATGGCCGGTCATCCGCGGCGTCGCCACGCTCGGTCAGGCGATGGGACTCGGCTTCCGCGCGCTGAAGTTCTCCGCCAACGTGGCGCTCGAAGAAGCAGCCGACAAGCCCGACGCCGGCAAGTCGGAACAAAAGAAACTGGAGATCTCCGGCTGGGTCGCGGCGCTGAACGTGCTGCTCTCCGTCGGCTTTTTCATCGTGTTCTACAAGATGCTGCCGGTGTACGCCACCACGGGCCTGGCGCGCCTCTGGCCGTCGCTCAATGGACACGTGATGTTCAACGTGGTCGATGGTGTGATCCGCATCGCGCTCTTCCTGTTCTTTATCTGGGCCGTCTCGCTCTGGGCGGACATCCGCCGCGTCTACGAGTATCACGGCGCCGAGCACAAGACGGTGTTCGCGTTCGAAGCGGGCGGCCCGCTCTCCATCGCCGGTGCGCAGAAATATTCGACCTTCCATCCGCGCTGCGGCACCAGCTTCCTGATGACGGTCATGCTCATCTCCATCGCCTTCTACATGCTCTTCCCGGTGCACACGCTGTGGGCGCGCATCCTGCTGCGCATCGCGCTGCTGCCGGTCATCGCCGGCGTGTCCTACGAGATCATCCGCTTCGCCGCCAAGCGCCGCTCCTCGCTGTTCGCTCTCATGACGCTGCCCGGCCTCTGGCTGCAGCGCATCACCACCAAGCCACCTGCCGATGCCCAGGTCGAGTGCGCCATCCGCGCGCTCGATGAAGCCATGGTGCTCGAGCAGCAGCGCGGCGGCGAACTCGTCATCGCTTAGGGGCCTCCCCCGCATACTTCCTTTTACACTGCCATTATTCGGCGCCGTTGGTCGTTGGTCTTTGGCCAGGACTGGCAAAATGGGAGGTTACATGTCGAGCTCATTTCGAGATTTGAGAGTGTGGCAAGAGAGCATGAAACGGGTGTTCGCTGTGTACCGCGACACGAAGGGATTCCCCAAGGATGAGCTGTACGGCCTAGTCCGCCAGATGCGACGGGCGGCCGTCTCTATTCCAAGTAACATTGCAGAAGGAAAGGGGATGCGGACTGATCCCGAGTTCGCGAGATTCCTATTTCATGCGCGGGGATCTTTGATGGAGCTACAAACGCACGTGCTGATCGCCAAGGAACTGCGATACTTACAAGAGCCAGCGGCAGATGCGCTGATGGCGCAGTGCGAGGCAGTTGGTCGAGCACTGGCAGGACTGATCAACTCCATGACCGGTCAAGCGGCGCATGAAGGCCAAAGACCAACGACCAAAGACCAAAGACTGAGACCGCGATGTTTGAACGACTAGACCAACTCGAAAAGAAGTACGAAGAGCTGACGGCGTCGCTATCGTCTCCGGAAGTCATGCAGGACTCCGCCAAGTATCAGAAGACGGCGAAAGCCCATGCCGAGCTGAGCGAGATCGTCGAGCGCTATCGTGAGTTCAAGGACCTCCAACGCGGGGTCTCCGAGAGCAAGCAGATGCTCGCCGAGGAGACGGATGCCGAGCTGCGCGCGCTGGCGCAGGAAGAACTCACCCAGCTCGAAGCGCGCGTCGGCGGCGTGGAGGAAGAGATCAAGGCGCTGCTCCTGCCCAAGGACCCCAACGACCAGAAGAACGTGGTGCTCGAGATCCGCGCCGGCACCGGCGGCGACGAAGCTTCGCTCTTCGCGGGCGAGATGTTCCGCATGTACACGCGCTTTGCCGAAGCGCAGCGCTGGAAGGTCGAGGTCCTGTCGAGCTCGGAGTCGGGCGTCGGCGGGCTGAAGGAAGTCATCGCCATCGTCGAAGGCAAAGGCGCGTACTCGAAGCTGAAGTACGAGTCGGGCGTCCACCGCGTGCAGCGCGTGCCGCAGACCGAGCAGCAGGGACGCGTCCATACCTCCGCCATCACCGTCGCGGTGCTGCCCGAGGCAGAAGACGTGGACGTGAAGATCGAAGCGAAAGACCTGCGCATCGATACGTTCTGCTCCTCCGGCCCGGGCGGGCAGTCGGTCAACACGACTTACTCCGCCGTCCGCATCACGCACATCCCCACCGGCACGGTGGTCAGCTGCCAGGACGAGAAGTCGCAGATCAAGAACCGCGAGAAGGGCATGCGCGTTCTGCGTTCGCGGCTCTATGAGATGGAGCTCGAGCGCCAGCATCAGCTCATGGCCAAGGAACGGAAGGCACAGGTCGGCTCCGGCGACCGCAGCGAGAAGATCCGCACCTACAACTTCCCGCAGAATCGCGTCACCGACCACCGCGTGGGCCTGACCATCCATCAGCTCACCGACGTGATGGACGGAAAACTTCAGCCCTTCATCGACGCGCTCGCCGCCCACGACCAGGCGGAGAAGCTGAAGCAGGAAGCCATCGCCACGGCATAAGCTTCACCACGCAAAGAACAAAAGGCGCTCCTCGCGGGGCGCCTTCCCTTTTCTTGAGGACAAGCTCAATGCGTGATGGCCATGCATATAGGCGTGGGCGGCGTGGCGAAGGGCGAGCCGCTCATCAGCGTGAGCGCGCCGCCCGCGCCGATGGTGTAGCCGAAGATCGCGGGCGTCGTCTCGTCCACCAGGTACACGAACTTGCCGGAAGGGTCGGCGCCCACGCAGGTATCGTACCCGGCGTTGGGCGCGATCCAGGGAGAGCCGGCGATCGGCGTGAGCGACCCGTCGTCGTGGATCGCGAATCCGCCCACGCCTGCGACCTGCTGCTGTTGCGGGTGCACGGTCACGTACAGGTATCTGCCGGTCGGGTCCATGGCGAGGACACCACCTCCCGGCCCCACGGCAAACGGCGATCCCGGCAGCGGCGTGAGCGCGCCGCTGTTGCTGGCGATGGAGTACGCGTTGATCTCGTCCGTCGCGAAAGCCTCGAAGTACAGGTAACGGCCGTCCGGGGTGATGGCCATGGAGAAACCATCGCCGCTCGGGGTGACCGGCGAACCGGCGGTCTCTGTGAGCGCACCACTCGCGCTGATGCTGTAAATGGTGATGCTCGGCGGAGACTCGGCGCTCACGTAAGCAAATCTTCCATCCGGAGTGATGACCACGTTTTCCGGCCTGCCCGCGCCCTGCCCGGGAAAGGGGGAGCCACTCACGGCGGTCAGCGCGCCCGACGCGCCCACCGACCACACCGCTGCCCCTTTGAAGCCGCCATGCACGGGGGCGATCAGGAACCTGTCATCCGGTGTGACCGCCGCGTTCGGCAGCCAGTCTCCCAGGACCGGAGTCGTCCCCAGCCCGTTCGAGCCGAGCGCGCCATCCGGTCCCACAGTGAAGCTCTCCACGTTCTCGCTATTCTGGTAAGGCAGGAACAGGCGGTTGGTCCCGTTCGTCGCCGGGAAAAGACCGGTGTTCGACGTGACTGCGAACGGCGAGCCGGGCAATGCGGAGAGCGCGCCCGTGGAGGGGTCCACGGAGAATCCCGCAACGCTCGTCGCGTCCAGGCCGACGTACATGAAACGCGGCGCAGCGAGATTGAAGAAGCCGAGAAGGCTTCCGTCGCTCGTGCAACCGGCTAGCGCGAGAGCGACGGCGATGCACACTGCTAAGGCGAGAACGGGCCTTTTCATTTTGCTCCCCGCGAGCCTAGAGGATCTGGTTTGCGCGGATTCTACCGACGGCATGTGGCACACGCAACAAAATCCCGCCAAGGCACTTGCCGGCTTGGTGCGGGCGCGGCGCACAGCTAAGATTCACCGCGGATGCCATGAGACTCGACGCCGCCCTTCGCCGCGCTCTCCGCACGCTCGAGCAGAACGACGTGGGCTCGGCGCGGATGAATGCTGAGACGCTCCTCATGTTCGTGCTCGGCTGCGACCGCGCGTATCTCTACGCGCATCCCGAGCGCAAGCTCACCGGCGACGAGGAGAACCGCTACAACGCCACCATCACCGAGCGCGCCACCGGTAAGCCGGCGCAGTACATCACCGGACACCAGGAGTTCTGGGGACTCGACTTCATCGTCTCGCCGGCCGTGCTCATCCCGCGCCCCGAGACCGAGCACGTGATCGAGACCGTGCTCGAGCTCGCGCGCGCCCAGTCCTTCGCGAGGATCGCCGACGTCGGCACCGGCTCCGGCTGCATCGCCGTCGCGCTGGCGAAGGAGTTCCCCGTGGCCAATATCTCCGCCGTCGACATCTCCCCCGCGGCGCTCGAGATCGCGCGCGCCAACGCGGCGCGCCATCAGGTCGAGAAGCAGATCGCTTTCGGCGAAAGCGACCTGCTCGCCGCGCTGCCGAAAGAACTCTTCGATCTGGTCGTCTCCAATCCGCCTTACGTCGGCGAGAGCGAGGCCGACAAAGTACAGAAGCAGGTGCGCGAGTTCGAGCCGAAGGTGGCGGTCTTCTCCGGCATCGAGGGCATGGACATCTACCGCCGGCTCATTCCGCAGGCCCGCGCCGCCCTCACGCCCGGCGGCTGGCTGGTGATGGAGATGGGATACTCCGTCGAACAATCCGTCCGCGGTCTCCTCGCCGGATGGGAGAACATCCGTGTTACCTATGACTTACAGGGGATTCCGCGCGTGATTGCGGCGCGGAAGCCAGCCCTCTGATCGGCCGTCCGCATGTCGTCTCCTGGCGCGTTACCTGTGGACAAGTCCCATCTCCCGCCGGGCCCGCGCCCACCGGCATCTTTCCGATTCGTCCGCGCGCGCCTACCCTACTTGGTCATGCGTAACACGACATGCGCGCCACGCTTCAGTCTTGCACTTCCCATGCGCTTCCGCCTCGCCGGCCACGACGCCTGGCAGACGGCGAAGACGCGAAACCTCAGCTCCAGCGGTGTGCTCTTCCGCAGCCGCCATCTCCTCAGCGCCGGCACCATGGTGGACCTGGAGATCGAACTCAACGAGGGCTTCCCGGTCACCGCGAGCCACGTCCGCGCGCGCGGCGCCGTCGTCCGCCAGTTGAAGGATGAGAGCGGGGCGCAGGACGGCTGGTTCGTCGCCGTCCGATACGAGGAATACCGCCTCGAGCGCCAGCCGCAGGTTAAGTTCCCTGCGCCGTTGCCGGCGCGCCTGCCCTTCACTCCCCTGCCGTCGCACCGCTAAGCGGCGGCTGCCTCCCTCCCCTTAGGGACGCAGAACAGCAAGGGCGCGCAGAGAGCATTCTCGGCGCGCCCTTGCTTTCTCTGGATGACCTTTAAAAGTTCGGCACTTCCTCGATCGAGCGCACCTTCCAGCGGTCTTCCGTCACCGCCATGATCACGATGTAGTGCGCGGTGACGTCGTCGCGGCTGAGGACCTTGTCCCCGTCGAGGACCTCGCGGGTGAGCTTCGCGGTGTCGCGCAGCTGCATGGCGGAACCATCCGGCGAATAGAACACGGCTTCGACCTGGTGCCCCTTATCGGTGTAGCGGACTTTCACGCCGGTCTTCTTCTGGCTGTCGATGGCGGCGGCGAACTGGTCGCGCGCGAAGCCGACGAGGCCGGCGTCGAGCGCGTTGGGGTCGTTGTTGCCCAGGCCGCTCGCAATCGCCTTCCACGCCGCCGAGTAATCGCGCTGGATGGCTTTCTCCGTGGTGTCTTCGAGTTCGCGCGGCTGAACGCCCTCGCTCTTCAGCGTGACCGCCGGACCGTTGTCCGCCGCCAACGCGCGCAGCACCAGCGGCGTAAGGCCGGAGACCATCAGCGCGAGCCCGGCCAGCAGGATGGCAAAACGCAAACCCTTCTTCTTCTTCATTGTCCCCCTCCCACGCGCAGTTCGTTGCCGCTGACCACGCCGGCCGCCACCGAGACCGTGCCGCTGTCCCCGGCGGGCAGTTCCGCGCGCGCGATGCCCTTCTTGATGCGCGAATCCACCGTCGTCCTGCCGCCCTTCGAATCGAGCAACGAGAACGTGACGATGGTGCCGTCCGGCACCGCATTGCCGCTGCAATCGCGGATGGGATCGGTCTCCACGATGATGCTGCGTTCCGTCTTGCCCGCCACCTTCATGCGGATGTTGCATGGTTCCCCGGCGGTCTGCTGCACCACGCGGTTCACCTTCACGTCGCCGGCGGAGGCCACGAACTGCGCCGCGCCTTCTTTGCTGGCCGAGTCCATCCGCGTCCACGCAATGCCGTCCTTCGAGTTCACCGTCTGCGAAGCATTCGTTCCCTGCACCGAGAGGTCGAATTTCACCGGCGCGGGCTCGAGCACCAGGTTCTTGAAGGCGTCGAATACGAACGCCACACCGGTGATCACTCCCGGCTTCGCTACCGGCACGCGCGAGGGACGAGCTAGAAAGGCGAGCTGCGCCGGTTTCGCGGGCGCCACGAAGAAATCTACTTTGCTGCCGAAGCTGAGCAGCGCCGTGTAACGACCGGCCACGCGGACTTCCTCCGCCTTCAACTCGATCGTCTGTCCGAGCGAGACCTTGCGCTTCACCACGCCGCCCGGTCCCACGAGGTAGAGCGTGGCCTCGCCCGAGCCGGAACTGGGAATGCTGACGGCCGTTCCGGCAACGGCATTCTGCGGGGCTTGCAACTCCGCCGCGCGCGCCGCGTCCGCCGCGAAGCAGCAGGCCGCGGCAGCGGATGCGATCCACAACAATCTGCGCATGGCTATTGCACCCGGTCGATGGAGTATTGGTTCACGGTCACGCGGTACGACTGCACGTTCTTCGCCAGGTCATCGCGCACGTCCACCGCGAACGGCACCGGCGTCTGCGGCAGCAGCGCTTTATCGGAGTACGCATCCGACACCCAGATCACCCGCCCGGCGTCGTCGTAATACGTTGCGAGCACGTGCGGGATGTTCACCGTCATGCCGCTCTGGTTCACCAGCTCGCCGCGCAGCACCGAGCGTCCGCTCGCGTCTTTCTCGAGCCGTTGATGGAGCACGCCGATCACCGGGTCCGCCGAGGCCGGCATGAGCAGCGCCGCCGGCTGCATCCGCACGCTCTGCACTTGCGCCAGCTTCACTTTCGGGAAGTCGATGCGGTAGGGCGAGATCTCGCTCGGCAGCAGCGTGTGCGAGATCTTGTCGAAACTGGTCTCTTCGCCGAGCGTCTCGCCCGACTTGCCCAGCAGCGTGGCGCCGACGGAGACAAACCCCGGCACGGTGTCTTCATTGCGGACTTCGCCCATCACGATGACGCCGCCGTCTTTCTCCACCGCGTTCATCGAGATGATGCGCACGCGCGGCGACTCCACGTTCTGCGCGCCCCAATCGTCGTCCGTGCCGCGCCGGATGATGTCCCAGCGCAGGTAGTTCACAGGGATGACCTGCGGCGGCAGGTTAGGCTGCTTGTCCGACTGCCACACCACTTTCCAGTCGCCTTCTTCCTTAACGACTTTCAAGTCGCGCGTATCGAACATCGGCCCGACCGCGGTCGACCACTTCGTCGTCGCGCGCACCGTGGCTTCGTTCCCGTTCCCGCGCAGCACCTTCGTATCGACGTCTTCGAGCTTGGAGTACGTCCGCAGCGAACCATCGCGCCCGTTCACGTCCTTGAAGAACGTTTGCTTGTCCACGTTGCTCGCCGGCGAGACGTAGGCATAAGCGCCGGTCAGGTCGCTGCTCTTCACGCGATCGAACAGCGAGCGCACCGCGCCTTCCGGCGTCTTCGCGGGCGTGAGCTTGGTGGAACGCACCGTGCCGGCAGCCACCAGCAGCAGCAGCAGGATGAACATCGCGATCGCTAACAAATGGCCCTTCATCTTAGTTTGCCTCCCGCAGTTCGACCGCGGATGCCGCCGCCGCGGGAAATTCCACCGTCTCGGCCATGCGCCGGCGTTCCGGCAGCGCGATCACCAGGAAGATCGCGAGCAAGCTGCTCAGCATCGGCAGCGTGCCCCACGTCACTCCCTGCCACTCGGGGATGGTGACGCCGAGATCGATCTTGTGCGCCGGGGGCACATCGTCCTTGACCCATAACGTCACGTTGCCGTTGTCATAGACCTCGGCCTGCCGCCATCCCGCGAACGCCAGCAGCGGTTCGTAGTAGCGGTCGCGCACGAAGATGTACTTCAACCCGTACTGGTTCGCGTGTTTCAGCATGGAGCGCAGCGCTTCCATGCCGGTCACACCAAAATATTTCGCGTTGTAAAGCTGCCCCGCGCCGGATGCGGTCAGCTCGGGCAACAGGCGCGCCGAGTTGTAATCGCCGTCCACGCTGCCGGCATTCACCTCGCGCGAAACGTGCGCGAACTGGTTCCCGAAGCCGAGCGTGAGATAGCGGAACTTCGCGTGGCCTTCGTTGTTCAGGAAGGTGACCACCTGGTCCACCTTGAACGGCGACACGTTGATGGGGCGGTAGTAGGTCCACGCCACAGCGAGCGCGCAGGTAAACACGGCGGCAGTTGCTAATCCGGCGATGGCCACGCGGTTCCAGCGGCGCACCAGTTCCGCCGCGAGCAGGCCGACGAACGGCAGCGTCATCAGCGTGGCCCAGAAGGTGAAGCGCTCATACGTGAGCACGTTGAAGAAATCGATCCCGATCAGCGCCTTCGGGATCGTGCCCAGCAGCACGGGAGCGACGGGCGTGGTGCCGCCGAGCCCGATGAGCAGCGTGAGGAACCATCCGAAGAACAGCGGACGCAGCCGGCGGCTCGACGCCCCGCGCAAGAACACGAACGGCAGCGCCAGCAGCAGCGCGCCGTGCGGGATGATCCAGAAATTCATGCCGCTCGCGAGATTGAGGAGGTAGTTGTCGCGGCTGCCGTGCGGGATCGGCACCTGCCCGGTCGCGGCCTGCGGCGCCTTGAACAGCGGGAACAGCACAATGACGATGCCCACGGCCACGATGACCGCGAACATCACCGAGCGCGCGATGGCGGCCCCGCCGTAGCGGCGGTCTTCCTGGCGCGCGTCGCTCGCGGCGAGCCACAACACGGGCCACGCGAACAGGGCCATGCCGAAGATCATGGTCACGTGGTGTACGGCGGCGGCGGCCACGCAGATGGCCACGCCTTTCAGCAGCGCCGTCATGCGCGCTTCCCGCGCCCAGGAATAGAAGAAGGGCAGCGCGTTGAGCGTGAGCGCGGCGGCGAACGTGGTGGGCAACTGGCCCGACTGATACACCAGCAGCGCGAGCGAGCCCAGGAACACGCTGGCGATGGCGGCATAGCTGGCGGCTCGTTCATCCACCCAAAGTCGCGCGTAGCGAAACACACCCACGGGGATCAGCAGCACCACGAGCAACTGCACGAACATGTAGGCCAGCGGCAGTCCCAGCACGTGGGAGAACAGCGCGATCCACTGGTGCGCCAGCGGCGGATACGTCGTCTGCGAGAACCCGCCGTACCATTTCTCGTTCCAGGGATTGAACCAGTGCTGCGCGTAATTCGACGCGAAGAACATGTGCGTGTTCGCGTCATACGAGCTGGCCGGCAACTGCATGAGCAGCAGCGGGCCGTGCACGGCGAGCGCCAGCAGGATGATCGCGCCCAGCGCGAGCACGCGTCCGTTCGGCACATTCGACACAGGGGAAGTCGAGGTCAAGGGAAGGTCCTCCGCATTACACGTTCAACGGGAGTTTGGATTCCCAGAGCTGCTGCTGGGTTTGCTTGTGAGTAGCCGCATTCCCTCCCGCCACGAAATCACCCACTAGGCGCCCATGAGGCAACACGCGGCACTCTGCTTCCCTCATACAGCAGAGCTGCCGCTGCTTGCATCACAGCAAGGCGCAGTCTCTCTCGCAAAAGCGGCAGCAGCTCTGGTACTGCGCTTGCGAGAGACATTGCTGCCACACGCAGTGCGAAGAGTGGTCCCGTGAAAAAAATCAGCTATTGGATCGTCTGTTCCCTGTTGCTATTGGCCGCCTCCCCCGCGGTCGCGCAGACCTTTGAGATCGGCGGCAAGTCGACGGCGACTCCTCCCCCTGCCGTTAATAAGAACGGCAAGGCTTCGCCCGCCGCTGCCGGCAAGAAGAAGTCCGGCAAGTCTGCGAAAGGCGGAGCCGCTTCCTCCGGCGCGCCGTCCTCCGGCGGCTTGGGCTGGGGTGCCTCCATCGACGTCACCCGTGACGCGCGCGCCGCCGAGCAGGCCATCAAGCATAAGGACCCGGCCGCCGCGACCATGTACGCGCAGCGCGCCGTGAACAAGGCGCCGCAGAACCCGAACCTCTGGTTCCTGCTCGGCTACACCGCGCGCCTTTCCGGCCGCTACGGCCAGTCCGTGCAGGCGTATCAGAAGGGGCTTTCGCTCAAGGCCGGGTCCGCCGAGGGTCTTTCCGGCCTGGCGCAGACTTACGCCAAGATGGGCCGCCGCGACGACGCCAAGCGCCTGCTCGCGCAAGCCATTGCCGCCGCTCCCAAGAACGTCACCAACATCCTGGTGCTGGGCGAGATCCAGATACAGTCCGGCGAGTTCCAGCAAGGCATCGCGACGCTCGAGCGCGCCGAGTCCATCAAGCCTTCCTCGCACAGCGAGCTGCTCATGGCCGTCGCCTACATGAAGTTGAAGCAGATGGAGAAGGCCAAGGTCCTGCTCGCTCGCGCCAAGGCGCGCGACCCGAAGAACGTCGCCATCTTCCGCGCCGTCGCCAACTTCCAGCGCGAGGAGAAGGACTACAAGTCCGCCATCGCGACCTTGAAGTCCGCGCCACGCATGTCGCCCGAAGTCCTCGCCGACCTCGGCTACACCTACGAGCTGGCGGACATGCCGAAGGATTCGGCGGCGGCCTACGAGCGCGCGGCGAAAGCAGCGCCCGCCCAGATCGGATACCAGTTGAGCGCGGCGCAGGCCGTGCTCCGCACCGGCGATCCGGATAAGGCCAAGCAATACCTCGCGCGCGCCACGCAGATCGACGCGGACCACTATCGGCTGCACGCCATCCGCGGCGCCATGGCGAAAGCGGAGAACCGTCCCGACGAAGCCATCCGCGAATATCAGTTCGCGCTCGCGCACCTGCCGGAAGGCGGCGCACCCGAAGGCCAGATGTATCCCGTGCTGCTTCGCCTGAACCTCTCGGAACTGTTCAAGCAGACTGGCAACGAGGCCGCGGCGAAATCGCAACTCGCCATGGCCGAGCAGGAGATATCGAAGATCCACGTGGAAGGCCCGCAGATGGCGGAGTTCCTGCGCGTGCGCGCCTCCATCAAGCTGGGCGCGGGCGACTTTGCCGGGGCCGAAGCCGACCTCAAGCAGGCGCTCAAGCTCGACCCCGCGAACACCAACGCCGCGCTCGGACTCGCCAGCGTCTACTGGAAGGCGAAGCGCACCGGCGAAGCGCAGAAGATCTACGCCGACGTCCTCGCCCAGGACCCGAAGAACCGCTTCGCGCTCGAATCGCTCGGTTACCTTGCGCGCGAACTCGGCAACCGCGCGCAGGCGGAGGAGTTCTTCAATCGCCTGGCGCAGGCCTATCCGGATGACTACGTCGCCTACCTCGCGCTCGGCGACATGTACACCGACGCGCGCGACTTCCTGCGCGCCGACGCCAATTATCAGCAGGCTTACAAGCGCGCGCCCAAGAACCCCATCGTGGTGGCGAACGCCGCCAACGCGGCCATCGAGGCGCGTAAGTTCGAGCTGGCCAAGACCTGGGTGGACCGCGCCACCGGCAGCATGAACGACGATCCGCGCGTGATGCGCGAGCGCGAACGCTACCTCTTCCACACCGGCAAATACCTCGAGTCCGCGCAGCTCGGACGCAAAGTGCTGGAGAAGTTGCCGCGTGACCGCAACGGCAGCGTCTATCTCGGCTACGCGCTCTACAACCTCGGGCGCTACGACGACGTGCTCACCCTCACCAGCCAGTACGAGCAGGTCCTGCCCAAGGAAGCGAACTTCCCGCTGTTGCAGGGCCACGTGCACAAGCAGTCGCAATTGCTCGACCAGGCGGTCGACGACTACACGCGCGCCATCGAGAAAGATCCAAAGATGGTCGAGCCCTACGTCAACCGCGGCTACGTGCGCAATGACCTGCAGGACCCCGAGCTGGCCTCGCAGGACTTTAACCAGGCGCTCAAGCTCGCTCCCAACAACGGCATCGCGCACCTCGGACTCGCCTTCTCCAGCCTGCAGTTGAAGCGCGGGCACGTGGCGCTCGAGGAAGCCGATGCCGCCGAGAAGCTCATGGGCGAGAGCGGGGCCACGCATCTGGCGCGCGCCACCGCCTACCGCCAGATGCGCGTGCTCGATCGCGCGGAGAAGGAATATCGCGCCGCGCTGAAATATTCGCCCAACGACCTGCATCTCCACATGGCGCTCGCGGACACGCTTTACCACGCGCGCAAGTACAACGACTCCATCGCCGAACTGGACCAGGTGCTGCGTCTGCAACCGGAGAACGCCGCCACCGTCTACGCGCAGATGGCGCACGCGCACGCGCAGATGGGCCATCGCGCCGAGACCTTCCAGTACATCGAAGCCGCCGAGCGTGAAGGCGGCGGGGAATCACAAGTGCTGCTTGCCACCGGCGACGCCCTGCTCGTCCTCGGCGACGAGGAAGCCGCGATGGAGCGCTTCGCCCGCGCCCTCCAGGCGCCGGACGCCGACCGCGTGGCCGCGCGCCTGGCCGTCGCGAAGGTCTTTGCCCACAAGAATGAGTACGACGACGCCAAGCAGCAGGTCGCGCTTGCCTTCGCCGAGTCACGCGTGGGCGAGGCCAGCCCGGTCACGGACGAGAACCTGATCGAGGCAGCCAACATCTTCCTCGCGGCGCACGACTTCAAGCTCGCCGAGAAGTATTACAGGCGCGCGGCTGATGCCGGCGCCGGAGAAGAAGTCGTCGCCATCGGCCTCGCGAATACGTACTTGGCGCAGGGCCAGGCGGCACAGGCGCAAGCGCAGCTGGCGGCCCTCGGGAACCCTGCCGACTACGCGTCGAGCTACGACTATCAGCTCGCCGCCGGCAACATGTATCGCCAGTCGCACGACATGCCGCGCGCGCTTTCCGCCTTCGGTCGCGCCAACCAGCTCGACACGCAGAGCGACGTCGCCCAGCGCCAGATGTACGAGGTCGCCGCACAAGAGGGCTACCAGATCAACCGGCGCTTCAGCGTGCTCTCTGACCTCGACGTGCACGGCATCTTCCAGCCCGCGACCGTGTACGAGCTCGACGCCAAACTGTTCGGCATCACCGATCCCGCGCTCATGCCCTCGCCCCGCAACCCGCGCGAGATGGTGCTCACCAACGCCTTCCGTGTGCACCAGGGCGGATTGCCCACCATCAGCGGCTTCTTCCAGGTCCGCAATGCCAAGGGCGTATCGGAAATCCCCGGCTTGGGCCTGGTCCTCAACCGCGACACCACCGATTACTCCTTCAACGCCGCCATCAACCCCGTGCTGCACTTCGCCGGCGAGAGCGTGGCGATCAATACCGGCGTGCAATACACCATCCGGCGGGACAGCGACGTGCCCGTCGCGCTCAACCAGAACCTGCTGCGCGAGTTCCTGCACTTCTCCACCAGCTCGTTCTTCAACTGGCTGGCGGTGCGCGGCTCGGCCTATCACGAAGCCGGCCCCTTCACCGACCGCAACCTCAACTCGCGGGACGTGGGCGGCGAGCTCGAGTTCCGCGTGGGCCGTCCCTGGGGCAAGACGGCGATGATCACCGGCTACTCCCTGCGCGACCTGCAGTTCGACCCGCTCATCCGCGAGTACTTCACCACCTCGACCTGGGTGGGCGTGGAGCGCAAGTTCGGCGAGAAGCTCACGGTGCGCCTGCTCGGCGAGTACGTGCGCGCCTGGCGCGTGCAAGACAATCTGTTCGCTACCGCGCAAATGGCGCGTCCGGCCGTCGAGCTCCACTATCGCGCGAACAATCGCTGGAGTGCCGATGGCACCTTTGCCCTCTCCCGCGGCCAGGGTTTTCATACCTATGACAACATGCAGAGCAGTTTCTTCATCTCTTATATGAAGCCCTGGAGATCGCACGTGAACGATGGCCTGGGCGAGGTCCCCGTCGAGTATCCGCTTCGGTTCTCCATCGGGATCCAGCAACAGAGTTTTCCAAATTTTACTGGCCGCGGTCAGTCGGTGTTCCGTCCGGTCATACGACTGACGCTCTTTTAAGCGCCAGAGGGGCCCCATGAAGATTTGCGTGGTGACTGCTTTCCCGCCTAGCCGGCGGGGGCTGAATGAGTACGGATTCCATATCGCACGTGAGCTGCAGCGCGACCCGCTGCTCAGCGTCACCGTACTCGCCGATGCGCTCGACCGCGACGCGCCCGAGGACCCGGACTTCAGCGTAGAACGCTGCTGGACGTTCAACGCGCTTTCCAATCCCACCCGCCTGCTGCAGGCGGTCCGCGAGTGCAACCCCGATGTCGTCTGGTTCAACCTGCTCTTCTCCACGTTCGGTGACAGCCCGGTCGCGGCCTTCCTCGGCCTGACCATCCCGGCGCTCGTCCGCATGAACGGGTACTACACCCACGTCACCCTGCACCACCTGATGGACAACATCGACCTCGAAGACGCCGGCGTGCGTTTCCCGCGGCTCTATCGTCTCGCCGGCTCCATCGCCACGCGCATGCTGCTGATGGCCAACTCCGTCAGCGTGCTGCTGCCCGCGTACCGCCGCACGCTGATGGAAAAGTACCGCGGCGAGAACGTCCACTGGCGCGCGCATGGCATCTTGTCCGCGCGGCCCGAGTATCCCGACTTCTCCAGGCGCGGTAATCCCGAGCATCGCATCGTTGCGTTCGGAAAATGGGGGACGTACAAGCGGCTCGAGCTGCTCATCGAAGCCTTCGGCATCGTGGCCGAACGCATGCCCAACGCGCGGCTCGTCGTTGCCGGCGGCGACCATCCCATGACCCCCGGTTACGTCCAGAGCGTGGCCGAGCGCTGGAAGGATTGCGCCACCATCTCATTCACCGGCTACGTGCCGGAAGACAAGTTGCCCGAGTTGTTCTCCACCGCCAGCGTCGTCGTCATGCCCTATACCTCCGCGACCGGCTCCAGCGGCGTGGCGCATCTGGCGTGCGAGTACGGCGTGCCCATCGTGAGCGCCGACATCGCTGACTTCCGCGAGATGGCCGGTGATGAAGGCCTCGCCATCCGGTTCTACGAGACGGGCGCCCCCGAGGGCCTCGCCGGTTCGCTCCTCGACTTGCTGAACGACCCCGCGCTGCAACGCGAGATGGCGGACCAGAACTTCTCCGCCGCGTTGCGCATGACCATGCCGCAGATCATCCGGCAGTATCTGCGGACCTTCGACCTGCACCAGCGCTCCAAAGTGCTCGAACCCATGTCACGCTTCCGCCGCTTGCCGGGATGGGTGCCGTCGCGCTCGGCCATCTTCCGCGCGGCTGCTCCGAGGTGGTCCGCATGGATGTAAAAGCCATCGTATTGGTCGGGCCTGGCGCCGCCGAAGGTTCCGCGCGCGAACAGGTCGCGGGCGTTCCCATCCCGCTGCTCGACGTGCTTGGCCGCCCCCTGCTGCATCGCGTGGTCGACCGCCTGCGCCGCAGCGTGGATGAGATCGCCGTGATCGTGGAAGGCGGCGAGGGCGACGCCGAGACTTTCGCCCGGCTCATCACCTCGACCGCCGCGCTCCCTGGCGTGAAGGCCACCGTGATGCCCGCCGGCGGCGATATGTGGCGCGCCGCCGAAGAAGCGTTCTCCGACTTCGCCCAGAACGGCGCCGAGGTCGTGGTCGCCATCCGCCTCGGCCCCTATGCGGAGCTGGACTACGACCACCTCGTGCAGTTCCACCTCGACCGCGGCGCGCGCGTTACCGCCGCCGTGCATGAAGAGAGCGAGTTCGGGGTCTTCGCCATCAGCGCCTCGCGCCGCAACGACGCGGCGTATCTGTTCCGCCATCGTTTCCTGGAGTGTCGCGAGCCGTGTACTCAATATCCCTTCGCCGGATATTTCAATCAGCTCGCCGGCGCGGCTGACCTGCGCGCGCTCACGCGTGACGGCCTGCTGCAGATGAACACGCTTCGTCCCGTCGGCAAAGAGATCAAGCCAGGCGTGTGGGCGGGTGAAGGCGCGCGCATCGATCGCGGCGCCCGCGTGCTCACTCCCGCGTTCATCGGCGCGCGGTCGCGCGTGCGCACCGCCGCCGTGCTCACGCGCTGCTCCAGCGTGGAGCATCACGCCGAAGTCGATTGCGGCACGGTGGTGGAAGACTCCAGCGTGCTTCCCTTTTCTTATGTCGGCGCGGGGCTCGACCTGGCCCACGCCGTGGTCGGCTTTCGCCGGCTGGTAAGTCTCCGGCGCAACACCGAAGTGGAGTTCAGCGACCCCACGCTCATCGCCATGTCCTCGGTGCATGCGCCAGTAAGAGCGCTCGCGAGTGCGGCATCACTCGCAACGTTCCTCCCCAAACACATACTCCTGGGTTTTTTCGGAAAGTCCCGCCGAGAGAAGCCTGCGGACCTGCCGGCTGCGGTGCGCGCTCCAGCGGCGCACAACTTACCGGCGCTCGAAAACGGCGCGGACGATGGGTCCGCGAAGTTCCCCTCGAACCTGGCAGTCGCGAGGAGATATGGAAACGAGTAGGCCCGTAGTCGTCAAACGCGTCCCGGAACGCCTGGACTTGAAACAAGCGCGGAAATTCGTCCGCGAAGTGCGGCCTTTTCTGCGCGCGGACCGGCCCCAGATCGTGCTCGACCTTTCGCCGGTGAAGCAGATCGATTCCGCCGGCGTCGACATGCTGCTGCATTGCATGGGCGAAGCCATGAAGCGCGATGGCGACGTGAAGCTTGCGTCGCTCTCCCCACAAGCGGCCGTCATCCTGGAGCTGACTCGCGCCGATCGTCTGTTCGAGATCTACGAGAACTCCACCGACGCCGCGCGCAGCTACTCCGGCTTCCTGCCGAACGCACTGCGCATGCAACAACAGCTCTCCGAGCAGACGCCGCCGGGCCAACTGGCCGCATAACACGGAAGACATGGCTGATTCCCCCATCCCGGTAGCGGTGCCGCCAGCAGCAGCAGCTCGCCTCTCGCTGCCGGGCGGACTGCGCCATCGCCTCGCGCGTTTCCGCGGCTCGCGCCACTCGCGCATCCTCAGCGGCAGCCTGATCATGCTGATCAGCTCCGCTGTGGTCGCCGGCGTGAACTTCGCTTACAACGTCCACGTGGCGCAGCGGCTGGGGCCGGCGGAGTTCGGACACGTCGCGACCAGCGTGAGCTTGCTGCTCATCGCCTCGTCGCTCACCCTCAGCTTCCAGATCGTCTGCGCCAAGTTCATCGCGCGCAACGCCGGCGATGGGGAACGCGCCGCCGTCTATCGCCGCCTGCGGCTGCGCGCGTGGCAGGTCAGCCTCGCGCTGGCCGCGCTGCTCATCGCCCTGAGCCTCCCGGTCACTCGCTTCCTGCGCTTTCCCACGCCCTGGATCATGGTGCTGATGGCCATCGGCATCGCCTTCTACGTGCCCCTCGGCGTGAAGCGCGGCATCTTCCAGGGCACGTGCGCCTTCCCGCGACTGGCGGCCAACTATTCGCTCGAGGCCGTCGCCAAGTTCCTGTTCGCGCTCGCGCTGGTGTGGCGCTTCGGCGCGATGGGGGCGGTGGTCGCCATCACGCTCTCGGTGGTCACCGCATATTTTCTGCCGCGGCCGCAATCCTTGTTCCGCGCGCAAGGCGGGTTGTCCGCTCCGCTCTCCGCCGGCGAGGGACGCCAGGCCATCGTCTTCTTCGTGGGCCAGGTCATCATCATGAACACCGACCTCATCATGGTGAAGCATCTCTTCCCCGCCGCCGAGGCCGGCCAGTATGCCGCCGTCGCGCTCGTCGGACGCGTGCTCTTCTACGCCTCCTGGTCGGTCATCTCGGCGATGTTCCCGGTGACCGCCGAGTCGAGCCGCACCGAACGTCCGAACCACTCTCTCGTCATCATCCCGATGGCGCTGGTGCTCGCGATGTTCCTCGGTTTCCTCGGCGTGCTGCAGCTCTTCCCCGCCGCCGTGATGCGGACCATCTTTGGCCCCGGCTTCCAGCAGGCGGAATCCCTGCTCGGCCTCTACGCCGCGAATACCGCCGTCTATGCCCTCGCCGTCGTGCTCATGGCCTACGAGATGTCGCGCAAGGTGGCCAACACCGGCTGGCTCCAAATGGTCTTCGGCGCCCTCGTCGTCGCGGGCGTCGCCCTGTTTCATGACAGCCTGCGCCAGGTCATCACCGTGCTGCTGGTGCTGATGAGCACCCTGTTGTGCGCGGTCGCGCTGCCCTTTTTCCGCGGCGCGCGTCCCTCTTCCACCTCCACTCTCCCAGATCTGCAGGAGGCAGCATGAAGAAGCTGCGCCGTATCACCGAACCCGAGGTCATCGCCGAATTCCTGAAGAACGAGTACTACCAGGAAGAATTCCACCAGGACCGCGGCCGGTTCGAGGCCCTGGTGCTGAATGCCGACACCACCAACGACGCCGAGAACGCCCTGCGCCGCGCCCTGCTCTTCCGCCGCCGCGGACACATGTGGCGCGAGCTGCCTCCCGACACCCAGTGGTGGGAGATGGGACTCGGGCCCGGCGATTTGGAACAGGTCCGCGTCTTCCCGCGCGCGCAGTGGCGCCGCGTGGCCGATGGCAGCTTCCAGATCGGCGCCATCGTCCGGCGCATCCGCCGCAACGAGTTCCGCGGCAAGGACAAGGCCTTCGTCGCCAAGCTGCACGCGCTCAGCTACCGCCTGCGCCAGCACCGCGACGCCAGTACGCTCATGCTCATCGGCGTCGACGAGTCGCGGCCCATGACCATCCTCGAAGGCAATCACCGCCTCACCGCCGCGATGCTCGCCTCCGAAGAGCTGGCGCTTTCCTGCTTCCGCATCGTCTGTGGCCTCTCGCCGCGCATGGCGGAGAGCTGCTGGTATGAGACCAATCTTCCCAACCTGTGGCGCTACGCCAAGAACCGCTTTCGCAACATCGTGGACAAGGAAGCCGACGTTGACCGCGTGCTCACCGTCACCACCAACGCGCTGACGGCGCGGGCAACGCAGTCCACCGCGCCGGAGTCCAAATGAATCCGTATTCCCCTGGAGGCACTATGTCGTTCTCAACCCCTTATCGCGTGCTGGCGCTCGTGCTCGCGTTCGCGCTCTGCGGCGTGCCGCAGCTCGTCGCGCAGACGGCGCAGCCGCAGTCGCAAGACCCGGCCGCATCATCGCCCAACCCGCAGCCGGCACAGCAGCAGCCGAACATCACCGCGGACCCCACGCAGGGCCCGGTCGAGCCGGCGCAGTCGACCACGGACCAGCAAACGCAAGACCAGCCCACGCCCGACCAGCCGCTGCCCAACGCTCCGAGTTCAAGCTCGAAGCAGGCCGGCCAGCCGGCGGCAACCGCAGCGCCGGCGGCGCAGCAGGCCCCGGCGGCAAAGCCGCAGGAGCCTGCCGGCACGGCGGCTGCGGGTAGTGCGGAGACCGTCGGCGGCGCGGCATCGCGTCCCGCCGGCACCGCCATCGCTCCGGCCAAGCAGCGCCAGGTGCGCTCGCTGCTGATCAAGCTCGGCGCCATCGCCGCCGCCGGCGCCGCACTCGGCATCGTCTACGGCTTGTCCAAAGGCACGCCCTCCAAGCCGCCGGGGACCACGACCGCCGCGACGCCCGCGCCGTAGCTGAAACCGCCCTCGGCCTTCGGTCCTCGGTCGACAAGATCGCGGTGGCCGACGACCGAGGGCCGACGATTGACGACACTCCTGGAGCTTATGAAACGGCCTCTCCTCATCTCCTTCTCCGGCCTCGACGGCTCGGGCAAGACCACGCAGATCTCGAGCGCTCGCGCCCTGCTCGCCGAACTCGGCCTCACCGACCGCCTGCTCGCCTTCTGGGACGACGTCGTCGTCGGCTGCCGCTGGCGCGAAGGCTTCGTCCACAAGGTCTACAAGTCGGAGATCGGCGTGGGCGCGCCCGGCAAGCCGGTCAACCGCCGCGATAAGAACGTGCGTAAGTGGTATCTCTCGCTCGCGCGCCATGGGCTTTACCTGCTCGACGCGCTACACCTCTGTTTCGTGATTGCCCGGGCGCGTAGCGGCCAAGGGCCAACGACCAACGACCAACGACCGGACGTCATCATCCTCGACCGCTACGTCTACGACGAGCTGGCGAACCTGCCGCTCGACCACGCGCTCACCCGCGCGTACGTCCGTTTCGTGGATGCGTTCGTGCCGCGCCCCGACATCGCCTTCTTGCTCGACGCCGATCCCGTCGCCGCCAACGCGCGCAAGCCGGAGTATCCCGTGAACTTCATGCGCGAGAACCGCGCGCGCTACTTCTCGCTCGTCGCCCTGTTGGGCCACGTCGTTGTCATCCCGCCACTGCCGCTGGAACAGGCGAAGCTCGCGGTCACGCAGGTGCTGCTCGAGAAACTCGGCCGCGGCGATCCAAGCGAGATGCCCACTGCTGAGCTGCCCGTCGCTTCCTAGCCTCGTCCCACCCCTAACCCCTTTGCTTGCCACACTATGTCGTCTTTTGGCGCGAAGTATCCTTTGTTCGCTACCGTACATCTGACTAGATAGCTGCACGACCGCTTCTCTGGCCCGGCCTTGCAACCGAACATTTGTCGCGAGCTTCGGTGGCAATCATGGCTGCTGAACCACTCCAACACGATCCGGCGCGTCTGGCTGCAGGGACGAAGGTACCGCGCTCCGGCATCTATCGCGTCTATCACTACCGCCATCGCCTGCCGCACAGCGTCATCCTGCTCAAGAACGACGTGCTGCCGGCGTGCCATCACTGCGGCGACCGGGTGGAGTTCGTGGAATTGATGGATGGCGACGTCTGCGAGGCGGACTACAACTTCAGCCTCGAACAGGCAGACGACCAGGCCGCGTAGCGCGCCTGCAGCAGTGATGGGTAAGTTTTGATAGGTGGTAAGGGCTGGGAGCGAGCTCCGCTCAGCACTTCTTCGCGCTCGCCTCTAGCTCAGCCACATCAATGAACGCGGTCGGATACTTCCCGGTGTAGCACGCCGAGCAATACGTCACGCGCTCGCCCTCGCCGCACGCTTCCTTCATCCCTTCGTGCGACAGGTACGCCAGCGAGTCCGCGCCGATGTATTCGCGGATCTCTTCGATGGACTTGTTCGCCGCGATGAGCTGTGACTTCGACGGCGTGTCCACCCCGTAGAAGCACGGCGAGATGGTCGGCGGGCACGAGATGCGCATGTGTACCTCTTTCGCGCCGGCTTCGCGCACCATGCGCACGATCTTGCGGCTCGTCGTCCCGCGCACGATGGAGTCGTCGATCAGGATCACGCGCTTCCCCGCCAGCAGCGAGCGCACCGGGTTCAGCTTCAGCCGCACGCCGAAGTCGCGCACGCGCTGCGAGGGCTCGATGAACGTCCGCCCCACGTAGTGGTTGCGGATCAGCCCCAGCCGCAGCGGGATGCCGCTCTGCTCCGAGTATCCCGTCGCCGCCACCACGCCGGAATCCGGCACCGGCACCACGATGTCCGCTTCCACTCCCGTCTCTTTCGCGAGCTGCCGCCCGAGCTGCTCGCGGCTCTCCTGCACGCTCCGTCCGAAGACGATCGAATCCGGCCGCGAGAAGTACACGTGCTCGAAGATGCACGCCGATTGCGGCTGGGCCGTCGAGTGGTAGAAGCGCGAGCTCACGCCCTCCGGCCCGACCACGATCATCTCGCCCGGCGAGACGTCGCGCTCGTAAGTCGCCCCGATCAGGTCGAAAGCGCAGGTCTCGGAGGCGAACACGATGGTATCGGTCTGCTGCGCGCGCTCCGCCTTGATCCGGCCCATCGAGAGCGGGCGGAAGCCGCGCGGGTCGCGCACCGCGAACACGCGGTCGCGCGTCATCAGCACCAGCGAGAACGCCCCCTCGATGCGCCGCAGCGCGTCCGCGATCGCTTCCGGCAGCGTCTGCTCCTTCGACTGCGCCACCAGGTGCACGATCACTTCGGTGTCGGAAGTCGTCTGGAAGATGGAACCCTGCTGCTCGAGCTTCTGGCGGATGACGTGCGCGTTCACCAGGTTCCCGTTGTGCGCCAGCGCGATCATGCCCTTGTTGCAGTCCACCATGATGGGCTGCGCGTTGAGCAGCGCCGAGTCGCCCGAAGTGGAGTAGCGCGTGTGTCCGATGGCGAGCGGTCCCGCCAGGCGCGCGAGCACGTCCTGCGTGAATATCTCGGCCACGTGGCCCATCGCCTTGTGCGCGTGCAGCGTGACGCCGTCGGAGCTGACGATGCCGGCGGATTCCTGCCCGCGATGCTGCAGCATGTGCAGCCCAAGGTACGCAAGCTTCGAGGCTTCCGGATGAGCGTAGATGGCGACCACGCCACACTCGTCATGAAATTTGTCGTCTTTTTCAGACAAACCGCTAAAGTTCATCGCCTCACCCGTCAGCACGTCGGCCACTCGGTACTCGGTACTCGGTACTAGTCCGTCCCCGCGTGCAGCGCCCGGTCCAAAGCGGATTCCCAAATGGCCTTCAGCTCCGACACCTTCGCCCTCACGACTGGCTGGCCGTCGATGGTGATGCTCAATTGTTCGTTTGCCGTGTGCCCGAGGAGGTCCGCCGCTACGCCATATTCTAGCGCAGTATTTTGGATGGCCTGCACGTTCTTTTCGTCGCAGGAAATCACGATGCGGCTCGCGTCCTCCGCGAACAGCACCGCCGCGTATGGCAAGGCGTTAGAACTAAGGTTCACCGTCGCGCCCACGCCGTTCCCGAACGCGGCTTCGGCGATCGTGACCGCCACGCCGCCCTCGGAGCAATCGTGCGCGCTCTCGACCAGCCCGTCGCGGATCAGTTTCACCATGGCGCGCTGCAGCGCGTGCTCGCGCTCGATCTCGAGCGCGGGCGGGAACCCCCAGATCTTTCCGAGGACCTGCTTCGCGTACTCGCTCGAGCCGAATTCCTGCTCCACGTCGGTCGCGTCACCCGGCTCGGAACCGCGCAATAACAGGATGGCGCGTCCCGCCTCCTGGGCTTCGTGAAAAACGAAGTGCGGCTGCGTCGCGCGGTGCACGTCATCCAGTATCCCGACCACCCCGATCACCGGCGTGGGCCATATCCCCTCGCCCAGCGTTTCGTTGTAGAAGCTCACGTTGCCGCCCGTGATCGGCGTTTCCAGCTCCTCGCACGCTTTGGTGATGCCGTCGATCACCTGCGCGAACTGCCACATCGTCCCCGGCTTTTCCGGATTGCCGAAGTTCAAGCAGTTCGTCGCCGCCACCGGACGCGCTCCGGTGCACGCCACGTTGCGCGCCGCCTCGGCCACGGCGTGCATCGCGCCCAGCTTCGGATCGAGATAGCACCAGCGTCCGTTGCCGTCGAGCGCCATCGCCAGCGCGCGGTTCGTGCCCTTTATTCGGACCACGCCGGCTTCGAGTCCCGGGCCTTCCACCGTGTTCGTCTGCACCATCGAGTCGTATTGCTCGTGGATGCGGCGCTTCGAGCAGATATTCGGCGCCGCCAGCAAAGTCTTCAGGTCCGCCGCCAGGTCGCGCTTCGCCTCGAGGTCGATGCCCTTAGGCATCTCACGCGGAAACTTCGGCTCCATCCGCTCCAGCGGACGCTGATACACCGGAGCATCGTCGGTCAGCGCGGCGTTCGGTATCTCCGCGACAAGCTCCCCGTGCTCGAACACGCGCATCTTTGCTTCGGAACCCGGGGGCGCGGCGATCACATGCCCGATCTCGACGGCGTCCAGTCCCCACTTCGAAAAGATGTCGAGCACTTCCTGCTCGCGGCCTTTATCGGCGACCAGCAGCATACGCTCCTGCGATTCCGAGAGCATGGTCTCGTAGGCGTTCATGCCGGTCTCGCGCTGCGGCACGCGGTCGAGTTCGATCTCTAGTCCAACGCCGCCGCGCCCGCCCATCTCGCACGTCGAGCAGGTCAGGCCCGCGGCGCCCATGTCTTGAATGCCGACGACCGCCCCGGAGTGCATCGCTTCGAGACAAGCTTCCAGCAGCAGCTTCTCCAGGAACGGATCGCCCACCTGCACGTTCGGACGCTTCGCCTGCGACTCCTCCGAGAACTCCTCCGACGCCATCGTCGCCCCGTGGATGCCGTCGCGCCCCGTCTTCGCCCCCACGTAGATGACCGGGTTCCCCACGCCCGCGGCCTTGGCATAGAAGATCTGGTCGCGCCGCACGATGCCGAGCGCGAACGCGTTCACCAGCGGGTTCTGCGAGTAGCACTCCTCGAACTTCGTCTCGCCGCCCAGGTTCGGCACGCCAAAACAGTTCCCGTAATGCGCAATGCCCGAGACCACGCCCTCCAGCAGCGAATGGTTCTTATGGATCGCCGCGTTCTCGCTTTGGCTGACCGCTGACTGCTGATTGCTGACTGCTGCCTTCGTGATCGGCCCAAAGCGCAGCGAGTCCATCACCGCGATCGGCCGCGCGCCCATGGTGAAAATATCGCGCAGAATGCCGCCCACGCCCGTCGCCGCTCCCTGGAACGGCTCGATGAACGACGGATGATTGTGCGACTCTATCTTGAACGCGCACGCCCACCCGTCGCCAATGTCGATGATGCCGGCGTTCTCGCCCGGCCCCTGGACCACCAGCTTCGAGCGCGTCGGCAGCCGCTTCAGGTGCACGCGCGACGACTTGTACGAGCAGTGCTCGCTCCACATCACGCTGAAGATGCCCAGTTCGGTGAGCGAAGGCTCGCGCCCCAGCCACTTCAGGACCTTCTTGTATTCGTCCGGCGTGATGCCGTGTTCGGCAACGACTTCAGGCGTGATGGCGGCAGCAGTAGCGTTCGGCATAAGGGGAAGTCTTATTTTCGCACGAAGGACTCGCCCGCCGCCGGGAGCTTTGGGCAGCCTTGCCTGTTCTGAATCTGGAACAAGCGGAAGTTGGCGCTTGACATCGCCCTGTCCCCATTTATTCTGGCGCACTCACACTGGGGTAGAAGTTGTGAATTGACACAACCGAGACCCTGCCTGGCGGCTCTCGGTGTCAGGGCCATTCAAGAGGAATAATGCTAAGAACGAAAGCCGCACTGATCTTTCTATCTCTTGTTGTCCTATCAATCAGCAGTTTCGCGCAGACGACCTATCGATTGCACGCAGAGTGACCTGCCCCCCATTTCTGGTCCAGTCATAGTGACACTTTCTCCGGGTTTTGTTCGCCCCGCAACGGTTCGACTGTAGCGGGGATGGGGGTGTGGGGCAAGGCGGGTGGCCCACCCTTTCTCCATAACTCCAAACTCCTGAGGGTGCCCCATCCTTTGCGCGGCGTGGTTTTGGCCGCGCAAAGGGTGGGCGCCGATGGGTTCGCAATCCTGTTCTGGAAACAGGACAAACCGCACCGGCCCGGTCTTTCCCGGCTCCCGAGCGTTACCTTGGTGGCGATGCCGGACGGACTCAAACGCTACTACGGCGGCGACGATCTCCACTTCATCACCTTCAGTTGCTACCGCCGCCGGCCGCTGCTCGCCACCCCGCGCCGCCGCGACGCCTTCCTCCGCGTCCTCGACCAAGTTCGCACCCGCTACAAGTTCGTCGTCGTCGGATACGTCGTCATGCCCGAGCACGTCCACCTGCTCATCTCCGAGCCGCAAGTGGGCGATCCGTCACTGGTCGTACAAGTGCTGAAGCAGCGCGTCGCGCGCCGCCTCCGCCCGCGCCCCCCGCGTCCCGGACAGGGCGAGCTCTTCGCCGGCCCCGCTCCCGACGGCGACCACTTCTGGCAGCGCCGCTTCTACGATTTCAACGTCTGGAGCCGCCTCAAGCGCAAGCAAAAGCTCGCCTACATGCACGCCAACCCGGTGAAGCGCGCTCTCGTCGCCTCTCCCGAGCTCTGGCGCTGGTCGAGCTTCAACTCCTACTACCACGGCGAACGCGGACTGGTGACGCTCAATGAGTCGTTTCCCAAGTGACGGCGCCCACCCTTTGCGCGGCCAAACCCGCGCCGCGCAAAGGATGGGGCACCCTCAAGATTCTTCCGGACTATACTTTGTCGTC
>JACPNR010000010.1 GCA_016185395.1 Candidatus Korobacter versatilis
AGGGTGCGGAGCGAACCAACGGCCGAGCTCTCGTTGGCCGACTTACGGGCGCTGAGCAGATTCGGGATCGCGATGGCGGCGATGATCAAAATGATCGCCACCACGATCAGCAGTTCGATAAGCGAGAAGCCTTTCTGTTTCGTCATGCGTCCTCCTCCAAAGAGGTAGAGATTTGGTGTAGTGATAATTCGACTTGCTTGTTCGCAGGGTTTGGGACCGAAAGGAGAGAGGGGTGGAAGGGGGCTTAGCGGCGCATGGTGCATAGCAGGTCGGAGCGGTCCGCCGTCTGGGCTGCGGTAAAGGCGACCACGCGTTCCTTGGTCACGGCCACACCTGCAGCCAGTAACAGTAAGGCGAGCAACAGCGCCTCGCGGAATGCCCGGAAGACCGTTGTCGGCCCGTTCACCGCCTGGTACGAAGCAGTCCCATGGTCCTGGAGATTCATGCTCAAGGTCACGACGGCCAGTATCACGACCGTCACAAACGCGAGTGTCAGGATGCGGGGCTGCATTGCAGTGACACAGAATGCAATTGAGCCGCCATCGGAAGGTGTGAGCACCAGCCTTTGGAATCAATCAGTTGCGGTACCGTCCAAGCCGAGGCGCGGCCGGATCCAAGGGTGGAGTGCCAAAAAGCGTCAACTGACCCCCGGGATTTGTCACCCAGGAATAGAGCTCAGCACGCCAGCTGTTCGCGGGAGATCTTCAAGCCATCCAGGTTGCCAAGGACGGTGACGGCGATGGCGTCCGTCTGGAACGATTCTTCGGCGTACGCCTTCAGGTCTTCGGCGCGGACTGCCTCGACGCGTTCGATGATCTCGTCCAGCCCGACAAAGTGGTCGAAGTACATCTCCTGCCGGGCGAGGTTCGACATGCGTGCCGTGGTTGATTCCAGACTCAACATGAGCGAGCCCTTGAGCTGGTCCTTGGCGCGGCGCAGCTCTTCTTCCGGCACCGGCTCGTGCTTCAGCTTGCGGAACTCCTCCACGATGGAATCGACCACGTTCGCCGCCGACTCCACCGACGTTCCCGCATACACCGCCAGGCAGCCGGTGTCGCGGTACGGGTTCAGGTCGCTGTAGATGGCGTAGGCCAGGCCCTGGCGCTCACGGATGTTCTGGAACAGGCGCGAACTCATCCCGCCGCCGAGCAGCGTGTTCAGGATGTACGAGACATAGCGCCGCTCGTGCGAGATGTGATACGAGGGCACGCCCACGCAGATCTGTACCTGCTCGAGCGCCTTCTTGTTGCGCGTTACGATGCCGGCCGTGATCGCCGGGGCGGGGCCGTGGAAGCCGTTCTTCACCGGCTGGAGCGCGCGGAAGCGCGCGTTCACCAGCTCCACGAACTGGGCGTGGTCCACGTTGCCGGCCGCCGAGATGATCATGTTCCCGGGCGCGAAGCGCTGCGCGTAGTAATCGAACAGCAGCGGCTGCTCGAAGTCGCGCACCGTCTCTTTCGTCCCCAGGATGGGCTTGCCGAGCGGATGGTCTTTCCAGAAATTCTGCGTGAAGATCTCGTGCACGAGGTAGTCAGGATTGTCCTCGTCCATCTTGATCTCTTCAAGGATGACGCCGCGCTCGCGCACGATGTCCTTCGCGTCGAAGACGGGATGCAGCACCAGGTCGCTGAGGACGTCGAAGGCGATGGGCATGTGCTCATCGAGCACCTTCACGTTGAAGCAGACGCATTCTTTCGCAGTGAAGGCGTCCATGTTGCCGCCGAGGGAATCGATCTGGCGCGCGATGTCTTCCGCGCTGCGCGTCTTGGTCCCCTTGAACACCATGTGTTCCACGAAGTGCGAGATGCCGTTGTGCTCGGCCGCCTCGTCGCGCGAACCCGACTTCACCCAGATGCCGATCGAGACCGAGCGCAGATGTGGCATGTGCTCGGTGAGCACCGTGAGCCCGTTGGGCAGTATTTCGCGATGGATGTTACGAACGTCTTCGACCATTTTGTGGTTTGCCGACCGCCGCAGAGTGTACTGATTGTTACACACCGCGGGGAGTCGCGCCCATTATCATTAACCCTCTGTTTTCAGTGTCTTAGGCGCGATGCGCCGCGCATCATGAGAGACTAGAATGACCGGAGGGCCAGATCTTACCTGTGGATTGGATGCATGACCAGCCACTCACAACCCGAACTTTTGGGCCTTGATATTCAAGAGCTTGCAGCCCTGGTGCAGGGATTGGGCGAGCCCGAATACCGTGCCCGGCAGCTCTACGAGGCGCTTTACCGGCAGCGCGCGGCGTCGCTCGAATCGGTCTCGACCCTGCCCGAGAAGCTGCGTCGCTCGCTGAGCGGTCACTCCCTCGGACTGCCGCGCATCGAGCGGCAATACAGTTCGAGCGACGGCACCATCCGGTATCTCATCGCGTTTGCCGATGGACAATCGGTCGAGACCGTTTGGATGCCGGAGGGCGATGGCGGTGAAGCCGGTGACGGTTCCTCCGCCGGCGATGAAGAAGAGACGAAGTCGGGGAAAAACTGGCGACGCGCCACCATCTGCGTTTCGAGCCAGGTGGGCTGCGCCGTGGATTGCAAATTCTGTTTGACGGCCACGCTCGGCCTCCAGCGCAACCTGTCGGCGGGTGAGATCGTGGGCCAGGTGCTGGCGGTGCTCAACGACCGCGGCGCGCGCATCGCGGAAGACCGCATCAACCTCGTCTTCATGGGACAGGGCGAGCCTTTCCTCAACTACGAGAATTTCACCAAAGCCGTGCGGCTGCTGGTGGAGGGCGCGCGCATCCCGGCGTCACGCATGACGGTCTCCACGTCGGGCATCGTGCCGCGCATCCACGACCTCGGACAGGAAGCGGTGCGTCCCAAGCTGGCCATCTCGCTCAATGCTTCGAACGACGACGTTCGCGCGCGCGTGATGCCCATCAATCGCAAGTGGCCCATTGCCATGCTGCTCGAGGCCGCGCGCTCGTTCCCGCTACGCAACCGCGAGCGCATCACGTTCGAGTACGTGCTGCTCGATGGCGTGAATGACGAAGTGGCGCACGCCCGCGAGCTTGCCGAGCTGCTCCGCGGACTGCGCGCCAAGGTCAACCTCATCGCGCTGAATCCCGGTCCGGGCATTGATTTTGGGACGCCAGCCGATGCCCGCGTCCGCGCCTTCCAGCAGGTGCTCATCAGGGCGGGCATTCCGACGTTCATCCGGCGCCCGCGCGGGCGCGACATCTTTGCCGCCTGCGGCCAGCTCAAGCGCACCGTGGCCGAGGAACCGCTCGTCCAGCTCCAGCCGTAAGCTTCCATCGGGCGCAGCCATCTGCTGCTCTGCTGCACTCATCCCATTTGCATGATCTGGGCCCTTGCAGACGGCCGGCGCGCCGTCCGTTTTATTTTTATCCTGCTTCTCGCTTTCTTACTCGGCGGATGCGCGAGCGTCGACCAGCGCCTCCGTCGCGCCGCGCAGCTCGAGGACCGCGGTGACTATGCCCGCGCGCTCGCGGAGTACGAGGACCTGATCCCGCGCATCGCCGCGAAGGACCACGCGCGTCTCGCCGTCGCGTACGTGAAAGCCGGCGAATGTTTCTGGCGGTTGGGCCGGCCGAACGAAGCGGTGAAGGCGTTCGAACGCGCCCTCGCGCTTGATCCCAGCAATGTCGACGCCCATCTCCGCGTCGCGGAGGTTTATGTCGAACAGGTCCCGGAGCGTGCATTGGCGGAGATACGCTTCGTCCTCGCACTGCAGCCCAAGAACGGCGAGGCGTTCAGCGTGATGGGAGCGGCGTATTCCTCTGCCGGCGAACTGCCGATGGCGAAGGCCGCGTACCAGCGCGCGCTCGAACTCGAACCCGATCGCGCCTCGGTCGCCGTAGCCCTGGCCGACCTCGAGTATCGCTCGCTGAATACTTCCGGCGCGCGCGCCGTGTTGCACCATGCGGCGTCCGCATCGCCGCGCACTGCGCTAGCGTGGCTCGCGCTTGGCCGTCTCGAGGAGCAGGAGGGCGATGCCGACGCCGCCGAAGAAGCCTATCGCCACGCCGTCGCCGCCGAGGACACCGCTGAGACCAACCTGCGCATGGCGCAATTCCTGCAACGCAACGCGCGCATCGCGGAAGCGGAGAAGATCCTGCGGCGGGCAGACGGGCTGCGTCCGTGGCTGCCGACCGCGCTGCCCGACTTCGAGTTCCAATCCGGCCGCGTGCTCAACGCCATGCAGGCATACAACAGCGCGCTCGAGCCCGGGCGGCTTCCCGTGGCTCCCGGTGCCGCGCGGACGCAGCGCGGCCTGCTTGCCGCGCGCATGATCGAAGCTGATCTCAACCTGGAAGCCCGTGACGCCCCGCTGCTTGCGCGCCGGCATCTGGACCAATATCGCGCAGACCTTGATCCGGTGACCGTTCTTGTATTGCGGGCGGAGATCGCGCTGGCCGAGAACGACCTCGGCGCCGCGCGCACACAAACGACGGCGGCTGCCGCGCAGGCGCCCGATTCCGAAGCCGCACATTATTTGCTCGGCGTGGTGCAGCATCGTGATGGAGACGTGACCGGCGCGCGCTCCGAGTGGCAGCGCGCCATCGAACTCGCTCCCATGTTCGTTCCCGCGCGCCTCGCACTGGCGCGCGAGGAACTCGCTGCCGGCGCGCCGCAGGCTGCCGAAGAGCACGTGGCGATGGTGCTGCGCGAGGAGCCTGCGAACTTGCGCGCGCTGTGCCTTTTCGCGCGCGTGCTCATCGCGGAAAAGCGTTTCGATTCTGCGCTCGCCATCGCGCGGCGCGCTGTTGCCGCTGACGGCGGCGCGGTCGAGCCGCGCATCGTGATGGGAGAAGCCGCGCTCGCGCGCGGCAATGCGGGCCAGGCGCTGCTCGATTACGAGCAAGCCGTGCTGCTCGATCCGCGTTCGCACGCCGCTGTGGATGGATTGGTCCGCGTCTATCGTGCCGGACACGTCACGCGCCCGATGCTCGCGCACATGGAAGGCATTGCCTGGCGCGAGCCGCGCTCTGCCACGCTCATGGAGATTGCCGGCCGCCTGTACCGCGATCATGGTTGGACGGCCGACGCCGAGCGTTGCTTCCGCCGCGTGCTCGAGCTCGACCGCGACCGTGCCACCGCCGCCACCGAACTCGCGCGTGCCTATGCGGATTCCGGAGAGCTGCAGCAGGCGGGACGCTCGCTCGCTCTCGCCGGCGGCGATTCCGCCGCGCTTCTGGCGGCGTTCGAAGCGGAGCAACGCAACGACGTGGCTGCTGCCATCCGGCAGTACGAAGGCGCGGTGCACGGTGGCGAGAAGTCCGGCGTCGCTGCCAACAATCTCGCATGGCTGTACGCCGCCAAGGGGATGAACCTCGACCGCGCCCTCGCGCTCGCGCAACAGGCGCTCGCCATGGCCCCCTTCGATCCGCGAGTGCTCGATACGGTCGGGTATGTCCGCTTGCAGCGGCGCGAGTACAGCGAAGCGGTGCGCGCGTTGAAGAAGGGCTTCGACCTGGCGCGGTCGCCACTCCGCCGGCAGGCGAATGAGCAAGTCGTCACGGAGTTGCGGTCGCATCTCGCCGAGGCCTACCGCCGCGCCGGTCAGCCGCAGGAAGCGGACGCTCTCGCACGCGACTGAGTGGTCGCGCCGGTCGCTTGGTGTATCGTCGGCGAATGCCGGCACGTTTCCCCCGCGGGGCAAGGTCGAAGGGCCAGCGGCTGAGGTTGCGCGACTATTCGCCCAGCGATTTCAACGCGCTTTTCGAGCTCGACCAGCAGTGCTTCGTCGAGGGCATCGCTTATAGCCGCGCGGAGTTGCGCCGGTACATCGACCGCAAGGGCGCGTTTGTGATCGTTGCCGAAGGCGCTGCCGGTAAGATCGCCGGCTTTCTCGTCGGGCTCCATCATCGCGACTACGGATGGATCGTCACCATCGACGTTCGCGATTCCGCGCGCCGCACCGGCCTCGGCACGCAGCTCATGGCCGCCGCCGAGAAGCGGTTTCGCGGTCTGAAGGCCGGCGCCGTCATCCTCGAGGTAGCGGTCAATAACATTCCCGCGGTGAATTTCTATAAGCGGCTCGGCTATAGCGTCATTCGCACCATCCCGCGCTACTACCTCGATTCGCTCGACGCCTTCCAGATGGCCAAGCTCCTCGACTGAACCCCTGCGCCGCCGGAGACGTTTGCTACAATCGCGCGTTCCGAAAAAGCCCATGCTGCTTGTACTCATCTTTTTCGCCGGCGTGCTGCACGGACTTGGTCCCGATCATCTGGCCGCCACCACCGCGCTGAGTTCCGTGGGCGGCGGCGCGACGCGCCTCGTCTTTTTCTCTACCCGGTTCGCCCTGGGACACGCCGCTGTCATCGCCGCGGCAGGGCTTGCCGCGCACTTCGGCCGCGGACTTTTGCCGCAGACGTGGGAAGTCCGCCTCGACGTTGCCGCCGGTTCGCTGCTGCTGCTTACCGGCTTTGCGATGTTGGCGGCGCTGGCGCTCGGCAAGATCAGCCTTCATTCGCATCCACACTCACATCCCCACTCACACCCGCAAGCGACCGCGGCGGCGCATCGCCACTTCCATCTGCACGTGTTTTCGAATGACGCACACCGGCACGGTCACGGAAGCATCGCTGCCGCCCTGGGCGCTCTGTTCGCGCTCGGCGGAGTCCGCGGATTGCTGGCGGTCGTCCCTATTGCCGCCAGCCAGACGCTCGCGATCTCGGCGCTGCGCGTGGGCGCGTTCACCATCGGCATCGTCATCGCGATGGTCGCCTACGGCATGGTCGCCGGAGCCGCGCTGCGCTGGACGGAATCGCGTCCGCTGCTCGGCGCGCGGGCGACGGCCGCGCTCACCTCGCTGTTCTGCATCGTCGCCGGCGCACTCACCATCTCCTCGCATTGGATGGCGTGATGGCCGGCGCGAGCAGGGAAGCCAGCGTCGCGGTCGACACCGGCGGCACCTTCACCGACTGCGTTTGGATCGAGCGCGGACGTCTCCGCGTGCTCAAAGTCTTCTCCACGCCCGCGGATCCGTCGGAATCCATCGCGGAGGCCGTCGCACAAACGCGAGTCAGCGGCGGAGTTCGTTTGCTGCACGGCACGACCGTGGGAACGAACACGCTCCTGCAACGGAAGGGCGCGCGAATCGCGCTCGTCACCACGGCCGGCTTCGAGGACGCCATCGAGATCGGGCGGCAACATCGTCCGCGGCTTTATGACTTCTTCTTCGACCGCACCGCGCCGCTGGTCTCCGGCGAGATGCGTTTTGGCGTGGAGGAGCGCGTCTCCTCGGAGGGCGAAGTCCTGCGCCGCCCTGACGCGCGCGCGCTTTCGCTGCTCGTAGAAAAACTCGCTGCCGCGAAGCCGGACGCCGTTGCCATCTGCCTGCTCTTCTCCTTCGCAGCTCAGGAGAACGAACGCGCCGTCGCCGATGCGCTCGCGCCCCTGGGCGTTCCCCTGTCTCTCTCTCATCAGATACTGCCGGAATTTCGCGAGTACGAGCGGATGAGCACCGTCACGGTGAACGCGTACCTCCAGCCCGTGATGGAAACCTATCTGCGCAGCCTGGCGATGCGCCTGGGTGAAGGCTCACGGAAGCCGAAAGGCGGGGAGCGCATCTTCGTCATGCAGTCTTCCGGCGGCATCACTTCGCTGGCGACCGCTGCGCGTGAGCCGGTGCGCACCGTGCTTTCCGGTCCCGCGGGCGGAGTGGTCGGCGCCGCTGCAATGGCGCGGCGCAGCGGCTTTGATCACATCATCGGATTCGACATGGGAGGCACGTCCACCGACGTTTCACTGGTCGCCGGCGCGGCACAGACCACGAATGAAGCCGACGTTGCCGGGCTGCCGGTGCGTGTTCCGATGCTCGACATTCACACCGTGGGCGCCGGCGGCGGCTCGCTTGCTCGCTTCGACGCCGCCGGCGCATTGCGCGTCGGACCGGAATCCGCCGGCGCCGATCCCGGTCCCATCTGCTACGGCCGCGGTGAACAGCCCACCGTTACCGACGCCAACCTCCTCCTCGGCCGTCTTCGTCCGGAAGCATTCCTGGGCGGCGGCTTTCGTTTGGATCTGGAACGGACGCAAAAGTTGGTCCGCGCGTGGCTGAAACGCAGCGGCTCGTCCATGACGACGGAAGAATTCGCGGCCGGCGCCGTTCGCGTGGTGAACGCCAACATGGAGAAGGCCCTGCGCGTGGTCTCCATCGAGCGCGGACGCGATCCACGCGCGTTCACGCTCGTTGCCTTTGGTGGCGCTGGGCCGTTGCACGCGTGTGAGCTGGCACGCGCCCTCGGCATTCCGCGCGTGCTGGTGCCGGCGTATCCGGGTGCGCTCTCGGCGCTGGGCATTTTGGTTTCCGATGTGGTGAAGCATTACTCACGGACCGTGGTGTGGCGCGCTGCCGCGGAACTGCCAAAGCGCGACCTGGCAGCAGCGTTTGCGACGTTGGAGAAGCAGGCGCTGGCGGATCTCCGCGCGGAAGGATGGGCGGGTTCACCACGGTTGCAGCGCTCCGTCGACGTCCGCTATCACGGCCAGGGCTTCGAACTGAACGTGCCGTTCACGCCGAGGTTGCTTGCTGACTTCCACGCGCTGCACCAGCAGCGTTACGGATACAGCCATCCAGCCCGGGAAACGGAGCTGGTCACGCTGCGTCTGCGCGCGACTGTGCCGTCGAAGATGAAGCTGCCCCGCATGGCGCCCCGTGCTTCAGGCGAGCCCGCCGGCAAAGCACCGGTATTTTTCGAGGGGCGCCCGCACGCGGCCGGCAACATCGCGCGCGAATCGCTCGCCGTTGGGCGAAGAATGGCCGGGCCCGCCATCGTGACCGAGTACTCGGCGACCACGGTCATTCCGCCGGGCTGCCGCTTCCATCTCGATGGCGCCGGCAACCTGGTCATCGCCGTGCCCGCGCGCTAACCAGCAAAAAGCGCTCGCCATTCGGCGAGCGCTTTTCGCGGAACGACGGGTTACGCCGCTTCCTCATCCTTGCCTTCGATCTCCGAATCGGAGCGAGCGTTGTGGTCCCGTTTGTGGGCGACGTCGTTCTGCACCTTGCGGCCAGCGTCCTTCAGGTCGCCCCATGCTTTCTGCACTTTGCCTTCAGCCTGTTTGCCGAGGCCGTCGGCCTGCGCCTTGCCGTCGCCCGTCCACTCACCGACCTGGCGCTCCGCGCGGCCGGCGATGTCCTTCGCTTTACCCTTGATGTTGTCCTTGTTCATTTCTCCACCTCCTGGAATATTGGTTAGGATTTCGGTTTATACCGCCGGCGTGCGGCGGTCGGAGATCAGTTGGAACACCAGCGCCAGGACTGCGAGCACCAGCAGCAAGTGGATAAAGCCGCCCAGCGTGTAACTACTCACGACGCCGGCCAGCCACAAGACGAGAAGAATCACGAATAACGTCCAAAGCATCGCGTGCCTCGCTTTCCGGCCCTTGTTTGTCTGTCTGATAGTGGGGTGCGACATATCGCGCAGAGGTTGGCGCAAATCGGGGGCTGCTGCGCGAATCGCGATTTGCTTGAAAGGCAGAGCTGCTCGATGCGAGTAGCTGCTGGACTAACGTACAAAGGCATCCGATTGGGGGGCGAGCGATGAAGGTGGCGATCCAAGGCGAACGCGGGGCCTTTAGCCATGAAGCCCTGCGCCGCACGCTGCCGGCCGCGGAGGTGTTGGCATGCGCCACGTCGAAGGACGTGTTCGACGCTGTGGAACGCGGGCGCGCGTCCGCGGCCGTCATCCCCATCGAGAACACACTGGCGGGTCCGGTCGCCGAGCATTACGACTTGCTGCTCGCGCGCCGTCTCTGGATCCAGCGTGAGTCTCGCCTGCGCATCGTGCATAATTTGATCGCCGCGCCCGGTGTGCGCCTGGCCGACGTGCGCGAGGTGTACTCGCATCCGGTTGCGCTCGACCAGTGCCGCGACTTCTTTCGCCGGCACCGCCGCATCCGGGCTGTCCCGTTCTACGACACCGCCGGCGCCGTAAAACACGTCATCGCACAAGAACGTCGCGACTGTGCTGCCATCGCCAGTCGCCAGGCCGCCCGTGAATACGGTGGAGAAGTCCTCCGCGCCGCCATCGAAGACGATAAGCAGAACTTCACGCGCTTCTTCCTGGTGTCCCGGCAGAAGCGTGTCCTCGCGGGCGCGAACAAGACTTCGCTGGCCTTTGCGGTGAAGAACGTTCCCGGCGCGCTGTTCAAGGCGCTGAGCGTCTTCGCGCTGCGCGACATCAGCTTGAGCCGCATCGAGTCCCGGCCGGTGAAGGGACGTCCGTGGGAGTACGTGTTCTACGCCGACATCCTGCGCGGGCGTGACACCGCCGCCCACAACGCCCTCAGTCATCTTGCCGAGATATGCGACTTCGTGCGCGTGCTGGGCATCTATCCTGCCGCGCGTTGACTGGTGGTCCTGCCAGTGGCAAGGGCGTTGGCATGGGCGTAGAATCCCACGGCTCGCAGGCCGCCGAGCGCGACCTGCATCGTTTAGCGTGTCTCACTCATCTATCCCTAAGTCTTAATAGCTAAAGGACCCCAAATGGCCAGTGAAACGCATGCAATGGGCTCGGCAACGAAGCCGTTGACCAGCCCGCGCGAGCTCCCGGTCCTGCCCGTCCGCGACACCGTGCTGTTCCCGCACGCGGTGCTGCCGCTCACGGTGGGCCGCGAAAGCTCGGTCCAACTCATCAATTCGCTCGGCGAAGACAAGACCATCGTGGTGGTAGCGCAGCGCGACGCCCGCGTCGATTCACCGCAGCCCGTAGACCTGTTCAGCATCGGCACGCTCGCGACCGTCCACAAGGTCGTCAAGATGCCGAACCAGAGCCTGTTCGTCTTCACCGAAGGCATCCAGCGGGTGAAGCTCGCGGATTATTCTCAGCTCACGCCGTTCATGCGCGCGAGCGCGGAACCCGTTGCCGAGCCCGGCGAGAAGACGTCACCGGAGATCGAGGCGCTGCACCGCAACGTCCGCGGCATGTTCCAGCAGATCGTGGCCGGCTCGCCCACGCTCTCCGACGAACTCCAGACCGTGGCCGAGAACATTGAGGACTCGAGCCGCTTGGTGGACTTCATCGCCAGCTCGCTGCCGTCGCTCGCGACCAAGGACAAGCAGGAGCTGCTCGAGACTCCGGACGTGAAAGCTCGTCTGGAAAAGGTGAACAAACATCTCGCCAAGGAACTCGAGGTCCAGCAACTGCGCAACAAGATCCAGAGCGAAGTGCAGGACCAGGTGCAGCAGTCGCAACGCGAGTACTACTTGCGCGAGCAGATGAAGGCGATCCAGAAAGAGCTCGGCGAGCAGGACGAGACGCAGCGCGACGTGGAAGAACTGCGCAAGAAGATCGACGCTGCCGGCATGCCCGAAGAAGTGAAGAAAGAAGCCACCAAGGAGCTCACGCGGCTCGCGCGCATGTCTCCCATGGCGGCTGACTACTCGGTCACGCGCAACTACGTCGAGTGGCTTGCGGTGCTGCCGTGGGCGAAGTCGTCGGGCGGCGAGATCGATATCGTCAAGGCCAAGCAGATCCTCGACGAGGACCACTACGACCTGCAGAAGGTGAAAGACCGCATCCTCGATTACCTTTCCGTTCGGCGGCTGAAGCCGAACATGAAGGGACCGATCCTGTGCTTCGTGGGACCTCCGGGCGTAGGCAAGACTTCGCTGGGCAAGTCCATCGCCCGTTCGCTGGGACGCAAGTTCGCGCGTCTCTCATTGGGCGGCGTACACGACGAAGCCGAGATCCGCGGGCATCGCCGGACTTACATCGGGGCGTTGCCGGGACAGATCATTCAGGGGATTCGTCGCGCGGAGACCAACGATCCGGTCTTCATGCTCGAC
The DNA here is from genome assembly GCA_016185395.1 of Candidatus Korobacter versatilis. Taxonomy (GTDB): domain Bacteria; phylum Acidobacteriota; class Terriglobia; order Terriglobales; family Acidobacteriaceae; genus JACPNR01. The sequence goes on from JACPNR010000010.1 coordinate 11,767, forward strand.
GAAGTGGACAAGCTCGGGCGCGATTTCCGCGGCGACCCCGCGGCGGCGCTGCTCGAGACGCTCGATCCCGAGCAGAATGCAACCTTCCGCGACAACTATCTGGACGTCCCGTTCGACCTCTCCAAGGTGCTCTTCATCACCACCGCGAACATGCTGGATCCGATCCCGGACCCGCTGCGCGATCGCATGGAGATCATCGAACTGCAGGGCTACACCGAAGAGGACAAGCTGCACATCGCCAAGCGGTACCTCGTTCCACGGCAGGTAGAGGAGAACGGTCTCAATGCGGGGCAGATCGAGTTTCCGGAAGAGTCGCTCTCGTTCCTGGGGCGTCATTACACGCGCGAAGCAGGCGTGCGCAACCTCGAGCGCAACATCGGGACGATCTGCCGGAAGCAGGCACGCCGCATCGCGGAAGGCAAGCCCGACAAGCTGGTGGTCACTCCGGATGTGATCCGCGAGTTCCTCGGTGGCATCAAGGTGCGGATCGATACGGAGATCGCGGAGCGGACCAAGCGAACGGGTGTTGCCGTTGGACTCGCATGGACGCCTGCCGGCGGCGACGTCCTCTTCATCGAAGCCAACAAGATGAAGGGCAAGGGCGGCTTCACCATGACTGGCCAGATCGGTCAGGTGATGCAGGAGTCCATGCAAGCGGCGCTGACCTGGGTGCGTTCGAATGCGAGTTCGCTCGGGATCAACGAGGAGTTCTTCAAGGACCACGACATCCACATCCATGTTCCGGCGGGCGCGATCCCGAAGGATGGTCCTTCGGCGGGCGTGACGATGGCGACGACGCTGGTGTCGCTGCTGACCGAGCGCCCGGTGCGTCCGTACACCGCGATGACCGGCGAGATCACGCTGAGCGGGAACGTGCTTCCCGTCGGCGGCATCAAGGAGAAAGTGCTGGCCGCGAAACGCGCGGGCGTGCACGACGTGATCCTTCCGGCGGAAAACCAGATGAACCTGGAAGAGGACATCACTCCCGAACAGCTCGAAGGCGTGAAGGTCCACTACGTGAACCTGATCGAAGAAGCGCTCGCGCTCGCGCTGCCGCAAACGCCGCGCGACGAGAAGCGCGACGCCGCGGAACGCGAACGCCACATCGCGGAAGCTCCGGCCCAGGTCGTGTGAAAAAGGGCACGAAGCGCTCGCCTCGGCGAGCGCGTTTTCTTTGGTCGGGACTAGGCCGGGACGCTGCGCTGGCGGACGTTCCTCCTGATGAAGGCGACGATGTCTTCCATCAAGGTGCCGGGTCCGAAGATGGCGGCGACGCCGGACTTCTTGAGTCCTTCGATGTCCTGCTCGGGGATGGTGCCGCCCACGACCACGAGGACGTCGTCGATCTTGTTCTGCTTGAGCAGTTCGATCACGCGCGGGACGATGGCGTTGTGCGCGCCGGAGAGGATGGAGAGTCCGATGACGTCCACGTCTTCCTGGAGCGCCGCGTTGACGATCATCTCGGGCGTCTGGCGGAGACCGGTGTAGATGACTTCCATGCCGGCGTCGCGAAGCGCACGCGCAATGACCTTGGCCCCGCGGTCGTGACCGTCGAGGCCGGGTTTCGCTACGACAACGCGGATCTTGCGCTCATTCGCCATTGCCAAAGAGGATACCAAAACCAAACCTTTAACCACGAAGGTCACGAAGGAACACGAAGGAAAAACCAACCGGGAGACCTTTGTGGACCTTCGTGTCCTTCGTGGTCAAAGCCCTTACGTTTTCACGTCCAAACTCCGCCAGAGGTACCAGCAGGCGATGGAGGAGTAGGGGGCCCAGGCGCGTCCTATTCTGGCTACGTCCTTCGGCTTTGGGTGTTTGCGCTTCTTGTAGTGTTTGCGGATGGCGGCCTGGACCCCGAAGTCTCCGCAGGCGAGGACGTTTTCGCGGCGGAGCGCGAACATGAGGAACATCTGCGCGGACCACTCGCCGATGCCTTTCACGCGGGTGAGGTGCTCGATGACGTCTTCGTCGGACATTTTGGGCAGCGCGGCGAAGTCGATCTCGCCGGACTCGGTTTTTTCCGCGAGATCGCGGATGTAGCTGAGCTTCTGCTGGGAGAGCCCGCAGGCGCGCATCTCGGTCTTCGAGAGGGAGAGGACGGAATCGGGGGTGAGCTTGCCTCCGGCGGCCATGAGCAGACGGTTGAAGATGGTGGTGGCGGCTTTGCCGTTGAGTTGCTGAAACGCGATGGAGCGGACCATGGTCTGGAAACTGGCTTCGCGGTAGGCGCGCGAGATGTCGAACGGCCCGACCTGCTTGATGATCTGCGCCATGATGGGGTCGGCTTTCTTCAGGTGGTTGATGGCTCGTCGCATTGCGTCCTCATTTTAATGATGTGCGGCGTTACACTCACTGTTTCTACCGAAGACCGTGAAGCTGAGGAGACGGCCAGAAGGCCGTCTCTACCGGAGAGCATGGCGTCCGCTAAAACTCAACTCGACAAAGACTCGCTGGCGGTCCTGCGGGCGGCGGTTGACCGGCTCGATGCCGGCTTTGCCGCGCTGCCGCAGTACGAGCCCGCCGCTCTCGATGCGCGGGCACTGGAAACAATCCTGCTCGAAGCGGCGCAGCGGATGCAGGACAACTTCCCGTACTTCCATCCGCTGTACGCGGGCCAGATGCTGAAGCCGCCGCATCCCATCGCGCGGCTGGCGTATGCGATGGCGATGTACATCAATCCGAATAACCACGCGCTCGATGGTGGCCGCGCCAGTTCGGCGCTCGAGAAGGAAGCCGTTGCCGAGATCGCCGCGATGTTCGGCTGGGGCGAATTTCTCGGTCACCTGACCAGCGGCGGGACATTCGCGAACCTGGAGGCGCTGTGGGTCGCAGGCCAGCTTGCTCCGGGAAAGAAAGTGCTGGCGAGTAAGCAGGCGCACTACACGCACTCGCGCATCTCCAGCGTACTGAGGCTCGAGTTTGAAGCGGTGGCGTGCGACGACCTTGGCCGCATGGACCTTGCTGCGCTCGAAGCCAAGCTGAAGCAGGGAAGCGTGGGCGGCGGCGTCGCGACAGTAGTCGCAACCCTGGGGACGACCGCGACCGGCTCGGTGGACCCGCTGCCGGGGCTGCTGGATCTGAAAGAGCGTTACAACTTCCGCCTGCACGCTGACGCGGCTTACGGCGGATATTTCACCTTGGCCGGGAACCTGGGCCCGGAGGCGCGAGCGGCGTTCGACCGGATGGGCGAATGCGATTCCATCGTGATCGATCCGCACAAGCACGGGCTGCAACCGTATGGCTGCGGCTGCGTGCTGTTTCGCGACGCGAGCGTGGGGCGGTTCTACAAACACGATTCTCCGTACACGTATTTCAGTTCCGGCGACCTGCACCTGGGCGAGATCACTTTGGAGTGCTCGCGCGCGGGCGCGGCGGCGGTGGCGCTGTGGGCGACGCAAAAACTGTTGCCGCTCGAAAAGGGCGGCGAGTTCGCGCAGCGCCTGGAAGCCTCGCGCGCAGCCGCGCTCGCGCTCCATGCCAAGCTCCAGACCGAACCCAGCTTCCTGCCCGCATCCGCGCCCGAGCTGGACATCGTGACGTGGGCGGTGCGGGGGAAGACTGCGTCGGAGGCTTCGGCGCGGGCGCGGAAGATCTTCGAGGAGGCGGCAAAGCGCAACCTCCATTTGGCACTGGCCGAGCTGCCGCGCAGGTTCTTTGGCCTGGGCGGGCAGGGAACGGTGACGGCGCTGCGGTCTGTCCTGATGAAGCCCGAGCACAAGGATTGGGTGGAGCCGATCGCGAAAATACTTGCCGAAGCGGTCGAAAAAGCTGGATAACCCCCTCCCCCCTCCCCTTTTCGTTTTGAATGGAATCAACGAGATACAGGGAAAAATCCCGGTCAATCCCGGTCAAATCCCGGTCACGTCTAAATGGTTTATATTCATAACCTTAGCGGTGACGTCGGGCGCTAGACAAAGAACTCCCTTGGTTTTTCGGCCGCCATTGCCTGAATTGAGAAAGATGGGTCGTCGGCCTGAGCCACGTCCAGAGTACCTGCATGTGTGGCGAAAGTAAAGCGAAAATAAAGAGTCGGCCTGCCAGATGGGTGTTGGAGGTTAGCTTGGTGCCGCCCCTACGGGTCTCGGGAATCATTTTCAGCGTACCCAGGGCTTCCGCCCTGGGCTATTAGCGCGCGAGGACGCGCGCTTGCCGGGCCTACGGCCCTGGAGTTCTGGCTCCTCCCCGGAGTGTTGGTGAGGTAGGGGTTCCTCGACTGCGCTCGGAATGACAAATAAAAAGCAGGTTCCTTGCCCGCCGCTGCGGGCTCGGAATGACAATCAAAAGCGTCAGGCGTATTTCGAGAGCAGAAGGAAACGGCGGACGGCGAAGGCGGAGAAGATGAGCAGGAAGATGACGTTCACGGCGTTGGCGCCGTGCTGGACGATGTCGTAGCCCTCGCGGATGGCGAAGGCGGCCATGACGAGCATGATGACGATGTTCAGGGTCTTGCTCACGCAGGCATTGTAATCGGGCGGGGAAGGAGCGCAAGAGGAAGCCGCCAGTCTCTCGCCGCTAGTCGCGTTGGGAAGTCAAAGGCCTACCGCAGATGAACGCAGATGAACGCGGATGCGCGGGGACGGATAGAAGGGGGGAATGTCGGCAGGCGTACGTCCCACCCAAGCCCGCCGTGGCGGGGCTTGGGTGTGGCACCCAGATTCTGGCGGTGCGAGATCAGTCGCCGTGGCGGCGGGTCTGCATGTAGCGGTCGAAGTCGTCCCAGCCGAGGCGGACCTTGTGGTGCTTCTTGCGCGAGCGCCACTCGATGGCGCCGTGGGAGACGAGCAGGGTGCCGATGATGTGGCGCAGGCGGCGTCCGTTGACGGCGCGGCGGCGGGCGGCGTAGATCTTGAATTCGATGTCGGAGCGTCCCAGGTCACGGAACGGGACGTTGAACTTCACGCGGTGGTCGGCCATCGGCAGCTCTCCCTCGGGCTGGCGTGGCTGGGTGAGGGGATTGTAGCGCAGGTTCGGTCGCCCCTAAATGGGGCTGTCGTATTTTTGCACGGGTACGTCATTGCGTCCCGATGGGACGCGGGGCGTTTTCTTGTTCGATGGCCCACGGCTGAAGCCGTGGGCTGTTCCGATGCGGTCCCGATGGGACCGTCCAGACGAGCAAAAGACGGCTTCTCTAGACAGCCGGCAAGACCGGCTCGGTGTCGAACCGGTGCGTGCCGGGGAAGGCAAAACGTGCCATCGGCACGTTATCGGAATAGCCCACGGCTTCAGCCGTGGGTCATATGCGGAATGTGGATACGCGTCCCAGCGGGACGCGATGGATCAGTCGAAGACGTAACGCGGGTCATAGTCGATGTGATTCGCTTTCAAGAAGCGAATGTACTCCGTCTTGAAATCGAGCTTCTTGTGATGTTGTTCCTGACGGCGGATGTAGTCGATGGTCTTGTCCAACAGGGAGATGCTGGTCGCGAAGGCAGCGTAGCCGGTCTGCCAGGCGAAGTCCTTGTGCGTTTCGCGGATCCATTTTGAGGACCCGCCTTTCAACAGTTGCAGGGCGCGCGCGAGGTCCATCGTTGCAGGAAGTGAGATCAATGTGTGAACGTGGTCGTCGACGCCGCCCGATTCGATGACTTTGAAGCCGTAACGCCGGGCGATGCCACCGAGGTACGGCCAGAGAGATCTTCGTAAGTCCGGCGTCAGGAGTGGTTGCCGGTCTTTGGTGCTGAAGATGGCGTGGAAATGGGAGTTGATGTAGGTGTGCGCCATAGGCGCGGGATTATACGGTCATCGCGTGCCGATGGGACGCGAGGGGTTTTTCTGTTCGGCAACCCACGGCTGAAGCCGTGGGCTATTCCGATGCGGTCCCGATGGGACCGCCGAGGCGGGGCCCAGAATCATGCCGGCGGAGAGAGTTTCTTGCGTCGCGCAATCTCCCACTGATAAGCGTTACTGCCATCGTAGTCACACACGTATTCAATGCCGGGCTGCCCGGCATCGTTTGTGTAGTCCTCATGGGAAAGAATACGAAAGCGTCCGCTCTTCATCGCCGCGCGTAATTTTCGTAAGTAAGTGAACTGGAAGTTTTGCATCGACCGCGCCACATCGCCTTACGTGACGCTCACCTCTTCGTACGTCCCGTAGACCTGGCGGAGGGCGTCGCAGATCTCGCCTACTGTTGCGTAGGCGCGGACGGCGTCGACGATGTAGGGCATGGTGTTGGCGTCGGAGATCTTGGCGTCGGCGCGGACTTGCGGCTCTTGTGCGGCGGCCTTCTTCAGCGCGTCGAGGCGGCGGGTGACTTCGGCGTTGTTGCGCTTGGCGCGGAGCGTCTTGAGTTTCTTCGTCTGCGCTTCGCGGACTTCTTCGCCGATATAAAGGATGTTGGGCGCGGCTTCGTCCACGACGAAGTCGTTGGCGCCGACGATGATCTTCTCCTTCGCCTCGACGGCGCGCTGGAACTGGTAGCTGGCCTCGGCGATCTCCTTCTGCGGATAGCCGCGCTCGATGGCCTGGACCATGCCGCCCATGGCGTCGAGCTTGGAGAAGTAGTCGAAGGCGCCCTTTTCCATGTCGAGCGTGAGGCGTTCGAGGAAGTAGCTGCCGCCGAGCGGGTCGACGGTCTGTGCCACGCCGCTCTCGTAAGCGATGATCTGCTGGGTACGCAGCGCGATGCGGGCGGCTTCGGCGGTGGGCAGGGCGAGGGCTTCGTCGTATCCATCGGTGTGCAGCGATTGCGTGCCGCCGAGGACGGCAGCGAGGGCTTGAATCGCCACGCGCGCGATGTTGTTCATGGGCTGCTGCGCGGTGAGCGAGACGCCGGCGGTCTGCGTATGGAAGCGCATGAGCCAGGTGCGTTCGTTCCTGGCGCCGAAGCGGTCTTTCATCAGGCGGTACCAGATCTTGCGCGCGGCGCGATACTTGGCGATCTCCTCGAAGAAGTCGTTGTGCGCGTTGAAGAAGTAGCTGAGGCGGGGGCCGAACTCGTCGACGTCCAAGCCGCGCTTGCGCGCCCACTCGACGTACTCGACGCCGTCGTAGACGGTGAAGGCGAGTTCCTGGAGCGCGGTGGAGCCGGCCTCGCGGATGTGGTAGCCGGAGATGGAAATGGTGTTCCACTTGGGCACGAACTTCGAGCCGAACTCGAAGGTGTCGATGACGAGGCGCATGGAGGGAGCGGGCGGGTAGATGTACTCCTTCTGCGCGATGTACTCCTTGAGGATGTCGTTCTGGATGGTGCCGCCGAGCTTGCGCCAGTCCGCGCCCTGTTTTTCCGCGACCACGAGGTACATGGCCCAGAGGACCGAGGCGGGCGAGTTGATGGTCATGGAGGTGGTGATGTCCTGCAGGTTGATGCCGTTGAACAGGATCTCCATGTCTTCGAGGGAGTCGATGGCGACGCCGCACTTGCCGACCTCGCCCTCGGACATCATGTGGTCGGAGTCGTAGCCCATGAGCGTGGGCAGGTCGAAGGCGACGGAGAGTCCGCTGCCGCCATGCGCGAGCAGGTATTTGTAGCGCTCGTTCGTCTCCTCGGGCGAGGCGAAGCCGGAGAACATGCGCATGGTCCAGAGCTTGCCGCGGTAGCCGGAGGCGTGGATGCCGCGGGTGTAAGGCGGCTGTCCGGGATAGTTGAGATATTTTTCGGCGGACCAGTCTTCGGGGAGGTCGGACTGGGTGTAGAGGCGGCGGACGGGGTAGTTGGAAATCGTCGAGAAGCGGGCGTTGCCGTGGTCGTCTTGATTCACGCCGCCGGGGGCGCCGATGGGTTTCTCGGGGGATTTCTCAAGCGAGGGCGCGAGAGTGTCTTCTGCCCAGGTTTTTTCGGAGGCGGAGGGCGTGCGGCCCTGGAAGACGTCGGAGATAGGGGAGTCGGCGAGGGGCTTCTTGGCGTCCGCCATGGGTTGATTCTAGCAAGGATGGCGTAGGTCGAAGCCCATTTCACCGCCGAAGCGGGGAGAGGTTCAAAGCACAAGGGAAAAAGGACAAGGAACGCGTCAGAACCAGGTCTTGGCGCGGTAATTGCGGTATTGGTCGCCGAACTTGGCTTCGAGGACGCGGGCTTCGGCGCGGGCGCGGAGCCACTGGATGGGGATGATGACGGCGAGGAAGAGGAGCGCGCCGCGGAAGTAATGCAGGTAGACGAGGAATCCGGCGATGGCGGGAGTACTGAAGACGTAGACGGGGTTGCGGATCCGGGAATAAAGGCCGGTGGTGACAAGCGCGCGGGCTTGTGGCGTGACGGAGAAGTTCGTCCCAAGCTGGATGCGCGCGATGGTGAGAAGCACGAGGAAGACGATGGCGAAGGCGAAGCCGAGCGCGCGCGGGAGGTCCCAGGTGACGCCCATCGCGTGGTTGATGAGGAAGCCGATAAGCACGATAGGAGCGACGGTGACGATGATGGCGCCACGCTGCTCGCGCGTCATTCTCCGCACCTCATTTCTTCGCACCTCATCCTTTGCGCCTCATTGCGTGCCTTGCGGGGATTGGTTTTGGCGGATGAGGGCGATGGCCTTGGCGTATTTGGCGCGGATGTAGAGCGAGTGGTGGAAGTGGAAGGTGAGTCCGGCGGGGCCGTCGAGGAAGCCGAGAAGGAAGAGGTAGCGGCCGAGGAAGGTGAGGGCGGGGCGGAGGACGGTGTCGAGGAAGGGGATGGGGCGGCGTCCATCGGCGACCATCTGCTGGGCGGCGAGCGAAGAGTAGCGGTCCATGGCGGCGAGGTAGCCGGCGAAGGTGGGATAGCCGTAGTGCAAGATGGCGTGCGTGAGCGAAGCAGTCGCGCCGCCGGTGACGGTGACGGATTCGTGGACGGCGCGGGCGCCGAAGCGTCCGCTGTCGCGGCGGAAGAGGCGCGTCTTGCGATCGGGATACATACCGCCGAAGCGCAGCCAGTGTCCGAGGAAGTGGTGCTTGAAGGGGATGCGATAGGCGACGAAGCCGCAACGCGCGTCGACGGGCTGGAAGGCGGTGTCGGTCTGGCGGAGCAGGCTGCGCAGGAAACGGCGGTCGGAGAAGGTGAGCAGCATGGTCTCGCTGAGCGAGCGGACGTTTTCCATGCCGGCGGTGGAGCCGATGAGGCGGCGGATGGCGCGGGCGAGTCCGGGAGAGACGACTTCGTCGGCGTCGAGCGCGAGGACCCAGTCGCCGGTGGCTTTGTCGATGGCGGAGTTCTTCTGCGCGGCGTATCCCTTCCACGCTTCGGTGAAGACCTTGGCGCCGGCGGCGCGGGCGAGCTCGACGGTGCGGTCGGTGGAGCCGGAGTCGAGCACGATGACTTCGTCGGCGAAACCGACGCTGGCGAGCGAGAGCGGAAGGTTCTGCTCCTCGTTATGGGTGACGATGACGACGGATAAGGACATGGGAGGAATGGATGATTGTTGATTGCAGAATGGGAAAGCGCAATCCTAAACGACGACCGTCAATCCAAACGACAGAGGATGGGAGCCGAGGCGGGGGGGGTATCAGGGGCGCGGGGCGAGTCCGGCGCGAATGGCTTTGAGGAGCAGGTCGCAGCCGGCGGCGCCTTTGGGAACGAAGCCGTCAAGCAAGGCGGTCTCGGAATCGGCGAGCACGCTGCCGGAGAACATCAGCAGGGGAATATCGGGATCGATGCGGCGGAAGAGGCGCGCGAGTTCCACGCCGTTGGCGGTGGGCATGTCGTAGTCGAGCACGACGAGCGAGACCTCGCCGAGCATGAAGTGTTCGAGGGCGGAGTTGGCGTCGCCCGAGGTGAGCACGTGGTAGCCGGCGTGTCCGAGAAAAAGGCGGAGCATGGCGAGGATGTCGGCGGAGTCGTCGACGCAGAGGATGGTGTGGGGGTCGCGATGCGCGCGCGGGGACGGCGGGCGGGAAACCAGGTATGGGGCGGCGTGCGTGGACACGGGAGATCTCCTTGGTGGTTGGGAGAGAGACGGCCAGTAGGCCGTCTCTACCTAACCGTGTTGGCGCAAATCAGCATTGCGCGAGAGTGGAGGTCGAGTTCGGCAGCGGCGAGGTGAAGGCCGGCAGGTCTAAATGCGCGGCGCGTTTGCGGAGGGCGGCGCGCGCGCGGTTGAGGCGCGCCTTCACCGTGGTCATGGAGAGCCCGGTGTGCACGACGATCTCTTCCATGCTCATCTCGTTCAAGTAGCGCATCTGCATGAGCTCGCGCTGGTGCGGCGGGAGGCGATGCAGCAGTTTGGCGATGAACTCCGAGCGGCTGCGCGCGAGCAGTTCCTGCTCGGGCGTGGCGGTGTGGTGCGCGACGGTGCGCAGTTCGGCGGCGATGGACGGTTGTTCCGCGCTGAAGAAATTGTGGCGCACGCGGCGCAGCCACTCGTACGACAGGTTGATGGCGATGCGGGTGAGCCAGGTGGCGGCGCTGGCCTGTCCGTTGAAGGTGTGGCGGGCGCGATAGGCGCGGAGGAAGCAATCCTGCGTGAGGGCCTGGGATTCGTCCCAGGAACGAACGACGCGGAAGATGACAGCCTGCAACTGGCGGCGGCAGCGAAGGAATTCCTGCGTGAGTTCTTCGGCGCCGATGCCCGGGGGTGCAAGTGCGACCGTTGCCATAGGGTTCGTATGCTCCTTGGAGCACATCACACCATCCGAGGGCATAGGCGGATTTAGAGATTGTTCAGCGCGCCTTTACACTTCTTTACATAGGCCAGAGGGCAGAAAGGTAGATTCCTAAGGGTGGAGCGGCTGCTCATCATCGACGACGACGTGGAACTGTGCGCGCTCGTGCGCGAGAACATCGAGAGCGAAGGCTTCGAGGTGGAGGCCGTCCACGAGCCGGAGCAGGGACTGACGAAGGTGCGCAGCGGCATCTACTCGCTGCTGATCCTGGACGTGATGATGCCGGGGATGAGCGGGTTCGACGTGCTGCGGAAGATCCGCGCGATGCCCTCCACGCTGCCGGTGCTGCTGCTGACGGCGCGCGGCGACGAAGTGGACCGCATCGTGGGACTGGAACTCGGCGCGGACGATTACCTGGCAAAACCGTTTCATCCGCGCGAGCTGGTGGCGAGGATACGCGCGATCCTGCGGCGGACGCACACGCCGGCGACCGAGGCGACGCCGGAGCGGCAGATGGGCATGCTGCAGGTGGGAGACGTGGAACTCGACCGCGGCACGCGTTCGGTGATGCGCGGCAAGCGGGCGCTCGAGCTGACGGCGCTGGAGTTCGACATCCTGCGGCACCTGCTGGAGAACGCAGGGCGGGTGGTGAGCCGCGACCAGCTCGCCGAAGCGGTGATGGGAAAGACGCTCTCGCCGTTCGACCGCTCCATCGACATGCACATCTCGAAGATCCGCCGGAAGCTGGGCGAGCGTCCGGGGCGGCAACTGATCAAGACCATCCGCAACGCCGGCTATATCTTTGTGCTGGCGAGCGCGCGAGGATAATGTGCGCAGCCTCTTCTGGAAGATCTTTCTCTCGTTCTGGCTGTTGATCACGGCGCTGGTGCTGGTGCTGGTGATCACGGTGCAGAACCGCAAGAACGAGCGACTGGACATGTTTCGCGCGCACCTGGTCGCGCTCGTCGGCTCGAGCGGCGACTTCGCCGTTGCCGAGTACGAGCACGCCGGCGATGCCGGCCTGGCGGGCGCCATGGAGAGGATCCGCGCACGCGTGCGTGGCGAGATCTGGATCGTGGACGAGGGCGGCCGGCCCCTCCAGGGCGGTGCCTTGCCGGCCGACTTTCTCCCGCTGCTCAGGATGACCGAGGATGTGGCCGAAAAGGAGCGCGTGGTGCTGTTGCGGGTCCCGTTTGTACACGACGACAAGCCCTACGTCGCCCTGGCCCGCCTGCCCGCCATGCGTCCGCCGCGCGTCCCTCCGGGACAGGAGCTGGCGATACAGATCCCGCTGGCCATCCTGATCTCGAGCTTCATCTGTTTCGTGCTGGCGAAGTACATCGCGCGTCCGGTGACGTCGTTGCGGGTGGCGGCGCAGCGCATCGCGCGTGGGGACCTGGAGGCACGGGCGAATCCGCGGTTTGAAGGGCGCGACGAGCTGGGCGAGCTGACGCGCGACTTTAACCGGATGGCGTCGCGCCTCGAAGCGACGTTGAGCGCGCAGCAGCGGATGTTCGCCGACGTCTCGCACGAACTGCGTTCGCCGCTCTCGCGGCTGACGCTGGCGCTGGAGCTGGCAAAGCAGCGCTCGGGGCCGGCGGCGGCGACGGCGCTGGAGCGCATCGAGATCGAAGTGGGACGGCTGAACGACCTGGTGCAGCAGGTGTTGCGGCTGGCGAAGCTGGAGTCGGGCGTGATCAGCGACCAGCACGAGGTGGTGAGCCTGACGGAGGTACTGGGCGGGATCGCCGCCGACGCGGAGATCGAGGCCAACGCCAAGCAGATCGAGGTTGTCCTGAAGAATGAAGTGAGCGCGCTGGTGGAGGGCGATGCGGCGGTGCTGCGCTCGGCCATTGAGAACGTGGTGCGCAACGCCATCGAATACAGCCCGCCGCAGGGCCAGATCGAACTGGTGCAACGCAAGTGCGGCGCGCGGACGGTGGCCATCGAGGTGGCGGACCGCGGTCCAGGCGTGGCGGCGGAAGAACTGACGAAGATGTTCGAACCTTTCTATCGCTCGGACGCGGCGCGCACGCGGCGCGCGGGAGGCGTGGGACTGGGACTCGCCATCGCGGAGCGCGCGGTGGTGGCGCACCATGGGAGCATCCGCGCGGCGAACCGCGAGCAGGCGGGATTGAAGATCGAGATCCGGCTGCCGCTCTTCGGACTCGAGACCAGCGTAGATGCCGGCGCGAGCACCGCGAGGTGAGTGACGGCTGGAATCGTTGGCAACGCCCGTGAGCGACAAGGGCTCCTAATCAGTAACAGCCTTGGAGGAGCCTTATGAGAAAGATCATCCTTTTAGTCTTTGTGTGCATGCTATGCGTGGGCGTGGGCGTTGCTCTGGCGCAGAGTGCTCAGCCGAGTTCATCGTCCTCCAGTTCATCGTCAACGACGGCGCAGCCGCAGAGCAGCCAGCCGGGCAATGCGAACCAGAGCGCGCAACCGTCGCCTTCCGGAACGTCTTCTGGGACCCAAAGCAATCCGCCGGCGACCGGTGACCAGAACGCGCCGGGTAACCAGCCCGCGGGAAGCAACGCGCAGGCTTCTTCGAACAGCGATCAGGGCGCGCAGCCTGCCGGTCGTACCAGCACGCCAGCGCGTGCCGGCGGCGGTGTGTCGTGGGTGTGGGTGGTGATCGGCATCGTCGCCGTGCTGCTGATCGTGTTCTCGACCGCGGGCCGCGGCCGCACCGATACGACGATCGTGGACCGCTCGGAACGCGTGGACCACATCGATCGGGACAAAGCAGCGTAAGAGCAGCGCTCAGCATTCAGCTGTCAGCATTCAGATAGGCCAAGAGGCCGCCCGAGTCGGGCGGCCTTCTTTGTCGTGCAACCGAAAGCAGATTCCTCGGCATGACAAACGCCTTAGAAGGCGGGAACTTCCGACCACTGCCTTCCGTAGTAAAGAACCGACCGGGAGGGGTGCGCCATGAAGCGAATGCTGTTGTCGGTCTTGGCCGTTGTGGCGACCGTCGGGATCGTCTTTCTGGGTTTTGCCTACTGGTACGACACCACCGGGCAGCATCCGGACGCGCGCTACGACACTCGCGTCGCACAACCGGCATACGTGCAAACCCATCCCGTGGTGCTGGTGGACGCTACGCACAACAACTTCCATACCTGCGCGGGGCGGTATCAGCCGTTCTGCGTGTTGCTGCGGAGCGACGGCCTGGAGGTGAAGGACCTGCGGCAGTGGTCGGCGGCGGGTTTGGCTGGCAGCTCGGTGCTCGTCATCGCGAACGCAGCCGGGCCCGACGGATACGAAGAGAAGAATGCATTCAGCGACGAAGACCAGCAGGCGATCGTGGGGTACGTGAACGGCGGAGGATCACTGTTCCTGATCGCGGACCATTCTCCTTTCGGCTCAGCGGCGCAGGAACTGGCGGGACGCTTTCGTGTGACGATGCACTACCGCTACGCGCGTGACGACGACAACAAAGATGGGTGGGACAACGAACGCCTGTTGTTCTCGCGCGCAAATGGATTGCTGCGCTCGCATCCGATCACCGAGGGAAGGACTCCCGAAGAGCGGGTGGAGCGGGTCGTGACGTTCACGGGCCAGTCGCTCTCTGGTCCACCGGGCTCGACAGCGATCCTGGTGATGGGAGAGAAGGCGTACGACTGGGAATCGCGCAAGGTGAGATTTCCTGCCGCCGGGCACGCGCAAGTGATCGCATTCGAGTACGGGAAGGGGCGCGTGGTGGTGGCCGGTGAAGCGGCGTTCCTGACCGCGCAGGTGGATCCGTTGGGATTGAAGTTCGGCATGAACAGCGCGGGCAACGACGACCGGAAATTCCTGCTCAACGCGCTGCATTGGCTGACGCACACCATCTGAGTCATGCGCAACAAGAAAACCGTCCCCGGCCGGGGCGGTTTTCTTGTTTTCTGAGCTTTGGTGGAGGCGGTGGGAGTTGAACCCACGTCCGAAAATAGCAACAGCCAAGAGAACTACATACTTATTCCGTTCCCGCGGTGCTTGCGCACCACTCTCGTTGCTCGCGCTCAGAACGGACAAGAAACGCGGTCAACCAGCCTGAAAGTCTCGCTCTTCACGCCCAGGCGAAGCGTGGAGAGCCAGTCCGCTGAATGACGTCCTGCCCGCAACTCACGGACGAAGCCACGGAGGACGGCAACTTAACTAATTAAGCTGCGTATGCCAGCTGATTGGTGTTGGCAATTGTGTTTTTTGCCACGATTACGGGTGTGACACCCCGGTATGCCTCTTAGCCGCAAACATTTCCGTCGAAGCCGTGACGCCCCCACGTGTGGCGCGATGTGCGCCTGTCTGACAGCGAGTCAAAGAACCACTCCCGCGCTACCCGAAGCCAGAGCGGGAGTCACCGATATAGATGATATCCGATGGCGGGAGGATTCGGGTGTTGCCGGACCTCCTGCGTCACCTGCACGCCAGCCGGACGGGGCCCCGCTATTGCACCTGGACGGGGGCTACGACGCTGCCGATGCGTCCGGTGAGGTTATCGCGGACGATGAAGCGCAGTTGGTAGCTGCCGGGCGGGAGTTGCAGGACCCCTTTGTAATTCACGCCTTCCGCGGCGACTTGCTTGAGCTGGTTGTCGGCGAGATTGGTCTCGATCTTTTGCGCGACTTGCCCCGCGGCCTCGCCCTGGGGATCGCGAGCGATGGCGAGGAAATCGAGCTGGAGGTGGTTCTTGTTCGAGGTGTCGATGGCGGAGGCGCCGGGTTGGGCGACGATCTCGAACGGCACTTTCTTTTTGTTACCGGCGCCCGCGACGGCGGGATCGACGTAAACGCGCATGGGGAGGCCGGTGTACTCGAGCGGGGAGGCGATGGCGCCGCGAATATCGAGATTACGGAGCTCGTCGGGCTTCTTGGCGTTGACCGCGACTCCGCTCATGTAGCCGGTGCGGGCACGGACCTCGACGCCGGGGCGGGAGACATTGACCTTCAACTTGTGCCAGCCCGGTTTCTTCTCTTTCTCCGCGTAATAGCCGAGCAAGTAATACTGAGAGGATTCATTGGTGGCACGGTCAAAGGCGCCAGTGATGTCGTTGGTGTTGTAGTAGGCGGTGCCGCCGGTGACGGAGGCGATCTCGTTCATGGTGATGTGGGTCTGGGCTTCGGTACCGTAGACATCGTTGATGCGGACGCGACTGCTGGCGGCGGAACTATAGGCGACGAGGCCACGGGCGTCGATGGGATAGATGGCGATCTGGGCCTTGTTGAGGGCCTGCATGGTCCGCTGTATCTGGGGACGAAGGTTGGCGAAGATATCATCGTTCGAGGCCGCGGTGCTCTCGGGGAGCGGCGGGAGATTGCCGCTGCTGCCGAGGACGCCGCCGGCGGTAGCGCCGCCCAATTGAGACCGGGTCGCACCCGCGGTGTTGTAGCGCAAGGAGGCAAGCTCGCCGCTCGCGGTCAGAGTAAAAGGGAAACCGCCGGTGGCCCAGATGACGGATTTTCTGCCGGGGATCCCTTCCATGCCGATAGCAAGGTGCATGAGCGCGGAAAGCGTGAGCTCGATGGCCTGGGTGAGTTGGAAGGCACCATAGCTGCCATCGGTGCCGCGGTAGAAGGCGTCGAGAGCGCTGGTCTCGACCATCACGGACTGGGCATTGGCCCCGACGCCAATGGTCGCCACGGTCGTGTCCGCGGTGGCGTGGCTGGCGGTGAGATTGTCGGTGCGGGCAGAAACACGTTTGAGCGCGGCGAGCAGGACCGCAGTTTCGGTGGTGAAGTCGTGGATGACGCGAACGCCTTTGCGTCCGACGGTGATGAGGGCGGTGGGCTCATTCGCATTGATGTGCTGGGCGAGGAACTTGAGCAGTTGGGCGCGGGCGTAGGCCTGATCGAGGAATGGCGTGTTGACTTGGTCGAGCACGATGATGGTCATGCCACGCGCGGAACCTGCATCGACCGCGTTGGTATACTCGCCGGGCCTTTGCGGCTTCGTCATCTGCCCCGGCGCCTGCTTCACTTCCTCGAAGGAGACGATCTTCTGCTCCTTGCCTTGGTCCTGCACGACGAAGTCGCTTTGCTGCAAACCGGAGATGTGCTTGCCGGACCGATCGGCAACCACGACCGGCACGAGGACCAGGTTCGACTCGGCCTGGAAAGTGGCTGCGCTCTGATCTTGCGGCGGCGCGGTCTGGCCAAACGCTGGCGTGGCTGCCGTCAGGCATGCGAGGACGAAGCTGAGGAAGCGACGCGGGAACGAGACAAGGCGGGTCATGGATGCCTCCAGGGGAAGGGGAATTGTAACCCAAAGGAGAGGGGCGAAGGTGGGGCGGCACGCGGCGAGAGATGGTGTGCATTCCTGCATCGGCGCGCGCCCGCGAACATCCAAGATGGTGCTGTTAGAATCCCCGCGCCGAGCGCGCGAAGAGGGCGCCTGCTTGAAGAGTGAATGCCTGCCGTTCGACGTGATGCCTGACGTGAGCCGCCTGTTCGCGGACGTGATGGCGCGCGCGCAGACGGTGCGGGCGTTCTACCCGGCAGGGTTCGAGGCATTGGCGCGGGAGGATCGGGCAGCCGCTCATCCGAAGGACCGGCGGGCGCGGGTGGCGGACGCGCTGGAGCGGCAGAACCGGGCGTGGGGAGCGTCGGCGGCGACGCTCGAGAACATCCAGCGGCTGCGCGATGGCGCGGCGGCGGTCGTGACCGGGCAGCAGGTGGGACTGTTTGGCGGGCCGCTGTTCGCCATCTACAAAGCGCTGACGGCGGTGAAGCTGGCGACGGATTCCACGCACGCGGGAAAGCCGGCGGTGCCCATCTTCTGGCTGGCGACCGAGGACCACGACCTGGCGGAGGTCAACCACGCGACGTTGCTCGCGGCGGATGGCCGGCTGGTGAAGGTGGCGACGGCGACGCGTGGCGAGTATGGCGCACCGATGAACGCGGTCACTTTCGGGGAGGAGATCCAAGAGGTCGTCGCGCAGGCGGTCGAGGCGCTGGGTCCATCCGAGGTGACGGAGGCGTTGCGAGCGGCGTACAAGCCCGGCGAGACGATGGGATCGGCGTTCGCGCGGCTGTACTCGAAGGTGTTCGCGCACTCGGGAGTGGTCCTGCTCGATGCCAGCGACCCGGAGCTGCATCGCATCGCGGCGCCCATCTACACGGCGGCACTCGACCGATGTAGCGAGTTGAACGACGCGCTCGCCGCACGCGAAAAAGAACTCGAGAAAGCCGGCTACCACTCGCAGGTCAAAGTCTCGCCCTCACATACACTTTTGTTTGGAAAATCCGACGGGTCGCGCTTGCCGCTGCGGCGTGTGAATGGCGGCTTCGTGCTCGGCGAGCAGAAGGTGAGCGCGGCGGAGTTGCGGAAGCAGATCGAGGAGCATCCTGAAAAGTTCAGCCCGAACGTGCTGCTGCGTCCGGTGGTGCAGGACCATCTGCTGCCGACGGCGGCATACGTGGGCGGGCCGGCGGAGGTGGCGTACTTCGCGCAGGCGGCGGTGGTGTACGAGAAATTGCTCGGACGCGTGACGCCGGTGGTCCCACGCTTTGCGGCGACGCTGGTCGAGCCGCGCATCGCGCGCTTGCTGGAGAAATATCAGGTGAAGCCGCAGCAGGCGTTCGCGGGCGAGGAGAAGTTGGCGGCGTTGATGGCGGCGCGGAACCTGCCGGCGGACGTGGACGCGGCGATGAAGCGGGCGTCGGAAGGATTGGAGCAGGCGATCGCGGCGATGAAGGCGCCGCTGGCGGCATTGGATCCGACGGTGGCGAAGGCGGCGGAGAAGTCGGCGGCGAAGATGCGGTACCAGTTCGGGCGCGTGCACGCGAAGGCGGCGCGGGCGCATCTGCGGCGGTCGGAAGAGTTGCGGAAGCACGCGCAGCAGATATCCGACGCGCTGTATCCGGAGGGGCATCTGCAGGAGCGGCAGGTGGCGGCGATATCGTTTTTGGCGCGGCATGGTCCGCAGTGGTTGCTGCGGGTGTATGACGCGATGGGATGCCAGGGGCATCAGGTGGTTTACCTGTAGCCGACGTTAGAGTGCCAGGCTCACCCAACGGGCAAGGGCGCAATAGGGGTTCTTCGAGTTCGCACTCATTCCGCTTGGCGGAATGAGTGCTGCGCTCAGAATGACAACAAAATCACAGGCAAGCGGGCGTATCATCGTGGTCTGGAGCCGTTTATGGCGAAGAAGTCGTCCGACGTTTTCGAGATCACGTGTCCGTGCTGTGCCGCCGTGCTGAAGGTGGACGCCGCGGTAGAGGCGGTGATCGCGCACACGCCGCCGCCGACCAAGCGCATGTTCAACGACATGGAAGAGGCGGCGAAGGCGATGCACCAGCAGGATGACCGGCGCGAGTCGCTGTTCCGCCAGTCGGTCGAGGCGGAGAAGAACAAGGCGCAGCTGATGGAGAAGAAGTTCGCCGAAGCGGTGAAGCGCGCCAAAGAGACGCCGGACGAGAAGTTCATCCGCGACATCGACCTCGACTAGCCCACCATGACGCAGCCTCCGCTGCTGCTCGGCCATCGCGGCGCGCGTGCCTACGCCGCCGAGAATTCCTTTGACGCCTTCGCGCTCGCGCTGGAGCACGGGTGCGACGGTTTCGAGTTCGACGTCCGGCTGACCTCGGACGACCGCGCCATCATCTGCCACGACGCTGCCTTCGCGCGCGTCCCCATCGCCGAGAATACCTGGGCGAACTTTGCCAAGCTCTACGCCGGCCTGATGCCGCTGCTCGAGCACGTGATGAAGCACTACGCGGCGCGGGCCTTCCTCGACATCGAACTGAAAGTCCCCGGGCTCGATGACGAAGTGCTGGACGCGCTGAAGAACTATCCGCCGCGGCATGGCTACGTGGTGTCGTCGTTCCTGCCGGAGGTGGTCACGTCGCTCGCCAAGAAAGACCGAGGCGTGCGGCTGGGATACATCTGCGATGACATGAAGCGGCTGCCGCGGTGGCGCGAGCTGCCGGTCGAGGTGGTGGCGCCGCACTACTCGCTGGTGGACGAGACGCTGGTGAAGGAAGTGCACGCGGCGGGGAAGCAGGTGTTCGTGTGGACGGTGAACCGCGCGGACGCGATGAGGCAGATGGCCGAGCTTCGAGTCGACGCCATCATCAGCGACGATACGCGGCTGCTAAGCCGCACGCTGCGGCCGCGAAAGTCCTGAAGGTTTTTTCAGGAAGGCGGCGCGCTCGGCGTCGAACAACTCAGCTTCGCGGCCGATGCGGAGCTGGTCCCATCCCAGGGCCCATCCGATGCGCTGCGCGGCGGCGCGCGTGCACTGCTTCGACCAGCAGCCGCTGAGCGCCACGGGAACGCGGCGCAGCAGGATGTCGCCGAGCGTGACGGCGCATTCGTAGCGCGCGACCTCCACGGCCTCGGCGACGATATGGCTGGAGTGCGGGCAGAGCGGGTGGCGCAGCGCGTCGTCGGTGCCAGCCATGCGGGCCACGCACATGGCGCGGCGCCCGTGCCACTCGGCAACGGCGCGCGCGCTGTGCTCCGGTATGTGCGCGACGGCGCTGATCTGCCGCGCCCACTGGCGCAGCGTGACCTCGATGCCGTCGGCGGGCGCGGGCGCGATCAGGGCGGTCTGCGGCTCGGGGACGTGCGCGCCCAGCTTGCGCGCGACCTCGCGCGCGAGCGCGGCGGCGGTGGTGAGCTTGCCGCCGATGACGGAGTAGAGCCCGCGCGCGCCGTCGTCAGAGTGGTCGTGGATGCGGTGGCGGCGGGTGATGGCGGCGGGTTTGGCGGTTGGCGAGTAGGGAAGCGGACGCACACCCGCGAAGGCATAGAGGATGTCGCCGGCGCCGATGTTGGCCGCCGGGTAGAGATGGTTCACGGAGTCGAGCAGGTATCCGACTTCTTCCGGGCTGGGTTCGGCGCGCGCGGGGTCGGCGGAGTCGGGGACCTCGGTGGTGCCAACGAGGAGCTGGTCATTCCATGGGATGAGGAAGACGGGGCGGCCGTCGGGCGCTTCGGAGTAAACCGCCGAGCCGGGCGCGCCGGGGAAGCGCGGCAGCACGATGTGCGAGCCGCGGATGCCGCCGAGCAGCTTTTCCTTGGTCTCGACGCCGGACTGCGCGCAAACCATGTCCGCCCAGGGGCCGGTGGCGTTGATGACGTGCGCGGCTTCGACGCGGGCTTCGGTGCCGGTGAGGGTATCGTGGATCACCAGGCCGGTGACGCGGCCGTCGTTTTTCGTCAACCCAAGCGCGGTGCAGTGATTGCGGACGACGGCGCCGGCGGCGATGGCTTCGCCGAGCCACTCGGCGACGAGGCGCTCGGGAAACTCGCACTGCGCGTCGTCATAATCAAAGGTCGCGAGGTCGGGACGATCGAGATGCGCGTCGAACTGGGCCAGGGCAGGAAGGCAGCGCGCGCCGGCCAGCTTGCGATAGAGCAAGAGCCCGGTGCGGATGGCGAGCGCGTTGTGGCGCGACGCCTTGGGGATGGCCAGCACGAAGCGCAGCGGGCGGACGAGGTGCGGGTAGTCCGCGAGCATGCGCTCGCGTTCCTTGAGCGACTCTCGGACGAGTCCCAGCTCGCCATGCTCGAGGTAACGCAGCCCGCCGTGGATGATGCGGGTGGAGCGGCTGGTCGTGCCGGAGGCGAAGTCGTTCTGCTCGACGAGCAGGGTGCGTTTGCCGGCGCGGGCACACTCGCGCGCGATGGCCACGCCATTGATGCCGCCGCCGATGATGGCGACGTCGAAGCGCTCGCCGGACAATCTCGCTCTCACAGGAACTAGGATGCAGAGTTGAGGCAGGATGTGGCGTGGTTTGGCGTTTTCATCGAAGGTCAAAATCCACCACGGAGGCACGGAGACACAGAGGGGAAAATAGAAAGGGCGGGGGCCAACACCCTCCCTCCCACACAAGCAAGACCGGCTCCTCAGGATGACAATCTTGTCTCACGAATGATCGTTGGCGGTGGGATCCTTCGCCACGGACGGCTCAGGATGACACGCCCCAACGATTGTTGATGTGCCTGGCTGGCGGGCGGGGGGTCGCCGGCAACCAACCCTGATCCGATAGGGGGGCGGAGGGCGGTTCCTAGACACCTTTGGCGTCAACGTGTTACATTCAAAGGGTCACAAAAAGGGAAATAAATAACAGGAGTGCATCAGGTTCAGTGATAGCGAGAGAGCACAAAGCGAGCGTCATTTCGAAGTTCCGCACGCATGACTCGGACACGGGCAGTCCGGAAGTGCAGATTGCCATCCTCAGCGAACGGATCAACGAGCTGACGGAGCACTTCAGAACCCACAGCAAGGACCACGCGTCGCGGCGTGGCCTGCTCATGATGGTCAGCCGGCGCCGCCGCCTGCTCGACTACCTCAAGACGTACGACACCAATCGTTACCAAGTCGTCATTCAGAAGCTCGGCATCCGTAAGTAAGCCCAGCCCCTGATAGCGTTTCTTGCAGCGGGTCGACGTGTGTCCACCCGGACGAGTGGTAGGCCCCAACTCTCGCATCGACACCTCCCGTGACGCAGGCCCTGGCGCGCCGGCGTTTGGACGGACCTCGTGAGCGCGGCTCACGCTCCTGATTCGAAAGGAAGACCATGAAGCAGACAGCTTCTGTAGAACTAGCCGGCGGTAAGACCCTTACATTCGAGACTGGACACCTGGCGAAACAGGCGCATGGCTCGTGCATCGTCCGCGTGGGCGACAACGTCGTCCTCGGCACCGCGTGCGCGAACGCCGAGGCGCGCGAAGGCATCGACTTCTTTCCTCTCACTTGCGATTACCGCGAGTACACCTACGCCGGAGGACGCTTCCCGGGCGGATTCATCAAGCGCGAAGGGCGTCCTTCGGACAAAGAGACGCTCACCAGCCGGCAGATCGACCGGCCGATACGCCCGCTGTTCCCGGAAGGGTTCCGCTGCGAGACGCAGGTGATCGCGTTCGTGTTGTCGGCGGACGCGGAGAACGACCCGGACGTCTCGGCGATCAACGCGGCGTCGGCGGCGCTGAGCATCTCCGACATACCGTTCAACGGTCCCATCGGCGCGGTGCGCGTGGGCGTGGTCGAAGGCCGCATGGTCATCAACCCGACCTACGCGGAGCAAGCCGAGAGCCTGCTCAACATCGTGGTGGTCGGCACCGAGAACGGCATTGTGATGATCGAGTCGGGCGCGAAGGGCGTGAAAGAAGAGACGGTGGTGGACGCCATCGACTTTGCGCACACCGAGATCAGGAAGATCTGCTCGACCATCAAGCACCTGGCGTCGCTCGTGGGCAACAAGAAGCGCGAGGTCGCGGAAGTGGAGTGGGACGAGACCTACTTCAACGGGTTGAAAGCGAAGTTCGGCGCCGAGCTGGCGGACGCGCTCAACACGGAGAAGTATCCCAAGGCGCAGAGCTACGCCAAGGTCAAAGAGATCAAGAAGAAGGGCAAGGAAGAAGTCCCGGCGGAGGACGAGGCGGCGAAGGCGCGTTTCGCGCGCTACTTCGAGGCTCTGCTGGAGAGCATCTTCCGCGATGCGGTGATCGAGCAGAAGCGCAGGCCGGATGGGCGCGCGTTCGACCAGATCCGCCACATCGCGTGCGAGACCGCGGTGCTGCCGCGCGTGCACGGCTCTTCCGTGTTCACTCGCGGTGAGACGCAGGCGCTGGTCACCACCACGCTGGGCACCGGTGACGACACGCAGCGGCAGGAAGGCTTCGAAGGCGAAAAAGAGAAGCGCTTCATGCTGCATTACAACTTCCCGCCGTTCTCGGTGGGCGAAGTGAAGTTCCTGCGCGGCGCGGGGCGCCGCGAGATCGGGCACGGCGCATTGGCGGAACGCGCGCTGATGGCGGTGCTGCCCACGGAAGAAGCGTGGCCCTACACGACGCGCGTGGTGTCGGACATCCTGGAGTCGAACGGTTCGTCGTCGATGGCCTCGATCTGCGGCGGCACAATGGCGCTGCTCGATGCCGGCGTGCCGCTCACGGCTTCGGTGGCGGGCGTGGCGATGGGACTGGTTAAGGAAGGCGACAAGTACGCCATCCTCTCCGACATCGCGGGCGCGGAAGACCACTACGGCGACATGGACTTCAAGGTCGCGGGCACGCGCGAGGGGATCACGGCGCTGCAGATGGACATCAAGGTGCCGGGCATCACTTCGGCGATCATGCGCGAGGCGCTGCAACAGGCGCTGCGCGGACGGTTGCACATCCTCGACAAGATGGCGGAAGCCATCACCGAGCCGAAAGAGATATCGAGATATGCGCCGCGGTTCTACACCGTCACCATCCCGACGGACAAGATCCGCGAGCTCATCGGACCGGGCGGCAAGGTGGTGCGCGGCATCACGGAAGCGACGGGCGTGAAGATCGACATCGAAGACAGCGGCCTGGTGAAGGTGGCGTCGAGCGATGAAGAGTCGGCACGGCGCGCGCTGCAAATGATCGGCGACATCACGGCTACGGCGGAGATTGGCAAGACCTACCTCGGCAAGGTCGTACGCCTGGCGGAGTTCGGCGCGTTCGTGGAGATCTTCCCCGGGACCGACGGACTGCTGCACATCAGCGAAGTGGCGGAGCATCGCATCGGCGACATCCGCGATGAGCTGAAAGAAGGCGACCAGATCCTGGTGAAGGTGCTTTCGGTCGAAGGCAATCGCATCCGGCTCTCGCGCAAGGCGGTGTTGAAAGAGCAGCGCGCGAAGATGGGTGGCGGTGAAGGTGGGGACGGCAGCGACGGCGGCGACAACGGCGGGGAGCCGGTCGGCCGCACTGCTGACAAGGCGATGCACGACCGCGGCGGCTCGATGACCATCGAGGGGGGCGGCGACTTCGACGACGCGCAGCCGGACAACGAACCGAACTTCAACCGCGAAGGCGTGCCGCATCATGCGGGACCGCGTCCGGGTGGGCCGGGTGGCCCGCGCGGCGGTGATCGCGGAGGCCGCGGCGGCGGTGGTGGTGGACGCGGCGGCCGTGGCGGACGCGGTGGACGCGGGCGTGGTCCGGGCGGCGGCGGCGGTGGCCGCGGCGGCTTCGGCGGCGGCGGAGATCGCGGCAACCGGTAAGTAGAATCAGAAATGCAGGCAGGGACCGCGGTATTTACTGCGGTCCTTTTCTTTTTGTCGTGTGAATGGGATGGAAGCAAGACCTTCAAGTGAAACTCCAGGTCTATGAGGAAGCGCCGGCGAGGTCGCCGGCGCCCACCCTCGTTGGGGAATCTACGCCGGCTGGGCGGTCTGGGCTTTGCGCGGGAGCATCTCGCCGATGCGCCTGATCTGCGCGCCCACGCCGCGGAGTTTCTCCTCGATGCGCTCGTAGCCCCGGTCGATGTGGTAGACGCGGTCGATGATGGTCTCGCCATCGGCGACGAGCGCGGCCAGCACCAGCGACGCCGAAGCGCGCAGGTCGGAGGCGAGCACGGCGGCGGCGGAGAGTTGCGTTTTTCCGCGGACGATGGCGCGGCGGCCTTCGATCTTGATGTTCGCGCCCATGCGCACCATCTCCTGCGCGTGCATGAAGCGGTTCTCGAAAATGTTCTCGGTGATGACCGAGGTTCCGTCGGCCTGCGTGGCGAGCGCCATGAACTGCGCCTGCATGTCGGTGGGGAAGCCGGGGTACTCCTCGGTGGAGACGTCGGCGGCGGTGAGCGGGTTATCGCCCATCACGCGAATGGAATCGCCGTTCTGCTTCACCTTGACGCCGCACTCGTTGAGCTTCTGCACCAGTGCGCCGAGGTGCTGCGGATCGCATCCGGAGATGATTAGGTCGCCTCCGGTCATGGCTGCCGCGATGAGGAACGTCCCGGCCTCGATGCGGTCGGGGATGATGCGATGCTTCGCGCCGTGCAGCTTCGCGACGCCGTGGATTTTGAGCGTCGAGGTCCCGACGCCTTCGATCTTCGCTCCCATCTTTATTAATAGGTTT
Organism: Candidatus Korobacter versatilis; assembly: GCA_016185395.1. Taxonomy (GTDB): domain Bacteria; phylum Acidobacteriota; class Terriglobia; order Terriglobales; family Acidobacteriaceae; genus JACPNR01. Next base: position 37,102 of record JACPNR010000010.1, read on the forward strand.
GCGAGGTCGGCGACTTCCGGCTCGCGCGCGCAGTTCTCCATGACGGTCTCGCCGTCGCCGAGGACGGCGGCCATGAGCAGGTCCTCGGTTCCGGTGACGGTGATCTTGTCGAAGAGGATATGTCCGCCCTTGAGGCGGTCGGCCTTGGCCTCGATGTAGCCGTGCTCCTGGGTGACGACGGCGCCGAGTTTTTCCAGTCCCTTGATGTGGAGGTCGATGGGGCGCGCGCCGATGGCGCAGCCGCCGGGGAGGGAGACGCGGGCCGCGCCGGTGCGCGCGACCAGCGGGCCAAGGACGAGTGTGGAAGCGCGCATCGTCTTGACCAGGTCGTAGGTGGCTTCGGCGCGGTCGAGCTTGCGGCAGTTGATGGTGGTGCGGTGGTGGGCGCGTCCGTAGCCGAGCTCGACCTCGGCGCCCATCGCGACCAGCAGCTTGCGCTCGGTCTCGATGTCGCGGACGTCAGGGATGTTCTCGAGGGTGACGGTCTCGTCGGTGAGCAGCGCGGCCGCCATGCAGGGCAGGGCGGAGTTTTTTGCGCCCGAGATGCGCACCGTGCCGACCAGCGGATTGCCACCGCGGATTACAAACTTATCCACGCTGAGATCCCTCGCTTTGCTCGGGATTTCGCCTGCGGGCTCCCGCTCCCCACCCCGTCGCGCGAAAAACGCGCGCGCCGGGGCCCCCGGCTTCGCTCACGCCCGCAAATCGGCTCAACTTGTCCATGGGATCAGTTCAGGTTTTCTTCCCGTCGCTGAAATAAGAATAACGCGAAAGGGCTGTGGATGGAGTGGCGCAGGCGGTACGGCACACATTTTCTTGACTTCGGCGAAGGTCAAAACCTATTCGCCACGGATTTCACGGATGAACACGGATAGGGCAAGAAGAATTCAATTTGTCCGTGCGGATCCGTGGAATCCGTGGCTAGAAGGTTTAAAGGCTGATTGCGCGGCGAACATTTCCCTTCGCGGCCTTGAGGCGCTTTTCGGCCTCGGCTTTCTTGGCGCCGGTCTTCAGCATGATGAGCGCGATGGGGACGTTCTTCCCGCTCGCCTTCAGCGCCTTGACCGCACGCTCGCGGTCGCACTCGGCGGCGGCCTGCAGGATGGCGATGCCCCGCTCCATCAGCTTCTCGTTCTTCAGGTGGACGTTGACCATCAGGTTGCCGAAGACGTAGCCGAGGCGCGCCATCGCGCCCGTCGTCAGCATGTTGAGGATCATCTTCTGCGCGGTGCCGGCCTTCATGCGGGTGGAGCCGGTGACGACCTCGGGGCCGACCTCGGCGACGATGGCGATCTCGGCGGCGCGCTCGAGTGGCGAGCCGGGCGAGCAGACTAGGGCGACGGTCTTCGCGCCTTGCGCGCGCGCGTACTCGATGGCGGCGACGGTGTAGGGAGTGCGGCCGCTGGCGGCGATGCCGCAGACGACGTCGCCCTTCTTTGGTTTCTTTTTGGCGAGGTCGCGCTCGCCGTCCTTGCGGGAGTCTTCGTTGTACTCGGCGGCGGCGATGAGCGCCTTGGCGCCGCCGGCCATGACGGCTTGCACGGCGGTGGGCGGCAGGTTGAAGGTGGGCGGGATCTCGGAGGCGTCGAGCGCGGCGATGCGCCCGGAGGTGCCGGCGCCGACGTAGATGAGGCGGCCGCCCTCGGCGATGGCCCTGGCGATGACTTCTATGGCGCGAGCAATATTCGGCAGTTGATGCGAGATGGCGGGGATGACGTTCTTGTCGGCGTCATTGATGATGCGCGCGATCTGCTCGGGCGAGAGCGTGTCGAGCATCTCGCTCGAGAGGTTGCGCTGCTCGGTGGAGAGCGCGCGCAGGTCGAGGGTGGGCCTAGAAGCGGTCATCATTATTGCCGATCATAGGTGGCGATCTTCCCGTTCTCGTCGGTGCCGACCAGATGCATGCCGTTCGAGGAGACGACGTAGGTGACGTTGGTCGTGTACTCCTCCTTCTTGCCGCGGTCGAGGAAATGCACGACGCGCTCCTGAGTGTAGAGCGTGGGGCCGGCGAGGCGCGCGCTGGTGTAGAGCTCGCTGTTGCCGCTGTCCTCGGCCTTGAGCTCCTTGCCGAACGGGTAATGGCGCTCCAAGAGTGGCGCGTCGCCGGTCTCGAAGTTGGAGATGGAATCGCGCAGGTCTACGCCGTCGGCAGTCAGCTTGATCTCAAGATACGACTCGCCCTTGAGGTTGAAGCCCATCGGCATGGTGGTGTGGTCGCGGTCGAGATGCCAGCGTCCCTCGACGGTGCGCTTGGCGCAGGCCAACAGCGTGGCGAGCAGGCAGACGAGCGCAAGCGCAGGAGCGGCGCGTTTCATGGCAAAGACTGTACAACAGCGTCGTGAAAAGCGGGACGGACTTGCTTGATCTGTTGCGTGCTGCGGTCGGGCCAGGTCCGATTGGTGAGCAGGGTGACGGAGAGCTGGCGCTCGGGGTCGCACCAGAGCGAGGCGCCGGTGTAGCCAAGGTGTCCGTAGGACTGCGCGGAAAAGCATTTGCCGGATTGCGAGGGCGAGGACGGTGTGTCCCAGCCGAGGGCGCGCGAGGTCCCGGCGGGGGAGGCTTGGCGCGCGCTGAAGAGGGCGATGGTCTCGGGGCGGAATACGGGCGCGCCGCCCGTGAGCATGCAGTGGGCGAAGCGGGCGACGTCCTCGGCAGGGGCGAAGAGGCCGGCGTGTCCGGCGACGCCTCCGAGGACGGACGCGTTCTCGTCGTGGACCTCGCCCTGGATGATGCGCTGGCGAAAATCCTTGTCGTCCACCGTGGGCGGGATCTCGGAGCGCAGCGCGGCGGGTGGGCGGAAGCCGGTGCGCGCCATGGCGAGCGGGTGGAAGATCTCGCGGGCGGAGAATGCGTCCGGTGACTCACCGGCGAGGCGTTCGAGGGCGACGCCGAGGATGATGAAGCCGATGTCGCTGTATTCGGCGTGCGTGCCGGGGTCGTGCGCGAGCGGCGTGGTGAAGGCTGCCTGCAGGAGTTCGTCGTGAGTGCGGGCGTTTTCGAAAAGCTTTTCGTAGGCGGGCAGGCCGGAAGAGTGGGTGAGGAGATGGCTGAGGGTGACGTTGTGGCGGCGGGACGCCGCCACACCAGCCGGCGGGACGCCGGTGCTACTCTCGGCGGCGAATTCGGGGACGATGCTGACTGCCGGCGCGTCGAGGTCGAGGAGGCCGCGCTCGTAGAGTTGCATCGCCATCGCGGTGGTGGCGACGACTTTCGTGACGGAAGCGAGGTCGTAGATGGTGTCCGCCTGGACGCGGGGCGCGGAGGCGTCGTAGGTGAACCGCCCGAGTCCTTTCAGGGCGACGAGCTTCCCCTGGTGCGTGATGGCGACGGCGGCGCCGGGGAAGGCGTGGGCGGCGATGGCTTCGTCGAGGACCTTCCAGGCGCGGGCGAAGCGCCGGTCCTGGTCGTGGTGGGCTGCGACCAGCGCGGCGGGAGATGGATGGGCGGTGGTCAGAGGGAGCGCCTTTTCGCACTCGGCTTGTTGGAGTTGCCGAAGTCGCGTTATAACACAGCGTAGAACCTGCCCTCAATTGTCCCGCCGGCACAAGGCGCTGCACACGATCCTCCTGCTGCTGGCGGCGACGTTCGCCTGCGCGAGCCCGCAGAATAAAGACATCAAGGAAGAAGCTCCGAAAGAGATCAAGTCGGAACGGCTTGCGGCAGTGGACCGCGTGATTCAGGACGCGATACGCGCCGGGCAGATACCGGGCGCGGTCGTGTTAGTCGGGCACAACGGCGAGATCATCCATCGGCGGGCGTTCGGCGCGAAGACGTTCGGGCCGCGCGCGGCGCAGGCGATGACGCTCGACACCGTGTTCGACATGGCGTCGCTGACGAAGTCCATGGCGACGGCGCCCTCGGTGATGCGGCTGGTGGAGCAGGGCCAGATACGGCTGAACGACCCGATCAGCCGGTACATCCCGGAATGCGCGGCGAACGGCAAGGACGACATCACCATCCGGCAACTGCTCACGCATTATTCCGGGCTGGCGCCCGACCTCGACCTGCGGCCGCAGTGGGCGGGTTACGACACGGCCATCAAGCTGGCGTGCGCCGAGACGCTGCAGGACCCGCCGGGGACGAAGTTCGTGTATAGCGACATCAATTTCATCCTGCTGGGCGAGATGGTCGCGCGCGTCGCGAAGATGCCGCTGCCGCAATACGCGGACGCGCATTTCTTCCAGCCGCTGCGCATGACGCACACGCGCTTTCTGCCGCCGGCGGAGTGGCGCGGGCGCATCGCGCCGACGGAGTTCGATAGCGTGCTGCTGCGCGGCGGGGTGAACGATCCCACGTCGCGCCGCATGGGCGGCGTGGCGGGACACGCGGGCCTGTTCTCGACCGCCGACGATATGGCGCGTTACGCGCAGGCGCTGCTCGACAAAAAGGTGTTGAGCCCGGCCATCATCGAGAAGATGACCACGCCGCAGCAGCCGGCGACCGGCACGGTGCTGCGCGGCTTGGGCTGGGACATCGATTCGCAATGGTCGTCGAACCGCGGCGAGCTGCTGCCTATCGGGAGCTACGGCCACACAGGGTACGCCGGGACGAGCCTGTGGATCGATCCTTACAGCAAGACGTACGTCATCCTGCTGACGAACCGGATCGATCCGAAGATGGGGAACTACGTGCCCTCGCTGCGGACGCGGGTGGCGAACGAGGTGGCGCTGGGCCTGAAGCTGGAAGCGAAAGAGGAAGACCGCGCGCGGGTGGCGGCCATCACCGGCTACAACGAAACGATGACGGCGGTGCGGCGCCTCGCCGACCGCAACGGCAGGGTGAAGCTCGGCGTGGATGTGCTGCAGCAGACGGGGTTCTCTGCGCTGCATTCCGACCGGAAGAACGCGCACGGCATGAACGTCGCGGTGTTCACCAACCAGACGGGGCTCGATTCGAACGGGCAGCGCACGGTGGACGTGATCGCGCATGCCGGCGGCGTGAAGCTGGCGGCGATATTCAGTCCGGAGCACGGGCTGTTCGGCAACGTCGACACGGAAGAAGTCCCGGACACGACCGACGCCGCGACGGGCGCGGCCGTCTACAGCCTGTATCGCAAGGGACGCCGCGGGCGCGTGCCGCCGGAGCTGTTGAAGGACATCGACGCCATCGTCTTCGACATACAGGACGCGGGCGCGCGCTTCTACAGCTACGAGGTCACGCTCGGCTACGTGATGGAAGCGGCGGCGCAGGCGGGAGTGGAGGTGGTGGTGCTCGACCGTCCGAATCCGGTGACGGGAAGTTTTGTGCAAGGGCCGATGGCGCAGGGCGGCCCGCAGCGGCTCATCAATTATGTGGACGTGCCGGTGCGCCACGGCATGACGATGGGCGAGCTGGCGCAGATGTACAACGGCGAGCGCGGGCTCGGCGCGAAGCTGACGGTCGTCCCGATGCAAGGCTGGCAGCGCGGTGATTGGTTCGACGCGACCGGCGCGGTGTGGGTGGACCCCTCGCCGAACCTGCGCAGCGTGAACCAGGCCACGCTGTATCCGGGAGTGGCGCTGGTGGAGGGGACGAACGTCTCGGTCGGACGCGGGACGAACACTCCGTTCGAAGTGCTGGGCGCGACGTGGATCAGGTCACGGGAGCTGGCGGCCTACATGAACGCGCGGCAGATCCCAGGCGTGCGCTTCGTCGCGGTGGACTTCACGCCGAGCGACGCGAAGTACAAGGGCGAGCTGTGCCACGGCGTGAACCTGATCGTGACGCAGCGCAACGCGCTGGATTCTCCGGAACTCGGCATCGAGCTGGCGGCGGCGTTAAGGAAGCTGTATCCGAAAGATTGGAAGCCGGAGAAGATGACGGAGGTCCTGGTGAACCAGGGCGTGTACGACGCGGTGGCGCGCGGGGAGGGTCCGCAGCGCATCGCGGAAGACTGGCGCGACGCGCTGGAAGAGTTCATGAAGGTGCGCGCGAAGTACCTGATCTACAAATGATGGACGTCTGCGAATGACCCCGGTGCTGCTCTTCTTCGTGTTCGTGAGCGCCGCCGCGGTGGCGCATTTCGCCATGATGCTGCGGCTGCGCGGCGCGGGCGAGCCGGTGCGCTACTACCGCGCGTTCTGGCAATACGAAGCGTACTACCGGCGCTACGCGCAACTGGCGCCCGAGCGTGGCTGGGGACTGTGGCCGTATTACTCGTCGTGGGCGCTGGTGGGGATGGCGGCGGTGCTGATCCCGTTCGTGAGCAAGGCGGTGAACGACGGTCCGCAGAAGCTCGACCTGACGCGCGGTGGCGGGTTGCTGGCGTGGGCGGGGTTCATCGCGCTGCTGGTCGCGCTCGCGTATGTGTCGCGCGGATGGGCGCGGGAGGAATGATAAGGATCGCCGCAGATGAACGCGAGATGAACGCAGATTCGAAGAGTCGTTTCCATCAGCGTTCTTCTGCGTTCATCTGCAGCTGAATCGGCTTACTTCATCCCGAACAGCGCGTTGACGTGCGCGGTGACGGTGATGCGCTGCGCGGCGAAGCCTTCGGTGGGTGCGGGCGCGGCTTCGGCGGACATCTTCATCATCTGCGCGCGCGGCGCCATCATGATGCGCACCGGCTCGTTCACGTCCACCGCGGCGTAGATGAGTTCGGCGAGCGAGCGTCCGCCGGCCACGGCGAGGGTGCTGGCGCTCGAGCGCGCTTTGGCGAAGGCATCTTCCACGGCCTTCTTCTTGGCGGCTTCCATGTCGGTGAGGTCGTAGGCGAGGTTCTGTCCCGCGGCGGTATCGATCTCGGCGAGCTGCTGGGTGAGCGGACCGATCTTGTCGAAATCCTTTTGCTTCAGCTTCACGGTGATGGTGGTGCTCACGCGGTAGCCGATGAGCTTCTGCGTGGGCTTGCGGTAGTCGTACATCGGCTGCACGGAGAGGAAGCCCATCTCGGCGGCCTTGGGATCGATGCCGTTCGTGCGCAGGATCTGGCGGACCTGCTCGGCGGCCTTCGACGCTTTGTCGTAGGCGGCCTTGGCGGTGTCTTCCTGCGGGTTGATGCTGAAGCTGAGGACGGCGGTGTCGGGGTCGGCCTCGAACTTGCCGTCGGCACCGACGTAGACGCTGTTCGGCTGCGCGGTGAGGGCGGGACGGTCCTGGGCGAGAGCGGCGGTAGCGAGGAAGGCGATGGCGAAAAAGAGCGCGAGCTTTCTCATGATTAGTTCTCCTGCGAGTAGAACGGATGAGGGGTGGTGGCTTGCAGAGTACTAGGGGCTAGGGGCTAGTGGCTAGTGGCTAGCAAAAACCGCGGGGCGTGCTGTCTTGCGACGGCACGCCCCGCGGTCCTGTGAGAGTTGTCAGTTGTATGGGTGGAAACCCGGGGGTGGAGGAATAGTTGCGCGAGCAAATGGAAAGCGCCGGCGAGGTCGCCGGCGCCCACCCGCTGTTTCAGTCGGCTTAGCGACTCGGGATGATGATGGGGCGGTCGAGGCGGAGCTCGAGGGCTTGTCCCTTCTCGATCCTGAGGTCGCGGTCGAGGAGGATACCTGCGCCGCCGCCCGCACCGGCGCCCACGGCCGCGCCGATGGCTGCGCCTTTGCCGCCGCCGGCGAGGGCGCCGGTGACCGCGCCGATGGCCGCGCCGACCGCAGCCGACTCGACCGTGCGCTTCTTGTCGATGCCGGCGCGCTGGATCTCACCCTCGGCGCCGGTCGTCTGCTTCACGCCGTGCTCACCGGGGACGCCGATGACGGTGGCCGCGAGCGGCACCCAGCCGTGGCGTGTCTCGATCTTGTCAAAGCTGAGCACCACGGAGCCGTTGAGTCCGCGATAGATCTGGGAGACGTGTCCGGCGACCTTGCGGCCACGGGGGATGACGAGCTCGTTGGGCGCGACCAGGTCTTCCTGGACCTCGGCCTCGAAGCGCTTGCCGCGCTCCATCTTGCGGGTGTCGAGCGTGTCGCGCAGGCGGATGGTGAAGGTGGTGCCTTCGGGGATGGCGTCCGGGCGCGCGTTCGGGTCTTGGGCGGGACGGGTCTGGAGCTGTCCCATGGCCGGCAACGTCAACATGAGGGCGCAGAAAATGCCCACGAGTCGGTTCTTCATGGCGTACCTCTTTTCGGAGTGCGGGTGCGGTAGATAGTGAGATGAGAGTGGCGGGAATTTGGCTGTACGTATTGGTCTCCGCCGGCCTCTGCGGTGCGGTAGGGATGCTTCGACCACGGGCGGTCGCCGCGGCGACTGCCCTCCGCTCAGCATGACTCACAGGGGAGGGCATGGCTGGGGCGGGGGGAGTAGAAATCGAGGTCCTACTCTGCAACTTTTTGGGTGCGATCGCCGTCTATTGATAGAGAGGCCGCGGACTGGCCAAGGTGCTCCGCGGGCTCATGGAGACGCGCCATGCGCAAATGGTATGTACCACTGACGATGCTGGGCCTGGGTGGGCTGGGCCTGCTCTTCGTGACCGAGCGTGGACAGCAGGCTGTCCGCGCGCTGGTCGAGAGCCTGGGCGAGCCGGTGGATGAGTCGCTTCCCGGCGTGGACCGCGAGCTGGCGCAGATCGAGAGCGCGCTCGACGAGATAGCGGCGGACCTGGCCCGGTAAAAGTTCTTACGGGGTAGTTGGAACAGGGGTAAGGCAAAGGGACGGCGCAAGCCGTCCCTTTTATTTGGAGTAGTCGCTGGTCGCCAGTCGCTGGCAAAAGTCAAAGGCATGGATGAAGAACCTGGTGGGCGCTAGGGATGCTTCGCCTCGCGCGCAAAGGCGCTGCCCATTGCTCAGCATGACTCCGATAAGGAGAGCTGGTCAGACGCCGGCGGTGGCTTTGGCGCTGGGCTTTTGCGGGTAGGCGAAGCGGTAGCTTTGGGTATCGATCTCGCGGCGGAGGTCGGCCCAGATGCTGTCGGGCATGGCGACGAAGATCTCGACGGCCTTGGGGTCGAACTGGCGTCCTGACCACTTCTTGATCTCTTCGCGCGCGGCGGAAAGCGTTTGCGCGGCGCGGTACGGCCGGTCGCTGGTGATGGCGTCGAGCGTGTCGGCGATGGCGAAGAGGCGCGCGCCCAGCGGGATCTCGTCGCCCTTCAGGCCGCGCGGGTAGCCGGAACCGTCGTACATCTCCTGGTGGGAATAAACGATCTCGGCGGCTTCGGCGAGGAAGGGGATCTTGCGGAGCATCTGGTAGCCGCGGTAGGCGTGCTCGCGCATGATGGCCTGCTCGTCTTCGGTGAGCTTGCCGGGCTTGCGCAGGATGGCGTCGGGAATGGCCATCTTGCCGATGTCGTGCAGGAAAGCGCCGCGGGCGATGACGCGGATCTCCTGGCTGCTGAGGCCGAGCGCGCGCGCGATGGCGATGGTGAACGCGGTGACGCGCTTGGAGTGTCCTTCGGTCTCGGCGTCTTTCAAGTCGAGCGCGTCGCCGAGGGCTTCGAGCGTGATGTCGTACGAGCGTTCGAGGTCGCTCATCGCCTGGCGCAACTGCTCGGTGCGGGCGGCGACCAAGGATTCCAGGTTCGATTGATAGGCGCGGTTCTCGAGCTTGAGGCGGCGATGCTCGAGCGCGCGGCGCACGGTGGCGAGCAACTGCTCGCGCTCGAAGGGCTTCAGCAGGTAATCGTAGGCGCCGTTGCGGATGGCGGCGAGCGCCACCGAAATGTCGTGGACAGCGGTCACCATGATGACCGGCATGTCGGGATACTTTTCCTTGGTGCGTTCAAGGAGGGCGACGCCATCCATCTCCGCCATCATCAGGTCGGAGAGCATGAGCTCGAATTCCTGTCCGGATTCAAGGACGTTGAGCGCCTGCAGGCCGCTGGCGGCCTGGGCACAGCGGTAGCCCGCTGCTGAAAGCATGGAAGAAACGATCTCTCGAATCGCCTCTTCGTCGTCTACGACCAGGATCCGCTCGGTGCTCATCGAGTGGTGGGGAACCTTTTCCGGGGGAGCCATATTGTACACAGAGTCCCGGCGGAAACAATGTGCAATTTGGCGTGGCGCGGCGTGGCGTGCCTCCGGATTACCAAAGTAACCGAGGGGAGCCTGAAAGGTACGGGTCGCCGCGGGCTTCCGTGGTACTTTCCCTGCAACTGCGAATGGAACAACTGCGCCTAGATGCGGCCGCGGTAGTGCAGGCTTCCGCGCTCATGATCCTGCTTGCGGGCGGGGTCCTGGTCTATCGGACGTTCCGCGAGCGGTACCTGCTGGCCTGGCTCTTCGGCTGGGGCGCATACCTCTTGCACAAGCTGGCGAGCGGCGCTGCGGCAGGCGCGGGCGGCAGCGCGCATACCGCGTGGCTGGTGCTCTCGCCGATGTTCTTCACCCTCGCTCTCTTCCTGATGGCAGGCGCCATCTCCTTCTATGCCAATCGCACGCGCTGGCTGCTGCCGCTGGCCATTGTGGGGATGGTCGCGCTCGACCTGGCCGTGATCCGCGTGCTTTGGCTGCCGCGGTCCACGTGGCTGGAGTACACGATCGATGCGCTCTACATGGCGATCAAGGCAGTCGCCGCGGTGGAACTGGCGTTGTTCAGCCGCGGACGCGGCAGCATCGGCCCGTGGCTGCTGACGTTCCTGTTCCTGTTCGTCCACACCCACTCCGGCGACAGCGGACACATGGAGGCGGACCTGCTCATCGAGCTGTTGCTGGCGCTGAGCATGGTCATCATCGTCCTCGACGACTCGCAAGCGCGCGGGCGGCGGCTGGCTGTGGTCAACGCCATCACCACGGCGATCGCCGAGGCGCAGGACGTGCGCCCGATGATGGAAGCGTCGCTGCGCGAGCTGTCTACGCTGATGGACGCGAAAGCCGCGTGGTTCCGCCTGCTCGACGAAGGGCATTTGGTCCTGACGGCGCAGGTGGGCGAGGGCGAGACCATCGGGCCCTCGCGCCGCTCGCTGAACATGGAAGGCACGTTCAGCGGCCGCGTGGTGCAGCAGCGCGCGCCGGGGATGATCCGCATGACGGCGACGGACCGGGAGACGCGCAAGCGCATGGAGCGCGACGGCTTCGACCACGTGCTGGTCATCCCGGTGGAAGGGAAGAACGGCGTGGTCGGGACGATCGCGCTGGCCGGCGGCGAGCACCGCAGTTACCGCCCGGACGAGACGCAGTTCCTGACGGCGACAGCGAACCAGCTCGGCATCGCGTTCGAGAACCTGCAACTGTTCGAGCACATCGCGCACTCGCAGCGGCAGTGGCTGCGCACCTTCGACGCCATCGAAGACGGCGTGCTGGTGCACGACGAACACAACCGCATCATCAAGCTGAACCGTCCGTTGCTGGCGCGGCTGCGCAAGGAATATCGCGAAGTGGTGGGCGCGAGCTGCGACACCGTTTTTCCGAATGCGGGGACGGCGTGGACGGAGTGCCCGTATTGCACGCACGGCGACAGCCTGCATGAATCTCCCGACCCGTGCTTCCCGGGATACTCGCTGGTCACGACGGCGACGTTCACGGAAGAGGGTGGCGGGACCTCGACCATCCATACGGTCAAGGACACGACCGAGCGGCGCGCGGTGGAAGAGCGTTACCGGTTGTTCTTCGAGCGCGTGCAGGAAGGCGTGTTCGTCTCGACGCCCGATGGGCGGCTCATCGATTGCAACGAAGGGTTCGTCCGCCTGCTGGGCTACCAGACGCGCGACGAGCTGCTCGCAGTGGACATTGCGCACGACCTGTACGCGAACCCGGAGGACCGTCAGCGCTTCCGCAAGGCCATCGCGGAACATGGTTCGCTGCGCGATTTTGAGTTCGACCTGCGCCGCAAGGATGGTTCCATCATCAAGGTGCGCGAATCGAGCTTCGCGCTCAACGACGCGCAGGGCCGGGTGGCGCGCTACCAGGGCTTCCTGCTCGACATCACGGAAAAGAAGCGCGCGGAAGAAGAGATACGGCGGCGCAACCGGGAACTCAATGCGCTCAATGCGATCGCCAGCATGGGAAACCAGAGCTTCGACCTGGCGCAGATCCTGAACCACGCACTCGGCCAGGTGATGCAGGTGTTCGCCGTGGACACGGGCACCATCTACCTGTTCGACGAGCCGACGCTCACGCTGCGGCGCATCGCGGGCGCGGGGTATGCGTCGGACGTGGGGCGCAAGCTGGAGGAGTTCCAGATACCGCAGGAGTTCTGGGAGACGGTGCGGAACTCGCGCGCGCAGGTCATCACGCAGCAGCACCTGCCGCACCTGCCGGGAGTGATCACCGAATTCGTACGCGAAGAGAAACTGCAGTCGTGGGTGTGGCTGTTGCTGTGGGCGAACGACACCATCGTGGGGACGCTGGGCATCAGCAGCCGGCACGTGCGCGAATTCACCGCGAATGAGGAGTCGCTGCTGGTGGCCATCGGACGCCAGCTCGCCAACACCATCTCGAAGGTGCGGCTCTACGAGGAGACCAAGTCGGCGTACGAGGACCTGGCGCGGACGCAGGAGCAGTTGCTGCAGAGCGAGAAGATGAGCGCCATCGGACAGCTCATCTCGGGCGTGGCGCACGAACTGAACAATCCGCTGACCGCCATCCTGGGTTATGCGCAGTTGCTGGAGAACGAGGAGCTGGACGACCGCTCGCGCGATTTTGTCTCCAAGCTCTACCGGCAGGCGCAGCGCACGCACAAGATCGTGCAGAACCTGCTCTCGTTCTCGCGCCAGCGCAAGCCGCAGAAGCAATCGGTGGACCTGCGGCGCGTGCTGGAAGAGACCTTGGCGTTGCGCGACTACGACCTGAAGCTGAACAACATCGCCGTGGAGCGCGAGTTCGAATCGCCGCTGCCACCGGTGACGGCCGACCCGCACCAGATCGAGCAGGTCTTCCTGAACATCATCAACAACGCGGCGGACGCGATGCTCGAGACCTCGCGCGGGGGAGCGCTGCGCGTCCGCATCTACGCGCAGGAGGGCCACGTGTGGACGGAGTTCCGCGATACCGGGCCCGGCATCCGCGACACCAAGCGCATCTTCGACCCGTTCTATACCACCAAGGGCGTGGGCAAGGGAACCGGGCTGGGGTTGAGCATCTGCTACGGCATCATGAAGGAGCACCAGGGCGAGATCAGCGCGCAGAACGAGGGCGAGGGCGCGGGCGCCATCATCCGCCTCAAGCTACCGGTGGCGGCCACGCCGGTGGGGGCCGAGTCGCGCACCAAGGCGGGGCGCAAGCCTACGCACACGCTCTTCGGCCGCGTGCTGGTGGTGGACGACGAAGAGGCCGTCGTCGACTTTGAAGCGGAGGTGCTGCGCGGCGCCGGCGCCGAAGTGGTGTCGCGCATGAGCGGCGAAGAAGCCATCGCACTGCTGCAGGCGGAGAGCTTTGACGCCATCATCATCGACGGGAAAATGCCGGGCGGCTGGACGGGCATGGACGTCTACCAGTGGATCGCCGAGAACCGGCCCGGCCTGGAGCGGTGCATCATGTTCGCGATCTCCAACTTCGGTGATAGCGATATCCGCCGCTTCATCGAGGAGAAGAAAGTCCCCTGCATCGTGAAGCCGTTCGAGGTGGCCGACCTCATCGCCATCACGCGGCGCCTGCTGAAGAAGTCCAAGGCCGTGGCCACGGGGATCTGACCCGCACCGCGGCGGAGAATGGCGCGATTCACGCACGCGGCAACGTTGTCCGGCTACCGCACGGCAGCGAATCCTAACGATAAAATTTACTCACCCTGGGGATAATGTGGGTATCCGTGTGCCACTCCCTGGCATCCAGAGTTGCTGCTGCGGCCATCACTTCTAGTCTTTCTTGGCCGGGAAATTCTGCCGAACTTGTTGCCAGGTAATGGTTTGGCTGGTAACGCCGCGCCGGTGTGGAAAAGCGACACACCTTAGGCCAGCCGATTGCTACTCAGAAGGTGTGGCAAGCGCGCGGCTGACCCTCCCCCAGGATTCGCAAGGCGCAAGAGTAGAGAGACCGGCCGAAGAGCCGGAACAGAAGCGACGGGCCCGGGTCCACTCAAGCAGGGCCGGAAAAAAGAGGAAACAAATGGCTACGAGCTACCAGGACATGAACGTCTTATACGCACCGGCGCTCGTTGCCGAGAAGAGCGCGGATATGGAGCGCGTCTACGAAGCCAACCGCCACCGCGTGTACTCGCTGGCGTTCTGGATGACGGACAACGAACTCGCTGCCGAGCAAGTGGCTGCAGCCGCTTTCGTGCGCGCCTTCGCCGCGTCGGGTGGGCCGACCGCTGAGATGATCGACCGCGCGCTGCTGGCGGAAGTCCGCGAGCTGATGTCGCTGGGCGAACTGACGCTGGCATGCGACGCCGCCACCGAGATCGTGAACGTGCGCCACAACGTGAAGCGCATCCATCTGGAGCGCGCCGTGGTCGAGCTGCCCGCCACCGAACGCCTGCTCTTCCTCATGCACGACGTGGAGAGCTACGACAAAGTCCGCATTGCCCGCCTGTTGGGATTGAGCCAGGACGAAGTGCTGCAGGGCCTTCATCAGGCTCGGCTCCGCATGCGGGAACTGATCGCCGCCCAACTGTAAGTAGTCATCTCCTCCTATCTCCTCTTCTTGAATGCCCCCGCCTCGGCGGGGGCTTTTTTACGGTGTGAGTTTTTTCGCGCCGTGCGGTGGACTGTATACTCGACGGTTCCGCTGGAGGCCCTGGATGTTCCTGCGCGTGTCGTTCATCTGCCTGCTGCTCTGCCTGATGGTCGCCGGACAAAACCCGAAGGCGTCGAGGTCCGCCGCGGCGGGAAAGACGGCGGAGAGTGACTCCCCAAAATTCGCGGCGCTGAGCGACCAGTTCATGAAGGAATCGCTGGCGCTTTCGCCCATCAGCGCGTCTTATGCCGGATACCACAAACATAAGGACGCGAAGACCGGGAAGGTCCTCGAGCTGGATGCGCTGCTCGATGACGTGAGCGCGGCAGCTTACAAGCAGCAGCGCGCGTTCTACGGTGGATGGCTGGCGAAGTTCGCGAAGCTGCCGGCGGCGTCGCTCAGCGCGCAGGACAAGGCTGACCTGCGGCTCATCCAGGACCAGATCGCGCTCAACCTGCTCGAGCTCGACGAGGTCCAGAACTACAAACACAATCCCACGGTGTTCGTGGAGGCCATCGGCAACGCCATCTTCCTGCCGCTGAGCCAGGAGTACGCGCCCAAGAGCGTGCGGCTGGGTCATGTGCTGGCGCGCATCGAGCAGATACCGCGGTTCCTCGAGCAGACGAAGCATGTGCTGGCGGACTCCGACCCCATCTTCGTGAAGGTCGCTGCCGAAGAGAACGACGGCAACGTGGACATGATCGAGAACATGGTGAAGGAAGAACTGCCGGCGGACGCCAAGCTGAAGCAGCAATACGACGACGCGGCGCCGAAGGCCATCGCAGCCCTCAAGGCGTTCAACGCGTGGCTGGCAGACGACCTCGGCAAGCGCAAGACCGACCGCACGTGGCGGCTCGGGCAGCCGTGGTACGACCGGAAGTTCAAGTACGTGATGGAGACGCCAGTCACGCCGGCGCAGGTGCTGGCCGATGCCGAGCAGCAGATGAAGGCGGTGCGGGCTGAGATGCTCGAACTGGCGCTGCCCATGCATCAGCAATGGTTCGCGGAGCACGGCGCGCATGATGACCTCGCCGGGCGGGACCGCGAGAACAAGATCGTCGGGGAAGTCCTGCAGAAGATCAGTGACGAGCACGCCGGCCGCGACCAGCTTGCGGACAACGTGAAGCGCGACCTGGCGATGATCAAGCAGTTCATCATCGAAAAGAAGATCGTCTCCATGGGGCCGCGCGACAACCTGAAGGTCATTCCCACGCCGCCTTTTATGCGCGGGATCTATTCGGTCGCGGGGTTCCACTCGGCGCCGCCGCTCGAGCCCACGGCAGAAGCGCAGTACTGGGTCACGCCCATCGATGCAAAGATGCCGGCCGCGCGCGCGGAATCGAAGCTGCGCGAGTACAACGACTACACGCTGAAGTGGCTCTCCATCCACGAGGCGCTGCCCGGGCACTACGTGCAGTTCGAGCACGCCAACAACGTGCAGCCGGAGCGGCGGCGCCTGCTTCGTAACCTGCTGGGCAACGGCTGCTACGTGGAGGGCTGGGCAGAGTACATCGCGCAGGTGATGATGGATTCCGGCTTCCCGCCGGGCGACGACCTCGGCCGCACGAAGTATCGCCTGATGATGCGCAAGCTGCGGCTGCGCCTGCTGGCCAACACCATCCTCGACGTCCGCATGCAGACGATGAACATGACCGACGCGCAGGCGATGGAGCTGATGACGAAAGACGCGTTCCAGACGCAGGCCGAAGCCGATGGCAAGCTGCAACGCGCGAAGCTGAGCTCCACGCAGTTGCCCACGTATTACGTGGGCTATCGTGACTGGATGAGCCTGCGCGAGGACTACCAGAAGGCCCATGCAAGCGATTTCGACATGCGGAAGTATCACGACATGGTGCTCGACCTCGGTCCGCTGCCCATCGATGCGGTGCGGGCGATCGTGCTGCCCGCTGCCGCGAAAAGATGAACCTGGTTGAAAATAAGAACCTTTCACACGAAGGTCACAAAGGTGCCACGAAGGTCCCCGTGAGCACCTTCGTGTAGTCCTTCGTGTCCTTAGTGTGAAAAGATTTTCTGGTTTCGCTATGGCAAAGATCTCGTACCTGGAATGCACCAAGTGTGGCGAGAAGGTCTCCGGCGACCAGCCGCAGACCATCTGTCCCAAGGACGGCGGGTCGCTGTACGTCCGCTATGACCTCGACGCCATCAAGAAGAAGTTCACGCGCGAGTCGCTCGCGGGACGTCCGGCCTCGATGTGGCGTTATGCCGGCGTCCTGCCGGACGCGGACCCGGTCACGCTCGGCGAGGGCTTCACTCCGATGCTTCCGTCGCGGAAGACGCCCAACGTTTTCATCAAGGACGAAGGACTGAATCCAACCGGCTCGTTCAAAGCGCGCGGTTTGTGCGCGGCGGTGACCATGGCGCGGCACTACGGGCTGCGCAAGCTGGCGATACCGTCGGCGGGGAACGCGGCGAGCGCGCTGGCGGCGTACTGCGCGGCGGCGGCGATCGAGGCGCACATCTTCATGCCCAAGGACGTGCCGCAGGCGAACCTGGTCGAGTGCCAGAGCTACGGCGCGCACGTCACGCTGGTGGACGGATTGATCTCCGATTGCGCGCGCATGCTGGGCGAGCAAAAGGAAAAGCAGGGCTGGTTCGACATCTCCACGCTGAAGGAGCCGTTCCGCGTGGAGGGCAAGAAGACGATGGGCTACGAGGTCGCCGAACAGCTCGGCTGGCAGTTGCCGGACGCCATCTTCTATCCGACGGGCGGCGGCGTGGGGCTGATCGGCATGTGGAAGGCGTTCGAGGAGATGGAACAGTTGGGCTGGATAGGGAAAAAGCGCCCGAAGATGGTGGCCGTGCAGTCAGCCGGATGCGCGCCCATCCCTAAAGCATGGGATGAAGGCAAGACAGTGTCGGAGATGTGGAAGGATGCGAGCACCGTCGCCGCCGGGCTGCGTGTGCCGAAAGCATACGGCGACTACATCATCCTCGACATTTTGAAGAAATCCGGCGGCACGGCGATCGCCGTGAGTGATGCCGAGATCATGGAATGCGTCCGGCGGTGGGCGAGCGAGGAGGGCGTGTTCGCCGCGCCCGAGGGCGCCGCATCGCTCGCGGCCTACGAGAAGCTCATCGCGTCCAAGTTCCTCAAGCCGGGCGACACCTGCGTGCTGTTCAACACCGGCTCGGGGCTGAAGTACATCGACGTGATCGCGGCGGCGTCGTCGGCAAAGAAAGAGAAGGAGAAAGAGGCCGCTGTGCCGGCAGGACGGAACATCGGCGGGATCATTGGACCTTACTAGATGACGGAACGTCTTTATTATCCTGACAGTTTTCTCTACGAGTTCGACGCGAAGGTCGTCGCCGTCGTCCAGCGCGACGGCCGGACAGCGGTTGTGCTCGACCGCTCGGCGTTCTATCCGACAAGCGGCGGACAGCTCAACGACACGGGCGTGCTGGAGACGGGCAGTAGCCCGTCTCTACCCATCATTGAGGTTACGGAAGACGAAGATACTGGCACCGTCTTTCATTTCGTGGAAGGCACGCCTCCGGCGAAAGGCAGCGCGGTCCATGGCAGGGTGGACGTGGCGCGGCGGCGGGAGCACATGCAGCAGCACACCGGGCAGCACGTGCTCTCGGCGGCGTTCGAGAAGTTGTTCGGCATGCCGACGGTCTCGTTCCACATGGGCGCTGAGACTTGCACGGTCGATCTGGAAGGGAAGGCGCTGACGCCGGCGCAGCTCGAGAAAGCCGGGGCGCTGGCGAACGAAGTCGTGCTCGACGACCGCGTGGTGACGATCACGTACGCGACGCCCGAGGAAGCGAAGCAGCGCAACGTGCGCAAGCTGCCGCCGCTCAAAGCCGGCCAGGAGAAGCTGCGGCTCATCGACGTCGCCGCCTTCGACCTCAATGCGTGCGGCGGGACCCACGTCCAGCGCACCGGGCAGATCGGCGCGGTCTTACTTCGCAGGCTCGAAAAAGTAAAACAAGGATTCCGAGTCGAGTTCGTTTGTGGCGCGCGTGCCGTCGGCATGGCGCAGCGCGACTACGCCGCGCTCACTGACGCTGCCGGCAAGCTGAGCACGCACATCTACGAACTGCCGCAGCAGATCGTGAAACAAGCCGAGGAAGCCAAGGCTGCCGCAAAGGGGCAGCAGAGATTATTGGAAGAGTTAGCTGCGCTGCATGCGGACAGGTTGTTGGCAGAGACGGCGGAGAAGAACGGCCGTCGCCTGATCGCGCAGACGTTCCCCGATCGCAGCGTGGAGTTCGTGAAGTTCCTGGCGCATAAGCTGACGGCGGACGTGTCCCGAAGGGCAGTCGCGCTACTGGCCTCGACGGCAGGGCAGCCGACGGTGGTCTTCGCTTGTACTGTCGGCCTTGAGTTGAATATGGGCGAACTGTTGAAAGACGCGGTCACGGCGCGCGGCGGGCGCGGTGGTGGGTCGAAGGAGATCGCCCAGGGCGGGGTGCCGGCGGCGGCGGACGCTGAGGCGGTGGTGAGCGAGACTGCGCAGAAGATACAGGGCCCGTAATCTGCATTCCAATCCACATCCCTCGCCCGCCGCGGCGGGCTCGGGATGTAAGAAGACACGAGGACGCATGAAACGAAGACTGGTCACGGTGCTGATGCTGTTGTCCGCGTTGGCCACAGCGCAGCAGCCGGATTTCGCCGCCGCCAAGGCGGAAGCCACCAAGCTGCTGCAGGAGCTGGTCCGCATCGATACTTCGAACCCTCCGGGCAACGAGATCAAGGCCGCCGAGTACATCAAGGGCGTGCTGGCGAAAGAGGGGATCGCTTCGGAGATCGTGGAGTCGGCCCCCGGGCGCGCCTCGCTCATCGCGCGTCTCAAGGGCAACGGCTCGAAGCAGCCGCTGCTGCTGCTCGGGCACCTCGACGTGGTCGGGGTGGAGCGCGCGCGCTGGACGGTGGACCCGTTCGCCGCCGAGATACACAGCGATGGATACATGTATGGGCGCGGATCGAGTGACGACAAGGCGATGGACGCCGCCAACCTGGAAGTGTTCCTGCTGCTGCATCGCATGAAGGTCCCGCTCGACCGCGACGTGATCCTGCTGGCCGAGGCGGGCGAGGAGGGGACCACGCAGTTTGGCATCGACTACGTGGTGGCGAACCACTGGGAGAAGATCGCGTGCGAGTACGCGCTGAACGAAGGCGGGGATTTCGCGCTCCAGCCGAACGGCAAGCTGGCCTACGCCGGCGTGGCGCCGACGCAGAAACTGCCGCGCGGGCTGAAGGTCACGGCGCGGGGTTCGAGCGGGCACGGCTCCATGCCGCGTCTGGATAATCCCATCACGCATCTTTCGGCCGCCATCGCGAAGATCGGCGCGTGGCAGGCGCCGGTGCGGCTGAACGAGACGACACGCGCGTTCTTCGAGCAGCTGGCAAAGATATCGCCGCCGGAAAAAGCGTGGTACTACACGCACCTCGACGATCCGAAGACGGAGGCGTATCTGCGCGCGCACGAGATCGGGTTGAACTCGATGCTGCGCACCTCGATCGTGCCGACGATCATCCGGGGCGGCTTCCGCGAGAACGTGATCCCGGCGGAGGCGGAGGCCACGCTCGACGTCCGCGCGCTGCCGGATGAGGACATCGACGCGCTCATCGCCACGCTGAAGCAGCTGGTGAACGATCCCGCGGTCGAGATCACGCGGCTCGAGGGTGGGCAGAAGCGGCCGCGGGCGACGCCTTCGCGCCTCGATACCGAGATGTTCCAGGCGCTCGCGCGCGCGCAGAAGAAAGTGTGGCCGGAAGCGGTGACGGTGCCGGTGCTGCAAGTGGGCGCCACGGACTCGGCGCAACTGCGCGCGAAGGGCGTGCAGGCGTATGACATCGGCGTCCCGGAAACGGACGAGGATGACAAGCGCGTCCATGGGAACGACGAGCGCGTGAACGTGGAACAGTTGGGCAAGTTCACGGAATACTTGTGGGCGGTGACGGTCGACATCGCCGGGCATAAGTAGATCCAGCAGGAGAGAGACGATGAAGAAGTTTGTCGCCATCATGATGGTCGCCTTCGCGTGTGTCGCCGGCGCAGGAGAGCCGAAACCGGGCGCCACCTTGCTCGACAAACAGTTCGCGGCGTGGAACAGCCATGACCCGGAGAAGGTGGCGGCGTTCTATACCGACGATGTCGTCTACGAAGATGTGACCTACGGCGAGGTGGCGCACGGACGCGAAGAGCTGAAAAGGCTGGCGGCCGGTTTCTTTGCCGCTGTCCCCGACATGCATTTGGAGAGGGTGAGCGTTTTCCAGCACGGCAAGCACGGTTCGTCGGAGTGGATATTCAGCGGCACGGACGTGGGGCTGTACAAGACAGGGAAGAAGTTCTCCGTGCGCGGCGGCAGCATCTTCGAGGTGCGCGGCGGCAAGATCGCCGGCAACCGGGACTATTACGATTCCGCCAGCATCATGCGGCAGGTCGGGTTGCTGCCGGCGGCCAAGTGACTTCAGCCAAGGAGCCCACGGTTAGACGGTTCGGCGAGAGCTTGTTAAAATGAGTAAGTCTCAGCCCGCGTGCTTCCGCGCGCGGCTTCCTCGGACAAAGTGGGGCTATAGCTCAGCTGGGAGAGCGCATCGTTCGCAACGATGAGGTCGTCGGTTCGATCCCGACTAGCTCCACCATTCCTTCCTCTCGCGGGCCATCCCTTTTATGGTTTCCCGCCATGAGCAATCCTCTCTCGTCAGACCACACTGCGACGCGGGCGCACGAAGTGCATGATGAGCGCGATCCCTGCCGCGATGAGCAGGATGTGGATGAGGAAGCTCGTCACGTGGAACAGCGTGAAGCCGAAGATCCAAGCCAGCAACAGGATGATGAACAGAGTCAGAAACATAAGTTTTACCCCCTGCAAGTTGGAGGATAGGCGGCGGGGGCGGGTTGGCTTTTTTAGGCGCCGGACGCGAATGTTCGGGTGGCGCCCTTGGCGCGCAGGTTGTCTCGTGGACGTGAGGAATCGAGGGTTGCTGTTGCGGAGAAGAGAAGCCGCCGCCGGCGGCTACTTGGGCTGCGTGCCCATGAGGCGCATGATCATGTCGCGGATGCGGAGATGGTCCGAGGTGGGCACGTTCACGAACTCCAGCCCCATACGGTTGGGAGTGGAGTGGCGGACCTTGGCCTTCATGGTGATCAGGTCGCCCTTGGTGCTCTTCTCCGGCGAACGGAAACGGAGCTCCAGTTCGGCGCCGATCGGGTACTGCTTCGGCCCGACCAACCCGATGCCGGTGGCGGAGATGTCGCAGGTCTTGGCATCGTTGGGCTCCTCGCCCTTCGCGCCATAACGGACCTCGAATTGGGCGTTGGCGCGCGGCGCCGCGCGACGCTCCACGCCCGTGGTCGGTGTTTCGGTGGTGTTTGCCATGGTCTCTGCTTTGTTTGGACTTGTCATTTTTGAATATACAGGAACGCCCGCCGCCAACTCCCCCGAAATGGCGGCGGGCATCCGTTCGGCTGCGGTGAAACCGGCCCCAGCCGGATCCGCCGCGCACTCGCACTTTCGCCGATGCCGCGCCGACCGTCAAATTACGGAGGTAAGGTTACGGAAGTAATCGCGCTGCGTGAGCAGCGGACGCACCATGGCGCCAGACCGATTGCGTCGCGGAACAGGATTCGCGCGCAACTATTCTGTGCCTTTGGGGTTTCCCCGCCCAGAGAGTGTCAGACCGGAGGAAGCAAATGAAACGATCTGCACTGGGACCCCGGGCCACAGTCCTCGCCGCGCTTGCTTTCGTGCTGTTGCTCTCGAGCGCTGCTTTCGCCCTGCTGGGCGCGTTCAACGTGCCCTACGGCGGTGCTTTCACCCTCACCCCGGACGCGACCGTTCCCACCAACGTGCTGTTGGAAGCGCGCGGCGTGGGCCTGGCGCCGTTCGGCAACAGCTCGCTCGGCGTGCGCGCCACGTTCGACACCACCGTGAACCCGAACACCATCTCGGGCGGACAGTTCGTGCTGACCGCGGCCAACGGCGACCAAGCCTACGGCGTGATCACGGGCGGCGCCAACACCATCGATCAATACGGTTTCAGCCGGATGCGAGGGAACTACAGGTTCACCGGCGGAACGGGACGGTTCGGCGGCGTGCGCGGCAGCGGGACATGGACAGCCATCAGCCGCACTAACGAAGCCAGCAAAGGGCTGATCCAGTTCAGCTTCAACGGGACCATCGGCAACTAGTCCGCAGCAACACGAAAGCGCCGGCTTACGCCGGCGCCTTTTTGTCGCGCTCCGCTTACTTGAAGTCGAACGAGACCAGCATCGCGCCGCCTTCGTTCGGCTTGTAGGCGAGCTGCATGCGGCGGCCGGGGATGAGGAGCCCGCGGACGTTGCCGGCGAGCACGAGCGTGTGCGGTGTCTTCTCGCCCTTGCCCCGGATGCGCACGAAGGACTTGTTGGGCTGTCCGATGGGAGCGTCGAAGTATTCGACGTGCTCGATCACGCCGACCTCGGTCTTGAGTCCCGCGCTGCTCGCCGCCGTCCCGCCCATGGAGATGCTGCCGCCGCCGGCGGTAGCGGCCGCGTGCGCGCCGAGTCCGGGGAGGTGGATGAGGCCGAGGGCGTGGGCTTCGAGCACGGCGTTGAGCGCGAGGATGCCGCTGATGGTGAGCAGGATCAGCGTCATGAAGAGGCCGTCGACGGTCCAGTGCGGAGGCACGCCGATGTCGCCGGTGAAGGCCAGGTAGATGACCATGCCGACAGGGATGGCCGCGAGCAGGAGCGAGATGCCGATGGCTTTCATGCCGTCTCCCAAGAAGGGACTTGCGAACCATCTAAAGTAATGGAAAACCGGCCGTGGCGGAAGGGTGTGACAAGCGAGCCTGCCGCCAGCAGCTCAGGATGCATCCAAATCAGTGCGTCCCCAGAGCGGGGCGACAAGGAGCCTCGCACATGAAAGCATTGTTCGTCATCGGGATCGTTCTCGTGGTGCTCGGAGTGCTGTCGCTGTTCGTCCCTATCCCGCAGAACGAGAAACACGGCATGGAAGCCGGCGGCGTGAAGATGAGCGTGCAGACGCGCACCGACGAGAAAGTCCCCCCCCTGATCAGCGCGGCGCTCATCGTGGGCGGCGCGGTGATGGCGGTGGCCGGAAGCCGCGGCGGAAAAGCGTAGAGCGTTCGTAGAAAAAGAAAAGGCCGGCGCAGGCCGGCCTTTTCCTGTTGCATAGAAGCCTACTGGTTGCTGTTCGTCACGGGATGCGCGCTGCGCTCGGCGATGACCTTCTTGGCGTTCTCCGCCAGTTCCTTCGCCTTGGGCAGCAGTTCGAGCGCCTTGAGCACCTGCGGATCGTCTTCGGCGCGGACGCGCTGGCCTTCCTGCTGTCCGAACTCGGAGATGAAGATCTCGCCCTTGATGTTGGAGCGGATCCAGTCGTTGCTTTCCATCAACTCGGCTTCGGTGAAGGGGACCTTCTGCGAGTCGAGGAAGCGGCGGAACTCCTGCATCACGGCTTCGTCCACCTGGAAGTCTTTGCCGGCGCGTTTGCCGATGAGGTAGTGCTTGGCGAAGTTGAAGAAGGCGTAATTCTGCAGCAGTTGGTCCTGGAAGCGGTTGGTCTTGAGCTGCGCGAGCTTCACGTCCGGCGAGATGCCGCCGCCGCCGTAGACGGTGCGGCCGCTATCCGTCATCTTCACTTCTTTGCCGGTGGGATTGGCCTCGTCTTCGCGGTGGTAGTAGTAGTCGTAGAGCGAGACGCCGTTATATTCGCGCTGGATGAGGCGGCCCGAGGGCGTGTAGTACTTCGCCGTGGTCAGCGCCAGCCCGGTGTTCTCGGAGAGCGGGTAGACGGTCTGCACCAGGCCCTTGCCGAACGTGGTCTCGCCAACGACGAGGCCGCGGTCGTGGTCCTGGATGGCGCCGGCGACGATCTCCGCCGCACTCGCCGTGCCGCGGTTCACCAGCACGACCAGCGGATATTCCTTGCCACTGTTGCCGTGCGACGCGCGGTAGACCTTCTCGGGGCTATTGCGCCCGTGGTGCGACACGATGACCGCGCCCTTCTTGAGGAACTTGTCCGCCACGCCCACGCCTTCGCTCAACAGCCCGCCGGGGTTCTGGCGCAGGTCGAGGATGAGGCCCTTCAGGTCGCCGAAGGAGTCGAGCGCCTCCTGCACTTCACGTTCCGTGTTCTCGTTGAAGCCGTTGACGTGGACGTAGCCGATGCCCGGCCGGACCATGAACTTCAAGTCCACGCTGTAGCGCGGGATCTCGTCGCGCGTCACGGTGAAGTCAAGCGGCTTTTCGGTGCCTTCGCGGAGGATGGTGATCTTCACCGGCGTGCCCTTCGGTCCCTTGAGCAGGTCGGCGACTTCCGAGGTGTTCATGTTGTCGGTGGGCTTGCCGTCCACCGCGATGATCACGTCGCCCGGGCGGATGCCGGCGCGATACGCTGGCGTCCCAACGAACGGAGCGATGACGATGACCTTGTTGTTGCGCGGTCCGACCTGCATGCCGACACCGTAGTACTTGCCGCGCTGGTCTTCGCGGAGCAGCGCGTAGGCCTTGGGGTCGAAGAAGTTCGAGTGCGGATCGAGCACGCGCAGCATGCCCGGGATGGCGCCGTTGTAGATGGCTTTGTCCGGATTCACGGGCTCGGCGTAGTTCTGCTCCACGACGTCGTAAACGGTGGAGAAGGTGCGCAGACTGTCGCGCACGTCGGTGTCGCTGGAACCGGCGGTACCGGGGGCCACGCGCTGTCCGAAGACCACGCCGAGGAGGCCGCAGAGGATGATGACGGTGAGGACGGGGACAAGCGAACGGCGGGTGCTAGCGGCCATCGGGACTTCCTTCGCGCGCCTTCGGTGAGCAGGGACGCTGGGTTGAACGGCAGTATACCATGCGATTTCAGCCGCTTCCGGAGCTTCCGGCGAGCAGCTGCTCGGCCTTTATGTGAGATGCCGCGCAGCCCCGAAGGGCTGGCGGTGGTCAACTGTTTAGACGGACGAGCACCGAT
Source organism: Candidatus Korobacter versatilis (assembly GCA_016185395.1). Taxonomy (GTDB): domain Bacteria; phylum Acidobacteriota; class Terriglobia; order Terriglobales; family Acidobacteriaceae; genus JACPNR01. Next base: position 62,494 of record JACPNR010000010.1, read on the forward strand.
TTCGATTCATTGGGCCTTGATAGGGCAGCGCTCCTATCGCCACTTCATCGTCCAGGCGAATGGCGGGGTTATCAGCCCGTCGATGGGCAGGTCGTATTCAAGAAGAGAGCCCTGCCGCGAGCGGCAGGGCCCAATGCATTTCTTGTGTTCTAACCTCTTCGCTTGCCCCGGGCTTCGAACTCCACGTGCACCGGTGCCTTCTTCGGCTTCTCGGCCGTGAATCTGACCTTTTCGCCCGTCTTTGTTTCGAACCGCACCTTCGTCGGTACCTTGATCGTTTTGTGAGCTTCGAACTCGACCTTATGTTTCTTCATCCTCGCGCCCTTCCATCGAAATTTTGGCCTTGCAGCCAAGCGGACTAAATAGTATCATCTGCCAACTAGTTAGTCCAGTCCAGAAAGACGGTAACGTAATGAGTAATAAGCCATTATCAAACAGTACCGAGGCAGATGATTCTGAGAGAAAACATTTAGTCCACCTCGCTCGACTGGCTTTGACTGGACGGCCGCAGGATGTCCAGATGTATGTTCGGCGGCTTGCCAGGCGATACTCGCGAACAGTTCCGAGTCTCGCGGCAGAACTCATTCGCTTGGTACGGGAAGCTCCTTCCCAAGCGTCACCATTGAGAGCAGATTCGGTAACGAGCGTTCCAATCGATCTTGATTCCCGCCTGCAACTTGTGCGACCCGAATTCCCAATCGTCCTTGAGAACGAACCTATTCTTGGAGTCGAGACTAGTGCGCAGCTACGGCAGTTAGTCAATGAGCGTTCAAGAGCCTCGGACCTCATGCAATCCGGGCTGCACCCAACAAAGAGCGCTCTCTTCGTCGGCCCTCCAGGGGTTGGAAAAACACTGGCTGCGCGATGGTTGGCCCGAGAACTGGACGTGCCTCTCCTGGTGCTGGATCTCGCAGCCGTTATGAGTAGCTTCTTGGGTCGGACGGGCGCGAACGTGAAGCAGGTACTTGAATACGCAAAGAGCGTCCAGTGTGTTCTGCTCCTAGACGAGTTCGACGCAATTGCCAAGCGTCGCGACGATACTGTCGAGATTGGTGAGCTAAAGCGGCTGGTTACGGTTCTCCTTCAGGAGATAGATGATTGGCCAACCTCCGGCTTATTGATTGCCGCAACAAACCACGCAGAGCTCCTCGATCCAGCAGTATGGAGACGGTTTGAGATCATTGTCCGGTTCGAGGGACCGAACGAGGGGCAGGTCGAGGAAGCGGTCCGTCGATTCTTGGGGGAGGAAGAGGCCGCGAAACTAGGGAAATGGGTCTCAGTAGCCGCGATGGTCTTCAAGAGGCTTTCATTCAGCGAAATAGAACGAGAGTTGTTGCAGGTGAGGCGCGAATCCATCGTCCACGGATTACCGCTAAAGACTCGGCTGCAGCTGTCGATCAAACGCCATGTGAACTCTCTCAAGAGAGATGAGCGCGCCCGCCTCGCTGATGCCTTAGTGAAAGACGGATTCTCTCAGCGGGTGACTCATGAGTGGACAGGCGTGAGCAGGGACACGATTCGGAAGAATGCTCGCATTCGCAGGTGACGGAGGTTGTCATGCCAAAGCGCAACTTTTTACTGGGCGAGGGAGAAAGGCTTACCTCCGCTGTCGAGTTGAGTCCCAGCGGCGGACCTAAGAATCACCCTTACACTCTGGGTGAGGCGATTGAACGTCTAGCTCCCGAGGCTACCAGAGTCTCTACCTACCTCGACGGATTACCGGACAAGGCCTGTCCCGACAACGAAGCCGTAGCCGTTGTAACACTACATCCGTCCTATATCGCCAAGTCTCTGTTCCCTGCAGGTTTGCTCTCAGATTTCAAGCTGCGGGCAATCGGAAGTAAGGCACGCGAAATAGTCCCCCAGAAATGGGGTTCGGCGAAGCATCCAAAGATTGCCAACACCGCGGATCTCTTTGTTGCGGGTAAGAGAAGCAATTTCAAAAAGCTAGCGGATACGCTCAACCACCAATCGCCCGAGATCGGGGCAAGTCCAGAGTTGATAAAGATCGAGGAAATAAGTTCGTTCACGGCCCAACAAAAGATGAAAGGCGTACCGTCCACTCAAATGCCGGCAATGGAGATTGTGTTGCACTCCAGTGAGAAGCCGCGCCACCAGTATGTTCTGCGCGGCTTTGGGCGATACCTAGAATCGCTTCAGGTAACCCCGGACTTCAGTCGCCAGCTCTTTGCGGACGAACTGTGCTTCCTTCCAATGCTCCTTCCGGTCGATAAGATTGCGGCGGTTGCGGAGTTTTCCTTTGTCCGGGTTATCCGAGAGCTTCCCCGTCTGCGCCAACTCACCCCCGTTCGCAGCTACAGCGTGCCGAGCCCTCGGCCAGAACTGCCCAAGGCCGACGCAATCGCCAAGGACTTGTCTGTGGCGGTGTTTGACGGCGGCGTGCCGCTGCAGCCCGACCTGACCCGGTGGGTCACCCCGATTGAGGCACCCGAGCTCGGACCGGCGAAGTATCAGGAACACGGCCTAGGCGTAAGTTCAGCGCTCCTCTTCGGCCCACTCACACCGGGCAAGCCACTATCGGTTCCTTATGTCTCTATCGACCACGTCCGTGTCCTAGATACTAACTCCGACACAGATCCCTTCGAGCTGTACGAAGCACTAAAGGTCATTACCGAGCGCTTAGAAAAAAAGAAATACGACTATGTCAACATTAGTGTGGGGCCCAACCTCCCCATAGAAGACCACGAAGTTCATATGTGGACATCGAAGTTGGACACCATCTTTGCCACTCAGGAAGTGTTGGCATCGATTGCAGTTGGAAATGATGGGGAAAGCGATCGTGCCTCTGGAAATGCAAGGGTTCAGACGCCAGCCGACTGTGTGAACGCCATGTCGGTGGGGGCGGCGACTAGCCGTGCGCTGACTTGGAAACGCGCACCATACAGTTCAATCGGCCCTGGAAGAGCGCCGGGTGTCGTAAAGCCAGATGTACTCAGCTTTGGTGGTTGCGATGATGAACCCTTCATTGTCCTTGGTCCCAATGACGGTGACCTGCTTGCCACGTTGGGTACAAGCTTCGCAGCACCGAACGCGCTCAGAGATGCCATCGGAATCCGAGCAGCGCTAGGGAAACAAGTAAAGCCTCTGGCAAGCAAAGCCCTCTTGCTTCATCACGCAAAGGACGGTGGACACGATCGCGTCGAAGTTGGGTGGGGAAGGGTTCCAACTGACTTAGGTGAAATGATTACGTCCGATGGCACATCTGTGACCGTCCTCTACCAAGGAACCCTAACTCCCGCTAGATACCTACGCGCGCGAATCCCGATGCCGCCTGTTCCGATGTCCGGGATGGTGTCTGTTTCGGCGACTTTTTGTTTCACGACGCACACAGACCCGTCACACCCCTTCAACTACACCCGCGCCGGTCTAGACATTCTGTTTCGGCCACATCTTCAACGAAGGAGGGATTCAAAGCAACTTCACGCGAACACAAAATCATTCTTTGGATCGTCAACCTTCCACACTCCCGAGTATTTGCTGAGAGAAGATGCGCATAAGTGGGAACCCACGTTGAAGGCGACCAGGCGGCTTCGGGGCACCAGCATTAAGGACCCAGTGTTTGACATTCACTACAACGCAAGAACCGCTGGAGGGGGTCCTGTTAACCCTCAGAAGATTCCGTACGCTTTGGTAATCACAGTAAGCGCTCCGAAGATGCCGGACATCTACGATCGCGTGCTGCACAGGTATCGCGGCCAACTGCGGCCAATGCAGCCGCTCATCCAGATTCCAATTACAACCTAACGTAGCGAACAAATAGCGAACATCTCTCTTGACTTCCTCCTCCTGTCGCGCTATCTATAAGCATGCTTCTCCGCTCCGCTATCGCTTCTAGCTATAGGCAACGGACAAGGCGCAGACTCCACACATACCCCCGTCAGACCTCGACAGACCTTCACCCGCAAGTCATTCATTCCATTCACTCGCACGAGAGAATTGAGGAGATATGTCTAGTCCGTCCGCTCGTCCCGCTCCCGTCAACCCGCTGCTCACAGAAACGCGTGCATTGCTCGCCAGCATTAGCGCCCTCACCGAGAACGGCCCGCGCACCGAGGCTGCGCGCAGCGCGCCTCGCTGCGCCCACGTAAAGGCTAAAGGCTATCGCTGCGGCTCCCCGGCGTTGCGCGAAAAGCAGTACTGCTTCTACCACGAGCGCGTCCACAACCGCCGCTTCGAAGACGGGCTGCCCCCGCTCGACGACGCCAACGCCATCCAGCTTGCCGTCATGCAGGTGCTCGACGGCCTCCACCGCGGCAAGATCGGCACCGACACCGCGCGCACCTACTTCTGCGGCCTGCGCGTCGCCGCCATGCTCAGCCCCAACGTCATCAATGCCGATCCCGACCGCGTCGTCCTGGAAGAGCCGCTTATTGAGAAGACGGAAGGGGCGGAGACTACGGCCAAGCGTTCCCCCAAGCCGGAGAAGGTCGCGGCCATGGCCGCTGCCGCCGGAGACTAGAGGCGTTCGAGTCTTAACAACTTCTCTACCCGCGACGGTTTATCATTAGCACCTATGGACCTTGGGATGCCGGAATTGTTGTTCATCTTTGGGCTGGCCTTGCTCATCTTCGGGCCCGCACAGCTGCCCAAGCTGGGCAAGCAGCTGGGCAACGCGCTCGGCGAGTTCAAGCGCGCCTCCAATGAATTCAAGAACCAGTTGCAGGACGAAGTGAACCAGCTCGAGTTCAAACAGATGCAGGAAGAGGCCAAGCAGGCCATCTCGCTCGAGCCTCCGGAGGGCACGGTCGCCAAGGGGAGCGCCCCGCCGCCTCCGCCGGAACCGATCGAGTTTTCGCGGCTGAGCCACGATCCGGCGTGGGAAGATCCCGACCGCGTGATCAAGCCTCCGGTGAAGCCGGAGCCGACCTCGACCTCCTCTGAACAACCTCCAGCACAACCCAGTCCAGCCAAGCCGGCGGGAGAGCACGTTGGCTGAGACGGTGGTCGAGCCCTCGCCGACGGGTCAAAGTGCCGGAGAGCATCCGGAAGCGACTTCGCGGGAAGAACTGCTGCAGGGCATGTCGTTCCTCCAGCACCTGGAGGAATTGCGCAAGCGGCTGATCTGGTCGCTGCTGGGCATCGCGGTGGGATTCGGCGCGTGCTGGTATTACTCCGAGCGCATCTTCGGCTGGATGCAGAAGCCGATCGTGGCCGCACTATCGCGCCATAAGCTCGACACGCAGCTCGTCTATACGTCGCCCACGGAGCCATTCAACATCTACCTGAAGATCGGGCTGATCGCCGGCATCTTTGTGGCGTCGCCGTGGGTGCTCTACCAGGTTTGGCAGTTCATCTCGCCCGGGCTCTATCGCAAAGAGAAGAAGTACGTGGTGCCGTTCATGTTCTCGACGGTCGGACTGTTCGTGATGGGCGGCGCGTTCGGGTACTTCGTGGTCTATCCGGCGGCGTTGGAGTTCCTGATCGGGTACGGCCAGCAGTTCAAGCCGATGATCACCATCGACAAATACACCGACCTGTTCCTCACCGTGATCCTGGGGATGGGCGTGATCTTCGAGATGCCGATCCTCATCTTCTTCCTGGCGGTGATGGGCGTGGTGAGCGCCGGGTTCCTGTGGCGGAATTTCCGCTATTCCATCCTCATCATCTTCATCATCGCGGGCATTCTCACGCCCACGACCGACATCATGAACATGTGCATCTTCGCGGCGCCGATGATCGTGCTCTATATCGCCAGCATCGGGATCGCGTTCCTGGTGCATCCGTCGCGGCGAAACGCGCGGGAGAACACGGCATGACGAGGATCGCAGTCGTCTTGATGTTGGCCGTGGCGCTGGCGGGGTGCGCGCAGGACGGCAAGCAGGGGGACAAGGCTACGCCTGCCGCACAGGCGCAGTCCGCGCCCGCCTCGACCGCGAAGATCGAGTGGCCGAGGGTGGCGGCGCCGCGCATCGACCAGAACCGAGCATTCCAGTACGTGAAGGAACTGTGCGCCATGGGACCGCGTCCGGTGGGCAGCGCGGCACATAAGAAGATGGAGGACTACATCGTCTCCCATCTGCAAGGAGCCCAGATCGAAGACGACCGCTTCGTGCAGGAGGCGCCGCAAGGGAAGTATCCGCTACGGAACATCGTGGCGAAGTTTCCCGGGACGAAGGATGGAGTGATCGTGCTGGGGTCGCATTACGACACCAAGATGATCCCGGGCTTCGTGGGGGCGAACGACGGCGCGTCGTCGACCGCGCTGCTGCTCGCCATCGGCGACCAGTTGCGCGCGAACATGAAGAACGGGAAGCGCGACGGACTCTCCGTGTGGCTGGCCTTCTTCGATGGCGAGGAGGCTTTCGGCGCGAACATCGACGACGCCGACGGGCTCTACGGGTCGAAGCGTCTTGCCGCAAAATGGAAGCAGGACGGCAGCGCGAGCAAGATCAAGGCGTTCATGCTCGCCGACATGATCGGCGACAAAGACCTCGACCTGCTCTCCGACACCAACTCCACTCCGTGGCTGCTCGAGCTGATCACGGCGGCCGCGGAGCCGCTCGGCAACCAGTCACATTTCTTCACCAGCCAGCGCGGCGGCATCATCGACGACCACATCGCGTTCAAGGACATCGGCGTCCCCGTCGTCGACCTCATCGATTTCGAGTACGGATATCAGAACGCCTTCTGGCACACGACGGAAGACACGCCGGACAAGCTGAGCGCGAAGTCCCTTGGCGTCGTGGGCGACACGATGCTGCAAGCGGTGTGGATGCTCGATGCGAGGTAGTTCACAGTCCACAGTCCACCGTGGCCGGGCGTTTAGCGGCGAAGGATGGCCGGGGGTGCACGGGACCGTGCGCGTAGCGGGCGGAAACCTTACAATGTCCGGCGCTATGAGGATTGTTGCCAGGAAGACGTGCCGTCCGCTGCTGTGTGTTGCCCTAGCGCTGTCGCTCGCGCTGCCTGCCGGAGCGATCGAGGAGATCGACCACCTCATCATCGTGGCGCAGAAGGCGCCCACGCTGGAGAAGAACCTGCGCGCGCTGACCGATGAGGTCGGCGGACGCGTCCCCGGCACGCCGAACATGGAGCAGGCGTTCCGATGGGCGCTAGCCGCGTTCAAAGACGCGGGCGCGGATTCGGTGACGACGGAAGAGTTCACCATGCCCGTCGGGTGGTCCGAAGGGGCGACGCGCGTGGAAGTCACCGCGCCCACGCGCTTCACCGTGCGCTCGGTCTCGGTGGCGTGGAGTCCGCCGATCGCGCAGACGCTGCACGCGCGCGTGGCCGACGTGGGCGAAGGCACCGCGGCGGATTTCGCCAAGGCCGGCGACCTGATGGGCGCGATCGTGCTCGTCCATTCCAAAGTGCTGCGGAGCTGGGAAGACCTGTTCGCGGAGTATTCCGACGCGCCGCCGGTCATCGCCGCGGCGAAGCAGGCGAACGCGGCCGCGATCGCCTGGACGTCCACGCGCGAGCACGACATCCTCTATCGCCACATCAACTCGCAGGACGGCGAGGTGGACGTGATACCGCAAGTGCTGCTGGCGCGCGAAGACGCGTTGCGCATCCAGCGCCTGATCGCGGGCGGCGCGCCGGTGGAGATGGAGATCACGCTGCCGAACCGGATCGGCGACACCTTCCGCAGCGCGAACATCGTGGCGGAAGTCAAAGGGCGCGAGAAGCCGGAGGAGTACGTGGTCCTCGGCGCGCACCTGGATTCGTGGGAGTTGGGCACGGGCGCGCTCGATAACGGCTGCAACTCGGCGCTGGTCATCGAAGCGCTGCGCGCCATCAAGGCGAGCGGGTTGCGTCCGCGGCGGAGCATCCGCTTCGTGCTGTTCTCGGGCGAAGAGCAGGGCATGCTGGGTTCGCGGGCGTTCGTGCAGCAGCATCGCGCGGAGATGGACAACGTGGTCGCCAATATCACCTTCGACGAAGGCACGGGGCATGCCACCGGGTTTTCTTTGGGCGGCCGAAAGGACATCGACGCAAAGGTGCGCGCGATGATGGCGCCGTTCGCGAAGTGGGGCATTGCCAAGAACACCACCGACGCGTTCGTGGGCACGGACAATCTGGATTTCCTGCTGGAGGGCGTCCCGACTCTGGTAGCGAACCAGGTGGAGGCGAATTATCTCGAGAACTATCACGCGGCTTCCGACACTTTCGACAAGGTGGACATACCGCAGTTGAAGAAGCACGTGGCGCTCGCGGCCGCGATGGCGTTCGCCATCGCCAACGACCCGCAGCGGCTGGGTAAGCGGCAGTCGCGCGCGGAAGTGGAGAAACTGCTGCACGACACCAAGCTCGACAAGCAGTTGAAGCTCTTTGGCCTGTGGACGGATTGGGAGAGTGGCAAGCGGGGAAGAGAGAAGTAGACTAGACACAGGATCAGCTTATGAAATTCCAAAGGTTTGAAGTCCCGGGACTCGCGCATTACTCCTACGTGCTCGGAGCGGCGGGCAAGGCCGTGGTCGTGGATCCGAAGCGCGATATCGATACCTATCTCGAGTACGCGCGCGTCAACGACCTGAGCATCGCATACATCCTCGAGACGCACATCCACGCGGACTACTGTTCCGGCGCCAAGGAGCTAGCGGAAGCGACGGGGGCGGAGCTGTGGCTGAGCGCGCACGATACGGGCGAGGATTTCATCTACCAGTTTCCGCATAAGGATTTTAAGGATGGCGAGGCGCTGGAGCTGGGCGAGGTGCGCATCGTCGCGCTGCACACGCCAGGGCACACGCCCGAGCATCTGTCATTCCTCGTTTACGACATCAAGCGGTCGGCGACCATGCCGATGCTGATGCTGAGCGGGGATTTTGTTTTCGTGGGGTCGCTGGGGCGTCCCGACCTGCTGGGCGAGTCGGCGAAGCTGAAGCTCGCGGGGCAGCTCTACGATTCGCTCAATTCAAAGATCGCGGAGTTGCCGGACGGGCTCGAAGTCCATCCTGCGCATGGCGCGGGCTCGATGTGTGGCGCGGGCATGGGCGACCGTCCGCAGACCACGCTCGGCTACGAGCGGCTCTCGAACATGTTCTTCGCCGACCGCGACAAGCCGACGTTCGTGCACCACATCCTCTCGACCGTACCGCCGTTCCCGGACTACTACCGGCGAATGAAGAAAGTGAATTCGGACGGTCCGAAGACCGTGGGCGTCGAGCCGCCGCGCGCGCTTGCGGTGGACGAGTTCAAGAAAGCGGCGTTCGGCGTTCATTCAAACGGCGGGGAACACGTGGTGATCGACCTGCGCCGGCCGGAGGCGTTTGGCGGTGCGCACATCCCGGGAGCGTTCAACATCGGTCAGGCTGCGCTGTTCTCGATCTGGGCGTCTTGGGTCGTGCCGTATGACAAGCCCATCCTGCTGGTTGGCGATGCCTCCACGAATTACGACGAAGCGCGGCGCGCACTCCTCCGCGTGGGGCTCGACGACGTCCGCGGGTATCTCAAGGGCGGCATGACGGCGTGGGTGGAAGCCGGGCACGAGCAGGCGCACGTGCCGCAGATATCGGTTGGCGAGCTCGCTGCCCTCAAGGGGACGGGCGGTTTGATATTGGACGTTCGCGCGGATGGCGAATGGAACTCCGGACACATCGCGGGCGCGACGCACATCATGGGCGGCGACCTGCCGAAGCGCGCGAAGGAGCTGCCGCGCGACCGCAAGATCTACGCCGTCTGCGGCGCGGGTTACCGCTCGAGCGTCGCGACCAGCGTGCTCAAGCGCGCCGGTTTCCGCGACGTGGTCAACGTGGACGGTGGCATGGGTGCGTGGAACCGGCAGAAGCTGCCGACGGTCACGGAAGAAAAGGGCGCAGCGGTTTCGCGCTGACTTGTTAAGTTTCAATTTGTTAATTGAAACCGTACCGCCACAGCTATCGAGTCCTTGTCTCCAATTGACAAGTCAACAAGTTACCAAGTTGCCAATTCAATGACGCTCTCCTCGCTCGACTGGCTGGTCATCGGGCTGTACTTCGCGGTGAACCTGGGCATCGGGTTCTTCTACGTCCGCAAGGCTTCGGGTTCGGTCTCGGACTACTTCATCTCCGGCAGAGAGGTCCCGTGGTGGCTCGCGGGGACCTCGATGGTCGCGACCACGTTCGGCGCGGACACTCCGCTGGTCGTCACGGCGCTGGTCTACAAGTACGGCATCGCGGGCAACTGGCTGTGGTGGAACATGGCGCTCAGCGGCATGCTGACCGTGTTCTTCTTCGCGCGGCTGTGGCGGCGCGCGGGCGTGCTCACGGACATGGAGTTCGCCGAGCTGCGTTACTCGGGCAAGCCGGCGGCGTTCCTGCGGGGGTTCCGGGCGCTCTATCTCGCGCTGCCGGTCAACACCATCATCATGGGATGGGTGAACCTGGCGATGGCGAAGATCCTCGCGCTCACGCTGGGCGTGAGCAAGCTGCACGCGGTGATGTTCTGCCTGGCGCTCACGCTCATCTACACGGCGATCTCCGGGTTGTGGGCGGTGCTGTGGACGGACCTGCTGCAATTCATCCTGAAGATGACGATGGTGATCGCGCTGGCGGTGTTTGCCGTGCGCGCCGTGGGCGGGATGCACGCGCTCGAGGCGCAGGTGACAGCGCACTCTGCCGGCGCGCTCGCGTTCGTGCCGGACTGGGCCTCGGGATGGTTCGTGATGTTCCTCGTGTACCTGAGCCTGAACTGGTGGGCGAGCTGGTATCCGGGAGCGGAGCCGGGCGGCGGCGGCTACGTGGCGCAGCGCATCTTCTCCGCGAAGAACGAACGCCATTCGCTGGGCGCCACGCTGTGGTTCAACATTGCGCACTACGCGCTGCGTCCGTGGCCGTGGATCCTGACGGCGCTGGTCGCGGTGGTGCTCTATCCCAAGCAGGCCGACCCCGAGGTCGGATACATCCAGGTAATGATCACGCACCTGCCGGCGAGCCTGCGCGGGCTGATGCTGGCGGGATTCGCGGCGGCGTACATGTCCACCGTGGGGACGCACATCAATCTGGGCGCTTCCTATCTGATCAACGATTTCTACCGGCGGTTCCTCGTCGCTCACGAAGACGAGCGGCACTACGTGCGCGCGTCGCGCTGGGCGAGCGTGCTGGTCACCATCATCGCGGGCGTGGCGACCTACTACATGGAGAGCGTCGTGTGGGCGTGGAAGTTCCTGATCGCGGTGGGCGCGGGCGCGGGGCTGGTCTTCATGCTGCGCTGGTTCTGGTGGCGCATCAACGCGTGGAGCGAGGTCTCGGCGATGACGGCGGCGGCGGTCTCGTCGCTGTTCCTGCAATCGCGCGCCGCCGGTGGCGTGGTCTCGCTGCTGCAGCGGATGGACTCGAACCTCGCGGCCGGGCCGTTGAATGCCGAAGACCCGCATGGCTTTGCGTGGCTGATGATCCTGACGACCTCGTTCACCACGCTGAGCTGGCTGGTGGTCACGTTCCTCACGCCGCCCGAGCCGGAGGGGAAGCTGCGCGCGTTCTACGAGCGGGTGCGTCCGGCGAAGGTGGGCTGGGGACCGATCGCGCGGACCGACGACACGGCTTCGCGCCAGAGCCTGGGGTGGTCGGCCGCCGACTGGCTGGGCGGTTGCGCCATGATCTACTGCGCGCTGTTCGGTATCGGCAAGCTCATCTTCGGGCAAACGCTCTTTGGTTTCGCGCTGCTCGCCGGCGCCGCGCTGGCCGGGTGGTTCATCTTCTGGGACCTCGAGCGGCGAGGGTGGGAGACGTTGAGCTCGTAACGTCTCACTCCGCTCGCTGCTAGAATCCGTAGCAATGCCACAGAACTGGATCTTCTGGCTGGCGTTCAATCTCTTTGTGCTGGCGATGCTGGCGCTCGACCTGGGCGTGTTCCATCGCAAGGAGCACGTCGTAAAGTTCAAAGAGGCGCTGGCGTGGACGGCGGTGTGGGTCACGCTGGCGGGCGTCTTCGCGGTGCTGCTGTACTTCTTCGGACACACCATGGCCGCCAGCGCGCGGCCGAACCACGAGCTCTCGCTCGAGTTCCTCACCGGATACCTGATCGAGGAATCGCTCTCCGTCGATAACCTGTTCGTCTTCCTGCTCATCTTCCGCTACTTCAAAGTGCCGAAACACGACCAGCACACGGTGTTGTTCTGGGGGATCATCGGAGCGCTGGTGATGCGGGCCATCTTCATCTTTGCCGGAATCGGGCTGATCAACCGCTTCCACTGGCTGATCTACGTGTTCGGCGGTTTCCTGGTGTACACCGGCATCAAGCTGTTCAAGCAGGAGCACGCGGAGGTGCATCCGGAGCGTAATCCGCTGGTGAACCTGTTCCGCAACGTGGTGCCCGTCACGCGTGATTATCACGGCAAGCACTTCTTCATCCGCCAGGAGTCGCGCCTGTACGCCACGCCGCTGCTCATCGTGCTGCTGATCATCGAGACGACGGACGTGGTGTTTGCGGTGGACTCCATCCCGGCGGTGCTGGCGATCACGCGCGAGCCGTTCATCGTGTTCACCTCGAACGTGTTCGCCATCCTCGGGCTGCGGTCGCTGTACTTCGCGCTCGCGGGATTGATGGAGATCTTCCACTTCCTGCACTACGGCCTGGCCGTGATCCTGACGTTCATCGGGGTGAAGATGATCGCGTCGAGCTGGATCGAGATCCCGATCTGGATCGCGCTGGGCTTCGTGGTAGCGGTGCTGGCGGCGAGCGTGATCGCGTCTATCATGATCCCGCACAAGAAGAGCGAGACGGAAAAGCTGCTCGATTAGAGCGCGGCGAAGGCAGCCTCCTTCTCGCCTTCGAGGACGGTGTGCTTACGGAAGCACACGTCGTCGTGCGCGGGGTAGTCGGTGCGGTAGTGCGCGCCGCGCGATTCCAGGCGCGCGAGCGCGGAGCGCGCGATAAGCGACGCGCAGGTGTGCAGGTTGTGCGCCTCGCAGGCGCGGCGTCCGGCGGCCACGGGCAGGCGCTTGTTCATCTCTTCCAGCTTCGCGACTGCACCCTTCAAGCCTGCCCCATCGCGGACGATGCCGACTTTGCGCCAGGTGAGGTCGCGAAGCTCGGCGATGGACCTCTCGAAGTCTGCAGCCGAACCGGAGCTGCCGCGGCGAGTAGCTCTGGCGCCACGCCCATTGCCGGCCATTTCGCGCATCTTCCCGCCGGCGCGCGCGCCGTAGACCAAACCTTCGAGCAGGGAGTTGCTGGCGAGCCGATTGGCGCCGTGCACACCGGTGCAGGCGACCTCACCGGCGGCGTAGAGGCCAGCGACCGTTGTTTTCCCGTCGAGGTCCGTGCGAACGCCGCCCATGGCGTAGTGCGCGGCGGGGCGCACGGGGATGAGGTCGGCAGTGATGTCGATGTTGTATTGCATGCAGGTGGAGTGTATCCGCGGGAAGCGCTTGCGGATGTGGTCGGCGTCGAGGTGCGTGAGGTCAAGGTAGACGACGGCCTCGGGCGAGTGCACCAGCTCCATCTCGTGCGCGATGGCGCGGGCCACCACGTCGCGCGGGGCGAGCTCGGCCATCTCGTGATACTTCGGCATGAAGCGGTGCAGTTCCATGTTGCGCAGGTAGGCGCCCTCGCCGCGCAGCGCCTCGGAGAGCAGAAAGCGCGGCGTGCCTTTCACATAGAGCGCGGTGGGGTGGAACTGGACGAACTCCATGTCCATGACGGCGGCGCCAGCGCGCCACGCCATGGCGACGCCGTCGCCGGTCGCAACGCTGGGGTTCGTGGTCTCGCGGTACACCTGGCCGAGTCCGCCGGTAGCCAGCAGGACAGCCGAAGCGCGGACTTCGGTGGCGGCGTCTGCATCGCCGATGAGCCGCACGCCGGCGACGCGACCACCTTCCAGGCAGAGCTCCGAGGAGAAGGCGAACTCGACGAACGAGATGTTCTTGAGCGTCTTCGCCTTCGCGAACAGCGCGCGGCCGATCTCGCGGCCAGTGGAATCGCCGTGCGCGTGCAGGATGCGCGAGCGCGAATGCGCGCCCTCGCGCGTGAAACTGAGCTTCGTGCCCTGGCGGTCGAATGCGGTGCCCCAGTCGAGTAGCTCCTGGATCCGCTCCGGGCCTTCCTCGACGAGCACCCGCGCGGCGGCTTCGTTCACCAGGCCGTCGCCGGCGGCGATGGTGTCCTGCAGATGGAGGCCGATCTCATCCTCGTCGGAGAGCGCGGCGGCGATGCCGCCCTGCGCGTACTGCGTGGCCGATTCGCGGAGTTCTTTCTTGGCGAGGACGAGCACGCGCCCGGCGGGGGCGAGTTCGATGGTGGCGCGCAGGCCGGCGACGCCGGCGCCAATGACGACAAAATCCGTTTCTGCGGGCAACTGCTTCACGTTGCAGCGATGCTAACACTCTGCAGCCAAAGGCTTGGGCGCGGCGCCCTCAGCTATGATGGAGAGTTGAGTAGCGCATGAAACGCGTCACCATCCCGATCCCCGGACGTCCCTACGAAGCGCTCATTGGGAGCGGCCTGCTCAAGGCCGCCGGCGAGCACATTGCCGCCATCGCGCCGGCGGGCGCGCGCTTCTTCGTGGTCACGAATCCGGTGGTGCGTGGCAAGTGGGGAAGCGCGCTCGAGCGCTCGCTCAAGGACGCCAAGCTCAAGGCCGAGTGGCTGGAGATCCCGGACGGCGAGCGGATGAAGACCATGGGGACGATCGAGAACCTCGCCGGACGCATGCTCAAGGCGGGGGCGGACCGCGGCGTGGCCGTCATCGGATTCGGAGGCGGCGTGGTCGGAGACCTTGCCGGCTTCCTCGCGTCGGTGTTCATGCGCGGCGTGCCGGTCATCCAGGTGCCGACCACGTTTCTCGCGCAAGTGGACGCCTCCATCGGCGGCAAGACGGGAGTGAACCTCTCCGCCGGCAAGAACCTGCTGGGCACCTTCCATCAGCCGCTTGCCGTGCTCATCGACCCGGCGGTGCTGGCCACGCTGCCTGACCGCGAGTTCCGCGCCGGACTGTTCGAATCGCTGAAGTGCGGCGTGATATCGCGCGCGGAGATATTCGAATACATGGAGAAGGAGCGCGACCGCATCCTGCAGCGCGAAGCGGCAGCGCTCGAGTGGCTCATCGCGGAGACGGTGGAGGTGAAGGCGCGCGTGGTGGGCGAAGACGAACGCGAGGCCGGACTGCGTCGCATCCTGAATTTCGGACACACCATCGGGCACGCGCTCGAGGCGGAGACCAAGTACAAACAGTATCTGCACGGTGAAGCGGTGGCGTGGGGCATGGTGGCGGCAACGATGCTGTCGGTGGCGATGCAGAAGACGCCGCCGCCGACGGCGCAACGCATCATCGCCGCGGTGCTGGCGTATTCACCGTTGCCCAAGGTGAACGTGCGGGCCAAGAGCGTGGTGAAGCGGCTGGCGATGGACAAGAAGAGCCGCAACGGCGTGCCGCATTTCATCCTTCCGGTGGAGATCGGGAAGGTCGAGATATCGAACGAGGTGCCGCCGGACATGGTGATACACGCGCTCGATGAAGTCCGCTACCTTTCGAAGTGGAACTCCGGTGAGTGAGACGCCGGTAAAGGAAGCCCGGCCGCAGGTGGCGGGGACGCGTCCCGCGGGCGCGAGCGACGAGCGCAGCGCCGCGAACGAAGTGCGGAAGATGTTCACCGACATCGCGCCACGCTATGACCTGCTCAACCACCTGCTCTCGCTCAACATCGACAAACTATGGTGGCGGCGGACGGCGCGCAGCTTCGACAGCATCCTTTCCGCGCAGGACGCGCAGGTGCTCGACTTGTGCTGCGGCACCGGCGACATGACGCTGGCACTCGTGCGCGAGGCGGCGCGCCGCGGCGGCCAGCCGCGGGTGATCGGCGCCGACTTTTCCCATGCGATGCTGCAACGCGCGCGCGATAAGTTTGCCGGCGGGAGCGCCAGCGCCATCGAAGCGGACGCACTGGCGCTGCCGTTCGGCTCGGACCGGTTCGACCTGGTCACCTCCGCGTTCGGGTTCCGCAACCTCGCCAACTACGACAAGGGACTCGCGGAGATACATCGCGTGCTGCGCACGGGCGGAGAGGTTGGCATCCTTGATTTCGGCGAGCCCAAAGGCGCGATCGGCGTGGGTTACCGCATCTACTTCCGCCACGTGCTGCCGAGGGTGGGGACGATGGTCTCGGGGGTGCGCGGGCCGTACGCATATCTGCCGGCATCGGTGGAGCGGTTTCCCGCGCCGGAGCAGATGCTCGCGCGCATGCGCGCAGCGGGATTCAGCGAGGTCTCGTGGGCGCCCTACACGTTCGGCATCGCGGGACTGTATCGCGGGAAGAAGTAGGCGTCAGCGGGCGACGGTTTGTTGTAATTCGTTGGCGGACACTGGAGTCTCCGCGGCGGCTCCGAAGGTATCGCGCAGCGCATCTTCCACGGTGAAACGCATCACGCGGGTGTAGTCCGCGCCAAGCATCTGCTCGAGGCGCGAGCAATCCATCAGGTACGTCCCCAACATATAGGGCAGGGCTTCGGGCGGGATGCCGGAGATGCCCATCTGCCAGAGTAGGCGCAGCACCGCGCGACACAGCGCGCGGCCCGGCAATCGCACCGTCTTTGAGCCGGCAATAGCGGCGGCGCGCGCGATGGTGACCGGCGCGCCGCGTCCGGCGACGTTGAGGATATTCAAGCCGCGGCGCTCTTCCACATGGTGGAGCAGCCACGCCACCAGGCGGGCCATGTCGTCGACGTGCAGGAACTGGAAGCGCGCCTCGGGATACTGCTTGCCGAAGGGCAACAGCAACGGCAGGCGCCTGCCTTTGGCGCGCCAGCGTTCCGCGATGCGTCCGCGCCCAGAGGGCGTGCCGCGCAGCGCGCCGACAAGATAGTTCTGCATGCTCGCGCCGACGAAGATGTGCGGACGCAGCAGATACGTGCTGCAGGCGCCGAGGCGCGGCGCACGCGCCTGCACCACCACGTCGGCCTCGCGCTTGTGGATGGCGTAGGGCAGAGTGTGTGCGCCGAGCGGGTACTGCTCATCCACGGCGCGCGGCAGGTCAGGGCCATAGGCAGAGACGCTCGAAGGGAAGATGAAGCGCGCGATGCCGCCGCCCATGCGGTTCACCTCGGCGATGGCTTCCATCACGCGCGCGGTTCCGGCAACGTTGATCTGCCACATGCGCGGAACGTCGAGCACGCCGGTGCGCACCGGATCGATGACGAACGCCAGATGGATGACCGCGCTGGCGCGCGTGTCACGCAGGAGCTCGACCAGGCGTGGGCAGGAAGATTCGTCGCCCAGGTCGATGGCGCGGAAGTCGTGCAGCGCCACGGCGGGCGCGTGCATGTCTACGCCGACCACGTCGAAGTCACGCAGCTCGGGCAGCAGGCGGAGTCCCAGGTTCCCCGCGACGCCGGTCACGAGTACGCGCGGCTTTCCAGACTCGGCCATCGTTACTTCGGCGCTTCTTCCTTCGGCGGTTCCTGTTTCGGCGGTTCCTGCGTCGCGGGTTCGGTCTTCGGTGGCTCCGCCTGCAGGGTCCCGGCCTGCGGCGCCGCTTCCTGCTTCGGGGCTTCCGGCTGGGCCTGCGCTGGCGCGGATGGCTGCGGAGCTTCCGAGTCGGGCCTCGCCTCGGGCTTCTGCGCGCCTTCCGGCTTCGCGAAGTACGCGGGATTCAGCTGCGGCTTGCCCGCCGCGAAGGCCTGGTTGATGGTCTGGTCTTCCTTCTGGTTGCGGAGCGCGCCCTTGATGTCTTCGCTGACTTCGGCGAGCGGCACGGTGCGGCGGCTCTCCACCTTATAGAAGACATAGGCGGAGGGCTCGTCGATGAGGGCGCTGAATTGCCCGCCCTGGAGCGCGAAGACCTTTTCCTCGTGCGCGGGCGGGAGCTGTCCGTGATGGATGGCGACGGCAGCGGTGTCGGGCGCGGCGCTGTTGATGTTCGCGACGGTAAAGGCGTCCTTCTGCAATTTGTCGAAGGCTTCGCCGGTCTTGGCGCGCTCAAGCAGTTTTTCCGAGTACGCTTTGCGCGCGGCGACCTGCTGTTCGTACGGAACCTCAGGCGCGGCCGGCGTGGCGGCGGGTTTGGCCGCGGACGGACTGTCTGGAGCCGGCGCCTCGCCGGCCTTCGGCGCGGGCTGGACTTCGGCCTTGTGCTGCGGCTTGGGGATGACGATGCGGCGGATGGTCGGCTCTTCGAATTCGGACTTGTGCGAGTTGTAGTAGGCCTCGACCTCGGCCTGCGGGACGTTGGCGAACTGCTTCTGGAAGTGGCGATGCAAGGCTTCGCCGAGCGCTGCGACGCGTCCCATCCAGATGGCCTCAACGACGGCAGGGTCCTGATCGAGCTTGAGCTGGCGCGCGACGTTGTCGATCACCAGCGCGTGGATGTAGTACTCGGCGAGCTGCGTCTTCTCCGCGGACTGCGCCCGTGGGCCGAGCGTCTCGACCATGCGCTCGAATTGCGCCTTGGTCACTGCGCGCACGCAAGCGTTGGCCGGCTGTCCCGGACGCGGCGGCACGGCGACGGCGGGGGCGCTGGGGCCGCTGGGCAGCGCGCACAGGCCGCCGACGAACATCACCGGCGTGTTCGGACCCATGGCGGCATTGTCCGCGGCGGGCTTCTTCCCGGTTGTGCTAGCGGGCGCGCGCTTAGCGGGTTTCTTGGCCGGCGTGGTCGCGGGCGCGGTCTGCGCGGCGAGCGCGACAGCGGTGAGGGAAGCGAGGACGAGCGTGGCAAACCTGCGTAGCATCGGGATCTCCTGGGTGAAGCTGGTGGAAGCGGGGAGCGGCAACATCCGTGGAACCAAGAATCGTAGCATGGCCGGCGCTGCGGACGTGGTCCCGTACCGCGGACGGGATGCCCGCGGGTAAGATGGGGGGACACGATGCCTATCCCGACGACAACTGGCGAGGCGACGCCGGTGGACTCGATGCGCGCCGAGAAGCGCGCGGTGGCGCAGAACTCCGTTTTCGCTGCCGCTGCCATCACCGCGCTGAAAGTGCTGGTCGGGATATCGACGGGGTCGCTGGGTATCTTGTCGGAGGCCGCGCACTCTCTGCTCGACCTGGTCGCCGCGGTCATCACGCTGGTGTCGGTGCGGGTCTCGGACAAGCCCGCGGACGCCGACCATCAGTACGGGCACGGCAAGGTCGAGAACTTTTCCGCGTTCCTCGAGACCGGCCTGCTGCTGCTGACCTGCATTTGGATCCTCTACGAAGCCGGGAAACGCCTCTTCTACCACCACGTGGAGATCGAGCCGAGCGTGATGGCGTTCGTGGTGATGTTCTCCTCGATCGCGGTGGACTGGTGGCGGTCGCGCGCATTGAAGCGCATTGCGGTGAAATACGACAGCCAGGCGCTCGAGGCGGACGCGCTGCATTTCTCCACCGACGTTTGGTCGAGCCTGGTGGTGGTGATTGGGTTGACGGTGGTGGCGCTCGGGCGCAAGTACGGCATCACGTGGGTGCAGGCGGCCGACCCGATCTCCGCGTTGTTCGTCGCCGCCTTCACGCTGTACGTGAGCTCGCGGCTGGCGCGCCAGACGATCGACGCGCTGCTCGACGCCGCTCCTGCCGGCGTCCGCAACCAGATCGTGGAGGAGGTAGAGGGCGTGCCGGGCGTCCTCGAGGTGGAGGGGGCGCGCATCCGCCGCGCGGGCAATCGTTTCTTCGCCGATCTGACCGTGGGTCTGAGCCGCAACGTGACTTTCCAGCGCGCCGAGCAGGTGGTGCTCGACGTCACGGCCGCCGTCCACCGCGTGCTGCCGGATGCTGATGTGATCGTGCATTCGTCGCCGCGCGCGTCGAAGGGAGAGAACATCTTCGACCGCGTCCGCGGCGTGGCCACGCGCTACAACTACAACGTGCACGACGTCAGCGTGCAGGACCTGCGCGGCCGCCTGCACGTGGAACAGCACCTCGAGCTCGACGAGAAGCTCACGCTCAAGCAGGCGCACGATGCCGTAACCGAGCTCGAGGGCGAGATCCGCAAAGAAGTGCCGGAGATCAAGACCATCCTGACGCACATCGAGAGCGAGCCGGCGACGATCGAGACGGGCGAGGCGAGCGTGCGCGACGCTGCGCTGGTCGCGCGGCTCAAGCGCATCGCGAAGGAGTTCCGCGAGGTCCTGGACATGCACGAGATTGAACTGAAGATGGTCCGCGGACGACTGTACGTTTCCTGCCATTGCACGATGGCGGACGACCTGCCGCTCACGCGCGTCCATGACATTTCGACGGAGCTGGAGATCCGCTTCAAGCAGGAAGCGCCGGAGCTGTTCAAGGTGCTGATTCACACTGAGCCGGAAACGGACGATAGGCGGTGACGCAATGGTAGAAGCCAAGGCCGTACGGATCGGAGTCGAGCTGTTCGCCGTGACCGCCACGTCGGGCCACGCCATCGTGGCCGATGCGGACCGCAAGCGCAACAGCGCGGCAAGCCCGATGGAGCTGGTGCTGATGGGACTGTGCGCGTGCACGGCGACGGACGTAGACATCGTGCTGCGCAAGAAGCGCGAGCCATTCACCTCGCTCGAGGTCCGCGCCGAGGCGGAGCGCGCCAAGGACCCGCCGCAGGTCTACACCGCGATCAAGCTCACCTTCACCGTGGGCGGCAAGGTGGGGAAGAAGGCGATGGAAGATGCGGTGCGCTTGTCGGAGGAGAAGTACTGTTCCGTCTCGGCCATGCTGGAGAAGACGGCGAAGATCTCGAGTGAGATCGTGTATCTCGACGAAGCAAAGTAGCGGCTGAAAACGGATGCAGCCCGCGGCCCGGTTTTGCTAGTCTCAATACGCATGACGTCGAAGAAAATCATCCTGTTCTCGCAGCCCGGTTGACCGCCGTGCCACACGGCGCAGGCCTACCTTTCGGAGAAAGGTGTCGAGTACACGCTGAAGGATGTGAGCCGCGACCAGGCGGCGGTGTTCGAGCTAGTGCGCACGTATAACAGCCGCAGCACGCCGACCTTCGTGGTCGGTGATCAGGTCGTGATCGGATTCGACCGGGAGAGACTTGAGCAGCTCCTCGCAGAGTAAGACGGCCGCGAGCACATCGAGCGCGCTGCGCGGCTACCTCTATATCGCCGCGGCCACGTTCTTCTGGGGACTCTCCGCCACGCTCGGCAAGCTGGCGTTCAACGGCGGATTGGTCACCGGCGCGACGCCGCTTGGTCCGCTGATCCTGGCGCAGACGCGGACCACGTTCACGCTGCTGCTGCTGTTTCCACTGTTGCGGATGATGGGGAAGCGCGCGCCGGAACACGTCGCGCGGCGCGATGTGGTGCTGGCGCTTACCGTGGGGATGTTCGGCATCGCCGGCTCGAACTACTTCTACTACCTCGCCATCCAGAAGACCACGGTCGCTACGGCCATCATCCTGCAATATACCGCGCCGGTCTGGGTGCTGCTGTACATGGTCGCGAGAGGATTGCAGCGGCCGACATGGCAGCGGCTCGCGGGAGTCGCAATGGCGGTGGCGGGCGCGGCACTGGCCATCGGCGTGTTCCAGAGCGGAGGCGTGAAGCTGAACTCTCTCGGCGTGTTCGCGGCGCTCATGGCGGCGCTCACGTTCTCGTTCTACAACGTGATGGGACACCACCTGGTGGGACGCTTTGACCGCTGGTACGTCGTGCTGTACGCCATGGCCGGTGCGTCGCTGCTGTGGATCGTATTGAATCCGCCGTGGAAGATATGGGCGGCGCATTACACCGCCAGCCAGTGGCTGTTCCTCTTCGTGTTTGCGTGTCTCTCGATGCTGGTGCCGTATCTGCTCTACTTTGCCGGACTCGAGCACCTTGACGCTACGCGCGCCATCGTAGTGAGTTGCCTCGAGCCGGTGTTCGCCATCGGATTCGCGTGGGCGTTCCTGCACGAAGGCATCACGGCGCTGCAAGTGGTGGGGATGGTGGTGGTGATCACCGCGACCGTGATCGTGCAGTTGACCGATACGGGAACGCAGAAGCTCACGCCCGACGATTAGCGGTTAGTCGAGTTGCTTGCCTTTGGTCTCGGGGAGTTGCGTGGCGACGAGTGTCGCGAGGAAGAAGGACGCGGCGCAGAGCAGGAACGCGCCGCCCAGGCCTTTCGACTGCGCTGCCCATCCGATGACGAACGGCGAGATCGCGCTCATGGTGCGCGCGCCGTTGTAAGTGAAGCCCAGCGCGCGGGCGCGGACGGCAGTCGGGAACATCTCCGCGCCGATGATGCCGGAGCCGGAGAAGAACCCGGTGCCGAAGAAGGCGATGGGCGTGCCCAGCACCAGCAGCAGCCAGAAGTTGTGCGCCATGGCGTAGAGCGGCACGAGCAGCGCGGCCATCAGCGTATAGAGGATGAAGCTGCGGCGGCGGCCGATCCAGTCCGCTACCCATCCGAAGCTCGCGTAACCCGGCAACATGCCGGTGAGGTTCAACACGACGAGCAGCACGGTCTTCTGCGCTTCGGAGAAGCCGAGGCCGCCGCGGTCGGGCGGGAGCGTGAAATACGCCGGCACCCAGGTGAAGAGGCCCCACCATCCGAACATGCCGAAGAAATTGAGGAAGAGCAACGCCAGCGTCCTTGGCCCGTATTCGCCGTGGAAGAGCTGCGCGAAAGTGACGTCGGGCTTGAGCTTGATGACGCCGGAGGCTTTCTGCTCCTGCCACATCTTCGACTCGGGCACGTCGCGTCGTATCCAGAGGATGACGAGCGCGGGCAGCACGCCGACGAAGAACACCGCGCGCCATTGGAATCGCAACATCACCGCCCAGACGACGAGCGCTGCGATGGCGAAACCGATGGCCCATGAACTTTGTACGATGGAGAGGGCTTTCGCGCGCAGCGACGTCGGCCAGGTTTCCGCAACGAGCGTGGCGCCGGTGTTCCACTCGCCGCCCATGCCCAGTCCGAGGATGAAGCGGAAGACGGCGAGCATGAGCACGGACTGCGAGAGGCCCGAAGCGAACGAGCAGACGGAATAAGTAAGGATGCTGAGCATCAGGGCGCGCTTGCGTCCGATGCGGTCGGCGACGAAGCCGAACATCAGTCCGCCGATGCCCGATGCCACGAGCGTGAGCGTGTTGAGCAGCCCGGCTTGTTTCTGCGTCATGCCGAGGTCGCGCATCACGTGCACGAGCACGAGCGAGTAGAGCATGACGTCGAACGCATCGAGCATCCAGCCGAGCGCCGCGGCGATGAGCGTGCGCCGCTGGTCGCGCGTGGAATGGGAGAAGGTTAACGGGAGTGGGGCCGCGGACATGGAGCGGGATTATATGCGACGCATCAGCGGCCGTCCCCGAGCAGGCGGAAGTAGCGCCGGGCGCGGTTGACGTCGCGGCCGATCTGGTCGCGCAGCGCGTCCACGGAAGGGAACTTGATCTCGTCGCGCAGACGCCGCAGGAAGCAGAGCTCGACGCGCGTCTCGGCGAGAACGTCGATGGGATGGAAGTTCAGCAGGTGCGTCTCGATGGCGAAGGAATCCGCTCCGAAAGTCGGGCGATTGCCGACGTTAGTCACCGAATCGAACAGCTCATCGCCCACGCGCGTGCGCGTGATGTACACGCCGTCTTTCGGGACCAGCTCGTCGTAGCGCGCGAGGTTGATGGTGGGCACGGTGTACTTGTGACCGTAACCGCGGCCGCGGCCCGGCGTGGAGATGACGCTGAAGACGCGGCCGAGGAGGCGGCGGGCGCGGCCGACCTGGCCTTCGCGTAGCAGCTCGCGGATGCGCGAACTGGAGACCACGTCGCCCCCGGTCCGTAGCTCGGGATAGACGACCACGTCGTATCCGGCGGCCTGGCCGAACTGCTTGAGCTTCTGGACGTTGCCTTCCGCCTTGTGACCGAAGTGGAAACTCTCACCTTCATGTACTTCTTTAGCTTTCAGCCGCTTGCCCAGGAGTTCAGTGGCGAAGTCGCTTGGCGTCGTGAGCGATAGGTCGCGGGTGAAGGGCAGCACCAGCACGGCGTCGAGGCCCGTCAGCTCCAGCAGCTTCAGCTTTTCCGGCAGCAGCGTGAGGAGTTTCGGTGCGACGTCGGGACGCAGCACGCGCATGGGATGGGGGTCGAAGGTCACCGCCATCGCCTTCGCGCCGACCTTCTTCGCGCGCGCAACTACTTCCTTCAGGACGAGCTGATGCGCGCGATGGACTCCGTCAAAGTTGCCGACCGAGAGAACGGTCGGTCCGAAGCTAGCGGGGACATCGTCGAGTTTGCGGAAAAGCTGCATGCGCTAGATCTCGAACTCCAGCTTCAGGCCGTCGTGGGCCAGGCGGACGTGCGGCGGCAGCCCGGCGTTCGTCTCTTCGTGCGGCAGGTCGTGCGAGATGTGCGTGAAGAAGGCGCGCTTCGGCGCCAGCTCTTCCACCAGCTTCAGCGAATTCTCGACCGTCGAGTGTGTGGGGTGCGGCTTGTGGCGGAGCGCGTCGAGGAACAGGATGTCGAGTCCGCGGAGCTGCGGCTTGCTCGCGGCGGGGATGTCGCTGAAGTCGGTGAGGTAGGCGGCGTTGCCGAAGCGGAAGCCGTGGATCTCGTCGTCACCGTGCATCACGCGGACCGGCTCGATGCGCGCGCCGAAGAGATCGAACGCATCGTCGATATGGTTGAGCACGACCTGCGCCTTGCTCGCGTAGGTGTTCGCCTCGTCGAAGATATAGCCGAAGGTCTCGCGCAGGGAGCGCGCGGCGTGCGCGTCGGCATAGAGCGGCAGGCGGCCGGGATGACGAAAGCTGAGCGGGCGCAGGTCGTCGAGCCCGAGGATGTGGTCGGCGTGGCCGTGGGTGTAGAGCACAGCGTCGAGCTTGCGGATGCCGGCGCGGATGGCTTGCTCGCGGAAGTCGGGCGTGGTGTCGATGAGCACGTGCCGGTCGGCAAATTCGAGCAGCACGGAGGGACGCAGCCGGCGATCGCGCGCGTCGTCGGAACGGCAGACGGCGCAGTCGCAGCCGATGGTGGGCACACCCATCGAGGTGCCGCTGCCGAGCACGGTGAGAGTCGCTTTCATTTAATGCGCGTGGGTCCGGGGCCGCTGGGGATGCCGGGGCCGCTGCTCGGTATCTGCACCGACGGCGGATTGTTGATGGCGTTCATCACCTCGAGCCACGCCATGCGCAGCTCGTAGAGCGCCTGCTGCAGCATGTTCTTCTCCGCGTCGGTGAGATTGCCTTTCGTCTTTTCCTGGAGCAGCGCGATGGTGTCGATGGTCTGGCGCGCGCCCATGATGTCCACGCGCGGCTGCTGCCCTTCGGGCGCGGCCATGCCGAGTTGCAACAGCGCCGTCATGTAGAGCGACGCGGTGAAGCGCTCGAACGTCATCTCGAAGTTGCCCATCTCGCGCCCGCCCAGCTTTTCCTTGAGCTGCGCGTCGAGCTTGCGATTGGACTCTTCGTAGGCCGACTTTTGCGTCGCGGCCTCTTCGTCCGTCGGCGGCGGAGGCATGTCGGGATTTTCGGCGTGTTCGCCGGACGCTCCCGGCGTTGCAGCCGCTGCTTCTGCCGCGGACGGCACGAGACGAGCGGAGGCATTCTCGGATGGCGGCGGCGCCGCTGCGGGCGCGGGTTCTTCCCGCTCCGGTGGCGCGTCAGGACGGATGTCGCCCTCGGCGGTGAACTTGCGGCGATCGCTGACGACGAAGTCGGATTGCTTTTCCTTAGCCATGGTTCTCCATTATCGATGCGTTCGATCTTGTGCAAACGGAAGGCTGCTCACGCGCGCCTGCGCGCCCTCCGCTTCGACCTCGCTGCCGGGCTTGCCCGCTTCGCGCCGGATGTATCCGAGCGCGAGCGTGCAGTGGTTGCCGTTGGGCAACTGCGCCACGCTGGTGAGCAGGCCCACGTCCTTGCCTGCCGCGGTGATTTTCGCGCCTGGTTGGGGCGCGCCTTCGGTGAACTCGAACCCCGCGAGCGAGCGATGGACGGCGCCGCGCGCGTGAATGCGCTCCACGATCTCCTGTCCGAGATAGCAGCCCTTGTTGAAGTTCAGCGCGCGCTCCTGCGCGGTCTCTTGCGGCAGGTCTTTTTCGCGGATGTCCACACCGAAGCGGGGAATGCCATCGGCGACCCGTGCTAGTTCAAGCGCTTCGTAGCCGACCGGAGTGGCGCCGGCAGCGACGAGGGAGTTCCAAAGTGCCTCGGCGTTCGCCGGTGCGAGCCAGACCTCGAAACTGTTGGGCGTGTCTTTGCGGATGACGGTCGTGCCCACGCCTTGCCAATCTGTGTCGGCGGTCGCGAGCGGCTCAGCGGGGATGTTGAGCTCGAGTTGCTTCAGGAGGCCGGCTGCTTCGGGTCCAGCAAGGCCGATCGCGGTCAGCTTGCCGCTCGCGTCTGAGACCTCGACCTCGTCCATGATGATGTACTTGTCGAACAACTGCAGCACCGTGTGGGACTGGGAGACGTCGGTGTCGACCATCAGCGCTTCGCCGCGGTTGTAGATGTACATGTCGGCGAGGATGTGTCCCTGGGCATTGAGCAGGAAGTTGTAGGTGCCGCGGCCGACTTGCAGATCGCGGATGTTGTTCGTGACCATGCCGTTCATCCAGCGGACGCGGTCGTTGCCGCTGACGACGAGCTGCGCGCGGCGTCCCAGATCGTAGACGCCGCCGCCTGAGCGCAGCGCGGCGAACTCTTTCGCCACACCGCCGAAGGACGCAGCCGTTTCCGTACCGCCGAACTCGCCCAAGCGGGCGCCGGCGGCAACGAGCGCGGGATGGAGTGGTGTCTGCATGGCCGGTGCGGTGTTCCCAACCGTTGATTATAGCTGTGCGGTGTGGCTTGGCCGGGCGCGGCGGACGGGCTATCATCGCCAGTCACCGAACGCCAGTCTCACAAGACTCCGGAGGAAGCATGAGAGCTTCTCGTCTTTTCGTCGTCACGCTCTGCCTCGCCGCCGCGGCCTCGCTCACGGCACAAGAGATGCATCCCAAGCCGATCCCGAACGCCGCGTTCGAACGCCTCGCGACGCTCGCCGGACCATGGAACGGAACGTATGTCGGCCCGGAGGGCAGTTTCACCGGTAAGGCGAGCTTCAAGGTCGTCTCCGGCGGCTCGGCCATCATGCTGAGCATGGACGAAGGCAGCGCCGGCGAGATGATCACGATGTTCCACCCGGATGGCGGCAAGCAGCTCATGGCCACGCATTACTGCGCCGGGCAGAACCAGCCGCGGATGAAGCTGACTGCATTGGCGGACCCGAACGTGCTTGTCTTCGATTTCGTGGATGGAACCAACGTGGGCGGCGAGCACATGAACAAGCTGGTCATCACCATCGTGGACGCCGACCATCACGTGGAAGAGTGGACGTCTGAGAACAACGGCAAGCTCACGACGGCGAAGTTCGACTACAAGCGGGCGAAGAGCTAGTGGGGAGAGCGGCGGAGCAAGGCAAGAAGCGCATCGCGGTCGTGCCCGGCGACGGTATCGGCAAGGAAGTGATCGCCGCCGCGCTGGAGGTGCTGCGCGCTTCGGACGCGCCGCTCGCGTTCACGGAGTTCGACTGGGGCGCGGACCGCTATCTGAAAGACGGCACCACGCTGCCGGGCTATGCGGATGAATCCGGCTTCCGCACGCTGGAGAGGGATTTCGCTGCCGTCTTTGTGGGGGCCCTCGGCGATCCGCGCGTGCCATCGAACGTCCACGCGAAAGAGATCCTGCTGGGTATGCGCTTCAAGATGGACCTCTATGCGAACGTGCGTCCGGTGAAGTGTCTGGATGAATCGCTCAACCCGCTGAAGCACGCCAAGGCGGGGGAGATCGATTTCGTCATCGTGCGCGAAAACACCGAAGGCCTGTACGTCGATCGCGGCAGCCACACCGGTGAGGGAACGCCGCAGGAGATGGCCATCCAGGAAGACGTGAACACGCGCAAGGGCGTGGAGCGCGTGGTCCGCTACGCGTTTGAACTGGCGGTCCGACACGGACGCAAGAAAGTCCTGATGACGGACAAGTCGAACGTGATGACCATCGCGCATGGCCTGTGGCAGCGGGTGTTCAAATCGGTCGCGGCGGAGTTCCCGCAGGTCACCGCCTCGCACATGTACGTGGACGCGCTCTGCATGCAGATGGTACGCGACCCGAAGCAGTTCGACGTGATCGTGACCAACAACATGTTCGGCGACATCATCACCGACCTGGGAGCGGCGCTCCAGGGCGGACTGGGGATGGCGGCGAGCGCGAACGTGCACCCGGGGAAGACGTCGATGTTCGAGCCGGTGCACGGGTCGGCGCCGCCGCTGGCGGGCAAGGACCAGGCGAACCCCATCGGCGCCATCGCGACGGCCGCCATGATGCTCGCTCACCTCGGCCTGGCCAAAGAGTCAGAGAAGATTGACCGCGCCATCCTGGAAGCGGTGCGGCAGAAGAAGACGACTGCAGACGTGGGCGGAGCGCTGGGCACGAAAGCCAGCGCGGCGTTCATCGCCGAGCAGGTCGCGCGCGACTAAGAATTCATTTTGAAATGCGAAGAGGATGCCGATGAAGACGACGAAACTTCTGCTTGGAGTCCTGCTGCTGGCGTTGTGCGCGCCCGCTTTTTCGCAGACGGCCGCGCCCACCGCGCAGCCGCAGGCGGCGGCGACGCTCAAGCCCTACGACAACCTGGTGGTCGAGAACGTGCCGCCCATCCCGATGAGCGTTGTGGAAGACGTGGCGCGCTATACCGAGTACCGCACGGCGGGCTTCCGCAGCTGGCATCCGACGAAGCGCGAGCTGCTCATCGGCACGCGCTTTGCCGACGTTCCGCAGGTGCATCGCGTGGCCACGCCGGGCGGCGCGCGCGCGCAGCTCACCTTTTATCCGGACCGCGTTGGCGGGGGCACTTACGAGCCACGGCGCGGGAGCTACTTCGTGTTCTCCAAGGACAAGAGTGGCGACGAGTTCTTCCAGTTCTATCGCTACGACGTGGCGACCGGCAACGTAACGTTGCTGAGCGATGGCAAATCGCGCAACACCGGATTCCAGTTCTCTACCGATGGCAACCGCGCCGTCTACGGTTCTACGCGGCGCAATAACGACGATGTGGACCTCTACGTCATCGATCCCAAGGACCCGAAGTCGGACCGCATGCTCGCAGAGCTCAAGGGCGGCGGATGGGGCGCGCTCGACTGGTCGGAGGACGACAAGAAGATCGCGGTGCTGGAAGAGATCTCCGCCAACGAGAGTTACATCTGGCTGGTGGATGCGGCGACCGGGCAGAAGGAGATGGTCACGCCGAAGGCTGCGGAGAAGATCTACTACGGCGGTGCGATCTTCTCGAAGGACGGCAAGGGCCTGTACGTCACCACCGACAAGGAGGGCGAGTTCCAGCGCCTGGCGTACGTGGACCTCGCGACGAAGAAGCACACTTATCTGACGTCGCGCATCCCTTGGGACGCGCAGTCGTTCGACCTGAGTCGCGACGGCAAGACGATTGCTTTTGTTACCAACGAGAACGGTATCGGCAAGCTGCACCTGCTGGACGTGGCGAGCGGAAAAGAGAAGGCAGTGCCGCCGCTGCCTTCCGGGACCATTGGTTCGGCAACGTGGCACGAGAACAACGTGGACCTCGCGTTCGACATGGACAGCGCGCAGTCTCCGAACGATGTCTATTCGCTCAACGTGCGCACTGGGAAAGTGGACCGCTGGACCACGAGCGAGACTGGTGGCGTGCTGACCACCGACTTGCAGGAACCGGAGCTGATGAAGTGGAAGAGCTTCGACGGCATGGAGATATCCGGCTTCCTCTACAAGCCGGCGGCGAAGTTCACGGGGAAGCGCCCGGTGATGATCAACATCCACGGCGGGCCGGAAGGGCAGAGCACGCCCGGCTTCCTCGGCCGCAGCAACTACTACCTGAAGGAGCTTGGCGTCGCCATCCTTTATCCCAACGTGCGGGGCTCGAGCGGATATGGCAAGACGTTTCTCGCGATGGACAACGGCTTCAACCGCGAGAAGAGCTACTGGGACATCGGCGCGCTGCTTGACTACATCAAGACGCGTCCTGACCTCGATAGCGAGCGCGTGTTCATCATCGGCGGCAGCTATGGCGGGTTCATGTCGCTGCAGGTCTCCACGCACTACAGCGACAAGATCTGCTGCTCGGTGGACATCGTCGGCATTTCAAACCTGGTGACGTTCCTCGAGAACACTTCTGGATACCGCCGCGACCTGCGGCGCGTGGAGTATGGCGACGAGCGCGACCCGAAGATGCGCGCCTTCATGGAGCGGATCGCGGCGGTGAACAACGCGGACAAGATCAAGAAGCCCACCTTCGTGGTGCAGGGCTTCAACGACCCGCGCGTGCCGCGCACCGAAGCCATGCAGATGGTGCAGAAGATCCGCTCCAGCGGGACGCCGGTGTGGTTCCTCATGGCCAGCGACGAAGGCCACGGCTTCGCCAAGAAAAAGAATGCCGACTACCTGTTCTATTCGACGGTCATGTTCATGAAGGAGTTCCTGCTGAAATAGTTCGAAGTGGCGGCACGGAAGGCGGGCGGCAACGCCCGCTTTCTTTTGTCGCAAAGGGTAGCAACTGCTGCGTTCTGATCATGGAGAGGACCGTCTAACCGTCCAATGTCCCTTATGCGCAAGCTTCGCTGGGTCACGCTTCTCGCTGTCCTTCTCTACGTCCCGCCGGCGGCATTCCCGCAGCAGCAGCCCGCGCCTCCCCCCGCGGTGGACACGCCGGGTGCGAACCCCGCACCGCCGCAGGCGCCCGGCAAAAAGAAGAAGAACGAGCACAAGATATCCGAGAAAGAAGCCAAGGCGCTCTTCGCGGAGGTCGACGAGATCCTGAAGTTCGTCTCGAAGGACACCGGCCTCGAGATCAAGCATCCGGTAAAGCGGGAGCTGGCCAGCCGCGAGCAGGTGCGCAAGTACGTCGCCAGCAAGAGCAAGGACGACGAAGACACCAAGAAGCTGGCGCGCACCGGTATCGTGCTCAAGAAGATCGGCCTGTTGCCGCGCGATTTCGATCTCGAAGCGTATCTCTCCGACCTGCTCGAAGAGCAGGTGGCCGGCTACTACGACTCCAAGACCAAAACCGTCTACCTGCTCGACTGGATCGACGCCGACTCGCAGAAGCCGGTGCTCGCCCACGAACTGACGCACGCGCTGCAGGACCAGAACTACGATCTCGAAAAATTCCTCCGCAAGGGCATCAAGCAAGAGGACCAGTCGAAATCGCTGAAGGCGCACGAGGAGATCGAGGTCCACGTAGACGAGCCGGGCACGGCGCGGCAGGCCATCATCGAAGGACAGGCGATGGTGGTGCTCATTGATTACATCCTCGCGCCGAGCGGGCACACCGTCGCCGATTCGCCCATGATCGGGGAGATGATCAAGATGAACGCGCAGCGGCAGAACGACGAGTATCCGCTGATGGCGAAAGCGCCGCTCTACCTGCGCGACTCGCTGATGTTTCCTTACACCTACGGCATGGACTTCGTGGAGGCCATGCTGCACCGCGGCGGACGGCAGCTCGCCTTCGCCGGCGTGCTCGGCAAGCCTCCGCGCAACACGCGCGAAGTGATGGAACCGAAAGCCTACGCGATGGACGAGCGCCTCGGACCGCTCGTTCTTCCCGACATGCACAAGCTGCTGGGCAAGGAGTACGAGCCGTATGACGTGGGGAACGTGGGCGAGTTCGACGTCCACGGGCTGCTGAAACAGTTTGCCGGCGAGAAGGCCGCGGACAAACTTTCTCCGCGGTGGCGTGGTGGCGCGTACTACGCGGCGGAGCGCACGAGCGGCCTGGCGGGGAAGACCGACTGTGCCGCCAAGCGCAGCGACGCGAAGGTGCTCGAAGCACAACGAGTCGCATGCCTGGCGATGCTCATCGAAACGCGCTGGGATTCGCCGGAAGCGGCCACGCAGTTCGCGCAGCGCTATGCGAGCCTGCTGCTGGTGAAGTACAGGTTCGCGCAGAACCTGTCCGACGAGAGCGCGCAGCCGGAGAAGAGTGACCGCGCCCGCACGCGCTGCTTCGAGTGCGCCGGTGGCGAGCGCTTCCGCACCGACGAAGGCCTGGTCATCATCCAGCAACAAGGCGACCTTGTCATCGCGCTCGAGACCTTCGACGACGAGACGACAGGGAAGCTGCAGGCGGCAGCAGCCCTGGGTGCTCGTCCGCCGTCCGCGGTCCACAGTCCACAGTAAAAGCTGGCATGCCTCGGCCACCGTGGACTGTTCACTGTCCCCTGTGGGCTGCCTTGTATAATTCCGCGTTCGCACTTGCACGCAAGAACGCGGAGTCACTATGCGCGAAGCAGAGATCGGCATCATCGGCGGTAGCGGCCTCTACCAGATGCCGGGATTGACCAGCCTGGTGGAGAAGACGGTGGTCACGCCGTGGGGAAAGCCCTCCGACGCGTACCACCTGGGCACACTCGAGGGCCGGCGCGTCGCGTTCCTGTCGCGCCACGGGCGCGGCCACCGCTTCATGCCGAGTGAGCTGAACTACCGGGCCAACATCTACGGCTTCAAGTCGCTGGGCGTGGACCGCATCCTCTCGATCTCCGCCGTGGGCTCGCTCAAGGAAGAGCACAAGCCGCTCGAGTTTGTGATTCCGGACCAATTCATCGACCGCACGCGGCATCGCACGGACACGTTCTTCGGCGAAGGCGTGGTAGTCCACGTGGCGTTCGCGGACCCCACTTGCGCGGAGATCTCGAAGATCGCGCAGGCGGCCGGGCAGAAGGCGAACGTCAAGGCGAAGTTGGGCGGGACGTATGTGTGCATGGAAGGCCCCCAGTTCTCCACGCGCGCCGAGTCGAACCTGTATCGCTCGTGGGGAGCGGACGTCATCGGCATGACGAACCTGCAGGAGGCCAAGCTGGCGCGCGAAGCGGAGCTTTGCTACTCCACCGTCGCGATGGTGACCGATTACGATTGCTGGCACGATTCGCACGAGTCGGTGACGGTGGACCAGATCGTCGCCAACCTGCTTAAGAACGCGGAGAACGCCTGCGCGCTGGTGAAGCACGCCGTGGCTGCGATGCCGAAGCAGCGCTCGTGCAAGTGCGGCGCTGCGCTGGCCAACGCTATTCTCACCGACAAGGCGAAGATCCCCGCGGAAGTGAAGCAGCGGCTGCATCTGCTGATCGGCAAGTACGTGGGCGAAAAGGCGGGAGCGTAAGGATGCCGGAGCCCGAGTCGCCCTTGCTCGTCGTTGGCTCCGTGGCCTTCGACACCATCAAGACACCACACGGCAAGCAGGAGCGCATCCTCGGCGGCTCCGCGACATATTTTTCCCTGGCCGCGAGTTATTTCACCGATGTCCGCGTGATCGCCGTGGTTGGCGAGGATTTCACCGGCGCGCACGAAGCGGTGATGACGGACCGGGGCGTGGACACCCGCGGCATCCAGCGCGCCAAAGGGAAAACGTTCCACTGGGCGGGCGAGTATGGCGACAACCTCAACGAAGCCAAGACGCACCTGACCGAGCTGAACGTCTTCGAAGACTTCAAGCCGCAGGTGCCGGCCGAATTTGCCGATTCCGGTTTCCTGTTCCTCGCGAACATCGATCCGGTGTTGCAGGCGCAGGTGCGAAGCAGCATGCCTGGCGTCCAGCTCACCGGCGGCGACACGATGAATTTCTGGATCGGCGGGAAGCGGCGAGAGCTGCAGGAGACGCTCAAGCTCGTGGACATCCTGCTCGTCAACGATGGCGAAGCGAAGATGCTGGCCGAAGACAACAGCCTGCCGCGCGCGGCGCACAAGATCCGCGCCATGGGTCCGAAGGCCGTGGTGATCAAGCACGGCGAGTATGGCGCGACCATCTTCTTTGCCGACAACAAGCATCCGTTCCGCGCGCCCGCGCTGCCACTCGATGAAGTGCGCGATCCGACCGGTGCGGGCGACAGTTTTGCCGGCGGCTTCATGGGATACATCGCTTCGCAAGGCAAACTAGATCGCGAAGTCCTGAAGCGGGCGATGTTCTACGGCGGCGTGATGGGCTCGTTCGCGGTGGAGCGCTTCGGCACCGAGCGGCTGCAATCGCTCACGCGCGAGGAGATCGAGGCGCGCTTCGAGTTGTTCCGCGAACTCACGCACCTGGAATAGTGGACGTGCACGGTCCACAGTGGCCGAGGTGAGAATGCCGGTCCGAGCGGCTGACGCAGTCCCGAGGCAGAGACAGGACACCGTCCTGGTCGTCCTGCTCGCCGGGTTCGCCTCCATCTGCGCGTTCCTTTACTACTTCACCCGCGGCCAGATCCTGCTCTACGGCGATTCGGTGGCGCACATCAACATTGCGCGCCGCGTCTTCGACTCCATGACACCGAGCATCTTTGGCTTCGGGACGGTGTGGCTGCCGCTGCCGCACATGCTTATCCTGCCGTTCATCGTCCCGCTGGATTGGTGGCAGTCCGGTATCGGCGGCTCGGTCTACTCCATGTTCGCGTACGTCTTCGCCTGCGCCGGCATCTTCCGGCTCACGCTGCGCTTGACGCAGTCGCGCGCGGCCGCGTGGGTGGCGTTCCTGGTGTTCGCGGCGAACCCAAGCATGCTCTACATGCAGTCCACCGCGATGACGGAGCCGCTGTGCATCGCGCTCTTTATCTGGATCGCGGTGCTCTTCATCGAGTTCGAGGAAGCATCGCGCCGCGACGAACATAACGACGACGCCAGCGCGGCGCGTTCGCTCACGCGCTGCGGATGGTGCATCGCCGGCATGGCGCTCACACGCTACGACGGATGGTTCTCCGGGCTCATCTTCGTGCTGGTTGCATTCGCGGTGTTGATCGCCCGGCACGGCTGGAGCTTCCTGACGCGGGCGCGCACTCCGCTGTGGCGCGGCGCACGGAACCTGGCACTCATCGCCGCGGCTGCACCGAGCGGATGGTTGGCGTGGAACTGGCTGCTTTCCGGGCACCCCTTCGATTTCGCACTCGGACCGTACTCCGCCAAGGCCATTGCCGCGCGCACCGCGATGCCGAACGCGACGTATCCGGGCCAGCATTCACTTGCTGTTGCCGCAACGTTCTTCCGCAAATGCGCGGAGATGAACCTCGGTGAGGCGCCCTGGCACCACGTGGTGTTCCTCACTGCGCTCTTCGGCACGCTGTTGGCGGTCATGTTGAACCGGCGCTTGTGGCCGGCGCTGATGCTGTGGCTCTCGTGGCCGTTCTATACGCTCTCGCTCGCGTACGGCGACGTGCCCATCTTCATGCCGATGTGGTGGCCGTACTCGTATTACAACGACCGCTTTGGATTGCAGTTGCTGCCGGGAATCGCGTTGGGAGTGGGGTTGGCGGTGAGGGCTGCCGACGTAATCGTGCGCGGACTGCAAGCTACGCAAGAAATGGCGTGGGCCCGCAATGCAGTGGCCGCGGCCCTGCTGCTCGTGACCGCCGCGACGTACCAGACCGCATGGCGCGTCACGCCCATCACGCTGCGCGAAGCGCGCGCGGTTTCGAAGGCGCGCATCCCGCTGGAGGCGCGGCTTGCCGACGCGTTGCGCCAGCTACCGCCCGATTCGCGCATCCTCATCAACATGTCGGAGCACGGCGGCGGGCTCCAGCGCGCCGGTATCCCGCTGCGCCGCACCATCAACGAGAGCACGCACGCGCACAGCGAGATGCCCAACGGACTGTGGGAGCGCGCGCTCGCCGACCCGAAGCAGTATGTGGACTTCGTCGTCGCATTCGCCGGCGACCCCGTCGCGCAATCGGCGGCCGCGCACCGCAACGACCTGCGTCCGCTGCTCGTCATCCACAGCGAAGGCCAGGCTCCCGCCACTATCTACGCGGTAAACAAGTGACGCGGGCTGCTCCGGCGCGTTGAGCGTGTAGAATCCAGCCGTTATGCACTCGCTCATGCAGCTACTGTGGCCGGACTGGGCTTTTCTCGTGCCGACGCTCACGCGTCTCGTGCTTGCGGCCGTGCTCGGCGGCGCCATTGGGCTCGAGCGCGAGCTCAAGCACAAGCCTGCCGGGCTGCGTACCAATCTGTTCATCTGCGTGGGCGCGGCGATGTTCACGCTGCTCTCCGACCGGCTCGCGGGCGCATACGGCGGAGACCACACGCGCATCGCGGCCCAGATCATCCCCGGCATCGGTTTCATCGGCGCGGGCTCCATCCTGCATTCGCGCGGGAGCGTGACCGGGCTCACGACCGCGGCCACGCTCTTCGTGGTCGCTTCGATCGGCATGGCGGTCGGCGGCGGGCTTTACGTCACCGCTGTGCTCGCGACCATCATCGTCGGTATCGCACTCAACTCGCTGCTCTGGTTCGAGACCCGGTTCAACCTGAAACCGCTCGTCGTGCATTACGACGTAGTGTCCGCCCAGGCCGACGCCCTGATCGCTGACGTGAACCAGGTGCTCAGGGACGAGGGCCACGCGATGCGCAGCGTGCAGATCGCGCGGCAGGAGAGTGGCACGGCTCGCCTGCAGTTCACCGTGGAAGCGACGCGACGCGAGCAGCATGACCTGTTTGACCGCTTCCGGCACCTGGCGAGCGCGCAAGAAGTACATTCCTCCACCCCCGAACTGGTCGAGTAACCGATGCCGGCGATCCCGTTCGTCAAAGCCAGCGCTTGCGGCAACGACTTCCTGCTCATCGAAGGCATGCACATGCCGCCGGACCTCGTTGCGTTTGCCAAAAGGATCTGTGACCGCCACAACGGCGTGGGCGCAGACGGCGTGGAGTGGCTGCTGCCGGACAAAGAAGC
Source organism: Candidatus Korobacter versatilis (assembly GCA_016185395.1). Classification (GTDB taxonomy): domain Bacteria; phylum Acidobacteriota; class Terriglobia; order Terriglobales; family Acidobacteriaceae; genus JACPNR01. The sequence goes on from JACPNR010000010.1 coordinate 98,959, forward strand.
CAGCGTCCGCGCACGGTTGTTCAATGCGGACGGCTCCGAGGCAGAGATCAGCGGCAACGGAACGCGCTGCGTGGCGGCACATTGGGTGGATGAGCGCGGTGGCGAGACACTGACGGTCCGCACCGGCGCGGGCGTTAAGACGTGCAGGCTAACCGCCCACGACGCGAATGTGTATTGGTTCGAGACGGACATGGGCGAGCCGCAAGTGGGCGATGAGTTTGCCATCAAGCTCGCGTTCGGTGAGGTGCGCGGAGTCCCCGTGTCGATGGGGAACCCGCATTTTGTTGTTTTCGTGCCCGAGTTCTCGCCCGGGTGGCAGGCCGAAGCGGCCGAGATCGGGAAGCACCACGACTTCAAGTACGGCATTAACGTTGAGCTCGTACGTGCCAGCAAATCGGACGCCATCGAGATGCGCATCTTCGAGCGCGGTGCGGGCGAGACCCAGTCTTCCGGGACAGGCTCCTGCGCGGCTGCGGTAGCTTCCATCCATGCGAAGAAGGCGGCATCGCCGGTGAAGGTCATCGCGCCGGGCGGAGTGCAGACCGTTCGCTGGGACGGCCAATCGGTCTTCCTCAACGGGCCGGCACAGCTCATCTGCCGCGGCGAGTTTTTCATTTAAGATTGCGGGGACGGTCGCCTGATGCCTTCTCCCGCGCCAACCCGCCGCAAACCTCCCGCGCTCCTGCCCGGCGACACCGTTGGCATCGTTGCGCCGGCGTCGAATCTGCAACCCGCGATGCTCGAGGCCGGCGTACGCGGCCTAGAGCGCATGGGATACCGCCCGTTCTACCTGCCGTCCATCCTCGACCAGGACATCTTCTTTGCCGGATCGGTCGAGCGGCGCGCGCGCGAGCTGGAAGAGATGTTCGGGCGCGAGGAAGTGCGCGCCATCCTCTGTGCCCGCGGCGGCTATGGCGCGAATACTTTACTGGGGGCGCTGGACCTGAAGAAGATCGCCGTGCATCCGAAGATCTTCTGCGGGTGCAGCGACATCACCACGCTGCTCACTTACTTCACCGACGCCGGCGGCTTCGTGACCTTGCACGGTCCGATGGTGACAAAAGATTTTGCCGGTCAGCCGGGAAGCGGCGTCGAGCTTGCTTCGTGGCAGGCGGCGGTCAGCGGGAAGGCGGAGTGGGAGATCGCGAGCAGCGACGTCCGCACGCTCGTCGAGGGAAGTGCCGAAGGCGTGCTCTACGGTGGATGTCTCTCGATGCTGGTTGCGTCGCTCGGCACGCCGTATGAGATCGAGACGAGCGGCACCATCCTCTTCATGGAGGACGTGGCCACCAAACCCTACCAGATCGACCGCATGCTGATGCACTTGCGTCTGGCGGGTAAGTTCGAAGGCGTGCGCGGCATCGTGCTGGGCGAGATGCTCGACTGCAAGCAGCACCCGGACCAGAAGTACACGCTCGACGAAGTCATCTTGCGCGTGGTCGGGGAGCTTGGCGTTCCCGTCGCGACCGGGCTGAAGTCCGGGCACGTCACGGGCGAAAACATCACGTTGCCCATCGGCGTGCGCGCGCGTCTCGCCGCAAACCAGAACGTGAAGCTGACGGTGCTCGAGTCCGCGACTGCGCCGCGCTCGGCGGAAAAGCCCACGGCGCGAGGACGCTCGTAGCATGCGCGCCGGCGACGCATCACAGCAGCACGTCCACCTCATCGGCATCTGCGGCACCGCAATGGCTTCGCTCGCCGGCATGCTGAAGCAGCGCGGCTTCAAGGTGACTGGATCGGACGCAGCGGTTTACCCGCCGATGTCCGACTTGCTCGCCAGTCTCAACATCCCCGTCTCGCAGCCTTACAGCGAAGCGAACCTGAAGCCGCGTCCGGACATGGTCGTGGTGGGCAACGCGATATCGCGCGGTAATCCGGAACTTGAATACGTCCTCGACGAACGCATCGTCCTCCGCTCGTTGCCGCAGGTGGTACAGGAGCAGTTCCTCCGCACGCGTGAATCGGTGGTCGTGGCCGGCACGCATGGCAAGACGACCACCACGTCGATGCTCGCTTGGATATTCCAGACCGCGAACAAGAACCCGTCATTTCTGATCGGTGGGATTGCGGAGAATTTTGGCTCCAGTTTTGCCGTGAAGCAAGGGCGCCACTTCATCATCGAAGGCGACGAGTACGACACCGCCTTCTTCGACAAGGGGCCGAAGTTCCTGCACTACCTGCCGCAGTCGGCCATCCTGACGAGCGTGGAGTTCGACCATGCGGACATCTACGCCGACCTCGACGCGGTGAAACTGGCGTTCAAGCGATTGGTGAACCTGGTGCCGCGCAAGGGGACCATCGTGGCGCAGGACAACGACGCCAACGTCGAGGAGTGCCTTACCAAGGCCTTCTGTGCGGTCGAGCGCTACGGCTTCGAGAAGGATTCGCACTGGCGCATCGCAGGCGTGAGGTACGGGCCGGAGCACACGACCTGGCGGGTGCACAAGGAAGGGAAGCCGTGGGCAGAGCTCGAGTTCGAGCTCGCGGGCGAGTACAACGTGCTCAACGCCACTGCGGCCGCGGCGCTGGCGTCGCACTACGAGATCGCACCAACGAAGATCGCGGAAGCGCTGAAGACCTTCAAGAGCGTGAAGCGGCGGTTGGAAGTGAAGGCCGAGGTGGCGGGCATCACCATCATCGACGACTTCGCGCACCATCCCACCGCTATCGCGGGAACGCTCAAGGCCGTGCGAACGCGATGGCCGAAGGCGCGGATATGGGCCATCTTCGAGCCGCGCTCGAACACGCTGCGCCGGAAGATCTTCGAGGACGAACTGGTGAAGAGCCTCGCCCTCGCCGACGCGGTTGCCATCGCCAGCGTGTTTAAGCCGGAAGCGATCCCCGAGGGCCAGCGCCTGGAGACGTCCGCGCTTATCCGCGGACTGAAGAAAGCGGGGCGGCCAGCGTCAGAATTCGCGGACGCCGACGCCATCGTGGAGAAGGTCGCGCCGCAGTTGCGTCCCGGGGAAGTGGTGGTGATCCTGTCGAACGGCGGATTCGGCGGCATCTATGAGAAACTGCCGCAGCGCCTGAGAACCCTGCACGAGGTCGCGAGCAAAGCTTGAGCCGCCAAAAAACTCTGCGCCGGATGAAGCGGCCGTCTGCCCTCGTCTTCTTACTCCTGCTCGCATCGCTGGCCGCGCGCGCGGTGCCCGCCGTGCCGGTGGATTACAGCGTGTCGCTGCGCGAGACCGGTCGCCATCTGCTGCACGTCCGGATGCAACTGGCCGGCACTTCGTCCGAGCGCGACATCCAGTTGCCGGTCTGGAACGCGCTCTACCAGATCCGCGATTTCGCACAGTACGTGCGTTACGTCCACGCAACGGACACCGCCGGCCGCGCGCTCAGCGTCCGCAAACTCGACAAGACGACGTGGCGCATCTCCGGTGCGGAGTCCGGCGCCATCGTCGACTACCTCGTCTATGCCGATACGCCTGGCCCCTACGGGCTGCAGGCGAACACACAGCATGCGTTCTTCAACCTCGCTCAGCTGCTGATGTATCCGGTGGATGCGCACGAGTCGCCGATGACGGTCACCTTCACCGACCTGCCCTCCGGGTGGAAGATCGCTACGCCCCTGCTCGTGCTCAACGTCCGCAACGGGCAGCACACCTTCACCGCGCGCACGTACGACCGGCTGGTCGATGGTCCGGTGGACATCGGTACCTTCGCCGAGGCCGACTTCGATCAGGACGGCGCGCATTATCGCGTCGTGGTCGACGCCGATCCCGCCGACTACAAGATGGACCAGATCGTGGCGATGGCGAAGAAGCTCACGCGCTCGGAAATCGCGTGGATGAACGAGCGTCCTTTCACCGAATACATGTTCCTCTACCACTTTCCGCGCGGCCCGGGTTCGGGCGGCATGGAGCACGCTTACGCCACCGCCATCGACGTGAACGCCGAGCGACTGAATGACGACCCACTCGCGCTGCCGGGCGTCACGGCGCACGAGTTCTTCCACCTGTGGAACGTGAAGCGGCTGCGTCCGGCGTCACTCGAGCCCATTGATTACACCAAGGAGCAGTACACGCGCTCGCTCTGGTTCAGCGAGGGCTTCACCTCGACAGTGGGCGACTACATGCTCGCTCGCGCGGGATACTTCGACGAGCGCAGCTATCTCGAAAACCTGGCGCGCGAGATACGGACGCTGCAGCTGCGTCCCGCGCACCTCACGCAGAGCGCCGAGGATTCGAGTCTAGACACGTGGTTCGATAAATATCCGCAGTACCGGTTGCCCGAGCGTTCCATCTCCTATTACAACAAGGGCGAGATCCTCGGCGTGCTGCTCGACCTCGCGGTGCGCGACGCAACCAACGGACGCAAGAGCCTGCGCGAGGTCTTCCAGTTCATGAATGACCAGTACGCGCACCAGGGGCGTCCGTTCCCGGACACGCAAGGCGTGCGCGACGCGACCGAGGCCGTGACGCATCGCGACTTTGCGTGGTTCTTCGAGCCGTACGTTGCCGGCTTAGAAGAGCTGCCTTATGACCGGCTATTTGCCACCGTCGGACTGCGGCTGAACCGGAAGCGCGTCACCATCCCGTACACCGGATTCACGACGGTCAAGAATTTCGACCAGCCGCCGGTGGTGGTCCTTATCGAAGATGGCAGCGAGGCCGCGCGCTCGGGCCTGGAACAGGGCGACCAGATCGCCGCCGTCAATGGCAAGACGCTGAGCGAAGACCTGGACGAGCGGCTCAGCGAGCTGCGCGTGGGCGATACCATCCGCTTGCGCGCGGTGGGACGCAAAGGCTCGCGCGAGATCAAGCTCACGCTCGGCGGGCAATCGCAGGATGAGTTCAGCTTCTCCGACGTGGACGGCGTCACGCCGGCACAGCGCGCGCGGCGCGCCGCATGGCTGCGCGGCGAAGCGGAGCCATAGGTGCGCAAGCTCGTAGCCATCGTCCGCACCGCGCTCGTGCTGTTGTTCCTCGTCTTCTACTTGCCGCTCGCAGCGCTCATCGCGTTTCCGTGGAGCCTGCTCGTTGGGAACGCCAACTTCCTCTATGCCTGCGGCATGTTCGGCGCGCGCGCCGCGGTGCGCATCGCCGGCATCCGCGTGGTTCGGGAAGGGCTCGAGCGCCTCGATCCGCAAGGGACGTACATCTACATGTGCAACCACGTTTCAAACATCGACCCGCCCGTGGTCGTGCCGGCGATCCCGCGGCGTACGTCGGTGCTGGTCAAGCGCGAGTTGTTCAAGGTGCCCATCTTGGGGAAAGCGATGCGCATGGGCTCGCTCGTCCCAGTCGACCGCACGAACCGCGATGCTGCCATCCGCAGCCTGGGCGCGGCGAGCGAAGTCATGCGCACCGGCATCAACATGACCGTCTTCCCCGAAGGGACGCGCTCGCGCGGCGGGAAACTGCTGCCGTTCAAGAAGGGCCCGTTCTATCTGGCGATGGAGAGCGGCGTGCCGGTGGTGCCGATGACCATCCTAAACAGTTACGAGCTCATGCCCCCGGGACAGAACTACGCGCTGCCGGGCGAGGTGCGAGTGATCTTTCACGCGCCGCTCGACCCCAAAGATTTCGAGGACAAAGACCAGTTGATGGAGGCGGTGCGGAACGCCATCGCCGGGCCGCTAGAAAGGCATGACCACGAAGGACACTAAGGTTCACGAAGGTAAGAGAAACCGCACTTGATTTTCCCCTTCGTGCCCGTCGTGGTTAATGGGTTTTGATGTTCGTGACCCACTCGACCTTGCCGCCATCGCCGATGCGCGCCTCGATCTCGCCGGAGACGCCGGCATCCACGTGCGGCCCCTTGGACGTGATGAGGTGGTTGGCCTGGTCGTAGTAGCGGAGGGAGAGGTCGGCGGGATCGGAGAACTTCACGTTGCGCTCGCGCATCTCGCCGGGCTGAAGCACGCCGATGCCGAACATGTGTCCGTAGTTCAGCTCGACCTCGCGCACGGGCTGCGTCCCCATATTACGCATGCGGACGAAGACACGCGGCGAGGAACAGCCGGAGAGCAGAAGCAGAAGAAGAACCGCCGTGAGGACCTTCGTGAATCCTTTGTGGCCTTCGTGGGCACGCCTTTCGGTTTCACACGAAGGACACGAAGTTCGCACGAAGGTGCTCACGGAGAAAGCCTTCAAAACCCTTTCTTCTCAGAATGTCTTTTCAGAACTTCTTCTCGATGACGCGCGCGCTCACCACCACCCCCGGACGCTCGTCGTGCAGCTTGAGCGGGAAGACGAGCACGTTCCACACGTAGCGCGGGTTCTTCTTCGGCAAGTGCGGAATGCCGCGCATGCCGCGGTCGATGTAGGTCTCGCGCGTCTCGGCGACGGTCTTCACGATCTCGCGCCATTCGTCAGTCAGTTCGGGGAAGCTCTCGAACAGGTTCTTGCCCACGAACCACTGGCGCTTCTTCTCGAAGAGCGTGGCGAAGTGGTCGTTCACGTACTGCCAGTCGCCCTCGGCGTCGAGGATCTCGAGCGCGACGTCCTCGCCCATGGACATGGAGATGCGCGAGTAGTAGAAATCGCGCGCGTCGACGACGACAGGCTTGCCCCGCTTCTTGGCTTCGAAGTTGCGCAGCGCCGCGATCAGATCGTCGGTCGAGCTATAACCCTTGAGCAAGTGCATGTCGGCGATGCCGCCGAACTTCCGCTCGAGCGTCGCCGACAGGATGATGATGGGCACCTGCGGACGCTTCTCGCGCAGCGTCTCGGCCACGTCGGTGCCGAACTTGCCCGCGCCGAGGTGGTAGTCGAGCACGGCGATGTCGATGTCCGCGAGCTTGGCCTCGGCTTCCTCGATGGATGTGGCGGTGATGGCCTCGTAGCCGTGCTGGCGGATGATGGTCGAGCGCAGCAGCAAGTTCTCTTCGCGGTCGTCGAGCAGCAGGACGCGGATTGGATGTTTCTCCGGCTTGGGGATGACCTTCAGCCCGCCGCCGCCGCTCTTGGTCTCGTCCGCCATCACTCGCCGTCCTTCTTGCCGGACTTGTTGCCGCGCCACTGCTTCGCCAGCTCGGGAAGTCTATTGAAGATTGCCACCGCGCGCAGCCACTGGCGGTTGTCGATGGCGGGATATCCGCTCACCACCTTGCCCGCCTCCACGTCGTTGGGGATGCCGCTTTGCGCCGTGGCGACCACGCCGTCGCCGATCTTGCAGTGTCCCGCTACGCCGACCTGTCCGGCGAGGACCACGTTGTTGCCGACCTCGGTGGACCCGGCGAGGCCGACCTGCGCGCACAGCAGCGTGTTCTCGCCGACGGAGGACCCGTGCCCGACCTGGACGAGGTTGTCCACCTTCGCGCCCGCGGCGATGCGCGTCTCTCCAACGGACGCGCGGTCGATGCAGGCGTTCGCCTGCACTTCCACGTTGGACGCGATGACTACCCGGCCGGACTGAACGATCTTGTGCCACTTGCCGGAATCGTCCTTGGCAAAGCCAAAGCCATCGGCGCCGATGATGACGCCGTTCTGCAGGATCACGTTGTCGCCGATCTCGCACTGCTCCCGGACGACGGCGTGTGCGTGCGCGAAGAAGTTCTTGCCGATTCTGGCGCGCTGGTAGATGACAACGTGCGCGAGCAACGTGGCGCCCTCCCCGATCTCCGCGTGCGCTTCGACCACGGCGTACGGGCCGATGTGCGCGTGCTTTCCAATCTTGGCGGTCGCGTCAACGACCGCAGTCGGATGGACGCCCGGCGCGTACTCCGGCGGCGTGTAAAACAGCTCGATGGCTTTGGCGAAGGCGAGGTAGGGGTTCTTGGTGCGCAGCGTCGGCTTCGCGAGAGCGGGGAAGTCTTCGGCCACGATCACGGCGGCGGCCTGCGTGGTCTTCGCGGCGCTCGCGTACTTGGGATTTGATACGAACGTGAGCTGGCCGGGCTTGGCCGCTTCGATGCCGGCAACGCCGGAGATCTCGGCGTCAGCGCCGTCGAGGCGTGCTCCTAACCGCGCGGCGATAGCGGAGAGCTTCATTCGAACCAGCGATTCTAATGGAGGGATGGAGGATGTGGCGAGAGAAGCCAGATACAAAGGCCCGGGTTCAGAGATACCAGCGGCGAGGGCTCATCCGTTTAACAAGAATGCGAAGCCGCCGATTAGGGCGAGTGCTAGCAATACCTGAAGCCATGCCGGGAACCCGGAGTTGACGAGCATTCTGTACAGCATCCAGGGTATGAATATTCCGCGGACGATTGCGACTGCGACAAGAAAGCCGAGGGCCGCGTAAGAAACATTCCCAGGGTCCGGTTCATGGTCTACTCCCCAAACAGCTCTTCCTGCCCCGCCGGCGCTGCGGCGGCTTTCTTCCGGCGCGCGGCCGGGCCGCCGATCACTGCCAGCACGGTCAGCGATTCGAGCGCGGTCCGCGGAACAAAGATGCGCTGCGTGTTGGCGCGCGTGTCCGGCGGGATGACGCTGAAGCCCTCCGGCTGCATCTGCGTGAGCTCGTTGGGCATGAGCGCCTCGATGGTCTCGTTGTCCTTGAACTTGAGCCGTACCCACAGGCCTTCCGTGCGCGGGCGGGTGGCAAACGTCTTGCGCGAGAAGCTCTCCGTCTCGCTGAACTCGCGGACGAAGTAAACGCCCTTCACCTCCGCCAGCTCGATCATCACCACCTTGCCGGAGACGTTCAGCAGCTCGAGCTTGCCTTCGGAGACGAACTCCGGGGACACGTAGCCGGGGATGGCGTCGCGGTCGAGCTTGCGGACGATGACTTTCTTGTGGGTCGAAGCCATGGTTCATCTCTTGTCATTCCGAGCCCGCCGCAGCGGGCGAGGAATCTGCTCTCTGGCGCCAAGGAGAAAAAGCAGATTCCTCGTCGCTTTGCTCCTCGGAATGACAACCAAGTAATAGCGCTCGGTCCGCTACACCCCAATATCTGCTGTTTCCTGCGAACGGCGATTCTGCGCCATTTTCGGCGAGAAGCCAACGGCGAACGGCAAAAGTAGCCAAGAACGTCAACCTATGTTATCTTCTTGTGTTGGTCGCGGCCCCTGCACGTCCTATAAGTCGTTTGTGCAGAACCACTTACAAGGGTTCCTGACCGGGCCCCGCAGGTGAGGAGATAGTCCCGGCCGTTCGCGGCGAGAAGTCTGCCCGCGGACGCGCCACCCAAGCATGGCCGACTACTTGTACATGATGGAATCGCGGCTCTCGCCCGAGCAGCACAAGGGCGTGGCCCTGGTAACGGACGCGGCACGCGCCCACGAGATGAACGTGTATCTCGTCGGCGGCGGCATCCGCGACATGATCTCCGGATACAACATCCGCGACCTGGACTTCGCCGTCCAGGGGAATCCGCTGCGCATGGTCAGGGACCTGGAAAAGGCCGGTGCGGTGATCCACTGGATCAACGAAGAGCTGAAGTCCATGGGCGTGCTGTTGCCCGGGAACATGCGCGCCGAGATCGTGATGACGCGCACGGAGAAGTATGACAAGCCCGGGCGTCCGCCCGAGGTGCATCAGGCGACCATCAGCGAAGACCTGCGCCGGCGCGACTTCACCGTCAATGCCATGGCGCTCTCGCTGAATCCCGGCTCGCGCGGGCTGCTGCTCGATCCCGCGAACGGCGTGGCCGACGTGGAAGCCAAGCTCATCCGCGTGCTGCACAACTACGCTTTCCTCGAAGAGCCCTCGCGGCTCATCCGCGCCACGCGATTTTGCGCCCGCTTCCACTGGACCATCGAGGAGCGCACGCAGGCGCGCCACAACACTGCCATCGAGAACAAGTACATCGAGAACATCTCCGACGAATCGCGCGGCCGCGAGATCGAGCAGATGGCCTACGAAGACGATCCGCTGGCCATCATGCGCGCATTCGAGAAAGAGGGCTGGCTGCGCGTCCTGCATCCGCGCTGGTCGGTAGCAAAAATCGATACTTCCGGACTCGCCGACCTGCTGAAGACGCGCGCCATACTCGCCGACTTCGGATATCCCACCGACCCCGCGCCGGCTATCCTCTACTTTCTCACCGGCAACATGCCGGAGAGCGACCGCAAGGAATTGCAGAAGCTCATCCCGAACAAGGCGCTGGTCGAGAAGTGGCGCGCGCTCGAGGACGAAGCCAAGGAGTTGGCGCACAAGCTCACGTCGAAGGAAGCGGCCACGCCGTCGCTCACCTGGAAGCTGCTGGATAAATACCGGCCGGAGGCCATCCTGTTCCTCGCGGTCACGGCGCGGCAGCAGGTGGTGCGGCAGAAGCTGAAGAACTTCCTGAGCAAGTGGCGGCAGGTGAAGGCGAAGATCCCGCTTCCTGAGATGCTCGAGATGCGCATCACGCCCGAGCTCGAGGAATATCCCATCGTTGCCGAGCACGTGTTCTACATGCTCATCGACGGGCGCTCGAAGAGCGAGTTGAAGAAGTTCCTCAAGCAGTTCGAGCCGCCGCCTCCGCCGCCACCGCCTCCGCCGCCGGTCAAGCGCGGACGCAAAGCCGAGCCGCCTCCGCCGGCGCCCGCTGCGCCGGAAGTGAAGGGCAAGGGCAAAAAAGGCAAGAAGGGCGAGCCGCAGATCGTTTCGACGACAGCGCCTGCCGCTCCCGCCGGCAAGGGCGGGAAGGGAGCGCCCTCGCCTGCTCCTGCAAAGGGCAAAAAGGCTGAACCGCCTAAGCCGGCGAAGAGGACCGCGCCCGCCAAGCCTGCCGCGAAGAAGCCCGCGAAGAAGCCTGCCAAGAAGAAGCGCTAGAGCCCTTTAAACCACGAAGGTCACGAAGTTTCACGAAGGTCTTAGTTCCGAAGGTCCTTCGTGTTCCTTCGTGACCTTCGTGGTTGAGACGGGTTTTCCTGTTTGGGCCCGGTTATTCACAGGCGCAGCGACGCGCCATCCCAGCTAAAATCTAAGTAGTCCCCATGTCGCAATTCGTCCATCTGCATCTCCACACCGACTACTCGCTGCTCGACGGCGCGTGCGGCGTGGACAAACTCGTCGCCAAGGTAAAAGAGCACGGCATGCCGTCGGTCGCGGTGACCGACCACGGCAACATCTTTGCCGCGCTCGAGTTTTACAATGCCGCGAACGCCGCCGGCGTGAAGCCCATCATCGGCTGCGAACTCTACGTCGCCAAGAAGGACGACCACGACACGCGCCGCACGCCGCCGGACGGCGACACCTACAACCACCTGCTCGTGCTGGCGGAGACGGACGAGGGCTATCGCAACCTGGTCAAGATCACCAGCGAGGCCTCGCTGCACGGCTTCTATTACAAGCCGCGCATCTCGAAGAAGTTTCTTGCCGAGCACTCCAAGGGACTGATCGCGCTCTCCGGCTGCCTGAAGGGCGAGGTCGCCGAACGGCTGACGGAAGGGAAGTACGACGAAGCGAAGAAGGCCGCCGCGTACTTCAGCGACATCTTCGGGAAAAACAATTTCTTCCTCGAGATCCAGGACCAGGGACTCGAGCTCGAGCACCAGATCCATCCCGACCTGTTCCGCCTGGAAAAAGAGCTCGGCCTGCCGCTGGTCGCGACCAACGACTCGCACTACATCTGCGAAGACGACGCGCAGGCCCACGACGTGCTCGTCTGCGTGCAGACAGGAAAGTCTGTCCACGACACGAACCGGCTGAAGTTCACCGGCGCCCAGTTCTTCGTGAAGAACTACGCACAGATGCGCAAGGTTTTCGACGGCGCGCCGCAAGTGCTCGAGCGCACACTCGCCATCGCGGAGCGCTGCACGGTGAGCCTACACAAGGTGAAGAACCCGTTCCCGCACTTCGACGTCCCCGCCGGGTTCACGCTCGATACCTACTTCGAACACGTCGCGCGGGAGGGATTCGCGAAGCGCGTGGAAGAGCTGCGTCGCGTGGAAGCCGCGGGGAAGCTGAAGCATCCGCTGAGCGAGTACGAGCAGCGGCTGGCGCGCGAGATCGCGACCATCCGGCAGATGAAGTTCCCGGGATACTTCCTCATCGTGTGGGACTTCATCCGCTACGCCAAGGAGAACAGCATTCCCGTCGGGCCGGGCCGCGGCTCGGCGGCGGGGTCGCTGGTCTCCTACGCGATGGGCATCACCGACATCGATCCGCTAGCGAACGAGTTGCTGTTCGAGCGCTTCCTCAACCCTGAGCGCATCTCGATGCCGGATATCGATATCGACTTCTGCATGAACCGGCGCGGCGAGGTCATCAAGTACGTCACCGAGAAATACGGGCGCGAGCAGGTCGCGCAGATTATCACCTTCGGCACCATGGCCGCCAAGGCGGCGATCAAAGACGTGGGCCGCGCCATGGACATGCCCTACGGCGACGTGGACCGCATCGCGAAGATGATTCCCGCGGTCCTGAATATCTCGCTCGACAAGTCGCTGGAAGAATCGGCCGCGCTCGCCGAGGCGTACGAACGCGAGCCCCTGGTGAAGGAACTACTCGACACCGCGCGCAAGCTCGAGGGCCTGGTGCGTAACGCGGGCGTGCACGCGGCCGGCGTGGTCATCGCGCCCGAGCCGCTCATCAACCTCGTCCCGCTGCATCGCACGAAGAACGACGAGATCGTCACCGCGTTCGACATGAACGCCATCGAGAAGCTCGGCCTGCTGAAGATGGACTTCCTCGGGCTGACCACGCTCACCGTGATCGACGACTCGCTCAAGCTCATCGTGCAGACGCGCGGCGAGAAGCTCGACCTGCGTTACGTCCCGCTCGACGACAGGACGACCTACGAGAAAGTCTTCCACTCCGCGCTGACGTCGGGCATCTTCCAGTTCGAGTCGCACGGCATGCGCGACGTCCTGCGGCGCTACAAGCCGGACGCGGTCGAAGACCTCACGGCGTTGAACGCGCTTTATCGGCCCGGCCCGATCCAGGGCGGCATGATCGACGATTTCATCGACCGCAAGCATGGGCGCAAGGCCATTGCCTACGAACTGCCCGAACTGGAAGAGATCCTGAAAGAGACGCTCGGGGTGATCGTCTATCAGGAACAGGTGATGCAGATCGCCAACCGGCTGGCCGGCTACTCGCTCGGCGAAGCCGACCTGCTGCGCCGCGCCATGGGCAAGAAGAAGGCCGAGGAGATGGCCGCGCAGCGCGAAAAGTTCGTGGCCGGCGCCATCGCCCGCGGCTTCCCCGAGCGCAAAGTAGTCAAGATATTCGACCTGATGGAGCAGTTCGCCGGCTACGGCTTCAACAAGTCACATTCGGCCGCGTACGCGCTGCTTGCGTATCACACCGCGTATTTGAAGACGCACTATCCGGTCGAGTTCATGGCCGCGATGCTGACGGCGGAGACCGGCTCGACCGACAAGGTGGTGAAGTACATCAACGAATGCCGCGAGATGGGGATCCCTGTCGAGCCACCGGACATCAACCATTCGGACGCGAACTTCACACCGCACGGGCCCGCCATCCGCTTCGGACTCGCCGCCGTGAAGAACGTGGGACGCAACGCCATCGACTCCATCGTCGCCGCGCGCACCGAACTCGGCGGTTTCAAGTCGATGTTCCAGTTCTGCGAGAGAGTTGACCTGCGCCTCTTGAACAAGCGCGTGCTGGAATCGCTGATCAAGAGCGGCGCCATGGATCCGCTCGGTCCGCGCGCGCAGCTCATGGCCGTGATCGACAAAGCCATGGAGCGCGCGCAGAAGACGCACCGCGACGCCGAGAGCGGACAGCACGGGCTGTTCGGCGTCTTTTCGGACGACCAGGCCGCGCCCGCTGACAACGACAAGCTGCCCAACCTTCCCGACTGGGACGAGCACCAGCGCCTGGCGGGCGAGAAGGAGATGCTCGGTTTCTTCGTAAGCGGGCATCCGCTCGAGAAGTACAGGGACAAGCTAGCGGATTTCTCTGCGCTCGACACGGAAGCCATCCTGGCGCTGAAGTCGTCGACGGGGAAGGACGAGATCGTGACCGGCGGCATCCTCACCGGCGTCCGCGTCGCAAAATCGAAGAAGGGCGACCTCTACGCGCAGTGCGTGCTCGAGGACATGGCGGGCGCGGTCGAAGCGGTTGTTTTTCCGGAAGCGTATCGGCGTCTCGCCGAGAAGTTGAAGCTCGACGTCCCCGTGCTCGTCCGCGGCGGAGTGCGCGTGGAAGAGGGCGCGAACCCGAAGCTGCTCATCTCCGATATCAGGACGCTCGAGGAGGCCAAGCCAAAGCTGCCGCGGTCGCTGCGCATCCGCGTGCCGCTCGAGACCGCGACCGAGCAGACCATCGACGCCCTGCATACGCTGTGCGTGGAGCGCAAGGGCGAGGCGAAGGTGCTGTTCGACGTGGAGCGCGCCGGCGACTTCATGGTGGTGATGGAGGTCGAAGGCTATAATGTCCTGCCGGACCGTTACTTCGTCACGCGTGTCGAAGAGTTGTGCGGACGCGGTGCCGTGCGCGTGATCGACTAGAAGCTGCTCCCCCACTTCGCAGATGGCCACGAAAGCCGAGCGCGAGCTCGAGAACATCGAAAAGCACATCGCGCAACTGGAAGCCGCCGCGGGCGACAACCAGGAGGCCAGGCAGCGGCTCTCCGCCCTGCACGCCCAGGTCGCCCAACTCCGCCGCCAGATCCATTCGCAATGTGAAGCGTGGCAGAAGACGGAGCTGGCGCGCCATCCGCAACGGCCATACACGCTCGACTACATCGAGCGCATCTTCTCCGACTGGAGCGAGATCCACGGCGACCGCTCCTACGCCGACGATCCCGCCATCATCTGCGGCATGGCGCACTTCCACGGCACGGAAGTGATGCTCATCGGCCACCAGAAGGCGCGCGACACCAAGCAGAAGGTGTATCGCAATTTCGGCATGCCCAATCCCGAGGGCTATCGCAAAGCCCTGCGCGCGATGAAGATGGCGGAAAAGTTCAAGCGTCCGGTATTCACCTTCATTGATACGCCGGGCGCGTATCCCGGCCTCGGCGCCGAAGAGCGCGGGCAGGCAGAGGCCATCGCTCGTAACCTGCGCGAGATGGCGCGGCTGCGCGTACCTATCATCACGGTCGTCACCGGCGAAGGCGGCTCCGGTGGCGCGCTGGCGATCGCCGTGGCCGACCGCGTCCTGATGATGGAGAACTCGGTCTACTCGGTCATCTCGCCGGAAGGCTGCGCCAGCATCATGTGGCGCGACCCGTCGAAGAAAGACGTGGCCGCCGAAGCTCTGAAGATCACGGCCAAAGACCTGACGGAACTCGGCTGCGTGGACGGCATCGTCCCCGAACCGCCCGAGGGCGCGCACGCCGACCACGATGCGGCAGCCGCGCTGCTCGACCAGACACTGCTGAAGCACTACAACGACATCAAAGGACTCTCTACCGACGCCCTGCTCGACCAACGCTACGACAAGTTCCGCCACATGGCGCAGTTCTTCAAAGAAGAACCGGCGTAGCCCCCCCGCTGAATCCCATTCGTTTTCCACGCATCCATTTTGTATAATCAAATGTTTCGCGAACAACCTCCAACCATTCATAGTCAACCGCTTTCTTTTTAGGAAGCTCGCGCAAAGGAAACGCTTGTTATGGCAACTGATGTAGTCACGCAACCGCAGCGGCAGGGGCCGCCGCCGGTGAAGGCGGTCAACGATTTCTCCATCCAGGTGGCCACGGTCAACGGCTCGGGTTCGCAGTCGGCGAACATGGTGCTGCTGCGCAGCATCTTCCAGATGGGCATCCCGGTCTCGGGCAAGAACCTCTTCCCCTCGAACATCGCCGGACTGCCGACCTGGTTCACCATCCGCGCCAACAAAGACGGCTACATCGCGCGCAAGAAGGAAGTGGATTTCCTCATCGCGATGAATCCCGAGACGGCGATCGATGACGTGAAGTCGCTCGCGCCCGGTTCCGCCGTGCTCTACGACGAGCCGCTGAACCTCGCCACCGTCCGCACTGACGTGGTCTTCTACTCGGCGCCGTTCGACAAGCTGGTCGCCCCGGTCTGTCCGGAAGCGAAGTTGCGCAAGCTGGTGAAGAACATGATCTACGTCGGCATGGCCGCGCAGCTCATCGGCATCAGTATGGATGAGGTCGAGAAGGCCGTCCGCAAGCAGTTCAAGAAGAAGCAGAAGGCCGCCGACCTGAACTTCGGCGCGGTCAAAGCCGGCTACGACTACGCCGTCGCGTCGCTCAAGAAGGCCGACCACTGCTGGGTCGAGCCGATGAACGCCACGCAGGGCAAGATCATCATTGACGGCAACGCCGCCGCCGCGCTCGGCTCGATGTTCGCCGGCGTCACCGTGGTGACCTGGTATCCCATCACGCCGTCGTCCTCGGTGTGCGAGCAGCTCATTGATTACATGAAGCACTACCGCATCGGTGCGGACGGCAAGGCCACATTCGCCATCGTGCAGGCCGAAGACGAGCTCGCCGCCATCGGGATGGTGCTCGGCGCCGGATGGGCGGGCGCGCGGTCCCTGACCGCCACGTCGGGCCCTGGTATCTCGCTGATGTCCGAGTTCGCCGGGCTCGGTTACTACGCCGAGCTGCCAGGCGTGATCTGGAACATCCAGCGCACCGGACCTTCCACCGGATTGCCCACGCGCACCATGCAGGGCGACATCCTCTCGACCGCGCTGCTCTCGCACGGCGACACCAAGCACATCCTGCTGCTGCCGGATTCCGTCGCCGAATGCTTCGACATGGCCTTCGACGCCTTCGAACTCGCGGAGCAGTTCCAGACGCCCGTCTTCGTGATGAGCGATCTTGACCTCGGCATGAACAACTGGATGAGCGACCCGTTCAAGTACCCCGACCGTCCCATCAAGCGCGGCAAGGTGCTCGACAAGGCGGCGCTCGACAAGGCCGGCAGCTTCGCGCGTTACAAAGACGTGGACGGCGACGGCATCGGCTACCGCACGCTGCCCGGCACCGACCATCCGGCGGCGGCGTACTTCACACGCGGTTCGGGACACAACGACCGCGCGCAGTACTCCGAGCGTCCAGACGACTACCAGAACAACATGGACCGCCTCGCCAAGAAGTTCGACACCGCGCGGGCGTACGTTCCCAAGCCGATCGTTGAGACCGGCAAGTCGAAGATCGGCATCATCGCCTACGGCACCACGCACTGGGCCATCGTCGAGAGCCGCGACCAGCTCCGCAAGGAGTACAAGCTGGAGACGGACTACCTGCGGCTGAAGGCGTATCCGTTCACCCGCGAGGTGCACGACTTCGTGAAGAACCACGACCGCGTGTATCTGGTGGAGCAGAACCGTGACGCCCAGATGCTCGACCTGCTCAAGCTCGACCTGAGCGTGGACCAGATCCCGAAGCTGCGCAGCATCCGCCACTACAACGGATTGCCCATCGACGCGCGCAGCGTCACCGACGAACTCGTCACACAGGAAGGGAAGTAGACCATGGCCTCGACCCCGACAACGCCACCGACCACGCCGCCCGCGGCGCCTGCCGTTAAGACGAACCGCATCGGCCTCTCCGTGATGGAGTACAAGGGCAGCAAGACGACGTTGTGCGCCGGCTGCGGGCACAACGCCATCTCCGAGCGCATCATCGACGCGATGTACGAGATGGGCGTGCAGCCCGAGCGCCTCGCGAAGTTCTCCGGCATCGGCTGCTCGTCGAAGAGCCCGGCATATTTCCTGAGCCGCTCGCACAGCTTCAACGCGGTGCATGGACGCATGCCGTCGGTCGCGACCGGCGCGCTGCTCGCCAACCGCACGCTCATGGGCATCGGCGTCTCCGGCGACGGCGACACCGCGTCCATCGGCATGGGGCAGTTCGTCCACCTCATGCGCCGTAATCTGCCCATCATCTACATCATCGAAGACAACGGCGTGTACGGCCTGACAAAAGGACAGTTCTCCGCCACCGCCGACCTCGGCTCGAAATTAAAGACCGGCGTGATCAATGACCTGCCGCCGATCGATACCTGCGCCATGGCCATCGAGCTGGGCGCGACGATGGTGGGCCGCTCGTTCTCCGGCGACAAGAAGCAGGTGCTCACGCTGCTCAAGGCCGCCATTGCCCACAACGGCACCGTGATGCTCGACATCATCTCGCCGTGCGTTACCTTCAACGACCACGAAGGCTCGACCAAGAGCTACAAGTACATGAAGGACCACGACGAGCCCATCCACGATGTGAGCTTCGTGCCGCAGTTCGAAGAGATCAACGTGGACTACGACCCGGGCACGACCACGCAGGTCACCATGCACGATGGCTCGCGCCTCCTGCTGCGCAAGCTGGAAGAGGATTACGACGCCACCAACCGCATCGAGGCAGTGAAGCGCCTCATGCAGGCGCACGAGAAGGGCGAGGTACTCACCGGGCTCTTCTACATAGACACCAAGAAGCCAAACTTCCTCGAGATGCTCAACATGACCGATAAGCCGCTGGCGACCTTGCCGGAGTCCGTCACTAAGCCGCCGAAGTCGGTGCTGGATGAGGTCATGGAGATGCTGAAGTAGTCTTCAATCGGCAGCCTTCAGACTTCAGCCTGAACCAGAAACAACAAAACCCTCCGCACTGGAGGGTTTTGCTTTTGCTGACGACGACGTCTGCAGACTAGGCGGCCAATTCATCATCTTTCTTGCCGCCCCGGTTCTTTTTCTGCTCCCCGTTCGGTTCCTGCGCCCGCGACACGCCCTCGAGATTGCAGCGCGGGTCGAAGCGGGTGTCCTCTTCCTTGTGGTTCGGTTCCTTGAGCTGGCCGTTGTGCTCCGGGCTCTCGCCCGGCTCGGGGAAATCGGTGTCATTCGACTTAAGAAGCGGATCCTGGTCGCGATGGCCGAGCTGCCCCGCCATAGAGGTCATGGGCTTCTCGTCGCGCGTCTCGTCTTCCATCGCGCCTTTTTTCAGGTCGTTGTCGGTGTTCTGGTCGGTAGGTGTCATTCGTTCACGCTCCGGTCGCATAGCTGCACTAAAGAGAGATTCTCACGCGGCACCACGTGTTGCATGGTCCCTGTAGCACACTCGCACGGCCGCGCGTTTCCGTAATAGAATCCCGCCAGCGCTGACCCAACGATGAGTACCCCTGGCCCACTCTTCCGTCCCTACGACAAGCTGGTCAAGATCACGGTAAAAGGCCGTGAGGTCGAGGTGCCGGACAACAATATGATCCTGCGCGCCCTGCAGTTCGTGGCCGGCGACAACATCGCCTACGGACGCTTCTGCTGGAACGAAGAGTGCCAGTATTGCCGCATCACCTACGACATGGGCGAAGGCACCCCCTCGCACACCGCCATCTCGTGCAAGGTACTGGTGAAGGCGGGCATGCGCATCACCCAGATGGATACCGAGCTGCGCTACTGCCTGCGCGACCTGCCCGCACCGGCTGAAAATCAAAAGCCTTAACCACGAAGGGCACGAAGTCGTGTCCTTAGTGGTTCAAGGCTTTTGAGCTATCGCGGCGTCGTCCGCTTGGGCGTGGGCTTTCTTGACGCGCCGAGCTGCGTGAGCCGCTGCTGCGCCTGTGCCGCCTCGCTCGTCTTGGGGTAGCGCGCGACCAGTGAGTTCAGTTCGCGGACGCCGGCGTCACGCTGTCCGAGCTCGAGCAGCGCGTAGCCCTTCTTCAGTTGCGACGCCGCGGCCTTGTTCCCGCCCGGATGCTGCTCCAGCACCTTGTCGTAATCGGCCACCGCTTGCTGAAAATTCCCCTGGCGATACTCGATGTCCGCAATGTAGTACTGCGCGTTGCCGGCGAGTTCGTTGTCCGGGTAGTACTTCATGAAATCGCGGAATTCCTGGTCCGCGAGCTGCATCTTGTTCGCCGTCATGTCGCGCAGCGCGTTTTGGTAGAGCACGTCCGGGGGAGGTGCCTGCGCCGCGCCCTGCGGCGGCGCCTGCAGGTTCTGCTGCTGCTGGCTCATCGCGTCGAGCTGTTGCTGGATCTTGTTGAGCCGCGCCTTCACCTCGTCCACCGAGTCGTGCAGCGCCTGCACCTGCGACGAGACCTGGTCGGTCTTCGCGCCGGAATCGCCGGACTGCTGCTGCAACGTCTTGGTAAGGTTGTCGACGTTCGAGTTCAGACGATTGATGTTGTCGGTCGTCTGCTCGATCAGGTTCTTCATCACGCCCATGCGCTCGTCGAACGTCTGCTGCATGCGCGCCATGGAGTCTTGCAGGTTCTGCACCTGCGTCTGGAGCTGCACCATGTCTTTGTTGGCGGCCAGGGCCGGCGCCGCCAAGGCGACCACGAGAAGGATGGTAGAAAGTCTCTTCATAAGGATTACTCGCTTAGATGCAGAGTTGCTGCCGGACGTAAGCAAAAGCGGACCACAAAGGTCACGAAGTTCGCACGAAGGTCACAACGAAAAGCCTTCGTGACCTCGGTGAAACCTTCGTGGCCTCTGTGGTAGGCTTCTCACTTGTTGAGCACGAAATGTCCCCTGCGGTTCTGCTGCCAGCAGGTCTCGTTCGACTCGTTGCAGAACGGTTTTTCCTTGCCGAACGTGACCGTTCGCAGGTTGTTCGGGTTCACGCCCTGCTGCACGAGCACGTTCTTGACCGCCTCGGCGCGGTTCGTGCCGAGCGTGAGGTTGTACTCGATGGAACCACGCTCGTCAGCGTGGCCTTCGATGGTCACGCGCCACGTGGGATGCTGCTTCAGGAACGCCGCCGCGGACTGCAACGCGCTCTGCTGGTCACCGCGGATGTCGTAGGCGTCGTAATCGAAGAACACGTCTTTCACGCTCTGCGCGAACATCTGCTCATCGGTGAGCGATATCTGCGGCGGGGCCTGCCTGCCCGCCACCGTTACGCGCGCGGTGGCTTCCTGCGTGCCGCCCGGACCTTTCGCCGTCAGGTGATACGTGGTGGACTGCACCGGTGCGACCTGGCGCGATCCATTGGGCTCCACGGCGCCGATGGCGTCGATGGAAACACCGGTCGCGTTGTCGGTCTTCCACGTCAGCGTGGTGGACTGGCCTTGCTCGATAGCGTCCGGATTGGCCGAGAGCGACGCGGTCGGCGCGGCCGGCGGTGGTGGCGGCGGCGTGGTTGCCACCGGCTTCTTCTTCGCGCAGCCGGCCAGCAAGATTGCCAATAACGCTGCCGCCACCACTACGGAACTCTTCTGCGTGCGTTTCACTTCATCCTCCGTGCAAAAAGCAGATTCTCGTCCGCAATCTCTCGCTCGTTCATTTCCAGCTCCAGGTCGGCTGCGTGTTCTTGCCGGAGCTGGTGAGCTGGTGTTGTTTCGAGCCATCGGCCAGCATGGTCCATATCTGGTCGGTACCGCCGCGGTGCGACTGGAAGACGATGTGTCTTCCGTCCGGCGACCACGACGGGAAGTCGTTCGACCCCTCGTGCGTGAGTTGCACCCATTGGTGCGAGGTCGTATCCATAATATAGATGTCCTGCCCGCCCGGCGCTCCCGGACCGTAGTGTCGGATCCACGAGAACGCCAGCAACTGTCCGTTCGGCGACCACGCCGGCGAGACCGCGTAACCTTCCGTCGTGATGCGCTGCACGTTGGCGCCGTCGGCGTCCATCACGTAGATCTGCGGCAATCCGGTGCGGCCGCTCACCCACGCGATCTGCGCGCCGGATTTGCGGTTCACCGAGGGCTGTCCGTCGGGGCCTTTGTACGCCGTGAGGCGTTTGGGATTGCTGCCGCTGGCTTCTGCCATGAAGACTTCGGGATCACCGGAACGCATTGAGGAAGAGAAAAGTAGTTTGCTGTCTGGCGTCCACGAGGGCGCGGTGTTGGCGCCGCCGAGGTTCGGAAACGCGACGCGGCGTCCGAGTTCGAGAGAGTACATCGCCAGGTCGGCGTTGCCGCTGGCGAACGAGACGTAGGCCACGCGGCTGCCATCGGGCGAGAATGCCGGTGAGAGCGCGATACTGCCGTCTTTGGTCAGGCGCTGCTGGCCGGCGCCGTCGTAGTCCATCATCCAGACTTCTTTGCTGCCGGTCCGGTTGGAGACGAAGGCGATCTTGCTCTCCGCGATGCCGGTGATGCCGCCCCCGAGCCGGAAGATGATCTCATCGGCGAAGCGGTGGGCGATGAGGCGCGCGTTCTCGGCGGTCGCTTTCTCGCGATACTGCTTGCCCAGCACCTGCGGCGACCCGGTGTTCCGCACGTCATAGAGCCAGCCGAGGACGTTCACGTCGTCGCCGGCGACGTTCAGGTTGCCGAAGGCGAGCATGGCGGCGTTGGCCGGCGGGTTGGCCCACGCGTCGAGCCGGACTTCGTTCGGCTGCCCCGGCTGCGCGAGGGGATAGAAACTCTTCGACACCATCTCGAAGATGCCGGCGTTGTCGAGGTCGTTCCACAGCGTCTCGTTGAACGTCTTGAGCAGGTCGGCGGAGTTGCCCGAAGTCGTCTTGAAATCGGGCGCCGCCAGCCGCACCTTCTCTACGCCTAGGCCTGTGCCGGTGCGTATCCAATCGCCCTGCGCGAGCGATGACGTTACTGCCGTGGCGATTAGTAGTAAGAGAACGCTGAGCCTTTTTGCCATTTCTATTCTTTACCTCTGTGCCTCTGTGTCTCTGTGGTGGATTCGGGCATCACCGTTTGTAATCGAACCAGAACTCCACCGAAACGCGATTGCCGGAATAAGCATCCGGCAGGGGACCGAACGTGTCGATGCGCTGGATGGCGCGCACCGCGCTGATATCCAGCGACGGAATCCCGCTTGACTGCTCCACCTGCACGTTCTCCGGTTCCCCCGAACGGGTGATGCTGAACGTGATGTAGACGCGGCGCGCCGTCGAGATGCTCGGGTCCACTTCGTACTTTAGCCAGTTCTCCGACACCTTCCGCCGCACCCCGTCCACGTACCAGCCGAATCGACTGCCGAAATCTCCGCCGCCGCCGGTGAATCCGAAGCCTCCCTTCGCGCCATTCGCGTTGAACACGCCAAACGGACCGCTCACCGGCCCGCCCTGCCCGAACGGAATCTGGTTCGTCGCCACATGCGGCTGCGGTTTCTTCGCAGGCTCTGTCGGCTTCGCCCGCTCGTTCACCGGCTTCGTCGTCTTGTCGGGGATGGCAATAGCTTCCGGCGTCGGCTTCTCCTGTTCTTTCGGGACGGACTCAGTCAGCCCCTTCGACTCATTCGCGAGCACGTTCTCCGTCTGTTCCTGCGGCGCGGGCAGCGGGATGGCCGCGTTCGAGACGAGCGTGGCGCTCATCGCGCCGCCGCTCGTAGCGCCGCCCCAGGTCTCGCCGTGCGTCCGGCCGAAGAATCCGGCGTAGAGGAAGAGACTGCTGAACAGGACCGCGTGGAACACGGTCGACCACGCCAGCGGCGCGGTCCACTGCTGCTCGTCCGCGTAGATGTCAGCGCTTGGCGCCACTTTCCTTGATCGGCTCCGTAACGATGCTCACATTGGTGATACCCGCCGACTTCACCGCGTCCATCACGGTAGCGAACGCGCCGAAGGGCACATTCTCATCCGCGCGCAGGTAGATGGCCTGGTGTTCGGGGTCGCGCACCTTGGCGCGCAGCTTCGCGCCGATCTCGTTGATGTTCACTGCATCGTTCCCCAGGAACACGCGCTGCGACTTGTCGATGGAGATCACCAGGCGCTCCTCGGTGATCTCTTTCACCGTCTTCGTCTTGGGCACCGCGACCTCGATGCCCGACTGCAGCACCGGCGCGGTGATCATGAAGATGATGAGCAGCACGAGCACTACGTCCACGAACGGCGTGACGTTGATCTCGGAGAGGGAAGTCTCGGTGCGGCCGCGGGCGTTGGTGAAGGCCATCTAGTGCGCCTCCGGGCCGCGCTCCAGGGTGTTAAGGAACTCGGCAGCAAAGTCGTCCATGCGCGCGCCAAACTCGCGCAACGAATGCGAGAACGCGTTGTAGGCGATCACCGCCGGGATGGCAGCGAACAGTCCCGCCGCGGTAGTGATGAGCGCTTCGGAGATGCCGGGCGCGACGGCGCGCAGCGTGGCCGCGCCGGCGGTGCCGAGTCCGTGGAAAGCGTCAATGATGCCCCAGACCGTGCCGAACAATCCGATGAAGGGCGTCGTGGCGCCCGTGGTGGCGAGCAGCGGCAAGCGACGCTCCATCCGCGTGAGCTCTTCGGACGCCGCGATCTGCGTGGCGCGCTCGATGGCCGCGATCGACCGGATGCGTCCCCCAGCGTTGGTCTGCCGGCGATACTCCTCGTATCCGTAGGCGAAGACGGTCACCAGAGGGCTCGGCTCGAACTGGTCCGCGACGGCGGCCACGTCTTCCAGGCGCTGTGACTTGCGGAACATGCGGATGAACCGCCCGCTCTGCGCGCGCGCGCGGCGAATCGCTGCCCACTTCGACAGGATGATCGCCCACGACAGCAGGCTGAACAGAAGCAGGATGACCAGGACGAGCTTGGCGACCGGGCCGCTTTCCAGGATGAGGTTGACGATCTCGCCGCCGATGAAACTTGCCATCCGCTGAGGGTCTCCGAGGTAAGGATTCGAGACGAAACCGGCCAGACCCTGACCGTAGCACCTCGCTTCCGCGCCCGTCAAACGGTGCACGCGCTAGAATGTGCCTACCATGTGCCGCCATCGCCTCGCTTTCGTGTTCGCCTTCTGTCTTGTGGCAGCGACGGCTCTCGCGCACCCCGGCTGGGGCATCGTGCGGGACGTGCAAGGCAATACCTTCTTTACCGACCTCAAGCAGGTTTGGAAGCTAGCGCCCAGCGGCGAGCTCACCGTGGTCGTCCCTCACGTCCATACGCACGAACTCGTGATCGACGCGCGCGGCAATCTCTGCGGCGAGAACCTTGCTTACGAGGCGCCGGACAAGTGGCATGACTATTTCTGGCGGCGCTCGCCCGATGGCCGCGTCACGACGGTCATTGCCGATGGCGGTGTGACGCGCGGCGTGAGCCTGTTAAAGGACGCAGCCGGCAACGAATACTCCGTCGAGCAGAACAATCACACGCGCACCAGGACGGTGCTCCTCAAGCGCACGCCTGCCGGTAATGTGACCGAAGTCGCGGGCGGCGCCTTCGGGGCGAAGGACGGCAAAGGAAACGCCGCGCAGTTCGGCAGCGTGGGCGGCGTCGCCGTCATGCCGGATGGCTCCGTCTTCCTCGTGGATGGCAGCGCGTTGCGCAAGGTCGCGACCGACGACACTGTCACCACCATCGCACGCGGACTCGACCAGCCGGCAAAGTTGCTCCACGGCACCGGCGGCCTGGCCAATCCGCGCTCCGGCTTGCGGCTCGATCCCGCTGGCAACGCCTACATCGCCGACTTCGACAATCGTCGCGCGCTGAAGATCACGCCCAACGGCGCTCGCGTCACGGCGTACGAGTCGCCTTTGGGCTGGGGGCCGACCGGGATATGGATCGAAGGTGAAGACCTCTATGTCCTCGAGGGACGCCATCCGTTCGGCGATGGTGTGCGCGTGGTGCGCGCGCGCGGAGGCAAGGGAACAGTGCTCGCCAAAGTCGATTGATCGCGCGTCGTCCGGAACGCACTCGTGCTATTCTTCGCCAAAAGCCGAGGCGAAGGATTTGCTGCTCGAACTCCGCGTTGAAAATTACGCCGTCATCGACAACGTTGCCGTCGAGTTCGCGGCCGGACTGAACCTGCTCACCGGAGAGACCGGCGCGGGCAAATCCATTCTCATCGACGCGCTCGCCCTGCTGCTCGGGGAGAAGGCTTCGGCCGATGTCATCCGCCACGGCGCGGAGAAGGCCGTGGTCGCCGGCGTCTTCGAAGCGCCCGCGAAGCTGGTCGATCCCGTTCTAGAAGCGAACGGTTTGGACTCCGACAGCGCGCAGCTCATCCTGCGGCGCGAGATCTCCGCCGGCGGCAAGGGACGCGTCTTCGTCAACAACCAGCCCGCGACCGTGGCCGTGCTCAAACAGCTTGCGCCCCTGCTCGGCGCCATCCATGCGCAGAGCGAGTCCATCCTGTCGTTCGACGCGCACGAGCGCCTCGTATTGCTCGACCGCTACGCCGATCTCGAGACCGCCGCCATCGCCGACGCGTTCAGCAGGTGGAACGGCATTCGCCAGCGCATCGCCGATCTGCAGCGCGATGAGCAGGACCGCCTGCGTCTGGTGGACTTGTGGAGCTTCCAGAAGAAAGAGGTCGAGCAGGCGCGCCTCGCTCCCGGTGAGGATGAGAGACTCGAGAACGAGAAGCGCGTGCTCTCGAACGCCGAGAAGCTGCACCAGGCGGCGAGCGCCGCGTACGACAATCTTTACGACAGCAACGGCTCGGCCACGGCGACGATGCGCGCGGCAGGGAAGTCGCTCGAAGAACTCGCGCGTTACGATTCCAAGTTTGCCGAGGCGGCCGCCACGCTCGCCGGCGCGCGTGCCGTGGTCGAAGACCTCGGACTCACGCTGCGCGATTACGCCGCCAACATCAACGCCTCACCCGAGCGCCTCGCCGAGATCGAAGACCGGCTCGCCGCCCTCGACCGGCTGAAGCGAAAGTACGGCGCCACGGTCGCGGATGTCCTCGCGTTCGGCGCCGGCGTCGCGCAGAAGCTCAACGAGATCGAGAACAAAGATGAAGTCCTGCGCGAGCTGAACAAAGACCTTGCCACCGCCGCCGACGCATATCTCAAACGCGCGCGCGGTCTCTCGAAGGAACGCTACGACACCGCCAAGAGACTCGAGAGGCTGGTCGAGGACGAGATCAACGACCTGGCAATGAAAGCCAGGTTCAAGATCGAGGTCACCGGCGCCGACGACCAGGGCAACTGGACGAGTTTCGGCTTCGACCACGTGCAGTACATGATCGCGACCAACGCGGGCGAGCCGTTGCATCCAGTGGACCAGATCGCTTCAGGCGGCGAACTGTCCCGCGTGCTGCTCGCGCTGAAGGCGACCGTCCTGAGTAGCGCCGGCGTCCCGCCGGCTGTAGCGCGGACGTCTCGCCCGCGACAGAACACGCGCACGCTCGTCTTTGACGAGATCGACACCGGCATCGGAGGGCGCGCGGCCGAAGCCGTGGGTAAGAAGCTGAAATCGCTGGCGCGGTCCGAGCAGGTGCTGTGCATCACACACCTGCCGCAGATCGCGTCGTTCGCCGACCAGCACTACGCGATTGAAAAGAAGGAAGCACAGGGCCGCACCCGGACTTCCGTCCGCCGCCTCGACGCCAAGGAGCGCACCGAAGAGATCGCGCGCATGCTCTCCGGCGCGAAGCTCACGGACACATCGCTGAAGCACGCCGAGCAGATGCTCAAGGCCAACGCGTAAATCTGCACGCACAAGGAGGCGCCATGGGGACCCCGCCCGCCACACTGCCACCGTCATCGCCGATGCAGGTACCGCCGCCGCGTGGTCCCGGATGGTGGTCGCGCAACTGGAAGTGGTTCGCGCCTGTCGGCTGCCTCACCATCATCGCGCTGTTCGCCGCGTTCGTTGCCGGCCTCGTGCTTGTTGTCGCTGGCGCAATGAAGAGTTCGGACGCGTACAAGCTTGCACTCGACAAAGCGCAGAAAGATCCGCGCGTCCAGCAGCGCCTGGGGACGCCCATCGAGCCAGGGATGTTTGTCTCCGGTTCAACGAATGTCTCAGGCACCTCCGGCAAGGCCGACATCACCATCCCTATCTCCGGACCGAAGGGTAAGGCCACCATCTACGTGGACGCCACCAAGTTCGCCAACGAGTGGAAGTTCAACCGGCTGGAGGTTAGCTTCGAGGGCGATGCCCAGCGCCTGAACCTGCTCGAACCTCTACCCGGCCAACCCCCGGCACGAGTGGAGCCCTAGGCCGACTGCACCATTTTCCGTGCGTATGCGCCGCATTTGCCCTTCGCGCGTGGCCTGTGTCGAACCCTCTCCGCTCACGCGCAATAGCACCCCATTTGCTGCCAACTTACGCCCTTTCAGCGGTTTAGGGTCGCTTCCAGGCGCGCCGGAAGCTAGGCTCTAACTTCCGGAAGTGCGCCAAAACC
Organism: Candidatus Korobacter versatilis; assembly: GCA_016185395.1. Classification (GTDB taxonomy): domain Bacteria; phylum Acidobacteriota; class Terriglobia; order Terriglobales; family Acidobacteriaceae; genus JACPNR01. The sequence goes on from JACPNR010000010.1 coordinate 126,668, forward strand.
GCGTATACTGAGAGACAGATGACCGCAGCCAGCAATGGGAAAAGACTGCTTTTGCTGAAGCCCAGGGGCTTCTGCGCCGGCGTGGTGCGCGCGATCGACATCGTACGCATCGCCCTCGATACCTTCGGCCCGCCGATCTACGTCCGCAAGGAGATCGTCCACAACCGCTACGTGGTGGAAGACCTCACCGCCAAGGGCGCCATTTTCGTGGACGACATCGACGAAGTCCCCGAAGGCGAGCGCGTCATCTACAGCGCGCACGGCGTCTCGCCGGAAGTCCGCGAGGCTTCGGAAGCGCGCAATCTGCGCGTCATCGACGCCACTTGTCCCTTGGTCACCAAAGTCCACGTCGAAGCGGTGAAGTACGCCAAGGAAGGCTACAGCATCATCCTCATCGGACACCGCGACCACGATGAGGTCATCGGCACGCTCGGCGAAGCGCCGGACGTCACCCAGGTCGTCGGCAATCCGGAAGAGGTCACACGCCTCGAAGTGCCCGACCCCGAGCGCATCGCGTACATCACGCAGACCACGCTTTCGCTCGACGAGACCAAGGACATCATCGCCGCGCTGCGCAAGAAGTTCCCCAAGGTCAAAGGCCCACACGCGCAGGATATCTGCTACGCCACCGAGAACCGCCAGATCGCGGTGAAGCAAGTCTCGCCGCAGGCCGACCTGCTGCTCGTGGTGGGCTCGGACAACAGTTCGAACTCGAACCGCCTGGTCGAGGTCGGACGCAACATCGGCCACAAGTCATATCTCATCGAGAATTTCCGCGCCATCAAGCCCGAGTGGCTCGAAGGCGTGGCCAGCGTCGCGCTCACCGCGGGCGCGTCCGCTCCCGAGTGCCTGGTCGAGGAAGTGGTTGATTTCCTCAAGCACGCCGGCTACGGCACGGTGGAAGAAGTCGAGGTCATGCCGGAGAACGTCCGCTTCGGACTTCCCCCGGAGATCGTCGAAGCCATCGCGCCCGCACCGGCGGTCGCCGCGGAGTAACGCGCAATGCCATCCCCCACCGGTCCTGAAAGTCGCGAGCCGCAGCTCACCTTCGGCAAGCTCGACGACGTTTCCACGCGCGTCACCGCTGCCATCGCAGCCGCGCGCGATTGCCTTTTCTCCATGCAGGACGAGAAGGGCTACTGGTGCGGCGAGCTCGAAGCTGACACCACGCTCGAGTCCGATTACATCCTGCTGCACCACCTGCTCGGCACCGATGCCGATCCGAAGATCGAAGAGCGCATCCGCAAGGCAGCGAACTACATCCTCGCGCACCAGAATGCCGATGGCGGCTGGAGCATCTACGCCGCCGGACCATCGAACATCAGCGCCACGGTAAAGGCGTACTTCGGGCTGAAGCTCGCCGGTTTTACGGCGGAGCATCCGGCGCTCGAGCGCGCGCGCAAGAAGATCATGGAGCTCGGTGGCGTGACCGAGGTCAACACCTTCACCAAGATATATCTGTGTTTCTTCGGGCAGTACGACTACGACGCCGTTCCGGCCATCCCGCCGGAGATCGTTCTCTTTCCGAACTGGTTCTGGTTCAACATCTACGAGATCAGCTCCTGGTCGCGCGCCATCCTGGTGCCGCTGTCCATCGCGTACGCCAAGAAGCCGTTCAAGAAGGTCCCGCAGGAGATGGGCATCGACGAGCTCTTCCCGAACGGCCGACAGGGGACCAAGCTGCACCTGCACTGGTCGGAGAAGATCGTCTCGTGGCGCAACTTCTTCCTCGTGCTCGACCGCATGACGCACTGGTTCGAGCGCGTCCACGTGCGCCCGTTGCGCTCCATCGCCATCAAGAGGGCGCAGACATGGATGATGGCCCGCCTCGAGAAATCAGACGGCCTGGGCGCCATCTATCCCGGCCTGATGAACTCCATCATCGCGCTGCGCTGCCTGGGGTATTCGCTCGACGATCCGCGGATGATCCGCGCCATTGACGAGTTTGAAGCGCTCGGCATCGAGGAAGGCGACACCTTCCGCATGCAGCCCTGCAAGTCTCCGGTGTGGGACACCGCGCTCGCCCTGTTCGCGCTGGGCGAGTCCGGCGTGCCGCGTGGCGATTCGCGCATGGCCAAAGCCGGCGCGTGGATCCTGCAGAAGCAGGTCACGCACAAGGGCGATTGGGCGGTGAAGAACCCCAAAGCGCAGCCCGGCGGCTGGTACTTCGAGTTCAACAACGAGTTCTATCCCGACGTCGACGACACCGCCATGGTCGCGCTCGGACTCATGCACGTGCAGCATCCCAACGAGCGCTACCAGCACGAGACGGTGCAGCGCGCCATCGCCTGGGTGCTCTCCATGCAGTACAAGGACGGCGGCTGGGCGAGCTTCGACAAAGACAACGACCGCATGGTCTTCCAGTACGTCCCGTTCGCCGACCACAACGCCATGCTCGATCCGCCGACGGTGGACATCACGGGCCGCGTGCTCGAGATGCTCGCCGCCTACGGCTACACGCGCGACGACAAGCACGTGCGCAAAGGCTTGCAGTTCCTGCGCCGCAACCAGGAATCAGACGGTGCTTGGTTCGGCCGCTGGGGCGTGAACTACATCTACGGCACCATGCAGGTCCTGCGCGGGTTCGAAGCCATGGGCGAAGACGTCCACGAGCCGCACATCCAGCACGCTGCCGAATGGCTGCGCAGCTTCCAGAACTCCGATGGCGGATGGGGCGAGAGCTGCGGCAGCTACGACGACCCGCACGCGCGCGGCGTGGGACCGAGTACGCCTTCGCAAACCGCATGGGCGGTGATGGGGCTGCTCGCCGCCGGCGACACGCGTTCCGATTCCGTGACCCGCGGCGTCGCGTACCTGCTGCGCACGCAGCGCTCCGACGGCAACTGGGACGAACCGTACTACACCGGCACCGGGTTCCCGCGCGTCTTTTACCTCATGTACCATATGTACAGGACGTATTTCCCGCTGCTCGCGCTCACCACGTTTGCCAAAGTATTCTCGAACGCCGGCGACACCGCCGAGGCGCGGTTCTCGTCCAACGTGACGCCACTCAAGATCGGAGAGCAATAGCTTGGCAGTCCCTGTATCCCAGATGGCGACGGTCGCCTCCTACGTGCTCCGGCAGAAGCTGGCCGGGCGCAAGCGCTACCCGCTCGTCCTCATGCTCGAGCCGTTGTTCCGCTGCAATCTGGCCTGCGCCGGCTGCGGCAAGATCCAGTATCCCGCTCACATCCTGAAGAAGGACCTCACGCCGGAGCAGTGCTTCCAGGCCATCGACGAGTGCGGCGCGCCCATCGTCTCCATCCCCGGCGGCGAGCCGCTCATGCATCCGCAGATCGCCGAGATCGTGGAAGGCCTGGTCGCGCGCAAGAAGTACATCTACCTCTGCACCAACGCGCTGCTGCTCAAGGAAAAGCTCGACCTGTTCAAGCCGAGCAAGTACCTGACGTTCTCCGTCCACGTGGATGGCGAGCGCGAGCACCACGATTTCTCCGTGTGCCGCGAGGGTGGATATGACATCGCCGTGGACGCGGTGAAAGAAGCGCTGCGTCGTGGCTTCCGCGTCACCACCAACACGACCCTGTTCGATGGCGCCGATCCCAACAGCGTCCGCGGGTTCTTCGACGAGATGATGGAGGTCGGAGTGGAGAGCATGATGCTCTCGCCCGGATACTCCTACGATAAGGCGCCCGACCAGAAGCACTTCCTCGGTCGCGCCCGCACGCGCCGGCTGTTCCGCGCCATCCTGTCGAACCGCAAGAAGCACTGGCGCTTCAACCAGTCGCCGCTCTTCCTCGAGTTCCTCATGGGCAAGCGCACGTATGCCTGCTCGGCGTGGGGCATGCCCACGTTCAACATCTTCGGCTGGCAGAAGCCGTGCTACCTGCTACAGGACGGCTACGCCGATTCCTTCGCTGAGCTGATGAACGAAACAAGGTGGGATGAATACGGCACCGAGAGCGGCAATCCGAAGTGCGCGAACTGCATGGTGCACTGCGGCTACGAGACCTCTGCAGTGAACGACACCTTTGGGTCGCTGCGTGGATTTGCGGCGACCGTGAGGGGCGTTTTCTCGACGGAATACAAGGACGACGCCGCGCTCGCCATGCTCGACGAGCACGTCCGCCCGGTGCACAGCTACAACCCACTAGTGCAGATCGAATCGGGCTCGGCAGCGCAAGAAACGTCCGTGTAACGAAAGGCTTCGGTAGAGACGGCCTACTGGCCGTCTCTGATCGCACAACCGTTCTCAATGTCCCAAAACCTAAAGCCCGCGCACAATCCTGACCAACTCGAAGTCGCTGAGGGAACGAAGCACGAGCAGCTCGAGGGCTGGATCCCCAAGCTCGCCTCCGACGCCGAGGTGCGCGACGCGCTCGAGAAAGCCTTCGACTTTCGCGGCGACGTGACCATCACGCTCAAATCCGGCGAAAAGGTCGAGGGATACATCTTCGACCGCCGCACCGGCACCTCGCTCGCCGATTCCGTCGTCCGCGTGTTCCTCGCCGGGAGCGACGAGAAGCGCTCGGTCACCTACGCTGACATCGCCGCGCTCGCTTTCACCGGGCGCGACACCGCCGCCGGCAAGAGCTACGAGGCCTGGGTGCGCAAGTATTGGGAAAAGCGCGCCGCCGGCGAGAAGAACATCGGCATCGAGCCCGAAAAGCTGGACTAGGTGTCATCCTGAGGCCGCCGCGGCCGAAGGATCTCACGGCCAAGAATGTTCCGTGTGGGCGCCGGCGACTCGCCGGCGCATTTTGTTTTAGGATTAGCCAACGACCAACGACCAGCGACCAAGGAACAACGACCACCATGAAGGCCTTCGTCACCGGCGCCACCGGCTTCGTCGGAAGCCACGTCGCGCGGCTGCTCGCCGCGCAGGGCGCGGAGCTGCGCCTGCTGCTTCGCAAGACGAGCCCCACCGATCTCATCGAGGGCATCAAGGCCGACCGCGTCTTTGGCGATCTCACCGACCCCGGATCTCTGAAGCAAGGCATGGCCGGATGCGACGCCGTATTCCACGTCGCTGCCGACTACCGCCTGTGGATCCCGAACCCCGATTCCATGTACCGCGTGAACGTGGAAGGGACACGCGCGATCATCCGCGCCGCGCAGGAGACCGGCGTCCGCCGCGTGGTCTATACCTCGAGCGTGGCGACCATGGGCTTCACCGATGACGGCACGCCCTGCGATGAGGCGTCCCCGGTGGACGAAGCCGCGATGATCGGCCACTACAAGCGCTCCAAGTTCTTCGCCGAGCAGGTCGCGCTCGAAGCAGGGAAGGCGGGAGCGCCGGTCGTGGTCGTGAATCCGACCGCTCCCATCGGGGAGCAGGACATCAAGCCCACACCCACTGGCCGCATCATTCTTGATTTCCTCAAACGCAAGTTCCCCGCGTACGTGGACACCGGACTCAACGTTGTGGACGTCCGCGAGGTCGCCCGCGGGCACCTCCTCGCCTTCGAGCGTGCCATCCCCGGCGAGCGCTACATCCTCGGCGGCGAGGACCTCACGCTGAAGCAACTGCTCGACAAGCTCGCGGCCATCTCCGGCGTGCCCGCGCCAACGAAGAAAGTCCCCCACGGCGTGGCGCTAGGATTTGCCTACCTCGACGAATTCTTCACCGGCCGCGTGATGAAGCGCGCGCCGCGCGCCACGGTGGACGCCGTCCGCATGGGCAAGAAGAAGATGTTCGCCTCGTCCGCCAAGGCCGAGCGCGATTTGGGATGGCGCGTCGTCCCCATCGACGCCGCCCTGCGCCGCGCCTGCGATTGGTTCATCAGCCACGGCTACGTGAAAGGCGTTAAGGAACTTGCGGCGGTGTCTTCATGAGCGTGAAGAAACTCGCCATTGTCGCCGCGCTCGAGCGCGAGGTCGCCCCGCTCTTCCGCGATGATGACTGGGACACCTCTGTGTTCCGCCTCGGCGAGCGCGAGCTCCGCATCCGCGAGCGCAACGGCGTCCTTGTGACTTGCGCCGGCATTGGCGCCGCGGCCGCGCGCACCGCCGCCGAGGCCCTGCACAAACACGCCAAGGGAGAGCTTGCCGGCTATATCTCGGCCGGCTATGCGGGCGCGCTCACGGCTGAGCTCAAGGTCGGGGACGTCCTCCAGCCTGGACACGTCGTCGCTCCCGACGCTCCGCAGCACGCCGCGCACGGCGTCAACGCGACCGACGGCATCCTGGTCAGCTCCGCCAACGTGGCGGGCGCAGAGGCCAAGCGTGAGCTCGCCATCCGCCACTCGGCCAAAGCAGTGGACATGGAGGCGCACGCGGTCGCCGATTTTGCCATGACGCATCACATTCCCTGCGTAGTCATCAAAGTGATCTCCGACGAGCACGATTCCGACCTGCCGCCGGTCGAGCAGTTCATCGACGGCGCCGGACGCTTCAAGTCGTCGAGCTTCGCCATGCACATGGTCGTGCGCCCGTGGCATTGGCGGAAGGTCATCCGCCTTGGCCGCGATACCTCCGTCGCCAGCCGTGCCCTCTGTGATGCCCTCCGCGAGGCCATTGCCGCGCACGCTCGCGGCGAGCTTTACAATAAGAACGCGGGCCCGCCCCGCTGAAATGGCCATTTCGACCGATACAACACGCACTCCCGCGCCTGCCGCTCGCCCCCTTCCCGAGAAGATGACGGCCGCCGTCTATCGCGGCCAGGGCGACGTTCGCGTCGAAACCGTTCCCCTCCCCAAGATCGGTCCGGGCGAACTCCTCATCCGCGTTCACACCTGCGGCATCTGCGGCACGGACTTGAAAAAGATCGCCACGGGCTCACACTCCGCACCGCGCATCTTCGGGCACGAGACCGCGGGCGTCGTGGCGGCCATCGGCACGGGCGTGACCAATTTCAAGGCCGGCGACCGTGTGATGGCCTTCCATCACATCCCCTGCGGACGTTGCTACTACTGCGAGCGCAAGGTGTTCGCGCAGTGTTCTGTCTATAAACAGGTCGGTTCGACGGCGGGCTTCGAGCCGAGCGGCGGCGGCTTCGCCGAGTACGTCCGCGTCCTCGATTGGATCGTGGAGAAGGGTGTCGTCCGCATCCCCGACAGCGTCAGCTTCGAGCAGGCCGCTTGGATCGAGCCGGTGAACACCTGCATGAAGGGCATCGAGACCCTGCGGCTCGTCCCGGGCGAGACGGTGCACGTCATCGGACAGGGCCCTATCGGCATCATTCTGGGGGTGTTAGCCAGGCGGGCGGGCGCCCGGGTCATTACTTCCGATTTGCACCCAACGCGGCTTACAATGAGTAGAGCATTCGGTCTGGAAGAGAGCATCGAGGCGGACCGTACCGACGCCGTGGCTGCGGTTCGCGCCCTGACTGAGGGACGCGGAGCGGATGCCACCATCGTCGCAGTGGCGGCGAACTCGCTGATCCAGCCGGCGTTGGACGTAACGCGTCCAGGCGGGCGGGTCTTGCTGTTCGCGCAAACGGTCCACAGCGAGGCGAAGTTCGACGCGGCTTCGGTCTGTGTGGACGAGAAGGCGCTGCTGGGTTCTTACAGCGCGTCCGTCGACCTGCAGGGGGAGTCAGTGCGCTTCGTGTTTTCCGGCGAGATGGACCTGACGAAGCTGATCAGTCATCGCTTTCCGCTGGAGCAGTCAGTGGAAGCGCTCGAGCTGGCCGCGCATCCGCAGCCGGACTCGATGAAGGTGATCATTCAGCCGGGCATGGGTTGGGATAAAAAGGGATCATGAGCAGCCGCACCATGACAGCCGCCGTCCTCTACGGCAAAGAGGACGTGAAGATCGAGAGAGTGCCGATCCCCCGCGTGGAGGAGGGCGAGGTCCTGATCAAGGTCCAAGTCGCCCTCACTTGCGGCACGGACCTCAAGGTCTATCAGCGTGGGTACCACGCGCGGATGATCGTGCCTCCGGCGCTCTTCGGACACGAGCTCGCCGGCACGATCGAAGAAGTCGGCGCGGGCGTGCGCGGATTCCGCAAAGGACAGCGCGTCGTCGCGCTGAACTCCGCTCCCTGCGGGCTTTGCTTCTACTGCTCCAAGCACCAGGAGAACCTTTGCGAAGACCTCATGTTCATCAACGGCGCGTACGCCGAGTACATCAAGATCCCGGCGCGCATCGTTGCCAAGAACATGATCGAGATCCCGGAAGGCGTGAGCTACGAAGCCGCCGCCATGACCGAGCCGCTCGCGTGCGTCATCCGCGGGCTGCACCAGACCAACGTGCAGATCGGCGACACCGTCGTTGTCATCGGCGCCGGGCCTATCGGGCTGATGATGCTCCAGGCCGCGAAGCTCGCCGGCACCAACGTGATCGCCGTCGTGAAACGCGATGGCCAGGTCACCGCAGCGAAGAAGTTTGGCGCGGATGAAGTCGTGCAGATCACCAAGGTCCAGGACCCCATCGCCGCCGTCCGTGCACTCACTTCGCTCGGCCGCGGTGCGGACATCGTCATTGAAGCGGTCGGGCGTCCCCAGGCGTGGGAGTGGGCGGTCGAGATGGTCCGCAAGGGCGGCACCGTGAACTTCTTCGGTGGCTGCGCTTCCGGCACCAAAGTCCCGCTCGACACCAACCGGCTGCACTACTCCGAGATCACGCTCAAGGCGAGCTTCCATCACACGCCGGAGAACGTGCGCAAGGCCTTCACCCTGATCGCGGAAAAGAAGATCAAGTCCACGGACTACATCACCGGCGAGGCGCCGCTCTCGCGCCTGCAACAGGTGCTGCGGCACATGCTCGACCGCGGCTCCGAGATCAAGACCGCCATCATCCCGGGACACTAGCCTTCTGGCGTTCCGCTTATCGGTTCTGCAGACAGCACACATGAGCGCGAATCCCACCTCCGTCGCCGCATCCGGTTTTGCCGGACTTCCCGCCGACTACGCCATCCCCGAGCGCGCGCCCTCGCTCGAAGAAGCGCGGCGCTACTGCGAACGCCTGGCGCGCAGCCACTACGAGAATTTCTCCGTCGCCACCTGGTTCCTGCCCGAGCGGCTGAAGCAGCACTTCTTCAACCTCTACGCGTATTGCCGCATCTCCGATGACCTCGCCGACGAAGTCCCGGACAAGCGCGACGCGCTTCGTCTGCTCGACGAATGGGAGAAGGAACTGAACGCCTGTTACGAGGCGTCGCCGCGGCATCCCGTGTTCGTCGCGCTGTGCGAGACCGTGCGCGCGTTGGATATCCCGAAGCAGCCCTTCGCCGACCTGCTGGTCGCGTTCCGCCGCGACCAGTCCACTTCGCGCTACGAGACCTTCGACGACGTTCTCGGCTACTGCAAGTACTCGGCGAACCCCGTCGGGCGGCTCGTGCTCTACCTCTGCGGCTACCGCGACGCCGAGCGCCAGCAGCTCTCCGACTACACCTGCACCGCGCTCCAACTCGCCAACTTCTGGCAGGACGTGGTCCGCGACTGGGACAAGGGGCGCGTCTACATCCCCCTCGCCGACCTGCGCCGCTTCCAGGTCTCCGAAGATGACATCGCGCAGCGCCGCGCCACGCCGTGGTTCCTTGAGATGATGAAGTTCGAAGTCCTCCGCGCCCGCGAGTGGTTCGCTCTCGGTTTGCCGCTCGCCGGCAAAGTCTCGAAGGAACTGGCTACGGATATCGAGCTGTTCACGCGTGGCGGCCAGGCCATCCTTGACGCCATCGAGCGCCAGGGATACAACGTGTTGGAGCATCGGCCCGTCATCTCGAAGCCGCGCAAGCTCGCGCTCGTGCTCCGCGCCGGCGCAAGGAAGTTGCTCGCGTGAGCGTGCAGTCACAGCTCGACCACGCCTACGCCATCTGCCGCGGCGTCACGCGCTCCTCCGCCAAGAACTTCTTCTACGCTTTCCTCGTGATGCCGAAGGAGAAGCGCAACGCGCTCTGCGCCGTCTACGCCTTCATGCGCCACGCCGACGATCTTTCCGACGATGCGACCATGCCGATCGAGCAACGTTGGCAGAAGCTCGAGGCCTGGAGCCAGCAGTTCCACCACGCGATGCAGGGACACCCGACCGACGATCCCGTGCTCTTCGCCCTCGCCGACGCGCAGCAGCGTTTCCATATCCCCGGCGAACGCTTCGACCAGCTGGTGCAGGGGACGATGATGGACCTGCAACAGTCCGTCGCCGGCGCGCCACTCACCTTCGCCACCTTCGACGATCTAGCGCGCTACTGCTACCACGTGGCTTCGGTCGTCGGACTCATCAGCATTCGCATCTTCGGCTATCGCGATCCCGCCGCCGAGCCGCTGGCCGAACGCACCGGAATAGCCTTTCAGCTGACCAACATCATTCGCGACGTCCGCGAAGACGCCCTGCTGGGCCGCGTCTACCTGCCGGAAGAAGACCTCGCGCGCTTCGGACGCAGCGCCGCCGAGCTGGACCCGGCCTTGCTGGGCAATGGCTTCCAGGCCGTGGCCTGGGCGGATATCCTGCGCTTCGAGGCCGACCGCGCCCGTGAGTTCTACCGCGCCGCCGACGAACTTATCCCGCTCATCGACGAAGATTGCCAGCCCGCGCTCTGGACGCTGGTCACCATCTACCGCCGCCTGCTCGACAAGATCGCGCTCAAGCAATACGACGTCTTCCGCGAGCGTGTCCGGCTGACCGTCCCGGAGAAACTGAAGGTCCTCGGCAAGGGATTTGCGCGCCGCCTCGCATGAGCACTCCGGCTAAGCCGACCGCGACTGTCGTCGGAGGCGGTCTCGCCGGGCTCTCCGCTGCCTGCGCGCTCGCCGACTCCGGCTTCCGCGTCACGCTGCTCGAGCGCCGGCCGTATCTCGGCGGTAGGGCGTCGTCCTACGAACATCCCGGCACCAATGAGACGGTGGACAACTGCCAGCACGTACTGCTCGGTTGTTGCACCAACCTTATCGACTTCTACCGGCGCTCGAAAGTCGAGGACCAGATCCGCTGGTACGACGAGCTCACCTTCATCGAGCCCGGCGGACGGCAGTCGAAGATCTGGGGTTCGGGATGGCCCGAACCATTCCACAACGCGCCCTCGTTCCTCATGGCGCACTCGCTGTCACTAAGAGACAAGCTCGGCATCGCGCGCGTGATGGCACGCCTCATGCCCGGTCTGCCGGATGAGACCAACGAGAGTTTCCTCGCGTGGCTTCGCCGTCACGGCCAGACGGAGCGCGCCATCGAGCGCTTCTGGAAGGTCGTGCTCGTCAGCGCGCTCAACGAAGACCTCGACCGCATGAGCATCCACTACGCCGCGCAGGTCTTCCGCGAGTCGTTCCTGAAATCGTGGGAGGCGGGACGCATGGGCGTTCCCTCCGTCCCGCTCAGTGAACTTTACGGCGTGGCCGCGGATTACATCCGTGAGCGCGGCGGGGAAGTGAAGCTGCGCGCAGCTGTAGAGACCTTCCGTACCGCAGGTGACCGCGTCTGCGTTCGCTCCGGCGGGGAAGAGATCATTTCGGACTATGCCATCCTCGCCGTCCCGTTCGATGTGTTGGCGAAGATGCTGCCGCCCGAACCGCCCTCCGAGATACTGCTCGGCGCGCTCAGCAAGTTCGAGCATTCGCCCATCACCGGCATCCACTTCTGGTTCGACCGCCAGGTCACCGACCTCGAACACGCCGTCCTGCTCGATCGCACCATCCAGTGGATGTTCCACAAGTCGAGACTGCTGGCCCCTCGGGAGACCGGAAACAGGAAACCGGAAACGGGTTCCTATCTCGAACTCGTCGTCAGCTCTTCCAAGGAGCTGGTCGAAAAGTCCAAGCAGGAGATCCTCGACCTCGCGCTGCGCGAGTTGGCCGAATTCTTTCCTGCCGTGAAAGACGCCAAGGTCCTGAAGCAGACCGTCATCAAGGAAGTCCACGCCACGTACTCCGCCAAGCCGCGCTCGGACGATTACCGCCCGCCGCAGCGTACGGAATGGCGGCGCGTCTTCCTGGCCGGCGACTGGACCGCCACCGGATGGCCGGCAACGATGGAAGGGGCGGTCCGCTCCGGCTATCGCGCCGCGGAAGAACTCGCCCGCGCTGCCGGCGCGCCGGAGAAATACCTCGTTCCCGACTTGCCCGCGCACGGGTTCATGCGTTGGTTTAAGGATTAGCTGGAAAAGGCTGGGAGCGCGGGCGCAGCTGCTACGCGGCCAGCAAGGCCACGCCACCACACACGCACACGGCCGCCGCCCAACGGCGCGCATCCACCGCTTCGTGCAGGTAGAACTTCGCTGCGATCGCATTCGTCACGAAACTGAGAGACGCTGCCGCCGGGGCCACCAAGCTCACGTCCGCGAGCGAGAGGGCGAAGAGCAGGGAGAAGAACGCCAACGCCATCGCGGACACGCCCAGCAGGAACCACTTGTTCGTCGTCACCCTCTTCACACAGGCGAGGAACCCTTCTTTGTCCCAAACGTCTCCCAGGTCGCCGACATCCTTCATTGCTTTTGCCGTGAGCACGTCGCCCACGGTCGAGGTGACCACGACCACGCCGATGGCCGACCACGTTGTGGTGAGGGAGGCAGTCGCTTGCGGCAGGCTCACGGCCGCACCGCCGAGCTGGGGTCCGAGGCCGAACGATGATGGTGCGCCGCCTCTTCATGCACCGCCTCGGCGGTCTCCGGCAGAGGGGTGAGCGCGGGACCGCGCGTCACGAATCCCACCCCCGCCGTGATCAGCAGGATGCCCAGCCAGCGCGTGACGGTCACGTGCTCATGCAGGAACCATTGCGAGAGGAACGCGAGCAAAACGTAATCGAGCGCCGCCGCCGGCAGCACGAACGTGAGGTCCGCCCAAGTCAGCGCGGTGAGGTAGCAGGCAAAGAAGATGAGCAGGAAGAAGGTGCCGCCGGCGATCCACGGGGTGAAGATGGCGTGCAGCAACTGCGGCAGGTGACCAAGGTCAGCAGGTGGCATGGCCCGCATCCCGCGCGAGAGCAACACATCGCCCACGGCGCCGGAGACGATGATGCCTGCCAGCACGAGATATTTCTTCAGGTCCATGGAGAAAACGCGCGAAGCGGTTTACGCTTCGGCCGCTGCGGCCTTCTGCGCTGCTTCCTCGGTCTGCGTCTTCGAGAGCTTCATGCGCGCGGCACGCAGCTTGAGGAACGCTTTGGCTTCCTTGTACAGGCGCTTGCGCTCCACGTTGTTGAACACCGCCTTGCGCACGATGCGGAAGACCGCCCGCGGACGGAAGTAGTATTCGTCGTAGAACTTGTTGACCATCTCCATCACGTACTCGCGCGGCAGGCCGGGATACTGCAGCATCACGAGCTGGTGGCCGCCTTCATCCACCATGTTCGCGCCCTTCACGATGAAGTTGTTCTTATCGGCCCAGTCGTAGAGTTCGGTGCCGGGATACGCGTGCGCGATCGAGACCTGGATGGTTTCCGCGTCCACCTGCTTGGCGAAGTCGATGGTCTTGCGGATGGTCTCTTTCGTCTCGCCGGGAAGGCCGAGGATGAAGTCGCCGTGCACCACGAGTCCAAGCTTCTTGCAGTCGCGCGAGAATGCCAGCGCGCGCTCCACCGTGGCGCCCTTCTTGATGTTCTTCAGGATCTGCGCGTCGCCCGATTCATAGCCCACGATGAGCAGACGGCAGCCGGCTTCCTTCATCGCCTTCAGCGTCTCGTAGTCCGTGGTCACGCGCGAGGTGCAGGACCACGTCAGTCCCTTGATCTTCTTCAGTTCGGCGCACAGCTTGATGGTGCGCGCCTTCTGGATGTTGAAGGTGTCGTCGTCGAAGAAGAATTCCTTCACCTCCGGCCACAGCTCTTTCGCCTTGGCCATCTCGGCCGCCACGTCTTCCACCGAGCGCTGGCGCCACGGATGGCCGCTCAGCGTCTGCGGCCACAGGCAGAAGGTGCACTGCGCCGGGCAGCCGCGCGTGGAGTAGAGCGACACGAACGGATAAAGCAGGAACGGCACGTTGTACCTGGTGACGTCCAAGTCGCGCTTGTAGATGTCGGTGACGTGGGGCAGCGCGTCCAGGTTCTCGACGGATGGCCGGTCGGCGGTGTGCACGATCTTGCCATTTGCGTCGCGATAGCTGATGCCGAGGATCTCGTTCAGCGGCTTGCCTTGCGCGAACTCCACCACGGCGTAGTCGAACTCACGGCGGACGACGAAGTCGATGACCGGACACTCATTCAGCGCGCGGTTCGGCTCGGTCGTGACCGGCGGGCCCACGAAGGCGATCTTCAGCTTCGGATTCGCCGCCTTCATGGCCTTGGCCAGGGCGTGGTCGCCCTTCCATCCCGGGGTCGAGGTGAACAGGACCAGGAACTCGTAGCTCTTCCCGATCTCGATCGTCTCCTGCGCCGACACATGGTGCGGCGGGGCATCGAGCAGGCGCGAGCCCTCCAGCATGCCGGCCGGATAGGCCAGCCATACCGGATACCAATAACTCTCGATCTCGCGGGTAGCGGGCCAGCGCGAGCTGGCGCCCCCGTCAAAGTTCTCAAAAGAAGGCGGATTGAGGAACAACGTCTTAAGCACTGACATGTATTTAAGTGTCTATTTTAGCAGGCATTTGGAAGGTCACCAAGTTCGACGTTCCAGCGGCCTAAACGGCTACTGTTTGCGCCCGTTGCGCCTCTGCGCCAGCACCAGGCCACGCGGCGTGTTCAGGAACACGACGCAGATCAGTCCTTCGGCCTCGAGGCGCATGGCCTGCTCGCGCACGACCTTGTAGTGCGAGCTGGCGTCGTGCATCAGGATGAGACCGTTGGGACTCATCTGCGGCAGGAAGCGCCGTACCTCCTGCTCGCGAATGTCGAGCGCGGAATCGGAGAATAGCAGGTCGATCTGGCCGTCGATGGTGGTCTCGAGCGACGAAGTATTGCTCATCTCGATCCACTCGGCCACGCCGGATGCCTCCACCCGCTCTTTCGCCTTGGCGAACACCTTGGGATCGAACTCGATGGTGATCAGCCGTCCGATACCGTTTTGCGCCAGGCCCTCCGCCATGCGGATGGTCGAGAGCGCGGTGAACGTTCCCGTTTCCACGATGAGCTCGGGCTTTGCCGTGATCACCAGCTGCTTCAGGAAATCGAGTACTTCGACCTCGGCGCTCATGCTGTCGTACATCCGCCATCGTTCGGGATGCGGGCACTCAGCCGTCGCCGGCGTGTACTCCGGCTGGGTGGCTTCGCCGAATAATGCCACGTGCTCGAGGATGCGGTGCTCCTCGCGTCCCCGCAGGAATTTCGGCAGCACGATGGCCAGCAGCGTGGCGCCCGCCAGGATCGAGACCAGCGAGGTGATCTGCGCGGTGTCGAGCGCGTGGGGATATCCCCACGGCAGCTGTATCCCGAACACGCCGTTGAACCAGTCCACGAAGCCTTGGCCGAACGTCTCGCCGAACGCGAAGCTCTTGCCCTCGATGTAGCGGATGAACTCGATGAAGAACCGCGCCACGCCCGTCAGAATGAGGAACTCGCCCGTCAGCGTGCCGGCCGGGCGCTGCAGTTGCGCCGCGCGTTTTCCCTCCTGCCACAGGAACCAGAAGATGAGCAGCGCCAGGAGCAATTCGTAGACCGGCGTGGGATGGACGCAATCATTCGTCGGCACCAGCCCTTTGGGGAAACGCATGCACCACGGGAGCGCTGTGGGCGTCCCGTAATCGCCGTCGCCGGAGATCAGGCATCCGATGCGCCCGATGCCGTAGCCGATCGCCGTGGCCGGCGCGCACGCGTCCAGCAGCACCAGGACGGGGATGCGATACCGCCGCGCCCAGAAGATCAGCGCGATGATGCAGAGAATGACGGAGCCGTGCCAGGTGAATCCTGTCCGGCTGAACAGCACGTCGAAGGGATGCGCGAACAACTCGCGCGGCGTCTCCAACGCGGAGTACAGTTTCGCGCCCAGCACGCCCATGATCCCCAACAGCAGCGTGAGGTTCGCAGGATCGCTCGGCAGGCGCCGGCGGCGGAACTCGGCGCGCAACACGTAGTAGCTCACGACGAGCGCGAGCCACACCACGAGGCCGAAGGTCCCCAGTTGTAACGGCCCGATCTTTATGTAGGGAAGCAACTGGGAAGTATATCTACTTCAGCGCCCAGCCTTCGATCTCGCCGGTCATGCGCATCAACTGCATCTGCGCTTTCATCAACTGGTAGTCGGCGTCGAGGAACTGCGAGTACTTGTCGCTCTCCGCCACGCGCGCCTCTTCCTGGTCACGCGGACTCGCCGTCCCGGCCTCGGCCTTGGCGTTGACGGCGTCCGAGTCCGCGCGCGCCACCTGGTGCTCGAGCCGCGCCACCTCGCGTGCCGCCGCTAACTGCTGCACGATGCGCTGCAGCCGGAGCGTCTCCGACGACACTTTCTCCTTCACGGCTTCGGCTTCCTTCTTCGCCCGCAGCGCCTCGGCGTCCGCGGCCTCGGCGTGCGCCCGCCCGGCAAAATCCATGATGGGGAAGCGGATGGCCAAGCCGATGCTCGCGTTGTGCCGCTGGAACTTCTTGAAGAAGTCCTCGAAATTGTTGAAACGAGCGAACATGCCGTAGGACCCGGCGAAGTCTACCTGCGGATACCATGTCTTGTGGACGCCATCCGCGCGGGTCTTCTTCGCCTGCGCGTTCTGCTCCGCCACCTTCACCGTGAGGCTCGACTCCGCCGCCCGTTTCGTCAGGTCGTCTTCCTGGCTCACCTCGGGCAGCTTCGGCACGCTCTCCGTCACGGTCTCGATCGAGTCGGCGGCGAGCCCGGTGAGTTGTGCGAGCCGCAGCCGCTGGAGGTCGGCGGCGCCGCGCGTCTCCGCCATCCGCATGTGGACACGCGCTGTCCCCAGCTTCGCCTTGGTCAGCGTGACTTCCGCATCCACGCCCGCATTGACGCGCTCGCCGGTGATCTGCTCCATGCGGAGCGCGGATTGCTCCTGCTGCCGCATCAGCTTTAGCGCCGTGGTGAGCTGGTCCAACTCGGTGTAGGCACTTGCCGTCTCGAGGATGACTTCCTCGCGCTTGTTCTGGATGTTCAGCCCGGTCGCCTGCCAGTCGAGCTTGGCCGCTTTCATGAACGCCCGGTTGGCGGCGTTGATGACGTACTGCCGGGTGTCCACGTTGAAGATGGAGGGCGCCGAACCCTCGATCGACATGGGATAGCCGTACGTCCATCCCAGCCCCGAGCCGAGCGTGACCTGCGGCAGGTACAGGTTGCGCAGCTCGAGATAGTTGGCGTGCGCGCGCTGCTGGTCGGCGGTGGCGATGGCCATCGTCCCACTGTGGCGCAGGGCCAACTCGACCGCCTGCCGGAAAGTCACCGGCTCGGCGCCGGCGAGCGCGCTGGCGAGCAGAAGAAACAGCAGGACGAAGAGGGCAGAGAAGGGACGAGCTTTCATCACATCACCCGTGTGGAGTGGAGTCGAGAAGCAATCGGTCAGACGATTGGTTGTAATCGAGTGAGGACGTGTTTTGCAACGACGCGCGACCGCGCCGGAGGCTCGCCGGTCTGTTCTGTCAGGGATCTGCCCGGTCTGTACCCCATCGGGATACCACCCCCCCTCCCCCTCCCCTATCGGCGGTCTTTCAGAATGAAAGATTTAGCGAGGACGGGCAGCTAAGTCTTTTAGAGAACCCGATGTAGGGGCAAAGTCTTGATTGGTTGTGACTTACCTCCCATTCCTCAGGGCTTTGAGGCGATAGAGTCCCCTCGCCCGCCGCGGCGGGCGAGGGATTTCGCCTGCGGGCGCGGACGCC
>JACPNR010000009.1 GCA_016185395.1 Candidatus Korobacter versatilis
CCGAACTTCGCTTTCCAGCGGTAGTAGCTCTCCTTGCTCACTCCGTGCTTGCGGCACAGCTCGCCCACGTTGCCGCCCGCCTCGCCCTCCTTCAGGATCGCGATGATCTGCTCTTCGCTGAACCGGCTCTTGCGCATACACGTCTCCTCTCCATGGTTGAGGGAAAAAGTGTCATTCTACGTGGACCAGTTTTCGGGGGGCAGGTCAAAAAGCTGGCCGGTCGCGTGATCGGTTACATGGATGTTCGCAGTACCGGACGTGGAGGTCAGCGTCGCGTTACTCGAGGACAGCTGCACAAGGGCCTGCGTAGTGTCGAATGCTGCCACTTCGCTGCCCGTCGGGTCCACTTTCATCGTGATGGTTCCCGAGACACTGATGCCACCTCCAGGAGTTACAGTGACGTTGCCACTGACTGACTGAACCTGGCATGCGGTTAGTAATGAGAGAACCAAAGCGAGGGCTATTCCTTTGTGTACGAGCGATACTCCGGTGCCGCTTTTCATTAGTTTTCTCCTATCGTGTTGAGAGTAGGGGCAGAAATCCCGGGGAACTCCCGCTTCTGAGATGTGAAGCTAAGCTTTGCCCGAGTGCGGAAGGGTAGGTGCCACTCGACCGCTGTCAAGCAATATTTTAGTTTTGTTCTGGAACCAAAACAGGCGCAAGCCAGGGCCAGTAACCCGTTCTTTTTCAAGCGTCTAACCGGCAGGATGCTGGCACCTTCAAAAGTTGGAACTTTCCTCATAGTGGTTTTGTTCTAGAATCCGAACAGGCGGGTTAGAGAGATGAGAAGCGCGCACCATCGCCGATGTTCAGCACAAAGGCCAGCGCGGTGATGGGACCGACGCTGCGTCATCAGCAGCCGCGCGTTGGCGTCCTGCTGCGCGGCTTCCAGCACCGCCCGATCCAGCGGCGCGATCTGCTGGTCGCTTGACAAGATTTTCCTCCCCACCTTTCGCGGGCGCGAAAAAATGTGGCACCCGGCGCCCAGACAAAGCCTCGGGTAATTCTGAAGCTCAAGATTAAAGAGTCAAGGACCGTGGCCGAGGGCGGCCGCGCCACCAGCCCATCTGATATCGTGAATGGTTTGTTAGAGAAGCAAGGAGAGGCGTGAGCGACACGACGAAGAGCGGGCTGCGGCGGGTGATGGGCTTCTGGGACGTGCTGCTGTTCAACATCGCAGCCGTGCTGGGCCCGCGCTGGATCGCGCGCGCCGCGCATGCGGGTGAGTTCTCGCTGAGCCTGTGGCTGCTGGCGGCCGTGTTTTTCTTCCTGCCGACGGCGCTCATCATCGTGGAACTTTCGACGCGCTATCCCAACGAGGGCGGGCTCTACGTCTGGACGAAGGAAGCCTTCGGCGACTTCCACGGCTTCGTGGCCGGCTGGTGCTACTGGATGTACACGTTCTTCTACTTCCCGGGCCTGCTGATGGCGAGCGTGGCGATGTCGGTGTACATCGGCGGGCCGCAGTACGCGTGGCTGGCGGACAACAAGATGTATGCCGTGGGGGCGTCGCTCGTGGTGCTGGCCATCGCGGTGTGGCTCAACCTGATCGGGCTGAACATCGGCAAGTGGTTGCAGAACGCGGGCGGGGTGGGGACGTACCTGCCGCTGATGATGCTGGTGGGGATCGCCGGCATCGTCTACATGAAACAGGGCTCGATGACGCACTTCAGCTTGACCGGGTCGCTGCCCAATTTCGACTTCGATACCCTGAATTTCTGGTCGGGCATCGCCTTCGCCTTCACCGGCATGGAGCTGGTGTGTGCGATGAGCGAAGAGGTGAAGGACCCACACAAGACTTTCCCGCGCTCTATCTATGCATCCACATTCCTGATCGCGCTGATCTACATCCTGGGAACGATCGCGCTGCTGATCCTGGTTCCCACGCAGAACGTGAACACGCAGAACGGAGTGTTCCAGGCCATCGGCGTGGGCTCGACGGTCCTGAAGGTCATGTGGTTCGGCGTGCTGGCGGCGCTGCTGGTCACGGTGGGAAACGCGGGCGGAGTGGGCGCGACGGTGGCGGGCGTGGCGCGCGTGCCGTTCGTCGCCGGCCTCGACCACTATCTGCCGCCGTCGTTCGGAAAGCTGCACCCGAAGTGGAAGACGCCGTACGTCGCCATCCTGGTGCAGGCGGTGATATCGGCGATCATCCTCGTCCTCTCGAACGTGAACGAGACGCTCTCCGGCGCGTACGAGGCGCTGATCAACGCGACCATCATCATCTACTTCGTGCCGTTCCTCTATATGTACGCGGCGGCGATCAAGCTGGCATACCGCGCGGACCGCGAGACCGATCCGCGGGCGGTGCTCGTCCCCGGCGGACGTGCAGGAATGTGGGTCATGGGCATGCTCGGCTTCCTGGTCACGGCCGCTTCCATCGTGTTCTCGCTCATCCCCAGCAAGGACGTGACCGACAAGTCGCTCTTCGTGGTGAAGGTGGCGGGTGGCACGCTCGTCGCCATCGGCGTGGGGCTGGCGTTGTATTGGCGCGGCGCTCGAAGGAAGCGGCTGGCGGAGCAAGCCAGCCGGGCCTAGCAGAGAGCGAGTGGTGTAGCCTTCCTGGCGACCGTTGCGCTTCAAAAGGCTCGAGCCAGGGAAACGGTAAAAACCTGGCGCCACCACTCGTCTAGTGCTTATGGATGCGCTATCGGTGCGGTCAGGCAGAGCAAATCAACAACTCTGCTTCGGGCTAGGCAACTAGACAGGCAGGTTTTACACTCTGTATGAGGACGGCCAGAACTCCCGCCCAAGTCTGGGCAGGCCGAACGAGGGTGGACCGGCCCTAGGTCTAGGTAAGTCCAGCAGTTACAGCACATTCGCAGGATTTCTACCGGCACTTGTACAACGAAGCAGCTACTTGGGCGCATCTATATGTGGTAGCTGCCTGAAAAGGCGAATTGACACAAGCGAAAAAACTGGTTGCACCCGGGCTCTCGGAAGCAGAGGCGATTCAGCGGGCCCAGCGGGGTGACGCGGAGGCTTTTGAAGGCCTGTACGGCCTGCACAAGCGTCGCGTGTACTCGCTATGCCTGCGCATGACCGGGAACACGGCGGAGGCCGAGGACCTGACGCAGGAAGCGTTCTTGCAGCTTTATCGCAAGATCGCGACGTTCCGGGGAGAGTCGGCGTTCTCGACCTGGCTGCATCGCCTGGCCGTGAACGTGGTGCTGATGCACCTGCGCAAGAAGGGACTGCCGGAAGTCTCGCTGGAAGAGACGCTGGAGCCCCAGCAGGAGGACGGCCCGAAGAAAGACATTGGCGCGCGCGATAACGTGCTCGCCGGTTCGATCGACCGGGTGAATCTGGAGCGTGCGATCGAGAGCCTGCCGCCGGGATATCGCATCATCTTCGTGCTGCACGACATTGAAGGGTACGAACACAACGAGATCGCCGAGATGATGGGCTGCTCGATCGGCAACAGTAAATCGCAGCTACATAAAGCCCGCATGAAGCTGCGCGACCTGCTCAAGTTGAGCAAGGCAGAGAAAGCAGCAAGGCACTGAATCGCAACAAGCCGAGAAGAGCCGCAAAGGCCGCCGGTGAACAGGAAGGCAGAGGACATTCGGGGAGAGGATGTAAAGAGACATGAACTGTGCAGAGTTTCAGAAATCGTTGCCGGAGATCATCGATGGGGCCGGCACCGCCGAGCAGGACGCTCACGGCCAGACGTGCCCGGTGTGTTCCGACCTGGTGCGCGACCTCCGCTACATAGCAGAACAAGCTAAGCTGCTGATGCCGATGCACGATCCGAGCCCGCGGGTGTGGGCGGGGATCCAGACATCGCTGGCGCAGGAAGGATTGGTGCGGCCTTCGGTCGGACGATTTCAGCCGACGGTGATCCCGGGCGGCAATCGTTTCGGGACATATGCGCGCTGGGGCGCGGTGGCAGCGCTGGCAATCGTCGCGTTCTGGCTCATCGGTACGCGTACCCCGGGCGCTGGTCCGGAGCAGCCTTCCACGACAGCGAGTGACACCGCCGGCAGCGGCGCGGGCGCGATGGACGCGAACGACCAGAAACTGCTGGCTGTGGTATCGCAGCAGGCGCCGGAGCGTGCCGAGGTCTACAAGCGCAGCATGCGCGACGTGAACTCATACATTGCCGACGCAAGGAAGAGCCTCGACCAGGACCCCAGCGACGACGAAGCACGCGAGCATCTGTTGCAGGCCTACGACCAGAAAGCGATGTTGTACGACATGGCGACTTCGGGCCCGAGGGAGTGAAGACCCATCGTGCGACGAGCGGCAGCGAGACACCGAATGGCGCCGCCCCGGCGATCGGCAGGAGAGGAAGTATGGGCAGGATGAATAACGCACTGCGCACCGCAGCGTTCATGTTCTTGATCGCCGGCGTGGCCTTCGCCGCCGACAATCGCAAGGAATTGAAGTACAACCTAGCAGCCGGCGGCAGCCTGACCATCGTGAACGAGAACGGTCCGGTGTCCGTCAAGGGCGGTCCCGGCCGCCAGGTGACGGTGGTGGCGACCACGCACTCTGACAAGGTCGAGGTCGACGGCAATCAGTACGGCAACCGCGTTGATGTCCGCACGCGCGCGCTGCAAAAGGCCAGTGGCAACGATGGCCGCGTGGACTACGAGATCACCGTGCCGCAAGACACTTCCATCACGGTGCGTGCCGCAGGCGGTCCCATCACGGTCGAGAAGATGCGCGGCGACGTGATGCTCGAGGGCGATTCGGCGCAGGTAGAAGTCCGCGATGTAGCGAACGCACACGTCCACGTCCGCACCCTTGCGGGCACGATCACGCTGCGCAGCGTGGAGAACGGCCACATCGAGGTCTCGTCGGTGAACGGCGACATTCGTCTCAGCAACGTCAATGGACAGAAACTCAGCGTCAACACGACGAAGGGCAACATCGTGTATGACGGCGCGGTCGCGCAGAACGGCGACTACGACTTCATCACCAACTCGGGCAACATCGACGTCACGCTGCCGGCGAGCGCGTCCGTGTACCTATCGGCCCGCTCGGTGAGCGGCTCGGTGGAAAACGGTTTTCCGCTGCAGCAAACGCAACCCTCCGTGGCTCCCTCCTCGGCACGGACCTTGGTAGGCACCTCCAACACCGCGGGGTCCGCCGTCAACCTCCGTTCCTTCAGTGGTAAAATCCGCGTCAAGAAACAGTGACAGAGAGGTGGCGGCGATCGGTCGCCACCTGACGCGCACACGATG
Organism: Candidatus Korobacter versatilis; assembly: GCA_016185395.1. Classification (GTDB taxonomy): domain Bacteria; phylum Acidobacteriota; class Terriglobia; order Terriglobales; family Acidobacteriaceae; genus JACPNR01. The sequence continues at coordinate 5,190 of JACPNR010000009.1, forward strand.
ACGCCAAGCCGCGCCATTCTTCTGACTGGATTCATGGGCGCAGGCAAGACGAGCGTCGGAGCGGCGCTGGCCCGCCTGCGCGGGTGTGCGTTCCATGACCTGGACGCGCTCATCGCGGAGCAGGCCGGCATGCCGGTGGCGAAGATCTTTGCAACCGCGGGCGAGCCGGAGTTCCGGCGAATGGAGTCCGCGGCCCTGCATGATGTGCTGGCGCGGGTGGGTGATTCCGGCGGCGTGGTAGCTCTCGGAGGCGGCACGTTGGCCGACACGCAGAACCTGCGGGCTGTCCGCAAAGCCGGGGCATTGCTGGTCGCATTGGACGCGCCGGTGGAAGTGCTCTTCGAGCGGACGCAACGCGCACGCGGCACACGGCCGCTGGCGATGGACGAAGCCGGCTTTCGCCGGCTGTACGAGACACGCAAACCTTTGTACCAGGCGGCAGATCTGGTGGTGGATTCGGGCAGCGGGGGCGTGGAATCTGTCGCGGCGCAGGTGGAGCACTCGATCGCGGCGCTGATCGGGGAGTGGAGGGAGAAACGGTGAAGAGTCTTCGAGTAGGTCTGGTCGTACTTTCGGCGTTCCTCTTTGCGTCCTTCGTGGCCATGGGGGCGGCGTCGAAGCAGCCGGCGGGCAAGGTCGTCGACTCCGGCACATTCGAGATCGTGGTCGACGGCAAGCGCGTTGGCACGGAAACCTTCACTATCCACGATCAGGGCGTGAACAACGTCACCACCTCACAGATCAAGATCGCGGCCGGCACCGCCAAGGCCGAGCAGTCCTCGGTGCTGGAGATGACGAACGCGGGCGGACTGGTGCGTTACTCCTGGAAGGAGACCAGTCCCAGCAAGTCGCAAAGTAACATCGAGGTCACGCAGAACGCCGTGGTGCAGCACATCCTGCTGCCGGAGAACAAGAAGCCGCTGGACGTGCCTTACATGGTGTCGCCTTCCACCATGATCCTCGACGATAACGCGTTCGTGCACCGGCAGCTCCTGGTCTGGCGATACCTGCGCGGCAGTTGCGGGATGAAGGACGGCAAGCAGACCTGCGATACGGTGAAGCTGGGCGTGCTCGTTCCCGCGCAACACGTGATGGCGATCATCAGCGTGGAATACGTGGGCAACGAGAAGCTGGCGATCAAGGGCGTGGAGCGCGACCTGGCGCACATCCGGATCATGTCCGACGACGTGGAGTGGGACCTCTGGGCCGATCCGGCGGATGCCTACAAGGTAGTCCGCATCTATATCCCATCGAACAAGACGGAAGTGTTGCGCAACTAAGGTCCAGCAGGAGCCGCATGGCATCGGACCAACGTTCCCAGCGTTCCAACATCCTCTTCGCATACGGCGTGGCGCTGTTCCTGGTGTTCCTCTACCTCGCCCGCGACGTCGTCCTGCTGGTCTACATCTCCGCGTTGTCTGCCGTGGTCATCTTTCCTGGCGTCGAGCAAGTCCAGAAACTGCGCGTGGGAAGCTGGCACCCGAGCCGGGGCCTGGCCATCCTGCTGGTCATCGTCGGAGTGCTCGCGCTGCTCACCGTGTTCTTCATTTTCGCGCTGCCGCCTATCTTCCATGACCTGCGCGCCTTGGCTACGGAGGGCCCGGCTCGCACGGCGGAACTTTCCGAACGGTTGCGGCGGATCCCGTATGCCGACCGTCTCGACACGAATGCCCTGCAAGGCTATGCCGCGGGCGCGGTTGGCGGGATGCTGGGACTATTCAAGGGCGTGGCCGGCGGCGTGCTCGCGTTCTTCAGTTGGCTGGTGATGACGGCCTACTTCATCATCGACGGCGAACACGTCTTCGACTGGGCGATGTCGCTCTCCCCCAAACGCCACCGGCAGCGTCTCGAGCCGACGGTGCGGCGGGCGCAGCGGCGCGTACGCAACTGGCTGATCGGGCAGGGCGCGCTCATGCTCATCCTCGGCACGGCGGCGTTCATCGTTTTCGGCGCGATGCAGCTGAAGTATTTCTATCTGCTGGCCGTGGTCGCCGGCCTCGCGAACATCATTCCCATCGTCGGTCCCATCGTGACGGTCGTACTCGCGTCCCTGGTCGCCGCGACCGATAGTTGGACAAAGGTCGGCGGCGTCCTCATCTTCTATCTCGTGTATCAGCAGGTGGAGAACGCGTTCCTCACGCCGCGCATCATGAAGTCCACGGTGGACCTGCCGCCGGTGGCGGTCATCGTTGCGCTAGCGTTGGGGGGAGCCGTGGCCGGGATCGCGGGCGCGCTCATCGCCGTACCCACTGCGGCCTGGGTGGCCGTGCTGATCGACGAGTACGTGGTGAAAGAGAACGAACCGGCGTCGGCCTGAACTACTTCCCTGCCGCCGCCGGCTGCGATTCCGGGACCTTCACGTTGCGCAGGAACTCCGCTGCGGCTTCCGGCAACACCACGTTGATGAACATGCCGGACCCGAGCTCAAAGCCAGCGACCTTGGTGAGCCGCGGGATGACGCTGATGTACCAGTGGTAATACTTCACGCCAGCATTCTCCGCCGGAGCGGTACGGATGGCGTAGTTGAAATCCGGATTTTCGAGGCCGTGATAAAGCTTCGCGAGCAGCGACTTCATCACCCCTGCGAGGTCGACTACCTCTTCTTCCCTGATGTCTCCGAAGCTCGCCATGTGGCGCTTGGGATAGATGTGCGTGACGAACGGCGTGGGCGAGGCGAACTGTTCCATGGCCAGGAAGTGCGGGCTGCTGATGACGATGCGCGAGCCCTCGGAAAGCTCTTCCGCATTTAGTTCGCAGAAGACGCACTCGCCGTACTCATCGTAGTGGCGCAGCGCTTCGTGGAAACGTTCGCGCACCTGGTGCGAGATGACGGGGATGGCGATCAACTGCGAGTGCGGGTGCTCGAGGCTGGCGCCCGCGGTGCCGCCATGGTTCTTGAAGATGATGACCTGCTGGATGCGCGGGTCCTGGCTGATCTCGTTATAACGCATCTTGTAGGCGCGCAGGATGTTCGCGACGTGGGCCTCGGGAAGCAGCGCGGTGGTGAGGTTGTGCTGGCGTCCTTCGACAATCACGTCGTGGATACCGACGCCGTTCATGGTCCGGCGCGAGCGCTCGATCTTGCGCGTGGGCTCGCCTTCGCGGGCCAGCGCGGAGAACTTGTTCGGGACCACGCGGATCTGCCACCTGCCGTCGTGGTCGATGTGCATGATCTCCGGCGGCGCCTGCGCCTCGTTGCCGGCGCAGAAGGGGCAGTTCTCGGAATACTCCGGCAGCGGCTTGATGTCGCGCTTCACGCTGAGCTGTTCCGGGCGCTTGGCGCGCTCGGTGGCGATGATCACCCACTCCTTGGTGACCCGGTTCTGGCGTAATTCTGGCATGGCAGGCCTCTTTGTCCAGCAAAGCTGGGCCAGCAAAACATTGGGGGCGGCTGGCGGATCGTGCTGCGGAGCATACCAAATGGGCCCTCCCGAGCGGGCGAAAAATGGCCGCGCGCGGCAGGATGGTAAAATCCTGCTTCACCTCATCGCCATGGCCCCCGGAAAGCACGCATGCTGACGAGCAAGACTCCTGTTGGGATCCTGGGCGCTACCGGCATCGTCGGACAGCGCTTCATCCAGTTATTGGAGATGCACCCCTGGTTCGAGGTCGCGTGGCTCGCGGCCTCGGAGCGTTCCGCTGGACTGCCGTGCTCCAAGGCGGCCACCTGGCGGCTCAAGACGCCCATCCCCGAGCGCGTGGCGCAGATGACGGTGTCGCCCGCCGACCCGGCTACCGCGCCGAAGATCATCTTCGCAGCGCTCGATTCGAAGGTCGCGCAGGAGCTGGAACCGAAGTTCGCCGAGGCCGGCTGCGCCGTGATCTCGAACTCGAGCGCGTTCCGCATGCAGGCCGATGTCCCGCTGGTGATCCCCGAGGTCAACCCGACGCACCTCACGCTGATCGATAAGCAGGCGTGGCGAAAGAAATCCGGCGGCTTCCTGGTGACGAACTCGAACTGCTCGGCGATGGGCCTGGTGCTGGCGCTCGCGCCCTTGCAACAGAAGTTTGGAATAGAGAAAGTGTTTGTGGTGACGATGCAGGCGGTCTCGGGCGCGGGGTACCCGGGCGTGGCATCGCTCGACATCCTCGGCAACGTCATTCCTTTCATCTCCAACGAGGAAGAGAAGCTCGAGATCGAGCCGCGTAAGATGCTGGGCAGCGTGAACGGCACCGGCGCCGTGCTCGCCGACCTGATCGTGAGCGCGCAGTGCAACCGGGTGGCGGTGGAAGACGGCCACACGGAATCAGTCTCGGTGAAGCTGAAGAAGCCGGCGAGTAAAGAGGAGATCATCGAGGCGTGGACGTCGTTCCGCGGACTGGCGCAGGAAAAGCGCTTGCCGAGCGCGCCCGACCAGCCCATCTTTTATGACCCCACTCCGGACCGTCCGCAGCCACGGCTCGACGTGGAGCGCGGCGCCGGGATGAGCACGAGCATCGGCAGGCTGCGGCCGTGTCCGCTGCTCGACTGGAAGTTCACATTGCTATCGCACAACACCGTCCGTGGCGCCGCCGGCGCTGCTCTGCTGAATGCGGAGCTCCTCTACGCGCAGGGCTACCTGGGTAAACACGAATGATCGTGATGAAGTTCGGCGGGACGTCGGTGGAGGACGCCGCCGCCATCACGCGCGCGATGAAGATCGTGGAGCCGCGGCTCGGTGAGAAGCCGGTGGTAGTGGTCTCCGCCATGGCCAAGGTGACGGACCAGCTGGTCGCCTGCGCGAACTCGGCGGGAACAGGCGATCGCGAGGCGGCGCTCGGCATCTCGCGCCGGTTGCGCGAACGCCATTACAGCGCGGCCGGCGAGCTGTTGGGGACGGGCGTGTTCACGCAATTCCACAGCGAACTGGAGGCCGAGTTCGACGCGCTCGACGAACTCATACGCGGCATCTCGGCCGTCGGGGAACTCACCCCACGCACGATCGACAACGTGCTTTCTTTCGGCGAGCGCATCTCCAGCCGCTTGGTGAACGCAGCGTTTTCCGCGCGCGGCATGGACACTTCCCTGGTCGATTCGCGGCAGTGCATCATCACCGATGACCGCCACACGCGCGCCACGCCGCTGTTCGACGACATCCATGACGCGCTCAAAGACACCGTGCAGCCGCTGCTGGAGCACGGCCGCGTGCCGGTGATGGGCGGGTTCATCGGCGCGACGAAGGAGGGCGTGCCGACGACCATCGGCCGCGGCGGCTCGGATTTTTCCGCCGCCATCGTGGGCGCGGGCCTCAACGCTTCCCGCATCGAGATATGGACCGACGTGGACGGCATGAAGACGACCGACCCGAACCTGTGTCCCGGCGCGCACCGCATCAAGGTCATCAGCTTCGACGAAGCGGCGGAGCTGGCCTACTTCGGCGCGAAGGTGCTGCATCCGGCGACGCTGCTGCCCGCGGTGCAGAAGAACATTCCCGTCCTCATTCTCAACTCGCGCAATCCGAAGAATGAAGGCACACGCATCGCGGCGCGCGCTCCCGAGTGCAAGAACGTGTTCAAGGCCATCGCGGCGAAGAAGCGCATCACCATCGTGGACGTGGTCGCCACCCGCATGCTGGGCGCGCACGGCTTCCTCAAGGCCATCTTCGACATCTTTGACCGCCACCGCTGTGCCGTGGACGTGGTCTCGACCTCGGAAGTGAGCGTGTCGCTCACGGTGGACTCGAACGAAGCCATCCCGGCCATCGCCGCTGACCTGGGCAAGCTGGCGGACGTGAAGTACGAAGGGCGCAAGGCCATCGTTTGCTTGGTGGGCGAGAACATCCGCGGGACGCGCGGCCTGGCGGCGAAGGTGTTCGGCACCATCCCCGACGTGAACGTGCGCATGATCTCGCAGGGCGCGAGCGAGATCAACCTCACGTTCGTGATCGAGGAAGACGATGTGCCGCAGGTCGTGCGGCGCCTGCACGAGACGTTCTTCGCGGAAGTAGACCCGCGGGTCTTCGATTAGCCGGATACAATCCGGAGCTTAGAACAATCATGCGTCTGCTCGTCCTAGGCCGTGGCAAGACCGGCGCGCTCGTCGCGGAAGTGGCGAAGGAGCGCGGGCATGACGTGCGCGTGCTGGGCGGCGCGGAGAACCCCGGCGGTGCGGCGCTCACTCCGGAGGCGCTCGCCGGCGTGGACGCGGTGATCGATTTCACCACGCCGCAGGCGGTGATCCCCAACATCATCGGCGCGATGCAGGCGGGCAAACCCATGGTGGTCGGAACCACCGGCTGGTACGACAAGCTGGCCACCGTCCGCGAGCTGGTGCGCGAGAGCAACGGCAGCCTGCTGTACGCGCCGAATTTTTCCGTGAGCGTGAACCTGTTCTTCGAAGCCGCGCGCGCCGCGGCGCTGGCCCTGCAACACGGCTACGCGGCGCACATCGTGGAGCGCCACCACGCCCAGAAGAAGGATGCGCCCTCGGGGACGGCCGCTCGCATCCAGCAGGTGGTGAAGGAAGCCAGCGGCAAGGAACTGGAGATCACGAGCATCCGCGAGGGCGACGTGATCGGGACGCACGTGCTGCTGTTCGATTCTCCCAACGACACCATGATGTTCACCCACGACGCCAAGTCACGCCGCGGATTCGCCGAGGGCGCGGTCATCGGCGCCGAATGGATCGCGGGCAAGCGCGGCTTCTTCGAGTTCAAGGACGTGCTCGCGCCTTCGCCCGGCCAACCCAAGTAAACTACGCCTATGAACTTACACGGCTGCGGCACCGCTCTCGTCACGCCCTTCAAGCAAGATGGCTCGCTCGACGAGGCCGCGCTGCGCTCGCTGGTGAAGTGGCAGGTGGAGAGCGGCATCGACTTCCTGGTCCCCTGCGGCACGACGGGCGAGACGCCAACGCTTTCGCAGGACGAGTGGACCCGCGTGATCGAGGTCACCATCGAGGCCGCCGGCACGAGCGTGCCCATCGTCGCGGGAGCGACCTCAAACTCCACGCGCGAGGCGGTGGAGCGCGCCAAGACCGTGGCGAACATCAAGGGCGTGAGCGCCATCCTTACCGCGTCGCCCTACTACAACAAGCCGACGCAAGAGGGACAGTACCAGCACTTCAAAGCCATCGCGGAAGCGGTCGACAAGCCGCTGGTGCTCTACAACGTCCCCGGGCGTACGGCGGCGAACATCGAGCCGGCGACGCTGGCACGCCTGGCCGAGGTCAAGAACGTTGCCGCGGTGAAGGAAGCGAGCGGCAACATCTCGCAGATCGCGGAAGTCTTCAACGCGGTGCCGGATGACTTCCTGGTGTTCTCCGGTGACGACGCCATCACGCTGCCAGTGGTCGCGCTCGGCGGCATCGGCGTGATATCGGTCGCGTCGAATGAGATCCCGGCGGAGATGGGCGCGCTGACGCGCGCCGCGCTGGCGGGCAAATGGGAGACGGCGCGGAAGCTGCAACGCAAGTACCTGCCGCTGATGCAGGCGAACTTCATCGAGTCGAACCCGATGCCGGTGAAAGCGGTGCTCGCGATGATGGGCCGCATCGAAGAGGTCTACCGCCTGCCGATGGTCCCGATGAAGAAGGATACGCGCGCGCGACTTGAGCAGATCGCGGCGGAGGCGGGACTCATCCAGGGACGCAAGGCGGCGGGTTAACCGGCGGTGGCGAGCAGGTCTTTGCGGTTACGCCGCACTACCTCGCGATAGAGACGCACGTACCCATCCAACATCATCGTGTGGGAGTGACGCGCGGCCACACGGGCGCGGCAGGCTTCCGGCTCGAACTCGTGCATGCGAGCGATGGCCCGCGCCATCTCATCGACGGAATCGACCAAGAAGCCCGTCTCGCCATCGGCGACGATGTGCGCCAGCGCGCCGCAGCGGAAGGCGATGACTGGAGTGCCGCAGGCCATGGCTTCCATCGCGACCAGCGAACTGGTTTCCGCCACCTCGCTGGAAATGAGGACCGCGCGCGCACGCCGCAAGAGGTCGAGCTTCGCGGAAAAGGTCGGTTGGCGCACGAAGGACACGCGCCTGCCGTCGAGGTGCGGCGCAACCTCGCGCTCCCAGAAATCCATGTGATAGCGGAAGGGATAGACATCGCCGGCAAGGATGATCTTCGTGCTCGCTTGGCGGGCGGCGGCGATGGCGAGGTGCGGTCCCTTCTCTTCGCAGACGCGGCCGAGCCACAGAACGAAATCGTCCTTCTCATTCCGCACTGGAAAGCGATCGAGCTCGATGCCGTTCTCGACGACGCCGACAAACCCCTGTAAGTCGCGAAACTCTTCTGCCTGCGACTGTGATACGCAGTTGAAGAAGACGTTGGCGGGAGTGTCTGCGAACAGCTCGGGCGCATACATGTTCCGCGGCAGGTGTAGCGTGGCCAGGACCGGTAGCGGGACTTCCACCGCATGCCGCCAGAACGAGCCGCTGTGGTCGTGGATGATGTCGGGCGTTATAGCCCGGCTACGCAGCGCGTTTTGTATCGCCGACCACTGCTCACGCTCGCGCTGCTCGAGCCGGTCAGGACCATCTGCCGCGTCACCTGCCGGCACGAGCTCACCGGCGCAGCGCGAGCCGGTTGCCGCCGCCAAGGCCGTGTGATGTCCGCGCGCGTGCATTCCCCGCTCGACCGTGCTCAGTACCTGCTCGGCACCGCCACAGCTCTCCTCCCCCACAGCGAGCAGCGGATAAGCGATGTAAAGGACGCGCATCAAGCGTGCTCCATGGGCGCGGCTTTTCCACCGAGGTGCGCCGAGAACGCCGCTGCCACTTCACTGCCGGTGATTCCCCACCGCCATGCCTCGTAGTTGAGCACGCCTGGATGCGGTGGCGCGGTGTAGTCATAGGCGGCGAGCGGACGGAAACTCTCCGTCGCGGCGAGGAAATGGTGCAGCACCTCGCGCTGCGAGACGTATTCGCCGAACATGCGCAGCTTCTTGTCCCATTCCTCCGGCGTGGGCTGGATGACGACCTCGGCGCCGGTGAGCGCGCGAAACGCCTGATTGACCAGCGCGCCATCGGTGGAGCGGTGATAAAGCGGAAACTCCCACACGGGCGCGCCGACGCGCCGAGCGGCAAGGAAGCCGAGCAGGCTGGCGGCATCGTGGTCGGGATGTCCGCCCTCGAAGGCGGTAACGAGCAACGCCTGCGGACGGACCTCGGCGACAACGGCATCGAGCCAGCGCTGCGCGTGCTCCAAGCTGCGGAAGAGTTCCTGATCGACCACGCCGTCGCAGAACCGCGCGCCGACAACGCCGGCGAGCGCGGCCGCCGCTTGCGCTTCGCGCCGGCGCATTGCGGCGTAGGCCAGGCGCGAGCCGTGGCGTGCCCAGAAATTGCGCAGGTGGGGAGCGCCATCGGTGAGGAACGCGACGGTAGGTTCGCGCATGCGCTGCAGCAGTATGCCGCAGCCCGCCGCTTCGTCATCGGGATGAGGAGCGAGCAGGAGAGTGCGTCCGAGTAGCGGGGCCAGCGCCGCGGCCGGGTCGTTCATTGCCATTTTGGATGCAAACGGCAGCTCGGGTGCGGCTTTGTCCGCCAGAAACCGGCCTGTATACTGCGCCGGATGCCGGAAGCGCGTCTCCAAGAGATCCGCCAGCAGATCGAGCAGCTATTTTCCGCGACGACGCCCTCGGGCGACGCCTTGACCGGCGCGCGCGAAGTCTTTGGCGCCTTCCGGCAAGCGCTGGAACACGGCCAAATACGGGCGGCGGAGCCGGACGGCGCGGGCGGATGGCGCGTGAACGCGTGGGTGAAGCAAGGCATCCTACTCGGCTTCCGCCTGGGCGAACTGCTCGAGATGGGCGACCCGGGCGTGCTGAGCTTCGTGGACAAAGACACCTTCCCTGCGCGCGCGCTGCGTGTGGGCGACGGCGTGCGCGTCGTTCCCGGCGGTTCCGCGGTGCGGACCGGCGCGTACGTGGCGAAGTCCGTCATCTGCATGCCGCCGATGTACATCAACGTGGGCGCCTACGTGGACGAAGGCAGCCTGGTCGATTCGCACGCGCTCATCGGCAGTTGCGCGCAGATCGGCAAGCGCGTGCACGTGAGCGCGGCGGCGCAGATCGGCGGGGTGCTCGAGCCCGTGAACGCTTCTCCGGTGATCGTGGAGGATGACGCGCTCATCGGCGGCAACTGCGGCGTCTACGAAGGCACGCAAGTGAAGCGCCGCGCAGTGCTCGGCGCCGGCGTCGTCCTCACGCGGTCTACGCCGCTGTTCGATACCGTCCGCGGCGAGATCTATCGCGCGACGGAGGCGCAGCCGCTCATCGTCCCGGAGAACGCAGTCGTCGTCCCCGGCGCTCGCGCGGTGACGAAGGGCAAAGGCAAGGACTGGGGACTCTCGCTCTACACTCCCGTCATCGTGAAGTATCGCGACGAGAAGACCGACCGCGGCGTGGAACTCGAGGACATCCTCCGCTAATGCCTGAAGCAAACTCTTCGACCTCGGCGGGGCGCGACACGACACGCAATCCAGCCCTCTTCCCCACGCTGGTCCTTTTCGGCATCGCCGCCGTTTTGCTGGTGGTGAACGAGCTGCGCCCCGAGACGCTGCCGCATTCCGTGCTGATGGCTTCGCGCTGGATCGCGATCGCGGCACTGATGGCCTACGCGTGGCTGCGCAAGTCGCTGACCACATGGATCCTCGTCGCGATGGTCGCCGGCGCCGAGGTCGGTCACGACTTCCCCAACGCCGCCGTCAACCTGCGCGTGCTCAGCCTGGTCTTCCTGCGGCTGATCAAGACCATCATCGCGCCGCTGATCTTCGCCACGCTCGTCGTGGGCATCGCCGGACACTCGAACCTGAAGCAGGTCGGGCGCATGGGCATCAAGGCGCTGATCTACTTTGAAGTCGTCACCACGTTCGCGTTGTTCATCGGACTAGCGGCCATCAACATCAGCAAGGCCGGCCTCGGCGTGAATCCGCCGCCGCAGATGCACGAAGCCCTACCGCCGGTGGTGAAGCAGAGCGCGGCGGACATCATCCTGCATGCCTTCCCCGAGAACGTGGCGAAATCGGTGGCCGAGGGACAAGTGCTGCAAGTGGTGGTGTTCAGCATCCTCTTCGGCATCGCGCTCGCGCTCATCAGCGAGCAGAAGCGCAAGCCGATGCTGGCGTTCTGCGAGAGCCTTTCCGAGACGATGTTCAAGTTCACCAACATCGTGATGATGTTCGCGCCCGTGGGCGTGGGCGCCGCCATCGCCTACAGCGTAGGACACATGGGACTCGGCATCCTGGTGAACCTGTTCAAGCTGCTGGCCACGCTCTACGTCGCGCTCATCGCGTTTCTGCTGTTCGTACTGCTGCCCATCGCGCTCGCGGCCCGCGTGCCGTTGCGCAGGTTCCTGCGCGCCATCGCGGAGCCGGTGTCGATCGCCTTCGCCACCACGAGTTCCGAAGCCGCGCTACCGCGCGCGATGGAGGCGATGGAGGCCATCGGCGTCCCGCGGCAGATGGTGGCGTTCGTCATGCCGACGGGCTACAGCTTCAACCTCGACGGCAGCACGCTCTACCTGTCGCTGGCGACCATCTTCGTGGCGCAGGCGGCGAACATCCATCTCACGCTCGGGCAGCAACTGGTGATCGTCTTCACGCTGATGCTGACGTCGAAGGGCGTGGCCGGCGTGCCGCGCGCTACGCTGGTCATCCTGCTGGGGACCGCTGCCTCGTTCAACCTGCCGGAGTGGCCGATCTTCATCATCCTAGGCATCGACGAGCTGATGGACATGGCGCGGACCTCCGTGAACGTGATCGGCAACTGTCTCGCCACCGTCGTGATCGCGCGCTGGGAGGGCGAGTTCGGCAAGGAGCAGCCCTCGGCCGTGGTTGCGGACGCGCTCGAGTAGCGACCGCGGGCGGGGCCGCCCGCTCCACCCGGCCTCGGTGGTGTTAGCATCATCTGTTCGTGAGCCCTTCTGATGCCTACAGGCAAACTCCAAGTCGTCCCTCTCGGCGGACTCGGCGAGTTCGGCATGAACTGCATGGCCGTGCGCTGGGGCGACGACATCATCGTCATCGACGCCGGGCTCATGTTCCCGGAGAGCGAGCTGCTCGGCGTGGACATCGTCGTGCCGGACATCACTTACCTGCTCGAGAACCGGAGCAAGGTACGCGCGATCGTGCTCACCCACGGACACGAGGACCACATTGGCGGACTGCCGTGGATCCTGAGTGAACTCAACGTCCCGGTGTGGGGGACGGAGTTCACGCTCGCGTACGTGGAGAACAAGCTCGAGGAACATGGCCTGCTCGACAACGCCATCCTCGAGGAGATCGTTCCCGGCGAACGCTTCCAGATCGGGACGTTCACCATCGACCCGATCCAGGTCACGCACTCGCTGGTGGATTGCGTGGCGCTGGCGGTGCACACGCCGGTCGGCGTCATCATTCATACCGGCGACTTCAAGGTCGACCCCACGCCCACGGACAATCGTCTCTTCGACCTGCATACGTTTGCGGAATACGGCAAGCAGGGCGTGCTGGCGCTCTTCCAGGATTCCACGAACGTGGAGCGTCCCGGCTACACGCCGAGCGAGCGCGCGGTGCGGCGCAAGTTCGACGATGTGTTTCGCGCGACCAAGCGGCGGCTGTTCATTTCCTGCTTCTCGTCGTCGATCCACCGCATCAAGCTGGCCATCGACATGGCCTTCGAGTACAACCGCAAGGTCGCGCTCGTCGGACGCTCGATGAATGAGTCCACCGAGATCGCGCAGGACCTGGGCTATCTCGACATCCCCGAGGGGCTGCTCATCCATCCCGGGCAGATCAAGGACTTCCCGCCCGAGCGCGTGTGCGTGATGATCAGCGGGACGCAGGGCGAACCGATGTCCGGCCTCTCGCGCGCCGCGGTCGACCAGCACAAGCACGCCAAGATCGAGCGCGACGACACGGTTGTGCTCTCTTCCCGCATCATCCCCGGCAACGAGAAGGCCATCTACCGGATGATCGACCACCTCTTCCGCCGCGAAGCGCACGTCATCTATGAAGACGGCTCGTCGCCGCCGGTGCACGTCTCCGGGCACGCCAGCCAGGAAGAGCTCAAGCTCATCATCAACCTGGTGAAGCCGCGGTATTTCATCCCTGTCCACGGCGAGTACCGGCAACTGCGCCGCCACGGCGAGATGGCCGCCGCCATGCACGGCGCCGTGGGCAGCGTGATCCAGATCGAGAGCGGTGACGTGCTCGAGTTCGATGAACTCGGCGCCCGCAAGGCCGGCAAGGTCACCGTGGGGCGCATCTGCATCGATTCCGGCTCGCGCACCGACGTGGTGGAAGATTTGATCATCAAGGACCGCAGGCACCTCTCCGAGGACGGCATCGTGCTGCCCATCATCGCCATCAACAAGCTGACGGGGCAGGTGGAATCCGCGCCCGAGATCGTGACGCGCGGCTTTGCCGCCGGCGGCGAAAACGGATTCATGCAGGAGGCCCGCGGCGTGGTGATGAAGACGCTCGACGAATCCACGCAAGAGGAAAAGGGCGATTACGGCGTGATCAAAGAGAAGATACGCGCCGACCTGAAGCGCTACATCGTGAAGAACACACAGCGCCGGCCGCTGATCATGCCGGTCATCCTCGAGGTCTGAGGACTAAAATAGGCTTATGGACCCCTTAGTCATTGCAGGCCGCGAGTTCCGCTCGCGGCTGATCGTTGGCACCGGCAAGTACAAGTCCGGGCAAGAGACGGCGCGCGCACTCGAAGCCAGTGGCGCTGAGATGGTCACGGTCGCCGTGCGGCGCGTGAACCTCGACCGCTCGAAGGAATCGCTGCTCGACTTCATCGACACTAAGAAATACTTCCTGCTGCCGAATACCGCGGGCTGCTACACCGCGGACGAAGCCATCCGCACCGCGCGCCTCGGGCGGGGGGTCGGACTCTCCGACTGGGTAAAGATCGAGGTCATCGGCGACCAGGCCACGCTCTATCCCGACGTGCAGGCCACGGTCGAAGTCACGCGCGTGCTGGTGAAGGAAGGCTTCACCGTGCTGCCCTACACCACCGACGACATCGTGGTAGCGAAGCGATTGCTCGACGCGGGCGCGTCGGCCATCATGCCGCTGGGCGCGCCCATCGGCAGCGGCATGGGGATACAGAACACGGCGAACATCCGCATCCTGCGCGAGTTCATCACCGGGGTGCCGCTCATCGTGGACGCCGGCGTGGGCACGGCGAGTGACGCAGCGCTTGCGATGGAGCTTGGCGCCGACGCAGTGCTGATGAATACCGGCATCGCCGCGGCGGAAGACCCTATCCTGATGGCGGAAGCGATGAAGCACGGCGTAATCGCCGGACGCGCCGCCTACCTTGCCGGGCGAATGCCGAAGAAGCTCTACGCCACCGCGAGTTCGCCCCTCGAAGGCGTGGTGCGGTAAAGGGCACAGGCAAAAGAAGAAGGGCGGTCGGCTGGCCGCCCTTTTGATTTGTACGGAGAGTTCAGCTCTTCGGAGCTTCCGCGGCCATCTTCATGCTGGCGATGTGGATGGAGTTCTTGGTGGTATCGAGGTGGCCGGTCACGGTGACGTGATGACCTTCATGACCTTTGATCGCGTCGGCATTGTCGATCGCCCAGACCTTGCCGTCGGCATCGTTGACCAGCACGGCGTGCGCGCCGCCGGCGATGCACTTCTTGGTGCAGGCTTCGCCCTTGGCGTTCGCGCCCTTGGCGCCGCACTTGTCGTCGGTGATCCAACCGGTGACGGTGGTGGCGCCCGCGCTGGCCTTCGCCGCGGTCGCGGGTTTGGCGCCCTTATCGGACGCCCCATTCGCCCAAGCGGCCACGCCGAGTGCGAGCGTTAATACCAGTACTACCAAAACGATCCGCTTCATATCCATCTCCTAAGGGCGGCCGAAAGCCGCAAGAAATCCGCTGAGTACTTCCGTGAGTACGCTGACCGGAAGCAAACAGATTTCTACTCCGTCAGGGCCGGGGATGCAAGCGGCACACCCGCTAACCGAGTATTCACTGCTTCTTGGCGGTAGCGGTGGCCAGGGCGGTCTGCGGCGCGGGGGCGGGGACGGTGTAGACGACCTCGCCGGGACGCGCGTACTTCAACTGCTCACGCGCTTCCTTTTCAATCGCTTTCGGGTCGGACTTCAAGCTCTGGATGTGTTCCTGGAGCTTCTGGTTCTCGAGCTGGAGTTGGTCGGTCTCCTGCTGCAGCTTGCGATACTCGGACCGCTTCTCGTGATAGACGAGGGCGCCATTGGCACCGAAGATAACGTGCCAGGCGAGCTGGATGGCAAGGACCGCCACCGCGCCGGTCGCCAGCTTGCGCCGGGAACGGTAGAGCCACTCCCAGGAACCTTTGATCCACGTCGTCAACTGAAGACCCATTCCTTTGCCGCCGCGTTCAGCGTCGAGCGGTCGGCCTCGGCGCGCGCTTCCGTGTACGCCCGCACCACCGGTTCCGTGCCACTGAGCCGGTAGCAGACCCACGCGCCGTCCTCGAGCACGAGCTTGAGTCCGTCCGTTCGGACGATGCTCGCGACTTTTCGGCCGGCAAACTCGCGCGGCTCCTGCTTCAGCTTCCCAGTTAACTTCTCTTTCACCTCAGGCGTCAATCGGAAGTTCTGCCGGTCGGGGTAAAAGGAACCAACTTGGTCAAATAATCGCTGTAATTGTTCCCTTAGCGACTTGCCGCGGCGGGCGACCATCTCGCAACAGAGCAACCCTGCCAGCACGCCGTCTTTTTCCGGGACGTGGTGCCGGATGGAAAGCCCGGCGCTCTCTTCCCCGCCGATGGCGATCTTGTCCTGCTGGATGAGTTCGCCGATGTACTTGAAGCCGACCGGCGTTTCGTAGAGCGGGACGCCAAACTTCTCCGCCAAAGCGTTCACCATATTGGTGGTGACGACGGACTTCGCCACGCCGTTCTTCCAGCCGCGCGTCTCGACCAGGTAGTCGAACAGCAGCGCGATGATGTAGTTGGGCGAGATGAACGTGCCATCGCGGTCGACGATGCCGAAGCGATCGGCGTCGCCGTCCGTCGAGATGCCGAGCTGCGCGCCGCTCTGCTTCATTGCCGCACGAAGATCATTGAGCAGATCGCCGTCCGGCTCGGGTGCGTGTCCGCCGAAGAGCACGTCGCGGAAATCGTGGACGGTGGCACAGTCGACGCCGGCGTCCCGCAGCACAGCATCGGGATATCCCCGGCCCGCGCCCCACAACGGGTCGTAAGCGACCTTGAGTCCAGCCTTCTTGATCACGGTAAGGTCGATGATCTCTTTGATGCGCGAGAGGTAGAGCGACTTCACCTCGATGCTCTGCCGCTCGATGCCGCTCCGCTGCTCGCCGGAAGACGGGTCGCGGTCATACGCCTCCACCGCCGCCTCGATCTGCCTCGTGACCTCGGGAAGCGCCGGTGCGCCATCGGGCGTGGAAAACTTGATGCCGTTGTATTCGGCGGGATTATGCGAGGCGGTGAAGTTGATGGCGCCATCGGCCTGCGCGCGCCGGACCTCGAAGGCGATCGCCGGGGTGGGCGCCGCCTCGGTGATGACCAGCGGCGTGATGCCGTGCGCGGCGAGGACGTTCGCCGCCATGTCGACGAACGTCTCGCCCAGGAAGCGCGGGTCGCGTCCAACGATTACGCGGGCGCCTTGCGGCTTTTTGCTCGCGACGTAACGGGCCACGCCTTCCACGGCGCGGCGCACGTTAGCGAAAGTGAAGTCTTCCGCCATCACGGCACGCCATCCCGAGGTACCGAACTTGATCTGCACCGGCATGAGACTCTCCGCCGCGGATTTTCGCGGATGACGCGGATAGAATGCGAGACGCCTGAAACGAACGCCGAATCAGTGAACCAAGATGCTAGAACCTCGGAAGCATTGTGTATAGAGGATGCCTATGACGATGACGGATGCCCGCATCATTCTTTCTACCGCCGGCTCGCGCGAAGAGGCCGATCGGCTGGCCAGTGCGCTGGTCGAGCAGCGCCTGGCGGCGTGCGTCAACGTCGTTGGGCCGGTGGCCTCCACTTATCGGTGGCAGGACAAGGTGGAGCGGGCGGAGGAATTCCTGCTGGTCATCAAGACGAGCGCGGCACGCTTCCCGGAAGTCGCCGCCGCCATCAAGGGACTGCATTCCTACGAACTGCCGGAGTGCATCGAGTTCGCGGTCACAGCCGGAAGCGATGCCTACCTGGAGTGGCTCACCGCTAACGTTTCGGCGCCTAAATAGCCTTCAGCGCGTTGTCGAGGTCGGCCATGATGTCTTCCACGTCCTCGATGCCCACGGAGATGCGCACCATGCCGTCGGTGAGTCCGATGGCCTTTCTGCCCTTTTCGCCGAGCGCAGCGTGCGTCATGGTCGCCGGATGCGAGATGAGCGTCTCCACGCCGCCGAGCGATTCTCCCAGCGAACACACGCGGACCTTCGCGAGCATGCGCTTGGCGTGCTTCAGCGAGCCGGTCTCGAACGTGATCATCGCGCCGAAGCCGGTCATCTGTTTCTTCGCCAGCTCGTGCTGCGGATGCGTTTTCAGGCCGGGATAAAAGACCTTCTCGACCTTGGGGTGCGCGGCGAGGAACGCGGCGATGGCGCGACCGTTGCGGTCGTGTTGCTCCATGCGGACAGCGAGCGTCTTCACTCCACGCAGCACCAGCCAGCATTCGAAGGGCGAGAGGATGGCGCCGGAACATTTCTGTATGAACGCAAAGCGCTCGGCGTGCTCGGGCTTGGTGCCGATGACGACGCCGCCAAGACCGTCGGAGTGTCCATTGAGGAACTTGGTGGTCGAATGGACGACCATGTCGGCGCCGAGGGCGAGCGGCTGCTGGAAGTACGGGGACATGAACGTGTTGTCCACGATGACTTCCACGTCGCGCTTATGGCAGAGCCGGCTGATGGCGGCGATGTCAGAGATGGTCATCAGCGGGTTCGTCGGCGTCTCCACGTAGATGAACTTCGTCCGGCGCCGCAGCGCGCGCTCGACCTGTGCCACGTCGGATGTATCCACGTAGCTGAACTCGAGGCCGTAGTTCGCCAACACCTGGTTGAACAGCCGAGGCACGCCGCCGTAGACGTTGTCCGAACAGATGACGTGGTCGCCAGCCTTGAGCATCGTGCAGAGCGCGGTCACCGCAGCCATGCCGCTGGCAAATACGTGCGCCGACGTTCCGCCTTCGAGCGCGGCAAGGTTCTGCTGCAACCGGTCACGCGTGGGGTTCGAGACGCGCGCGTATTCGTATCCCTTGTTCTTCCCCAGCTCCTCCTGCACGTACGTGGAGGTGGCGTGGATGGGAACGGCCACCGAGCCGGTCGAGGGGTCGGGCTCCTGCCCCACGTGGATGGCCTTGCTGGCAAAGCCGCGAATGTTACTGTTCTCTTTCATCGTCTCCCTTGGGGACCGGGCAGCTTAGACGCCGCCTTCAAAGATTTTCTTCGACATATACCGTTCCGCCAGGTCGGGGATCACGGTGACCACACGCTTGCCTGCGCCCAGTCGCTTCGCCACCTGGACGGCAGCGAAGGCGTTCGCGCCGGCGCTCGAGCCGCCGAGCACGCCTTCCTTGCCGGCAAGGTCCTTCACCATCTGGAACGCGTCCACGTCGGTGACCATGATGATCTCGTCCGCGAGCGCGCGATCAAAGCTCTTGGGCATGAAGCTCGCGCCGATGCCTTCCACCTTGTGCTCGCCGGGCGGGCCGCCGCCCAACACGGAACCTTCCGTCTCGACGGCGATGCAGCGAACACCTTTCAGCCGCTCTTTCATATAGCGCGCCACGCCGGAGAAAGTTCCGCCCGTGCCCACGCCCACGACGACGGCATCGATGCGGCCTTCCATCTGGTCGAAGATCTCGGCGGCCGTGGTGCGGTAATGAAAGGCAGGGTTCGCGGGGTTCTCGAACTGGAGGGCGACGAACGCGTTAGGAGTCTCGGCAGCGTGTTGCTTGGCGCGGGCGATGGCGCCCTGCATCCCCTCGGCGTCAGGTGTGCGGACCACCTTGGCGCCAAGTGCCTCCATGATCTTGATCTTCTCCATCGAGAAGCGCTGCGGGACGAAGAACACCACCTTGTATCCCTTGTTCACGCCGATGAGCGCGAGGCCCACGCCGGTGTTTCCCGCGGTCGCTTCCACGATGGTGCCGCCCGGCTTGAGCTTTCCTGACCGCTCGGCTTCTTCGATCATGCCAATGGCGGCGCGGTCCTTCACGCTGCCGCCCGGGTTCATGTACTCGAGCTTGGCGTAGACGTCCGCCGCGCCCGCCGGCACGAGCCGCCGCAGGTGAAGGATAGGGGTCGCGCCGACCAGCTCCGTGATGTTCTCGGCGACGCGCAGGTGGTGGGCCGCTTCGGTCGTCTTCATTATTTGTCTTCTGTCGAGCGGTTGACTAGCAAGGGTAACGGCGAGTGCCGCAGAGGTCAAATGTGCTGGAAAAACAAAAGAGACGGGCGAGTGCCCGTCTCTTTGGAAACGCGCCCTTCTACTGCTGCTGCTTCGCAGCGCGCTGCTGCTCGGCGTAGTAGCCGCTACGGGTCCGCACCTGGAGCTTGCCGTAGCCGCTGGCGCGCGCTTCCACCTTCACGGTGCGGTAGCCGCCGCGGCTCTGCGGGTTGGTGGGCTTGTAGCCGATGATGTACTGGTTGCGGATGTCGTGCGCCACGGCGCGGCTGATCTCATCCACTTCCGTAGCGTCCTTGGGGACGAAGTAGACGCCGCCGGTCTCGAGCGCGAGCTGCGTGAGGGCGCGCTTGGCGCGGCGCGCTTCGCGATCGTCGCCCAGGATGCCAATGGTATACACGACCGGGCCGTTCTCATCCTGCAGCGTGCGCACGGCGCGCTCCAGGGATTCGCGGCTCGCGTTGTCTTCGCCGTCGGTGACGACGATGAGGACCTTCTTGTCCTTGGTGCCGTTCTTCGAGAGGTGGTCGGCGGATGCGATCACGGCGTCATACAGCGCCGTGCCGCCGCGCGAATCCACTTTCTCGAGCGCCTCTTTCATCTGCCCGATGTTGGCGGTGAAATCCTGGTCGAGCCAGTACTCATCGTTGAAGTTGACGACGAACACTTCGTCCTGCGGGTTTGAAGCGCGCACCAGGTTGAGCGCGGCATTGTTCACCGCGGAACGCTTGTCGCGCATGGAGCCGGAATTGTCGATCACGATGCCGAGGGACACGGGCACGTCCATCAGCCGGAAGCTGGTGATCTGCTGCGCCTGATTGTCTTCGAACACGGCAAAGTCGTTGCGGTTCAGGTTCGTGATCATGCGCTGCTTCTGGTCGTAGACAGTGGCGTAGAGCTGGACCTCCTGCACTTCTTTGCGGATGAGGTAGCCCTCGCCGCGCTGCTCCACCTGACCGGTGGTCCCGCGCGTGATTCCGGGCTGGGGCTGCGGGGCAGGGCTGGTCGCTGCTGGCTGCGGCGTAGTCTCCACGGTGGAGGTGGTAGCGCGCGGCAGCCGTTCCAGTTCCTCCGGCGTGACCTGGTCTTGTTGCTGCGCGAATGCGAGAGTGGCCGGCAGCACAAGGGCTGCGATCAGGGCCGCGAGAAGGAGCCGGTTATTCCGTGGGTGCATAGTAGCCCATCTTCGAGTAGACATGCAGCTGGGGGAGTCCTTTCGGCGGAAGCAGTTTCACTTTTATCTTCCGCCACTTGCCGTCTTTCGTCGGGTTCTTTGGACGGTATCCGAGAACATATTGGTTGCGCAGCTCGATGCCTATCTTCGTGGCGACGTCGGTGAGTTCGCTGGGGCTATCGATGCTGAACGTCCGGCCGCCGGTGACCTCGGTGATCTCGCTGAGCAGTTCCGGGCCGAGGCGCTCTTCCTGCGTGGCGGCGAAGGCGTCGAAGATGCCGATGGCGTAGATCTGCACGTCGGCTTCCTTCACCAGCGACTTGATCTCGCCTTCGGTGTAGCGGCTGCGATTGTCGCCGCCGTCGGAGATGATGAGCAGCGCCTTCTTGCTGTTGTGGCCGTCGCGCATCTTGTTCATGCCGAGATAGATGGCGTCGAGCAGCGAAGTGCGCCCCTTGGGGACGGCGTATACCAGCCTGCCCTGCACGTCTTCCACCGAACGCGTGAAGTCGGCCAACAGTTCGGGACGCTCCGAAAAACTCACCAGGAAGAATTCATCCTGCGGGTTCGCGGTCTTGAAGAACTCGACCACCGCTTCCTTCGCTTTATCGATCTTGTTCGACATCGAACCGGAGACATCGAAGATCACGCCCAGCGAGATGGGCGCGTCCTCATTGGAGAAGTGCCGGATGTCCATCTGGTCCTTGCCCTCGTAGAGCAGGAAGTTGTCGCGCTCCAGGCCGGTGACGAGACGGTTCCAGTCGTCCGTGATGGTGACGGGCACGAGTACGAGGTCCACGTCGACTTTCATCGGCCTGGTGTGTGTCTTGAGCGAGGGGTCGCTGGAAACATCAGGCGGCTTCGGTGTGGGCTGCGGCAGCGGCTTCACATGGACGTTCTGCTCCTCGCCCTGCGCCCAAATGAGTCCCGGGCAAGCAATCAACACCAGGAGGATGAAAACGAGCAGACGCCCACGGACGAGGGCGCGACCTTCGCGCGCAACCAGCGGCAGCGGACCAGAGGTCAGCATTGGGGGAACCCGGCCCGCAACCAAAGCGGACCTTGGATTATTCCTCGATTTCAGCGAATGTTACCACACCGGACACTGCCCGCTTAAGGCGTACCTCGCTCCATCCGGCGGTCTGGCGAGCGTCTCTGCACTATGTAAGATGGCATCGCGAACCAGCAGGTTTTCTGCTTAAACCGGCGCCTTCCGATTCCTTTGCTACAATCGCGCCTAAGTCCCCGATGGCAAGCCTGTTCCCGTTCCGCGCCCTGCGCTACGACCCCGACCGCGCCCGGCTTGCTGACGTCGTCACCCAACCCTACGACAAGATCACTCCCGCCATGCAGGAGCGGTACTACGCCGCCAGCCCGTATAACCTGGTGCGGCTGGAATTAGGAAAGCGCGAGACGGAAGGCGACGTCTACCCTGCCGCTGCCCGCCACTTGGCCGACTGGCGCAAGGCAGGCATTCTCCGCCAGGACGAACGCCCCAGCTTTTACGCCTATTCGCAACGCTTCCGCGTCCCGGGCAGCGAGCAGCATTTTGAGCGGCGCGGCGTGATCGCGGCAGTGAAGCTCGAGGACTACGACCGCGGGGTCATCTTTCGCCACGAGCAGACGCTCTCCGGCCCCAAGGCCGACCGGCTCAATCTGCTGCGCGCCACCCGCACCAGCTTCGGCCAGCTCTTCATGCTGTACAGCGATCCCGCGCAGGCGGTGGAACGGCTGCTGTTCCCTGCGTCGGGGCAGCAACCAGAAGCCGAAGTGACCGACGAATACGGCGTCGTCCACCGATTGTGGGTGGTGAACGACCCCAAGGCCATCGCGCAGGCGCAGGCGCTCATGGCGGAGAAGCAGCTCATCATCGCGGATGGCCACCATCGCTACGAGACGGCTTTGACTTACCGCAACGAGCGTCGCGCCGCCGCCGGCTCGGCGGGTGAGAATGCGGGCTACGAGCGCGCGATGATGACGCTCGTCAATGTGGATGCAGAAGGGCTCGTCGTCCTGCCTACGCATCGCGTGGTCCACGGCCTGGCGATGTTCGATCCGGAGCAGTTGCTGCGCGGCGCGAAGCGCTACTTCGACGTTGAGCCGCTGCCGGCTGAGCTTGACGCCGCCGCGGCCATGAAAGCGCTGGCGCCTGCGGACGGCGAGATGCGCTTCCTCGCCTTCTGCGGCCAGCGCAACTTCCTCTTCCGCGCGCGTCCGGAAGCGCTTGCCGCCCTGCTGCCCGACGTTTCTCCGCGGCAACGCGCACTCGACGTTGTGGTACTGCACCGCGTGCTGCTGCAGAAGGTGCTCGGCATCTCCGAAGCGGCCATCCGCGAGCAGCGTAATCTTGCTTACGTCCGCGAGGCCGGTGAGGCCATCGCGCGTGTTCGCGAAGGCCGGGCCGACGCCGCCTTCCTGATGAATCCCGTGCGCATCGAGCAAATGCGCGAGGTCGCGCTCGCCGGCGAAGTGATGCCGCAGAAATCCACCGACTTCTATCCCAAACTGCTGAGCGGACTGGCGGGCTATGCGATGGAATAGGACTGCTCTCGCTGCCGCGACCATCGCCGCGATGCTACTCCTGCGTCCCGCCGTGCCCTCCGCCGACGACAAGCGATTGGTGGTGTTCGCGCCGCAGACGAGCTATTCCGTCGCCATCACCGACCACGACGGACGCGCCTATGTCCAGCTCAACGAACTCATCGCTCCACTCGGACATCCCGAAGTGCGCCTCGAGGGAAATAAGCTCCACATCCGCGCCGGACAGGTGACCGCAGAACTGCGCGATGGAAACAGCAAAGTCAAGCTCGGCCGTGGCGAGTTGGACCTCGGGGGAAAGGTAGTGCTCGAAGGTGACCGCGCGCTCGTACCACTCCACACCGTGCCACAGCTGCTGAGCCGCGTGCTGGGATCGAGTTCCGATCTGCACGAGAGCGCGCACCGTCTCTTCATCGCCGGCACCGCCGTGCACTTCGTGGCCGAGATGAAGAAAGCCGACCCTCCCACCCTGGTGCTCACCTTCTCCGCGCCGGTGAATCCTTCCGTCTCGACCGAGCCCGGTCGTCTGAAACTCGTTTTCGGACGCGACCCTGTCGTCAGCGGCAGTGAGAGCTTTAAGTTCGATGACGCCACTATCCCCGCGGCGAGCTACAGCGAGAGTGGTGGCGCGGCGGAACTGGAGATCAGCGGCAAGGCGCCTTTACTCGCGACCTTCGCTGACGGTGGCAAGACCATCGTCATCACGCCGGCCCCGGGCGCGACGGCCCAAGCGCCCGCGCATCCCAATCCGGCAAGCTCGACGCAACCGTCGGCGGAGACGCCCTTGCCGGCACAAGCCGGAAGCGCGCAGCCGGCGCCGCTCACCAGCGGAAGCCCGCGCACGCGCTATCTGGTGGTCATCGACCCCGGCCATGGCGGCGACGATCCCGGCGCCAGGTTCAGCGACAAGCTGGTCGAGAAAGAAGTGACCATGGCATTCGCCCGCCGCTTGCGGGCGGCGCTGGGCGAACGCGGCATCAGCGCGCATCTGTTGCGCGATGGTGATCCGACCATCAACAATGAACAGCGCGCGGCGTCGGCGAACAATCTGCACGCCTCCGTCTTCGTCACTGTGCACGCGAGCGCGCCGGGCTCCGGCATTCGGCTTTACACCTCCATGCTCGCGGAAGCCGAGAAATCGCCCGCGGCCTTCTATCCCTGGGAAACTGCACAATCGTTCTTTCTTCGTCCCAGCCGCATCGTGGCGCAGGCGACGGTCGAGGAGTTGGGCAAGCGCAAGATCGGCGTGCTGCTGATGCCGGCGAATGTGCGCCCGATGAATAACGTGGCTGCTGCCGTGATCGGCGTGGAATTGGCGACGCCCTCCAGCGATCCCGAGCGCGTGACGTCGGGGAAATATCAGGACCCGATCGCCGCCGCCGTGGCGCAAGGCATTGCGAACGCGCGCAACGCGCTGGAGGGCCCCCAGTGATCCCGCGCCACGTCTCTATCGCCGTCGCGCTGCTTATGGTCGTCGTGTTTCTCACCGGCTTCTACGTGCTGCAGTTGAAGCAGAAAGCGGAACAAGCAGCGCAGCGCACGGACACGCGTCCGGTCGCGCCGCCTGCCGCCGGGCCGGAAGAGCCGGTCACGCTGACCATCGCCTATGACGACGACGCCGTCTTTCGCCGGCGCCAGGTCTCAGTCCCGCTGCCGCCGGAGCGCACCGAGCGCGCGCGCGAGGTGTTGCGCGCATTGCTCGCCGAATACACGCAGAAGCCGTCACCGCACCCCCTTGCCGACGGAGCCGACATCCGCGAGGTCTTTCTTGTCGACGACCTCGCCATCGTCGACTTGAACCCCATTGTCGCGGACTCGCACCGCTCCGGCGCGTTCGTGGAGACGCTGACCGTTACTTCCCTGGTCGAGACGCTCTCACAGAACGTGCCCGGCATCCGCCGCGTGCGTTTTCTGGTGGATGGCAAGGAGCGCGAGACGCTCGCCGGCCACGCCGACCTCATGGCCACGTACGATGTAAAGCAGGTGGACGAACTGGTGCGAGGATTGCAGTAGTGAAGATCGGCGTCTTCGATTCCGGAGTGGGCGGACTCACCGTGCTGCGTGAGTTGGTGAAGCTCGTGCCGCAGGCCGATTATCTTTACTTCGGAGACACGGCCCGCCTCCCCTACGGCTCGAAATCGGTCGAGACCATCCAGAAGTATGCCGTCTCGGCGACCAAGTATCTCGAACAGCAAGGCGCGGAGATGCTGGTCATCGCGTGCAACACGGCGACTGCGCTCGCGCTCGACGCCATCAAGGCATCGACGAAACTTGCCGTCGCCGGGGTGATCGAGCCCGGCGCCGAAGCGGCGGCTGCCGCCACGAAGAAGAAGAACGTCCTCGTCATTGGCACCGAGGCCACCATCGGTAGTCACGCATACCGCACCGCGCTGGAAAAACGCGGCGTGAGGGCCGCCGAGAAGGCGTGTCCGCTGTTCGTGCCGCTGATCGAAGAAGGCTGGGCGGAGCACGACATCACGCAGCGTGTGGCCCACGTCTACCTCGACGAATTCTTTCAAGACCCGGACCGCAGTCCCGACCTCATGGTCCTCGGCTGCACCCACTACCCGCTCATCAAGCCCATGCTGCGCGCAGTCGCCCCCTGGCGTGTGGAGATCGTAGATTCCGCCGAAGCGACGGCAGCGGTCGTTGCCAAACAGCTTTCTTCACCCGGACACTCGCAGCTTGCAACTCGCAGCTCGCAACTGAGATTCTTCGCCACCGACTCCGTGGAAAAGTTCCGCCGCCTGGGCGAGCGCTTCATGGGACGCGCCATCGCCAACGTCGAACACGTGGATATCGAAGCCTAGGATTTACAATCCCGCCATGTTCTATCGCTCTGACAATCGCTCGCCCGACCAGATGCGTCCGGTGAACATCATCCCCGACTTCATTTCCACCGCGGAAGGTTCGGCGCTCATCGAGATCGGCAACACGCGCGTGATCTGCACCGCTTCCATCGAGCAGACCGTGCCGGTCTTTCTCCGCAACAGCGGCAAGGGATGGATCACCAGCGAGTACGCCATGATCCCGCGCGCCACGCTCACGCGCACGCCGCGCGAAGTGGTGAAGGGCCGCCCCAGCGGGCGCACCCACGAGATCCAGCGCCTCATCGGCCGCGCGCTGCGCGCCGTGACCGACCTGAAGCGCCTGGGCGAGCGCACCATCTGGATCGACTGCGACGTCATCCAGGCGGACGGCGGCACGCGCACCGCGTCCATCACCGGCGCATTTATCGCGATGGGATTGGCGCTACAGAAGCTCGTCGAAGCGGGCACGCTCACGTCGGCGCCGGTGCGCGACTTCATCGCCGCCACCAGCGTGGGCATCGTCGAGGGCGAAGTGCTGCTCGACCTCGCCTACGATGAGGACTCTCGCGCCGAGGTCGACCTCAACCTGGTGATGACCGGCAGCAAGAAGATCGTGGAGATACAGGCGACCGCCGAGCAGCATCCCTTCGACGACGCGCAGCTCAAGAAGATGATGGACTACGCGCGCGCCGGTATCGAGTCGCTGGTGACCAAACAGCAGGCTGTGCTCAAAGGGCTGGCGCTGCGGCAGTAGGCTTGCCTTCCTTTTTAATTACACCCCGAGCGTAGCGAGGGAGCCCTATCGCCACGAAGAAGCTTGGTGAAGGTAGGGTTCCCTCGCTTCGCTCGGGATGTAAAACAAATGCAGAGAACCATCAACGGCGAAGCTCATCCTTGTAGACCTTTCCGCCCTTCATCACCCACTGCACGTGCTCGAGCGTCTTCACGTCCGCGAGCGGGTCGCCGGAGACCGCGATGATGTCCGCATACTTTCCTGCGTCGAGCGAGCCAATGTCCTTGCTGCGGCCAAGCAGGTCGGCGGCGTTCATGGTGGCGGCGCGGATCGCCTCCGCCGGCGTCATGCCGTACTTCACCATCACGGCGAACTGGCGCGCGTTGTCGCCGTGCGGATACACGCCGGCATCGGTGCCGAACGCCATCTTCACGCCGGCCTGGTGCGCCTTGCGGAAGTTGTCGCGCTGCAACTGCCCGACCACCTTCTCCTTGTTGACCTTCTCTTCCGAGAGTCCGAATTTGATCGCCTCGCCGAGCAGGTAGTCGTCGTTGTAGATGTCCATCACGAAGTACGTGCCGTGCTGCTTGGCGAGGCGGATGCCTTCATCGTCCACCAGCGAAGCGTGCTCGATGGAGTCGATGCCAGCATTGATCGCGTTCTTGATGCCTTCGGGACCGTGCGCGTGGGCGGCGATCTTGCGTCCACCGGCGTGGGCTTCGTCGGCTGCGGCTTTCAATTCCGCCAGCGAGAACTGTGGCGCACCCGGTTTGTCTCCGCGCGAGAGCACGCCGCCAGTGGCGATGATCTTGATCACGTCCACGCCGTATTTTTCCTGCGCGCGCACCACGTGGATGACCTGATCCACGCCGTCGGCGATGCCAAAGCCGCGCTCTTCCGGGAACATGGTCACGCGGGTCTGGGGCGAATAGTTGTTCAGGTCGCCGTGCCCGCCGGTGATGGAGATGCCGGGGCCGCTCGCCACCACGCGCGGGCCGGGAATGAATCCTTCATTGATCGAGTTGCGCAGGTCCACAGCGAGGAACGGAAGCGAGCCTACGTCGCGGACGGTGGTAAAGCCGGCCTCGAGCGTCTTCTCCGCGTTCACCACACCCGCGAAGGCGGAGTTGAATGGCGTATCGCGGAAGTCGTACAGCTCGTCGTAGCGGTCGGCACGGGAGCCAAGGTGGGTGTGGCAGTCGATCAGACCAGGCAACAGCGTGGCGTTGCCCAAGTCGATGGCCTCGGCGTTGGGCGCTTGCGTCGCAAGCTGCTCGGCGGACCCGATGGACTTGATGCGGTCGCCCTCGATCAGCACCGCGACACCGCTCTTGTACTGTCCCGTCGCGACATCGAGCAGCCGCGCGGCCTTCACGATGACGACCTTCGGCGCCGGCTTGGCGGCGGGCTGGGATTGTGCAAACGAGAGGCACGACAACAACGCCAAAGCGAATACCACTCCGCGCATGCGCATGAGAAGCTCCTGGGTAGACGATAGGAACCGTCAGAAAGCGGGGATTCTAGCAGCCACGGGCCGGAATCGCTTACACCGCGCTCATCCCATCGTTTACAATCCATGCCGTCATTCGCGGGAGACGCGCTTTGCGCTGACGCCGCCAGCGCGCACTGCGGCGTATCCAGCAGTCCGCAAACATTAGACGCTCACTAGGAGACCAGCCATGAAACTTACCCCAGGAAAACTTGCCGGCATGAAGGCCGTCAGCGACGCGCGCGGCGTGATCGCCGCTGCCGCCATGGACCAGCGCGGCTCACTGCAGAAGTCCCTCGCCAAAGAAAAGGGCAGCGACATCGGCGACCGCGAGATGGAAGAATTCAAAAGCCTGGTGACGGAAGTGCTCACCAAGCACGCCAGCGCCATCCTGCTCGACCCCGAGTGGGGGCTGCCGGCGTCGAAAAAGCGCGCCAAGAATGCCGGCCTGCTCCTCGCCTACGAGAAGACGGGATACGACAAGACCGGCCCCGGCCGCCTGCCCGACCTGCTCGACAACTGGTCCGTGCGCCGGCTGAAGGAAGCGGGCGCCGATTGCCTGAAGATCCTGCTCTACTACACGCCCTTCGATGGCGAAAAGATCAACGACATCAAGCACGCCTGGGTGGAGCGCATCGGCGATGAGTGCCGCGCCAACGACATCCCCTTCTTCCTCGAGTTCGT
Organism: Candidatus Korobacter versatilis; assembly: GCA_016185395.1. Lineage (GTDB taxonomy): Bacteria > Acidobacteriota > Terriglobia > Terriglobales > Acidobacteriaceae > JACPNR01. The sequence continues at coordinate 33,894 of JACPNR010000009.1, forward strand.
GACCTACGAGGAAGGCGCGGACGAGAAGGGACTGGACTTTGCCAGGAAGAAGCCGCAGGCCGTGATCGGCGCGATGAAGGAGTTCTCCAAGGACCGCTACGGCGTGGACGTGCTCAAAGTCGAGATCCCCATCAACATGAAGTTCGTCGAGGGCATGAAGGCATGCGGCGGGCAGAAGGCGTACTCCAAGCAGGACGCGATCAAGCTCTTCCAGCAGGCCGCCGCCGTCACGACCAAGCCGTTCATCTATCTTTCCGCCGGCGTCTCGAACGCGGAGTTCACCGAATCGCTCGAGCTGGCGGCGGAGTCCGGCGTGAAGTTCAACGGCGTGCTCTGCGGACGCGCGACGTGGAAAGACGGCATCCCGGTGTACGCGAAGCAGGGTGGGGACGCCTTCCGCAAGTGGCTGGAATCGGAAGGCGTGAAGAACATCGAGAACGTGAACGCGCGCCTCAAGGCCGCCACGCCGTGGTTCGAGATCTATGGCGTGAAAGAAGCGGCGCTGGTCGGCGCGTAAGCCCGGCGCGTAGTCAATTCATTCCGGAGGAAGCGAACATGAAGAAATCTGTGCAGTGGGTCATGCTGCTCGCCTTGTGCGGCCTGGCGTTCGCGCAAGCCATGAAGACGCAAGGCACCAAGAAAGACGATCACAAGGTGGCGCCCATGGCCGACCACAAGATCGTCCAGCCGCAAGACATTCAGTGGGGCGACCCGCCGCCGGTGTTGCCGGCGGGCGGAAGAATGGCCGTCCTAAGTGGCGATCCCGCCAAGCCCGGTATCTTCGTCATCCGGCTGAAGGCGCCGGATGGCTACCGCATCAATCCGCACTGGCATCCGGCCGCCGAGTACGCCACGGTCATCTCGGGCACGTTCATCGTCGGCATGGGCGACAAGTGGGATGACAAGGCGATGATGAAACTCGGCCCCGGCAGCTACGTGAGCCTGAACGCGAAGACGCGCCACTACGCCACGACCAAAGGCGAGACCATCGTCCAGGTCGTCGGCATGGGACCGTTCGTGCTGAACTACGTCGATCCGAAGGACGACCCCACCAAGAAGGCCGCTGCTGCGAAGCCCGCGGCGGCGCCGGCGAAGAAGAAATAGCCTGCGCTTGCTACGACGGGCGCGGCGAGAGCCGCGCCCTTTTTCTTTGTTCCAACCGAGCGCCGCAACCACTGATCCGAGCAGAACCGCTGTTGCCTTAGTGGAAGGGTCCAAGCGAAGCAAACCACGCCACGAATCCGAACGGTATCCCAAGCGCAACTCCGATCAGCAGATACCTACGGCGGGGCTTTGACGCGCTAAATGCACCGGCAAAGAAAAGCAGGATTGAGAACGGAATCATCCACCCTTCACCAGCACGGAGCAGGAAGACGGAAGTGACGAACACCAACAGAAACGCGAGCGCGACATGCAGACTCTTTTGGGGTCGCTGCAGCACAACGGTGGTCTGCGCAGACATGGAATCGGGAGGCGCCAGGAGACGCCGGAGCCACTGGTCCACCGTCTTGAAAGTGCCCATCGCTTACTCCCACTCAATGGTTCCCGGGGGCTTGCTCGTGGTGTCGTAGACGACGCGGTTGATCCCTTTGACCTCGTTGACGATGCGGGTGGAGATGCGCTTGAGCACGTCCCAGGGCAGCTCGACGATGTCTGCCGTCATGCCGTCTTCGGAGTGCACGCAGCGGATGGCGCAGGTGTAAGCGTAGGTGCGCATGTCGCCCATCACGCCGACCGTCATCACCGGCAGCAGCACGGCGAATGACTGCCATATCTTCGTGTACAGATCGGCCTGCTTGATCTCCGCGACCACGATCTCGTCCGCCTCCTGCAGCATGGCCACGCGCTCGGCGGTGACTTCTCCCAGGATGCGCACCGCCAAGCCGGGGCCGGGGAATGGCTGGCGCTGGAGCAGCTCGTCGGGCAGGCCTAAGTCCTTGCCTATCCTTCGGACCTCATCCTTAAACAAGTCCTTTAAGGGCTCGATGAGCTTCAGCTTCATCTTCTCCGGCAGGCCGCCGACGTTGTGGTGCGTCTTGATCGTCTGCGAAGGACCGCGCACCGAACGCGATTCGATCACGTCCGGATAGAGCGTTCCCTGCACCAGAAAATCTATAGTTTCGAGTTTCGAGTTTCGAGTTTCGAGTGGCCGCCCGTCGCATTGGACAAGGCCCTTTTCATTTGCGACCACCGTGGCGTTGTGCGGCAGGTCACCCTGGAGCAGGTGCTCGACCGCGTCGTCGAAGACGGCGATGAACTCGTTCCCGATGTTCTTGCGCTTCTTCTCCGGCTCGGTCACGCCGGCGAGCTTCGCGAGAAAGCGCTTGCCCGCGTCCACGGCGACGACGTTCAGGCCAAGCTTGTCGCGCAGGTTCTTCTGGACCTTGGCGAACTCGTCCTTGCGTAGCACGCCGTTGTTCACGAAGACGCAGGTGAGCCGGTCGCCGATTGCCTGGTGCACGAGCGCGGCGGCGACGGAAGAATCCACACCGCCGGAGAGCCCGCAGATGGCGCTTCCCTTTTCCCCGACCTGCTTGCGCACCTGCTCCACGGTGGACTGGATAAAATGTGCCGGCGTCCAATCGCCGCGCGCGCCGCAGATATCGAAAACGAAATTGTGCAGCAGCTCTTTCCCGAGTTTGGTGTGATGGACCTCGGGGTGGAACTGCACCGCCCAGATCTTCTTTGCGGGATTCTCGATCGCCGCGACCGCGTTCGCCGTCTTCGCCACCAGGCTGAAGCCCGCCGGCAGCTCCTGCGCTTCATCACCGTGCGACATCCACACGCTCATCTCGCGCGGCAGTCCGGCGAAAAGGCTCGAGCCGTTCAACACCTGGATGTCCGCGTGGCCGTATTCGCGCTTGGTCGCGGGCACGACCTTCCCGCCCAGCTTGTACGCGATGACTTGCAGTCCGTAGCAGATGCCGAGGATGGGAGCGCCGAGCGTGAGGACGCGGTCGTCCATCGGCGGCGCGTCCTTGTCGTACACCGACGACGGCCCGCCCGACAGGATGATGCCGATGGGTCGGTAGGCCTGGATCTCCGCGAGCGATGCCGTGCACGGCAGGACGACGGAGTGGACCTTCTGGTCGCGGACGCGGCGCGCGATGAGCTGCGAGTACTGCGCACCGAAGTCAAGGATGACGATGGATTGCGTTTCCATGTATCAGCTTCTCAGGGCCGGGCATCTCTGTAAAGCAAAACCTACCACAGAGACACAGAGGACCGGCTGCCGGTTTTCTATGTGTCTCTGTGACGCTGTGGTGGAATTGGCTTTCAGACGCCGATCGGAACCTTGGAGCTGGCCGGCTCAGCCATGGAGGCTGCCGACGGAAGACTGCCTTCCACGATGTCCGCATGGACGATGCGCGCGTACGCCGCCAGCTTCACTGCATAGAGCCAATCGGAAACCGCGAAGTACACGAGAGTGACCAAAACGAACACCGCCCACAGTACTTTGCCGGGGACGACGCCGATGCCCGGCAGCAGCGCGAACGAAATGCCCGTGACCACGCCCATGAGCACGATGCGGATGACACCCACGATCGTTCCCACGCTCATGAATTCTCCGGAGCGCCGCTTGAAACCGCGCACCGCCTCGCCGAAGCCGCGTCCGGCAGGACGTCCCTCGGCGGCATAGACGTTGGCCAGCAGCAGGAACCAGTTGATGCGCGAGCGGATGGCGGTGAACAACACCGCCAGCGGAAAGAACACGGCCATGAAGATGAGCGGCTGCGGCGGCTCGCTCTTCGCCATCAGCACCACGCCGAGCGCAAACGACGCCACGATGCCGGCGAACGCCAGCACCCCCACGACCACGCGCCAGAGATGCAGCGCGAACGTCCGGCCGAGCAGGCCCTTGCCGTTTCCGACCAACGCCCGCAGCGAGGCGGCGCGTCCGAAGGTCGCGGCAGAGATCCAGAGCACGATCGCCGCCGGCGCCACGATGATGCCGAGCCGCAGCACGGTCGGCCCGCTGCCGCTGAAGATATGCACGATGGCGTCCGCCATCCACTGCGGGTTCCCCGAGCTGAGCCGGAACTGGTCGTACTTTGAGACGGTGAGCGAATGCAGGTAGCCGGCGGCGGCAAACCACGCGATCAGCAGCACCGAGCCGCCCCACACCCAACGCCACGCGATCTCCGCGAGCGCGAGCGAAGGCCCGCGCCAGACGGTGCGGAATCCGTAGCGGACGGGAGATTCAGTGGGCATGGAGCGTCAGGATACATCGAAAAATGAAAACCGCAGAGGACGCGGATGAGGCAGAGGTTTTTCTGTTTCTTTCCTCTGCGTCCCTGGCGTCCTCTGCGGTCGTGATTCGACCTGCTCTACTTCACCACCACGTTGACCAGCTTGCCGGGCACCACGATGGCCTTCACGATCTGTTTGCCGTCGAGCGCGGCTTTTACTCTTTCATCCGCCAGCGCGCGGGTGCGGACCTGGTCCTCGGTGGCGTCTGCCGCGACCGAAAGTCGGCTGCGCAACTTGCCATTCACCTGCACCGCGATCTCGATCTCGTCTTCCTTGGCCAGCGCGGGATCGTACTTCGGCCAGTTGTCGCGCAGCAGGCTCGAGGTCTCGCCGAGCGTCTCCCACAATTCGTGCGCCACGTAGGGCGCGAGCGGCGCGAGCAGCAGCACCAGGTTGCGATTGATCTCGCGCACGAGCGCCGCCGGGACTTTCCCGGACGCGATCGTTTCTTCCGCCGCGTAGAGATCGTTCACCAGTTCCATGATGGCGGAGATAGAAGTGTTGAAGTGCCAACGTGCGGCAAAGTCATCCGACACGCGCTTGATGGTCTGGTGCAACTTGCGCTGGAGAGCGCGGGCTTCGGGCGAAAGTTGGCCTGGGATCGCTCCCGCGGCGGCGTTCGCATGCCGCGTGACGAACCGGTACGCGCGGCTGAGGAAGCGGCTCACGCCTTCCACCCCCATGTCCTGCCAGTCGAGGTCACGATCCGGAGGCGCGGCGAAGAGCGTGTAGAGACGCGTGGCGTCGGCGCCATACTTCGCGATCATGTCGTCGGGCGAGACCACGTTGCCCAGCGACTTCGACATCTTGGCGCCGCCCTTGATGACCATGCCCTGCGTGAACAGCCGCGCCGCCGGCTCATCGTTCTTCACGATGCCCATGTCGCGCATCACTTTCGTCCAGAAGCGCGAGTAGATAAGGTGCAGGATGGCGTGCTCCACCCCGCCGATGTACTGGTCGATGGGAAACCAGTAGCCGATGGTCGCGGTGTCGAGCGGGCGGTCAGCGAGTTTCGGATCGGTGTAGCGATAGAAGTACCAGGAGGAGTCGACGAACGTGTCCATGGTGTCGGTCTCGCGGCGCGCGTTGCCGCCGCACTTCGGACACTTCGTGTTCACCCACTCCGACACGCGGGCGAGCGGCGAGCCACCCTCCAGGGTTATCTCCACGTTGTCCGGCAGCACGACCGGCAAGTCCTTCTCCGGTACCGGCACGATGCCGCACTTCTCGCAGTACAGCATGGGGATGGGCGTCCCCCAATAGCGCTGGCGCGAGATGCCCCAATCCTTCAGGCGGTAGGTGACCGCTTTCTTGCCGAATCCATTCTCCTCCGCGAACTCGGCCATCTTCTGCTGGCCTTCGCGGCAACTCATTTCGTTCCACTCACCCGAGTTGATGAGCAGCGAATCCTCGCCGGTGTAGGGCAGCACGTCGGAGTCGCCGCTGTCGGCGTCCGGTACGTCTCCCATGCGCCGCGGCAGCACCACGATGCGGATCTCCAGACCATACTTCTTCGCGAATTCGTGATCGCGCTCGTCGTGTGCGGGCACGGACATGATCGCGCCCGTGCCGTAATCCATCACCACGTAGTTCGCCACCCAGATGGGGACCTTCTCGCGGTTGAACGGATTGATGGCGAACTTCCCGGTCGGGACGGCCCGCTTCTCCACCGCGCCCAGGTCGCCGGACTCCTTGGCTTTGCGTTGCTGCGCGACCAGCTCGGTGACCTTGCCGACGAGTTCGGGATCGTCGCCGACGAGGTGTTCGACCAGCGGATGCCCCGGCGCGAGCACGACCGCCGTTGCGCCATAGATGGTGTCGATGCGCGTGGTGAACACGCTGATCTGGTCGTCACGCTTGCCGGCCGGGGCCGCGAGCTGGAAGTTGACGTACGCGCCCTCGCTGCGGCCGATCCAGTTGCGCTGCATCGTCCGGACTTTTTCCGGCCAGCCCTGGAGCTTTTCCAGCTCCGCGTTCAGTTCTTCGGCATAGTTTGTCGTGCGCAGGAACCATTGCTCGAGCTCGCGCTGTTCGACGGGCGTGGTCTCGTGGCGCCAGCAGCAGCCGCCCACGACCTGCTCGTTCGCCAGCACGGTCGCGCATTCCGGACACCAGTTCACCCGGCTCTTCTTGCGATACGCCAGCCCGCGCTCGTACATCCTCAGAAAGAACCACTGGTTCCACCGGTAGTACTCGGGCAGGCAGGTGGCCACTTCCTTTGCCCAGTCGTAGGCGTAACCGAGGCGCTTCATCTGCGACTTCATGTGCGCGATGTTGGAGAGCGTCCACTGCCGCGGATGGACCTTCGCCTTGATGGCGGCGTTCTCGGCGGGCAGGCCGAAGGCGTCCCATCCCATGGGATGAAGCACGTTGTAGCCGCGCATCCACATGTGGCGCGCGAGCGCGTCGCCGATGGAGTAGTTGCGCACGTGCCCCATGTGCAGCGCGCCCGAGGGATACGGCAGCATCTCGAGCACGTAATATTTCTTCCGCTTCGACGTCGACGGCTCAGCGGCGTAGAGCTTGGGATCGGCCTCGAAGCGCGCAAACCACTTCTCTTCGATCCTCTGCGGCTCGTAGCGCACGAGTTCTTCGCGGGTTGTTTTTTCCTCTGCCATCGAAGTCAAAAGCTCACCACAAAGGACACGAAGGTTTCACAAAGGTACTCATGAGGTCCTTCGTGGTGTGACGCGGCGCCACTTGCGGTGGTGTGTTCAGGAGGTCTGTTCCTGGGCCAGACGTCTCTTTACGACGCTGCGCGGCACGGCTGAATCAAATATTCTAGCACGCAGAAAAATGGCATCTTAGGGAGGGAAGGACTCGATCCAGATCCCGGCTATTGCACCTTCAGCGGCGCCAGCACGCTGCCGGTTCGGCCCGTCAAGTTGTCCCGCACCACGAAGCGCACCTGATAGTCTCCAGGTGTTACTACGACCGCGTTGTTGTAATTGAGGCCCTCTTGTCGCAGTCGTGTCAGAATCGCTGGCTTGAGATTGCCTTCGATGTGCTGACCAAAGTGATCGACGTCCTTACCCCGACCGTCCCGGACCACCGCCACGAACTCGAGATTCATAGCATTGTTCTGGGACTCATCGGCAAAAATGCCTGACGGCGCCACGCTGATCTGAAACCTGGCTGTCTTGCTTGCCCCGGAACCGCTCGGTGCTCCGAGCCAGCGGACTGCGATCGGCAGGGACGTATAGTTGAGTGGCGAGACCAGGGCCATGTCGATTTCGAGCCTCCGTCTCTCTGCGACTTCCTTCTCTCCCTTTGGCGGGGCGACTGTGAAGAAGCCGTTGCGGGCTCGGGCCGCCCTGCCGCTGCCCGTCACCTTCACTTTCAGTTCGTGCCATCCTGGTTTCAAGTCCGCCGGCAGGTAGTAGGCAAGCATGTAGTAATCCGCGCAATCATCCGCGGCTTTCTGGAAAAGACCCGAAAGGTCGTTGTTCTCGGAGAAGAAGCGGCCACCAGTCATGTCGGCAAGTACCTGCATTCCAGCCCTCGGGTTGCTATACGCAATGTTGTGGGTCCCTGTCACGCCGCGAGGATCCACGGGATACACCGCCACATTCGCCTGGTTCAATGCCTGGAAGGTCTGCGAGTAAAGCAGCCGAAAATCTCTGGTCGTCGTTGGTTCCCAGTTCCTTCCACCGAACCGATTCAGCCCTACCGGTTCCTCCGTCTGGAATGGGATGCCCCCGCTGATCCAGATCAAGGACTTACGTCCTGGAATCGCGGCGAACGCCTGCGAAATATGCTGCAAGGCCTGCAATGTGGCGTCGATCCGCGTCGGCAATGTAGCGACTTGATGCTGGAACTCGAGGTTCTGGTAGAGGCTCTGGTAAAGGCTCGCGCCTACAACTTCGCTCATCGGTAGTTTGCCGTCAAACCTCTTGAGTACTGCAATCAGCACCTTTGGGTCTTCGGTGAAGTCGTGCAGAACCCGTGTACCGCCGCTGCTGATTGTCAGCAACGCTACAGGCTCATCCTGTATCACCTCGCGCGACAAGTACTTGATCAGCTCTGAGCGGGCGTAGGCCTGATCAGGAAACGCGGTGTTCAGCGTGTCGAGCACGATGATTGTCAGCCGCTTTCCCGCGGCGCTCCCGATGACCTGATTGTCGTAGACCCCTGGTGCCCCGGGCCTGTATTGCACCCGCTCCTTGGTCGTTCGAATCTCCTCAAAGACCGCAAGGTTCTGTTTGTCCCGGTCCTGAAGTAACTCGAAGTCATCGCGCTTCAGGCCTACGACTGGTTTCCCATGCGTGTCGAGTACGACGACCGGCACCTCCACCAGCCGCGTCTGTGTTCGGATAACGGTGAGTGGCTCCTGCTGAGCCGCTCCCTGAGGCGGGGTGGTTTGGGCTGTGACGCTGAGCGAGAATCCAACAAGCAGAAAACAGAGACGACGAGGAAAAGGTCGCATCGTAAAGGTCCTCTGAAGCTCCCGGGGCGTTGATTCTAGCATTGCCTCTTTTTGAACGTCGGGCCGCCTGCGGCTCGGAGCGGGGTAACCTTTTGCTAAACTAGGGACTTCACCAGAGTCCACGGGAGAACCCATGCTCATCGTGATGCAGGCGCACGCCACTGAAGAACAGGTGCGCGCGGTCTGCGACAAAGTCTCGTCCCTCGGCCTGAAGGCGCACCCTATCCCGGGAGCGCAGCGCACCGCCATCGGCATCACCGGCAACCAGGGCGCGGTCGAGATCGGCGTGTTCGACGATATGGCCGGAGTCGGCGAGGTCATCCGCGTCTCCAAGCCCTACAAGCTCGTCAGCCGCGACATCAAGGAAGACAACACCATCATCCGTTTCCCTGCCCTCGACGCCTCCATCGGCGGCCAGGAGTTGGCCATCATGGCCGGACCGTGTGCCATCGAGAGCCGCGAACAGGCATTCACCGTGGCAGAGCGCGTTCGCCGTGCGGGCGCAAAATTCTTTCGCGGCGGCGCCTACAAGCCCCGGACTTCTCCGTATTCGTTTCAAGGACTCGGCGAGGAAGGCCTGCGCATCATGGCCGAGGTCCGCGACAAGTTCGGCATGGTCATCGTGACCGAGGCCATCGACCACGAGTCGCTCGACCTGGTGGAGCAATATGCGGACGTCATCCAGATCGGCGCGCGCAACATGCAGAACTTCTCGCTGCTCAAGAAAGCCGGGCGCGCGCAGAAGCCCGTGCTGCTCAAGCGCGGCATGTCCGCCACGCTCGAAGAGTTCCTCATGGCGGCGGAGTACGTGATGGCCGAAGGCAACTACAACATCATCCTGTGCGAGCGCGGCGTGCGTACCTTTGCCGACCATACCCGCAACACGCTCGACCTCTCGCTCGTCCCCGCCGTGCAGCGCCTGAGCCATTTGCCCATCGTCGTGGACCCGAGCCACGGCACCGGCAAGCGCAACAAAGTCCTGCCGCTCTCGCGTGCGTCCATCGCCGTGGGCGCCGACGGCCTGATGGTGGAGGTGCACAACGATCCCGACCGCGCGCTCTCTGACGGGCCGCAGTCCATCTTCCCCGATCAGTTCGACCAGTTGATGAACGAAGTGCGGCAGATCGCTGGCGTCGTCCACCGGAGCGTTGCAGCGCAGCAGGCAGTCGCCGCCGTCCGATAAGGCCCGGTTCCAAACATCCCCGAGCACAGCGAGCGAGCCCTATGCTCACGAAAATTCGTGGTTGGGTAGGGATTCCTCGGCCGTCGGCCTGGGAATGTGTTCGAGCGACCGCGCTGCTGCTGCTCGTGTTTTTCCTTCTTTCCTGCGACCCCAAGCTTCCCAACTATCCGCCCGCCTACCGCGAGTACGCCTACGTGACGAATGGCGCGAGCGACAGCGTGAGCGTGATCGACCTGCTCCACTTCCGTCTCGAGAAGAGCGTTGCCGTTGGAAAAGGCCCCACCGGCGTGGCGGTGAATCCGATGAAGAACGAGGTCTATATCGTCAACTCGGATTCCGCCAACGTGAGCGTGCTCGATGCCGAGACCAACGCGATTACGTTCACCATCGGCGTGCACGGCCATCCTTATTTCATCGACGTCTCCGCCGACGGCAAGCGCGCCTACGTTGCGAACTCCGGCTCAGCCAACGTCAGCGTGCTCGACCTCGACCGGCACACGTTGCTCGCTACCATCGGCGTGGGCGCGCAACCCGGCCTCGCGCGCGTCTCGCCGGATGGCGCTACCGTGGTGGTGACGAATCGCGCCGGCAATTCCGTCTCTCTCATCGACGCCGCGAAGCTCGCGGTGCGGGCGACCGTGCCGGTGTGCCAGTCGCCCGAGCAGATCGCCATCCTGCCCGATTCCACCAAAGCCTTCGTGTCCTGCTCGGCCTCGAACCAGGTCGCGGCCATCGACTTGAAAAGCGGCACTGTGCTGGCGCTGCTCGACGTGGGCCAGTCGCCTGTGAGCCTCACGCTCAAGCCCGATGGCGGCCAGCTCTTCGTGGAGAACTTCGGTTCGCAGTCCATCTCGGACATCAACACGCAGACGAACGAGGTCGGCGGCACGTACCTGATCGGGCAAGGCCCGGTGCGCGGCGTGGTCTCGACCGACAACGCACGACTCTACGTCAGCAACTTCGGCTCCGATTCGGTGGCCGTCTACACCATCACCACCGGCAAGGTGACCGCGTCGGTGCAGGTCGGCTCGAAGCCAGACGCGCTCGCACTCACGCCAAACCAAACCTATCTTCTCGTTTGCGACACCGCCGCCGGCGACGTGGCGGTCGTGCGCACCCGCGTCACCTCCACCAGTATCCCCGTGCTGCTGACGATGATCCCGGTGGGACGCGAGCCGCGACAGATCGCGGTAAAGAACTTCATGCTGCGCAAACCGCCGCGATAGTCGTTAGCGCAGCCACGAGCAGCCGGACTGGGATTTCCGAAGCACGGAACTGCCGAGGTGCCGAATTGTTTTCAATCCCGCAATTCCGCAATCGTTCGGTATGCTTGCGCCAATGAACATTGCAGAAAACATCCCGCTTGCGCCGCTCACTACGTTCCGCGTTGGGGGCGCGGCGCGCTGGTTCGCCGAAGCGCGCAGCGCTGAAGAAGTGCTGCGAGCGGTGGACACGGCGCGCGCCAACAACTGGCGTCTCTTCGTCCTCGGCGGCGGCAGCAACCTGGTGGTCGCGGATACCGGTTTCCACGGCCTCGTCCTGCGCATCGCCATCACCGGCATCGACGACAAGATGGAAGACGGCAAGCGCGTGTTCGAGGCCGGCGCGGGAGAAGACTGGGACAAACTCGTCGCCCACGCGGTCGCGCGCGATTGCGCCGGCGTGGAATGCCTGAGCGGCATCCCAGGAACCGTCGGCGGCACGCCCGTGCAGAACGTGGGTGCGTACGGTCAGGAAGTCGCCGACACCATCAGCGCCGTCCAGGTCTTCGACATGCAGCGCGGCGTCGTACGCGACATCTGCGCCGAAGCGTGCGGCTTCGGCTATCGCACGTCCATCTTCAATACCAGCGAGCGCGGGCGCTTCATCGTGCTGAAAGTCTCTTATGCGCTTCGACCGGGCGGCGTGCCGACCCTGGAGTACGCCGACCTGAAGAAGCACTTCGCCGGAAGCGACGGCACGCCGACGCTCGCCGCCGTGCGTGACGCCGTCCGGCAGATACGCCACTCCAAGGCGATGGTCATCGTCGAAGGCGACCCGGACTGCCGCAGCGCCGGCTCGTTCTTCAAGAACCCCATCGTCGACGGGGCGACCGACGCGCGCATCCAGCAAGTCGCCACCGAACGCGGCCTCACCCCGCCTCGCTTCGCCACGCCCGAAGGCACGAAGCTCTCCGCCGCCTGGCTCGTCGAGCAGTCGGGATTCCACAAGGGATACACGCGTGGCGCGGTCGGACTCTCGTCGAAGCACACCTTGGCCATCGTGAACCGCGGTGGGGCCAAAGCCACCGAGATCGTAGCGCTCAAGGATGAAATACAGCAGCGCGTCCACGGGACGTGGGGCATCGATCTCCATCCCGAGCCGGTCTTCGTCGGCTTCGACGACGCGCCTTAGCCTCCCTCAAGATTTGCATTGACCCGTCGCAGCCGGCCTCCATACCATGGCGCACCCCCTTCGACACTCCTACTTGGAGGTCCCAATGCGTCGCCTTCCGTTGCTTCTTCTGCTGATCGCAAGCTCCACGGGATTGTTTGCCCAGTCCGCCGGAAAGGTGGACCGCCTCGTCCCCGCGGGATTCATCGCGCGCGGCGCCAACAGCGCCGAAGCCAAGCAGGCCGACCCGGTGCAGTGGAACGACATCCTGCGCACCAACGACGCCGGACGCATGCGCGTGGCGCTCGAGGATGGCTCCATGCTCTCCATCGGCGCGCACAGCGAGTTGCGCGTCGTGAAGCACGACGTGCAATCGAACCAAACTCTCATCGAGATGCTTTACGGCAAGGCGCGCGCCAACGTCGTGCCCATCCGCAAGAACGGCGGCAGCTTCCAGGTGCGCACACCGACGGCGGTCATCGGCGTACTCGGCACCACGGTTACCGTCGAGACCACGCTCATGGACCGCGCTTCGGTGCAGTCGGTCGGAACGGTCACGAGGGAGGACATCCAGAACCTGCCAACGTCACGCCAAAACATCTCCGACCTGTTGCAGCTCGCGCCCGGCGCCATGCCCGACAAGAACGCGCCGGACAAGCCCAGCATCATGGACTACAGCGTCGTCGACGGCACCATCGTCACCAGCCTCGACCACATCGTCGGCGTGCGCAACATCGATCCCGAGATCGTGAAGACGGTCTTCCTGTTGCCGGGCCAGTACACCTACGTCGGCCGAGGCCAACCCCCCACCGATCCGCAGTTCGGCAACCCGCACGCCGAAGACTGCTCGAAACCCGGAGTCTGCGACTGCACGGGTTCCTCCTGTTCCGACTTCTATTCCAACGCGCAACCGCAGGTCGACAAATCGCGTGCCGAACGGCCTGCGTTGACGCAGAAGGGCGTCCGCTTCCCGGCCATATGCGATTTCGAGAGCCTAACCGTTGCACTCGACAACGCGACGGCGGCCACAGGCCCCGGCCACTCCGGAGTGTCACGCGTCTTCGCTGACCAGATCCATTACGAGATCACTGGGCGCGGAACCTCGACCGGCAACGTGTTCGACGTGACCGTAGAGAACGATAGCGAGTGCCCGCTCAAGCTGCAGATCCCGGCCGGCGTCGTGCTCGAGCCCACGGGATACACCGAACGTCTGGTCAAAGGCATCCTCCTGGGCGGCGGCATGCCTCCGCTCAAGGATTACCAAGTGATGATCGCCGAGGGCGGTTTCGGCGAGGTTCCAGCGCAAGGCGGCGCGTCTGACCTGCCCGTGATGTATTACTTTTTGCCTCCGGGCACTGAAAAAACGACCTTCACGCTGCGCGGCTACTGCCTCGAAATCCACAAACTCGCGCCGCACCAGAAGACGAAGTACAAGTTCGCCGACGCGGACGAGGCGAAGCGCCTCTCCGCTCCCAACCTGAAGATCATGGAGACCGCCAACAAACTCTTCTTCACCGGCCAGGCGAACCCGCCCAACGCCTCGCTCGACAGCCTGGTGCAGTGGTCGCTATGGGCGAGCCGCGAAGGCCTTACCGACGGCAAAAAGTTCGAAGAGCAGTACGTCGGTCTCGTCGAGCGCAACTACAAGGCGCAGAACAAGAAGTTTGATAAGAAGACCAAGGAGAACGTGGAGCAGGTCGCGCAAGGATTCTGGCCGTACGTGCAGAAAGTCCTCGCCGCCTCGAAGTAACCGCTCAATATGCGACCATAGGCCATGCCCTTGGCCGCCATGCCCACGGAAGCAGCACGGACCGCGCCCGAGCCTGGAGCGCGCCCGCGCATCCGCTTCGACCGCAACGAATTCTCCGGCGCCTTCGGCGACATCGGCACCGACTTCCCTCTTATCACCGGCATGATCCTCGCGGCCGGGCTGAACCCCGCCAGCGTCCTCACCATGTTCGGCGCGATGCAGGTCCTCACCGGACTGCTCTACGGCATGCCCATGCCGGCGCAACCGCTCAAGGCCATGGCGGTGCTCGTCATCAGCCAGAAAGCGAGCGGACCGGTGTTGTACGGCGCAGGCCTGGCCATCGGCCTCATCATGCTCGTGCTCGCGTCGACCGGATTGCTGACGGTCCTCGCCAACGCCGTCCCGAAGTCGGTCGTCCGCGGCATCCAGTTCGGGCTTGGCCTGCAACTCGCCACGCTCGCGCTGCGCGACTACGTCCCGGCGGAAGGGACCTCCGGGTTCCTGCTCGCCGGCGCGGCATTCCTGCTCACGCTGCTGCTGCTCGGAAACCGCCGCTTCCCTCCTGCCCCGTTCGTCCTCGCACTCGGATTCGCGTTCGCCCTGCTTTTCCGCGTCCACCCGAAGCTACTCATCGAGGGCATCCAGTTCGTGCCGCCTGCGGTCTACGTGCCCACGCGCAACGACATCTGGGTGGGACTCTACCTGCTTGCCATCCCGCAGCTCGCGCTCTCGTTCGGTAACTCCATCCTTGCCTCGCGCCAGGTCGCTGCCGACCTTTTTCCGGACCGTCCGCTCTCCATCCGCAAGATCGGACTCACCTATTCCCTGATGAACCTCATCAACCCGTTCTTCGGCGGCGTGCCCACCTGCCACGGCTCCGGCGGCATCGCCGGCCACTACACCTTCGGGGCGCGCACCGGAGGCTCGGTCATCATCTACGGCTTCTTCTACCTGATACTCGGGCTCTTCTTCTCGCTCGCTTTCCAGCAGGTCATCCCGCTGTTCCCGCGGCCGGTGCTGGGCGTCATGCTGCTGTTCGAGGCGCTGGCTTTGATGCTGCTCTGCCGGGACATGGCCGCTTCCGTCGCCGACTTGGCCGTGGTCCTCGTCGTTGGCGTGAGCGCTCTCGCACTCCCCTACGGATACGTCGTCGGGCTGCTGCTCGGCCTTCTCCTGCACTACCTGCTTCTCTCGCGGTTGCGGCGGTTGAGCCGCACCGATTGCGCGGCGGGCATCCAATAGCAGAGAGACGAAGCCGGCTGCAGCTCTGCTGCTTTGACCACAACTTTCACGCTGCCGGGGTGTTTAATAGAGTGTTGGGCTACGTTCTCTGCGCTCGTAAGGTATTCATAAGCAAGCTGTTCATACCAAAGCCTCGAAGGACGCCGATGCTGACGAAACGCAATCTCCTGATCCTCGGTCTGGTTCTGGTCGGAATCGCCATCCTGGCAGCCTTCAAGTTCCGTGGCGGCAACGACCAGCAGTACTTCACCTCCAAGGTGGAAAAAGGCGACATCCGCCAGGTCGTCGACGCCACCGGCACCATCAACGCCGTCACCACCGTGCAGGTGGGGTCGCAGGTTTCCGGCACCATCGCCAAGCTCAACGTGGACTTCAACTCCCACGTGAAGAAGGGGCAGGTCATCGCCCAGATCGATTCTTCTCTCTTCCAAGGAGCGGTGCAGCAGGCGAGTGCTGATCTCGAAAGCGCGCGCGCTAATCTCGCCGCCGCCCGAGCGAACGCCGAAAAATCGAAAGCCAACGCCGCGCAGGCCACAGCGGACTACAACCGGACGCAGGCCCTCTCCAAAGAAGGCGTGATGAGCCAGCAGCAACTGGATGTCTCTCGCGCCGCCGCCCAATCCGCCACCGCGCAAGTGAGCGCCGACCAGTCCGCCGTGGCGCAGGCGCAGGGCCAAGTCGCGCAGAAGGCCGCCGCGCTCGGCGTCGCGCAAACGAACCTGAGCCACACCACCATCATCGCGCCCATCGACGGCGTAGTCGTCGCGCGTTCGGTCGACGTCGGACAGACGGTCGCCGCGTCCCTGCAGGCGCCCACGCTGTTCACCATCGCCGAGGACCTCACCAAGATGCAGGTCTACGCCAAAACGGACGAGAGCGACGTCGGCCAGATCCGTCCCGGACAACGCGTCAGCTTCAAAGTCGACGCCTTCCCCAACCAGACTTTCTATGGCCAGGTGCTGCAGGTGCGCATGAACCCGACGACCGTGCAGAACGTGGTGACCTACGACACCGTCGTCAACTTCGATAATCCTGACATGAAGCTTTTCCCCGGCATGACCGCGTACGTCACCATCCCGGTCGCGCAAGCCAACGACGTGATCAAGGTCCCCAACGGCGCGTTGCGTTACAAGCCCGACCTCCCCGCCGACCAGGTCCGCGCACTCTATAAGAAGTACGGCATCGACTTCGGCAGCATGCAGCGGCAAGCCTCAGCGGGCCAGGGACAACCCGTCGACGTGCAGCAATCGGCGCAGGGCGGCGGACAAGCCAAAGCCGGCTCCGGCGGCGGACGCCGCTATCAGCGGCCGAGTGCTCCCGGTGGCGGCGAACCGGCAACGCAGGAAGCCGGTGGCGCCATGCCGCAGGCGCGCGAGCGCCGGCAGGACGTGGCCATCGTATGGAAGCTGCTGCCCGATAAATCCATCGAGCCGGTGCAGATCAAGACTGGCATCACCGACCACACCGTGACCGAACTCTCGCAGGCCCTGCGCGGCCAGCTGAACGAGGGTGACGAGGTCATCACCGGCTCCTCGAAGAGCGGCGGCCAGAGCGGCGCCGCCCGCGCGCCCGGAGCCCCCGGAGCAACGCGCGGCCGGTAACGCTGCGAAAGTGAAAGCCATGGCCACGTTCATCGAACCCGGGATCACGGACCGACCGAGCTTCATCGCCGGCGAGTCCGTCATCCAGATCGTCGACGTCCACAAGACGTATGAGATGGGTGAGCAAAAGGTGCACGCCCTGCGCGGCGTCTCCACCGAGATCCGGCGCAGCGAGTTCGTCGCCATCATGGGCGCGAGCGGCAGCGGGAAGTCCACCTTCATGAACATCCTGGGCTGCCTCGACAAGCCCACCAGCGGGCACTACCTCCTCGAAGGCACCGACGTCTCTGAGCTGACCAAGCGCGACCTCGCGAAGATCCGCAATCAGAAGATCGGTTTCGTCTTTCAGGGATTCAACCTGCTTTCGCGCACCACCGCCCTCGAGAACACCGAACTGCCCACGCTCTACGCGCAGCTTCCAAAAGAAGAACGCGCGAAGCGCGCCCGCGAAGCGCTCGCCATGGTCGGGCTCGCCGACCGCGAAGACCACTTCCCGTCGCAGCTCTCCGGGGGACAGCAGCAGCGTGTTGCCATCGCACGCGCGCTCGTGAACCGCCCCGCCATCCTGCTCGCCGACGAGCCCACCGGCAACCTCGACAGCCGCACCTCGGTCGAGATCATGGACATCTTCCAGAAGCTCAACGAGGAGCGCGGCATCACCATCGTGCTCGTCACGCACGAGACTGACATCGCCCAGTTCGCCAAGCGCAACATCATCTTCCGCGACGGCAAGATCAAGACCGACACCACCGTCGCCAACCGGCCGCGCGCCACCGAAGTGCTGCGCACCATGCCGACGGTAGAGGACTAGCCCATGGACGTGATGGCCATCATCCGGATCGCGATGCGAGCGCTGGCACGCAACAAGATGCGCTCCGGCCTGACCATGCTTGGCATCATCATCGGCGTGGGCGCCGTCATCGCCATGGTCGGCATCGGCCAGGGCGCGCAGCAGCAGGTGCAGCAGCAGATCGCCGCCATGGGCTCCAACATCCTGTTCGTCTCGAGCGGCACGGTGAACCGCGGCGGCATGCGCATGGGTTGGGGCGCCACCAAGACGCTCGTCTATGACGACATGCGCGCCATCATGCGCGAGGCTCCCGCCGTCCGGATGGCCGCGCCCGGAAGCCAGACGACGGCGCAGGTCGTCTTCGGCAACGACAACTGGTCCACCAACATCAACGGCACCGAGCCGCAGTATCTCGATATCCGCAACTGGCCGCTGCAGGAAGGTTCGAACTTCACGCAGAACGACGTGGACATGGCGGCGAACGTCGCCATCGTCGGCGAGACGGTGCGCAAGAACCTTTTCGGCGCCACCGACTCGGTCGGGCAGACCATCCGCATCAAGAGCCTCCCGTTCAAGGTCGTGGGCGTGCTCGTGCCGAAAGGGCAATCCGCCGCGATGGGCCAGGACCAGGACGACACCATCATCATCCCCATCACCACGCTGCAGAAGAAGATGACGGGCGACACCTGGCTGCGCTGGATCATGGTCTCCGCCGACTCGAAGGAGGCCAGCTACGCCGCGCAACAACAGATCGAAGGCCTGCTGCGTGACCGGCACCGCATCCGGCCGGGAACGGATGACGACTTCTTCGTCCGCAACCTCGCCGACATCGCCGACCTTCAGGACCAGGCCAGCCAGGTCTTCACCCTGCTGCTCGCCGCCATCGCAAGCGTCTCGTTGCTCGTCGGCGGTATCGGCATCATGAACATCATGCTCGTCTCGGTCACGGAACGCACCCGCGAGATCGGTATCCGCATGGCCATCGGCGCCACCGAATCAGACGTGCAGCGGCAGTTCCTCATCGAGGCCGTGGTGCTCAGCCTCATCGGCGGCGGCATCGGGATACTCTTCGGCCTCAGTTCGGGCTTCCTCATCTCTGCCCTGCTGCACTGGCCGGTGCTCATCTCGCCGCTTTCCATCGTCGTGGCGGCCATCTTCTCGGCCGCGGTCGGGATATTCTTCGGCTTCTATCCCGCACGCAAGGCCGCGCGCCTCGACCCCATCGAAGCCCTTCGCTACGAGTAGCCCGGCCTAACTTCCGCCTGGACGTAACTTTTCGCCGGGGCCACAATCTAATCGTTTGACTGGCTGCGTACGTTCGGTGAGGGACTCATGCTGATCAAGAAGCCTGCGGACATTCCGTCCTCCGAGATCACGCCACAGTCGGCCTACGTGAGCCGTCGCAAGTTCATGGTGACGGCCGCAGTCGCGCTCGGCGCGGCTGCGGTGGCCTGCAACAAGGCAGCGGAAATGGCCTCCCCGCAAAAGGCGGAGGCCGCGGCGGCGAAGCTGCAGTTCACCAGGAACTCCGCGCTCTCGACCAGTGAGAAACCGAACAGCCTGAAAGAGATCTCCACCTACAACAATTTCTACGAGTACGGCACCGACAAAAGCGACCCGGCGGAAAACGCCTGGAAGCTCCGCACGCGCCCGTGGACGGTGAGCATCGAAGGCGAAGTCAAAAAGCCGAAGACCTACGACATCGACCAGCTCACCAAGCTCGCGCCGCTCGAAGAGCGCATCTATCGCCATCGCTGTGTCGAGGGATGGTCGATGGTGATGCCCTGGCTCGGTTACTCGCTCTCCAATTTCATCAAGCAGTGCGAGCCCACGTCGAAAGCGAAGTACGTGCAGTTCGTCACCTTACAGGACCCGGAACAGATGCCGGGACAAAAGACCGGCGTGCTCGACTGGCCCTACGTCGAAGGCCTGCGCATGGATGAAGCCATGCACCCGCTCGCGCTGCTTTGTTTCGGACTCTACGGCGAAGTCCTGCCCAACCAGAACGGCGCGCCCGTCCGCATGATCCTGCCGTGGAAGTACGGCTTCAAGAGCGGCAAGTCCATCGTGAAGTTCCGCTTCGTGGAGAAGCAGCCGCCGACCACGTGGAACATCTCCGCGCCCAGCGAGTACGGTTTTTATTCCAACGTGAATCCCGCCGTCGACCATCCGCGCTGGAGCCAGAAGACCGAGCGCCGCATCGGCGAGTTCCGCCGCCGCGACACGCTCATGTTCAACGGCTACGCCGGCCAGGTCGCTTCCCTCTACAGCGGCATGGACCTGCGGGCGAATTACTGATGGCCTTCAACCTTCGCTGGCGCTGGTCGAAGGTCGTCGTGTTCCTGCTGTGCCTCCTACCGGCACTGGAGCTCGCGCTGCGCGCTTGGAACCAGTCGCGCGGCGTCGAACCCGACCTCGGCGTCAACCCGCTCGAGCACATCACGCGCGCGACCGGCGACTGGACGCTCCGCTTCCTCCTCATCACGCTCGCAATCACGCCGTTGCGCAAATTGCTGCAGCGGCCGGCGCTCATCCACTTCCGCCGCATGGCCGGGCTCTTCGCATTTTTCTATGGCTCGCTCCACTTCACGACCTATCTCTGGTTCGACAAGGCGTTCGCGTGGAGCGAGATATTGCCAGACGTCGCCAAGCGCCGCTTCATCGCCGTCGGCTTCACCGCCTTCGTCCTGATGCTGCCGCTGGCCATCACCTCGACCGGAGGATGGATACGCCGCCTGGGCGGCAAGCGCTGGCAGTGGCTGCACCGCCTCGTCTACTTCAGCGCGCTCGCCGGAGTCATCCACTACTGGTGGCTGGTGAAGTCGGATATCCGCAAACCGGCGATCTACGCCGGCATCCTCGCCGCCCTGCTGGTATACCGGATGGTCGTTTGGGTGCTGCCGTCGCAGCAGCACCATGCGGGAGCGCGCAAGCTCGCGACCGCGGAAACGGTGGAATAACCCCTCGCGCGCTACCTGCACTCTCTCCGCTAAGTAGCTGATATCACAGACCGTTTCGTCGCTGCCGATTGGCGACGCCGATTTCCTGCAAAAGAAACTTCTTGCGCCGTTCTGGCTGTGACCTAGAATCTGCCTTCCGTTCACAGGTAGAGGGAGCTCAGCTTGGGCGATGTTGCGGCAATCCTATTTGTCGTCGCTCTGATCGTTCTTGGCCCGTGGGTCATCGTCATCGTCATGGGTGTCCGCCGCCGGCGCGAGCGCCGCGAGACGGAAGCGCGTTTCGCCACGCTGACGCAGCGCATCTACGGCGTCGAGCAGCGCCTCAAGGAGATCGTCCAGCGCGGTGTCTCCGTGCCGCCCGCCGCAGAAGCCCCGCCAGCCTCTGCCCCTCGACCTGCGCCTGCGCCCGCGCCAGTTGCGACGCCCGCTCCTGCTCCGCTCGCCACACCGCCGGCTGCTCCCTCGGCGAAGCCCGAGCCGCCGCAGCAGCCATGGCCGAAGCCGGCCGAGTCACCGTTCTTCCCGCGTGCTGTCACGCCGCCGTCCACGCTTTCGCCCGCGCCAGCGCCTGCCACAGCAACGCCACCGCCACCGCCGGTGGCCGTACCGGCAGCTCCGGTCGCTGCACGCGTAGCGGTCACAGCGCCGCCCGCGATCGCGCAACGCGTGGCGCCCCCACCACCGCCCATGCCTCCGCCTCCGCGCAAGCGTTCCGGCGTGGAAGAACTCATCGCCGGGAACTGGCTGGTCTTCATCGGCATCGCGCTGCTGGTCTTCGGTATCGCGTTCGGTCTCTCCGTCTTCTGGGAGAAACTCGGCCCGTTCGGCAAAGTCTCCATCGGATTGCTCTCCGGCACTGCCCTGCTCGGCGCTGGCCTGTGGATGGAAAAGAAGGACGAGCGCTACAAGCTCTTCGCGCGTGCCGGCATCGGCGGCGGATGGGCCGTGCTCTTCTTCACCACGTATGCCATGCACCACGTCGAGGCCACGCGCATCATCGCTTCACAAGCTGTCGACCTCGCGCTGCTTCTCGTCGTCGCCGGCGCGATGGTCGCGCACACCTTGCGCTACAACTCGCAAGTCGTCACCGGCGTGGCGTTCCTGCTCGCGTTCTCCACTGTCACCATCAGCCGCGACAACGTCTACTCGCTTGGAGCGAGCGCCATCCTCGCGCTGGCATTGGCGGCCATCGTCGTCCGCCGTCGCTGGTTCGAGTTGGAGGTCTTCGGCATCCTCGCGTCTTACCTGAACCACTGGTGGTGGCTGCGCTCGATCATCGAGCCGATGCAGGGCCACAAGCAGATGTTCCCCGAGTTCTTCCCCAGCGCCGCCATCCTCATCCTGTATTGGGCGGCGTATCGCGGGTCCTACGTGCTGCGCTCGATCGATTCGCACAGCAGCGAGGGTGACCGGGCGGAACGCGTCTCGACCGTCGCCGCCATCCTCAACACCGGGCTGCTGCTCTTTGTCCTGAAGTACCAGTCGGTCACGCCGAAGTACGCTTTCTACGCGCTGCTCGCGCTCGGCGCCATCGAACTTGTCCTCGGACTGATGATGCGCGGGCGCGAGCGCCGCGCTGCCTTCGTCGTGCTGGCCTCGATGGGCGCGTCGCTCTTCGTGGCCGCTTTCCCCTTCAAGTTCTCAGGCGGCGATCTTTCCGTGATCTGGCTCATCGTCGCCGAAATGTTCTACCTCTCCGGCGTGTTCACCGACGAGCTGCTCTTCCGCCGCTTCGGGCGCCTCGCCGAGCTCGTCGTTGTCGTGCAGCTCTACTACGCGCATCCGCTGGACGCGCCCAAGTCCTGGCAGAACGCCCTTGTCTTCGCGTTCGCGGCGGTGCTCTTCGGTGCGAACTCGCACCTCGTCCCGTGGCGCTGGCCGAAGATCTTCGAGACGCAGTGGGAGCGCTTTGGCGTGCGCCTGGTCTCGTGGCTCGGCGTCGCCATGGCGATGACCGCCATCTGGCTTGCGGTCCCCGAAGCCTGGAACGCCGTGGGATGGGCCGCGCTCGCTTTCTGGCTGGCATTCGCCGGCTACACCCTCGCGCAGGAAGAACTCTCCTACCAGGCCAACGTCGTCGCCATCGCGGCGAGTATCTGCACGCTCATCGTGAACCTCAAAGACGATCGCCTCTGGCATGGCGTGACGATGCGGCTCGTCACCGTGTCCATCGTCGCTCTGCTGCTCTATGCCACGGCGCGCTTCAGCATCACGCCACGGATGGCGAAGGCCAGCGCCGGCGCCATCCGATTGCGGCCGATCTACACCTGGTCGGCGGCGGTGCTCATCGCGCTGCTTGCGGTCGACGAACTGACCGAGGCCTGGGTCGCGCCGGTGTGGGTCCTCTTCGCGCTCGCGCTCGCTTTCCTTGGCCAACGGCAGAGGCTCAAAGACTTCGTCCTGCAAGCCAACATCCTCGCCATTCTCGCGTT
This sequence comes from Candidatus Korobacter versatilis, assembly GCA_016185395.1. Classification (GTDB taxonomy): domain Bacteria; phylum Acidobacteriota; class Terriglobia; order Terriglobales; family Acidobacteriaceae; genus JACPNR01. Next base: position 56,902 of record JACPNR010000009.1, read on the forward strand.
CCTGTTGACGCTGATCGCGACCACCACGCACGGCGAAGCGCTGCGCTTCGGCATGACGGTCCGCCTCGTCAGCACCGCCATCGTGATCGCTGCTCTTTACACGCAGACGCGGTGGAGCGAAGTCGCCGACTGGTCGTGGACCCGCGGACTCGGCACCGTCCACGCCTGGGCAGCATCGTTTCTTGTCTGCTGGCTGATGTGGTACGAGCTGCATCCGGTCGCGGTCGCGGTGGGTTGGGCGCTGTTCGGAGTCGGTCTGCTCGAGCTTGGCATGGCGCGTCCGGACTCGAACAAGGACTGGCGCGCGCAGGCATACATCGCCCTGGTGGCTGCGTTCCTGCGCATCTTCTTCGTGAACCTGAACGCCGCCGGCGTCCCCGGCGAGATCAGCCCGCGCGTGTACACCACCGTCCCCATCGCATTGCTGCTCTTCTACGCCTACACCCGTCTCGAAAGCGCGGAGCTGGACGCCAAGGAGCTCACCCGCCGCGCTTCCACGCTCTTTGCCTGGATGGGCACCATCTCGGTAGTCGCGCTCATCCGCTTTGAGTTGCCGCTCGCCTGGGTCGTGGCCGCGTGGGCCGCGCTCGTCGTCATCCTGCTGAGCGTCGCCTGGACCACCGGACGCACCACGTTCACCGCGCAGGCGCTGCTGCTGACGCTGGCCCTCGCCTTCCGCGCCTCGATGTACAACTTCGCGCAGCACAGCTACTTCGCCACGCTGAGCTGGGAGCAGCGTTGGCTGCCGGTCGGCGCGACCATCGCGCTGCTGTTCGCCGCGTTCTATCCCGCGTTCCGCGTCCGCGCCGCCAGCGCCGTTTCGAACGCCACCGGGTTCCGCCGCCTCGCCGGCGCACTGCTGCGCCGTCCCGAGCAGACGCTCTTCTTCGTTGCCGTCGGCCTGCTGACGGTGCTGCTCTACCTGGAAGTAGCGCACGCTCTGGTCACCGTGGCTTGGGGTGTGGAAGCCGTCGCGCTGTTCGTCTTCGCGCTGGTCGTGAGGGAGCGCAGCTTCCGCATCACCGGCCTCGTCATCCTGCTGATGGGCATCGCCAAGATCCTGGTCTTCGACGTGTGGAGCTTCACCGTGGTGCAGAAGTTCGTCACCTTCATGGTGTTGGGCGTCGTGACCATCGCCATCTCGCTCCTCTATACCAGGAACAAAGACGCGCTCAAGGAGTACCTGTGAAGCACCGCGCAGTCTTCGTGGTGATCGCCATCGCTGCCATCGCCGCCATCGTGGTGGCGCAACGCCGCAAGGCGCAGGCCAACGTCGGCCCGGACGCCATCGTGCACTTCATCGCCGACACCGAGCACGAGCTCAGCCGCCTTCCCGCCCAGTCCACCCGCATGTCGGACGCGGAAGAGATCGCCATCGGCGACCAGATCGCGCGCGACCACCTCGGCGAGCTCGGCGACCAAGGCAACACGCCGATGGCGGAGTATGTCGGACACGTCGGACGCGAGGTCGCCGCGCGCGCGCACCGCAAGCTTCCCTACACGATCCACTTCGTTCAGGACGACACCTTCGTGAACGCCTTCGCACTGCCCGGCGGCCACGTCTTCATCGGCTCCGGCCTCGTCAACCTCATGGACACCGAAGACGAACTCGCCAGCGTCCTCGGCCACGAGGTCGAGCACATCGACCATTACCACTGCGCCGAGCGCTATCAGCTCGAAGCCCGCCTGCGCCGCATCGGCATCGGCGACCTCGCCGGCATCGCCGAACTGCCGCTCAGCATCTTCCGCGCGGGATACTCCAAGGACCAGGAACTTGAAGCCGATCGCGAGGGCACCCGTCTCGCCGTGATGGCCGGCTATTCCCCGCTCGGCGCCGTCCGTTTGTTCGAAGCGTTCGAGCGCATGGAGCGGCATCGCTCCGCGCCGCCTGCCACTCCGGCGGACGAAGCTACGCGCATCGCCCTGGGCACGCTCTCCGGCTACTTCCAGTCGCATCCCTACGCCGCCGAGCGCAAGGCGCAGATCGAGCGCATGATCGCCAGCGAAGGCTGGGGTGCAAAGCTCCAGGAAAAACCGCTGGAGATGGGCGGCGTCAACGCCTCCCGCCCGCCGGGGACCGCTCCGATGATCGGCAATCGTTAGGGTCCGGCTCGCGGATGCATCTGCGATGCGCCTCGCGTATCATGTCCCGTACCGTCAATCCACAGGAGACAACAGGCGATGAATCCCAGCATCGTGCGGCGCTTTGTGCGCATGGTACCCATCTTCTTCGTACTGGTCTTCGCCAGCGTGGTTTCGGCGCAAGAGATACTGCCCATGAGCGTGGTGCCGAACGTCGTGCCCGGCGGCGGCAGCAAGCACAAGCTGTTCCTCACGCTCGGCAATCGCAACATCATTGGCATGGACACCCTGAAGATCAAGGTGGTCACTGCGAGCGGCGAAGCGAACTTCGCCACGCTCGAGACCCTGAATCCCAGCCAGTGGCAAACGCTGAGCGGTGACATTGCGGACGACGACGGCGTAGTGGTCGTCGAGTACGTGGCCAACGACAAGCCGCAGAAAGTCTCGGTGCGCCTTGGTCAGCCGACAGCAGCAGTCGGCGCGCCAGGACCGATCTCCTCCACGCGCGGCATGCCGTCGGCCGCGTGGCTTGCGGGTGCAGCTCTGCTCGGCGCCATCGTGACCCTCGCCGGCGCGACCATCGGGCGGCGCGGGCGCTAGAGAATGCCGCCGGTGGGCCCGAACGATCTGCCGTTCCCGCGCCGTATGCAGGTCCTGGTGCTGCTCGCGCTCGCCGCCGTCATCTATCTTGGCACCGCATCCTGGCCGCCGCTGATCGATGACGCCGACGCCTCCCACGCGCTTGTCTCCCGCGAGATGAACGCCACCGGCGACTACGTCGTCATGCGCCTCGACGGCGTCCGCTACCTGCAAAAAGCTCCGCTGCATTACTGGATGGTCGCCGGTCTCTTCCGCGTGCTCGGCGAGAATGCCTTCGCCACCCGCCTGCCGGACGCGCTCGCCATGCTCGCCCTCGTCCTCATGGTCTACCTCTTCGGCCGCCGCTTCTTCGGCGACCGCGCCGGATTCTATGGCGGGCTCGCCACCGCCACCGGCATCGGCTTCTGGATGTTCACCCGCATCATGATCCCGGAAGCCATCTACACCTTCTTCTTCGTCGTCATCTTTTACTTGTTCCTGCGCGCTTGGACCGGAAGCCTCGACCCGCGCATCGGCTATTGGGGCGCGGCCGCCGCGATGGCACTCGCCGTACTCACGCGTGCCCTGATTGCGGTCATCTTTCCCTTGGCCATCGTCTTCCTTTTTCTGGTCGCGACCGGAGGCTGGCGCCGCTGGCGCGAGCTGCGCATTTTCTCGAGTGCCGGCATCTTCCTGCTCATCGCGGCGCCCTGGCATATCATGGCCGAGCTGCGCGCGCCCGGCTTTGCCTGGTGGTACTTCATCAATGAGCATTTCAAGCGCGCGGTCGGTTCGCGCTGGCCACCGGACTACGACGCTGTCCCGCTCTGGGCGTGGCTGCTCGCGCACCTCGCCTGGTGGTTCCCGTGGAGCATCTTCCTTGTGCTCCTGGCCAAACTTTTTCCCGCGCCCCGAAAGTGGCGCGACTTGGACGCGGCGGGACAAGCGCGCCTGCTGCTCTTCATCTGGGCGGGATTCATTCTCTTCTTTTTCTCGATGACCGGCGGCTCGCGCATGGAGTACTACGCCTTCGCCGCCTGGCCCGCGGTAACGGCGCTGCTGGGGTTGGCTATTGCGCGTGCGGAAGAGGAAGGCTCGCCCTGGCTACGGCGTTCGCAGGCCGCGCTCGCGGCGCTTGGCCTCGTGATCGCGGCAGGGCTCGGCTACGCCGTGTGGGCGTCGTTCGACGTGAGTTCGACCACGGACATCTCCAAGCTGCTCCAGACCCGCGAGACGGATTTCTACCGCGTCTCCATGGCCCACTTGCTCGATCTGCGACCGCGTGCGTTCGCCGTGTTGCGTGGCCCAGCCATCGGCGCGGCACTGTCGTTCCTGCTCGGCTTTGGCCTGGCGTGGCTCCTGCGCAGAAGGGCGCGCCACGTGGCCGCAACGCTCGCCGTTGCTCTGGCGATGGCCGGCTTCGCCATCTCCGCAAACTTTGCGTTCAAGCAGTTCGGGCCGCACATGTCATCGCATGAACTCGCGCGCGCGGTCGTACCCTTCTTGCGGTCGCAGGACCAGCTCGTGGTCGTCGAATTCGATTCCGCCTCCAGCCTCGTCTTCTACACCGGGCGCCGCCGCGCCTACGTCTGGCGCGAGGCCTACCACACCCTCGAGTCCATGGCGAAGATGTTCCCCGACTCGCCCAAGATATTCCTCGACGACCCCGCGCTCGCGGCCATGTGGCGCGGCCCGACGCGTGTGTTCTTGTCTGTTCCGGCGGAATTACAGGAGAAGACGCTCGCCGAACTGCCCGCCGACAGCATGTTCCTGCTGGAGGAATTCGGCGGCAAGGCCATCTACGTGAATGAACGCGTGCGGCCGGAGATGCGCAGCGTTGCGGAACTCGCCCAGCGCCGCTAGGTCCCGATGTGAGCGAACGCCCAGGTGATCAACGCGCAGATGCCCATCATCAGCGAGATCGCAGAAAGAAAAACAGTGTCGGTCACACGCTGAAAAACTTTGCGCTTCGCCGGATCGGTCGCTTTGAGCGTTAGGAATGAGAACACGCAGGCCAGCAGGAACAGGATTCCGTCGATGGCTACGAGGTCGTCCGCCATGGTGCGGTACCCTTTTACTTCGATGATCAGCCGCAGCACGCCGATCACGGTGAGGCAAACGCCGACCATGGCGCCGCCCAGCGCGAACATCTGTGTGTAGAGCTGGACCGTCAGTTCCCTTTCCATCTCCCGCTCTTCGCGGTCTGGTTTTGCCATAGGATGAAACTTATCCCAATTCCACCGGGTGCGCATTATGGTTTTGCCGGTGGTATCGGCCTTGCAACTGGAGGAAGACCATGAGCGCGCATCTCCAGCAATTCCTTGCCTACGACGACTGGGCCAACCGCGAGGCGGCCGCATCGCTCCTCAGTGCCGGAGCAGCCGCGCCGCAGAAGGCGGGCAAGCTGCTCGCGCACATCATCGGCGCGCAGTGGCTCTGGTACGCGCGCGTGCGGGGCAGAGCGAACAAGATGGCGGTCTGGCCCGAACTCACGGCGGAGCAGTCCAGCGCCGAATCACGGCTGCTGCTCGCTGCGTGGAGCGAACTCGTGCTGGCCGCGGGCGAAGCCGGCCTCGACCGCTCCGTGAGCTACAAGAACAGCAAGGGCGAGCCATGGACGAGCACCGTCCGCGAGATCATCACCCACCTCACCATGCACGGAGCGCACCACCGCGGCCAGATCGCCACGCTGCTGCGCGAGAGCGGTCATGAGCCTGCTTACACGGATTACATCCACGCCGTCCGCACCGGCAGGCTCTAGCGGCAAACAGCCTTCCAGCGGCAGGACGCATCTATTCAAGGGCTGTCCGGCTCTTCAGCTCTTTCCTGCCCATGACAACGAAACTCCACGTCGGCTCCATGCAGGCCGCAGTGCTGGTCGCGCCCCGCCACCTTGAGATCCGCGAGGTCCCTCGCCCCACGCCGGCCGCGGGACAGGTGCGCGTGCGGCTGGAGGGCTGCGGCGTCTGCGCCTCGAACCTGGCGATGTGGGAGGGCATGCCGTGGTCGCGCTATCCCACCGCGCCGGGCGACATGGGACACGAAAGCTGGGGGACCATCGACGCAGTCGCTCGCGGCGTGACGAACGTCAAGGAAGGCGACCGGGTTGCGATGCTTTCCTATAAAGCCTACGCGCATTGCGACGTCGCGCCGGCCACCGCCGTGGTTGCGCTCCCCAAGTCGCTCGACGGCGCGCCTTTCCCTGGCGAGGCCTTCGGCTGCGCCATGAACATCTTCGCGCGCAGCGACATCCAGCGTGGCCACACCGTCGCCATCGTCGGCATCGGCTTTCTCGGCGCCATCCTCACACGCCTCGCCGCGCAGGCCGGCGCGCGCGTCATCGCCATCTCGCGCCGTCCGTATTCGCTTGCAGTCGCGAGCCAGATGGGGGCGCACGAGACCATTCCCATGGAGGACCATCACCGCATCATCGCGCGCGTCGCCGGCCTGACCAACGGCGCGATGTGCGAGCGGGTCATCGAGGCGGTCGGGAAACAGTGGCCGCTCGACCTCGCGGCCGAGCTGACCGCCACGCGCGCGCGGCTCATCGTGGCCGGTTACCACCAGGATGGCCCGCGCCAGGTCAACATGCAGCTCTGGAACTGGCGCGGACTCGACGTCATCAACGCGCACGAGCGTGAGCCGGAGCGCTACATCGCCGGCATGCGTGCGGCTGTCGCCGCGACCGAGGCCGGCGTGTTCGACCCCCGCGCGTTGTGCACTCATTCGTTCCCGTTGCAACAGCTCGGCGATGCGCTCGATGCGGCCCTCGAGCGTCCCGAGGGTTTCCTGAAAGCGGTGGTGCGGTGTGAGTGAGACACGGGCCATCCCTGCGCCGCTCGCGGGCGAGTCGCCTCCTACTGCTCGGCAAGTCTCGCGTCGCCCTCGTCTCGGCTTTCTTGGCGTCGGCTGGATCGGCCAGGACCGCATGCAGGCCATCGCCAGCAGCGGCTCCGCGGAAGTAGCGCTCATCTGCGACGCCTCGCCGGAGATAGCCGGGAAAGCGCTCGCCACGGTTCCCGGCGCAGCTCCGGCTGCCTGCTTTCGCGACCTGCTCCGTGCCGGACTCGACGGTATCGTCATCGCTACGCCCAGCGCCTTGCATGCGGAACAATCGCTCGCCGCGCTCGAATCGGGCCTAGCAGTGTTCTGCCAAAAGCCGCTCGGACGCACCGCGGCCGAAGCCGGCGCCGTGATCGCTGCGGCCAGGCGCGCCCACAGACTCCTCGCCGTCGACTTCTCTTATCGCTTCACCGCCGCTTTGCAGACGGTCCGCGGCCTCGTGCGCTCGGGTGCATTGGGCGAGGTCTACGCCGCCAACGTGCTGTTCCACAACGCCTACGGACCGGACAAGCAATGGTTCTACGACCCGGCGCTCTCCGGCGGCGGCTGCGTGATGGACTTAGGCGTCCACCTGGTCGATGCCGCGCTCTGGATACTGGGGTTTCCAGAAGTCACTGGTGTTTCCAGCCGTCTCTACGCCGGCGGCGCTCTGCTTCCCCCGCGTCCAGCGGTCGTCGAGGACTACGCCACCGCGCGCCTCGATCTTGCCGGCGGCGTTTCCGTGGACCTGGCTTGCTCCTGGCGCCTGCCCGTTGGGCAGGATTGCGTGATCGCCATCGAGTTCTACGGCACGAAGGGTGGCGCCGCTTTCCGGAACGTCGGCGGGTCGTTCTACGATTTCACCGCTGAACACTACGATGGCACGCGTCGCACCGCGCTGGCCGGGCCCCCGGACGCATGGCCGGGACGCGCCCCCGTGGATTGGGCCGGGCGCCTCGCCGCCGGTGAGGGCTTCGATCCCGCCATCGAGCACGTCGTCTCGGTTGCCGGCGTACTCGACTCCATCTACGGCCGCTAGCGGATGGCCACTCTCTCGAGCAGTGAAAAAAAATCCGGGAACGAGATGCCCACGCAGTCCGCGCCGGTGATCGTGGTATCACCCTCCGCGCCCAGCGCCGCTACCGCACACGCCATCGCGATGCGATGGTCGCCGGCAGGGTCGACCTTCGCGCCATGCGGTCGCTGCTTCCCCGCCATGCGGAAGCCATCTTCAAACTCCTCGATTTGCACCCCCATCGCCCGCAGGTTCGTCGCCAGCACGGCGATGCGGTCCGACTCCTTCACCCGCAACTCACGCGCGTCGCGCACCTCGATCCCGTCGTTGGTGTAGGCGGCGATTGCGCCCAGCACTGGCAACTCATCGATCAGTGCGGCAGTCTGCGCTCCGGCGATGCGCGCGCCGCTGAGCTTTCCGCCGGTGATCTGTACCGTCCCGACAAGCTCGCCATGCCGCTCCTCGACCTCGAGCATCCGTATCGTCGCGCCCATCCCCGCCAGCACGTCGAGGATGGCCGCCCGCGTGGGGTTCAGCAGCAGCCCATCAATCACCAGTCTGGATCCCGGAAGCATCGCCGCCGCGCACAGGAAGAACGCCGCCGAAGAAATATCCCCGGGGACGTAGGCGTCGATGGCATGCAGCGGCTGTCCACCGCGGATCGTGGTCCGGTTCCGTTCGCGTGTGACCTCTGCCCCGAATGCGCGCAGCGCGAGCTCGCCGTGGTCGCGCGTGCGCTGCGGCTCCTCCACCGCCGTCACGCCTTCCGCCAACAGTCCCGCGAATAGCAGGCAGGATTTGACCTGAGCGCTTGCGACGGTGAGCTGGTGCTCCACGCCATGCAGTGCCCCGCCGCGCACCTTTAACGGCGGCCGTCCGCCATCTTCTCCCGCGATGGACGCACCCATGCGGCCCAACGGCTCGATGATCCGCGCCATCGGGCGCCGCGAGAGCGATCCGTCCCCGCGCATCTCGGTCGCGAACGGCTGCGCCGCCAGGATGCCCGCGAGCATCCGCATGGTCGAACCGGAATTCCCGCAGTCGAGTGGCCCGGAGGGCTCCTTGAGACCCCGCCCTCTGCCCTCCACCTTCACCGTCCCGTCCGCATCTCGCACGACCGCGCACCCGAGCGCGGCCATGCAGCCCAGCGTGCTGGCGCAATCCGCGCCGGAGGCGAAGTTGCGCAACACCGACGTCCCGTCCGCGGTCCCGGCGAGCATGGCGTAGCGGTGCGCGATGGATTTATCTCCCGGCAAGCGCAGGCTTCCGCCGATCTGCCGCGCCGGCCTCACCACCACGTGTTTGCCTCCCACCGTCATATCGCGTCAACGTCTTTCGGACATCACCCGAGTTGCCCGTCGGTAACCAAAATATCTCCGCCACCTGTTTCGGCAGGGACAACTCTGCTCCACCAGACTCATCAGACCTTCGTAGCACTGGCGGTGTAACGCCGGTGCCGAGCGGTTCCAGGTCCTTGAGTCCCTGCCTCTTGAGTCCGGTCGCCCCTCGAATCATTCAGGGTAGACACATGCTTCACCGGGCTATCGTTGCATCTCTTCTTCTTTCGCTCTCGCTCGTTCCTGCCTTCGCGCAACACAACAGGGTAGGCGGCGCCAGTCCCTTGCAACAGATCGAAGGCGATCCGAACGCCACCGGCCTTGGCGGCAGCGTCCGCAGCGCCGATAACAAACCGGCTGCCGATGTCCGCATCGAGGTCGTGAACGTGGCCACCGGCCAGACCGTCGGCGACACTTACACCCGCCAGAACGGGACCTTTGATATTAGCAACATCCCCAACGGAGCCTACGAGGTTCGTGCGGTGATGGGCTTTGACGAAGTCCGCGAGCGCGTCGACACGCGTGGCGGAGGCGCCACCGTCAACCTGCGCTTCCAGCGCAGCGAAGCAACCGGCGCCGGCGGACGGCATACGGTTTCGGTCGCCCAGCTGAAAGTACCGGGCAAGGCGCGTGACGCTTTCAAAAAGGCGCAAAGTGCCATGGGCAAGCAGAAGCTCGACGACGCTTCGAGATTTGTCGAGGAGGCCCTCGCCGCTTATCCCGAATACAGCGACGCTCTCACCCTGCGCGGCGTCCTCAAACTGGATGCCGGCAGACCAGAAGACGCCTGCGAAGACCTCGACCACGCCATCAAGATCGATTCCGGCAATTCCATGGCGTACATCGCGATGGGCGCCGCCTACAACCTGCTTTCGAAGTATGACGACGCGCTCCGCAGCATCGATCGCGGCGTCTCCCTCGCGCCCACCGCGTGGCAGGGATACTTCGAGATGGGCAAGGCCTTCCTCGGCAAGGGCACCTACGACGCCGCCCTGCGCCAACTGAACAAGGCCGAAGAACTGGGCCCCAAGGACTATGCCCTCATCCACTTGGTGAAGGCGCACGCGCTGCTCGGGATGAAAAACTATTCTGAAGCCATGGCGGAACTGCAGTGGTACATCGAAAGAGCGCCCGCCGACCAGCAGTCCGCGCAAGCCAAGCAGACGCTGGAGAAGGTCCGCTCGTTCGCGGCCGTCACTCCCGCGAAGTGACCCGCTGGAATAAAAAAGCCCTGCCGGCGGGCAGGGCTTTTGTCTTTTCCGGACTCAGCGGCGCGCTCCCGCCTCCGCCATCGTCTCCTTCAGCACGTCCGGCGGCACCTCGCGTAGCTGCAGGCTCACTTCGAACATCGGTGTCTCGGAGCCCCGCCCCCAGCGGTTGACTTCCCAATGCGCGCGCAAAGCTTTCAAGTCTACTCGCTGCGAAAGGTCGAGCAGTAGCGGATGCTGCCCGGCGTAGAACTTCTGCGGAAACACCGCCAGCGGCTTGGGTTCCCATGTGGTGCCATCCACCGAACCGATCACGCTGACGTCGAGCGCTTCTTGCTCCACGATCCTGGTGATGTCCAGCGTTAGTAAGAACACCTTGCCGGGGGCCGTGAGCGTAACGACAGGGCCGTCGCCCTTGGAGGTAAGCACCGTGCCGGCAGGGATCAGGTGAGTCTCTTTCATCGCGATGGATTGTAAATGCCCGGGAAGCTCTTTTTCAAAGCCCGTGCGGTCCCGCCAAAGTGAAAAGGCTGCCGTCGCCGGCAGCCTTTGGGTCCTAGATCCGGTTTACGGGACGAGGTGGCTGGTTTCCCCCGTGGTGTACCAAACGATCAATCCCGACGCAACGCCGATCAGGATGCCGGCAGCGGCCAGTTTCTTGTTGCTGTGTCCCTCGGCGTTGTTGTTGCTGTTCGAGTTCGCGTTCTGGAACATCTGCTGGCTGCCGGCCGCGAGCGGCGTGACCACGCCGGCGCGCGCTACGAGCAGCTTGCCGCTCGTTACTTTGATCTGTGTGGAATCCGCCGTGCGGCTCACCTGATACGCCGCCGGGCCTTCCGAGGGCGTGAGCGTGAGGTCGCCGACCTGCGCGGTGCCATTCGGAGACAGCGTCATGGCGGCGGCGCCCTGGTCGAGCGCAACCGAGCGCGGGCCCAGCGTCAGCGAGGAATTTGACGCCAACTGCACGGTCGCGTCCTTGCCGCTTAGCATCGCACCGGAGTCATTCCCCGTCTTCACCCGGTCGCCATCGAACACGGTGGAGACGCGCGTGACCTGGCTGTCGTTCACCAGGACGGTCCCGTTCGGTTCCAGCATCGCGGCCGCGTCCGCAAACACGTTGCCGGCAAGAAACACCACGAGTACGGCGATTGCAACGGCCCGAAATGCGATTCCTCGAGACATTGAGGGTCCTCCACTACTTAGTCGCGAATGGTACGTTAGCGGCCACGCCCCGGTCAACGGGAAAGTCCTTCCCTTTTCGGCACTTACAGCGAACTCATGTTGGCCAAAAACTCGCCGTTCGAGCGCGTCTTGCTGAGTTTATCGATCAGCAACTCCATCGCCTCCACCGGCGACAGCGGGTTCAGCACCTTGCGCAGCACCCAGATGCGCGCCAGGTCTTCCTTGGGGATGATGAGCTCCTCCTTGCGCGTGCCCGAGCGCTGAATGTCGATGGCCGGAAACACGCGCTTATCGGAGAGCTTGCGGTCGAGGATGACCTCCGAGTTACCGGTGCCCTTGAACTCCTCGAAGATGACGTCGTCCATGCGGCTGCCGGTCTCGATCAGGGCCGTCGCGATGATGCTGAGCGAGCCGCCCTCCTCGATGTTGCGGGCCGCGCCAAAGAACCGCTTCGGCCGCTGCAGCGCGTTCGAATCCACGCCGCCGGAGAGCACTTTGCCGCTCGGCGGCACGATGGTGTTGTAAGCGCGCGCCAGGCGCGTGATGGAATCCAGCAGGATGACCACGTCGCGCTTGTGCTCGACCAGCCGCTTGGCCTTTTCGATCACCATCTCGGCGACCTGCACGTGGCGCGCCGCGGGCTCGTCGAAGGTCGAGCTGATGACCTCGCCCTTCACCGAGCGCTGCATGTCCGTGACTTCTTCCGGACGCTCGTCGATGAGCAGCACGATGAGCACGACCTCCGGATGATTGGTGGTGATGGAATTAGCGATGTTCTGTAGGATCATCGTCTTGCCGGCGCGCGGCGGAGAGACGATCAGCGCGCGCTGGCCTTTGCCCAGCGGCGTGAGCAGGTCCATGACGCGCGCCCCGATGTTCTCCCGCACGGTCTCGAGCTTCACCCGCTCCTGCGGATACAGCGGCGTCAGGTTGTCGAACAGGATCTTGTTGCGCGCTTCATCCGGCGATTCGAAGTTCACCGCCTCGATCTTGACCAGCGCGAAGTATTTCTCGCCTTCGTGCGGCGGTCGCACCTGGCCGCTCACCGTGTCGCCCGTCTTCAGGTCGAACTTGCGGATCTGCGAGGGCGAAACGTAGATGTCGTCGGGGCCAGGGAGATAGTTGTAGTCGGGCGAACGCAGGAAGCCGTAGCCATCCGGCAGTATCTCCAGGACGCCTTCCGCGAAGATGTGCCCTTCCTTCTCGCTCTGGGCCTGCAGGATCTTGAAGATGAGGTCCTGCTTGCGGAGCCCGCTCGCACCGGGGAGGTCGAGCGACCGTGCGATCTTGGTCAGCTCCGTGATGTTCTTTTCTTTGAGTTCTGCGATTGTCATGTTCACCTGCGGTGGGATTTTTTTGGAAGAGGGGGGAAAGCGAGCGACGGACGCGCCAGCCAGACTCGGGAGGGTGGTGCGCTTCGCGGCGCTGGTGCGGAGGTGCCGGCGCGCCGCGAAGCAGTATTATGCAGCCCGCTTGTGTGATTCTGCAAGCACTTCCGTGCGGCCCATCACGGTCTCGGGTTCCGCCACCGCCGCGCCCACCTTGGTCAGGATGTCGTTCATCGTGTCCTGGATGCGGAGGCTCGGCTTGTGGAACCGGCGCGTGGCCTTGGACGCGAGCTGGCACAGCTCATAGCGGTTACGGACCGTCTTTACCGCCGGGAAAACCAGGTCAGAACGCATATCGTGTCTCCTCTATCTGTTGCCGACCGCGCCCAGGAAGGCAGCTCAAGGACAATGAAGCCCGTAAACCGCTCAACTTGCCTGAGTTTCCTTGGGATAGTACGGTCTGCGCCAACCGTATAGATGCCCTAACGGCACCCTAAGTTGCTCTCTTTTTCGCTGGGCCGGCAAGTGTCAACTTGCGCCAGAGGGACTTAGACTAAGTCCTGTTAACCGGTAAGTCAACAGTTTTGGGACCTGCGGCGTGCCCAGAGAGTAACTTCCAAGGCTTCACCGCCGAGGCGCCGAGGCCGCCGAGAAGACCCGTTTCACTTGTCAAAGAGCGAAAAGCTTTTCACACGAAGGACACGAAGGTCACACGAAGGGGCACGAAGGCGGATCACTTCCCTGCGGTGGCGGCCGCGACCGCTCCCCGGCCCGCCAGGAACCCGCCGTCGAGCACCAGCGACTGGCCGGTCATGAAGCTGGCGCGGTCCGAGCACATCCACAGGACAGCCTCGGCCACCTCCATCGGCTTGCCGAAGCGCCCGATGGGATGCATCCCCACCGCGAACGGCCGGACCTCGGGCGCGCCGAACAGCCGCTCGCCCATCGGCGTCTCGATGACCGCGGGACAGATCGCGTTGATCCGTATCCCCTGCGTGGCGGTCTCGAGCGCCGCGGCTTTCGTGAGCCCGATCACCGCGTGCTTCGACGCGCAGTAAGCCCCCGCGCCCGCCGCGCCGATCCATCCCGCCACCGACGCCATGTTGACGATGGCCCCGCGGCTTCCGTCGGGAGACGCAGCCTGCTTGAGCATCTGCCTTATCTCGTGCTTCAGGCACAGCCACATGCCCTTCAGGTTGATGTCGAGGACGGCGTCCCAGTCGGCTTCCGTCTGTTCCGCGACCGGCGCCCACATGCCTTCGATGCCGGCGTTGTTGAAGCCAATGTCCACGCGCCCGAACTTCGCGACCGCCTGCGCGAACAGGGCGGCGACGTCGGCGGCCTTGGCCACGTCCGTTTTGACGAAGATGCCCTCGCCGCCGGCAGCGCGGACCAGGTCGAGTGTCTCCTTGCCTTCCTTTTCGCGGCGCCCGGCGACAATTACCTTCGCGCCCGCCTGCGCGAACAGGATGGCCGTGTCGCGCCCGATGCCCGACGTCCCGCCGGTGATGACCGCGACCTTGTTTTCCAGTTCCTTCGTCATGGCTCCTCCGAAGGACGAAGCGTAGTGATGTGGCGGCGCGGGGTCAACCGGATTCAGTTTCCGGTCTCCGGTTTCCGGTTTCCGGTCAACGGCACCACGGACGAAGGGCTGGGATCACCGCCGAGCTCGCCGAGAGCGCCGAGAATGCTCACCGGCCAATAGTCCAGTCCGCCTCGGCGGGCGGATGGGATCAGCCCCGCGCTTCAGCGCGGGGAAGACGGAACATAAAAGACCCTTTCCACTCTGCCCGCCGCGGCGGGCCGGCGCGCAGTCCCGCAGAGCGGGACGTAGCGCCCGAATGAATTGTCAAAAAGCAAAAAAAGCGTTCACACGAAGGACACGAAGGTCTCACGAAGGCGAGGACTCGAGTCCGCGGTTAGCGGACGGCAGAATGTAGCCCGGCGGCGTAAGCCCCGGGTAGCCGTAAAACAATCCCCTTTCCGCTTGCCGAAGGCCCGCGCGCAGCGAAGCGGAGCGCGTGAATAAACGGCCTCACCTTCGGGATGCTGGGCGCCGAAGCCATCAACGGCCGCAAGATCCAAAACATTACGCTTTCGGCGCAAGCGCGACTGCGCATAGGCTAAGGATGGGCAGGAGTCCCCAACAGATGAACCAACCAGGGAAAGCGCGGGTTACTAAGGAGAGGGACGTGCGAATCCACGCCGAGCTATGGCACACGTCCAATTGTCTGCTCAAGGCTGGACAAGAAGAACCGAGGGGCTCGGCGCATCAGTTCAGGGCTAGCCTCATCTTTCGCGCCTTCGCCTTGGAAGCTCTCTTGAATTGGCTCGGGCCGAGGCTTATCCCGCACTGGAATTATTTGGAACGACTGAAGCCAATTGAGAAATTGAATTTGTTGGCCGATTTGATCGAGGCGAAGCCGGATTACGGCGCGCGACCGTGGCAAATCGTGAAGGACCTATTTGGCTTTAGAAATGCGATTGCGCATGGGAAACCCGAATCCCTAAGCGACGAAACGACAGAGGACTTGGACGACTTTCTGGATGCAAAGCTCGGTCAGTATTTACAAACCGCCTGGGAACTTTTCTCGACTGAAGACAACGCGGTTCGCGCAAAAGAAGATGTCCTAAAGATTGCGACCATTCTTTATGAAAAGGCCAACGTAGAACATGACGGGCCAAAAGGACCTTTCAGTTTCGGTTTTCAGATTCACGGCGCGAGCCTTTAAAAGACTCGCGAGGCGACGCGCCTGACCCTCGGTAGCGCAAGAGAGAGAAAGCCTTTCCACTCTGTCAACGGAGGAGCGGAGGCCGGTGGACTTTTGTTGCTGCAGCTCAGACGCCGCCGGTCAAATCAGGCCCAAGTCCTTCTTCATTTCTAGAAACTCGTCAGTACAGCCAGCCTCTTCAGCTGCTCTAAGTTGGGCCTTCTTACCTTCGCGGAGGACGTGCACTAGCCATTCGTAGTCAGTAACGTCCAAAAGCTCGGGAGTACACCACACACCGTCGAACTTAAGGCGTATCGCGTTCACCGCTCTCCGGCCAGCATCGACCAACGAGCCAATCTCAGCGTCCAGAGCAGGAAGCTGATCTAGCGCGTCTAAGTGAAAGTGGGTTTTGTCGCGATGCGCCAGCAACTTGTCACGTATCGTCTTAACCGCATCCAGGGCGCCGGATGCCTCGGCCAGAGACTCCCGCGCCTCTTCAATTCCCTTTAGGGCGTCGCTGGCGCCGCTCTCAAATTCTTCAACCTTTTGCGCCGCGACTTCTAGTAGGTACTTGAGCGTCACAGCCCTGCTGGAGGGGTCATATAACCGGGTTATGATGATGCACGACATCTCGAGCAGTGCGGTCTGAGTGAGTGCGAAGTATGTAGGCGCTATTCTCAGTATCGTCTCTACGCGCAACTGCGACGACATCCCCGCATAGACCTTTCGATAAGCGTCTGCCTTGACAAGATCGAAGAAGAGCCGGTCGCACAACTCGGAAAGGGATATTGCACCTGGTGTCGCTGCAGGAGCCATGTTCTGCGGTTCCACGGTCAACGCAAGCCTTTCGGATCCATTCCCTTTAGTGTCCGCTCGGCACGTTCCAAGGCTTCGTCTGTCTCCGCCTTAGGACTCCCCTCAATGAATAATTTCGCCAGATTTGCTTGCCATTTCGCTGCACCGCCATTTGGGTCAAGGACACTGAGGTCATTCAACCTGGGTGCACCAAGGAGTGCAAACCTAACCAAGTCGAACGGATAGCAGTACTCCGGCTCGACAGCTCCCGGCGCAAAGACTTTACATACAGGTACAAAGTTGCGGCTACAGACGGCGTAGTGGTAGGGATTTCCTTTCTCGACTTTGTAGCCGTCAGCTTGAAGCTTCTCAATTGCCTCCGCAAGCCGGGCATTCAGTTCACGGCGTTCAATGTCCCATTCAATCGCGAGGCCGCGTAGCCATGCGGTTTTATCGTGGTCGTCAATCTCTTTCAGCAACTCTTCTTCCGAGATGCCTCTTCGGACCGCTACTTCCTTGATTCGCTTTTCATCGAGATGATGCGGTATGCGGTTCGTTTGGTAGTACGCATCAAACTCTTCTTGCTCTGTCATCCTTCCTCCTGTGGATGGGTGCACTTGCGCCTCTTTAGAGTCCCCCGCCTTCGGCGATGCCAACCTGAAGTGCTTCCGAAACTGCCTTCTGGTTCTTGTCAAGATCAACTGCGAGCAATCTAATTCGAATTGTGTCGCTCTCCATCCTGTACGCGTCGAGGCCCAGGCTCTGCAGCTTCTGCAACGTGGATTCTGTGTTTGCGTCTCCCACACGGATATTGACCATGCAATGCTTATCGCGTTTTCGGGGAGTGAACCATGCAAAATTCCGCTTCGCGCCTCCGATCGCGATGTGCCCATCGTTGTATGTGATTCGCGGATTGGCTGAATCCCTCGACAACAAAGCTATGCACTTCTCAAAGACGCTGAACGACTCAGCGCCTGCATACTCCTGCCACGCCTGCCTGCTAGAGCCTGCGATCTGATCGGGCTCGCGGCCTTCGGGGGTCTCGTATATGTCGAGGATTTTTGTGAAGTTGAGCGTCAGTTTCCCATCCACCGTCAGAGTGTCCAGCTTGATCGCGATGATCGGCACCGAACGATTCAGCAGCCAAATCACGTTGAAAAAACGATTCGTGATCTCTTCCGCAACCAGCACTGCCCGATGTTCGAAATTAGGCCACCGGCGGGTCTCGATGTCCCAGTATTCCAACGTTCGGATGATGTGACTCTCGTCCGTCGGTCCAAGCATTACCTCGATCTCGAACATCGTCTGGCTGTCGGGATCGAGAAAAACGAAATCCAATCTGCCGCCGGCATGTTGCCGCACTTCCCTCCCGACAGGTTTGAGATCTCCCAAACCCAAGATGGAAGGGTTCGCCATGATCGTGCGCTGGAGCCACGCCTCGTCATAGCCGGCCCCGCGGAGAGTCAATCTTTGGCACGGAACATAAGGGTTTGGCACCAGCACCTCCAGATACGGCGTTATCGGAGCGGGAGTCTGACTCCCGTAACCAGGTCTGTCAAGACGGCTACGCACTGAGCGCCCCGAGCAGTTTACTTTCGCTATTTATTCTCTTGCTACTTGACAGCTTTTCAAAACATGAAATAATCCATTACTTATGTATAGCAATGTGAAACAACTCCCCTTGGCTCAAGACTTTACCCCTCAACCGGGATTTCCAAAAGACTTAGCGGCCAAAGCCGCGCAACCACCACAAAACAAAAGACCGGCGCAGCCGGAGGGGAGGGGGGTAATCCCGGTTATTCCGCCACCGGTCCTAAGCCAGCCGTTCAGAAAGCCGCCGTTTATAAGAACGTGCAGCGGCACGAAAGCGGACGGCACCCGCTGCGGCTCCCCCGCCCTTCGCGGGAAATCCCACTGCTACTACCACGTCCCCGGACGTCAACGAACCAGCAGAAGGAAACGTGAGACTGTTTTACCCAACCTCCGCGATCCTCAACGGATGCTCGCCTGGGCCATGATGAACCTCGCCGTCGGCCGCATCGACACCAAGGCCGCCGGCCAGCTCATCTACGCCGTCCAACAACACCTCTACCAATAGAGGTGGCAGCCCCCGACTTAAGTCGGGGCGGTGGAAGCACCGGCCTTCAGGCCGGTGAAAAAGATCGGCGCGCAGCGCCTTCCACTCTGCCGAAGGCCAGCGCGCAGTCCCCGCCGTTGGGATGAAGCGCAAGAAAGCTCTTTGAAAACTTGCACAGCAGATTCCTCGCTCGCGCTCCCTCCCGCTGACGCGCTCGGCTCGCGCGGCTCGGAATGACAAGGAATGACGGGATGCTGACGCGGGCATGAATGCCCACTCTTCCACCGTCTCCGCGCCCTCGGCGCCTCGGCGTTGAAGTTCGGCCACCGGAAACTGGAAACCGGGAACGGGAAACTGCCGTCACGCCCAATACGTCCTATCCAGCGTCCGATACTGGATGGCCTCGGCGATGTGTTTCGGCTGGATGGCGGCTGAGGCTTCGAGGTCGGCGACGGTCCGCGCTACTTTGAGGATGCGGTCGTGGGCGCGGGCGGAGAGTCCTTGCTGCGCCATGGCGCGCTCGAGCAGGTGCTCGCAGTCGGATGAAAGATCGCAGTAGACGCGGATCTCGCGCGAGCCCATTTGGGCATTCGCATAAATGCCGGCGAAGATCTTCTCGCCGGCGGCGGCGAAGCGGTTGAGCTGGACTTCGCGGGCGCGGACGGCGCGGGCGAGTATCTTCTCGGAACTCTCGGGTGAGGAGGCGCCGCGCATCTCCTTGTAGTTCACCGCGGGGACGTCGATGTGGATGTCGATGCGGTCGAGCAGCGGTCCCGAGATCTTGGAGACGTAGCGCTGGATCATGGGTCCGGTGCAGTGGCACTCGCGGTGGCGCTGGTCGTTGTGGTATCCGCAGGGACACGGATTCATCGCCGCGGCGAGCATGAAGCGCGCGGGGAAGGTGAGCGACATGGCGGCGCGGGCGATGGAGACGTGTCCGTCTTCGAGCGGCTGGCGCATGACCTCGAGCACGTTGCGCGGGAACTCGGGCAGCTCGTCGAGGAAGAGCACGCCGTGGTGCGCGAGCGAGACCTCGCCGGGGCGCGGGATCATGCCGCCGCCGATGAGGCCGGCGTCGGAGATGGTGTGGTGCGGCGAGCGGAACGGGCGGGCGCCGACCAGGCCCGCGCCCGGCTCGAGCACGCCGGCGACGCTGTGGATCTTGGTGGTCTCGAGCGCTTCGTCGAAGGTGAGCGGCGGCAGGATGGTGGGGATGCGTTTGGCGAGCATCGTCTTGCCGGAGCCGGGCGGGCCGATCATGAGGATGTTGTGTCCGCCGGCGGAGGCGACTTCGAGGGCGCGCTTGGCCGTCTGCTGGCCGCGGACGTCGGAGAAATCCACGCTGAAGCGGCGGGATTCGTTGAGCGTGGCGTCGGGATCGACGGACACCGGCTTGATGCTGTTGCCGGAGTTCACCAGCTTGACGACGTCCACCAGCGACTTGACGGGATAGACATTCACGCCGGCGACCATGGCGGCCTCGCGCGCGTTGACCTCGGGCACGATGAGGTTCTTGATGCCCTTGTCGCGGACGGCGACGGCGATGGGCAGCGTGCCGCGGACGCCACGCACGCCGCCATCGAGTGAGAGCTCGCCGACGAGGACGTGGTCGGGGAGAGTCTTGTGGGCGAGCGCGCCGTAGCAGCCGAGGATTCCGAGCGCCATGGGCAGGTCGAAGCCGGAGCCTTCCTTCTTGATGTCGGCGGGAGCGAGGTTGATGGTGATGTGCGTGGGAGGGACGTCGTAGCCGCAATTCTTGAGCGCGGCGCGGATGCGCTCGCGGCTCTCGCGCACGGCGGCATCGGGCAGGCCGACGGTGTTGAAGTAGCCGCCGTCAGAGGCCTGTAGGCCGGAGACGTCCACCTCGACCTCGATGATATTCGCGTCGATGCCGTAGACCGCGGCGCTGAGCGTCTTAAAAAGCATGAGCCGATGAGATATAGCGCGGCCTGGCCGGCTTGTAACCACGAAGTGTTTTTTGTCCGGATTCTGGAACAGCGGACAAACCGCGTGGATTGCGGCTTATGCCCGCGCCGAGAGCAGGACGCCCTGCTCCGCCGCAAAAAGAAGCGCCGGCGAGTCGCCGGCGCCTACCGCGTCAATCTTCTTGCCGCTTTTTACCGTTCGACGGCCATTGCGACCGCGTTACCGCCGCCGAGGCAGAGCGCCGCGATGCCGCGATGCACGTTGCGCCGCTGCATCTCGTAGATGAGCGTGACGAGCACGCGCGCGCCGCTCGCGCCGATGGGATGTCCGAGGGCGACGGCGCCGCCGTTCACGTTGACGCGGCTCGAGTCGAGGCCGAGTTCCTTCGTCACCGCGAAGGCTTGGACGCTGAACGCTTCG
The DNA here is from genome assembly GCA_016185395.1 of Candidatus Korobacter versatilis. GTDB lineage: Bacteria > Acidobacteriota > Terriglobia > Terriglobales > Acidobacteriaceae > JACPNR01. The sequence continues at coordinate 77,384 of JACPNR010000009.1, forward strand.
TTGAGTTCGTAGAGATCCACGTCACCGGCCTTCCATCCCGTCTTCGCCCAGATCTTGCGGACGGCGTCGACGGGCGCCATCATCACCCAGGCGGGATCCACTCCGCTCGTCGCCTGCGCCACGATGCGGACCATCGGTTCTTTGCCGAGTGCTTTCGCTTTCGTCGCGCTCGTCACCACCAGCGCGGCGGCGCCGTCGTTCATTCCGGGCGCGTTGCCGGCGGTGACGGTGCCGTCCTTCTTGAAGACGGGCTTGAGCTTGGCGAGCGTTTCGAGCGTGGTGTCCTCGCGCGGGCCTTCGTCCTTATCGAACTTGACGGGCGGGTCGCCCTTCTTCTTTCCCGGGACCTCGACGGGAACGATCTGCGAGCTGAAGCGGCATTCCTTCCACGCCGCGATCGCTTTCTGGTGCGACTTCACGGCGAACTCGTCCTGCACCTCGCGCGAGACCTTGTACTTGTCGGCGACGTTCTCGGCGGTCTGGCCCATGTGGTAGTTGTTGTAGATCTCCCAGAGGCCATCGTGGACGACGGCGTCGATGATCTGACCGTTGCCGAGGCGATATCCTTTGCGCGCTTGCGGGAGCAGGTAGGGCGCGTTGCTCATGGATTCCATGCCGCCGGCGACGACGATCTCCGCGTTGCCGGTCTGGATGGCTTGCGCCGCGAGCGCGACTGCTTTCAATCCCGAGCCGCAGACTTTGTTGATGGTCATGGCGCCGACGCTGGGTGGAAGTCCGCCGAGCAGCGCGGCCTGGCGTCCGGGATTCTGGCCGAGTCCCGCGGAGACGACGTTGCCCATGATGCACTCGTCGATCTGCGCGGGTTCGAGGCCCGCGCGCTTCACCGCCTCGCGCACCGCGACGGCGCCGAGCTGCGGCGCGGTCAGCTCGCTCAACCCGCCCTGGAATTTCCCGATCGGCGTGCGTACGCCGGAGATGATGACTGCGTCGTCCATGGTCGGCATGAAGACTCCTATAAGGATGGCAACGGCATGAGGAACCGTTCATTATAAGATGCGACCGTCCGGCGGCGGTCGCAATTCCCGCCCGCCCAGGAGACGCCTCACCGTGCAATGCCCGAGCTGTGGGAACGGGAACGCCGACGCTGCCCGCTTCTGCCCGCGCTGCGGCGGCGCGCTCTCTTCCGCAGGCGATGGGACGCCGGAGCCGGCGGCCACGGTCGTTGTCCCAAATCTTCTCGACCAGAAGCAGAAGGTCGCGAGCTACTGGCACACGCTGCTCATCGTCGTGATCATGCTGGCCGTCTCGATGAGCGGACAAACGCGTTCCAAGCGCGTGCTGCGCGCCGGGTCGCGGCCGCTGCTCTACACCAGCGGAGTGGTGATGCAGTGGACGCTGGTTGGCGTGGTGTGGCTCGGCATCAAGCGCCGCGGGTATTCGCTGCGACAACTCACCGGGCGTCCGTGGCGCGGCCTGGACGACTTCCTGATCGACGTGGCCATCGCCGCGGTGTTCTGGATCGGGGTCGCCATCGTGCTCGCGTCGCTCGGCTATGCGATGGGCATGCAGAACAAGGTGGAGGAGCTGCGCAAGGCGATCGAGTTCATGGCACCGGCAAACATTTTCGAGCTGTGCGTGTTCTTCGTGCTCGCGGTGAGCGCGGGGATATGCGAAGAGATCGTGTTCCGCGGGTATCTGCAGCGCCAACTCGGCGCGCTCTCGAAGAGCGTGCTGGTGGGAGTGCTGGCGTCGGCGACGGTCTTCGGCGCGTCGCACTTGTATGAGGGGCCGGAGCGCATGCTGCTGATCGGAGTGTTCGGCGCGATGCTCGGCACGCTGGCCGCGCTGCGCAAGAACCTGCGACCCGCGATGATCGCGCACACCTGGCAGGATATTTTTGCCGGCGTGGGACAATTCCTGATGCGCACCGCGCGACCGTGACAACTTTTCGCGTGCGGCCCGCGTCCGCGCGCGCGCGCAAAATGTTTTTTTCACTTGACACTGATTTTGAATGACTCTATACCTTCATCTAATCGCAATAGCAGCAACGTTGCGACCAAAGGGAGAATAAAAACCATGGCAGCTAAAAAGGGCAAGAAAAAGGCCGCGAAGAAGAAAAAGCACTAAGAGCGGCTTCACACCGCAACAGAAACGGGGGACGCGAAAGCGTCCCCCAAAGTTTTTTACGGCGGAGTTCTACTCTCCGGCGCTGAGGGCGCGCTTCTTCTCCTCGAAGAGCGACTTCTGCGCGTCCGTTCCCGACAGGCTCTGCAACCGGTTCTCGAGTTTCCCCAACTCGCGCACGCTCAATTCGTAGTTGTTCACCGCGTTCTTCAAGTGGGTGCCGAGCTTGCCGAAGACGGCGTCGAATTCCTCCACTTCGAGTTTGAGCGACTGGATCTCCCGCAGGATGCTCTCCGCGCGCTGGCTCACGCGCATGCCGTTCATGCCCACGATGATGGTCTGGAGATAGGCGTAGAGCGAGTTCGGCGAAACGGGAAACACGCGGCGCTGCACGCAGTAGTCGTAGAGGTCGTCGCCGTTCTCATCGCGGATGATGGCCTCGTAATACACGTTCTCCGCCGGCACGTACATCAGCGCGAGCGGCAGCGTGCCTTCGGCCGGGCGGATGTATTTCCCGGCGATCTCGTCGATGCGCCTGCGCACGTCTTTGATGAACTCGCGGCGCATCGCCTTGCGCTCCGCGTCACTCGCAGCCGACGCCATGCGCCGGAAGTTCTCGAGCGAGAACTTGGAATCGATGACCACGCCGCCTTGCGGCAGATGCACCAGCGCGTCAGCGATGTCGCCGGACGAGAACCGGTACTGCACCTCGTATTGCTCGCGGGCGAAAACTTGCGAGAGCAGGTTCTCGAGCTGCATCTCGCCCACGCCGCCGCGCAGCTTGGGCGCGCTGAAGATGCGCTCCAGGTCGCCCAGTCCCTTGGACACCTCGGCGATCTGGCGCGCCTGCTCGCTCATCTCGCCGACTTGCTTTTGCAGGCTGGCGAACGCCGTCTGCACGTTCGCCATGCGGTCGTTCACCGTCTTCGAGGTCTGCGACATCGCGCTGGCATTCGCGTCGAGCCGGTTCCCAACGTCGCTGCGGACGGCTTCGAGCGACGTCTGCACGTTGCTGGCGATGGCGCGGACCTGCTCGGCGATCAACTGGATGGACTTCGAGTTCGTCTCGCGCAGGATGTTCACGTCGTTGCGCAGCGCCTCGACCTCAGGCGCGGCGCCCGATGACTTACCGCGCAGCACGCTGACGACCGCGACGAGCACGGCCAGGGCAGCAACGACAGCGAGCACGATCTCGAGCGCCATCTAGTTCACCCCGCCGGCGGTTCCCCGCTTCTCGATGTTCACCAGACCCTCCTCAGAACTCTGTTCGATCGCCGGACACAGATCTTTATAGCCACACCACTTGCAATGGAAGCCGGGGTCGGCCTCGAAGTCACCGGCGCGGATGCGGCCGGCGACCTCGCGCACTTTTTCTTCGGTCCTGCGCAGCGCCGCTGGCGTGCGCTTGCTCGCCACGCCGGTGTTGGTCACCAGGTTATAAAGGACGAGGCGGTCAGGTTTCCACGCGGCGTCGATCTTGGGCGCGGCGAGCGCGTAGATGGAGAGCTGCAAGGATTCTTTCGCGTCCTTCTCGTCTTTGGCTTTGCCGGTCTTGTAGTCGACGATCTGGATGGCGCCGTCGGCGAGGCGGTCGATGCGGTCGATGCGTCCGGAGACGGTGATGCCTTCGATCTCGACGCGGAAGGTCTGCTCGGTCGAGAGGACGGTGAATGTACCCGCGTCGGCGCGACGCGCGGCGAGGAAGTCGGCGAGCTGCTGCGCGCCCTCGCGCTCATAGAGCATGCGCTGCGTGGGGTCGTCGATCCTGGTAGTGGCCAGCTCGGCGCGGAACTGCGCGAGCATGGCGTCGTCGGACGGCGTGTTGCCGGCGAGGACCTGGTCGTAGTACTGCTTCAGCAGCGCGTGCATGATGCCGCCGTATTGCAGCGCGGCGGTCGGTTCTTCGGAGAGGCGCCAGTCGTACTTGATCTTGAACTTGAGCGGACAAGTCTCATAGCTCTCGATGGCCGACGCACTGAGCGCCATGGTGGCGAGTTCGGTGCGGGACGGCAGCATGAGCCAGGGCGCGACGGCGGAGACGCCCGGCAGCGCGGCAGCGGCAGCGGCGAGGTCGAGGGTGACGGCGCGGGGCGCGCGCTGCTCCCAGAGCGTGCTTGCGTCCTTCTGCTCCAACATCTCACGCAGATACACGGTGGGGACGTTGCCGCTGCGCCAGTCTTTTTTTGCCATCAGCGTGAGCGAATCTTGCGCGCGCGTCATGGCGACGTAGAAGAGGCGGCGTTCCTCCTCGGCGTGCAAGTCCTTGGAGTCGCGGCCGGCGGCTGCGTCGCCGCGCAATTCGCGCGGGAACTCGAAGAGCACTTCCCGGTAACTCATGGGGAATGAGCTTTGCGAGACGCGGACCACGTAGACGTGGCGGAACTCGCGTCCTTTGGCGGTGTGCGCGGTCATGAGGCGCACGGCATCGTCCTCATCCTCGGGCGGCAACGGGACGGTGCCGCCGAACTCGCGGAACATGTCGAGGTACTTGAGGAACGCCAACACGGTCCCGTCGCCGGCGATGGGCTTGCGCTCCCAGGCGGCGACGAATGCGACGAAGGTCTGCATGGCCTTCGATGCGCCGAAGGCGAAGCGTTTGCGGACCGCCTCGAGATAGGCGGCCGCCTTCGTCGCATGCGGCGGTGCGAGCTTATTCATCTCCGCGATGGCGGCGATGACCTTCTTTCCTGCCGGCGTCTCGCCCAGCACGGAGTAGAAAGCGGTGTCGCGCTTGCTGGCGGCGAGCTGCTCGCGCAGTTTCTGCGGCGCGAGTCCGAACTCGCGGAGCGCAGCGAAGCGCAGCAGCGGCGCGTTCTCGGATGGCGCGGTGAGGGCGCGCATGGCGGCGAGGACGTCGCGGACGTCGGAGACCTCGAGCGCGTCGAGCCCTTCGACCACGAACGGGATGGCGCGACGCCGGAGCTCGTCAACCAAATCCTCGCGATGGGAGGCCATGCGGTAGAGGACGCAGAAATCGGAGTAGGCAGCGCCGGCCCGCACGCTCTCCTCGATGTCGCTGGCGATGTGGAATGCTTCCTGTTCCCCGCCATCGTGGATGATGAGGCCGACGCGCGCGGGCGCGAGCGCTTCACCCTGGGCGCGCGCCTGCGCTTCGCGCGCCGACTGCAATCCCTCGCGCACGAGCGCGAGTTGCGGCGCGGCGGCGACCATCTGGTTCTTCTGGATGACGCGATAGGCGCTGCCGAGGATGGGCGAGAGCGAGCGGTAGTTCTCGGCGAGCGCGACGTGCTCGACCGTGGGGAAGGCGCGGCGGAAGCTCTCGAACGCGGCCGCGCTTGCGCCGCGGAAATGGTAGATGGCCTGGTCGGGATCGCCGACGGCGAACACGTTCTGCTCGTCGCCGGCGAGCAGGCGCACCAGCTCGAGCAGCGCCTCGTTCGAATCCTGGAACTCGTCCACCAGGATGTAGCGGGCCTTGGCGCGCTCTTCCGCCAGCACCTCGGGACGCTCGCGCAGCAGCTCCACCGCGCCGGTGATCTGCATGCCGAAGGTGCCGAGGTTGTTGGCGGCGAGCATCGCCTCCACTTTGCCATAGACGGCGGCGATCTCCTGGCAGCGCGCGACGATCTCTTCGGGCGTGAGCGCGTCGTGGTCCTTGCTGGAGCTCACGCGCGGCAGCGGGGCGCGGCCGGCCTTCACGTCGTCCACATATTGCGAGTAGCGCGCGGCGGGGACCAGCTCATCGTGGCAACGGGAAAAGAAGTCGGTGAGGTTGTTGAGGAACTTTCCGGGATCGGCGGCGCGGCGAAAGATGTTCAGCGGCAGCTCGGGCAGGCGCTGCCGCAGGAAGACGCGCAGGTCGAAGTCGTCGAGCACCTGGAAATTGCGCTTGTGCTTGTCGAGCAGAGCAAACGCATAACTATGGAAATTGAGCGCCTGCAAGTCGCGGGCCTCGCCCTTGAGCTTCGCCTGCACGCGCCGGCGCAGCTCGTTCGCTGCCTCGATGGTGTAGGTGAGCGCGACGATCTCGCCGGGCTTCGCCAGCTTGCGCTGGACCAGGCGTGCTACGCGCTCGGTGAGCACGGTCGTCTTGCCCGTGCCGGCGCCGGCGACCACGAGCATGGGCCCGCGGGTGTGGTCGATGGCCGCTTTCTGCCGCGGATTGAAAACGCGCTCCGGCACGATGTACCCCAGAGCGAAGATTATGCGAAGCCGAGGGCAAGGGCAATGAGGAAATCAGCTTATTTTGTGGAAAATCGGGAAGTCAGCCGCCGCTGCGGGAGCGAGGACTACGCTAGTTCGCTGGCGGCGATGGCCAAAGCCGCGATGGCCGCAGTCTCGGCGCGCAGGATGGTCGCCCCGAGGGACGCTGCCTGCCATCCATGCTGGAGGAAGAGCGCGAGTTCCTCTTCCCCCCATCCGCCTTCCGGACCGATGGCCAGCCGCACGGGACGAATGGATCTCGCCAGCGCCTGCTTGAGCGACGTCTGTTCTTCCGTCTCTGCGAGCACGATGCCGGCGGCGCCGTGGAGCGCAGCGTTGAGCTTCACCGGTTCGGCGACCTCCGGTGGCGCAATGCGCCGCGATTGCTGCGACGCCTCGTGCGCCAGCCTCCGCCAACGGTCGGAACGCTTGGCTGCCGATTGCGCCAGGTGCCTCTCCGTCCGCTGGGCGATGACCGGGACGATGCGCGCGACGCCCAACTCCGTGGCCTTCTCGATGGCCCACTCCATGCGGTCGAACTTGAAGACGGCAAGCAGCAACTCGACGGGCAACTGCTCCGCTGCGGGGAGTTCCTCGCCCAACTCGAACTCGACGCGCGCGTCGGAGACGGAGACGACTCTTCCCCGCCGCACGGTTTCGCCGGTTGAGATATCGAACTCCTGCCCGACCTTGGCGCGCAAGACGCGCGCCAGGTGCGCGGCGTTCTCGCCGGTGAGTGCGGCACGGTTGGCGTGAGTCTCGTCGGCGATCCAGCGGCGGCGCGTCATTTCACGTTCGGAAAGCGCAGCACCAGCCACCAGATGAGGATGGCGGCGAGCGCGTGGAATGCGCCGAAGATGCGGCTGAGGTAGGTGAGGCTGGCGCGGTCGGGATAGGCGGTATTCAAGAGCTGCTCGGCGCCATTGAGCACGCCGATGAGCGCGGCCACCCACATCCAGGCGGCGATGTGGCCGAAGAATCCGTAGACGAGGATGATGGGAGAGCCGACGACGATGGCCCATCCCCAGATGCGCTGCCGGTGCCGCTTGCGCTCGTCGCTCATCTTGTCGGCCATGACGGCGGCGAACTGCCCGGGCAGGCCGAGCCGCGCCAGGGCCGTGATGATGCTGATCACGAACAGGAACCAGACGTAGAAGCGACCGAGATCGAAGCTAGGCAAAGATGTCTTTCACGCGGCTGAACAACGAGCGCCGCTGCGGTTTATTGTCCACCTGCGTCAAGGAGTCGAGTTCTTCCAGCAGCTCGCGCTGGCGCTTCGAGAGCTTTGCTGGCGTCTGGACGCGGACTTCCACGAAGATGTCTCCGCGGCCATGGCCGCTCACCGCCGGCACGCCTTTGCCGCGCAGGCGGAAGCGCGTGCCGCTCTGCGTCCCGTCGGGAACCTTCAACGTGTGCTCGCCGTCGAGCGTCGGGACGGCGAGCTGGGCGCCGAGTGTGGCCTGCGTGAACGAGATTGGCACGACGCAATACAGGTCTTTGCCGTCGCGCTCGAAGAACGCATGCTCTTTCACGTGCAGGATGATGTACAGGTCTCCGGGCGGACCGCCGTGGACGCCGCTCTCGCCCTGCTCGGAATAGCGGATGCGCGTGCCATCCTCGACGCCGGCGGGTACCTTCACTTCCAGCTCGCGCGTCCGCATGGCGCGGCCCTCGCCCTTGCACGTCTTGCATGGATCCTTGATGAGCTGGCCGGCGCCACGGCACTCCGGGCACGTGCGCGAGATGGAGAAGAAGCCCTGCTGATAGCGGACCTGTCCGCGGCCTTCGCACGCGCGGCAGGTCGCGGCAGACTTCCCGGGCTCGGCGCCCGAGCCCTCGCAGGTCTCGCAGGTCTCGCGCCGGCGGGTCTTGACCGTTTTCTTCGCCCCGGCCACGGCCTCATCGAACTCGAGGTCGAGGTCCTCGCGCAAGTCGCCGCCGCGTTGCGCGCGGTTGCGGCGGCCGCCGGCGGCGCCACCGAACATGTCGGCGAAGCCGAATATCTCGCCGAAGATGTCGCCGAAGCCTTCGAAGATGGTGGGATCGAATCCGGCGGGGCCGCCCGCGCCCGAGACGGCGGCGTGCCCGAAGCGGTCGTAGGCGGAGCGCTTGTCCACGTCGGCGAGCACGCTGTAGGCCTCGCTCGCTTCCTTGAACATCTCCTCGGCTTCCGGTTTATCCGGATTGCGGTCGGGATGGTACTGGAGCGCGAGCTTGCGGTAAGCGGTCTTGATCTCCACGTCGGTCGCCGTGCGGCTCACGCTCAACACTTCGTAGTAGTCGCGTTTTGTCCGGGTCGTCAGGGGAGGTTCCTTTGGGAATTATTTCTTTGGGTTGCGAGCGACGCGCACCATCGCGGGCCGCAGTAAGCGGTCTTTCAACTTGTAGCCGCGTTGCAGTTCGTCGAGCACGTGATGGTCTTTGGCGCGGTCGGTGTCCACCATCTCGACGGCCTCGTGTACGTGGGGGTCGAAGGGATGTCCTTTCGCGTGGAGCGGCTGGACGCCGAGCTTGGCGAGCGAATCCTGAAGCTGCTTGTGGATCAGCTCCACCCCGGACTGGAACTCGCGAGCGTTGTCCTTGTGGGCCAGCGCGCGCTCCATGCTATCGAGGATGGGCAGCATCGCCTTGACCGCGTCGGTGAGGGCGTAGTCGCGGAAATCCTGCTGCTCTTTCGCGGTGCGCTTGCGCACGTTCTCGAACTCGGCCTGCTGACGCGCGAGGCGTTCGAGCAGCGCGTCGCGCTCGGCGCGCAGACGGGTGAGCTCGTCCGCTACCGGCCGCGACTGGTTCTCTGACGCGCCGGCCTGGCTCTCGACGAAGCCGTCGTCTTCCGCCGCGGGCAGCTCGTGCCCGGGGTTTTCCAGTTCCACGCTCTTGTCGTTTTTACCGTTCGGTCTCATTTGGTTTCGGGTCATGGCTCCGGTTCGTTGAGGATCTTGTCGAAAAGTTGCGCGATGTACGACACGGCGGTGATGGTGTGCTCGTAGTCCATGCGCGTGGGGCCGATGACCGCCAGCGAGCCCATCACTTCCTTGCCGACGCGCGCGGGCGCGCCGATGAGGACGAAGTTGCGCATCTCCGGCATGGCGTCCTCTAGTCCGATGACCACGCGCACCGCTTCCTGTTTCTCGTCCACGTAGGCGGAGAGCAGTTCGATGACACGCTGCTTCTCTTCCAGCGTGCGCAGCAGTTGGCGCAAGCGGTCGCGGTCTTCCTCATTGACGAGCAGGTTCGACACGCCTTCCAGGAAGACCGTGCGCGGCGATTCCCGGCCGAGCGCGCCGCCCTGGTAGAGCTGTTTCACGCTCTGCATCAGGCGGTCGTATTCGCTGCGCTCTTTCTCGAGGCGCCCGGCGAGTTCGAGGCGGATCTTCTCCATGGTCCAGCCGCGGAAGTTGTCGTTGAGGTAGCGGCTGGCGGCGTCGAGGTCGTCCTGCGAGAGGTCGCGCTCGGTGCGGAAGACGCGGTCACGCACCACGCCGCCCTTCGTCACCACCACGCCGAGGATGCGCTTTTCCGCCAGCCGCGAGAAGTGGATGTGATCGAGCGCGTTGCTCGGTCCCGCGCCCGCGACGGCCACGCCGACGCAGCTCGACACCAGCGAGAGCACGCGCGACGTCCGCTCCATGAACTCCTGCGGATCGCTCACGCCGCTGAGGGTGGTCTCGATGAGTCCTTGATCGGCTTGCGAGAGGTGCGCCTTGCCGGAGATCTGCTCGACGTAATAGCGATACGCCTGCGAGGTGGGCACGCGTCCCGCGGAAGTGTGCGGCTGCTCGAGGAATCCCACGTCGGCGAGGTCGGACATCACGTTGCGGATGGTCGCGGCGCTCAGTCCTTCTTTATGCGCGCGCGAAAGCGTGCGCGAACCGACCGGCTCGCCCGTCGCGATATACGTCTCGACGATGGCCGTGAGGATCTCGCGCTCGCGTGGTCCGACCGTGGGTAGATTCGACGCCATGCTACTTCTGTACCGAACGACTGCCTTAAATACTTTAGATGCAGCGACTTAGACTTAAGTCGCAGACATTCCGGCAACTTCGATTGTAGGGGAGTAATGCGGATGCGGTCAAACGCTTGGCAGTCCGGGCATCAGACTGCCAAGCGCGGTCCGCTTCGAGCTGGGTGGCCAAAGGCGCGCGGAGCTTTACGAGGATGCGGTTGGTGGGTCGTGGAGAAGGTGAGGGCGATTGGGCAAGCGGAGACGGCACGAAGGCCGCCAACAGCCACAGCGACAAACAAACGACCAGCCGGTTACGGCCCAATGGCGATCTCCATGGTTCTGGGGGAGATGTTTCAGAGCCTGTGTACCGTTTACAGTGCCGCTTCATTCTAACGGACATTCTTTGCGCTCATTCTCATTCTCGACCCCTACTGCGGGTAGGTCACCGTTACCGCCTGGACGCCGTTGGCGCGGGCGGAGGTCAGCCCGCGGCCGAGGGAGTCGTAGGTGTGCGACTCGAGGACGACCCCCTGGTTGTCCTTCACCGCCGTGATCAGGTTCTGGGCGTTGTACTCGTAGGTGATGTGAGTCCCGTCGGGCTTGGTGACCTGAGTCAGGCGGTTAGAGGCATCGTAGGTGTAGGTGAGCGAGATGCCGAAGTCAGTGGTCACGCTCTGGACAATGTAGTAAGTCGCCTCCGTGCTGCCGTAATTAAAATACAGATGACGACCGGGCTGGTCTACGACGCTGATGAGACGAGTGCCGTTGGTGTCGTAATTGAGCGTGGTTGTTACGCCGTTCCGGTCGACGATGGTCTTGAGCGAGCCGCTGGAGTAGTCGAAGGTGCGCTTGGAGCCGTCCTGGAAGGTCAGCGTCCAGAGGTTGGTGCCGTTGAAGCTGAGCTTGCTGGCGTCGTTGGAGGGCGCGGCGGTGAGGTAGGCGGAGCTGGCGGTGTCGTAGCCGAAGGACCAGAAGCTGCCGTCGCCACGCTGATACTTGATGAAACTGTCACTGCCTTGGGAGACTCTCTCCTCGTAGTTCGACCTCCAGTGGAGTCCAAAGATCCCGGTTTCAGTCGGGCCGAGTTGCGTCGACGGATAGATACTGTTCCAAGTTCTAGAGAGCGCAACGCCGCCACCCAGTCCCGGAACGCTTAGGTCAGCATTGTCGACATACACGTTCCCGTTAGCCAGATTAATCGGATTGCCGCAGGCCGGGCAGCGATGTCCGAGTGCGGTTTCCTGCGCACCATTCGGAGGCGCACACTTCGAGGTGCGCACAATGCAGTAGAAGAAGCCACCACCCCCGCCACAGGTGACCCATCCCGGTGGCGGCTGGGTCGCACCGGTAGTATCGACAACCACCGTGCAGGCCGCACCGGACTGCGCTTTGGCGGCAACGCTTAGGCAGCAAAAGCACGCCACCAAGATGGCCAACAGGATGCCTCTTCTCATAGACTCTGCCCCTCTCCCTTTGATTGCGCTGAAAATGACATGAAGGTGCGGATTGCGAGCGCGCAAATCACTGCGATTATTGGGGTCACGAACAGTGACAGAACGGCACCTTCGCCCTCAGTCCACCACCGAAACGCGCCTGATGCCAAGACACCACATACGCCTGACACACACGCAGTCGCCCGTAACGCCGGAAAAACCTCTCGGTTGCGGAACGCCGCGAAGTAGAGAATCGCGCTCAGAATTACTGCTACTAACAAACCGACAATCCCCGCGGAAACGACCATGATAAGAACATTCAAGTGAGGAAAGTACCCGACGAGTCCTTGCAAGGCTCCGATGGCCAAGCCAGCTAGAGAAGCCTTCGACAAGATCTTTGGTAAGAGATTCGTTTGGTTCAGAGTCATTTCACGTTCAGACACTTGAATGGCCTCCTTCCGCGCTGCCCCACCCACTGGAGGCCCTGATCCAAGAGGCTAACAGCCGCACCACCGACGGCGCGCACTAGCCCGTAATTTGCAGACCATTCCATCGTCAGAGGATCCCACCATTTTTTGGTTCGGTCATACCCCACTGCATAACAAAATGCGTGGGCTGCAGTGGAGTCCGTTCCATACTTATACGAACACTGTAGGCACCCCCGAACAACCTGTCCCCAGCCGCTGTCGCCGCCGTTCCGGTACATGAAATTGGCGTTCACATACATGTAGGAGAAACAAGGATCATACGGTGGCGCGCCCGCGTCGGACGATACGGGAGGAGCATTTCGACAACACTTAGCGGCCGCTCGGATGCCGCCTCTAGTGCCGTTGCAGTCGCATGGCGCTTCGGGAACCATGCCCGAGGGATCAAAATAGTTGATTGGATTGTTACGGACATAGCTGTACAGCGTGTGATCCGAATTACCCCAAACTGGATCTTCCGCTAGGAACCTCCCGAGGCTAGGGTCGTAGTATCGGGCGCGGTAGTAATAAAGACCAGTTTCCGCATCTAGCTCTCTGCCGGTGTAGCGGAGCGGATTCGTGATGCTGCTGCCGAGAATCTGTTTGCCGAACGAATCGTAGGTGTACACAGCTTGTGCTGAACCACTGCCGTCAGTGAGCGACGTGACCGTGCCGAGCCCATCGACTTGGTAGTAGAAAACCGTCCCTGAGCGCGACATGGCAACCGCCTGGTCGACACGATCACTATTTGCATACCGAGCGACTAGCCCGCCTGTGCTATTCACCTCTTCAGCGATGTCAACGGCGTCGTAAACATAGTTCGTCGTTCCGGAGCTTGACGACTTTTGGATACGCCGGCCCATCGGGTCGTACTTGAAGCTGACAATCCCACCGTTGTTCGGCAGCGTGACCGACGTCAGGCGGTTCTCAACGTCCCAGGCGTAGCTGGTCGTGCCGCTCGAGTCCACCTTGGTCAGCGTGTTGCCATTGTTGTCGTAGGTGAAGGTCGCGGATGACATCGAGGTCAGTTCATTCGAGCTGTTGTAGGTGTAGGACGACGTGCCGAGCGAGCTTTGCCGGTTGCCGACCGCGTCGTAGCTGTAGCTCTCGGTGGTGTTGCCGGCCTGTGCGACCTGGGTGAGCTGGTAGATCAGATCGTAGGTGTAGCTGTCGGTGGTGCCGTTGATCTGGTTGGTCTTCGACAGGCGGTTGCCGACGCTGTCCACGGTGTATGTGGCGCCGTCGATGGTCGTCGTCCCGCCCGCTTGGTGCAGGACGGAGAGCAGCCGCGACATCGAGTCGTAGCTGTAGCTGGTCGAGATGTTGTTTGGACGCGTGAGCGAGGTGCGACGGCTGAGCGTGTCGTAGCTGAAGCCGAAGCTGCCCGCCCACTGGTTGGTCAGGTTGGTGAGCCGGTTCAACGTGTCGTAGGCGTAGCTGTTCGTGCTCCCATCGGGAGCCGTGAACGAAGCCCGGTTCGAGGCGGCGTCGTAGGTGTAGGTGTTGGAGAAGGTCTGGCCGGTGAGGAAGGCGTACTGCACCGTCGTGGTGCCGAGTCGGCCCATGTTGTCGTAAGTGAAGCCGTAGGTGCCAGTCGGAGCGGTGACCTGGGTGAGGCGGCTGTCCTTGTCGTAGGTGTAAGCGACGGCGGTGGAATCCGGATACGTCTTTGAGTTCAGCCGATCGAGCTCGTCGTGGGCGTAGTTGATGGTCTGGCTCTTGCGGTCGGTCTTCGAGGTCAGGTTGCTGGCGTCGTCGTAGACGTAGCTCTCGGCCAGGCCGGAGGGGAAGGTGGTCTGGGTGACGCGGGCCAGCGGATCGTAGGCGAACGTGGTCGTGTGGTTGTTCGCGTCGGTGATCGAGGTCAGGTTGTTCTCGGCGTCATAGGCGTAGCTGGTGGCGTGGCTGGCCGCGTCGGCGACGGTGAGCAGGCGGTCGGCGTCGTCGTAGGCGTAGAGGGTGCTGTGGTTGTTCTGGTCGGTCGCGGAGGTGCGGCGGCCGCGCGTGTCGTAGGCGAAGCTCGCGACCGAGTTGTCCGGGTAGGTGATGCTCGTCAGCCGGTTGCCAAGGTCGTAGGCGAACTGCGTGTGGTGGTTCTGCGCGTCGTAGACGTCAGTGCGGTTGCCGCGCGCGTCGTACCCGTAGGTGGTGACGTTCGACTGAGCGTCGGTGACGGTCTGCACCAGGCCCGCCGAGGTGTAGGTGATGGTGGGTGACATGGCTGAGCGGATCGCCAGACTACTGGATCTGGACCACGCCCTCGGGCGCCGCGGCTTTGACTTCGTCGAGGCGCGCCTTCACGCGTTCGGCGAAGGCGTAGAAGGACTTAGCATGCTCGGCGTCGGGCCCATCAAGCGAGACGGGAGAGCCGGAGTCGCCACCCTTGCGGATATCGGGTGCGAGCTCGATGGTCCCGAGAAATGGCAGGTTGAACTCTTTCGCGGTGCGCTCCGCGCCGCCCTTCGAGAAGATGTCGATCTCGTGGTGGCAATGCGGGCAGGTGAAGTAGCCCATGTTCTCGACCATGCCGAGGATGTCCACTTTCACCTGGCGGAACATCTCGATGGCCTTGCGCGCGTCTTGCAGCGAGACGTCGGAGGGCGTGGAGACGATGATCGCGCCGGTGAGCGGGACCGTCTGCATGAGCGAGATGGCCACGTCGCCGGTGCCCGGCGGCAGGTCGACGACGAGATGGTCGAGCGTGCCCCAATCCACCTGCTGCAGGAACTGGCGGACCATCTGGTGCAGCATGGGGCCGCGCCAGATCAGCGGCTTGTCGCCGGGATTCAGGAAGCCGACGGAGATGAGCTTGACGCCGTAGTTTTCCAGCGGCTCGATGCGGTTCTCGCCCACGACGCGCGGCTGCGCGCTGGCGTGCATCATCAGGGGGACGTTGGGGCCGTAGACGTCGGCATCGAGCAGGCCGACCTTGTGGCCGAGCTTGGCCAGCGCGATGGCGAGGTTCACGGCGATGGTGGTTTTCCCGACGCCGCCCTTGCCGCTGCCCACGGCAACGATGTTGTCTACGCCCGGGATGGGTTGCGGCCCGCGCTGCGGCGGCCCGCCGGCATGACTGTGGCTCACGGATGACCTCTCTGGAACCTTTGATTATACGCGGGCTCGGGAGCGATGGAGCGAGCCCCAAAAGCATCACACGAAGGACACAAAGGTCACACGAAGGCGTTGAAGGGCGACACAATCCCGGTGAAACTCTTTCGTGCTGCCTTCGTGTCCTTGGTGTGAACGGTTTACTTGCGCGCGGCTTGCTTGCGCTCGGCCTGCTCGGCCATGCGATGTTCGCGGCG
This sequence comes from Candidatus Korobacter versatilis, assembly GCA_016185395.1. GTDB lineage: Bacteria > Acidobacteriota > Terriglobia > Terriglobales > Acidobacteriaceae > JACPNR01. Next base: position 92,781 of record JACPNR010000009.1, read on the forward strand.
GCGCCCGGCGCCATCGTAGCGGCGCTGCTCTTCCGGCGATTCGGGGATGACCGGCGGGACTTCGAGGCGGCGTCCCTCGAGATCGACGGCGACGAAGGTGAGGTAGGCGGAGCTGATGTGGCGCGTCTGGCCGGTGATGTAGTTCTCCACCCAGCACTTCACGCCGATCTCCATGGAGGTCTTGAAGGCGCGGTTGACGCTCGACTTCAGGACAAGAAGATCGCCCACGTGGACGGGCGCGAGGAAGTCGAGGTGGTCCATGGACGCGGTGACGACGTAGCTGCGCGAGTGGCGATGCGCGGCCATGGCGCCGGCGACGTCAATGAGCTGCATGAGGCGGCCGCCCATCAGGTTGCCGAGCGGGTTGGCATCGTTGGGGAAGATGACCTCGGCCATCTGCGACTGCGAGGCGCGGACGGAGCGCGGCTCGAGCGTGCGTGGCAGGTTGGTCTCGATGGGAGTCTTCGGGGGTGAGGGCTTGCCGTCGTTCATGTTGGCGTTTGTCGTGAGCTTCTTTTTTTCCGCGGCGTCTATTTCGCGGCGGCCCGGGCGGCGATGGGATGCCGCGCCAGGTAAGAGTCAAGATAACACTGCGCCTTGGTCTGCACACGCTCGTCCGGGTGCGGGGCCTGCCATTTCGCCAGCGCCGGATCGTAGCGCAGTTCGCCGTCGGCCACCGGCGCGTGCCCGCGCTCGAGCAGATACTGGATGGAGATCAGCGCGTCGCCGCTGTTCACGGAAGCCGGCCGCGCCATGAAGCGAACCGAGTCCGCGTCGCGCTCTGCCGGCAGCCGGGGACAGGTCTTGGCGTATCCGATATTGCAGAGCTCGCGCAGCTCGTCTTGCGACGGCTGGTAGGGTTCCGGCTGCGCGCAGCAGTGTCCGGTGAAACCATCGCCCAGCGGCAAGCGGGCGCGGTGCTGCCACAGTTCGGTATCGCAACGCTGCTCGGGGATGAAATAAGGACAAGCCATCGGTCTGCTTCCGTGGGATCCTTCGCGCGCGGCGCGCTGGATGACACGCGATGCGCGGATTCTATCGCAATCCTGATTTGACGTTTTCCACTGATGTGCAGAAAATGGCGTGCAGAAGATGTATCTGACTATGACGACGCGCGCCGACATGCTGCAAGAGTTCCTCGCGGAGAACCCGAACGACGCTTTCGCGCGCTACGGCCTGGCGATGGAATATTCCAACGCCGGCGACACCGAGGCCGCACTGCGCGAGTTCGCCGCGCTGCTTTCCGCGAATCCGGATTACACCGCGGGATACTTCATGGCCGCGCAGGCGCTCGCCCGCGCCGGCCGCAACAGCGAAGCGAAGCAGCGCTTGCAGGAAGGCATCGCCGCGGCCGAGCGCACCGGCAACCAGCATGCGAAGAGCGAGATGAGCGCGATGCTGGAGGAGCTGGGCGGGTGACGAAAGGTCAAACCACAACAGGAGGAGGGGAGGAGAAGAGGTTAGAACCTATAAGATCTAGAACTTCATTTTTTAATCCTCCCCTCCTCCTCTCCTCCTGGCTTTATTTTTTGGCCGGCGGCTGAGCTGCCGGCTCTGATTCCGTCCGCTTCATGCCCTTCTTCATCGTCCGGTCCACCAGCGCCGGCGAGTGCTGGTACATGCGGATCGCCCACTGATTGCTCGCGGGCACAACGATCTCGCGCTTCCCTTTCAGGTAGGCCTTCAAGGTCGCGTCGGCTACGTCCTCCGGCGTGGCGCCGGGGCGGTCCGCGCCGCCGTAGCGGTAGCGTTCCTTGCCGCGCACGAGGTTGGAGGCGAAGTTGGTCTTGATGTAGCCCGGGCAGACGTTGAGCACGTTCACGCCTGTGCCCGCGAGTTCGACGCGCGCAGCGTGGGAGAAGGCGTTGAGCGCGTGCTTGGTGGCGCAGTAGGCCGCCATGTAAGGCACGGCGATGTAACCGGCAACGCTCGAGATGTTGATGATGGCGCCCGAGCCCTGCGCCTTCATCTGCGGGATCACGGACTGCATGCCGTTGAGCGCGCCGAAGAGATTGGTGTCGAACATGCGGCGGACCTCGGCCATCTCCATGTGCTCGACCGAATCGTTGAGGCCGTGGCCGGCGTTGTTGATCCAGACGTCGATGTGGCCGAATGTCTTGAGCGCCAGGTCGCGGAGGCGGTCGACGTCTTCGCGCTGGGTGACGTCGCACTTGGCGGCCATGGTCTTTTCCAGATGCTTGAAGCCGATGCGCGCGCGTGCCGCTTCCACGCGGTTGAGTTCGCGGGACGACATGAGGACGTCCGCGCCTTGCTCCACGAACGTGCGCGCCAGTGCTTCGCCGATGCCCATGGAAGCTCCGGTGATGACGACTGCCTTGCCTTTGAGTCTCATGTGGCTGCTTCTATCGGCTTGGCGCAGGCAAGTCAAATAGAATGTTTCTTCTCATGCCGCTGCTGCCGCTTTTCCCGCTCGAGTTGGTGCTGTTCCCCGGCGTCCCGTTGCCGCTGCACATCTTCGAACCGCGCTACAAAGAGATGATCGGCGAGTGCCTGCGCGACGAGACGGAGTTCGGCATGGTGCGCGCGAGCGAGAAGGGCGTGGCCGGCGTGGGCTGCACCGCCGCCATCCTCGACGTGACCAAGCGCTACGACGATGGACGCATGGACATCCTCACCGAAGGCCGACGGCGCTTCGAGATCGCCGGCGTCAACGAGGAGCGCGCCTTCCTGCGCGGTGACGTGACCTTCTTCGACGATGACCCGAGCGAAGCTTCCGTCGCGGCCTCGCAACATGCCATCCGCCTCTATCTCGACCTGCTCGCGCTCGCGGATGTCGAAGCGGAGAACCCGCCCGAGCCCGGGCCGCAGCTCTCCTTCCTCATCACCGCCGGGCTGCCGCTCGAACTCGACTTCAAGCAGACGCTGCTCGAGACGCGCACGGAAGCGGCGCGTATCGGCGCCATCGTCACGTATTACGAAGCGCTGGTGCCGCGGCTGAAGCGGGCGCTCAAAGCGCGTAAGAAGGCGGGAGGCAACGGGCACGCGGTGTGAATGAAGATTTCAGATCGCAGATTGCAGAATTGGCTGAAGACCTCGATGCGCACACCGCCATAATCTGCAATCTGCAATCTGCAATCCGGCGACACAGGCGGCATTTTCGCCCGGCGTATAATCCAATCCCTGGAACCATCGAAGGGGGCCCGCTCTCATGTCCGTTCCCCGCAATCTTCCCGCCAGCCTGGGCGAACTGCGCCGCAGTAGCTTCTCGGAAGAACGGCTGCGCTCGCGGCGCGTGAAAGACGAGCTGCGCGAGAACCTGATCGCCAAGCTGCGCGCGGGGGAGAACGTCTTCCCTGGCATCGTGGGCTACGACGACACGGTAGTGCCGCAGCTGGTGAACGCCATCCTGTCGCGCCACAACTTCATCCTGCTCGGGCTGCGCGGGCAGGCGAAGAGCCGCATCCTGCGGGCGCTCACCGGCCTGCTCGACGCGGCGACGCCTTACGTTGCGGGCTGCGAGATCCACGACAATCCGTACGCGCCGATCTGCAAGCGCTGCCGCAACCTCGTCGCGGAACAAGGCGACGCCACGCCCATCGCGTTCCTGAGTCCCGACGACCGCTACGTGGAAAAGCTGGCCACGCCCGACGTGACCATTGCCGACCTCATCGGCGACATCGACCCCATCAAGGCGGCGCGCGGCGGACACGACCTCGCCAGCGAACTCACCGTGCACTATGGACTATTGCCGCGCGCGAACCGCGGCATCTTCGCCATCAACGAGCTGCCGGACCTTGCGGGCAAGATCCAGGTGGGGTTGTTCAACATCATGCAAGAGGGCGACGTGCAGATAAAGGGCTACCCCATCCGCATGCCGCTCGACGTTGCCATGGTGTTCAGCGCGAACCCGGAGGACTACACCGCGCGCGGGAAGATCATCACGCCGCTCAAGGACCGCATCGGCTCGGAGGTGCGCACGCACTATCCCGCGACGGTGGAGGAAGGCATCGCCATCACGGCGCAGGAAGCGTGGGTTGCGAGAAACGGAAAAGCGGACGGTCTGCAGATGCTGGTGCCGCCGTTCATCCGCGAGGTGATCGAGCGCATCGCCTTCAGCGCGCGCGAGGACAAGAAGATCGACAAGCGTTCGGGCGTGTCGCAGCGGCTGCCCATCAGCGTGATGGAGAACGTGATCTCGAACGCGGAGCGGCGCGCCATCCGTAACAAGGAAGACCACGTCGTGCCGCGCGTCTCCGACATCTACGCCGCCATGCCGGCCATCACCGGCAAGCTCGAGCTGGAGTACGAAGGCGAGATGCGTGGCGCCGACAACGTGGCGCGCGAGCTGATCCGCGCCGCCGTCGCCAAGACCTTCGACCGCTACTTCAAAGACGCGAACTTGCAGCAGGTCGTGCAATGGTTCGACCTGGGCGGCGAGATAAAGGTCGCGGACACCGCGCCGGCGAAGGAAGTGATCGGCGGACTGAAGAACATCCAGGGACTGCTGGACAAACTATCGGCCATCGAAGTTTCTGGCAAAGACCGTCCGGAGATGCAGGTTGCGGCGGCGGAGTTCGTGCTCGAAGGGCTGCACGCGCACAAGCGCATTGGGCGCAGCGAGGAGCGAGTGTTCTCCGCCGGCGAGAAGCAGGTACAACCCAAGCGCAGCGAAGCGGCCGCGGGACGCGAAGACTTTCCGCCGGCACGGAATCGGCGTCCTTACAACTGAGAAAAACCTTTCACACGAAGGACACGGAGGGTGCACGAAGGTCCTCCATCGGCTTCTTCGTGCGAACTTCGTGTGAACCGGTCCTAGGCAGATGAAATTCACGAAGTATTCCAAGTACGTGGCCGATCCCGCCGGCGAGATGAGCCTGGAAGACCTGCTCGGCGCGCTTTCCGACTACCTGCTGCAATCCGGCTTCCGTGATTCCTACGGCTTTTACGAGATGGGTGGCGACCAGGAGCACACCATGGAGGAGCTGCGCCAGGCCATCCAGGACGCGCTCGAGAACTCGGAGTGGGACGAGAACCTGCGCGAGCAGCTCGAGCAGATGCAGATGGAAGGCCAGCTCGACCAGCTCATCGAGCAACTCATCGAGCGCATGCAGCAGCAGGACTTCATCACCATCGGCCAGCCGCACGACCCGGCCAAGCAATCATCGACCGGCGGACAGAGCGGACCGGCGCAGCACGTGAAGTTCGAGGTCACGGACAAGTCGCTCGATTTCCTCGGCTTCAAGACGCTGCGTGACCTGCTCGGCTCGCTCGGCAAATCGAACTTCGGGCGGCACGACACGCGCGACCTGGCCACCGGCGTGGAAGCCTCGGGAGCGTCGAAGCTCTATGAGTTCGGCGACACGCTGAACCTCGACATCAACGCCACGCTCTCGAGCGCCATCCAGCGCGAAGGGCTCGGACTGCCGCTCAATCTCGAGTACTCCGACCTGCGCGTTCACCAGTGCGAGTATCAGTCGTCGTGCGCCACCGTCCTCATGCTCGATTGTTCGCACTCGATGATCCTGTACGGCGAGGACCGTTTCACGCCGGCGAAGAAGGTGGCGCTGGCGCTCTCGCACCTCATCCGCACGCAGTATCCGGGCGATTCCCTGTCGCTGGTGCTGTTCCACGATTCGGCGGAGGAAGTGCCGCTCTCGCAGCTGGCGCGCGTGAAGGTGGGGCCGTACTACACCAACACGCGCGAGGGACTGCGGCTGGCGCAGCGCATCCTCGACCGCCAGCACAAGGACATGAAGCAGATCGTGATGATCACGGACGGCAAGCCTTCCGCGCTGACGCTGGAAGACGGACGCATCTACAAAAACGCCTTCGGACTCGACCCGCTGGTGGTGAGCCAGACGCTCGAGGAAGTCTCGAAGTGCAAGCGCGCGGGCGTGCTCATCAACACGTTCATGCTGGCGTCGGACTTCGGGCTCGTCCAGTTCGTGCAGAAGGTGACGGAGATGTGCCGCGGCAAGGCTTATTTCACCACGCCGTACACGCTTGGTGAATACTTGCTGATGGACTATATGAGCCGCAAGACCAAGACCATCCACTAAAGGAAAAGAGGCTCGCAACCGTTACATCTTGGCGCCGATGGGGCCGTCGTGGCCTTCTTCTTTCTTCACCGCGGATTCCGCCGCCTGGAAGCCGATCTTCGCGTGCGTGCCGTCGCAGAACGGCTTGTTCACCGAGCCGCCGCAGCGGCAGAGCGAGATGCCCGGCTTGCCGGTCAGATCGTAGGCGTTGCCGTCGGCATCGGTCAGCTTCAACTGGCTGAGGTCACCTTCCACGCGGAAAGGCCCATTCTTCTTGGCAGTGATCTTGATCTCTCCCATTCGTTCCTCCATTCATTTCTCAACCGCACCATCATAAAGGATGCGGCGGTGATGGCGAGTGCGCCAATCTCCGCTACTTGCGGAAGGCCACGTTGACGAGCAGCTTGTCGCCCTCGATGTCGACCACGTTGCAGAAGGTGCGCTCGCCGCGGCGCGTGAAGTCGAGTCCGACGCGCGAGTTCCCGACGCGGAGATTGCGGATGTGGAGGTAATCGAGCCAGTCCGGTAATTTCGGGTTCACGATGTTCAGTTCACGGCGCGGCACGCTGGGACGTATTCCCAGCACGGAATTCACCATGAGGAAGAGCGCGCCCGAGGCCCACGCCTGCGGCGAGCACGACACCGGGTAGTGGACGGGACCATCGGACTCGCGGCGCTGCACACCGCAGAAGAGCTCGGGCAAGCGGTAGTCGCGGAAGTTCATGGCCGCCTGGAAGAGCGTGGTCAGGCAGTGGAGCGCGGGCTCGCGCAGCTCGTTCAGCGCCATGCCATGCGCGATGAGGGAGTTATCGTGCGGCCAGACCGAGCCGCGGTGGTAGCTGAGCGGGTTGAAGACGCGCTCGTCGCGGGACATGGTCCGCCATCCCCAGCCGGAGAACATGTCGTCCTGCATCATGCGGTTGGCGACCGTGCGGGCGCGCTCTTTGCCGATGATGCGCGTGAACAGCAGGTGCCCAGCATTGGACGCGATCACTTCCAGCGGACGCTTGTCGCGGTCGAGCGCCATGGCGTAGAAACCGCGCTGCGGCATCCAGTAGGCCTTCTCAAAGCGCTTGGCGAGGTCCGCCGCGTCGCGCTTCAGCTGGTCGGCGCGCTGAGCATCGCCGAAGGAACGCAGGAGCGACGCCATGCGATACTTCGCGTCGTAGACGTAGCCTTGCACTTCGGAGAGCGCGATGGGCGGCTGCGCGACCACACCGTCGCGGTGCATGTTGGCGTCCCAGGAGTCCTTCCAGCCCTGGTTCGCCAGGCCCTTGGGCGAGCGCCGAAGATATTCCACGAAACCATCGCCATCGAGGTCGCCGTAGTTGGCGATCCAGTCGAGCGCCTTGTACGCCGCGGGCAAGAGGTCGGAGATGAGCTGCTCGTCGCCCGTCCAGTTGAACGTCTCGCCCAGCAGGATGAGGAACAACGGCGTGGAATCGATGGAGCCGTAGTAGGGACCGAAGGGCATCTCCCCGGAGCGCGTCATCTCGCCGCCGCGATACTCGTGCAGGATCTTGCCGGGCTCCTCGTCGCGCCAGTCGTTGACCTCCTTCCCCTGGTGGCGCGCGAGCACTCGCAGCGTGCCTTGCGCGAGCGCGGGATTCAGCGAGAGCGACTGGTAAGCGGCGATGATGGCGTCGCGCCCGAACATGGTGGCGAACCAGGGGATGCCGGCGGCGATGATGTGCTCGTCGCCGTCCGGGATCTGCAAGGCGTGGAAGTCGCTGATGCCTGTCTGGAGGGCCTGGTCGAAGACGCCGTTCGAACTTTCGAAGCGCGTGGATTCGCGCTCCCACTGCGCGTAGGCGGCGCGCCGCATGCGCAGGCTGCCGGGGAAATCCGGTTTTTTCGGCGCGCGGCTCTTCAGTCCTTCGACCAGTGGCGTGACGGCCAGGCGTATCTCGACCCGCTTCCGCGGCCCAAGCTGCACCTTCCAGTGCGCGGTGCGGTCCTCGATGCGCGCCGGCTGCGGCGACATCTCGATGGCCGTCTGCCGCATGACGTTGTCGAGACCGCGGTAATAGAAGGTCAGGGTGTTGCCGCGGACCAGGGGACGGAAATACTGTCCGTGGCGCTCGCGGGCGCAGCCGCGGGCCTGGAATACGTCGACGAAGTCGGCGTCGAAGGTCATGGCCACTTCGAAGGTGACGTCCACCAGGTTGAAGTTGTCGAAGCTGATCTGGTCGAAGAACACTTCATCGGCCAGGAGTTGCTCGCGCCGGATGTGGATGGTGTTCTCGGGAACCTCGTAGGACTCGCGCAGCGCGATGTTCCCGGTGGTCAGCTCGATCTGCGAGGCGAACGTCTTCTCCGTCGAAGCGGAGAGGACCACAGTCCGCTGGCCGCCAACACGCAACTCGAGCTGGCTGAGGAAGCGCGCGTCATCGTGGAAGAAGCCGACGTCCGGCGCGCCGGGGGGCACGATCTCGCCGGAGACGACGGTCGACAGGAAAGTTTTGCCGTCGATCAACGTGAGGTTGTTGACCTTGCGCGGCTCGAGCAGCTGAAAGGCGACGCGCGGCTCTACGAAGTGCGATTCGACCGGCTCGAGGCCGTGGTCGCGTTCGCCCGGGGTTTTCGGGACCGTGCTCATGCCACCGCTTCTCCGAGGTCTGCCGGCACGGCCGCGCCCGGCGCCGCCAACAACTCAGCGTAGAGGTCCTGATACTCCTGCACCATGCGCGCGATGGAGAAGCGCGCTTCCGCATCCGCGCGTACCGCTGCGGGCGGCAGCGCCAAATGCCTCGCGTGGTCCGCCATTTCGTCCACGTTGCGGCAGAGGTGGCCGGAGACGCCCTCGTTGACCACCTCGGGCACCGAGCCCCCCGGCAACGCGAGCACGGGAGTGCCGCAGGCCATCGCCTCGATCATCACCAGGCCGAACGGCTCGTCCCACTGGATGGGGAACAGCAGCGCGCGCGCGCCGGCGAGCAGCTCGTTCTTCTCCGCCATGTCCACTTCTCCGATGTACTGGATGAACTTGCCGTCGATCTGGGGCAGCACCTCGCGCTCGAAGTACGCGCGGAACACGGGCTGCACCTCGCCCGCGATCTTCAGCGGGATGCCCGCCTTCTTCGCGGCGGCGATGGCGAGGTCAGGGCCCTTGACGGGCGCGATCCGTCCGATGAACGCCAGGTAGTCCCGCTTCCCCGCGCCACACTGATACTGGGTGAAATCGAGGCCGTGATGGATGGTCCGCAGCCGCGGGACACGCTCGAGGCGCCGCTGGAAATCGCTAATGGTGACGTATTGCACCTTGGGGAAGTGCTCGAATATCTCGCTCAGTTCCGCGACATGCGGATGATGCATCGTGTAGACGACCGGCTGTTTCACGAAGCGGCTGAACACGATGCCCGGCACGTTGTTCACGTGGATGAGGTCGCAGCCGGCGGCGGCGGCATCGCGCAGCGCCCAGCTCGCGTGGTTCAGGTCTTTGAGGTTGTCGTAGACCTCGCCGGCGATGGGCCACTGCGCCTGGGGATAAAGCGCGCGCCGCTCGACCTTCACCGTGGATTCGCCGTTGGTGTAGACCACAACGTCGAGGCCGCGCTGCTGCAGGCCTTCCGCGAGTTGCGCAATGAACAGCTCGGTACCGCCGTAATGTGTTGGCGGGACGGCTATGAACGGCGAAGCGACGAGCGCAATCCTCATGCATCTCCGGGACGGATGTTTTGGGTAGCTGAATGTGTCTCCCTTAGAGAGATGCCAAATCGCGTCACGGTGTTGGCGCGAGGGCAGCGCGGCGGCGCTTAACTCGCGACGGCATCTTTATGGCGAGCGTGGACGGCAGCGATGGCGGCTTCGAACTCGAGCGCGCGATGCTCGCTGGTATGCGCGGAGAGCACACGCCACTGGGCGCGTTCGCCGATGCGCAGCAAATCTGCATCGTCGTAACCGGTGATGTAGCGGGCCACGTCATCCGCGGAGTTGGGCAGCAGGACCTCTTCGCCCGGCGTGAAGAAGGTGTCCAGCCCGGCCCAAGTGTCAGAGGCGATGGCGGCGCCGCACGCCGCCGCTTCAAAGAGGCGGACCGAGGGCGAGTATCCGGCGTGCACCATCTCGCGCCGCGTGACGTTCAGCGTGATGCGGGCCGAGGAATAGAACTCGGGATGCCACTGCGGATTGAGATGGTTCATCCGCTTCACGTTCGGCGCCCACTTCACCTGGCGCGGATACTGTGGCCCGGCAACGATGAAGCGCTGGTGCGGCAAGCGCCGCGCCGGCCCATGCAGCAACTCCTCGAGCTTCGGCTGCCGGTCGGGCGCGTAGGTCCCCATGTAACTGAGGTCGCAGGTGAACTTGGCGCGCGGCGGCACCCGGCGATAACGCTCCGGGTCGAATGAGCAATAAAGAGGCAGCGCGCGCCGGGGGCCGTAACGCGCCCCGATCTCGCGCAGCATCGGCCCGCCGGTGAAGCTGAAATAAATGTCGAAGTCGCGGAGCTGCTCGGCCAACAGATACTCGGTGGCGCCTTGCATCCGGAGGGCGGCGACGGTGATGGGCGTGTCGATGTCGTAGAACGTCTTTACTGGGCGCGCGGCGTCGAGCATCTCCTGGTTCGCGGCGATTCCGTCGGGAAAATACGAGCCGACCATCGCAACATCGGCGTCGCGCAGGTCGCGCCGCACTTGTGGCAGCGTCTTCTTCCAATCGTCGTAAAGGCGCAACTGGCAGAATTCGGGGTGGGGCAGGTCGCGATTGTCGCGATACCAATGGGCGTCACGCTCGTAGAAGACGATCTTGTGGCCCCGGGCCGCGAGTGCGCGGCACAGCGAGCGGAAGGTGGTGGCGTGTCCGTTGCCCCACGAGGATGTGACCGCTAGTCCGAAGATGACGAGCTTCATGCTGCCACCTCGGCGGCGGCCCGGGCTGCCATCACGATCCCTTCCACGGCGCGCGCGCGACGGTCATAGGTGTGCTCACGCAGCGCGCGGGCCCGCATCGCGGCGCCCACTTCCCTGGTCCGCTCGCGCGAGGTCTCGCGAAGATGGCGTACCACGTCTTCGGCCGACGACGCGACGAGTATCTGCTCGCCGGGCGTGAAGAACTGTTCTACTCCCGTCCATGCGTCGGTCACGACGCAGGCGCCGGCTCCCGCCGCTTCGAAGATGCGCGTGGGCGGAGAGAAGCCCGCGTCCGCCATGGAGTCGCGGTTCACGTTCAGCACGATGCGCGCGGAACAGTTCACGCGGTTGTGGTCGCCCGTGGGCACGTGGCCGAGCCAGCGGACGTTGGCCGGCAGCCGCTTCGTTCCCCAGCCTTCGCCGCCGAGCAGGAACGCAAGCTCCGGCGCGAGCTCGGCCGCGCGCAAAAAGAATTGCTCGATACGCCGCTCCCGGTCGGGCAAGCGATTGGCGACGAGTGCAAGGTCGCAGGCTAGTCCAGCATCGGCTGCGACGGGGTGGTGCGTCTCCGGGTCGAGGCCGTTGTAGATGGCGTGGCAGTTCTTGGCGCCGAGACGGCGGTAACGCTCCGCGACGGAGGCGCCGCCGCCATAGGTAAAGATGAAATCGTATTCCGGGATCAGAGCGCGGAAGGGGTCACCAGCATCCTGCTCCACGCGGGTGAGCGTGGCGGGAGCGTCCACATCCCAGAACGCGACGGACGTATCTGCCGAACGGCATTCGAGGACGCGCTGCTCAAGTAAGGCGTCGTCCACGCCGATGCCGCTGTGCTTCACTACCAGGCCGGCAGCGCGCGCTTGCTGCAGCAGCCCGCCAATATCTTCCGGCGAGCGATAGACGATGCTCTGCGCGTAGAAGAAATCGCCGGCATCGCGGTGGGCCTGGCGGTCGTATGCGTCGGGCTCGGCGAAGGTGACCTCGTGCCCGCGCCGTGCCAGGTTCTTGTAGACGCCGCGATAGTAGGTAGCCGCGCCGTTCCAGTAGCAGGAGACGAGGCTCGACCCGAAGCCGAAAATCTTCATGCCGCGACTTCCTCAGCCAGCTCCGCACAGATCCCCAGCAACTGCTCGGCGCGATGCTCGCAGGTATGCCGGCGGCGGAGGGTCTCGAGACCATTCGCGGCCATTTGCCGACGCGCACCCTCGTCGGCGAGCAGCTCGCGCAGCAGCGCGGCCATGTGGGCGCCGTCCCGCGCGACGAGATAATCTTCGCCGGGGCGGAAGAGGCCTTCCGCATCTTCCCAGGGCGCGCACACCAGCGGCGTGCCGCAGGCCAGCGCTTCGAACACGCGGATGGTCGGGATGCCGCTCAGCCCGTTGGCATAGTGTCGCCGCGGGATGTGTACGGTGAGCGCGCTCGCCGCATACGCTTCCGGCGCGCGCAGGTTGGGGAGATAGCCGGCGAATTCGATGCCCGCATCCGCCAACGCCTGCTTCGCTTCCTCGGGATAGCGCACGCCATGCACCTTCGTGCGGCCGTTCAACTCCATCGCCGGCTGGATGAGGAACTCGCTCAGCTCGCGCGTGCGTTCCTCATCTCCCCAGTTGCCGATCCAGAGCAGGTCGTGCGTCTTCTCCGCCGGGAGCGGCTTGAAGTTCTCGATGTCGGCGGCTTCGTGCAGCGTCCAGACGCGCTCCATGCCGAAGCCATCGCGATAGATGCGCGCAATGGGCTCGCCGAAGGCCAGCACGCCGTCGAACAAGTGGAGATGGAAGCGCAGCAGCTCACGCGGGTCGGAGAGCGCGCGGTGGTGGGTATCGTGCAGCAGCACGTAGAACCCGAGCTGCTGCTTGAGCGCCAGGATGGCGTTCACCAGCACGGGATCGCTCCACTCGTGGACCAGGACGACGTCGGCGCCACGCAGCTCGCGCAGCAGGAAGGCGCTGAGCGTGTGATCGAGGTTGTAGAAGCGGATGTCGAGCTCGGGAAATATCTTGCGGAAGTGGTCGATGGCGTCGATGGCGCGCTCGCCTTCGTGCCGGACGAGGTTGGAGAGCGACCACGAGCCCAGTTGCTCGTAGCAGCGCACGTTGCTGCCGGCGCGCACCAGGATGCGCGCCAGTCCGCGCAGGAAGTGCGCGTTGCCGTGGTTCCAATCGGAGACCCAGGAGTGCGCGAAGATGCGGATATTGAGGCCCTGGTTCATGCGGCGAGGGCCCCGGCCTGTGCGACGTTGGAATAGAGCGTCATGTAGTCATCCACCATGCGGTCGGTCGAGTAGCGTTTCAAGGCGCGCTGGTAGGCGCGGTTGGCGTAGTCGAGGCGCAGCGCGGCGTCATCCTGCAAGCGCGTGAGCGTCTCGCCCAGCGCGCGAGCGTCATTGCGATGGAAGTACAGGGCGTCGTCGCCCCAGACCTCGCGGAACGTGGGGACATCGTTGGCGACGATGGCGCAACGGGAGAGCGCCGCTTCCACCGGCGCGAGGCCAAAGGGTTCGTAGCGCGAGGTGGCGGCGTAGACCGAGGCGCGTCCGTAGAGCTGCCGCAACTGCGCTTCGCTCTGCGGGCCTTTGAAGTGGACGCGGCTGCGCGTTGTCCCGGTGAGCACTCCCTGGCCGCGCAGCGCCAGCTCGGGATGCTCCTCCGCGCCGACGATGTAGAACGGCATGGGCAGCTCGGCCTGCGCCAGCAGCGTTACCTGCTTGCCGGAATCCCAGATGCGTCCGACGCCCAGCCCATAGTCTTCCTTGGTGACGTGCGGGTTGAACAGCGCCGGAGTCCGCCCGTTGTAAATGACCGACCCGTGCTGCGGCGCGCCGTAATGCGTGTCGATCTGTTCCAGCATCCACCGGGAGGGCGCGACCACCGCCGTTGCTTCGCGCACGCCGCGGCCGACCGACTCGCGATACCAGCGGATCCATGCCGACTCGGGCGGCGGCGCGCCGTGCACGGCCACCCACCAGCTCATCACGTCGCTGTGCGCCACGACGAGCTTGGGTATTTCCACCTTCAGCGCACCGTAGTAATACTGGTTCAGGTGCAGCAGGCCGGGCTTGACCTCGCGGGCCACGCACGCCAGATACTCCGCGCTGGCCTCGAGGTCGGCTTCGGCATCCTGCATCCACTCGAGCTTGAACGCCGTGGGACGGAAGTCCACGTCCGGCAGCCCGTCGAGCCATTGCGACTGTTCGTGGCTGGGGATCTCGCCGAAGCTCACCAGCGTCACTCGCACGCCGCGCTTCGCGAGGCCGGTGACCAACTCGCGCGCGTACGTCCACACGCCGCCGATGGTGTCCGCGGTGACCAGCACGTGCGCGGGATGGTTGCGGCTCATCATGCGGTGCGCGGCAACTCCTGGAGCGGGATGGAGAAGCCCGTCTCCTTCGCTGCCACTCTTGTCTGCGGGAGTGCGGCTTGCGGAAGCAGGCTGCGGTGGCGCGTCCACCAGTCGAGGACCGCGTCGAGGGTCTCGCGCAGCGAGGTTTCCGGATGCCAACGGGTCTCGCGCGTGAGCCGCGCGTGGTCGGTCACGTAGATGACCTGGTCGCCCGGACGCATCGGCTGGGTCGCGTACCGCAGGCGGCGTCCCGTCATGTTCTCGATCTGTCCCACCAGTTCGAGCAGCGAGGTGGTGTTCTCCGCTCCGCCGCCGACGTTGTAGATCTGACCTTCGGTGAGGCCACGCTTCTCGACGATGGCTTCGAATGCGTTCAACAGATCGCCGACGTAAAGGACGTCGCGCACCTGGCGCCCATCGCCGTAAATGGTGACGGGAACGCCTGCCATGGCGGAGTAGAGGAAGTGCGCGACCCATCCCTGGTCTTCGTTGCCGAACTGCCGCGGACCCGCCACGCAACTCATGCGCAGGATGACCGTGGGGATGCCGTAGCTGCGCGCGTAATCGTGCACGTACTGCTCGGCCCCGCCCTTGGAGCAGCCGTAGGGCGAGTGGAAGTCGAGGGGCTGCGTCTCGGAGACGCCACCACCATCGGCGTAGCGATAGCGTTCACGCGTGACGACGAGCGGGCGGTTTCCCATCTCGCCGTAGACCTTGTTCGTGGAGGTGAACAGCAGGAATGGGCGGTGCCCGGCCTCGCGCACCGCTTCGAGCACGTTGAGTGTGCCGCCGAGGTTGACGTCGAAGTCGTGGCGCGGGTCGTCGAGCGACCTGGTGACAGCCGTCTGCGCGGCGAGGTGGTAGATCTCGCTCGCATTGCGGACGGCGCGCGCGACCGCGTTCGGGTCGCGAACGTCGCCGACGGTGACCTGCAGGCGTTGCGGGTCCGCGCTGCGCTGCAACCACTCAAGGTTGTGCCGCACGCCGCGGCGCGAGAGGTCGTCGAAGAGGTGCACCTTCGCCGCGGACGTTGCCAGCAGGCGCTCCGCCCAATTCGAGCCGATAAAGCCGGCGCCGCCGAAGATCAGCACGTTCCTGTCTTTCATTTCTTTCCTCTTGGCGCCGTTCCTCGCAACGCCCATCACGCCGTCAATCCGTGATGTTCCAATTCTGCCGCCGCTTCGGCCGCGCGGTCTTCCGCCGACTGCGCGCGCAGCCATTCCGCCAGTTCGCGGATGCCTTCCGCAAAGCTGTGCCGCGGCTGGTAGCCCAGCGTGCGGCGCGCGCGGCCGATATCCGCGAAGCAATGCCGGATGTCGCCGGCGCGATACTTCCCTGTGAACTCTGACGCGACCTCGCGGCCGAGGGTCTGCGCGAGCGTCTGCGCGACCTCGCGGATGGAGACCGGGCTTCCCGAGCCGATGTTCATTGCCATGCCGTCGGCGCCGGCACGCTCCATCGCCAGCAGGTTGGCGGCGACCACGTCACGCACGCTCACGAAATCGCGCATCTGCATGCCGTCTTCGAAGACCAGGGGCGCGCGCCGGTTGAGCAACCGTGCCGCGAAAATGGCCGCCACTCCGGTGTAGGGATTCGAGAGCGCCTGCCGCGGTCCGTAGATGTTGAAGTAGCGCAGCGCCACGACCGGCAGGCCGTAGGTGCGTCCGTAGAGCAGGCAAAGTTCTTCCTGGTCCTTCTTCGAGAGCGCGTAGACGGAGGTGCATTGCAGCGGCTTGCTTTCATCCGTCGCGATGGGCGTGAGCGCTTGTCCGCACCGTGGGCATTTCACTTCCCACTCGTGGGCTTGCGTCTGCTCGCGGGACCGCGGCCCCGGCGCTTGCTCGCCGCAATGCTGGCACAGGTACTTCCCTTCGCCGTAGATGGACATCGAGGACGCGACCACCAGCTTTTCCAGCTTCGTCTTGCGATCGAGCAGCGCCTGCAACAGGTTCGCGGTGCCCTGGGTGTTCGCCGCCATGTAATTCGCGATCTGGTACATGGACTGTCCCACGCCGACCGCAGCCGCGAGATGGAACACGACTTCCACGCCGGCGACCGCGTCGCGCAGCGCGGCGATATCGCGCATGTCGCCGCGAATGAACTCCACGTCTTTTGCCAGATACTCCGGCAGGACGCCGGCGCCGTGCACCTGCTCGGCCAGATTGTCGAACACGCGGACCTCGTGCCCTTGCGCGAGCAGCGCGTCTACCGTGTGCGAACCGACGAAGCCCGCGCCTCCGGTGACCAGCACGCGTTTGGGATTCGGAGAAGATGCCGCCATCACGCCGCCCCCGCTTCCGTCAACGCCGGTTCATGCCGGCGCGCCTTCGGTCCGTAGCGTCCCACCGCCCATGCTGCGAACTCGCCAAACGCCTGCGGGTCCTTCGGTGGGCTGGTGTAGTGCGGCGCGAGCCCAAGATGCTCCGGCGTAAAACACAGAGTCATCGTGGTATCGAACTCGGCCAGCGCGGCCATCTGGCGGTCGAACCACTGCTCGGCGCCGGGACGAAAGCGGTCTGCCCAACTGATGCCCGTGCGCAGATGGCGCACGCCGAGCTTGCGCAGCCACTCTACGCCGGCGTCGAGCCGCGGGTCCTCGTAGTGGAACCACTGGCACACGCCCATGCCGGGAGGAAAATGCTGCGCCGCGGGCTTCGGTGACATGTCCTCGCGCACGAGGCCCATGTAGTAGTGCCGGTAGTACGCGCTGCCCTCGGCCTCTTTGTGGCGGGTGGTGGCCGTCCACGCCGCGGGCAGATCGAACAAGCTGTACCAGTGGACGCGCTCGACCAGAGGCAGCAGCAATTCCGCCGTGCGCGCCAAGCCCCAGTCCTGCACCTCTTCCGCGCCGAAGGAGGAAACGCCGGCCTCCGAGACCCACACCGGCTTGTCGCCCGCGACCGCGCGAATCTCCGCGAGTTTCTCCGGCCACTCGTGTATCTGCCAGTGGTTCCAGTCGAGCGGGAAACCGTGCACGGCGACCGCGTCGACCGCATCGACCACGCCGTAGGTCTTCAGCAACTGCATGAAGTTGGGATCGATGGGCGAGATGCCGCCGAGCACGATGCGCAGCTCCGGGTCCACGCGGCGGATGGCCTCGACGCCGGCCAGCGCCGTGGCCGCGAACAACCTCCAATCGGGATCGAGCTTGAAATCCCAGTGCGAAAGATTGTTCGGCTCATTCCAGAGCATCACCGCTTCCACCATGCTGGCGCTTCTCCCGTAGTTCGTGTGCCGCGGTGCTTAGAGCAGTCCTGCAAGTTCGAGGTCGAGCACGTACTGGCCATCGCGCGGCTTGAGCTCGCCGGGCGCGCAGATCCACGTCTCCGGTTCGGGATGGCCCACGATCTCGAGTCCGGTGGAGCGCAGCATCGCCTCCGCGGCGGCGCGGTTGGGGATCCACCAGTTGGTCGGGTCGCCCGCGTATTTGTGCTCGATGAAGTAGGCCGCGGGCCAGCGCTGGTCCTCGAAGATGTTCTTCTTCCAGAAGTGATAGTCGTGGTTCCACTCGGCCACGTCTTCGGAGCCGCGCACCATCGTCTGGAAGACGAGGCGGCCGTTCGGCTTCAGCTTCTTCACCACCATGTCGAGCGCGAGCAGCGGATAGCGCAAGTGGTAGAGCAGGCCCATGAAGAAGA
Organism: Candidatus Korobacter versatilis; assembly: GCA_016185395.1. GTDB lineage: Bacteria > Acidobacteriota > Terriglobia > Terriglobales > Acidobacteriaceae > JACPNR01. The sequence continues at coordinate 110,604 of JACPNR010000009.1, forward strand.
CGAAGTCGAACTCTCCCGCGACTTCGTCCACGTGGTACACCGAGCGCTTCTCGAGCTCGATGTCCTGCCCGAGCGTGGCGGCGGCGAACCTTGCCTGGTCGAGATAGCGGTCGTCCACGTCAATGCCGAGCACGCGCGCCGCGCCCCGCCGCTTCATCTCGATGGAATAAAAGCCGCCGTTGCATCCGATGTCGAGCACGCTGGCGCCGGTGAGGTCCGCCGGCAACGCCGGCGCAATGTGCTTCCACTTCACGTTGGGGAAATCGCCGAGGAAATGATCGGGCGCGGTGCGCACACCACCGAGTTCGAGGTTATGGAACCAGTCGCCGAGTTCGGCGATGCGACGGGCAATGTCGATCGCCGCGACGGGAGCGGTCACGGCAGCAGTCGCAGTGTTCTCGAGCGGAAGCTTGAGGGCGGTCGACATTCCTAACACCGGTGTTTTCTTGTGCTTGCGGCGGAGGTGCGGGGCCCGGGACTCGTGAGCTTAGATTGCAGAGAGACAGAGGCAGGATGCCTGCCCGAGATGCTGCTCGCCGTTTGTGGCAGCGCGCTCGGAAGACACGAGCCGGCACGCAGCCCGCCCCGTCGTGCGCAGCGCCGCGTACCGCTCGAAAAACCTAGATGGTTTGCTTCGTCAGATGGCGCGCCGGCCGGTCACGAGGTTGATGACAACGACGATGAGAGCGATCACCAGCAGGAGATGGATCAGGTTGCCGGCCACGTGGAAGCCCCAACCGAGGAGCCACAGGATCAGAAGGATCGCGAAGATAGTCCAAAGCATAGAGGGTCACCTTAGCCAGAGGGGAGCTGGCGGTCTTCCCTAGCTAAGAGTGGGTAGCTGCTGCCTGAGTTGTCTCGGGCAGCGCCGGATGAAAGCTTTCGTTTTCGGGCCAGGGATTCGCGGCAGGTCGGCCTTAGAACTGCGTGCCGTACTCCTTCAGCTTGCGATAGAGCGTGGTCTTACCGATGCCGAGCCGGCGGGCCGCTTCCAGTTTGTCGCCATTGAGCACGCGGATGGTCGAGAGGATGGTCTGCTTCTCGATCTCGGCGATGGGGACGATCTGCGGGCCGTTCAGCGCAGGCTGCGGCGGCCCCATGAACATCTCCGCGTTCTGCAGCGCGGTGGGCAGGTCGCCGAGATGGACGATGGGCCCGGAACTGAGCGCGCACGCGCGCTCCAGGCAATTCTCCAGTTCGCGGACGTTGCCGGGCCACTCGTAGCCCATCAGCCGCTGCAGCGCGTTGTCGCTGATGGTGCGCTCGACGTTGCCGCGGGCCGTGCCGTCGGCGCCCGACATCCGCTCAAGGAACCTCCCTACCAGCAGCGGTATATCCGCCTTGCGCTCGCGCAGCGGCGGGATGCGGAGGTTGACCACGTTCAAGCGGAAGTACAGGTCTTTGCGGAAAGTCCCGGTCTCGCACGCGGTCTCGAGGTCGCGATTACTCGCGGCCAGGATGCGGGCGTCGATGGGGATGCGGCGCGTCCCGCCCACGGGACGTATCTCTTTCTCCTGCAGGGCGCGCAGCAGTTTCGATTGCAGGTCGGTGGGCAGCTCGCCGATCTCGTCGAGAAAGACGGTGCCGCCTTGCGCCAGTTCGAGCAGCCCCTGCTTGGAACGCGTGGCGCCGGTGAATGCGCCTTTCACATGGCCGAAGAGCTCGCTCTCGATGAGCGTGGGCACGAGCGTGCCGCAATCCACCGGCAGGAACGGCTTGTCGCGATGCGGTCCGGAAGAATGGATCGCCCGCGCCACCAATTCCTTGCCCGTACCGCTTTCGCCGAGGATGAGCACTGGATGCGTGCTCACCGCCACCTTGGAGACGATGCGATACAGCTTCTCCATCTGCGGCGACGCCCCCACGATGTTGGCGAAGCCGTCTTTCGAGCGCAGCTTGGCGCGCAGCATGCGGTTCTCGCCCAGTATCTTCACGTGGCTGCGCACGCGCTCGAGGAGCAGGCGCAGCTCGTCGCGGTCGAAGGGCTTGGTGAGGTAGTCGTAAGCGCCGAAGCGCATGGCCTGCACGGCGTTCTGCACCGTCCCAAAATCCGTCATCAAGACGACTTCGGCCTGCGGCCGGCGTTGCTTCACCTCGCGCAACACCTCCAACCCGCCGCCATCGGGCGAGCGCAGGTCGAGCAGGACCACGTCGATGGGCTGCTGTTCCAGCGTCTCGTACGCCGCCAGGGCATCCGGCACCAGGTGCGTGACGAAGCCGAGGTCCTCGGCCACCTGCTTGCACGACTCGCGCGCGGCGCGGTCGTCGTCCACGATCAGCACGTTCAGCAATTCCGCGCTCTCCCGCCGTTCGACTTTCGCGGACGTGGCAGCAGCATGACTGGTCGCCATTGGCTTCCTCTCTTCGTTGTCTTGGCTGAGGCCCTGATTGGTACTGATAAGTGCAGTTTTGGTTCCGAAATCGGGACGGAAGCGCTAACTCACTGATCGCAAAGAAAATCCGCCTGTTTCGAGAGGGGAAAGAAGACAGGGCTTCCTCCCAATCGAGTTCCATAATAGAACTTACCTTTGGGAAGCATAGCTATGTTATTGAAACAAAGGAAGTCTTATTGTGGGACAAGTTCCCGCTGCTTCCCAAATCGGGACGTAACTCTCCGGGCGAGCGTACCCTCCCAAAAAGAAGGGCCGCTCGCGAGAGCGGCCCTGGAGCTGGAGCAAGAGGACTACCGCACGTTGCCGTTGCCCGCGTTCTTCGAGGCGCGGCTGGCGGCGCTGGTGGGCTGTGCCACCACGCCATCGAAGGCAGTCGCGGCGAACAGGCGTCCGCGCGAGGCGCTGAGGCCGCGCAGCATCCAGCCGGCTTCGCCGATGCGGCGCCACCGCATGTCGGCGGGCGTGGCTTGGAAGACGCCGCCCTTGCGGTCGATGGCCAGGATGCGTCCGCCCTCGGCGTCATAGGCCACGGTGCTGAAGTTCCCCGTGGGGCCCGACTCGTGATGCCAGGTGTCGCCGGCGTCGGTGGAGCGGAACGAACCCACGCGCGTGGTGATCCAGATATTGCCGGACCCATCGATGGTCGTGCCGGTGATGGGCTGCACGAAGTTCGGCAGCTTGGCCGCATACCAGGTGATGCCGCCGTCGAGTGAGACCATCAGCTTGGTCAGCCCCGCGGCCGCGATCATGTGTGCGCCTGCCGCCGGGCTCACGCCCACGTTGAGGATGTCGCGCTCGCCGGCCACGTCGCCGCCGTGCCAGGTACGGCCTTCGTCGGCCGTCCACAGCAGGCCGCTCGAGGTGGCGGCGTACCACTTCTCCGGGGTCACTTCTAGGTCATTCACGCGCGCCTTGAATTCCGTGACCTCGCGCGTGGTCTTGGTCTCGGGCACGACCTTCACGGTCGCCTTCTGCTTGCCCTTGGCCGGGACCTTCACCTTCTTCGACGTGGTGACGGTGCGCTCGAGCACGACGGTGTTGATGCCTTCCCAGCGCGCTGTCTTGGGGTCGAACAGGAAGATGCCGCTGTTGGTGCCGGCGAGGACCTTGTCCTTATCGGTCTGGCGCAGCGCGAACACGTCGCGCCCGCCCAAGCCGAAGCTGATCTGGCTCCAGTTCCCGCCCTCGTCATGCGAGACGAACACGCCGCCGTATTCTTTGTCGTTGATGAGTCCGGCGTAGACGGTGTTGGAATCGTGGCGGTCGGCGAGCACGGCCGCGACCTGGCGGTGGGCAAAGCCGCGGTTGGTGGCGAGGAAGGTGGCGCCGGCGTCGCGGCTGGCGAGCACGCCACTGCGGTCGGTGGCGATGGTCACGCGCCTGGAATCACGCGGATCGATCATCACGTCGTTCACGATGAGGTTGGCCGCGGTGATGCGCCTCCAGCTCTTGCCCGCGTCTTCGGTGCGCCACAGGCCTTCGGTGGTGCCCGCGTAGACGGTGTCAGCGCGGTTCGGGTCCTGCTGCAGCACGCGGGTACGGCGCGCGGAGAACGGGATACCCTGCGCCTTGCGGAACAATCCGCCGGCGTTCTCGCTCTTGTAGATACCGGAGCAGGCGCTGATGTAGACCACCTGCGGATCGCTGCGGCTGATGATGATGGAGAACACGTCGGAGTCGTCGATCACGCCCTGCTTGATGTGCTGCCAGGTCTTGCCGCCATCCGCGGTCTTCCACGGCAGGTGCCAGGTGCCGGAGTAAATGACGTCGGGATCCTTCGGGTCGATGGCCACCGACTCGATGTTCTTGATCTCGGCATGGTTCACCGGCGAGATGCGCTGCCAGGTCTCGCCGCCGTCTTCGCTGCGGAACACGCCGTCGAGCGCGCCGATGGCGAGCACCTTCGGGTTCGAGGCCGAGAGCGCCAGCGCGCGGATCGACTTGCCGTGGACGTCCTTCAGTATTTGCCAGGTCTTGCCGCCGTCTTTGCTGCGAAACACGTCGCCGGCGTTGTTGTCTTCCACGCTCCACGCGCCCACGTACATCGTGCCGGAGACCGGGTCGATGACCATGTTGTCGAGCACGAAGTCGTGCCCGCCGAGGCTGGCAAAGCGCGTCCAGGACGCGCCCGCGTCGGTAGAGAGAAAGAGCCTGCCGGCGCTGGTGCCCAGGTAAACGCGGTCCGGGTTCAGCGGATCGTAGGTCAGGCTGCGGACGTCGCCGCCATCCGGCCCGATGGGCCGCCAGTCGGCCGCCGTCTGCGCGAGCGCCGGGAGGGAAAGAAGCGCTACCACCAGGAAAAACAGAGCTGCTGCCTGCCAGCTCTGCAACCGTCTCGAAAGGGACTCCATTGTTTTCAACACCTTCTGGTGCGGCCAGGGACACCCTCTATGAGATGCACTGCGGCACACAAGATGCCACAGCGGCCCGGGGGAGGCCAGATTACTCTCGACCAAAGGAAACGGCCGGTAGGAACATGTCCTACCGGCCGGATTGTACCCGACTTTAGACTACTGCGCGGGCTTCTTCGCCGCCTTCTTCTTCATCGGCTTGGGAGCGGGAGCAGTCACGACGGTCGTGTTGCCTTCGTTGAAGGTAGCGCCGGCCGGGACAAGGTAGATCTCCACGCGCCGTCCGCCATCTGCACCCGTACGGGTCTCGAGGCGGCTCGCGTCGATCTGCTTCTCCGTGACCAGGTAGTCCTTGGTGTTGGTGGCACGGTGCGCGTCCACGTCCTTCGGCTTCTCGGCGGCGTCCTTCATGCCGACGATGACCACTTTCGCGTCCGCTTCACGTTGCATGCGCAGGGCCACGTCATCCAGTGCCGCCTTGCACGTGTTGTCCACGCGCGCCGGCTTCACCTTGTTCGGGAAAGCGCATTCGTTGATCTTGCTGGCTTCGAGCTTCTGCGGCACTTCCACATTCACGTTGGTGCTCGCGGTGCTGCTCAAGCCGCGCGCGTCCGTGCACGTGGTGGTGACCGTGGCCGAGCCGGCGCCCATGCCCGAGGTATCGAGCGTGGCGTTCATGCCTTCGCCGGCGATCTTGCCCATGCTCGTCGTCCACGCCAGCGGCTGCAGCTGGGCGTTATCCGGGCTGGTGCAAGTGCAGGAGATGGTCGAAGGCTGGCCGGACTGCACGGTGGCCGGATTGGCCGAGCAGGCGATCTGCGGCGGGTTCTTCGGCTTGTCTTTCACCGTGAAGCTGGCCGTGCAATCGGCCATCATTTTGGAATTCTTCTTGTCGGTGACGTGCGCGCTGGCGGTGTAGCTGCCGCCGGTCATCCCGGTGGTGTCGATCTGCGCGGTCGCTCCGTTGCCGGTGGCCTTGCCGCCCGAAGACTTCCAGTCGTAGGCCAGTTCGTGCTTGGGATTGAAGTTGCTCGGGCTGGCCGTAACGGTCACGCCCTCGCTCTCCATGACTTCTGCGGGGCTCGCGCTGCAGGTGGCCGCAGGCGGCACCGGCGGCGTGAGGCTACCGAGGTTGAACACGAGGCCCGAGCTGAGGCGGACGCCGTTGAACTCATCTTGCGAACCGAGCGTAAAGCTGTGGTTCGAGCGGACCCAGTCGGCCTGCAGCACGCGCCAGCTCAACAGCTTGGTGAAGCGCAGGTCCATACCGCCACCGATCATGGTGAGGAACTCGGTCTCGGAGAACCCGAGCGGTGAGGCCTTCTGGAAACCAAAGAGCGCGTGCGCGAAGGGAATGAAGTGGTCCATCGGATAGCGGATCGTCGGTCCGAAGCCGAAGTTACCGACGTTGATCTTGTCGGAGTAGTGGCCGCTGGTGTCGAAGGTCAAACCGACGTAACGGTTGAAGTTCCACGTGACGGCGCTGTTGAAGCCCTTGACCATCGAGGGCGCGATCCCTGGCGTGAGCGGATTCTGATCGCCCGGGTTGTAATAGGAATATCCGACAAAAACATCCATGCGCGGGTCGGGCAATTCGCTCTGCGCGAACGCCGCGGACGCAAGGAGCGTGAACGCGAGGACCGCCACCAGCGCAACGGCACGGCGAATCGAACCCTCTTTACGAGTTTGCATGTAGCACCCTCCGGAAACTTTGAATAAGACCAGTGAACAGCAGGGGTTACGGAACCAATGGGAAAGGGCCGGACAGCGTAGGCGGAGACAGAAACTCCGACCGCGCGCCGATTATACGGCAACCCGGTCGGAGCGCAAAGGGAAAGTGCTTTATTTCAGTTGTTTACTGGTTCGACGCGCTCCCGCTGACCGCCAGGACCACCTGCGTGCCACTCTCCAGCTTCACGTTCTTGCCGGTCGAGCTGATGGTGGCGCCCTGCGCCGTGGCGGCGCTGGTCGCCTGGTTCAAGGTCACACCCGGCATGCCGACCGCGCCGTGTGCCGCCGAGGTCAGCTCGCCGGTGGTGCTCAGGCCGGCATTGGTCGCGCCGCGGGTGGTGGCGCCCACCGTGCTGCCCACATTGCTGGTGGTGCTGCCAACCGCGCCGCCCGCCGTGCTAGCTGCTCCGCCAGCCACGCCGCCCGCAGTCGAGCCGACGCCGCCGACTGCGGAGCCAACGCCGCCGGTGGCGCCGCCCGAACGTGACATGCCACCCGAGGGACCTACTCCGCCCCCAGTGCTACCCATGCCACTGGCGCTGCCGGCGCCCATTACGTCGTCGTTGCCGGCCGAGGCCACGGACTGGGCCGCCGCCAACGCCTGCACCGTGACATTCAAGGGCATCCGTTCGCCATTCTTCAACACCGCCTGGTCGAACACGATGCCAAGGGTGGAATCGGAGTCGCCCTTCGCTTTCGCGGTCGCCTGCGTCACGTGGCCGATGATCTTCGAACCACGCGGGATCACGGTCTTGCCTTCGGACTTCACGTCCGATGTGGTCTTGGCTTCGACGGCGTCACCGCTCTTCGCTTTCTTGCTGTCGATGCTCTTCGTGAGTGCGGCGTTGATGGTGCTCCCGTTCGCCAGGCCGGCGTTTGCGCCGCTCTTGTCCGCGCTCGCGTTGGTTTGGGTGGATGTGTTCCCGCTGGCCGTGCCGGTGGTGGCGCCTTTGGCGGGATGTTCCGCGTTCGCGTCCTGCGTGGCTGATGTGCCGGTGCTGGTGCTCGCCGAGGCGCCCGACGGGCCCGTCTGCGCGCTCGCGCCGGTCTGCGCCGAGCCCTGTGTTTGCCCCGAGGCGGATGTCTGTGCCATCGCGATGGCGGCGAAGACCGCCACGACGAATACCAAGAACATGTATTTCTTCATGCTGGTTCCTCCTGTGTCCGTCCTGCCGATAGGACGATGAAACTGAGAGTGCCCGTCTGAATGTTGGGTCCTGTGCGGTTGGACCGCGTTAAACTCAGATGCCGCCCGTCTGCCCTTCGTCTATTTTCACGCGTTAATTTTTTCGCACCATGAGTTAACTAGTTAGTACACTGTGGTTTAGCGATTCATTTGCCTGGGAAAGAGACGGGCGGCGGCTGGGCTGCATCCTACTCAGACGTCGGCCCCAGCAGCTTCTGACCGCCGCCCTTGCGGGCACAATCCAGGAAGTCCCTATGGCAGAAGAAAAGATCCTGATCGTCGAAGACGAAGAGAATGAGCGCCACGGGCTGGCCGAGCTAGTCGCCGCCTGGGGCTACCGTGCGGAGACCGCCAAAGACGGCATCGAGGGGCTGGAGAAAGTCATCTCCTGGCAGCCCACCATTGTTATCACCGACTTAAAGATGCCGCGCATGGACGGGCTGCAACTGCTCGAGCGCATTGGCGAGCAGAGCGTTCCGGTGATGGCCATCCTCGTGACCGCGCAAGGTTCCGGCGAGATCGGCTTCGAGGCGGGACGCATCGGCGCGTACAGCTACATCGAGAAGCCCATCGACCCGCAGCGGTTGCGCGACCTGTTGCACCACGCCGCGCGCCAGCGCGGCACCGAGCGCGAGCTGGAAGTCGCGCGCCGCAAGCTGCGCGATACCGGCCTGCTCGGCTCGCTCATCGGCGAATCGCGCAAGATGCAGGAAGTCTTCCGCCTCATCGAGATGGTGGCGCCCTCCACCGCCTCCGTCCTTATTACCGGAGAGAGCGGGACGGGGAAAGAGATGGTCGCGCGCACGATCCACGAACTCAGCCCGCGCAAGAGCAAGCCTTTCGTCGCCATCAACTGCTCCGCGATCCCCGAGACGCTCATCGAGAGCGAGATCTTCGGGCACGAGAAGGGCGCCTTCACCGGCGCGGCGGAGCGTCGCGCCGGCTGCTTCGAACTCGCCGAAGAAGGCACGCTCTTGCTCGACGAGATCGGCGAGATGCCCGCCGCCACGCAGGCAAAGCTCCTGCGCGTGCTGGAAGAGCGCAAGCTGCGCCGCCTGGGCAGCAAGGTGGAGACGGACGTGGACGTGCGCGTCCTCGCCGCCACAAACAAGGTCCCCGAGGAAGCGGTCGCGCACGGAGAGCTGCGCCAGGACCTCTATTACCGGCTCAACGTCTTCAACCTCCACATGCCGCCGCTGCGCGACCACAAGGAAGACCTGCCGCAACTGGTCGCTTCCCTGCTGGCGCAAGTCGCGAACAAGCATTCCCGCAACGTCACCTCCGTCAGCGAGCCGGTGATGCATCTGTTCCAGCATTACGGATGGCCGGGCAACGTCCGCGAGGTGCGCAACACGCTGGAGCGCGCCGTGATCGTGTGCGAGTCTGCGACGGTCGAGCCGAAGCATCTGCCGCCGGGATTCGGCAACCAACTCGCCAAGGCGCCAGTGTCGGAAGCGAACAGCATCCGCCTGGGCGTGGGCACCACGGTCGAGGAAGCCGAGAAGCAGCTCATCCTCAAGACGCTCGAGACCACGAACAACAACAAGACGCGCGCCGCCGAGATCCTGGGCATCAGCTTGAAGACGCTGCACAACAAGCTGAAGGAGTACAACAGTGGCGGTCCGCACAGTATCGCGGCGGAGACGGGGACCTAGGCTAAGCTAGGACGGCATGCTCCCCCGGCTGCGCCTCAAGACGAAGCTGGTCCTGGCCATCAGCGGCATGGTCGTGGCGGTCGTTGCCACGCTCTCGTTCGTCTACGTTTCCCGCCTGGTGCAGAACCGCATGGAGGAGGCGTTCGAGACCGGCGACTTCGTCGCGCACCAGGTCTTCCACGCCACCCGCCAGGCGCTCGAGATCGACCTGAGCAACGTGCGGCTCAAGACGAACGACCCGGCGGAAGTCGACGCCGTCGTCGAGAACGCGCTCCAGACCGACGCCGGCATCAAATCGCTCATCGAGTCCATCGTCGGCTACTCGCCGAACATCTACGACGTCGCCATCACGGACACGAACGGGCGCGCGCTGCTCCACTCCGACGCGCGCGCCATCGGCGCCACCGTCCCGCGCCGCGAACAGTTCCAGAAGATCCGCGAAGGCGGGCTGTTGCGCCAGCTCCGGCTCGTCTACGGCCGGCCCGGCGTCTACGAGGTCCCCATCGCGCTCGAGCGCGACGGCAAACCTTTCGGCACCATCCGCGTGGGACTCTCCACCGTCTTCCTGAAGAGCGAGCTGCAACCGCAGATGAACCGCGCGCTGCTCTTCTCCGGCACGTCCATCTTCCTGTCGCTCATCCTCGCAGCCATCGTGTCGAACATCGCGCTGCATCCGCTGGAATCCATCGCGCGCCGCCTCGACCTGCTCAGCGCCGGACAGATCGCCGTGCCCGACACCAAAGCGGGCAACGACGAAGTGGGTGTGGTGACCACGAAGATCGACCGCCTCGGCCAGCAGATGCGCGACGTCCAGGAAGTCTTCTCCGCGCTCAAGGAAAACCTCGACCAGATCATGGCCAACCTGCAGGACGGCCTGATGCTGTTCACGCGCGACCACCGCGCCGTGCTAGTCTCGGCTTCGGTGGAGAGTTTTGTCGGCCGGCCGCGCAGCGAGATGCTGGCGCACACCGTCAGGGAGATATTCGATGACTCCACCGACCTCGGCCGCCTCATCCTCACCAGCTTCGAGCTGCACCATCCGCTCGACCTGCGCGAGGTGCAGCTCGGCGGACGCCGCGTGCAGGTCTCGCTCGACTTCATCGAGGAGCGCGGTCAGCCCATCGGCGCGATGCTCACCATGCGCGACGCCGAGTCCGTGCACCGCATCGAGGACGAGATCGAGCTCTCGCGCCGCCTCGCGGCGATCGGCAGGCTGACTTCGGGAGTGGCGCACGAGGTCAAGAACCCGATCAACGCCATCGTGGTGCATCTCGAAGTGCTGCGCCAGAAATTGAAGGACGTGGACCCCGACACGCGCCGCCACATGGAGATCATCAACAGCGAGATCCGCCGGCTCGACCGCGTGGTGCAGACGCTCGTCGACTTCACCCGGCCGGTGGAGTTGCGCCTCGCCGAGATCGACCTGCGCCGCGTGGTGGAGGAGGTCGTGCTGCTCGCGTCCCCCGAGGCCGAGCGGCATGGCATCCGCATCGTGCACCACACGGCGCCCTCGCCGCTGCCTGTGAACGTGGATGCTGACCTCATCAAGCAAGCCGCGCTCAACATCGCCCTCAACGGGGTGCAGGCGATGAGCGCGGGAGAAACGCCGCGCGGCGGCACGCTGACCATCACCACCGCCGCCGAGGGCGACGAGGCCGTGGTCACCATCGCCGACGAAGGTCCCGGCATCGCGCCCGAGGTGCGCGACAAGATCTTCAATCTTTATTTCACGACCAAGAAGACCGGCACCGGCATCGGGCTTTCCATGGCGTACCGCGTGTTGCAGCTCCACAACGGCGCTATCGATCTCGACGCGCACTCCTCCACCCACGGCGCAACCTTCCACCTCCGTTTACCATTGCAAGAACGGACGACTGGACAGGATGCGACCGTGGACGTTCGTAACCAGGGCAACGACCAGAAGGAAGTCGCGGCCCAGGGCAGTTGAGGAATATCTTGGTCAACGCTCGATGAACCCACGCCGCCATTTCGTCGCCCTCGCGCTCTTGCTCGCGCTCAGCACGAGCGGCTGCTCGTGGTTCCATCGCCGCAAGCCGCAGCCGGTGCCGCCGCAGGCGCAAGCACCCAGCACGACCACCCCCGCCGAGAACACCGCGGCGACGAACACGCTGCCCGCCGCGCCCGAGCCCATGCCGGAAAAACCGGCGCCGCAAACGACCGCTCCCAAGCCGAAACCAAGACCCAAAGCCACCACGCACGCGAAGAAACCGGCTACGGCGCCGCCGCAGGCAGTCGCACCGGCCAAGCCTACGGAGCAGGCGAGCGCTGCGCCGCCGCCGCGCATCGTGATCCAGGAAGGCGGCGCCGCTCCGCCGAATGGCTCACAGGTCACCGCGGCCATGCCGCACGACGTGGCCACGGACAATCAGCGGACGACGCAGCAACTGCTCGACGCCACCGAGGGCAACCTCCGCAATCTGCGCCGCACCCTCAGCGCGGACGAACGCGGCATCGTGGAGCAGATCCGCTCCTACATGCAGCAGGCACGCGGCGCCAGCAAGGATGGCGACCTCATCCGCGCCCACAACCTCGCGCTCAAGGCGCACTTGCTGTCCGATGAGCTCGTCAAGCGGTGAGTCTTCGCGGCTGCTTACATCCCGGACGCCTTGCTCCCCCGAAGATTTTGGTAAGGTAGGGCTCTCTCGCCCGGACGGGCTCGAGATGTAAGAAGAAGAGAGACCATGCGCAATCTGAGCGTCCTACTTTTCGCCTTCACGTTGATCGTCCCGGCGTTCGCCGACGAAGCGCACCACCACGAGATGCCGGCCTCGGGCAACTACGGCACCGTCCATTTCCCCACGTCGTGCTCGGCCGCGGCGCAGCCGAAGTTCGAGCGCGCCGTCGCCATCTTGCACTCGTTCGGGTACGAGACCGCGCGCAAGGCCTTCGAAGGCGTAGCGCAGCAGGACACACATTGCGCGATGGCGTATTGGGGCGTCGCGATGACGCAGTATCACGGGCTGTGGCGCCAGGTGTGGCCGGCCGAGGGCAAGGCCGCGGTGGACAAAGCCCGCGCCGTGATCGCCGGCAACGCGAAGGCGACCGCGCGCGAACGCGCCTACATCGAGGCCCTCGGCAACATCTTCGATCAATCCGCCACTCCGCTGCCCAAGCGCGAACTCGCCTATGAGCAGGCCATGGCGAAGCTGTACGCGGACTATCCCAACGACCACGAAGCCACCATCTTCTACGCGCTCGCGCTCGACGTGGACGCGCCGCCCACCGACAAGACCTACGCCAACCAGAAAAAGGCGCGCGACATCCTCGTGCCCATCTTCAAGCAGGAACCGAACCATCCTGGCCTGGCGCACTACATCATCCACGTCTCCGACTTTCCGCCGCTCGCCGCCGACGCGCTTTCCGCGGCGCGCCGCTACGCGCAGATCGCACCCAGTTCGCCGCACGCGCAGCACATGCCTTCGCACATCTTCACGCGGCTCGGCCTGTGGGATGAAGCCATCGCGTCGAACCGCGCCTCCGCCGCCTCCGCCGAACGCGACCAGCTCGCCACCAATTCCGCGGAAGCGTTGGGACAGCGCATGCACGCGCTCGACTACCTCGAGTACGCCTACCTGCAGGAGGGCCGCTACGTCGACGCCCGCGAGATCGTCATCCTCGCCAAGCGCGTCGGCGAGGAGGGCGTCGGCGGCAGTACTGCGAAAGGCAAAGGCATGAACGCCATCGGCGGATACGCCGACGCGGCGATTCCGGCGCGCTTCGCCCTCGAGCGCCACGAGTGGGCGGAGGCCGCCGCGCTTCCCGACCCCACCGGCATGACCGCGAACGACGCCATCACCTGGTACGCCAAGGGCCTTGGACTGGCGCACACCATCGACGTGGAAGAGCTCGCGCGCGATACGGCTCGCGTTCGCGCCGTCGTAGGAAAGCTCGCGGCCATTCGCGACCACCTCTCAGGATCCGGCGACGCTTATTGGGCGAACCAGGTCGAGATCCAGCGCCTGCAAGTGCTGGCCTGGGCGGAAGGCGCGGAGCAGGACATGGACGGCGCGCTCCAGCACGCGCGCGCCGCCGCCGACCTGGAAGACGCCACCGAGAAGGCTCCCGTGACCCCCGGGCCGGTCCTTCCCGCGCGCGAGAATCTGGCGCAGATGCTCATCCTCATGGGAATGCAGAAGACGGCGATGCCGGAGCTGGAAAAAGTTCTCGAGACCTCGCCCAATCGCTTGAACCCGATGGCGGCACTCGCCTCGATCGCGCGCGACTTCGGCGATGCGGAAAAGGCGAAGCTCTACCAGGCGAAGGTGGATGAGTTGAAACGGAAGACGATCTTGAAGCAGGTCAGCGCGCCCAAGTAACGCTACAGCTCGATGGTGCCTTCCCACTGCTGGAACTTCTCCAGGTCGTCGCGGATGGAGGCCATCACCAGCCCGAGCACGGCCGCATCGTCGATGTATCCCAGCACCGGGATAACATCCGGGACCAGGTCGAACGGATCCACGAAATAGATGACGGCGGCGAGCGCCACCAGGATCGTCTTCTTGGGCAGCTTGGTATAGGTCTTGTTCTTCCACGCGCGCAGCAGGCGCAGGAGCGCGCTCAGGTCGCGCCAGAAACTGAGCAGCTTGTTGCGATTGCGCTCGGATTTGCGCACCGCATCCTGCAGCAGGCGCGAGGTCTCGCGCGTATGGCGGAACAAGCGCGCTGCCTCGCGCTCTTCGCGCGCGAGCGCCTCGCGTATCTCCTGCTCGCCCATCACGTTGTCTCGCATCGCCTCTAAGGATACATCGAATCGCGCGGGTTACGTGCCGCGCAGCTTCTCCGCCCGCGCCACGCGCTCGACCGCCACGCTGTAGGCGGCTGTACGCAGCTGCACCTGCTCCACTTGGGCGCGGTCGGCGACGGTGCGGTAGGCCTTGACCATGATCTTATCCAGCTCGCGGTTCACGTGGTCTTCTTCCCAGAAGGTCTGTTGCAGGTTCTGCGCCCACTCGAAGTACGAGCAGGTCACGCCGCCGGCGTTGGCCAGGATGTCCGGCACCACGACCACGCCACGCTTCTGAAAAACCTCGTCGGCGGATGGCGTGGTAGGAAGGTTTGCGCCTTCCACGATGAGCTTGGCCCGGACGCGTGCGGCGTTGCCGCCGTGCAGCACGCATTCGAGCGCCGCCGGTATGAGCACGTCGCAATCGGATTCCAGCAGCTCTTCGTTCGTCACGCTGTCGGCGCCGGGAAAGCCACCCACCGAGCCGGTCTTCTTCATGTGCGCGAGCACGTCGGCGACGGGCAATCCGCTCGCACGATAGATGCCGCCCTTCACGTCGCTGATGCCGACGATCTTGCAGCCCAGCGATTGCACCAGCAGCGCGGCGTTCGAGCCTACGTTGCCGAATCCCTGCACGCAGACACGCAGCTTGGCCAGCTCCAGCCCCATGTCTTTCGCGGCTTCGCGGACCATGAACGAGACGCCGCGTCCCGTGGCCTGTTCCCTGCCCAGCGAGCCGCCGAGGTCGATGGGCTTGCCGGTGCAGCACGCGGGCGTATAGCCGTGCGCGGAGGAATATTCGTCGAACAGCCAGGTCATCACCTGCGCGTTGGTGTTCACGTCGGGCGCGGGCACGTCGCGATACGGCCCGAGGATGAGATGGATGCGCGACGTGAACTTGCGCGTGAGTTTTTCCAATTCCTTCATCGACATCTGCGAGGGGTCGCAGGTCACGCCGCCCTTGGCACCGCCGAAGGGGATGTTGACGACCGCCGTCTTCCACGTCATCGCTTCGGCGAGCGCGCGCACTTCGTCGATGTCCACGTTGGGGTGATAGCGGATGCCGCCCTTTGCCGGGCCGCGCACGCCGTTGTGTTGCACGCGATATCCGATGAACACCTTGAGGTGGCCGTCATCCATGCGGATGGGCACGTCCACGCGCAGCTCGCGAACGGGGTGGAGAGCAGCGTCTGCAGGTCGGGATCGAGCCCGAGCCGCTGCGCGGCGATGCGAAAGTTGCCGCGCGTGACCTCGATCGCCGATTCACGCGGCTGTTGTCTGACTGCCGGGCCAGCGCCTGTGGCCATGGTTTTCTCCCGCTCTCGTTCTTCCTCCGCGGTCTATCTCGGTGCGATGCTGTTGACCTTCGTGAGCAACTTCTTCGATTCTCCCTGATACGGCCCCTTCACCGCCGCGCCCTTGTTGAGCGTGGCGCGCGCGGACGCGTAGTCTTTCTGCTTGGCGTACGCGTAACCCAGGCGGTACAGCACCGTCGAATAGGCTGCGGGATTCTCTTCCACCAGCTTCGCCGCCACCGAGAATTCTCCGATCGCCGAGGACGTTTTCTCCTGCTTCATGTAGACCCAGCCTATGGCGGCGTGCGCCATGCCGGCAGCGAGTTTCTTCGCCGAGTCGGACTCGAGGTCCATGCCCGCCGCGATGTCCGCCGCCTTGCGCGCGTAGCTGAGCGCGGCGGTGTCGTACCCGCGCTTCGGGTCCTCGGCCAGCATGCCCGCCAGCAAACCGAGTATGGGCAGCGACTGCGGGTTCGCGTCCGCCACGCGGCCGCCGTATTGGGCGAGCTGTGCGTAGTCGCCCTTCTGCTGCAGCGCGTACATCGCGAGCTGCGCCGTCTGCTCGCTGAACTGCGATTTGGGGAAGGCAGCGTCGAACTGCGAGACTTCCGCCCAGCGCTTGTCCGGGTCCGCTTCCGTGGTGATGGCAGAAAAGGCCGCAGCCTGCAGAAAGTCATACGCCTGCTGCGACGACCGCCGTTGCTGGTCGTTGTCGCCGGCAAACTGTTCGTCACTCATGCCCGCCGGCTTGGGCTGCGTGCCGATGCCCTGCACGACTTTGCCGCCGCGCGCGGCGTATTCGACGATCTTGTCCGCGAGCTTCAGGTTCTGCGCGAACTGCACCTGCGAGACGAGCATGTCGAGGTTGTTCGCTTCCGCCGCCAGCGACTTGTCGCCAAACTCCATGGCTTGCCTGGCGTCGCCCGCGGCAAAAGCGAGCTGCGCCAGTTGCGAGTAGCCGTAGGCCGTGGCCATGGGGTCGGCGGCGTACTTCGCCACGAAGTCGGCGTACATGGTCTTCTGCCTGGCGGCGTCCGTCTCCTTGGCGATGGCTTGTAAGTCCTGGTCGGCGGGCGTGCCGGCGGGCAGGTTCGGGCTCACGATCTGGGCGCGCGCGGCAGGCTGCGCTGCGGCGAGAAAAAGAATAACGAAGAGGGCAAGGACACTCGGGGCGAGCCAGCGGAAGCGCATCACGGCACCTCGTGGCCCTGCTGCCGGGGGAGTGCAGAAGGGTGATGGATTCGGGCGAATCGTACTTCGGTTAAGGTCGCGAGGCAAGCCTTCCGCGGTTTCGGCGAAGGCAACGGCGCGAGCTAGCGCGCCCGCGCGAGCCGGAAGCGGATGCCGCCGCGCACCAGCACTGGAGGCCCGAGCGTCACGACCGGCGTGCGGCCGACCTGGTAGCGCTGGCCGAACACGTTCTCGGCGGCGAGATACAGCTCGGTGTGCTCCTCGGCGCGCCAGCACGCGAAGGCGTCCAGGGTGAAGAAGCGGTCGAGCGGCAGCAGGTTCTGGTCATCGTCGAACTGCGAGCTCAGCGCGCGGCCCTGCGCGGCGAGCGTCCAACGCGGCCGCGAATAACGCGCCTGGAAGGTGAAGGTGTGGCGCGGGACCTGCGGCACGTCCAACCCAATCAGCGCCGGGTCGGCGGCGAAGCTGGTGACGGTCGGATCCGAGAAGATGTAGCCCGCGTCCAGCGTGAAGTGTTCGCTGACCTGCGCCTGGCCCTGCACTTCGAAACCGGCCGCGCGCGTCTGGCCCAGGTTCTGGCGCTGCCGTGTGATGAGGGCGGGGGTGACGGAGAGGGTGACGTTCGCGACCGGCCGGTTGATCTCCGCCCAGAAGAAGGTTGCGCCGCCGGAAAAGCGTCCGCTGGAAAAACGCGCGCCGGCCTCCGCGCCCGTCAAGCGCTCGGCCCGCAGGTCCTCGTTCGCCAGCGTGAGGATGTTCCCCATGCGGAACCCGCGGTACAGCTCGTTCAACGTCGGCGCGCGGAACGCGCGATAGGCGGAGGCGGTGAGCGACCACCGCTGGCTCGCGCGAAGCAACAGCGCCGCGCTCGGACTGAACGCGCTCTCGCTGCGGCCGGGAAAATCCGTGACCGTGGCGGGACCGGGCGGCACGAGCGGGCGCGACGCCGAGAAGCCATCCGTATTCCGCCAGAAGTCTCCGCGGGCGCCGAGCGTGAGCGTGAGCCGCGGATGGAGCTGCATCATGTCCTGCGCGTAGAAACCAAAGCTGCGCGCCGTCCCGCCCGCGTCCAGTTGCCGCGTCGCGATGCCACCGGATATCGCCAGCTCGTCGCTGTCGCCCTGCATCTCACGCGCGTCGAACCCCGCGACCACCAGATGCTTCTGTCCGAACGCCTTCGTCCACTGCGCGCTGCCGCCTAATTGCTCTGCCGGGACGCGCTGCAGCCGCGTGAGCGCTTCCGTCGCGCGGTCGGGCGCGATGGCGGAGAAGGTTTGGTTGTAGCGCTGCCCGCTGCCGTAGGCGCGCAACACAAACCCGCCGGCGCGCGTATCGAAGTCGGCGCCGAGCACGCCTTCGCCGATGGCGGTGCGGTTCGTCTGCAACGGCGTGCCGTTGTGCCGGTACTCGCCGAAGAACCCGCCCGTGGCGAACACGCGACCGTTGCTGCCCAACCTCCGCTCGATGGTCAGCAGCGCCGATTCATCCTTGGTGTTCGCCGGAGTGTCCACGGCGCCGCGCTCGGTCGCGTCCACGAGGATGTAACCATCCGTCTGGAAGTAGTCGCCGGCCAGCGTGGCGCGCCACTTGCCGAACCTCACGGACGCAAGCAGTTGTCCGTCCGCGGTGAACTCGTTGCCCAGCGAAAGGTCGAGCGCGAAGACATCGTCACGCGGGCGCGCCGTCAGCAACTCGACCACGCCAGAGAGTGCGCCGGAGCCATACAGGTGTGACGCGCCACCGCGCAGCACCTCCGCGCGCTCGAGCGCGACCAGCGGGACGCGCTGCCAGTACACCCAGCCGCCGAACGGATCGTTCAACGGAATGCCGTCGCGCAATACGAGGGCCCGGCTCGCGCCACTCGCGCCCAGGCCGCGCAGCGTGGCGCCCTGCGCGGTGGGATTCGCCACGCGGCTTCCCGAGCGCCGGAACAGGCTGAATCCCGGCACCTGCCGCAGCGCGTCGTCCACCGTGACGGCGGCCGTGCTCGCAATCTTGTCGGACGAAAGCAGGACAACGTCCGCCGCCGCGTCCTCGAGCGGGACGGCGGTGCGCTCGGCGGTGACGGTGATGTTCTCGGTGTGCGCCGGGACCATCCGAACTTCCAGTGGCGCGCCATTCCACCGCACGCGCGCGGCAGAGAAGCCTTCCTTCGTGATGGCGACCTCGAGCGGCGCGGCGACGCCGTCGAGCCGAAAGCTGCCGGCGTCGTCCGTCCTGGCTTCCGCGACACCGCGCGGCGTCTTTACCGTGACCGTCGCGCCCGCCACCGCGGCCCCGGTGCCGTCACGCACCACGCCCGTGAGCGGAACGACCTGCGCCGCCGCGGCAGCGAGAAGCACCAGGACAACGATGGAGGTCTTGCAGCGCACGTCAGTGAGATGTCGCGGAAGGTGCTGGCGTGTCCGGCAAAGCAGGCGGCGCGGCGGCGGTGATGGCGAACCCCGCCGGCACGATGATCACGCGCGGCAGTGTACCGTTCCGGTTCCGGTGCGGCCGTAGGTCCTCGAGCGCATCCATCTTGAGAAAGTTGCGCAGGAACGCTGCGGCGGGGATGTCGTCGAACTCGAAGAGGTCGCCGGGCAGGAAGTTGGCCTGCGCCGCGATGATGAGGTCACGCTCATTGCGGAAGTCGGCATGCAATCGCGGATCGAGCACCAGCGCCCAGTAGACGTCGTACTCACGGGACTTTCCCGGCTCGGGCAGCGCGTTGATGATGGCGTTGTGGTCGAACTCGTCCGCGCTCTCCAGGTGATACTGCGTCCCGGGCGCGACGATATAAAGGTTGAGCCGCTTGTCGCGCGGCTTGGGGTCGAGCACGCGCGCTCCCAAGCGCCACGGGCCGACCGTTGCCGGCTTGGGACTCTCCGGCACTTCGAGCCGCGCCGCGTCGCCCTCGAGATAGACGGCGGAGAGGGACCGCGCTTCGGGCGTGGAAGAGACGGGCACGGGCGCGGCCGAAGGCGCCCACAGCGCTCCGGCGAACAGCACGAGGGAGATGGCCCGCACGAACGTGGTTCGCAGTCAGCCCTCCTGGTGAGCCCCATCATTATAGGTGTGCGGCGCGCGCCATTCGCCAAATCGCCGACTGCCAGTTAGATTGAAGTAACGCGTCTTGTGCACGCGGACCTTGCAGCATGCGGACCATTCTGCGCCAACCCGGCCTGCGCTACATCTTCCTGGCGAACATCATCTCGATGCTCGGCAGCGGGATGAACTCGACGGCGATCACCTGGTTCGTGCTGCAGCGCACCCACAACGAGATCGCGCTCGGCAAGCTGGTGGTGCTCAGCACGCTGCCCGGCCTGCTCATGCTGCCCTTCACCGGCGTGATCATCGACCGCGAAGACCGCCGCCACCTCGTGATGCTGCTGGATGCCGCGCGCGCCATCGTGGTGCTCGCCGTCGCCATCCTCGCGCTCCACGGACAGGCCCAGATCTGGCAGCTCTACCTGATGAACATGTTCGTGGCCGCGGGCTTCTGGATGTTCTGGCCGACCATCACCGCGCTCATCCAGGAATTGACGCCCGAGCAGGAGTTCGTTCACGCCAACACCTTCCTGCTCGCCGGCGTGCAGGGCGGATGGCTCATCGCCGGCTCCATCGTTGGATTTGTTTACGACAAGATCGGGCTCAGCGGCGTGCTGTTCATCGACTTCGCGACGTACCTGCTCTCGTTCTCCTGCTATCTCTTCGTGCGCCGCGGCAAGCACGTGGTCAAGCCGCACGACAGCGGGACACCCAAGCCCGACGGCCTGGTCTCGCGCTACTTCCACGAGCTGCGCGAAGGACTGGACTACGTCCGCGGCAAGCCCTACATCATGCTGCTGGGCGCAGCGTGGGCGTTGTTCCTGGGCGCCATGCTCACGCAGGGCGTGATCACCGCGCCGCTCTCCGAACGCATCCTGCACTCCGGCGCCATCGGATACGGATGGCTCAACGCCGGCTGGGGCATCGGCGCGTTCCTCAGCGCGCTCTACGCGCCGCAGGTCATCCGGCGCGCGGGCTCGCGACACTCCGTGGGGTCCTCCATGGCGCTGCTCGCCGTGTGCCTGTTCGCGCTTCCCTTCTCGCGCTGGCTGGCCATCGCCGTCCTTATCTATGCGGTGATGGGCTCGGCCCGCGGCGTGGGCGGCATCTCCATCTCCAGCACCATGATGGAGGTCGTTCCCAAGCACTTCATGGGACGCGTGCAGAACACCTTCTTCTTCGCCGGGACGTTGCTGCAGATGCTGGTGGGATACGCCGTGGGCGTGGTCGCGCACAAGATCGCGCTCGCGATCGGGTTCTACACCATCGGAGTGATGTACGCCCTGGCCGCCCTCTTCGCCATGTGGCCGGTCGCGCCGCCGGAGAAACATAGTGAACCGGAGCCCGTCGCCACCGAAGGTTCCTTCCCGCTCGAGATGGGCGCCGCTCCCGCGCGCGGCGAGTCCGTACCGGCGAATCCGGAACACGACAGCGAACGCGCCTAGCTGCTATCCTTTGCGGTTGTTTCGTTCGTCCTTTACCGCAAGGAGAACCTCACCGTGAGCAAGCCGATGGAAAACCGCGCGGCGGTCGTGTTCGGCGTCGCCAACAAGCGCTCGATCGCGTGGGCGATCGCGCAGCGCCTGCAGGAAGCCGGCGCCAAGCTGGCCATCACCTACCAGAACGAGCGGCTGCGCCAGGAGGCCGAGGACCTGATCAAGTCGCTGCCCGGCGCCGAGGCTTTCCAGTGCGACGTGTCGAACGACGTCGAGATCGCCAAGCTCTTTGAAGAGTTGAAGTCCCGCTACGGCAAGCTCCACACCGTCATCCACTCCGTCGCCTACGCGCCCGCCGAGGAGCTGAAGGGTGATTTCGTGATGACCACGCGCGAAGGTTTCCGCGTGGCGCTCGACGTGAGCTGCTACTCGCTCATCGCCGTGGCCCGGGGCGCCACCCCGCTGATGACCGAAGGCGGTTCCATCGTGACCATGACCTATTACGGCGCGGAGAAAGTGGTTCCCCACTACAACGTAATGGGAGTAGCTAAAGCAGCACTTGAAGCTTCGGTGCGCTACCTCGCCAACGACCTCGGGCCCGCCAAGGTGCGCGTGAACGCCATCTCCGCCGGGCCGATCAAGACGCTGGCCGCGCGCGGCATCTCCGGCCTGAGCGACATGATGAAGTCCCACGCCGAGCGCGCGCCGCTCAAGCGCAACGTGGACGTGAATGAGGTCGCCGATACCGCCGTGTTCCTCTCGTCGGACGGCGGCGCCGGCATCACCGGCGAAGTCCTGTACGTGGACTGCGGCTACAACATCATGGGATTTTGAAGGCAGGAGTTAGTAGCTAGGAGCTAGTAGTCAGCGGCCACGAGTTCTTGCTAACTCCTAGCTACTAACTACTATCTTCCTCTCGTTCTCGCCCAGCCGCTCGATGCGAATCTCGACATCGCGCTCGCGCTGGAAGCGCGGAAACTTCTCGCCCCACTCCATCAGGATGACCGAGCGGTCGTCCATGAGGTCGTCGATGCCAAGCGTCTCGAGTTCACGCGGCGTGTCCACGCGGTAGAGGTCGATGTGGAACACGTTCGCGTCCTTCCCGCGATACTCATGGATGAGCGTGAAGGTTGGACTGGTGACGTCTTCCTGCTTCGCGGCGTTGAAGCCTTCGGCGATGCCCTTGATGAGCGTTGTCTTCCCGGCACCGAGGTCGCCGGTCAGCACGACGAGGTTCGGCGGCGCTAGCTCCGCCGCGAGCGTGCGGCCGAGCGCGACCGTCTCTTCCGGTGAGCGGGTTGTGAATTCGCGGGAGGGCACGATGAGAGAACGCTACGGATTGATAGTAACGGTTGCGTCGCCGGCCTGCTCCGCGGCGCGGCGGAAGGCCTCGCCGATGGAGGCGAGGATGTCACTCGCCAGCATCGCGCGATCGCCGATCTCCTCGCGCGCAATGTCGCCGGCGAGGCCGTGGAGATACGCCGCCGCGCCAGCCGTCTCCCCGGAACATTTCTTCGAGCTGGACGAAAGCCCGGCGATCATTCCGGTGAGCACGTCGCCGCTGCCGCCCTTTGCCATGCCGGCGTTGCCGGTCGCGTTCACCCACACGCCGTGCTCCGGCGTGGCGATGACTGTGCGGTGGCCCTTCAGCACGAGGACGCAGCGACGCTCTTTCGCGAACGTCGACGCCAGGGCGACCGCGCCGGCCGCGACCGCCGCCGTGTCTTTTCCGATCAGTCGCGCGAACTCTCCCGGATGAGGCGTGAACACGAGTGGCCGCTTCGAGCCGTCCAACTCGCCCACGGCGCCCGCGAATGCATTCAATGCGTCGGCATCCAGGATCACCGGGAGCTTCGCCGACTTCACCAGCGCGCGCACGAACTCTACCGTTTCCGCGTCGCGTCCGAGGCCGGGGCCGATAGCGAGCACGCTCTTCGCTTCGCAGAGCTTCTTCGCGTGCTCAAGCGCCTTCATGGATATGCCGCCGCTTTCGGTCTCGTCGAGCGGTTCGGTCATCAGCTCGGCGGCGAAACCCGCGACCGTCCTCTGCACCGAGCGCGGCGTGGCGACAGTGACCAGCCCCGCGCCGGCGCGCAGCGCGCCCATCCCCGCCATCGCGGCGGCGCCCGCCTTGCCGGTCGAGCCTCCGATGACCAGCACGTGGCCGTAGTCTCCCTTGTGCGAGTCGGGCGAGCGGGGTGCGAGCAAAGCCTCGAAATCAGCGGGTGTGATGAGGTTCAGCTCCGACCTTGATTCGGACGCGACCACCTCGGCGGGCGTCCCGATGGGCGCGACCACGGTCGGCCCATCCGTCAGCCTGCCGAAAACGTGCGCCGGGCGCGGCGCGGTGAAGGTCACGATGGCGTCAGCCCGGGCGACAGGCTTTCCGGACTCTTCGGGCGGTCGGCGGGAGTCGGCGTCTGCCCCAGAGGGAATATCCACGGCAACGATCGGCGCCTTGGCGATGTTCATCGCGGCGATCGCCTCGGCGTAGAGCGGGCTCATCGGCGGACGGAAGCCGGTCCCCAGCAGCGCGTCCACGATGAGGTCGCAGTCGAAGAAGCGGTCGTCCACCGCCTCGTGCAGCTCGCTCTCTGTGGTCACGACAACCGGCTCGACCGGACACTGCTCCAGCATCTCCGCCGCGTCGCCCTTCAGCTCCGTAAGCTTCGCGAGCAGCAGGACGACGACCTGCTTCCCTGCCTGGGAAAGTTTGCGCGCCACGACCAATCCATCGCCGCCGTTGTTTCCCTTGCCGCAGACGACGGCGATCTTCCGCGTTGCCGCCCAGTGCGCGAGCACGAACTCGGCGACCGCGGCGCCGGCATTCTCCATCAGCGTGGTGGAGGGGACGCCGAAGCGCTCACTGGTCGCGCGGTCGATCTGGCGCATCTCGGCAGCGGTGACGATCTTCATGGTTTAAGAATAACGGCTAGCGCCCGGCGGCAGCCGCAGCCGTCTGCTCCAGCCGGCGCAGGCTCTTCGATTCGCCGATGGCGATGAGGAAGTCGTTGGGCTCGATGCGGTCGGCGGCGGCGGGATTGAACTTCATCGTCTGCCCTTCGCGCTTGATGGCCAGCACGATGACGCCAAGCTGCTGGTGGATGCGCGAATCCCCGATGCTGACGCCGGCCAGCGTCGACCGCGGCGAGACTTGTACTTCTTCGATCTCGAGGTCCACGTCCGGATCGAGCGTCGCGAGGTCGAGAAAATCCAGCACGTTGGGACGCAGGAACTGCTGCGCGATGCGGTGTCCGGCGAAAGAATACGGCGAGATGATGCTGTCCGCTCCGGCGGTCCGCAGGTGCTTCTCCGCGTCCTCTTCACTCGCGCGCGCGATGATGCGCAGCTTCGGGTTCAGCCCGCGCGCCGTCAAGACAATGTAGATGTTGGTGGCGTCGGTGGTGGTCGCGGCCACCAGGCCCTCGGCGTGCTCGATGCGCGCCGCGCGCAGCGTCTTCTCCAGCGTGGCGTCGCCACGCATCAGCAGCCAGCCCTCCGGCAAGGCATCCGTGCGCGCCTCGCTGGTCTCGATCACAAGGAAGGGCGCGGGCTTGCGCGCCAGTTCGCGCGCCACGCTGCGGCCCACGCGGCCGGCGCCGCAGATGATGTAGTGTCCCGCGAGTTTGTCGATGTCGCGTTCCATGCGCCGCTGTCCGAACACCTTGCTGAGCTCGAATTCTAGCAGGGCTTGCGTCAGCGACCCGATGGCAAGAAACACCGTGCCCACGCCGAACATGATGACGAACAGGTTGAAGATGCGCCCCGCGTGTGACAGCGGATGGATCTCCATGTAGCCGACGGTCGTGAACGTGGTCACGACCATGTAGAAGCAGTCGAGCCACGGCCAGCCTTCGATCACGCGGAAGCCGACCGTCCCGGCCACCGCCAGTCCCGCCAGCAGAGTCAGCACGATCTTCAAGTTGCGCAGCGGGCGCAGGAGTGATGGCTTGAGTGGCATAGTTCTTTTTACATTCCGAGTACGAAGTACGAGGAAACCCTATCGCAGCGAGAGTCTCCCATGAAGCGACATCGTTACTATAGGGCTCCCTCGCTCCGCTCGGGATGTAAAAAACAGGGCCCGGAGCCGAAGCCCCGGGCCTGGCCGCTTGAGAGAGCTACGGTTTCTTTCGCGCGCTCGCCGTGTAGGTATCGCCCGACGGCGGGTTCTCCACGTGCACCACTTCCCCGCGCTGCACCCGGCTGTGCTTGATGCCGTAGCCGAAGTAGATGATCATGCCGATGATCAACCACACCACGAGCCGGACCCACGTCTTGCCGTTCAGGCCGATCATCAGCGCGAACGAAACGAGCATGCCCATGATGGGAACGAACGGCACCCAGGGCGTGCGGAACGGCCGATTGACGTCCGGACGCTTTTTCCGCATCACCAACACGCCGGCGCACACGATGACGAACGCCATCAGCGTGCCGATGGAGACCATTTGGCCGAGGTCGCCGATGGGGACGAGCGAGCCGGTGAACGCGACGCAGATGCCCACGATGGCCGTCGACTTCCACGGCGTACGGAACTTGGGGTGAATGTCGCTTGCCCACTTCCACAGCAATCCGTCCTTCGCCATGGAGTAGAACACGCGTGACTGCCCCAGCATCATGACCAGCATCACGGTCGAGAGCCCCGCCAGGGCGCCGGCATTCACCACGTAACTGCCCCAGCGCACGCCCGTTTCGCGGATGGCCAGCGATACCGGCGCTCCGATGTTCAGGCGCGAGTAGTGCACGGTCATGGTCAGCAGCGCCGAGACCACGATGTAGAGCACGGTGCAAATGGCCAGCGAGCCGAGGATGCCGATGGGCATGTCCTTCTGCGGGTTCTTGGCTTCCTGCGCCGCGGTGGAGACTGCGTCGAACCCGATGTAAGCGAAGAACACCACTCCGGCGGCCCGCAATACGCCCGACCAACCATACGAGCCGAAGCTGCCGGCGTTGGCCGGCAGGAATGTGGCCCAGTTGGTGCGCGCAATGTCGGGATGCTTGAAGACAAAAGCGCCCGCCACGGCGATGAAGGTAAGCACGGCGAAGAGTTTTATGAACACCACCACGGTGTTGAAGTTCGCCGACTCCTTGATGCCCACGATCAAGATGGTGGTGACCGCCAGGATCGCCAGGAACGCCACCAGGTTGAAGCTTGTGGTCACGTGCTGTGTCGCCTGCGCCAGTTGGTCCATGCTCAGCGCTGACTCGGGGAACCAGCGGCCATCGAACATCGCCCACTTCGCGCCCGGGACGTCGCATATCTGCGGCGGAATATTAATGCCGTAATCCTGCAGGAAGGCGACCAGGGTCGAACTCCATCCCGAAGCCACCGTGGCCGCGCCAAACGCGTATTCGAGGATCAAGTCCCAGCCGATGACCCACGCGATGATCTCGCCCAGCGTTGCGTATCCGTAGGTGTAGGCGGAACCGGCGATGGGGATCATGGAAGCGAACTCGGCGTAGCACAATCCCGCGAACGCGCAGGCCACGCCCGCGAGCACGTAAGACAGCACGATGGCCGGGCCGGTGTACTGCGCCGCGGCCTCGCCGGTCAGCACGAAGATGCCGGCGCCGATGATGGCACCGATGCCGAGCGTGATCAGGTTGATGGGCCCGAGCGCCCGCTTGAGTCCATGCTCGCTCGTGTCCGAGGCTTCCGCCATCAGCATGTCGAGCGACTTGCGTTTGAAGATATTCGCTTCCGCCATCCTGGTTCTTTCTCCCGTTTACGCCCGCGCTGCTGCCGGGGCGGAGGACCTGCGCGACCACAGGAAATATACAGGAATCCCCAACAAGACGATGGCCAAACCCGGCCAGGTGTACTGCGGTTTGTAGAGCAACAGCACCACGTCGATGAACAGCGCCATCGCGATGTAAATGGCCGGCAGCACCGGATACCCGAATGCCTTGTAGGGACGCTCCGCATCCGGACGCTTCACGCGCAGCACGAACAGCCCGGCGATGGTCAGGATGTAGAACACCAGCACCGCGAAGATGACGTAGTTCAGCAGGTCACCGTAAGTGCCCGAGAGGCAGAGCAGGCAGGTCCACACGGCCTGCACGGCGAGGGAGACGGCGGGCGTCTTGTACTTCTTGTGCAGGTCGCCGGCCGAGCGGAAGAACAATCCGTCCTTGGCCATCGCGTAGTAGACGCGCGCGCCCGAGAGGATGAGCCCGTTATTGCAGCCGAAGGTTGACGTGAGGATGGCCGCCGCCATCAGCGCCGCGCCCGACGCGCCGAACATCACCTGCATCACCGCCGTGCCCACGCGGTCTTCCGGAGCGAACTGGATGCCGCGTGCGAGCAGGTCGGTCACGGACGCCGCCGAGCTTCCTGACAGGGGCAGCATCCGCAGGTAGACGAACTGCACCGCGATATATAAGAAGATGACCGTGCCGGTGCCGATCGCCAGCGCCAGGGGTAGGTTGCGCCTCGGGTCCTTCATCTCGCCGGCGGTGAAGGTCACGTTGTTCCAAGCGTCCGCGGAGAACAGCGACCCCACTTGGGCCACCGCGATGATGGTAAGGATGCCGACGTAAGCCACCGTCCCGCTGGCGCCCACCGTCACCGGGAACGTGGCGCCCCAGGAGAAATTCTTCCAGAACGCGCCATTCGCGAAATTGGCCGCGATGGCCGGCGCGTTCGCTCCCATAAAGATCCCGAAGAGCACCAGGCCGAGCAGCGCCGCCGCCTTCGCGAAGGTGAAGATGTTCTGCACCATCGCGCCCGTCTTCACGCCCAGCACGTTCACCACCGTGAGCAACACGATGATGACGATGGCGGCGAGGTTCGCGGTGTTCAGTCCCACCTCCATGCCGCCCACCTCCACCGGCCCAATGGATCCTTTCGGGGCGTGCCAGTGCAGGCCGAGCAGCCAGTGGCTCGACGAGACCGAAGGAAAGAAGACGCCCAGGAATTTTCCGAATGCCACGCCGACCGCGGCGATGGTCCCGGTCTGGATCACCAGGAACAGGGTCCATCCGTAGAGGAAGCCCCAGAGCGGCCCGAGCGACTCGCGCAGGTAGACGTACTGTCCACCGGCATGCGGCATCATCGCCGCGAGTTCCCCGTAAGCGAGCGCCGCCGAGATGGTCATGAATCCGGTGACGACCCACGCCGCGATGAGCAGCGCGGGCGAGCCGGTCAGGCGCGCGATGTCTGCCGAGACGATGAACACGCCCGAGCCGATCATCGAGCCCATCACCAGCGTGGTCGCCGTGGTCAGCCCGATGCCCTTCACCATCCCGGTGTCGTGCGCGAGCTCGCGAGTTTGCGTCTTCGTCGCCACAGTCCTCTTTTCGAAAGCTAGGATCTTCCCAGTATCCGCAGGAACTCTTCCGTGGCGGCTCGCGGGTTTTCCCGCAGGTCGCTCACCACCGCCACGCAATCCGCGCCGGCCTCGAGCACCGCCCGGCATTTCGCCCGCGTGATGCCGCCGATGGCCACCAGCGGCTTACGCGTCGCCGCCCGCGCCCGGCGCACGCCTTCGAGTCCGACCAACGGGCCCGGATTCTCCTTCGTAGACGTCGCGAACACCGGCCCGATAGCCACGTAGTCTATGTCGGTTTGCTCGGCGGCGGCGAGTTGTTCCGGATGGTGCGTCGAAAGTCCGAGCACGCGCTCCTTACCAACCACCATCCGCGCGCCGGCGGGCGACAGGTCGTCCTGTCCCACGTGGACGCCGTCGAACCCGGCCGCGAGGCACAGGTCCGCGCGGTCATTCATGATGAGGACCACGCCGTCTCGTGGGACCACGCGCCGCAGTTCGCGCGCCTGCGACAGCATCTGCGGGCCATTGCCTGTCTTGTTCCGATACTGGATCAGGGTAGCCCCACCGGCAAGCAGCTCTTCCGCAAAGCGGGCGACGGCGAGCGCGGCATCTTTTTCAGCCGCAAAGATCCCGGCGTCAACGATGGCGTAGAGCCGCGGGAGTCGGAGGTTTCGGCCCATGCAGGGGTTCAGGCAGGCTGCGCTTCTTTCGGTTCGTCCGGCTTTTTCCCCGGCTGCTTGTCTTCCTTCTTCGGCATGAACCTTTCCATGAACTTGGTGTCGAAGGTGCCGGAGTGGAAGTCGGGGTCGGCGATGATCCTCTTGTGCAGCGGGATGCTGGTGTAGATGCCTTCCACGATGAACATGTCGAGCGCGCGCTGCATGCGCGCGATGGCCTCGTCGCGGTCCTTGCCGTGGGTGATGAGCTTGGCGATCAGCGAATCGTAGTACGGCGGTATCACGCCCTCGGCGTATGCGGCGGTGTCCACGCGCACGCCCATGCCCCCAGGGACGTGGAACACGGTGATCTTCCCGGCGGAGGGCGTGAACTTTTCCGGATGCTCGGCGTTCACGCGGCACTCGATGGCGTGCCCGCGTATCTCGATGGGCCCCTTGATGATCTCGGAAAGCTTGGTGCCGCCGGCGATCAGCAACTGGCTCTTCACCAGGTCGATCCCCGTCACCAGCTCGGTGATGCAATGCTCCACCTGGATGCGCGTGTTCATCTCGATGAAGTAGAGCTTGCGGTCTTCGTCCATCAGGAACTCGACCGTGCCCGCGTTCTGGTATCCGATGTTGGTGAGCGACTTCACCAAGCGGTCGCCGATCTCTTTGCGCAGTTGCGGCGTCATCTGCGTGGAGGGCGCTTCCTCGAGCAGCTTCTGGTGCCGCCGCTGGATGGAGCACTCGCGCTCGCCCAGGCTGATGACGTGTCCATGCTGGTCGGCGAGCACCTGGAACTCGATGTGGCGCGGCCGCTCGATGAACTTCTCCATGTAGAGGTCGCCGTTGCCGAAGGCGGCCGCCGCCTCCGACTGCGCCGCATTGAACAGCTGCGGCAGCTCTTCGGCTGAACGGATCACGCGCATGCCCCGCCCACCGCCGCCGGCAGACGCCTTGATGATCACCGGGAACCCGATCTGCCGCGCCCACTCCAGCGCTTCGGCTTCATTCTCCACCACGCCGTCGGACCCGGGCAGGATGGGCACGCCCGCCTTCTTCATCGTCATGCGGGCTTTTTCTTTTTCGCCCATCAAGCGAGTGACCGCCGGCGGCGGCCCGATGAACTTGATGTGCGAGGTCTCGCATACTTCGGCAAAGTTCGCATTCTCGCTCAGCAGGCCGTAGCCGGGATGGATGGCGTCCACGTTCGACAGTTCGGCCGCGCTGATCACCGCCGGAACGTTCAGATAGCTATCGGCGGAACGCGGGGGGCCGATGCAGATGGCTTCGTCGGCAAAGCGCACGTGCAGAGAATTGCGGTCGGCCTCGCTGTAGACCGCGACCGTGCGGATGCCGAGCTCCTTGCAGGCGCAGATCACCCGCAGGGCGATCTCTCCACGGTTGGCGATGAGGACCTTCTTCAGCATGGGATTGCGGGGACTACTTCTGCCGGATGGCGAACAGCGGCTGGCCGTACTCGACCGGCTGGCCGTTGGCGGCGAGCTTCTTCACGACCTCACCGGCCACGTCCGATTCGATCTCGTTCATCAGCTTCATTGCTTCGATGATGCAGAGCGCTTCGCCGGCCTCGACCGAATCGCCTACCTTCACGAACGGCGGCGAGCCCGGCGAGGGTGACTCGTAGTACGTGCCCACGATGGGCGACTTCACGATGTGCAGGCCTTCATCCGCCATGGCGGCGGCTTTCTGGGTGGTGGTGAGCGGCGCGGGCGAGGCGACTGCTTCCGGCGGCGGCGCCGGAGCATGATGCGTGAACGCCATGTGCGGCGGCGCCGACACCACCGTCTGCTCGCCGGCGCGCTTCACGCGCACCTTCACGTCGCCGCGTTCGAGTTCGAACTCGGCAATGTCTTTCTCGATCAGGAACTCGATGAGTTCCTTGAGCTCTTTTTGATTCATGCGTGTAAGGGCACGACTTCCAACGCCTGGAACAGCCTACTCGAGCGCGATCAGTTCCTTGGTGGTGGGGGTGAGCACCTCGCACCCGCTCTGGGTCACCACAACCATGTCCTCGATGCGGACCCCGCCCTCTCCCGGCAGGTATACGCCCGGCTCGATCGTGATGACCATGCCGGGCACTAGCTTCTCCGCCTGCCCTTTGGCGATGCGCGGAGGTTCGTGAATCTCAAGTCCCACTCCGTGGCCTGTAGAGTGGGTAAAGTAACGTCCCAAGCCCGCTTTTTGTAGTCTAGAACGGGCTGCTTGGTCCACTTCGGCAACCGTCCGCCCCGGACTCACCCTTGCTATTGCCGCTTCTTGGGCCCCCAGCACGGCAGCGTAGAGCTCGGCTTGCCGCTTGCTCGGCGAACCCATGCACACAGTGCGGGTCATATCCGAGCAATAACCGGCGAGTATAACACCGAAGTCGAGGATGACAAATCCATTCGCCTGAATGGGTTGCGCGGAAGCCTTGCCGTGCGGCAGCGCCGACCTTGATCCCGACGCCACGATGGTCTCGAATGACATTCCTTCCGCGCCGTCACGCCGCGCCGCGTGCTCCAGCTCCGCGGCGACGTCCGCTTCCCGCACTCCCGGACGTATCGTCCGCAGCACGCGGTCGAACAATCCCGACGCCAACAAGACCGCCGCGCGTATCTGCTCGATCTCCTCGCGCTCCTTGATCATCCGCAGCCGCTCGACCAGGCCCGAAGTGGGAACCAGCTTCGCCGGCTTCGCGAGCGCGGCAGCAATGTGCCGCTGCGTTGCAAACGACATATGCTCGGCCTCGAACCCGACCCGCCGCGCGCGCTGCTGCTTCAACCACGCCGAAGCTTCGAGCAGCGGGTTGCGCTTCCCCACCACGACCCTTGCGCCACTCACCTCTTCCCTGGCCTGCGTGGTGTAGCGTCCGTCGGTAAAAAGCGCGGCCTGGGTTGCAAATGAATGGCCGCCGCCATCGGCGAGCGCGAGCACGCCGGCGGAGCCGGTGAACCCGCAGAGATAACGTACGTTCGGCAGGTGCGTGACCAGAAGAGCGTCGACACCGCGCTTCCCCCGCAACCTCTCCGCAAGCTTGTGTACTCTCGCCTGATAGTCCATGCGTTTTCAGTCTACGTGGAGCCCGCGCGCGTCCTGGCCGGCGTTCACGCCGTTCGCGCTCGCGGCCACCACGCGCACGGTGTACTTGCCACGCGTGAGACCATCGAAAGAGACGTGGAAGGTGCTGGCGATGCCGCCGTAGTTCATGGCCTGGGACTTTACCTTCTCTTTGCCGCGCCAAACCTCGGCCACGATGGTGAACGTGCCCGCGTCCCAAACGCCGCCCGGCGTGATGGGGCAGCCGCACATCATGGCGACGTGGGCTCTCAGGTCCATCTTCCCGGCGGCCACGTGGGTCTCTTCGATGGCGACGATGAGTCCGTCGACCTGCAGCACAATGCCGTCGCCGGCGGCATCGCTTCCGGGCACGACCAGCAGCAGCTTCTCGGCGGTACGCGCTGAGCCCGGGTACTTGAGGGGTCCGGTAGCGCTGATGCGGACCAGCGTGGGCCGCTCGAGCGCCAGCTCGGTGCGGAAGGCTGCAGCGCCCGGCGTGTCGAAGAGCGCCGCGCCACGGACGTGAGGCTGAGTCATGATCTTCTGAGTATCACCGGAGTTTCCCTGCTGCAGCCCCTCGGCCAGCAGCTTGCCGGAGCGGGCGTCGCTGATGCGGACGCGCGCCCCACCAACGTTGTCGTCGAGCAGCTTGCCGTCGTTCGCGGCCACCCTCACCACCACGGTCGTCTTCCTGGTCTCAGCCGTTCCTGCCCACGCGAACACCGCCGGTAAAAGCACGAATGCCAGGGCCGCAGTGCGCTTCATAGGAGCCTCCTCCGGTCCGTTGATTCGACACGGAGAAGCGCCGCGCGTCAATCGTCAAGCCGCTGCGGCAAATAAAAAGCCCCCGCTGGTTGGCGGGGGCTCTGGGTTGGGTGCTGCGTTAAGCCGCTATGTCTGGATGATCTTCGGCGTGATGAAGAACAGCAGTTCCTGCGTTTCCGAGGAGACGGCGCGGTTCTTGAACAGGTAGCCGAGGATCGGGATGCTCCCCAGCACCGGCACCTGCTTCACCGAGAGCGAGTTGGTGGTGCGGATCACACCGCCCAGCATGATGGTGCCGCCGTCGGTGACCAGCACCTCCGTCTTCACGTGCTGCGTCAACAGGGAGGGCGGCGAACCGTTCACCGAACGGCTGAAGTCCGGCGTGGTGTTCTCCACCTCGATGTTGAGGAAGATGGTGTTCTCGCGCGTGATCTGCGGGGTCACGCGGAGCCGCAGCAGCGCGTCCACGTACTGCGTGGTCGACGGGCCGCCCAACTGGGCTTGCGTCACCACCGGCACCTTGACGCCCTGCTCGATCAGCGCCGGGATGTTGTCCTGCGTGGCCACGTTCGGACGCGACAGGATCTTGATCAACCCGCGCGATTCCGCCATCGTCAGGATGGCGTCGATGCGGTACAGGTTGGTCGCGTTGGTGAACGAGAGGCCGCTGCTCGCCGGCGACGTCGGAGAGCTTACCGGCAGGTTGCTGAACAGCGGTATCGAGTTCGTTCCGCTCTGGATGTATTGCGGAGCTGTCGGGACCGCGTTCTGGATCGGGCTGTTGCCGACGGCGCCGGCGCCGCCAACAGCGCTCACGCTGTTGCCGAAGCCGAAGCCGATCTGCATGCCGAACTCACGCGCGAAGTTGCGGGTCGCCGCCACCACGCGGGCGCTCACCTCGACCTCTTGCGTCTTGAAGTCGAGCTGCTTGATGAGCGCGTTCACCGGCGGCAGGTAGCTGGGGATGTCTTCGATGATGAGCGCGTTCAAGCGCGGATCAGCGATGACTTCGCCGCGCGGTGAGAGGAACTTCTTGATGGTCGTGACCAGGTCGGCCGAGTGCGCATAGCTCAGGAAGATTGTCTGCGTGACCTTCGGTACGGCCAGCGCCTTGGCTTCACGCTGCGCGCGCTGCGCGTCGGCCTCCTTCTTCAGGGTGTCGAGCGTCGCGATGCGCAACACGTTGCCATCGAGTTCGCACTCGAGGCCGTTGTTCTTGAGCACGATGTTCAGCGCCTGGTCCCACGGCACTTCATCGAGCACCAGCGTCACCGATCCCTTCACGTTCGGGTCAAGCACGATGTTCAGGCCGCTGATCTCGTGGATCAGGCGGAAGAAGTCCTTCAGGTCAACGTCTTTCAGGTTCACCGAGACGGGCTCGCCGGTGTAGCGCGTGCGCGAGCAGTTCTGCGGACCAGTCGACGGCATCTGCGGCGGATTGGCCGCCTGCATCGCCGACATGTTGACCGCCGGGCCCACCTTCAACGACGCCGTCGTCGGTGCGCCCGAGGGGTTCTCGTCGCTCACCGGCGTGAACTTCGCGGCCGCCTGGCTCGCGCGCGCCGCCGGACGCGTCTCGTCGCTCGAGCCGTCGAGGTTCAGGGCCACGAACGCGGGCGCCTTGTCCGCCGCCGGAGCGGCAGCTTTCACTGGGGTCTCCGCCGCAACGGTCTCGGCCGCCTTCGCCTCCGTCTTAGCGACCGTCTCGGCCACGGGAGCGCTGGTTGGCGCTGCCGCCGGCTTCGCTGCCGCGGCCGGAGCGAACGTCAGCATGAGCTTGTTGCCCGCCGGCGTGAGCTGGAAGTCCTGCGCGGACTTCAGGTCCACGACCACGCGCGTGACCGGGGGATCCATCTGGAAGCGCGCATAGCGCACGCCCTTGATGTCGCCCGAGTCCACCGCCAGGTCGCGGCCCTTGCCTGCCGGGATGGCATTGGGAAGGTCGATCACGACGCGGTCCGGTTTCGTCAGCTTCATCGCCTTGGGCTGGATCGCACCGCTCGCGACGATCTCGACCGCGAGCGCGCCGTTGTGGCGGGTCACGCCCACGGTGCGTATGGTGACCGGCTTCGCGGTCTTCGTCTCGGAAGTGTGGTTGACGGCGGTCTTCGTGACCGTCGCGGACGGTTCAGCCTGCGCCTGGCTCTTTACCGTCTCGATGGCAGCGTGGTTCGCCGCCTCCGCGGGACCATACGAATGGTCGCCCGCGTCCACGCGGACCACCAACTGGTCGGTGCCCTCGCTAAAGCTCACTGCTGCCCCGGGGGCCAGCGTGATCTCCAGGCGTGCCACGTCCGCGCCACCCACGCCCCTGTACCCCATCACGCGGTACGAAGTGACGCCGGCCGTCTGCACTTTTTGCAAACGTCCGTCGAGCTTCGCCGCAGACACCCCTGCCAGGTCGACCAGCAGCAGGCTGTCCGAGGGACGGTACTCGGTGTGTGTGAACGCGCCGTTCGCACGGATGGTGACGGTAGTCGTGGCGCCCTGGGTGGCGACCGACACGTCCGTCATGGTGGAACCAGCGGCTGCCGCCGTCGTGGCGCACACGACGCACAGCAGTAAAATACCCAGCAGTTGCTTTAGCCTCATCTTATCTCTCCTCGCGAAGCTGGCGTTAGCCACCTTCACGCGCGACATTCCTGCCGCTTAAGAATTAGCCCTGACTGCGGTTCGGCCCGAATTGTGTGCTTCTGTTGCCCGCCGGCCTTACCGCTCCGGCGGCCTTGCAAAACTCTTCTACGCCGACGGCGAGATGCGCTTCACCACTTCGCGCGTGGCCTGTTTCCCCAGCGCGTCGACGATGTTCTGCTGGAAGACCACCGAGTCTCCCGCAATGCGCTTCACGAAGCCGTCGAACAGTGCGTCGTTCTCGCGCAGGTAGTAGACCTTCTTCGCCGGATTGCCGATGACCGCGATCCAGCCCTTGCACGAATGGGGCTGCGTATCGGTATCGATGCGGTTGCACACCACGCCCTGGACCGTCAACTGGTCGATGATCAGGCAGCGTTTGCCGGTGGTGCAGCTTGTGCCCGCCGCCGCGCCCATGCGCACCACCACCGGGCTGATGAACGGATCGCGCTTGCCCTTAGACAACTCGGTCTTCGTGGGCGCCGGCTTCGTGGCCGGGGCAGCCTTTGCCGTCGCGGGCTGGCTGGCAGGCTTCGCGGCCGGTTTCGTTGCCGGCTTGGTCGCTGGTTTCGCCGCCGCCGTCTTCGTCGCGGTGCTCTGCGAAGCGGGCGCCGCCGCTTTCGCCGGCGGATACGCCTGCTGACCGGATGCCATCGCCGGATACGCCTGCCCCGCGGCCATTCCGGCCGCCAGGACCATCGTCGAGATGCTTGCAATCGCCTTCATAACTGTCACCCTGGTGTTACTAAAAGTCTCTCGTTACTTCTTCACCGGAGTTCCCGCGGCCGGCGCCGCGCCTTTGCCGGGCGCTGCTGCCGGCGGCGGCGGTTCGTGGGAGAAGAACGTGGTCGCGGTGATGCCCGCGAGCACCGACTCATCCGGCGAATACTCGTACTTCGCCTTCACGCCCGCGTCGCTCGAACGCTTCGGCGTCGCCATCTTCATGCCGGAGATGTTGATGATGCGCTCCAGCTTCGACGTGCGCTCGAAGAAGTTCAGCACCGAGTAATACGGACCGTCGATGTCGAGCTCGAACGGCAGTTCGCTGTAGAAGTCGTGCGTGTTCACGCCCTTCGCCGTATAGCGGCGCACTTCCACGCCCGCGGCCTGCGCCGTGTCCTGCATCATGTGCATGAACTGGTCGGCTTCCTTCTCGTCGGGGACGATCTTCTTCTGGATCTCGAGCTGCTGCTTCAAGCTCGCGATGTTGGCTTCGAGCTCCGGCAGCTTCGCCTTGAAGATGCGCAGGCTCTCGTTCTGCGCCTTCTGCTTGTCCAGCGCCGACTGCGCCGTCGCGTTCTCTTCGATCATCGGTTTCAGCACCAGGTAGTAGCCGACGCCCAGTACTAGGACTGCCACCACGAACCCGGCCACCAGCTGCATCGGTAGCGACATTTCTCTGAAGCTAGCCATATATACCGTCCCTACAGTTTCTTCTCAGCCGGCGCCGCGCCGGCTGCCGTCTGGGGCTGCGATTTGTCGATCTTTTCGCAGACCAGCGTGAAGTTGAACTGCTGCATGTCTTTCACTTGCGGGTCCTGCTGCGTCTCTTTCAACTCGACCGTGCGGAAGTAGCCCGTGCTTTGCAGGTTCTTCATCAACGACGCTACCTGGTGCACGCTCAGCGCCGAGCCGTCGATGTTGATGTTGCGGCCGTCTTCCTTGAGCGTCGAGAGCCACACGCCCTCGGTGCCGTTGATGGTGTCGCCGATCATCGCCAGCAGCTCCACCGGACCGGAAGCCTTCGCGCGCAGGTCCTCGATCACCTTCACCCGCTGCTCGAAGATCTTGCGCTGCGCTTCGCGCTCGTCGTACTTCGACTTGGCCAGCGCCAGCTCCTGCGATTCCTTCTGCGCCGCGAGCATGTCTTTCTCGATGCGCTTCTTCTCGGCGCCGATCTTCATGTACCAGCCAAACAGGCCGCCGGCGGCGAGCAGGAAGGCGAGCATGATCACGATGGCCGGATTCGGCCCATCGCCGGAAACGGACGCTGCCGCTGCCCGCTTGCCCTTCTTCGGTTTCGGGAGTCCAAGTAGGTTGATCTGGATCATAACGGGAAGCTCCTCAACGCCAGGCCCACCGCGACTGCAAGCTGTCCGGCATTCTGGTCTATCAGTTCGGCTTCAGCGGCGTTCGCCGGATAACCGATCTTCTGGAACGGGTTCAGCAGCTCGACCGGCAGCGAGAACTCCTGCCGCAGTCCCTCGAGCAGCCCGGGCACGCGCGACGAACCGCCGGCCAGGTAGATGCGCTCGATGTGCTCTCCCGCCGCCGTGGCGCGGAAGAAGTCGAACGTCTTCTGGATCTCGAGCACGATGATCTCGGTCACCTGCTGCAGGATGGGCATCTTCGCGTCTTCGCTCACCGTGCCCACCTTCTTGCCCAGCTTGAGCGCTTCCGCGTCGTCGAAGCTCAGGTCGAGCTCCTTCTGCAGGGAATCGGTGTACTGGTTGCCGCCCACCGACACGTCGCGGGTGAACAGCGGCGTGGTGCCTTTCACGATGTTGATGTTCATCACGCTCGCGCCCAGGTTGAGCAGCGCCACGGTCGCACCCGGCGCGGGTTCGTAGTTGTACTCGTAGCAGTTCTGCAGCGCGAACGCGTCGATGTCCACCACCGAGGGCGCTTTGCCCGCCAGTGACAGAACGTTCGTGTAGTTCAGGATCTTGTCTTTCTTCACCGCCACCAGCAGCACGTCCATCTGCGGACCGCCCTCATCCGGGTTCAGGATCTGGTAGTCGATGTTCACGTCGGCGATGTCGAACGGGATGTGCTGCGCCGCCTCCGTCTGGATCGAGGCCGCCAGCTCTTCGTCGCTCTGCGGCGACACCGAGATCTTCTTCACGATCACCGAGTGACCGCTCACCGAGGTCGCGACCGACTTCGTCTTGATCCCCGCGGTGGTGAAGATCTTGCCGATCGCGCTCGAGACCGAGCCCGAGTCCACGATCATGGAGTCCACCACGATGTCTGAGGCCAGTGGCTCGAGGCCAATGTGCGCGACCTGGATCTCACCCTTCGTCTTCCGCAGTTCGACCGCTTTGATCGAACTGGAGCCGATGTCCAGGCCTACGATCGTCTTTGCTCCGCCGAATAAACCCATAAGCTTTCGCCTCTAGTGACCCGCCGCCACGCGCGCGGCTTTTGGTCTCTTTTTCCCGCGGCCTTCACCGACCATGCTCTTGCGTTCCATCCAGGAGTCCAGGATCGTCTTCTTGAACTTCCAGCGGTTCCCGAGCTTGAAGGCAGGAATCTTTTCCTCGTATACGTACTTGTAAAGCGTGTCCGGGCTCACCCCTAAATACTGGGACGCCTGCCGGATGTTCATCACTTCACGTGAGTCCGCCATAAATACCTAGCCCTTTCACACAGTTGTCGCACCCGCCACTAGCGGGCATGGCATTACCGGGCCGTGAGGAGGAAATCCTCTGCTTTCTCGGGGGGAAGACTGCAGTGCGCGAGTTATAGCAGCGTTACTCCCCTGAGTGTCAAGCAGAGTTGTTGGTTTTCTTCCGGTTTCTTCCGGTTTTTTAGGATTTTGGCCGCTGTACTTCCGAGTGAAAATGGCCTATCTTGCGGTCACTGTTGGCGACAACCACAAGATACTGTGGTGTTAATGCAGATGATGCAGAAAATTGCCTGAGGAGTTACTAAGACAGCACAGCCGGAGTTAGGTGTGGGTTACGGCTCCGCGCCGGGCCCGCCGGTGCCAGAATGTAAGGGGTTTGCGCTCGACTTCCCCCGCCCGCGGACTATCCTTTCGGCAACTTTACCGCGCTGTCCGCCACAGCGTCTCGGCCACAATCTCGAAACGCTCGGAGATTGCTCATGAGCCGCTGTGCGCACCTAGTCGTCGTCGTGTCCTTGCTCGTCTCCGCCACCGCCTCTTTCGCCATCGTTTGCAATCCAGCCTGCGAACCTGATCCCACAGACACGACCTATGCAGGGGCCTTCCTTGCCCGGACCACCCCACAGAACCATCGCGGTCGCCACCCCATCCACACTCCCATACCGACCGGTGACGTCGGGCCCCTCACCCTTGCCAGTGCCAGCTACAACTACGCCGCGCCCATTCTTTCGCTGCCCGGCCGCAACGGACTCAATCTGAATCTCACGCTCTACTACAATAGCCGCATCTGGGACGTGGACAACGTCAACGGCACCGCCACCTTCAACACCGACCTGGATTTTCCCAGCTACGGCTTCCGTCTGGGCTTCGGCTACATCGAGAAGAACGGCACGCAGTACGTCCTCACCGAGTCAGACGGCTCCAAGCGGGAACTGGTCCTCAGCACCTCTCCGACGTACATCACGACCGATTCCTCGAACATCGATTTCAATTCCACGACTAAAGTCCTGCGCTATCGCAACGGAGTTCAGGTGCTGTATGAGGTCTTCCCAACTTCGAACGACTTCCTCCGCCCGACCAAGATCACGGACACCAACGGAAACTACATCTCCATCGCTTACGTCACCCACGTCAGCAACGTGAACGACGAGCAGAACATCTCCACCATCACAGACACGCTTGGCCGCGTCGTCACCTTCACTTACAACGCCAACGCTACCCTCTACAGCATCACGCAGGGCACGAAGGTCTACGCGGTTTTCAATTGGAATACCAGCTACACCTTCAAATACAACTTCGCCAGCGGCATCACCGCGGTCAACAGCCCGAACAACAACGCCACGCTCACCGTCCTCAGCGGCCTCATCTATGCCAACAGCACGTTCGTAAACTTCGTCTACGGTGACTGGGGCGTCATCAACGAGATCCAGTCCAAGAGTTCCAGCGCGGCTTTGCGCAGCTCCACCAGTTACAACATTCCCGCCGCGACCACCGCTCTGACCGACGCTCCCGGCTTCACCCAGCAGACCGTCAGCGATGGCGCCAGTTCCTACGTCACCACCCACACCGTAGCCAAGACTGCCGGCAATAAGGTGGCTACGTACACCATTACCGACCCCGGCGGCGTTAAGAGTGTTTCCACGCTCTACACCGCGGGCGGCTGGCAAGACGGTCTCGTCACCAAGGTGGAGGTCAGGGACTCGTCCGACGTTGTTTTGCGGACGACCACGAACGTCTGGGACGCCGACGGTTCCAACCGAAATCCAAAACTGGCCCAGGTGTTCACCCGGTTGAACGATACCAACCAGCTCGCCAAGACCGAGTTTTGTTACGACACCAATGGCAACATCCTCGGTGTTGCCGAGTATGACTTCGGTTTCCCCCGCCTCCGCTATGCCGCCACCAGCTACCTCAGCACGAGCGCCTACACGACTAAGCACATCCTCGATCGCCCCTCGTCGGTGAAGGTCTATCAGGGCGGCTCGCTCGCGTTTGGTGTTTGTACCATCGTGGGCTCGCTCGTCGCGCGCACCGACTTCACCTACGACGGTGGACCGCTGAGCTCCGTTACCGGCGCCTCCCATCACGACGACACCAACTACGGCTCCGGCCTCACCACGCGCGGCAACGTCAGTAGCATCACACGTTATGCCAACGCCTCGGCGGGAACGGGCGGCATCAGCCGTAGTTTCTCCTACGACACCCTTGGTAATCTGATCTCCGCGGACGCTGATTGCTGCTCCAAGCTAGAGTGGGTTTACTCGTCGACCACCCAATACGCGTACCCCGACCAAGTCAAGCGCGGGCCCTCCGGCAGCCAGCTCATTACTTCCGCGACTTACGACTTCGCCAGCGGCCTCGTCCTCACTTCGACCGACGAGAACAGCAAGACCACCACTCTGACCTACGATTCCGTTGACCGGATTTCTACTTCCACACCGCCCTCTCCCGGCGCCGTCGCGACCGTCACCTACGACGATTCCTCCGCCCAGCCGTCCGTACTGGTTACGAACACCGGCAACAGCGCCGAGCAGAAGACGATTACAGACGGTCTCGGCCGCACCGTCCAGAGCCAGCTGCGCAACTCCGGCACCGCCCTTTCGCTCACCGACTACACCTATGACAGCGCGGGAAGGCTCTATCAGGTCAGCAACCCACGCGCCTCCGGCGATTCACCGGTCTATACCTCACGCGCCTACGACGGCTACAATCGCCTCACTTCCGTCACTCCGCCCGGCAGCGTCGGCGCGTACACGTATTCCTACAGCGGCAACTCCAGCACCGCTACAGACCCCGCCGGCAAGGCGCGCCGCAGCTTCAGCGATGCAGCCGGCAGGTTGGTCGAAGTGGACGAGCCTGGATTCGGCGACGGCGCGGCCGGGCGGGGCTTTGTCACTGTCGTAAGGGTCGGAACGGGCAGCGGCAACGTCACCATGACTGTGAACGGCCTCGCGAAGACCACTAGCTACACTGGCACCACACTCGAAGGCACGGTCGCTTCGGGCATCGCCTCCGCCTTCACCGCGGATGGCACTTCGAGCGTATATGCCGTCGCTTCGGGGTCCACTGTCTATTTCACCGCCAAGACGGCGGCCGCCAGCACGAACTACACGCTCAGCTCCAGCGTCACCGGCACGGGCTACACCACCTACAACTCCGGGACCACCCTCACCGGCGGCGTCGACGCCTCCCCCGGCACCAACACCCTAGCCTCCCCTATGGTCACCACCTACAGCTACGACCAACTGAACGATCTGCTTCAGGTGAATCAAGGCGCGGCCCCCGGACTCAGCGCGCAGACCCGCACCTTCGTCTACGACTCCCTCGGCCGCCTCACCTCGGCCACGCCCGCCGAGAGCAACGGAGTAGCGACCACATACACCTACACCGATTTCAGCGCCGTCTACCAGCGCACCGACCCGCGCAACGTCGTCACCACCTACGGCTACGACACCTCGAACCGCATCTCCTCCATCGCTTACAGCACAACCGGCACCACGGCAGCGGCGACCAACAGCCTGAGCTACACCTACGGCACCAGCTCCAGCAGCAACAACAACGGACGCCTCATCACCGCCAACAACACCAGCGAATCCGATAGCTACAGCTACGACGCTCTCGGTCGCATCATCTCCGTCGCCAAGACCATCGGCTCGAACACCTACACCGTGGGCTACGCCTACAACAGCGTCAGCGCGCTCACCACGCTGACCTATCCTTCCACCCGCGCCGTCGCTACCGCCTACGACGCCATCGGCCGAGCCAACCAGATCTCCGACGGTTCCCGCACCTACCTCACCGTCGGTGGGTCCGATTACAACCCCGCCGGCCAGCTCCTCCACTTTGCCTACGGCAACGGCGTCAGCGCCAACTTCACTTACAACGACCACATGCAGCTCGCCTCCATTCGCTACGCGAACGGCTCGACCGATCTGCTCAACCTCGCCTACAGCTACAATCAGAGCGTGGGCGGCAACACCGTGAACAACGGACAGATCCAGAAGATCACCTGGCAGCCCGGCGGCACCGAAGACACCACCAAGACGCAGAACTACGAGTACGACGCCTGGTATCGCATCAAGAAAGCCTTCACTTCCGACCTCACCGCGAACGGCACCTGGCGGCAGGAGTGGAGCTACGACCGCTTCGGCAACATGACCCAACAGAACCTCACCGGCGGCTTGCTCAACGCGCCCTACTCCACGCCCTCATCTCCCAACCTCACAGTCAGCGCCACTAGCAACCGCATCACCACCAGCGGCTACACCTATGACTCCGCCGGTAATCTCACCAACGACGGCTCGAACTCCTACACCTACGACGCCGAGAACCGGTTGGTCACCTTTAACACTGGGTCAATTTCAACGGCCTACGTATTCGGAACTGATGGGCTGCGCATCAAGAAGACCGTCGGCTCGAACGCACCGACGACCTACGTCTTCTCCGGCTTCAAGGTCGTCGCCG
This sequence comes from Candidatus Korobacter versatilis, assembly GCA_016185395.1. Classification (GTDB taxonomy): domain Bacteria; phylum Acidobacteriota; class Terriglobia; order Terriglobales; family Acidobacteriaceae; genus JACPNR01. The sequence goes on from JACPNR010000009.1 coordinate 153,812, forward strand.
AGTACACGGGCTCAACGCCAGCGCTCTCGCAGGAATACGTCTACGCCGGCGACTCCCTGCTTGCCTCACTCGATTCCAGCGGCACGCCGACCTATCGCCACCCCGACCACCTATCGTCGCGCGTCGAGACCAACGCGTCCGGAGGAACAGTCCGCACCTTCGGCCACTTCCCCTACGGCGAGACGTGGTACGAGACTGGTGCCGCCTCGCGGCAGAAGTTCACTACCTACGAGCGCGACAGCGAGAGCGCGTTGGACTATGCGAACTATCGTTATTACGCACCGCGGTTAGGTCGCTTCGTCACCCCCGACATACTGGCCGGGGGTTTGGACGCGCCCCAATCACTAAACCGATACGCGTATGTGATAGCGGATCCCATCAATCACATAGACGCGCTCGGCCTGACGTGCTATCCAGATGACCCGCCTCCCGGCGGGTGCCCGACGCCGCCACCACCACCGGATCCAAATGGTGGAACCCAGTCGCCCCCGCCGCCAGGCACCTGCTTTCTCGTGTACATCGACAACACTTATGCAGGGAACACGTGCGATGTAGGCAACAGGTGGATTACGGAGTGCGAAGCAAGAGGAAATCACAAGCTCTCGCCCTGCTCATTTGTTAACCCCTGCGCTGCAACCGAAGGGCCTCCATCTAGCGCGGTGCCACGGACTGTCGCGGTCGGATACGAAGCTACTGCCGCGGCCGGAACGGCTAATACGGGTTCGAGCGCGAGCGGGGGCGGGGGTGCAATGGCCTCCTCTGACGGCACAACGGCGACCTACACCTCGAACGGCGCTTCAGGGAGGGCTGCGAATGGCGATACAGTTTCTCTAGTACCCGGAATCAAACCAGCAGTCTTCGGAGCGTACTTTGGCGCGGGTGCAAGTGCCTCCGTTTCAAACGGCACCCCTGGTCAGAACCGGGGTGCCTTCGACACTTTCACGTTTAACATCGGCTGGGGCATGTGGGGTATGGGCTTTAGTGTGAGCGTAGCAGATAATGGAACCTACACAGCAGGCGTGAACAAGATTGGACCTGGCATCGGCGTTGCTTTCACTGTCCAATCCACGAATACGACAGTCATGACGTGCAAGAAAGGGCCGAGTTAGAACATGAACCCGACGATCGGGATTGATCTTGCAGGACTTGTGGCCATGGTCGCAGCGGTGGCTGTTGCGCCGATGCTGGCGAGAATGACCGGCGTCGCTGCAAGGGAGCAGCGGTTAATGGTCGTGTTCGCAAGGATATTCTTTGGGATTTGTATTTTGGGCAGTCTCCATCTCATCTGGCAGCATCTTCATGGCATAGGCTTGTATTACCCGAACATTCACTCACGATAGGTAGGTGGGGCGGGTGGCCCACCCTAACTGTGGGTGGCCCATCCTTTGCGGAGCAGCTTCACCGCGGAGCAAAGGGTGGGAGGCAGAATCCTTACGAAAAATCCTGTCAAGCCCCTCTTTCTTCCGATTTCCCCCTAACTCTCTCCATCCATTCCAAATAGAGTTTTCAGATAAATGGCCAGATTGCCCTACCCAATCTGTCATACTGAATATGGCGGAGTGTGTCTCCAACCCGCCGGTAGCTTAGTTCTTTCAAATCAAGACTTTGCCCCTACATTGGGTTGTCTAAAAGACTTAGGTGCCCGCCCTCGCTAAGCCCCTCATTCTGAAAGACCGCGATGGGGGGAGGGGAGAGGGGGTGGGTATCGCAATCCCGTGGGTAGAACCGGGATTCGAACCGGGATTAACCGGGATCTCGCCGGCTAAGTAGCTGAACCTAAAAGACCGGACTTAGGGAGGGGAGGGGGAGAGTATCCCGGGGGCCATCACGCAACTGGGTCGAAGCGGTATCCGATCCACGGCTCGGTCAGCAGATGCTTGGGATTGCGCGGGTCTTTCTCAATCTTCTTCCGCAACTGCCCCACGAACACGCGCAGATATTCCGATTGCTCGCTCGAGTTCGCGCCCCACACTGCCGTGAGGATGGCGCGGTGGGTGAGCACACGGCCATGGTTCGAGATCAGGAACGTGAGCAGTTCGTATTCCTTCGGCGTGAGGTGGACCTCGCGTTCGCGGACGCTGATGCGCCGCTGGTCCGGCTCCACGCGGAAGTCGCCGACCTCGAGCGGCGCCTGCAGGCTCGCGGGCGCCGCCGCCGAGCGCCGCATCAGCGCGCGGATGCGCGCCAGCAGTTCCTCGATGCCGAATGGTTTGGTGACGTAATCGTCGGCGCCGGCGTCAAAGGCCTGCACCTTGGTCGTCTCGTCGCCCTTCACCGAAAGCACGATGATGGGCACGGTCGAGCTCTGCCGCACACGGCCGCACAGCTCCGTGCCGCCGAGCCCGGGCAGCCGCAGGTCGGTCACGATCAGGTTGAATGCGGACGCTTTGAAGATGTCGAGCCCGCTCTCGGCGTCCGGCGCCGTCGCCACTTCGAAGCCCTGGCCCTCGAGACCGCGGCGCAGCACGCGCAGTATCTGCGGTTCGTCGTCGACCACCAGGATGCGCGGCTTGTGTTCGTTCATGACTGGACCTGGGCGCTCGCAGTGCGTTCGTTCGCGGCGCGCTCGCACGGCACCGTGAACCGCAACACGCTGCCGCGCTCGCGATTGCTCTCCACCGTGATCTTGCCGCCGTGCGCTTCCACGATGCCGCGCGCGATGGCCAAGCCTACACCGAAACCTTGCTTGTCTCCCGGCGGATGCGGCGCGCGAAAGAACTTCTCGAACACGCGCTCACGATATTCCGGGGCGATGCCCGCGCCCTTGTCCTCGACCGCGATCTCGACCTCGTCGCCTTTCGCGCGGGCCCGGACCGTGATGGGAGCGCCCACGGGCGAGTAGCGCGCCGCGTTCTCGAGCAGCTCGAAGACGACCGCGGCGATCGACGCCGCGTCCACCTGCAGCAGCGGCAGCCGGTCTGCGATGGCCACTTCCACGGGATGCGGCGCCAGTACCGCCGCCGCGCGGTCGAGCGCCGCGTTCACGATCTCTGCCGCGGCGATGGGCGCGCGCCGCAGCAGCAGGTGGCCGCCCTCGATCTGGGCCAGCTCCATCATTTCTTCGACGAAACGGTTGAGCCGGTCGCTCTCCTCGTCGATCACGGAAAGCAGTTCGCGCCGGCCTTCTTCGTCGATGCTGCTGCCGCTGCCGGCAGGGTTTCCCAGCAGCGTGGTCGCCGCGGCCTTGATGGAAGTGAGCGGCGTCCGCAGGTCATGCGTCACGGCGTCGAGCAGAGCGGTCTTCAGGCTCTCGCTGCGACGCAGCGTCTCGGCTTCGCTGGCTTGTTCAAAGGCCTTACGCAGCTCTTCATAGAGGCGCTCGATCTCCAGCCGCCGCGCCTCGGCTTCTTCGGCTTTGCGCCGGGCGCGCGAGGAAAGTTGCCCCACGGTGACGGCGGTGATGGTGAAGGCGACAAACGCCACCCAGTTCTCCGGATCGCGGATGACCCAGGTGTGGATGGGAGGAATGAAGAAGTAGTTGAAGGCGAGCAGCGCCAGCACGGACGCCGCGAGCGCCGGCCCGCTGCCCCAGTACAGCGCGCACAGCAGGATGGCCACCACCAGCGTGAGCGCCACGGTGGTGAGGTTCACGTGCGTGCGCAGCGCGATGAGCAAAAAGACAGCGGCCGCAACGGTTGCGGCCGCCGAGAGATACTTCCACGGGCTGGAAAAAAGTTGCGCCATGCGGCGCTGCTCAAACGGCTACTGGATGTCGAACTGCTCCTGGTGCAGCGTGGCGTCCGTTTTCACGATCACCGTACGCTTGGTCAGCTCTTCCATCTCCTGCAGCCAGCGCGCGCCCGTTCCCTTGAGCGCCTTGCCGACTTCAGGATTCACGCGCAGCATGATGTCAGACTTGTCCATCGTCTTCGCCATCTTGCGCATCTCGACGTAGATCTCGTTGCACACCGTGGTCACCGACTTGATCAGTCCGGTGCCGGTGCAATAGACGCACGGCTGTCCCAGCGTACGCTCCAGCGACTGCTTCACGCGTTTGCGGGTGATCGCGACCAGACCGAAATCGTTGAATTGCAGCACCTTCGAGGGCGCGCGGTCCGAGCGCAGCGCTTCTTCGAGGGCCTGCATCACTTTCTGCCGGTTGCGGCGCTCATCCATGTCGATGAAGTCGATCACGATGATGCCGCCCAGGTCGCGCAGGCGTATCTGTCGCACGATCTCTTTGATCGCGTCCACGTTGGTCTTGACGATGGTGTCTTCGAGCCGCCCGGTCTTGCCAACGTACTTGCCGGTGTTCACGTCGATGGCGACGAGCGCCTCGGTCTGGTTGATGACGATGTATCCGCCGGACTTCAGCCACACCTTCGACTTCAGCGCCTTGTTGATCTCTTCCTGGATATTGAAAGCTTCGAACAGCGGCGCGTCCTTGGTGTAGAGCTTCACCCGCTTCACCAGCGACGGCTGGAAGCGGCCGATGAAGCGCAGCACGCGCTCGTACTCGGCTTCGTTGTCCACCCAGATGTGCGAAAAGTTCTGCGTGACCTGGTCGCGGAGCACGCGCTCCACCAGGTTGAGGTCGTGGTAGATCAGCGCCGGAGCTTTCCCGGATTCCGCGCGCTGCTTGATCTCGTTCCACAGGTTGACGAGGAAGCGGATGTCCGCGCGCAGATCGTCTTCACTCGCGCCCGCGGCCGCCGTGCGGACGATGAAGCCGCCGTGGGCTTTGGTCTCCTCCCGCTCGCTCAGCAGGATGCGCTTCAGCCGCTGCCGCTCCTCGTCGGAACCGATCTTGCGCGAGACGCCGATGTGCGCCACCGTCGGCATGTACACCAGGAAGCGTCCGGGCAGCGCGATGTGGCTGGTGATGCGCGCGCCTTTCTTGCCCATCGGCTCCTTGGCGATCTGCACCAGGATCTCCTGGCCTTCCTTCAGCAACTCGTTGATCTGCGGACGGCCCGCGCTCTGGATATTGCGGCGTCCACCACCGCCGCCGCTTCCGCCGCGCATCGGGCGTCCACGGCCGCGGCGTCCACGCCCGCGTCCACCGCGCCCGCCACGATCGAAGCGCCCGCCATCGCGTCCGCGCTCTCCGGGCGCGCGCTCGGTGCGTTCCGCTGTCCGCTGGAAGCCGGCCGTGCCCGAGGGTCCACGCAGTTCCGCGCGGTCGGGCGTGTCTTCTTCCGCAGAGGTCACGATGGCTTCGCCACCTTCGGCGAGCACCGCGGCGTCATCTTCCACGTCGTCGGTGCTGCCTTGGGCGCTTTCTATTTCCTCGAAGTCGGCGCTGTCGTCTTCGTCTTCCTCTTCCTCGCCGCCGCCTTCGTTGGCATGCTCTTCGAAGCGTCCGCGGGCATGCGCTTCGACGTGCGCGTCACGCACCGCTTCCATCACTTCGGAGCCGGCGGCGATCATCTCTTCGCCGTTCTCGGCTTCGAGCGTCTCCTCTTCGAGGTCCTCGAACTCTTCGCGGTCGAGGTCCTCGCCCAGTTCGAGCACGTCGGACTCTTCGTCCTCGATCTCTTCCTCTTCGACCAGGCCCGCGCCGGGAGCGAATCCGGACGGCGGCGTCGAAGCCTTCGGCGTCGAGGCATGCGGAGAACGTTCCGCCTCGCGAGATTCGTACTTATCAGGACGTTCGTAGCGCTCCTCGCGCTCCGGACGCTCGAACGGGATCTCATCGTCGCTGGTCGGCTCGGCCGCGGTCGTGGCTTCCTCGCCACCGAACGTCGCGGCCACATTCATCTCTTCTTCGGGCCTGCGCGGCGCTTCGTTGCCGAAGACCGCGGCTTTCATCCGGCCGAAGAAGCTTTCCTTCTGCGGACGGGCTTCGGTTTCTCCACGTTCCTCGCGCACGTTCACCGGCGGAGTGAAGACGCTCTGCACCTGCGTGGTGTCCTCGCCGCGTTCGGCGGCAAGCGCCGCTTCCTGCTCGCGGAAAGCCTGGTGACGCTGCGGCGGCTGACCCTCGCGGCCGCCGCGCTCTCCGCCCTCGGGACGCGATAGCCTTTCGCCCGGCAGCGGCTGGATGTTGCGATACTTGGAAATGGACTCGCCTGGCAGCACGATGGGCTGGAATCCCGCGGGACGTCCACCACGGTCTTGGCCTTCGCTCCTGCCGCGGTCGCTTCCGCCGCGATCGCCGCGATCGCCGCGATCGAAGCGCTGACCGCCGCGGTCGCCGCCGCGGTCAAAGCGTCCGCCGCCGCGTCCACCACGGTCGCGTCCACGGTCGCCGCGGCCACGATCACTGCCGCCAAAGCCTTGTCCGCGTCCGCCGCGGTCACCCTGCGGAGGCCGCTGCTCGCCACGTCCACCGCGGTCCTGCTGCGGGGGCCGCACGTCTTGTTGCGCGGGGCGCGGCGCTTCGTGCTCCACGCGGTTGCCGATGTTTTCGTAATCGGGACGCTCGAAACTGCGCTCGCCTTCCGCGCCTTGCGGCTGCATCGTTTCCGTCGTTTCCATCGCTTCCGACGGCGGCTCGCTCATCGCACGCGGAGACTCCTGGCCCGGCTGGCGCTCCTGCTGGCCGCCGGCAAACTTGTTGTCGGGCATGCCACCGCGGCCACGACGCCCACGGCGCCGGCGTCCGCGGAAGCGTCCGCCACCACCGCCGCCGCCTTCGCGGTTGCCACGGTCGTCGCGGTTGCCGTCGCGTTCGGGACGCGGCGTGTCACCGCCGGCCTCGCCGATGGTCGCGGCGTTGGATTCCGGCTGACGCTCGACGAAGTCGCGCGGGCTGCGGTTCCGGTCGGGACGCTGTTCGCGGTTGAAATTCTGCGGCTCACCCGGAGGCAGCGCGTGGTGCGGATCGAGGTCCGCCGGATGCTGGGCTTGCGCTTCGGCCGCGGGAGCGTCGCTGCGGGGCGCGTTGTCATGCGGATGCACCGCGACGCGGTCAAACTCTTCCTGGTCTTCCTGCTCCTCGAGGAAGTCCGTGACGTAGAGGAAGGCGTCGCGTTCGAGGCCCAGGTCGACGAACGCCGACTGCATGCCTGGGAGCACGCGGGTGACTTTGCCTTTGTAGATGGAACCGGCGAGGGTGTATTCGTTCTCGCGTTCGAAATATATTTCCGCGAGCTGATCATCTTCCACGATGGCGACTTTGGTCTCGTGCGGGGTGGAAGAGACAAACAATTCTTTCGACATTTATGCTCCGTTGCCGGTTCGCCTCCTGGGCGAACGCGGCTCTAGCTGGCGCGGAGCGTTGCGGACGGGATCGTTACGAGCAGAGATCCACCCGGCTGTGGTGATGCACCACGGCTGAGGCGGTCGTAAGTGTCTGGGATTCGCTTATCAACGTGCGGAATCTTTGCACCTGCTGCGCTTCTCGCGACTTGTGACCACTCTGGTCGCTTCGTTCTGACGACGACCGGGGTCGTTACCTGTCCGTCTGCGCGTCTCTCTACTTCGATCCTAGTCCGGCTTCGCTTGTTCCGGCGCCGGCTGAATTGCCCCGTAGGGCGTGAAATCCGTCTTCTTTTTTCCGCCCTGCGGCGGACGTTCTTCCAATCTTATTTCTACTGGTCTAGTTCACGAAGCGGCGCATGCGGATGTTGTTGACCAATCCCAGCGCGAGGAACGTGAACAGGACCGATGAACCGCCGTAACTCATCAGCGGCAGCGGTATTCCAGTGACCGGCATGTACCCGACCACCATGCCGACGTTGACCAGGAGGTGGAAGCCGAGTATGGCCACTACCCCCATCACCACCAACGTCCCGGCGCGGTCAGGCGCCGTCTGGGCGTTGTGTATCAACCGCATCAGCAGCACAAAGTATAGCAGCAGGACGAACAGGCAGCCCACAAATCCATGCTCCTCGGCCAGCGCGGCGAAGATGAAGTCGGTCTGGGGGACAGGCAGAAAGTCGCCCTGGGTCTGGGTCCCCTTGGCCGCGCCCTTGCCCCACAGGCCTCCGGACCCCACCGCGATGAGGGATTGATTGATCTGGTACCCCGAGCCCTGGGCGTCCACTTCCGGGTTCAGGAAGGTGCTCAGGCGCTGCTTCTGGTAAGGCTTGAGCGCGTAGTGCCAGCCGAGCGGCGCGAGCATCGCGGCCACGATCACGATGACGGCCGCGTGCTTGAACTTGATGCCGCCCAGGAACAACGCCATCACCGCCACCGGCACGAAGGTGAGTGCCGTCCCCAGATCGGGTTGGCGCAGGACCAGCAAGAACGGGATCCCGGCGATCAGGCCGGCCTTCACGATGTCCGTGACGGTGGCTTCTTCCCGCACGTTATCGGAAAAATATTTGGCCAGCGCCAATATCAGGATGAGCTTGACCCACTCCGACGGCTGGAAGTGCTGGCCACCCGGTAGCATGATCCAGCGCTTCGCTCCAAGATACTTGCGCCCGAAGATGGCCACCGCGACCAACGACAACAGCGACGCGATGTAGAACCAGTGGACGTTCTCGAGCAGCATCTCGTAATTCACCAGGCTCACCAGGAACATGACGGCGACGCCGCCGACGACCCAGTACACCTGCTTCATGTGCAGGCCGCTGGAGGCGAACTTTGTGCTCATTGTGGCGGTGTAGATCTCGGTGATGCCGATGCCGCAGATCGCCAGCGTGACCGCGAGCAACGCCCAATCGAAATCGCGGAAGGAAAGATACTTCGTCATCGTTTATCTTCCGCCTCCGGCTCCTACGATCACTGCGGCTGCCGCGCGCGGCTTCAGCGCGGCCTTGTTCAGTACATCCAACATCCCCGGCGCAGCCGCCGCCGGCTTCCGCCGCGCGCTACCTTTGCTTGCGATCACAAACTTCCCTGCTTGCAGATGCTGGTTCGCCTCGCCGTCTTCGCCCGCGGCGGACCACAATCCGCCCATCTCGATGGGCTTCGCCGGCGCCTGCGCCACCTTGGTCGCGCGCTTGCGCTGCTTGTCCACGTAGGCCTTGACCACGTCCGCTGCAAGATGCGCGGCGGCGGAGCCGTGTTCGCCCTCTTCCATCAGCACCACGACGACGATCTCGGGATTCCGGCGCGGCTCCACGCCGGCGAACCATCCGTTGTCTTTGAATTGCGCACCCTTCAACACCTTGCGCGCGTCGTTGGAGACGACCTGCGCGGAGCCGGTCTTGCCGGCGAAATCGATGCCTTCGAGATGCGAGGCCGCTGCCGTGCCGCCCGGCTGCGTCACCGTGGCCATCGCGTCGGTGATGGTCGTCCAGTTCTGCGGATCGATCTGCACGCGGTCTTCCGAGCGGCTCGTCACCATCGCCTGCTGATACTTCCCCTGGAACGCCTCCGGTTGCGTGCCGGGATCGACCACGTGCGGACGGCGCAGCGTGCCGCCGCTGGCGATGCCGCCGATGGTGCGCGCGAGTTGGATGGGCGTGGTCACGATCGCGCCCTGGCCGATGCCCACCGAGATGGTCTCGCCCGCGTACCACTTTTGCTTGTAGTACTTGGCCTTCCACTCCTCGCTCGGCATCACGCCCGAGACTTCCTGCGGCAGGTCCACGCCGGTGCGCTGTCCCAGGCCGAGGGCGGTGGCCCACTTAGCGATCTTCCCGATGCCGAGGCGCTCCGCCAGCGTGTAGAAAAATACGTCACACGATTGCGTGACGGCGTTATGGATATCGACGGCGCCGTGCCCGCGATGCTGCGCTGCGATCCAGCACTTGAAGAAGCGTCCGTAGAAGGTGGCGCCGCCGGGACAGTACACATGCAGGTTCTGCGCGATGCCTTCCTGCAGTCCCGCCACCGACATGATGATCTTGAACACCGAGCCGGGCGCGAGCTGCGCCTGCGTGGCCTTGTTGAGCAGCGGCTTGCCCGGATCGGCGAGCAGCGCGTTCCACTCGGCGCGCGGGATGCGCACCGCAAAATGGTTGGGATCGAAGACGGGCCGCGAGACCATGGCGAGTATCTCGCCCGAGCGCGGATCCATGGCGATGATGGCGCCATTCTTCCCCGTGGCGTTCAACGCCTCTTCCGCCGCGATCTGCAGGTCGAGATCGATGGTGAGCTTGATGGCCTTGCCGGGAGTGGCCGGCGTCTCGTCCTTGCGTCCCACTTCCTTGCCGTGGCTGTTGACGATGACGTTGCGGAATCCGTCCTGGCCCATGAGCCAGTCGTTGTACTGCGCTTCCACGCCGGATTTCCCCACCACGTCGCCCGGCTCATAGAGCTCGTAGCGCGGATCGTTGAGCATCTGCTCGCTGACCTCGCCGACGTAACCGATGACGTGCGCCATGAATCCGTCTTTGGGATAGAGACGGCGGTGCACCATGATGGTGTCGAGATAACTGAGCTCGTTGCGGTGCGCTTCGATGAACGCCAGTTCGTCGGGCGTGACGTCGTCTTTGAGCACCAGCGGCTGCGTGGGCGGCTGCGTCGCAAAGCGCCGGATGCGCGAACGTATCTCCTCGGCGGGAATGTGCAGCCCGGCGGAGATCTTCTCGATGTCGGGAGGGTTGGTCTTCAACTGCTCGCGCAACAGCAGCACGGAGAACGAGGGATAGTTGTCCACGATGATGCGGCCTTCGCGGTCGAGTATCTTGCCGCGCGGGGCGAGGATGGGCATGCGGCGCACGCGGTTCTGCTCGGCGAGCTGCTCGTACTCTTCCTTGCTCGCCACCTGCAATTTGGCGAGCCGCATCGTCAGCACGACGAAGACCACCAAGATCGCGTACTGCACGAACGTCAGTTTTATCTGTGGGACTTTTTCGCCGCGCTCGGCCACGGAATGCTGCCCGCCTCTGCCCTCAAGTGTACCGCTACTTAGGAGGGGCGGGCATACGGCGAACGGCTTAATCCGGATGACGGAAGGACTACGCCCCGGCTAGCTCCCGAAAGTAGGGCGGGCAAGCTGTTCGCTGAGCCGCTTCACCTCAGCCGGGTCCTTTGCGTTCTGAAGGCGCTTAGCTAGCTTCATGAAACGCCGCTTCTCGGCTGATTTCTTCGCCTTTGTCATGGACACATTCTACGGCACCACCGGCAGCTCCACCGCGCTTGCCTGCTGCCCCGTGTGCCAAACCCGCTGCGTCGCCTTCACGAAGTCGCCGGGCTTGGCGAACATGATGTTGGGCACGAAGGTCTGCGGATTGCGGTCGTAGAGCGGGAACCAGGTGGACTGCACCTGCACCATGATGCGGTGCCCGGGCAGGAAGGTGTGGTTCACCTGCGGCAGCGGGAGCTCGAATAGCTGTGCTTCGTTCGGCTTGAGCGCCGCTGGATTGGCAGGGTCCATGCGATATCGCCCGCGCAGGATGTCCGCCGCGATCATCTGCTGGTACCCGCCCATCTTCGGCTGGTAGGGCGTCTCGTCCGGCCAAACGTCGATGAGCTTCACCACCCAGTCGGCGTCGCTGCCGCTGGTGGAAGCGAAGAGCCGCGCGATGGGCTGGCCGGCGACGCGTAGCGGCGCGGCCAGTCGCTCGGTCTCATACACCAGCACATCCGGACGTGACGACGCGAACCGCTGATCGTCGGCCAGCCACTGTCCCCAGGTCGAATCGGCATCGTATCCGCCGAGCGTCGGACGCTCGCGGTACGGCACCGGCTTCGCGGGATCAGAAACGTACTCGTCATATCTTTCATTCGCCGCTTTCGCGGAAGGATTCGCGCCCGCAGCCGGCGCGTCGAACCCAAGCTTCCCGCCCGCCAGCAGATAAAGTTTGCGCGAGCTTTCCGGACATCCCTTCTCGCACGAGCGCGGCCAAGCGTCGAAGCGCTGCCACTTGTCCGCCCCGGTCTCATAGACAAGGACGCGCGGCGTGTTCGGGTCAGGCGCGTCTTTCAAGTAATGGTCGAGGAAGGGCTGCATCACGTTGCGGCGGAACCACGTCGCGGTGGCGCCCTCGAACTGGATGTCGCCGATGCTGCGTCCCGTGCTTCTGCCGCCGCCATGGTTCCACGGACCCATCACCAGATGGATGTACTCGCCCTTCGGGTCTTTCGGAGCAAGCGCGCGATAGAGCGCCGGACCGCCGTAGATGTCTTCCTGATCGAACAGTCCGGAGACGATCATCATCGGGACCTTCAGCGGCTCTTTGGCGAGCAGCTTGTCCACCGCCTGGTCCTGCCAGAAGGCGTCGTACGCCGGATGCTCAGCGAGCGCGCGCCAGAATCCGAGCTGGCCGAGGCCGCGCGATTCCGCCATCGCTCCCGCCGAGCCGGCACGAAGATATTCGTCGTAGGTGTCGCGCGTTCCGGACCACCAGCTCGACCGTCCGCGCGCGGCTTCCTGCCCATAGATGTAGTCGAGCGTCGCATCCTGGCGGAAGGCACCGTTGTGGAACCAGTCGTCACCCATCCAGCCGTCCACCATCGGAGAGAACGGCACCGCCACCTTGAGCGCGGGATGCGGATGCACCACCGACATCACCACCGTGTAGCCTTCGTACGAGCCGCCGATCGTGCCTACGCGCCCGTTCGATTCCGGCACGTGCTTCACCAGCCAGTCGATGGTGTCGTAGGTGTCAGTGGCGTGGTCGGTCTTGGTGTGATTGAGCGGGCCGATGAGCGGACGCGTCATCACGTAATCGCCTTCCGAGCCATATTTCCCGCGCACGTCCTGATAGACCACGATGTATCCGGAGGCGACCGCGCTGTCGAGCATCTGCGAGGTCACCATCGCCATGTGCGGGCTCTCGGCCCGCGCCACGCGATTGGACGCGTTGTACGGCGTGCGGTCGAGCAACATGGGCGCGCCCTTCGCGCCCTTGGGGACGAGGATGAAAGTTTTAAGCTTGACGCCGTCCCGCATCGCGACCATCTCTTCGCGCCTGACGTAGTCGTACGTGTCCGTCTTCGGGACGAACTTCTCTGGGACGTCGCTTTGCGCGCGCAGAGTGCTGCCGCAAGCGACAGCAACCGCCACAACGCACATCAGTCGGCGAAGGTTCCGCATCCTTAAGTCCTCCGAACCTCGGGTACGACGTGAGTATTCAGGCCCGCTGCTTGAGTTTATCCATCACCGCGAACAGCACCACCGCGAGCAGGCCGTTGGCGAGCGCGGCGCCGAGCGTGTGTCCCCAGGCCCATGGAATCTCTTCGTTGACCAGGTTCCGCGCTACCGCAAAGTAGATGGCCTGGTGCAGCAAGTAGAAGCTGAAGCCCATGATGATGCGGGAGCCGGGGTTCTCCACGTCGAGCCGCACGCCGAGCGACGACGCCGCAAAACCGACGACCGTTTTCGCGATGCCGTACATGCCGATGGGATGGTGGGTGAGCGAATCCTGCAACAGGCCGATGAACATGCCGGTCGCCATGCCGGTGAGCTGGTTGCGGCGCGCGACCGCAAAGAAGATGGTCACCAGCAGCGGCAGGTCGAAGACGCTGACGAAGCGCAGCCGCGTCCCCAGCAGCGACTGCACCAGCAGCGCCGCCAGCGGCACGCCGATCGTGGCCCACGGTGAGAATTTGTGGACCTCGATCTCTTCCCGCGATGTGTAGGTGACGTTCGCCACGCTCAACGGGGATTATCTCCCGTCGCCGGAGCCTCGGGTCTCGTTTCCGCCGGTTTTGGCTGGACCTTCTGTTGCTGCTGCGGGTTCGCCGGCTTTACCGCGGCCGGGCTGCCCGACTGCGGCGTTTCCGGCTTCTTCACGCTCGGCAAGCGCTGCGCCAGGACGTCGGCAGCGCGGACGGGGCCATTCGCCGTCTCGTCCGCGCTCGGCTCACGCTCTTCGACCTTGGTGATGACGAGCACCTCTTCCAAGCGATTGAGGTTCGTCGCCGGCACGAGGCGGATGTTCAGGAACATGTCCTCGCGCTTGAGCAATTCGCTCACCGTCGCGAGCGGCAGTCCTTTGGGAAAGATGCGGTCGCCGCCGGAGGTCAGCACGCGTTCGCCTGGCTCGACCTTCTCATCCGCCAGGATGTTCGAGAATTTCAGGTCACCGCTCGGGGTACCCTTGGCGATGCCCTGCAGCCGGCTCTTTTCCAGGACTCCGCCCACGCCCCAGGCCGGGTCGGTGATCAGCAAGACCTGCGAGGTCGAGGACAGCACGCGGACGATCTTCCCGACTACGCCGTCCGGAGTGATGACGGGCATGTCCTGCGCTAAGCCGTCGTTCGCACCCTTATCTATATAGATGACGCGGCTCTGCTCGCTGCCACTCGAGCCGATGACCTGCGCCGCCACCGTCTGCGAGATGAATTGTTCTTTGAAATGCAGCACCGCCTGCAGGCGCCGGCCCTGCTCGGCGTCTTCCTGCAGCCGGATTTGCTCGATGCGCATGCGCTCCAGCTGCGCCTTCAGGTCGCGGTTCTCCTTGCGGACGCCGCGCAGGTTCACGTAATCGTTCCACGTGTCGCGGATGCCGTGTCCGCTCGACACCACGAGCTTCTCGACGGGCGTGATGACGCTCATCACCCACACGCGCAGCAGCGGCGCTTTATGGTCGGGCTGGTTGGGATCGGCGCGCTTGACCTGCATGGCCAGGCCAAGTATCTGCGCAAACAGCAGCGCCACCAGAAGGGTGGCGTTGCGGTGGCGGACGAACAAGTTCTCCATGGAAAACCGTTTTCTGTTTCCGGTTTCCTGTTTCCTGCGGCGGCGGAAAAGGAAACGAGCGCTTACTCGATAGAGATCTTCCGCAAGAGCTTGAAGTCGGAGAGCATCTTGCCTGTGCCCAGCACCACCGAGCACAGCGGATCGTCGGCGATGGAGACCGGCAACCCGGTCTCCTCGCGGATGCGCTTGTCCAGGTTCTTGAGCAGCGCGCCGCCGCCGGTCAGCACGATGCCGCGGTCACTGATGTCGGCGGAAAGCTCGGGCGGCGTGCGCTCGAGCGCGACGCGGATGGCGTTCATGATGGTCCCGACGCACTCGGAAAGCGCTTCGCGGATCTCGCTATCGTCGACCGTGATGGTCTTCGGCACGCCCTCGATGAGGTTGCGTCCCTTGATCTCCATGGTCAGCGGCTTGTCGAGCGGATAGGCCGAGCCGATCTCGATCTTGATCTGCTCGGCGGTGCGCTCGCCGATGAGCAGGTTGTACTTGCGCTTGAGGTAATTCATGATGGCTTCGTCCATCTGGTTACCGGCCATGCGGACGGAGCGCGAATACACGATGCCGCTGAGCGAGATCACCGCGATGTCGGTCGTGCCGCCGCCGATGTCCACCACCATGTTGCCGCTCGGCTCGGTGATGGGAAGGCCGGCGCCGATGGCCGCCACCATCGCCTGTTCCACGAGATGCACTTCGCTCGCCTTCGCGCGATAGGCGGAATCCATGACCGCGCGCTTTTCTACCTGCGTGATCTCGGAAGGCACGCCGATCACGATGCGCGGATGCACCAGCATCTTGCGGTTGTGCGCCTTCTGGATGAAATAGTTCAGCATCTTCTCGGTGACCTTGAAGTCGGCGATCACGCCGTCTTTCATCGGCTTGATGGCGACGATGTTGCCGGGCGTGCGCCCGAGCATCTCTTTCGCTTCCTTGCCGACCGCTTCCACCTCGCCCGTGGTCTTGTTGATGGCCACGATGGAAGGTTCGTTCACCACGATGCCCTTGCCCTTGGCATACACCAGCGTGTTGGCCGTGCCCAGGTCGATGGCGAGATCGCTGGAGAAGGCGCTGAAGATGGAGCGCAGGTTGTGCACCCGCGAATTACTGGAATGAAAGCCGTTGCCTGACATGTCTGGACTTCTTCTCTTCCTTCTTAACGTGGCCTGCTTGCAGTCGTGACTCGAGCGCGCTCGGCTGCGCGCGCAATGTGGCTTGCTTCTCTTCGCCTGTTCGGTGAATGGCGCCGGCCGGAGGGTCGTGCGTTGCACCTGATTGTATTACGAAAGCGAAGCCGCGCCTGTGTTCGCCTGGCCCTGAGCCCTAAAACTCACTGGATGATCACGCGTTTGGTCTGCGTCGCCACGCCGCCCTTCGCGTTCTGGGCCGTCACCGTGATCACGCTCTCGCCCGTCGGCAGTGGGGGCGTGTAGTAAATAAAACTGCCGTCCTCCTGCACGGTCGGCACCTCCTGCCCATTCACCATCACCCGTGCCGCCGGCTCGGTTTTGCCCTGAATGATGATGATGTGCGCCTGTTGTTGGAACTCGATCTCCAGCGGCAGTTGCACGTCCGCCGAGCCCTTGGGGATCACGGTGAAACGGTTCTTCTCGCTCTCGATGGACTCTTTGCCCTTGCCGTCCATCGCCGTCACCACCCAGTAGTACGCGCCTTCCGGCAGACCATTGAGGGCGACATCGGTGCTGCTGACCCTGCGGTCCAGGACGGTGGACGAGAAGTACGGGTTCTTCGAGATGCGGATGTGGTAGCCGCTCACGTTGTCCACCGGGGTCCAGGAGAAATTCACGTTGGTCTGCTTGCCGCTGACGAACAGCGGCATCATGTTCGCCGGCGTGATGAGCGTGGGCGGACCGATCTCCTTGCTCTTGCTCATGAACTGGGAATCGTTTTTGAACGCGACCTTCTCGTAGCTGCCGAGTTGGACGGTCTCGGTGCCGCGTTTCACCTCACCGGAGCCCTTGGTCAGCATGATCTCGTGACTGTCGGCGCGGGCATCGTTCTTCACCTGCGCCGCCGATTGCGGACCGAACACCGCCGTGGCGCCCGCCACCGTCACCTGCGACTTCGAGCCCGCCGCCAGGTTCGCGGTCGTGAGGTCCACGGTGCCCGTCGTCACCTGCACCGCGACCTGCGTCTGTTGCGCGGCGTTGGTAGAGTTCTCTTCCACCACGATGAGCGAATCCTGCTTCACCGTGTAGTTGGTGCCGTCGGCGAAAACGATCTTCGCGATGCCTTCGGAGTCGGTGCGGATGATGTCGCCTTTTTCGAGCGGCAGGCTGTAATCCGCCGTCACCCAGCTATTGCTGTTCGCCTTCTTCACCTTCACCGTGCCGTCGATGTTGGTGAAATGCGCGTCCTGCTGTCCGGCCTTCGGGCCTGGCTTCTTGTCGGCCTTGCCGGCCCACTTGTCGATGATCGGGCTTATCCAACTGCCGACCTTGTCCATTCCCGCTTTGGTCGGTTCCGGGAAGGCGAAGTACATGACCACACCCACCAGCGCCACCAGCGCAAGGATCGCCAGGAGCACGCTGCGATACGTGATCGTGGTCCACTGGATGTGTATGCCCGGCTGTTGCTGTTTGATTGGAGGCAAAGGGGCGGCCTGACCTTCTTCGGTGTGCTGAGAGTACCACAGCTGTTTCCGGCTGTGGAATAGGTGAATAACCCCAGTAACACGACGACTTGCACAGTCTTCGGACAGCTTCCGAACACCTACGCTGGTCGCGGATTTCCGCAGTTGCAAGGCGCGCCTGGTTCTGCCAAACTGCTGCCTCTTCCCAGCCGTCAGCCGACTTGAGAATGCGAGACACAACGATGCCAGGGCCGAACCCAAGGGGTGTGTGTGCACGCGCATCTTGTGGAAGGAGCGCTCGTGAGTAGCGCGGAGCATTCCGGTCCCGGACAACCAGGCCGCGGCGGCATTGCCGAGAGTGGCTTGCTCGGACTGAGCGCTGCGATCAGCCGGTTGCCCGAGCCGGTCTTCAGCCGCGCCAATCAATTCGTCATCGACGGATTGCTTTCCATCCTTTCTCTTTGGATCGCCTACGGCTTGCGCTTCGACGGCGCCATACCGCTGATCCATCGTCCGACGCTGTGGGCGTGGACGGCGATCCTGCCGGTGTTGCGTCCCGCGCTCATGTATGCGACGGGCGGATACGACCGTATCTGGCGCTACTTCAACATGCGCGACGCTTTCATGCTCGCGCTCACCGCGCTGCCCGCCACCGCCGTGCTCGCCACCGCGCGCATCGGCTTCAATCTTTTCTGGGCTGTGCCGCTCAGCGTGATCGCCATCGAGTACTTGATGTACGTGGCGTGCGGCACGCTCGTGCGCGCGCTGCGGCGCATCACCTTCGAAGCCGCTCGCGCGCAAGGCGAGCGCCGTCGCGCGCTGGTGGTGGGCTCGCCGGACACGCTGGCCGAAGCGCTGCGCCGCATGGGCGCGTATTCGGACCTCGAGATCGTCGGGCTCCTCGCGCCCGAAGCCCGCGTCCAGGGACTGCGCATCGGCGGCTTCCCGGTGATGGACGAACCCGCCGCGCTCGCGCGCCTGCTCGCATCGCATGCGGTCGACGTGGTGCTCATCGCCGACGCGAGCATCGCCTGCCTGGGCGACATGGTCTCGACCGCCACCGAGTTCGGTGTGGACGTCCGCCTGCTTCCGACCGCAGAGAATGTTTTGCGCGGCGAGGTCCGCATCTCCGCCACGGCGACGCCGGAAAGCGCGTTCGCGCGTCACGCGGCCGCGACCGTGGCGCCCGCGCATTCTGAGGTCGTCGCCGCGTTCCGCGACCGCGTGGTGCTCGTCACCGGGGCGGGCGGCTCGATCGGCGCGGAGCTTGCCCGCCAGGTCGCGCACCTGCCGGTGCGCCATCTCATCCTGCTCGACCAGGACGAGAACTCCATCTTCGAGATCCATCGCGAGCTTACCGATGACGCGGGATGCGAGCTCGCGCCCGTGGTCGCCGACATCCGCGAGGTCGAGCGCATCGAGCGCATCTTCGCGCGCTATCGGCCGCACATCGTGCTGCACGCCGCCGCCTACAAGCACGTGCCGGTGATGGAACACAATTGCTCCGAGGCAGTGCTCAACAACGTGGCCGGCACGCGCATCCTGGCGGAGATCGCACAGCGCTCCGCCTGCGAGCGCTTCCTCATGATCTCGACCGACAAAGCGGTGCACCCGGCGAGCGTGATGGGCGCCACCAAGCGCGTGGCGGAATTGTTCGTGCAATCCGCTGCCGGGCCGCATGCCGGCGTGACGCGCATGGCCTGCGTACGCTTCGGCAACGTGGTCGGCTCGCGCGGCAGCGTGGTCCCCATCTTCCTCAAGCAGATCGCCGGCGGCCAGCCGGTCACCATCACCGACGAGAACATGACGCGCTACTTCATGACCATCCCGGAAGCGGTGCAACTGGTGCTGCAGGCGGTCACGCTGGGTTCCGAGGGGGACGTGTACATGCTCGACATGGGCGACCCCATGCGCATCATGGCGCTCGCCCGCAAGCTCATCGAGATGTCAGGCCTGCGTCCCGAGGTTGACATTCCGATCCGGGTAACGGGGATGCGTCCCGGAGAGAAACTGAACGAGCAGCTCTGGCCGGCGGACGCCGAGGTCGCCAACACCGCTTTCCCGCGGGTCATGGCGGTGCGCGCTTCCCGCGCTCCCGCGGGATTCGCCGCCGCGCTCGCGCGCCTGGAAGCCGCCGCTCGCGATGGCAATGACGACCTCGTTCGAGCGCTGCTTCGCGAGCTTCCTATCGGATACCAGCAGGAGCCGGGCGTCGCGGCGAACGCATCCGCGTCTCCCACCGCGGCTGCGGCCGCGGCGCACGATTAGTCCCGTTTCGGAATCCCATTCCGGGGAACTAGCCGCCTTCACAGCAAGAACTGAGCCGCAACCCCTTTCCCATCAGCGTCGCGCTTTGGCCACCGGACTGCATACACCTTTGCGTGGCCATCCATTCGCTCATCCGCCCGCTTCCCCACTTCCATGATGCGCGTCCCATTCGCCGTGCTTCTGGGCTTGATGTTCCACAGCGCCGGCTGACGTTGCTCGGCGAGGCCAACGTTTATCTGCGCCGCCGCCGCGCGCAGTGGAAGTCCGCCGCCATCGCGCTCTCCATCGCCTCGGCCTGGCTTGGACTTGGCGCGCTGCTACTCTCGCGCATCGGCTGACCGCCTCCCCGCTTCCCGCAAATCCGCGCATGCGTTACGATGAATGGTTTCCCTCCTTCGAAAGGACCTGACCGTTCGCATGGCTGCGAAAGTATTCCAGAACCTGATCGGCGGTGAGTGGGTGGATTCCCGCTCCGGCCGCACGCATGAGAACCACAACCCCGCCGACACGCGCGATGTCGTCGGCATCTTCCCGCACTCCGACAGCCGCGACGTGGACGACGCCGTCTCTGCCGCCAAACAAGCTTTCGCGAAGTGGCGCCTGGTTCCCGCGCCGCGCCGCGCCGAGGTGCTCTATCGCGCTGCCCGCCTGCTCGAGGAGCGCAAGGAAGAGTACGCGCGCGACATGACGCGCGAAATGGGCAAAGTGCTCAAAGAGACCCGCGGCGATGTGCAGGAAGCCATCGACACCTTCTACTTCATGGCGGGCGAAGGGCGGCGCCTCTACGGTTTCACCACGCCTTCCGAGCTGCCCAACAAATCGGCCATGGCGATCCGCATGCCGGTCGGCGTGTGCGGCATGATCACGCCGTGGAACTTTCCCATGGCCATCCCCTCGTGGAAGTTGTTGCCGGCCATCGTCTGCGGCAACACCTGCGTGATCAAGCCGGCAGAAGACACGCCTCTCTCCACGCTGAACCTGGTCCGCACGCTCATGGACGCCGGCCTGCCCAAGGGCGTGATCAACATCGTATTCGGCTCCGGCCCCGACGTCGGCACCCCCATCGTCAGGCATCCCGACGTGCGCGCCATCAGCTTCACCGGTTCGAGCGAGGTCGGCCGCATCATCGGCACCATGTCCGCCGAGCAGTACAAACCGTGTTCGCTCGAGATGGGCGGCAAGAACGCCCTCATCGTGCTCGACGACGCCAATCTCGACCTCACCGTCGACGGCATCCTCTGGGGCGCTTTCGGCACCACCGGACAGCGCTGCACGGCGGCCAGCCGCGTCATCGCGACCAAGCCGATCTACCGCCAGCTCGCGGAAAAAGTCGCCGCGCGCGCCAAGTCGCTCAAGATCGGCAGCGGTCTCGACGAGAGCGTCGAGGTCGGCCCGCAGATCAATCAATCGCAGGTCGAGACCACCGAGAAGTACGTTGCCGTCGGAAAAGCGGAAGGCGCGAAGGTGCTGGTCGGCGGCAGCCGGCTGAAGTCGGGCGGCTACGAGCACGGCTTCTTCCACGAGCCCACCGTATTCGTCGACGTCGATAACCAGATGCGCATCGCGCAAGAGGAGATATTCGGCCCGGTGCTGAGCATGGTCGCGTGCGACTCCTTCGATCAGGCCATCGACTATTCCAACTCCGTCGTCTACGGCCTCTCGACCGCGATCTACACGCGCGACGTCAACAAGGCGTACCGCGCCATGCGCGACCTCCACGCCGGCATCACCTACGTGAACGCGCCCACCATCGGCGCGGAGGTCCATCTCCCGTTCGGCGGCGTGAAGTCCACCGGCAACGGACACCGCGAGGGCGGCATCGGCGCCATCGATTTCTATACGCAGTGGAAAGCCGTGTACGTCGATTATTCGGACCGCTTGCAGCGGGCGCAGATCGATACCGGCGAATAACAATCTCTAGCGAAGGCAGACAATCATGATCATTGGCGTTCCCAAAGAGGTGAAGGACCACGAGTCGCGCGTGGGCATTGTGCCCTCCGGCGTGAGGGAACTGGTCGACGCTGGCCACAAAGTCGTGGTCGAGAGCAAAGCCGGCGCGCTCAGCTCCATGCCGGACGCGGACTACCAATCCGCCGGCGCCACCATCGCCGCCACCGCCGCCGACGTTTGGAAAAAAGCGGACATGGTAGTCAAGGTCAAGGAGCCGGTGGAGAGCGAGTACCAATACCTGCGCGATGGGCTCACGCTCTTCACCTATCTGCATCTGGCGCCGCTGCCCAAGCTCACCGACGCGCTGCTCAAGGGCAACGTCACCGGCATCGCCTACGAGACCATCCGCGACAAGACGGGCGGGCTCCCGCTACTGACACCAATGTCCGAAGTCGCGGGACGCATGTCCGTCCAGGTCGGGGCTTCGTATCTGGAAAAGGAGAAAGGTGGGCGCGGCGTCCTGCTCGGCGGCGTTCCCGGAGTGCCGCCCGCGCAGGTGGCCATCATCGGCGGCGGCGTGGTCGGGACCAACGCGGCGAAGATCGCGCTCGGCATGGGCGCCATCGTCACCCTCGTGGACCTCAATCTCAACCGCCTGCGCGAGCTCGACGACATTTTCAACGGACGCCTCTACACCGTCGCCTCCAACTCCTACACCATCGCGAAAGCGACCAAGCATGCCGACCTCGTCATCGGCGGCGTGCTCATCCCCGGCGCCTCCGCGCCCAAGCTCGTCACCCGCGAGATGGTCAAGAACATGAAGGAAGGCTCGGTGATCGTGGACGTCGCCATCGACCAGGGCGGCTGCATCGAGACCGCGCGCCCCACCACGCACTCGGACCCGGCGTACACCGAGTACGGCGTGGTGCATTACTGCGTGACGAACATGCCCGCCGCGGTGCCGCACACGTCAACCCTCGGCCTGACCAACGCCACCCATCCTTATGTGATGAAGCTCGCGAAGCTCGGCGCGCAGAAAGCCATCGCCGCCGACGCCGGCCTCAAGGAAGGCGTCAACACATATAAAGGACACATCACCTACGCCGCCGTCGCCGAATCGCAGAAGAAGAGCTGGAAGAAAATGGACGAGTTGCTGTAGTAGAGTGGCGGCGATGGGCGGCCATCACCATCGCGAAGATGACCACGGCCACGACCATGGCCACGACCATGGTCGCATCGATCCCTCGATAGCCACCTCCGACCGCGGCCTGTGGGCCGTCAAGTGGTCCTTTGTCGGCTTGTTCGTCACCGCCTGTATTCAGCTCGCGATCGTGTTGCTGTCAAACAGCATCAGCCTGCTCGCCGATACCATCCACAACTTCGCTGATGCTGCCACCGCGATTCCTCTGGGGATCGCGTTCCTGCTGATGAGACGGCCGCCTGCCAAGAGATTCAGCTACGGTTATGGCAGGGTCGAGGACTTTGCCGGCATCGTGATCGTGCTCATCATCCTCGCCAGTGCCGGCGTCGCGGCCTACGAAGCGATCCAAAGGTTGCTGCACCCGGAGCCGGTGACGCATCTCGCGGCCGTGATCGTCGCGTCGATCATTGGATTTCTGGGCAATGAAGGCGTCGCGATCTTCCGGATCAAGGTCGGCCGGGAGATCGGCAGTGCGGCCCTCATGGCAGACGGATACCACGCGCGCACGGACGGCTGGACCAGTCTGGCGGTTTTGTTCGGCGCACTCGGCGTCTATTTCGGCTACCCCAAAGCCGACCCGGTGATCGGGCTGCTCATCACCGCCGCCATCCTCGTGATCGTCTGGCAGAGCGCGAAGGATGTCCTGCTGCGGACGCTCGACGCGGTCGAGCCCGACGTGCTGGAAGAGCTGCGGCATTCAGCGCTCCACGTCGACGGAGTAAGGGAAGTGACGGAAGTCAGGGCCCGCTGGCTCGGGCACCGGCTGGTAGCGGAGTTGAACGTCGCCGTGGCTCCCGAGCTTACCGTGGATCGCGCTCATGCCATCGCGGCGGATATCCACGCTGAACTGATGCGGCATCTCAAGTTCCTCTCCCGCGCCAGCGTCCACATCGATCCGGTGGGGGCCTCGGGCGAGCATTACCATTTCCCGGCGGCCGTCGATTCGCATGATCACGCCGGCGTGCGAGCACAACATCACGATCACGAATGATGGACTCTGCAAGAAGAAAGGCCGCCCGCGGGGCGGCCTTACCGTTTCTCTCGCGGCTAGAAGCGCAGTTTCAGCGTGCCATCCACACGGCGGTTGGTCATGAGGTAATACTGCGCGTCGCCCAGTTCGCTCTCCGCGACTGGGTCGCGCGCGTCGCCGAGGTTGCGCGCATCCACACGCAGCTCCCAGCGCCGCGTGCGATATCCGGCGCTCAGGTCCACGGTGGCAAAGCCGTCGGCCAGGGCGGTGTTGCGCTTGTTGAGGAAGCGGGCGCCGGTGTAGTTGACCGTGACGCCGCCGAGGAAACCCTTTGTCGGGGCGTACATCAAGCCGAAGGCGAACAGGTTGTTGGCCGACATCTCCAGGCGCTTGCCCGCGAGCTGCGTGGGACCGCCGCCGAAATCAAACAACAGGTCGGTGAAGCGCGCATCGTGGTAGCTGTAGGTCGCGCGCGCGAACAGGTCGCTGCGCAGCAGATACGAGCCGCCCGTCTCGAACCCTTTGAAGCGTTCCTGGCCGCCGTTGATCAGGCCACCGGTGCCGCCGCCGGGCGCCGCCATCACCAGGTTGTTGAAGTCCATGAGGAAGCCTGAGGCTTCGAGTTCCAAGCGGCGATCGAGGAAGCGGCCTTTCAATCCGCCTTCCACGCTGCGGGCTGTCTCCGGCTTGAGGATGCGGTCGCCGCCACCTCCCTCTTCCTCTCCGATGCCGAAGTCGATCGCGGCCGGCTTGAAGGTGTCGCGGTAGACGGCGTAGAGGTGGACGTCGTCCTGCCCACTCTGCCACGCCGTGAAGCTCGCTCCCAGGTTGCCACCAGCGCGGAAGTCAGTGCGGCTGCCCACGGCGAACTCGCCGGCGCCGCCGTCCGCCACGTCCTGGCTCTCATGCGTGAGGTTCAGCCGGATGCCGGCGTCGAGGCGCAGGCGCTCGAAGGGGCTCCACTCCACCATCGCGTAGGGCCCGAGGAAGTCGCGGTAGTCATCGATGCGGAAGTCGAGGTTGTCCGGTTGCGGCACCATCGTCGCGGCGCCACTGAGCGGAACGGTGTAGGCGAAGTCCGCGCCCTGCGCGTTGCCGGCGCCATGCAGGTAGTCCGTGCCGATGGTAAAGGAGACGCCGCGCGGATAGCGCCGCGTCCAGTGGGTGTCGAAGTAAACGTCGGTGTACTGGATGTTCTCGCGCACACCGCGCGCGTTGTCGGGCACGTTATCCAGCTCGGCGAGAAAACCGCGGAAGGCTTGCTGGCTGGCATATGACACACTGGCAGTCGTGTACCAGTGCCACCCCTGGCCGGCGGGACGATCGAAGCCCAGCACCAGCGTGCCGCGATGGTCGTTGAGGAAGGCGCCCGCCGGGTTGTAGTTTGAATCCACCGGCGTGAGCGGCGAAAGCTCAGCGCCATCGCGGACGCGAGGGCTGGCCGGTGCCTGGTCCAGCCAGTTCAGGTCGCCGGTGATCCAGAAGCGGCGCTCGGCATCCCACTTGCGCTCGATGCGCCACAGTCCGTGACCGCGTGCGAAGGAAGTACGGTCGTCGGCAAAGCCTTCCCGCTCGCCTTCGATCGTCAGGCGCGACTTCCACTCGCCCCACAGGGGCAACGGCGTAGAGAAGCTGCCGCCACCGCTGCCGTGGCTTCCGCCCCGAAGGGTGAGGCTGCGCTCGGTCGATTCCACTCCCCGATTCACCACGTTGATCACGCCCACGAACGAAGTCGCGCCGTAAGTCACCGCCGCCGGGCCGCGCAGCACCTCCACGCGTTCCACGTCGCTGAGGTTCAGCGCCGTCAACGCGGGATTGAACGCGCCTCCCCACGGCACGCCATCCACCAGCAGCAGGAACGCGTCAAACTCCTTCAGTCCCCAAAAGTCTGGCACCGAGCTGGCCGGGCCGGCATCCCCGCCCGGCGCGATCTCCACTCCCGTCGCCAGCGCCATCGCGCTGCGCAGGTCACGGGCGCCGCGGTTACGCAATTCGTCGCCGCCGAAGACCTGGATCGGCGCCGGCACCTGCGCCGGATCTTCCGGCTCGCGCGTCGCAACCACCTCTACCTGTTGCCGCACCGTCTGCCGGTTCGGCAGCACCAACTCCACGCTTACGGGCTGGCCGGCTTTCAGGTCCAGCTCGTACTCGATCGGCATCAGGTCTGCGGATTCCGCCCAGACTTCCCATTGACCGGCGTCAACGTTGGCGAACTGGAAGCCGCCTGCGCTGTCCGTGGTCGTGGTCATGCGCTCCACACCGCGCGACCGCAGCGCAACCTTCGCACCGGCGACGCCCTTGCCCTGGGCATCGGTCACCGTCCCGCTGATGGTGCTCTGCGCCGCTGCGCCCGTCACCGACAAGACGATCAGCAGTAACAACCGAAGAAGCGAACGACGGCTCATGCAACTCTCCCTGTAAGTCACCTTGGTACGGTCGCGAAGTATACTGGCGGCACCAGACCATGTTCCGCCGCGTTGCAGCCTTCATCGCGATCTTCGTCGCTTGTAGTCTCGCCCAGCCCGGCGAGGTACTACCACCGCTAGTACTCGAACGGATCGACCATCACGTTCGCCAATACGTGGAACTCTCGCCCGGAGCCACGGTAAGGATCGGCGCGCCAAAACCCGCCGCGGACAAGCGCCCCACCGGGAAGGAATGAGTTGATCGACATTCACTGCCACCTTCTGCCCGGCGTCGACGACGGTTCTAAGTCCTGGGAGATGACGCGCGCCATGCTCCGCGTCGCCGCCGGCGATGGCATCACGCACATCGTCTGTACGCCGCACGCCAACGATAGCTATCCCTACGACCGCGTCGAGCATCTCGGGCGCGTCGCCGAAGCGCAGGCCATGGCGGGCGAGTGGCCGCAGCTTCTTCTCGGCTGCGACTTCCATCTTTCTTACGACAACATCCAGGACGCGCTCGCCCACCCGCGCCGCTACACCGTCGGTTCCACGCCGTACCTGCTCATCGAGTTCAGCGATTTCGGCGTTGCCCCCGGCGTGCTCGAGTCGGTGCATCGCCTCATCGGCGCCGGCATGCGGCCCATCATCACGCATCCCGAGCGCAACGCCACGCTCGGCAAGAACCACGAGATGGTGCTGCGCCTTGTCGAACTGGGCTGCTTCGTGCAGGTCACTGCGTCCGCGCTCACGGGCTATTGGGGAGACGGCGTGCGGCTCTCCACCGAACAGCTCTTCAAACGGCGGTTGGTGCATGTGCTCGCTTCCGACGCGCATGATCCCGAGCGGCGCGCGCCTCGCCTCGCCGCCGCGCGTGATGCTGCCGCTAAGCTCACCGACGGCGCCACCGCCATGGCCCTGGTCGAGGACAATCCTCGCGCCGTCATCGAAGGCCGGCCGCTTCCCTACCTACCCGACCCCGCCCGCGCCGGTGCCTAAAGCATCAACTTTGCTCTTTTTCGGCCTATGGGATTGGAGTAGAGTTCCCTTCGCTCCCCCTCCAATGTGTCGCCATGTCCGCCAGCTCCTTTGATTGGCTGCGCGTCCCCGGTGACATTCAGGAGCACCGGACCTAAATGGCGGACAAGGAAAGACCGGCTCCCCTGCAGCGACCCTCTGCCGCCGCAGTGGCCGACCAACTCACGGCGGCACTGAACGTACGCGACGCCGAGAGCAAGTTCCAGGCCGTGGCCGAGACTGCTCCCTGCGCCATCTTCATCTACCGGCAAGAGAACTTCATCTACGGCAATCCCGCTGCCGAGACCATCACCGGCTACAGCTTGCCCGAGCTCTACACCATCCGCTTTTACGACCTGGTCCATCCTGAATTTCGCAAGTTCATCAAGGAGCGCGCCGCGGCGCGCCAGCGCGGCGAGATCGAGACCAGCCGTTATGAGGTCCGCGTCCTGCCCAAGGACGGCAGCGAGCGCTGGGTCGACCTCACCGCCACGCTTATCAACTTTGACGGTCAGCCTTCCGTCCTCGGCATCGCCTTCGACATCACCGAGCGCAAGCAGGCCGAGCAGTTGCAGCAGGCGCTCTATCGCATCGCCGAGGCGGCGAGCTCCGCCGAGGACCTCACTGCGTTCTACGCCTCGATCCACAAGGTGCTTGCCGAGCTGATGTACGCGCGCAATTGCTACATCGCCGTCTACGATCCGGCCACCGACCGCATGACGTTCCCGTATTTTGTCGACGATTTCGATCCCAAGCCGGAGCCGCGTCCGCTGGGCAAGGGACTCACCGACTACGTCATCCGCACCGGCAAGCCGCTGCTCGTCACGCCGGAGACCTTCAAGCACCTTCACGCGCGCGGCGAGATCGAACTCGTGGGCACGTTCGCGCAGGATTGGATGGGCGTGCCGCTCAAGTCCGGCGATACCACCTACGGCGCGCTCGTCATTCAGAACTATGAACAACAGCAGCGCTTCGGCCAGCGCGAGCAGGACGTACTCACGTTCGTCTCGCAGCAGGTCGCGCGCGCCATCGAGCACAAGCGCAATCAGCAGGCGCTGCGCGAGTCGGAAGAGTGGCACCGGCTCGCCTTCGAGCGCAACCTCGCGGGCGTCTATCGCTCGACCATCGACGG
Source organism: Candidatus Korobacter versatilis (assembly GCA_016185395.1). Lineage (GTDB taxonomy): Bacteria > Acidobacteriota > Terriglobia > Terriglobales > Acidobacteriaceae > JACPNR01. The sequence goes on from JACPNR010000009.1 coordinate 181,710, forward strand.
CCGCCTGCTCGATTGCAATCTCGCCTTCGCGCGCATGTTCGGTTACGACTCGCGCGAGGAGATGTTCGCGCACCCCACGCAAGACCTGTTCTTCGACGCGGGCGAGCGCCAGCAGCTTATCGATGCCCTGCTGCGCGTCGGCTCCCTCACCACCTTCGAGATCAAGCTCAAGCGCAAGGATGGTTCTCCCGTCTGGTGCCTCGAGAACATGAACATCGTGAAGTCGCCCGACGAACGCACCACCGTGCTCGAGGGCACGATGGTCGACATCACCGAGCGCAAGAACGCGGAGGAGCGCCTTAAGCTGAGCGAGACGCGGTACCGCGAGCTGATCGAGAACGCCAACGACATCATCTACACCCAGGGGCTCGACGGGCGCTTCCTCTCCATCAACAAGGCCGCCACGCGCGTGACGGGATACAGCGCCGAAGAGGCCAACGGCATGGAGATCGCCAAGATCGTCGCGCCCGAATATCAGCAGCTCGCCTTCGAACGCATCGCGCGCAAGGCCGGGGGCGAGAACATCGACGCGCCCTACGAGATCGACGTCATCGCCAAAGACGGACATCGCGTCTCGCTCGAAGTCTCCACCCGGCTCGCTTTTGAAAACGGAAAGCCAGTCGCCGTCCAGGGCATCGCGCGCGATATCAGCGCGCGCAAGCGGGCCGAGGAAGCGCTCAAAGAAAGCGAGGCAGTCCTGCAGGTGCAGAAGGCCTACCTCGAGCAGTTGTTCGAGAGCGCTCCCGAAGCCATCGTCGTGCTCGATAACAACGGCCGCGTCATCCGCGTGAACCACGAGTTCACGCGGACGTTTGGCTTCAGTTCGGCCGAAGTCAGCGGCGGCTCGATCGACGACCTCATCGTCCCGCCCGAGTTCGCCGCCGAGGCCGCTGAGATGAGCCGGCGCGTGCTCGAAGGGCGGACTGCTGCTTCCGACACCCGCCGTCTCCGCAAGGACGGCTCCCGCGTGGACGTCTCCATCCTTGGCACTCCCATCAACGTCGGCGGAGGCCAGGTCGCGGTCTACGCCATCTATCGCGACATCACCGAGCAGAAGCAGGCCGAGCGTGCGCTGGCTCAGAGCGAGCAGCGCTTCCGTTCGCTGGTGCAGAGTTCATCGGACGTCATTGTAGTGCTCGATCCCGACGGCACCGTGCACTACGCCAGCCCCTCCACCGAGCGCCAGATGGGCGCGCTGCCCGAGATGATCATCGGCCGCAATGTCTTCGACTTCATTCATCCTGAGGATAGCGCCGCCGCGACCCAGGCCTTCCAGTCCGCCGTGGACGATCCCGCGGAGCATCCCGCCGTCGAGCTGCGCATCCGCCATTCCGACACCACGTGGCGCACCTTTGAATGTGTGAGCAACCGCCTGCTCGAGGGCGACAAGGTCACTGGTCTCATCGTCAACGCGCGCAACGTCACCGAGCGGCGGCAGGCGGAGCGCCTGCAGTCCGCGCTCTACCGCATCGCCGAGACCGCAAGCTCCGCGCAAGACCTCGACGCGCTCTACGAAAAGATCCACGGCATCGTCAGCGAGCTGATGTACGCGCGCAACTGCTACATCGCCCTCCATGACGCGAGCACCGGCCTCGTGAGCTTCCCCTATTTCGTCGATGAGCAAGACCCGCCGCCGCCGCCGCGCAAAGGACGCCGCGCGCTCACGGAATACGTGCTGCGTTCCGGGCAGCCGCTGCTCGCCACTCCCGAGATGCTGGAGGAGTTGGTGCAGCGCGGCGAAGTCGACCGCGTCGGCGCGCCCTCGCTTGACTGGATGGGTGTCCCGCTCAAGAGCGGCGACACCACTTTCGGCGTCCTGGCGCTCCAGACCTACGAAGCGAACATCCGCTATGGCGGGAACGAGAAGGACATCCTGACCTTCGTCTCGCGCCAGATCGCGAGCGCCATCGAGAGCCGGCGCATTCAGGATGCCGTTCGCGAGAGTGAAGCCAAGTTCCGCGCCGTCGCCGAGTCGGCCGCAACCGGTATCTACATCCACAACGCCGAGCGTTTTCTCTACGTCAACCGCGCCAGCGAGCAGATCTCCGGTTACTCGCGCGAGGAGTTCATGCGGATGCACCCCTTCGACCTTGTGCATTCCGAATTTCGCGACGTGCTCCAGCAGCGCGCTGCCGCCCGGCTCCGCGGCGAAGACACCCCCAACGCCTACGAGTTCAAGATGGTCACCAAGAGCGGCGAGCACCGCTGGCTCGATTTCTCCGCCGGCACGGTGATGTTCGGCGGCGAACGCGCCATCCTCGCCACCGCGGTCGACATCACCGAGCGCAAACGCGCCGAGGCGCTGCAAGCCGCGCTCTACCGCATTGCCGACAAGACGTCGTCGGTCGGCGACCTCAGCGATCTGTACCGCGAGATCCACCGCATCGTCGGCGAGCTCATCGATGCCGGCAACTTCTACATCGCTCTCCACGACGCGGCCACCAATACCATCACGTTCCCGTACGCCGTCGACGAGATCGACGACTTCCCTGACCCCTCCACGCCCGTCCCCGCCGGCAAGGGACTCACCGAATACGTGCTGCGCACCGGCCAGCCCATCCTTGCCACTCCTGACGTGTTCCATTCCTTGTTGCGCCGTCACGAAGTGCAGGCGGTGGGCGTGGACTCCGTCGACTGGCTCGGTGTTCCGCTCAAGAAGGGCAACCAGACCTTCGGCGTGCTCGCGCTGCAGAGTTACAGCGACCAGGTCCGCTTCACGGAAAAAGATAAAGACATGCTGACCTTCGTCTCGCAACACGTTGCGTCCGCGATCGAGCACAAACGGAACGAAGAAGCTTTGCGTTTGTCGGAAGCCCGATATCGCTCGCAGGTGCAGTCCGCGGTCTACGGCATCTATCGCTCGAGCGTGGAAGACCGCTTCCTCGACGTGAACCCCGCGCTCGTCCAGATGCTCGGCTACAGCTCCGCCGATGAACTGCTCTCCGTCTCGCTGGCGCAACAGGTCTACGACGATCCCGAAGACCGCACGCGGCTCATCCGGGAGTACACCAACACCAACAAGGTCGAGAGTGAGCAAGTGCGTTGGAAGAAAAAAGACGGCACGCCCATCACGGTGCGTCTCAGCGGCCGCGCCATTCTCGGCCCGACCGGTGACGCCGAGGCCTTCGAGATGATCGCCGAAGATGTGACCGAGCGGCACGCGCTCGAGGAGCAGCTTCGCCAGTCACAAAAGATGGAAGCCGTTGGTCGCCTCGCCGGCGGCGTGGCCCACGACTTCAACAACCTGCTCACCGTCATCAAGGGATACAGCGAGCTCATGCTCGACCAACTCTCCACCGCCGACCCGATGCGTGCCGAAGTGGAAGAGATCGAGCGCGCCGCCGACCGCGCTGCGTCGCTCACGCGCCAGTTGCTGGCCTTCAGCCGCCAGCAGGTCCTGGCGCCCAAGGTCATCGACCTCAACGCCGTCGTCAGCAACATGGACAAACTGCTCAAGCGCCTGCTCGGCGAAGACATCGATCTTTTCGCCGTACTCGACCAGAAGATCGGGGCCGTCCGTGCCGATCCCGGCCAGATCGAGCAGGTCATCATGAATCTCGCCGTCAACGCGCGCGACGCCATGCCGAAGGGCGGCAAGCTGACCGTCGAAACGAGCAACGTGACCCTCGACGAAGGCTACGCCCGTGAGCACGCCACCGTGAAGGCCGGCAACTACGTCATGCTCGCTGTCTCGGACACCGGCGTGGGCATGGACGCGGTCACGCGCACCCACGTCTTCGAGCCCTTCTTCACCACCAAGGAGCAAGGCAAAGGCACCGGTCTCGGACTCTCGACCGTGTACGGCATCGTCAAGCAGTCCGGCGGATACATCTGGCTCTACAGCGAGGTCGGCATGGGGACCACATTCAAGGTCTACCTGCCGCGCGTGGACGCCGCGGCCGAGACCCTCAAGCCGGCCGCCGCCTCCGACCCGCACCGCGGCCACGAGACGGTGCTGCTCGTCGAAGACGAAGACGGAGTCCGCGCGCTCATCCGCCAGGTGCTGCACCGCAGCGGCTACACCGTGCTCCCGGCGCGCGACGGCGGCGAGGCGCTGCTCCAGTGTGAACGCCACGAAGGCAGAATCGACCTGCTGCTTACCGACGTTGTCCTCACGCAGATCAGCGGGACCGAACTCGCGCAGCGCCTGCTGCAGCTCCGCCCCGAGATGCGCGTCTTATATATGTCGGGATACACCGACGAAGCCATCGTGCAGCACGGCGTGCTCACCGCGGAGTCGTCATTCCTGCAGAAACCCTTCACCAACGAATCGCTCGCCCGCAAAGTCCGCGCCGTTCTAGACGCCCCTCCGGCAGCGCAGAGCGCCAAGGCCTGATTTTGATTCCAATGGGGTGACGCCGGCGACGCGTCGGTGCAGCCGCGCAAACTAGAACGCCAGCTTCCGTGCCTCTTTGAATATCTTCGCGAACATCGCTTTCGTAAGCTTGCCCGTGTTCGTGTTCTGCATCGAGGGGTGATACGAACACAGAAGGGTCCGCCCATCCGGCATCTCGTAACGCGCGCCGTGCCCAAAAACGTAATCCGCGCGACGGAACTGGAAGCCGCGCCGCTTCAGGTGACCAAGATAGCCATCGAACGCGATCTTTCCCAGCACCACGACCACTCGCACTTTCTTCAATCCCGCTGCCTCGCGGTCGAGGAATGGCGCGCAGTTCGCCAGCTCCTCGGTGGTGGGCTTGTTGGCCGGCGGCGCGCATCGTCCCACGGACGTGATCCACGCGCCCGTCAATTTCATCCCATCATCTCGTCGCAGCGCTTCGGCTTGCGATGCGAACCCTGTTTCGTGCAATACGGGATACATGAAGTATCCCGAACCGTCTCCGGTGAACGGCCTTCCCGTGCGGTTCGACCCATGCGCGCCCGGTGCCAATCCAAGGATGAGCACGCGTGCGTCCGGATCACCGAAGGCCGGCACCGGTTTGCCCCAGTACTCCTGATCGCGATAGGCCCGCCGCTTCTCGCGCGCCACCGTGGTGCAATGCTCGCGCAGCCGCGGGCAGCGCTCACACGCCACGATCTCTTGGTTCAGCCGGACAAGCCAGGCAGGCTGCATCCCTCCTATTCTAATTCCGGCCGCATTGCGCGCATGCAAAGCGTCATTTAACCTAGCTGGTCTCGCGCTGACGTGCATGGCTGACCGTACTCACGCTCCTTCCGACAACAAGCTCGACTCGCAGCTCGACGCCACCTCGGCGCGCTTCGAGAAGAACATGCGCGCCATGGCCGGCCTCGTCTCCGTCGTCCACAACGAAGAGGAAAAGATCAAGGAAGGCGGCGGAGCGAAGGCCATCGAGTCGCAGCACGCGAAGAAGCGGCTGACCGCCCGCGAGCGCATCGCGCTGCTGCTCGACCCCGGCACGGAACTCTTCGAGCTGGGCCTCTACAGCGCTTACAAGATGTACGACGAGTGGGGCGGCGCGCCCGCGGCCGGCGTCGTCACCGGACTCGCGCGCGTGCAGGGACGCCTCTGCATGCTCATCGTCAATGATGCCACGGTGAAGGCCGGCGCCTTCTTCCCCATGACGGCGAAGAAGGTCATCCGCGCGCAGAACATCGCCATCGAGAACCACATCCCCACCATCTACCTGGTCGATTCGGCCGGCGTCTTCCTGCCGCTGCAAGAGGACGTCTTCCCCGACCAGGACGATTTCGGCCGCGTGTTCCGCAACAACGCCGTCATGTCCGCCATGGGCATCCCGCAGATCGCGGCCATCATGGGGATGTGCGTTGCCGGCGGCGCCTACCTCCCGCTGATGTGCGATCACATATTAATGACGGAAGGCAGCGGGCTCTTCCTCGCCGGACCGGCACTCGTCCAGGCCGCCATCGGCGCCAAGTACACGCCCGAGGAACTCGGCGGCGCCAAGATGCACTCCGAGATCAGTGGCACGGTGGACTTCCGCGAGCCCGACGACGAAGCCTGCATCACGCGCATCCGCTCGCTCGTCGACAAGATCGGCCACAAGCGCGTCTCGCCCTTCGACCGGCGCAAGCCGGAGCCGCCCGCGTATTCCGCCGAAGAGATCTACGGCATCTTCGATGGCGACCCGTCGCGGCAGTACGACACCAAGGAGATCATCGCGCGCATCGTCGATGGCTCGAGGTTCGACGAGTACAAGGGCGCCTACGGCGAGACCATCGTCTGCGGATACGCGCGCATCGGCGGCTTCGCGGTCGGCATCGTCGCCAACCAGAAGAAGCATGTCCACCAGACCGACCACTCGGGCGCGAAGCGCGTGGAGTTTGGCGGCGTCATCTATACCGAGTCCGCCGAGAAGGCCGCGCGCTTCATCATGGACTGCAACCAGAACCTGGTGCCGCTCATCTTCCTGCACGACGTCAACGGTTTCATGGTCGGTCGCGACGCGGAGTGGAGCGGCATCATCCGCGCCGGCGCCAAGATGGTGAACGCGGTCTCGAACTCCGTCGTCCCTAAGATCACCCTGGTCATGGGCGGCTCCTTCGGCGCCGGCCACTACGCCATGTGCGGCAAGGCTTACGACCCGCGCTTCGTCTTTGCCTGGCCCACCGCCAAGTACGCCGTGATGGCGGGTGCGTCCGCCGCCGGCACGCTGGTCGAGATCAAGATCAAGGCGCTCGAGCGCGGCGGCAAGAAGCTGAGCGAGGAAGACCGCAAGAAACTATTCGACGAAGTGAAAGCCACCTACGACGAGCAGATGGACCCGCGCTACGGCGCCGCCCGGCTTTGGATAGACGCCATCGTCGATCCGCTGCAAACGCGCGCGGCCATCACCATGGCGCTCGAAGCGGCGGCGCTCAATCCGGAGGTACGGGAGTTTAAGGTCGGGGTGTTACAAACATGACCAGACGAGAGGCGATTAGCGTTTAGCAGTTTGCGATAGGCAGGAGCGACCGAACGGCCTTGCTGATCGCCAATTGCTAACTGCTAACTGCGATGTCAATCAAACTGATCGAGTGTCCGCGCGATGCCTGGCAGGGACTCAAGGGCCAGATCCCGACCGACGTGAAGGTCGCGTACCTGCGCTCGCTCATCGGCGCGGGATTCAAACACATTGACGCGGTCTCGTTCGTCTCGCCCAAGGCTGTGCCACAGATGGCCGACTCCGAGGACGTCTTGCTGCAGCTCGATCCCCCCGACGACGTCGAGATCATCGGCATCGTGGTCAACGAGAAGGGCGTGGAGCGCGCCATCAACACCGAAGCCGTGCGCACGCTGGGCTTCCCGTATTCCGTCTCGCCCACGTTCCTCGAGCGCAACCAGAAGCAGTCCATCGAGCACGCCGTCGACGAGCTGGAGAAGACCAAGAAGATGGCCGACGAGGCCGGACTCGACGTGGTCGCCTACATCTCGATGGCCTTCGGCAATCCCTACGGCGACATGTGGACGGTCGAGGAAGTCACCGAAGCCGTGGGCATCGTCGCCGACATGGGCATCGAGATGATCTCGCTCGCGGACACCATCGGCATGGCCACGCCGGACCAGATCAAGTCGTTGTGCGAACCGGTCGCGCTGCGTTACGACCAGGTCGAGATCGGCGTCCACCTGCACAGCCGTCCGGAACATGCGGTCGCCAAGGTGCTGGCCGCGTACGACGCCGGCGTGCGCCGCTTCGATTCCGCGCTCGGCGGTCTCGGCGGATGTCCGTTCGCGGCGGACATGCTCGTCGGCAATATCCCGACGGAGAAAGTGGAAGAGGCGATGCCACAGCGTGGCGAGACGTGGCCGCTCGCCAAGTCGCTCGACGCGGCGTTGAAGATGTCCACCGAGCTCGGCACGAAATACGCGATGGAGGTCAGACACTGAGCGACCAAGGAAAACCACGCGAGTTCGCCACGCTGTTACTCGATGACGGCGGCGCAACTTCTATCGCGCGCATCACGCTGAATCGTCCCGACAAGCGCAACGCCGTCAGCTTCCAACTCATCGCGGACCTGCTCGCCGCGCTCGACGAGGTCGAGAAGTCAAGCGCGCAGGTCGGCATCATCACCGGCGCCGGCAAGGCTTTTTGCGCCGGACTCGACCTCGAGGAACTGAAGGGGCTGCTCGGCAAGTCGCACGCGCAGAACGTGGAAGACTCCAAGACGATGGCGCGGATGTTCCGCCGCATCTACGATTTTCCCAAGCCGCTCATCGCCGCCGTCAACGGCGCCGCCATCGCCGGCGGCACCGGCATCGCCACCATGTGCGACTTCACCCTCGCCGTCCCGGAAGCGAAGTTCGGATACACCGAGGTGCGCATCGGCTTCGTTCCTGCGCTGGTGTCTTCCATCCTCGTCTGGCAAGTAGGCCACAAGATCGCGCGCGACCTGCTGATGACCGGGCGCCTCTTCGACGCCGCCGAAGCCCACCGCTACGGACTGGTCAACGAAGTCGTCGCACCCGAGCAGCTCATGCCGCGCGCGGAGGCGCTGGCCCAATCGCTGGCGGAGAACAGCCCGTCGTCCGTTCGGTTGACGAAGAAATTGATCAACGGATTCATCCGCGAGTCGCTCGACCGCCAGATCGCGCAGGCGGTGGAAGACAACGCGCGCATCCGCACCACCGAGGACTTCCGCGAGGGCGTGAGCTCGTTCCTCGAAAAACGCAAGCCGAAGTGGACGGGGAAATGAACGCCAGCGTCATCACTGGCGAAACCAGGTTCCGGGTTCGCTACGCCGAGACCGACCAGATGGGCGTGGTCTACCACTCGAACTTCATCGTGTGGTTCGAGGTCGGGCGGGTCGAGCTGCTGCGGCAACTCGGCTTCCGCTACCGTGACATGGAAGAGCAGGATGATTGCCACATCGCCGTCGTCGACCTGAGACTGCGCTACAAGGCGCCGGCGCATTACGACGACGAGGTCGTCATCCGCGCGCGGTTGAAGAACATGCGCGAGTCGTTGCTGCACTTCAGTTACGAGATCGTGCGGGCCGCGGACAACACGCTGCTCGCCGAAGGCGAGACCACACACATCGTGGTGAACTCGAAGTTCGAGAAGACGCAGTTACCGGAGAAGTACCGCCAGGCTTTTGCCGCGGCTGTGGACAAATGAAATAGAATCCTCCGCGCCTCGGCGCCTTCGCGGTGAAAAACAAGATGCAAGCCCTTCATATTGACGGCAACTCCCTCACCTTCGACGCTCTCCGCGAAGTCGTCTACGAACGCCGTGCCGTGCTGCTCGCGCCCGATGCGCGCGAGGCCGTCGAACGTGCCCGGGGCGTGGTGGAAGAGCTGCTCGCCGGCGACAAGGTCGCATACGCGGTGAACACCGGTGTGGGCAAGCTGAGCGACGTCCGCATCAAGCCCGAGCAGGTCCGCGAACTACAGGAGAACCTGATGCGCTCGCACTGCGTGGGCGTGGGCGCGCCGCTCGCCGAGCCTGAGGTCCGCGCCATGATGCTGCTGCGCGCCAACTCGCTCGCCAAGGGAAACTCCGGCGTCCGCGCCGCCGTCATCGACACGTTCTGCGAGATGCTCAACCGCGGCGTGCATCCCGTCGTCCCGTCGCAAGGCTCCGTCGGAGCGTCAGGAGACCTTGCGCCGCTCGCGCACCTCGGCATCGTGCTCATGGGCGAAGGCGAAGCCACCTTCGAGGGCAGGAGACTTTCCGGCGCAGACGCCATGAAGGCCGCCGGCGTGAAGACGCTCGCGCTCGAAGCCAAGGAAGCCATCTCGCTCATCAATGGGACGCAAGGCATGCTCGCCGTGGGCGCGCTCGCGCTACTCGCCGCGGAGACGCTGGTCGATTCCGCCGACGTCCTCGGCGCGATGTCCCTCGACGCCCTGCGCGGCACCGACGCCGCGTTCGACGAGCGCATCCACCAGGCCCGTCCGCATCCCGGCCAGCTCCGGACCGCCGCTAACCTGCGCAAGCTGCTCGAAGGCTCCGCCCTCCGCGAGTCGCACCGCGATTGCGCGCGTGTGCAGGACGCTTACTCCCTCCGCTGCATGCCGCAGGTGCACGGCGCCGTCCGCGATGCGCTCGCCGGCGCGCGCGCGACGTTCGCCATCGAGATGAACTCGGCGGTAGACAATCCGTTGGTGTTCGTCGAGAAGAGCGGCGCGAGCGTGATCATCTCCGGCGGAAACTTTCACGGCGAGCCGCTCGCCTTCGCGCTCGACTTCCTCGCCATTGCGCTCGGCGCCCTCGCCGGCATCAGCGAGCGCCGCCTCGAGCGCCTGGTGAATCCGGCGCTCAACGAGGGCCTGCCGCCTTTCCTCGCTCCGGAACCCGCGGGACTCAATTCCGGATTCATGATGGCGCAGGTCACCGCCGCCGCGCTCGTCAGCGAGAACAAGGTGCTCGCGCATCCCGCGTCGGCCGATTCCATCACCACTTCGGGGAATAAAGAGGACTTCGTCTCCATGGGCATGGGCGCCGCGCTCAAGCTGCGCCAGGTGCTCGCCAACACGACGAACGTGCTGGCCATCGAGGCCCTCGCCGCCGTGCAGGCGCTCGATCTGCTCGCGCCGCTCAAGACCAGCGCCCGTCTGGAGAAGGCGCGCGCGGCGGTCCGCGCCATCAGCCCGCGCGTACTTAAAGACCGCAACATCGCCGCGGAGATCGCGCGTACCGCCGAGTCATTGCAAAAAGGCGACCTGCTTCCGGCGCTGAGGTGACGATGGGTGCCGCCGTGTCGCGCTTTCGAGGTGTCTTGCGTGCCGCCCTGGTACTCATGCTCCTGGCCGTTGGGGCGCTTGCGCAACTTCCTGTCGCGAATACTCCCCCAGAGAATCCCAATCGCTTCATTCTCTCAGCGGTGGACGAAGCCGGGTCGCCGGTCGCCGATCTGACCGCTCAGGAACTGGAGGTCAGGTTGGGCACGCGCGCGCTCCGCATCAACGGACTCACTCGCTTCCACGACGCACCCATCCGCATCGTCATCGTATTCGACGAAAGTTCCAGCATGGCGGCGAACTGGCGTGCCGCTCTTCGCATCGTTTCCGAGCTGCTGCACTCGCTCCCGCCGAACAGCAATGTCGCGCTGGTGGGCGTGAACAGTGGTACGCCGGAGCTGATCGAAACGCCCGGCGCTATCGCGCGCTACCTCCACAACCGCTCACGCCGCGGCGCCGGCGGATGGACGAAGCTGTGGGACCTCATGCACATCGCGCTGCTCGCGCTTCCTCATCCACGGCCGACCGATGTGATCTTCGTAGTGAGCGACGGCGTCGACACTGCCAGCAAGCTCAGCTTCCACGAGCTGCAGCGGGAAGTGCACGCCGCGCGCGTCCGGGTAAGCGGCGCCATCCTCGTGGACATGCTCGCCGCCACTCCCGCCACGCGCATCGTTTCACCCGAGCTTGCCGACTTGATGCGCGAGACCGGAGGCTGGAACCTCACCGTCTCGCCGTTCCTGCGGCGCCGTGAAAGGGGCGGCCGCTTTGAGCGGAGCCACGTAGAATCCCCCAACCTCCCCGGCTTCCTCACCACGCTTTTCGATTTCTATTACGTCGATGTACCGCCGGAAGCGGTCGCATCGCAGCCCGGGCCGCTCGCCGTTCGCGCCCTTGGCGTGCGCAAGGACCACGAACGCGTCCTGCTGTCGGCGCCGCAGCACCTGCCGACCGCCGCACCGTGATCCGGATCACGACTGAGCCGTCGCTATCCCTTCCAGCCCGAGCTCTTTCGCGATCCCCTTCATCGCCTCGATGCAGAATGCGATGTGCTCTTCGAGGTCCACGCCCAGTTCTTCGGCGCCCTTGGTGATGTCCTCGCGCGAGACCGAGCGCGCGAAGGCTTTGTCCTTCATCTTTTTCCGCACGGACTTCGCCTCCACCTCGGCCAGCGACTTTCCCGGCTTCACCAGCGCGCTTGCGGTGATGAACCCGGCCAGCTCGTCGCAGGCGAAGAGCGCGTGCTCGAGCTTCGTCAGGCGCGCAACGTTCGAATACTCGGCGTGCGACAGGATGGCGCGCCGGAACCAGTCCGGATACCCGCGCTCCTCGAGGATCTTGCTCCCGACGAACGGATGTTCCGCCGGCGTGGGATATTTCTCGTAGTCGAAGTCGTGGAGCAGCGCGACGCATCCCCAGTCGTTCTCGTCCTCGCCAAACTTCCTCGCGTAGGCGCGGACGCATGCCTCCACCGCCAAGGCATGTTTGCGAAGACTTTCCGATTGCGTGTATTCGCACAGCAACTTCCAAGCTTCGTTGCGATCGATGGCCATGGCTTCCAGTCTAAATCCAAGGCAAAAACCATCCGCCACGGATTTTCGCGGATGAACACGGATCAGATCTTTCTTCCCGGCTCTTGTCTTATCCGCGGGGTCCGCGCCAATCCGCGGCGAAAGAGTTTTTCCATCCGCCTTTCCACCGATGTACTCAAACAGTAAACTCGGCCCGTTGCCGCGCATTCATAGGGTTTTCTCCATGTTTTCTCCGGATATCTTCCTGTATCTTCTGGAATCACCTGTGTTTCGCGCCAACTTTTCCGTTGACAGTGCCGTACATACTCCCTAGATTACCTTCAGCTTGGGTCGAGGTGTATCGCGGACCAAGCTGGTGAGCGCCCGCTCTGGCACTCCCACAACCGGATGGCAACGACTCTCGCGCCCGTCGATTCACGGGAAGTGGTGAGATGTGATCGCTGTCTCCTGGTCCAATTCCGGACCACCAACAATCTTTGCCGCCGTTGCCATACGTGTCTGGACGCGGACGAGCCGGAGGTAGCGGCCGCTCCCGCCGAACCAGTCGCCGTCCCGGCCAACGGGAACGGCAACGGGCATTCGCATCTGCAGATCGCGCTTGCGATACGCAGCCTGCGCTTGCGTTCCGGCCTGAGCCAGCGCCAGCTTGCGCTGCGCATGCAGGTCCCGCGCACCTACGTTTCGAAGATCGAGAACGAGAAGGCCACGCCCACGCTCAGTTCCCTCGAGCGCCTGGCAAGAGCACTGGAGGTGACCGTGCCCGACTTATTGAGCGGCGGCAGCCCGACGCGTGAGCAGTTGATGCGCGAGCTGATGGCCGACGAGTTCATTGCCCAACTCATGCCGTTCGTCTCGAAGCTCGACGGCATGCAGCGCCAGAGTCTGCTGGCGCAGGTTCGGGACCTGACCTTGCGGCCACGACGCAGCGCCTAGCGCGCTACGCGACAAGACAAAGCGGCACGGCTTCCAGCCGTGCCGCTTTTCATTCCTTCCCGCTCCCGCCGCTACGAATTCACCGCCGCGTTCGGCCACACGCGCACGATCACCAGGTGCGCCATGAACATCACGAAGAGAACCGCTCCGAAGGTGCAGACGATGGTCGCACCCGTGGGCAGGTCCGCATACACAGAGAGCCAGCAGCCCAGCGCGGAGACCAGCGTGCCCATCGTCCAGCCAATGGCCAGGCGCGTGCCGATGCGGTCGGCGTAGATCATCGCGCCCACCGACGGCACCACCAGGTAGCAGAACACCAGCAGCACGCCCGCGATCGCCACCGACGACGTCACCACGAAGCCGAACGACGCGTAGAACAGGAAGTCCCACAGCTTGATGTTCAGTCCCTGGCGCTCGGCTTCGTCCGGGTTCGTGGAGATGAGCAGGAACTTCTTGCGGAAGATGAAGTGGAACAATCCGATGGTCGCGTACAGTGCCGCCGTCCTGAGCACCTCTTCCTTCGATACGGCGAGGATGTTCCCCACCAGCATGTCTTTGAGGTGCTCGGTCTCAGAGGTCGCTTTGCTCATCGCCAGGATCGCTCCCGCCGAAGCGATGGCGTAGCTGATGCCGATGAAGGCTTCCAGCGGGATGCGCCGGCGCTTGGAGCGCACGAACGAGAACACTAGCGCGCCCAGAAAGGTGAACGCCAGGCTGATCCAGTAAGCGCCGCCGCCGTGCGGGTCGATGCCCATCAGGATGGCGATGGTCGCACCCAGCGCCGCGATCTGCGCCAGCGCCAGGTCCACGAATATCACCCCGCGCTCCACCACGTGCACGCCCAGGTAGGCGTGTATCCCGGTGAGGATCAGGCTCGCCAGGAACGGCAGCAACAGAAACTGCACGATCTCCATTCGTTCTCCTTCTGCCATCTGGCCGCCGCTACTGTGTCTGCTGGAACGCGCTGCTGAGAAGCTGGACATCGTAATCGAACAGCTTGAAATAGTCCCCGGCCTGCGGCTCGCCACCCACCGAAGGCAGCATCACCACCACTTTGCCCGAGGCCGCGGCAGCCACAGAGTTCGGTGTCTTCAGATCGAAGTACGGTTCGACCATGATGAGTTTCACGCCCTCACGCTTCATCTGCGCCATCAGTTCCATGGTGTGCTGCGGGCTCGGCGGAATGCCCGGCCGCGGCTCCACGTAGCCCACCACGTTCAATCCGAAGTGCTTGGCAAAATTCGGCCATGACTTGTGATACGACACGACTTTGCGTCCGCGGTAGGGCGCCATCTGCGTGTCCCAGCGCTTCTCGGCGTCCGTCAAGCGCTGGTCGAAATCCTGGAAGCGCTGCTGGAAGTACGCGGCGTTGCCGGGATCCATCGCGCCGAGCTTCGTGGCAATGCCTTTCGCGATGCGGCGTCCGTTATCGGGATCGAGCCAGTAATGCGGGTTCCCCAGCGGATGCACGTCGCCCATCGCGCGCGACACCGGCCCCGTCGGTTTCTCCAGGATTGCCGCGAACTGCGAGGCGTCGAGAGATCCTGCGCCGCCTGGCTGTATCTTCGAGTTGCCGCTCTGCGTCACCAGGGGCGGCAGCCATCCGATCTCGAGGTCGAGTCCCACCGAGATGAGTAGGTCTGCCTGCCGCAGCTTCAGCAGGAAGCTCGGCTTCGCTTCCACGAAATGCGGGTCCTGGTATCCCTTGGCGATCGCCTCGACCTTGATCTTGTCGCCGCCGACTTCCTGCGTCAGCGACGCCATGTCGGTCGTCGACGTGACGACATAAAGCTGCTTCGCCTCCGCAGTCGCGGAGAACAACACGGCGCTGACCAGGACCGCTATCGCTGCGAACAATCTGTTTGAGTTCATCCCGCTTCCTCCTTCCTCAAAACTCTTATTCCTCAAAATTCCTTAGAACGGGTGCGCGCCGTGCGCGCCCAAAGTGAATAGGACCTGCATCAGCAGTTCATTGGAAGTCTGGCCTTCGGCATATTGAGTGCGCCGGAACTGCCCGCGGATCTGGTTGTATTCGCTCGGCGAGAACGTAAGTACGAGCGCCTGCCCGGAGTCATGCAAGGCGGCGTTCCGCGCTCTTTCTGACCAGTCGAAGCGAAGGCCGCCCTGCCAACGCCGTGCAAACTGGTACTCAGTGGATGCATACAGGCCGAAGGCGTGCTGGGCCAGCGGAGCCTGCTCGCGGTCGCTCCACATCACCTCGGTGCGCGCCGCAAAGGAGCGATAGATGCTTCGGCGCAGCGGCCTCCACCGGAACGTGGCGTCCATTCCGTAGAGCTGCGTGAGAGTGTCGGCGCCCGCGTCGTTATGACCGCGCGCGTACGAGCCTCCAAGCTCCAGATTCGTGGACTCCGTAAGGTCTTTGTAGGCCTTCAAGTGGCCGACTACCGCCACGTCACTGCGCCGGCTCGCCTGGAATAGCGAACCAGAGTCGCCGCGAAAGACCTGGCCCGTCCCTTCGAGGAAAAGGCCCCCAGGCGCGGGAATGACACGGCTGACCGACATGCCCGCGTCCTTGATGCCGATATCTGCTTCGTCGAGCGATCCGCCCATAAGGTTAAACGTCACCAGCGGTCGGTCGACCCACGGAAGATTGTGGTTGTGGAAGCTGTTTACCCGGCCGAACGCGGCCCGCATCTTGCCGAGCCTGGGCACGAATCCACCCGGCATCGCGGTGAAGGTTACGTATCCTTCCTCGACCTCTACCCCTTCCTCGCCAAACGCCAGGAAGAAGTCGGCGCGCGCGTATGGGTCCACTACTGCCTGCAGCGACACCTCGCTTTCCTGCAAGGTGAAGCTAGGCGATGGATTGATCCTGTTTCGGCCGGTCGCGCTCACGAAGTTGCCGATGATCCCAATGTCCGGATTCAGTGCCTTCGCCATCGAGGACGCGCCACCATAAACGCCGGCAGGCTCGGTCGTCTGCGCCGGCACGGGCTCGCTCTGCGATGCGACACTTTGTCCCTGCGCCGCCGCCTGGGACGTGCTCTCCGGGGGCGTGCCGGTGTCCGCTGCTTGCGAAGGTGCACCCGCAGCCCCGCTTCCCTGGTTCGTCGCTCCCTGGTGTTGCAACATGCGCACCTGGCCTTCGAGCGCGATCACGCGCTCCACCAGTTCCTTGATGGTCGCGCGGTCGGCGTCCGTAGTCGCTGAGGTCGGCGCGGCTGCCGGAGCTTGCGCGAGGGCGCTAGACACGAGACGTGGCGCGAGCAGCGCCGCGCACGTCAGGATCAAAAATGCATGTAGGGCCGAACGTCTGATAGACGTAGGCATGGTCTTTCTCCTGTATCTGGATTTTTAGAAACCGGGACTAGACCGATGCAAGAGCAGGAGGTGGGCGGATGCAGTGGGCGTCGTGCGATAGAGCGGAGGCAGCGGCTACGTTGCACAGTGTGACCACCGGATGGCTGACCTTCACCGGCGCCACTGCCGCGGTGCGGACCATCAGCGTGGGCGAGTGCGCCACTACGCAGACGCTGCAACGTTGCGCGTCGTTGCCAGTAGAATGGAAGTGCCGCGTCTCGGCCGTCGCTGCGAATACCAACAGCAGCAGGCCGAGCACGGCCGTCCAACGGACGACGAATGGCGTCAGCGTCGGGGCCTTGCGGGTTCGAGCGCGCAGCAGCACTGTTCCCCTTAGATGCACGGGTGGTGGTTCCGGCCTGTTTCAGCAGGGACTCACGACCGGAACGCTGATTTTACCATCCGTGCCAGCGCTTGCCGGTACCAAGCTGGTTCATTGCGCGGGCAGCGCGAAAGGTGCTAGTTTCAAGGTTTCGAGACGTCCCCGCTGAGGTAGCCGTGCGCGCCACCATCCCCGAAGGTTTGGACCGTAAGGAAGCCGAGGTGTATGCCCGCCTCGATCCCAAGCGGCTGCCCAAACACATCGCCATCATCATGGACGGCAACGGCCGCTGGGCCAAGAGCCGCCACATGCCCCGCATCACCGGGCATCGCGCCGGGGTGAAGGCCGTTCGCTCGACGGTGGAAACGGCCGCCCGCGTGGGCATCGAGGCGCTCACGCTCTACGCTTTCTCCGCCGAGAATTGGAAGCGCCGCCCCAAGGGCGAGGTCGATTTCCTCATGCGCCTGCTGCGCAAGTATCTGAAAGACGAAGTCCCCACGCTCAACCGCAACAACATCCGGCTGAAGTACATCGGACGCCGCCACGAACTCCCGCTCGAAGTGCAGGAGCGCATGGCGTGGGCGGCGGAAGAGACCAGCGAGAACGACGGCATGGTCCTCACGCTCGCGCTCAACTACGGCGCGCGCACCGAGATGGTGGACGCCTTCAAGTCCATCCTCGAGAATGCGATGTCGAACGGCGGCGTGGAACACCTCGAGATCACCGAGGAACTCATCGATAAGAACCTGTACACGCGGCACGTCGGCGATCCCGACCTCGTCATCCGGACCTCTGGCGAGATGCGCCTCTCGAACTTCCTGCTGTGGCAGAGCGCCTACGCCGAGATCTACGTCACGCCCACGCTCTGGCCCGACTTCCGCGGACGCCACCTGCTCGAGTCCGTCTTTGAATACCAGAAGCGCGAACGCCGCTACGGCGGCCTCATCGAGCCGCCCAGCGGATTGCACTAGAAGCGCCGGCGTCTCGCCGGCCGTAGCGGTGGCGTCCCGCCGCCGCTCCTCCCTCGCTATCGTCGCGGGCAAAGCCTGCGTGCTATCTTCCCTTGCGTCCAAATGAAGCGCGCCCTCACCGCCGTCGTCCTGATCCCCATCGTCCTGCTGCTGACGTTCAAGGCGCCGCTCTGGCTCTTCTGCGCCATCGTCGCGGTGGTCGCAATGCTGGCGATGCGCGAGTACATGGACCTCGTCGTCGGTTATGGATACGAACCACTACGGCTGACCGCCTATCTTCTCGTTCCGCTCTACTTCGCGCTGCTTGCTGTCGTCGGTCGCGACGCAGTCGGTCAGCAAAGCGCCGGCGAATTCTTTCTGTTAGGCGGAGCTTTCGTTCTCCCCGTTGCATTCATCTACGGCTTGATCGGTCTGCGCAAAGACCTGCGCTTGGCGCTACCCAGCGTGGCTCTCACCTGGACAGGCTTCGTCCTGGTTGCCTTCGCCCTCGCCACGCTCGTCTTCATTCGCGTGCTGCCGCTCGGCCCTTTCTATCTTTTTTATCTATTCGTCGTGGTCTGGTCCGGAGACATCTTTGCCTACTGGGTGGGCACCGCCATCGGCAAGCACAAGCTCGCGCCCGAGGTCAGCCCGAAAAAGACGTGGGAGGGTGCCGTCGCCTCGGTGATCGCGGCGGCGGCTCTCGGCGCCCTGATCTTGCAGTTCGCGCCGGGCATTGTGAATCAGATGCGGGAGTGGGGCGCGCCCTTGCACTACGATTGGCCGGAACGCGAGGCCCAATTAGGCTTTCGCGAATGGCAACTCCTTCCCCTCTGGAAGGCCCTGCTCTGCTCCGCGCTCATCAACATCGCCGCCCAGTTCGGCGACTTGGTCGAATCCATGATGAAGCGTGGCGCGGGCGTCAAAGACTCCGGCTCCATCCTCCCCGGACACGGTGGCGTGCTCGACCGCGTGGACGCACTGCTTTTCGCCGCTCCCTTCGGTTTCGCCGTCATTCTTTTCGCGATACACTCATAGTTCCCGCAGAAACTGATCGGGTGAGCGCGTAGCGAGCGCCGTACCGCGCGAGCGCAGCGCGAGGGGCGAACGCAGCCGAGCCGAGCCCGCCGCGGCGGGCGAAGCGACTGCGTCGCGGCGACCCTGGAATATAAGATGAGGAAGATAGCCATCCTGGGCTCGACCGGGTCTATCGGTCGCAGCACGCTCTCCATCGTCGAGTCCTACCCGGACCGCTTTGCCGTGGTGTCGCTCGCCGCCGGCGAGAACGTGGACGCCGCCTTCGAGCAGGCGAGGCGCTGGAAACCGCGCATCGTCTCCATGGCCACGCCGGAAGCGGCCGACAGCCTGGCCAGCAAGCTGAGCGCCGTCGGCATCCGGCCGCTGCGCGACATGGAGATCGTCTTCGGCGCCAAGGGGACGGTCCAGGTCGCCACCATCCCACAGGCCGATTTCGTCGTGAGCGCCATCGTCGGCGTCGCCGGACTCGAAGCCACGTACGAAGCCGTGAAAGCCGGCAAGACCATCGGACTCGCCAACAAGGAATGCATGGTCGCCGCCGGCGAACTCATCACCGCGGAAGCGCGCCGGCACAACAAGCCGCTGCTGCCCATCGACAGCGAGCACAATGCCGTCCACCAATGCATGCGCGGCGGCCGACTCGAAGAAGTCCGCAAAGTCTGGCTCACCGCGTCCGGCGGCCCGTTCCTCAACACGCCGAAAAAAGACTTCGACACCATCACCGTGCAACAAGCGCTCAACCACCCCACGTGGAAGATGGGACAGCGCATCACCATCGACTCGGCCACGCTGATGAACAAAGGCTTCGAGGTCATCGAGGCGTGCCGCCTCTTCCATCTCCCGCCCAAGCAGGTGGACGTGATCGTGCATCCGCAGTCCACCATCCACTCCATGGTCGAGTTCGTGGATGGCAGCATCCTGGCGCAGCTTTCCGTCACCGACATGCGCCTGCCCATCCTCTACGCGCTCACCTATCCCGACCGTGTCGAGAGCGACCTCACGTTCCCCGTCCACGAGCTCAAGCGGCTCGACTTCCAGCCGCCGGACATGGAGAAGTTCCCTTGCCTGCGCCTGGCCTACGAGGCCGCCGAGGCCGGTGGCGCCACATCCGTCGCCCTCAACGCTGCCGACGAGATTGCTGTAGCGGCCTTCCTCGCCGGCGATATACGATTCAATGACATCCCCCTTACGATTCAGGCCGTACTTCATGAAACGAAAGCACGCCATCCTGAATCTATTAAAGAAGTCCTGAGCATGGACGAAACCGCTCGCAGCCTGGCCCGCGACAAGGTCGCTCGCCTGTCTGGCAAGACTGGCCGTCCCGCTCTGGCATAGGAAACCGGACCTTTATGAGTTTTGTCCTGCTCGCGGTCGTATCGTTCATCGTCGTTCTGGGGGCCCTCGTCCTCATCCACGAGTTCGGCCACTTCGCCGCCGCCAAGTATTTTGGCGTGCGCGTGGAGACCTTCTCCATCGGCTTCGGCAAGCGTCTGCTCGGCTTTAAGCGCGGCGACACCGACTATCGCCTCTCCGCCCTGCCGCTCGGCGGCTACGTGAAGATGAGCGGCGAGAACCCGCTCGAACCGGGCACCGGCGATCCCGCCGAGTTCATGTCGCATCCGCGCTGGCAGCGCTTCGTCATCGCGCTCGCCGGCCCGTTCATGAACATCATCTTCGCCGTCGCGCTGCTCACCGGCGTCTTCATGGTGCACTACGAGCACCCCGCCTATCTCGACAAGCCCGCCGTCATCGGCTGGGTCGCCGAGAACTCGCCCGCGCAAGCTGCCGGGCTGCAAGCCGGCGACCGCATCATCCGGGCGGAGGACCTGCAGGACCCCACGTGGGAAGACATCAGGTTCAAGATGTTGCTGAATCCCGACCAGCCGGTCGACCTCGCGGTGCAGCGCGGTTCGCAGATCCTGGCGATGAAGATCACCATCCCTTCGGACAAGCAGACCAGGCAGCCCGGCGATCCGGGATGGGACCCGCAAGATCCCGTCACCGTGAAGCTCGTGGAACCGGACATGCCTGCGGCCAAAGCCGGCATCCAGCCGGGCGATCAGCTCGTCGCAGTGGACGGCCAGGCCATCACCACGCTGCCCGTCTTGCAGACGTATCTGCAGAAAGCGCAGAGCAAGCCCGTCGAGCTCACCATCCTCCGCAACGGACAGCAGAGCAAGACCACGGTCACTCCGGTGCTACGCGCCGCGGAAGGGGTGGAGAAGCCGTACTACCGCCTCGGATTCTCGGCGCCGCCGACCATGAGCATCACCAAGCTCTCGTTCGCGGGCGCGCTTGGCAAGTCCATCGAGCTGAACCGCCGCTTCTCCGGCCTCATCTTTGAGTTGCTGCAGAAGCTGGTGCAGCGCAAGGTCTCCATCAAGCAGTTCGATGGCCCCATCGGCATCGGACGCGCCGCCGGTCAGGCCGCCGAGCAAGGCCCGCTGCAGCTCATCCTGCTCACGGCGATGATCAGCCTCAACCTCGGCATCTTCAACCTGCTGCCCATCCCCATCATGGACGGCGGCGTCATCCTGCTGCTCATCATCGAGAGCATCATGCGGCGCGACATCAACGCGCGCTTCAAGGAGATCATCTACCAGGCAGCCTTCGTGTTCCTCATCCTCTTCGCCGTCGTCGTCATCTACAACGACATCGCGAAGCTCCCGGGCTTGGGAAAATTCTTGCCGTAGCGGACTGAACCAAAGCCACGCATGACGCTGAGGACACAGAGTACTTGCTTCTGTGTTTCTCGGCGTCCTCGTTTTCTTGCGCGCTGCCTGCGGACCTGGTTATCTGATTCCTCCGTTCTTTCTTGCCTTCTTGATCCGTCCGCCTCGGCGTCCTCTGCGGTTGTCATTTGATCTTGATCTCCCGCGTGTGCGCGGCGATCCAGTCGCTCGCAAGCTTTTTGGCCTGCGCGATCTCCTCCGGCCTCAGCTCCCCCTCGAGCGTCTTCACCGACTGCGCGCTGTCCGCATCGCCGCCTTGCGACGCCAGCAAGAACCACTTGTAAGCCTGGACGATGTCCTTCTCCACGCCGCGTCCGTCGGCATAGAGCACGCCGAGATTGTTCTGTGCCGCGACCACGCCGTGGTCCGCCGCGCGGCTCAGCCACAGCGCAGCTTGCTTGTCGTCCTCGGCTTCCGTCTTGCCTTCGGAAAACATCTGGTCGGAGTACAGCAATCCCAGGTTGTACTCCGCCATCGGATTCCCCGCTTCCGCGGCTTGCTTGAACCAGCGCGCCGCCTGCGCCATGTCCTGCTTCACCCCCTTGCCCTGCGCGTACAGGATGCCAAGGTTCGTCGCCGCCTGCACATCGCCCTGCGCGGCCGCCCGTTCATACCACTTGGCCGCTTCCACCGGATTCGCCGCTACGCCTCGCCCCTTCGCCAGGATGAGCGCCAGGTTGAACTGCGCCGCCGCATGGCCTTGCTCGGCGGCCTTGCGATACCACTTCACCGCCTCCGCCGCGTTCTGCCGCACGCCATTCCCGCGCTCATGCATCGCGCCCAGGGCAAACGCCGCGTTCGCGTCCCCGGCGTTGGCCTTCAGGGTAAGCGCCTCGGGCGTCGCCGCCGGCGCAGTCAGCGGGTTCGGCTCTACGGGCTTCTGCTGCGGGAAAGCCGCCACGCCTAGGGCTATCAATAGCAAGCCTCCACGCAGCAGAAGCCGGACCCCTTCACCACGGAGACCCTGAGACACGGAGGTTTTCCCTTCGTGTTGGTTCCGCTCAGTGCCTCCGTGCCTCCGTGGTGGGTGTTGCTCTCGCTCAAGGCGCATGGATCCCAGTGTAATCCAAGGCTCTCCGCGCCCGGGCCCCCCGCGCAGCATGATAAAATCAGAGTTTCCCATGGCAGAGATACGCCGCAGAAGATCCGTGACCGTGAACGTTGGAGGTGTGCGCGTCGGCTCCGGCGCGCCCGTCGTCGTCCAGTCGATGACCAACACCGACACCGCCGACGTCCAGTCCTCCGTCACCCAGATCGCGGCCCTGGCGCGCGCCGGCTCCGAGCTCGTCCGCGTCACGGTGAACAACGAGGCCGCCGCCGAGGCCCTGCCCAAGATCAAGGACATCCTGATGATGCAGGGCGTGAACGTCCCCATCATCGGCGACTTCCACTACAACGGCCACCTGCTGCTCAAGAAGTTTCCCAAGTGCGCCAAGGCGCTCGCCAAGTACCGCATCAATCCCGGCAACGTCTCCATCGGCAAGAAGGATGACGACAACTTCCGCACCATGATCGAGGTCGCGGTCGAGAACCAGAAGCCGGTGCGCATCGGCGTGAACTGGGGCTCGCTCGACCAGCAACTGCTGACCAGCATGATGGACGAGAACTCGCGCCTCTCCGAGCCGAAGGACGCGCGCGACGTCACCATGGAAGCCATGATCGTGAGCGCGCTGCGCTCCGCCGAGCTGGCCGAGAAGCACGGGCTGCGCCGCGACCAGATCATCCTCAGCGCGAAGGTCTCCGGCGTGCAGGACCTGATCGACGTCTATCGCCCGCTCGCCGCGCGCTGCGACTACGCTCTCCATCTCGGACTCACCGAAGCGGGAATGGGCGCGAAAGGCATCGTCGCTTCGACCGCCGCGCTCGGCGTGCTCTTGCAGGAAGGCATCGGCGACACCATCCGCGTGTCGCTCACGCCGGCGCCGAACGGAGACCGCACCGAGGAAGTCATCGTCGCGCAGCAGATCCTGCAATCGCTCGGCATCCGCAGCTTCACGCCGCAGGTCACCGCCTGCCCCGGCTGCGGACGCACCACGTCCACCTACTTCCAGGAACTGGCGGAGAACATAGAGCGCTACCTGCGGGAGAACATGCCCATCTGGAAGACGCAGTACGCCGGCGTGGAAGAGATGAAGGTCGCGGTGATGGGCTGCGTGGTGAACGGTCCGGGAGAGTCGAAGCACGCGAACATCGGCATCTCGCTGCCGGGGACGTTCGAGGACCCCAAAGCGCCGGTGTTTGTCGACGGACGCCTCACCGTCACGCTCAAAGGCGACCACATCGCCGAGGAGTTCATGCGCATCCTCGAAGACTACGTGGATTCGCACTACGCTAAGTCCAACTCCGAAGTCGCCGCCAAGGCGTAGTCACCCGCCTGCGATTCATCGCTAAAAAACATAAAGGCGCGGGCTGCCCGCGCCTCTCGTGTTTCGATCCCGTATCGTGTGCTTGCCGTGTTCTCGATCGTTATGCGATCGCCAGCAAGCCGACTGCGAGCGCCAGCCACGCGCCGAATCCAACCATCGTCAAGGTCAGCCGGACTGCCGTGCGGTCCACAAAGTCATTCCATTTCGCGTCCATCTTGGGTCCCCCTTCGTTTTTCTCTCCCGTGTCACTACATCAGACGTTAGAGAAGACGAAGGGTTAGTCCAAAAAGTTCAACTAAATCACTAAAAACGTTACGTAGCGACTACCTCCGCCGATTCCCTTAGCTCCGGATACTGCTTCACCAGCACGTCCGGCGCCTTCGCCTCCTGCCCCAGCATGCGCTTCAACTGGATGGCATTCACCGCCGCCTGTCCGCGGAAGTGGTTGTTCGCCACCGCGTACGTCTTCTCCGCCTTCTCGGCGATGCGCGTGATGCGCTCCTTCCATCCTTCGAGTTCGTCTTTCGTATAGAGGTAGTTGTAGCGGTCGTCGCGATTATCGGAATCGAACCACTCGCGGTAGTTGCGCCCGTGCAGCCGCACGTAGCCCACTGTCGACGTCACGTGCTCGGTGGGATGCAGCGACTGCCCCAGCTTGGGCTGGTCGATGTTGCAGAACGCCACGCCCTTCTCCGCGAAGTAGCGCAGGATGCCCTCGTTGTTCCAGCTTGAATGCCGGACTTCGACCACCAGCGGATACTGCTTGAACTTCTGGATCACCGCCTCGACCCAGTCGCGGTTCTCGTTCGTGTTCTTGAACGAGACGGGGAACTGCACCAGCAGCGCGCCCAGCTTCCCTTCCGCCGCGAGCACGTCGAGGCCCTGCTTCGCCAGTTGCTCATCTTCGGCGTTCGCGCGGATGGTCTCGGAAGAAGTCGGCTGCACCACCGCGATCGGCGAATGCGTGAAGGCCTTA
Source organism: Candidatus Korobacter versatilis (assembly GCA_016185395.1). Taxonomy (GTDB): domain Bacteria; phylum Acidobacteriota; class Terriglobia; order Terriglobales; family Acidobacteriaceae; genus JACPNR01. The sequence goes on from JACPNR010000009.1 coordinate 206,480, forward strand.
TTCAGTTTTGCAGTGAACTGGAATTGCGGATTAGCAGCGGCCGCCTTGCGGCACCACAGCTTTGCGACTTCCGGCCGGATGTGTCCGTAAAAACTCGAATTGATCTCGATGCAGTCCACGAAGCGCGCCAGGTATTCCACCGGATGCTGCCGCCGCTTCAGCCCCGGCGGATACACCACGCCATCCCAGTCTTTGTACGACCACCCGGCAGTCCCGACCAGCACCGCACCCATGGTTGGATTGTAACTAGCCACCAGCCACCAGCCACCGGTTCTATGGATAGAACGCCATCAACACCCAATTGGTCCCGCTGGGATAACTCGGCGTCCGTGCAAAGCATGCCCCGATCGCCACGCGGCTGAATCCGCCGTCCACGCGCGCCTTCGCCGAGGCAGGCAGCTCCTCCGGCTGGAAGGTGGTGAACGCCACCAGAGTGGTCGCGCCCGGAAGGCGCGCCCCCTCCGTGCTCACGCGGTCGCTCTTCGCCATGCGGCACGCGTCCTGGTGCAGGTCGCGCCCGCGCGCCAGCGGAAACATCTTGCGCGCGGTGCGCTCGCGATTGAACGTCGCGAACACCGTGTCCCCGACCTGCTCGTCGGATAATTCTTGCATCGGCCGCGCAAAGTCTTCGACCACGTAAAGCCGCCCGCCTCGCCGCACCATCGCGATCCCGATCGCCTGGAACCGCGCATTGAGGATGTTCTCGCGGTGACCGCGCGACGCCATGAAGCTGGCATGCGCCGGCTCCACGCCGTGGTCGTAGGCCACGTTCTCGCCCACATCGTTGAACCGCAACCCGGTCACGGTGACGCGCTCCCGCAACGTCGCTTCCCCGGGGAATTGATGCGACAGCTCACCCTGCTCCGCCATCATGCGGACGTGCCGCAGCGCCGCCTCGGCCAGGCGGTCTTCCCACGCCAGCTCCCCAAGGCCGGCCTTCCGCCGCTCGGCGTTGACGAGCTGCGCCAGCCGGCGCGAGCCATCCTCGTCATTCGCCTGCGCCGCCACGAGCGACGCCAAGAAGACGACGCACAGCACCGCACTCACCGCGATTGCTCCCTGCCGCTTCATCATCTTTAGAGCATTGGTTGCAAGCACGAGTACTGGCGTACCGGGTACCGGGTACTGAGTACTGAGTACTGCATTCATAGACAAAACAAAACGCCCGCGGGTTCCCCCGAAGGCGTTCATCTGGCCATTGCCACCGGTCTTTAGTGGCGGTCGCGGCGCTCGCGATAGATCTGGCGCGAGAACCTGTCCTGCTGGTCCTCGAGACGATCACGCTCCCGCGGACTCAGCCCACCCTGCCGCAGCCGCGCTTCCTCACGGCCAAACCGCGCCTGCTCCCGTTCGAGGCGCGACGCCTCGCGCGGTGACAGCGAGCCGTTGGCGATGCCGCGCGCGATCCGGTCCTGCTGCCGCTCCTGCCGCGCATTGATGCTGTGCCGCTGCTTCCACTCGCGCCGTCCGCCGTTGTAGTTGTACCCCTCCGCGCTCGCATAGCCGGCCAGCGCTCCGCAAACGATCATCAGGCCCAACATCCTTCCCCAAGTCTTCATGGTCTTCTCCGTGCGTTGCTGAAGTCGGCAGCGCGCCGGCCGGCACGCGTTTGCCGTCGTACACCAGCAACAAACACGGCCAGGACCCTAGAGTTGCGCGGAGTTGCAAGCCGTCCCATGAGAATTTTGGTACATGTACCGAGGACTGCTACCAGCCAGTCACCAGCAGGCGACGCGCGGCCTTGACGCCGCACTTCTGGTACTTGTCGTAGGCGAGAGCGCCCCGCTCGCGCAGTTGCGCATCGCTTTCCCCTGCGATCCAGCCCTCGAGCGCCGCCTTCAGGGTGTAGGCCTCGGGCGCCATGAGGTTCGTGGTCCAGAGCAGTGGCTCCGCGCCGGTGGCGCGCAGCGCGGAAGTAGAGTATTGCTTGCTCGCGCATGCCAGGATGATCGCCTTCCGGGCACGGCCGTTCCTCTGCGCGGGGAAGCTCGCGAGCGAGAAGTCCATCAGACCGTTGTGCCCGATGTAGGCGAGCACCTGCGCGTCGCCGCCGGCGGCTAATGCGATATCGCGGCCGCCCACCTTCACCGTCACCTTCTGCGGCAGCGCTCCGGCGGCGGAGTGCAGGAATTCGGTGATCGCCTGCTTGATCTCACGACCACGAAACGCGTCCGCTACCAGGTAGACCTCCGCTTGGCGATGTTTGAACACCACGCGCTCGAGCACCGCATCGCGGGGAGAAGCAACACTCACCACGAGTTGCCACTCCGGGCTGCGCTGGAAGAACGTTTTGACGCCGTAAGCGGAGCCCCAGTAGACGTTGCGCTGCGCGTCCTCGCCGTTGCCGAGCGTCCGCGAGATCTTCACGATGCCCTGGTTATCGTTGTCGGCGAGTGCGACGAACACGTGGATGACACGAGGCGCTTCCTTGGCGCCGGCAAGCGCCGCGAAAAGTAGAACGAGCGCGAGTGCAGCACGCTTCACAGCCCGGCCTCGATCCTGCTGCGCGGGTCGAGAAAATCCCTGAGCGCGTCGCCAATAAAATTGAACGACAGCACCGCCAGCATCACCGCCAGAGCCGGAAAGATGACCAGATGCGGCGCGTCGAACAGGTGCGAACGGCCATCGTTGAGCATCGAGCCCCAGCTCGCCACGGGCGGCGGCACGCCCAGCCCGAGGAAACTCATCGTCGCCTCCGCCAGCACGGCGCCGGCCATGCCGATGGCCGCCTGCACCACCACCGGCTGAATGATGTTCGGCAGGATGTGCCGCCTGACGATGCGCCAGTCGCTCGCGCCCAGCGCGCGCGCCGCTTCCACGTACTCGCGCTCTTTCGCCGCGAGCACCTGCGCCCGCACCAGGCGCGCGTATCCCACCCAACCGCCGATGGAGAGCGCGAGGATGAGGTTGAAGATCCCCGGCCCGAGGAAGGCGACGAACGCGATCGCCAGCAGTATGCCCGGGAACGACAGGAAGGCGTTCATCACGATCACGTTGATGAACCGGTCGGTGATGCCCCCGTAGTATCCGGCGACGGAACCGATGACCAGCCCGATGGCGAGCGAGAACGCCACCACGCTCGCGCCCACCAGCATCGAGATGCGCGCGCCGAAGATCACGCGCGAGAGGATGTCCCGGCCGAGTTCGTCCGTGCCGAGCCAGTGCCCCGCGCTCGGCGCCTGCAAGCGCGATGGCAGGTCGATCAACGCCGGGTCCTGCGGCGCTATCCACGGACCGAAGACTGCGAGCACGGTGAACAGCAGCACCAGCGCCGCGCCCACGGTCGCGAGCGGGTTGTAGCGCGCCGCGCGCAGCAGGCTGTGAGGTTGATGCCCCACGTTAGGAAGGGGGGTGGCGATCGCGCTCATTCGCCGGCTCCTTTCCCTGCCGCGAGCGGCGGCGCCGCATACGCCCGATACGTCAGCGTGACGAACGCGAGCGCGAGCGCAACCACGTAGAGCAGCACCGCCACCGGCGTCGAAGGCAGACGGTCGAGCTGCGCCGGGTCGGTGATGGAGTTCTGGTACGCGATGTAGAAGTAGAAGAAGGTAAGCCCGGCAAAGAAGAACGCAAAGATGGTGAACAGCGCCGCGCCGCGCTCGCGCCACGTCGCGGAGCGCTCGCCCATGTGGCGCAAGAAGTCCCGAGGGTCTAGCCCAGAGGCCCGAGGGAACAGCCGCGCGCGATTTCCGAGGTAGAGCGCCGTCATCTGTCCGGAGAGCACCGAGACGAGCAGCTTCCCCGTGAGCCCGTACCACTTGGCTACGCCGAGTCCGTGGTGCAGCACCACGTTCCGCCACAGCGGGTTCAACTCGAGCGCGAGGTCCGGACTGCGCCGCAGCGTGATCACGTAGTCCGCCATGTGCGCCGCGATGGCGAGTACGGTCACCGCGAACGCGGCCGTCCAGATCCGCCCTCCGCGGACGTCGCGGGTCGCGCGCCACATGAGGAGCGCGCCGAAGAACACGGTCGCCCACGCCAGCCAGGAGAGCCACACACCCCAGCTCTCCACCCACGCCAGCACGCGGACTAGCAGGTCATCGCTCATTACTGTCGAATCCTCGGATTCACCGCCGAGTACAGCAGATCAGTAAAGAAGTTCACCGCGACATACGTCAGCCCGATGGCCAGGATGCACCCTTGCACCAGGTAGTAATCGCGGCTCTGTATGGCGGAGATCGTCAGCCGCCCGATGCCCGGCCAGGAAAAGATTGTCTCGGTGACGATGGCGCCGGCGAGCAGCGCGCCGAATTGCAGTCCCACCACCGTCAGCACCGGGACCATCGCGTTGCGCAGCGCGTGTTTATAGACGACGGTGCGCTCCGGCAACCCCTTCGCGCGCGCGGTGCGGATGTAATCCTGCCCCAGCTCTTCGAGCATCGCCGTGCGCACCATGCGCGTGAGGATGGCCGCGAGCGCCCCGCCCAGCGTGACGGCCGGCAGCACCAGGTGCCGCCAATCGCCGGCGCCCGAGACCGGTAGCAGTCCGAGATAGACAGCGAAGAACAAGATGAGGATGGGGCCGAGCGCGAAGTTGGGGAACGAGAGGCCGAGCAGCGAGACGAAGCTGAGCACGCGGTCGTCCCACCGGTTGCGCCGCCGCGCCGAACGCACTCCCGCCGGCACCGCCAGCAACAACGCCACCACCAGCGCCGCGAACGTCAGCGTGATGGTCGGCGGGTAGCGCTCCGCCACGATCGAAGCCACGTTGCGATTGAAGCGCAGCGACTGTCCCAGGTCGCCGTGCAGCACGCCCTTCCAGTAGTTCAGGTACTGCTGTCCCAGCGGGACGTCGAGTCCATACGCGTGGCGCGCCGCCTGGATGTCCACGCCCGCCGCGCCCTCGCCCAGCATCAGTTGCACAGGATCACCCGGAACGATGTGGATCATCAGGAAGACGACCGACACCACCAGCCACACGACCGGGACCATGTACGCGAGGCGGGTCAGGACGTAGCGCAGCATAAAGAAGAACTTCTACCACAGAGACACAGAGACGCAGAGGGTTTGTAAATGAAACCTGTGCCTTCTCTGTGCCTCTGTGACTCGGTGGTGGATTGGTTTTGGGTTTAGTCGTCGCCGGCGGTCGCCAGCGGCTGCGGCTCCAGCTCCACCTTCACCTTCGCGATGCGGTGGTCTTCCATCTGCAACACGGTGAAGCGGCGGCCGTCGAAGACGAAACTATCCCCGACCTTGGGGATGCGCTGCAGTTGCGCCAGCACGAACCCCGCCAGCGTCTCGAAGCCTTCATCGCGCGGCAGGCTGAGCTGGTGATGCACCTCGAGGTCGCGGATGTTCTCCGCGCCATCGAGCACGAACGTGGTCGCGCCCAGCGCGAGCACCGGCTGCTCCGCCACATCGAACTCGTCCTCGATCTCGCCCACGATCTGCTCGAGCGCGTCTTCCACCGTGACCACGCCGGCGGTCGAGCCGAACTCGTCCACCACCACGGCGAGATGCCGGCGCCGCTGCTTGAACTCGAGCAGCAGTTCGCTCACCGGTTTCGTCTCCGGCACGAACAACACGTCGCGCATGATGTGCTTCACCTTCAGGCTCGATGCCATGGCCGCCTGCATCTGCCCCTTGGTCAGCTTCACGTGCATCAGCCGCGAGACGTCCTTCGAATACAGCACGCCGACGATATGTTCCGGCCCACGCAGTGGGTCATAGACCGGGACGCGCGAATGCTGTTCTTCCACCACGCGCGCGATGGCCTCATCCAGCGCCATGTCCGCCGGCAGCGAGAAGATGTCGGGACGCGGCACCATGATCTCGCGCACCGTCAGATTCTCCAGTTCGAGCACGCGATGGATCATGTCCTCCTGCAGGGCGGGCAAAAGTCCCACGCGGCGGCTCGCCGTCACCACCAGCTTGAGCTCTTCCACCGAGTGCATGCTGCCCTCACGGCCTTCCTTGGAACCGAAGGCCCTCAGCACGAGGCGCGACGACCGCTTCATCACCGCCAGCAGCGGATGCGAAAGCGTCAGAAAAACTTCCATCGGCCCGGCCACCGCGAGCGCCACGCGCTCGGCGCGTTGCAGCGCGAGCGATTTCGGCACCACCTCGCCGAGGATCACGTGCAGATAGGTGATGACCACGAACGCGATGGTCGCGGCGATGCCATGCGCGTAGTAGGCCGCGTGCGGCATGCGTTCGAACACCGGCATGAGCATGGCCGCAAGCTGCACCTCGCCCACCCAGCCCAAGCCGAGCGAGGCGATGGTCACGCCAAACTGGTTGGCGAGCAGGACCTCATCCAAATTGCGGTGGAGTTTCTGGACCGTGCGCGCGCCGATGCGGCGCTGCTGGATCAGGGTCTCGATGCGGCTATCGCGCACGCTCACGATGGCGTATTCCGCCGCCACAAAGAAGGCATTCACCGCCACCAGGAGGATGACGGTAAAGACTTTCAGCAACGCCAGGGTCAGCATGGAGAGACGGATTTTACCATCGGAAACCGCCGCCAGCCCCTGAGAAGGAACTGTTCTCCTTTAGAATGAGCAACTTATAATTATTCTAAATGGAGTCGCCGACCAGCTCGTCTACCTGGGAGAGAAACTGCTCGGGCCCGTCCTGGCGGGCAATGACCTCGTCCGGACAGCTCTGCGGAGGCAGGTAAAGGGTGTGATTGGCCAGGAAAGCCACCTTGATGCCCGGGTGAGCAGCCTTCATTTCCTCGCAGAAAGGCAGGCTGGAATCGCCGAACTGCTGGCACCCGGAAGCCCGCGGGACATGGCCCGAAGGCCGTAGTCCCCGGCGATTTATTTCGCTGGTTCATGGCGGCCGGTTTCGCCAAAAACATGAAAATATGGAAGCACTAGCTCACTTTTGAAGCGCTTCGGGGTCTAAGGGGCATGCGACGGATGGTCGCGGCTCCCCCGCCGGATACCCGGGCCAAACTTTAGGCAAGTTTTCTGGAACCGGGGCCGGGGCCGTCCCGTAACCATCAACAGACAATAAGGAACCTGTAGCACTCTCCTGGAGGCAGTCAGTGGCGAACGAGAATGGCAAGAAGAAAAAGTGGTGGAGACGAAAAGTTTTTTTGATCACTGGCTCGATCGTCGTGATCCTGGCCGTGGGTGGAGTCCTGGTGGGATTCACCAAGGGCGGCGGGAAGCTCGACCCGACCAAGCTGTCCAAGGTCGAGAAGGGTGACCTCGCGAAGAGCGTGGTCGCCACCGGCAAGATCGAGCCGATAACCAAAGTCGAGATCAAGAGCAAGGCCAGCGGCATCGTGAAGAAGCTGTTGGTGGATGCGGGCGACAGCGTCAAGATCGGCCAGGTCCTCGCCGAACTGGATAAAGAAGAGATCCAGGCGCGCGTGAACCAGTCCGAAGCTGCACTCCAGGCCGCCAAGGCCAACGTGGAGCGCGCCAAGGTAGACGCGCTCGGTCCCGACGTTCCGCTCCTGCAGCGCGCCTACGAGCGCGCCCAGGGGATGGCCAAGGAGGGCGTGGTCTCGCAGGCCTCGCTTGACGACGCGCAACGGAACTACGAGATCGCCGTCAACAAGCAGAACATGGCGAAAGCCTCGCTCACCCAGGCCAAGGCACAGGTGCAGCAGAGCCAGGCCACGCTCGAGCAGTTACAGCAGGAATATCGCAACTCCACCATCGTTTCCCCAATGGACGGTGTGGTGCTGAACCGCAACGTCGAGATCGGTGACGCGGTCAGCTCCATCCTGGTGCTCGGTTCTTCCGCCACCCTCGTCATGACCGTGGGCGACACCCGCGAGGTCTACGTCAAGGGCAAGGTGGACGAGTCCGATATCGGCAAGGTCTACATGGGCCAGCCGGCGCGCATCAAGGTGGAATCGTTCAAAGACAAGACCTTCAACGGCAAAGTGACGAAGATCTCGCCCATGGGCGCGGAGAAAGACAACGTCACCACCTTCGAAGTTCGCGTCTCCATCGACAACGCCAAGGGCGAGCTCAAGGCGGCGATGACGGCCAACGCAGAGATCATCCTCGAAGAGCACAAGGCAGTGCTGATGATCCCCGAGGGCGCCATCATCTACGACAAAGACAAGAAGGCTTCGGTCGAGATCGTCGACGCGAAGGCCGACGGCGGCAAGAAGAAGGCCCCCATCGAGATCGGGATCTCGAACGGAGCCAAGACCGAGGTCTTGAAAGGCCTGAAGGAAGGCGACCAGGTCGTTCTCCAATAGGTAGCGCGGGGCTTTAGCCCTGCACGCCTGTGGGACGCGCAAGCGTCCCACATACCAAGCAGCTCGCCAGGCTGCTTCCTCCAACGGCCGGAGGGCGACCATCGCCCTCCGGCCGTTTCACATGCGCCGCGCGCTCTTTGCGCAGAACGCGCGCGAACGCTAACCGTCATGGGCCCCACAAGTCCAAAGGCTCAGCGAGTTTCTCTGGTACCGCAATGAGCTTTCGAGAAGTCCTCAAGCAAACGCTGGCCACGCTGCGCGCTCACAAGCTGCGCAGCTTCCTCACCATGTTCGGCATCGTTTGGGGCATCGCCTCGGTCATCCTGCTGGTGGGGCTCGGCAAGGGTTTCTCCAAGGACCAGAAGGAGCGCATGAAGTCGCTCGGCACCGACGTTGCCATCATCTGGGGCGGCCGGACGAGCGCGCAGGCAGGCGGCCTCGCCGCTGGCCGCGAGATACGCCTCTCCGTCGACGACGCCATCGCCATCAAGCAAGAGTGTTACCTCATCAAGACCGTCAGTCCCGAGCTGCGCCGCGCCGTTCCGGAGACCAGCCAGTGGAACTCGGCGAACCGCTCGGTGCGCGGCGTCTGGCCCGAGTTCCAGCGCTTCCGCTCGCTCAAGGTCGAGGAAGGCCGCCTCATGGTCGAGGAAGACCAGGCGCAGTCACGCCGCGTCGTCCTGCTCGGCTTCGAGGCGCGGCAGCAGCTCTATCCCGGCAAGGCGGCCATCGGCGAGACGCTCGTCATGAACGGACTTCCCTACACCGTCATCGGCGTGCTCGAGCGCAAGAAGCAGAACTCCAGCTACGGTTCCGGTCCGGACAACACGCAGCTCTTCGTTCCCTACGCCTCCATGGCGCGCGACTTCCCTCCCCGGGAGCGGCCCGGCATCTTCAAAGGATGGGTCAACAATCTCGTCATCGAGGTCGCCGATCCCGACACGCACGAGGAAGCCGTGGCGCAGGTCTATCGCGTGCTCGGCCGCCGCCACCACTTCGACCCGCAGGATGAAGACGCGCTCTTCGTCTGGGACACCATGCGCGGCGCCAAGATGGTCGCGCGCATCTTCGAGATCATGACCATGTTCTTCGGCGCCATGGCCATCATGACGCTCTGCCTCGGCGGCATCGGCGTGATGAACATCATGCTCGTCTCCGTCACCGAGCGTACCCGCGAGATCGGCGTGCGCAAGGCCATCGGCGCCACCCGCAAAGACATCCTGCGGCAGTTCTTCTCGGAAGCCGTGGTCATCACCGTGCTCAGCGGCGTCCTGGGACTCATCGTCGGCGTCGGCATCTGCGTGCTGCTCGACGTCGCGCCCAAGCCGGAGTTCATCCCCACGCCGGTCGTCTCCACCGTCTCCATCGTCGGCTCGCTGCTCACCCTCGGCCTCATCACCGTGCTCGCGGGCATGTACCCGGCGCGCCGCGCCGCGGAGATGGAGCCGGTGGAATCACTGCGCTATGAATAAGCACTATCGAAATCAGCCCCAGAACGTCTGAACCATCAGGAATCAAGGAGGACCACATGAAACAGCTCAGACTCACCACCTTCGCCCTGCTCGCCGCCGCGGCCCTGCCCCTCGCGATGCCGGCGCAGGCGAACGCTTCCGCGCAAGGTTCGTTCAGCCGCTCGCTCAAAGTCGGCGCGGGCGACGTGGACCTCAGCGTCAAGACCGGTTCCGGGAACATCACCGTCCGCGCCGGCTCGGGCGATACCGTCGAGGTGCACGCCCGCATCCATGCGAACAGCAGTTGGAGCGGCCTGAGCGCGGAGGAAAAGGTGCGGCGCATCGAGGCCAACCCACCCATCGAGCAGACCGGGAACAGCATCCGCATCGGACGCATCGAAGACCGCGACCTGCGCCAGAACGTCTCCATCGCCTACGAGATCACCACGCCGGCGCGCACGCACCTCGCGAGCGAGACCGGCTCCGGCGACCAGCACGTCGACGGCATGCAAGCCGGCATCCGCGCGCAGACCGGCTCCGGCAATCTCACGCTCTCCAACATCACCGGCGAGGTCCGCGGCGAATCCGGCTCCGGCGACATCGAACTCACCAACGCCAACGGACGCATGTACATCGCCACCGGCAGCGGCAATCTCCGCACCAGCAACGTTGCCGGCAGCTTCGTCGGCTCGAGCGGCTCGGGCGACATCCGTCTCGACCAGACCGGCGCCGGGGACGTGAAGGTCGAGACCGGCAGCGGCAACGTGGTCGCCAGGGGAGTCAACGGACCCCTGAGCGTCGCCACTGGCTCCGGCGACGTCGAGATCAGCGGCCAGCAAAAAGGTGACTGGACGTTGAGCGCGGGCTCGGGGAACGTGCGCGTGCATCTCAGCGGTGAACCGTCGTTCGACCTCGACGCGCACACTTCCAGCGGCGAGATCGACGTGAATTTCCCCGTCACCATCCAGGGCAGCTTCCGCAAGAACGAATTGCGCGGCAAGGTGCGCAACGGCGGCAGCCTGGTGCGCGTCCGCACCGGCTCGGGCGACATAGAATTTCAATAAGAACGCGATCCGCAGTTGGCAATCAGCAGTTAGCGGACAATCGACCAAGTGGACGAAGCAAACCACGGACTCCCGCGAATGCTAATTGCTGATTGCTGATTGCTGATTGCTGATTGCTGATTGCTGACTGCTGATTGCTGATTGCTGATTGCGATCATGTTCTTCTTCTTCAAAGAGATCGTGGTGCAGGGCTGGCAGTCGCTGCTGCGCAACCGCATGCGCTCGCTGCTCACCATGCTCGGCATCGTCTGGGGACTCACCTCGGTCGTCCTGCTGCTCGGCTACGGCGAGGGCCTCGGCAAGGAGATCATCGTCGCCGACCAGGGCATCGGCAACGCGGTCATCCATCTCTGGGGCGGACAGACCAGCATGCAGGCCGGCGGACAGCGCGCCGGCAAACGTGTCCGCTTCAAGTACGAAGACATCGACGCCATTCGCGACGAAGTCCCATCGGTGAAAGCCGTGAGCGCCGAAGCCGACGACACGGTCGGATTCAAAGTCGGCTCGCGCGTGGTGTCGAATACCGTCAAGGCCATCGATCTTCCCTACGGCCCCATGCGCCGGCTCGACATCGAAGAAGGCCGCTATTTCAACGAGGCGGACTACGTGGAGCATCGACACGTCATGGTCCTCGGCCCCGACGCGGCGAAGAAGATCTTCGGCACCCAGCCCGCGCTCGGCCTCACCGCCACCGTCCAGGGACAGACCTTCGAGGTCATCGGCATCCTGCGCCGCAAGATCCAGGATTCCTCGAACAACTGCCAGGACAACAGTTGCGTCTTCATGCCTTACGCGACCGTGCGCGACCTGCTCGACATGCACGATCCTGACATGATCCTCTTCCAGCCCGTCGACCGCACCCAGAACAAGCAAACGCTGCTGGCCGTCCGCACCGTGCTCGGCCGCATCCACGGCTTCGATCCGAAAGATGAAAAAGCCGTGCCCGACTGGGACACCATCGAGAACTCGCAAGAGATGCGTAACTTCACCCTCGGCCTCGACGTTCTCCTCGGGCTGATCGGCGCGCTCACCCTCGGCGTCGGCGGCGTGGGCGTGATGAACATCATGCTCGTCTCCGTCACCGAGCGCACCCGCGAGATCGGACTGCGCAAAGCGCTAGGCGCGCGCCCGCGCCAGATCCTCTTCCAGTTCCTGGTGGAAGCCCTGGTGCTCACCTTCCTCGGCGGCGTCGTCGGCATGCTCGTCGCCACCGCGCTCGCCTACGCCATCCCGCCCATGCCGCTCTACAGCGACTTGTACAAGACGGCGAACAGCGAGGGTGACATTCTGCTGCGGCCCTCCGTCATGGTCATGACGGTGTCCTTCATCGTGCTCGCGCTCGTCGGCATCACCTCCGGGTTCTGGCCCGCGCTCAAGGCCGCGAAGATGAACCCCATCGAAGCGCTCCGCTACGAGTAGGACACTCTCAATGAGATTGTCATTCCGAGGAGCGTAGCGACGAGGAATCTGCTTTCTCCTCGCCGGGGACTTCCCGCGCACCTGCGCTATAATCCCCGCACTTCCCCAGCGGAGACCCTTTGCCACTCGCGGCGAACTCACGTCTAGGCCCGTACCAGGTCAATTCGCAGATCGGCGCCGGCGGCATGGGCGAGGTCTACGCCGCGCGTGATACGCGGCTCAATCGCGACGTCGCCATCAAGGTCTTGCCGGCGGAGGTCGCCTCCGACCCAGAGCGCGTGCGGCGCTTCGAAGAGGAAGCCCGCGCCGTCGCCACGCTGACGCATCCCAACATCCTCGCCATCCACGATGTCGGCGAGCAAGGCGGCGTGTACTACCTCGTCACCGAGCTGCTCGAGGGCGAGTCGCTGCGCGACGCTTTGAAGGACGGCCGGCTCCCGCCGCGGCGCGCCGTGGAATCCGCCGTACAGATCGCCGCCGGCCTGGCCGCGGCGCACCAGAAAGGCATCGTCCACCGCGACCTCAAGCCGGAAAATATCTTCCTCACGCGCGACGGCCACGCCAAGATCCTCGACTTCGGACTCGCCAAGCAGAAGCAGAGCGCCGCCGCCGCGGGCGACGGCCTCACCCTCACCAGTTCCCACACCGCGCCCGGAACCGTGATGGGGACGGCCGCTTACATGGCCCCCGAGCAGGTCCGCGGCGAGCCCGCCGACCACCGCGCGGACATCTTCGCGCTCGGCCTCATCCTCTTCGAGATGCTCAACGGCGGCCCGGCGTTCAAGCGCGATAGCTCCGTCGAAACGATGAACGCCATCCTCAAGGAGGATGCGCCCGAGTTCGCCGCCGGCGCAGGCGTGTCGCCGGGCGTCGACCGCATCATCCGGCGCTGTCTCGAGAAGAACCCCGACCAGCGTTTTCAATCCGCGAAAGACACCGCCTTCGCCCTCGAAGCCATCAGCGGTTCGACCACCGCGCAGCGCAAGCTGGAGGCGGCGCAGCCGGCCCGCCCGCGCTGGCTCGTGCCGGCGGTCACCGCGGCAGCAATCGCCGCGCTCATCGCGGCGGTCGTTTATCTCGCGCTGCGCCCGGCGGTCTCGGGACCAACCAGCATCAGCGAGCTGACCTTCCGCAGCGGCTATGTCCGCATGGCGCGGTTCGCTCCTGACGGCGAGGGCGTGGTCTACGGCGCGATGTGGGATGGCGGCCCGATGCAGCTCTATCAAGGCCGCATCAACTCCACCGACGCGCTCCCCATCTCGACCGACGCCGCGGATCTTTTGTCGGTCTCGAGGTCCGGCGAGCTCGCCGTGGCGCTCAACCGCCGCTTCCCCGTGCCCTGGGTGCCCGTCGGCACCGTGGCCCGCGTGCCCGCGATGGGTGGCACGCCGCGCGCCGTGCTGCAGGAAGGCCTCGACGCCGACTGGACTCCCGATGGCGCCGCTCTCGCCGTTGCCTACCGCACGCAGGGCCGCTTCCGGCTCGAGTATCCCATCGGCAAAGTACTCTACGAGACCACGGGATACATCAGCCACCTGCGCTTCTCGCCCGACGGCAAGTCCATCGCCTTCGCCGACCATCCCGGCTATGGCGACGACCGCGGCTGGATCGCGGTGGTCGACCTCGCCGGAACCTATCGCCGCCTGGGCTCCGAATGGGGCTCTATCCAGGGCGTGGCCTGGCGCCCGGACGGCAAAGAGATCTGGTTCGGCGCCCTCGGTGACATCCGCGCCATCGACCTCAAGGGCCACGAGCGCGCTCTCTACCACGGTCTCGGGCAGGTCCGCTTGCAAGACGTTTCTCCCGACGGCAAGGTGCTGATCACGGCCGACGACATCCGCTCGGAGACCTTCGCCGCCGCGCTCGGCGCCGCCGAAGGACGCGACCTCGCGGTGATCCCGCACTCCGCTGCCGCCGGGCTCAGCAACGACGGCCAAACCGTCGCCATCAATACCTTCCTCACCAGCGAATACGAGATGTGGGTGCGCAAGGTCGATGGCTCACCGGCCGTGCGCGTGGGCGACGGCGCCATCCTCGATCTCTCGAGTGACGGCAACCTGTTGCTCGGCGTGATGCCCAGCCAGCCCGACCAGCTCATCCTCGTGCCGGCCGGCATCGGCCAAACCCGCACCCTGCCCCCGAGCGGCATCGTCTATCAAGCCGGTACTTTCTTGCCCGGCGGCAAGCACGCCATCCTCCTGGGCGGCGTTCCGGGACACGGCGCGCGCCTCTACGTGCAAGATCTCAGTGGCAACACGCCGCCGCGTCCCATCTCCGGCGAAGGCGTCTCCAGCGGCATCTACAACCACGGGCTCTCGCCCGACGGCAAATACATCCTCGCCTGGGCGCCCGACCCGCAGGACCCCGGCGCCAACGTGGCCATGTTGTTTCCGCTGGATGGCGACAAAGACAACAAAGAAAAGGACGGAAGCGGCGGCCCGCGGCGCGTGGCCCTCCAGCCCGGTGAGTCGCCCGTCTCGTGGCTGCCCGATGGCCGCTCCGTGCTCGTGCTCCGTGCTACCGAGCGCCCCTCGACGGTCTACAAAGTGGACGTCGCCTCGGGCAAGCACGAGGTGTGGCGCAAGTTCGTCCCCGCCGACCCCACCGGCGTTATCACCATGCGCAGCCTCTTCGTCACGCCCGACGCCAAGCACTACGCCTACAGCACGCGGCGCGTCCTCTCCAAGCTGTACGTGATCGAGGGTTTGAAGTAGCGCCGGCTCGCGGGCGAATGGGAACGCCGGCGCCCCGCCGGCTGGCGCGGCGGCATCCTGCCGCCGCTCCGCCCCTCAACCGTGGGAGCGAAAGTGTCCGCAGCGAAATCTTGTCAAGTCCCAGTTTCTTCCGAATTCACGCTAACCCGCTCCATCCATTCCAAATAGGGTTTCCCGATGAATGGCCCGATTGCCCCACCCGTTCTGTCATACTGAATGTGGCGAAGTGTGTCTACACCCAGCCAGTAGCTTAGTTCTTTCAAATCAAGTTGAGCCGTCTTGCGGGCGTCCGAGCCCGCAGGCGAGATCCCGAGCCCGCCGCGGCGGGCGAGGGAACTCTATCGCCTCAAAGCCCTGAGGAATGGGAGGTAAGTCACAACCGCTCAAGACTTTGCCCCTACATCGGGTTCTCTAAAAGACTTAGGGGAGGGCCCTCGCTAAACCTCTCATTCTCAAAGACCGCTGATAGGGGAGGGGGAGGGGGGTAGTATCCCGATCGGGGTCGAGGTGAGAGCCAAGGATGGGCAAACGCCCTACGGCAGACGCAGCACGACCGTTGTGCCTGTGGTGGTCACGCTCGCGCCGGTGAAGCTTCCCTTCGCGCCGGGCGCGGCGATGGTCAGCTTGCCGTCTTTTTCATGGATGGTCGGCGGCGCGGCGAGGCCGGTGATGATGAACCGCTTCGCGCCGTTGAACAGCGGATGCGGCCCCACGCCCTCGGTGAGCGAGGCGTGGTCGAGCGCCTCCATCACGCCCGCACCGTTGCCCATCTTCGCCCAGCGCGTGTGCAGGATGTTGTTGTCGCCGAGATTGGAGACGTTCCACGGATCGAACCCCTGCGGCCACAGCGGCTCCTTGCCGGCCACGATCTCGATGCGCCAGCCGGGAGCGGAGAGGAAGTCGCGTTTGCGCTGTTGACGACTCGCGACCAGCCGTCGAACGTCTTCCTCTGCTTGACGGACATCAGGCGAATCATGTTCGAGGAATAGCGAGCCGCAGTCTTCCTTGATGGACTCGTCGAGTAGTACGTCAAGTGGTTTACCATCCATCGCCTCCTTCCAATCGCGACCGCTGCGATCAAGCAGGATTGCAAGGGCCTGCCCGGTGGCGTAAGCGCGCTGGCGAATTTGTTCAACGGGGAAGTCGGCGTTGGTGAGTGCGTAAGGCCGCCCAATCGACTTGTACTCGAGGTATTGCGCGAGACCCTCGTTCAGCTCGATCCCACGCTCGTAAGCGACCGCGTCAGCAGTCATCTTTGCGAACCTCTGCTTGCGGACATCAAGGGGCCAGATTGCCGCGCACATTGCCTGCGGATCAGATTTCGTATTCAGTGCAGCCAGCAGCTCAGTAGTCTCCACCCTTCGCACCGCGAGAAGCTCCGCATCCTCGAATGGATAGGTGAACAGCTCGGCCTCGTTCGCCGCCCACTTCGGGTGCGCCTGCTTCTCGTATACATGGAACGTCTCGTGGATGAGCAGCGCTGCCTGTTCCCGCACCGTCGCTTTCGACTTCGAGAGGTCTGCCGTTGCCGTGGGGACGGCGTTCAGCTCCGTGCCTGTGTTCGCGCGGACGGAGTCGTGCTGTCCGGCGAAGACAACGACGCCGGGCGCGCCCGCAAGTGGCGTGAAACCCTCCGGCGGCTTCGGATGGTGGTACAGGTAGGTGTTCGTACCGTCGAAGACCTCGACGGCGGTCTTGGTGGGCTCGAACCCCGGCCACAACGGCGGGGCGCCGATGCGGTCGAACTCGTGGAAGACCTCGACGACGTGAGGCGTTTGCGCGACCGCAGTTGTGGCTAACAGAAGGACGACGGCGAGGACGTTTCGCATGGGGGGTCTGACGCTTGCCATGCTAAGTAGTTAGCACGGGTTGGGCAAGGGCGGTGCCGCCCCTACGCGCTCAGGGTCATTCTTATGCTGACCCAGCCCTTCCGGGTTGAGCTATCGGCGTCCCCCGCTTTGCGGGCTCGTCCTTTGGCGATGCGGCGTGCTCCGGCTTGGTCGAGACAGGGCCGGGGCGTGGTTTGACCCTGATTTTTGGCGCGTGGTATAAAAGTCAGTTGCATCGGCGTGTCTGTGACGCGCTGGTGTGAACGGGAGCGCGGCCAAGCCTCGACTTTCACTGTCCTTCATCCGGACAACCTGGTGGAAGCGCGACTCCGAACCGTCCCGCCACGGCGGGACGCGTGACGATCCCAAACGTCTTTTCGGAGGCATCACCATGTCTTACTCGCTCGCCGCGAGGTCTCCTCGCCGCGCTGTCGTTGCCGCTATTGTTGTGCTCGTCGCCGTTCTGTTTTTGACGACCGGCGCCTTCGCACAGACTTCCGCGCCCTCCTCCAACTCCGCGACCGGCGATCCGGCCGCTGCGGCGACGCCAGGCGAAACCCGCGACGCGTCTAAGCACGAAGCTGGCGGCGAAGCCGCACTCATGCTGCCTGACCTGTCGACGGTCCAGTTCCTTGGCGTCGATGGACACACGCTGCTGCTCTTCGGATTGATCATCTGCGCGCTGGGCATGGGCTTTGGCCTCGCCATCTACATGAACCTGAAGAACCTGCCGGTGCACCGCGCGATGCTCGAGATCAGCGAGCTGATCTACGAGACGTGCAAGACGTACCTGGTGACGCAGGGCAAGTTCATCCTGCTGCTGTGGGTGTTCATCGCCGTGGTGATCATCGCGTACTTCGGGTTCCTGCATCCGGTGCCGATGCATCCGGTGGCGGTGACGGTGCCGATCATCCTGCTGTTCTCCATCATCGGTATCGCCGGCAGTTACGGCGTGGCGTGGTTCGGCATCCGCGTGAACACGTTCGCGAATTCGCGCACCGCGTTCGCCTCGCTCAAGGGCAAGCCGTACGCGATCTACAACATCCCGCTCAAGGCCGGCATGAGCATCGGCATGATGCTGATCTCCGTCGAGCTGCTCATCATGCTCTGCATCCTGCTCTTCATCCCGGGCGACTACGCCGGCCCGTGCTTCATCGGGTTCGCCATCGGCGAGTCGCTGGGAGCGGCGGCGCTGCGCATCGCCGGCGGCATCTTCACCAAGATCGCCGACATCGGCAGCGACCTGATGAAGATCGTGTTCAAGATCAAGGAAGACGACGCGCGCAACCCCGGCGTGATCGCCGACTGCACCGGTGACAACGCCGGCGATTCGGTGGGCCCCTCCGCGGACGGCTTCGAGACCTACGGCGTGACGGGCGTGGCGCTCATCACGTTCATCCTGCTGGCGGTGAAAAGCCCGACCATGCAGGTGCAGTTGCTGGTGTGGATCTTCGTGATGCGCGTGTTGATGGTCGTGGCCAGCGCGGCGGCGTATTTCATCAACGAAGCCATCGCGAAGGCGAAGTACGGCGCGGCCGACAAGATGAACTACGAAGCGCCGCTGACTTCGCTGGTGTGGCTGACGTCGGTGATCTCCATCGCGCTCACGTATCTCGCGTCCTACGAGGTCATCCCGCAGCTCGCCAATGACAGCACCTTGTGGTGGAAGCTGGCGAGCATCATCTCCTGCGGCACGCTGGCCGGGGCGGTCATCCCCGAGCTGGTGAAGGCGTTCACTTCGACGGAATCGGCACACGTGAAGGAAGTGGTGACGTCGTCGCGGGAAGGCGGCGCGTCGCTGAACATTTTGTCGGGATTCGTGGCCGGCAACATGTCGGCGTATTACCTCGGCATGAGCATCGTGGCGCTGATGGGCGTGTCGTACTGGTTCGCATCGCAGGGACTCGCCGCGGTGATGGTCGCAGCGCCAGTGTTCGCGTTCGGCCTGGTGGCATTCGGGTTCCTCGGCATGGGTCCGGTGACGATCGCGGTCGACTCCTACGGTCCGGTCACCGACAACGCGCAGTCGGTGTACGAACTCTCGCTCATCGAGCAGGTGCCGAACGTGCAAGCGGAGGTCAAGCAGCAATACGGCTTTGACCTGCGCTTTGAACGCGCCAAGGAGATGCTGGAAGAGAACGACGGCGCGGGCAATACGTTCAAGGCCACGGCCAAACCGGTGCTCATCGGCACGGCGGTGGTGGGTGCGACGACCATGATCTTCTCCATCATCATGGCGCTCACCAATGGTTTGACGACGAACACCCAGAACCTTTCGCTGCTGCACGCTCCGTTCTTCCTCGGCCTGATCACCGGCGGCGCGATGATCTACTGGTTCACGGGCGCGGCCACGCAGGCGGTGACCACGGGCGCGTATCGCGCGGTGGAATTCATCAAGGCAAACATCAAGCTGGAGGGCGTGGAGAAGGCGAGCGTCGCGGACTCGAAGAAGGTGGTGGAGATCTGCACGCAGTACGCGCAGAAGGGCATGCTCAACATCTTCCTCGCGGTGTTCTTCGGCACGCTGGCGTTCGCGTTCGTGGAGCCCTACTTCTTCATCGGCTACCTGATCTCGATCGCGATCTTCGGCTTGTACCAGGCCATCTTCATGGCCAACGCGGGCGGCGCGTGGGACAACGCCAAGAAGATCGTGGAGACCGAGCTGAAGCAGAAAGGCACGCCGCTGCACGACGCCACCGTCGTGGGCGACACGGTCGGCGATCCGTTCAAAGACACGTCGTCGGTGGCGATGAACCCGGTCATCAAGTTCACCACGCTGTTCGGGCTGCTGGCGGTGGAGCTGGCGGTGAGCCTGGCGCGTGACCACGCGCAGCTCACCACGCTGCTTGCGGTGGTGTTCTTCCTCGTCTCGGTGACGTTCGTGTGGCGCTCGTTCTACAAGATGCGCATCGAGAAGATGCGGGCGTAGGAACCTCGGAAACAGGAACGCCGTCCCGATGGGGCGGCGTTTTTTGTTGTGCGGCGAAACGGCAGCCCTAGTTCACGCTCTTCATTTTCTCGCGGACGCTGTGTGCGAGCTTCTCGATCTCCTCTGCCTTCTTCACCACGTCGAGCGAGAGGATGTTCTCATTCGACTTGTCCACCTGCTGCTTGAGCTGGGTGGCGAGTTCGAGGAGCTTGTCGGTATCTTTCTTGAGCGCGGCCTGGCGCTCCTTGTTCCATTTCTTTGCCGCTTCCTTCTCCAGGCGCGCGCGCATCTGGGCCTCGACCGGGTCGGGTGGGCTGACGCGACGTCCCGCGGGACCGCGCATCGGTTCGGTGGCGCCGACGGGAGGCACGCTGGACTGGGCGCCGAGACCGGCAGCGACCGGCAACAAGATGCCCGCGATGAGCAGCACAGCGAAGAACGAGTTCCTCAGAAGACGCACGGGAATGCCTCGCGAGTGAAGATTTTCCCTTCGATTATATGACTCCGAGGCTGGCCATGCGCACGCGGAGGCGCGACACGCGGCTGTTATAATCGCGCGCTGATTTCCCCCATGCTGCGTTTGAACATCCTCGCTGCTGCATTCCTGGGCGCGCTGCCCGCCGAGTGGCAGGACTGGCGCGCGGACGCTTCCTCCTGGGCGCGCCACAACCTGGTGAGACTGCTCGGCGTGGTGCTGCTGGCACTGCTGCTGATCGAGTTGCTGAAGGCGGCCACGCGCCGCCTGGGACGGTTCAGCCACAGCCAGCAACTTCCCCACGGATTGCGCGCGCAACAACTGCGGACGCTGGCGACGGTGATCGACAGCGTGGGCATCGCGGTCATCATTTTTCTGGCGCTGATGCAGGCGCTGCCGATGTTCGGCATCGACATGAAGCCGCTGCTGGCGTCGGCGGGGATTGCAGGGCTGGCCATCGGCTTCGGCGCGCAGACGCTGGTGAAGGACGTGCTCAACGGGTTCTTCATCCTGGTGGAGAACCAGTACGACATCGGCGACACGGTGCGGCTCGGTCCGGTGAAAGGGACGGTCGAGGAGATGACGCTGCGGCGCACGGTGCTGCGCGACGCCGATGGCTCGGTGCACATCGTGCCCAACAGCGAGATCAAGATCGTGACCAACATGACGCGCGACTGGACGCAGGTGTCGCTGCACGTGCCGGTGGCGTACAGCGAGCCGAGCGAGAAGGTGATCCGCGTGCTGCGCGAAGCGGCCGAGGAGCTGCGCAACGACGCCGAGTTCGCGCCGGACATCGTGTCCGAGCCGGAAGTACCGGGCATCGAGCGCGTGGGCGCGGGCGAAGTGGACTACCTGCTGCTGGTGAAGACGCAGCCCGGAGCGCAGTATCGCGTGAGCCGCGCGCTGCGCCGCAAAGTGAAGGAATGCTTTGAGCGCAACCAGATCCAAGTCCCGGGACCGACCAAAATCTATGTGGCGGCGTCAGACAGGCCGGGGCAGGAAGAGATTAAGCAGTAAAGCTGTCAGCATTCAGCTATCAGCAGTCAGCATTCAGCAGTGGGAAGAGAGTGAGGCATTGCAATGAAGTCTCGAGTCATCTTGTTTTGTCTCGTTTTGCTCTCGGCCGCATTCGCGCAGGAGAATCCGCCGAAGCCCGAGCCGCCGAAGGACGTGGACCTCATCTGGGGCGTGAGGATCCCGATGCGTGACTGGGTGAAGATGAACGCCACCGTGTACAAGCCGCACGGACAGACGGAGAAGCTGCCCGTGGTGTTCACGTTCACGCCGTACATCTCGGATTCGTACCACGCGCGGGCGTGGTACTTCGCGCAGCATGGCTACGTGTTCGCGCTGGTGGACGTGCGCGGGCGCGGCAACTCGGAGGGCAGCTTCGAGCCGTTCGCGAATGAAGGCCGCGACGGGCATGACGTGGTCGAGTGGCTGGCGCAGCAGACGTGGTCGAACGGCGCGGTGACGATGTGGGGAGGTTCCTACGCCGGCTTCGATCAATGGTCCACGATGAAGGAGCTGCCGCCGCACTTGAAGACCATCGTGCCCGTGGCTTCCGCGTATGCCGCGGCCGACTTCCCTTTCTTCAAGAACGTGGGCTATCCGTATGAGATGCAGTGGCTCACCTACACCAGCGGCGTGACCGGACAAGGGAACCTATTCGGCGAGTCGGCATTCTGGATACAGAAATTCCGCGAGCGTTACCTGGCGAACGCGCCGTTCCGTGACCTCGACAAGATCGTGGGCAACACCAGCACGGTGTGGCGGAAGTGGATGGAGCATCCGGCACCGGACGCTTACTGGAGCGCGATGGCGCCGACGCACGCGCAGT
Source organism: Candidatus Korobacter versatilis (assembly GCA_016185395.1). Classification (GTDB taxonomy): domain Bacteria; phylum Acidobacteriota; class Terriglobia; order Terriglobales; family Acidobacteriaceae; genus JACPNR01. The sequence continues at coordinate 228,368 of JACPNR010000009.1, forward strand.
ACGCGCGCATCAACGTGCCCATCCTGAGCATCACGGGGATGTACGACGGCGATCAGACCGGCGCGCTGACCTACTACCGCGAGCACATGCAATACGGCTCGGCGGAGGCGAAGGCGAAGCACTTCCTCATCATCGGGCCGTGGGACCACGCCGGGACGCGCACGCCGAAGGCAGAGGTGGGCGGGCTCACGTTCGGCGCGCCCTCGGTCCTCGACATGAACAAGCTGCACAAGGAATGGTGGGACTGGACGCTGAAGTCCGGCGCGAAGCCCGAGTTCCTGAAGAAACGCGTGGCCTACTACGTGACCGGCAAGGACGAGTGGAAGTACGCCGACTCGCTGGAAGCCATCTCCAGCGCAACAGACACCCTTTATCTCACCTCGAACGGACATGCCGACTCCGTCTTTGAATCGGGCAGGTTGACCCCTCACACCCATCAGCCTGTAGCCAGCGCACCGCCGGACAAGTGGACGTATGACCCGCTCGACACCCGTCCGGGCGCGGAGCTGGAAAAAGAGGACATCGAGAAGTACATCACCGACCAACGGTACGCGCTGAACCTGTTCGGGAACGGCGTGGTCTATCACTCGGCGCCGTTCGAGCAGGATACGGAGATATCCGGCACGCTGAAGCTCACGGTCTGGCTGGCGATGGACGTGCCTGATACCGACATCAACGTGAACGTTTACGAAATACTGCGGGACGGGGGTTCGATCGCGCTGACCAGCGACCTCATCCGCGCGCGCTATCGCGATTCGCTCACCGAAGCCAAGCTGGTGAAGGCGGGCGAGATCAACAAGTACGAGTTCAACACCTTCCAATGGATGTCGCGGCTGGTGAAGAAAGGCAGCCGGCTGCGGCTGGTGATCAACTGTCCCAATTCGATCTACGTGCAGAAGAACTACAACTCCGGCGGCGTGGTGGCAGATGAAAGCGGCAAGGATGCGCGTACGGCACACATCACGCTGTACCACAACGACAAACGACCGAGCGCGTTGGTGCTGCCGGTGGTGGCGGACGGGAAATAATTTGGAAAGCGCCGGCGAGGTCGCCGGCGCCCACCCATTTCCGAGATTGGAAAGAGGAAAGACGACATGGACCTGGGATTAAAGGGCCGCAGCGTGATCGTGGCGGGATCGAGCGAAGGCATGGGACGCTCTGCCGCCGAGGCGTTCGCCGCCGAGGGCGCGAAGGTGGCGCTGTGTGCGCGCACCGAGAAGAAGGTGCAGGCGGCGGCGGACGAGATTCGCGCCAGGCACAAGGCCGACGTCTTTGCCATGGCCTGCGACGTGAGCGACGCGGCGGCGGTGAAGAGGTTCGTTGCGGCAGTCGCCGCCCAGTTCGGCGGCGTGGACGTCTGCGTGACGAACGCGGCTGGACCGCCCTCGCGCAACTTCTTCACCGCGACGAACGAGGAGTGGGCGAAGGCGTTCGAGATGAACTTCATGAGCACCGTCCACTTCGCGCGCGAAGTCATCCCGTGGATGCAGAAGAAGCGCTGGGGACGCATCGTGACCATCACGTCCGTCTCGGTGAAGCAGCCGATACCGGACCTTATCCTCTCGAATGCGGTGCGCGCCGGCGTGGTCGGCCTGGTGAAGAGCCTGGCCAATGAGTTCGGCAAAGACGGCATCACGGTGAACAACGTGGGGCCGGGATACACCGCGACCGAGCGGCTGAAGTCGCTGGCCGCGACGCGCGCGCTGGCGGCGGGCGTGAGGCCGGAAGACTTCTACGCGAAGTGGGCGGCGGACACGCCGCTGAAGCGCATCGCGCAGCCGGAAGAGGTGGCGGACGCCATCGTATGGCTGGCGAGCGAGCGCGCGTCGTACATTAGCGGGCAGACGCTGCTGGTGGATGGCGGGAGTTACAGAGGTCTCTGAGCTGACATCTGGCGGTTCGGCCGCCGCATCTCAGTCCTTGGCGTCGTAAATAAATGCTGGGGACTCTGGCGATCTCGGTGTTGGTCGCGGCCGTGCTGGTGACGGCCTGGTATCTCACTTTTTCCCGCTACAATCGCCGGCGTTCCCTGATCATCCTGAACTGGCTCGAGACCGCATTAGGCGCGCAGGGCGAGGTGATCGGCGTGGAGTGGACCGGCATGTCGCGGTTCCGCGTGCCGGTACGGCTGGCGTCTGGCGTGTTTAGGCGCGCGAGCCTGGTGGTGGACCTAGTCCCGCGGGAACTTCCCTTTCATTGGCTGCGCAGCCGCTGGCGCAAGCAGCAGGACACGGTCATGTTCTGCGCCGACCTCGATGTGCCGCCCGCGATGAACCTCGACCTGGCGGGGCACCGCTGGTGTGGGCGGACGAGCCGGCATCTCTCACTCGACGTGCAGCGCTGGAACGTGGAACAGAGCACGCCGCTGGTGCTGACCTCGCGCGAGGACTGGGAACTTGGTGGGGTGGTGAACTCGCTGCTGGCGACGCCGCACCGCGACTTCCTCGACCTGCGCATCTCGAAGCGCTCGCCGCACCTGCGGGCGCGCGTGGCGCTGGAAGCGCTGTCGCCGGCCTCGCCGACACAAGGCCAGGTGTTCACCGTGCTGCGGGAGCTGGCGGCGGGCGTCTCGACCTCGCCGCTGTAGCTGGACCGCGCGCCGGCGAGTCGCCGGCGCCCACCATTCGGGGTCACTTGATCACGAAGCGATAGCCGACGCCGCGGACCGTCTGGAGATACTTCGGACGCGCGGGAACCTTCTCGATGTATTTCCTGAGCCGGACGATGAAGTTGTCGATGGCGCGGGTGTCGGTGTCCTCGGCGAGGTCCCAAACATCGTGCAGGATGGCCTTGCGCGAGACGATCTCGCCGGCGTGGGTGACGAGATAGCGCAGGAGTTGCGCCTCCATCTGGGTGAGTGGGATGGTCTCGCGGCCGGTCTCGAGCTCGAGCGCGGCGAAATCTATCTTCTTGCCGTCGAAGCGGAAGACGTCATCCTTGCGGCGCGGCGCTTTGTCGGCGGAGGCGGCGCGGTGCGCCCACTCGTGGCGGCGCAGCAGCGCCTGCAAGCGCGCGATGAGGATGCTGAGTTCGAAGGGCTTGGGCAGATAGTCGTCGGCGCCCGACTCGAAGCCGCGCAGCACATCTTCGGAGCTGCCGCGCGCGGTGAGCATGAGGATGGGGAGCAGATGCCCGCGCTTGCGCAGCTCGGCGGCAACGCCGAAGCCGTTGATGCCGGGCAGCATGACGTCGAGCAAGACGGCGGCAAAGGCGGCGCTCTTCCCGCCGTTCTTGCCGAGGAGCTGGAGCGCCTTCTCGCCGTCGGGCGCGATGGTCACCTGAAAGCCCTCGGCCTCGAGGTTGAAGCGCAGGCCATCGGCCAGGTGCTTTTCGTCTTCGACGACCAGCACGGCGCTCATGCGTAAGTCCTCTTGCGCAAGTCGTTCATGCGTATGCTCGGGGCAGCCGGATGGTGAACGTCGTCCCCTGGTTCTCTCCGGCGCTGAAGGCCTCCACCTTGCCGCCGTGTTTCTCCACCACGGACTGCACGATGTAGAGGCCGAGGCCGGTGCCTTTCACGCGCGCCATGAACTCTCCGGGAACGCGGTAGAAGCGCTTGAAGATCTGTTTGAGTTCGTCGGGCGGGATGCCGATGCCGTTGTCGTGGACGCTGACGAACACGCTCTCGTCGCGCGGCGTGACCTCGATCTTGATGCGCGGGTCGCCGCCGGAATACTTCACCGCGTTGTCGATGAGGTTGGAGAGCGCGGCGCGCAGCTCTTCGGGGTCTCCGATGACCACGGTAGAACCCTCGCCGCCGTTGGGCGAGACGGCGAGCTGCAACTTCTCCTGGCTCAGGTGGTACTGCTTGCGGGCGAGGTCGAGGGATTCGGCGGCGACCTCGGCGAGGTCGATCTCCACGCGCGTGAGGCTGCGGCCTTTTTGCCCCGTGCGTCCGGCGCGGAGGACCTGTTCGACGGTGTGGAGCAGGCGCGAGGTGTCCGCGAGCATGATGTCGTAGAACTCCTGCCGCTGGGTCTCGTCCACGTTGCGCTTTTTGAGCGTCTCGAGGTAGAGGCGGAGCGAAGCGATGGGCGTTTTGAGTTCATGCGTGACGGCGTTGATGAAGCTATCGTGCTGCTCGTTGCGCCGAATCTCGCGGACGAGGAACACGACGTTGACGACCAGTCCGGCGATGATGAGCGCGAAGAAGATCACGCCCATGATGGTGAGTCCGATGCGCTGCCAGTGGAGCACCACCCAGCTCACGTTGAGCGTGACGGCAATGGCGATGAGCACCACCGTGATGGTGATGAAGACCGCGATCGACGTCTTGCGCGTGCTGGGCATGGATGAGGTTGCGTCCCTAGCCATTAGACACGGCAAAAACGAAAGCCTGCAAGCAATGCTTGCAGGCGGAGTGATTTCGGGTCAGGCGTTAGTCGCCGTACGCGGCTACGCCGGCAGCTTCCTGGTGCTCTTCTTGGTGCTCGGCATGCTGCTCGGCTTCATGCGCCGGCGCAGTCACGAGCTTCGAGGGCAGCTTCACGACCTTCACCTTCTTGGCGAGGCCGGTGAGCTCGAGCAGGCGGATCATCATGTAATTGATGTCCAGCTCATACCAGGCAAGACCGTGGCGCGCGGAGGTCGGATTGGCGTGATGATTGTTGTGCCAGCCTTCGCCCCAGCTCACCATCGCGACCCACCACAGGTTGCGGGAGTCATCTTTGGTCTGGTAGCGGCGCGAGCCCCACATATGGGTGGCGGAATTGACCAGCCAGGTGAAATGCAGGCCGATGGTCACGCGGAAGAAGATGCCCCAAAGGACCATCGTCCATCCGCCGAACGCGAGTAGCGTGAGGCCGAGCAGCACCTGCGGCACCCAGTGCCACTTCGTCAGCCACATATAGAAATCGTCTTTGGCGAGATCGGGCGCATAACGCGCGAGCCGCGTGGTATCGCTGTGCATGGATTCGCCCACGAGGATCCAGCCCATGTGTGACCACCAGGCGCCGTCGCGCGGCGAATGCGGATCGCCCGGCTGGTCGCTGTTGCGATGATGGATGCGGTGCGTCGCCACCCAGAACAACGGTCCGCCTTCGAGGGCGAGCGTGCCGCAGATGGTCAGAAAGTATTCCAGCCAGCGCGGGGACTTGAAGCCGCGATGCGTGAGCAGGCGGTGGTATCCCATGCCGATTCCCCATCCGCCCGAGACCCAGAGCAGCGCGACCGCGACGGCCACATTCTTCCACGAGAAGAAGAACAGCGCGGCGATGGCGCCGAGGTGGAACAGCGTCATGAAAATGGCGGTGATCCAGGCGACCTTGCTCTTGTCACGGACGAAATCGCTGCCGTCTAAGACCTGCTCTTGCATAGTGGCTTTCCCCTGTAGGAATGGTGCGTCGCGGCATTGCGCCGCGCTCATTCCAAGCTAACAGCCCACGGGGAAAGTGAATGTAATAGTTATGTATTACCGTGTCGCTGCGGTGCCCACCTCGATGCCGGCCCATTTTTCGAGCAGCATGAGGGTGGCGGCGTAGTCGAGATCGTCGTGGCCTTCGTCGTGCGCCACCTCGTAGATCTCTTCCACCGTCTCGAGTCCGGGGAGCTTCACGCGGGCCTCGCGAGCGGCGTCGAGGGTGAGGTGGATGTCCTTGTGCATGAGCCGCAGCGGGAAGTTGGGGGAGTAGTCGCGCTTGAGGACGAAAGGCGCTTTGTAGTCGATCACGCCGGAACGCACCATCGAGGACTGGATAAGGTCCACCAGCTTCTCCGGCGCCACGCCGAGCTTGGTGGCGAGCGCGAGCGCTTCCGCGAACCCTTCATAGATCATGGCGATCTGCAGGTTCATGGCGAGCTTGGCGGCTTGCCCCATGGCGTGTCCGCCCATGTGCTTGACGAGCTTGCCCATGGCCTGGAACAGCGGCTGCACGCGGGCGATGGCCGCCTCTTCCCCGCCGGCGATGAAGATGAGCTGCGCGCTCTCGGCGCCGATCTTCGATCCGGTGACGGGAGCGTCGATGTGCTCCACACCTCTTTCCGCGAGACGCGCGACGATCGCGAGCGTGCGCGCAGGCGAGATGGTGCTCGAGTCCACCACGATCATCCCTTCGCGCAGCGCGGACTCGGCGCCGTTAGTTTCAAAGAGGACGCTGTCGACCGCGGCGGTGTCCGAGACGCATATCCACACGACGTCAGCGGCGCCGGCGGCTTCGGCGGGCGAGGCGGCGACACGCGCGCCCTCGACCAGCTTGCCCGGCGTGCGGCTCCATGCGGTGACCTCGTGTCCGGCTTTGACCAGATTGGCCGCCATCGGACGGCCCATGATGCCTAATCCCAGAAACGCCACGCGCATGTGCTTCTCTCCCATTACGACGAAAACCTAAACCTACCACAGAGACACAGAGGACACAGAGGTGCACGGAGAAGGGAACGAGCGGAGTGGAAGTTCGTGATGGGCTTGCATCGCGCAGAGACCCGCGAACGTCTAATCTGTATTACCGCATGTTGAACATCACCATCCGCCGCAAAGCGAAGCAGTTTTCGAAGCTGGTGCGGCACTCCGCGCTCACACCGCTGACCGGCGAGGTGCGGCGTCCGGTGCTGGCGTCGAATGGCGACCTTGGGCTCACGTTCATCGGACACTCGAGTTTCTTCCTGCAGATGGCGGGCAAGAACATCGTGATCGACCCGAACTTCGCGCGCTGGCTGGTGGTGCTGAAGCGGCAGCGGCGGCCGGGTGTCCGCATCAAGGACCTGCCGCCGCTCGACTACGTGCTGGTCACGCACGCGCACATGGACCATCTGCACAAGCCGAGCCTGCGGGCGCTGGCGCGCATGACGCGGCGCAAGACCGGGCGCGCGCCGAAGATCATCGTGCCGCACAACGTGCGCGACTTGGTGTTCGCGCTCGGATACGAAGAAGTCATCGAGCTGGAGTGGTGGCAGGCCCATCGCGACGGCAAGCTGAGCGTCACGCACACCCCCGCGCGCCACTGGGGCGCGCGCATGATCCGCGATTACCACCGCGGCTACGGCGGCTATGTGCTGCGCGCGGGCGGGCACTCGCTCTACCATGCGGGCGACACGGCGTACTTCGAAGGCTTCCGCGAGATCGGCGAGCGGCTGCGGCCGGAGATCGCGCTGTTGCCCATCGGAGCGTATGATCCGCCGTCGTTCCGCAACGTCCATACTTCACCGGAGGACGCGGTGCGCGCGTTCCTCGACATGGGCGCGGCGAAGCTGGTGCCGATGCACTACGGCAGCTTCCGGCTGTCGCACGAGCCGATGGACGAGCCGCTGCGCCTGCTGGCGAAAGAGTCGTCCGCGCAGGGCGTGGCGGAGAAGGTTGTGGTGATGGAAGAGGGCGTCACGCGGTTCTTCTGAAAAGGGCACAGTGGACAGTCCACAGTGCACAGTGACCGAAGGGCCTTCCATCAATACGCCAGTAGAATCCTGAGGTCTCTGACGTTGTTCCCTGTCGGCCCGGTCGTGATGGCGTCGCCGAGCGTTTCGAATAGCGCGTGGGCGTCGAAGCCGGCGAGGGCCTTGGCCGGATCGAGGCCGGCGGCCTGCGCGCGAACCACGGTCGCGCCGTCGGCGATGGCGCCGGCGGCGGGACTGCTGCCATCGATGCCGTCCGTGCCGGCGCTCAGCACCGTGATGTTCTCGCCGGCGATCTTCTCGGCGCAGTAGAGCGCGAACTGCTGGTTGCGTCCGCCTACTCCCGACTTCCCTTCCACTTTTACCGTGACCTCGCCGCCCGAGATGAGGCAGACGCGAGAGACGCCCTCGCGCAGCTTGCGCAGTTTCTTTAGCAGATGGTCGGCGGCTTTGCGGTAGTCCCAGTCGTCGCATCCGTTGTCCACTTCGACGGCGAAGCCGTGCAGCGTGGCCTGTGCGGCGGCTTCTTTCTGGGCCGTCCCATTCGAGAGCACCGGCCACCAGCGCGAGCGGACGAAGCTGGGCTCATCCTTCTTCGGCGTCTCCTCGAGCGCGTGCCGCACGAACAGCTCGCGCACCGACTCGGGCAGCGCGGGCAGCAGCTTATGGCGCTGCGCGATGGCGTAGCAGTCGTCCACGGTGGAAGAGTCAGGCATGGTGGGGCCGGAGGCGAGCGAGTCGAGCGCGTTGTCGGGCACGTCCGACACCATGATGGAGACCTGCTGCGCGAGTGGGGCGGCGAGGGCCATGCGTCCGCCCTTGAGCGCGGAGAGATGCTTGCGGATGGCGTTGATCTCGGCGATGGGCGCGCCCGAGAGCACCAGCGCCTGGTAGGTCGCGACCACGTCTGCAAGCGAGACGTCGGGATCGATGGGCTTCTCGATGACGGCGGAGCCGCCGCCGGAGATGAGGAAGAGCGCGAGCGATTTCGCGGTGAGCGTGTGCAGCGTTTTGAATACGGCGTCGCCGGCGCGCAAGGATTCGGCGTTGGGCAGCGGGTGTCCGCCGTGGTAGTAGCGGAAGCCGGAGAGCTGCGTCCCGGGTTCGGTGGGCGCGACGACGATGCCGCTCAGTCCGGGGCCGACCTGGTCGGTGAGGGCCTGCAACATGGTGTGGGCGGCTTTGCCGAAGGCGAGGACGAAAACGCGGTTGTAAGCACCGAGGTCGTAGAGGTCGTCGCACACGCGCAGCACGCCGCGCGCGTAGCTCACGTGGCGTTCGAAGGCCTTGGGGATGCTGGTCTCGGCGAGCGCATGCAGAAAGAGGTCGCGCGCGGTCGAGCGCATCTCGTGCGCGGCACGTTCGGACTGCGGCTCAGGAGTGCCTGCGGAAGGCGGGCGCGGCATGGCGCAGCATTATGGCATGCGTGTTGTTTCCGCGGGCTAAAGCCCGCGAAACAAATAAGGGCAGCTGAACGGCGCGGCTGAAGCCGGCGCCCCTCCGAGATCGCGCGACGGATAACGACGTTAACGGTGCAGAGTCGTGCCGAGCCAGTCTTCGATGACACGCTGGACTTCCTTCACTTTGCCGGCAAAGAAATGATCCACGCCGGGAACGATGACGAGTTGCTTGGGCGGCGCGGCCTGCGCCACGACTTCTTTCACCTTGGCGGTGGGACCATACTCGTCGTTGCCTCCGCTGATGAAGAGTTTCGGCGTGGCGCAGTGCGCGAGGTAGTCGTAGGCGTAGGCGCGTCCCTCGGCGGCGATGGGCATGCCGAGCGCGATGATGGCGCGGACGTCGATCCGACCGACTGGGGGATCGCCGCACGCCACGCGCATGCCGACGGCCGCGCCGAAGGAGAAGCCGGCGAAGACGAGCGGCAGGTGGAACTCCTGCGTCAGCCAGTCGAGCGCGACGCGAACGTCTTCCGCCTCGCCGCGTCCGTCGTCATGCTTGCCCTCGCTGAGCCCGGCGCCGCGGAAGTTGAAGCGCAACACGGGAAACCCGCAGCCGCTGAGCGCCTTCATCGCGTGGTAAACGACTTTGTTGTGTACCGTCCCGCCATAAAGCGGATGGGGATGGCAGACGAGCGCGGCGTGCGTGGCGTTGGCGGAGCCGGCGTTCAGCAAGGCTTCGAGACGTCCGGCCGGGCCGGCGAGGAAGAACGATTTGATCTCGGCGGGCATCTGTAGGAAAGCCAGTTTTAACTTGCAACTCGAAACTCGACACTCGAAACTGGGGCGATGGACCTGCTCCGGCTGACGCGCCAGCTCGTCGAGATCGAATCCACCACCGGCCGCGAGGCTGTGTGCGGCGAGTTCCTGCTACGCGAGCTCGCCACTCTTGGATACCAGACGGCGCGCATCGATGTCGAGCCGGGACGCTTCAATGTGTGGGCGCATCCGCGCGAGAACAAATCGCCGGCCGTGGTCTTCTGCTCGCACATGGACACCGTTCCGCCGCACTTCCCTTTTCGCGAGGACGAGACGCGCATCTACGGGCGCGGCGCGTGTGACGACAAAGGCGTGATGGCGGCGCAGATCGCCGCCGCGGAAACGCTCAAGCAGCAGGGCGTCGGCGTGGGACTGCTGTTCACCGTGGGAGAAGAGACGGATTCCGCCGGCGCGAAGACGGCGAACAAGTTTGCTCCCGGCTCGAAGTTCCTGATCAATGGCGAGCCCACCGAGAACAAGCTCGCGGTGGCGACCAAGGGCGTGCTCAACCTCGAACTCGTCGCCAAAGGAAAGCTGGCGCACTCGGCGTATCCGGAGCTGGGGGAATCGGCGATCGAGAAATTGCTGGACGCGCTGGCGCGCATCCGCGCCCTCCCGCTGCCCAGCGACCGCGAGATTGGGCGCTCCACGCTCAACATCGGACAGATCTCCGGCGGTCGCGCTCCCAACGTGGTCGCCGACGAAGCGCGCGCGAAGCTGCTGTTCCGCATGGTCACGCCGGCGGACGAGTTGAAAGAACAGATCGTCGCGGCCACGGGACACCTTGCCGAGGTCCACTTCAGCGCGCAGTCGCCGTTCATCCGGCTGCGGACGGTGGACGGCATGCCGACGATGGTGGCCTCGTTCTCGACCGACATCCCGCATCTTTCCAACTGGGGCGAACCGCTGCTGCTCGGGCCGGGGTCGATCCACGTGGCGCACACCGCGGACGAGCACGTGGAGAAGGTGGAACTGCTGCGCGCGGTGGAACTCTACGTCGCGGTCGCCAAGAAGCTTCTCATCTGAAGCGTTAGACTAACCAGATGTCCACGAGCACCGAGAACGCGCTGGCGCAGGCGGCTTCGTCGTACCTGCGGTCGGCGGCGCACCAGCCCATCCGCTGGCACGAGTGGGGCGAAGCGGCGTTTGCGCTGGCTAGCGCCGAGAACAAACCCATCCTGCTCGACATCGGCGCGGTGTGGTGCCACTGGTGCCACGTGATGGACCGCGAATCCTACGAGAACCCGGCCATCGCCGAGCTCGTGAACGAGAAGTACGTTGCGGTGAAGGTGGACCGCGACGAGCGTCCGGACGTGGACAGCCGCTACCAGGCGGCGGTGCAGGCGCTCAGCGGACAGGGCGGCTGGCCGCTGACCGTTTTTCTGACGCCCGACGGCAAGCCGTTCTACGGCGGCACGTACTTCCCTCCTGATGACCACTACGGACGTCCCGGATTCAAGCGCGTGCTGCTGGCGATCTCGGAAGCCTTCCACACCAAGCAAGATGAGGTGAAGCAATCGGCCGAGCAGTTGCTCTCCGTGATCTCGCAGACGGAAGCGTTCGCGGGACGCGGCCGCGACCTGTCGCCGGCGGTGATGCAGGCGGCCATCGGCGCCATCGTGCGTTCCGCCGAGAAGATGTTCGACGCGGAGAACGGTGGCTTCGGCAGCGCGCCGAAGTTTCCGCACTCCTCCGCGGTCGAGGTGCTGCTCGACCGCTACGCGCGCGGCGGAGGCGGCCAGGAAAAGCTGCGCGAGATCATCGACCTCACGCTCACGAAGATGGCGCATGGCGGCGTCTACGACCAGATCGCCGGCGGCTTCCATCGTTACTCGGTGGACGCGCAGTGGATCGTGCCGCATTTCGAAAAGATGTCGTACGACAACTCGGAGCTGCTGAAGAACTACGTCCATGGATACCAGGCGCTGAACGAGCCGTTCTTCGCCGCCGTGGCGAAGGACATCATCCGCTGGATGGACGCGTGGCTCTCCGACCGCGAGTGCGGTGGCTTCTACGCGTCGCAGGACGCCGACATCTCGCTCGACGACGACGGCGACCACTTCACCTGGACGCTCGCGGAAGCGAAAGAAGTACTGAGTGGCGACGAACTCGCCGCCGCGGCGCTGCGCTACGACATCAACGAGACCGGCGAGATGCACCACAACCACGAGAAGAACGTGCTGTACGTGCGCAGCTCGATCGAGGAGATCGCGCACAAGTTGAATAAGGCGCCGGCGGAAGCGGCGGCGGCGCTCACACGCGCGACACAGAAGATGTACGAGGCGAGGAAGCAGCGTCCTATTCCGTACGTGGACAAGACGGTGTACACGAACTGGAACGCACTGTGCATCTCGGCGTACCTCGACGCCGCCCGCGCGCTGCGACTGGACGACGCGAAGCACTTCGCGCTGCGCTCGCTCGACCGCATCCTCGCGGAAGCGTGGTCGAACCAGCGCGGGCTCGCGCACGTGATCGCGTACTCGGATCCACAAGCGATGAAGCGGCACGTCCCCGGAATGCTCGACGACTACGCCTACACCACCATCGCCTGCCTCGACGCATACGAGGCCACCGGGGCGTTGAGCTACTTCGAGTTTGGGCGGCGGATCGCCGACCGCATGGTCGAGGGCTTCTTCGATAGGGTGGGCGGCGGATTCTTCGATACCGCGCAGGGCGAGCAAGGACTGCTGGGCGCGCTGAGCGCGCGACGCAAACCGTTCCAGGATTCTCCGACGCCTGCCGGCAATCCCGCGGCGGCAATCGCTCTGCTGCGGCTGCATGCCTACACCAACCACGCGAGCTACCGGGAGAAGGCTGAAGCAACACTTGAGGTATTCGCCGGACTCGCTGAGCAGTTCGGCATTTTCGCTGGTACGTATGGGACCGCCGCCATCCTCTATTCGACGCCGCACACGCAGGTGGTGGTCATCGGTGAGGACGAACGGGCACAGCGACTCGAAGCCGCGGCATTGGCGCCGTTCGCATTGAACAAGGCGGCGTTGCGGCTGCCGCACAATGAGGTCGTCGCGCAGAACCTGCCGCCGGCGCTGGCGGAGACGGTGGCGAACCTGCCTGCGGTGAAGCAGCCGGAGAGCGTTGCCGTCGTGTGCGCCGACTTCGCCTGTCGTCCGCCGATCGCCGATGCCGACGAACTGGAGAGCACGCTGCGGAAATTACTCGCGGCGAGGTGACGCGGGTCACCGACAAGCGGCGAGATATCCTGCATCCTGCTCACCAGGCCATCATCGAACCTGAGAGGAGAACAATATGCCTACCATGACGCAGCAGAGTTTCCGGACCAGCGTTGATATCTCCGAGAAGCAGCGCAACGCCATCATCGAAGTTCTGAACCGCCGGCTGGCCGACGCCGCCGACCTGAAGACGCAGACCAAGTACGCGCATTGGAACGTGAAAGGAATGAACTTCATCGCCCTCCACGAGTTGTTCGACGAGATCGCCGGACACGTGGAAGCACACATCGACCTGATCGCCGAGCGCGTGACGGCGCTGGGTGGTGTCGCGACCGGAACGGCGCGGCAGACGGTGGCGGCATCGAGCATCGGCGAGTACAACCTCGACGCTGTCTCCGGCGAGGAGCACGTGGCCGCGTTGTCGAAGCAACTGGCGAAGTTTGCGAACGCGGTGCGCGAAGGCATCGAGGCCACGGACAAACAGGGTGACAAGGCGACGAGCGACCTGTTCACGGAGATCGCGCGCCAGGCCGACAAAGACCTGTGGTTCCTCGATGCGCATCTGCAACGCTGACCTTTATCGCGGGACATTATCACGGGACATCGGGCACATCGGGGCCGGCCAACCGCCGGCCCTTCTCTTTTCCGGAATCAACGCGGAGGCTTCGGTAGAATGCTGACTTCCGCCGGAGGCCTTGCTTGAACGAAACGACCGTCTTCCCACCGCCGAAACATTTCACCGAGCAGGCAGCGTCCGCGTCTGCCCGCAGCATGGCGGATTACGAGCGCATGTATGCCGCTGCCGCGAGCGAGCCGGAAAGGTTCTGGGCGGAGCAGGCGGCGCAGCTCGATTGGTCGGCGAAGTGGAACAAGGTGCTCGACTGGTCGAAGCCTCCGTTTGCGAAGTGGTTCGTGGGCGGAACGCTGAACGCGAGCGCGAACTGCATCGACCGGCACCTTTCCACGTGGCGGCGGAACAAAGCGGCCATCCTGTGGGAGGGCGAGAACTTCGAGCAGCGCACGCTGACCTACCAGGAATTGCATCGCAAGGTCGCGAAGCTGGCGAACGCGATGAAGGCGCTCGGCCTGAAGAAGGGCGTCCGCTCCATCATTTACATGCCGATGGTGCCGGAGGCGGCGGTGGCGATGCTGGCGTGCGCGCGCCTGGGCATGCCGCATTCCGTGGTCTTCGGCGGATTCTCGGCGGAGGCGTTGAAGACGCGCATCAACGACCTCGAAGCCACCGTCGTGCTCACCGCGGACGCTTCCCTGCGTCGCGGCAAGGAAGTGCTGCTCAAGCAGAACGTGGATGAGGCGCTGAAAGACTGCCCCAGCGTGCAGCACGTCATCGTCTACAAGCGGCTGGGGCGGATGATCGAGATGAAGCAGGGCCGCGACCACTGGTGGGACGACCTCACGTTCGGTGTATCGGAAGTGTGTCAGGCAGAACCCCTGGACAGCGAGCATCCGCTGTACGTGCTCTACACGTCGGGCACGACGGGCAAGCCGAAGGGCGTGGTGCACACCACCGGCGGCTACATGACGCAAGCGCTCGCGACCATGAAGTGGGTCTTCGACCTCAAGGAAGAGGACGTCTTCTGGTGTACCGCCGACATCGGTTGGGTGACCGGGCACACGTACGTCGTCTATGGGCCGCTGGCGGCGGGCGCGACGGTGCTGATGTACGAAGGCGCGCCGGACTGGCCCAAGCCCGACCGCTTCTGGCGCATCATCGAAAAATATCGCGTCTCTATCTTCTATACCTCCCCCACGGCGATACGGGCATTCATCCGGCAGGGCGACGACTGGCCGAACGGGCGCGACCTGTCGTCGTTGCGTCTGCTGGGCACGGTGGGCGAGCCGATCAATCCGGCGGCGTGGCAGTGGTACTGGAAGACGATCGGCAAGGAACGCTGCCCGATCATCGACACGTGGTGGCAAACGGAGACGGGCGGCATCATGATCTCGCCGCTGCCGGCGGCCACGCCGATGAAGCCGGGCTCGGCGACCAAGCCGCTGCCGGGAGTTGCGCTCGAACTGGTGGACGAGCACGGCAAGGCCATCGACAAAGGCAAGGGTTTCCTCACCATCGCCAGGCCGTGGCCGGGAATGTTGCGCACGCTTTACAAGGACGACGAGCGCTTTGAGCAGAACTACTGGTCGCAATATCCCGGGCGCTACTTCACCGGCGACACGGCCGTCCGCGATGAAGACGGCTACCTCTGGGTGCTGGGCCGCAACGACGACGTCATCAAGGTTTCCGGGCACCGCATCTCGGGAGTGGAGATCGAGTCGGTGCTGGTCGCGAACAAGAACGTGGCGGAGGCGGCGGTGGTCGGCGCGCCGCACGACATCAAGGGCGAGGCCATCCACGCGTTCGTCACGCTGAAGGCGAACGTGCAGCCGAGTGATGCCGTGGCGCACGAGCTGAGTGATTGGATCGTGAAGGAGATCGGAGCGCTGGCGCGTCCGGAGAGGATCCACTTCGTTGCGGCGCTGCCCAAGACGCGCAGCGGGAAGATCATGCGCCGGCTGATGCGCGAGATCGTGACCACGCACAAGGTCGCCGGCGACACTAGCACGCTCGAGGACTACAGCGTGGTGGTGCAGCTCAGCCAGCAGGGCAAGGAAGAAGACGAGATACTCGGCGCAAAAGCCGGCAACAAGAAGTGATCAGTAGGCTTCGTCGAGCACTTCGATGACGTGCTTCACCTGCATGGGCAGGCCGCGCCGCGCCACGCCGGAGCGGAGCTGGAGCATGCAGCCGGTGTTCGCGGTCACGAGGAGGTTTACGCTGGTCGCGGCAACGTCGTCCATCTTCTCTTCGAGGATCTGCCCGGCGAGTTCCACCTCGACCACGTTGTAGACTCCCGCCGACCCGCAGCAGTAGTCCGGATGCTGCATCTCCACCAGCTCCACGCCGGCGGCGCGCAACAGCTCGCGCGGCGCGGAACGGATCCTCTGCGCGTGCGCGAGATGGCACGGGTCCTGGTACGTCGCTCTGAGCGCGAGAGGATGCGCAGGCGGACGCACGCCGAGCTCCGCGAGATACTCCGTGACGTCGCGAACCTTCTTGACGAACTCCTGGGCCGAGGCGGCGGTCTCGCTGTCTTCGCTCGACCCGGCGAGCAGGTCCACATAGTCTTTCATCGCCGAGCCGCAGCCGGCTGCGTTGGTGACGATGGCGTCGCAACTCCACTGCTCGAAGGCGCGGATGTTGTTGCGCGCGAGGGTGCGGGCCTCTTCGCGGCGTCCGGCGTGGGCGTGCAGCGCGCCGCAGCATCCCTGCCCTTCCGGCATGATGACCTCGAGGCCGTTGGCCTGGAGCACGCGGATGGTGGCGCGGTTGAGCGGATCGAAGGCCACGCTGCCCACGCATCCGGCGAGCAGAGCGACGCGTCCGCGGCGCTCGCCGCGCGCGGGAAACATGGCGCCGAAGTCCTCGAAGCTGAAGGCCTGGCTGACCTGGGGAGCGAGCGCTTCCATCGGCGCGAGTCCGAAGAGTTTGAGCAGCCCGCTGGCGCGGACGGCGCGCGCGAGCCACGAATGCTGATACCAGCGCAGGCGGCGCGCCCAGCGCGCGAGCTTCTTGTAGTCCCCCAATAACCCGGCGTAGACGAAGTGGCGCACCCAGCTCGCGAGCCAGGGGCGGTGGTAGCGCTGCTCGATCTGGGCGCGGGCGCGCTCGACGATGTGTCCGTAGGGCACGCCGGAGGGGCAGGCCGTCTGGCAGGCGAGGCATCCGAGGCAGCGGTCGATGTGGGTGACGAATGCGTCGCCGATGGGCAAGCGGCCTTCGTCCGCGAGCATGACTTGGTAGATGCGTCCACGGGGAGACTCCATCTCGGTGCCGAGCACGCGATAGGTCGGACATTGCTGCAGGCAGAGTCCGCAGTGGACGCAGGTGGAGTAAAGCTCCCATGTGGGGCGGTCGTGCGCGCTGAAGCAGGAAGCGTGCGGCGCGGGTTCGATGGAGAGCGGCATAGCGATTTTCGACTGATTAACTGGTTAACTTGTTAATTGGAAGCACATTGCTTTCCGGTAAGACTCACCGCCCTCTCCTTGATCACAAATTGACAAGTTAACAATTAACAAATTAACAAGTCACAGCAGAAACCTTCCCCGATTCAGGATCTCCGCCGGATCGAGCGCGCGCTTGACGGCGAGCATCGTGCTGCGATCGGTGGGCGTGGAACCCCACACATCGAAGTGGGCTTTGGCTTCGATGGGACAGCGCAGAACGTAGGCCGAGCCATCGGGCGGCAGCGAGGCGCGGATGGCCGAGGCGGCGTTGGCATATTGCATGGCCGACGGCGGATCGACCGACAGCGGGATGACGGCCACGGTGAGCGAGCCGAGAGCGGCGCGCCCGAGGGCGGCGCACATCGCGTTCTGTTCGACCGCGGCGTGCTCGGCGCCGGCGAGCGCGGCTTCCACGGCGCGGGCGGGAACGCTGAGCTGCATCAGCATGGCGTTGCGGTGGCGCGCTGCGACGTTGGCGTGGAAATCGAGCTGTCCGTTCCAGAAGTCGTGCTCGGCGCTGCCAGTGAGTTCGCGCGCGGCGGAGAGCTCGCGGCGGTAGCGCGCAAGCACGGCGTCGGACCCGGCGGCGGTGAGCACGATGCTCCAGCTTGTATCCGGCGCGGCAACGGGCGCCTCGGGATGATAGTGGTCGGGATCACGCGCGTCAGAGTGGGCCGCTACGTACTCCATCGCGCGCGGCGAGACGATCTCGAAGCGGATGGGAGTGAGCGCCGACGCCATGATGCGGTCGCGGAAGCCGATGGCCTCGGGCAACGACGCGAACTCGCAGACGAACGTGGCCGTCTGGCGCGGGCGCGGCGCGACCTTGAAGCTGGCGCCGGTGATGACCCCGAGCGTCCCGAAGCTGCCGATCATCAACTTCATCAGGTCGAAGCCGGCGACGTTCTTCACTACGCGTCCGCCACCCTTGGCGACCATGCCGTCTCCGGTGACGAAGTGGATGCCGATGCAGTAGTCGCGCAGTCCGCCGTAGCCATGGCGCAGCGGAGCACTCGTGTTCGTCGCCAGCAAGCCGCCGATGGTCGCGCGCTCGCGCTCGGCAATGTCGAGTGGAAGGAACTGTCCATGTTCCGCCAAGCGCTGCTCGCTGGACGCAACCGTGGCGCCGGCGCCCACGCCGAAAGTGAGATCACCGGGATCGTAGTGGTCGAGCGCAACCAGCCGCGAGGTATCGAGCAGGACCTCCGCACGCTCGGGCGGATTGCCGATGTGCTGCTGGGTGAATCCGCCGCTGACCGCCACCGCGAGTCCGCGCGCGGCGACGACGCGCAGGATGGCCGCGACCTCTTCCGCCGACGCGGGCGAGACGCGGATGGCGGACTGCGTCCCCTGGATATCGAAGGTGATGAGCTCGGCGACTTCATCCGAAAGGTTCCGTGGGCCGACGATGGCGGCGAGTTCATCGAACACGCTGGCGGTGGTGGCGGCCGTGCTCATGCCGGACCGCCCTGGGTGAATGCCAGGCCGGCAGCGGGATGCGCGGCGGCGTTCGTCTCGCGACAACTGCGCGCCATCGGGAAGATCTTCTGCGGATTGAGCAGGCAGGCGGGATTGAAGACGTCGTGCAGGCGCTGCATCACGTCGAGGTCGCTGGGCGTGAACATCAGCGGCAGGATCTCGCTCTTCTCCATCCCCACGCCGTGCTCGCCGGTGATGGAGCCGCCCACCGAGATGCAATACGCCAGGATCTCCTTGCCGGCGGCAAGGGTGCGTTCCATCTGCGCGGGGTCGCGGCTATCGAAGAGGATGAGCGGATGCAGATTGCCGTCGCCGGCGTGGAAGATGTTGCCGATGGTGAGCGAATACTTCTTGGCGATCTCTTCGATGCGGCGCAGCGTGTCGGGCACGCGCGTTCGCGGGATCACGCCGTCCTGGACGTAATACGAAGGCGAGATGCGGCCGACGGCGCCGAAGGCGTTCTTGCGTCCCGCCCACAGGCGTTGCCGTTCGGACTCATCTTTCGCGACGCGCACTTCGCGCGCGAGCCGGTTGCACACCGCGATGACCGCGGCCTTCTGGTCGTCGACCGCTTCGCGCATTCCTTCGAGCTCGATGAGCAGCACCGCGCCGGAATCCATGGGATAGCCCGCGTGCATGGCTTCTTCAACGGTGCGCAGCGTCCAGCCATCGAGCAGCTCGAGCGCGGCGGCGGTGACGCCTTCGGAGGTGAGCGCGACGACGGTCTGCGCGGCAGCGTCAATGGAATCGAAGATGGCGAGCAGTGTGGCGACGGATTCCGGCAGCCGCATCAGCTTCACCGTGATGGCGGTGGCGATGCCGAGCGTGCCTTCCGAGCCGACGAAGAACCCGGTGAGGTCGTAGCCGGGCGATTCCGCCGGCTTGCCGCCGAATTGGACGACGCGGCCATCGGGCAGCACGACTTCCAGCCCGGTGACGTGGTTCACGGTGACGCCGTAAGCGAGCGTGTGCGGGCCGCCGGAATTTTCCGCGACATTCCCCCCGATGGTGCAGGCCTTCTGGCTGGAAGGATCGGGCGCGAAGTACAGCCCGTGCTTCGCGACGGCATGGGAGAGGTCGAGATTGACGACGCCGGGCTGCACGATGGCGCGCTGGTTGCCGACGTCGACTTCTAGGATCTTGTTCATCCGCGAAAAGCCGAGGATGATGCCGCCCTTGCGCGCGATGGCGCCGCCACTCAGTCCGGTGCCGGCGCCGCGCGGCACGATGGGGACGCCTTCCTTGCCGGCCAGCTTCACGATGCGCGCGACTTGCTCGGTGGTCTGCGGGAAGACGACGGCCTGTGGCAGCGCGCGCTGCACGCCGCCATCGTATTCATAGAGCATCAAGTCTTCGCGGGCGGAGAGGACGGCGTCGCGTCCGGCGATCTTCCGCAACTGCCTGACGATGGAAGAGGCGAAAAGCATGGGTGAGGGTGCGCGGATTGTAGCACTTCAAGAAAGGTCAAATGACAACAGGAGGAGGGGAGGAGAGGAGGCAGGTCAATAAACACCACAGAGGGCGACGAGGACGCCGAGGTCAGGAAATGAAAATCGAATAAAAGCAGGGTTTTCCCTCCCCTCCTCCTCTCCTCCTGTTGTTACTTGATCTACGATTCGCCCGGCATGGAGTGCATGTAGGCACGCATCATGCGCACCTCGCCATCTTTTTCGTCGACCTCATGGAGCAGCAGGTCGCGCAGGGAGAGCAGCCCGACCAGCTTCTGGTCATCGAGGATGGGCAGATGGCGGAAGCCATGCTGCTTCATCAGTAGCATGCAGTTCTCGAAAGACTCGTCGGCGGTGACGATGAGCGGGTTCAGCGTCATGACTTCTGAGACCTTGGCCTTCTTGGGGTCCTTGCCCTCGGCGAGGACGCGCTTCATGATGTCGCGCTCGGAGAAGATGCCGACCAGCTTGCCGCCCTCGAGCACGGGGACGGCGCCGATGTTGCGCTCGACCATGAAACGCGTCACGTCGAACACGGACTGGCTGCCTTCCACGGTGTAGGTCTCGCGGTCTTTCAGCAATTGACGGATCGTGGTCATGCCGCACCTCCGTGTATCTATGATGCGCCGCTACTGGTCGATATCGAACGTGTCGAGGATGCGGTTGTCGCGATCGATCAGCATCACGCGCCGCATGTACACCACGCGCTGCAGGTCGCTGGGCAAGCGCGGCAACTGGCTCTCGCACACTTCCGGCAGGTAGAGGACGTTGCGTTCGAGCGATGGCGGCAACGTGCTGCCGCGCTGGAGCTGGCGATCGACGCCCGCAGGCAGCTGGTCGCGCCGCGCCATGCCCGGGGAGATGTCGGCCGCCTGGTCCTCGTAGCAATTGCGTACGCTGCTGCGATCGCGGTTGGTGAAGGCGCGCAGCGAAGCCGCGTCGCGCTGGTCGTATCCGCCTGCGTTGCGGCTGGCGATGGAACCTTGCGCGCCGTTCCCGACCACGGCGTCTTGCGCGGTGTTCCAGTTGAGGATGGCCTCGGACTCGATGGTTGCGTTCTTCTTGCCAGTGGCCACTGCAACGCCGGTCCCGGCAGCCGCGCCCGCCCCGGCGCCGATGGCCGCGCCGCGCCCGCCGCCGGCGATGCCGCCGATGATGGCGCCCAACGCCGCGCCTCCGCCGATCTTGGTCACATTGCTCTTCGTATGCGACTCGCCCTTGATCACGTAGCGCTCGGTGCTGACGGCGGTCGTTTGATTGCCGGATCCGATGGAGGTGAGCTCGAGCGTGAGCGAGCCGGGATCGCTGAGGCGTCCGGACTTGTACACCGAGACCACGCGGCCAACGACGTCTGACCCTTTGGGCAGCACTTCGCGGCCTTCGACGACCACGGGGTATTCGAGCGAGCCGCGGAATTCCTGGCCTTGCTGGGAAGTGTCGCTGCTCAGGCTGTCCGTCATGCGGACGCTGATCTGCGTGCCCGAGGGGATGGCGATGCGCGAGCGGCGCTGCGCCTGCGCGATGAACGGAAGAGTGAGAACAAGAACCAGGATGGCAAGCTTGCGGTCGAGCGTCATCTTTCGAGACACATTCCAGGACATGGGGGAGAAGCCTTTCGAGTAAGGTCGCTAGCGCAACGGCCGAGCAGGCGAATCGTACTCCGCGGCGCAAGCTGAGTACAAGCGGGATGTGGGCGTTTAATCGGCGCCGGTGCGGACGCCGGCGTCCTCGATGAACACGAAGTACGACGTGGCCCACAACTGGGTGGGGATGCTGCCGCGCGGCCGCGCGGTGAGGATGACGTTGTAGTCGTCCGTCATGGGCAGCGCGTCGAGCTGTGCCGATCTTCCTCCCGGCTGGGCGGGCTGGACGAGCGCGAGGTAATGCAGGAACTCGTAGACGTCGGGCGCGCCGGAGTATCCCGGTGCGACGAAGGTAAGCTCCGTCTCCTGGCCCGCGAAGTGCCACGACAACGAAGCGGCCAGTTCGACCGCTGATTCGTACGCCTCGGCAGGCACCGAGCCCGCCGCGGGATTATCAAAGATGATGCGCAGTTTGCGTTCGTCTTCGCGCGTGAACTCGCGCACCTTGAGCGACATGGACTTCGCCGTCGCCTTCCAGTCCACGTGCCGCGCGGAATCCTCGGGGAGATACTCGCGGATGCGGTAGAGATCGTTGCCGCGTCCGCGGACGAATGCCTCGAACTCGCCGCGGATCATGGGGAGCACTTCGAAGAGCTCGTCGGTCTGGTCCACGCGCGGATAGACCACGATCTTCTCGCGCATGGCGATGCGCCGCGTCTTCTCGAGAAAAGAGAACGGGAAGCGCGTGCGGACGCCAAGCTCATCCTGCTGATACTCCCCGCGCTTGGGGAACATGAGCTCCACGTCGGCGGCGAGCGAGCCTCCGCCGGGGATGTAAGGAAAGTAAACGGCGTCATCGAATATCTGCGGCTCCTCCGGCCGCAGCGATTCCGCGTAGAGCGAGACATCCGGCACGCGCATCCACTGGCGCTCGGGCGGCCGCTTGGGCGGGAAAGCGAACACAGACTTACGCCAGCGCAAGCGGCGCTCGCCGCGCTTGGCCCTCTTCCCCGTGAGCACGATGGAGAACGAGGGAAAGAAGCGCCGCAGGTTGTGTAGCGTGAAGCGCGCCATCACCTTGCGCTGCGCGAAGACGTGCAGCGGCAGCGCGAGGTCAAGGTCGAGCCCGCGAAGCACACTGGCCGAGGCCACGCCCGAAACCAGAACGGCCGCGAGCATGGCGGAGACGACGATGAAGAGAAGGTTGTTGCCGGTGTTCAGTGCCGCAACGGCGATGACGAGGATGATGCCGAGGTAGAACACGCCTTCGCGCGTGACGTCGTAATCGAAAGCGTCGCGAACGCGGCTGACGACGACGCGCCGGAACAGGTAGGGCACGACCGTGAGTCCCACGAACCCGGCCATGAGGAGCGCGGAGGAAGCCAAGAGCGCTGAGACCCAGAGATGGCCCTGCTCGCGGAAGATGGTGGAAAAGACCGCCGCCATGAAGGCGAACGAGAGCCCGGCGAGTGCGACAAAGAAGCGCACCCAGGCGGCGCGGTCGATACGCGCGAGTTGCGTCTTGAGCAGCGACCACATGGCAGGGTTCCAAGTGTTGAAGCGCAGCCTAGCATAGCGCGGCGTCGGTCAACGGGTTACGAGGAAGGTGGTTGGGGAGTATCACTGGGCTTGCCGCCGGGCTTCCGGTGTATCCAGCCTTCCGCCCGGTGCTTGGCATGCTCGATCAGGCTGTGCAGTTTGGGAAAGCGTTCGCCGACGCGCCGCAAGAGGTGGTGCGCCCACACGTATTCGCTGGAGAGGATGACGAGCCCGATGAGCAGAAAGAGGATGCCCTGCAGCACGGGCAGGAACAGTCCGACGATGCCGAGCAGGATGAAGGCCCACCCCACCACCAGGACGAGAGCGCGCTTGAGGGGCTGCTTCACCGCGAGTGAGGCGAGGATACCACCCGGCCCGCGCGGCGCCGTTCGCGGCGAGCGCGCCGAATGCTGCGGCGACGAAGAAATGTGACTACTCCCAGCAGAAAAGCCGCAAGGAGCAGAAGCTGCGCGCCTTTGAGGTAATGCACCAGGCGTCCCCACTGGCTGCCGAAGAAATATCCGAGGGTCGCGATGGTCGTCACCCAGACGGTGGCCCCGAGGAAGTTGAAGAGCACAAAGCGCTTCCACGGCATCCGCAGCACGCCGGCCATGGGGCCGGCGATGATGCGGAGGCCGAAGAGGAAACGCGCAAAGAAGATCCCGACCGCGCCGTAGCGGTCGAAGAGGCGCTCGCCGCGCGTGATGGTCCGCTGGCGGATGTGGAAGAAGCGCTGGTAGCGCAGCAGCAGCGGACGTCCGCCGCGGTATCCGACGATGTAGCCGAGATTGTCGCCGATGGTGCAGGCGATGATGCCGAACAGGATGATGTAGCCAAGGTGCAGCTCGCGCTCGCTGTAGGCGAGGAAGCTGGCGAAGAGCAACGTGGTCTCACCGGGCACGGGGAGCCCGGCATTCTCGAGCAGCAGGACAACGACCAGCGTCCAGTATCCATACTGGTCGAAGAACTGGCGCAGGAGATCGAAGAGCTGTTCAACCATGTTGGGTACGTTCCTGGGCCGGCTGCGCGTCCTGCTGAAGGAACGCCATTACAACACGGTTGAACTCCTCCGGCGACTCTTCGTAAGGAAGATGTCCCACGCCCGGCAGGACGACGAGTCGCGCCCGCGGCAGGCGCCTCTCCACTTCATACGCCGAGTCCACGTAGACGGCGCTGTCTTCCCTGCCCCACAGGAGCAGCGTCTCGAGCTCGCGGAGTTTCTCCAACTCTTGCGGATAGGCGCGCAAGTCTGCCCCCCAGCAGCGCAGGATGCGGTGCGCGTGCTCCATGGTGCCGCCGATCGCGAGCGGACGCGTGTAGCCATCGAGCGTGCCCGGCGCGATGCGGCTGTGGTCGGCGTACTGGCGGCGCAGCCAGTAGCCCTGCGTCCAGGCGAAATTCCTTACCGCCCAGGGCAGCGCCCGTCCGATGGAGCCGGCCAGCAGCGGAACCAGCCAGCGCCCGCGCGCCGACCAGGGATTCACCGCGTCCACCAGGATGAGCCTGCGGATGCGGCGGCCGCCCTGCTCGCGGTCGAGCGCCGCGGCAAACACCGCGACGGCGCCGCCGTGGGACGTCCCCAGCAGGTCGGCGTTGCGCAGGCCGAGCGCGTCCATGAATGCGAGCAGGCGGGTCGCGCTGGCGCGCAGGCTGCAATCGAGTTCGGGAACGCGCGCAGAGAAGCCAGTGCCGAGCGAGTCCGGGGCGTAGAGTGTGGCGGCACCGCCGAGCACCGCGTAGTTGAAGCGCCAGGAGAACGAGTAGCCGAGCAATCCGTGGACGAGCACGAGCGGCGGCCCGGCGCCGCAGGTGAGGTAACGCTGGCGATGTCCCGCGAGGTCGAGCCAACGCTCGTCTACTCCGGCGATCGGCGGTGGCATGGGGGCGGGCATTCTTACAGTGTAGATATTCCGGCCTACAGAGTGTGGCCTACAGATTGTGGGATGGGAATGTACAACCGAATGCAGCCCGGCAGCGTCGAATACTAGTAGATATCGCCTCTGTCGCTTCTGTTACGAGGGGACCCGCCTGGGCCCCCTCTTTTTATTGTTAGGTGCTCGAGCCGCCGGACCATGCCGCGGATGAGGGGATGATGCGTCCCTCGAGCACCTCGCGCACGCGCCGCTGCAGTCCTGCCGGGCTGAACGGCTTTTCGAGGAAGCCGACGCCGGAGCGGATGTCCGTCTCTTGCAGCACCTGCTCGGTGTATCCGGAGATGTAGAGCACCTTCATGCCGGGCCGTTTGCCGGCGATCTTCTGGACCAGGTCGCGCCCGCTCATGCCGGGCATCACCACGTCGGTGATCAGCAACTGGATGACGCCGTCGTACTCGATGCAGATGCGCTCGGCTTCCTGCCCGTTCTCGGCGAGCAGCACCTTGTAGCCGGAAGTCACCAGGATGCGGTTGGCCAACTGCCGCACGACTTCTTCATCCTCCACCAGCAGGATGGTCTCGAAGCCCACGCGGCGCGTGCCGCTCTCATTCGGGTCGCCTTCGCTGAGCGCCTGGTCCACGCGCGGGAAATAGATACGGAAGGTGGTGCCTTGCGCGATGCCGCTCTCGACGGCGATGTATCCGTCGCTCTGCTTCACGATGCCGTAGACGGTGGAGAGTCCGAGGCCGGTGCCGCGTCCCACCTCCTTGGTGGTGAAGAACGGTTCGAAGATGTGGCGCTGCGTCTCCTCGTCCATGCCATGGCCGGCGTCGACGACCTCGAGCAGGACGTAGCGTCCGGGGCGCAGGCCGATGTGCTCGCGCGCGAAGGCGTCGTCGAGCACGGCGTTGCTGGTGCGGAAGGTCAGCTTGCCGCCCCCGGGCATGGCGTCACGCGCGTTCACCGCCAGGTTCAGGATGACTTGCTCGATCTGGCTGGGGTCGGCGCGCACGGTACCGAGATCGGCGGCGAACTGGTTCACGATCTCGATGTTCTCGCCGATGACGCGGCGCAGCATGTTCTGCACGCTGGCCACGATGTTGTTCACGTTGATGTTGCGCGGCTGCAGGACCTGGCGGCGGCTGAACGCCAGCAACTGGCGCGTGAGCGTGGCGGCCTTCTCCGCCGCTTTCTCGATCTGGCCGACCTCGCGCGCGAGCTGCTCATCTTCTTTCACGCGGTCCATCACCAGGCAGCTGTACCCCTTGATCACGGTGAGCAGGTTGTTGAAGTCGTGCGCGATGCCGCCGGCGAGCGTTCCCACCGCTTCCATCTTCTGCGACTGGCGCAACTGCTCCTCCAGCTTCTGGCGCTCCGTCAGGTCCTGGCTGAGGACCAGCATGGCCGGGCGTCCAGCGAAATCGAGCGGCTCGGCATGGATTTCGACGCTGACGAGCGCTCCGTCTTTGCAGCGATGCTTCCACACTCCGAACTCGCGGATGCCGGCTTCGTCGGCGAGATTATCGAGCAGCTTGGGGACTTCATCCGGCGGCCGTATCTGGGTGAGCCGCATGCTGAGGAACTCCTCGCGCGCGTAGCCGTAGCGCCGGACGGCCGCGTCGTTGACCTCGAGGAACTTGAGCGTCTCGAGGTCGACCACCCACATCGGATGCGGGTTCGCCGCGAACAGCAGGCGGAAGCGGCTCTCCGTCTCGCGCAGCGCGAGCACGGCCTTTTGTTGGCGCGACTGGCTCACCGCCAGGCGCGCGCTGTACACCGCGAACGAAAAGAACATCAGCAGCGATGCGAGGACGGTCTGCTCCTTGAGGATGCGCGTCGACAGAAAGAGGACCGTCAGCGGGATGAGCGTGGGCAGCAGGTGGATGCTGATGGCCTGCCGCGACGAAGCCAATCGCTCGATGACCGGCTCGGGCTCGCTCTGCCGCCACGTCACCGCCAAGGCGGTGATGAGGAAGAACGGCAGGCTCCACGCGACCGTGCTCCAGTGGCCGCCCTCGGCCTGATCGCGCAAGCGAATGAAGTTCGCGAACGCGGAACACACCGAATACAGCAGCATGAATGCCGAGAGCCGGGTGAACAACTGGCGTACCTGGCGCGAGCGGCTCAGCGTGGCGCGCAGCAGGCAGCCGATAATGAGGAATCCGTTTCGCGAGTTGAAGAGCACGGACAGGCGGCGCGTGGCGGCTTCTTGCTCCGTCTCGACGCGCGCCGGAAAGTAAAAGAAATACATGTAGGCCGCGAACAGGACGATGCCGAACTGCACCAGGTCGAGCGTGCGCTGCCAGTCGATGCGCCGCCGCTCCGGCTCGGTCTCGAGCAGCAGCGTGAGCGCGAGCGGCGTGAAGGAGAAAAAGAAAATAACGTGGGTGGGAAGCTGGCTGGCCGAAGGGGTGTCAAAAATGTCGTACCAGGTCCAGATACCCTGGGCGATCGCCCAGCATCCCAGCGCTCCTCCGACCAGCGTCCAGAATTGCCGCGCGAAGCCCCGCGCGTAGCGCGCTGCCAACACGCAAGCGACCGCGCCCACGGCGGCCCCCAGCAACTGCACCAGGTCAGAGGCCACGACGCGGCTGTGCTCATTGTGAACCGTGAGGACCAGCAAGACGTGCAGCCACAGCACCACGAAAGCGCTGGCCATCAGAGCCCGGGATGTACTGCGAGGCACCACAAAAAAGGGGCTGGCGGAGTCTATGAACATTGCGCGACAGGGTCAAACGAAATGTCGCGCCGCCGTCCTCTAGTCATCAAGAGGTGGAAATCCTGCCTGCAGCAACGCTACCGTCCCTATATATGTGAAAGTAGAGTAGATATATTGTTTTTGGTATCCTTGGCCGGATTCCCGCGATATAATCCTCTATCCTCTGGGTTCAAAAGGGTTTGCAGGGTAAACGTTTGTCCAAAAACATGGAACCCGGCTTGCAAGCTGAACCGGCGTCCGCAGTCGAAGGCAAGGCTGCGCGTTTTCGCCGGCCCATGAGATCAGAATCGCAGTTCCGCTTCACGGCCCTCGCGCTGGCTGTCCTCACCGTCACCGCGACCATCTTCGCCTTCATCAACTACCAGAAGGAGCGCCAGGCGGAGACTCCCACCGACGGCGTCTGGTGGGTGGAGCACGAGGGCTGGCTGCGCGCCGAGCGCGTGGATCCCGGCGGGCCGGCGGACAAGGCTGGGGTGAAGCCGGGCGACGTGCTCTCCGCCATCAACACGCAGACGGTGAACAGCGTGGCGGCGGTGCAGCGGCAGGTCTATCGCACCGGCATCTGGAAAGACGCCACCTACTCGCTCGTCCGCAATGAAGTGCCGGTGGATGTGAAGCTCATCCTGGAACCGGCGGACCGCTCGGTCAACGCCGGACTGCGGCTCATCGCACTCATCTATCTGAGCATCGGGCTCTACGTGCTGCTGCGACGCTGGACCGCGCCGAAGTCCATGCACTTCTACGTTTTTTGCCTGGTGTCGTTCGTCTTCTACTCTTTCAAGTACACCGGCAAGCTGAACGGGTTCGACGAGATCATCTACTGGTCGAACGTGGTCGCATGGCTGTTGCAGCCCTCGCTGTTCCTGCACTTCTCGCTGACATTCCCGGAAGAAAAGCCCTTCGTCGGTCGCCACCGCTGGATCATCCCGGCGGTCTACGCGCCGGCGGTGGCGCTGCTCGCCTTCCACATCCTGGCGTGGATGGTGCTGGCGCCTTCCGAACTCCTGCGCTGGAACCTCGACCGCGTCGAGATGCTCTATCTCGCGCTCTACTTCGTGGGCGCGGCGCTGGTGTTCTGGAATACCTATCAAAAAGCCGACACGCCGCTGCTCCGCCAGCAGATGAAGTGGGTGACGCGCGGGACCATCCTCGCCATCGCGCCGTTCACGCTGCTGTATGTCGTCCCGTTCCTGGCAGGTTCCCTGCCCTCGGCGGCGCAGAAGATCAGCGTGCTCTCGCTCGTCTTCCTGCCGCTGACGTTCGGCTACGCCATCGTGCGTTACCGCCTGATGGACGTGGACATCATCTTCAAGCGCGGCATGACGTACACGCTGGCCGCCGCCGCCATCGTCGGCATGTATTACGGCGTGGTCGCGCTAGTGGCGGAGAGTGTGCGCGTAAAGTTCCCGTCCACCGGTCCAGCGGGCCTGGTGGCCGCCGTCGTGGTGACGGCGTTGCTGTTCGAGCCGGTGAAGAACTGGATCCAGGAGCGCCTCGACCGCGTCCTCTTGCGCAAGCGCTACGACTATCGCCGGACGCTCATCGAGTTCGGCCGCGAACTGAACTCCGAGACCGACCTGGCGAAGATGCTGAGCATGGTCATTGACCGGCTCTCCCGCACGCTGCTGGTGGACAAGGTCGCCGTCTTCCTCGAAGAAGGTGACCACTACTACATGGCGCGGTCGTTCGGCATCGCCAACGTGGGCCGGCTCGACCTCGGCTTCCTGCGGACGCACCAGGACGAGTTCTCTACCGGCCATCTCTTCTTCGACAACACGCGCATCGTGCCGCGCGAGACGCCCGCGGAGCAGGAGACCATCGCGAAACTCGAGTTGAATTACTACATCCCTTGCACCATCCAGCACCGTGTGATCGCCGTGCTCGGGTTGGGCAAGACGATGGAAGGCGACTTCCTTTCGTCGGAAGACGTTGAGCTGCTGGAGACGCTCGCCGGATACGTGGGCATCGCCATCCAGAACGCCGCCCTCTATGCCTCGCTCGAACAGAAAGCCGCGGAGTACGAGCGGCTGAAGGAATTCAACGAGAACATCGTGGAATCAATCTCCGTCGGCGTGCTGGCCATCGACCTCGAGGACCGCATCGAGAGCTGGAACTCGCAGATGGAAGTCATGTACGCCATGCCGCGCAGTGAAGTGCTGGGCAAACCACTCGCCGAGGTCTTCCCTTCGGCATTCAACGAAGAGTTCTACCGGGTGCGGCAGAACGCGGGCATCCACAATCTCTACAAGTTCCGCTTGCCGACGCCGGCAGGCGACGCGCGCACCACGAACATCGCCATCGCGCCGCTGGTGACGAAGAAGTTCCACGTGATCGGCCGCTTGATCATCGTCGACGACATCACCGAGCGCCTGGGCCTGGAATCGCAGCTCACGCAGGCGGAGAAGATGTCGTCCATCGGGCTGCTCGCGGCGGGCGTGGCCCACGAAGTGAACACGCCGCTGGCAGTCATTTCCAGCTACGCGCAACTGCTCTCGAAGCAGGTGCAGGGCGACGAGAAGAAGTCGGGCCTGCTCGAGAAGATCACGGCGCAGACCTTCCGCGCCTCGGAGATCGTGAACAACCTGCTGAACTTCTCGCGCACGTCGGGCGCGGAGTTCAGCGACGTGAACCTGAACCGCGTGATCAGCGACACCCTCGCGCTGCTCGAGCACCAGCTGAAGACCTCGAAGGTGAAGGTGACGCAGGAGCTGGCGGCCGACCTGCCGCTCATCCACGGCAACGCCGGAAAATTGCAGCAGGTCTTCCTCAACCTGTTCCTCAACGCCAAGGACGCGATGCCGCAAGGCGGCACGCTCACGGTGCGGAGTGCGAACGGGTCGGGAGTGAACATCGCCATCGGCGACAGCGGGTCGGGCATCGAGCCGGAAAACCTGCGGCGCATCTACGAGCCCTTCTTCACCACCAAGAACGCCGGTGGGGCGGGCGAGCGGCGCGGCACCGGACTGGGCCTGGCGGTCTCTTACGGGATCATCCAGGAACACGCCGGCAAGATCCATGTGGAGAGCGAGCCGGGGCAAGGGACCACGTTCTACCTGGAGTTCCCCATGGTCCGCAAAGCAGTGAGTGTGTAACGAGTCGAAGTGAATAGTGGGAGTGAGTCATGTCGCATGCTGCCGTACTGACGCGCCGCCCGGCGAGCGAGAACGCCGCTGGGCTTGGTTCTATCCTGATCATCGATGACGAAGCGGCCATCCGCGAATCGCTCGAGACGCTGCTCGACCTCGAGGGCTACGCCATCGAGAGTGCCGAGAACGGCGAAGAAGGCCTGGCGCGCCTGGCCGCGCGCCCGTTCGACCTGGTGCTCCTCGATTTCGCGCTGCCCGACATGAACGGCTTGGAGGTGCTGGCCGAGATCCGCGACCGCGACCCGCAGCTCGCCGTCATCATGATCACCGCCTACGGCACGGTGGAGAACGCCGTGCGCGCGGTGCAGGCCGGCGCCACCAACTTCATCCAGAAGCCGTGGGACAACGAGAAGCTGCTTGCGGACGTGCGCGCGGCCGTCGCGCGGCGCCGCGCCGAAGACGAGAACGTCCAGCTCAAGCGCGCGCTCAAGCAGCGCTACAACTTCGAGCATATCGTGGGCAAGAGCGACCCCATGCTCAAGATCTTCGACCTCGTCGCACAGGTCGCGCCTTCGCGCTCCACCGTGCTCATCCAGGGCGAGAGCGGCACGGGCAAGGAGCTCATCGCCAAGGCCATCCATGCGAACTCTCCGCGCAAAGACCGCGCGTTCGTCCCGGTAAACACCGGCTCCATGCCCGCGGACTTGCTCGAGTCCACGCTCTTCGGGCACGTGAAGGGCGCGTTCACCAGCGCCATCGCGTCGAAGAAGGGCTTGTTCGAAGTGGCCAACGGCGGCACGCTGTTCCTCGACGAGATCGGCACGATGTCCCTCGACACGCAGGCCAAGATCCTGCGCGTGCTACAAGACAAGAAGTTCATGCACCTCGGCGGCGTGCAGGAAGTGCAGGTGGACGTGCGCATCATCGCCGCCACCAACGTGGACCTGAAGAAGCAGGTGGACGAAGGCAGGTTCCGCGAAGACCTCTTCTACCGGCTGAACGTGATCGCCATCGAACTGCCGCCGCTCCGCGCTCGCCGCGAAGACATCGCGCCGCTGGTGCACCACTTCCTGGAAAAGTTCTCGCTGGAGAACGGGAAGATGGTCTCTGGCATCGCGCCGGAAGGGCTGCGGCCGCTGCTGGATTACGCGTGGCCGGGCAACGTCCGCGAGCTCGAGAACGTGATCGAGCGCGCCGTGGTGCTGGCGCCGCGCGAGACCGTCACCAGCGACCTGCTGCCGTCGAGCGTCCTGGGACGCGACTTGGTCGGACGCATTCTCACCGACCGCGCCGACGCCACGCTGTTCGAGATCATCGAAGAGTGCGAGCGCCGCGTCATCACCGACATGCTGGAGAAATGCGCCTGGAACCAGACCGAAGCCGCCGAACGCTTCCACATCCCGCTCTCCACGCTGAATCAGAAGATCAAGCGGCTGAACATCGAGATCAGGAAGAAGGCGAAAGAAGCGTAGGACGCGGGTCAGCCTGTCGGTTCCGCCTTGCATCCTCACCCGGCGAGCGGAGCGCGGGAGGGCGCATCGCAAACCTGTTCCCGCTTTCCCCGCCCTCTGGTACACTCCCCCTTCCGCGATGGAACTCATCTCACCAGTCGATATCGCCAAGCAGATGGTGATGGCGGTGCAGGACTACTCGCAGCTTGCTGCGCGGTCGCTGAGCAACGTCTTCCGCCGGCCGCGCTATGTGGCCGATACGCTCGTCCAGATGGACCAGGTCGGCGTGGGCTCGCTGCCCATCGTGGTGCTCACCGGATTCTTCACCGGCGCCGTCCTGGCGCTGCAAGGCTCGAACACCCTCGACCGCTTCGGCTCGCTCTCGCTCATCGGACAGCTGGTTTCCATCTCCATGGTCCGCGAGCTTGGCCCGGTGCTGACCAGCCTCATGGTCGCTGGCCGCAACTCCAGCGGCATGGCCAGCGAGCTGGGCTCGATGAAGGTGACCGAGCAGATCGACGCCATGCGCGCGCTCGGCACCGACCCCTCGAAGAAGCTGGTGACGCCGCGCGTGCTCTCGACCGTGACCATGCTGTTCTTCTTAACCATGATCTCCGACCTGGTCGGGCTCTCCGGCGGCGCCATGGTCTCCACCCTGATGCTTGGCCTGAACAGCAATCAGTATTGGAGCAAGGCGTGGCAATCGCTGGTGTGGCAGGACGTGACCATGGGCCTGACCAAGCCGATCATCTTCGGATTCATCTTGTCCACGATCGGCTGCTATTACGGCCTCTCCACCAAGGGCGGCACGCAGGGCGTAGGTAAGGCGACCACGCAAGCCGTGGTGGCGGCGTCGGTGCTCATCCTCGTGGTTGACTTCTTCTGGACGCGTCTGCTCATGACCATGATCGGCTCCTAGCCCGTGTCGCTCACTTCGGCCATCCCGGGTAACCTGGCTGCGGAAGACACGCAGCACTTGGCCATCGTGTTCGAGGACGTCGCGCTCGCGTTCGACGACATCGTCGTGCTCGATGGCGTCTCGTTCGAGCTGAAGCGCGGCGAGACCAAGGCCATCTTCGGCATCGCCGGCGCCGGCAAGACGATGATCCTCAAGCTCGCGCTCGGGCTCATCAAGCCCGATCGCGGACACATCTGGGTGCTCGGTCACGACGTCACCGAGATGCGCGAGGAAGACCTCTTCGAGCTGCGCCGCAAGATCGGCATGGTCTTTCAGGAGAGCGCGCTGTTTGATTCCATGACCGTGCGCGACAACGTGGCGTTCCGCCTCATCGAGGAAGGCGACGTCCCCGGCGATGAGCTCGACAAGCGCGTGCGCGAGGTGCTGCGCTTCGTCGAACTGGAGCGCACCATCGACATGCTGCCCTCGGAACTTTCCGGCGGCATGCGCCGCCGCGTCTCCATCGCGCGCGCCATCATCACCCAGCCGGAGGTCATCCTCTACGATTCGCCCACCGGCGGCCTCGATCCCATTACCTCGACCACCATCGTGCAGTTGATCGTGAAGCAGCGCGACGTCTACAAGACCAGTTCGCTGCTGGTCACGCACCGCCTGCAGGACGCCTTCACCATGGCGACCAGCTACTTCGACACCAAGACGAACGAGATGAAACCCATCCAGCCGGGCTCGAACATCGACGTGAAGACCAGCTTCCTCATCCTGCGCGACGGCAAGATCATCCTCGATGGCGAAGCCGCGGATCTGACCGCGACCAAGGACGAGTACATCAAGGAATACATCGCGTAGTGGCGCTTTTCCGTTTTCCGCTTTCCGCTTCCAGACAAAGCAAAAGGCCGGCGTGAAGCCGGCCTTCTGCATTCCTGGTAACGGTCACTGTCCGGCGGCCTTTGGCTGGGCACGACGGCTGGCAATCATCTTGCGCGCCAGTTCGACGCGGGCGCGGCGTTCCGGGGTAGCGTTCGCGACCGCTTCCATGTGGCGGCCGAAGTTAGGGTTCAGGCGCTCACGCATGATAGGGAAGAAATCACCGTACTTAGCATAGAGAAAAAACAGCTCGCCGGAAAAGTCGTCGAAGAGTTCCTGGTGGACCGCGCCGCGGTGAGCCAGCGCTGCCGTCTGCTCCCAGTAGGAGAAGACCATCCGGAAGAACGTCTGTTCCTGAGTGCCGAAGTTGAATGCGGTCGTGGCGAACTCTTCCGTGGTGGTCGGCGCCCACTGGAACAGGATGTAGTTGCGCGCTTCCCGCAGCTTCGGATCGCGGCGGTGTTCATACGTGCGCAGCATGATGTCGGCATCGGCGTGGGTCGCCGGGCGGGACTTCGGAGCGGATTTCGCCTTCGTCTTCCTGGGCATGTTCGGAATCCTCCTTGAGTGGGGACGGAATTATGCGTCTTTTCCTCACGTCGCCGCAACGCTTCGCTGCGTCGCCGTCGCTACGCTACGGCGACGGGTTCCGGCGCCGGCCGCGAGTAGTCGCATTTGACCGCGACAGCCTCGTCCTCTGCGGCGCCCTTCTTCTTCCGCCGCTTCGGTGCGTCTTCCTCATCGGCGCCGGCACGCTTGTTCGGACAAGCAATGACCGTGCCGCTTTTTAGCTTCTTTTCAACAAGATACGGGTTGCCGCACTGCGGGCACTTCTCGTCCACCGGCTTCCAGTTCGAGGTGAAGTCGCACTTCGGATAATTCCCGCAGCCATAGAAGAGGTTGCCGCGGCGGCGCGCCTTCTTCTCCACGATCTCGCCCTCTTTGCACTTGGGGCACTTCATCCCGATAAAGTTCTGCTTGATGTACTTGCAGTCGGGATATCCGGAGCACGAGACGAACTCGCCGTAGCGGCCGTGGCGCAAGATCATGTTGCGGCTGCACAGCGGACACTTTTCTTCCAGCGGGATGTCCGGGACCTTCTTGCCCTGGTCGAGCCGGCGCGTGGTCTTGCACTCGGGGTATCCGGTGCACGCCATGAACTGGCCGAAGCGTCCGCGCTTGAGGACCATCAGCCGGCCGCAGTTCTCGCAATACTCTTCTTGCGTGGTCTCCTGCATGTCGGCCGAGTCGAGGTCGGGCAGGTCAATGGGGTTCTCTTTGGTGAAGGTGCAGGAGTTGGGATCGTCTTTCGCGTACGCGCTGCACGCAAAGAACGAACCGTGCTTGCCCCACTTGATGACCAGCGGCGAGCCGCAGCGCTCGCACTTCTCGTCGGTGGGTTTCTCCATCCGCTTCACGTTCTCCATGTGCTTCTCGGCGTAGCGGAGGTCCTTCGCGAACTTCTTGTAGAACTCGGCGAGCGCGTCGGTCCACTTCTCCTTGCCTTCTTCGATCTCGTCGAGCTCCTCTTCCAGGCGCGCGGTGTACTGCAGGTCGAAGATGTCGGGGAAGTTGGCGACGAGCAGGTCGGTGACGACCAAGCCGATCTCGGTGGGCGCGAACTTTCCGCCACCCTTCATCACGTAACCGCGCTCCTGGATGGTCGAGATGATGGCCGAGTAAGTGGACGGGCGTCCGATGCCGCGCTCCTCGAGCTCCTTCACCAGCGACGCTTCGTTGAACCGCGGAGGCGGCTCGGTGAAGTGCTGCTCCGGCTTCAACCCCTTGAGCTCGAGCTTTTGTCCGGCTTCGAGCGCGGGCAGCTTGTGGCGCAGCTCCTCATCCTCTTCCGTCTTGCCCTCGTGCGATTCCTCGTAGACCTTCAGGAAGCCCTCGAACTTGAGGACCGAGCCGGTCACGCGGTAGGGATACGTCTTGCCGCTTTTCGCGACGGCGTCGATGTCCACCGACGTCTGGTCGAAGACCGCCGGCATCATCTGCGATGCGACGAAGCGCTGCCAGATGAGCTTGTAAACTTTGTACTCGTCTTCCTGGAGGTAGCGCTTGATGGCGTCCGGATGGCGCATCACGCCGGTCGGGCGGATGGCCTCGTGCGCTTCCTGCGCGCCCTTCTTCGACTTGAAGAAGTTGGGCGACTCGGGCAGGAACGGCGCGCCGAAATTCGACCGGATGTACTCGCGCACTTCGCCCAGCGCGTCGTTCGAAACGCGCGTGGAATCGGTGCGCATATAAGTAATGAGGCCGACCGAGCCTTCGTCGCCGAGGTCGATGCCTTCATAGAGGCGCTGCGCGATCATCATCGCGCGCTTCACGCTGAAGCGGAGCTTGCGCGAGGCGTCCTGCTGGAACTTCGAGGTCGTGAACGGCGGCGCGGCCGAGCGGCGGCGTTCCTTCTTCTCTACTTCGCGCACCCTCCAGGCAGCGCCCTCGAGGTCGGCCTGGATGCGCTTGGCCGTCTCCTCGTTCGGGATCTCATTCTTGTCGGGATTGGCTCCGACAAAGTTGGCGTCGAACAGCGGCGGCTTGGCGCCGTGTAGGTGCGCGTCAAGCGTCCAGTATTCGACCTTCTGGAAGGCCTTGATGTCCCGCTCGCGCTCCACGATAAGCCGCAGCGCCACCGTCTGGACGCGTCCGGCGGAGATGCCGCGCCGCACCTTGTCCCACAGCAGCGGGGAGACCTGATAACCCACCAGGCGGTCGAGCACGCGGCGCGTCTGCTGCGCGTCCACCAGGTTGCGGTCGATGGTCCGCGGATGCTCGAAGGCTTCCTTCACCGCCTTCTGCGTGATCTCGTTGAAGGTGACGCGATGGATGATGACCTCATCCTCGCCCTTCTTCTTCTTGCGCTTCTTGCCGTCGAAATTGTCGCCGCCGAGCTCCTCGGCCAAGTGCGCGGCGATGGCCTCGCCTTCGCGGTCCGGGTCGGGCGCCAGGTAGATGGCGCTGGCGCCCGTGGCGAGCTTCTTCAGCCGCGCCAGCACCTTCTCCTTGCCGGGGATGACCACGTACTCGGTCTCAAAGTCGTTCTCGACGTCGACACCCAGCACCTTCTTTGGCAGGTCCTTCACGTGCCCAAGCGAGGCCTCCACGTCGAAGCCCTTGCCGAGATATTTGTTGATCGTCTTCGCCTTCGCGGGCGATTCGACGATGACTAGCGATTTAGCCAAAACGTGTCCCTTCAGTCGTGAATCGGTTTGAAACTAGCACGACAGGACGGAAAAGCCAAAATCCACGTCAGAACGCTTTGACGAAATGCTTGCCCGGAAGTTGTTTGATTTTTCCGGAAAGCTCCAGCTCGAACAGGGCCGCGAAGATCTCCGAAGAAGAGACTTGCGGCTCCAACTGCTCGACCAGTTCATCAATGTGCGTGGATTCGTCGGGCTTGAGGAGCGCGTAGATCCGGCGCTCGGCGGGACCGAGGGCTTGGTCGTCCTCGAATAGAGATGCAGTTGCAGGGGCCTGGGATTCATTTCCGGAATCGGGCATGAGCTGGGTCTGGAGCTCGCCAGGCAGCTCTTCCCACACGTCTTCCCAGGTGGCAGTCAGCTTGGCGCCTTGCTTGATGAGCGTGTTCGGGCCCCAGGAATTCTTGTTGGTCACGTTGCCGGGGATGGCGAAGAGGTCGCGGTCCTGCTCGAGCGCGCAGCGCGCGGTGATGCGCGTGCCGGAATATTCGCCCGCTTCGACCACGAGCACGCCGAGCGCGAGTCCGCTGATGATGCGATTGCGGATGGGAAAATTCTGTGGCGCCGCGAATGTGGCCATCGGAAACTCCGAGACCACCGCGCCGCCCAGCGCGATCATCTGCTCGGCTATCTTCTTGTTCTCGCGCGGATACATCACGTCCACGCCGGTGCCGAAGACGGCCACGGTCTTCCCTTTGGCGTGAAACGCCCCGCGATGCGCGGCGGTGTCCACGCCGCGCGCCATCCCGCTGTAGATCACGAGGCCGCGGTTGGCAAGGTCGCACGCCATGCGCTCGGCCATCCCAATGCCGTAAGGCGTGGGGTGGCGCGTACCGACAATGGCGATTCCCGGCTTCGAGATCACGTCCACCTCGCCGCGGACGAACAGCACCACCGGCGGGTCGTAGATCTGCTTGAGCAACGGCGGATACGCCGGGTCACCGAATCCAACGACGTGCGCGCCGGCGGCGGTCGCGCGCACCATCTCCTCCTGCGCGAGGTCCGCCGACTTCCCTGTCCCGATGGATTGCGCGGCCGCGGCGCGCAGCCCGGCGGCTTCGAGTTCGGTGAGCGAAGCGCGAAACACGTTCTCCACCGATTCAAAGTGCTCGACCAGTTTCCGCGCGCGCCCCGGACCCAGCATGGGCGTGAGCGCCAGCGCCAGCCAGAGCTTCGCCTGCGCGCTGGGCGCGGAAACGGGCGCGGCTCTAGGCGTTGCGGGGCTCATGCACGAGGACTCACGGGCGGAATGTAGCACGCGGACCCCGCCCTGGCGTGGGGGTCTCGCTTCTGTTCTGGAATCAGAACAAGCGGCCGGCCCCCGGCGGACGGCGTTGGGCTGCCACTATCGCCACGCGATATATAGACCCGCCGCGCGGCAGGGACGCCTCGCCTTTGTTAGAATCTTCCGTTCGCTATGACTCCCCGGCTGCGTGTCTCCGCCATCTCGTTCCTGAACACCGCGCCGCTGATGTGGGGCTTCGACCACGAAGACCTGCGCCGGCAGTTCGAGGTGCACTACACCGTGCCGGCGGCGTGCGCGCAGGAATTGCGCGCGGGTGTGGCGGACATCGGCATCATTCCCGTCATCGCCTACCAGACCATCCCTGACCTGGTGGTGATCCCGAAAGTCAGCATCGCGGCGGACGGCCCGGTGCGTTCCATCCTGCTCATCAGCAAGAAGCCGATGGAGCAGATCAAGACCGTTGCCACGGACAGCTCCTCGCGTACCTCGGTCGCTCTGTGCCGCGTGATGATGCGCAAATGGTTCGGCGGACAGCGCGTGTTCACCGCCATGGAGCCGCACCTTCCCAAGATGCTCATGGATTCCGACGCCGCGCTCATCATCGGCGATCCGGCGCTCACCGTGGACCACTCGAAGTACATCTGCTATGACCTCGCCGCGGAATGGAAGCGGCTCACCGGCAAGCCATTCGTGTTCGCTTTCTGGGCGGTGCGCAAGGCCGCGCTCGATGGCCGCAACAGCAGCAAGATGGACTTGCCGCGCACCTTCCAAACGTCTCGTGATCACGGCCTCGAGCCGGAAAACATCGAGAAGCTGGCGCGCGAGTGGGCGCCGCGGGTGGGCATCAGCGAAGATGACGTGAAGAGTTATCTGACGAAGAACATCGAGTATTCCCTCGACGCTTCGCACCTCGAGGGCCTCGAGCTGTTCTACCAGTTGGCCGCCGAGAACGGCGTGATCCCGGCGGTGAAGCCGCTGGAGTTCATCGGCGAGCAGGCGCGCGGCGTGGATTCCGCCCTGGCCTGCTAGGTCGTCGCCCCGACTCCCAAGCCTGACACCTCGTTGTTTTGAACGCCCGCCCGCAGATTTGGCGCGGCAGCGCGTCCGCCCTTAAAATAGGTATAGCGATGAGCCTGACCAAACAAGAAGCCCTCGAGCTTTTCCGCTCCGACGACCTCATCGGCATCGGCATGGCGGCGGACGCCGTGCGGCGCAAGCTGCATCCCGAGGGCGTGGTCACCTACATCATTGACCGCAACATCAATTACACGAACCTCTGCACCGAGTACTGCACCTTCTGCGCCTTCTACGCGCCTATTAAAGGTCCGGGACGCGCCAAGGGCTACGTGCTCGAGTTCGACGAGATCTACGCCAAGATCCAGGAAACCGTCGAGTTCGGCGGCACCGGCGTCCTGATGCAGGGGGGCTTGCATCCCGACCTCAAGCTCGACTGGTACGAGGCGATGCTGCGCGGCATCAAGCAGCGCTTTCCGCAGGTCCACCTGCACTGCTTCTCGGCGAGCGAGATCATCCACGTCGCCGAGCTGAACGGGCTCTCCATCCGCGACACCATCGCGCGGCTGCGCGACGCCGGGCTCGACTCCATCCCCGGCGGCGGCGCCGAGATCCTCGACGACGAAGTCCGGCACAAGGTCGCGCGCCTGAAGTGCCTCACCGAGGACTGGCTCAACGTCCACCGCACCGCGCACTCGCTCGGCATGCGCACCACGGCCACCATGATGTTCGGCGTGGGCGAGACGCTGGAGCATCGCGTCAACCACTTCCAGCACGTCTACGACCTGCAGCAGGAGACGGGCGGCTTCACCGCGTTCATCCCGTGGACCTTCCAGCCCAAGAATACCGCGCTCGGCGGACGCGGCTGGGACGAGGCAACCTCGGTCGAGTACCTGAAGACGCTCGCCATCGCGCGCATCTTTCTCTCGAACATCGAGAACGTGCAGTCGAGCTGGGTGACGCAAGGTTTGAAAGTCTGCCAGATGGGGCTGCGCTTCGGCGGCAACGACGTGGGCTCGGTGATGCTCGAAGAGAATGTCGTCCGCGCCGCCGGCACGACCAACTGCACCACCGAAGAGGAGCTGCGCCACATCATCCGCGACGCCGGCTTCCGCCCCGCCCAGCGCGACACGCTGTACACCAAGTTTTTCCTGAACTGACCGACGATGGCTAAGACAGTTTGGAAGGTCGCAGCCGTAGGGGTTCGCCGTCGCAATCGTGCTGGGGACGACGTGGTTCGCTGTGATGGATCACCCCTCCCGAACAGGTGGGTCGGAAGAACTATTTACAGTCTCCACCTTCGTCCTCTGGCCCACTGCAATCACGATGGGTCCGGATGCTGAGGGCTCCTTCGGGGCAGCCTTGCTGATTGTCTCAGCTCTGTTGAATGCTACGGTCTACGCTGGCGTCACCTCCCTCGTTCTGTACGCCTCGAGGCGGGTTAAGCGTCATCGCGCGACACGAGCAGCCTGAACCTTCTCTGTAACGGCCAGCCCGCATCCTTCTTGTACAATCAATGGTTTCAGTCCCCTTCGCGGACGCACTCGGAGAGAGAACCCTGCACCTGCTCGCCACATTATGGAGCTACAGCTATGCCTTCTTCGCCTTTGCGCAGAAGAAGGGCGTAGGCGAGTTCTTCCGCCAGCAGTTCCTCGACAAGACCTTCAAGGGCCTCTACCAGCCGAACATCTTCGACTACAGCCTGCTGCTGCCTTACTTCGTGGTCATGATCATCCTGGCGATGTACGGCCTGCATCGCTACCAGCTCGTCTGGATGTACTACCGCAACAAGAAGAACAAGCTCACGGAGCCGCCGGCGAAGTTCGCCGAGCTGCCGCGCGTGACCATCCAGTTGCCCATCTTCAACGAGCAGTACGTGGTGGACCGCCTGGTGGACTCGATCTGCAAGCTGGATTACCCGAAGGACAAGCTCGACATCCAGGTGCTCGACGATTCCACCGACGAGACCGCTGAGGTCGCGCGCGCCGTCGTGGAGCGTTACGCCGCGCTGGGGAATCCCATCACCTTCCACCATCGCGACAACCGCGAGGGCTTCAAAGCCGGCGCCCTGCAGGAAGGATTGAAGACCGCGAAAGGCGAGTTCGTCGCCATCTTCGACGCCGACTTCACCCCGCCCGAAGACTGGCTGATGCGCGTCATCCACCACTTCACGGAACCGAAGACCGGGATGGTGCAGACGCGCTGGACGCACCTCAACCGCGACTACTCGTTCCTCACCAACGTGGAAGCCATCCTGCTCGACGGGCACTTCGTGCTCGAGCACGGCGGCCGCTCGCGCTCGCGCGTGTTCTTCAACTTCAACGGCACGGCCGGCATGTGGCGGCGGCAGGCCATCGAAGACGCCGGCGGCTGGGAGCACGACACCCTCACCGAAGACACCGACCTTTCGTACCGCGCGCAGCTCAAGGGATGGGAGTTCAAATATCTGCAGGACGTCGAGTGTCCCGCCGAGCTGCCCATCGAGATGACGGCCTTCAAAGTCCAGCAGGCGCGCTGGGCCAAGGGCCTCATCCAGTGCGCGAAGAAAGACCTGCCGAAGGTATGGAAGTCGGATGCTCCGTTGCGCGTGAAGATCGAGGCGTTCTACCACCTCACCGCGAACATCTCGTATCCGCTGATGATCGTGCTCTCCGTCCTGCTCTTGCCCGCGATGGTCACGCGCTTCTACCAGGGCTGGTTCCAGATGCTCTACATCGACCTGCCGCTGTTCATGGCGTCCACCTTCAGCATTTCGAGCTTTTACCTGGTCTCGCAGAAGGAGCTTTCGCCGCGCACCTGGCCGCGGACCTTCTTATACCTCCCCTTCCTCATGGCGCTCGGCATCGGCTTGACGCTGACCAACACGCGCGCCGTGATGGAAGCGCTCTTCGGCGTGCAAAGTTCATTCAAGCGCACGCCGAAGTATTCCGTCCAGAAAAAGGGCGAGCGCGCCAAGGCGCAGAAGTACCGCCGTCGCCTCGGATGGGTGCCGTGGCTCGAGATGGCCGTGGGCTGCTACTTCGCCTTCACCGTCTATTACGCCGTCGCGAACCAGAACTACATCACCGTCCCGTTCCTCACGCTCTTCGTCTTCGGCTACTGGGCCACCGGGCTGATGTCGCTGCTGCAAGGCCGCTTTGAAGGGCGGAGCGCCGCCGAAGATGCCACCGCCGAGATGCACGAGAAGCCGTTCCCCGTCGGCGTCTGAGCTTCAGGGCTTTGCAACCGAACTCTCCCATGGACCCCCTTCGTGAAACCTTTGTGTCCTTCGTGTGAAGCTTTTTTGCTGTAACCTCTACCAGCATCCATGCGTCGCCCCCTGATCGCCGCGCTCCTCCTCACCACCCTCGCCTTCGCCGGCGACAATCTCAAGCTGAACCCCAAGCTCGACTACAACTCCGATTCGCTCGACGGCCCGCTCGTCACCGGCGACCGCCTCGCGGAGGCGCTCGTCGCCGGCAAGCCGAACTATGTGCTCATTGTCGGGGAGGGTTGATTCAACTCCAAGCGGCAGGCTCGCCGCTCCGTCTCGCTCTACAACAAGTACAAAGACCGCGTGAACTTCGTCATCATCGACACGGACCAGAAGCTGCCCGAGGGACAGAAGGCGGTCGTCCAGAAGTACTTCCGCGGATACATCCCGCACGTCGTCGTCATCGACCGCTTCGGCAAAGCGCTTTACGATGACGCCGGCGAGGTCGAAGAATCCATCATCGCGAAGTACCTCGACAAGGCGCTCTCAAAATAGCCACTCCGTCCCGATCTCCTTATGAGGTGTCATGCTGAGGAACCGAGGGGCCCCGGCGCCGTTCCAGCCGGGGTATCGGTAACGAAGTATCTCAAGTGACACATCTCGATTTTCCTTGACTCCCGTCGAGAGATTCGCCTATTATTCGCCATCAACCAGGAGATGGACGAATCTAACCCCTTTATTTTACTGACTTTGCCTCTAAGTCCTTTAAATCGCCAGATCACCCCTCAGACCTCGGCTCTAACTACCTTTGCTTGCAACACCGAGGGGGGAGGGGGTGGGGGTCAGTCAGGTACAATCGGGCTGCCTATGCGCCGCTATGCCCAGCTCAGCGTCCTGATTCTCCTCCTCGCCACTTCCCTCGCCGCCCTCGAACGCCAGCCCAACACCGACTACCGCGCGCGCCGCCAGAGGCTCGCGGCCATGACCCATGGCGGCACGGTGCTGCTGTTCGCCGCCGTCGAGGCCGAGGGACCGAACGCCATCTACGGTTTCCACCAGGACAACAATTTCTATTACCTCACCGGCTGGTCCGAGCCGGGCGCTGCCGTACTCATCGCGCCGGCCGCCGACGCCAGCGGCGAGAACAAATCGCGGCCCTACACCGAGATCCTCTTCCTCCCCGCCCACAACGCGACGCAGGAGAAGTGGACGGGCCCGAAGCTCGGTCCGGAGAGCGCGAACGTGCGCGAGGTCACCGGCTTCGACAACGTCGCGGTCCTCGATCGCATGCGTGACGAGGTCGTGCGCGTGCTCCCGACGCCCCGCGCGGTCGTCTACTCCGGCTTGGCGGCGTGGGACGAGCAACGTCCGGCCACCGTGCCGCTGCAATGGCTGCGCCGCGCCAACGCTTTCCCCAACTACATCGGTTTTGAAGACGCTGCTCCGCTGCTCGCCAAGCTCCGCATGGTGAAGGACGCGGGCGAGCTGGCGCTCATCCAGAAAGCGGTGGACGCATCCGTCGCCGCGCACCAGGCCGCGTTCAAGGCAGTGAAGCCGAACGTGACCGAGCGTGAGATATCCGCGCTCATGCAGTACGAGTTCGGGCGCCGCGGCTGCGAGCGTCCCGCGTACGCGCCCATCGTGGGCTCCGGCTTCTACTCGACCGTGCTGCACTACTCGGAAGATTCCGGCGCCATGCGCGCGGGCGACGTGGTCGTGATGGACGTGGGCGGTGAATACTCGGGATACGCGGCGGACATCACGCGCACTCTCCCGATCAACGGGAAGTGGAGCGCCCGCCAGCGCGAGATCTACGACATCGTGTACGGCGCGCAGCAGGCCGCCGTCGACGCCTTCCAAAGCGGCAGATCGCTGCTCGGCCGTGGCGTCGGCGCCGATTCGCT
Organism: Candidatus Korobacter versatilis; assembly: GCA_016185395.1. Taxonomy (GTDB): domain Bacteria; phylum Acidobacteriota; class Terriglobia; order Terriglobales; family Acidobacteriaceae; genus JACPNR01. The sequence goes on from JACPNR010000009.1 coordinate 272,646, forward strand.
TTACCAGACGGCCTACGACTACATCAACACGCACGGCAAAGACAAGCACGGCCAGCCGCTCGGCAAGTACTTCATCCACGGTCTCGGCCACCATGTCGGTCTGGACGTTCACGATCCCGCCGATTACTCCCTCCCGCTCGGTCCCGGGCAGGTCTTCACGCTCGAGCCGGGCATCTATATTCCTGAGGAGAAGCTCGGTGTCCGCCTCGAAGACATGTTCTATGTGGACGCGAACGGCAAGCTGGTGATGATGACCTCAGCATTGCCGCGTACAGCAGCCGACCTGGAAAAGGCCATGGCCGCAAAATAGCTTCAGACTTCAGTCTTCAGACGTCAGCCGTCCGGTAAACGATTTTGAAGACTGAAGTCTGAAGCCTGCAGACTTTTGTTATGCTAGCTGCTTGCTGATGAAGCTTCTCTTCGGGGTCCTGCTGCTTTCATTGTGCGTGGTGTTTGGCACGATGATCGCGCTCTACCTGCGGGTGCGGCGGCAGCTCCAGGCGAGCGAAACGGCCTTGCGCCGCGCGCTCCAGGACCTGGAACACGAACGGGAAAGCACCAAGGTTTGAATATGAGCCGAGTGACGGAACGCGCGGTCGAGAGATACGAGGTCCCCAGCCTGCTGGTGAACGCCGGGCTGGTCGTTGGTGCGAGCGCGGTGGTCGCGCTGGCGGCGCGCTTTGCCATCCCCTTGCCGGGGACGCCGGTGCCGCTCTCGCTGGTGAACTTCGCCGTGCTGCTCGTCGGACTCACCCTCGGCGCCAAGCGCGGCTGCGCCGCGATGCTGCTCTATCTTGCGGAAGGTTTGGCCGGCTTGCCAGTGTTCAGCCCCACCGGACCGGGCGGAATCGCGCAAATGCTCGGCCCGACCGGCGGATATCTCATCGCCTATCCGGCCGTCGCGTTCCTCGCGGGCTGGGCGTTCAACGCCGGGAAAAACGATTTCAATGGCGCCCTCATCGGTGCGACCGCTGGCGAGCTGCTGCTCTTTGCCCTGGGCGTGAACTGGCTGGTCGTACTCTTTCACGTGCCGCTCGCGCAGGCCGCCGCGTGGGGGCTGTATCCATTCCTCGCTGCGGAAGTACTGAAGGTCGTGTCCGCCGCCGGCATCGCGTCCCGCTGGAGACTCACTCGCTAGACTTCTGCTACGCTGTTTCTACCAGCTCGACGAAAGCCAGGTTTTGAAGGCCAGGTCTTAGAAAGCTTCCCAGACCCTCACGATGCCGACTGCCACTTCCCCGAAGACGCGCGAGATATCCGTCGCGCATAGTCCCGATTCCGACGACGCGTTCATGTTTTACGCGCTCGCGACCAGCAAGGTCCGCGTGCCGGGACTCAAGTTCACGCACACGCTCTGCGACATCGAGACGCTGAACAAGAAGGCGCGCGACGGCAAAGGCTTCTACGACGTGACCGCCATCAGTTTCCACGCCTATCCTTATATCCAGGAGAACTACGCGCTGCTGCCCAGCGGCGGCTCCGTGGGCGAAGGCTACGGGCCGATGGTCATCGCGGCGAAGGCGTTCACGCCCGACGAGATCCGCAGCAAGAAGATCGCTATCCCCGGCACGCTGACCACCGCGTATCTCGCGCTCAAGCTGTTCGAGCCCAAGATCGAGACCGAGGTCGTTCCCTTCGACCAGATCATGCCCGCGGTGGAGGCGGGCAAGTACGAGGCCGGACTCATCATCCACGAAGGCCAGCTCATGTACGACCGCCACGGCCTGCACAAGATCGTGGACCTCGGCAAATGGTGGCGCGACAAGACCGGCCTGCCGCTCCCGCTCGGCGGCAACGCCATCCGGCGCTCGCTCGGCAAGGAGACCATCGCGCAGGTCTCGAAGGCGCTGAAGGATTCCATCCAGTACGGACTCGACCATCGCGAGGAGGCGCTCGAGTACGCCATGCAGTTCGCGCGCGACCTCGATCGCTCGCTCGCCAACCGCTTCGTCTCCATGTACGTGAACGAGCGCACGGTGGACTACGGCGAGGAAGGCCGCCAGGCCATCCGCTTGCTGCTGGAAGAGGGACACAAGGCGAAGATCATCACCACGAAAGCTAAGGTCGATTTTGTGGATTGATTCTGAGCGGTAAGCAATGAGCGATGAGCAAAAACAAAGGCACGCCACCAGTGTGCCTTTTCGATTCGGCTTATGGCTTACTTCTGTCTCTCCAAGATCGTCGTATCCGACACGTAGTACTTTCCGATCAGGATCCCGATCTTCACCGCGGAATCCGCGTCGAGGTCGTTGAACTCGAAGCCGGCGCAGCCGTGCTGGAAGTAGCAGAAGGTGGCGTGCACGTGGACGTTGAGGTCTTCCTGCGGGTCCACGATCACAAAGCTCTGCTTCTTGTCGTTCTTGAATTTGGTGTCGTCGGTCGTGGTGATGAGGAAGCCGCCGCGGCCGAGCTGGCGAACGTCACCTTGCTTCGCGCCGCGCGGATTGGTGACGTAGACGCCGGACTTGGGGTCGACTTCCACGCGCTCAAAGCGCCGCCGCTCGTTCTTCAATTGCTCTGACTGGGTCATTGGACTGGCTCCGGAAACGGCTGGACCGGATCGATGTCCACCGGGACATCGGTGACGGAACGTAACGCGGATTGTAACTCCGACGGCACGGAATCGTACTTCTTAAACCACGCTTCCGCGCGGGCGCGGTCCCCCGTGGCCTCGATCTCGAGCAGTTCCTTGCTCACTTTTTCGATGGCCGACGGCAGCTTCGTATAATCGATCTCGTAGCGCCCGTTCACCCGCCGGATGGCGCCCTGCTCGCTGCGGAAGTTGAACTCCATCATCTCGTCGCGGCCGTGCGCCTCGGCGATTTGCTCGTTGCATCTTTCTTCCCTTCGAGCGACTGCAGCAGCTCAAGACCTTCGGGATCGCTCTGCCGCCAGTAGATGTCCTCGATGCAGCGCGAAGCCGCGACGAGCTTCTCGAGCATCTGGCGCTCGCGCGGCAAGAGCGTGCGCTCGTCGAACTCCACGGGATACGGCTTCCACTGCGCCAGCCGCTTCTCGAGTCCGGGCGCGGGCGCGGCAGAGACCGCTGCCGCGTGCTGCTTGTGGGAGTATCGCGCCGTTTTCGCGTTGGCTTGGCCGCTCATGAGGACCGCTAGAAGGAGGATGGCTGGAAGAAACACCTGCTTGCCCATATCCTCACGATTCTAATCGGGGTGAGTCGCTGCGGGAAGGTGCGCTATCATCGGCACGATGGGCGAACGCAGAAGCAAAGGAAAGTCGCACTGGGCTTGGTGGGTGGTCGGCATCCTGCTGGTGCTGGTGGTCGTACTCATCGCCATCCCGAACCTGTTGCACCGGCACTTGATGGAGTCGCGCGCGGAGTCGCCGTCCGTCAGCAGCATGCGCGCGATCTGTACTGCGAACGTGTCGTACGAGTACGGACATCCCAAGCAGGGCTACGCCCGCACGCTCGCCGACCTCGGACCGAAAGACGGCAACTACCTCGACGCCCGGCTCGCCACCGGGGAGAAAGCCGGCTACCGCTTCGAGTACACCGCCAAACCGGGAGCGAACGGGCTCATCGAGCAGTATCGCGTGACCGCTCGTCCGGAGCGACATGGCAAGACCGGCCAAGTCAGCCTCTACATGGACGAGAACTGCGAGATACGCAGCACCACCGAAGACCGCGCGCCGACCGCAGCGGACCCGAAACTCTGACCATGACCTCTTTCTCTTCCCGCCAGACGCTGCTCATCGACGCCGACGACACGCTGTGGGAAAACAACATCTACTTCGAGCGCGCCATCGCCGACTTCATCAGCTTCCTCAATCATCGCGCTTACACGCCGGAGCAGGTGCGCGAGGTGCTCAACGACGTGGAGCGTGACTGCATCGTGCGCCACGGTTACGGCCTGCACTCGTTCGCGCACGCGCTCGTCGACACCTTCGAGCGGCTCGCCGTCGAGCCGCTCACGCCAGGCCTGCACCAGACCGTTGTCGGATTTGCGCACGCCATCGCGGAGCATCCCATCGAGATCATCGCCGGCGTTCCTGAAACGCTCGCGTACCTGCGCGACCGGCACCATCTCATCGTGATGACTAAGGGAAACATCACCGAGCAGTCCGGCAAGGTGGAACGCTCCGGCCTGAAGCCGTATTTTTCTGCCGTTGAGATCGTCGCCGAGAAGGACGAGCCCACGTATCGCTCCATCGCGGACAAGTATGGCCTCGCTGCGGACATGACCTGGATGGTGGGCAACAGTCCCAAGTCGGACATCAATCCCGCACTTGCCGCCGGACTGAACGCCGTCTTCGTGCCGCACGACAACACATGGGTGCTCGAACACGAAGCGGTCGCGGAACCTGCATCCGGAGCAAAGCTACTCGTGGTGGAAAGTTTCGCGGCCTTGCGTGGACACTTCTAAAGGCGCTTTTGGCTCTTAGCTTTTGGCTTTTGGCAAAAACCCCGGAGCCAAGCCAAGGGCCAATAGCCAACAGCGTTCTTCCCGTACTCAAACGAGTCGTTAACCATCAGGGCACAGTCCGTTCCCGCAACGGAACACTCTGCTACCCTCGATGTGCTCAGCGATTCCCGCTGCCCATGGCAGTGGTGAACCACAATCTGCCGCGCCTCCTTCCCGCCTTTGAGGCGCTCGCCGATCTCGGCAACGAGATGACGGCGGATCGCGACTTCATCACCCGCGCCGAGACCATGCTCGCCCGCACCATGCAGGCGCTCGACGCGCGCGAGGGCGCGCTCTTCATCCACAGCGACCGTCCCGCAATGCTCACGTCGGTGGCGGCGTTCGGATTCGCGCTCTTCCCTCAGTCGGCCGTCATCCCGCTGCTGCCGAAAAACGTCCGCGCGCTGAACCACTCGCAGCCGATGGTGCTGGCCGGGACCCACGAGCGATATTTCAGCGCGAACGGCAACGTGCCGCCGGGAGTCTTCCAGTGCGTCGCGCCGCTGCGGGTCAATGCCAAGCTTGTCGGTGCAGTCACGCTCGGCCGCCGCAACGCCGAAGGCGGCTACGACGAAGCCGATCTCGCCACGCTCGGCATGCTGGCGCAGCCCATCGCCATGGCCGTGCAGAACCACGTGCTGGCGCACACGCTCGAGCATCGCATCGCGGAGAACCTGCGGCTGCTCGCCGGGCTGCATTCCATGTACGACCACACGCTCGAGGCCTTCGCCACCGCCATCGACGCCAAAGACGCGTTCACCCGCGGACACTCGCTGCGCGTGGGCCGCTACGCCGCCGCCGTCGGCGAGGCGATGGGACTCGACCCGGCGCAGGTCACCGGGCTACGCGCCGCCGGATATCTGCACGATGTCGGCAAAGTCAACGTGGACAAACACCTCTTCAAGAAGCCGGGCGCGCTCGAGCGCATCGAGTTCCAGGAGATGGCCGACCACACCGTGATGGGCCACCAGATCGTCGCCGGCGTTGAGTTTCCGTGGCCGCAGATACCGGAGGTCGTCCGCTCGCACCACGAGCGCGCCGATGGCTCGGGATATCCCGACCACCTGCACGAGAGCGAGATGCCGCTCGCGGTCCGCGTGGTCGCGCTCGCCGATAGCTTCGATGCCATGACCAGCGAGCGGTCCTATCGGCAACCGCTGTCGTTGGGCGAGACGCTCACCCACATCGTCCGCTCGACGCCCGGCAAGTTCGACGCGGAGGCGGTGCAGGCGCTGCTGGTGCAATTGCGCCGCGATGCCACCCGCAAGGACTCCGGTGCGGCCTTCCTCGAACCCAGCGTTCCGATGACCGTTGCTCCCCGCGACCTCGACCAGCTCGCCGCCGACCTGAACTTCCGCATCAATAACGCGCGCGCCTACTCGGCTTAGCCCCGTCGCCGCACCCCCCGCACAACTTTTTCCCGTGTCCGTGTTTGTCCAGAGTAGCCGCTCTGGCTCGCGGGGGATTGCAATGAAGGTGCGTCGCGTATTGGGGCCACTGGCATTGGTGTTGGCCGTGTCCGCTGGGATGCTGCTCGCCGCCGACAAAACCAAGACTGCAAAACAGACAGAACAGTCTCCGCCTAGCGCCGCCGCGCCCGCCGCGATGGATGACTCCAAGCGCGCGCTGCATGCGCTCAATCGGCTCACGTTCGGCCCGCGTCCGGGCGACGTCCAGCGCGTGCAGGCCATGGGAGTGGACAAGTGGATCGAGCTGCAGCTCCATCCCGAGAAACTCGATGACGGCGCCCTGCAAGCGCGACTGAGCAGCTATCGCACGCTGGCAATGGATTCGCGCGAGCTGCTCCAGAACTTCCCGCCTCCGTTCGTACTCAAAGCCGTGGAAGCCGGCCGCATGCCCATGCCTTCCGACTCGAACCAGCGCGCTGTTTACGAATCGCAGATGGCGGCGTATCGCGCGCGCAAAGAGAACAAGGCGGCCAAGGGGAATGATGGGGCGGCTAACAACGACGACGCGAAACCCGCTCCGCAGGACCCCAACGCCGCCGGGAGCACGATGACCGACGAGCAGCGCGCGGAGCGCCGCGAGGCGCGCCGCTACGCCAGAACGCAAGCGGAAGAGATTACCGCGCTGCCGCCGGACAAGCGCATCGCCGAGCTGCTGAAGCTCACCCCGGAGCAACGCACCATGCTGGCCCGCGGCCTGCCACAGGAGGACCGCGAGCGCCTGCTCGCCGGCATGACGCCGCAGCAGCGTGAGACCGTGCTGGCGATGGCGAACCCGCGCATCGTGGTTGCCGGCGAGATGCAGTCCGCAAAGATCCTGCGCGCCGCCTACAGTGAGCGCCAGCTCGAGGAAGTGATGACCGATTTCTGGTTCAACCACTTCAACGTCTACGACAAGAAGGGCCCCGACGCGTACATGATCGGGCAGTACGAGCGCGACGCCATCCGTCCGCATGTTTTGGGGAAGTTCGAAGACCTGCTGCTGGCCACGGCGAGGTCGCCGGCCATGCTTTTCTATCTCGACAACTGGCAGAGCGTCGGGCCGGACTCCGCCTTCGCGAAGAACGGCGGCGGCTACGGCCAGCAGGGACAAGGCCAGAACCGCCGCTTCCGCCGCGGTGGATTCGGCCAGCAGCAGCCACGCATGCAGCGCAACGATCCCAACCAGCAAGGCGCGCAGCAGATCAAGCAGCGCCGCAGCGGACTCAACGAGAACTACGCGCGCGAGGTGATGGAACTGCACACACTTGGCGTGGACGGCGGCTACACCCAGCAGGACGTCACCGAACTGGCCAAGGTCCTGACCGGCTGGACGATGCGGCAGCCGCGTCTCGGCGGTGGTTATGAGTTCAACGCGCGCATGCACGAGCCGGGCTCGAAGATCGTGCTCGGCCATCAGTTCTCCGGCGGCGGCGAGAGCGAGGCCGAAGCCGCGCTGAAGATGCTGGCGCACCAGCCGGCGACGGCGAAGTTCGTCTCGCGCAAACTGGCGATGCGCTTCGTGGCCGACGAGCCTCCCGCGGCGCTGGTGGACCGCATGGCGCAAACCTTCTTGAAGAAAGACGGCGACATACGCGAGGTCCTGCGCACCATGTTCCACTCGCCCGAATTCTGGTCGCGCGACGCTTATCGCGCCAAGGTGAAAACGCCGTTCGAGTTCGTGGTGTCGTCGCTGCGCGCGACCGGCGCGGAGATACAGAACCCGTTTGTCATCGCGCAGGCGCTCAACAAGATGGGCATGCCGCTTTACGGCATGCAGCCGCCCACCGGCTACTCGATGAAGGCGGACGCGTGGGTGAACTCCGCCGCGCTCCTCAATCGCATGAACTTCGCGCTCGGCCTCGGCACCGGACGTCTTCCCGGCGTGAACATGGACTCCGCAAGAGCGCTCGGCGCTCCCGCGCGGGATCCGCAAGCGACGCTGGCCATGCTGGAGCAAAAGCTGCTCGATGGCGACGTCTCGAAGCAGACGCACCAGACGCTGCAGAAGCAGCTCGCAGATCCCAAGGTCGCGGAAACGGCAATGGGCGCCGACGTTACCCCCGAAGCGAGCGCTGCGATGAACACGAATCGGAACCCAGGGGTGATTGCCGGACTAATATTGGGCTCGCCCGAGTTTCAACGCAGGTAGAAGGCAAGAGCCAACGGCCAAGAGCCAATAGTCAGGAGCGGTTTTCTATGAGCATCACTCGCAGGGCATTCATGAAGGGCGGCGCGATGGCCGTGGTCGGCACGGCGGCGGTGCCGTCGTTCCTCACGCGCGCGGCGCTCGGCGCGGAGACATCCGGCGGACGCAAACGCTTCGTTGTGCTCTTCCAGCGCGGCGCGGCTGACGGCTTGAACATCGTGATCCCGCACGGCGAGCGCGATTACTACGCGATGCGCCCGAGCATCAGCATCCCGCGCGGCCAGGAGCTTGACCTCGATGGCTTCTTCGGGCTGCATCCTTCGATGGCTGCGCTGAAGCCGCTGTGGGAGCAGAAGCATCTCGCCATCATCCATGCGGCCGGCTCGCCGGACACCACGCGCTCGCACTTCGACGCGCAGGACTACATGGAATCAGGCACGCCGGGCGTGAAGTCCACCGAAGACGGCTGGCTCAACCGCGTCTGCCAGTCCGAGAAGAAGCAGGACGCCAGCCCGTTCCGCGCCGTCGCACTCGGCGGTGGCATGCCGCGCGCGCTTTCCGGACGCTATCCCGCGATCGCCATCGACAACGTGAACCAGTTCGGCGTGGGCGGAAACAATCCCGGCGCGCAGCCCGCGGCCAACGGCTTCGAAGCGATGTACGCGCAGTCGGTGGACTCGGTGCTGCACGGCACCGGCAAGGAAACGTTCGAGGCGGTGAAGATGCTGAAGGCCGCGGACCCGGCACAGTATCGGCCGGCGCCGGGCGCGAACTATCCGCGCGGACGCTTTGGGGATTCCCTGCGCCAGGTCTCGCAACTGTTGAAAGCAAACCTCGGCGTGGAGGTCGCCTTCGCCGACATCGGCGGCTGGGACCACCACGTGAACGAAGGCGCCACGCAGGGCCAGCTCGCCAACCTGCTGCGCGAGTTTTCGCAATCCCTGGCGGCATTCTGGACCGACCTTGGGACGCTCGCGGAGGAGACCGTGATCGTTTCGATGACGGAGTTTGGACGCACCGCACGCCAGAACGGCAACGGCGGCACCGACCACGGACACGCCGGCGCAATGTTCGTGATGGGCGGGCCGGTGCGCGGTGGACGCGTCTACGGCAAGTGGCCGGGACTGGCGCCCGGGCAGCTCTACGAAGGGCGCGACCTCGCGCTGACCACGGACTTCCGCCGCATCCTCGGTGAAGGCGTCTATCGTCACCTGGGCAACAAACAGCTCGACGTCGTATTTCCCGGTTTCGCCAGCTCGCCGCAGGGGTTTCTCGGCCTGCTCGGATGACGCTTATCAGGATGACGGGCTGATCTCGACGCAAGAAAAAGCGCGGCCCGCAGGCCGCGCTTTTCTTTTTTGCAAGGAACTATCTCGGCCGGTCGCTGAGTTCGGCCGCCACATCCTGCGCTTCGATGCGGAGCGCGTTCTGTCCACCGTCATTCATGTTCGCACCCAGGCCGGTCACCGTCTTGTCGAGGCGGGGGACGAAATCATCCATCGGCTCGAGCTGCTCGTGCACGGTGGATTGATAGTTCGCGTTCACGCCTGCCGCGTTGCCGTAGCGGCGTCCGTGTGAAGGCTGCTTGAGGTCCATCACGTCGGTGTAGAGCACGTAACGGCAGCCTTTCTCCGCGGCTTCGGCGCGCAGGTCGAACTGGTTGTTCGACTCGAGTCTCACGGACTCCACGCGCACACGCTGCAGCTCACTGATCAATGTGTCCCGCCACGCTTCGTGGTCGAATGACGTGGCCGCCTGGCTGGTGATCGGCGCAACGCAGAGCGGACCGCGTCCGCCGCGACGACCGCGCCGCATCTCGTCATCCTGGTTCGTACCCGTGGACGTTGGCGGCGGATTGTAGCTGCCGTCCGTCGCGGCGCGGCACATCAGTCCCTGGTAGTCATTCACCTGCCGGTATCCGGCGGGGACGTCGAAGAGCGCGGGGTCGAGCGTCGCCTTCGATATCTCGGTGGTCTCCTGCGTCATGGTGAAGGTGCCGTTCTCGCTCTGCATCGTCGTGGTGAGCTTCATGGGATACCCGAGGCTGCGCATGCTGCCGGTCTGGCGGATGCGGTCCTGGCAATCGGGACGCATCCTTCCCATATTGCTGGGACGCGCCGAGGCCGAGCACGTCGCGCCCGTGGCCGAGAAGTCGGCGTACCAACCGTCCGACTCGATCTTCATGTTGGTCTGATTGCAGGCGTCGGGACTCGACGTCATGGTCATGGTGCTCTTGATGTGCCGCGCGGTGTAGCCGAAGAACGGCCTGGTCTCGCCCGTGTTCGACGTGCTGTTGTTGATGGTGAGGGTGCCGCCGAGTCGCGGCTGCGGCCTGGGGTCGGGCTGCGCGTTGCGCGATGGCGGCGGCGTGGTCTCGGCCTCGTCCATGGGCGCGACCAGGTAGGTGCGGCAGGCATCGCTCACCGTGATCGTCTGCCGGCGATCGCATTGGGTGATGACCACCTGGTGCACCGGGCCCATCTGCGTCTCGGTGCGCTGGCGCGAGCCTTTGATGTACGTGGTCCCTTGCGTGGTGTTCCCTGCCATCGTGTTCTGCGTGGTGATCTTCAAGTCTGCGGCCGACGCGGCGAGGGCGAAAAGCGAGATTGCGACGGTGCCTGCCAGGCGGCTGAATAGGGGCTGCATGAGCGTCTCCCTAACGAAAGATGTGAACGTCAAAAGAATGCGGGGCAACAAGATACCACTAACCGGCAGCGGCAAGCGGAAAGCGCGCGCGGAGCGCCGCGACGAACGCGCGGTCGGCGCGCGGCGACACGATCTCGATGGGCGAATACCCGCGCCGCCACGCCAGATAAAGCGTGAGCAGCAGGCACACGCCGGTGATCACGAAATTGGGCCATGCGTTGAGCGCCCATTGCCCGTTCCACGTCCACGTCCAGCGCTCGGAGAACGGTGCAAGATACGGGACGGGCCACTGGTACCCGTCTGGCCCGCGCGCGCCGACCACATCGCCCAGCAGATGCAGGTGGAAACTCGCGAACGCCAGCAGCGCGGTGAGCCACCGGCGTTGCCGCGCGACCGCATAGCAGATCGCCGCGACAATGAGCGCGAACGCGAGGTTGTGTCCGAGCACGTGGTGGTACTCGGTGAACCACAACAGCGGCTGCGCGCGGTGCTTGGTCAGGAACTCGGAGATGGCCCCGAGGCCATCGAGGTCCGGCGCCACGCCGGCAAGAGCAATGGCCGCCCTCTCGCGCCGACCGATGCGGCTCGGCACGTTCGCCACCATCCACCCGACGAGGAAGTGTGTGACCGGGCTCATGGCGGGGGAGTATATCGTCCGCGCAGATAACTGGCGTCAAATCTCTACGAGGACGTCATCCCCTTCGACCTTAACGGGATAAACCGCGACCTTCATGGCGGGATTATGCGCGACGGCGCCGGTCTGCGGATCGTAGGCCCAGCCGTGCCACGGGCAGATGACCTTGCCGTCCATGACGACGCCGGTGCCCAGCGGCCCGCCGCGATGGCTGCAGACGTTGTCCATCGCGGAGATCACGCCGCCCACGTTGGCTACACAGACCATCTTGTCGCCGAGCGGAAACTCTTTCGCTTTGCCGGGCTCGGGCAGCTCTGCCTTCGTCGCGAGTTTACGGAACTCCGCCATGGGTTTCCTAGATTGACTGAGAACTGAGAACCGGGGACTGAGAACTACTTGGGCTGCAGCGTCTGCGCGATCATGACCTGCCGCTTGAAGTCTTCGGCCATGGTGTCCGTCAGGCGGACCTCCGTCGGCTTCTTCGCCAGCGACATCGAGTCGATCTTGTCCTGCAACTTCAGCAGCGCGTAGAAGAGGTTTTCGGGACGCGGCGGGCACCCGATAACATAGACGTCCGTCGGCACGATGCGGTCCACGCCCTGCAGCACGGCGTAAGTATTGAACGGACCGCCGACCGAGGAGCACGCGCCCATCGAGATCACCCATTTCGGGTCGGGCATCTGGTCGTAGATGCGCTTCACCACCGGCGCCATCTTGAGCGTCACCGTGCCGGCCACGATCATCAGGTCGCTCTGCCGCGGGCTGGGGCGAAAGACCTCGGCGCCAAAGCGCGCGATGTCGAAGCGCGCGGTCGAGCTGGCGATCATCTCGATGGCGCAACACGCCAGGCCAAACGTCATCGGCCAGAGCGCCGACTTGCGCGCCCAGTTGAAGACGTAGTCCACCGTCGTGATCAGGAAGTTCTTCTCGAACTTGTTCTGTAGCCAGCCCATAGGGTGATGCCCTTGCCTCGAACCACACAGTGTAAATGAGCACTCAGCAGTCAGCAATCAGCACTCAGCCAGCCGGGCAGTATCGCTGAATGCTGATTGCTGACGGCTGATTACTCGCTCTAGTGCTTGCTCCACGTCCACGCCGTGATCTTCCAATCGCTGCCCTGCTTCCACAACGCTATTGTCAGGCGAGCGCCCGCCTCGTTCACCGGTTTCCCTTTCTGTTTGTAGCTGAAGCTGACTGGGAAGATGGCGTAACCGCGATCACCATTGACCTCGACGAACAGCGGCTTGCCCATGGTGACGTGCCCATTGGTCATGCCGTCTTTCTTGCTGGCTGCATCGTAGGCAGCGGCCCAATCGGCGCAGGCCGTCGGCCCACTCCACGCGTATGGCGGGAACTCGTCGATGATCGCCGCGGGCGAAGCGCAGGTTGCCAGCGCCGAGGCGATGTCGCCCTCATTGAAGCCGTCGACGAACCGGTGCACGGTCACCATCACCGATTTCTTGTCAGGACCCTCCGCGGCTTTCTTCTGCGCCGCTGCGCCGCCGGCGATGAGAATGACTGCGACCGCCAAGATGATCGCTTTCCGCATGTGCCTCCTCCTTGTCGGGCACCGATTGTAGTGGCAGGCGCAGGACTGTGTCTGCTTGTCTCGCTGCCGCAATCGTGCCGGGGCGGCGGCGAAAGGGCGGTATAATCCGCCACACTCAACCAGGCCCCTTCCGAATCCAGTCGTAGTGTGCGAGGGCGAGAATGGCATTGCGTTCCGGGGAGAAGTTAGGACCGTATGAGATCGTGGACGCCGCCGGCGCCGGCGGCATGGGCGAGGTCTACCGCGCGCGTGACACCCGCCTCGAGCGTACGGTCGCCATCAAGATCCTGCCGGCGCATCTCGCCGGCGACTCCGCCATGCGGCAGCGGCTCGACCGCGAGGCCAAAGCGATCGCCACGCTCTCGCATCCGCACATCTGCACGCTTTACGACGTCGGCCACCAGTCCGGGGTGGACTTCCTCGTCATGGAGTACCTCGAGGGCGAGACGCTCGACCGCCGCCTGAGCAAGGGCCCGCTGCCGCTCGACGAACTGCTGAAGGTCGCCGTCCAGGTCGCCGACGCGCTCGAGCGCTCGCACAAGCAAGGCATCGTCCACCGCGACCTCAAGCCGGCGAACATCATGCTCACCAAGGGCGGCGCCAAGCTGATGGACTTCGGTCTCGCCAAGGGCAACGAGAACGCGCCGCTCGCCACCGCGCTCACCGAGATGACCGCCGACGCGAAGAAGCTGACGGCGGAAGGCACCATCGTCGGCACCTTCCAGTACATGTCGCCGGAGCAGCTCGAAGGCCACGAGGCCGACGTCCGCACCGACATCTTCGCCTTCGGCGAGGTGGTCTACGAGATGGCGACCGGACGACCGGCGTTCTCGGGCCGCACCAAGGCGAGCCTGATCGCGTCCATCCTCTCCGCCGATCCCAAGCCGCTATCCGAAGTCGCGCCGATGACGCCGCCGGCGCTCGAGCGCGTCGTGCGCACCTGCCTTGCGAAAGACCCCGACGAGCGCTTCCAGACCGCGCACGACCTCAAGCTACAACTGCAATGGATCGCGGAGGGTGGAACACAACTCGGCATCCCCGCGCCGCTCGTGCATCGGCGCCGCAATCGTGAGCGGCTGGCTTGGGCTTCAGGGGTAGTCCTGGCGCTGCTCGTCGCCGCCAGCTTTCTGTTCTACCAGCGCACCCGTCCGCGCGAGCTCTACCAGTTCCTGGTGATGCCGCCGGAGAAGGTGGCCTTCAACTTCCGCGGGCTGTCCGGTCCACCGGTCGTCTCGCCCGAGGGAAAGCGAGTGGCTTTCGTCGCGACCGTCGTCGGACGGGTCGGCGACCGGTCGCTGTGGCTGCGCAGCCTCGATTCCGTCGAGTCGCGCCCGTTGAGCGGCACCGACGGCGCGACCTATCCGTTCTGGTCGCCCGACAGCCGCTTCATCGGCTTCTTTGCCAACGGCAAAATGAAGAAGATCGAGGTCGCCACCGGCGTCGTGCTCAACATCTGCGATGTCGCCGAAGGCCGGGGCGGGGCGTGGAACGAGCAGGGCGTGATCCTGTTCGGCCAGCGCGACCTCGCGCTGCTGCGCACCACCGCCGCCGGCGGCGCGGAGGCGCAGAAGCTCACTGCATTAGATCGCAAGGTCAGCCAGACCTCCCATCGCTTCCCCTACTTCATGCCCGACGGCGAGCATTTCATTTACGTCGCGCAGGGACCAGAGACGCACGCTTTCTTCACCAGCTTGAGTCATCCGGAGAACGCCACCAGGCTGAACGAGGTAACGGGGAACGTCGCCTTCGTGGATGGCCGGCTGCTCTACACCCGCGAGAGCACACTGCTCGCGCAGCCGTTCGATCCGGTGAAGGGCACTTTCTCGGGCGACCCCGTCCCCATCGGCGAACAGGTGCAGTCCGACCCGCAGTTCAACTTCTCCGTCTTCTCCAGTTCACAGAACGGTGTGCTGGCGTTCCAGTCCGGCGCGGTCGACGTGGGCACCAAGCTCATCGTGCTCGATCGCAAAGGCGGCGAGACCCTGCTCGATACCGAGCCTTCGATGATCGGGGCCCTGGCGCTGGCGCCGAGTGGCAGGCTGGCGATGTCGGTCCGCGAGCCCGGCGGGACGCACACCAACATTTGGCAGTTCTCGCTTGCCGACAAGCAGAAGTCGCGCTTCACCTTCGACGACCAGTCCTGCTGCCCGTATTTCTCCCCCGACGGCAGCAAACTGCTGTACGCGAGCTCCGCGGCTTCCGCCGGCGGCTCCCGCGCGACCACCATCCGCCTGAAGCCGGCGTCAGGATTGGGCAGCGAAGAGGTCCTGCTCGAAACGCCAGACGAGGTCTACCCCAGCGGCTGGAGTCCCGACGGTAAATACGTTCTCCTGGAGAAGCACGCCGTCACGCCGCAGGTGAAGTGGGAGCTGTGGGCCGTCCCGGCAACCGGCGGCGGCAAGCCGTTCCTGCTGCTAAAGAGCGACACCGACGCCCGCGACGGGCACGTCTCTCCGGACGGCAAGTGGCTCACCTTCGACGGCCGCGACTCAGGCCGCTTCGAGATCTACGTCATCCCCTTCCGTCCCGACCCGAGTGACGCCACGCCCAAAGGCAAGTGGCAGGTCTCCAACGGCGGCGCGTTGCAGCCGACCTGGAGCAACAACGGCAAGGAGCTGTTCTTCAGCAACTCTTCCTACACCACGCTCCTCTCCGCCGACATCAACGCGCAGGGCGATACCTTCAGCGCTTCCGCGCCCAAGCCGCTCTTCGACCTCAACCCGCACCCCGTCTTCAACCAGTTCTACTTCCCGGCTGCAGACGGCCAGCACTTCTACATGACCGTCTACAGCCAGGGCAGCGCCGAACCCTTCATCGTCACAGTGAACTGGATGGAGAAGCTCAAGCACTGATGCGCCGGCGCATCCTTCTCTTCGCGGCGGTCAGCTGCGCGGTCGCGCTGCTCAGCGGCTTTCACGGCGGCGGCGCGCGCCCCCTTGCCGTGGGCCAGCGCATCCTTTATGCGGCCGTCAGCGGCCCTGACTTTCCTGCCCGCCAGCCTGATCTCCTCCGCATGCTCGACGCGAAAGACGTTCCCGGCATGCGCCGCCACGTGTGGAACGTTTGGGCGGCGATGACGCAGCCCACTCCCTCGGGCTTCCCGCGCTTCCTCACGTGGTACCAAGTCTCAGAAACATTCGGCGCGAGCGACAGCTTGCCGGCAGAGCGCGTGTTCGCGCCCGAGTTCCGCATCCCGTCGCAGAAGAACATCGGGTCGGGCGACGCCATCCTCAGCTTCAACCTATATAACGACTCGTTCCGCTACCACGTGCGCCGCAACGGATATCAATCGAAGAAGAAGCTGATCGCGATGGCCGGCAGGCTCACCGACGTCGAGGACTTCCCCAACGACTCCATTTCGGTGAAGACGGTGTGGTGGCCGGTGCGGCGCGACGGCCTCACCGCTTTCCCCGTGTGGGACGACACGCCCACCCGTCCCATCACCTGGGGACGCGGCGACAAGGCGCTCGTCGCTTCCGGCTTCTTCAAGGACCTCACGCCCGCAGAGCAGCAGGCGATGACGACGCACGAGGAAGAAGGCAACGACTTCGAAGCCTTCGGGCGCGTGGTGGCCATCGACCCTCGCCGCCCGAGTGTCCCGAGAGGCGAGACGGCGGAGCTCAACTTTTTCGACCCGATGGACGCGCGCATGCAGCGCATCACCACGCGCACCGCGCGCGTCGTTCCCATGTCGCGCATGTTTACCGTGCAGGTGAACGACCAGAAAACGGTGGACTGGATCAACCACCTGCCGCTCGCCGATGAACTCACCATCCGCATGTGGGGACGAAGGTTCGAACGCGGTGACTACGTCGCGCTCGTCGCCGTGCACATCTCCACGCGCGAGACCCCCGATTGGGTGTGGGCCACGTTCTACTGGCACGACCAGCCGGACCAGGCGCCGCTCGGCAACGACCGCATCGCCGCCGTTCCCGGCGTCTTCCGCGACTACAAGATGCACTCCGTCTATCACGCCGAGCTTCCGAAAGAGGCCGGCGGGCACAATGCCATCGCGTTCAATCCGTATCTCGAGGCCGCGTTCGCCTACGGCCCGCGCTCGAATTGCTCGGCGTGCCACCAGCGCGCCGTGATGACGGCCGATGGCCCGGGCGACGTTTTCCCCGTCCGCCTCGGATATCTGCCGAAGGACGACCCGTTCTACAAAGGAAAATTGCGGTTGGATACCTCGTGGTCGCTGGCGTACGAGACGAAGTGAAGCGTCAGGCTTTGCTGACCACGCCCCGCACCAGGCCGACGATTATCAGGATGAATCCGATGGGCGCGCCGAAAAAGAAGAGCAGGCCGAGCCCGATGGGATTGCCGTCCTTCGGGCCGAAGATGACGTAGAGCAGCAGCGGCGCCACACTCAGCGCCAACACCCACACCCCGGACCAGAACAGCTTCGATTGCTTTGCCAGCTTCATGAGTTACCCTCCGCAGGGAGAACGCGTGTCCTTGCCGAACTTGCAGCGGTGTCCGCTAACAGATCTGGTACGGGGGCGCGGTCGAGCGGACGTTGGGCTTCTCGGCCGTCACGAGCAGCGCGCCGATTTTCTTGAAGGCGCGCAGCTCTGCCGAGTCCTTGAACCACTTGCCGGAGTACTCGTCGGGTGTGGGCGAGAGGTCGGGGACGTGGCGCGCCTCCACGTTCTCGAAGGCGTGCGCGCGCAGCAGCTCGACGTACTCCTGCTCCGAGCGCGCCTGCACCGGCACCTTCAGCTCCTCGACCCAGCGCAGCGAGTACGGGTTCTCCTTGTACAGGTTGATGAGGATGAAGAGCCGGCCCT
This sequence comes from Candidatus Korobacter versatilis, assembly GCA_016185395.1. GTDB lineage: Bacteria > Acidobacteriota > Terriglobia > Terriglobales > Acidobacteriaceae > JACPNR01. Next base: position 290,280 of record JACPNR010000009.1, read on the forward strand.
TGGGCGCCATCACGCGGAACAGTTCATGCGCGGCACGGTCCTGGTCGGCGTAGTAGTAGAAGCTCTCGACCGAAAGCACTTTGTCGAAGAAGTTCTCTTCCCACGGGACCTGGTGGGCGGAGCCCCAGACGAACATCACGTTCTCGAAGTCGGTGGAGCCGGCGCGCGCGCGGCGGATCATCTCGTCGGAGATATCCACGCCGATGACCTGGCCGTGTCCCTGGGGACCGTCGCCCACCATGCGCGCGAGGATGCGCGACGCCCAGCCGGCGCCGCAGCCCATGTCGAGCACGCGCTCGCCGGGACGCAGCTCCATCAGCCGCAGCGTCTGCTCCACGATCGACGCATGGTGCCGCTCCATCTCTTCGCCGCGTCCAGCGGCGGCCCAGTCGTTGAACTCCTTCTGCATCTGCTCGTCGATGGTCATGGCTTGATTCTAAATCTTCGCGCCCACTGTGCTACATTCGCGCCCATGCTTGAACCCCCTGCCGAGCGGCCTGCGGTGCTCGACACGCTCTACTGCCCGAAGTGCGCGCGCGAGGTCACCGACCCGCTGACCTGCGGCGATTGCTCCGCCGTGATCTGTCGCGTCTGCGGCACGCCACTCGAAGCCGCCGCCGATCTGGGCATGGGATAGGGTCGAGACAACGATGACGGAAGCCGCCCGCACCGCTCCCGGACAAGCCGAACGACCGACGCTCGTTCGTGGGCTCTCGCTGGTGGATTCCGTCCTGCTGCTGGTGGGCGGCATCATCGGCTCGGCCATTTTCCTCGCCGTCAAAGACGCGGCTGCGCCGCTGCCGCATCCGCTCTGGCTCATCGCCGTGTGGGTGGTCGGCGGCGCCATCACGCTGCTCGCCTGTTTTGCGTTCGCGGAGTTGGGCGCGATGTATCCGCATTCCGGCGGGCAGTACGTCTACCTGCGCGAGGCCTACGGCGATCTCTCCGCGTTCCTTTTCGGTTGGATGGTCATCACGGTGAATTTCTCCGGGACCATCGCCGCGCTCGCGGTGGGCTTCGCCGCATATTCCGAAGCTATCGTCCCGTACGGCGCGGAGAAAGTGGTAATGGCGGTGGGCTCGTGGTCGCTCACGCGCGCCGGCGTGCTGGCCATCTTCGCCATTGCGGTGCTCACCTGGGTGAACGTCATCGGACTGCGCCGCGCGGCGACGATGCAGAACGTGGCCACCTGGATGAAGTTCGGCGCCATCGCCATCTTCGTGCTGCTGGGTGTGACCATCGGGCGTGGCTCGTGGTCGCACTTCACCGCCACCGCTCCGCTGCCGCCCGCAGGCCTGTTCAAGGGCTTTGGCGTGGCGCTCATCGCCGTCTTCTTCGCCTACGACGGATGGAACTACATCACCTGCGCGGCGGGCGAAGTGAAGGACCCGCAGCGGAACATCCCTCTCGCGCTGGTGCTCGGCGTGCTCGCCGTTGGCGCTGTGTATATCTCGATGATCGTGGTCTACATCTACGCGCTGCCCATCGCGCGCGTGGCGACAGAAGCGACTATCGCAGCAAGCGCGGGCACGGTGCTCTTCTCGCCCAGCCTCGGACGCTGGGTGAGCGTGCTGATCGCGGTCAGCTGCTTCGGCGCGGCGTCGGCATGCACGCTCGCGGGTGCGCGCGTGGTCTACGCCATGGGACGCGACGGCGTGTTCTTCCGCTCCATGGGCTACGTGCATCCGAAGTACCGCACGCCGTCGCTCGCGCTGATCGCGCAAGGGATATGGTCGGCGGTGCTGGCGGTGAGCGGGCGCTACGACCAGCTCTACACTTACGTGATATTCGTCGGCGTGCTGATGTACACGTTGACGGTGGGCGCTGTGTTCATCCTGCGGAAGAAGCGTCCAGAGGCACCGCGGCCCTATCGCTGCACCTGGTATCCGTTCGCGCCGGCGGCGTACATCGTGCTCTCGCTCGTGTGGTGCGGCGTGGTCGTCTTCCAGCGCCCGAAGGAAGCGGCCGCGGGCACGGTGATCGTGCTGCTCGGCGTGCCCGCGTACCTGTACTTCAAGCGGAAGCTGAAGGCGGCCGCGCAGCGCGATAGAATCCTTGGGGATCCGCATGGACGCTGACCTGGTGAAGAGCCTTCGCAGCTACGACGACACCGCGCCACTCGAGCGCGCCGCGACCATTCCCGGCCCGTGGTACACCGACGAGCGCATCGCGGAACTGGAGCGGAAGACCGTCTTCGGCCGCACCTGGCAGATGATCGGACGCGCCGCGCAGGTCGCCGAGCCAGGACAGTACCTCACCGGGGAGATCGCCGGCGAACCGATCGTCGTGACCCGCAGCAACGACGGCGTGCTGCGCGCCTTCTTCAACGTGTGCCGCCACCACGCCGCCGCCGTGATGACCGAGCCGGAGGGAAAAGCTTCCGTCCTTCGCTGTCCTTATCACGGCTGGACTTACGGTCTGGACGGCGTGCTCAAAGGCGTTCCGGAGTTCGAAGGCGTGCAGTGCTTCGAGCGCGAGAAGATGGGATTGGCGCCAGTGCGCGTCGAAGCGTGGGAGAAGTTTGTGTTCGTCTGCCTGGACGCGAATGCCCCGTCACTCTCCGAGTATCTAGGCGGGATGGTCCAGCGCTTCCAGCCGATGCATCTCGAGAAGCTGCACTTCGCAGGCCGCCGCCTCTTCGAGCTGAAGTGCAACTGGAAGGTGTTCGTCGATAACTACCTCGACGGCGGCTATCACGTGCCGCACCTGCACAAAGGCCTCAACAGCATCCTCGAATACAAGAACTACACCATCGAGAACGAAGGGCGCTTCTGCCTGCAATCCAGTCCCATCGACGCGAGCGGTGGCGAGCAGATGACCGCGCAGGTGCGCCAGGGACGCGCGCTCTACTTCTGGCTCTATCCCAACGTGATGTTCAACTGGTACGAGGGCTACCTCGACACCAACCTCGTCATACCGCTGGGCATCGACCGCATGGCCGTCATCTTTGAGTTTTATTTTGCGGACGTGAGCGCGGCGTCCGCGGCGCGCAACCAGCAGAGCATGGACGTGAGCGAGCGCATCCAGGATGAAGACCACGCAATCTGCGAGTCGGTGCAGCGCGGGTTAAGCTCGCGTGCGTATGGCGCGGGAAGGCTATCGGTGCGGCGCGAGGCTGGGGAACATCTGTTCCATCGGCTGCTGGCGGGGGATTTGAAGAGTGCGATCGGGAAGTCCGTCGCGGCGGACTAGCAGCGCGGGAGACGGGCCAGAAGGCCGTCTCTACCTAAGAGCTTTGAGTATCTCGCGGGCGGCGTTGGCGCCCGACGCGCCCGTGAGTCCGTTGCCGGGATGCGTGCCTGAGCCGCAGAGGTACAAGCCGTCGACCGGCGTGCGATAGCGCGCCCAACCCAGCAGCGGCCGCATGGTGAACATCTGGTCGAGCGCGAGTTCGCCGTGGAATATCTGGCCGCCGGTCAATCCGAACTTGGTCTCGAGGTCGAGCGGCGTGAGCACCTGCCGGCCTTCGATCGTTCCCGGCAACTCCGGTGCATACGTAGCGAGCGTCTTGACGACGGTGTTGCCAAGCGCGTCGCGCTGCGAATCCCATGTCCCCTCGCGCAATTTGTAAGGCGCGAAGTGCACCAGCACGGACATCACGTGCTTCCCTGCCGGCGCGAGCGAGGCATCGAGCAGCGAGGGAATGCTGACGTCGAGATAGGGATGCTCGGGGAGGCGGCCGTACTTCGAGCCGTCGAAGGCACGTTCCAGGTAATCGATCTCCGGGCCGATGTGGATTCTTGCCGCGGCGTCGCTTCCCTTGAGCGCACTGAACTTCGGAGCGACGCCGAGGGCCAGGTTGACCTTGGCCGTGGTGCCGCGGCAACGATAATGCTGCAGCTTCGAAATAAAGTCCGGGCCAAGATGCATGGGGTCGACCAGCCGCAGCAGAGTATTGCGCGGGTCGGCGTTCGAGACCACCGCGTCCGCGGCAATCTCTTCCCCAGACTTCAACACCACTCCGCGCGCGACGCCGTCCTTCACGACGACGTGCGCGACGTCGGCCCCGGTGCGGACCTGTGCGCCCGCGGCCTTGGCAGCTTCCGCGATGGCGCCGGGGAGCGCGCCCATGCCTCCGCGCGGGAAGGCGGACGGGCCGGCAGGATGCGGGTCGGCGGCGGCGTGGAGCAGCAGCGCCATGGTCGAGCCTGCGGACCACGGGCCGAACGTCGTCCCAAAGATGCCGCGCGCGGCCACGGCGGCGCGCAACAATTCCGTCTCGAAGAACTCGGCCACGAAGTCGGCGACCGCCATCGGTCCCCAGCGCAGCAGACGGAACATGTCCTTGCGGCCGAGCGAGCGAAACTTCTTCCCCGCTTTGAGCATTCCCCAAGCATCGCCGGCGGAAGGCTTGTCGATCTCCGGCGGAGTGAGCGCGAGGACCTCGCCTATGACGGCACTTACCTGCGCCAGCACGCGCACGAACTCGGGATACGCGGTAGCGTCCTTGGCGGAGAGCTGCTTTAGCGCTTCCGCGGTGCGCTTGGCGTCTTCATAGAGCGCGAGTGCACGCCCGTCGGGCGCGAGCGCGACGAGGCGCGGATCGGGGCGCAGCATCTCAACGCGAAGCTTCAGGTCGCGCGCGATGTCCGGGCGCAGCGGGCCTTCGGCATGGAGCAGCGACGAACACTTGAACCCGGGGTGGAACTCTTCCGTGGCCGCCACGCCGCCGACGGTCTCGCGGCGCTCGAGGACGAGCGGCTTCAGTCCCGCCTTGGCGAGATAGAAGGCGGTGACCAGGCCGTTGTGCCCGCCGCCGATGACGATGATGCTTTTCTGACCGATGGCTAGGCGGCTCCGCGTTTGAAGTCTTTGAGGATCTCGAGTGCAGCAAGCCGTCCGGGCGCGCCCATGATGCCGCCGCCGGGATGCGTGGCCGAGCCGCACATATAAAGGTTATCGATGGGCGTGCGGTACTGCGCCCATCCCGGCACTGGCCGCAGGAAGAACAACTGCTCGAGTGAGAGTTCGCCCTGGAAGATGTTGCCTTCGGTGAGGCCGAACTCGCGCTCGAGGTCGAGCGGCGTGAGCACCTGGCGTCCGATGATGATGTTCTTGATGTTGGGCGCGTGCTCGGCGATGGTGTCGATCACGGTGTCGCCGAACGCCTCGCGCTGGTCGTCCCAGTTCCCTTCCGCCAACTTGTAAGGCGCGTACTGCACGAAGCAGGACATCACGTGCTTGCCCGGCGGCGCGACCGACGGATCGGTCAGGCTGGGTATGACCATGTCGATGTAAGGACGCCGCGAGTAGCGGCCGTACTTGGCGTCGTCGTAGGCGCGCTCCATGTAGTCCACGCTCGGCGAGATGGAGATGGCGCCGCGCAGGTGCGCGCCCGGGCCGGGGATGGCTTTGAAGTCGGGCAGCGCGTCGAGCGCGAGGTTCACTTTGCCGGACGACCCGCGGTATTTGTAGCGGCGGACCTCTTCGAGGAACTCAGGCGGCAGCTGGCTGGGCTCGAGGAAACGGAGGAAGGTGAGATTGGGGTCGACGCTCGACGACACGACGTTGGCGAACAGCTCGTCGCCGTTGGCGAGCGCCACGCCAATGGCTTTGCAATTCTTGACGAGGATCTTGGCGATGGGAGCCTCGGTGCGGATCTCCACGCCGGCTTCGCGCGCCGCGTCCGCAATCGCATTCGAGATCGCGCCGGTGCCGCCACGCGCGAATCCCCAGGCGCGGAACGCGCCATCAATCTCGCCCATGTAGTGGTGCAGCAGCACGTACGCAGTTCCGGGTGAGCGCACGCCGAGGAACGTCCCGATGATGCCGCTGGCGGACATCGTTGCCTTGAGCACGTCGGTCTCGAACCATTGATCGAGGTAATCCACCGCGCTCATCGTCATGAGCTGGACCTGGTTGTACTTGTCCTCGTAGTTCAGCCCCTGGAAGCGCTTGCCGAGGAAGAGCAGTTTGCCGATATCTTTGGGCGAGAGCTTCGTCGGGTCCGGCGGCGTCATGTTGAGGATGGGTTTGACGAAGCGGCACATGTCGAGCATGGTCTTGCCGAACTCGTCGTACGCCTCGGCATCGAGGCGCGAGTGGCGCGCGATCTCGCGGCGCGTCTTGCCATGGTCGTTCACGCGCCACAAGTGGTCGCCGTTCGGCATGGGCGTGAAAGTGCCGTCGAGCGGAAGGATCTCGAGACCGTGGCGCGGCAGATCGAGCTCGCGAATGATCTCCGGACGCAGCAGGGACACCACGTAGGACGCGACCGAGAACTTGAAGCCGGGGAAGATCTCTTCCGTCACGGCGGCGCCGCCGAGCACGTGGCGGCGCTCCAGCACGATGACTCTCTTGCCCGCGCGTGCCAGGTAGGCTGCGGTGACGAGGCCGTTGTGGCCTCCACCGATGATGATCGCGTCGTATTTCTGACTCGCCACGGCTGACTCCTGCTCTGTTATCAGTCTCTCTGGGAACAGTAAAAGGCCGGCAGCGCGGATCAGAGGCCGCTGGGAAGGACGCACCAAGCTAGCAGGGTGGCTTTCATGCGAGAAGGCGATTCTAGCCGAGGTGCTGCGCTTTGTCTTGAAAATTGCTCCGCCCGCGCGCGGAATCTATAATCGCGGGGACTCAAAGCCTTGACGAGGGATTCCGCTTGCCGATTGGAACCGCATTCCACGAACGCACCTTCCCGCTGTGCGAGAGCCTGAATTTCCGCGAGTGGTCGGGCTATTACACCGTCAGCGTCTATGAGACGCACCACGAGCACGAGTACAACGCCATCCGCAACGCGGCCGCGCTCATCGACGTCTCGCCGCTGTACAAGTACCGCATCGCTGGCAAGGACGCCACGCGCTTCGTGGACCGCGTGAACGTGCGCAACATCAAGAAAGTCAGCATGGGCCAGGTCATCTACACCTGCTGGTGCGATGAGCAAGGCAAGGTCGTGGACGACGGCACCATCTCCCGCCTCGCCGACAACGAATATCGTTGGACGGCCGCCGACCCTAGCCTGCGCTGGTTCCAGCAGAACGCGCTCGGCATGGACGTCTCCATCGAAGACATCTCCGAGCAAATGGCCGCCGTCGCGCTGCAAGGGCCGACCTCCGGCAGGTTGCTTTCGAAGATCACGACCGATGCGGACGTCCGCGCGCTGAAGTATTTCCACGTGACCGCGGGCAAGATCGCCGGCGTCCCGGTGGACATCTCGCGCACCGGTTACACCGGCGACCTCGGCTACGAGATCTGGATGCCGTGGACGGACGCCGTAAAAGTCTGGGACGCGCTCGCCGCCGCGGGCCGCGAGTTCGACCTGCACGCCGCCGGCATGCTCGCGCTCGACGTGGCGCGCATCGAGGCGGGCCTGCTGCTCATCGAGGTGGACTACAACTCGAGCAAAAAGGCGCTCATCGAGTCGCAGAAATTCTCTCCGTTTGAGATCGGCCTCGGACGCCTCGTCCATCTCGAAAAAGAAAACTTTGTGGGCAAGCGCGCGCTGCTCGCAGAGCAGAAGCAAGGCTCGGCGCGGCAGCTCGTGGGGCTCGAGATCGACTGGACCGCCGTGGAGAGGGAATACGACGCCGTCGGACTTCCCCCGGTCGCACCGAGCACGGCATCGCGGGTGCATGTGCCCGTCTACAGCGGCGGCAAGCAGGTCGGGAAAGCGACTTCGACCACGTGGTCGCCGACATTGAAGAAGATGATCGCGCTTGCGAGCGTCGACACGCCACACGCCGAGCTCGGCACGAAGCTGCACATGGAGATCACCGTCGAGGCGATGCGGCGCACCGTGCCGGCGACGGTCGTGAGGATGCCCTTCTTCAACCCGCCGCGCAAGACGGCCACGCCGGCGTGGTAAAGGCGAGATGATCCGCTACCTCGATCGACTGCAACCCTTCGGAGTGCTCGTGCTGCGTCTGGTGTTGGGCGCGATCATGGCCGCGCACGGCTATCCCAAAGTTTTCGGCGGACTGCAGCATAACGCAGACGTGGTCGCGTCCCTGGGGATTCCCGGCTGGCTGGGGTACGTCTCGGCATTCGCGGAGTTCGGCGGCGGATTGTTCCTCGTCTTCGGCATCCTCACCCGCTTCGCCGCGCTGGTCACGCTGGTGAACATGCTCGTCGCGGTTGGAAAGGTGCACTGGAAGAACGGCTTCGTGGGACAGGGCAACTACCAGTTCCCGCTCGCGCTTGCGGCGATGGCGCTGCTGCTCATCTTCACCGGCGGCGGGGCTGCCGCGCTCGACCGCTGGCTGTTCCGTCCGGGCGGCCCGCCGCGTTCCAAACCGAAAACCAGCTAGCCTTCCCCAAAGAAAAGAGGCGCGGCTGGTTGGCCGCGCCTTCGTGATCGCCTTGCAGGGCCCCTACTTCTTCAGCGAACGGATGTACGCCACGATCTCCTTGGCCTGCTCCGGAGTCATTCCCTTGGTCGCATAGTTGTGGGGGAACTTCTTGTGGCCCTCGGAGGTGAGGATGGCTTTCGACAGTTGATCGTCGGTCATCTTTTGCACGCCGGCGGAGGCGAAGTCGGGTGCGCCCATCTTCACGCCCGCCGGACTTCCCTTGCCGTCAGCGCCATGGCAGCTCTGGCAGCTCTTGGTGTACGTGGCCGGAGGTCCGCCGGCGAACGCGCTGCCAGCGGCAAGAACGAGTACGAGCAATAGGACGGTGATCCTCATGAGGTGTCTCCTTACCTGCTTCTAGGCATGACGAGTCTCGCACCTCGCACGCCAACCTAAGTAGGACAGGGGACACAACCGGATGTGAGCGCCGACACACATATAACTGTCTTGATATCAGCAGGTTAGGCTGATTCCATCTCCGGGTCGATGCCTCAAAACTTCGCCAGTTCGCTCATCGCGCGGTAGACATCTTCGGCCTGCGGAAGGATCTCGTCTTCGAGCTGCGGCTGGTAGGCGACGAAGGTATCTTTCGCGGCGACGCGACGCACGGGAGCGTCCAGGTCCTCGAAGAGCTCGTCGGCGATGCGCGCGGCTATCTCCGCGCCGTAGCCCCAACTCAGCGTGTCCTCATGCGCGACGATCACGCGATTCGTCTTGCGGACGGATTCCGCGATGGCTTCCCAGTCATACGGATTGAGCGTGCGGAGGTCGAGCAGTTCGACGGAGACGCCTTCCTCACGCTCGATCTTCTGCGCCGCCTGCAGCGCGCGCGGTACCACCGCACCGTAGGTAACGACGGTGATGTCCGTGCCTTCTTTCCACGTGCGCGCTTTACCGAACGGCACCATGTAGTCCGGGCCAGGATAGGGCGCGCGTCCGAAGGGCTCGCGATAGAGGCGCTTGTGCTCGAAGAACAGCACCGGGTCATCACAGCGGATGGCCGTCCGCAGCAGTCCGTTGGCGTCGAGCGCGTTCGAGGGGAACACCACGCGCATGCCGGGCGTGTGCGTGAAGAGCGACTCGCCGCACTGCGAGTGGTAGATGGCGCCGCCCGTGAGGTATCCGCCGATGGCCACGCGGATCACCGCGGGCGAAGTGAAGTTGCCGTTCGAGCGCCAGCGGATGAGCGGCAGCTCGTTGCGCAACTGCTGCATCGCCGGCCAGATGTAATCGAAGAACTGGACCTCGGGCACCGGTTTCAGCCCGCGCGTCGCCATGCCGGTGGTGCGTCCAACGATGTTGGCTTCGGCGAGCGGCGAATTGAACACGCGCTCGCAACCGAACTCGGTCTGGAGGCCGGCGGTCAGCTTGAACACGCCGCCCTTGCCCTTCACCTGCTTCTGCTCGAGATAGTCTTTGCGCGAGCAGTCGGCCACGTCTTCGCCGAAGACGACCACGCGCTCGTCGCGCCGCATCTCGTCGCGCAAGCACGCGGTGATGAGGTCGGCCATCGTCTTGTCGCCGCCGTCTTTCGCCGGTTCATTCGCGAACGGACCCGAAGACGGGTCGACGTCGGGCGAATAGATCTGCTGCGTCCACGAGCCCGGCGCGGGCAGCGCGGCGGCGAGTGCGCGGTCGGTGGCTTCCTGTATCTCGTCGTCCACCGCCTTCTCCAGCGCGTTGATCTCTTTTTCCTCGAGGATGTTCTCGCGGATCATGAACATCTGCATGCGCGTGATGGGGTCGCGCGCCGCGTCCTTCTGGCGCTCGGAATCCGGGCGGTACAAACGCTCGTCGTCCGAGAGCGAGTGCGAGTATGGGCGGATGACTTGTCCGTGGACGAACGCCGGGCCCTTCCCCGCGCGGCAATGGTCCACCGCCTTCGAGAGCGCGGCGTAGCTTGCGACCGGGTCGGTGCCGTCGCACTCCGCGAAATGGAAGTTGGGGAAACCCGCAACCAGCTTCGACACGTTGCCGCCCGCGGTCTGCACTTCCACCGGCACGGAGATGGCGTAACCGTTGTCTTCGACCAGGAAGAGCACCGGAAGCTTCAGGTTGGAGGCCGTGTTCATCGCTTCCCAGAACTCGCCTTGGCTCGTGGTGCCCTCGCCGCAGGAAACGTAGACGACTTCGTCCGCGTGGAAGATCACGTCCTTAAAGGCGCGGTAGTCGCCTTCGTGCTTCTTGGCGGCTTCCGGATGCTGCGCGAAGAACCGTCCGGCCTCGGCGCAGCCCACGGCTTGCAGGAATTGGGTGCCCGTCGGCGAAGACTGCGTCACGATGTTCAGCTTCTTGTGGCCCCAGTGCGAGGGCATCTGGCGGCCGCCCGAGTTCGGATCATCGGCCGCACCGACGGCCTCGAGCAGTTGCTCATAGGGCGACATCCCCAGCGCGAGGCACAGCGCGCGGTCGCGATAATAAGGATAGAACCAGTCGTAGCCCGGCTTGAGCGCGGCAGCCGCGGCGACCAGCAGCGCCTCGTGTCCCGCGCCGGATATCTGGAAGTAGATCTTCTGCTGGCGCTTGAGCAGGATCTCGCGGTCGTCCATGCGCCGCGAGAGGAACATCAGGCGATACATGTCGACGAGCTGCTTGCGCGTCAGCCCCTGCCACGTGCGCTCCGCCTTCGCTTCGCCCTTCTGGGGCGGCTGCTCTGCTTTGGGCGCGGGCTTCGGCTCGGCTTTCGTGGTCGCCATCGATGTCCTTTGATATATGGGGTAGGCTGACTGCCTATTGTAAATCGCTGCACGAGCGCGGCGATATACTCACCTTGCGATGATCAAGGTGAATCGCCCCATCCCCGCAGACAAGATCAAGCTCGTCATCTTCGACCTCGACGGCACGCTGGTGGATTCCCGCCTCGACCTCGCCAACTCCATCAACGCCATGCTCAGGCATTACGGCAAGACGGAGCTGCCCTGCGACGTGATCTCGGGGTACATCGGCGATGGCGCGCCCATGCTCGTGCGCCGCGCGCTCGGCGATCCCGATGACGAGAAGTTCGTCGCGGAAGCGCTCACCCATTTCCTCGGCTGGTATCGCGAGCACAAGCTGGACAACACTTACGTCTATGCCGGCGTGAAAGAGGCCCTGGCCGCCATCGCCAGGCCCGGCAATGGCGGAGGGCGCAAGATGGCCGTACTCACCAACAAGCCCGTGCGTCCCTCGCAGATGATCGTGGACGCGCTCGGCCTCGGCGGTTTCTTCACCCAGGTCTACGGCGGCAACAGCTTCCACACCAAGAAGCCGGACCCGGAAGGCGCGCGTGTGTTGTTCGCCGAGTACGGCGTGAGCCCGGAAGATGCGGTGATGGTCGGCGATTCCGAGATCGACGTCCTCACCGCGCGCAACACCGGCATGTACTCCGTTGGCCTGAGCTACGGCTTCGCACCGCACACGCTCGCTCACGTCCCCCCGGACGTGCTGGTGGATACGCCGGAAGAAATGGCGCAAGTCCTCGCCACCAAGTAACTCTTCCGCAGCTCCTGGCTTTCGCTTACACTCCGCGCAACACCATGGAAGATACCGGGCTCACAGCGGCGGAGTTGCGCAAGCTGCGCGCACTCAAGACGCCCGCCGGCATCCAGCGCTATCTCGAGACGCTTCCCTACCACCTCGCGCCCACGGCGTGGTCCCCGCAGCGCGTGCTACGCGAGGGCACGGCACACTGTCTCGAGGGTGCGATCTTTGCCGCGGCCGCGCTGCGTGCCATCGGATATCCGCCGCTCATCTTCGACATGGAAGCCGAGCACGATACCGACCACGTGATGGCCATCTACCGCGACGGCGGACACTGGGGCGCCATCGCGAAATCCAACTGGACCGGCTGCCGCGGACGCGACCCCGTGTTTCGCACCCTGCGCGAGCTGGCGATGAGCTACTTCAACATCTACTGCAATTTCCGCCATGAGCGCACGCTGCGGACCTACTCGCGTCCCGTCAACCTCGCGCGCTTCGACCGTCGCCACTGGATGGTCGCGAAGGATGTGTGGTTCATCGCCGAGCACCTCTGCGACATCCCGCACACCCGCCTGCTCAAGCCGGGCATGAAGCGCCGCCTCACTCGCGTGGACGAGCGCCTGTTCAAGGCCGAACTCACTGGACATCTCTACAAGTAACTCCTTCCCTTCTCGCCGAATACGAGCGCACATCCGTTTGTGACATCGGTCACATCCGCCGTCCCCTGCCCAGCGGACAATCAGACATCACGAGGGTGAGATGTTTCCTATCGTTGCGGCGCAGGAGCTGGCCAAGGACATCAAGCGGCTCACGCTGTTCGCGCCACGTATCGCGCGCCGCCACCAGCCCGGGCAGTTCGTCATCGTGCGCGTGCACGAGCACGGCGAGCGCATCCCGCTGACCATCGCTGATTCCGATCGCGAGAGCGGACACATCACCATCATCGTGCAGACGGCCGGCAAGACCACTGCCCTGCTCAACATGCTCGAGCCGGGTGACTGCCTGCTCGATGTCGTCGGGCCCCTGGGGAAGCCATCCGAGATCGAGCGCTACGGCAACGCGGTCGTCATCGGCGGCGGCGTCGGGACGGCCATCGCCTACCCCACCGCGCGCGCGCTCCACGCCGCCGACAATCACGTTACCGCTATCGTCGGCGCGCGCACGCGCGACCTGCTCATCCTCGAATCCGAGATGCGCGCCGCGACTGACGAACTGCTCGTCATGACCGACGACGGTTCCTATGGCGAAAAAGGTTTCGTCACCGACGCGTTGCGCCGCCTGATGGCCGAGCGCAGGCTCGACTACGTCCTCGCCATCGGTCCGGTGCCGATGATGAAGGCCGTCGCCGAAGTCACGCGCCCGCAAGCCATCCATACGTTCGTCAGTCTGAACGCCATCATGGTCGACGGCACGGGAATGTGCGGCGGATGCCGCGTGAGCGTCAACGAGGGCAGCCAGTTCGCCTGCGTCGACGGCCCGGAGTTCGACGCGCACCGCGTGGACTTCGACGTCCTCTCCCGCCGCAACCGGCAGTATCGCTCGCTCGAAGCCGAGTCCATGGCTGCATTCCATGCCGACCCGACGCCGGACCTCGAACTGATGCGCGCCGCCGGGCAGCTCACCCGCGAGATCGGCCCGCATCCCGCGCGGATGCGGAGCGTGGCGCGATGAACAAGCCCGTGAATCCCAACAATCCGCTCACGCTCAAAGAGAGGATGCAGCTCGACCGGCAACCCATGCCCGAGTGTCCGGCGGCGGAACGGGCGCACAGTTTCACCGAGGTGAACCAGGGCTACGATCCTCAGCTTGCGAATTGTGAGGCGATGCGCTGCCTGAGCTGCGCCAAGCCAACGTGCGTGGTCGGATGCCCCGTCGGCGTGAAAGTGAAAGACTTCATCGACCTGATACTGGCCGGAGATTACCTCGGCGCGGCGGCGAAGATCCGCGAAGACAACGTGCTGCCCGCCATCACCGGACGCGTGTGCCCGCAGGAAGACCAGTGCGAAGGCGGATGCGTCGTTGGCAGGAAGAAAGAATCCATCGGCATCGGGAACCTCGAGCGCTTCGTGGCGGATTACGAGCAGCGCACCGGCGCCGTCGGTCTGCCCGAGCGCGCGCCGCGGACCGGCAAGCGCGTCGCCATCATCGGCTCGGGCCCGGCAGGACTCAGCTGTGCCGGCGACCTGGTGCAGCGCGGACACGAGGTCCGCGTCTTCGAGGCGCTGCACGAACTGGGCGGCGTCCTCGCTTACGGCATCCCGGAATTCCGCCTGCCTCGTGCCGTGCTTCATCAGGAGCTGAGGAACCTGGAAGCGATGGGCGTGGAGTTCGAGACCAACGTCGTCGTGGGACGCACCGTCACCATCGACGACCTGCTCGGCAACGAGGGATACCACGCCATCTTCGTCGCGACCGGCGCCGGCCTGCCGCAGTTCATGAAGATCCCCGGCGAGGACTTGAACGGCGTGTACTCCGCCAACGAGTTCCTCACGCGCGTGAATCTGATGCGCGCCTATCGCCACCCTGACTACGACCAGCCGGTGTACGACTGCCGCGACCAGGAGGTCGCCGTGGTCGGTGGCGGCAACACCGCTCTGGATGCGGCCCGAACGGCCCTCCGCATGGGCGCCAGAACCGTGAACCTCATCTATCGGCGCAGCGCAGCCGAGATGCCGGCACGCAAGGAAGAAGTGCGGCACGCGGTGGACGAAGGCATCCACATCATGCACCTCACCAATCCCGTCGCGTATCTCGGTGACGAGCGTGTGCGTTCGGTGCGCGCGGTGAAGATGGCGCTCGGCGAACCCGATGAGTCCGGGCGCCGCCGCCCCATGCCGGTGGAAGGCTCGGAGTTCGAGGTTCCCGCGAGCATCGTGATCGTCGCCGTCGGCACCACGGCAAATCCGCTGGTGCAGGCGACCACGCCCGGCCTCGCGACCACGAAGCGCAACTACATCGTCGCCGATCCCAAAACGCTGCGGACCTCCCGCGAAGGCGTGTTCGCCGGCGGCGACATCGTGACTGGCGGCGCCACGGTCATTCTCGCCATGGGCGCCGGACGCAAGGCCGCCCAGTCCGTCCATGAATGGCTCACCACCGGCGTTTGGCAGATGGATCCGCCCGCCCAGATCACTTCCACACCTGCCGTATAATAGAGGATTGCTCACGCGCCGATTTTCGGCTCTGAGAGTCTTCTCTTTCTTTTGCAGACCGTGGACTTCAAGCTCCAATCCGACTACACCCCGCAGGGCGACCAGGAGCGCGCCATCGAGCAGCTCGTCCGCGGACTCGCCGATGGCGAGAAACACCAGGTGCTGCTCGGCGTCACCGGTTCGGGCAAGACGTTCACCATGGCGAAGATCATCGAGCAGTTGCGCAAGCCCGCGCTCGTGCTCGCCCATAACAAGACGCTCGCCGCGCAGCTTTATCACGAGTTCAAGAGTTTCTTCCCCACCAACGCCGTTGAGTACTTCGTTTCGTATTACGACTACTACCAACCGGAGGCGTACATTCCCGCCGGCGACGTCTACATCGAGAAGGAAGCCACCATCAACGACGAGCTCGACAAGCTGCGTCTCTCGGCGACGCGTTCGCTCTTCGAGCGCCGCGATTGCATCATCGTCGCGTCGGTGAGCTGCATCTACGGTCTCGGTTCGCCCGAGGCCTACTACGGCATGCTGCTCTTCCTCGAGAAGGGACAGACGATCAAGCGCGAGGACATCACCCGCAAGCTCGTCGAGATCCTCTACGAGCGTAACGACGGCGACTTCCGTCGCGGCACGTTCCGCGTCCGCGGCGACGTCATCGAGGTCTTCCCTACTTACGACGACAACGCCTACCGCATCGAGCTGTGGGGCGACCAGGTCGAATCGCTCTCGCAGATCGACCCCCTGTTCGGCACGGTGAAGCACAAGTACGTCCGCCTGCCCATCTATCCCAAGACGCATTACGTGATGACGCCGGAGGCGCGCGGCAACGCCATCGTCTCCATCAAGGAAGAGCTCATCTGGTGGGAGAAGGAACTCGAGAAGCAGGGCCGGCTGGTCGAAGCGCAGCGCGTGCATCAGCGGACGATGTTCGATCTCGAGATGATCAAGTCCGTCGGCTACTGCCACGGCATCGAGAACTACTCACGGCATTTCTCCGGACGCCTCCCCGGCGAGGCTCCGCCCACGCTGCTCGACTACGTGCCGCGCGATTACCTGCTCTTCATCGACGAATCGCACCAGACCGTCCCGCAATTGCACGGCATGTATCACGGCGACCGCTCGCGCAAGACCACGCTGGTGGAATACGGCTTCCGCATGCCCTCTGCGATGGACAACCGCCCGCTGACTTTTGAGGAGTTCGAGCATCGCGTGAACCAAGCGGTATATGTCTCTGCAACCCCAGGGCCTTACGAGCTGACGCGTTCGGCCGGCGTCGTCGTCGAACAGATCATACGGCCCACGGGACTCGTCGATCCGGAGGTCGAGGTACGTCCGGTGAAGGGACAGATCGACGACCTGCTGCACGAGATCCGCGCGCGCGTGGAGCGCGGCGAGCGCGTGCTCGTCACCACGCTGACCAAGCGCATGGCCGAGGACCTGGCCGAGTACTACGCCGAGGTCGGAGTGAAGTGCCGCTACATGCACTCGGAGATCGAGACGCTGGAGCGCATCAAGATCCTGCGCGGACTGCGCAAAGGCGAGTTCGACGTGCTCATCGGCATCAACCTGCTGCGCGAGGGACTCGACCTGCCGGAAGTTTCGCTCGTTGCCATCCTCGACGCCGACAAAGAAGGCTTCCTGCGTTCCGCCGGTTCGCTCATCCAGACCATCGGACGCTGCGCACGCCACCTCGAGGGACGCGCCATCCTCTACGCCGACCGCATGACCGACTCGATGAAGAAGGCGCTCGACGAGACCGATCGCCGCCGTGCCATCCAGCGCGCGTACAACCAGGAGCACGGCATCACGCCGGAGTCCATCGTGCGCCCGGTGGAGATGTCGCTCGCCGCCATCATCGAGGCCGACTACGTGGACATCTCTTCGGCAGACGATGGGCTGCCGGAGTTCAAGTCGCAAGAAGAACTCGACGCCTACATTGTGAAGCTCGAAGTCGAGATGCGCGAAGCCGCCAAGCGCTTCGACTTCGAGAAAGCCGCGAAGCTGCGCGACCTGGTCCGCGACCTGCGGACGAAAGAGTTCCTGTTCGCGTAATTACTCCGGCGCCTCGGGAACGCGATACTTCCATCCCATGTACCGGGTGCAGCACCGCTTCAACTCGCGCGCTGTATAGCTCTTCTTGATCTTGCCCGATGGAAGGGCAACCTCGTAGCCCATCACTTGGCCCATCATGCCGCCGAATCGCGAACTTGACGGGACTTCGGCGAACACAAGCAGCGTTTTCGCGTCCACCCAGGCGAGCGGCATCACGTTGACCCAGTCGCCTTCCGGCCCGTAGCCTCCGCAGGCATCGGGCGACCACTTGCTCCTGCAGATGACGAACCGGTCGGCTATGTCCCTGCGCGCCGCGCCGGCTAAATCGAACTCGCGCACGCTATCGCCTTCAAGGAACTCGACACGGAAGTCGAAGCCGCCGATCGCGCTGGCGCCCCCCGCAATCGTGAATGCGTCCGATGCCGGAGACCAGAGGACCTCGTACTGGTTCCACAATGCAGGCAGTTCCAACGGGACCGCCTTCCCGCCGACACGAAGCTCAACCTTCGGCAGCCAGAGCGAAGCTTTGTTGACCGATTCTTCAGCGTAGCGTACGCGGAGTATCGTGCGGCGATCTGGCGACACGATCGTCTTCTCGGGAGAGGGCTTCTCGCACCACTTGTCAAAGGTACGAGCGGCGCGTGCGTAGGTGTCGTCGCGCGCAGAGGCCGCCGCCAGCAGAACCAATAACACGACGGCGAGCTGTTTCAGCTACCAAAGGAAGGCGCCGCAAGCTGGTTAGCCTGCGGCGCTTCTTTTCCGTCTACCCTCCCCCAAGGTTCAACGGAAAACTTAGTCTGTTCTGGCTTTTAGAACCACTCCTGCAGACTTTCCTGCCGCATCAACGCGTTCAACCCGGCGGCTCGGCTGGTCGCCTATTTCCACCAGGACGCTGCCATCAACCAGGGCGCCGATCATCAGAATGGGCTCTTGGCTTCTCCAGACCCAAAGGATCTTTCCATCAAGAACGTTGAATGCGACGATGGCTCTGTCACCCGCAAAGAAGCCTCTATCATCCTCCCCCAGCAACATGTTCCAAGCCTTGCGGTCCTTCGGTGGTAGCACGGGCATGTGGTACTCATGAACGGCATCGCCATTGACGCGAAAGACTGACCCTCGCTCCAAAAGCGCCTTACCATCCAGAATGCTTCCGAGCTGCCCACGCGCAGGGATGAGAGCACCGCCGTGCCCATCAGGAATAGGGCTACCCCAGGGATAAAGCCATTCGGTAGGTCTTTCCCACGTGACCGTCTGGACTTGGCGACGGATCGTCCGCCAAGTGGTCTCCCCATTGTCGTTGACAGACAGCAGTTGCAGATGACTGTCCACTGTGAGCTTGGCCGTGAGCGAGGAGATCAATAGCTCAGGTGCACAGCCGGTCGCATCAAAAGTCGCGTTCAACGTATTGATGGGGAGATAGACGGTGTCATTCTCGTCAGTGAAGAGACTCCCGTGGCTACTCGGTCCTGACCGCGATACCGAGGAACCGGGAACGCATTTCGCTCCCATTCCCGGCGGCGGAACGTACCCTACGTGCTGAGTCAGATTAGTAGGTAGTGGGATCTGTACCTTTCGTTCACCTGTCTCCCCATCGAGCGCAGTCAGCACAGGAACATCTGGATGATCCTCAACGATGTAAAGCAGGTTGCCGTCTGTATATGTGTAAGCCCACCAAGGAGCAGTAGAAACGCGCCATCGCTCAGTACCGTCGTGGCGCAGTGCTGCAGTCTGGAACGCGCCACTGACCGCGATTGCAACCACTGCCCCTCCAAAATTGTCACCGCAAATTAGCCGCAGGTCCAAAGGTTCACGCGGCGAAGGCCAAACCCACTTTTGAATGCCGCTCTCATAGAACGCCCGAATGTAACTACCTTTGTCAGTGCCTTCCTGAACATATAGATCCGGCGTTTCCTCACTGACCTTCCGCGATTGCAACTGGTTTCTGACTCGAGCCCCCTCGAGCAACGGCGGCATTGATCTCGCGACCGTTCCCGGCGGTAATTCCGGACCAGGGTACACAGTCACATTCGCGGTGAACTCACGTCCGTCCACTGTCGCCCTAACCATTCCCTTGCCCGGCGCAAGCGCCGCGACGTACGACGGACCCGAAGCACCCGCCACCTCGGTGGGATCGACCAATGCGTCACCATACTCCACGCCCACCGCAATCACTCCATCTCCACTTTCGATGGACCAGAGAGCACTCGTAACATCGCGGCCCTGCCTGTCCAGAACTTGCAGCCGTTGGCGCCCTCCCACGACTAATCCAACCGGGTTCGGCGAAATCAGGTACTCGCTGTCCTGGGCTCTAGAAATAGCAGACCCACTCAGCAGCCAGAGAGCAATCACAAACAGCTGCAATCGCTTCCTCACTCCGACGCCTGCAATGTCTTGACGTGCGCTTCGAGCGCGCGCGAGTACTCGCGCTCGGCCGTGAGCTCTGACTGGAGCTTCTTCACCAACGACTCCAGCCGCATGATCTCGTTCTTCAGTTTGGCGGCGTCCATGGTCGCAGTGGCGGTAGGGCGCACCGGCATGGGTGGCGCCACGTGAGCAGGCGCGGGCGCCGCAGCGGCAGCGGCCGGTGCGGCCATGGGAGCAGCAACCGGGCGCGGCGCGGGCGGCACATAAGCCGGCTGCGCCGGAGCCGGCCGCATCGCCGACGCCGGCCTCGGCGCCGGGTGACTGGCGGAAGCGAAGATGCTGCTGAGCGCGGCGGAAGCGGCTTCCGGCGGCGGCACGGCCTGTACCGGCGCGCCGGGATACAGCAGATGCTTCACGCGCGTGATCAGGTCCTGCGGCTGGAACGGTTTGCGGATGAGCTCGTCCGCTTTCACCGCGAAGGCTTTTTCGGCGACCGCGCGATTCACCACGCCGGACATCAGGATCACGGGCGTCTTGCCCAGCACCGGATGCTGCTTGATGTACTGGCAGACCTCGTAGCCGTCCTTATCGGGCATGATGACGTCGGTGATGACGATGGACGGCCGTTCCTGCTCGATCATGGCGAGCGCCGAGGCGGCGTCGTTGCACGCCACCACGTTGATGTTCTCGCGGCGAAACGCGATCTTGATGACCTCGCGCATCGTCGCCGAGTCATCGATGAAATAGATCGTTGGGGTGGCGCCCTGCGCCAAGTCGCTCATTGCGGACCTCCTCCAGCCACGTCGTGCTCGCCCTCATCTACCTCGCGCAGTGCGTCGAGCATCAGCTCGGTGGCCGAACGCAGCACGGTCCGGGTTGCGGCCGTCGCGCCCGGGACGAACTTGTACACGCCCACTTCACTGTTGTTGCAGTTCTTCACGATGTGGATCACGGCGTCGTCACCGATCATGTCGCCGGCCTCGGCGTGCGAGACGTCGCCGAGGTCGAAGAAGATGATGCCGTCGAGCGAGCCGGCATTCACGTGCAGCGCGCCCGTCTGCCGCGAGTGGTTGAGCATCTGCACCACGCCCGGCAGGTCGAGGTGCGAGAGCGAGCCGGAGAGCGCCGTGTCCGACGCGCCCAGCATCTGCGTGGGCTGGAAGCCTTCTTCGTGCGAACGCAGGAAGCTGCGCACGTGCGTGGCGATGGAATCCGGCCCGACGCGGCGGTCGATGTAGTCATCGCATCCGGCGCGGAACGCTTCCATCAGCGCCTGGTCGCCGCCGTCGCCCATCGCGAGGATGGGGATGTGCGCCGTCTTGATGTCGGAGTGCAGCAGCTTCGGCAGCTCGTACGCTCCCATCTCGCGCAGGTTGATGGCGCACAGGATGGCGATCGGCGTGTCCCATTCGAGCGAGGTGAGCGCAAACGCCGACTGCGTGGCGTGCGTCACCTCGAAGCCCTCTTTTTTCAGCGCCTCGGTCAGCCGCTTGGCAAAGAACACGTTGGCGTCGATCACCAGGATCTTGGGAAGGCCCGGCGCTGTTCCGGCTGCGCTCATGCCGCCACCCCCGATCCGATCAGCCGCTCGAGGTCCACGACCTCGATGATCTCTTTGTCGAGCGCGAGCAGGCCGATCACGTGCTTGGGCAGCTTCCCTGCCGGCGGCAGCAGCTCGGCCGTCGTGAGCTCACACTCGCCGGACACGGGGATGGCGGTCCACTCGCTGCCGTCCGAGAACTTGCGCGTGGCGATGAGGAAGAACTTGCGCGGCGGCGCATCCGGCCCCACGAGCACAGGCGCGACGTCGCACACGGGGATGATGTGCCCGCGGCGGACCAGCACGCCGGTGAGCAGCTTCGACGTGTGCGGGAAATGCTGCTCGCGGTCGGGATGCGCCAGCTCCGTCACCGACGCAGCCGGCAGCGCGAAGCGCTTCTTCCCGATGGGAAACAGCACGAACGAATTGGGACGCGACGTCATGCGGTGGCCGCTCCCCTTTTCGCTTCTTCGGCTCCCGCCACAGCCGCTTGCAGCACCGTGAACTCCGCCTTCGACATGAACGCCGCCGGGTCGATCACCGGCACCACGCGCTCCTCGATCATGGCCAGCCCGCGATACCACTGCCGCTCTTCCCCTTGGAACGCGCGCGGCAGGGCGTGCAGCGAACCGATCTCGATGATGCGCTCGGTGTGGTCCACCAGCACCGCGGCTGCCGAATCGCGCAGCACCAGCAGGCGCGTGCCCTTCGAGGGGAACAGCCGGAAGTGCAGGTTCGAATCCACCACGAAGTACTTCTTGCGGTCGCGGTCGAGCACGTGCTTGAACTTGCCGAGACGCGGCGTGGCCGCTCCCGCAGGCAGCGGACGGATGCCATCGAGGTTGCGGATCTCTTCCACGGCGTGCGCGGCGATCGCGAAGGTGTAGCTGCCCACGCCGAAAAGGATCATCGCCTCGCTCTTCCCTCTTGGCTTCTTCTCGGTGCGCCTCACAGGGCACCGACCCTTGCTGCGCCGTAGACATAGAGCACACGTTTTTCGAGCGCCGGAAAGATGTTCTCGATGCCGAGCACCTGGTCCACCGCGCCGGTCTTGATGGCCTCGGCGTTCATGCCGAAGATGACGGAGGTGGCTTCGTCTTGCGCGATGACGTGTCCGCCCTGGTCCTTGATGATCTGTACGCCGCGTGACGAGTCATTGCCCATGCCGGTCAACACGACGCCGATGGACATCGGCCCGGCAAATTGCGCGACCGTCTCCATCGTCACGTCCGCGCACGGGCGGTACCCGGAGATGCGTGGGCCGTCGTCGAGCGTGATGCGACCCGTCTGCGTGACGCGGAGGTGGTGCGAGCCCGGACAGACGTAGAGCACGCCCGGCTGCAGCAGCTCGCCCTGCTCGGCTTCTTTCACCTTGATCTGCGCGATCTCCGCGAGCTGCGTGGAGAACTGCGAGGTGAACGTTCCCGGCATGTGCTGCACCAGGATGACCGCGCCGGCAAAGCCTGCCGGGAAACGCGGGATGAAGTTCATCAGCGTCTGCGGACCGCCGGTCGAGGCGGCGACTACGACAACCGGGAATTTTCCATTGCCACGCGTCGCGGTAGGCGCTGGAGCAGCCGCAGGCGCGGCCTGCTTCGCCATCGCCGGTGCAGCGGCGGCAGCGCCACTGGCGCGCGCGGCCACCGGAGGCGGCGCGGGCTCGGTACGCGGCGCCGAGGTCGCGATCTCTGCCCCAAGCTTGGTGCGGACGGCTGTGCGGACCACCCGGACTTTCGACGCCAGCCGCAGCTTCCGCACCAGCTCTTCGCGGACGCTGTTCATGTCGAGGTCGATGCCGCTCGAAGGTTTGGCGACAAAGTCGATGGCGCCGAGTTCCAGCGCCTTGAGCGTGATGTCCGCGCCATCGCGCGATTCCGAACTTACGATCACGATCGGTTTGGGCTGCTTCGACATGATGATCTCGGTCGCCTGCAAGCCGTCCACGTGCGGCATGTTGATGTCCATCGTCAGCACGTCGGGATTGAGCTGCTCCGTCTTCTCCACCGCGTCTTTGCCGTCGCGCGCTTCGCCGCACACTTCCATCGACGGGTCCGCGCTGATGATGCTCTGCAGCACCTTGCGCATGAACGCTGAGTCGTCCACGATCAATACCCGGATTCGCTTGTCGAACGCCATGTCTCTCTAGGTCGTCCCCACTGCCGCTTTCGTCTGCGTGCCGGCCCCGCCGATGAGCGCCGCGACCTCCGCCAGGAACTGGTCTTCCTGCACCGGCTTCACCAGGAAGGCCGCCGCGCCTTCCTTGAGGGCGCGGTCTTTGTGCTTCGCTCCCGCGCGCGACGTCACCACCATCACGGGGATGTGGCGTGTCTCCGGCGATTGCCGCAAGTGCGCGATCAACTCGTAACCGTTAGTACGAGGCATCTCGAGATCGGTCACGACCAGATCGCAGCGAGTCTGGGTGGCGATCTCGAGAGCCTCGAGTCCATCGGACGCAAGCTTCACGCGGTAGCCTGCCTTCTCGAGCATGCGACCAACGAATTTGCGTACGCTGATGGAATCGTCGGCGAGCACCACGACCTTCTCCTCCACCACCTCGTCGATGGCCGCCGCGGGGATCTCGCCCTTGGCGACCGCCGCGGCGCCCGGCGCGAAGATGCGCGCCGCCGTCGCTGAGGCCATCAGCGGACGCCGCTCGATCGCTTCACCCGCGATCAACCGGTTCACGTCCACCAGGAGGATGAGGCTGCCGTCCGGCGCAATGGTCGCGCCGGGGAACATCTTCATGTTCCGCAGGTACTCGCCCAAACTTTTGATGACTATCTCGTCCTTGCGCAGAACCTCTTCGACCACGATGCCGACCTGCCGCGCGGCCACGTTCACCAGCACCAGCCGGTAGTAGCCGTTCACCGGCTCGACCTCAGGAAGCCCGAGGTGCGTATCGAGGCGGACGATCTCGGTGACGACGTCGCGCACCTTGGTCAGCAGCTTGCCGCCGACTTCCTCGATCTCGTCGGCACGCAGCCGGCGTATCTCCTCGACGAACGCCAGCGGGAGCGCGAAGGTCGCCTCGCCGCAGCGCACGAACAACGCCTGCGAGATGATGAGCGTGAGTGGGACCTTCAGCGTGAAGCGCGAGCCGCGTCCCTTCTCGGTGTCGATCTCGATCTCGCCGTTCAGCGCGGCCACGTTGGCTTTGACCACGTCGAGCCCGACGCCGCGTCCGGCCAGTTCGGTCTTGCGTGGCGCGGTGGAGAATCCCGGGTGGAAGAGCAGGTCGAGCAGATCGCGCTCGGTCAGGCGTTCGATGTCGTCTTGAGCGACCAGGCCGGCCTCGATGGCGGTGGCGCGGACGCGGTCGTAGTCGATGCCGCGGCCGTCGTCCTCTACCTCTATATAGATGTGGTTGCCGCGGTGGTATGCGCGCACCGCGATGTTGCCCGAATCGGGCTTGCCGGCCGCGTAGCGCTCGTCGTGCTTTTCGAGGCCGTGCGCCACGGCGTTGCGCACCAGGTGGACGAGCGGGTCGGATATCTGCTGGATGATGTTGTTATCCAGTTCCGTCTCCGCGCCTCCGAGCGTCAGCTCCACTTGCTTGTTCGAGGCCTTCGCCGCATCGCGTACCGTGCGCGAGATGCGCGTATAGAGATTGCCGATGGGCACCATGCGCGCCTGCGTGATCTCGTCCTGCAGGCGGTGTGCAAGCTTGGTGAACTCGTCGATATCGGAATCCACGCGGCGTACGAAGCCATCGAGCTGCGTCAGCACCTCCGTGATGTCGGCGGAGATCTCGGAGAGCGACCGCGACAGGATGTTGAAGTCGTCGTAGCGGTCCATCTCCAGCTCGCTGAACTCCGCCAGCGACGCGTCATACGAATGCGTGTAGCTGGAGTACCCGCCGCGATACGGCGAATCGAAGCTGATCCCCTTCTCCGCCTTCGGCTTCGGCGCGTTCGACGTGATTTGTGAGAACTCGTGCTTCTCGGTGAACTCGGAGACCTTGTCGGACATGCGTCCCTTGGAGAAGTTCAGCACGTCGGCGAGTTTTTCCAGCTCGGCAAGACGGCCGAGCATGCGCGTACGGTTGATCACCAGCTCGCCGACCGCGTTCATCATGCGGTCCAGCCGCTCCAGGCCGATGCGCACCGACTTCGACTGCGGCATCGCGACCGGCTCCTTGCGCAGCACGGTCTCGTCGTCCTCTTTCGCTTCGACGTGCGGCTCGCGGCGCACCGGCTCGATGTGCATCGGCGCCGCGACTTCCGGGACCGCGGACTCGGCGGCGACTCCGGACTGGGCCGGAACGTGCGCGGCCTCCGCAGCAGGCGATTCCGCTACCGCAGGCGCAACCATCGGCGCGGCAATCCCTTCCTCGCCTTCCTCCGGCGCGAGGCGCCCGATGCGATACATCAGCGCGCGCGTCGAGGCCTGCATCGTCAGCTCGTCCGGCCACTGGCGATAGAGGAACTTCTTCAGGATATCGACAGACTCCAGGCACAAGTCCACGATCTCAGCGGAGGGCTTGAGCTGCCCTTCGCGCAGCCGTCCGACCAGGTCTTCGGCCCGGTGCGCCACGCGCGAGATGCGCAGTAATCCCACTTGCGCCGCCGCGCCCTTGATGGTGTGGATAGCGCGGAACAGCCGGTTGATGTCTTCCGGATTCGGGTTCGCCTCGAGCGCGAGCAAGCACTCGGTCACGACCTGCAAATGCTCTTCCGCCTCCGGCACGAAGAATTCCAGGATCTCTTCCGGGACTTCTCCATCCGCGGGCAGGTCCGCGATCTCCGGCAGCGGCGCTTGCTCCGCGACCGTACCCTCGGACTGTTCGAGATACGCCGGCTCTTCTTCGGCTTCCGCCGGCGCCTGGAACGCGAACGGATACTTCTGCTTGAACGACGCGATGTCTTCGACCGCCTCCGCCGACGTCGCGCTGATCATGATCAGGTCGGACTCGAGCACCGCGATGGCTTCCGAGATGAACTCGACCAGCGGTCCGGCAGCGTCCGGACCTATCGTTGCGTTCATCGCGTATTGGAAAATGTGCGCCAGCTTGCCGCTCACGTCGGAAAACAGCGGGTAGCCGTAGCTCGCCGAAGTCCCCGCCAGCGTGTGCGCCGAGATGTACAACCGCTCCAGGTCCTCCGGCACGGGATATGGGTCCTGCAGGATCCCGGAGTACTCCCGCAGGAATTGCAGGTGCTCGCTCGCTTCCTGGAAAAAGATCTCCGCGAATTCCTGGCCTGGCGTGCTCACCGCGCCCCCTCTCCGCCGGCGACCGTGGCGCTGCGCTTGGGCGTGCCCGAACCCGGCTTCTGGTAGTAGATGGAATCGCCGTGGACGATGGGATCGAACTGCACGCCCGTCTTGGCGATGGACTCGGCGTGCCCGAGGAAGAGATATCCGCCCGGCTCGAGGTATTCGTAGAAGCGCTGGATGAGCGCGGCGCGGCGCTCGTCAGAAAAATAGATCAGGACGTTCATGCAGAAGATGCAATCAAAGCGTCCCATGTAGACGACCTGCGCCAGGTTCATGGGCGCGAACGTCACCATGTTGCGGATCTTCGGCTTCACCATGAACTGGTCGCCGAGTTTCGCGAAGTATTGTTCGATCAGCGCCGGGTCCTGCGGCCCCAGCTCACGCCGCGAATAGACACCGCGCTCCGCCGCCTGTAGCGCCTGCCGGCTGATGTCGGTGGCGAGGATGTGGATGTTCCATGCCTCGGCGAACTCGAGCGTCTCGCAGATGGACATCGCGATCGAATACGGTTCTTCCCCGGTCGCGCAGCCCGCGCTCCAGATGCGTAGCGAGCGCGGGTTCTCCCAGAACTTTTTCATGTGCATCTCGGGGAGGACCTTGCGCTCCAGCGCGGCATGCACGTCGGGATAGCGGAAGAACGAAGTCTCCTGCGTGAGCAGGCGCTCGAGCAGCGAGTCGTACTCCACGTTCGACGACTTCATCACCCGCAGCAGGTCGGTGCCATGCGCCAGCCGCTTGGCCGACATGTGCTCGCGCACGCGCGTGGAAAAGAACCGTTCGCGCGAGGTGTCGAACAGGATGCCGGAGCGCTTTTCGATGAGCGCGCGGATCTCCGAGAGCTCGTGCTCGGTCACATTGTCGGGATTGGTTTTCTCTAGCATGTGCGTCGCTGCAAACGCCTGCTACTTCTCTGTATGTTTGCTGTTATCTCCGCGCCGCCGCCATGCTGTCCGCGCGCTCCGGCGCCGTGCTCGAGATGCGGAATTGCGAGAGCGCTTCGTTGAGCTGCTCGGAGAGCTTCACCATGTTCTCCACCGTGCGCGCCGTCTGCCGGGCGCCTTGTGACGTGGACCGCGTGATGTTGGAGATGATCTGCATCGCGTTCGCCACGCCTTCCGTGCCGCGCACCTGCTGCTTCGACGCCAGCGAGATCTCCTGCACCAGTTCGGCCGACTGGCGCACGACGGAGGAGATGGCTTCGAGCGCCTTGCCGGCCTGGTCGGCCAGCCGCGCGCCCACTTCCACTTCCTTCGTCCCTTCCTCCATCACCACCACGGCCTCGTTCGTCTCTGCCTGAATGGCCTTGATGAGCGCGGCGATGTCTTTCGTCGCCGTACGCGAGTGCTCCGCCAGCTTGCGAACTTCGTCGGCAACCACCGCGAAACCGCGGCCGGCCTCGCCGGCGCGCGCCGCCTCGATGGCGGCATTGAGCGCGAGCAGGTTGGTCTGCTCGGTGATGTCGTTGATCACGTTGATGATCTCGGAGATCTCGAGCGAACGGTCGCCCAGCGACTTGATCTTCTTCGCCGTCGCCTGCACCGAGGCGCGGATGCGCTGCATCCCTTCCAGCGTGTCGCGCACGGCGCGGTTGCCCTGTTCGGCGGCGTCGAGCGCGCGGCGCGCGGCTTCCGCCGACGCTTCCGCGTTGTTCGATACCTGCTTCATCGAGACGGTAAGCTCTTCCACCGCCGAGGAGGTGTTGGTGATCTCCTGGTCCTGCTGGTTGGCGCCGTGCGACATCTCATCCGCCGACACCAGGATCTCGCTCGCGCTCGAGGAAACGTCGATGGCGGCCTTGCGCACGCGCTCGAGCACCTTGGCGAAGTTGTCGAGCATGTAGTTCACGGAGTCGACCACGTTGCCGAGCGCGTCGTTGGTCACTTTTCCGCGCAGCGTCAGGTCGCCGCGCGCGATCTGGCTGGTGATGGTCAGGAACTCGGTCACGCTGCGTTGCAGCGATTCCTGCGCTTCCTGGTTGAAGACCGCCTTCGAGACCTTTTCCGCGGTGCGGTTCAGGTTGTCGGCCACCAAGTTGAAGTCGTTGTTCGACTCCACGTCGGCCTTCGCGCGATAGTCCCCCGCGGCCAGGCGCTCGGAGAACTCCGTGAGCTCTTTCACCGGCGTGAGCACCTTGCTCGACAGCATCATCACGATCACGACGCACGCTCCCACCAGCACCGCGATCGCGCCAAGCAGGCGCATGCCCGCTTCGCTCGAGCCGCCGAATGCGTCGAAGAAAGGCAAGCCCTTCGCCCACGCGCCCGCGGCGTAGCCCAAACCGAGCACCATGGCCATCGCCACGAGGTTGATGCCCACCAACGTCCAAACGGTCGAACTCAACCGACCCTTCATACCTGCCTCCAGGAACCCCGAACTTTTCTTACCAGACTCAGATCACACCCACCGGGAACGCCTCGGTCAGGCGCTTCAGGTCGAGTGCCAATGCCAAACGCTCTTCGTGCCGCAACATGCCATGACAGTGCGGCACGTCACGCGGCGCCTCGTCCACCAACAGCGGTTCGGTGGTGGAGTAAGTGCCGATCACTTCGTCGGCGGCGATGCCCAGCCGCAAGTCGTCATGGTCGTCGGTGCCCTTCATCCGCGCGACGACCACATGCTTCGGCGGCAGGTCGGCCCGGCGTCCTTCCGTGAACGCGATGTCGATCAGCGGCACGATCGAGCCGCGCAGGTTGAACACCCCCATCAGGAACGCGGGCGACAACGGGACGCGTGTCACCGTGGGCCACTCCACCACTTCTTCCACGTCGAGTACCATCAGGCAGAAACGCTCGCGTCCGGCGCGGAAGATGCAGTACTGCTTCTCCGGCAGATGCTCGGCGAACTCCGGCGGCATCGCTCCGCCTTCGGCCTCGGGCTGCAACGGTTCGAGTTGTGGCGTCTCGTCGGGCATGTGTCCGCTACAAAAGTTTCTGCACCACGCCGAGGAGCACTTCTTTGCTCCACGGCTTCACCACGTAATCGTCGGCGCCCTGCTGCTTCGCCCAGAACTTGTCGCTGTCCGTGCTCTTCGAGCTCACCAGCACCACGGGGATGCGTCCGTACTCCGCGCTCGCCTTCAACTCACGGCACGCCTGGAATCCATTCCGGTTCGGCATGACCACGTCGAGCAGGATCAAGCTGGGACATTCGGCGTCGATGGTCTGCTCGATCTTCATGGAATCGTTGATTGCGACCGGCACGTAGCCGGCCGCTTGCAGCACCGATTGCATCAGCTTGATCTCGGCCTGCGAATCGTCCACGATCAGGATCTTCTTCATGCCTTCTTCTTCCCGGAGCCCTCCGGCGGGCGAACGTCTCCGCGGGGATATCCAGTAAATATAAAAGCAATTGCGCAGCCACCCTCAGTAGCTTTGCAATAACTTTCGTCTCGCTCGCTAATATGTTTATTTTGTGTAAGTTAGGATAGAGATGCGGTAAAGCTACGAGCCGGTCGCGGCGCGGTGAGACTGCGGCTTCGTCTCACGATGAGACTCCTTCTCAGCGAACTTCAGTTCGCTCTCCAACGACGAGAACCGCTGCATGATCTCGTGCATCCGCAAGGCCATCGAATGCATGGTCTCCACCTGCTCGCGGACGTCTGCGGTCAACGCCCCTGGCTCGAGCAGCAACAGCTCGGCATTGCCCAGCACCGAGGTCAGCGCGTTGTTCATCCCGTGCCGTTGCTCCAGCATGTAGCGCCCGAGCGTCGCGTCACGACGGTCTTTCGCCGCACTTTCCTCAGCTCGCTTCGCCCGAGCCGAGGCTTCCGCATGGCGAAGCGCCTCGATGGATAACAGGATAAGCGCGTCGAGCCAGCCATCGTGTGGCGGCAGCACAAGCAATTTGGGATGACTATTGCGCACCGAGGTCGCCGATTGCGAATCCGACGGGACGAAGATCGTGGGACAGCCGGCGGCGTCCAGTGAATCGAGCACCATGGCAAGCCTGCCGTTGCGGACACCACCCACCAGCGCAAGGTCGCACGGCGCCGTCTGCGTGCCCTTCCACAGCTCGCTGCCGACCAGCGTGAAGGCGGGCACTTTGCGCTCCGCCTGCCAGCGCCCCATGACGTTGCGTGAAAAGTCCGCATCGTCGGCGATGATCAGTACCGTCTCCTGGTTCACTGCGCGCTCCGTTGTGGGGGTTTGGGGCCGCTTTCCAGTTCTTCCATCAGTCCGATGAGCCGTCGAGCGCTCGCCGAGAGGTTCACTGCGCCATCGATGTTCTTCTGTTCTTTCGCCTGCGCGATCTGTGCCTGCAACGCAGCCGCTTCCGCGTGCGCCGCCGCGAGTACGGGAGCGACCTCCACCTGCGTACCCTGCCTGCGCTCTTCCGCCATCCGCGAGAGCAACGCGCGCGCCCCCACGGCACGCTGCAACGCGTCGGAGACATCGTCGCCGCCTTGCACGAACGCGGCGACCTCCCACGAGGAGAGCATCAGTTTGTGTCCCGCGACCACGACCGCGGTGACGGCTGTCCCGGTCTTCGCGCTGTCCTTCAATAGCTGCTCGGCGATTTGCTCGACGTATCCATCCACGTCAGCCGGAGCGGGGGTCGGAGCGGGCTTTCCGCCGATCGCGATCGGCTTCGGCGCGGCCTTCGCCAGAGTGAGCTTGGGCTCCGCCTTGTACGCCGCAACCATCTCTTTCTGCACAGCTGCCGCGCTCGGTGCGCCCGGCATAGCCTTCGCTTCTTTGGCCAGGGGTACTGCAGCCGGAACTTTGGCCACCGGAGCGATGACCTTAGGAGCCGGCGGCACCTCGACCGGGACTGGTTCCTCGACCGCGGCTGCGACCGGTCCCGGCTGGGCGACCTGCGGCGGAGGCGCTGCCAGTGCTGCTTCCAGCGCCGTACGCAATTGGATCAACTGCTGGAATGGCTGGCCGGAACTGTAGGCCGCCCGAAACGTGGTCTTCCAGTCATGACAGAAGAGGCGCAGATGTTCCCCGCTCTCGCTCTTCCCCAGGCCGGCGGCACTGCAATCGAAGCTTCTCTGTCCACGCTGCTCGAGTTCGTGCAGCGCAAAACGAATGGCATGCAAGTCGTTGTGGATCAAGCGCACGAACGTGCCGCGCACGAGGAAGTTGAAGCGCGTGAAGGTGAGCATCGCTCCCGAACCAAAGAACATGTCGCCGGCATCGGTCTTGAGTTTCCGCGCGTGCGCCAGGATGCCGCGCTCGAGCAGGTCACGCAGCGTCTCGCAACCGCGCAGGTTCGCGATCACCGTATCGAGCCCACCCAGCCACGCCGGAGCCTCCGGGATGGACTCGCCCAACACCGGCTCGAGCACTTCCGCCATGTCATCCAGCGTCGGCTCGCCTTGGTGCATCTTCACCGGCGCGCAATGAAAGAAATACTGAGCGAGCAGGAAGTCGGCCTTGTCGCGGTCCGCCTCCGTGCGTTTTTCCTTCGCTAGGATTCGACCGATCAGCGCGCGCAGTACCGGCTCGCTACCCAGTTCGGAGGTCTGCAGCACTTGTCGCAGTTGCCACACCTCGATCTTCGCGTCCGCCTCAGCAAACCATTTCTCGATGCGCTCGATCGCTTCCGGCTCGGAGCGGTCGACCGGATACTCTAGATCGCGCGAGGGCTCGATCGCGATCCCATACTGACGCACAACGGCCGCGTACACGGGATACAGCTGCCGTGCGCTCCGCCACTGCGCGGCGATCTCGGTGAGTTGTGCCGGTGCGGCTGCCGTCGTCATGCCTGGATGATCCAGTTCGCCGGTTTCGCGGTGAAGCGCGCCGCGATGGCGATGTGTCCGTTGTGATATTGCAGCGCGACGATGGAAGCCTCCGCCCGCAGGCTGCCATCCGCATTCTCCAATCGAAGATGGTCATCGAATTCGAGCGGCAGGCTTGAGGAGAAGAGCACCTCCGCCGCCGTCCCGTACTCGATCAATGTCTGCTCGGAGAGTTCCCGCCCACGGCCGCCCGTTCCGGTAACGCGCACCGGTATCCGGACCGCGACCGCTTCCGGAAAGAACTGCGCCAGTCTGGAGACGGAGCCTTCGCTAGCAGTCTGTGACGCGACCGCGACTTGCTGTGTCACCGCACTTCCTCGCGCCTCTCTCCTGGTTTTGGAGCGCGCCCGGGGGAATTGGGCGATCCAGAAAGAGGCCAGGTTGCGTCTGATTCACTCCCGTCCAGCCGGCAGTTTCCCCGTCCGAACGCTGCGAAGGCGTGAAGAGACGCCAGTAGAACTGCACGGCAACAGCCAAACGGCTGCCGCACCTAAGCCATTGATTTAATGGTGATTTCTACTCGGAATACGCTGGAAGCGGAGCTTGGGTCGTCTCAGGATGAAACAGTCTCACGCACTACGATGTGCTGGAAACCGCCGCCGCTTGCTGCCCGATACGGATGTTGTACAGCTTTATCTTCCTGTATAAGGTTGCGCGACTGATGCCCAGGATCTGCCGGGCCAGCGTCTTATCGCCTCCGACCTGATCGAACACCCGCTGGATGGTCGCCCGCTCCATCGCGACCAAGTCCATCGAAGGTTCGCCCTCAGCCGCGTTCGAGACGCCCGCCGATATCGCCGGGACGCGCGCACCGGGCCCGATCGTCGCCGCACCCTGGATGGACGGTGGCAGGTCGTCGACGTCGATCACCATCGCGTCGCCACCGAGCGCGACCGCGCGCTCGATGCAGTTCTCCAGTTCGCGCACATTGCCCGGCCACTCATAATTGAGCAGGCAGTTCATCGCGGCATTCGAGACCTGCAGCCCCCGGTTCGGCGCGATGCGTCCCAGAAACCAACGCACCAGCGTGGGGATATCAGATTTCCGTTCGCGCAATGCAGCCAGGTGCAGCGTCACCACGTTCAGGCGAAAATACAGGTCTTTGCGGAAGGTGCCCGCCTTGTATGCCGCCTCGAGATCGCGGTTCGTCGCCGCCAACACACGAACGTCCACGCGGACCTTCTGATTACTTCCGACCGGACGCACTTCCTTCTCCTGCAGCACGCGCAGGAGCTTTGCCTGCATCTCCATCGGCAGCTCGCCGATCTCATCGAGGAAGATGGTACCGCCGTCGGCGTGCTGGAACAATCCGGCCTTGGTGCGCACCGCGCCGGTGAATGCTCCCTTCTCATAACCGAACAGTTCGCTCTCAATCAGCGTGGGGACCAGGGAGCCGCAATCCACCGCCACGAACGGACGCTTTGCATAAACACCGCCAAAGTGGATGGCGCGCGCAACCAGCTCTTTTCCCGTGCCGCTCTCGCCGGTGATCAGCACCGGCGTCCGCGTATCTTTCAATCGCGCGACCATGCGCAGCACATCCTGGATCCGCGCCGACGAACCCACGATCCCATTCAGCTCCATCTGCGTCCGCACCTGCTCCAGGAGGAACTGGTTCTCCGCGACGAGGCGGACTTTCTCCGCCATGCGCTGCAGCACCAGCTTCATCTCCTCCACGCGGAACGGCTTGGTGATGTAGTCGTACGCGCCCAGCCGCATCGCCTGCACCGCCGTCTCCACCGAGCCGTAACCGGTCATGATCGCGACCTCCGTGCGCGGCAGCATCTTCTTCAGCGTCCCCAGGACTTCGAGTCCGCCCATGTTCGCCATCTTCAGGTCGACGAGCACGATGTCCGCGGCGCTCGCTTCCAGATAGACGAGCGCATCCTCGGCGCTCTCCGCCTCGGCGCAGACAAAGCCCAGCGAAGCGCCGATCGTCATGCAGAGTTTGCGGATGCTCTGCTGGTCATCGACGATGAGGAACCGGATACGGAAATCTTCTGTCATACGGCCTTCCCGAATATCTTCTGCACGACCTCGAGCAGTTGCTGCACACGGAAGGGTTTCTCCACGCACGGCGCGTTCGTCTTGCGCAGCAACGCAACCGTCTCTTCGTTCACCGTGTCGCCGGTGACCAGGATCACGCGGTCGGCGAGATGTGGCCGGTTGGTCACGATCCAGGCGTGCACGTCGGCGCCGCTCACTCCGCCGGGCGTGCGCATGTCGGTGATCACGCCGCGGAACTCGGCTGTCTCGAACAGCTTCAGCGCTTCCACGCCCGAGGACGCGGTCACGACCGAATACCCACTGCGTTCGAGCGCCGCCTGCAGGAACGCCATCACCGACGGCTCGTCCTCGACCACGAGGATGGGCAACACTGCGGGCTTCGTCGTCGCTGTCATGCCTGGCCTCCCGCCGCCGCTTTGCCCGCCGACAACGGCAAGCGCACGATGAACGTCGCTCCTGGGCGCTCGCCATTGTTCTGGCATGTGATCTCGCCGCCGTGCTCGTGCACGATGCCGTAGCAAATACTCAAGCCGAGCCCCGTCCCCTTGCCCACTTCCTTCGTGGTGAAGAATGGGTCGAAGATGCGGTCGGGTTGTGCGATGCCGCTGCCGTTGTCACTGAAGGCGATGTCGGCCATGCCGTTGCTCGCGCTGGTGGATATCTCGATCGCGCCGCGCCGGCCGGTCTCGCGCACCGCGTCGTACGCATTATTGATGATGTTGAGAAATACCTGTTGCAACTGGTGCGCGTCACCCACGATGGCGGGCAGGTCAGGCTGGCAGCGTTCGACCACGTCGATGCCGTGGCTCGACAAATCGTAAGCGCGCAATTGCAATGTGCGCCGCAGGATGGCATTGATGTCGATGGCCTTGCGTTCCGCCGGCATCTGCCGCGCGAAGCTCAGCAGGTTCTGCACGATCTGCCGCGTGCGCTGCGACTCCTGCACGATCACCGCAAGGTCTTTTTTCGCGGACTCGGGAATGTCTTCCTGCTGCACCAGCAAGTCCGCGAACCCAAGGATCGCGGTCAGCGGATTGTTGACTTCGTGCGCCACGCCCGACACAAGCTGTCCCACCGCCGCCATCTTTTCCGCGTGCATCAGCTTGGCATTCAGCAGCGCGGCATCCGTGATGTCCGTCATCACCACGACGATGCTCGACACGTTTCCCTGCTCGTCGCGCATCGGGCTCAGGTTCATCGAAAAGTGGCCCACCTTCTCGGACCCGCGTCGAATGGGCAGTTCCAGGTTGTCGACCTGTTGGCCGGACATCACGCTCTCGAGCGCGTCGGTCAGGTTGTTGCGGCGCGACGGCTCGACCAGGTCGAGCAGCCGGTTGCCGAGCAGCTCCGATTCCTTGAAACCGCCTGCTTCGAAGCAGCGCCGGTTCGCGTAGCTGATGAGCCCCGCCGTGTCCGACACCAGGATCATGCTCTGCGTGTTGTTCAGGATCTTGCTGTTGAAGTCGCGCTCGTGCAGCAGTTGCGATTGGAACGTCTTGAGCTCGGTGATGTCGAGGATCATGCCGCGATACTGCGTGACCTTGCCGCCAGCATCGCGGACCGCAAAAGAGTTTTGCAGCGTGTGCACCAGCGTGCCATCCTTGCGCCGCAACACTTCCTGGTAGTTGCGCACCATGCCGCGTTCCTCGATCAGTTGCCGGAAGCGTTGCCGGTCTTCCGGCTGCAGGTAAAGCCGCGTCGGGACATCGATCTCGAGCAACTCCTGCCGGCTGGAATATCCCAGCATGCGGACGAGGGCGTCGTTCACTTCGATGAAGCGGCCTTCCGGCGACGAGAAGAAAATGCCTTCCTGCGTGTTGTCGAAGAGTTCGCGATAACGGCGCTCGACCTCGCGCCGGTCAGTGATGTCCTTGAGCACGTGGATGGTCTGCGTACCTTCGTTGAGCGCGCCCCGCATGCGTGAGGTCGAAACCAGGTACGTGCGCTCGAGCACCGGATGGATGTACTCGTCCGCCGTCTCCATGCCGCTGCGGCAGAACGGGCACGGCAGCGCGTTCGCCTCCGCCGTGATCGAGACTAGCGCCCGCATGCCCACGCCGATCAACTCCGGCGGCCGCACGCCAATGAACTCCGCCAGCGAGCGGTTCACGCGCAGCACGCGGTTGCTCTCGTCGTGCACCACGATGAAATCGGAGATGGCGTCGAAGATCTCCGCCCACTGCTTGTTCGACTGTGCGATGCGCGTGAACAATCGCGAGTTCTCGAGCGCTACCGAGATGTGGCCGGAGATCGCGCGCAACAGCTCATAGTCGGCGGGCGAGAGTGGACGCCGCAGTTCAGCGAGACAAAGATAGCCCAGGAATTCTTCCGAAGCCGCTGCCAGGCGCACGATGCAAGCATCGTTCCAGCCGAGTGACGCCGCCAGGCCCGCCCCGAGCAGCTCCGCCGCGCTCCCCGCGGAAACAGGCGCGCGCTGCGCGTGCCCAAGCTCGACCAGCGCCTGGCTCAAGCGCCGCGGCAGGGCACGATCGGTGACCTCGCGCTCATCATGCAGAAGTACCGTCTCGAGCGAAGGGCCCTGCGCCAGGACGAGCGCGGCCGCGTGCGCATCCAGCATCTCCGCCGCCCGCAAAGTGAACTTCTTAACGAACTCCGGCAGATTGAGCGACGAACTCAACTCCAGCCCGAGCTTGACCAGGTTTTCCGCGCGATTGCGGTGCTGCTCCGTGGTCGAATACAGCTCGGCGTTCGCCAGGATCAATCCGGCGATGTTCGCGAGCGACCCGAGCAGCCGGAAATCGCGTCCCGACACTTTTCCATCCGGAGGAAAGCAGACGAGAAGCACCCCCTCGCGGCGCGCGGTGCGAATCCGCACAGCAACAGCGTCCCCGAAAGCGACTACGCCGCCGTGCAGCGCGGCGTCGAAGCGGATGGCCGCCGGCAACTCGCTCGCCGTCGTAGCGATGAGCTTCGCAGCAGCCGCATGCGCAAGCGTCTCGGCGTGCGCGATCGCCAGTGGCTCCGGCACCGCTCCAGCCGCAACGGCCTTGGTCTGCAAGCCATCCTTCTCGCAGGAGTAAAGGATGACCGAAGCCGCTCCAAACAATGCACAGACGCGATGCACCAGCGTCGCCATGATCTTCCCGGCGTCCAGGCCAGACTGCAGCGCGTGCGTCAATTCCACGAGGTGGACAGCGCGCTCGCGTTCCTCGAGCGACGATTCGCGCAAGCGCGCGATCTCGGCCATCGTGCCGAGCTGCGCCGCGAGGATGGTCGCCTTCGCAGCCAGGTCGTCGGTGAAGAAATTGGGATCCGAATCGTGCAACAGGACGCCCACACCGATCACTTCTCCCGCCACTACCAGCGGCGCCGCCAGCATCGCGCGGGCCCCGAAACGCCCCGCCATGGGATAGCGGTCCGCGTCGAGCTCGTTGACGTAAACGGTGCGCCGGCTGGTGACCGCCTCATTCGCGACCGCGCTCTCGTCGAGCTGCAACGACGCCTGCAGGAACTCCGCCACCATCCGTCCTTCCGCATCGACGGCGTCCAGGCGTTCGTTCTCTTTCAGGTCCCAGTAGTAAACCCCGCTGACCTCGAACAGGTCTTTCGCCGACCGGCAAAAAAGACGGATGAGCGCGCTGAAGTCTGCGCCATCGGCGACCGCAGCGGAAAATTGCAGCAGCGTCTGCTGAAACACAGACGCCGACGTCGAAACAGGCTCTGCCGTCGATCTTCCTGAGACACTCATTGTTTGCGTTGAGACGGGTGTGCGGTTGCCTTCGGGGGAGAAGGTGACGTTATGCGGAATCTCAAAATGAGTCAAGAAATAACGCCAGACGTTAATTAGTTGATAAACATTCCGAACATTCGTCAGGTCTCACTATGAGACAGATGCGGCTAGGTAGGGGGCTGATGAGACTGGTTCTCGCTCCACCGGAGCCCAAAGTGGAGCCGCCATATCCAGTGTAACTTGTTGTAAATATTAGCATTGGACTTTTATTTCTGTTTCCGTCCGAATGCCTGCAGGGTGGCACCGGCATTGCACATATGGGGGTCGGCATACTGCCGTTCGAGGAGGAGCTGTGTCTTTCAGTCGATTTAAAAGTTGGGTCGCGCGTGCTGCGCTGGTCGCAGTGATTGCCGCGAGCGTAACGCCGTCCGCGCTGGCGGACGACCGCAAGATCAAGTCAGAGGTCAAGCCGGCTTATCCGGAACTCGCGAAAAAAATGAACGTAAGCGGCGCGGTGAAGGTGGAGATCGTTATCACTCCCGCCGGCACGGTGAAGAGCGCGAAGGCGCTCGGCGGACATCCGCTGCTGATTGAACCCTCGGTCGAGGCCGCCAAGAAGTGCAAGTTCGAACCGGGCAGCGGTGAGACCACGCAAGTCATGACCTTCAATTTCAAAGCAGCCCAGTAATCGCCCGCAAGCGGCGGAGGCAACGGTAATGAACATCGGCAAGAAACTCTTCTACGGATTTGGCGCCATTCTCGGATTGCTGCTCCTGCTCTACGGCGTGAGCACCACCGCGCTGTGGCGCGCGGACAGCGCTCGCCGCGCGACCATGACCTCGCTCGACACCATGCGCGGCATGGAAGACGTCCGCTTGCAGATGATGACCAACCGCCAATACCTGGATAGCTACCTC
The DNA here is from genome assembly GCA_016185395.1 of Candidatus Korobacter versatilis. GTDB lineage: Bacteria > Acidobacteriota > Terriglobia > Terriglobales > Acidobacteriaceae > JACPNR01. Next base: position 328,704 of record JACPNR010000009.1, read on the forward strand.
CTCGCCGGCGTTCCCGGCGAACTGGAGAAGTTCCGCGCCGGATTGTCCGATCTCCAGAACAAGCTGCGCATCGCCGAGTCCAAGGCCACCGACGAACAGCGCGCCGCGCTCGGCACCGTGCGCAATTCAGAAGCAACCTGGTTCAGCAGCTACGCTGACCCGCTCATCCAAAAACGCCAGCAGGTGGATTCCGGCAACGCGACCGCCGCTGACCTGCAGATCGCTTTCATTCAGCTTCAGGAGAAGAACGAGCAACAGCTCACCGCCTCCACGACCGCCCTCGACCAGGTGGAAAAGGTCACGCAGAAGGCCGCGGAGGAGCAACGCGATTCCAGTGACACCACCGCCCGGTTCGCCTACTGGGCGTCGTTCATCTTCATGGTCATCGCCTGCGTGCTTGGCGGTTTCATCGCCATCCGCACCGCGAATTCCATCACCGAGCCGCTCGGGCGCCTCATCGTCGTTGCCGACCAGATCGGCAACTCCGGCGACCTAGAACACTCCATCGACATCAGCGGTTCCGACGAGATCGGCGAACTCGCCCGCACCTTCAACAACATGGTCGCGTACCTCAAGGAGATGGCCGCGGTCTCCGAAGCCATCGCCGGCGGCGACCTCTCTGTTCAGGTCGAGCCGCGCTCGCAGCGCGACACTCTCGCCAACGCCTTCTCGGCCATGACCACCGGCCTGCGCGCGCTCGTGAAGCGCGTGCGTGATAGCGCCGCGCAAGTCGCCAGCGGCTCCAACCAGGTCGCGGACGCCTCCGATGAATCCGCCAAGATCAGCGTGCACGCCTCCTCGGCCATCGACGAAGTCACCAGCACCATGCACGAGATGTCCATCAACGTGCAGAACATGGTGAAGAACACGCAGACGCAGGCCTCGAGCGTTTCCGAGACCTCCGCCTCCATCGACCAGATGGTCGCCTCCATCCAGCGCGTGGCCGATACCGCGAAAGTCCTGCTCGACATCTCGCAGCGTTCGCGCGAAGAGGTGCAGAGCGGCATCACCACCATGGAGAAAGCGACGGACGGACTCACCCGCATCAACGGCTCCATCCGCTCGTCTGGCGAGATCATCGGCGCTCTCGGTCAACGCGCCGACGACATCGGCAAGATCATCGAGGTCATCGACGACCTCGCCGAGCAGACCAACTTGCTGGCGCTGAACGCCGCCATCGAAGCCGCCCGCGCCGGCGAGCACGGTCTCGGCTTCGCCGTCGTTGCGGACGAAGTCCGCAAGCTGGCGGAAAAATCAGCGTCGTCCACCAAGGAGATCAGCGAACTCATCCAGTCCATCCAGAAGGAGGCCCGCAAGGCGGTCGAGAACATGGAGAAGTCGACCACCATCGTGAACGAGGGCCTCACGCTCGGGTCCGACCTCTCCACCGCGCTGCGCAAGATCTCGAACGTCGTCACCGAGGTCTACAAGTTCGCGCAGGAGATCGGCGCCGCCACCAACGAGCAATCGCACGGTTCGGCGCAGATCGCCAAGGCCACCACGCGGCTCAACGAGATCACCCACGAGATCAATTCCTCCGTCGAGGAGCAGGCCTCGGGCGCGCAGGCCGTGGTCAAGGCCATGGAAAAGATGCGCGAACTGGTGCAGCAATCCACTTCCGGCTCCACCGAGTTGGCCGCTTCGGCGGAGCAGATGTCGAAGATGTCGCGCATGCTGCTCGAAGCCATGGACCGCTTCGTCATCGAGTCGAACGGCGACGCACGCCACGCGATGGCGCAGCGCCGCCACGGACACGAACCGGGCCGCATGGCGGCCGCGGCGGCGAGGAACTAGGGCAGACGCATGATCACCAAGGACCTGCACATCGTCGGGTTCCGCATCGGGCGCGAGACGTTTGGCGTCCCCATCGAGCTGGTGCACGAGATCGTGCGCGTGCCCGAGATCACTGCCGTGCCCGATTCGCCCGAGTACATCGAGGGCGTCATCAACCTGCGCGGCAAGATCATCTCCGTCGTCGATCTGCGCAAGCGCTTTGGCGAGCGCGAGATCACCTGGACGAAGAAGAACCGCATCCTCGTCGCCGAGTTGGAAGATAAGAAGGTCGGGCTCATCGTCGACGCGGCTTCGGAAGTCATCAAGCTCCCCCGCACCGATGTCGACAATCCGCCCAACGTCTTCGAGGAAGGCGAGTTGAACTACGTGACCGGCGTGGGCAAGCTCAACGGCCGGCTCATCATCCTCATCGAGTTGGCGAAGATCCTGCAGCGCGGCGAATTGAAACGGCTGGGCGATCTGGCGGAAGCGGCGCAATCGGCCGCATCCGCGGGCTCGTAATAGCGGACCCGTATCAGGACGCGGCGGCACCTTTGTCGCGATGCAGCACTGGCGAGAGGCGATGGCGACGACACCGAGTCTTCAGATCCAACTGACCGAACCCGAACTCAAGCTGCTGCAGACCCTGATCTATCAGGAATGCGGCATGTATTTCGACGAGCGCCGCGTCCACTTCCTGCAGGACCGCTTGCAGCGCCGCCTCAAGGCCACCGGCCTCGAGAGTTTCTATCGCTATTACCAGCTCCTCACCAGCCGCGAAGGCAAGAGCGAACTCTCCGCGCTGCTCGAGAACCTCACCGTCAACGAGACCAGCTTCTTCCGCAACAAGCCGCAGCTCGACCTCTTCCACAAGAACACGCTCGAAGAGATCCTGCAGCGCAAGACCGAGCGGCGCGATTGGAGCCTGCGGGTGTGGAGCGCCGGATGCTCGACCGGCCAGGAACCCTACACGCTCGCCATGCTCATCTGCGACGCGCTCGCCTACTACTACCTGCGCAACCCGCTTCCCTTCGAGATGCCGAGCCCAAAGCCGCTCATCCCGCCGCCGTGGAGAGTGGAGATCCTCGCTTCCGACATCAACTACTCCGTCCTCCGCGCGGCGCAAGAGGCCGTCTATCCCGAGAACCACATGGAGCCGGTGGATTACACCTATCGCCTGCGCTACTTCGATAAGGGCGGCGACAAGTATTCCATCAAGAAAGCGGTCAAGGACCTCGTCCACTTCGACTTCCACAATCTGAAGACGGAGTTCTTGCCGCAGCGCAACGACGTCATCTTCTGCCGCAATGTGATGATCTATTTCGACGAAGCCGAGCAGAAGCGCCTGGTCGACAAGTTCTATCGCTGCCTGAACCGCGAGGGCTATCTCTTCGTCGGGCACGCGGAGAGCCTCTTCGGCCTCACCGACAAGTTCAAAATGATCCACGTGAACAACGGCACCGCATACCAGCGCATCGAGGCTGCCCCGTGAGTTTCTTCTCGGAAGACAAGGCGAGCGAGCTCAAAGAGATCTTCTTCGAAAGCGCGCAGGAACTCCTGCAGACGCTGAACGAGGAAGCGCTCGCCCTGGAGAAGAACCCCGCCGACGCCGAGACCGTGCGCAGCGTCCGCCGCACCGTGCACACGCTCAAGGGCGATTCCGCCGCTTGCGGTTATCGCGAGCTGAGCGAGCTCGCGCACGAACTAGAAGACGTGCTCACGCCCGAGCTCGCGCAGAGCGCCCAGAACGCGCGCATCCCGGAAGTAGTACTCGCCGCTGCGGACACCTTCCAGTCCATGCTCGCCGCGTATCGCAACAACCTGCAGCCGCCTTCGGGCGACGCCCTGCGCCAGCACGTCCGTAAGCTCACCAGCGCGCCCGCTGCTCCCGAACAGGCAAGGCTCGCTCCCACCTTCGCGTGGTCGGAATACGAGCAGGTCGTGATCGCGCACTCATTGGATAAGGGCAACAACATCTTCCACGTCGCGCTGCAGATCGACCGTGACTGCCCGATGCGCGCCGCTGCGATGCAGATGATCCGCAACGTCGTCGGCGATTTCGGCACCGTGCTTGCCATCCATCCCGAGGACAACACGCCCGCTGAGCAGATCGACGTGGTCGAGATGGCCATCGCCAGCAAGCACGACGAGCAATGGATCGCGAAGAAGTCGCACATCCCTGCCGTCATCAAGGATGTCGTCGTAGTGCGCGCCGGGGGCGCGGCCGAGACGGCGCCGGCAAAGACGGTCCTCGAGATCGCCGACACGCTCACTCAGCCCGTGCTCACCGCCGTCCCTGCGCCCGCCGAATCCAAAGACGAGCCCGCGGAAAAGACCGCCAGCAAGAGCGTGGTCTCCGAGAACAGCCTGCGCGTGGACGCCGACCGCATCGACGACGTCCTCAACCTCGTCGGCGAGCTCATCATCGGCAAGTCGATGCTCCTGCAAACGATGAGCGAGTTCGACAAGCGCTTCGCCAAGGACCCGCTGCGCGGCAAGTTCGCCGACGCCATGGCATTCCAGGCGCGCGTCCTCACCGACCTGCAGAAATCGGTGATGAAGATCCGCATGGTGCCGGTCGAGCAGCTCTTCCGCCGCGTGCCGCGCGTCATCCGCGACGTCGCCAAGAGCGCCGGCAAGGAAGTCGCGCTCCAGATCAGCGGGCAGGACACCGACCTCGACAAGAGCATCCTCGATACGCTCGCCGAGCCGCTCACTCATCTCGTGCGCAACGCGGTCGACCACGGACTCGAAGCGCCGCAGGAGCGCGTCGCGCTCGGCAAGCCCGCGGCCGGGACCATTCGCCTCAACGCCTTCCACCAGGGCAATCAGGTCGTCATCGAAGTCGGCGACGACGGACGCGGCATCGATCGCGCCAAGGTCGTCGCGAAAGCCATCGAGCGCGGCATCGTCACCGCGGATGAAGCCGGCCGCATGAGTGAAGGCGAGCAGTTCGCGCTTATCTTTAATCCCGGCCTCTCGACCGCGGCGCAGGTCACCGAAGTCTCCGGACGCGGCGTTGGCATGGACGTAGTCAAGACCGTGCTCGACCGGCTGAAAGGTTCCATCATCATCCTCAGCAAGGTCGGCGAAGGCACCACGTTCCAGTTGAAGGTACCGCTCACGCTCGCCATCATCAAAGCGTTGCTGTTCCGCGTGGCCGACAAACTTTACGCCGTCCCGCTCGGTTCCGTCCTCGAGATCACGCGCGCCCGCGAGAGCGAGATCCATCGCGTGGACAACCACGAGGTGGTGCAGTTGCGCGACCAGGTGCTCACGCTCGTCCGCGTCGCCAAGCTCAGCAAGCGCAAGGCGTCGCCCGGCAAACAGTTGTTCATCGTCATCATCGCCATCGGCGACCGCAAGTTCGGACTCGTGGTCGACCGCCTCATCGGCGAAGAAGAATTGGTCATCAAGGCGCTCGACGATCATCTCGTCGCCACCGAACTGGTGTCCGGCGCCTCCATCCTCGGCGATGGAACCGTCGTCCTCATCCTGAACGTGCAGGCCGTCGTCGGACGCGTCGGCCGCGAGGGCGCGAAGGGAGCGCACGCATGAGCGACCCGGTGCGCGTCCTGGTGGTCGACGATTCCGCGCTCATGCGGAAGCTCATCCCGCAGATCCTCGAGCGCGACAACAGCATCCAAGTCGTCGGCACGGCCATGGACGGCAGCTTCGGCCTGAAGAAGATCGACGAGCTCAAGCCCCAGGTCGTCACCCTCGACCTCGAGATGCCGCGCATGGATGGCATCGAGACGCTGCGCGAGATCACCAAGCGCCATCGCATCCCGGTCATCGTCGTCAGCGCGCATACCACGCAAGGCGCGTCCGCCACCTTCAAAGCGCTCTCGCTCGGTGCCTTCGATTTCGTCGCCAAGCCCAAGGACGCCGCCTCCGCCCGCATGGAGGACATTGCCACCGAGCTCATCACCAAGATCAAGGCGGCCGCGCAGACGAAAATGCCCAGCACGCCGCGCTTCGAGCTCTCGGCACTGCCTTCGCTCCGCCGGCCGAAGCAACACGGAAAGCCGCACGCTGCGCCCAGCCGCGTGGTCGCCATCGGCATCTCCACCGGCGGCCCGAACGCGCTGCAGTACGTCCTCTCCCAATTGCCCGGAGACTTTCCCGGCTCCCTCATCGTCGTGCAGCACATGCCGGAAGGGTTCACCGACCTGTTCGCCCGCCGCCTCGACGAATGTTGCGCCATCGAAGTGAAGGAAGCGCAGTCCGGCGACCTGCTCGTCGCGGGACGCGCCCTCATCTGTCCCGGCAACCGGCACATCAAAGTCCGCCGCATGCCCCTCGGCAACATCGTGGTGCTCTCCGACGAAGAGCGCGTCAACGGACATCGCCCGTCGGTGGACATCCTCTACCGCTCGGTCGCGCAAGAGTTCGGCAAGGAAGCCATCGCCGTCATCATGACGGGCATGGGCGAAGACGGCGCCGACGCGCTCGGCGTGGTCAAGGCCGCCGGTGGTTTGACCATCGCACAGAGTGAGGATTCGTGCGTCGTCTACGGCATGCCGAAGGCCGCCATCGAGCGCGGACACGCCATCCGCGTGGTGCCGCTCGACATGATGGCCAACACGCTGCAGGCGCAGTGCGTCCCCGAACGGGCGCGCGCGGTGAAGGTCTGATGGTTAAGGTGGAAAAGCATCCGGGATAAGGTGGGGCGCGGCGAGCGCCCGGTGGCAAGATAAGCAGCACGTGGTTCAGGAGACTGGTCATGGAACAATTCGCGGCTCTGCTTCGCAGCAAAGACAAGCAGCCGGTACGTTATCTCGTGGTCGACGATTCCGTGTTCGCCCGCAAGAACATCACCAAGATGATCGAGACCTTCGGCGGACAAGTGGCGGGTGAGGCCGGCGACGGCTGCACTGCTATCACCGAATACGACCGCACCCGTCCCGACGTCGTGCTCATGGACATCACCATGCCGCAGATGGAAGGCATCGAGGCGGCCGAGCGTATCGTGCGCAATCATCCCGAAGCCCGCGTCATCATGGTCTCCTCCGTCGGCTACCAGGAGAACATCGTGACCGCGCTGCAAAAGGGCGCGCGCCACTTCGTGCAGAAGCCGGTGAAGCCGGAAGTGCTCTACGAGGTGATCAAATACGTGCTCGGTGAAGACGCCGTCGCGGCCGCCGGCGCCGCCGCAGGAGAAAAGCAATGAGGATGGAGCTCATTCAACCCTTCATCAACGCGGCAGACGCCGTCTTGGCCGAGACCCTGCAGTGCTCCACCAAGATCGGCGACGTGGCGATGGAAGAGGAAGCCTATCGCCGCAAGGGCACCGCCGCCATCATCCACATCCATGGCGATATTGAAGGCCGCGTGATCTTCGACCTCGACAACGCCACCGCCGCCAAGGTCGCGGCCTATCTCGCCGGCGAACCCGTCGGCGAGAGCGCCGACATCATTCGCGAGACCGTCTTCGAACTCGCCAACCAGATCATCGGCAACGCCGTCACCACGCTCAATGACCAGGGCTTCCGCTTCAAGATCGCGCCGCCGGAACTGCACTCGGACGAACTGGGGGAGAAGAGCAACGAGGAGCAGGAAGCCCTCGTCATGTGCTTCGACACCGCCAACGGCAGCGTCTACATGAACATCGCCATGCGCTACAATCGCCGCCGCCGCCAGGAACGCGCCGTCGTCGCCGGATAGCAAACAACTCTCAGCAAACTAAAAAGGGCGGCCGCTTAGGCCGCCCTTGTTTCTTGCGCAGCGGATCTATGGCGCCATGGTCACGAACGTCGGCACCTGCAGCGCGCAGTAATTGTTCGCCGCGGCCACTGGGTCGCACGTCGGGTTCTGTTGTGGCGGCTTCAGCATCACCAGCACCGAATCCGTCTGCGTATTGATGGTGAGGATCCGCGGTGGATCGGCGAAGTTCAGCCCGCCCGCCGTGACGATCCCGTTCGGGTCAGTCGTCACGCCCGAGCCCTGCACGCCCACGATCACGCGCGAGGAATCGGTCGGCGACGTCAGCCATATCGGGCATGTCCCCGTCGGGATGGTGTTCACCACCGTCAAGCTCGTCGTATCGATCACCGAAACGCTGTTCGAGCCGCAGTTAGACACATACGCTTTCGCGCCATTGCGCAGCGCGGTGATCGACGTCGGATTGCTGCCCACCGGGATCGTCGCGATCACCGTCATGAAGTTTGGCGAGGTGGACACCGCGTCAATCACGAAGACTTTCCCACCCGGCGAGTCGACCACGTAAAGCCGCCGCTTGGTCGGATCAAAGGTCGTGAAGCCCGGCACGCTCGCGCCCGTCAGCGTGATTTGGTTCACCGGGACCGGTGTCGGCGTCGCCGCCAGCGCTTCCGTGACCGTATCGATCACGCTCACGTAACCGGCTTCGTTGGTGACGAACAGCAGGCTGCCATCCTGGTTCAGGTCAGACCACACCGGGTTCCCGCCCACTGCGACCGTGTTCGTGACCACGTTGTCCAGCGTGCTCATCACGCTCACACTGCCCCCGTTGTAGTTGAGCGCAAACACCTTGTTGCCGTTCAGGCTTTCCGTCAACCGGCGTGGGTTGCTGCCCACGGTGGCCGTGGTGACGATGGAATCGAGGGCAGCGTTCAACACCGCGATCCTATTGATTCCTGGGCAGGCCACGTACGCCGTTCCCGTGTTGCGGCTCGCCACGAAATCCGGACTGCATCCCGCTGGCATGGCGATCGTGACCGGAGATGTAAAGGGTGAGCTAGTCAGAAAGCGCGTCACGCTATTGTCGCCCCGGTTCGCGACATAAGTCCGCAAGCTGGTCACGAAGCCCGCATGCACCGGGCCCACACCGGCCACCACGTTACCGACGTTGGTGTCACCGGTGGTGTCCACACTGGTCGCGCTGCCCTGGCAGGGTCCGGCGACGCACGCCGGCAAAGCTGCTCCCGGGTTCTGGTTCACCACAATGGCATGCCGCAGATTGTTCGGGTCGCCACCGGGCTCGGGAATAGCTGTCGCCACCGGACGGTACGTCTGCCCGCATCCGATGGCAAAGAGGGTAAGAAGAATGATGGCTGTGCTACCGGTGCTGCGTCTGCGCATCCCTACTCCGCCGGCTCTGCGCCGGACACAGGTCTGACTGCTAGTAGTGCAAGGAATTCCTTATTGTAGCTGGGAACATCGACCCACGCTAGTCTGCCGGCTCGCCAGAGGGCTGCTCCCAAAGGAGAAAGGCGGGCCGCAGCCCGCCTCTTCCAACTCACAAACCACTATCCCTTCGCGCGCTTCTTCGCGACGCTCCGCAGCTTCACCGACGACTCCGCCTGCGCCGCTTCCACCCGCTGCGGCTTCTTCTTCTCCATCTGGTCCAGGCTCTGCTTGAGCGCCGCCATCAGGTCCACCACCTTGCCGGGCTTCGCCGCACGGTCGATGGGGATCACTTCCTTGCCCTCCAGACGCGCCTTGATCAGCTGCTTCAGGTTCTCTTCGAAGGTGTCGTAATACTTCTTCGGGTCCCAATCGGCGGCGAGCGCCTCGATGAGCTGGTGCGCCACTTTCACCTCGGCCTCTTTGACCTGGACGTCTTTGGTCGCATCGTCAAAGCCCTCGACCTCGCGGACTTCGTCCTTGTAATACATCGTGTGCAGCATCATCCCGTGTTTGTACGGACGCAGGAACACGGTGTACTCGCGGTTGTGCATCGCCAGCTTCGCGATGGCCACGTACTCACTCTCCTCCAGCGCCTTCTGCAGCAGCGCGTAGGGACGCTTCCCTGCCTCTTCCGGCATCAGGTAGTACGACGACTCGAAGTACAGCGGATCGATCTGGCCGGCGGGGACGAACTCCAGTATCTCCATCGCCTTCGCCGTCTTCGGCTCGATCTTCTTGATCTCGTCCGGCTCGATCACCACGTACTCGCCCTTGCGGAACTCGTAGCCCTTCACGATCTCGTCCCGGGAGATCACCTTGCCGTCCTCCGAGCAGACCATCTGCTGCCTCACGCGCGCGTGGTCCTCGCGGTGCAGCATGTTGAACGACACCCGGCTGCCGCGCGCGCCTGAGAACAGCCGCACCGGCATCGAGATAAGTCCAAACGTCAAATAGCCAGTCCACACGGACGCAGCCATGGGTTCCACCTTCTGCTTTTCAGTCTTCGCTCGGCAGACTGCCGGGCGCTAGGGCGATGTTCTAGAACGATGTCTCAGGGGTCCTCTGCTAGGATGCGTGGCACTCACGCCCGTGCCGCCACCAACTGCCGCCTCCGCTACCTCGCGCAAGCCGTCTCGGGCCGCTTCCTATCAGGCCTGGGCTGTGATTATAGGTTTTGCTCCCGCCGCCTTCATCCTGTATTTCGGCCCCCGTTTACCATTCGGGAACATCGCCCTTTCTGCGGCCATATCTGCCCTTTTTGCGCTCATCGCATGGCTTTTGAGGGGGGTAAACGCCTCTGGAGCACTCGCCGGCTTTGCCATTGCCTTCACCTTTTATTTGGCTGGCGGGACTCTAGAAAGAGGATGGCGGGGTTTTGCCGTACTGCTCTTCGTTTTCGTTCTGACGTGGGCCGCGACCCGGGCCGGCAACGGCCGAAAGGCGGCCCGTGGCATCGCGGAACCGGGTCATGGGCGGGACGCTCCCCAGGTAGTTGCGAACGTCGGGCTGGCGGCCTACGCGCTCTTGCTGCCGCTCCCGCCCCTCGCCCTCTGCTGCGCCATCGCCGTCCTGGCGGAAGCCGCCGCCGACACCTGCTCGAGCGAACTGGGAAAGGCCTTCGGCGGCAAGACCGTGTTGATCACCAACGGGCGCCGCGTCGCGCCGGGGACCGATGGCGGCATTAGCCTCCTCGGCGTCGTCTCCGCCATCGTTTCGGCCGCCGCCGTCTGCTCCTTGGCGGCGGTCATTGGCGCGCTTCCGCGCGGCGCCACCACCCGCGTCACCATCGCCGCCGTGCTCGCCACCTTCCTCGACAGCCTGCTCGGCGCCACGCTGGAGGGCAAGGTTTGGATGAACAGAGTCTGGCTCAACAATGACGCCGTGAACCTGCTCAGCACCGCCGCAGCAGCCTTCTTCGCCCTCGTGCTCTGTCTCTACTAGCGCGCCGACGAAGCCGCCAGCTTCTTCGCCTGCTCCGTCTCGTGCCACTTCACCGAGCTCCATATCCGGTGCGCCGTCTCGACCGCTGCGTCGATCTCCTTCTGCGCCTTCGCTCCTGTGCCCACCGTCTTGCCGGAGAGCAGCACCGCCGTCATCAATGCCACCACTTTTTGCCGTTCTTCGCCGATGTCCATGTTCGACCTCCAAGAGTTAATAAAGACGCGCGGATTATACTTCCGGCGCTTCCCCGAACGACGCGATTTGCTATCCTCGTCGCCCTATGCGAACCGCCCTCCTGGCCCTGCTGCTCGCCGTCTCTTCCTTCGCCCAGAACGCCGCCGCCGCCCCGGCCGCCAAACGCCCGCTGCGTCTCGACGACCTGTACCAGCTCCGCACCGTCAGCGATCCGCAGCGCTCGCCCAACGGAGACTGGGTCGCATACACCGTCAGCACCGTGGACGTGAAGAAAGACAAGAACGTCAGCCACATCTGGCTCGCCAGTTGGGACGGCAAGCAGGAACGCCAGCTCACCTTCAGCGACGAAGGCGAGAGCACGCCGCGCTGGAGCGCCGACGGTCGCCAGCTCGCCTTCCTCTCTCCCCGCTCCGACGCGTGCGAGAAGTCGCAGCTCTGGCTGCTTCCCATGGGAAGCGGCGGCGGTGAGGCCGCGGCCGTCACCAAGTTCCGCCGCGACATCGACGACTTCGCCTGGGCGCCCGACGGCAAGCATCTCGTCCTCGTCGTCGAGGACGATCCTGACGAGATGAAGCCGGAGAAGCCCCAGCCCACTCCCGACGCCACCAAGCCCAAGTCCGGCGATGACTCCACCGCCGCCTCCACACCAGCAAAGGAAGCGGACGAAGGCTGCCCGCTCAAGGACAAGAAACCCAAGCCCATCGAGGTCACGCGCTACAAGTTCAAGGAAGACATCTCCGGCTACCTCACGCGCAAGCGCAGCCACCTTTACATCGTCGACATCGAAACGCGCAAGGCCGAGCTGCTCACTCCCGGCGAGCACGACGAGGTCCTGCCCGCGTGGTCGCCGGACGGAAAGTGGATCGCCTTCGTCTCCAAGCGCCACCCCGCCGATCCCGACCGCGGCGATGACTGGGACGTGTTCGCCATCGAGCCGCGCGCCGGAGCGCAGGCGAAGTAGCTCACCACCTCGATCGGGCAAGACAACTCGCCGCTAACCGCGAGTCCGCTCGCCTGGAGTCCGGACTCCACCCGCGTCGCCTACCTCGCCGGCCAGCCTGACCCGAAGTACTACGCCTACGACCAGCGCGCGCTTGCCGTCGTTAGTGTGAACGGCGGCGACCTGAACGGAAACGCGAAAGAGCTCGGCCGCGCGCTCGACCGCAGCCAGTTCGGCCCGCAGTGGTCCGCCGACGGCAAATCCATCTCCGTCGTCTTGGAAGACGACCGCACCGTCCTGCCCATCACCTTCGACGTCGCTACCGGGAAGTCCACGCCGCTGTTGCGTGGCGCGCTCACCGTCTCCAGCATCTCCGCCGGAAACGCAAAAGACGGCGCCTTCGCCGCGCTCGTCTCCAGCGACATCGCGCCCGACGAAGTCGTCGCCATCGAAAACGGCCGATCGCGCCCGCTCTCCCACCAGAACGACAAGTGGCTGCGCGAGGTCCAGTTCGCCGCCGTCGAGGACTTCACCTCGCGCTCGAGCGACGGCACGGAGGTCCATGGACTCATCACCAAGCCCGCCGGCTCGGGGCAAAAGCTGCCCACGCTGCTCCGCATCCACGGCGGTCCCGACGGCCAGGACCAGCACGAGTTCCGCTTCGACTGGCAGCTCTTCGCCGCCAACGGATACGCCGTAATCGCCGCCAACTACCGCGGCAGCAGCGGACGCGGCGCCGCCTATCAGCGCGCCATCTACGCCGACTGGGGACACAAAGAAGTCATCGACCTCCTGGGCGCTGTGGATCACGAAATAAAGACCGGCCTCGCCGATCCCGCCAAGCTCGGCGTCGGCGGATGGAGCTACGGCGGCATCCTCACCGACTACATCATCGCCGGCGACCAGCGCTTTAAGGCGGCCACCAGCGGCGCCGGCTCCGCGCTCACCCTTGCGATGTATGGCGTGGACGAGTACGTCACCCAGTACACCCTCGAACTCGGCGAGCCGTGGAAGGCCACCGGCCTCTGGCAGCGTCTCAGTCCATTCCTCCACGCCGACCGCATCAAGACGCCCACGCTCTTCCTCGGCGGCGACAAGGATTTCAACGTGCCCCTCATCGGCGGCGAGCAGATGTACCAGGCGCTCCGCCAACTCAACGTCCCCAGCGAACTCGTCGTCTATCCCGGCGAGTTCCACGGCATCAAGCGCCCCAGCTTCAAACGCCATCGGCTGGACCGCTACGTGCAGTGGTACGACCGCTACATCAAAGGCACGCCCGCACCACCGGCAAAATGACGCCCTGCCTCTGACTTTGCCGAAATCGCCCAATGCCACAACAACCGTAGAAGCCCCCGCCTTCTAGGCGGGATGCCCTTCCATGATGTACCTTGCTTCCCTCAAGGATGATTCGCATGAAAAAGCTCGTCCTCATCGCGCTGCTCCTCGCCTCCGTCTGCGCCGTCGGACAAACGCCGCAGTACGACGTCCTCATCCGCAACGGCAAGGTCGTCGACGGCAGCGGCAACCCGTGGTTTTACGCCGACCTCGGCATCATCGGCGACCGCATCGCGTTCATCGGACGCGCCGGCGCAGACGTCACCGCCAAGCGCACCATCGACGCCAAGGGACTCGTCGTCGCCCCCGGGTTCATTGATATGCTCGGCCAGTCCGAGACCGGCGTGCTCATCGACAAGACCGTCTTCTCCAAGATCACCCAGGGCATCACCACCGAGATCACCGGCGAGGGCGAGTCCATCGCGCCGCAGAACGACTTCACCATCAACGAAGGCAAAGATTTCCTCGAGCACTTCAAGCTCACTGTGGACTGGCGCACGCTCGCCGACTACTTCAAGCGCCTCGAGAAGCAAGGCTCGGCGGTCAACATCGGGACCTTCGTCGGCGCCACGCAGGTGCGCGAGGTCGTCCTCGGCAAGGAGAACCGGCCGCCCACCGGCGAAGAACTCAAGCAGATGGTCGAGTACGTGGAAGACGCCATGTACGATGGCGCCCTCGGCCTCTCCACCTCCCTCATCTACGCGCCCGCCAACTACGCCAACACCGAAGAACTCATCGCGCTCGCTAAGGCCGCCTCGAAGCACGGCGGCATTTACTCCTCGCACATCCGCAACGAGGGCGACACCGAGCTGCAGGCGCTCGACGAAGCCTTCCGCATCGGCCGCGAGGCGAACATCCCCGTCGAGATCTGGCACTTCAAGGTCTCCGGCCGCCAGAACTGGGGCAAGATGCGCCAGGTCATCGCCAAGGTCGAGCAGGCACGCGCCGAAGGGCTCGACGTCACCGCCGACCAGTATCCTTACGTCGCGTCGGCGACCTCGCTCGGCGCCACCATCCCGCCCAGCTTCCATGCGGGCGGCGAGGAGCAATTCGTCAAGCGCCTGCAGGACCCCGCCGTCCGCAAGCAGGTCCGTGACGAACTCATGGGACCGGGCAACAAGATCGAGAACATGTGGCGCGGTACCGGCGGACCAGCCGGCATCCTCGTCACCTCAGTGCTCAATCCCGAGCTCAAGAAGTACGAAGGCCAGACCGTCGCCCAGATCGCCAAGGACCAGAACAAGGACCCGCTCGACGCGCTCATCGATTTCGTCATCGCCGATCGCGACAACACCGGCGCCGTCTACTTCTCCATGGCGGAAGAGGATGTCCGCCTCGCCATGCAGCAGCCCTGGGTCGCGGTGGACACCGACTACGGCGGCGTCAACGTCACCGGCCCGCTCAGCGAATCCAAATCGCATCCCCGCGCGTGGGGCGCCTTCCCGCGGATCCTCGGAAAATATGTGCGCGAGGAGCACGTCTTGCGCCTCGAGGACGCCATCCGCAAAATGACTTCGCTCGCCGCCCAGCGCGTGAAGCTCCGCAACCGGGGCCTGCTCAAGCAGGACTACTTCGCCGACGTCACCATCTTCGATCCCGAGAACGTCATTGACGTCGCGACCTTCGAGGACCCGAACCGTCCCGCGAAAGGCATCGAGTATGTCCTCGTCAACGGCGTGCTCACGCTCGAGCGCGGCAAGCTGACCGGACAATTCGGCGGACGTCCGCTGCGCGGTCCCGGCTACAACGGCCCCGACGAAGGCGCGCCGCCCAGAGGCAAGATCCAGGGCGTCGTCACCGACGAAGGCGGCTGGCCGCTCGGCCGCACCATGGTCTCCGTCGTCGATTCCGCTGGCAAGGTCGTCGCGCAGATGCAGACGCGCTACCTCGGCCGCTACGAGATCCCGCTCGAACAACCCTGCGACCGCTGCAAGGTCCGCGCGACCCGCGACGGCTTCGACCAGCAAGAGCGCGCCGCCGACTACAACGGCGCCAATTCGCTCTGGTTCAGCTTCGCGCTCAAGCGCCTTCAAGTCCGCGACGCCGACTTGAACCGACCGTGAACCGCCCTCAGCGAACTCGCCCTTGCTTTGCGACCTCTGCGTTTCAAGCTCTGGCTGTGACTCCAGCAACGCTTGTCGTCCTCTTGGTTTTGGTTGCGCAACCATTCGCGCAGCAGAAACCCACGGTCGTCGACCTCACCCACACCCTCGGCCCGAAATCCCCCGACTGGGAAGGCACCGAGAAGCGTCCCTTCGACGCGCGCGACCTCGCCACGTTCGACAAGAACGGATACTTCACGCGCTACATCTCGATGCAGGAGCACTTCTCCACCCACATCGACGCACCCGCGCACTTCTCGAAGAACGGTTGGACGGTCGACCAGATCCCCGCTGACCATCTCGTCGCTCCGCTCGTCGTCATCGACATCGCGAAGCAGAGCGCTGCCAACGCCGACTACGCGCTCACCGTCGCCGACATCACCGCGTGGGAGAAGAAGCACGGCAACATCCCGCGCGGGGCCGTGGTCGAGGTCCACACCGGCTGGGCGGCGAAGTGGGACTCGATGCAGGACTATCGCAACGCCGACGCCAAGGGCACCATGCACTTCCCTGGCTACTCGCTCGCGGCCGCGCAGTTCCTCGTGGAGAAGCGCGGCGTCTTCGGGCTCGGCGTCGACACGCTGTCGGTCGACGTCGGGATGTCAGCCGACTATCCCGTGCACGCCTACACCGCGAAGCACAACGTCTATCACCTGGAGAACTCCACCAACCTCGACCGCGTCCCCGCGACCGGCGCAACCGTCGTGGTCGGCGCGGCGAAGCTCGAAGGCGGTTCTGGCGGGTCGGTGCGCATCCTCGCGTTGGTGCCGCCCTTCGATCCGACCGCGGCTTGCGACAAGATCAAGGTCATCGAGGTTGCCGCGAACAACTTCTCCGTAGCAGCGCCCGATATGTCCCACGCCGCCTGTATCAAGGAGGACCGGGAGGACGGCGGTACGGACCTCTATCTGGCGACCCGAGGAAAGTTGAAGCGACTGCGTAGATACTCCGACATAGGCCCGAGTGGCGACCTTCAGTGGTCACCTGATTCGACCTATTTCGCTTACAACCTGACCGGAGGCGGCGCCGCCGGACAATGGAGTATCGACGTTTACGATGCACAAAAAGGGGTCTTCTACGACGTCACAATCTCGGCGGAAAAAGATTACCTGAAACCGTTCCGGTGCAAGTTCAAGCTGGGAGATTCAAACCTGATGTTGCTCGGCTGGAGCAGCACACACACGATCGTGTTGTCCGCCGAGCTCCACCCGTTATCCACTTTCTGCGAGCCGAACCGAGCCGACGAACGCTTCTACGAGGTCGCTGTTCCTTCTGGTCGAGTGCTGAAGGAATACCGCGGCGCAGAGCTCGAAGCACTCAAGAAAGAATTTGCCGGGAGATAGCTTGATCTACGTCAGCCCCGCCCGCCACGCCATGTAGCTCACCACCTCGCGCAGCACGGCGAGGTTGCGCGACCACCAGCCTTGCGGCTTGCCTTGCGGACGCGGCGACGTGTACACCGCCACGCCTTCGCGCTCCAGCATCCTGCGGATCCTATAGAGATGATAGGGATCGCTCACCGCGATGCAGGTCCGCATGCCGTTGCGCTGCATGATGGCGGCCACGCGCGCCACCGATTCGCTGGTGTCATCGCTCTGCGTCTCGGCGATGAGCGCTTGGTCGGGGATGCCGCGCGCGACCAGGTAGTCGCGCCCCACGCCGCCCTCGCTGAATTTCGGATCGCCTCCCTGTCCGCCGGTCGTGATGACCACGGGCGCGAGCTTGCGCCGGAACAGGTCGTAGCCGTGGTCGAGGCGCGCCTTGAACACCGGCGAAGGATGCCCGGAATACTGCGCCGCGCCGAACACGATCACCGCGTCGGCAGGACGCGCGTCATCCACCCGCGATTGGCGGACGACGCGCGCGTAAGTCACGCCCGCGTAGGCCAGGAACGCAGCCAGCGCGGCCCAAAGCAGCCAGCGAAGCGCGCTGCGTTCTTTAGGACCGGCTGCGGCGGACGAACGGCTCACGCTTTACGCGTCTCCGTTCACGCGTCACCTAAAAGGTCGAGCAACTCCTGCCGCGTGATGGCGCCTTCGCGCTGCACGCTCCAGCGGCCGTCCGCGTCGGTGAGGTCCACGATGGTCGAGGCCACCGAGCGTGGCGACACGCCGCCATCCACGATGATGGGGATGCGGTCGCCGAGCTGCTCCTGCACGCCCTTCGCGGTCGTGCACTCTTTCGCGCCGGAAAGGTTGGCGGAGGTCGCCGTGATTGGCACCTTCGCCGCGCGGATGACCGCCAGCGGTATCTCCGCCGCGGGCACACGCAGCGCCACGTTGCCGGTATTGGCCGTGACCCGGAGCGGCAATCCCGACGCCGCTTTCACGATCATCGTCAGCGGCCCGGGCCAGAACTTGCGCGCCAGCAGGTAGAACACGTCGCTCTGCGGACGCGCGAGCTCCTCTGCCTGGTCCACGCTCTCGATCAGCAGCGAGAGCGGCTTGTGCCGCGAGCGCGATTTCACTTCATAGATCTTGTCCACGGCGCGCAGGTTCAGCGGATCGGCGGCGAGGCCGTAGAACGTGTCCGTCGGCATGCCGGTCACCTGGCCCGCGCGGATGCGCTCGGCCACGTACGTCACCAGCTTGGCTTCCGGTTGGTTCGGATTGATCTTGATGATCTCGGCTGGCAATCCGCGTCCTCTGAAGAACCCTGCGTTCGGCATCGCTCCCATTGCAAGGCCTCCCGAATCGCGAAACGTACCATACCACTTTCCCTTCTCACAAGTCCGGCGCTCCGGTTTTGCCTGGGTGGGATACCGGAAACTCGCCCAGCGTAGAATTGACGTTCGTGTTTCCTGAGGGAGTTCCCCGTGCCCACGACCGACCGCAGCCGCTTGCGCAAGATCGCCAGCAGTTCCAACGGCACCGTCCAGGGACTGCGCAAAGCGTTCTCGCGCGCCGAGCAAACAGAAGACGGCTTCATCGCCATTGAGAGCGTGCGGGTCATCGAAGAAGCCATCCGCTCCGGACTGCGCTTCAAGTCCGTCTTCTTCGCCGAGTCTGCCGAGCCGCGCATCGAGAAGCTGCTGCCGCAGATCTCCAGCCACGCCGAAACCTTCCTCCTTCCCGACGGCGTCTTCCAAAGCGCCGTCGCCACGGAGACGCCGCAAGGCGTCGCCGCGCTGGTCAAGCTGAAAGACTTTTCCTTCGACGATGCCGTTGCCGGCCCCGCGCCGCTCGTCATCGTCGCCGCGGGCCTGCAGGACCCCGGGAATCTCGGCACCATCCTCCGCTCGGCCGAAGCCTTCGGCGCGACCGGCGTGCTCACCGCGGAAAAGACCGTGAGCCATCTGAACGCGAAGGTCATCCGCGCCGCGGCCGGGTCGCTGTTCCGCTTGCCGGTGCTGCGCGTCGAATCCGGCGACGCGGTGAAGCGACTCCGCGAGCGCGGCCTGCGCATCGTGGGGACGTCCTCGCACAAAGGGACGCCCGCCACCGAAGCCGACCTCACCGCGCCGCTCGCACTCTTCATCGGCAGCGAAGGCGCGGGCTTGCCGCGCGAGGTTTCCCGCGAACTCGACGAGACGCTGATGGTCCCGCACTCTCCGAAGGTCGAATCGCTCAACGCCGGCGTCGCGACTTCCATCCTGCTCTACGAGATCTCCCGGCAAAGAAGCTCATGAGCCTCTTCGCTCCCATCCCGGACGCCGGCGCGGTGGACAAGTCGCGTCCGCTGGCCGACCGCATGCGTCCGCGCACGCTCGACGAGTTCATCGGACAGGAGCAGGTCCTCGGCCCGGGCAAGCCGCTGCGCGTGGCCATCGAGCGCGACGACACCGGCTCCATCCTCTTCTGGGGGCCGCCCGGCACCGGGAAAACAACGTTGGCGCACATCATCGCGCGCGCCAGCCACGCCGAGTTCCTCGAATTCTCCGCCGTGCTCTCCGGCATCAAGGAGATCAAGGAAGTGATGGCGCAGGCCGAGAAGGCGCGCGCTTACGGCACCCGCACCATCGTGTTCGTGGACGAGATCCACCGCTTCAATAAAGCGCAGCAGGATGCGTTCCTTCCTCACGTGGAGAAGGGCAACATCCGGCTCATCGGCGCGACCACCGAGAACCCCTCGTTCGAGATCATCTCCGCGCTGCTCTCGCGCATGCGCGTCTACATCCTGAACGCGCTCTCCGAAGACCAGATCGTCGAGCTGCTCGAGCGCGCGCTCGCGGACAAAGAGCGCGGACTCGGCGAGCTGAACGCCACCGCCTCCGACGAGGTGCTGCGCACCATCGCCAGCTACAGCTCCGGGGACGCGCGCAGCGGATACAACGTGCTCGAGGTCGCGGCAAATACCGCGGTTTCTACCTCCCAGCCGAATTCCTCGCACCCCAGCAAAACCACCTCGGGTGGGCTACCCACGGCGATCATCACTCCCGAGCTGGTGCAGGACGCGGTGCAGAAGCGCATCCTGCTGTACGACAAGAGCGGCGAGGAGCACTACAACCTCATCTCCGCGCTGCACAAGTCGGTGCGCAACTCCGACGCCGACGCCTCGCTCTATTGGCTGGGACGCATGCTCGAGGCCGGCGAGGACCCGCTCTACGTCGCGCGCCGCGTCGTCCGCATGGCGGTGGAAGACATCGGCCTCGCCGACCCGCAGGCGCTCGCCGTCACGCTGGCCGCGCGCGACGCCATCGACTTCCTCGGCATGCCCGAAGGCGCGCTCGCGCTCGGCCAGGCGGTCGTCTATCTCGCGCTCGCGCCGAAATCGAACGCGCTCTACACCGCCTACGGCGCCGTCCTCGAAGACGTGGAGCGGACCGCGCAGCAGCCCGTCCCGCTGCACCTGCGCAATGCTCCCACGGGATTCATGAAGTCCGTGGGCTACGGCAAGGGCTACCAGTACGCGCACTCGCTCGAGGAGAAGGTCGCGGACATGCAGTGCCTGCCCGAATCACTCGCCGATCGCCGCTACTACCAACCCACCAACGAAGGCCGGGAAAAGCGCTGGCGCGAGATCATGGCAGAGATCGCGCACCGCCGCGCCGAGCTGGCAAAGAGGCCGAAGGGTTAGAGGTTAGGCACCCACCCCCTTCCCCTAGGGCGTGTTCTCTGCGGAATCGCTTCTATTCCTTGTATTTGCAATGAGATAGGGATAAACCTAATCCCGAAGGAATCCCAGTCGAATCCCAATTGAATCCCAATCGAATCCCGGTCGCTTAACCTGGATCTCTGGTCGATTCCCTTTGCCGCCGCGGTGCAGAAAGCTATCAAAGAGCTAAACAGGAGCCGACTAGGCGTTCCTGCATAGGCGAATAATAAGCGAACATACCTCGCTCGTCAAGTGAAAAGCGCGCTAAATCCTTCTTCCCACCCGAGCAACACCAACGAGGGTGGGGTACTCACGGTCTGGGTAGGCTGTCCGTTACAACTGATCGCCATATTCCTTCACAGCGACTGCCAGGGCCGCATCAAGCCACCTGCCAAAGGCATCGGCAATTTCACTCGTCTTGGTCTTGTACGTAAAAACAAACGGCTCGACGGAGCATAAAGAGAATCTCTCGGATACAGATTCGCGGTCCTCTGAATCCTCGTAGGACTCTAACCGTGAAAATGCGGTGGCCTCCATGATGCCTGTTATCTCTCTTCCCACATGATGAAACGAAACAACGAAAATCATGCGTTCTCTTCCAACACGAATGGAGCTCTTGATGAAGTAATGATCCTCGTCGAAGTTGGCAAATTTGCCGGCTTCCTTTGCGGACTGCACCACTTCAAACCTGTACCAGTGGGCGTTCCCTCGATCGGGGCCACCGTTCACAATGTGGACATCTGGCTCGCCTACTTCCTCAAGTGTTCCCCGAAGCTCCGTAACATATTGCTCCAAGACAGTCCGTGCTCTCGTTCTCAGTTCCTGAGCAATTGAGTTCACTTGGCGAAGCTCTGCCAGCTTTCGGACGCGTCGTTTCCCAAATTTGTCTGCAAGAGACTCGATGACGGCAGAAGTCAAGCTCATCTGGTGGGACATGTCGGAGTCTGCGTCAACACTGAGAGCCTGGAGAATCGCTTTGCGCTCCAATCTTGAGAATATTTCTGCGAGCACCGACAGTTGGAAGTGGTCGGCCATCTCCAGAGCCTTGATGTATTCGGTCCGAAGGTCACGGTCTACGACCAGCGGAAGGAGATCAGCGCGGAGGAGAATCAAGGTCGTGAGCGCGCGAGCTACCCGGCCATTCCCATCTTGGTAGGGATGTATCTGCGTAAAGCGGTGATGAAACCAAGCTGCCACGGTAATGGGATCGTCATTCCCATACCCGGGCAGCCACGCAAGCAGGTTGTCGATCTCCGATTCCACCTGAACAGGTGGGCAATACTCATGGAGCGTTCCATCCTGGCGCTTGGGATTGTTCGGTTGCTCCTTGAATTTCCCTTTGAGTAGCGGTATCTCCCGCCGATTACCAAACTGATCTGCTGCCATCGTCATGTCTTGATGCCGAGTTAGGATGGCATGGAGCTCGTGGATAATTCCCTTCGTCAGTTCGCGATTCTTGGCAACGCAATCGATAACCAGCTGTACCGCTGCCTCTTGGTCGTGAAGGATGTCGATAAGACGGGATGGCTCGATGTTGGTGCTGGAGTGCGATACGAGATCCTCCGCGAAGCCGTACGCGACCAGCGCTTCCGTGGTTCCTCTGTCCAGGTCATAGAGGCGCTCCAAGATGCCAGTCTCCACGCTCAGTCGGCGGATCAAGCGCTTATTAAAGTCCGCTAGCTGGGCCGGGCTCGACTCCTCGAGACGTTTCTTCGAGGCTCTCCATGTCTCGTATAGAGGCATAGTAGCCAAGTCAATCTTCCTTTCTTCATCGGAGAGAGGCTCAATCGGCTTCCATTTGTAGTCGGGCATGAGACTGAGTGTATTGAGATTTCGGGACCGTGTCATTCCACGGCTTTCAGCACCCTCAGCGGGCGAACAGTCAGTTCTTAAACGACGCGATGGCCTCGGCTTCGCTCTGGTTGAGGTCGAAGACGCGGTTGAGGTTGGTCATCATCATCAGGTCGCGGACCTTGGGGGTAACGGCGGCGAGGCGCAGTTCCCCGCCCGATTCGCGGGCGGCGCTGTAGGCGCTGACGATCTCGCCGACGCCGCTCGAGTCCACGTAGCTGACGCCAGCCAGGTGCAGAACGAGCTTGCGCGCGCCCTGGGCGAGCTGCTCGCGCACGGCTGTGTGCAACTGCTGGCTGGATCCGGACACCAGGATGCGGCCTTCCAGTTCCAGTACCGTGATCCCCTCTGACTCCTGACGTATCTTCAGCCCAAAGGCCATTCTGCCTCCGCCACCGGTTGCGGGAGGACGGAAGTCTACCGGAAGGCGCTGCGGAGCGCGACTGTTTTGGCGGGATGAACGTCTGCCGCTTCGCCTGACAAGAAAGGAAGCGTCGTGGTCCATTGTTGATCTACTTAGATACCGCCGGCCGGGCCGGCACGCGCCGTTCCAACGCCGGCGAGATGGACGTGCTCACGGCCGCAGCATGATGAGGAGACGGTCATCCTGATCCGGGCGCAACAACCTGCTAGCGGAATGAGAGCGACCTGCTAACTTGTTGACATGTCAGTCGTCCAACGCCGGATGAATGCACGCCTGTTGCGCTTTTCGACCCTCGCCATCCTCCTGCTTTGCACCGCGGCCGCATTCGGGCAAGCGGACCGCGAAGCGCAGTACAAACAGAGCATCGACGCGTACGTCGAGGCCTTCAACAGCGGCGACGACGCGAAGATGTCGGCATACCTTACCGCCCACATGGCGGACGCGAGCTTGCAGCAGCGTCCGATGGCCGAACGGTTGGAGCGCTATCGCTCGATGCACGCCGACTTGAAGAGCCTGAAGCTGGTGGAAATCGCGGACGTAGAGCTCTCCCTCGAAAAGCAGTCCGTCACGGCGGAGATGCGGGCCGGCAACGGCGAGACCGTCGCGGTGAGTTTCCTGTTCGATCCGCAACCGCCGAACAAGCTGATGGGATTGCGCATCGAGCTCGGCGCTCCTCGCGCTGGCGGCGCGCCATCTGCTGCGACGAGCGGTCCGGCGCCAACGAACGAAGACGCCTTCCAGCGCCAGCTCACCGGCTACCTTGACGACGCCAGCAAGCGCGACGAATTCTCCGGCGTGGTGCTGGTGGTGCGCAAGGGCAAGACCATCTTCGAGCACGCGTACGGATACGCCGACAAACCGGCCAGGACGCCGAGTCGCATCGACACGAAATTCAACCTTGGGTCCATCAACAAGGTCTTTACGCGGCTCTCCATCGAAGGCCTGGCGAGCGAGGGCAAGCTCTCGCTCGACGACACCATCGCTAAGTTCCTGCCGGATTATCCAAACAAAGAAGCGGCGCAGAAGGTGACCGTCCGCCAGCTGCTCGACATGACCTCGGGCATCGGAGACTTTTTCGGCGACCGCTACCTGGCGGCTCCGAAAGACAAGCTGCGCACGCTCGCCGATTACCTGCCGCTATTCGCCGATAAGCCGCTGCTGTTCCCGCCGGGAACGTCGAATCACTATTCCAATGGCGGCTATGTAGTGCTCGGACTCATCCTCGAGAAGGTCGCCGGCCAGAGTTACTACGACTACGTGAAGCAGCACATCTTCGTGCCTGCCGGAATGACGGACACCGATTACTACTTCACCGAGCAAAACGTAGCGAACCGCGCCGAGGGATACACCAAGCAAGCCGGCGACGGGAAAGAGTGGGTGAACAATCGCGCGACGCGTCCGGCACGCGGCAGCTCGGCGGGCGGCGGATATTCCACCGCTCCCGACCTGGTGAAGTTTGCGGCGGCGCTCGAAAGCGGCAAGTTCGGGCCTCCGAGTCCCGGCCTGGGCATCGCCGGTGGCGCGCCGGGTGTGAACGCGGCGCTCGAAGCCGATGCGCGCGCCGGGTTCGTGGTCGTCGTGCTCAGCAACTACGATCCGCCGTCGGCAGAGCGGGTGGCGAGACAGATTCTGGAGTGGACGCGGGGGATCTAGGCGAGCTTCTCGCCGCAGCGGAAGGCAGAAGGATAAGGTCGGGAAACCGAGATGCTTCGTCACTACTCGCGGTCCGGAGAAAGCGACCGCTCGCCACGCTCCTCAGCATGACCCTTGAGGTGAAGGGGGCCTAGAGGAAGCGCGCGCGGTGTTCCTTGAGGATGCACTTGTCCATCACGACCTTGATGCCCGCCTTGCGCGCTTTCTTGGCGGCCTCTTCGTGGACCACGTCTTCCTGCATCCAGATGGCGGGGACTTTGAGCTTGATGGCTTCGGCGACGACTTCGGGGACAGCGTCGGAGCGGCGAAAGACGTCGACGATGTCGATCTTCTCGGGGACGTCCGCGAGCGTGGCGTAGGCCTTTTCGCCGAGCGCGCCCT
Organism: Candidatus Korobacter versatilis; assembly: GCA_016185395.1. Taxonomy (GTDB): domain Bacteria; phylum Acidobacteriota; class Terriglobia; order Terriglobales; family Acidobacteriaceae; genus JACPNR01. The sequence continues at coordinate 353,443 of JACPNR010000009.1, forward strand.
TGATGGTCGGGTTCACGGGGATGATGCGGTATCCGTGATGCTGGAGGTAAGCAGCCACGCCGTAGCTGGGACGCAGCGGGCTCGAGGACAGGCCCACAACGGCGATGATCTTCGCGTCCTTGAGGATGTCATGGATCTCGTCGGTCTTTACTTTGTGGGTCGTCACTCGATGGGCGTCCTCGCGACCGCCTGCACCGCCATCAGGGCAGCCATTGTATAGAGAGTGGCGCGCGCCCGCCAGTTGTCTGTGGTATTGGAACCAGCAAGAAGAAGCAGGAGGCTTACTCGCTCTTCTTACCGCCCGCGGGCGCGGACTTCTCCTTGTATTTCTTGAGCGCGGCTTTGCGCAGCGTGTCGCCGATGTTCTTGTTCATCGAGAGCGCCTTCAGGTCGTTGACCAGCAGATGGTTCTGCAGGGGCAGTCCAATGTCGATGGGCGTGCGCGGATTGTTCACCAGTTGCCGCACCACGCCATAGTTCTTGATGAACTTGCGATTGCGCGCGATCTCGCGCAACACGCTCTCCTGAACGTTCTTCATGCCGGCAAAGGTCTCGACTTCGGCGTCGGAGAGCTTGGGGGATTGCAGCACCGCGCCGGAGACGACCTTCGAGCCGTCGCGGATGAGGATGTAGCGCTCGTCCTTGGAGCCCTTCATCGCCTGCTGCACGCGCTCGCCCACGCTCATCTTGGCGAGCTTCTGCAGAGTGGATTGCCGTTCGCGGACTTTCTGCTCGGCGACGCGCATCTTCTGCGTGGTCTCGTCGAGCGCCGGAGCGGTGGCGGCGGCTGTGGCAGCAGGGGTGGCGGTTGCCTCCGCGGCTTCGGCGGCCCTGGCAGCGGCCATGTCTTCTTCGTCTTCGAGGGAACCGCCCACGAGCTCGAAGGCCTTGCCTTCTTCGGCGGCGATCTCGGCGGCGTGGTCGATCTCGTACTGCGTCTTGCCGCTTTCGAGTCCCTGGTAAGCCTCAAAGGTGCCGGTGTCTTCGCCGAGATTGCCGAGCGCGCCTTTGAGCTCTTCGTACTCTTCGCGGCTGAGGTGATGGTTGGTGGCGAGGGCGTGCAGGACGTCTTTGGAAGCGCGCACACGCGGCGACTTGAGCATCATGTCCACGATCTCGCGCAGCGGCGTTTGCGCCATCTGCTGCAAGGTGGCTTCGCGCACGGAGGGATTCTCGAGCAGCGCGGGGACGAGCTTCGGCCGGCGGTTCTCGGGCGCGCAGAAATACTGCAGGACCTCCCACGCCGTGCTCGGGTCGGAGCAGAGGGCGATGGAAGCTCGCTCGTCCCATGCCGCGAGCGTCATCTTGGCTTGCTCGGCGAAGAGGGGATTGGTGGTGAGGAAGACGAGGATCTCGACCATCTCGGCGGAGGAGAGCGCGAGCGCGCCTTTGGCGGCCGAGCGCATGACGTTCGCCGGCACGGCGGACTGCTTGATGAGGTCGAGCATCCGCGCCATGTTGCCTACCTTTGCATGCCTTCGGGAGTGAAGACGACGACGCGGCGCTGGTTCTCGGAGCCGAGTTGCGGCAGCGCCTTGCCGTTGTGCGATATCTCGACGCCGCCGGCGTTGCCCAAGACCAGCTTCACACGCTTCTGCGCGTGGATGGAAACGGCGTGGTCGGTGGACTTCATCTGCACTTCCTTGGCCGGCTGGTCGTCGGTGGTGTAGCTGATCCAGGCGTCCTGCTTGGCCCGGACCTCGAGCAGGAAGCCGCCGGCGAGCGTGGCGGCACCATCTTTTTTCAGTTCGGGCTTCAGTTCGGGCGTGGTGGCCTTGGCATTGGTCGCAGCAGACGGATCTGCGGCGGCGGAATCCGTGCCCGTGGTGGTGGCATCCGGCGAAGCGGGCGCGTTCGGGTCAGCAGCGGGAGTCGCTGCCTGCGCCGGCGGCGGCGCGGGCGTGCTGACGATGGCCGGCGGAGGTTGTTCCGCGACCTTCTGGTTCTGATACCAGCGCCATCCGGCGAAGCCGCCCATGCCGAGCAGCGCGAGCAGCGCGAGCGCGACCCAGGGGCCACTGCTCGAGTCATCGCGGATGGTGGTGTGCTCGGACTGCACGTTGGCGGAAGGATTGGGCAGCGGCTGCTCGTCCTCGCCGGAAGCGGTGAGGTAGTCGGCGACGGCCTGCTCTTCGTCGATGCCGAGATACTTGGCGTAGGCGCGGACGAAGCCCTTATTGAAGATGCCGCCGGGAAGCTGGTCGAAGTCTTCCTCTTCGAGCGCGCGCAGGCTGCGCGTGCCGATCTTGGTGGAGGTAGCGATCTCTTCGAGCGTGATGCCGCGCATCTCGCGCTCGCGCTGCAATCTTTGGCCGAACGAGCCCATGGATGGCGTTCCCTGAAAGAGTTTTTCGGCTGGGGGAATTTTTGGTAGAAGCGCGCTCATCATAGGTTCGTTCGCGCGCGGGAGTCAAAGGAAAAACGGGCGTAAGCGCCGCCTGAGCAAGGACTTTGCCGCGTCCTTCTTGGCGACTAGGGGTTGTTACCTAAGTCGAAACTCGGGCCTCGGGTTGGTTGCTGGGGAAGCAAATCGTGCATATAATACGCGCCACTTGGCGTCCCCTCGCTCGACCCTTGTGCGCCAGGCACCTGGCATGACTGAAGCAGCCGGAACCGACCGCAGACGCGAGCTCCAGGAACTGACCATCTTCCACGACGTGGCGAAGGCGCTGACGTCGTCGTTGAACCTCGACTCCGTGCTGCAGACGATCATGGAGAAGATCTCGGAGTACTTCCGGCCGGACACGTGGTCGCTGCTGATGGTGGACGAGAACAAGGACGAACTCTACTTCGCCATCGCCGTTGGTCCCGCGGCAGACACGCTGAAGGCGCTGCGCCTGAAGGTGGGCGAAGGCATTACCGGCTGGGTGGCGAAGCACGGCGAGTCGCTCATCGTGCCGGACGTCTACACCGACCCGCGTTTTGCCAAGCGCATCGACGAGATGACGAAATGGCAGACGCGCTCGATCATCTGCATCCCGCTGAAGTCGAAGCACCGGACGCTGGGAGTGATCCAGCTCATCAATTGCGACGTCAATAATTTCTCGGACAACGAGATGTTCTTCCTGCACGCGCTGTGCGATTACGCCGCCATCGCGGTGGATAACGCGCGCGCGGTCGAGCGCATCCAGGAACTGACGATCACGGATGACGTCACGGGACTGTATAACGCGCGCCATCTCTATAAGACGCTCGAGGCGGAGGTCTACCGCTCGGCGCGCTTCGGCTACCAGTTCACCGTGATCTTCCTCGACCTCGACCACTTCAAGCTGGTCAACGACACGCACGGGCATCTCGTCGGCTCGAAGCTGCTCGCCGAGATCGGCTTCAAGGTCAAGGCGCAACTGCGGCTCATCGATTTCGCGTTTCGCTACGGTGGTGACGAGTTCGTGGTGCTGCTGCCGCAGACGGGGAAAGATTCCGGCCTGGTGGTGGCCAAGCGCCTGCGCGACGGCTTCCGCGGCGCGACTTTCCTCAACGACGAGAACCTGCACATCAACGTGCGCTGCTCGATCGGCATGGCGACGTATCCGGAAGACGCGAAGAGCGCGCACGAGATCATCCGCCAGGCGGACGAGATGATGTACATGGTGAAGAACTCGACGCGCGACAACATCGCGGTGGCGCAGCAGGGGATGGTGAAGTAAGTCCAGTCCGTGCTCTTGCCTTTGGTTTACATCCCGAGCGGAGCGAGGGATCCCTACCTCCGCGAAAACCTAGCAGGGACTCACCAGAGATCCTTCCTGTTATCGGGCTTCCTCGCTTCGCTCGGAATGTAAGCAAGACAGAAGACGCTACTTGCGCTTGTCCAGCACCGGGCTTTTCGTGGTGCCGGTATCGGTGCGCTGCTGCGGGGCGGGACGCCAGGCGGCGTCGTTGCGCGGAGCGGTCTGGTCCACTCCGAAATCCCACACGTACAGGTTCATCTCTTTAGGGTTGAGCATCTCGACGATGGCGTACTCGCCGGGCGCGAGCGGCGCGGCGGGCGTGACTTTTACCCATCCGCCGGAGACGGGCTCCTGGCGCACGGCGACCCAGTTCCCTTGCTGGCTCACCTTGCCGGTGAGCGCGATCTTCAGGTTGCCGACCACCCTGGTGTTCTTCTTTCCTAGTACGCGGACGATGCGGAAACGATCGGGGGACTGGTCGGGATCGGGTGCGGGCTTCTTCGCGTCCGAGCCAGCATCGGCGTTATCCAGCGCGACGTTCAGATAGAAGACCGGCTGGGCGGCGTGGGCCTGGACGCGGGCGCGCGTTCCCTTCAACTCGATGCTCTGCTTCACGGAGGCAAACGGGTTGATGGCCGCGCGCAGGATGTTCTTGCCGCGGTCGGCGTTGATCTCGCCCGAGTCCTGCACCATCTCGACCAGGGATGGCTCGCCATGGAAAGGATCGAGCAGGTAGACGCCACCGTCGTAGGGCAGCTTGAGGCCGGGCGCGACTTGGGGAGTCTTCGCTTCTTCCGCTTTCTTCTCGGCTTCTTCCTCGGCGGAGAGCTGCATCACCTCGCGGGAGACGCCGCGGGGATGGTCCTTCTCCCCGTTTTTGGTGGCGGTCCAGTCCACCATCGCGTTGGGCAGCTCCTCCCACATGGAGCGTTCGGCGGAGTAGTAGCGGACGCGGTCGCCCTTGACTTCCCACTTGGTGGCCGTCTGGTAGGAGCCGTCTTTGAGGACGAGGCGCTTCGTGCCGCGCGCCGCCTCTTGTGCGAACGTAACGGCGGCGGCCATCACCGCCAAGAGCAGCGCGTATTGGAGGAAACGTCGCATGGTGTGCGGGTACTCAGTTTAGATGCACGAGGGCAGGCGAGGGGCTAGCCGTTGTGTCGCCCCTTCGGGGCTCGGATCGTTTTCTCGACGGTCACCCAGCCCTGCCGGGCTGGGCCATTGGCGACCGGCCCTTCGGGCCTGGAGTGGTAGCGGGCGCGGACGGTTGGGCGGCACAAGAAACGAGAGCGGAACCACGAGAGTTTCCCGGCGCTTGCTCGCGGGCGAGGTCGCTGTGACCTTCGGCCCGGAGGCGTTGCCAGCCCGCGATGTCTTGCTCGGCTGGAGAATCCCGTGGCGAAGGAAGCAGGCGCGAAGTGGGATCAGTGTCAGAGACGGATCCAGGCGCGAGGCGCCGGTCGCCAATAGCCCGGGGCGGAAGTCGTGTGTAGAGTCACGAGAGACATGAGCCCGCGTTAGCGGGCGACCCCACGCTGGCAACTCCGCGTCTTCCCGTCCGGCAAAAACTCTGTATAATCAATCGTGCACCCTAGTTACACCCAGGCTCGAACGTCCAGCCAACGCCTGGGAGAACCACCCTCCAAAAACTCCAGACTGCGTCGAGGCTCGTCTCATGGCGGCTAAGTACATCTTTGTGACCGGCGGTGTGGTCAGTTCCCTGGGCAAAGGGTTGGCGGCGGCGTCCATCGGATGCCTGCTCGAGAGCCGCGGCCTCAAGGTCAACCTGCAGAAGTTCGACCCGTATCTCAACGTGGACCCGGGCACGATGTCGCCTTTCCAGCACGGCGAGGTGTTCGTGACCGACGACGGCGCCGAGACCGACCTCGACCTCGGACACTACGAGCGCTTCACCCACGCCAAGCTCACGCGCGATAACAACTGGACCACCGGCCGCATCTACGAGCAGATCATCGCCAAGGAGCGGCGCGGGGATTACCTCGGCAAGACGGTGCAGGTCATCCCGCACGTCACGAACGAGATCAAGGCGGCGATGAAGAAGGTGTCGGCGGAGGTGGACGTCGCCATTGTGGAGATCGGCGGCACCGTCGGCGACATCGAGTCACTGCCGTTCATCGAGGCCATCCGGCAGATGCGCCAGGAGCTGGGGCGCGAGAACACGCTGTTCGTCCACGTGACGCTGGTGCCGTGGATCGGGGCCGCGCAGGAACTGAAGACCAAGCCGACGCAGCACTCGGTGAAAGAGCTGCTGAGCATCGGGATCCAGCCGGACATCCTGCTCTGCCGGACCGACCGGTTCCTCTCTAAAGACATCAAGGGCAAGATCGCGCTCTTTTGCAACGTGGAAGAAGACGCCGTGATCACCGCGAAAGACGTGGCCTCGATCTACGAAGTGCCGCTGGTGTTCGCGAAGGAGAACGTGGACACGCTCGCGCTCAAGTACCTGCACATGCAGGCCAACGACCGCAACCTAACGAGGTGGGAGGCGCTGGTCCACAACGTCTATAACCCGAAAGATGAAGTGAACATCGGCATCGTCGGCAAGTATGTGGAGTATGAGGACTCGTACAAGTCGTTGAAAGAGGCGCTCGTCCACGGCGCGCTTGCCCACAACTTGAAGCTGAACGTCGTGTGGGTGGAAGCCGAAGGCCTGGAGACGAAGGACAAGGGCGACCGTTCGTACGAGTCGCAACTCGAAGGCTTCGACGGGATATTGGTGCCGGGCGGATTCGGGAAGCGCGGCATCGAGGGCATGCTGAACGCCATCCGCTACGCGCGCGAGAAGAAGGTGCCGTACTTCGGCATCTGCCTGGGCATGCAGACGGCGTGCATCGAGTTTGCGAGGAACGTCTGCGGGCTCGAAGGCGCGAACTCGAGCGAGTTCGATCCCTCGACCGCGCACCGTGTGATCTACAAGCTGCGCGAGCTGCGCGGCATCGACGAGCTGGGCGGCACGATGCGTCTGGGCGCATGGATCTGCAAGCTCACGCCCGGCTCGCTCGCCTCAAAGATTTACAACAACGAGACGGAGATCTCGGAGCGCCACCGCCATCGTTACGAATTCAACCGCGAGTACGAAGCCGTGCTCACCGGCGCGGGGCTGCGCATCTCGGGTACGACACCGGACGGGACGTACGTGGAGATCATCGAGCTTGACGACCATCCGCACTTCATCGGCTGCCAGTTCCATCCTGAGTTCAAATCGAAGCCGCTCGAGCCGCAGCCGCTGTTCGCGAGCTTCGTGAAGGCGGCGTACAAAGACGGACAGCGCCGCAGGCAGGCGCGCGACCGGAACGAGCACGAGATGTTCCATCGGCCGGAGAAGGTGCGCCGTTAGCAATTGGCAATTTGCAATCAGCAAAGGCATCCTATGTACTGGCTAATCGCTAATTGCTAATCGCCAATGGCTGCTTCCTTCAAAGTCGGCAAGATCGAGATCGGCGGCGGGGAGCTGTTCCTCATCGGCGGGCCGTGCGTGATCGAGAGCGAGAAACACGCGCTCAAGATGGCGGAGTGCATCGCCGGCGTGGCCAAGGCGCTCAAGCTGCCGTTCATCTTCAAGGCGAGCTACGACAAGGCGAACCGCACGTCGCTGAAGAGTTTCCGCGGCATCGGCATGGAGGCCGGACTGCGCGCGCTCGCCAAGGTGAAGGCGCTCGCCTACAACATGCCGGTGCTGACCGACGTGCACGAAGCGGTGGACGTGCAGCGCGTGGCGGAGATTGCGGACGTGTTGCAGATACCGGCGATGCTCTGCCGGCAGACCGACCTGCTGGTGGCGGCGGCGAAGACCGGCCGCGCGGTCAACATCAAGAAGGGACAGTTCGTCTCGCCGTGGGACATGCGGCACGCGGTGGCGAAGGTGCGCGACTCGGGCAATGACAAAGTCTTCGTCACCGAGCGCGGGTCGAGCTTCGGATACAACAATCTGGTGGTGGACATGCGCGCGCTCGCCATCATGCGGGAGTTCGCGCCGGTGGTGTTCGACGCGACGCACTCGGTGCAGTTGCCGTCGGCGGCGAAGGGCGACGGGAAAGACGCGGTGAGCGGCGGGCAGCCCGAGTTCATTCCCCTGCTATCGCGCGCTGCGGTCGCCGCCGGTGTGGACGGCGTGTTCATGGAGATCCACGACGACCCGAAGAGCGCCAAGTCCGACGGCGCCAACGCCCTCGACCTGAAGAAGCTGCGCGGCACGCTGCAGGAGCTGATGGCGGTGCAGAAGGCGATCGCGAAGTAGTCTTCGTGTCCTTCGTGTGCCTTTCCTTCGTGTCCTTCGTGTGACGCTTTTCGGCCCTCTTTGCTACCCTAGAACACTCCCATGAAGCACACCGGCGAGAACGTGGTCCGCATCGAGGCGGAGGCGCTGCGCGCGCTGGCCGACCGCATCGGCGGCGCGATGGCGCAGGATTTCGAGCGCGCCGTCGGGCTGCTCGCCGGCTGCACCGGCCGCGTGGTCGTGACCGGCATGGGCAAGAGCGGGATCATCGGACGCAAGATCGCCGCTACGCTGAGTTCGACGGGCACGCCGGCGCTCTTCCTCCATCCCGCGGAAGCGGCGCATGGCGACCTGGGGATGCTGGTGAAGGGCGACGTGGTGCTGGCGCTGTCTTCTTCCGGCGAGACGGAAGAGATACTGGCGCTGCTGCCGACCATCAAGCGGCTGGGAGCGAAGTCCATCTCGCTGACCGGCGACGAGATCTACCCTCAGGGGCTGAAGCCCGAGTCTAATCAGCGCCCTAACGGCGCGCCTGAAGGCGCGCCCCTCCGAAAGCAGCGCGGGCGGGACGCCGGCGCTACTTTGTCCACGCTCGCCGCTGCCGCGGACGTTGCGCTCGATTGCTCGATCTCGCGCGAGGCGTGCTCGCTCGGCCTTGCACCCACAGCTTCCACGACGACTATGCTCGCGCTGGGCGACGCGCTCGCGGTCGCGCTGGCGGAGAAAAAAGGATTCAGAGAGGAAGACTTCGCGGAGCTGCATCCGGGCGGAAAGCTGGGCAAGAAGCTCGCGCGCGTGGAGCAGCTCATGCATTCCGGTGACGACCTACCGCGCGTCGCGCCGAAGACAAGGATGCCGGAGGTGATCCACGTGATGTCGAGCAAGCGGCTGGGCGTGGCCGCAGTGGTCGAGGGCGAGAAGCTGGTGGGCGTGATCTCCGACGGCGACCTGCGGCGGCTGCTCGAGTCCAAGGGCAAAGACGTGCTCGACCTCAAGGCCGCGGATTGCATGACGCGCGATCCGAAGACCATCACGGCTGACGCCTTCGCTGCGTCTGCGCTGAACGTGATGGAAGAGAAGAAGATCACGTCGCTGTGCGTGGTGGACGCGTCGGGCAAGCTCCGCGGGATCGTGCACCTGCACGACCTCTGGGGCACCGAGATGATGTAGGAGGCGCCATGCGCCGTTCGCTGTGGTCACTGTTTCTGCTACTGCTGCTACTCGCAACTTCCCTGTTCGCCGACGACCGCGCCGACGTGCTTGCGGTCTTTGACCGCGTCAATGCCGCCGGGATGAACCGCGATGCCAAAGCGCTCGACACGATGTACACCGGCGATTACTTTCACACCAACCCCGACGGCAGCGTGATGGACCGCGCGACGGTGCTCGCGAGCTACAAGCAGCCGACGCAGTTCACATTCTCCGATTCGCAACGGGACGAGGAACGCGTCCAAGCGCACGACGACTGCGCAGTGATGAGCCTGCGGCTCACGCTGCAGGGCAAGCGCGGCGAGGACCCGTTCACCTCGCGCTATCGCGTGACGTACGTTCTGCGGAAAGAACACGGCCGCTGGAAGGTCGCGAATTCACACTCGTCCTTGCTGGGCATCACGCCCGGCACGACCGCTGAAAAGAAATAGGCAAGCATGTACCACTACGATCCCAAGAGCGCGCTGGAAGAACTCAGCGAAGAAGCGCACCTGCCGAACCCCGTCCACATGCGCGACATGATCCTGCGCGCGCGCCTCACGCCTGACCGCTCCCTCGAACTCAACCGCCAGTTCCTGGAGTACCAGCGGCACTTCGGAGAGGCGCAGAAGTTGGGCAAGGCGCTGCTCGACGAACTCGCGGCGTGATCGGCATCGCGGCTTGCGAGACGGTCAGAAGGCCGTCTCTACCCGTAGTCCCTGCCGGCGTGAAACGTCCACTCCTGTAGAATGACGGATTCCTTATGCATCTCTGGTCCAAGCTGTTCATTCCCACGCTGCGCGAGGCCCCGGCCGACGCGGAGGTGGCGTCGCACAAGTTCCTGGTCCGCGCGGGGTATATCCGCCAGCTCTCCGCCGGGCTGTATTCATTCCTCCTCCTCGGCAACCGCTCGGCCAACAAGATCATGGGCATCGTGCGCGAGGAGATGGACAAGATCGGGCAGGAGTTCTACCTGCCGGCACTCAACCCACGCGAGGTGTGGGAAGCGAGCGGGCGCTGGTCGGTGATGGGCGACAACATGTTCCGCCTGAAAGACCGCAAGGGCGCCGACCTTTGCCTGGGCATGACGCACGAAGAGGTGATGACGGACATCGCGCGCAAGGAGCTGCGCAGCTACAAGCAGCTGCCGCAGATCTGGTACCAGATCCAGACCAAGTTCCGCGACGAGCCGCGCCCGAAGTCGGGACTGCTGCGCGTGCGCCAGTTCATCATGAAGGACGCGTACTCGTTCGACAGCGACGCTACCGGGCTGGACCTGAGCTACCAGAAGCACTACGACACGTACTGCAAGATCTTCGACCGCTGCGGATTGAAGTACGTGGTGGTGGAGGCGCACTCGGGCGCGATGGGCGGGTCGATGTCGCACGAGTTCATGGTGTACACCGACGCGGGCGAGGACATAGTGGTGTCGTGTCCGAAGGGCGATTACGCCGCCAACCTGGAGAAGGCGGCGTCGAAGCTGGGGGCGGTGGAGGATTATCCCGCGAGCGGCGACGGCAAGCCGGAGCTGGCGCACACGCCCGGGAAGAAGACGATCGAGGAGGTGGCGGCGTTCCTCGGGGTGTCTCCGAAGAACAAGATCAAGACGCTGGCGCTGGTCGCGACGGAGGCCGACGCGAAGACGGGGAAGAAGCGCGACCGGAACGTCATCGTGCTGCTGCGCGGCGACCACATGCTCAACGAAGCCAAGCTCGCGGGCGAGCTGGGCGGGGCCGAGGTGCGCCCGATGCAGGAAGACGAGATCAAGAAGCTCTTCGGCGGGCCTGCGGGATACCTCGGGCCAGTCGGTCTAGCCGGCTTTCAGGAAAATCTTGGCTCGGAGACGATGCGCATGATGCTCGCTGACCTGCCGCTCATCCTGGGCGACACCGCGCTCCAGGGACGCAAGAACCTGATCTCCGGCGCGAACAAAGAGGACTATCACCTGCGCAACGTCACTCCGGGCCGCGACTTTGCGGTGAGCAAGTGGCTCGACCTGCGCAACGTGGAAGCGGGCGAGGCGTGCCCGAAGTGCGGGTCGCCGCTCAAGGTCGCCAAGGCGGTGGAGATCGGGCACATCTTCAAGCTGGGGTACAAGTATTCGGAGTCGATGGGCGCGCGCGTGCTCGATAAGGACGGCAAGGAAGTCACACCCATCATGGGAAGCTACGGCATCGGCATCGAGCGCATCCTCACCGCGGCGGTCGAGCAGTCGAACGACAAAGACGGGTTCTGGCTGCCGCCTGCCATCGCGCCGTTTGACGTCGTGGTCACCATCACCAATGCCGCGGACGAAGCCCTGCTGGCTGCCGGCAAACAGGTGGCTGCGTCGCTCGAGCAGGCGGGATACGACGTGCTGCTCGACGACCGCGACGAGCGTCCGGGGGTGAAGTTCAAGGACGCCGACCTGGTCGGTATCCCCTTCCGTATCAACGTTGGCAAGAAGGTGGCGGAGGGCAAAGTGGAGCTGGTGCGGCGCTCGACACGTGAGACCCTCGATGCTACCATCGGCGACATAGCCACCGTATTTGCCCAGCTGTTACCGCCGCGCGCGTAAGGCGATAGGCTAGTCGCAGGAGTGGCGTCGATGAAGCAGCTCAAGTCGCTGATCGGCATCTTGGTCGTGGTGGCGGCGTTCTACGTGGTGTGGAAGCTGATGCCGCCGTATTACAACCAGCTGCAGTTCCAGGATGCGGTTGACGCGGAGACGCGCGCCAGTTCCTACAGCCCCAACAAGACGGAGCAGGATATCCGTGACAGCATCATGAAGAAGGCGCGGGAGAACGATATCCCTGTCACGCCGGAGCAGATCAAAGTGATGCGCTTCGGCACCGACGTCTCCGTCACCGTGGATTACACCGTGCACGTGGACCTGCTGGTGCGTCCCATCGACCTGAATTTCCATGTCGGCTCGAAGAACAAGGCAATCTAGTAGAATGAGTACTGCGACGCGCGGGCTCTGGCGCCCGCGGGAGACCCCGGCAGCCGTTGGCAAGCAGATAACCGAACCCGGTTTGCGAACGTCTGAGTAGTAGAGGCTTCTCCGGCAACCCCAACCATCCCGTGGCTGTGATCAAGCAAAAATCAAGGCAAACGACCTCGCGTCCTCGCGCGGACCGCTGGCAGCGCTGGCGGGCCCGCCTCACCAGTCCCCTGGGCAAGGCCCTCGTCGCGTCGTTCATCGTGATCGCGACGGTGTTCCTCGGCGTGTTCGCCTATTACTACATCCAGTACGAGAAGGTGATCGACGCACGCATGCGCGGACGCATCTTCAACAACGCCTCCAAGATCTACGCCAACCCGCGCGTCATCCGCGAGGGCGATCCATACACCAAGGGCGAGATCGTGAGCTACCTGCGCCGCGCCGGCTACGCCGAGCAGGGCGAGGGCGAGGCGAAGCTGGGGTCGTATCAGAACGTCCGCGGCGGACTCGAGGTCATGCCCGGACCGGAGTCGTTCCACTCGCCCGAAGGCGCGGTGCTGCGCTTCGCCGACGGCAAAGTCGAGAAGATCATCGCCACCAGCAACCAGCAGGAGCTGGCGGCCTACGAACTCGAGCCGCAGCTGGTGACGGCGTTGTTCGAAGGCGAGCAGCGCTCCAAGCGCCGACTGATCAGTTTTCCGGATATCCCCAAGCACATGGTGGATTCCGTGCTCGCCATCGAGGACCGCCGTTTCTTCGAGCACGCCGGCATCAACTTTTTTCGGCTCGCGGAGGCGGCATGGATCGATTTCCGCCAGGGACAGAAGGGCCAGGGCGCTTCCACGCTGACGATGCAGATCGCGCGCGGTTTCTTCCTCACGCCGGAGAAGACGATCAAGCGCAAGCTCACCGAGATGCTCATTGCGTTCGAGCTGGAGCAGCGCTTCTCGAAGCAGCAGATCTTCGAGCTGTACGCGAACTCGGTGTACATGGGGCAGCGCGGGTCGTTCACCATCAATGGATTCGGTGAGGCGGCGCAGGCCTACTTCGGCAAGGACATCAAGAACGTCAGCGTGCCGGAAGGCGCGCTGCTGGCCGCCATCATCCAGCGGCCGAACTACCTCAATCCTTACAAGAACCCGGAGCGGGCGCTCGAACGCCGCAACCTCGTGATCGAGGGCATGGTCGACATCGGCACGCTCACGCAGGAAGAGGGCGACAAGGCCAAGGCCACGCCGCTGAAGCTCGCGGCGCCCAACGTGGAAGCCAGCGACGCGCCCTACTTCGTGGACCTGGTCAAAGAGCAGCTCATCCAGAAATACAACGAGCGCGAGTTGAACGAGCAGTCGTATCGCATCTACACCACGCTCGATCCGGAGCTGCAGAAGGCGGCGGCGGAAGCGGTGGAGAGCGGCATCAAGGGAGTGGACGACCAGGCGAAGAAGCTGCGCACCAAGCGCGTGAAGGTGGGCGAAGGCAAGAGCACCAAGTACGAGACCAAGGTGCTGCCCGGCCCCACGCCGCAGGTGGCGCTCATCGCCATGGATCCCCACACCGGCGAGGTGCTGGCGCTGGTCGGCGGACGCAATTATGGATTCAGCCAACTGAACCACGCCGTCGCCAAGCGGCCGACCGGGTCCATCTTCAAGCCGTTCGTCTACGCCGCGGCGGTGAACAGCGCGCTCACCGGAGCGCCGCCCGAAGCCGGGCAGCCGGTGTTCACGCCGGCGACGCTGGTGGACGATTCTCCCGGAACGTTCACTTACGGCGAGCAGATCTACGAGCCACGGAATTACAAAGAGGAATACCACGGCATGGTGACGGCGCGTTACGCGCTCGCCATGTCGCTGAACAACGCCACCGTGCGCGTGGCGGAGATGGCGGGGTACGACAACGTGGCGGCGCTGGCGCGCGACGCCGGCATCAAGAGCGCGCAGGGCACGCCCGCGGTCGCGCTGGGGTCGTATGACGCCACGCCCATCGACATGGCCGGCGCCTACACGGTGTTCGCCAATGGCGGAGTGCGGGTGAGTCCGATGCTGGTCGCCTCCGTGCGCAACGCCAAGGGCGACGTGATCGAAGACCTGCAGGCGGAGAAGCGTCCTGTGCTCGACCCGCGCGTCTCCTACGTGCTCACCAACATGATGGAAGCGGTCATCAACTCGGGCACGGCGGCGGGCGTGCGCGGCATGGGATTCTCCGCTCCCGCCGCGGGCAAGACCGGCACCTCGCACGACGCATGGTTCGCCGGCTACACCTCGAACCTGCTGTGCATCGTTTGGGTGGGATACGACGATTACTCTGACCTGCGTCTCTCCGGCGCGAACACCGCCGCGCCCATCTGGGCGGCGTTCATGAAGAGGGCAGTGGCGATGCCGCAGTATCGCAACGTCCGTGGCTTCGCCGCGCCCTCGGGGGTGGTGACGGCGCAGATCGACAAGCTCACGGGACGCCTGGCCACGCCGAGCTGTCCGGATGATTTCTACGCCGCGTTCATCGCCGGCACCGAGCCGCGCGACACCTGTGACCACGTGGCCGACGACCGCAACCTTTTCCAGAAGATGTTCGGCATCGGAAAGACGGAACCCGGCAGCCCGCCACCGGTGTCCAATGGTCAACAGCAGACGGCGGTGGGCGCGCAACCGGCCCCGCAGCGGCCGGCCGAAGACCCGAACAAGAAGAAGAAAGGGTTCTTCGGAAAGATCTTTGGGGCATTCGGCGGGGGCGATAAGAAGCCGGCGGCAACACCTTCTCCGACGCCGACGCCCGCGCCAGGAACAACCGCCCCGAGGTAGACTATGCGCGTGAGCACCTGCCTGCCGGGCTGACTGTAACGCGCCCGACCGATGTATGGGTTTCAGGGAGGCATCAGCATGAAGCACCTTCTCCTCGTTCCGGCACTTCTCTCCATCGCCGCCCTCGCCACCGCGCCGCGCATCACGGAAGCGGGCGAGACCCGGTACGTGGGCGCGCAGAATCCCGAGCGCGTCACGCAAGACGTGGCGCAAAACCAGAAGAAGAGCAGCACCAGCCTCTCGGTGGAGACGTGGCGGATGGCGCCGCCGCCGCCGTGGGACGCGACCGCCGGCGAGCTGGAGAAGAAGGCCGACGAGTTGCGCATGATCAAGGCGCCCGCCGACGCGCTCGACTACTACCGCGCGGCGTTAGAGAAGACGCCGAAGAAGGAGCGCAGCGGCCTTTACAACAAGTGCGGCATCACCCAGCTGCAGCTCTCGCGTTTCGAGGATTCACAGCGCGACTTCGTGAACGCCATCAAGCGCGACAAGAAGAACGCGGAGGCGATCAACAATCTCGGCGTTTCTTATTTCTTCCGCCGCGATTACAAGAAAGCGATCAAGACCTACCAGAAGGCGATCGAGGTCGGCCCGGACAGCGCGCCGTTCCACAGCAACCTGGGGCGCGCGTTCTTCTCCGCCAAGAAGTATGACGACGCGTCCATCGAATACGGCCGCGCGCTCACGCTCGATCCGGACATCTTTTCGCGCGAGTCGCCCGGCGGCATCCTGGCGCGCATGCCGCAGGAAAAGGGGCTGTACTCCTACGTGCTGGCCAAGCTGCTCGCCAGCCATGGCAAGACCGATGAGTCGCTCGTGTACCTGCGCCGCGCCGTCGACGAGGGCTATGTCGGGCTGGATAAGGCCTACAGCGAGCCTGAGTTCGCCAAGCTCAGCAAGGACCAGCGCTTCATCGACCTGATGAACGCCCGCAATAACCCGGGCACGCCCATGCCGCCGCGGTAAGAATTACCGGGTTACCCAGGGCAGAGAATCGCCGAAAGATGTCGACGATTTTTTGTGTCCGAGGGCAGAACTTTTTCGGTCGAGCTTCGTCTATATCTTCAGATCCGCATCGTGCCACCCACATAGGGAAAACAGGGAACCCCGCCGGAGCGCTCAGCGCCGGCGGGGATTTTTTCTTTGGCGTGGACCCTGCGTCGCGCGTTCTGAGTTATAATCCGTATCATACGAAGTATAAGGAGCTTTTTATTATGTATGTTGAACCCGTGACTGTGCTCGCCCCGAAGCGCGGCTTGGCGCATTTGGAAGTCGTGTTTGACAGGGGCCCGGGCGAGGAAAGCTGGTCCGTCGCCAGCTTTGAGTGGTTCGGACGGCCCCGCGTCGGAATTCGCTGGAATGGTGATCCGGGCCCTGGCATCGGCACCCCCCAAGCGCGTGGAATCCCCACGTGGTTCGTACTTCCGACGGAACTCGAGGAGGCGGTTCTCACGGCCGCGCGATCGTTAGCTAGCGGCAATGATCCTCGTCTCCTCTCGGGTTACCAGCAGATGGCCCGCGATAAGAAGCGGGAGCGGGAGGCCGACGAATGGTCGGAGGGGCTGCTGCGGGAGCAGACCCGTGAATAGGGGTGAGGTTTGGTGGGTTTCTTTCGACCCCTCACTCGGGGGCGAGATCCGCAAGACGCGCCCGGCGGTAATCGTCAGCAACAACACCGCCAACGCGGTGCTCAATCGCGTGGTCGTGGTTCCGCTCAGCAGCCAGGTCGCCAAGCTCTATCCGGCGGAGGCGCGAGTCTGGTTGAACGGCGAGGAGCGCAAGGCGATGGCGGACCAGATCATGACTGCTTCCAAACAGCGACTCCAGTCGCGAATGGGGGCGCTTTCCCGCAGCGATCTTGCTGCCGTCGAAGACGCGATTCTCTTGCACATGGGTATCCGGCGCTGATCCCTTGGTGCCGCCTTATCCGCTGCGTCCCAGGTACTTCTTCACCACGTCGTCCCACTTCCCTTGCGCGCGCAGGATGAACTCGATGGCGTCGCGGGCGGCGCCGTCGCCGCCGCGATGGTCGGTGATGAACTGGGCTTCGTCCTTGACCTCTTCGCGCGCGTTGGCCACGGCCATGGCCAGGCCGCAGCGCCGCATGATGGGCAGGTCCACCAGGTCGTCGCCGAGGAAGGCGACTTCGTCGGCGTGCAGGCCGGCCTCTTTCAAGATGGCGTCGAGGGCGCCGGCTTTGTCCGCCACGCCCTGGTGAACGTAGTCGAGCTTGAGGTCGCGCGCGCGCAGCGCGACGGTCTCGGAGATGCGCTTGGTGATGACGCCGGTCTTGAGGCCAGCCATGCGCGCCAGCGTGACGCCGGTGCCATCGTGCGCGCTGAAACCCTTGGCCTCGATCATGGTCCCGGGGGCGATGGCGTAGCCGCCGGCGTCGAGCTTCGCGTCCGCGCCGCCCTTGGGGTTCCCTGCTACCCCATGCGGCGCGGGAAACAGCCAGATGGTGCCGTCGGTCAGGACGCCGTCCACGTCCATGAGGATGAGCTTGATCTTTTTCGCTTTCGCCTTCGACATGGGTGAATTCTAAATGCGCTCTCCGCTATCCGCTCTCAGCCGTCCGTCGAGTCGAGCAGCGATGTGCGGAAAGCGGAGAGCGGAGAGCGCCTCTTTAGCGAACATTAGGCGAAACGTGCTACACTAGCCGGATGCCTTCCCCCGCTGCCGTCCCGGCCTCGCTCCAGTGGGCGCACCCGCTGGTGCAGGAGTGGTTCGTCGCGAAGTTCGGCACGCCGACGGAGCCGCAGGAGCAGGGCTGGCCGCACATCCTCGCCGGCAAGACGACGCTGATCTCCGCCCCGACCGGCAGCGGCAAGACGCTCACTGCCTTCCTGGTGATGATTGACCGGCTGGTCCGCAAGGCGCTGGCCGGCGGACTCGATGACCGCACGGAAGTCCTCTACATCTCGCCGCTGAAGGCCCTGGGCAACGACATCCAGAAGAACCTGGAAGCGCCGCTGGGCGAGATCATGCAGATGGCGCAGGACCGCGGGCTGCTGATGCCGGTCATCCGCACCGCGGTCCGCACCGGCGACACGCTGCGACCCGAGCGCCGCGCGATGCTGCGCCGGCCGCCGCACATCCTCGTGACCACGCCGGAATCGCTTTACATCCTGCTCACGGCGGAGAGCAGCCGCAAGATATTGAAAGACGTGGAGACGGTGATCGTGGACGAGATCCACGCCGTCGCCGACGACAAGCGCGGCGCGCACCTGGCACTCTCGCTGGAACGGCTGGAAGAGCTGGTGGCCGCCGCAAAAGGCGAGCGAGTGAGCACTGGCTCCCCGGTGCGGGCGGGGTCGCCGGCCCCCACCCATGCGAGTAGAGGCCTCACGCGCATCGGCCTTTCCGCCACGCAGAAGCCGCTCGAACTGGTGGCGCACTTCCTGACCGGAAGCCGTCCTGATCCGGTCGTGGTGAACATCGGACACAAGCGCGCGCTCGACGTGGCCATCGAAGTGCCGCCGAGCGAGATCGGTCCGGTCGCTTCGAACGATATGTGGGGCGAGCTGTACGACCGCATCGTCGAGTTGGCGCGGCAGCATCGGTCGACATTGCTGTTCGTCAACACGCGCCGCCTGGTCGAGCGCGTCTCTCACAACCTGGAAGAGCGCATGGGCGAGGGCGCCGTTGCCGCGCACCACGGCTCGCTCTCGCGCAAGCTGCGCTTCGAGGCGGAACGAAAACTCAAAGCCGGGGAAGTCTCGGTACTGGTCGCGACCGCTTCGCTCGAGCTCGGCATCGATATCGGCTTCGTGGACCTGGTGATCCACATCGGCTCGCCGCGCTCCATCGGCGTCTCGTTGCAACGCATCGGGCGCGCGGGCCACTGGCGCGGCGCGGTCCCCAAGGGCCGCCTCTTCCCCACCACGCGCGATGAGCTGGTCGAACTCGCGGCGACGGTGCGCGCCATCCATCATGGCGACCTTGATCGGCTGGAGGTCCCGGAGGCGCCGCTCGACATCCTTGCGCAGCAGCTCATCGCGGCGTGTGCGGTGGAAGAGTGGGAGGAAGACGCCCTTTTCGCGCTGGTGCGCCGGGCGTATCCGTATCGCGACCTGACTCCCGAACAGTTCGAGCAAGTCCTGACCATGGTCTCGGAAGGCATTGCGGCGCGGCGCGGGCAGCACGGCGCGTACGTCCACCGCGACAAGGTGAACAAGCGCCTGCGCGGACGCCGTGGCGCGCGCCTCGCCGCCATCACCAGCGGCGGCGCCATCCCGGAGAATGCGCTCTTCACCGTGATCGCGGAGCCCGAAGGCACCGTCGTCGGAACGCTGGACGAGGATTTCGCCGTCGAGTCACTGGCGGGCGACGTGGTGCTGCTCGGCAACACGTCGTGGCGCATCCGCAAAGTCGAGACCGGGCGCGTGTTCGTGGAAGACGCGCACGGCGCGCCTCCGGGAGTTCCCTTCTGGTTGGGCGAAGCGCCGGGACGCACCACCGAACTCAGCACGCAGGTCGGCGAGTTGCGGCAGGCGGTGAGCGACCGCACACCGAACGTGATACCCGGGTTCATCGATCAGGCGAACGCCGAAGTCGCGGCCGCGACCGAATGGCTCAAGGCGGAGACCGGGGTGGACCATGCCGGCGCCGAGCAGATCATCAAGTACGTGGTCGAAGGCCGCGCCATCCTGGGCGCGGTGCCGACGATGACGCGCGTGATCGCCGAGCGCTTCTTCGATGAGGGCGGCGGGATGCAGCTCGTCATCCATGCGCCGTTCGGGGCGCGCATCAACAAGGCCTGGGGACTGGCGCTGCGCAAGAAGTTCTGCCGCTCGTTCAACTTCGAGTTGCAAGCCGCCGCGACCGACAACGGCCTGAACGTCTCTTTGTCCGACCAGCACAGCTTTCCGCTGGGCGATGTTTTTCACTTCCTGCATCCGAACACGCTGAAGGAGACGCTGGAGCAGGCGGCGCTCGTCTCGCCACTGTTCGGCACGCGCTGGCGCTGGGACGCCGGCCGCGCGCTCGCGCTGCTGCGCTTCTCGGGCGGCAAGAAAGTGCCGCCGCAGATCCAGCGCATGCGCGCCGACGACCTGCTCGCCGCCGCCTTCCCGCAAGCCGCCGCGTGCCAGGACAACATCGAAGGCGACATCGAGATCCCGGACCATCCGCTGGTGCAGGAAGTGATGAAGGACGTCCTGACCGAAGCGATGGACCTCGAGGGCGTGACGCGCGTGATCGAGAACATCTTGACCGGCGCCATCCAGACGATGGCGGTGGATACGCCCATCCCGTCGGTGTTCTCGCACGAGATACTCAACGCCAATCCTTACGCTTACCTTGACGACGCGCCGCTCGAAGAACGCCGCGCGCGCGCGGTGGAGATGCGCCGCTCGCTGCCGGAGTCGGTGCTCAACGAGATCGGGCTGCTCGACCCCGCCGCCATCGCCGAGGTACAGCACGATGCCTGGCCGGAAGTCCGCGACGCCGACGAGCTGAGCGAGACGTTGCAGACGTTCATCGCGCTGCCGGAGCAGACTTCCGTCGCCGGCCATCCGACAGTCGCGCAGATGTGGTCGGCGCATTTCGAGCGGCTTCGCGCCGACCGGCGCGCCACGCTCGCGCACGCGGGCGGAACGGCCTACTGGGTGGCCGCGGAAAAAGCCAAGTCGTTCGCGCGGCTCTTCCCTGCCGCGACGTTCGAGACCGAGCTGCCGCCGGTCGAAGTCACGGAGCCAGCGTTCGAAGACATCATTTACGACGCGGTCCGCGGATGGGTCGCGCATCTCGGCCCGACGGCCGCTTCCGTCATCGCGCGGCTCAGCGGCATCGCCGCGAGCGAGATCGAGAAAGCGTTGCTGCGGCTCGAAGCCGCCGGCCTGGTCCTGCGCGGGAATTATTCGCCCGAGCTTCCCGCGTCCGGTGTGGCTTCCGGCGAAAACGAGACGCAATGGTCGGAGCGCCGGTTGCTGGCGCGCATCCATCGGCTGACCGTCGGCAAGCTGCGCAAGCAGATCGAGCCCGTGACCGCGGCCACGTTCATGCGCTGGCTGGCGCGCTGGCACCACCTCGCGCCCGGCTCGCAGTTGCTCGGCGAGCGCGGCACGCTGGAAGCGCTGCGCCAGTTGCAGGGCTTCGAGATCTCCGCCAACGCGTGGGAGCGCCGCGTGCTCGCGCGCCGCGTGGCGAACTACGAGCCCAAGTTCCTTGACCAGTTGTCGCTCACCGGCGCGGTGGGATGGGGCCGTCTGTCGCCGCATCCGGCAACACTGGAAGAGACCGCCAGCGGACAACGCCGCGTGGTGCCGACCTCCGTCGCGCCCATCACGTTCTTCATCCGCGAGGAATCCGACTGGATGACCGTGAGCTCGCACCGTTCCGACTCTGCCGTGGAACTGCGTGGGCTCTCGCAAGGCGCGCGCGACGTGCACGGCCTGCTGAAACAGCGCGGTGCGTCTTTTTTTGCGGACATCGTGCGCGGCACGGGCAAGCTGAAGTCCGAAGTGGAGACCGCGCTCTGGGAACTCGTCGCCGCCGGCCTGATCACAGCCGACAGCTTCGACAACCTGCGCGCGCTCATCGATCCGAAGCGCCGCTCCGGACAGGGCCCGGGCAAGACTTCGCGTCCGCGCCACACCGCCGGACGCTGGGCGTTGCTCTTCGTGGACCCGCCGCAGGAAAAATCGAAGCAGATCGAAGCGGCGGCGAAGATGCTGCTCAACCGCTACGGCGTGGTGTTCCGCGACCTGCTAGCGCGGGAGTCGGTGGTGCCGACGTGGCGGGAACTGCTCATCGCGCTGCGCCGCCTGGAAGACCGCGGCGAGATCCGTGGTGGCAGGTTCGTCACCGGTTTCACCGGCGAACAGTTCGCGCTGCCGGTCGCGGTCGAGTCGTTGCGCGCCTTGAGAAACATCGAGCCTAAGGGAGAGATCGTCACCGTGAGCGCCGCTGACCCGCTGAACCTGGTGGGCATCATCGTCCCGGGCGAACGGGTCCCCGCGATCAGCGGGCACACCGTAAGCTTCCAAGACGGCGTGCCGGTCAATCAGGCCGAGTCTCCGCTGCAAGCCGTCGCCGCGTTAGGGGACTGATACTTGGAACCGTTCCTGCCGCAGCCCGTCTAACCTGCCATATGCTCCTGCGCCTGTTCACATTCCTGGCCATTGCGGGCTCGCTCGCGGCGCAGCAGCCCGGCGCGATCACCGACCCGATCGTCACGGCGAAGGACGCCAAGCAGTCCTACGCGCTCTATCTTCCGTCCACATACACGCGCGACCGGCAATGGCCGGTGCTGTTCGTCTTCGATCCGGGCGCGCAGGGCAAGCAGGCGGCGGAAGTGTTCCGCGCGGCGGCGGAGAAATACGGATACATCGTGGCGGCATCGAACAACTCGCGCAACGGGCAGCGCCGCGAGCAGGCCGTCGCCGCGCTCGGCATGATGGAAGACGTGCAGCAGCGCTTCGCGCTCGACGGCAAGCGCATCTACACCGCGGGTTTCTCCGGAGGTGCGCGCATGGCGGGGCTCGTGGGCTTTCTGTGTCGCGATTGCGTCCGCGCCGTCATCGCCTGCGGCGCCGGGTTCCCCGACCATCTTCCCGACGACAAGAAGAAAGCGCTGCCGGCCTACTTCTTCACCGTGGGCCAGTACGACTTCAACTACTTCGACGTGGTGGATTCGGCGCGCGCGTTGCAGTCGCCCGCGGCGGTGGCCGTGTTCGACGGCGGACACCAGTGGGCGCCACCGGAGGTAGCGATGCGCGCCGTGGCGTGGACCGCGGCAGGCGCAAAGGACCGCGACGTCCCGCCCGTCACGCCGGCGGAGACCGCACAGCGCAGGCGGCAGGAGGAGCTGGTGCGTCCGGTGATGTCCGCGCTGGCGCGCGCCGCCCATCCGGAGGCGACGCGGCCTCCCGAGCGGCTGGGCGAGTCGAGCGACGACCCGGCCGACGCGGAGCAGAGTTTCGGCGACGCGCGTGGAGAGATGGCCGCGCTGCGCAAGAAGCGGACCGAAGCGACGGGCGACGATCTGGTCGTGCTGCGCCGCGCGCTCGGCCAGGCCTACGCGGACACCTACGAGACCGGCCAGGCGCGGGAGCTCGAAGGCAAGCCCGCTCTGGCCGCGAGTTACTACGAGGTCGCCGCCGCCGGCATCGCGCCCAATCCGTATCTCACGTATCACATCGCCTCCGCGCAGGCGGCGGCGCACCAGAAGAAGAAAGCGCTCGCTGCTTTACGCCGCGCGGTGGAACTCGGCTTCCACGACAGCGGCGCGCTCGCCAGCGACAAGAACTTTGACTCGATGCGAGGCTCTAGCGAACTGCGCGCCATCGTGGAGGCGATGCGCTGACCGCGGTTTGACTAAGCGGGAACCCTCGGCGAGAATAGAAAGGTTGTTCCTTCCTTATGTGGGCCTGTGGCGCAGCTGGGAGCGCGCTTCCATGGCATGGAAGAGGTCGTCGGTTCGATCCCGACCAGGTCCACCAACTTTTTCTCATGGCTGTCGTGTACATCCTGCAGAGCGAGAGTTCCAGAAGGTTTTATATCGGATGCACCGAGCGCCTTATTCTTCGGCTCGGCGAGCATGACCGCGG
>JACPNR010000013.1 GCA_016185395.1 Candidatus Korobacter versatilis
ACCCCGACCATCTTTCCACTCGCTACGAGACCGATACTTCGGGCGGGATGTACCGCACCTTCGGCCACTTCCCCTACGGCGAGACGTGGTACGAGACCGGCGCCGCTTCGCGGCAGAAGTTCACCACCTACGAGCGCGACGGCGAATCCGGCCTCGACTACGCCATTATGCGGTCGTACAGCAGCACTCTCGGACGCTTCTCAGCCCCTGACCCGCTAGCTGGAAGCGTCGGTAATCCGCAATCGCTGGATCGCTATACATATGTGGAATCTGACCCAATAGATTCCATTGATCCACTCGGATTATGGAAGCGCGGCCCTGCCCTGTGCCCACCAAAAGCTGGCCCAGATACCGGCGGCATAGGCAGCGCAATGGGCGGCCATGGTTTCGACACACCGAAGCCAGCGCCGATAAACGAATGCGGACCGCGCGCGAACGGTAAGATTACGCCATGCGTTGATCTCACGGATCCGGGACCGCCGATCTTGAAGCATAAGGGCAAGAACTGCGACCGTATTGAGGAAGTTGCACTCGCCAACGATAGGGCCGCCAAGGAGGCTGCGGTAGACACGTTCGTCCAGGATTTCAAGTGGGGAGAGATAGGTCTTTTCATAACAGGGTGTGCGGGCGGGGCGGTTGCTGTTGCGGAAACTGCCGACGACCAGCTTGCCCCATATCTCGCATGCCCCTTGATGGGTGGGGCGACAGCACTCGTCGGGGCCCCACTGAATGCGGCTGCTTCAGGGATTCACGGGGCAGCTGTCTTCTACAAGAATGAAGTAAAGGGAATCATTGACACCACAAAGCAGGCCTATGAATGCAGTAAGTAGAATTGAGTTGCGTGTCTCGGCTGATTGGATGTCCAACCTTCCTAGAAACCCCGACAAACGCTGACGCATGACAAAGACCCCAATCCCTAGGAGCGGCCTGTTGTGCGGAGCGATAGGCTCGATCATCATCGCCAACATTCTCACACAGGTATACCGTCTTGGGTTTTGGCTGACTCTCGCAGGAGTGGCCACCTTTAGCGTCCTTGTTGGAGTGGTTTATGGTTTCAACTCCCGCAGGAAAATACGGCCGGGTGCCCCACCCAAGTAGGCGGGCGGGTGGCCCAGGTCAAATGGGGGTGCCCCAGACAAGCCGGTTTTGCTTGTCTGGGAGGCAGAATGTCCGCCGGCTCCGCCATCACGACTTACGTCTTCTCCGGCTTCAAGGTCATCGCCGAGTACACCGGCGCCGCGCCCACGCTCTCGCGGGAGTACGTCTACGCCGGGCGGGTGGCCCACGCTTTCCGGGGTTGAAGTAGAGGCTGACAGAATGTGGGTGCCCCATCCTTTGCGGAGCAGCTTCACCGCGGAGCAAAGGGTGGGAGGCAAAATCCTTTACAAAAATTCTTGTCAAGCCCCCAAAATCTACGTTTTCACGCTAAGTCTCTCCACTTTCTCACAATGGCTGGTCTCCGGGGATACCTCGGGAATCCCCGGGGATTCTTGGGGATTTCGGGCAAATCCCCGGGGATTCCCTGGGGATTCTTTGGGGATTTGTCTCCCCAACTCGCTGAAAACAAACAATCTGCCTCGGATTAAACGGTGGGGGGTGGGGAGGACGGGCGGACCCAAACCAGAGCGAGCAGGATTGGGATTCGATTGGGATTCATTGGGATTTCGCCAGTCAAGTAGTTGATCCCAAAAGACCGGTCTCAGGGAGGGGGAGGGGGATATCCGCAGGGCTAGATCCTAACGACTAGCGACTAGAGAACTAGCGACCAGCGCCTTCTACTTCGCCAGCGCGGGCCGCGGGATGGGAGCGGAAGCGCCGCCCTTGAGGCGCTCTTGTGCCGAAGCGGCCGTCGTCACCCTCTGCTTCTCTTCGAACCAGGCATGCATCTGCGGAACGACTTGCCGCGCCGCATCTTCGCCGACCTTGACCAGTTCTTTCGCGCGTTCGAAGCCGTCGTAGCTGAAACCGTCGACATTGGGCTCGAGCACCAGGTCGGAGTGCGCCTTCCACAGGTGGCACATCTTGGCCTGCGCGATGGAGAAGCACTGCCCGATGACGTCGAAGATGTGCCGCGGGCCCTTCACGTTCACCCAGTGCGCGCTCAGGTAGACGGAGAGCACCTTGTCCGCGCCCATTTCCTTCAGCGGCTCCGCCGGCACGCTGTGCGCGAGCAGGCCGTCGACCATCAGGCGGCCGTTCACGTTCACCGGAAGGAACATCCCCGGATACGCGCAGCTCGCGCGGATGGGATCGATGAGCGGGCCGCTCTTGAATATCACCCCGTCGCCAGTGACGAAGTCCGTGGCCGAGATGGCGAGCGGTATCTTGCACTCTTCGAATGTCTTCACCTTGACCAGCTTCTCGAGGAATCCGGTCATGCGGTCGTTCGAGGCAAGGCCGTAACGCGAGAGGGTCCAGCGGGCAAAACTCGAGAAGCGCACCAGGTGCGCGATCTCTTCCAACTCCTTGGCAGAGACGCCGGAGCAATACGCCGCCGCGATGACCGCGCCAACACTTGTGCCCCCAATGAACGAGATCGGGATATTTTCCTGTTCGAGGACTTTCAGGATGCCGACGTGGACCAGCCCGCGGGCAAAGCCGCCGCCCAGCGCCAAGCCTATCTTCGGGGCTGTATGGTCCTCTTCGGGCACAGCGGGCGGCTGCCCGAGCGGGCGCGTAAGCTCGTTGGCGAACGCCTTCACCGAGCGGCGGATTTTCCCCAGCGTCTTCAAGACGCTCTCCCCGTGCCTCCGCGGCTGCCGGGCCCGCTGAAGCTACCTACGTACTTAGACGCTAAGATGCTGCTCGGCGGTGCCGTGCTGCCGCAGATTTCGTGCAGACCTGTGTCCCGCGGCCCTGTATCAGGTTGGCTGGATATGGCGCGCCCTCGGAAACCGGCCAAATCCCGCCCGGCGGCCCGCTGGTGAGCTTCTACCTGCTGCGCTATGTGAGCGGCACCCTCGGCGAGATCGCGGAGGAGATGCAGCACGAGGTCCGCAGGGCGCGCTGGGTCCCGCTCGCCACACTGTTTGGATGTCAGTGCCGGCTAAGCGCGCTCTAACGCCAGCGCCATTCCCAGCCCGCCGGAGACACAGAGCGTCGCCAGCCCGAGCTTGGCGTTGCGCTTCTGCATCTCGTGGACCAGCGTCACGGTGATGCGCGTGCCGGTCGCGCCGATGGGATGTCAGAGCGAGATGGCGCCGCCGTTCACATTCAACTTCTCGCGGTCGAAGTGCAGCTCGCGGTCGCAGGCGAGCACCTGCGCGGCGAACGCTTCGTTGAGTTCGATGAGATCGAAGGCCGCCAGCTTCAGCCCGGTCTTCTTCTCGAGCTTCGCGATGGCCGGCACCGGGCCGATGCCCATGGTCCGCGGCTCCACGCCGGCCTGCGTCCAGGCAACAACGCGGGCCAGCGGCTTGAGGTTGTTCTGCTTGACGAACGCCGCAGACGCCAGCACCACCGCCGCCGCGCCGTCGGTGATGCCGGAGGAGTTCCCTGCCGTCACCGTGCCGGTCTTTGAGAACACCGGGCCAAGCTTGGCCAGCTTCTCCAGCGACGACCCGAAGAACGGATGCTCATCCTGCGCGAACGTGGTGGGGCCTTTCTTCGATTCGAGCGTCACCGGCACGATCTCGCCGGCGAACTTGCCGCCGTGGATGGCTCGCTCGCCGCGCTGTTGCGACATGAGCGCGAACTCGTCCTGCTCTTCGCGTGGGACCTTGTACTGCTCCGCCAGTGCCTCGGCCGTCTCGCCCATCACCAGCTTGGCCAGCGGACAGAAGAAGCCGTCGCGATACATGCCATCCACCAGTTCCTGATTGCCGAGCCGATATCCCCAGCGCACGCCCTCGAGGTAGAACGGCAGCCGCGACATGGATTCCGTGCCGCCCGCAAGCACCACATCGGCGTTGCCGGCGGTGATGGAGTCGAAGCCGTTGGCGATGGACTTCATGCCCGAGGCGCACGCCATGTTCAACGTGTAGGCGGTGACTTCCTTCGGCACGCCGGCGCGCACGGATATCTGCCGCGCCACGTTCGGGCCGCCGCCGGCCTGGCGCGCGTTGCCGAAGATGGTCTCGTCCACCTGCTCGGGACGAACGCCCGCACGTGCGAGGGCTGCTTTCGCCGCGACCACGCCCATGTCCGCGGCGGTCTCGGAAGCCAGCGTCCCGCCGAACTTGCCGATGGGCGTGCGCACCGCCGCCACGATGTAAACCTCAGCCACTGGTGCCTCCAGAGAATTTTCAGTGTACCGCAACGAATGACAACCGCAGAGGACGCCAAGGACGCAGAGGAAGGTCCAATAAGAACAGGAGGAGGAGAGGAGGAGAGGAGGAAGATCAGGAGAACAACTTAAAGAAAGAAAAGGAAAAGCAGAACGGGAGGGAAGAAACATAAAGAAGGTTTCCTCCCTTCCTCCTGTCCTCCTGTTTTTATTTGATCTCCTGCATAATGGAAGATCCATGGACGTCATCTTCGGCATCCATTCCGTCACTGAAGCGCTGAAGGCGCGCGCGCGCAACTTCGACCACGTCGAGGTGGCGAAGGACCGCCACGACCCGAAGATCCAGCGCATCATCGACGACTGCCGCGTGTCGAGCATCCCGGTGCGCTTCGTCCCGCGCGAATCGCTCGACCGGCTGGCGCGCTCCGCCAATCACCAGGGCGTGGTCGCGGTGACGTCGTCGAAGAAATATTCGCAAGTCGAGGACTTCATCGCCTCCAAGCGCGGGCCGTGGAGCTTCCTCGTGGTGCTCGACGGCGTGGAGGACCCGCACAACCTCGGCGCGGTCATCCGCGCGGCCGATGGCGCCGGCGCCGACGGCATCATCATTCCGGAGCGCCGCGCCGTGCACGTGACGGGGACGGTGGCGAAGGCCTCCGCAGGCGCGAGCGAGCACATGCCGCTCGCCAAGGTCACCAACATCTCGCGCACGCTCGAAGACCTGAAGGACGAGAACATCTGGATCGTGGGACTCGACGAGCGCGGCACGCAGACGTACGACCAAGTGGACTACAAGATGGATTGCGCGCTCGTCTTCGGCGCCGAGGGCAAGGGACTCCACGAGCACGTCCGCAAGCATTGCGACTTCCTGGTGAATATCCCCATGGCCGGGTCGGTCTCGTCGTTGAACGTATCGGTCGCGTCGGGCATCGTGATGTACGAGGTCGTGCGCCAGCGTTCCGCGGCCGCCCTGCCCGAGCGCTCCGGCAAACGAAAGCAAGACAGGCAAGAGGAAGAAGATTAGCGTTTGCGAATCCCTTCTTTATTCCTCCGCGCTTCCCTCCACGTCCTCTGCGTCCTCCCTGTCTTTCTTGCGGCCCCGGGTTCAAGCCAGTCGCAACCGACGCAACCCGACCGCGAAGCCTTCACCATCACGCGCTGGCAGCTGGACCTCCGCATCGCTCCCGCCGACGGCACGCTGGCTGCGAACGGCACGCTGACCTTGCGTAACGACTCGCTCGTGCCGCAGTCGCAAGCTGTCTTGCAAATCTCATCGACACTGCGCTGGAATTCGATCACCATCGGCGGCACGCCGGCGGAGTTCAAGCGCAGCGAGCTGCGCTCGGACTTCGACCATACCGGCTCGCTCTCCGAAGCAGTCATCGCGCTGCCGCATGCGGTCGCGCCCCAGGGCACCATCGAGATGGAGGTGGATTACGCCGGCACCATCCCGCTCGACGCGCGCCGCCTAACCGAGACGAGCAGCGGACGCATCCCGCTCGCGGTCGCCGAGGCCAGCGACTGGGACCGCATCTCGAACGAGTACACCATCGTGCGCGGCGCGGGATACGTGGCGTGGTATCCCATCGCGCTCGAGCCCGACTCCCTCGCCTGGGCGCAGCGCTTCTTTGAACACCTGGGTGCGTGGCGCCAGCGGCACGCGGCGAGCCGGCTCTCGATCGACGTCTGCGTGAACGCGCTCGTGCCCGCGGGATTCACCGTGATCGCCAGCGGCAAGCCGCGCCCGGCCGCGGCCTCGAGTTCCGGACGCAGCAAGTGCGTGGGCTTCGACTTTGACCTCGCCAACGACCGCGTGCCGGTGCTCGCGGCCGCGCTCTTCGGCGTGGCCGAGCGCGAACATGCCACGGCGTATTACCTGGGCTCGCGTCCGACGGCGCTCGACGTGCTCGCCGCGTTCGAGACCGCCGAGCAGACGCTCGCCGCGTGGTCGCCCGCAGTGTTCACGCCACGCGAGAAGAGCGCGATGGTGCAGCTCCCCGGGGCGCACATCGCCGCCTTTGAGAGCGGCCCGTTCCTCACCACGCCCTTCGATGCCAGCGACAAACTGCTGTTGCAAACGAACGCGGCGCGCCAGATCGCGCATGCCTCGTTCGCTTCGCCGCGCTTGTGGATCGACGAAGGCGTAGCGCAGTTCGCGCAAGTGCTCATCCACGAGCATGCCGCCGGACGCAAGGCCGCGCTCGCCTTCATGAACACGCGCACCCCGATCCTCGCGCAGGTCGAGGACTCGCTGCTGCAATCCGACGACGAGCTGCGCGGCGACCCGCTCGTCCTCAGCCGCAACGACGTGCTCACGCGCCTGAAAGGGATGTTCGTGTGGTCGATGCTGCGCGACATGGCCGGCGACGCAGCGCTCCAACGCGCGCTCGCCGCGTATCGCGCGGCAGACGACAAGGAGCCTTCCTATATCCAGCGGCTGCTCGAGCACGAATCTCAAGTCGGCGGGAAAAGGGTGGACCTGGAATGGTTCTTCGATGACTGGATCTATCGCGACCGCGGGCTGCCCGCCTTCAAGATCGCGGAGGTGAAGGTGCGGCCCACGCTGCGGAACTCCTTCACCGTGGAAGCGACCATCGAAAACTCCGGCGACGCGGGCGCCGAGGTCCCCGTGGCCGTCACCACGAGCGCGGGCGAGACAGAACAACGCGTACTCGTCCCCGCGGGACAGAAAGTGACGGCCCACATCACCGTTTCCGCGCAGCCGACGAGCGTGATGGTGAACGACGGCAGCGTGCCGGAAGCTGACCGCAGCGATAACACGTGGAAGAATGAGAAAAAGTAGTTAGGAGCTAGTAGTTAGGAGTTAGCAAGTGCCAAAGCTATGCTGCTCGTCGCAGGCCAACTCCTAACTACTAACTCCTAGCTACTTCGAGAGAGCCCGATGACCTACATTCAGTTTCTCGGCGCCGCCGGAACCGTGACCGGCTCCAAGCACCTGATCAACACCGGCGGGTTCCAGGTGCTGGTGGACTGCGGCCTGTTCCAGGGCCCGAAGGAATGGCGCGAGCGCAACTGGCAAGCGCTGCCGATCCCGGCGCAGGAGATCGACGCCGTCATCCTGACGCACGCGCACCTCGACCACTGCGGCTGGATACCGCGGCTGGTGAAGTCCGGATTCAAAGGGCCGATCTACGCTACGCCGCCGACCATCGACCTCTGCGGCGTCATCCTGCCGGATTCCGGACACTTGCAGGAAGAAGACGCGGCCTTCGCGAACAAGCACAAGACGTCGCGCCACGACCCCGCGCTGCCGCTCTACACCATGCAAGAGGCGGAAGATTGCCTGCAATATTTCAAGCCGCTCGAGGTCGGCGCGGTCCAGCGGCTGAATCCGGATTTCACTTTCAGCTTCGTGCGCGCCGCGCACATCGTGGGCTCGGCCATGGCCGAGGTCACGGTGCGGGCCGGCAACGGCCAGCGCCGCCTGCTGTTCACGGGAGACATCGGGCGCGTCCGCGATTCGGAGATCGCGCCCGGTAAGGTGGTGCACTCGGGGCCACAGGAAGGCGAGTCCGCCGACCTGCTGGTGATGGAATCCACGTACGGCAACCGCCTGCATCCCACCACGGACCCGCGTCCGGAGCTGGCGAAGCTGGTCGCGGACACGGTCAAGCGCGGCGGCAGCGTCGTGGTCCCCGCGTTCGCGGTGGAGCGGACCGAGAAATTCCTTTTCCTGCTCAAGGACATGATGGAGTCGGGCGAGATACCGCGCGTGCCCGTGCACACCGACAGTCCGATGGCGATCAAGGCGGTCGAGATCTTCCTGAAGTACAAGGACGAATTCAGTGAGCAGACCAAGCGCCTGATCGATCGCTTCGGCTCGCCGCTCACCTGGCAGAATTTCTTCTTCGACCAGAAAGTGGAAGACTCGAAGAAGATCAACGCGTCGCAGTATCCGATGATCATCGTGTCTTCGAGCGGAATGGCCGCCGGCGGACGCGTGCTGCATCATCTGGCGCAGCGCCTGCCCGATCCGAAGAACACAGTGATCTTCATCGGCTTCCAGGCGCCGGGCACGCGCGGCGCGTTCATCAAGGCCGGCGCGCGCACGGTGAAGATCTTCGGACAGGAGATCCCGGCGCGCGCGCACGTCGCCGCCATCGAACAGTTCTCCGACCACGCCGACACGCCGGAGTTATTGGAATGGCTGCGCACGTTCAAGAAAGCGCCCGCGGTAACGTACCTGGTCCACGGCGAACCGGCCGCGTCCTCTCAGTTGCGCTTGGCGATGACCTCCGCGCTGCGCTGGAAGGTGGAGATCGCGCAGTGGCTGCAAAAGGTGGAGGTGCGATGAGGAGTCCGCTGAGGAATGCCCGGTAAGACTACTTCTTCTTCGCGGTCGTGAACTTCACCAGCGCGTCCAACTTGTTCGCGGCCTTGCCCGAATCGATGGACTCGGTCGCCAGCGGCATGCCCTCTTTGATGGTCTCGGCTTTGCCGGCAGCGACCAGGGCGGCCGCCGCATTCATCAGCACCACGTCGCGCCGTGCCGACTTCTTCCCTGCCAGCACCTCGCGGATGATCTTCGCGTTCTGCCTGGCGTCGCCGCCGGTGATCTCGGTGAGCGCGGCGCGCGCGACGCCGACCTCCTCGGGCTGCAGGTAATACGTCTTCAACCGGCCGTTGCGCAACTCCGCGACCTTCGTCTCGCGCGAGATGGTGATCTCGTCGAGCCCGTCCATGCCGTGGACGACGAAGCCGCGCTTCAATCCCAGGCGCCGCAGCGCCTCGCCCAGTTTCTCCACCAGCCACTCGGCGTAGACGCCGACCACTTGTGCCGAGGCGTGCGCGGGATTGGTGAGCGGGCCGAGCAGGTTGAAGATGGTGCGCAGCCGCAATTCCTTGCGCGCCACCTGCACGTGCTTCATGGTGGCATGGATGTTGGGCGCGTAGAAGAACGCGATGCCGACTTCGTTCAGGCATGCGGCCAGCCGGTCCGGGGTGAGCATGATGTCCACGCCGAGCTGCTCGACCACGTCGGCGGAGCCGCACTGCGAGGTCACGCTGCGATTGCCGTGCTTCGCCACGCGGACGCCGGCGCCCGCGATCACGAACGCCGTGACCGTCGAGATGTTGAAGGTGCCGCTGGTATCACCGCCGGTGCCGCAGGTATCCACGAGCGCGTCACGCTCGGTATCGGAAACGTCGAGCGCCGAGTTCCCCGGCACCGGGATGGCCTTGGTGCGGATGGCCTCGGCGAATCCCACGATCTCGTCGACGGTCTCGCCTTTCATGTGCAGCGCCACCAGCAAAGCGGCGATCTGCGCATCGGTGGCATTACCGCTGAGGATCTCCAACATCACGGCGCGGGCCTGGTCGCGGGTGAGCGACTGCTGATGGCTGGCGACGAGGTGGATGGACTCGGTGATCATGAAGCGCTTGTGAAGAAGATGGACACCAGCGCGCGGCCGCTCAGCCGCGGGACAAAGGCGAGGCCGGGTGGCACGGACTACCCGTGCGATTCCGCTTCCTGCGCCTGCAAGTCGCACGCTTCGCGGCAATCGAGACAGTAGTACAGGCCGTCGTTGCACAAGCGGACGTTATGCAGTCCCTGGCACAGGCCGCAGTACTTCTCGCACAGGCAGCGGTCTTCGGTCAGGTCGCAAACGCTGCAAACGAATCGTTCCGCCATGGCCGCAACTCTAGCGCGACTTCGCCCGCTTGGGAAGGGTCTGGCGCGGGACACACGTGTCCCGCGGCTTATTGATGGAAACGAGAAGACCGCCCGCGCAGGGTCTACGTACTCTGCTTGCCGCCTTCGCCAGGGGCCTGCTGGAAGTCGGCGTCGTCCTCGACTGGACTCGCCGCACTCACGAGCTGGAACCGGACATCCTTACCACAGCGGCGACAGCTCGGCAGGGACTGGCCGGCTAACACTGTCACCTCGTGGTACAACCGGTGCTGATAGTGCAAGACTTTATAAATACCCGCTTGCGGAGCTTTCTCCCCCGGCTTGAAAACGTGCTCAGCCATGGCGGTTACTTGCATCCAGGGAGATTCTAGTCCCGGGGCAAGCGCGGGTTCAACGCTGCCGCTGGCCAACGCTGCCGCTGGCCTGAGCTGTCTCGCGCGCAAGTCAAGCCCTCAGGGCTCGAAGTCGTCATCGTCAAAGATGTAGGGCGCCGGGCGCAGCAGCCGGAAGCGCACCTTCTCGTGGCAGGTATCGCACTCCGGAAAGGCGTCATTCGCGAGCATCACCGCCTCGTGCGCGGTGCGATGGCCGCGATCGTGGAGCACTTCGTAGACACCCGTCTCTTTTACCGGGTCGCCCGGTTTGAACCGCGGACCGTTCTCGCGCCCATGGCGTGAGCGTGGCGGGTGTGAGGTTGGACCTTTTTGTTGGAACCGGAAAGCTTGCTCTCTGGCGCCGGAGGTGCCAGCGGGACGAGGCGCAGTCATGAACAGACCCCAAGCAATATGGATGAGCTTTCTTTCTGCACTCTACACCTTCGCCATTTTTCCCGGCAAGTTGCGCCGCGATCCCGTGCGCCGGTTTGACCCCTGAAAAAATCGCGTGATAACGTAGCTGGTTCCACCTTGCATCGCCAGGTGCATCGAGGCACCGCACTGCGCCTGAGCGTCCGAAGGGATCCAGCATTGTCCTCCACCATCGCGACCAGCGCGCTCCGCAAGACGGCGCTCAATCCCGTGCATCGCGCGCTGGGCGCGAAGATGGTGGACTTCGGTGGCTGGGACATGCCGGTCGAGTACCCCGCCGGATTCAACGGCAAGCCCGGCGGGCTCATCCAGGAGCACATGGCGGTGCGCACCGCGGTGGGACTCTTTGACGTCTCGCACATGGGCGACATCGCCATCCGCGGCCCGCAGGCGCTCGCCGCCGTGCAGCACATCTCGATGAACGACGCGTCGAAGCTCGCCATCGGCCAGGCGCACTACTCGGCGCTGCTCTATCCGCAAGGGACGTTCGTGGACGACGTGATCGTGCACCGCATGGGCGAGGACGATTACCTGCTCGTCATCAACGCGGGCACGCGCGAAAAAGATTTCCACTGGGTGCGCGACAACACGCGCTCGTTCGACGCGAACGTCGAAGACGTGGGCGATAAGTACACCCAACTCGCCATCCAGGGACCGCGCGCCGCCGAACTGCTGCAGAAGCTCACCGGCGCCGACCTAGCGAAGATCAAGAATTACTGGTTCGCGCACGGCACCGTCTGTGGATTGCCGAACACGCTCATCGCCCGCACCGGCTATACCGCCGAGGATGGTTTCGAGATCTACGTGCCTTCCGACGAGGCGACCAGCAAGCGCGTGTGGAACGAAGTGCTCGAAGCGGGAAAAGAGTTCGGCATCCTGCCGGCGGGCCTGGGCGCGCGCAACACGCTGCGTCTCGAAGGCAAGATGGCGCTGTACGGCCACGAGATATCCGACGAGATCACGGTCTGGGAAGCCACGCTCGACCGCTTCGTCAAAATGGACAAGCCCGAGTTCATCGGACGCGCGGCGCTCGAGAAGCAGCGCGCCGGCGGCATCCGGCGCACGCTCGTCGGCCTCGAGATGCTCGACCGCGGCATCGCGCGCGACGGCTACAAACTCTTCGACGAAGGCGGACACGAGGAGATCGGCTACGTCACCAGCGGGTCGCCCTCGCCGTTCCTGAAAAAGAACATCGCGCTCGCGTACGTGCCGCCGCATTTTTCTTCGCTCGATACCAACGTGCTGGTCGAAGTCCGCGGCCAGAAGCTGAGAGCGAAAGTGGTCCCCACACCGTTCTACAAACGTGCCAAAAAGGCGTGAGGAAAGAAAGACAATGGCCTATCCGAAAGAGCTGAAGTACACGAAAGAACACGAGTGGGTACGGGTCGAGGATGCCACGGGCGACATCGGTACCATCGGCATCACCGACCACGCGCAGCAGGCGCTCGGCGACATCGTCTTCGTCGAACTGCCCAAGCCCGGCGCCGACATCACCGCCGGCAAGAGTTTTGGCACGGTCGAGTCGGTGAAGGCGGTGAGCGAGCTTTACGCACCCGTCTCCGGTTCCGTGACCGCGGTCAACGAGGAGCTCAACACCACGCCGGAGAAGATCAACCGCGAGCCGCACACCGCGTGGATGCTCAAGGTAAAGATAAAAGATAAGGGCGAGCTCGCTTCCCTGCTCAGCGCCGGCGACTACGAGAAGTTCGTCGCGGAAGAAGGCAAGTAAGGGTGCGCTATCTTCCAAAATCTCCCGCCGACCGCGAGCAGATGCTCGCTGAGCTCGGGGTCCGCACGATCGACGACCTCTTCGCTCCCATCCCGGCCGAGTACCGGCTGAAGCGCGACTTGAACGTCCCGCGGCAGATGGCGGAGTCGGAGATACTCGACTTCTTCCAGCAGTCGTCGCGCGATAACGCCGCGGGATACGCGACCTTCCTTGGCGCCGGCGCTTACAGCCACTATCGTCCCGTGGTGATCGATTCGCTCATCTCGCGCGGCGAGTGGTTCACCGCCTACACGCCGTACCAGGCGGAGATCGCGCAGGGCACGCTGCAAGCCATCTTTGAGTTCCAGTCCATGATCTGCGAACTGACCGGCATGGAAGTGGCGAACGCTTCGATGTATGACGGTTCGACGGCCGTGCCCGAGGCCGCGATGATGTCCGTGCGCCTCACCGGACGCAGCCACGTGGTCATCGCGCGCAGCGTCCATCCGGAGTATCGCGAGGTCCTGCGGACGTACGCGCAGCACCAGGGCTTGCCCATCTCCGAAGTCGGATTCGGCGAGAACGGACGCATCGACATAGCCGCGCTCGATAAAGCGGTCACCGGCCAGACGGCGTGCATCATGGTGCAGTCGCCGAATTTTTTCGGCACCATCGAAGACGTGGCCGCGCTCGCCGACTACGCGCACAAGAAAGGCGCGCTGCTGGTCGTTTCTATCGCGGAAGCCGTGTCGCTCGGCGCGGTGCGCCCGCCGGTCGAAGCGGACATCGTCGCCATGGAAGCGCAATCGTTCGGCGTGCCGCTTGGCTTCGGCGGACCGTACGCCGGCGTCATCGCGACGAAAGACAAGTTCGTCCGCCAGATGCCCGGACGCCTCGTCGGCCAGACCGTGGACCGCCACGGCCGCCGCGGCTTCGTCCTCACCCTCTCCACGCGCGAGCAGCACATCCGCCGCGA
This sequence comes from Candidatus Korobacter versatilis, assembly GCA_016185395.1. Classification (GTDB taxonomy): domain Bacteria; phylum Acidobacteriota; class Terriglobia; order Terriglobales; family Acidobacteriaceae; genus JACPNR01. Next base: position 13,369 of record JACPNR010000013.1, read on the forward strand.
GAAGGCGACCTCTAACATCTGCACCAACCAGGCGCTCGTCGCCACGATGGCCACCATCTTCATGACCATCTACGGACGCGAAGGCTTGAAGGAGCTCGCGGAGCACAACCTGGCGAAAACCGCGTACGCTGCCGCGGAGTTCGGCAAGAAGGCCAAGGTGCTTTTCTCGGACGCGCCGCGCTTCAACGAGTTCGTGGTGCAGACCACGGCCGACCCGCACCAGATGAACGACCGCCTGCTCGCCCAAAAGATCATCGGCGGCTTCCCGCTGAAGAAGTTCTATCCCGAACTCGGCAACGCGTCCCTGTGGTGCTGCACCGAGCTCACGAAGAAAGAGACCATCGACGCCGCGGTGAAAGCGCTATGAGAAGAGCAAAACACAATGGACACAAAGGCAGCACGAAGGCGCTCATGGGGGGCCTTTGTGAAACCTTTGTGTCCTTTGTGGTTAAGGGTTTGTGATGAAGAAGGCAACGACCCACATCAGCCAGAACGAAGGACTCATCTTCGAGAAGTCCTCGCCCGGCAAGCGCGGCTACAAGCTGCCGCCGCTCGACGTTCCCGCGGTCACCGCCGCGAAAGCGCTGGGCAACGCGGCGCGCGCCGACCTGGGCAACATGCCCGAGGTCTCGGAGATCGAGATCATCCGCCACTTCACCCGCATCTCCACGTGGAACTACGGCGTGGACACCGGCATGTATCCGCTCGGCTCCTGCACGATGAAGTACAACGCGCGCGTGAACGAAGCCGCGGCGCGCATCGAGGGACTCGCCAACGCGCATCCCTACCAGCCGGAGAGACTTTCGCAAGGCGCGCTGCGCGTGATGAAGACGCTCGCCGACTGCCTGCTCGACATCACCGGGCAAGACGCCATCACGCTCCAGCCCGCCGCCGGCGCGCACGGCGAGATGACCGGCATCCTGCTCATCCGCGCCTATCTGCAGTCGAAGGGGAATCCGCGCAAGAAGATCCTCATCCCCGACTCGGCGCACGGCACCAACCCGGCGACCGCCGCCATCTGCGGATACGCGGTCGAGAACCTGAAGTCGAACGCCGGCGGCATGGTGGACGTGCCATCGCTAGTCGCGCAGATGAATGAAGACGTGGCGGGGCTGATGCTTACCAATCCCAACACGCTCGGCATCTTCGAGCAGGAGATCCACAAGATCGCGGACATCCTGCACGCCAAGGGCGGCCTGCTCTACATGGACGGCGCGAACATGAACGCGCTCGTCGGCAAGACGCGTCCCGGCGACTTCGGCGTGGACGTGATGCACCTGAACCTGCACAAGACTTTTTCCACGCCGCACGGCGGCGGCGGTCCCGGCTCGGGGCCGGTGGCGTGCAAGAAACATCTCGAGCCGTTCCTGCCTGCGCCGCTCGTCGTCGAGAAAAAGGATGGCACGCTCGGCTTCGACTACGACCGGCCGCGGTCCATCGGACGCGTCCGCGCGTGGTATGGAAACTTCGGCATGCACGTGCGCGCGCTCGCCTACATCCTCGCCAACGGTCCCGACGGGCTGCGCATGACCACCGAAGACGCCGTGCTCAACGCCAACTACATCCGCAAGCAACTCGAAGGAGTCTACGAGCTGCCGTACTCCACGCCGAGCATGCACGAGGTCGTCTTCAGCGATCGCAAGCAGACGGCCAAGGGCCTGAAGACCGGCGACATCGCCAAGCGGCTGATCGATTACGGGTTCCATCCTTATACGGTGTCGTTCCCGCTCATCGTCCACGGCGCGCTCATGATCGAGCCGACCGAGAGCGAGTCCAAGGAAGAGCTCGACCTCTTCGTGGACGCGATGCGCGACATCGCGCGCGAGTGCGAGAAAGACCCCGACCTCATCCTCAGCGCGCCGCACACCACGCGCCTCTCGCGTCTCGACGAGGTGCAGGCCGCGCGCAAGCCCATCCTGCGCTGGAAGCCGACGAGCAAGGGCGCGGCGGAGTGAAACCTTAACCACGAAGGACACGAAGTATCACGAAGGTTAGGATCGAAAGGTCTTAATCAAGTTCGTTCTTCTTCGTGGACCTTCGTGTCCTTCGTGGTTAAAGTGTTTTGACTCTCTTGACGCGGTGCCACTGGCTCTATACTTCCGCCACCTCATGCGACCCATACTGTCGGCTCTCGTCCTGCTGCTGTCTTCGCTCGGCTACTCCCAGCACGAGCACTCTGCCCCGCTCGACCTGACCAAGGTCGGCAAGGTCAACATGGAGATCTCTTGCACGCCGGCTGCGTCGGCCGAGTTCGACCGCGGGCTCGCGCTGCTGCACAACTTCTGGTATCTGCGCGCGCACGAGACATTCCTCGCGACCGCCAAGCTCGACCCTGAATGCGCCATGGCCTACTGGGGCGACGCCATGACCTACAATCATCCGTTCTGGGACGCGCCCTCGCCCGCTGAAGAAGCCGCCGCCTGGGCGAGCGTGGAGCGAGCCGCGGCCGCAAAGCACCAGTCGCCGCGCGAAGCTGCCTACGTCGCCGCCGTCCGCGCGCTCTACCAGGACGCCGCCGCCGTCCCCAAGACGCAGCGCGACATCCGGTATCGCGACGCCATGGCCGCGGCGTTCGCGCAGTTCCCCGACGACGAGACGCGCCTCTTCTACGGGCTCTCTATCCTCGGCTCGCTCCCCGAAGGCGTGGCCGGATTCGAAGCGCAGGAACGCGCCGCCGCCCTCTTCGAGGTCGTCTACAAGAAAGACCCGCAGCATCCCGGCGCGCTGCACTACCTCATCCATGCTGACGACGATCCCGTCCACGCCACGAGCGGCCTTCAGGTCGCGCGCGAGTACGCTGCCGCCGCGCCCGGCGTGCCGCACGCGCTGCACATGCCCTCGCATATTTTTTCGCGGCTCGGCTATTGGGAGGAATCCGCGCGCACCAACGAGAACGCCTGGCACACCTCTGAGCTCGACGTGGCGCGCGCGCACGATCCCACCACCCTGCGCGACTTCCACTCGCTCAACTACCTGCACTACGCGTACTTGCAACTCGGCCGCTATCGCGACGCGCGCAAGCTCACGCGCATCATCGCCAAGCAGTACGCGGCCATCCCCGACAAGCGCACCGCGCCCGACACGCCCGGGCTGCAAGCCCGCCACGTTCGCGGACGCACCATCTACGCCCTGCCCGACCGCGTCGCTTACGGATACTTCGACATGCTCGCCCGCGAGCTCATGGAGACGGGCGAGTGGAAGCGCCTGCGCGAGTTGCCGCTCGTCGCGCCTTCGCGCGACTTCGTCGCGATGCAGTTGCAGCTCGAGACCATGGCCGCCGCCGCCCAGCATGACGCCCCCGCCGCCCGGACGGCTGCGGCGAAACTCGCCGCGCTGGCGAACGCGCGCGGTCCGCATCCTTTTGTGGACCATCCGTTCGTTTTAAAGATGATGGCCATCCAGGCCGCCCAAGCCGAAGCCTTCGCCGCCCGCGCCGCCGGGGACGACACCCGCGCGCTCGCGAGGTTGAAAGAGGCCGCGGCCATCGAAGACGGCATCGAGTCGCTCTCCCAGCCGCCCTATCCGGCCATTCCGGCGCACGAACTCCTCGGCAACATGCTGTTGGGGATGGGCCAGAACGACGAAGCACGCGAGCAGTTCACCGTGGCGCTTCAGCGCACCCCGAATCGTCCGCTGGCCATCTACGGCATCGCGCGCGCCTCGGAACTTCTCGGCGACAAAGCCGCCGCCGCCACGCGCTACGCCGAGTTCATGGTGGTGTGGCAGCACGCCGACGACGACCGCCCGGAGCTGCGCCACGCCCGGGCCTTCCTCGCGACCACCGCCGGCAAATAGGCGGCTCTCCCACGCCGGCACATTTTTCCTGGGTCTTTCCTGCCACCCCCTCCGTAGGTAGCGATAGCATGGCCGCTACCGCCTATTTCGCGAGCGTAACGATGGAGACCGAGAGCGCCCAGATCGCGCGCGCGCTACGCCGGCGTGATCCGGAGCTGCTCGAGCGCCTCATTGAGCAGTACCAGCACCGCCTGTTCCGCTATCTCGTCCATTTCACCGGCGACCCGCGGCTCTCCGAAGACCTGTTCCAGGAGACCTGGCTGCGCGTGCTCGAGCGCGGCAAGCAGTTCGATGGACGCTCCGAGTTCGTCCCCTGGCTGCTGCGCTTAGCGCACAATCTCGCCGTCGACCATTTTCGCGTGCGCCGCGGGCTCAGTCTCGACGAACTCACCGACCCGGCGCGCGAGATGCCGTTGCAGGTGGCGGACGCGCGTCCTACGCCGTTCGACCAGCTGGCGTCGAGCGAGGAGCGCGAACGCGTGCTGGCGTGCCTCGGCGGATTGCCGCCGCCGTATCGCGAAGTGCTGGCGCTGCGTTTTCAGGAAGAGATGCCGCTCGACGAGATCGCCGAGGTCGTCAGCATCCCGCTCGCTACCGTGAAGTCGCGCCTCTATCGCGCGCTCGAGTTGCTGGGCACCAAGCTGGAGGGACGCGCATGAGTCACGACGCTCACACTCGCGCCAAGGAATCGATTGTCGGCGGCACCAGCGATGCAGCCGAACAGCGCTGGCTGCAGAAGCACCTCGCCGCCTGTGCGGACTGCGCCGCGCTGCTCGACCGCGCACACGCCGTCCGCGACGCGCTGCATTCGGCCCCGCTCACCGCGCACCCCGCGATGGTCGCGGCGGCGCAGCAGCGGCTGCTACGTCACGCGCTGGAACTCAGCGAGCGCGAGAGCCGGCGCTGGATGTTGACGGCGTCCGTGGCCGTAGCCACGTTGTTTGCCTGGATCAGCGTGCCACTGCTGTGGCAACTCGCCCGCTGGCTCGGCGAAATGACTCCGGCGCCAGCAGCAACGACGATCGCAGCGTTCGTCGTGGTCGCATCTACGCCAGCCCTGCTGGCTGCCGCAGCGGCCCTGTGGCTGCGCGGCTCGCAACACGCGGTCGAACCTGAAAGGATCCGGAGATAGTCATGGACAAACTTGAAAGTGATTTCTCGAAAGAACTGAAGATCATCCCGTGGTGGTCCTATCTGCTCGGCAGCATCGCCTTCCTCTGCATGCAGTTCGTGTTCCACGTGGCGATCCTGCACAGCGAGAAGGTGCCGCCTCCGCCGGCGGTGCGTTCCCTCCTCGGCGTCGTGACCGGGCTCGCGCTGGCCGTGTGGTTCATGCTGCTGGGTTACGTGAACCGCGACGCCGGCCGCCGCGGCATGAACCGCGCCCTGTGGACATTCCTCGTCATCATCATCCCGAACGGCATCGGGTACATCATCTACTTCATCATGCGGAAGCCGATGCAAGTCCCCTGTCCGCATTGTGGCGCATCGGCGGAGCCGGGGTTCACCTACTGCACCAAGTGCGGCAAGGCGCTGAAGCCCTCGTGCGCGAGCTGCGGCGCGCAAATGCGTCCCGGGGACGCCTTCTGCCCAAGCTGCGGCAAGGCAGCCGCGCCCTCAGCCTGACAAAAATCCGGACCAACCACGAAGGACACCAAGGCTCACGAAGGAAATCGTAAGGGAAAACCTTCGTGGACCTTCGTGTCCTTTGTGGTTAAGGCTTTTGACTATACTTAGTCCTGCGATGCCCCTCTCCGCCGTTATCGTCGACGATGAACAGCTCGCGCGCGACGAGCTTGCCTACCTGCTGAAGTCCGCCGGCGACGTGGACGTCGTCGCGCAGGGCAGCAACGGCCTCGAGGCCGTGAACCTCATCAAGGAGCACGCCCCCGACCTCGTCTTCCTCGACGTCCAGATGCCCGGGCTCGACGGCTTCGGCGTGATCAAGAAACTCATCGACAAGAAGCTGCGGCTGCCGCAGATCGTCTTCGCCACGGCCTATGACCAATACGCGGTCAAGGCGTTCGAGGTGAACGCGGTCGACTACCTGCTCAAGCCCTTCGACAAGAAGCGCGTGGCGCAGTCGGTTGCGAAGGTACGCAAGAATCTCGAGAAAAAGGACACCGCCCCTGCCGGCGCGCAGCTCGACACGCTGGTCAAGATGCTCGAGCAGCAACAGGCGCCGCAGCCGAACAAGCTGCTGCTTCGCACCGCCGGACGCATGTTCCTGGTGGATCAGAAAGAGATCTGCTACGCCTCGATCGAAGACGGCGTCATCACCGTCGTCACCGCGCAGATGGAAGGCCAGTCGAACTGCCGCACGCTCGAGGAGCTGCTCGACTCGCTCGACCCGAAAACGTTCTGGCGCGCGCACCGCTCGTATCTCGTGAACATCAACCGCATCAAGGAAGTCGTGCCCTGGTTCAAGTCGAGCTACCAGCTGCGCATGGACGACCGCAAGCAGACGGAAGTCCCCGTCTCGCGCGCCCAGACCAAGCGCCTGCGCGAACTCTTCGGACTCTAGCCGTTAATTCCTGAATGCCCTCTGCCCTGTTTTTCGTGCACCATCCCCGGCGCTGGAGTAAGCTTCTTTATTCCCTAGGAGGCATTTATGCGTGACGTTATTTCTGACGCGAAAGACCGCTTCGCCGAGCCGCTCGAAGACCTGAAAGGCATGTTCAACGACGCCGTGGACCGCGCCGGCAAGCAAGCGCGCCAGACCGCCCGCCAGGTAGCGCGCCGTGGCGCCGAAGCCGCGGAAGAGTTCCGCGACGACACCGAGCGCAAGATCCGCAAGTATCCGCTCGAGTCGATCGGCATCGCGTTCGGCGCCGGCTTCGCCATGGGCGCGCTGCTGTTCTTCCTCATGCGCCGCGACGACTAAGCGCACCGTCCCGATCCGGCCGCCCCGCCCACGCGGAGCGGCTTTTCCATGCGCGAGGGGGAACGCGCGCGCCTGTATAATCCCTGCATTCCCATGAAAGCTTACGTCTACGTTGCATTGAAGAAGACCGTGCTCGACCCGCAGGGCAAGACCATCCACGGCGCGCTCAAGAAGATGGGACACAACGCCATCGCCGACGTCCGCCAGGGCAAATACTTCGAACTCACCCTGAACGGCGGCCTGGACAAAGCGGCCGCGCAGCAGGAGGTGGAGCGCATCGCCCGCGACGTGCTCACCAACCCGGTCATCGAAGAGTTTTCGTACAGGCTCGAGGATTAGCTCTACCGGGGGATTGAATCCTCCGTCCGGCTTGGGGAATCAAATAGTCCGGCTACTCGGAACTCGGAACTCGCAACTCGGTACTCGGTACTCACCATGTGCGGCATTGTCGGATACGTCGGTAAAAAGCGCGTAGTCCCCGTGATCCTCGACGGCCTCAAGCGCCTTGAGTATCGCGGATACGACTCCGCGGGCATCGCGGTCGCCGGCAACGGCGAGGGCCTCGAGGTCCGCCGCGCCGAGGGCAAGCTGCGCAACCTGGAAGAGGTCATCCGGCTCAAGCCGATGGACGGCACCTACGGCATCGGCCACACCCGCTGGGCCACCCACGGCCGCCCCACCGAAGAGAACGCCCACCCGCACCGCGACTGCACCGGCAAAATCGTGGTGGTGCACAACGGCATCATCGAGAACTATCTCGCGCTCAAGAAGAAACTCGCCGAGACTGGCCACAAGTTCTCCACCGAGACCGACACGGAAGTCATCGCGCACCTGGTCGAGAAGTATCTGTTCGTCAAAGCCAACGGCTCGCGGCCGTCGCTCGAAGAAGCCGTCCGCAAGACGGTGAAGGAACTCACCGGCGTGTTCGCCATCGCCGTGATCTCCGCCGACGAGCCCAACAAGATCGTCGCCGCGCGCAACGGCCCGCCCGCCGTCATCGGACTGGGCAAGGACGAATACTTCGTGGCCTCGGACGTCCCCGCCATCCTCTACCACACGCGCGACCTGTTCTTCCTGGCCGATGGCGACCTCGCCGTCATCACGCCCACCGGCGTGCAGCTCACCGATTTCGACGGCAAGCCCATCCAGCGCCAGGTGCAGCACATCACCTGGGACCCCATCATGGCGGAAAAGGGCGGCTTCAAGCACTTCATGCTCAAGGAGATCTACGAGCAGCCGCGCGCCGTCCGCGACACCACCCTCGGGCGCGTCTCGCTCGACTCGGGCAAGGTCTTCCTCGACGAGATGGAGATCACCGAAAAGGAATTCAAAGACCTGCGCAAGATCGTGATCGCCGCCTGTGGCACCAGCTGGCACGCGGCCCTCGCCGGCAAGTTCATGATCGAGCGCCTGGCGCGCGTCCCGGTGGAAGTGGACTACGCCAGCGAGTACCGCTACCGCGACCCCATCGTGGAAGAGAAGTCCATCACGCTGCTCATCTCGCAGTCCGGCGAGACGGCGGACACCATCGCCGCGCAGCGCGAATCGAAGGCCAAAGGCACGAAGACGCTCGCCATCTGCAACGTCGTCGGCTCCATGATCACGCGCGAAGCCGCCGGGACCATCTACACGCACGCGGGTCCGGAGATCGGCGTGGCGTCCACCAAGGCATTCACCGCACAGCTCACCGCGTTGTTCCTCTTCGCGCTCTATCTCGGCGAAGTCCGCGGCGCGGTCACGCCCGAGCAAGCCAAGCTGCTCATCGCGGAACTCAACCGGCTTCCCGGTAAGCTCGAGTCCATCTTCACCCACGACGAAGAGATCGAGGACCTGGCCAAGACCTTCCAACGCTCGCAGGATTTCCTCTTCCTCGGCCGCGGCATCCACTACCCCATCGCCCTCGAAGGCGCGCTGAAGCTCAAAGAGATCTCGTACATCCACGCCGAGGGATATCCCGCCGGCGAAATGAAGCACGGCCCGAACGCGCTCATCGACGAGAAGCTTCCCGTCGTCATCATCGCCACCTGCGACCGCAATAGTCCCGCGTCCATCCAGCGCTATGAGAAGACGATGTCGAACGTGCGCGAGGTCAAGGCGCGCTCCGGCACCGTGATCGCCATCGCCACCGAAGGCGACGACGAGATCAAGGAGGCCGCCGACCACGTCATCTACGTGCCGGAAGCGCCGGAACTGCTCGCGCCCATCCTGGAGATGGTCCCGCTGCAACTGCTCGCCTATCACATTGCGGTGCGCCGCGGCTGCGACGTGGACCAGCCGCGGAACTTGGCGAAATCCGTCACTGTCGAGTAGCTCCCTCGCAGAAACAAACAGGCTTCCGCGGTGTCTATTTGCCCATGAAGCGACGGTGGCAAATCGTTCTGCCCTCCCTCGGCTTGATCATTTTCTCGTTGATCACGTATCACTCCTTCAACCAACAACTGGCTAAAGCCCAGCCCGGCCGCTATCTGTGGTGGTCGTCAGTCCCATTGGATCGCGACCCGCTCGAACGGAGGCGCGCGGAATGGGACCCCTGCCGGGATAAGGCCGACTCGTGCGTAGGATGGGACCCGATTTCAATAAGGGTTCTCCCTGCGACAGTGCCGCGACTCTACATGTTGTCCGCGCTTCCGGCATTCCTGGCTGGCATGATCATTGTTTTCGGCTTGGGAGCTCTCGGCGTCAATCAGGTCTGGAGCTTCTTGATCGTGCTGCCACTGCTGACGAGCTGTTGGTACTTCCTGGTCGGCTGGCTCATCGACCGCCGACTCTCGCGCTGATAGCCCCGCTGTTCGGCCCATCCTTTACAATGTCCGGTTCGCTCGACCGTCCGACATGGCCCGCCCCATCTACACCGCCAAACTCGTGCGCAGCCGCTGGCTCAGCGACCAGACGCGCCACTTCGAGTGGCAGGTCGAGGAGCTCGACCGCTTCGACTTCAAGGCCGGCCAGTTCATTTCCATGTTGGAGAAGAAGGACGACGGCAAAAACGTCACCCGCGCCTACTCCATCGCCTCCGCCCCGCGCGGGCGTGAACTCGATCTTTGCCTGAACCGCGTGCCACACGGCTTCTTCTCGAATTTCCTGTGCGACTTGACCGAAGGCGCTGAGGTGCATTTCCACGGGCCCCACGGGCACTTCATCCTCCGCGACCCGCTGCACGATTCCATCTTCGTCGCCACCGGCACCGGCGTGGCGCCCATGCGCGGCTTCCTGCAGTGGCTCTTTGCGGAAGAACACCGCCACGCCGGCAAACACTTCTGGCTGGTCTATGGCACGCGCTACGAGAAAGATATCTACTACCAGGAAGAGTTCGAGGCGCTCGCTGCCGCCCATCCGAACTTCCATTACGAGATCACCGTCTCGCGTCCGGGCGAAGCCTGGAAGGGACGCAAGGGATACGTCCAAGTCATCGTCGGCGAGATCACGCAACAGCTCTCTCAAGAACAGCGCCACATGGCGGACGTCTATATCTGCGGGCTCAACAACATGGTCACCAGCGTCCGCGAAACCCTCATCGGCTTGGGCGTGGATCCGAAGCACATCATCTTCGAGCGGTACGACTAGGCCGATTGCAGAAGTCAGATTGCAGATTGCAGAAGGGGCCGTCTCCTGCCATCGGCCTTGGTTCCCGGCCGATTCTGCAATCTGCAATCATCAATCTGCAATCAGGCGTAACCCACTCATTTTGGGCAGTTTAGTCGCCTTCTCGCCCGATAAATTCCCTGCATCCTCTTCATTCCATGCCACATCCAATGACTTGACAGTAACTCACTCAGGTTCTATTCTGATTTGGCTATCAACTACAGTTAATGGCGGTTTACGCGCCTCACCGCAGGGAGAGTAAGAACATGGCAAAGATCATCGGCATTGACCTGGGCACGACCAACTCGTGCGTCGCCGTCATGGAAGGCGGCGAACCCAAGGTGATCCCTAACGAAGAAGGCGGACGCACCACGCCTTCGGTGGTGGCATTCACCAAGACCGGAGAGCGTCTGGTTGGCCAGGTGGCCAAGCGCCAGGCGATCACCAATCCGGAGAACACGATCTACTCCATCAAGCGCTTCATGGGACGCCGCTACGACGAAGTCTCGGAAGAGATGAAGATGGTGCCCTACAAGGTCGTCAAGGAAGGCGACCACGTGGCCATCGAGGCCGTGGGCAAGAAGCACACGCCGCCGGAGATCTCCGCTTACATCCTGATGAAGCTGAAGAAGGCCGCCGAAGACTATCTCGGCGAGAAGGTCACCGAAGCCGTCATCACCGTTCCGGCCTACTTCAACGACGCGCAGCGCCAGGCCACCAAAGACGCCGGCCGCATCGCCGGACTCGACGTCAAGCGCATCATCAACGAGCCCACGGCGGCGGCGCTCGCCTACGGCCTCGACAAGAAGAAGAACGAGACCATCGCGGTGTACGACTTCGGCGGCGGCACCTTCGACATCTCCATCCTCGAGGTGGGCGAAGGCGTGATCGAAGTGAAGTCCACCAACGGCGACACGCACCTCGGCGGCGACAACATCGACCAGCGCCTGGTGGACTGGCTCATCGACGAGTTCCGCAAAGACGAAGGCCTCGACCTGCGCGCCAAGGGCAACGAGATGGCGCTGCAGCGCCTGCGTGACGCGGCCGAGCGCGCCAAGATCGAGCTCTCCACCACCATGGAGACGGAGATCAATCTTCCCTTCATCACCGCGGACGCCTCCGGGCCGAAGCACCTGGTGAAGAAGCTCACCCGCGGCAAGCTCGAGGAGATGGTGCGCGACATCATCGACAAGTCCATCCCGCCGTGCAAGCAGGCGATGAAGGACGCCGGCATCGAAGCCAGCAAGATCGACGAAGTCGTGCTCGTCGGCGGCCAGACGCGCATGCCGCGCATCCAGCAGCTCGTCAAAGACCTCTTCGGCAAGGAGCCGCACAAGGGCGTGAATCCGGATGAGGTCGTCGCCATCGGCGCCGGCATCCAGGGCGGCGTGCTCAAGGGCGACGTGAAGGACCTGTTGCTGCTCGACGTGACTCCGCTCACCCTCGCCATCGAGACCCTCGGCGGCGTGGCCACGCCGATGATCCCGCGCAACACCACCATCCCGACGCGCAAGACGGAGACCTTCTCCACCGCGGCCGACAGCCAGACCTCGGTCGAGGTCCACGTGTTGCAGGGCGAACGTCCGCTGGCGCGCGATGACCGCACGCTCGGCAAGTTCCACCTCACCGGCATCCCGCCGGCCCCGCGGGGCGTGCCGCAGATCCAGGTCACGTTCGACATCGACGCCAACGGCATCCTGAACGTCACGGCGAAGGATACCGCGACCAACAAGGACCAGAAGATCACCATCACGTCTTCTTCCGGCCTCTCGAAGGAAGAGGTGGAGCGCATGGCGAAAGACGCCGAGGCGCATGCCGACGAGGACAAGAAGCGGCGCGAGGAGATCGAAGCCCGCAATCAGCTCGACGCATTGGTCTACTCGGTCGAGAAGATGCTGAAGGAACAGGGCGACAAGATCTCGCAAGCCGAACGCGGCGACGTGGAGAACGCTCTCGCGGACGCGAAGAAGTCGCTCGAGGGCACCGACCCCGCGGCGATGAACGCGGCGCGCGAGAAGCTCACCGCGGCTTCGCACAAGCTGGCCGAGGCGATGTACAAGGCGGCGCAGCCGCAAGGCGGCGAAGCCCAGCCGGGAGGCCCGCAACCGGGCGCGAACGGCGCTTCTGGCGGCGAGAAGAAGAAGGACGAAGGGGTGATCGACGCCGAGTACGTCGACGTCGAAGACAAGAAATAACTGCGCTCTCCGCAACCCGCTTTCCGCTGTCCGTTCTCCAGATGGCGGAAGGCGGATAGCGGAAAGCGCCTTTTAGAAAGGCCCTCTAGTGAGACAGTTCATCGTCCTGAAAGTCGTCACCGGCGTGCTCGGCGTGGCGATGACCATCATCCCGCTCGGCGGCCTCATGCCGTTCGAGACGGCCGAGCAACTGCGCGCACGCCTGGCGCAGCAGGAGCCGCAGGCCATCTTCATCATCCAGGAAGTGGGTACGGCATAAGGAAGGAATCACGATCCCAACCCCTGGCCACGGATCGCACGGATGAACACGGATAGGCTCCGTGGTTTCCGTGGGACGTGGCCAAAGGTTTTTTGCTTGAAACTGCTGACTCCAGACTCGAAACTGGCGTTCCATATGCGAAGACTTATCATCATCGCCCTTCTCACTCTTGCTGTGTTTCCCACCGCAGCGCAGAACAAAGCCCCAGCCGAGGCCGAGCTCAAGCAGTTGCTCGCCGATTTCCTCGCCGCGGCGTCGCACTCGCCGGTCACCGCCGCCGACAAGCAGATGTTCGACCGCTTCTTCGCCTCGGACGTGCTCTACACGCGCTCCGCCGGCGCCACCACCACCAAGGCCGAGATCATGAGGTCGCTCGACGAGCCGCCGGACCCGAAGGCCCCCGCCGCTACGTTCACCGCCGAGGACGTGACCGTGCATCAGTACGGCGACATCGCCATCGTCGCCTTCAAGCTGGTGCAGAAGGTCAGCGACGGCGCGGGCAACGAGTCCCGCAACGAATTTCGTAACACCGGCACATTCCAGAAGCGCAAAGGTAAGTGGCAGGCCATCGCGTGGCAGGCGACGAAGGTCCCGCCGAAGGAACAGCCGAAATAGATGGCGACCCAGTCCAAGGATTATTACGGTGCTCTGGGTGTTAAGAAGAACGCCTCGGCGGAGGACATCCGCAAGGCGTTCCGTAAACTTGCGCGTAAGTACCATCCCGACGTCAATCCCAACGACAAGAAGGCGGAGGAGAAGTTCAAGGAGATCTCCGAGGCCAACGACGTGCTCTCCGAGCCGAAGAAGCGCAAGATCTACGACCAGCTCGGCTACTACTCCGACCAGATCGATCCCGCGACCGCCGACGCCTACGCGCGCGCGGGCCAGCCAGGCGGAGGCTTTGGCGGATTCCGCCCGGGCGCAGGACGCGGCGGGCAACAGGAAGTCCCCTTCGATTTCTCCGGCTTTGATTTTTCCGACTTCGCCGAAGGCGGCGCGCGCGGGGCCCCAGGCGCTGGCGGGGCGGGCGGATTCCGCGACATCTTCTCCGGCATATTCGGCGGCGGCGCGGGACGTGGCGCCGAGCGCACCGGCCCCCAGCCCGGCACCGATCTCGAGTACCAGGTCACCGTGCCGTTCTGGACGGCCATCCGCGGCGGCGTCATCAAGCTGAACGTCACGCGCAACGAGAGCTGCGCCAACTGCCACGGCGCCGGGCGCCTCGAAGGCTCGGGCCCGTGCCCGCAATGCAAAGGCTCGGGACAGGTCACGCAGATGGGCGGACGCATGAAGTTCAACATGCAATGCCCGGCGTGCGGCAGCACCGGAAAGGCCCAGGCCGTCTGCCCGGCGTGCGGCGGGCAGGGAGTGGTCAACCGCGTCGAGCCGCTCGAGGTCCGCATCAAGGCCGGGACGCGCGATGGCCAGCGCATCCGCCTGGCCGGCAAAGGCAACGCCGGCGCGCACGGCGGTCCGGCGGGCGACCTCTACATCATCATGCGCGCGGGCGAGCATCCTGTGTTCCAGCGCGAGGGCGACGACATCCGCGTGGTTCTTCCCATCACCGCGCCCGAGGCCGCGCTCGGCGCCAAGGTCGACGTCCCCACCATCGACGGCCGCGCGCAGCTCCGCATCCCGCCCGGCACCGCCTCGGGACAGAAACTCCGCCTGCGCGAAAAGGGCGTGTCCTCCGCCGCGAACGAAGCCAAGCGCGGCGACCAGATCGTGGAAGTAAAGATCATCGTGCAGCCGCCGACCGATCTGAAGGCCCGCGAGCTATGGACCGAACTACAGAAGCTCGAGCCAGACGATCCGCGCAGAGATCTCTGGAAACAGGTGGGTTCGTGATGCTGCTAGCGAAAGGCACAACACAAAGGTCACAAAGGTTTCACCAAGGCGCTCCATGGAGGCCCTTCGTGCGCACTCTGTGTCCTTTGTGGTGTGCTTTTCGGTGATCCGCGTTCATCCGCGGTAAGGGGTTGCAGTTTTGGCTAAGCGCAAAAAAGCCGGCGCGTACATGATCTCGGCGGTTGCCGAGATGTACGGCATCCATCCGCAGACGCTCCGTCTCTACGAGCGCGAAGGGCTGCTCAAGCCCTCACGCACCGAGGGCAACACCCGCATGTACACCGATGAGGACCTCGAGCGCCTCGAGTTCATCCTCTCGCTGGCGCGCGAACTGGGCGTGAACATCTCGGGAATCGCCATCATCCTGCAAATGCGCGCGCGCATGGAGGAGATGCAGCTCCAGATGCAGGGCTTCGTCAGCTACATCTCGAAAGAGATCATGGCGCGCGCGTACAACGTCCCTGCCGATCCGGAGAAGGGCGCGATCATCCCCATGCGCCATCGCGTGCCGCCGCCCGCGGCCACGCACACTGTTCCTAAGGAAAAAGACAAGAAGCGCTAGGCGGCTTTCTCCTCGCCTTCTTTCTCCGGACGCGCCGCCGCGATGCTGTCTTCACTCGATAGATCTTCACCGTACAGCGACACGATCGCTTTGCGCTGCTGGTCTTCCATGCGGCGCCTTTCCGCGCTCGGCTCGTTGCCGCGCTCCGCTTGCCGCGCGGCAAGCGCTGCTTCCGCCCCGTGCGTTCCTACCGGCGTGGTGGGATAAACCCGCATCTTCTGCCGCAGCTTCCGCTCTGCATCCTCGTGATTGCGGTGCGCATGTTCGAGCATGGTCCTGGGCCCCCGATTCCTGAGCTGTCCCTTTTATGGAGACGGTCCTTGTGCATTCGATAGGATGCCCGCCGCGATGCCACGAGATTTGCTGCTGGTTGGAAATCGAGAGTAGCTGCTGGAGCCTCTCCACATCTCTCTGGCCAAAGAGCAGCCGCCGTCTTTTCCCAGAGGCGGGGAGAGACGGCGGCTGCTCTGCTTGCATCCGCTTTACTGCTGCGGAGGCTTGGTCTGCTCCTGCTGTTTCTGCTGCATGCGCTCCGCGCGCTTCGCCTTCCACTCCTGCATCTTCTGCGCGCGTTCCGCCATCATCTTCTGCATCTCGCCGCGCTGGTCCGGCGTGAGGATGGAGTTGAACTCCTGCATCGCCTGCACGTGCGCGGTGAGCGCGGCCGCTTGCCGCTGCTGCATCTCCGCCACCCGCTGCTGGATGACGGCGGGGTTCGGGTTGTCCTTGAAGATCTCCTGCATCAGCCCCTGGCGGTCTTGCGGACCTGCCTGGAACTGGCCCTTCATCTGCTCACGCTGACGCTGGTGCATCTGCTCGAGCTTGGTCTTCTGGTCGGGCGTCAGGTTCAGGCGGCCCTCCATCTCTTTGCCCATGAACATGCCGCCACGGCCGTGTCCCCTGCGCCCACCGTGGCGATGTTCCGCCACGTCCGCGGCCACGGCGCCCAGCGCGCCCAGGCTCAACATTGTTGCCAACACGATCCCTATCGTCTTTTTCTTCATAAACTTTTCTCGGTCGCTCCCTTTTGAGTCCCCCTGACTTACGCTCGTATAAACTCCGGACGTGCCGGAAAGTCGCGCCCGGCGCCCGCTTATCTCACCCATGCTGCCCTTCAAGCTGGTCTATTCCGACGCCTATTACCTGCCCATCGGCGCCCATGTTTTCCCGGCGGAGAAGTACCGGCTCGTCCACCAGCGGCTGTTGTCCGACCATATCGCGGAACCGGCGGACATCGTGACGCCGGAGCCCGCCGCGGACGCCGACGTCCTGCTCGTCCATACGGCGGACTACGTCCACAAGCTCCAGACCGGCACACTCTCGCACACGGAGGAGCTGCAACTCGAGGTCCCGTACTCGCCCGAACTGGTGGACGCATTCTGGCTGGCCGCCGGCGGGTCCATCGCGGCCGCGCGCCTGGCGATGAAAGACGGCGTGGCGCTCAGCATCGGCGGCGGGTTCCATCATGCCTTCCCCGACCACGGCGAGGGCTTCTGCATGATCCACGACGTCGCCATCGCCATCCGCCGGCTACAGAAGGACGGCGCCATCCAGCGCGCGATGACCGTGGACTGCGACGTACACGACGGCAACGGAACGGCGGCGATCTTCCCGCCCATCAACGATCCGGCGGCGCTGCTTCCCTCAAACTCACCGGGCACCGCTGTGCAGGCGGACCATCCCGCGCACGGCGTCTTCACCATCTCGCTGCACCAGCAGCACAACTATCCGGCCGTGAAGCCCCCATCGTCCATCGACGTGAACCTGCCCGACGGGACGGGCGACGCCGCTTACCTCTCGTGGCTGGACAACGCGCTCAGCTCCGGACTGCGGCGCTTCACGCCCGACCTCATCTGCTACATCGCCGGCGCCGATCCGTATCGCGAAGACCAGCTCGGCGGACTCGCGCTGACCATCGAAGGCTTGAAACAGCGTGACCGCTTGGTCTTCCAGGCGGCGAAGGCCCGCGGCATTCCCGTGATGGTCACCTACGCCGGCGGCTACGCTCGCCACGTGGACGACACGGTGACGATCCACTGCAATACGGTCGTGGCTGCGCGCGAGGCGTTCGCCTGAAGTGCGCTTTCCGCTCTCCGCCTTCCGCTCTCCGGTCGCAAAGCGGACAGCGGAGAGCAGAAAGCGCCTTTCGTATGCGACAGACCAGCCACTGATAGAATCAAGTATTCGACGCCTGGTCTACGAAATATGTTCGAGAACCTACAAGACAAGCTGCAACGCGCTTTCAAGAACCTGCGCGGACAGGGCACGCTCACCGAAGAGAACATCGGCGAGGCGTTGCGCGAGCTGCGCCTGGCGCTGCTCGAGGCCGACGTCAACTTCAAGGTCGTCAAGGAGTTGATCGACCACATCCGCGAGAAGGCGCTGGGCCAGGAAGTGATGACCGCGCTCTCGCCCGCCGACCAAGTCGTGAAGATCGTGCGCGACGAACTGGTCGCCATCCTCGGCAAAGACACGGCAAAACTCAAGTTCGGGACGCCGCCGACGGTCGTCCTCATGGCCGGCCTGCAAGGCTCCGGCAAGACGACGACCTCCGGCAAGCTCGCGAGCTGGCTGAAGAAGGGCGGACACCGTCCGCTACTCGTTTCGGTGGACGTCTATCGTCCGGCGGCGCGCGAGCAGTTGAAAGTCGTGGCGCAGGCCATCGGCGCGGCCATCTACGAAGGCAAAGTCGAAGAAGCGAACACCGCGCGCGGCGGCAGCGAAGCGTTGCCGCCGCTTACAAAAGAAGTAGAGCGGCTAGCCCGTGAGGCGCGGCGCGAAGCGGTGAACTCCGGCTGCGACGTCCTGATCGTGGACACCGCCGGCCGCCTCCACATCGACGACCAGTTGATGGAGGAGATGCAGTCGCTCAAGAAGCTGCTCAACCCGCAGGAGATCCTGTTCGTCGCCGACGCCATGACCGGCCAGGACGCGGTGAACTCCGCCGACGAGTTCCACAAGAAGCTCGCGCTCACCGGCGTGGTCCTCACCAAGATGGATGGCGACGCGCGCGGCGGCGCGGCGCTTTCCATCCGCAACGTCACCGGGCAGCCCATCAAGTTCATCGGCGTGGGCGAGAAGTACGACGCGCTCGAGCCCTTCCATCCCGACCGCATCGTGGGACGCATCCTCGGCATGGGCGACATCCTCTCGCTCATCGAAAAAGCCGAAGAGAAGATCGACAAGAAGAAGTCGGAAGACTTCGCCAAGAAAGTGCTCGCCGGGGACGGCTTCTCGCTCGACGATTTCCGCGAGCAGCTTCGCCAGGTAAAGAAGCTCGGCTCGCTCTCCAGCATCGTGAAGATGATGCCCTCGGTCGGCCCCTTCGCCGGCATGCAGAAGGTCGCCGACAACTTCGACGACAAGGAACTCGTGCGCGTGGAGGCGATCATCAACTCCATGACCGACCACGAGCGTGGCCATCACGAGGTCATCAACGGCTCGCGCCGCAAGCGCATCGCGCGCGGCTCCGGCACCAGCGTGCAGGAAGTGAACCAGCTCCTGCGCCAGTACGCGCAGATGAAGAAGATGTTCAAGTCCATGGGCCGCGGCAAACTCGACCGCCGCTTCGCCGGCTTCAAGATGCCGGGCATGTAACCCGGGTTATTTACCCTTTCGCTAATTGATTTCTCCCTGCCTTTTCAGTACTGTGCCCGCTACTGAGGGGTGGCACTGCTTCGTCTGACACCGCGTGTGTCCCCAACCTCGCACGACCATTCATAAAATGCCGGCGTTGCATCGGACTCTTATTGCCCCCGAAAGAGGAGGAACCGATGAAGTTGACCCGCTTTTTTGCGCTCTTGGTATTGCTCTGCGTGGCGACATCCGCTCTCGCGCAGCACGCTGCCAAGGGCAAGCCGAAAAATGATGATGGCGCCGCGGCCCAGCCGTCCGCCGCCGACGCCAACTCCACCAAACTGCGCGCACCCACGTCTGACGAAGCCGCCGAACTTGCTGCCGGCCTGGAGCGTGCGCTTTCCCAACCCACTGATCTCCGCCGCATCGACATGGGCAACGGGATGATCGCGTTCGATCTCGATGGCACCCATCAAGATGTTGCGCTCGCCAAGCGCAACCCGGATGGCACCGTCGCTCTCGGCTGCGTGGACAGCGTTACCCAAGCCCGGGGCTTCCTGGTCGACCCTTCCGCCGCTGCCGCCGTTAGACCGAAGCAGCCGGCCCCGCCGGTCGCGGGATTGGAGGAGAAGTAGCCATGAAGACTTCGACACTTCGTTCCTCCGCGATCTTCTGCGCGCTGTTGCTTTGCTCTGCGATGGCATTCGGCACGACCGTCATCACCATCGTCAACAACAACGCACCCGGTGTGGGCTTTAACGATCCCACGCCCATCGCTCCTGTGGGCGGGAACCCCGGAACGACGCTGGGGCAGCAACGGCTCAATGCCTTCCAGCACGCCGCGGACATCTGGGGCGCTACGCTCGATAGCACGGCGCCGGTGCGGATCCGCGCGGCGTTCGTGCCGCTGAGCTGCAACGCCACTTCCGCGGTCCTGGGTTCGGCCGGCACCACGTTCATCTTCGCCGATTTCCCCGGCGAGCTCTTTCCCGGTACGCTCCACGGTGCGGCCCTGACCGGCAAGCGTTATGGCGCCGATCCGCTCGCTCCCAACCAGCAGCACATCAGCGCCAACTTCAACGTGAACCTTGGTAATCCCGGATGCCTCACCGGTGTCGGCTGGTACCTCGGTTTCGACAATAACCACGGCACGCAGATCGACCTGGTCACCGTGCTCGAGCACGAGTTCGCTCACGGCCTCGGCTTCCAGCAGTTCGCCAGCATCACCACGGGCGCGCTCTTTGCCGGGCTTCCCGACGTTTACAACCACTACCTGTTCGACACCACCTTGAACAAGACCTGGCCGGAGATGACCAACGCGGAACGTGCGTTCTCCACCCTGAACTCACGCCGCCTGGTTTGGAACGGCGCGAAGGTCACCACGGCTCTGCCTGCCGTACTGGCCCCGGGCGTGCCCGTGGTCCGCATCGATTCACCGGCGGGAATCGTGGGAGCGTATTCGGTCGGACTTGCACAGTTCGGCCCGCTTCCTTCCACACCGGGAGTGAGTGGCAACGTGGTGCAGGCGCTTGATGCCGCCGATGCCGCCGGACCCTCCACGAAAGACGGTTGCGGACCGATCCTGAACGCGGGCGCCGTAGCCGGTAACATCGCCATCATCGACCGCGGCACCTGCGGCTTCGTCGTCAAGGCGAAGAACGCGCAGAATGCCGGGGCGGTTGGCGTGATCATCGCCGACAACGCTGCCGGTTCACCGCCGGCGGGCATGGCTGGGGTGGACCCAACCGTGACAATCCCGGCCGTGCGCGTCACCCTAGGTGACGGCAACCTGATCAAGGCAAATCTCGGCGCCGGCGTGCACGCTTCCATCACCCTCGACCTGTCCATCGTCGCGGGCGCGGACGTCAACGGGCACGCGCAGATGAATGCTCCCAACCCGCTGGTCTCCGGTTCGTCAGTCTCGCATTGGGACCCGATCGCTTTCCCCAACCAACTGATGGAACCCAACATAAGCGGCGACCTTACCCACTCCGTGCAGCCGCCGCAGGACCTCACCCTGCCTGAAATGCGCGACGTGGGCTGGTATCCGGATGCTGATCTCGACCGCGTGGCGGATGACGGCGATGACCAGTGCCTGGGTTCGGACCTAAGCGGTGTGGTCACCATCGGCGGCATCGACACGGGCGTTCCCAACACTTTCTTCACCAATGGCTGCTCCATCGCCGACCTGGTGAATAAGTGCTCGGTGGGCGCCGCCAATCACGGGGACTACGTCAGTTGCGCCGCGCACCTGACCGATTCCCTGCGTGACGCGGGCTTCCTCAGCAATCAGCAGAGGAGCGCCATCCAGAGCGCAGCCGCGCGCAACAAGTAAGCAAGGTGGTCTTTCACGGGGGAGCGGAACCACCGCTCCCCCGTTTTTATTGTTAGTCTGGACTAGTCATGGAATGGCGCGGCTCTAACCCGAAGGTAGAAGAGGCGAAGCACGCCACGCTGGCTGCGCGGCTTGACGCCATCAGCAGGCAGGTCGAAGAACTCGTGCCTGCGGCCAAGCTGGAGCCGCCGCGCAGCGCTGTCCGCGAACTCATCGCCTCGGGCGCGACGGCGCACGCGCTGAAGTCGCGCGACAAAGCTCCGAACTTCGAATTGCCGGACGCCCACGGACGCACCTTCATCCTCGCCGACCGTCTGGCGCAGGGCCCCGTCGTGCTCGTCTTTTATCGTGGACGCTGGTGCCCTTACTGCATCGCTCAGTTGGAAGAGCTGGAGAAGGCGCGCCTCCGGTTCGAAGGACACCAGGCCACCATCGCGGCCATCTCGCCACAGAAGCTGCAGCACTCCGGCTTCACCGCCGAGCAGCATGGTTTGCGTTTTGCCGTGTTGACCGACAGCGGCAACCGGGTCGCGCGCCAGTATGGCGTGGCGTGGTCGCTGCCCGATTCACTGGTCTCGCATTATCGCGGCGTGTTCGTGAACCTGGAGAACGCGAACGCCGCCAAGGATTGGGTGTTGCCGGTCCCCGCCACCTTCGTCATCGCGCCCGACTCGACCATCGTGTGGTCGCAAGTCGACGCGGATTTCCGCCACCGCGCGGAGCCGGCGGTCATGCTCGACGTGGTCGGAAAGCTCCTGCGCTAGGCCGCCGCGCGCCGTCCGCGGATGTAGTCGTCCTTGCACTTCGCCGAGCAGACGTGGATGGCGGCGAGTTCGAGCACGCGCCGGTCGTCCCAGTGGTCCATGAAACGGATGGACCGCTGCACGCCGGACTTGTTCTCGACCTGCAGGTCCGAGCCCATGATCCACGTTTCTTTCAGGTTCTTTTCGTTGTGCGACTTTTCCTTGCCGCAGGTGTCGCAGGTGATGGTGACCATAGGGTCCGCTCCAGAGAGTGGGATGTTCGGCCAGTAGTTCATTAGGATGGCGCGCCGGCGGTGGGAGATTGCTGGTGGCGCGCAAGCGGCGGCAGGATGCCACCGCTACAGCCGGCGGGACGCCGGCGCTACCCCCGGCCCCGGAACTGGATGATGCGACGCCGGTCGCGCTTGTCGGGTCTTCCGCTCGGCAGCTCCTCGAACTGCGCCATCGCGCGGCGCTCGGTCGCCACCTTCAACCGCAACTCCTTGCTGTCGTCGGTCTCGCGGTAGAGCGCCTGCGCCGTGGCGGCGGGCCCGCGGACCTCGCTCAACCCGAGCACTTCCACCTGGAACTCAGCCGCGGGCGTGGCGATGCGTAGCCTGTCTCCGAGCTTGACCTCGCGCGCCGGCTTGGCGGGCTGTCCGTTGGAGTGGATGCGGCCGAGTTCGCAGGCGCGTCCCGCCAGCGAGCGCGTCTTGAAGAAGCGCGCCGCCCAAAGCCATTTGTCGATGCGGACCGAAGCCATGGGCACTATTGTCCTACAAACCGATGGAATGCCTGAGGCAGCCTCGCAGAGAGAGCCTGCGCGAGGACTCGCGCAGGATTTCGGCAGCAGGCTCCCGCTCGTCTCGCTTCGCGAGACTAAACGCCTTAACTTGCCAAATACCAGCCATTTACGCGATAATCAGTGTTTGTGCCCATCCCCGGGTATCTCTCTGGGAACAAGCTGAAAGGAAACAGTTCTGTGTTGATGATCCGGATGGCGCGCTTTGGTGCGCGCAAGCAGCCTTACTA
This sequence comes from Candidatus Korobacter versatilis, assembly GCA_016185395.1. Taxonomy (GTDB): domain Bacteria; phylum Acidobacteriota; class Terriglobia; order Terriglobales; family Acidobacteriaceae; genus JACPNR01. The sequence goes on from JACPNR010000013.1 coordinate 36,180, forward strand.
TCGCGTGGTGGTGATCGACAAGGAGCGCGCCCGCAACGGCCGTTCGGTCGAAGTGGTGGGGACGTATAACCCGCGCACCAACCCGGCGAGCCTCGACGTCAAGCGGGAGCGCATCGATTACTGGCGCTCGCAGGGTGCGCAGCTCTCTCCCACCCTCGCCCGTCTGCTCGAAAAAGCTCCGGCGACCAGCCCGACGGCGGCATAATAGTCCCGACGTAGGCTCGCAAGGCAGGCATCGGCCCCCCGACGAGAAGGAGCCGCAGTATGGCGAATGAGCAAGGTGGGGACATGCGATTGCTGGTCGAAGAGATCGCCAAGGCTCTGGTGGACGAACCGGAGCAAGTCCAGGTGAGCGCCGTGGATGGAGAACAGACGACCGTTCTCGAACTGCGCGTCGCTCCCAACGATCTGGGCAAGGTCATCGGCAAACAGGGGCGTACGGCGCGTTCCATCCGTACCATCCTGGGCGCCGCCAGCATGAAGCTGAAGAAGCGTTACACGCTGGAGATCCTGGAATGACCAGCGGCAGGGCCCGCGCGGAGTGATCAGCGAAGAGTAAAGATTCGAGGGAAGCGGCATCGCAAGCCAGGCGTTCATCACCGTAGCGCGTGTCGCGCATACGCAGGGACGCCGCGGCGAAGTCGCTGCCGACCTGCACACGGATTTCCCTGAGCGGTTCGCGGAGCGCAAACAAATGTCCGCGCTGTTCGCGGATGGCGCGCGCCGCGAGTTGCAGCTCGAGGAGTTCTGGTTCCACAAGGGCCGCGTGGTGCTGAAGTTCGCGGGCGTCGAGTCAATCAACGACGCCGAGGCGCTCATCGGCTGCGAACTGCAGGTGCCGGCCGAGCAGCGGACGCCGCTGCCGGAAGGCATGGCGTACGTCAGCGATCTGGTCGGGTCGTCGTTGTTCGACGGCGCCCGGTTGGTGGGAAAGATCGCGGACGTGCAGGCAGGCGCGGGCGAAGCGCAACTGCTGGTGGTGAAGGTGGGGACGCGCGAGTTGCTGGTCCCTTTCGCCGCCGAGTTTGTGAAGACTTTGGACCTGCCGGGCAAGCGCCTCGAGATGGCCCTGCCCGCCGGCTTGCTGGAACTGGATGCTCCGCTCACGGCGGAAGAAAAGCGTGAGCAGCAGGAACAGGGCCAGGGCGAAGAATAGGTTTTGGGCCACTGTGGTCCGTGGACTGACGAATGAAGTTTGAGATATTCACGATCTTCCCAGACTTCTTTCAAGGCCCATTGCAACACGGCATCGTGCGCCGCGCGCGCGAAACCGGGCTCATTGACATCCAGATACGCGACCTGCGGGCGTTCACGCGCGATAAGCATCGCACGGTGGACGACCGTCCGTTCGGCGGTGGCGAGGGCATGGTCTTGAAGCCCGAGCCCATCTTCGAATGCGCCGAGTCGTTGGGCATCGCGCCGCTTGAAGCACGCAAGGCGGGCACGTCGAAAGACTCCGTGGTGCTGCTCTCGCCGCAAGGCGAGATGTTCCACCAGGGCGTGGCGGAAGAGTTTGCCGGGCTCGAGCGCCTGGTGCTCATCTGCGGCCGCTACGAAGGCGTGGATGAGCGCGTGGCCGAGCACCTGGCCGACCGCGAGGTCTCCGTGGGAGATTTCGTTCTGTCGGGCGGAGAACTGGGCGCGGCCATCATCGTAGACGCGGTGGCGCGGCTGGTCCCCGGAGCGCTGGGTAACGAGGCTTCGTCGAAGCAGGAGAGTTTCAGTTCGCGCGGGGCAGAAAAGGCCGCGGGCATGCCGGATGCGACGTGCGCTTCCGGCGGGTTGCTGGACTACCCGCACTACACGCGTCCCGCGGATTTTCGCGGCATGCCGGTGCCGGAAGTTCTGGTCAACGGTAACCACGACGAGATCCGGCGGTGGCGCCGGCGTCGCGCGCTGGAGAAGACGTTGCGGAACCGGCCCGGCCTGCTGCACGAGGTCGCGCTGAGTGAGGAAGATAAAAGTTTGATCGCCGAGCTCGGCAACGAGCGCGGCGGCAGAAGCCAGTAAAGTTCAGGAGCAGAAGGAAAACACAATGTCGATCTCACCCATCATGGATAAAGTCCTCGCCAAGCTGCAGCGCACGGACATCCCCGTGCTCACCCCGGGCGACAACGTGCGCGTGCACGTGAAGATCAAGGAAGGCGACAAGGAACGTCTGCAGGCGTTCGAGGGCACGGTCATCGCCATCAACAACGGGCCGCAGGGCACCTTCACCGTCCGCAAGGTCAGCTTCGGACACGGCGTGGAACGCATCTTCCCGCGCAACTCCAAGGTACTCGACAAGGTGGAGGTGCTGCGCTCCGGCAAAGTCCGCCGCGCCAAGCTCTTCTACCTGCGCGACCTCAAGGGCAAGGCCGCCCGTCTCCGCGAAGCGGAGTAACACACCTCACCGCCGAGGCGCAGAGGACGCCGAGAAGTTCCACTTCTTCTCGTTCCTGCGCCTTTTTCCTATGGGAAAGTCGAAGTAATATCTGTTTGGTTCCTCGGCGCCCTGCGCCTCGGCGGTGAATTTTGCCTCGCAAGTTGAAACTCGTCTCGCCGGACGGCAAGCCGCTCTCGAAGGCCGCCGCCAAGCTCCGCCTGCTCAAGCGCCTGAAGTGCACCACGCGCTACGAGAAACGCGCGTGGGATTCCGGCGCGAAACTCGTCGCCGGCGTGGACGAAGTCGGCCGCGGCTCGCTCTTTGGGCCCGTGGTCGCAGCCGCCGTGATCCTCGATCCAAACGACCGCATCAAGGGACTGCGCGACTCGAAGCTGCTGCCCGCGGAACGCCGCCAGTTGCTCGCCGAACGCATCCGCGAGCGCGCCATCGCGTGGGCCATCGCCGCGGTGGACTCCGCGCGCATCGACCAGATCAACATCTACCAGGCGTCGCGGGTGGCGATGATGGCAGCGCTCGCGCAACTCGACCCCGCGCCCGACCACCTGCTCATCGACGCCATGCGGCTCGACTGGCCTTCCGCCGAAGCGCCGTGTCCGCAGACCAAGCTCATCCATGGCGACGCGCTGTCTGCTTCGATCGCCGCCGCGTCCATCATCGCCAAGGTCGAACGCGACCGCATGGTCAGCGCGTGGGACCTGGTCTTCCCTATCTACCGGCTGGCGTCGAACAAGGGATACTTCACTAAGCACCACGCCGCCACGCTGCGCGAGCACGGCCCCTCGCCGCTGCACCGGCAATCGTTCGCGCCGGTGTGGATGGCGTCGCACCCGCAGGAAGTCCTCGAGTTCATGTTGGAAGAAAAGGAGCAGGAGTTAGTAGCTGGTAGTTAGGAGTTAGCGGGAATGGCGAGCTAACTCCTAACTACTAACTCCTATCTCCTGGGTTCAATAGACTTCCAGGTGGAACCTGCTCACGCGGTCGCCGGCGGGGTCGAGCACTTCGAGCACGATGCGGTCGCTGAGCGGCACCTTGCCCAGATCGAACGACACGCGATAGACGCGCTCGTCATACGGCACGTCGCCCGGGACGCCGATCATCTTCACCGCAGCCGGCTCCAGCGTGCGCATCTCGATGCCGTGGAAGATCTTCACGCGGAATCCCAGCTTCAGCAGGTAGTCGTTCACGCTGTCCTGGGCGGGCACCGGATACGGGTCCACGTCGTCACCCGTGAGCTTGTTCCGCTTGCAGCTCGCCGTCACGCGGAAGTCCATGGCCTGCGGGAAGTCCTGCACCTCGCGCCCATCCGGTCCCTCGACCACGATCTGGCTGTCGCGCTCGTGGCGCTTCAGCCCCTCAAACGCCGCGCTTTCCGCCGACGCCATCAGGTAAATGGTCTTTTTTGCCGGCTGGAGTCGCAGCACGTCCATACCAAGCGGCACCACCGTGTGGAAGTCATATTCCCATAATGAGGACTTGGTTGCCGGTCCCGCCGCCAATACCGCCGTGGCCAGGGCGAGCGTAACCGCTAGAGTCGTCAAGCGCCGGGTGTGGGTTGTATGCTGCATAGGGGATGCAGTCGCCAACTAGCGGCCACTCCACCTTCTCCTACAGCAACTCACAGGCCAAACCCTTGACCGGACGGTGCCCGCGCTAAATGCTGCGACTCCTTTGCGTTACCGCCCATCCTGACGACGAAGCTGGCGGGTTCGGCGGCTCGCTCCTTGTCTATCGCGCCCGCGGGGTCGAGACCTTTGTCGTCTGCCTCACCCCCGGCCAGGCGGCGCGCAACCGCGGCGGGGCGAAGAATGACGCCGAGCTCTCCGCCGTGCGCCGCGAGGAGTTCGCGCGCGCCTGCAAGATCCTGAACATCAGCCGCGGCGAGGTGCTCGACTATCCCGACGCCGCACTCGACCGCCAGGATTTTCAGGCCGTCGCGGGCGTGCTGGTGCGGCGCATCCGGGAGATACGTCCCCAGGTCGTGGCAACGTTCGGCGCCGAAGGCGCCATCACCGCCCATCCGGACCACACGATGGCTTCCCTTCTCGCGACCGCCGCGTATCACTGGGCAGGACGCAGCAACCGTTTCACCGACCAGCTCGACGCCGGCCTGAAGCCGCATCGCGCGCAGAAGCTCTACTACGCCAGCGCGCTCGCCACCATCCCCGATTATCCGCAGCCGGTCTCGCTCGCGCCCGTGACCACCGTCATCGACATCGGCGCCCAGAACCTCGACACCAAGATCGCCGCCTTCGCCGCGCACACCTCGCAGAACCCGCTGCTGCCACGCTTCGAGGCAACCATGCGCGACCGGGGACCAGTCGAACGGTTCCACCTTGCCGCGACGACCACGCCCCGCATGGCAGGCACGGCGGTCGAGACTGATTTATTTGCTGGCGTGCGCGAGGACGAGTAGCGAGCACCGGCACACGGCAGCGCCGGCGTCGCGCCGGCTGTAGCGGCGGCATCCTGCCGCCGCTTGTCTGCCGAGGCAGGATGCTGTCTCAGCCCGCTGCAGGCGAAGCATCGTAAAGGCAGACAGCGCAGCGCGCAGCCTACTTCTTTTTCTTTTTCGGCTTCTCTTCGGTCGCGCCCGGGATGGTCCCCATCACCGAGGCGAGGACCTGGTTGAAGGCCTCCTCCTTGGTCAGTTCCTTCTTCTTCCCGGTCTGCCCGGGACGGTAGGTGTGCTCGTAGTCGCAGGTGCGGCAGCGGACGCGGCTGACCTCACTGCCCTCCATCGAGACGACGGTGTGGTCCATCACGCGCTTGCAGCGCGAGCAATATGCGTCAATGTAATCGCCCACCCTCATGGCGCGGGAGTCTAACACACAGTCCACAGTGCACAGCGGACAGTCCACAGTGGCCGAAAGGCGATAGCCTAGTCGTCTGCACGGAGCTCGCTTGGCGGCCTAGCGCGCACTAGGCTGCTGATATCATCTCGGCTGTGACCACGGCGCGCGGCAAGTTCATCACCATCGAGGGCCTCGACGGCTGCGGCAAGTCCACGCAGCTCGAGCGCCTCGCCGTCGCCCTGCGCAAGCAAGGGATGAACGTGGTCACCACGCGAGAACCCGGCGGCACCGCCATCGGCGAGAAGGTGCGCGCCGTGTTGCTCGATTCGCGCACCGCCGGCCTCGACCCCTGGGCCGAACTCGCGCTCATGTTCGCCGCGCGTGCGCAGCACATCGCCGAGGTCATCCGGCCGGCGCTGGAGCGCGGCAAGTTCGTCCTCTGCGACCGCTTTACCGATTCCTCCGAGGCCTACCAGGGTGGCGGACGCCAGCTCGGTTCGGAGCCGGTGCTCACGCTCCATCGCACGCTGTGCGGCGGACTGCAGCCTGACCTCACCATCCTGATGGATTCCGACGTCGCCGCCAGCGTGGAGCGCGCCCGCCGCCGCAACCAGCAGAATCCCGGCCAGCAACACGATGAGAACCGGTTCGAGTCCGAGAGCCGGGCGTTCTTCGAGCGGGTTCGCGGAACCTTCCTCGCCATCGCGGAGCGCGAGCCGCAGCGAGTGGCGGTGGTCAACGCGCGCCGCCAGCCCGACCCGGTCTCGGAAGAGATACTCGGCATCGTGCGCGAGCGCTTGCTGGGTTCCAAAGAAACGCCCGCGGCCGGAGGGCGCCGCTGATGGGCTTCTCCGCCTTCCATGGCAACCAGGAGACGGTCACGCGCCTGCGCGAGATGATCGCGCGCGACCGCCTGCCGCACGCCGTGGTCCTCGCCGGGCCGCGCGGCGCCGGCAAATACACGCTCGCGCAGATGGCCGCCAAGGCCATGAATTGTCTCGAAGCGAAGCCGCGCGGCGGCAGCGCCGAGCCTGCTGATTTCTGCGGACGCTGCTCCAACTGCCTGCGCATCGCGCAGGCCGACGACCTCGACGGGCGTTTTACCGAGGCGGTGGAGGCGCGCGAGGGCCTCAAAGACGCCGACAAGAAAGACACCCGCGTCATGGTGCAGACGCACCCGGACGTCCTTGTCATCCCGCCCGACCCGCCCCAGATGATGATCAAGGTCGGCCAGGTGCGCCACGTCGTGGACAACATCTACTTCAAGCCGCAGGAAGGCCGCGAGCGCGTCTTCATCTTCACCTCAACGGCCTTCATCCGCGAGGCGGAGAACTCGCTGCTCAAGGTGCTGGAAGAGCCGCCCGAGTTCGCGACCATCTTCCTGCTGGCGGAAAACGTCGGCGAGCTGCTGCCCACCATCCGCTCGCGCTGCGTCACGCTCACCCTCGGCGCGCTGCCGGTGGCGGAAGTCGAGGCGTCGCTGGCGCAACGCCCGGAACTCGCGGCCAAGCAGCGCGCGCTGGTCGCGCGCCTGGCGCAGGGCGCCATCGGACGCGCCCGCACGTTCGACCTCGCCGGCTACATCGCCTCGCGCACCGATGCGCTCACGCTGCTGCGCTCTGCTGTGAGCAGCGACGACCACACCTCGCTGTTCAAAGTGACGGAGACGTATCGCGCCGGCGCCGAAGGCAAAGGCAAGACCGACCAGCTCCTGCGCGCGCTCTACCTGCTGCTCGAGGACTTGATGTTCGCGAAGTCAGGGACGCCGGATCTCATCCGCAACCTCGACATCGCGACCGACATCACGCGCCTGGCGCAATCCGTCACCTTCGACTGGATCGCCGCCGCCGCGCGCGAGCTCTCCGAGGTGGAGCGCGGCATGCGGCGGAACCTGCTGCGCTCGTTGTCGCTGGATGCGTTTGCGGTGGGGATGGAGCGGTAGCTCAGCCGTGCCTACGGCACTGTGTCCTGCTGCAGCGATCCCAGCGCTGAAGCGCTGGGCTAGATTCGGCCGCCCGCTATGCGGGCTCATTTCTTGGTGGTGCGCAGCGGCGGCAGGATGCCGCCGCTACAGCCGGCGGGACGCCGGCCCTACTATCGCTTGTTGCCGGAGCCGTTCCCAGTGCCGCTCTCGTCCTTGTAGATGTACTTGATGCTCGGCTTATAGAGCAGGACATTGGCGTTGCCGGAGCGGCTGATCTTGATGCAATCGCGGTCGTACCACTCGATGGTCCCGCGCACCTGCTCGCCGTCTTTCAGCACGACGACCAGTTGCGTGTGCGTCTGCATCTGCTTCTGGTAGTAGAAGTTCTCCGCGTGCGTCTGCTCGGGTGGCACGACCTTGCGGCCGCCGCCTGCGGGACGCTCCCGCCGCTCGCCCTGCTCCGGACGCGTCAACGTAGGCCGGATCAGCTTCCGGTTCGAAAAATCGTCGTTCGCCGACGTGCCCGGCTGCGCGTCGGCAGCCCCCTCGGGCGCGCGCCGTGCGGCGGTGGAGGAGTCTTCTTTCATCGCCAGGCCCTCTTGCTGGACCCGCACCGGCCGGACGGCATACCTGCGCCACATGCGTTCGGGCGCTGCTTCTTCCATCCGGGAAATTCGATGCAGGCTAGATTTGTTGGTAACCCTATCACAGGCGGAAGTGGACAGTCCACGCTCCAGCGAGGGTGGACAGTGCACAGTGGACAGCGGACGTTCGACAGCGAACGCTGATCAGTCGCGCTGGATCGACCGAATCAGCCCATTGAGGATTCGAGCGAGTTCCTCAATCCGCTCCTCTACCGCGGCGCAGGCCTTGGCACTGATGTATTCGAGATTGCGCGCAATCAGCATTTGAGTCTGCACCTCCGCCAGCGAGCCGCGCGCCTGATGGAGGAAGTGACGGAAATCAGGTCCTGAGTGGCGAGATTGCCCTTCCGCGATATTGCTTGGCACTGAAACGGCATCGCGGCGCAGCTGAGCTGTCAGGCCGAACCGCTCGTCGGCGGGGAAGGACTTCGTTACGGCGTAGACTTCGGTCACCCATCGCCCTCTGCCAGGCGATAAGCTCTTTGAAGTCACTCGACATGCAGCCTCACTCAGCGCGCTGTCCACTGTGCGCTGTCCACCGTCCACTTCCACAGCTACTTCAGCTTCGGCAGCACGATGCCCTGCTGGTTCTGGTACTTCCCCTTCCGGTCCTTGTAGCTGATCTCGCAGACGTCGTCGGACTGGAAGAAAAGTATCTGGCACAGGCCTTCGTTGGCGTAGATCTTGGCGGGGAGCGGCGTGGTGTTCGAGATCTCGAGCGTGACGAAGCCTTCCCACTCCGGCTCGAACGGCGTGACGTTCACGATGATGCCGCAGCGCGCGTACGTGCTCTTGCCCACGCAGATGGTCAGGATGTCGCGCGGGATCTTGAAGTACTCCACCGAGCGCGCCAGCGCGAACGAGTTTGGCGGGATGATGGCCACGTCCGTCCGCTTGGTCACGAATGAGTCCTCGCGGAAGTCCTTGGGGTCGACGATGGCGTTGTTCACGTTGGTAAAGATCTTGAACTCGTCCGACACGCGCAGGTCGTAGCCATAGGACGACAGTCCGTAGGAGATCATCCCCGTGGCCTGCTGGCGGTCGGCGAAGGGATTGATCATGTCGTACTCCTGCGCCATCATGCGGATCCAGCGGTCGCTCTTGATCGACATTCCTGTCCTCTTTACGGGCGTGGCTACGGGCGCGACTGAACTCATGCTATTCCCTTTCGCTGTCTGGACTCTGCTGCAGTTGGGGCGATGTCCCTAATATCTCCGAAGTCTTCGGCTTTGGGAACCCGTCCCGGGAAAATAACTGTGGGAAACAGGGCCGTTGACTTCCGCCTGTATCCCCTTTACTATCCGTCAGTTGGAAGAACCCCAATAATCCCAGCCGAATCCAGCGTCGCGGAGCCGTCCCGTGATCAAGCTCGACATCATCAACCAGGTCGTCTCGAAGACCGGCATCACCAAGACGAAGGCCGAACAGGCCGTCGAGATCGTTTTCGACAGCATGAAGAAGGCCCTCTCCCGCGGCGACCGCATCGAGCTGCGCGGCTTCGGCGTCTTCAACGTCCGCCCGCGCAAGACCGGCATCGGACGCAACCCGCGCACCGGCGCCGAGGTCAACATCCCGCCCGGCAAAGCCGTCCGCTTCAAGCCCGGAAAAGAACTTCAGTCCATCGACTAGGTTTTTCGGGATTGTCATTCCGAGCGAAAGTGAGTTCGCTCGCCGCAGGCGAGGAACCCCTACCCAGCCTGTAAACTCTCCGTGAGCGATGTCTTCCCCCGAACCCACTCTCCCCGCTGAGTACGACCCCCACCTCCACCAGGTCTACATCATCACGCCCACGCGCCGACGCTACTGGCTGCACGTGCTGCTCTTTCTCGCGACCGTCTTCACCACGCTGGTGATGGGCGCGCGCCTGCAGTTCAACTTCATCAATAACCTGCCGCCGCTCCGCCCCAGCGAGGATTTCTTCCCCGTGGCGTGGGCGCTGCGCAATGGGCACCTGCTGCTCGGCATCCCGTTCTCCGTCACGCTGCTCGCCATTCTGCTCGCGCACGAACTCGGACACTTTCTCTACTGCCTGCGCTACCGCGTCTACGCCACGCTGCCGTTCTTCATCCCGTTTCCCAGCCTGATCGGGACGTTCGGTGCGTTCATCCGCATCAAGTCGCCCATCCCCACGCGCCGCGCGCTCTTCGATATCGCCGTCGCCGGGCCCATCGCCGGGTTCGTGCTTGCCGTACCCGCAGCCATCGCCGGGCTCGTGCTCTCGCGCCATTCGGCCGTGCTGGTGAGCGACGGCGACAGCATGCAGTTCGGCTATCCGCTGATTTTTTACGTGCTCCACGCGCTGCTGCCGTGGCCTGCGACGGGTGCCATGACGCTCTCCATCTCCGACCTCTATCTCCATCCCATCGCCCTCGCCGCCTGGGTCGGCATGCTCGCGACGGGATTGAACCTGCTCCCCGGCGGACAGCTCGACGGCGGACACATCGTCTACGCCGTCGCCCCCCAGGCGCATCGCGCCGTGACGCGCGCGCTCATCCTGCTGCTCATCCCCATGGGAATCTTCTTCTGGGGCGGATGGCTGATGTGGTCCTTCTTCCTGCTGTTGATGGGCCGCTGGGCGCGCCATCCGCAGGTCAGCCTTTATCCGCCGCTCGATACCAAGCGCCGCGTCCTCGCCGCCTTCGCTCTGCTGATGCTCGTCCTCACTCTGATCCCCGCGCCCTTCGCCGGCGGCTCCGCCCTCGAAGCGTGGGAGCAGTACACGCACCAGCGCTGATGTTGCCAGGCAGGCCCGGGCGCTGCTGCCTTTGACTTTTCTTGTGCTTCCTCTGTGTCTCTGTGGGGGGTGTGGTCTTTCAGAGCAGCGATAGCGGATCCACATCCACGATCACGTTCGTGCGCGGGACCTTCTGCTCCACCGCATGCGCCAGCATGGCGCGCAGCAAATCGTTGAGCTTCTTCCGCGAATCCGACTTCAGCACGAAGTGATAGCGGTAGTCTCGCTTGAGCCGCACGATCGGCGCCGCCGCCGGGCCCAGCACGCGCATGCCTTTCACTTTCTTGGCCTCGAACCAGCGCCCGATCATCCCCGCCCAGCGCAGCGCCTGCTCCAGTTTGTCCGAACGCACCAGCACGTTCGCCAGCGCCGAGAATGGCGGATAGTGCATCCACCCGCGATACCGTATCTCCTTCTCGAAAAATCCGTCGTAGTCGTGCCGCGCGGCGAACTGGATGGCGTAGTGGTCAGGGAAGAACGTCTGTAGGATCACGCGGCCCGGCGTCTCGCCGCGGCCGGCGCGTCCGGCGACCTGCGTAAGCAACTGGAACGTGCGCTCCGCCGCGCGGAAGTCGGGGAAGCCGAGCGCGAAATCCGCGCCCACCACGCCCACGAGGGTCACGCCCGGCACGTCGTGTCCCTTGGCGATCATCTGCGTGCCCACGAGCAGGTCGAGCTCGCCGGCGTGCATCTGGTTGAGCACGCGCTCGAAGTCGCCGCGCCCGCGGATGGTGTCGCGGTCCATCCGCCCGATGCGCGCGCCCGGGAACGCCGCCTGCAGCATGTCCTCGAGTTTTTCCGAGCCGGAGCCAAGGAAGTAGATGTGCTCGCTCGCGCACTTCGGGCACACCTTCGGCACCGGACGCTTGTATCCGCAGTAATGGCACTCCAGCTTGTTCGCGCCTTTGTGATGGGTGAGCGCGATGGCGCAGTTCACGCACTCGATCTTCTCGCCGCACGAGCGGCAGAGCACGATGGCGGAATAACCGCGGCGGTTCAGCAGGATCATCGCCTGCTCGCCGCGCGCGAGGCACGCGGTGATCTCTTCCGTCAGCTTGCGCGAGAAGAGGTGGTCTTCTCCCGTCTCGGCGAATTCGGCCTTCATGTCCACCAATTCCACACCCGGAAGCCCGCGCTGCTCCACGCGCTCGCGCAATTGCAGCAGCGCATACTTCTCTTTGTGCGCGTTGTGGAACGACTCCAGCGACGGCGTGGCCGACCCCAGCACCACGGCCGCGCCCGCCAGCTTGCCGCGCATCACGGCGACGTCACGTCCGTGATAGCGCGGCGTCTCTTCCTGCTTGTAAGAAGAATCGTGTTCCTCGTCGACCACGATGAGCGCCAGCTCCGGCACCGGTGCGAACACGGCCGAGCGTGTCCCCACGACAATACGGGCGCCGCCGGCGTGTATCCGCCGCCACTGCTCCGCGCGTTCGCCCGGCGTAAGCCCGGAGTGCAGGATAGCGACCTCGTCGCCGAATATTTCGTAGAGGTGCGCCGCCGCCGCCGGCGTGAGCCCGATCTCGGGTACCAGCATCAGCGCCGACTTCCCCGCTGCCAGCACCTCCTGCATCGCTGCCAGGTACACGGCCGTCTTGCCCGAGCCGGTCACGCCGTACAGCAACGTCACCGAAAACTTTTCTGCCAGCGCGGCTGACGTGACGTGCTCGAACGCCGTCTGCTGCTCCGCGTTCAGCTCGTAGTCGCGCTTGCGCGCTTTCATCGACGTGAGATGGAAATCCTGCGGCTCTTCCTCGATGGCGACCACGCCGCGCTTCTCCAGCGTCTTCAGCAAACTAGGCGAGATCTCGAGGCCGTGCAGCGTCGCGAGGTGCAGCCGGCCGCCGCTCGCCGCCAGCGCTTCCACGATGGTCTGCTGGCTCTCATTCAACTTCCCTTCCGCCTGCTTCAGCACCACGACTTTCGCCACGCGCCGCTGCTCGCGCGACTCGGAAACGTCCTGCCACGCGATCCATCTCTTCCGCAGCATGCCCGAGAGCAGCGTGCGCGAGGCGCCGGTGGCCGAGCGGAGTGCGGTCTCGCGCGCTACCTCGCGGTCAGAGAGGTGATTGAGGACGGCGTACTCGGCGTCCTGCTCGGCGGCCGTCCGCTGCGAACGGCGCGAGGAGCCCAGCTCGCTCGCCTTGTAGAGTTCGGTGTGTCCGAGGTCGGTGATGCGGTACTCGCGGATGCGTCGCACCTCCGCCATCACCGGCAACATGCTGCGAAAGACTTCGCCGAGCGGCGCGAGGTAGTAGCTCGCGATCCACTCCGCCAGTTCGATGGACGCAGCGTCGAGCAACGGTGCGGCGTCAAGCGCCTCGAGCACTTCCTTGGTTTTTACGGCGGGCTTGTCGTCATGCAGCTTCACCACCACGCCGGCCATGCGCTGCTGGCCGAAGGGGACCAGCACGCGTCCGCCTACCACGGGAGCGGTCGCGGCGACTCGGTAGGTGAAGGTGGCGTCGAGCGGAACCGGCAACGCCACGTCGCAGTATTCGGGCATGTGGAGGTGATTTTACAGGCGAGCGCGCGGCGCCGAACGACTGCGAATCACGCGATGTTCTTCGGCGGCGGCTCCAGGGCGAGTTCCTTCATCGCCATCTGCAGATCTTTCCACGCCTCGCCCTTCTGCCGTGGGTCGCGCAGCAGGTACGCGGGATGGTAGGTCGCGATGAGTTTCGTCCCGCGAAAGGCGTGCCAGCGTCCGCGCAGCGCACTCATCGGCTCGTTGACGTTGAGCAGCGCCTTGGTCGCCGTCGCGCCCAGCGCCACGATGACCTTCGGCTGGATGGCCGCGATCTGGCGGTAGAGGAAGGGCGAGCACGTCTCCATCTCGTCGCGCTCGGGCGTGCGGTTGTCGGGTGGACGGCACTTGACCACGTTCGCGATGTACACGTCCGCGCGCTGCACGCCCATCGCCTCGATCATCTTGTTGAGCAGTTGGCCGGCGCGTCCGACGAAGGGCTCACCTTTGGCGTCTTCGTCGGCGCCCGGGCCTTCGCCCACGAACATCAACTCGGCATGCGGGTTCCCCACGCCGAACACGATGTTCTTCCGCCCCTTATGCAGCCCGCAGCGGGTGCAGTCGCCGATGTCCTCGCGGATGGCGCGCAGCTCGGCCTCAACGTCGATCGTCGTGTTCAGCACCGGCAGCACGGCGGAATCGCGACACTCTTCGGTAGAGACGGCCGACAGGCCGTCTCCGCCGGCGCCACCAGCACTCTTCCGCCGATACAGATCGTAGATGCCCATGTCGCGGTAGTACTGCAACCGCGCGGCAAGTTCTTTTTGGAGTTGTGGGTCCGCGAAGTTGGTCTTGAAGTCGTCGGCCATTACGACCGAATAGTAGCAGCCTTGCGCTGCTTCAGGGCAACGACAGCATCGAGGACGCGGTGCGCGACCTCCCACTTCGTCGTCTCGGGGACTTCGATCGCGCCACCATCGCGCGTGAGGATGGTGACCGCGTTGCGGTCGGAATCGAATCCGATGGCCGGCTTTGACACGTCATTGGCCACGATGATGTCAAGCTGCTTGCGCTCGAGCTTGCCGCGCGCGTTGGCGAGCACGTCCTGCGTCTCGGCCGCAAAGCCCACGAGGACTTGATTTTCTCGGACGCTCGCGATCTCTGCCAGGATATCCGCCGTGGCCTCGAGCGCGAGCGTCATCGGGCCGGCGCGCTTGATCTTCTCGCCGGCGACTTGCTTGGCTTTGTAATCGGCTACCGCCGCCGTCTTGATGGCGATGGTCGCGCGCTTCAGGTTGGCCATCACGGCGTCGCGCATCTGGTCGGCGGTCTCGACTTGAATGACCTCGGCCGCGCCCGGCGCCTTCAACGCCACCGGACCAGTGACCAGGATGACCTGCGCACCCCGGCGCAGCGCCCCTTCCGCCAGCGCGTATCCCATCTTGCCGCTCGACCGGTTCGAGATGTAGCGGACAGGGTCCACAAACTCGCGCGTTGGCCCGGCAGTGATGAGCACCGTCTCGCCGGCCAGGTCCTGCGTCGCGCCCAAAGCTTCAAGGGCTGCGGAAACAATCGCCTCGTTCGACGCCAGCCGTCCCGGTCCGGTCATGCCGCACGCCAGGTATCCCGCGCCAGGCTCGACCACGCGCACTCCGCGCTGCTTCAACTTGGCGATGTTCGCTTGCGTGGCTTCGTGCGCCCACATGTTCACGTTCATGGCGGGGGCAACGACAACCGGAGCTGTAGTCGCGAGGAACAACGTCGAGAGAAAATCGTCGGCCAGCCCGTTGGCGAACTTCGCCAAAGTGTCGGCGGTCGCTGGCGCAACGAGCAGGGCGTCGATGGACTGCGCTACCGCGATGTGCTCGACGGCGGAATCGATGTTTGGTTCTTCCGCCCCCGCGCCGAACAAGCCCGTGATGACCTTCTCGCCCGAGAGCGCGGCAAAGGTGAGCGGGCGCACGAACTCCTGCGCCGCGCGCGTCATCACCACCTGCACGCGCACGCCGCGGTCCTGCAGCAGGCGGACGATCTCCGCCGCCTTGTAGGCCGCAATGCCGCCGCAGACTCCGAGCGCTACCTTCATAAATCCGCCTGATGCAAACCACGATTGTACTTCCGGGCACGGCGCCACCGCGCCTCAGCCCGTTACTAACCAGTGCCACCTATGGGATGCAGCGGGGCAAGGAAGGATTCTTCACAGGACCGGCCGGACGCACTCCTCCGTGCCTTCGTGTCTCCGTGGTGAAAAAGGGGTCTACTTGCGCCCGAGCGCGTGGTCGAGCAGGTCGCTCACCGAATCCTTGGCCGTTTTCACCGGCCCGATGACGTACCCGACCTTGCCCGCTTCGATCTCCTGCTGCGCGATGCGGCACGGTTTGCGCGAGCCGCTATCGACCATGGGACGCGAGCCGCCCTGCAGTTGCCGCGCGCGACGCGCCGCCACCAGGATGTAGCGGTAATTGCTGTCGAATCCTTCGATGAGCTTCATGGACTTCCTCATTGTTGCGGGCCTCTTTTACCGCTGCGGGGCGGCGGACAGTTGGAACGTCTTCAGCACCGACTCGGCCTTCTCGCGCATGTTCTCGCGCAGGTTGGCCCGCGATCGCTCCACGATGGCTTGCTCGTCCGGCGTCAGCGCCCGGCCCGCCCGTTTCAGGCGTTCTCCGAGCACGATGGCCTTGAGTTGGTCGATGGAGAGTTCCAGCTGGTCGTTGACCAGAATATAGTCGTAATTCGGGTAATTCTCAATCTCTTTCGAGGCCTCGTGCAGCCGGCGCTGGATGACCCCCTCTGAATCCGCGCCCTCCGCCTCGCTCCGCCGCCGCAGCCGCAACTCCAGCACCTGGCGCGACGGAGGCAGCACGAAGATGCTGGCCGCCTCGGGGACCTTCACTTTCACCTGCTTTTCGCCCTGAACGTCGATGTCGAGCAGCAGGTCCTTGCCCCGCTTCGCCGCCTCGTGCAGGAAGCGTTGCGCCGTCCCGTAGTAGTTCCCGAAGACGTCGGCGTGCTCGAGGAAATCGTCGCTCGCGATCATGCGCTCAAACTCTTCGCGCGAGATGAAGTAGTACTCACGCCCGTTCTGCTCGCTGCCCCGCCGCGGGCGTGTGGTGTACGACACGGAGAATTCCAGCTCCGGCACGACCTTGCGGATCTCCGTGACCAGGGTCGACTTCCCTGACCCCGATGGCGCCGAGATGATGTATAGGATCCCGCTCATTCGACGTTCTGCACCTGTTCGCGCGCTTTCTCGATCTCTGATTTCATTGCCAGTCCCAGCTCGGTGATGCGCAGCCCTTCGCCCGACACGCCGCTGGTCTTCGAGAGCAGCGTGTTCGATTCCCGGTTCATCTCCTGCAGCAGGAAGTCCAGCTTCTTGCCGACCTCGGCGCCCTGCTCCAGCAGTTGCAGGAAGTGCGCGATGTGGTTGTGCATGCGCACGATCTCCTCCTGGATGTCGCTTCGCTCGGCCAGCAGCGCCGCTTCCTGCAGGATGCGGTCTTTCTCCGCGTGCGCGCCGATGAGTTCCTTCATCCGCGCTTCCACCTTTTCGAGATATGCGCGGGAGACCGCGGCACGCAGCTTCTCGATCTCGCTGGTCGCGGTCTTCAATCCCTTCATGCGGTCGCGCAGCTCGCGCTCGATGCCCGCGCCTTCGTGCGTCCGCATCTCGTCGAGCAGCTTCATGCACTCCTCGAGCTTCGCGGTGACGGCACTCTCGAACGCGCCATCCATCGAGGCCAGCGCCGAGTTCAGCGCCCCCGGCATCCGCAGGATGGCGTTCAGGTCCGGCTCCGCCGTCACGGCGAACGTGCGCGCTGCCGCGCGAAACGCTTCCACGTATCCGCCGACCAGCGTCTTGTTCACCTCGAACTGCGCGCCGGCGCCGCGCTCGATCGCCAGCGTCACGTCCACGTGCCCGCGCGCCAGCTTTTCCTTGAGCGCTTTGCGCATCTTCATCTCCAGACCATCGGTCTCGGAAGGCATCCGCAGGTTCAGGTCGAGGAAGCGATGGTTCACCGACTTCAGCGACACGGTGAAGGCGAGCTGGTCGCCGGCCTGGCCTTTCACCTGCGCGAACGCGGTCATGGAACGAAGCGGCATAGAGGGTAACGAAACGAACGTGCGGGTATCTTAAATCGTAGGTCCAATCCTCCCCGCTAAATAGTGGAGACCTTGGGCTCGAGCTCCACGAATTGCAGGTCGTACAGGCGGCGATATGTCCCGAGGCGCCCCATCAGGTCCTCGTGCGTGCCCACGTCGGTGATGCGCCCTTCTTCGAGCACCACGATGCGCGTCGCGCGCCGCACCGTGGAGAGGCGGTGCGCGATCACGAACACGGTGCGGTTGGCCATCAGATTTGCCAGCGCCGATTGCACCAGCGCCTCACTCTCGGAATCAAGCGCCGAGGTGGCTTCGTCGAGGATGAGGATGGGCGCGTTCTTCAGGATGGCGCGCGCGATCGCGATGCGCTGGCGCTCGCCGCCCGAGAACCGCAGGCCGCGCTCGCCGATCATGCTGTCGTAACCCTCGGGCGTCTTGAGGATGAAGTCGTGCGCCAGCGCCGCCTTGGCCGCGGCTTCGATCTCCGCCTGCGACACCTGCGTCTGCCCATACGCGATGTTGTTGCGCACCGTGTCGTTGAACAGGATGGTCTCCTGCGTCACGATGCCGATCTGCGCGCGCAGCGAGTTGAGCGTGACGTCGCGGATGTCCGTGCCGTCGATGGTGATGCGCCCGCCGCTGGCATCGAAAAACCGCGGTACCAGGTGGACGAGCGTGCTCTTCCCCGCGCCACTCGATCCAACGATGGCCAGCACCTCGCCGCGCTTCACCGTTAGTTCGATGTCATGCAGGACTCCCCGCTCCTCATCGCCCGCGCCGTAAGTGAAGCTCGCCCGCTCAAAGCGGACGGAATCGCGGAACGCCGGCAGCGCCTTCGCTCCCGGCTTCTCCTGCACTTCGTCCACTTCGTCGAGGAACGCAAAGATGGAAGACGACGCGCCCAGCGCCTGCTGGAAATTGTTGTTGTAGATGGCGAACTTGCGCACCGGGTCGTAGAGCTTGAACACCGCCACGATGAACGCCAGGAAGATACCGGCGGAAAAGTATCCCGTCTTGATGTAATCGCGCCCGAGGAGCAGCAGCAGCGCGATGGCCGTGGCCCCCACCAGGTCCATCACCGGACCGGTCATCGCATACGCCGCGACCGAGCGTAGATTCGCGCGGAAGAGTCTTTGCGCGGCGGCGAGGAAGCGCGTGCTCTCCCACGCCTCCATGTTGAACGCTTTCACGATGCGGTTGCCGGTGATGGTCTCGTGCAGGATGTTCTGGATGTCGGCCAGCTTGTCCTGCCCCTTGCGCGTGGTCGAGCGCACCCGCTTGCCGATGCGCTTGGCCGAAAAGAAGATGAACGGGATGAACAGCAGCAGCACCCACGCGAGCTTCCCGCCCAGCACCACCACCACCGCCGCCGTGAACAGCAGGATGAAGAACTGCTGCAGGAACTCGGCCAGCACGGTGGACATCGCGAACTGCACCTTCTCGATGTCGTTGATGATGGTGGAGAGCAGCGTGCCGGTGGTGTGCTTCTGGAAGAACGCCGCCGAGCGCCGCAGGATGCGGTCGTAGATATGGTTGCGCAGGTCCGTTATCAGTCCGTATCCCGCGTAGCTCACCAGATACGTCCCGGCGTAATCGCAGATTCCCTTGAGCAGCGTGGAGACGACCAGCGCGAACGCCACCACCGTCCACGCATTGTGGAAGTGCGCCGGAACGAACTGTTGCAGGTAGACCTTGGCGCCCGTGCCCGGCGTGGTGAACAGCACGATGTTGTCGGAGCCGGCAGCGGGGTTCAGCACGCGGTCGAGCATCGGCCCGATGAGCAGGATGCGAAACGCGTCAAAGAACCCGACCAGCGCCATCAGCACAACGGACGCCGCCAGTTGCAGCCAGTACGGCCGCACGTAGCGCAGCAGCCGCATCAGGTGGCGCATGGAAGGCCGTGATTGAGAGAGAGTGTGGGCAACGCCACCATTCTAGCTGCTGCGCGAAGGACAAAGTAAAAAGGACAAAGGACAAAGCCGTCAACACCGCCCTTTATCCCTTGTACTTTCTCCTTTTCACTTCGGGCTGTCCCGATGCACCACCTTCACCCGGTATCCGGCGCCAGCGAGGCGCTTCTGCACGTCTTCGGCGATCATCACCGAGCGGTGCTGCCCGCCGGTGCAGCCGAATCCGATGGTCAGGTAGCTCTTCCCTTCGCGCACGTAGTGGGGCAGCAGATACGCGAGCATGTCGGCGACCTTGCGGATGAACTGCCGCGTCTGCGGAAAGCTGCGGATGTAGCGCGCCACCGCCGGGTCGCGCCCGGTCAGCGGACGATACTTCGGAATGAAGTGCGGGTTCGGCAGGAAGCGCACGTCGAACACCAGGTCGGCATCGTCGGGCACGCCGTTCTTGTAACCAAAGCTCACGCACGAGACCAGGATGTTCTTGTCCGTCGGCGTCTGCTGGAAGCGCCGCGTGATGTGCGCGCGCAGCTCGTGCACGTTGAACTTCGTCGTGTCCACCACCACGTCGGCCATCTCGCGGATGGGCCGCAGCCGCTTGCGCTCGTCGGCGATCGCCGCCTTGACCGATGATTCTTTTCCCAGCGGGTGCGGGCGCCGCGTCTCGCTGAACCGCCGCAGCAGCGCCTCGTCGTTCGCTTCGAGGTAGACGACCTGCGTGGGCAGCGAACGCTTCAGCGCCTTCAGGATGGCCGGCAGCCGCGGCAGCCCGTGGCCTTCGCGGATGTCCGCCACCAGCGCCGCGCGCTCGATCTGCGCCGACTCGCGCGCCAGCTCGGCAAAATGCGGGATCAACTCCACCGGCAGGTTGTCCACCGCGTAGTAGCCCATGTCCTCGAACGCCTTCAGCACGCTCGCCTTGCCCGAACCCGACATGCCGGTGATCACTACGAGCTCGGTGCCGCGCGGCTGCGCCCGCCGCTCCTTCTTCCTCCGCGCGGCGCGCTTGGATGGCGCCTTCGGTCGCCTGCGTGATGGACGCCGTGGCATGGTGCTCATGCTATCAGCCCGCTTCGCGCGGAGAAAATGCCTCGCCAAGAAAACGGCCCCGCGCGCGGCGGGGCCATTTGCCGGCAAAAGTGATCAACGCGCAGTCGCGGCCATTGCTTGCGGCGCGGCGGCTGCGATGGCATTGATGCCATCGCACATCTTCGCCACCACCACGAACATCAGGACCAGCGCTCCCGGCGGAAACACGAGGCAGCAGATCGCATAAGCGAGGAACATCCCCTCGGACATCACTTCGCCGCCAACGTTATGCCGCGCCTTGTATTTGTTGTAATCCTGCGCCCATCCCCAGATCGCCTGGAAGATCCAATACCAGTTGAAGAACGGGATCAGCAGCAGCAAGACGGCAGCCAGCGGCGTCGTCCGCGCCTGGCCATCCTCGATCGCCGCCCACGCCTTGTAGATAAGGACGAAGAACGCGACCGCCGGCACCAGCATGCACGCGAACGCGAGCATGAGCATGCCCATGCCGCCCGCCATGGCCACCTGCGCCGCGCCGCTGTCCTGCCCTTGGTTCTCCGCCGCAGCCGCGCCCCCGATGATGGCCATGAACGCCATGATCATCAGTGCGATGGCCACCACGTACCCGCCACCGATCACCGCCAGAAACATGTTCTTCGACACTGCCTTCGTCATTGCTTCCTCCGTGGGGGACGCGCTGAGTTGTACTCTGTTTCGCCGCGCCGCTACAAGCGATTTATCTCGCCGGCTCTACCGTGCCCCGGCCTGCTTCAGCAACAAGAGCATCTGCGGATCGGGATTCGCCGAGCTGCGCGTCGCGCGCACCAGCGCCGTCTCGCCGCGCGCCGTCCGGACGTTCGGGTCGGCACCCGCCGCGAGCAGCTTCTGCGCCACTTCCACGTAGCCGCGCGCCGCGGCCTCGATGAGTGCCGTGTTCTTCTCGAGCGTGGTCGCGTTCGGGTCCGCGCCGCGCTTCAGCAACAGTTCGACCTGTTGCGCGTCGCCCTGCGCCGCCGCCAGGATGAGCGGTGTCGTCCCGCTTGCCGACGCCAGGTTCACCTTCGCCCCGTGGTTGGTGAGCATCACCACGCAGCCGTAACAATGCGATTGCGCGGAGAGCATCAGCGGCGTCCATCCTGAAGTATCGCGCGCGTTCACGTCGGACCCTGCTTCGAGCAGCATCTGCACGATGCCGGGATGCTCCTGCGCGCACGCATGGTGCAGCGCCGTCCAACCCCGCCGGTCCGCGAGCTCCAGGTCTTTTTTCGTGACGTGCGTGATGGCCGGGTCGAGCAGCGGGCCCATGGCGTCCTTATCGCCCTCGGCCGCCGCGAACATCCACGCCGAATGCCCTTCGCGGTCGCGGACACGCACGTCCGCGCCCCGCGCCAGCAACAGCTTTACCGCCTCCGGCTTGCCTTCGAGCGTGGCGATGGTCAGCGCCGTCCACCCGTTCACGTCGATGGCGTTCAGGTTGGGCTTCGCCTCGAACAGCAGCGGCATCAGGTCCGCGTCGCCGAATTCGGCGGCGGTCATCAGCGCGGTCGTCCCACTCTCGTCGCCCGCGTTCACGTCGGCTTTGGCGGCGAGCAGCAGCTTCACCATCCCGGCGTTGCCACCTTCCACCGCGATCATCAGCGCGCTGACTTTGTGTTTGTCGCTGGCGTTCGGGTCGGCCTTCTTCGCCAGCAGCGCCTTCGCGCGCGCCACATCGTCATTCTCGACGGCGACCAGCAACTCGGCATTCAGCTTCTCGCGCTGCGCCGCCCACGCCGCCGCGCGCTCCGCCGCGACCTTCGGATCAACCGCGGCCTTCTCCTTGCTCTTGGGTAGAGACGGCCTACTGGCCGTCTCCTGGCCTTTGCCAGAATCTTCCGCCCTCAGCGCAAACGCGCAGACGCCCGCGCCCAGCGCCAGCACGAGCGCCGTGACACACGACTGCCTGAATGAGCGGGACATTCCGAAGTGGCCTTACTTACTCGAACCCGTCCAAGGGGGAAGGGGTTGCGGACAAATGTTGCCGCGATTGTAGGACGGTTCCTCCGCGCCGCAGCAAAAAAATCCGCGCGCAAAAGAACGGGGCGTCCCGCCTCGCGGGACGCCACACCTCAACTGTGCACCGTCCACCGTGGACTGTGCACTGGGTTTAAGGCGCCTCGATCAGCTCCATCTTCCCGTCTTTGGTCCGATGCAGTACTTTCACGCGGCCTTCGCGGTCGCGGAACACGAACACCTCGCGGTCGCGGAACTCGCACTCCTTGATCGCCTCTTCCAGCGTCAGCGGACGCAGCGCCACCGAATCATCCGACTTCACTACGTGCGCTTCCGTCATCCGCACCACCGCGGGATACCCATGCACCACCACCGGCACCGCCGTGGACGCATTCGAGCCCACCGCGACCTGCGTGACCGGCGCCTCAGCCGCCGGCTCCGCCCAGCGTTTGTTGCGCGCGCCGCGCTTCTTCGCGCGCATGCGGCCTTTGTATTTCACCGCTTGCCGCTCGATGCGGTCGAGCGCTTCGCCGATGGCGGCCATCATCTCCGCCGTCTCCGCGATCCCCACGATGGGATGGTTCCTCACCGTGATGGTGATCTCCGCGATGTGGCGATGCTTCTCCGCCGCCAGGATCACGTGACTATCGAATGTCGTTCCGAGGATTTTCTCGAGCTTGTTGAGGCTTTGCTCGACGTGTTTGCGGACGGTGGGAGTGATCTCGTACTGCCTGCCGGTGAACTCTACCCTCATTGACTCCTCCTAATGGCCTGCGCGGCGGGCGCCGCATCCGGCCGGGTGGAACCAAAGCAGTGTTGCGATTCGCCTCACGCCCTTCGGGGACTTCGCTTCAGACGTCCCACCGGGCTATCGCTCCTTCTCCTTTCCTTCCTGATCCGTGTTCATCCGTGCAAATCCGTGGCAAGTCTCTAGTTCTTGACTCGCCGCTGATGCGTGCTTGGGATCTTCATGTCCTCGCGATACTTCGCCACCGTGCGCCGCGTTACGTTGATGCCTTGCGATTGCAGGATGCGCGTGATCTGCTCGTCCGTCAGCGGACGCGCCGCGTCTTCTTCTTCGATGAGTTTTTTGACCCGGCGCTTCAGGATAAGCAGCGAGGTGTTGCCGCCCTCCGGCCCCTGCACGCTCTCACTGAAGAAGTAGCGCAGCTCGAACACGCCCTGCGGCGTGTGCGCGTACTTGTTCGCGACCGCGCGGCTCACCGTGGAAGGATGCACCCCGATCTCTTCCGCCACCTCCTTGATCATCATCGGCTTCAACTGGTCCACGCCCTGGTCGAGGAAGTCGCGCTGCCGCGCCACGATCACGTAGCACACCTTCGTGATGGTCTGCTTCCGCTGCTCGATGTTCTTGATCAGCTGGATGGCCGACTTATACCGCTCTTTCACGTAATTGCGAACATCTTTTTCCGCCGCGTCGCGATGCAGCAGCTTGCGGTACGCCGGATTCAAGCGCAGCACGGGCATGTCGTCTTCGTTCATCACGATCAGGTACTCGTCGCCCTGCTTCACGAAGGCGACGTCGGGCTCGATCAGCCGCGGCTCCACCTTGTTGTAACGCAGCCCCGGCTTCGGATCGAGCGTGCGGATGTAATCGAGCGCCGTCTGGATCGCCTCGATCGGCTTGCCGATGGCCTTCGCGATCTCCTTGTGCTGCTTGTTCTGCAGCAACTTGAGATGGTCGCCCACGATGGCGACGGCGTCCGCGATCACCGGCAATGCGTCGTCGCCTTCGTCTTCCGCCAGTTTCTTCTGGCTGTTGAGCTGCAGCAGCAGGCAGTCGCGCAGGTCGCGCGCCGCCACCCCCACCGGGTCCATCTGCCGTACGAGCTCGAGCGCTTCCGCCAGGTCGCGCTTCTCGAAACTCGCGCGCTGGTTCGCCGGCATCTCCAGTATCTTCGCGTGCGTGCTCGCCGCGCGCCGGTCAGACGATGCCTCGTCCTGCGTCCGCGCCGTCATCAACTGGCCGAGCGCGTCGTCCTCGGGCGCCGTGATCCCATGCGACGTGTCGCCTGGCTCTCTCGCGGTGTCGTCCTGAGCGGTGTCATCCTGAGCGGTGTCATCCTGAGCGCCAGCTTCTCCGGCGCGAAGGATCTCATCGCCAACCCTCGTGGCTTCCACTTCCTTGCCGTTCAGCCCGACGACCTGGCCGTTCGCCACGCGCATCAGTTCGTCTTCGCTGGCGGTGAGGTAGCCGTCATCGTCCAGGCACCCGATGATGAGCTCGGCGGCCTCGCGCACTTCCGTGCGCAGGCTCAGCGCGGAAAGCTGCCAGCTCAAGTGGTCGCTCAGCGTCGCCGGACGCGAGAGAAAGTTCTCGAAGGAAGGCTTGTCGATGATCTCGCTCACCGGGCTGCGATAGCCGGGATCGAGGTAGTCCTGGAAGAACGACCCAAAATCGATCTCGTCGAAGGGGTCTTTCTTGTCCGCGTCGGCGGCCGGCGCTTCGTCGCTCGCCTGCTCGCGGTCGCGCTTCTCTTCCTTGCCCGCGATCTCGTCGATCAACGGTACGGTCGAATCCAGCTCTTCGAGCACCGGGTTCTCAACCATCTCCGCATTGATCATGTCCTTCAGTTCGAGCTTGTTGAGCGCCAGCACGCTGACCATCTGCACCAGGCCAGGCGTGAGGATCTGCTTCTGCGAGACTCGGAGGTTGAGTTTTGGCTGTAACAAAACCATTGTTTAGGACCCGGCGGCGCTCAACGGCCGCTTTGTAGCTCACTATCTACTACTTTTCTACTCCACTTTCTAGTTGTTACTCATGCCAATGTGTGCCTTTGGTAACAAAAATGCCTTAGGCGCGGGCCCCTACACCAGCGTAAAACTCTCTCCCAGGTATACCCGCTTCACTTCCGGGTCGTTCCCGAGCTGCTCCGGCGTGCCCGCCCGGAATATCCGCCCCTCATTGATGATGTACGCCCGGTCGGTCACCGAGAGCGTCTCGCGGACGTTATGGTCGGTGATCAGTACTCCAATGCCGCTCGCCTTCAGGTCGAAGATGATCTTCTGCAGGTCGAGCACCGCGATCGGGTCGATGCCCGAGAACGGCTCATCCAGCAGGATGAACTTCGGCTTGATGCATAAACAGCGGGCTATCTCCACCCGGCGGCGCTCGCCCCCCGAGAGCGCGTATCCGCGGTTCCGCCGGATGTGCCCCAGCCCGAGCTGGTCGATCAGCTCTTCCATGCGCTCGCGCCGCTCGTGCCAGCTGATGGCCTGCGCCTCGAGCACCGCCATGATGTTCTCTTCCACCGTCAGCTTGCGGAAGATGGAAGGCTCCTGCGGCAGGTAGCTGATGCCGTATTCCCGCGCCCGCAGGTACATGGGAACGGCGGTGATCGGAGCGTCATCCACCAGCACCCGGCCCGCATCCGGCGGGATGAGCCCCACGATCATGTAGAACGTGGTCGTCTTGCCGGCCCCGTTAGGCCCTAATAAACCAACGACTTCCGCCTGTCGGATGTTGAGGGTGACACCGTTCACCACCCTGCGGCCCTTGTAGCTCTTGCCGATCTCGTCGGTCGCCAGGGTCAGCATCTACGGTTTGACTCGCGTCTGGGTGACGGTCCTGGAAGATTCCCCACTGCCTACGACGACTTTATCATCGCGACTATAGAAGGTCAAAGAATCGCCCGTGATCGTGCCCTGTTCGGCATCAAAAATGCTAGGCGATCTTCCCTCGGAACCCGTCAGCACGAACCGCCCATCCGCCGCCGTGTATACCAACTTGGTTCCCACCGCCCGCCGCGTCGCCTGCCGTATCTCGATCCCACCCTCCGCTACGATCCGCTCGAGCTGGGAAGCCTGCCCTTCCGCGCCAACCGCAGGTTGAAGTCCGGCTGCCACCGGCCGGGCTTTGAGGAACACTTCCGCATGCTCCGCTGTGATGGTCGCGTCCGCACCCCGCATCACTACGCCGCCCTCGAACTTCGCCTGCCGTGTCTGGTCGGAGTAGGTCAGCTTCCGCGCCGTCACGTTCACCGGCGTCATCCTGCCGGTCTTATCTGCCTGCACGAACACCGTCGAGACCGGCTGAGTGGCGCCCCCTTGGGCGAGCAGCGTCCGCTTCTCGCGGTCAAAGTCGATGGTGGGCGCCTGCACGATGTTCGCGCCCTGCCACAGCCGGGCGCCGCCCGAGTAGCGCGCCTGCCCGCTCTTCTTCGCGGACATCGCCGGCGCCGTCGCATGCAGCGGATCGGCCGACGAGAACATCGCCCCCGGCTGAGCGTTCGTCTGCTGGTACGTCGTCTTCACTTCGCCCTCGGCCGCCATGTCGCCCGTCACCCTATTGAGACGGACCGTGTTCGCCGTCAGCTCCAGATTTGTGTCGGTGACGCGTGGCGATCCCGACGCCGCGATGGTGCTGTCGGCCACGTTGTAGCGCGCCTTCTGCGCCGTCGCCGTCCGCGTCCCTTCCACGTAGCGGAAGTCACCCGCCTGGGTGATGCCCGATATCCCGCCGCCGCTCGCGCCGCTGCCGAACGTCACGTCCAGTTCGCGGCTCGTGGTGACGCGCTCCGGCTGGCCCTGTGTCTTAGAGACGATGCGCGCCTCCGGCTCGCCGTGCAGCGACCGCATGCGGTTATCCTTGCCGAACTGCGCTTCGAACTTCCCCGCCGTGATCACCGTCTCGCCGCTCCCACTAAGGGTGGGGGCCGGCGACACGCTGGCCCGTCGGCTGCCCTGATCGCCGTGGACCACGATCTCCGCCTTCCCTTGCGTCACCGCGCTGGCGATGTACTTCCCTTCCGCCACGCGCATCTCCATGCCGTCCGCCGCGATCTCCGTCGCCTGCGCGGACGTCGATGTCCCGCGCTGCGCCAGCCGCACGCCCCCGATCGCGTGCACTACCTGCGCTACGTTGCGTCCCGCAAAATCCACCGTCACGCGTCCCGCGGTGCCGTTCATCGGCGACTTGCCGCCGCTCTCGAGCTGCACGCCGCCGGTCAGCGCCGCCGTCTTCAACGTGTCCGCCGCCTCGTTCATCTGGAACGTCGCCTGCGGCGCGCGCGCCTCCACCGGCGTCTCGCCCTCGGCGTGTAGACGGACGTTCCCGCTCGCCACCATGTGGTCGATCTTGTTGTCGTCGCGGATGTACACCGTCAGCTTGTCGGCGTCAAAGTTCCCGCCGCCCGCGCGCTCCACCTTCACGTGGTCGAGCACCGCCTGCCGCGGAACGTCGCCGGTGATCACTCCGTGCGCCGCTTGAATGTTCGCCGGATCCTGCCCCGTCGTCTTGATGCGTATGTCCGACGCGATGGTCAACAGGTTCTGCTTCGCGTCGTAGCTCGCGCCCTTCGCCGTCCCGCTCGCCTGCGGCACGCGAAACTCGATGCGCTGGTCGGTCGTCGCCACACCGGTGTTGCGGTTGAACACCAGCCCGCTGGTCAGCACATGGATCGGGTTCTTCAGTTCCTGCGGCGGCGCCTGGTCCGGCTTCACCGGCCCGGCCGCGTTCGATTCCAAATCGATGTGCACTTCGCCTTCGGCGCGCACCTCACCGGTGCCCGGGTCGTAGCTGAACTTGCGTCCGTATATCTGGTCGAAGCGGTTCGCCTCGCGCCCGTAGATGACGATGCTGACCTCGTCCAGCTCCGCGCGCCCGCCCTGCTTGTACGTCATCGCGTTCGACGCGCGCACCGTGAACAGCGTCCGCCCGCCCTCCGACTTCGAGATCGTCCAGCCCTGCGCGCTCTGCTGCACGTCCACGCCCAGCTTCTTCCCCGCGGACCTCGCCGCCTGCGTGATCGTCCACGCGCGGATCTTGTTGTAGCCATAGAACGCGGCCACGACGAGCGCGAGGAACACCGCGCCCAGCGCAAACCACTTCCGCAATCGCCGTGGATCGAAAGCCATGGCTCAATCTTACGCCAGCAGGAAATGCAGACAGGAGACGACCCCGCCGGCGCTGCCGACCGAAGACTGCAGACCGAAGACTGAAGACCTTCCTCCGCGTCCTCCTGTCGTTATTCAGCGACAGCGGAATGCTTTCGCAGGTCGCACAGCGTCAACTGCAACCCGCCGAAGTCCGGATGCGCGTTCTCATCCAGCTTGCACGCGAACTCGACCGCGTCGCCCGCCTTCAGCTCATGCGATGCCATCAGCTCGGCCATGCGCCACCCCAGCAGGTCGAGCGCGCGCGAGCCGCCATCGGCCACCACGCGCAGTTTGAGGTGCTTCTCCTTCAGGATCTTCGGCGGCACGGCGATGCGCGCGTCGCGCACCGCGAACACCGGCTCGCGGTTCCCCATGCCGAAGGGCTCGAGCTGCTGCACGGCCTCGAGCAGCGCCGGCGTGATGTCTTTGAACTCGAGTTCGGAATCCACCAGCAGCGCGGGCTCGAAGTCCGCCAGGGTCAGCTTCGTCCGCGCGTATGCATCCAGCCGCGCGCGCAGTTCCGGGACGCGCTCGCTCGGCAGCGCGAATCCGACCGCGTGCGCGTGCCCGCCGAAACGGTCGAAGAGCTCCGGCGATGCCTCCAGCGCGTCCAGCAGATGGAACGCCGGGATGGACCTGCCCGACCCGTGCGCCTCGCCCGCGATCTTCGCGACCACCAGCGCCGGCCGGTTGAACCTTTCCACCACCCTGGTCGCGGCGATACCGATCACCCCGCGATGCCAGTCGTCGCCATCCACCACGATGCAGAACGATTCCCGCAGCATGGCGTCGCCTTCGATGCGCTCGTGGATGGCAGCGATGATGCGCGCCTCTTCCTGCTGCCGGTCGGAGTTCAGCTTGTTCAGCTTCTCCGCGAGCTCCTTCGCGCGCGCTTCATCGCGCACGGAAAACAATTCAATCACGTCGCGCGCCACGTCCATGCGTCCGGCGGCGTTGAGGCGCGGCGCGATGCGGAACGCGATGTCCGCCGCCGTCAGCGGCTTCTTCCTCGGGTCGAGTTGTGCGCACGCGATGAGCGCCCGCAGTCCCGGGTTCGCCTGCGTCCGCAGGCCCTCGAGACCGAGCTTCGCGAAGACGCGGTTCTCGCCCTGCAGCGGGACAGCGTCCGCCACCGTCGCGATCGCCACCATCTTCAGGAAAGAGAGCTCGAGCTTGCGGCGCTCGGCAGCGTCTTTCCTTTTCTCCAGCAGCGCCTGCACCAGCTTGAACGCCACGCCCGCTCCGCACAGCGACTTGCACGGATACTCGCACCCCGGCTGGTTCGGATTCAGCACCGCATGCGCTTTGGGAACCAGTCCCTGCGCCGACTCCGGCAAGTGATGGTCGGTCACGATCAGATCGATGCCCAGCCGCGCCGCCGTCTCCGCCGCGTCGAACGCGCGGATGCCCGTGTCCACGCTGATGATCAGCCGCACGCCCTCGGCGCCCGCACGCTCGATCACGTCGTCCTTCATCCCGTAGCCTTCGCGAATGCGATGCGGCACGTGATACTCCGCCGCGCCGCCGCACAGCTCGATGCCTGTCTTCAGGATGACGACCGCCGTCGTCCCGTCCACGTCGTAGTCGCCGTAGATGAGTATCTTTTCTTTGCGCTCGATGGCCGCAAGCAGGCGCTCCACGGCGCGGGTCATCCCCGCCATCAGGTAAGGCGAGTGCAGGTCCTCTAATTTGGGATGAAGGAATGCCGCGGCCGCTTCCGGCGTCTCCACGCCGCGCTGCGCCAGCAACCGCGCGACGACTGGTCGGACATTTGCGGAGGCCAGCCGGGAAACAACCGCCGAGTCGAAGGGACGCACCGTCCAGCGCACGCTCAGTGCTCTTCGTCTTCGTCGTGTTCGTCAATCACCAGGCCGCCCATGCCCTCGGCCACGTCCAGCAGCCGCTGGTAGCGCTCGTACCACTCCGTCGAAAGCTCGTACAGGAACATCACGCCCTGGAACGGCCAGCCGAGTTGCACGAACCCCGTCTTGCCGACGTATGTCTTCAGAAACTGCGCGTCTTCAATGTCGTCGTCTTCGGGGAAGGTCGCGTTCTTCAGCCGCGTGATGAGCGTGTCCAGGTCGGTGCGCGAGAGCGTGACCTCGTTCATGGTGAGGAAGGGCGCGGCCGCCGCCTTCGCCAGCTCCACGAAATCCTTCCACTCGTCGCCATGCTCAGGTTGCCGCCACATCACGCTGTCGATCTCTTCCGTGACGTAGCCGTGGAAACGCTTCATGCCGTGGCCTTCGATGAAGGCCACCATGTCGTCTTTTACCGTGCTGAGGTCGTCTTGCATAGGCGGGGATGCGGAAAATATCAGCGAACTCGGCTAAACCTACCACAAACTTCCGCGCCAGCGCACTTCCCCGAACCAGATTGTCGTCCGGAGCGCCCGCCGCGGCGGGCGCGAGGGATCTATGCGTTTTCCCTCCGCGTCCTCGGCGGCCTCGGCGGTTTTCATTCCGCCGTGTTATCCTAAAAAGTTAGCAGTCCATCAACGACGCAAACCATGCTCTTCTCCAAGGAATACGTGGCCTACCTCGGCCGCGAACTCACCAAAAAGCTCATCGCGGGCGAACAGATCGCCACCGGCGACGTGCCCGGCACGACCGCGCGCGTGCAGCAGGCGCTGCTCGAAGAGCTCTCCGTCGAGGACCGCATCAACGACGAAGTCCGCGTCATCCTCGAGCAGTACCAGGACGAGATGAACCGCTCCGGCGCCAGCTACCAGGAGATGTTCAAGAAGGTGAAAGCCGAGCTGGTCAAGAAATACAAGGCGGTCATCTGACGGTTTGCGAATGACCGTTTGCGAATAGAGCGATGCGCATAGACGATACCAAGATCGAGAACACCGGCATCCGCATCTCGCGCGACAAGCTCAACGTCTGCGCCCGCGCCGTCGCCGACGCCCTCAAGCAACTCGACGAGGTCGAGTTCATCGAGGACCCCAACACCATCCGCCAGCAGACCCGCACCTATCTCGAGGAACTCCTGCGCCACGAATCGCAGATCGACAAGGCCGCCCGCGCCAAGATCGAGAGCCAGAAGCGCACCATCGCCGAAGGCACCCAGGAGTGGGACATCCTCTACCGCAAGTACTACCAGGACGAAGTCAAAAAGCTCGGCATCTAGGACCAGTCTCCAGACTTCAGTCTTCAGTCTTCAGTCTTCCGCTTCAGATCCCAGCAGGATCACCGAACCAGTCAGCCTGCAGCTTTGGCCAACTCCCTCCACCCGAGCGGAGCGCGTCCGCGCTGAGTCGAACAATCCCTACTCGCCGGATCCGCCGTGAGACAAAGAAAAGGGCGCGCCGTTTTCACGGCGCGCCTAGCTGAAGTCTGACGGCTGCGGACTGCAGACTGCCCTCAGAACCCCGGCGCCTTCTCCTTCGTCTTGTCGCAGACCAGCGAAGTCGGCTGCGCCGGCAGCGCAGGAATACCCAGCCGCGGCGGGCTCAAGAAGTCGAACATCTCCGTCATGTCGTCCTGCGCCGAGACGCGCGCCGTCAGCGGCGTCAATCCGAAGCGCACCGAGATCAGTTTCAGGATGGCGGTACTGTCCCGCACCACGTGCGAAACGATGTGCGGCTTCACCCACGGACTCACCACGATCAGCGGCACGCGGAAGCCGGTCCGGTCGAAGTCCGCCTTGATGTCCGTCGACCGCCACATCGGAGCGATGCCGTCCGGCTTGACCGCCGGCTGCGGCGCCACGTGGTCGTAGAAGCCGCCGCCCTCGTCGAACGTCAGGATGAACACGCTCGAGCTCCACGCCGAACTCGCCTGCAGCGCGTCGATGAGCTTCTTCGTGTTCGCCGCGCCCTTCTGCAGGTTCTGCGTCGGATGCTCATCCAAGTTCAGTTGCGACGCCCGCTCGATGAACACCACCGCGGGCAGCGTGCCGTTCTGCAGGTCGGTGTAGTACTGCGCGATGTTCACGACCTTGTTCTGCTGCGTGCTCCAGTCAGCCCAATCGGCGAGGAAGACGCTCGAGTCCTGGTAGTAATACTTCCAGCTCACGCCCTTCTCGCTCAGCTCGCGGAAGATCGTCTTCGGTGTCCAACCACCGGCCGGCGCCGGGTCCGGACGGATGTGCCCAAAGCTCGTTCCCGCGAACAGGTACATGCGGTTCGGGACGGTCGGCGCCATGATGCTCGAGAACCAGCGGTCGCTCGTGCCGTACTGCCAGGCCAGCTCGTAGTAATACGGCAGGTCGTTCCAGTCGTAGTAACCCATGGCGCGCGTGCCTTGGGGATCGATCGACGACGGGATCGACCCGCTCGCTTTCATGAAGTAATCATTCGCGCCGTTGTGATACGAGAAGTTGCTCTCGTTCCATCCCGGGCTCAGGTTCTCGTGGCACGCCGTGGTCAAGTGATACGGCGAGACGAACCGTCCATCGTTGTAATCGGGCAGCGAAGCGTTCAGCGGCAGCGCGTCGAACGAATCGTTGTTGCCCTTGTTCGCGCGGTACGTCCCCATCCGCCCAAAGTACTGGTCGAACGGCCGGTTCTCCTGCATGTAGAAGATGATGTGCTTGATGTTGGTGAGGTCGCCGCCGCCCCCGCCCGACCCGACCGTGATGTTCTCCGTCGTCTTGAACACCTGGTTCGCCGCGTTGACCGCCTGCACCGTGAGCTTGTGCGTGCCGGCCGTCATCGCCAGCGAGGTATCGATCGCGGGCGCGTTCACCTCGTACTTCTTCAACCCGTCCACGTAGATCTGCATCACCGTAACGGCGCTGCTCGAGGACCTCGAGGTCGCCACAACGCGCACCGGCGAGGCCACCGTAGCGCCACTCGTGGGCTCGCAGATCGCCACACCAGGATCGGTCGCCGGCGAGCACGGCGGCGGCGCGCCGCTTCCCACCGTGATGTTGATCGTTTTGTTGAAGAACACTCCGGCCTGGTTCTTGCCCTGCACCGTCAGGCGGTGCGCGCCGTCGGTCATCGCCAGCGTCGTGTCCACCGAGCTGCCGTTCACTTCATAGACTTTGGTGCGGTCGAGATAGACCTGCATCACCTGCACCGGTGACGTGGAATTCGACCCCGCCACGATGCGCACCGGCGAAGTCACGGTGGCGTCGGCTGGCTGGCAGATGGTCACCGACGGGTCGGTCTGGTCGAGCGTGCATTGCGCCGCGGCAAGACTCGCCGGCAGCAGGAACAGGACTATCGCAACGGAGCATAGAAGAAGAGGACGCATGACTGGGCCCCTACCGCGCGTATTTAGTATGTAGTTACGATGCGCCGCCCCCCCGCCAGTGCTGCCGCAGCTCGCCACCGGCAAGTGAAAATCCAGAGTTCCAGTCCAGAAACCCTGCCTGTGGGAAAGACTAAGGTCCTTCCTCTGCGTTCTCCGCGGTCGTTATCCCCGATTAGAATCAAAGCGATGCTCGATCTCACCGCAGCCGCCCGCGACGCCGGATTCGATCGCTGCGGCGTCGCGTCCCTCGCCCAGCCCATGCCCGAGCTGGACTTCTTTCCCGGATGGCTCGACTCCGGCGCCGCCGGCGACATGCACTACCTTGCCTCGCGCGACGACCAGGGACGCCTCAAGCGCGCCTCCATCCAGCAGACGTTCCCCTGGGCGAAGTCCGCCGTCGTCTGCGCTCTCGACTACAACACCCCGCAGCCCTACTCGACCGAATGCACCGACAGCCAACGCGGCTGGATCTCCCGCTACGCCTGGTTCCCGAACACCGACTATCACCAGGCCGTGATGTCGCGCCTCGAGCGTCTCGAATCCGCCATCATCGCCGCTCATCCCCCCGCCGTTCACGCGAACGTCCAGACCCGCCGCTACGTGGACACCGGCCCGCTCCTCGAGCGCGTTCTCGCCAAGTACGCCGGCCTCGGATGGCTCGCCAAGAACACCTGCGTCATCAGCGAGGAACTCGGCTCATGGATCTTCCTCGGCGTCATCCTGGCCTCGCTCGACCTCAGCTCCGCCACCCCCGCGCCGCCCGCCGCCGACCGCTGCGGCGCCTGCACCGCCTGCCTCGACGCTTGCCCCACCCACGCCTTCCCCGCGCCCTACCAGCTCGACGCCTCGCGCTGCATCTCCTATCTCACCATCGAGAAGCGCGGCGACATTCCCGAAGACCTGCGCGCCGGCATCGGCAACAACGTCTTCGGTTGCGACATCTGCCAGGACGTCTGCCCCTGGAACTCCACCGAGGTCCGCCACAAGAAATCCCGCACCCAGACCCGTGCGCCCGAGTTCGTCCCCGCCCGTGAACTCGTCAACCCGCCGCTCGCCTGGCTGGCGGAAATGTCGCGCGAAGACTTCCAAAAGCACTTCCGTCATTCCCCCATCAAGCGCGCCAAGTATTCCGGGCTGCGCCGCAACGCCGTCGTCGCCATCGGCAACAGCAACGACCGCACCTTCTTGCCCCTCCTCGAACGCCTCACGCAAGACGACGACCCCGTCGTCGCCCGGCACGCCAAGTGGTCGCTCGAAAGCATGTCAAAGTAGTCCGGTTTCCCTCCTCTCCTCCCTTCCTCCTGTCTTCATTTCGGCCCCCAACCAGCATCAACCCTGCATCTAACCGGGTGCTACCATGACTCTCGCCATGCCGCGCCTGCTGCGCCTCTGCCTCGCCCTCTGCGCTCTCGCTCTCCCCGCTCTGGCGCAAGACTGGATCGAGGTCCGTTCCCCCAACTTCGTCGTCACCACTAGCACCAGCCTCTCCAGCGGACGCGCCGTCGCCCTCCGCTTCGAGCAGATGCGCAAGGTCTTCGGCTCGGTGCTGCAGCGCGCGGACGTCCGCGCCACCGTCCCGCTCCACATCCTCGCCTTCAAGACCGCGCGCGAGTTCCAGACCGCCGTGCCGCACGGCGCGCCCGGCGGCGGGCTCTACGTCGTCGCGCCCGACGCCGAATACGCCCTGCTCGATCTCTCCGCCAAAGAGCCCTACGCGCCCATCGCGCGCGACTACGCGCGCAGCGTCGTCGTCGCCAACACGCCGATGATGCCGCCGTGGTTCGACGAAGGCGTCGCCGCTTACCTCGCCACCCTCAACGTCGGAGAGAAAGACGTCCAGCTCGGCCGCCGTCCCGCGTTCGTCGACGAAGCTCTCGCCGCGCGCAAGCTTCTCCCCGCCACAAGTTTCCTCGCCGTCACGCGTCAGTCGCCGGAGTTCAAGAGCGCCGCGTACGCCGCGCAGTCCTGGCTGCTCGTGTCCTGGCTGCTCGCCGCCCATCGCCTGCCTGCGACTTACGAATATGCCCGCCTGGTAGTGGCCGAGGGTCTCGCGCCGGAAGCCGCCTTCCAGCAAGCTTTCGGCAGCTCGCCTGCCACGCTCGATTCCGATCTGCTGCGCCTGCTCGCTGCGCGCGACGCCACCACCAGCTTTGCTCTGCCCGACAATCTCAACGACCTCAGCACCTACAGCTACCAGGACCGCAAGCTCGCCGCGCTCGATTCCCAGGTCGCGGTCGCCGACTTCCACATTCACGTGCCCGAGTACTTCAATCTCGGCCTCGCCGAGTCCAACAACATCGCCACGCAGGATCCCAACAACGGCGGCGCGCACCGCTCACTCGGCTTCGCTTACCTGCAGAAGGGAGACCTCGAACAGGCCGGCACGCACCTCGCCAAGGCGGCGGAGCTCTCTCCCAACGATCCGCGCGTGCACTACTACTCCGCGCTGCTCGTCACCCGCGCCGGCGAAGTCGCGGGCGGAGGCGTGGCCAGCTTCGACATCAAGTCGCACCTGCTCAAAGCGCTCGACCTCGACCCCGCGTACGCCGACGCCTGGTTCCTGCTTGGCCGCGCCTACGAGACGGACGACAAATGGTCTACCGCCATCGCAGACGTGCTCAAAGCCCTGAGACTCGCGCCCCGCAACGACGCCTATCGCCTCGCGCTCGCCCGCATGTACGGCGAAGCCAAGCAATGGGACGACGCCGCCGCACTCCTCGCTTATCTCAAGACCTCGCCCGATCCCGAGGTCGCGCGCCAGGCGCCACAACTCGCCGCCACGCTCGCGCAGATGCGCACCCAGCCCGCGCGCACCGGCCGCTTCAACGAACGCCCCCGGCCTTCCAACTACGACGCGCCCAAGTGGCGCACCAAACCGGCAACCGCAGCGGCCGGCACCGCCGCCGCCAAGCCCGACACCGGCGCCGGCGACAACGACAGTCGCGACCCCGACGACATCGCCGCCGCCAAGCGCAACGCGCCGCCCGCGCCCGACGCTCGCCCCATCCTGTTCCTCAAGGGAAGACTCGTCGCCGCCGCCTGCCGCCCCTCCGGCGCCGCCACCCTCACCGTCAGCTCCGGCAACAAAACGGTTCAGCTCGCCACGCCGGATTACAAGAAACTCGTCCTCATCGGCGCCGACGCCTTTTCCTGCGCTTGGAAGAACGTGAGCGTCGCCGTGAACTATCGCGGCTCCTCGCCCACCACCGGCGACCTCGTCTCCCTCGAACTGCAGTGATCCGCGTTCCTCTGCGTTCATCCGCGGTAGGTCCTTAGATTTGCTCCAAAGAAAAATCCCGCCCGATCGGGCGGGACTCCGTACGGACTGGGGCCGGGCCTGTCTTCTATCCGCGGCTCACATTCGCCGCCTGGAAGCCTTTGGGGCCCTGTAGCAGATCGAACTCCACGGTCTCGCCTTCGTTCAGCGTCCGGTAGCCCTGCTCCTGTATCGCGGAGAAGTGGACGAACACGTCCTCTCCCGTCGAACGCTGGATGAAGCCATAGCCCTTGGCGCCGTTGAACCACTTCACTGTGCCCTTCTCTCTCACAAACTGCTCCTTTCACCGCTGGTGGAATGAGAAGGTTGCTGCTTTGACTTCTGGTCCCCGCGTCCAAAAACAAAGGCCGCCCCAGCGCGTATCGCGCTGCCCGGGCAGCCCTGCTCTCTCGACGTGAAGTCCGATCTGAAGTGCAAAAACATCAACCCGAATCCGCCGGCCGCTCCGTGCGCCGGTTTTTTGCTTTCTCTCTGCTGCGAGAAAACGACCGCATCATATTCAGACACTCCGGATTCGGTCAAGTACCCGCAAGACTTCCCCGCGATTGTGTTGGAAAGGTGGCCGCCGTCGACCCGCCGGCGCGCAACCACCACGAACATTCGTGAGAGCAGATTGTCATCCTTCGCGCCCGCCGAACACGAAGGACCTATGCATTTCGCCCCTGACCTCCGCGCCTCTGCGTTCGTCGTTGGGTTTGGCCTGAAGACCGAAGACTGCAGACCGCAGACTTCCCTCGCCTGCTACGATTGCCCCCATGCCAGACGTCGTCTCCGAACCCGCGCAGGACTCCGGCCCTGGTCCCGGAAAAAAGACCCGCGCCTTCTCCCTCGCCCACGGATTCCACCAGCGCCTCTGGCCCACCGCCCACTACCTGCTGCAGACCGAAGTCCACACCTTCGCCTTCTCCGTCGCCGCCAACGTCATCCTCTCGTTCTTCCCTTTCATCGTCCTGCTGCTGACCATCATCCGCTTCGTCTTCCACTCCAGGACGATGAACGAGATCGTCCTCAACCTGCTGCGCGACTTCCTCCCTACCGGGCAGGACTTCGTCATCCGCAATCTCAACCTGCTGGTGAACGCGCGCCGCGGCGCGCAGCTCGCTTCGCTCGCCATCCTGCTCATCACCTCCACCGGCGTCTTCCTGCCGCTCGAGGTCGCGCTCAACCGCATCTGGGGATTCAAGAAGGACCGCAGCTATCTCGGGAACCAGCTCGTCTCGCTCGCGCTCGCCTTCGCCTGCGGATGCCTCGCGCTCATCTCGGTGGCCCTCACCGCCGGCCAGCAGTCGCTGCTGCAAGGCCATTTCGGACGCTTCACCATCCAGCTCATCACTTTCTTCGTGATGAAGACGCTCGCCGTGGTCGCCACCATCGCCATCTTCTTCCTTATCTACTGGCTGCTGCCCGCAGGACACGTCCCCGCCCGCGCCGTGCTCCCCGCCGCCGTCTTCACCGGACTGCTCTGGGAACTCGCCAAATACGCCTACATCCTCGCCCTCCCCTGGCTCAACTTCGAGGAGGTCTACGGACCATTTTCGCTCTCGGTCACGCTCATGTTCTGGGCGTTTCTCTCGGGCCTGCTGCTGCTGGCCGGCGCGCATCTGTCAGCATCCGACCACGAACTTCCCGGCGTGTCCTCCTGAACGCTCGCCGCGGCGGGCGCGAAGGATCTCATCACCCACGCTCACGGCATAGAAAAGGCGCGCCGCAGCGCGCCCATTCGTCAATCGTCATTCGTCATTTCTTTTTCAGATGCTCATCCACCCATCCATTCACCGTCTCATACCACAACTGCGAGTTCTGCGGCTTGAGCACCCAGT
Organism: Candidatus Korobacter versatilis; assembly: GCA_016185395.1. Classification (GTDB taxonomy): domain Bacteria; phylum Acidobacteriota; class Terriglobia; order Terriglobales; family Acidobacteriaceae; genus JACPNR01. Next base: position 74,361 of record JACPNR010000013.1, read on the forward strand.
GGCCTTCGTCCGGGAAATACAACATTTTCGACGGCACCTTCAGCCGCTGCAGCGTGGTGAACAGGTCGAAGCCCTGCGACACATCCAGCCGGTAATCGAGCTGTCCATGGACGACCAGCGTCGGCGTCTTGAACCTCCCGATCTGCGTCGCGTACATGTGCGGCGACTCGCGCTGGTAGAGCGCGCGGTTCGTCCACGGCGTGCCCTTGAACTCCCACTCCGGGAACCACAGCTCTTCCGTGTCGCCGTACGCCGATTCGGTGTTGAAGATGCCGTCATGAGAGACGATGCACTGGAACCTCCCGGTGTGTCCCATGATCCAGTTGACCATGTAGCCGCCGAAGCTCGCGCCCATCGCGCAGGTGCGCGTCTTGTCGATGTAGGGATACTTCGCTTGCACGTAGTCGAGCCCAAGCATCAGGTCCTGATAGGCCTTGCCGCCCCAGTCGCCGTTGATGTCGTCAATGAACGCCTGCCCGTAGCCGGTCGAGCCGCGCGGGTTGATCATCACCACCACGTAGCCCGACGCCGCGAACAGCTCCGCGTTCCAGCGGTACGACCACGAATCTCCCCACGCCCCCTGCGGCCCGCCGTGGATGAGGAACTTCACCGGATATTTCTTCGACGCGCCAAAATCCGGCGGCTTCACGATGAAGCCCTCGACCTTCTTGCCCATTGAGCCGGTGAACCAGAACGGCTCCAGCGGCTGCATCGCGACCTGGGAGAGGACGGCGTCGTTCATGTGCGTGAGCTGTTTGCCCTGATCTGGATGCTGTATGCAGGTGTCTTTGGGAACCTTGGGACCGAGGCAGTCCAGGTTTCCGCCAAGTCCGCGAGTGGCAATCTCATAGACCTCGGTGGGAGACGTCGCTGACATCTGCGTAAAGAGCAATGTCTTTCCATTGGCTGTTACCGCCAAGTCATCGTTGTGTCCGGTGACGACGTCGACAACAGGGCCGCTGCCGGTCCCCAGCATGTAGATTGGTGATTCGCCCTTGTCCTGCGCCGAGAAGTAAACGAATTTCGAATCCGGTCGCCAGGTGTATGTCCCCACCCAGCGGTCGAACTTCTCCGTCAGGTTCGTGCTCTTCCCGCTCGCGCGGTCGTAAAGCATCAGCCGGAAGCGGTCGCTCTCGTAGCCGCCGCGGAACTGCGCGCGGTACGCAATGTACTTTCCGTCCGGCGAGTACAGCGGCGTCGAGTCCGAGCCTTTGTTCGTGGTGAGCTGCTTGGTCTTCCCGCTCTGCACCTCCACCGTGAACAGGTCGGGGTTGGTGCTCGTCGCCTCGACCGCGTCGTGGTTCGACGAGTAGCAGACCTCCTTCGAGTCCGGCGACCACGCGTAGTCGTCCTGCCCGCCGAGCGAGAACGGAGGCACGTCGTACTTCCCCGGCGTCAGGTCGCGTGCAGTTCCTCCCTCGGATGAAACAACAAACAAATGCGAGCGCTTCGGCCCGCGGTACGCATTCCAGTGCCGGTAGAACAGCTCCGTGAACACCGCCGCCTTCACCTTCGACTTCGTCCGCGCCTCGTCCTTCTCCTTGTTGCACGCGTCGTCCTTGCACTCGGGATAGACGCCCGACGTGAACAGGATCCACTTGCCATCCGGCGACCACGACTCGCCATCCGCCTCGGTCGAGATGCTGGTGACCTTCTTCGGCTCGCCTGTCAGCGCGCCGGCGGCGGAATCGAAATCCTGCACCCAGACCTGCGTGCCGCCATCCTTCGCCCACAGGAAGGCTAGCTTTTTCCCATCCGGCGACCACCGCGGCCGGTCCTCGCCCGCCGCATCATTCGTGATCTTCTTCGATTCCCCACCCGCGATGGGCACGATCCAGATGTGTGATGTCTTTTTGTTCGCCGCCAGGTCCACCTCGACGGCCGAGAACGCCACCCATCTGCCATCCGGCGACGGCACCGGCTCCCCGACGCGCTTCAGCGCCATCATGTCGGTGAAGGTGAAGGGACGCTTTTGTGTCTGCGCGAAGCAGGTGGAGGCAAGAAGCAGGCAAACGATCAGTCGACGCATGGCGGGGATTGTACTTGAAGGAAATGGCCGAATGACGAATGACGAATGACGAATGGGGGCTACACGCCGCGCGAGGTCTTTCGCGAAGCCACAAAGATGGCCGTAAGTTGATTAGCCTCATCCATCAGGCTGGTCAGACGGGACGCTCGAACCAGATTGAGTTCCGAGATCATCTCCAGCCAGAACAAAGTCTCATCCATCTCTTCGACGACAACGCCGATTTTAGAGATGAACTCCGGTTTGGAACGTGCCCGGCAAACAGCCCGGTAGTGCGCCGCGACGGACGTCCCCGAGCGCAGGATCTGATTGCGAATGACTGTGGAACCCGGGCCCCCTGTCATTCGTCATTCCCGCAGCAACTATCACCCCTTTCTCGCATCTAAACTAGTATCCATGAGACTCAGACTGTTCTCCCTCGCCGCCGCCATTGTCGTGATGACGGGGGCAGCCTTCGCCCAGGACGACCCCACCACCGCGTCGGTCAATCCCGCTCCTCCGAGCGGCATCTCGGTCGACCAGGTCATCCAGAAGTTCGCCGCCAAGGAAGCCGAGTTCAAGCTCGCGCGCGACAACTACACCTATCGCCAAACCGTCAGCGTCCAGACGCTCGACGGCGACACCGTGGACGGTGAGTACCGGCAAGTCTCTGACATCCTGTTCGATGCCCAGGGCAAGCGCACCGAGAACATCGTGTTCGCGCCCATGTCCACCCTGCAGCGCGTCAGCATGTCGCCCGAGGACCAGGAAGACATCCGCAAGACCATGCCCTTCGTCCTCACCACGCAGGAGATCCCCGACTACAACATCAAGTACAACGGCCAGCAGCGCGTGGACGAGCTAGACACCTACGTCTTCGAGGTCTCGCCCCTGCGCATGACGCCCGGCCGCCGCTATTTCCAGGGACGCATCTGGGTCGACCAGCAGGACCTGCAGATCGTGATGACGCACGGCAAGCCCGTGCCCGACCTGCGCAAAGGCAGCGAGAACCTTTTCCCCAAGTTCACCACCTACCGCGAGCAGATCGACGGCAAGTACTGGTTCCCGACCTACACCCGCGCCGATGACTACTTGCAGTTCAAGCGCGGGCCGGTGCACATCCGCGAGATCATCAAGTACACCGACTACAAACGCTTCGGCTCCAACACCAAGATCACCTACGAAGGCCAGGAAGTGCAAAAGGCCCCGGAAGGCCAGCAGCCGCCTCCGCAACAGCAACCGCAGCAACCGCCGAAGTAGCGCCGGCACAAAGTAGCGCCGGCGTCTCGCCGGCCGTAGCGGCGGCATCCTGCCGCCGCTCGCCGGCATGACGATGCTCACCGCAGCGGGCCCCGCCGCCCGCAGCGAGTCATGCTGAGCGCAGGCCGGTCGCCGCGGCGACCGGCCGCAGTCGAAGCATCCCTACCGCGCCCAACTCTCCATGGAAAATAAAAGCCCCCGCCGCGGCGGGGGCTTTTTTGCTCGCTACTTCCTACGCCGCCGGCGCAAGCGACCGCTGCGCCGCGTTCTGGATGAAGCGCTTCATCACCGTCGCCCACATCACTTTCTTGCGCACGGCGCTGTCTTTCATCCCGCGTCCCTGGGCAAACATCCCCAGCAGCGCCTTCATCTTCATCACGCGCAGCACCGCTTCTTCCGTCGGCGACACCCCGTAGGCCGACATGAACTCCGCCTGCACCTCGCCCGTGATCTCGCGATTGCAGAACGGATACTTCTCCAGCGCCTCCACGCACGCCAGGAACTGCGCCGCGTCGGCGTACGCCAGGCCGCGCTTGCTCATCTTGGCGTAATCGCACACCCCCACGCCGTGCTCGCTCACGATCACGTTCAGCGGCGTGAAGTCGTTGAGCACCGCCGCGTGCGGCAGCGCCTTCTTCACCCGCGATAGCGTCGCCTTCGCGCCCGAGAGGATCGTCCGGATCGACGCTTCTTCCAGCCCTTCCGCGCGGCACCGCTCGCACGCCGCCGCCAGCTCGGCCAGCAGGCCCGCGCCGTCGAACGCCACCGGCATGTCCGCCGTGGCTTTGTGGAAGTTGCGCAGCCACTCGCCCGCCTTGCGCGCCGAAAGTTTCAGCACGTCGTGGTCGGCGTATCCCGGCAGCAGCGCCGCCTTCATGACGATGGACTGCAGCGGCAGCCCGCTCCATTTCACCGTGACCACCGCCCCGGCATCCGTGAAATCGCCCAGCGGACGCGGCACGCCCGCCAGCCCCTTTTTTTCGAAGATCTTGTGGACGTAGCTCAGGTTCCCGAACTCGGTCTTGGCCATCTGCTTCGCGCCCGCCGGCCCGACCTTCGACGCGCGATATACCTTCGCCGACACGCGCTCGCTGCCGTCGGTGAAGTCCACCACGATGTCGTAGGTGTAGTGGTCCGTCTTCGGCGTGTGGCCGACCACGCGCACGTTCTTCAATTCGCTGTGTCCCGCGAACAATCCCAGCGCCGAGCCGCGAAGCTCTGCGACGATCTGGTCCATCACATTCTCAGACATTGCTTCTCCCAGGTTTCCAGGTTCGGTCTTCGGTCTATGAAGCTCTGCTTCCCGCATCAACTCACAGCACGGCACAAAGGTCGATCACCCCAATGTTCGGCTTCCCTGACTGTCTTTAAGGAAATCTGCCGGACGTCGTGCAGAGGGCCGAGGGTAGGCTCTCTCGTCCGCCCTTCTATCTTGCAGTTACGCTGCCATACTCAGCGGCGACGCTGCCCCTAAGTCATTGATTCTTCATAGGTAATTACCGCCCACCGCCGGCCGACGCGCGGGCTTAGGTCAGCATGTGGGAACCGGATTACCCACATCTGGCAGGATGCTCTCACCGCCGATGCATCATGTGGAGCCGGGCGACCCCGCCCACCGGCGGTTGATAACGATTAGGGGGTGGGTGCCGGCTACCCCGCCGGCACAACCAACACCCATTCGGGACGTGTCATCCTGAGGCCGCCACCGCGGCCGAAGGATCTCACTACCAATACTCATTCCCGAGAGAAGATTGTCATCCTGGGCGCCCGCCGCGGCGGGCGCGAAGGATCTATGCATTCCGCAGCACCAAAGCAAAAGGCCCGCCGCGCCGGCAGGCCACTCGGTACTCGGTACTAATAAAACAAGTACTTTCTCCACTTCGCGTCCGACCGCCCGATCATCCGCATGATGTGTCTCGACGTATGCAGCGTGAACGCTCTCGGCTCCCGCATCAGCTTCAGCCCGGCCTCGCGCAGCAGCTGGTTTCCTTTCGTCCGGTTGCACTCCTGGCAGCACGCGACCAGGTTCTCCCAGGTGGAGAGCCCGCCGCGCGAGCGCGGGATCACGTGGTCCAGCGTCAGGTCGCCCGAGGGCAGCACGCGCGTGCAGTACTGGCAGGTGTTGCGGTCGCGCAGCAGGATGTTCTTGCGCGAGAGCGCCCGCGTCTGGTGCGGGATGCGCCGGTACTCCACCAGCCGGATCACGCTCGGCACCCGCATCGCGATGCGCGCCGCGTGCAGGTAGTGTCCGTTCTCTTCCTCCGTCATCGCCACGCCCTTCAGCACCAGCACGATCGCGCGCCGCGCCGCGCAGATGTTGATCGGCTCGTAGCTCGCGTTCAGCACCAGCACCGGCTGGTGCATCGCTTGCGTCCCGTTGGAAGACCCGTTGCCGCTTCCGGTCGGCTTCGCCGGCTCCGGATGCGTGTGCGGATTCTTCCTGGCATGCGTCGAGTGTTTATGCATGGGCCGCCCTGGTCGTCGTCGGTTCGTCCTGCTCGAAGCCGTCGTCCGGCGGCTCCAGCAGCGCCGCGTCGTTCTTCAGGACGCGCGCCACCGTCGCCACGTAAACCTGCGCCGCGCCCGCGCGCCGCATCACCTTCGCGCACTCGCTCACCGTAGTGCCGGTGGTGAACACGTCATCCACCAGCAACACCGTCTGGCCACGCAAGCTTTCCGGGTCAACCGCGACAAACGCCCCGCGCACGTTCTCGCGCCGCTGATATCGCGTCAGCCCGGTCTGCGACAGCGTGTCGCGCACCCGCAGCAGCCGTTCCGCCGCCAACCCATATTTCCCGCGCGCCACCGGCGCCATCAGCTTCAGCGCCGCGCGCGTGACTTCCAGCGCCTGGTTGAACCCGCGCTGCCTCTGCTTCGACTGATACAGCGGGACCGGGACCACGAGCATGCGCTCCGCCGGGATCGCGAGGCCAGCCACAACCTCCGCCAGCATCCGCCCCAGCACCGGCGCGGCCGTGTGCACGCGCGCATACTTCAGCAAATGGATCAGGTCGCGCAACGCGCCGTCGTACGGCCCATAAGCCAGCGCGCGCTCATACGGAGGCCGCTGCCGCTCACACATCCCGCAGAGTAGCGCCGGCGTCCCGCCGGCTGTAGCGGTGGCGTGCCCGCCGCCGCTCGCCGACAGTCTCCCCGCCAACACTCTCTCCCCGCAAACAAAGCAAGAATCCCCACGCGTCGGGACTTCAATCGCGCGCGCGAGGCAATCCTCGCACACGGGCAGCCGCGAGAAATTTTCCAGTGGGGCGTGGCAGAGACGGCAAGCGGAGGGAAACAGCGTCGAGAAAAGGCCTTCCACGAGCGCGGACAGGGTTCCAGCAGGCCGGCTACTCTCCGGCAGATCTTGCCCGTGGGCCCGGATTAGCTCGCTACTGCTGAAGACTGAGCCTCCTCGCGCTGGAGCCAGTATAACCCCGAACGCCAACTCCGCGCGCTTACGCCGACGCCGCCGCCGCCACCCGCGTCCCCGCCACGACCGCCGCCAGGCATAGCCCGTTGTTCAGGATGAAGTTGAGCGCGAAGAATCCCCAGCGCCCTTCCTGCGCGTAAGCCACGGTCTCGAACGCGAAAGCCGAGAACGTGGTGTAGGCGCCGCAGAATCCGGTGACCAGCAGCAGCCGCCACCGGCTATCGAGCGGCACGCGTCCCGCCGCGTACGCCAGCACGAACCCGGCGAGCATGCTGCCGGTCACGTTCACGAACAGCGTTCCGTAAGGAAAGCCATGGTGCGCTGTCTTGATGGACGAATAGTGTGTGACGGCAAAGCGTGCGCACGCGCCCAGCACGGCGCCGATCGCGATCCAAAGGTAGGCCACGGACGGAGTCCTCCTGCGAACGAAAGTCGTAGGAGTCATCAGCGCGGCCGGGCTTTCCTACGCCCGCCGGCGGTTGGATAGAAGATGGCGAACTCCATCGCCGCTCACAGTGTAATCACGCCTCCCGTGCACCGTCCACCGTGCACTCGCCACTGGCCTTCTGCTAACATCGCCGGTTCGCAACGACGTAGCGCCGCACCGCCTTTCAGGAGGAACCGTGGCCACTGAACCCAACGCCGTCGAGACTTTCAAACCTTATGTCCCGCCCGAGGACATGCGCGCCGAGTTCACCCCGCGCGCCATCCTGCTCGGCGGTTTCTTCGGACTCCTCTTCGGCGCCGTCACCGTCTACGTCGGCCTCCGCGCCGGACTCACCGTCGCCGCCTCCATCCCCATCGCCGTGCTCTCCATCTCCATCCTGCGCGCCTTCGGCAAGTCCACCATCCTCGAGAACAACATCGTGCAGACCACCGGCTCGGCCGGTGAGTCCATCGCCGGCGGCGTCATCTTCACCCTGCCCGCGCTCATCTTCCTCGGCTTCCCGCTCGAGTACTCGCGCATCTTCCTGCTCACGCTCTTCGGCGGATGGCTCGGCGTCTTCTTCATGATCCCGCTGCGCCGCCAGCTCATCGTCAAGGAACACGGCAACCTGCTCTATCCCGAAGGCACCGCCTGCGCCGACGTCCTCATCGCCGGCGACCGCGGCGGCTCCTTCGCCAGCCGCGTCTTCATGGGTCTCGGACTCGGCTCGCTCTACACCCTCTTCCAGAACGAGAACATGTTCGCCACCTGGCAAGCCACGCCGACGTATAACCCGAAGTGGTTCCCCGGTTCGTCCATCCGCGCCAACACCACCGCCGAGTATCTCGGCGTCGGGTACATCATCGGCCCGCGCATCGCCGGCGTCATCTTCGCCGGCGGCGTCTTCGCCTGGCTCGTCGTCATGCCCGCCATCAAGTTCTTCGGCGGAAACCTCACCGCCCCGCTCTACCCCGGCCCCAAGCTCATCGCCGACATGGCGCCCGACGAGCTCTGGCGCTACTACATCCGTCCCATGGGCGCTGGCGCCGTCGCCGCCGCCGGCCTCATCACCTTGCTGAAGACGGTCCCCACCATCGTCGCCGCCCTCCGCGCCGGCCTCGCCGACCTGAAGAAAGGCGCCGGTGCCGCCGGCTCGCGCAAGCGCACCGACGACGATCTTCCCATGGCCTGGGCGCTCATCGGCGCCGGCGCCGTCCTCGTGATGATGTGGATCATGCTCACCTTCAAGCCCGTGCCCGGCGCGCACACCAGTTGGTTCGCCAACATCGCCGCCGCCATCTTCGTCATCGTCTTCGGCTTCCTCTTCGTCACCGTCAGCTCCCGCATCACCGGACTCATCGGCACCTCCTCGAACCCCATCTCCGGCATGGCCATCGCCACGCTCATGGCCACCTGCGCCGTCTTCCTCGTCCTCGGCTGGACGGGCGCCGCCTTCGGCGCGCTCGCCATCACCATCGGCGGCGTCGTCTGCATCGCCTCCGCCAACGCCGGCAACACCTCGCAGGACTTGAAGACCGGATTCCTCGTCGGCGCCACGCCGCGCAAGCAGCAGTACGCGCTGCTCATCGGCGTCATGGTCTCGGTCGTCGCCATCGGCTTCACCCTCATGGGCATGAATAAAGGACTCGAGTCCTACCGCCCCTTCACCTCCAACGCGCCCATCAACCTCAGCGCGCTGCCCGAAGGCGTGACGGTCCAGGAAGTCGAGCTGCCGCAGCAGATCCGCGTGGTCGACGAAAAAGGCAACCACCTTCAGTCCGCCACCGGCTCGCAGTACAAAGTCCTGAACGCCATCGGCTCCCGCGACCTTCCCGACGGCAAGTATCTTTTCAATCCCTCCACCGGCAAGATCGAGGTCCAGTGGATCCAGGGCATCGGCTCCGAGCGCGCCGCCGCTCCGCAAGCGCGCCTCATGGCCACCGTCATCAGCGGCATCCTGAATCAGCGACTGCCTTGGGGACTCGTTCTGCTCGGCGTCTTCCTCGTCATCGCCGTCGAGCTGCTCGGCATCCGCTCGCTCTCCTTCGCCGTCGGCTTCTACATCCCCATGGCGACCACGCTCGCCATCTTCGTCGGCGGACTCGTCCGCTGGCTGGCTGAATCCGCTGCCGAACGCGCCGGACAAAAAACCGAAGAGACAGACGTCTCGCCCGGCTCGCTCTACGCCTCCGGCCTCATCGCCGCCGGCGGCATCGTCGGCCTGCTCGGCATCGCCGTGAAGCTGATGGAGACGCAAGGCTGGATCCCCGAAGGCGCCGTCGCCTGGGGCACTCATCTGCCCTGGATGGCCAGCGGCTCGCCCACCGGCCATTGGCTCGGCGTCATCACGTTCGTTGCGCTCGCCTACTCGCTCTTCCACTTCGCCCGCAAACCGCTTGAGACCAGCAAGTAACGCATCAACTAGGATTGTCATTCCGAGCGAAGCGAGGACCCCTATCGCGCCGAAGCTCTCCCGTGAGGCCCTTCGTGCGACCTTCGTGTCCTTCGTGTGAACGCTCTTGACGTTCCTCCGCGTCCTCCGTGCCTCCGTGGTAAAAAGAACTCGTGTCCATCGCCACCAACATCGCACACATCCAAGACCGCATCGCGAATGCCGCCGCCCGCGCCGGACGCAACCCGGAAGACATCCAGCTCATGGCCGTTTCCAAGACTTTCCCCGGCGAAGCCATCGCCGAGGCGCACGCCGCAGGGCTGCGGCTCTTCGGCGAGAACCGCGTGCAGGAATTCGCCGGCAAGTCCTGGGACGTCCACAACCTCGCAGGCGCCCAGTTCCACCTCATCGGACACCTGCAGTCCAACAAAGCTCCGCGCGCCCTCGAGCTTTTCCACGCCATCGATTCCGTCGATTCCCTCCGCCTCGCCGAAAGACTCAACGCCATGGCCGGACGCATGCGCAAACGCGTCCCCATCCTGCTCGAGATCAACATTGGCGGCGAAGAACAGAAAGCCGGCCTCGCGCCCGACTCCCCCGAACTCGAACAGCTCCTCACCTCCGCGCCGCGCCTCGCCGCGCTCGCCATCCGCGGCCTCATGTCCATCCCGCCGCACACCGGCGACCCCGAAGGCGCGCGCCCCTACTTCCGCCGCCTCCGCGCGCTGCGCGACACCCTCCGCGCCCGCAATCTACCGTCCGTATCCCTGGACACTCTCTCCATCGGCATGTCCCACGACTTCGAGGTCGCCGTCGAGGAAGGCTCGACGTGCGTGCGGCTCGGCACGGCCATCTTCGGCGAAAGACCGCGTCCGTGAGGGGTGGAGCAGCCGTTCAGTCCTGCGTTTCGCCAGCCTTTTGGAATTGTCATTCCGAGCGAAGTGCGACTGAGCGAAGCGAAGGGGCACGAGTCGAGGAACCCCTATCGCCACCATGATCCTCATCAAGGCAACAGCAGGCGGCGTGTCCCTTCGGGTAAAGGTCCGCCCGCGCGCCAAGCGCGACGCCATCACCGGCATCCACGACGAAGCGCTCAAGCTCTCGCTCACCGCCCCGCCCATCGAAGGCCGCGCCAACGACGCGGTCATCGATTTCTTCGCCCAGCTTTTGCGCCTGCCGCGCTCCTCCATTACCATTGCCGCGGGCCACACCAGTCGCAACAAAGTCGTCCGCATCTCCGGCATCTCGGCCTCGACGCTCGAACAGCGCCTAGTCGAGCTCTTAGCCAACAGCCAATAGCCAAGGGCGCTCCTTGCAACTCGGTACTCGCAACTCGGTACTCGGTACTTCTCCTATGACCTTCAGCACACGCCTACAGGACATCCGCACCGGCTTCGAGCGTCCCTTCTGGGTCGCCAACATCACCGAGATCTTCGAGCGGCTGTCGTACTACTCGGTCTTCGCCGTCCTCGTCCGTTATCTCAACGAAGGACTGGGCTTCTCCATCGAGCAGGCCGGCACGCTCGGCGGCTTCTTCGGCGCGGCCGTCTGGTTCATGGCCATCTTCGGCGGCGCTGTTGCGGACAAGATCGGTTTCCGCCGCGCGCTCTCGCTCGCCTACTTCATCCTCAGCGGCGCTTATTTCCTCGTCGGTTCGATCGGCGCGCCCTGGCTCGCGCCCGTGCGCCACGCCGTGCCGCTGCCCATCCTCGCCGGCGCGATTCTGTTTCTCCCCGCGCTCGGCGTCGCCCTGGTGAAGCCCAGCGTCGTCGGGACGACCGCCCGCGCTTCCACGGAGAACGTGCGCTCCATCGGCTACTCCATCTACTACACCATGGTGAACGTCGGCTCGTTCCTCGGGCCCTACCTCGCCGGCTTCGTGCGTGAGCGCGTCAACCGCGGCGAGATGCGCCTGGAAGACGTCTTCCGCATCGCCTCGCTCAGCGTCCTGCTGATGTTCATCGCCGTGCTCATCTTCTTCAAGGAGCCGCGCCGCGCCGCCGGACAGCCCGTGCCCAGCGTCGGCACCGTCGCGCGCAACTTCTTCACCGTCCTCGGCAACGTGCGCTTCGTCCTTTTCCTCCTCATCTTCGCCGGCTACTGGGTCGTCTTCTGGCAGCAGTACCTCATCCTGCCTGCCTACATCCACAACTACGTGGACGCCAGCGCCAACACCGAGTGGATCCTCATCACCGACCCGCTCATCGTCATCTTCTTCACCGTCGCCATCAACGCCGCCACCCGCAAGGTTCCCAGCTTCCACGCCGTCACCCTCGGCACCTTCGTCACCGCCATCGGATGGCTCGTGCTCCCCTTCTGGCACAGCAAGTGGGCCGCCGTGGTCGCCCTCGCGGTCGTCGCCATCGGTGAGATCATCCAGTCGCCGCGCTACTACGAGTACATCTCGCGCCTCGCGCCCGCCGGACAGCAGGGCACCTACATGGGCTTCGCCTTCCTCCCCATCGGCATCGGCTCGCTCATCGGCGGATGGCTCGCCGGCAAACATCTCCACCACTACGGCGAGGTCACCAAGCAGCCCGAGGTCATCTGGTACATCGTCACCGGAGTCGGCCTGCTCACCGCCGCGCTCCTCTACCTCTACGACCGCGTCGTCCAGCCCATGCAGCAGGAAGGCGTCCCGGAGAGCTAACTCCTGTTTCTGTTGTCATTCCGAGCGAAGTCCGCATCCCGCAAAGCGGGATGAGGGCGCAGTCGAGGAACCCCTATAGACACCTTGCTCTCTATCCGTGCGAGGGCGCGGGCTAGCCACTAACCACTAGCCACCAGCCACTTTCCTATGCCACACTCTCCCTCCCCCGACCGATTCACCGGAGGCACCACCATGCGCCGCATCGTCACAATCCTCGCCCTGCTCAGCACCATCGCCTTCGCCCAGCAGAAGGCCGCGCCCAAGAAGGCCGTCGCCACGCCGCAGACCGCGCGCCAGGCGCTCATCGAGATGCTCACCACCAAGTCCGACAAGGTCTTCGAGCGCCACCTGCCGGACGCCCTCCTCGTCCGCGTCGAGGCCATGAAATCCAAGGACCCGAAGACCGGCCAGTCGTCCTCCCCGATGAAGACCTCGAACACCGCCATCGTCAACAGCAAAGACGCGCACTTCTTCCCCGCCGGCCCCACCTTCGTCACGTTCACCGAGCCGAAGACGGCCCAGCGTATCGACGTCTCCATCGACCGCGACGACCTCACCGCCGGCGGCAACGATTTCGAGTTCGGCTTCCACCTCATCAAGGACGGCAAGGAGTCCGTCAGCGCTTTCATCCCCAAGCTGCTCGTCCGCATGAAGCAGGAGGGCGGCGAGTGGCGCCTCGCCGAGGTCGGCTTCCTCGCCAAGCTCCAGCTTGACGACGGCGAAAAGCTCGACGAGTTGCAGAACTCCATCATGAGCGGCATGGCCGCCCTGCAGCAGGTCAAGCAACAGCCCAAGCCCGCGCCCCACACCAAGGACTAGCAGCAACGCCAACCTCCAATCAGGGTGGGTGCCGGCGACCTCGCCGGCACATTGCCCGCCGCGGGGGCGCGCAGTCGAGGAACCCCTACTGCGCCGGGACTCTCCCCTGGAGCCCCCTCGTGCCACCTTCGTGCACTTCGTGTGAACCGATCTTGACCTTCCTTTGTAGACTCCGTGCCTCCGTGCCTCCGTGGTAGGTTTGTCTTCTCTGTGGTGGGCTCAGGTCTGTCTCCGCTCACCCCGACTCCCGCTCCTTGTGTTTAAATAGAACGTTCACTATGGACCTCAGCTCCATCCAGTCCGCTCTCGCCGAGCGCGGCTTCGACGCCTGGCTCTTCTACGACCATCATCATCGTGATCCCATCGCCTACCGCGTGCTTGGCCTGCCCGAGCTGATGGTCACGCGCCGCTGGTACTACGTCATCCCGGCGAAGGGCGACCCGCAAAAGCTCGTCCACCGCATCGAGGCCGGACACCTCGACACCGTCCCCGGCGCGAAGACCGAGTACTCCTCCTGGCAGGAGCAGCAAGCGGGACTGAAGAAAATGCTCGCGCCCTACAAGAAGATCGCGATGGAGTACTCGCCCAACAACGCCATCCCCTACGTCGGCCTGGTCGACGCCGGCACCATCGAGCTGCTCCGCAGCTTCGGCAAGGAGATTGCCAGCTCCGGCGACCTGGTCGCGCGTTTCGAGGCCGCCTGGACGGACGCGCAGATCCAGTCACACTTCGCCGCCCGCGACGCCATCGACAAGATCACGCAGGAAGCCTTCCAGGAGATCGGCCGCCGCGTCCGGAACGGCGGGACGCACGAGTACGAGATGCAGCAGTGGATCCTCGAGGCCTTTAAGCGCGATGCGCTCGTCACCGAGGACTTCCCCATCGTCGGCGTCAACGGCAACAGCGGCAACCCGCACTACGAGCCCAAGGCCGACCGCTCCGCCAAGATCAAGGAAGGCGATTTCGTCCTGCTCGACATCTGGGCGAAGAAGAACACACCCGACGCCGTCTACTACGACATCACCTGGACCGGCTTCATCGGCAAGGCGCCGAGCGACAAGCAGCGCGAGGTCTTCGCCATCGTCACCGCCGCGCGCGACGCCGGCGTCAAGGCGGTGAAAGACGCAGTCGCCGCCGGCCAGAAGCTCCAGGGCTGGCAGGTCGACGACGCCACCCGCGCTACCATCGCCGCCAAGGGCTACGGCCAGTACTTCACCCATCGCACCGGACACTCCATCGGCCCCAGCGTCCACGGCAACGGCGCCAACATGGACAACCTCGAGACCCACGACGTCCGCGAGATCATCCCCAACAGTTGCTTTTCCATCGAGCCCGGCATCTATCTGCCTGAGTTCGGCGTGCGCAGCGAGGTCAACGTGCTCGTCCGCAAAGGCTCCGCCGAAGTCACCGGCGCGGTCCAAAAAGATTTGGTGCTGATATAAACCGCTTTGATTCGAAGTCGCGTGGCAGTTCCTGAAGTAGGGTGGCAGTTTTTTGCAATAGGGTGGCCGCCGGCGACCTCGCCGGCGGAATGCTGAGAGCGGAAAGCAGAGAGCGCCTTTAGAAAATGCCCGAGACCATCGAACATCTCGCCGACAAGCACTACCCGCTCACCCCGATGGCCATCATCGCGCCCATCGTCGGCTGGCTCATCCCCGGCGCCGGCCACCTCATCCAGAAGAAATGGATACGCGGCGCGCTCCTCATGCTCTCCGTCGGCGCCATGTTCTCGCTCGGCATCGCCATGCAGGCCAAGATTTACCAGGGCAACACCGGCGACCTGCTCGATATCCTCGGCTTCCTCGGCGACGCCGGCGGCGGCGCCCTCTACCTGCTAGCGCGCGCGCAGGGCTGGGGCGCGGGCGCCATCAACACCGTCACCGCCAACTACGGCACCGTCTTCGTCATCGTCGCCGGCCTGCTCAACATCGTCAGCGCCGTCGACGCCCACCAGATCGCTTTAGGGAAAAAGCCGTGACCCAGACGATTGTCATTCCGAGGAGCGTAGCGACGAGGAATCTGCTTCCTGCCCAACGACCAAAGACCAACGAGCAACGACGTCTATGCAACTAAGCCACTTCACCGCCGCGCTCATCTTCGCCACCTTCGCGTCCATCGTCTTCGGCATCACGCAGCGCTCCACCCCGCGCGAGCAGGTCCGCTACGGCCTCAAGTGCTTTGCCTTTTTTGTGCTGGGGACGTTCCTCGGCGCCTGGGTGATGTGGGCGTTAAGACGCTAATGGCTAGGAGTTGGTAGCTAGGAGTTACCTGACTCCTAGCTCCTAGCTACTAACTCCTAACTCCTGCTTCTAACCTTCCCAAACGAACGCATCGAACACGCGCTTCACGTCGAACCCCATCCGGCGATACAGTTCCACCGCGCGCGCGTTCCCTTCCGTCACCGTGAGGGAGAGCGCCGCGAACCGCCTCCGCCGCAGGTCCGCGGCCGACGCCGCGATCAACGCCTCGCCGATCCCGCGCCCGCGGTGCTCCGGCAGCACGCACACCTGCGTCACGTGGCCCACGTCGTCTTTCACCCGCGAGCATAGGATCACGCCGATGGTCTGCCGCGACGCGCGGTCGATCGCCACCAGGCTCGACTCCGCGTCGAACACCCCGCATCCCGGAAAACGCACGATGTTGTTGAGGAAGCGCAGCGACCCGGCGATGGTGCGGTACTGGTCGTTGATCTCGGAATCCACGTGGTTGCGATACGCCGCCGTGATCACCGCCGCGCCCGGCTGAAAATCATCTTCCGACCAGCGCCGCATGTCGATGCCCGGCAGCTCGCGCGCCGCCGTCGCATTCGCTTGCGGACCCGACTGTGGTCCGGATATGGGCAGCGACATGAACAGCCGCGCGTGCTTCGAGAAACCTTCCCGGACGAACGGTTGCGCCACCGCCCCCGTCTCGTGCACCAGCAGTTGCGCCTCGATGCGATGGATGCCCGGAGAATTCCGCAGCGTCTCGATCACGTGCGTCAGCAGCTTCTGTTCCGTCGCGCGCCGCCGCTCCGCGCCGAAACTGTCGTCCACGTACAGGTCGCCGATCACGCCCTTCGCGCCTTCGTAGACGAAGAACGAATACCCGTGCACCGCGCCCGCATCCACCGCCGCGTATCCCGGCAGTATCTTCGCGTCGAGATAGCGCAGGATCATCTCCGCCGACGCGCGATAGTCCCAGCTCAGCGTCCGCGCCCACAACTCGGCTTCGCGCTCGAGCAGCCCGCGCAGCTCCGCCGACGTGAAATGCCTGAGGTCGAGGATCTCCATCGCCAGTCCGGGGGCCGTTGGGCGCTGCTGCAGGTTGCGGCGGGCCGTCGTTGCCATCCGGACAGTCTATTCACCGCCCCCATCTTTGCAAGCGCGCGACCCACCGGAATTACCCCTTGCTTCCGGAGGGTTTGTCATTCCGAGCCCGCCGCGGCGGGCGAGGAACCCCTATTCCCGCCACGGTCCTCGAGCTTCACCGGCCACGGTCTACTGCCGACTGTCCACTGTGCACTGGCTTTGGGCCACTGTGCACCGTGGACTGTCCACCGTGCACTGGGTTCGCGCTCACCCAATAGAACACCAGCTTCTGCGGCGCGTACTCTCCCACTCGCGACACCCGACGCCCTCCCGCCGCGCGCGCTATCCCTTCTTCCGCCCCCGCCGGACCGACCACCATGTGGTCCCCCGGCGGTATCCCCGCCGGCTGATCGAAATACGTCGGCTCGTACCACACCACCGGCTGCCCGCGGTAGTACGCAATGCCGTATCCCGCCTCGCGCCGCACTTTGTAGATCGCGACCTTCGAACTCCGATTGTCCAGCGCGTCCAGCGCCGCCGCCGCTTGCCGGTAAGAGACTTTCGCGTCCAGCACCGGCGCGCCCAACCGCAGCAGGAAGGCCAGCAGCACCAGCAGCGGTGCCACCGTCGCAAACCGCAGCAGCCGCAACCCACGCCGATACACGGTGAACGCCACGCCAAGAAATACCAGCATTGCCAGCACTCCCGCCGTCACCCGCGGCGCATTCGCCGCCTGCGCCATCGCATACGGCACAAGCAACACCCCCGCCACCAGCACCGCCAGGATCCCCGCGTGCAAAGTCAGCAGCGTGAAGTTGCCTTTCTCGGCGCGCTTCCGCTCCACGTAGTCGGCCACCAGCACCGTGCACGCCGGCAGCGCCGGCAGGATGTACCCCGGCAACTTCGACTGCGCGATCGAAAAGAACCCCACCACCGCGAACATCCACACGAGCAGGAACTGCTGCAGCATCGCCGTCGTCGCCCGCTCGCCGGCCGCCAACGGAGTTGTAGCCCGCTCGCCCCCGAGCGGGCGCCACAACCTCGGCGCCGCCTCCACCACCGCCGCCAGCCAATACACCGTCCACGGCAACGTCCCGAGCAAGATCACCGGCACGTAATACCAGAACGGCTGCCGATGCTGATACAGGTTGGTCGCGAACCGCGCCACGTTGTGCTCGATGATGAACGCGCGAAAAAACTCCGGGTTCCGCATCTGCACCACCACGTACCACGGCAGCGCGACCAGCAGGAAGAGCGCGATGCCCGGCAGCCACAGCGTCCGCAGGATGGTCCGCGGCTCACGCCGCACCAGCGCAAAGACCACCACGACCAGTCCCGCCAGTGCCGGCGCCACCGGCCCCTTCGCCAGCATCCCGGCCGCGGAGAAAAAGTAGAACACGAGCAGCCAGCGCCTTTCTTGTGCTTCGGCAGTCAGCGTCAGCCGCCACGCCATCCACCCAAGCATCGCCAGCGTGAAGCTCGCGGCGAGCAGCATGTCCGGCCCGGCGCTGCGCGCGAACCCGATCAGCGCCACCGGCGACGCCGTCATCAGCGCGCCATCAAGCTCCGCCCCTCTCGCAAAACGCCGCAGGAACGCATACACGCCGAACACCGCCGCCGTCGCGAACGTCGCCGCCGGCAGCCGCGCCGCCCAGTCGCTCACGCCAAACATCTTGTAGGAGACCATCGCCGACCAGCAATAAAGCACCGGCTTCTCGAACCACGCATGCCCGTAGAGCACGGGCGTCACCCAATCGCCGCGCGCCAGCATCTCGCGCGCGATCTGCGCGTAGCGCGGCTCGTCCGCGCCCGTCAGCCCGATCGCCGCCGCGCCAAAATACTGCAGGAACGCGCAGAACCCCGCGACGGTCGCGATCTCGATGAGTAGGTTGCGGTCTCGCACCGCGAAAAGTGTAGCAGGCCGCTTACTGTGGGCTGTCCACCGTAGACCGTGGACTTCTCATCACTCTCGCCAGCGCCACCAGGCTCACCACCGTCCACGTGACCTCCATGATGGCGAACCCCACCTGCAGCGGACGCAGCGCGATCCACGCCAATATCGCCGCCCCCGCCGCGTTCAGCCCGTTGTACGCCGGACGCCGCGCGTCCATCCACTTCGCCTGGTGTCCGATGTACCCGATCAGGATCAGCGCCGCGCCCACGAACGACTCGATCTGCGTTGCCAGCGATATCTCCATGATGCCTTTCTGTTACCGGGACGGATGTGTGGAAGTGTCATGCTGAGGAGCCCGCCGCGGCGGGCGACGAAGCATCTCACCGCCCGCCCTGCTCGGGGAGGCACTCACCCGATGACTTTGTCCCCCAGCGCGCACCGCAACTGCGCCAGTATCCTCTCGCTCGCCGCCGACAACGGACCATCCATCGCGCAGCCTGACGCGCACGCGTGCCCACCGCCGCCAAACTGCTCTGCTATCTCCGCCACGTTGATGATGCCCTTCGACCGCAAGCTCACGCGGAACCGCCCATCTTCCATCTCGCGGAAGAACACCGCCGCCTCCACGCCCGCGATGCCGAGCGCGTAGTTCACCAGGCCCTCCGCGTCTTCGTCCTCCGCTTCGGCGCGGTCGAACTGCTCGCGCGTCACGTGCATCCACGCCAGCGCGTGCTCGCGGTGCAGGTTCGCCAGCGCCGCGCCCAGCAGCCGCATCTTCGAGGTCGGCGCGGCGAAGTAGACCTGCTGCGCGATCTCCGCCGGCCGCGCCCCCGCGCGCACCAGCTCGCGCGCCAGCGCGAACGTCCGCTCGTTCACTCCCTGGAAGCAGAACGCGCCCGTATCGGTCAGCACCGCGGCGTAGAGGCAGGTCGCCATCTCCGGCGTGATCTTCACGCCCGCCTTCACCGCCAGCCTGTAGACCAGCTCCGCGCACGCGCACGCGCTCGGGTCGATCCAGTTGATGTGCCCGAACGGACGCCCGCTCACATGATGGTCGATGTTGATGAGGACGCGGTCTTCCAGGCCTTCGAGCCGCGAGCGCTCGATGGAATCGCATTCCAGCAGGATGGCCGTGTCGTAGCTGCCGTTCACTCTGCTCGCATGGACGATCTTGTCCGCGTACGGCAGCCGCTTGTAGATGAACGGCACTTCGTCCGCGAGCACCACCTCGGATTTTTTCCCCAGCGCCTCCAGCACCTGCCAGCAGCCCAGCACCGACCCGACCGCGTCGCCATCCGGACGCGCGTGCGACGTCAGCACGAAGCGGTCCGTGCTCTCGATCCGCTCCAGCACCGCGTGCAGACTGCCGAATTGCTCGTCCCGCGCCAGGCTCGCGCCCATCGTTCAGCTCCGCTTGCGTTTCTCGCGCTCGCGTACCGCTTCCAGCTTTTTCGTGATGATGTCCGACCGGTCGAGGTGGAACATCAGGTCCGGCGCCTTGCGCGCCTGCAGCCGCAGCGCCAGCTCGTGCCGGATGTACCCTTTCGCCGCGCGCAGCGCCGCCAGCGTCTCCTCCGCTTCCGCCTCGGAACCGAGCACCGTGACGTACACGTGCGCCGTCTTCCCCTTCGGCATCAGCTCCACCACGTTCACCGTCACCAGCCCGATGCGCGGATCGGCCAGCCCGCCCTCGAGCAGCGCCGTGATCTCCTCGCGCACCGTGTCCTCCAGACGATCATGATGGTGCTGTGCCCCGCGATCGAACATCCTGGCTCCTGCTCCCTCGAAACAATCCTGCCTGTGCGACGAAAAACCGCCCCCACGAAAACCGATGAGGATATCACTTTTTGAGAGTGGCGCGGGCGCCCTCGCCCGCAGCCTTTGACTTTGCGTTCCTGCCACGCCGCCGGTGCATTCTTCTTTTAGAAGATTGTCATTCTGAGGAGTCCGCGACGAAGAATCTATGTATTTCGCGCCGCGAGCATCAGCGCCCGCACGATATCCGTGTGGAGGCGGGCCACCCCGCCCGGGTGGGCGCCGGCGACCCCGCCGGCGCGACTATGGCACAACCATAACGATTGTCATTCCGAGTGAAGGTGACAGGGGTTCACTCCACCACTTCCACCATCTCCACCCACGAATCCACGATCTCTCCACCCGCGTTGTTCGCGTGCCGCGTCGCCGCCCGCTCCACCTTGTCCATCAACCCGCGCAGGTAATCCCGCGAATCCGACACCGCGACCACGCCGATGGTCGCGCGGTTCCACACGCTCTGCGTCTCCGGCTCCAGCTCCGCCACCGACACGTTGAACGCCGCGCGCAGCTTGTCCTTCACGCTGCGCACCACCTGTCGCTTGTCCTTCAGCGACTGCGCGTGCTCGATGCGTATCTCGAGGGTCAAGGATGCGATGGGCATCACGGCAAGACCAACAATGCATTTTGCGTGTCCGCCTCGAACTCGAGGATGCGTGAGTGCGATTTGCGGAGGAGCCGCTCGATCTGTGATGTCGAGGCATTCCCACACCGCAGCCAGATCACTTTGGGCGGATGACCGCGCAGGTAAGCCAACTGCTCGAAATCATTGTCCTTGGTGGCAAGCATGAATCCATGGCTTCGCGCAAACTGCCACACCGCGGTGTCGGAAGCTTGCCGAGGCAGCGCAGTTCGCACGTCGCGGCTTTCGGGGAAGACGTCCGCTAGCTGAGTGATCAGCTCGGGGGGCAGGTTCTCATCGTAGAGCAGCTTCACGCCGGAAAGCTGAGGAGGCGCCGCTCGCGTTCCGCGGCGAAGCGGAGGCAAGCGCGGATATCGTCGGCTTCGAGCTGCGGGAACTTCGCCAGGATGTCCGCCTCGCTCATGCCGGCAGCCAGATACTCCAGCACGTCCTGCACGGTGATGCGCGTGTCACGGATGCACGGCTTGCCGCTGCGGCGTCCCGGCTCGATTTGGATACGGTCTAACAGGTCCATCGGCTACACGTTAGCGCACTTCTCAGTCGGACTCAACCAAACAAAGAGTACACGGCTGGTTCAGCCTTGACCACCAGCCCGATCGTGAATGCCCGACGTAGCTTCTCTCCAAGGCTCTTGCACCACCAGCAGCACCTCCTCTCCGCGACTGCGCGTGCTCGATCCGTATCTCGAGCGTGAGCGATGCGATCGGCATCAGTCGAGTAGCTCGAATGTCACATTCACCGTCGCGCCCGTCGTGACCTTGCCAGGCACTGTGCTTAGATTGATGACCTTGCTAGAGGCCCACCCATATTCTGCGCTGAACATGGACCGTGGCTCTTCTTTGATTTCACATGCTTTGCCTGATCGCTGGCCCGCCTGCTTGCTTAGTTGTTCGGCTTTCATCTTTGCCGCATCAAAGGCTCCCCTGCGGGCCTCATCGAGTCGCCGACCTGCTTCTTTGATCCGAAAGGAACGGCGCGACGCGCTTCCTTGCAAAACAAAATGGCCGGGGGATCCTCTCCCGGCCACTCGGTACTCGGTACTCGCAACTCGGTACTCGCTACTGCGCCGTCAGCTCCGCCGCGATCTTCTCCGTCACGAACGCTTCGATCACGTCGCCCTTCTTCACGTCGCCGTAGTTGGCGATGGCGATGCCGCACTCCATGCCGTTGCGCACTTCGCTCACGTCGTCCTTGAAGCGCCGCAGCGAGCCGATCTTGCCCTTGAACACGACCACGTTGTCGCGCAGCAAGCGCACTTCGTTGTTCTGCTTGATGGTGCCGTCGGACACCTGGCAGCCCGCCACCGCTCCCACCTTCGGGATGCGGAACACTTCCTTCACGTCCGCGCGGCCCATGTACGTTTCCTTCACGATCGGTTCCAGCAGGCCGAGCATGGCTTTCTTCATCTCGTCCTGCAGCTCGTAGATGATCGAGTGCAGCCGGATGTCCACCTGCTCCTGCTCCGCCAGCTCCTGCGCCTTGCGCTCCGGACGCACGTTGAACCCGATGATGATCGCGTTCGAAGCGCTCGCCAGCAGCACGTCCGTCTCCGTGATCGCGCCCACGCCCGTGTGCAGCACCTTGATCTTCACCTGCTCGTTCGACAGCTTGTTCAGCGTGTCGGAGAGCACTTCCACCGAACCCTGCACGTCGCCTTTGACGATGAGCGGCAGGTCCTTCACGCCCGCGTTCTTGATCTGCTCCGCCAGGCCTTCGAGCGACACGCGGCTCGATTTCGCCAGTTGCGCCTCGCGCGACTTCTGCTCGCGATAGGTCGCGATGCCCTTCGCCTTGTCGCGGTCCGCCACCACCACCATCTGGTCGCCCGCCTGCGGCAGCCCTTCGAGTCCCAGCACCTCCGCCGGTGACGACGGCGGCGCTTCGTCGATGGCATTGCCGTGGTCGTCGAACATCGCGCGCACTTTGCCGAACGTGTTGCCCACGACGAACTGGTCGCCTGTGCGCAACGTCCCGTTCTGTACCAGGATGGTCGCCACCGCGCCGCGTCCGCGATCGAGCTTGGCCTCGAGCACCACGCCGTTCGCCGGACGGTCCGGCGCCGCCTTCAGTCCCTGCACGTCCGCCACCAGGCAGATCATCTCCAGCAGCAGGTTCAGGTTCGTCTTCTGCTTCGCGGAAACGTCCACGTACACGGTCGTCCCGCCCCAGTCCTCCGGCACCAGCCCGCGGTCGGCGAGCTGCTTCTTCACGCGCTCCGGCATCGCGTCCGGTTTGTCGATCTTGTTGACCGCCACGATGAGCGGCACCTTCGCCGCCTGCGCGTGGTCAATCGCCTCGAGCGTCTGCGGCATCACACCGTCATCCGCCGCCACCACCAGCACCACGATGTCCGTGACCTTCGCGCCGCGCGCCCGCATGCGCGTGAACGCTTCGTGGCCCGGCGTGTCGATGAACGTGATCTCGCGCCCGTTCGCCGGCGACGCCTTGTCGCTGACCTTCACTTTGTACGCGCCGATGTGTTGCGTGATCCCGCCCGCCTCGCCCTCGGCCACGCTCGCCAGCCGGATCGAATCCAGCAGCGTCGTCTTGCCGTGGTCCACGTGCCCCATGATGGTCACGATCGGAGGCCGTGCCGCGCCTCCGCCCTCCACCACGATCTCTTCCGCGCCGCTCTCCACCGCTTCTTTCGCGGCCTGTTCTTCGAACGTGCTCACGTTGGTGTCGGCGCCGAACTGCCGCGCCATCTCCGTCGCCAGCCCCGACTCGAGCGTCTGGTTGATGGAAGCGAACACGCCCTTCGCCAGCAGGCGCGCGATCACGTCCTTCGCGCGCACGTCCAGCTTCTCCGCCAGGTCTTTTACGCTGATGCCTTCCGTGATCTCGATGGTGCGCGTGATCTCGACCGGCTCGTTCGAGAGCGCGAGCCGCGGCGGCGGCACGAAGCCCTTCATCGGGCCTTCCTTCACGCCACGCGGAACGTAACGCTGTCCCGGCCGCCGCGCCGGACCTCCCGGCCTTCCCGCCGGACGCCCACTCGGCGGCGCCATCGGCGCTCCCGGGCCCACGCCGATCGGGCGCACGCCCGTCGGGGAAGTGCGCGTCGGATGCAAGCGGCGCTCGCCCGGCTTCAGCGGCGGGCGCGACCCCGGCGCTCCCGGACGCGGACGCTGGAATATCGGCTGCCCCGGCATCGGACGCCCCGGCGCCGGCCTGCCCTGCATCGCCTGCGGACGCTGGAATATCGGTTGTCCCGGACGCGGCCCGCCCGCTGCGCTCGGCGCTCCCGGCATTCCCGGCCGCGGCGTCGCCGGCGCCTGGTACACCGGACGCGGTCCCGTCTGCGGCGTGATCACGCGCCGCGCCGGAGGTCCCGGCGGAGGCGGTGGCTGCGGCGTCTGGTGCGCGGTCGCGGGGTTCACCGCCGGCTGCGTCGGTGCGTGTGCTTGCGCCGTGGAAGGCGTGGCGGATTGCGGCGCAGACGGCGTCGCACCGGCAACATGCGCGACCGCCGGCGGAGTGCCCGCGGCCGGCGGACGCGGCGTCGCTTGCGACGCCGGCACCACCGTCGCCGTCGGCGGCGTCACACCCTTGATCGCGGGCGGCGGCTCCGGCGGCGCCACGGATTTCGGCGCGCCTGCCGCCGGCTTCGTCCCCACCGGCGCTCCCGGCTTCGCCACTCCCGGCGCTCCCGGCTTCGCCGCCCCCGGCGCGGCCTTCGACTGGATGGCCTTCAGTACATCCCCCGGCTTCGAGATCTTCGAGAGGTCGAACTTCGGCTTCAGTTCGTCCGCCGTGGCGGCCTTGTGCGCGCTCGCCGGCGACTTCGAAGGGCCCGCCGATTTCGCGAAGTGCTTGCGCACCTTCGCCGCGTCGTCCGCTTCCAGAGAACTGGAGTGCGTCTTCTTCTCGATCACGCCCACTTCATCGAGCACGTCGAGGATCGCCTTGCTCTTTACTTCCAGCTCTCGCGCCAGGTCATTGATTCGGATCTTCATTCCGCTTTGCTTTTCCTTCGGACGCGGGCTTTCCGCCTCACGTCTTCTTACTACGCCGCTAAGCCTTCATCTCGACCTCACGGTTTTCCTGACTCCTAACTCCTAACTACTTCTCTTCCGGCGCCGGCACTTCATCGCCGTGCGTGTGGACGTCCGCCACGCCGGCGTCGGGAGCATTCTCCACGCCCGCGATCGCGTCGGCCTCGAGCGCCTGCCCGGTCTCGATGGCCTCCTCGATCTCCGACTTCTCCGCCTTGACTCCCGGATGCGTGGTGTCCGTGGTCGCCGCCGCATCGAGCCCGCTCGACTCGGTCGTATCCAGCGTCGCCGGGTCCATGGTTTCCGGAGTGACGCTCGCAGCATCCTGCTCCGCGACTTCCACGGCCGCAGCATCCGCCGCCGCTTCACCTTCCGCAACCCCCGCCGCTGCCGCCGCCGGCTCCGCCGACTCCAGGCTGGCAAAGTAATTGTTCACCGCCAGGCTGATCTTCTCCACCGTCTTCGGACCGATGCCCGGGATCTCCTCCAGTTGTTCCGGCGTCATGTCCGCCAGCGCTTCCACCGTCGCGATGCCTCCGGCCGCCAGCTTCTCGATCAGGCCTTCACCCAGCTCGGTCACGTTCGAGAGCGGCGTGGTCGTGCCCACCAGCGCGGCCATCTGCTGTTCCACTTCCTGCCGCTTCTCTTCCTCGCTCTTGATGTCGATCTTCCAGCCCAGCAGCTTCGCCGCCAGCCGCACGTTCTGGCCCTTCTTGCCGATGGCCAGCGACAACTGCGAGTCGTCCACGATCACTTCCAGGTGCTTGTCCGCCGAATCCACGATGGAGACGCGGCTCACCTTCGCCGGCTGCAGCGCCTTCTCCGCGAACGTCACCGCGTCCTCGTGATACTCGATGATGTCGATCTTCTCGCCGCGCAGCTCGCGGATGATCGACTGCACGCGCATCCCCTTCATGCCCACGCACGCGCCCACCGAATCCACGTCCTTGTCCTTCGACATCACCGCGATCTTCGTCCGCTCGCCCGCCT
Source organism: Candidatus Korobacter versatilis (assembly GCA_016185395.1). Classification (GTDB taxonomy): domain Bacteria; phylum Acidobacteriota; class Terriglobia; order Terriglobales; family Acidobacteriaceae; genus JACPNR01. The sequence continues at coordinate 99,968 of JACPNR010000013.1, forward strand.
CCCGCGCGATGGCGCGGATCACCACCGTGCCGTCGTAGATCTCCGGCACTTCCGTCTGGAATAGGTTCTGCACCAGCTCCGGCGCCGCGCGCGACACCACCACCGCCGGGCCTTTCGCGTTCTTCTCCACCCGCACCAGCACCACGCGCACGCGCTCGCCCACCGCGAACGACTCCAGCCGCGACTGCTCCTTGCGCGGCATGCGCGCTTCCGCCTTGCCGATGTCGAAGATCACGTCCGGACCTTCCACGCGCTTCACCGTGGCGTTGATCACCTCGTTCGAACGCCCGCTGTACTCGTTGAATACCGTCTCGCGCTCCGCCTCGCGCACCTTCTGGAAGATGACCTGCTTCGCCAGTTGCGCCGCGATGCGGCCGAGCACGTCCGTCGGCTTGTAGAAGCGCACCTCGCCGCCGACTTCCGCGTTCGGGTCCACCTTCTTCGCGTCCGCCAGCGTGATCTGCAGGTTCGCGTCTTCCACCTGCTCGGCGCCCTCCACGATCGCCTTCACCGCGAACGCGCGGATCTGCCCGCTCTCTTTATCGAGTTCGGCGCGCAGGTTCTCCTGCGACTTGTAATACTTCCGCGTCGCGACCACGATCGCGTCTTCGACTGCGCCCACCACGATCGCGGGATCGATCCCCTTCTCGCGGCTCAGCAACTCGATCTGTTGATACAGAACACTAGCCATGATTGCTTTTTCCTGAAAGTCCGTACTTGCTCTTCGGCCACTGTGCACTGTCCACTGTCCACTGTGCACTAGATCTCCGGTACCAGATTCGCCTTCTCCACGTTCGCCAACTCCACCTGCAACTTCCGCTCCGCCAGCGCCGGCTTGTTCTTCTTCTTCGGCGGTGTCACGTCCAGCGTCAAGTGCCCCGCGCCGAACGCTTCCAGCCGCCCTTCCCAATGCCGGTTCTGCTCCACCGGCTCGCGCGTCATCAGCTTCACGCGGCTGCCCACGAAGCGGCCGAAATCCCCCGCCGTGCCCAGCTTCCGGTCCAGCCCCGGCGACGACACCTCCAGCAAGTACGTGCTGCCCGGCACCACGTCCTCGATATCCAGGATGGTGCTCATCTCGCCGCTCAACCGCGCGCAGTCTTCGTGCGTCACGCAGTACTGCGGATCGTTCCCATGCGCGGCCGCGCCCGCTTTCTCGATGTACACCCGCAGCAGCCGGCCGCCTTTGCCCGCTCCGCCGCGAAACTCCACGTCCGCCACTTCCAGTCCCAGGTCCTTCGCAACTCTTTCCGCTATCCCGCGGACCTTGTCTAGTTCCAGTGCCATCCCATCACCCGATTCACCGGGTCTCCCGGTCCCCCGATTCCGAGCGTTGTTTTGCCCGCAAAATAAAAGTGGGCTTGCGCCCACTGGTGTGCTTCGCCAGCTTCCCCGCCTGGATACCTCATACGCCACACACAGCGCGGGTGGGTACAGCCACTACAATTCGTTAGTATACGCCTCGATTGACCCCCTGACAAACCAGCGCCTACCCGCTGCTCGCGCCCTGCATATCTCTCTCGGCCGCACGCCAAGCCCTTGCAAACCCTAATCCTAACGCCCCTGTCCCATCGGACATGTACCCCGCTGTCCACCCAGCCACCGCCCAACTGGCCTGCCGTTATCTTTCTTCTTGTCGCGATGTGTCCTACTCTCGCAACGTCGGCGCATAGGCCCTGCTTCTCCGGCCCCGCGCAGAGGAACCATGAAAGCTCAACCGCGCTTGGTACGTCCAGTGCACCTGCCCCTGCAGCTCGCGATCCGCTTTCGTCTGCTCGATTCCGATATCTGGCACGACGGCTTGGTGGAAGACATCTCGCAAGAGGGCCTCGCCTTTCTTTCCGACCTTCCGCTCGAGCTCGGCACCTACCTGAAGATCGCGCTGCCGGTGCCCGCCCTGGCATCGATGGGGATTGAGCTGCCGTCGACCTACGCCCGCGTCTCATCCCGCGTGCTCGACCGTTGGCCGGACCTGCGCACCGCCATCACCGCCGACTTCCTCGCTGCCCCCGGTCAGCAACTTTCCGGCGCAGCATGAGGGGCCATGCCGTGACGCTCGTGCCTGACACTCGCGCGCCCTACGCCGAACGCCGCCACCCGCGCGTCCGCGTGGCCTTGCCCGTCGAGCTGCGCACCGGCATGGTGCTCGCGCTCGGGACCACCGAAGACCTCAGCATCGGCGGCATGCGCATCGCCGCGCCGGTGCACCTCGACCGCGAGCGCGACGTCTGGCTGCGCTTCAACCTGCCCACCGGTCACTCCGTCCACGCCCGCGCCTTGGTCGTCCACAGTCAGTCCGATGGACGCGTCGGACTCAGCTTCGGCGAACTCGGCACCGCCGACCACGTGGCCCTCACCACCACGCTCGGCGCGCTGCTCGGCTACACCCGCCGCGGCACCCGCGTCTCGCGCCGCATCCATCTCACCGTCCGTCCCGTCGGCGCGCAGGAATCCGAAGCCGAGATCGCCGAGACGCTCTTCGTCAGCCCGCACGGCGGCCTGCTCGTCTCCCGCGCCCACTGGAAGCTGTTGGATAAAGTGCTGGTCACGTGGCCGGAAAAGCAGAGGTCCGCGGCCGCGAAGATCGTCTACCGCCGCCACGCCGGCCCCGGCGGACTCGCCGAATTCGGCTTCAACTTCACCGATACCGAAGATTTCTGGCAGTAACGTCCCGCGACAATCGTGTGGCGGCGGGCGACCCCGCCCGCCAAGGACAACCAACAACCATTCGCGAGTGTCATCCTGAGCCGCCGCGGCGAAGGATCTCACCGCCAACAACCATTCGTGAGAGAAGATTGTCGGCCTTCGCGCGCGGTTCTTGTGCGCAGAGGATCTTCCGCCCGGGGAGCAAGATTGCGGGGAGCCGGCCACTGTGGACTGTGCACTGTCCACTGTCCACTGCTTTTAGCTGTCCAGCTTCGCCAGCGCCTTCTGGTTCGCCTTCAGCAGCGCCCGCAACGCGTCCGCTTCTTCCTCCAGCGCCGCGCGCTTTATTTCCCCGCTCACCAGGGAGATCGCGTTCTCGATCCGCGCCAGCCGCTCCTCGACCGCGCGCACGTCGGCCGGGTCGGTGAGCCCTGCCACCTCGGGACGCCGGTTGGTCAGCTCGCCAAAGATCGCGGCCAGCAACTGCGCTGACTGCAGGTCGTCCATGTCGGAAAACTGTATGCCCAGCCGGTTGCCGCTCGCCGAGCGTATCGTCCCCATCAGCTCGAACGTCTCTTTCGACGCCGGCAGCGTGAACCGCACCTTCGTCGTGGCCCCCACCGCCCCCGGTATCTCGACGAAGAACCCCAGGCCGCTGGCCGAGAGGTCCGCGCCCTTCCCCTGGCGCTCGTGCTCCTCCTCGTCCCAGTAAGCGACGGGGAAATCCATGTTCCACCGCGGCCCGCGACGGCGCTCTCGTCCCTGCTCGCTCTCCTTGGCTTCCATCTTCTTCGCCTTCTTCTTTTTGTGCTCCTGGCCGGACATAGGCGGCGAAGCATACCCCCAAGCTGCACGGGTTTCAACCGCCCACACTCCTTCGTGAGTGTCATCCTGGGCCGCTGCGGCGAAGGATCTCACCGCCAACACTCATTCGTGAGCTCTCTCGCCCGCCGCGTCTCCCTAACTATATCAAACAGCAAACTGACAATCTTTGTCATTGACAACCAGCGCGTCCGCATCATATCCTCGTATTCGCTCTTTCTTCGCTATAAACGACGTCGCTACCGCAAGGTATCCCGTAGGTATCGGCAAGGTATAAAAACAGCCTAACTATCTGAATCTAAACAGATTTATAGGTATAGCGGGGGGAGGGGGAGGGGGTATACCTATGCAACCGCCGCAAGAACTCACCGCCAAACTGCCCAGCGCCGCCGTCGAAGCCATGCAACAGGCCGCCCGCTGCGAACACATCAAGCTCAACGGCCAGCGCTGCCACGCGCCCGCGCTCCGCGAGGAGCGCTGGTGCCGCTTCCACCGCTCCGACTACGAAGGCGTCTTCCCCATCACCGGCGTTCCCGAGGATGCCGCCACCATCCAGATCGAGCTCGGCCGCGTCATCCGCCAACTCCAGCACAAGGACATCGACGCCCACTCCGCCGGCCTCATCATCTACGCCTTGCAGACCGCGAGCATGAACCTCAAGCGGCTCGGCGCCGAGATGCCCGCCTCCACCGCCCCGGCCTCGAACGAGGAGCTCGTCGCCGCCCTCTACCGCCAGCTCGATCCCCCTGCCGACCGCGCCGTCGACACCTGGTGCGACCTCGCCGCCATCGTCCGCCGCATGCGCGGCATCGATCCGCCCCGCGACGACGATGCCCCGCCCGCACCCAGTCCTCGCATCCATGAGTCGCACGGAGTTGCGAAAGACCCTGCTAACATTGATCGTCACCCATGACGAAAAACGCCACCTCCCGACTGGGCTTTCTCGACCGCTACCTCACGGCGTGGACCTTCGCCGCCATGGCCGCCGGCGTGGCCCTGGGATCGCTCGTCCCCGGCGTGGTCCCCTTCCTCAACCGCTTCAACGTCGGCACAACGTCGGTCCCCATCGCCATCGGCCTGATCGTGATGATGTATCCGCCCTTCACCAAGGTGCGCTACGAAGGCCTGCCCGCCGTCTTCCGCAACCGGCGTGTGCTCGGCCTCTCGCTGGTGCAGAACTGGGTCATCGGTCCGGTCCTCATGTTCGTGCTGGCGGTGGTCTTCCTGCGCGACTACCCGGAATACATGGCCGGGCTCACCATGATCGGCCTGGCGCGCTGCATCGCCATGGTCATCGTGTGGAACGAGCTGGCGAAAGGCGACACGGAATACGCCGCCGGCCTGGTCGCCTTCAATTCCATCTTCCAGGTGCTCTTCTATTCCGCTTATGCCTGGTTCTTCATCACCGTGCTGCCGGCGCGGCTGGGACTGCAAGGCGCGGTCGTCCACGTCTCCATCGCGGAGATCGCGCAGAGCGTCCTCATCTATCTCGGGCTCCCGTTCTTCGCCGGCTACGCCACGCGCACCCTGCTGGTGCGCGCGAAAGGGCGCGCCTGGTACGACGCCAACTTCATCCCGCGGGTGGGCCCGCTCACGCTCGTCGCCCTGCTCTTCACCATCGTCGTCATGTTCTCGCTCAAGGGCGCGTACATCATCCGCTTGCCGCTCGACGTGCTGCGCATCGCGCTGCCGCTGCTCATCTACTTCGTCGTGATGTTCCTCGTGTCGTTCTACATGGGGAAGAAGCTGGGCGCGGACTACTCGAAGACGGTCACGTTGGCGTTCACCGCCGCCAGCAACAACTTCGAGCTCGCCATCGCGGTGGCGGTGGCTGTCTTCGGCATCGGCTCGGGCGCCGCCTTCGCCGCCGTCATCGGCCCCCTCGTCGAAGTCCCGGTGATGATCGCGCTCGTCAACGTGGCGCTCTTCTTCCAGCGCCGCTACTTCCAGGCGCCGCGCACCTTCCTCTTCGCCTGCACCCACAACGCCGGACGCTCGCAGATGGCGGCGGCCCTGTTCAACCGTTACGCCGACCCGCAGTGTTGCCGCGGCGTCTCCGCCGGCACCGCGCCGGCCGCGCGCGTCCATCCCGAAGTCGCCGAGGTCATGAAGGAAGTCGGCGTAGACCTGAGCAGCGTGCGTCCGCAACAGCTCGACCAACCCCTGGCCGCCTCCGCCACTGTGCTGGTCACCATGGGCTGCGGCGAGAACTGCCCCTACGTCCCGGGACTCAAAGTCGTGGACTGGCAGCTCCCCGACCCCAAAGGCCAGCCCATCACCATGGTCCGCGGCCTGCGCGATGATATCGGCAACCGCGTGAAAGACCTGCTGCGCGCCGAATGTGGGGCGTCAGGAGTCCCGCAATGTACCGATCCCGACACGCGGGCTGGAGCGCGTTGCTGATTGTAGTAAGTGAATGGAGTAGATTTTGCTAGCATTCATCAACCAAATGGCAGAACGCACAGGCGCGGCGCGCAGCTTTGATTTTTCGCAGTCCTATCTCGTTTTTAAGGATGATGCCTTCGAGTGGCTGCGAACTGCTCCTCGCAACTCAATTCACGCTGTCGTCACTGACCCACCCTACGGCCTGAGCGAGTACAGCGACGAAGAACTGCAAAAACTGGAGAAGGGCCGCGGCGGGATTTGGCGCATCCCTCCCACTCTTGACGGCTGCACACGTAGTCCGCTTCCCAGGTTCACGGTGATGTCTCGCACCGACCACCAGAAATTGCGGGAATTCTTCACCCGCCTCGCGACGCTGCTCCTGCCGGTACTGGTGCCAGGGGGACACGTGTTCATTGCGACGAATCCTCTGGTGTCCCACTTAGTGTGCGGACCATTTGCGACCGTGGGGTTCGAGAAACGTGGCGAGATCGTGCGGATCGTGCATACGCTTCGCGGCGGTGATCGCCCTAAGAACGCGCACAAAGAATTCCCTTTGGTCTCCGTCATGCCACGGTCTTGTTGGGAACCGTGGGTCTTGTTGCGCAAACCATGTGAAGGTCGCGTTCAAGACAATCTTCGCAAGTGGAAGACCGGTGGTCTCCGGAGGATTTCGGACGCCCGTCCATTCCGCGATTTGATTGAATCGTCACCCGCGCGAGGAAAAGAAAGAAAGGTGGCACCCCACCCCTCACTAAAACCGCAGGCGTTTCTGCGTCAGATTGTGCGGGCTGCACTGCCGCTAGGAGAGGGAGTGATCTTAGATCCGTTCATGGGCTCTGGATCGACGATTGCTGCCTGCGTCGCTTGCGAAGTCGATAGCATTGGGATTGAAAGCAACAGTAAGTATTTCCTGATGGCCAACAAGGCGATCCCGCACCTCTCGCGTCTTGTGACGCCCAAGCACCCCGATGCCTAAGCGCGATCGATCTAAATGGCTTGTCGCCAACACTCCTCTCCCTCCCGGGTTCGGCGGGGCAGGCTCAATCGCTCGGGCGGTTGATTATCTTGAACGGGAACTAGCCGACTTGGTCGAAATCTATTTCGATCAAGCAAACGTTTTTAGCGCCTTGGTCGGTATCTTTGGGGCAAAGGCGCTACATTCGGTGACCAACTGGGAACGAAACAAGAACGTGGATACGGCGCAGCAACGGTTTCCTGACTTGTGCCGGCGTGGATGCAAGTGGCCTCCGAAGCCGAACGAATGCCTCGAAAGCAAGGGCAGTAAGAGGCCATGGGCCATTCAATCCCATTACGATCATCCTGGGTGGTACATCGTTTGGCGCTATCTTGTCGACCCTACAGAGGCGATCGAGCGCAAGCGACCTGTCATCATCTGGCGCGTGGATGTTGTCTTCTTAGCCAAGTCTGATTGGAAATATGAAGCGAGCACAGCTAGCGCCGCTGGCGGCGGCAGGACCCATACCTTTGGTGTGAAGAACGCTGCCAAAACACTCAAGGGTCACGCGGTCTATCAGCGTACGGACGTCGTGATCAGAGACGGCAAAGCAGTCGTCGCGAACGGACACTGATCCTGCGACTCTAGCCGGAACCAAGTCCCTTCGGTACAATGAAACATGATTCACTTCCCTGTCCCTGAAGCCCTCACCTTTGATGACGTCCTGCTGCTGCCGGCGCGTTCGGACGTAGTCCCGGCGCAGGTCAACACGCAGACGCGGCTCTCGCGCAACATCACGCTCAATATCCCCATCATCTCGGCGGCCATGGACACGGTGACTGAGTCGCGCCTGGCCATCGCCATCGCGCAGCAGGGCGGATTGGGCATCGTCCATCGCAACCTCACCATCGAGCAGCAGGCCGGTGAAGTGGACAAGGTGAAGCGCTCGGAGAGCGGCATGATCGTGGACCCGATCACGATGTCGCCCGACGACAAGGTCTCGGAAGCGCTCGAGGTCATGCGGCGCTACCGCATCTCCGGCGTCCCCATCACCAAGGCGAAGAAGCTGGTCGGCATCCTCACCAACCGCGACCTGCGCTTCGTCAGCCGTACGGACGTTCCCATCTCCAAGGTGATGACCAAGGAGAACCTGATCACCGTCCCCGTGGGCACCACGCTCGACGACGCGGAAGAGATCCTGCACAAGCATCGCGTGGAAAAGCTGCTCGTGGTCGACGACAAGTTCCAGCTCAAGGGACTGATCACCGTAAAAGACATCCAGAAGAAGATGAAGTACCCCAACGCGGCAAAGGATTCCCACGGACGCCTGCGCTGCGGCGCGGCCATCGGCGCCACTGGCGACTTCCTCGAGCGCGCGCAGGAGCTGGCGAAAGCCAAAGTCGACGCGCTCGCCATCGATTCCGCCCACGGACACTCCACCCGCGTGATCGAGGCCATCAAGGCGATCAAGGCCAAGCTGCCGGAGATCGACCTGCTCGCCGGCAACGTGGGCACGTTCGACGGCGCCTGTGAGCTGGTCAAGGCCGGCGCGGACGCCATCAAGGTCGGCATCGGTCCCGGGTCCATCTGCACCACGCGCATCGTGACCGGCGCGGGCGTGCCGCAGATCACCGCCATCGCCGAGGCCGCGCGCGCCACCAAGGACGCCAACGTCCCGGTGATCGCCGACGGCGGCATCAAGTACTCGGGTGACGTGACCAAGGCGCTGGCCGCGGGCGCGAGCGTCGTGATGATCGGCTCGCTCTTCGCCGGGACGGACGAGAGCCCGGGCGAGACCATCCTGTATCAGGGCCGCCAGTTCAAGTCCTATCGCGGCATGGGATCGCTCTCGGCGATGGCTTCCGGCTCGAGCGAGCGCTACTCGCAGAACCTCGACGGCGAAGCTTCCGCCGCGCTCACCGGGGACGAAGACGGCGAGCTGCGCACCAACCGCTTGCAGAAGTTTGTCCCCGAAGGCATTGAGGGCCGCGTTCCCTACCGCGGGCCGCTGGCTTCGATGATCTACCAGCTCGTCGGCGGATTGCGCTCCGGCATGGGCTACTGCGGCACCCAGACCATCGCCGAACTGCGGGAGAAAGCGCGGTTCATCCGCATCTCGGGCGCGGGGCTGCGCGAGAGCCACGTGCACGACGTAGTCATCACGCGCGAAGCGCCGAACTATCGGGTGGAGTAAGCAGAACGCGGTGTCATCCTGAGCGAAGCGAAGGACCTCAAGACCAAGGACTCCGCAGGGGCGGCCCTGCGGAGCGCGTTCCGCCCGGGCGTGGCCCTTCGCACCTGGGTCCCGGCCATCGCGTGGACGCTCGCGACCATCGCCGCTTCCGGCGACTTGTTCTCGGCGCGGCACACCGGCGGGTTCGTCATCTGGTTCTTTCGGACATTTTTTCCGAGCGCGCCGTATGAATGGTATGACGCTGTCCACACGTTCCTGCGCAAGCTCGGCCATTTCACCAACTACGCCATCCTGAGCTGGCTCTGGTTCCGCGCCGCGCGCTATTGGGAATTACGTGAGCGCTCGCACTTGTGGCAGCTGCGTTGGGCGCTCTGGGGACTCGCGTTCGCGGTTGCGACCGCGCTCGCGGATGAAGGCCTGCAACATCTGGTGCCTTCGCGCACGGGAAGTTGGCGCGACGTGATGCTCGACGCCAGCGGCGCGCTATTCGCGCAACTGCTCGTCTTTAGGATCCTGGTTGCACGTCAGCGGTCAGCTCGCTCGCAGCCCTCGTAGCTGGTTTCGCCGTAAAGAGCAGCATGAGTGCAGCCACGACCGCGAGCGCAGCCGAGAGCAGGAACGGCACGCGCGCGCCGAACTGCTGCCACAGTTCTCCGGTGATCAGGCTCGCCGCGAGCGTGGTGATGGAAGTGACGAAGTAGAAGAAGCCGAGCGCGCGGCCGCGCTTGGGTTCCGGCGCGTAGTCCACGACCAGCGCGCGCAATACGGGATTCGTGAGCGAGTAGAAGAGTCCGTAAGAGGCCATCGCGCCCCAGATGGCGGCGCGCGAAGGCGCTGCCGCGAACACCGCATAGACCGCGGCGAAGACAGCATAGCCAGAGGCAGCGACGAAGTGTCGCGGGACTTTGTCGCTCAGGCGTCCTGCAGGCCACGAAGTCAGCGTGTAAGTGACATTGAAGACCAAGCCGAGCAAGGGCGCGTAGTGGACGGCGATGCCGGCGTCCGCCGCGCGCAGCACCAGGAACATGTCGCTCGAGTTGCCGAGCGAGAAGAGCGCGACCGCGAGCAGCACGTAGTGGAAGCGCCACGGCAATCCGGGACGCAGCGTGAACGGAACGGCCTTGCTCTTGCCCTCACGCTCGGCAGGTTCGCGGACGAACAGCCAGACGACAAGGATGGCGAGCGCGCCCGGAACCGCAGCGGCCCAGAACACGGCGCGTATGCCATATTGAAGACGCGTGAGGATGAAGAGCGCGAGCAGCGGTCCAGCGACGGCGCCCGCGGAATCCATGGCCTGGAGCAGGCCGAAGGCGGAGCCGCGATTGGCGGCGTCCACGGATTCCGCGACCATCACGTCGCGCGGCGCGCCGCGAATGCCCTTCGCGGTGCGGTCGGCGAAGCGGATGATGAGCACCTGCCACCACGAGGTCGCGATGGCAAGGATGGGTTTGACGACGTTGGCGAGCGCGTAACCGAAGACGACGATGGGCTTGCGGCGCGAGACGCGGTCGGTGACGTATCCGGTAAAGAGCTTGGCGGCAGCCGCCACGCTCTCCGCGATGCCTTCGATGACGCCGAGGTGCGCGGGACCAGCGCCGATGGAAGCGAGGAAGGCAGGCAGGGTCCAGTAGGCCATCTCGCTGGCGGTGTCGTTGAGGAACGAGGTCGCGCCGAAGAGGTAGACGTTGCGGCGCTCGCGCGGCGAAGGCATTCGGTTTTTGAGTCTATCAGCGAGCAAAGGAAAAGCGCGGGCGAGGACGCCCGCGCTACAGCCGGCGAGACGCCGGCGCTACTTCTTCTCTTCGCCGGCGTCAGCCAAGGGCTGCTCGCCCGCTTCTTCCATCTGCTTGCGCGTCTCTTCGATGCGCTTGGCGCGGCGTTCCGCGGTCTTTTCCTTCTTGGCTTCGAGCGTCTTCTCGGCGCCAAGCAGCTCGACGAGAGCGGTCTCGGTGCCATCGCCCTTCTTCCATCCGTTACGGATGATGCGGAGGTAACCGCCTTCGCGGTCGCCAAAGCGCGGCGCGATGTCGAAGAGTTTGTCGACCGCGGCGCGCGTCATGAGGAAGGCGGCGGCCTGGCGGCGGGCAGCGAGGTCGCCACGCTTGCCGAGCGTGATCATCTTCTCGACGTGCGGGCGCATGAACTTCGCGCGCACGGCGGAAGTCTCGATGCGCTCCTCGAGGATGAGCGAGGTGACGAGGTTACGCAGGAGGGCCTGACGGTGCGAGGTGTTGCGTCCGAGTTTCCAGGTTGCGATCTTGTGGCGCATAAAGGGTCAGTTCTCAGTTCTCAGTAGTCGGTTCTTAGTCGCGGCGCGCGCTACTGGCGCGCGCCGCGCGATCTCAACTAGCCTTCGATACGGGCTGCGGCCGACTGGTTGGGGACGGCGTTGCCCTGTTCGTCGATGCGCATGCCGAGCGAGAGGCCCATCGAGGACAGGATCTCCTTGATCTCGTTGAGCGACTTGCGTCCGAAGTTCTTGGTCTTGAGCATCTCGGCTTCGGACTTCTGCACCAGCTCTCCGATGGTCTGGATATTGGCGTTCTTCAGGCAGTTGTAGCTGCGCACGGAGAGCTCGAGTTCCTCGACGGAACGGTTGAGGTTCTCGTTGCGGATCTCGGGCTTCGAGTCGCTGGCGGCCTCGGCTTCGAGCTCTTCCTCGAAGTTGATGAAGATGGCCATGTGGTCCTTGATGAGCTTGGCGGCTAGGCCGAGCGCATCGGTGGGCGTGACGGAGCCGTTGGTCCAGATCTCGAGCGTGAGCTTGTCGTAATCGGTGATCTGACCGAGACGTGCCGCTTCGACGGTGTAGTTGCACTTGCGCACCGGCGAGTGGACGGAATCGATCGGGATGAAGCCGAGTCCGAGGTCCTCATCGAAGTTCTTGTCGGCCGCGACGTATCCGCGACCGCGCTTGAGGCGCATCTCCATGTCGAGCTTGCCGCCCTCGGAGATGGTCGCGATGTAGACGTCCTTATCGAGGATCTCGACGTCGCCATCGGCCTCGATCATGCCGCTGGTGACCACGCCGGGCTGATCGGACTTGAGGTAGATCGCCTTCGGGCCTTCGCCGTTGAGCTTGAACGGGACCTGCTTCAGGTTCAGGATGATGTCAGTCGCATCCTCGACCACGCCGGGGATGGACTGGAACTCGTGCAGCACGCCCTCGATCTTGACGGCGGTGACGGCCGCGCCTTCGATGGAGCTGAGCAGCACGCGACGCAGCGCGTTGCCGACGGTGGTGCCAAAGCCGCGCTCGAAGGGCTGTGCCCAGAAGCGGCCGTAGCGGTCGGTGAGCGTCTCCGTGTCGGTGGCGAGACGCTTCGGTTTTTGAAAACCTTTCCAAAGTATCATTTGTGTTTCTCTCCTTCGCCCATTCGGCTCGTTGCGGCATCCTCACGCGGCCCGCGCAAGGTCGAACTCCGCAACGGCCCATCTGGTGCGAAACGGGCCGTGAAGCTCCCAGGGCTCGCGCCGTGGGCTACAAATCTTTTCGTCCGCATTCGCGGACGAAGTGGAAGAACTCTTGCTTACTTCGAGTACAACTCGACGATGAGCTGCTCATTCACCGGCATAGCGATCTCCTCGCGGCGTGGCAGCGAGAGGACCTTGGCGGTGTAGTTGTCGCGGTCGGCGGACATCCACGTGGGCACCGCCTGGTGCGACGCGACTTCCTTGGCCTGTTCGACGATGACGAGCTTGCGGCTGCGCTCGCGGACGGCAACGGTGTCACCGGCCGAGACCTGGTAGGAAGGGATGTTGACCTTCTTGCCGTTGACCTCGATGTGTCCGTGGCGGACGAGCTGGCGCGCCTGGCGACGAGCGACGGCAAAGCCAAGACGGTAGACGACGTTGTCGAGACGGCGTTCGAGCTGCTGCAGCAGCATCTCGCCGGTCACGCCCTTGGTGCGGGCGGCCTTCTCGAAGTAGTTGCGGAACTGCTTCTCGAGCGTGAAGTACATGCGCTTGGTCTTCTGCTTCTCGCGCAGCTGCAAGCCGTAGCCGACGATCTTGGCCTTACGGTCCTTGCCATGTTGGCCGGGAGCGAAGTTGCGCTTCTCGATGGGGCACTTCTCGGTGAAGCACTTCTGCCCCTTGAGGAACAACTTCATGCCCTCACGGCGGCAGAGACGACAGACTGCATCTTTGTAACGAGCCATTCTTCTCCTCTATTCCTTACTTCGGGGCCGATCGGTTTACGCGCTGGCGGCGCTTCCTCCCGATCCGTTTATCAGTACCGAGTACCGAGTTGTGGTGCGCTCCATTCGGCGCGCACCAGACTACTTACACTCTGCGGCGCTTCGGCGGACGGCACCCGTTGTGCGGAATGGGGGTGACGTCGCGGATGGAGCGCACATCGATGCCGGCGGCGGCGAGGGCGCGGATGGCCGATTCGCGGCCGGAGCCGGGACCGGAGACGCGCACCTCGACGGAGCGAAGGCCGTGCTCGCGCGCCATGTTGGCGGCGTTCATCGCGGCCTGCTGCGCGGCGAACGGAGTCCCCTTGCGGGAGCCGCGGAAGCCGAGCGAGCCGGAGGACTTCCAGGAGATCGTTTGACCCTGCTGGTCGGTGATGGTGACGATGGTGTTGTTGAACGACGCCTGGATGTACACGATCCCGTGCGGAACGTGCTTCTTCTCGCGCTTCTTGAACTGTTTCTTCTTGCCCTTTTTCTCGGGCGCTCCGGTCGCGGGTGCGGCGCCGGGAGTGATCGTCTTATCGACTGGTTGCTTTGCCATGTTTGAGTTCTCAGTTCTCGGTTCTCAGTTCTCAGTTCGCGCGGGCGGTCACCCGCGTCCACCGAGTTTGGTTAGGTCTTGGAGGCGACTTTCTTCTTGTTCGCGACCGTGCCTTTGCGCGGGCCCTTACGGGTGCGGGCATTGGTGTGGGTACGCTGTCCGCGGACGGGCAGGTTGCGGCGATGGCGCCCACCGCGGTACGAGCCGATCTCGATGAGGCGCTTGATGTGGAGCTGGACGTCCTTGCGGAGGTCGCCTTCCACGCCGCCTTCACTCTCGATGACCTGGCGGATGTGGTTGACTTCCTCTTCGTTGAGGTCCTGCACCTTCTTGGTGGGCTCGACCTTGGCGGCGGCGACAATGCGACGCGCGCGCGAGTGTCCGATGCCGTAGATGTACGTGAGCGCGATGTCCACGTGCTTGTTACGCGGGAGATCGACGCCTGCAATGCGTGCCATAAGTTAACCCTGCCTCTGTTTGTGTTTCTGGTTCTCGCAGATCACGCGCACCACACCCTTGCGGTGGATGACCTTGCACTTGTCGCAGATCTTTTTTACCGACGCACGAACCTTCATAAATCCCCTGTTCTATTTGTAGCGATACACGATGCGGCCGCGAGTGAGGTCGTAGGGCGACAATTCCACCGCCACACGGTCTCCCGGAAGGATGCGGATGAAGTTCTTGCGCATGCGTCCGGAGACATGAGCCAGGACCTGGTGCTTGTTCTCCAACTCGACCCGGAACATAGCGTTGGGCAGGGGTTCGACGACCACTGCCATGACCTCAATCGCGTCTTCTTTACTCATTAACCCCAGTTCTCAGTACTCGGTACTCAGTACCCAGTCGCTGTAGGCCGCTTTGCGGCCGTCTTGCTACCAAAACAAGAACGCTTAGGCCGTCAGCACCAGCGGGCCGTTTTTGGTGACCGCGACGCAGTGCTCGAAGTGAGCGCTGATGCTGCCGTCAACGGTGACCGCGGTCCAGTTGTCATCGAGCACGCGCGCGCCGGGCTTGCCGGCGTTGACCATGGGCTCGATGGCAAGGACCATGCCCTCGCGCAGCCGCGCCCCGTGTCCCGGGGTGCCAAAGTTCGGGACTTGCGGGTCCTCGTGCAGCTTGGTGCCGATGCCGTGGCCGACGAAGTCGCGGACCACGCTGAAGCCGTTGGCTTCGACCACTTGCTGCACGGCGGCGCCGATATCGCCCACGCTGTTGCCGATGCGCACTTTCTCGATGGCGCGGGCGAGCGAAGCTTCCGTGACGGCGAGCAGCTTCTGCGCTTCCGGGCCGATGTTCTCGCCGACGGCGACGGTGATGGCCGCGTCGCCGTAGTAACCGTCGAGCACGACGCCGCAGTCGATGGAGACGATGTCGCCTTCCTGCAACTTGCGCTTCTCCGACGGTATGCCGTGGACGATCTCGTGGTTCACCGAGGTGCACAACACGCAGGGATACTCGTGGTATCCCTTGAACGCGGGCTTCGCTCCCAATTCCTTGACGCGACGCTCGGCATGCCGTTCGAGGTCCATGGTGGCGATGCCCGGCTTGACCATGGCCTTGAGCTCATCGAGCACGGTGCGGACGATGGCGCCCGAGCGCCGCATCTTCTCGAGCTCCTGCGGCGATTTGCACACGATGGGCATGCTGAGATTCATTCGTCTATTTCTTCCGTGCCTGTTCCAAAACTTTGAACGCCTGCGCGGTGACTTCGTCGATCGGCCGCGAGCCATCGAGAACGTGCAAACGGCCCGATGACTGGTAATAACCGGTCAGGGGCGCGGTCTGGCGCTCATAGGCCTTGAGGCGTTCGGCGATCACCGACTCCTCGTCGTCCTTACGGGTGACGAGCTTCGACCCGTCCACGTCGCAAAGCTCATCAACCTTAGGAGGAGAAAGATGAACGTTGTAGATGCGCCCGCAGGTGGGACAAGTGCGACGTCCGGTGAGCCGGCCGAGCAATTCATTATAGCTGACCTGGATATCGGCGACAACCGGGGGGAGCGGCGCATCCTGTTGATTCTGCAAGAACTTATCGAGCCACTCGGCCTGGGCCAGAGTGCGCGGAAAACCATCGAGGATGTAGCCGCGGGCGGCGTCTGGCTGCTTCACCCGCTCGGCGACCATGCCGAAGAGCAGCTCGTCGGGAACGAGGTTGCCGCTCTCCATGATGGCCTTGGCTTTCTTGCCCAGCTCGGTGCCGGAAGCGACGTTGGCGCGCAGGATGTCTCCGGTGGAGACCTGCGGCACGCCATAGTGCTCGGCGATGCGCTTGGCCTGCGTCCCCTTGCCCGCGCCCGGAGGCCCGAGCAGGACGATGGGGCCGATGGCCTTCTGTGTGTCGGCCATCGAGCCGCTGGTGCCGGCGCTGGAGGTGCTCACTACCATGCTCGACGTCCGCGGATGCGGCCGCTACGCGGCGTGAAGCCTTCGTAGTGGCGCATGATGAGCTGCGCTTCGATCTGCTGCACCGTGTCCATGGCGACGCCGACGACGATGAGCAGCGAGGTTCCGCCGAAGTAGAAGTTCACGTTCAGGCCGTTGGTGAACCACGCGGGCAGGTTGGCGAAGAAGTTGCCGCCGAGCCATGCCGGCAAGTGATGCAACTGCGTGCCGGTGATGAGGAACTGCGGGATGAGCGAGACGATGATGAGGTAGAGCGCGCCGACGAGCGTGATGCGGGTGAGCACCTCGTTGACGTAGTCCGAGGTGCGGCGGCCGGGACGGATGCCGGGAATGAAGCCGCCGTACTTGCGCATGTTGTCCGCGACCTCCACCGGGTTGAACACGATGGAGACGTAGAAGTACGCGAAGAAGATGATGCCCAGGCAATAGAGCAGGGTGTAGAGCGGCTGTCCGTAACCCATGGCGGTGAAGGTCGGCCCGAGCCAGGAGTTCAGCGTGGGATTGTTCTTGATGAGCGGCTGCGCCATCATCGGGAAGCTGAGGATGGACGACGCGAAGATGACGGGCATGACGCCGCCGGTGTTGACCTTGAGCGGCAGGAAGGTGGACTGTCCGCCCATGACCTTGCGTCCGACGACGCGCTTGGCGTACTGCACCAGGATGCGGCGCTCGCTGCGCTCGACGTAGACGATGAATGCCACCACCACGATCATCATGGCGACCATCACGATGATGAAGAGCGGAGTGAGCTGGCCCCAGGCGTTGGTGCGGACCTTGTCGATCAAGTCGACGATGGCGTGCGGCAGGCCGACGATGATGCCGGCGAAGATGAGCAGCGACATGCCGTTGCCCACACCGCGCTCGGTGATCTGCTCGCCCAGCCACATGATGAAGGCGGAGCCGGCGGTGAGCGTGATCATCGTCATGATGATGAAGCCGTAGCCGGGATTGATGACGATCTGCTCGCCCTGGACCTTCTGCAGCGTGAGCGCGATGCCGGCCGACTGCAGCGCGGAGAGGACGACGGTGAGGTAACGCGTCCACTGGGTGATCTTGCGGCGTCCGAGCTCGCCTTCTTTTTGCAGGCGGGCGAGCGGCTCGTAGACGACGGTCAAGAGCTGCAGGATGATGGACGCCGTGATGTACGGCATGATGCCCAGCGCGAAGACCGTGAGGCGGCGGAAGTTGCCGCCGCTGAACAGGTCGTAGAAGCCGAGCAGCGAGCCGGCCTGCGAAGACATGGCACGCGCCAAAGCGTCTGGATTCACGCCGGGCGTGAGGATGTGCCCGCCGAGGCGGTAGACCGCGAGCAGCCCAAGCGTGAAGAGCACGCGCTTGCGCAGGTCAGGAACACGAAAGATATTGGCTAATTTTTCAAGCATTCCAGAACCGTTCCCAGCTTCCTGTTTCCAGTCTCCAGCTACTTCTTCTTGTTCTTCTTCTCGGCCGCGGGCTTCTCGGCCTTCGCTTCTGCTTTGGCTTTGGTCTTGGTCTCGGCCTTCGCTTCCGGCTGCGCTTCGGCAGCCGGCCTGGCTTCCGCCACGGGCTTCACGGGACGAGCCGGCCGCTTCTCTTCTTCCACCGGCGCGCCGCCGATGTACTCGAACTTGCCGCCGGCCTTGGTTATCTTCTCCTGCGCCGATTTCGAGAAACGGTGCGCGTGGATGGTCATGGCCGCCTTCAGCTCGCCATCGCCCAGGACCTTGACCAGGTCGTTGGCTTTGCGGATGACGCCCGCAGCCTTGAGGACTTCCGGCGTGATCTCTTTCTCGCCGAGCGTGGCGAGGGTCTCGAGATTCACGATCTGGTACTCCTGGCGGAAGATGTTGTTGAAGCCGCGTTTCGGGACGCGACGATGCAACGGCATCTGGCCGCCCTCGAAGCCGCGCATCATGCGCGAGCCGGAGCGCGAACGCTGTCCTTTATGTCCGCGCGTGGAGGTCTTGTCCATGCCGGAGCCCATGCCACGGCCGACGCGCTTCTTGTTCTCGCGCGAGCCCTTCGGTGCTTTGAGTGTCGAAAGATTCATGATGTCTTCTCTTTTACTGGACGATCTCGACCAGGTGCGGGACCTTGTTGACCATGCCGCGGATGGAGGGCGTGTCCTCGCGCTCCACGATCTGGTTGAGGCGGGTGAAGCCGAGCCCTTTGACGACGAGCTTGTGCTTGACCGGCGCCTGGATGGCGGAGCGCACCCACTTGATCTTGATGGTGGCCTTGCCGCCGGACTTGGAGGATTTCTTTTTCGTGTCGGTCATGGTCTAGAGCTCCTCGACCGATTTGCCGCGCAGCGCCGCGACGGCCTTGCGGTCGCGCAGTTTCTTGAGCGCGTCGAAGGTGGCCTTGATGACGTTGTGCGGGTTGGCGGTGCCGATGGACTTGGTGAGCACGTTCTGGACGCCCACGGAAGTCATGACCGCGCGCACGGCGCCACCGGCGATGACGCCGGTCCCTTCCGGAGCCGGCTTGAGCAACACCATGCCGGAGCCGAAGCGTCCGAGCGACGCGTGCGGGATGGTGGTGGCATTCAAGTGCACGCGCAGCAGGTTCTTCTTGGCGGCTTCGATGCCCTTGCGGATGGCCTGCGGCACTTCCTTGGCCTTGCCGGAACCGTAGCCGACCACGCCGGCAGAGGGGTCGCCGACGACGACCAGGGCGGCGAACGACAGGTTCTTGCCGCCCTTCACCACTTTGGTCACGCGATTGATGGCCACGACCTGGTCTTTCAGGTTGTAGTGGCCGGCGTCGAGTCTCTTCGTCACTATTGGCATTTGTTATTCCAGTCTGCACTTTGCCGGGGCTAAAGCCCGGGAACTTTTATCCTTCTAACGCGGCGCTAAAGCGCCGCTCTTCCACCATTAGAACTTCAATCCTGCTTCGCGGGCGGCGTCGGCCAGGGCCTTGACGCGTCCGTGATAGATGTAGCCGCCGCGGTCGAAGACCACGCTGGAGACGCCCTTGGCCTTGGCGCGTTCGGCGATCATCTTGCCGAGGGCCTTGGCGCTGGCGACGTTGCCGCCGGTGGGCTTCTTGGTCCCCTTGGCGCCCTTGGTCCCGGCCTTCTCGTTGGTCGAGGCGGAGACGATGGTGGTGCCGGCGGCGTCGTCGATGAGCTGCACGTAGATGTGGTTCAGCGAGCGGTAGACGTTGAGGCGCGGGCGCTCGCTGGTGCCAGCGACCTTCTCGCGGATGCGGACGTGCACGCGCTTGCGGATCACGTTTTTTTCGCGTTGCGGAATCATTTTGTCTATTTCCTGTTTCTCGTTTCCGGTTTCCCGAAAATCAATGTTTGCTCCGATCACGGCCCCCGGAAACCGGGGACCGAAAACCGGAAACGTTATTTCGCCCCGGTCTTGCCGACCTTCTTCTTCAGGCGTTCGCCGGCGTAGCGCACGCCCTTGTTCTTGTACGGGTCGGGCGGACGCAGCCCGCGCATCTCGGCGGCGACCTGGCCGACCTTCTGGCGATCGATGCCGGTGACGCTCAGCTTGGTCTGCTTCGGGTCGACGGTGGCCTCGATGCCTGCGGGCAGCGGGTACTCGATGGGGTGCGAATAGCCGAGCGAGAAGACGACCGTGCCCTTGCCCTTGAGCTCGGCGCGGTAACCGATGCCGACGATCTCGAGCTCGCGCGTCCAGCCCTTGGTGACGCCTTCGACGGCGTTGTTGAGCAGGGCGCGCGCGAGTCCGTGCAGCGCAGCCTGGTCGTCTGAGCCGCGAACGGCGTGCAGGTGGCCGTCCTTCTGCTCCAGCTTGATGCCGGGAGGCAGCGGTTGCTCGAGCTTGCCCTTCGGGCCCTGGATGCGCACGACGTTGCCGGCGATCTCCACCTTCACGCCTTGTGGCACCGCGATCGGTTTCTTTCCAATCCGTGACATTGTTCTCAGTTTCCTTTCGAGTCTGCACTCAGGCCGCCGCTGCGGCCGGCTTCCTCGTTATTCAGCGGAGACGCCCAGGAGGGCGTCTCTACCGGTGATCGTTTAGTAGATCTCGCACAGCACTTCGCCGCCGACGCCTTCTTTGCGAGCCTGGCGGCCGGTCATGACGCCCTTCGGGGTGGTGAGGATGTTGATCCCCAGCCCGCCGAGGACGCGCGGGATCTCGTTGCGGCCGACGTACACGCGGCAGCCCGGGCGCGAGACGCGCGCCAGCTGCGACATGGTCGGCTCGTTGTTCGCGCCGTACTTCAGGTAGAGGCGGATGACCTTGCGGCCCTCCTCTTCCGTGGCCTTGAAGTTCGCGATGTAGCCCTCTTCCTTGAGGATGCGGGCGATCTCGAGCTTCAGCTTCGAGGCCGGAACGTCTACCTTCTGCTGCTTTGCCTGGACCGCGTTACGCACGCGCGCCAGTAGATCGGAGACCGGATCGGTCAGACTCATGTATTGCTCTCCTAACGCCACCCGTTCGCCCGCCGCGGCGGGAACCTGCGATGACGAACTCTTCAAACCGTTTCTTGTTCCCGGTTTCCCGTTTCCCGAGCTCCGGAGACCGGAAACGGGGAACGGAAAACTTTCCTACCAGGACGACTTCGAGACACCGGGGATCTCGCCTTTGAGGGCGAGACCGCGGAAGCACATGCGGCAGAGGCCGAACTTCCGCAGGTAAGCGCGCGGGCGTCCGCACAACTTGCAACGGTTGTGGCGGCGGCTCGAGAACTTGAGCTTCTTCCCTTTGGCGCGGGCAGCGGACTGCTCGCGCTCAATCTTTGCGTCCTTGACCATCTTTGCTGTGGTTGCCATGTTTTCCTTTAAGACTGCGCGGTGCGGAACGGCATGCCCAGGTGCTTGAGGAGCGAGCGCGCCTGGTTGTCGTCCTGCGCCGTGGTGACGATGGTGATGTTCATGCCCTTGAGCTTGTCGACCTTGGAGTAATCGATCTCCGGGAAGACGAGCTGGTCCTTGAGGCCGAGGGTATAGTTGCCGCGTCCATCGAAAGACTTGGTGGAGACGCCGCGGAAGTCGCGCACGCGGGGCAACGCGGTGTTCAGCAGGCGGTCGAGGAACTCGTACATGCGGTCGCCGCGCAGCGTGACCATGGCGCCGATGGGCATGTTCTCGCGGACCTTGAAGGCCGCGATGGACTTCTTGGCGCGCGTGATGACCGGCTTCTGGCCGGCGATCGCGGTGAGGTCGTGCACGGCCGGGTCGAGGACTTTCGCGTTCTGCGTGGCCTCGCCCACACCCATGTTGATCACGATCTTGTGCAGCCGCGGCACGGCCATCGGGTTCTCGACGCCGAACTCCTTCATCAGGGCGGGAGCGATCTCTTTATCGAATTTTTGCTTCAGCCTTGCCATCGTGTTTCTGCCTTTCTCACGGACTCGGATTGGTTACCGTTGCGTGAGGTGTTCAATTTGAGTACCAAGTACCAGGTACCAAGGACCAAGAGTTACTTCTCCAGCGTGGAGCCGCATTTCTTGCAGACGCGGACTTTCTTCTCGCCCTGCATCTCGTGACCGACGCGGACGGGGCCGCACTGCGGGCACATCAGCATGACGTTCGAGATCGAGATGGCGGACTCCTGCTCGGCGATGCCGCCCTTGATCTGGCGCTGCGGGTTCGGGTGCACGTGTTTTTTCACCACGCCGACGTGCTCGACCAGGACGCGCTTGTCGTCGGGCGAGACGCGCAGCACGCGGCCCTGCTTGCCCTTGTCGCGGCCGGAGATGACCATGACGGTATCGTTGCGGCGGATATCAACAGTGGTCTTCGACATTTACAGGACCTCCGGAGCGAGCGAAACGATCTTCAAAAACTTCTTATCTCTCAACTCCCTCGCGACCGGCCCGAAGACGCGCGTGCCGACCGGCTCGCCCGTCTCGTTGATGAGCACGGCGGCGTTCTGGTCGAAGCGGATGTAGGTGCCGTCTTTGCGGCGATGTTCCTTGCGCGCGCGGACCAGGACCGCTTTCACCACGGTGCCCTTCTTGACGGTGCCATCGGGCGAAGCTTCCTTCACCGACGCGGTGAAGACGTCGCCCAGGTGCGCGGTCAAGCCCACGCCGCCGCCGAGTGGCAGGATGACCTGCAGCTTGCGCGCGCCGGAGTTATCGGCGACCTCGAGCATCGATCTCATCATTACGGCCATAACTTTTCTCCCTGACCTGACAGCGCGAAGCTAGCTCGCGCTCTCGTTCTTCTTCGCCCGCGGCTTCTTCTCAGTCTTCTTTTCCGCAACCGGATGGTTTTCCGCCACCGGCTGGGCAGGCCCGCCCTTGGCCGCCGCGGCTCTTTCTTTACCCGAGATGGGCTCCTCGACCAGCGCCGAGCGCTGGATGACGTTCTTCAAACGCCAGCGCTTGAGCTTCGACATGGGACGCGTCTCTTCGATCTCGACGAAATCACCGAGCCGGGCCGTGCCCTGCTCATCGTGCGCGTAGAAGCGCTTCGAGCGCGTGATGACGCGCTTGTAGAGCGCGTGCGCGCGCTGGCGCGTGGTCTCGACCACGATGGTCTTGGCCATCTTGGTGGAAACGACGCGGCCCATCTTCGTGTTCCGGTCGGACTTCTTGTTGTCCGCGACGGCTGCTGCTGTACTGGTGGACGTCATGGCTTACTTCCTCGCCGTGGCGGTCTTTTTCTCCGCCTTGTTTTCGGTCTTGCTGGCTGCTTTGGCCTCGGTCTTGCGCTCGGCCGGTTTCTTGGCGGCTTTGGGCGCGGCGGCGGGCTGGCCGTTGCCGTTGCCCGCGCTCAACACGCGCTCGCGCGCGATGGTCTTGATGCGCGCGATGTCCTTGCGCAGGCCGCGAACCTTCTTCAGGCTCTCGGTCTGTCCCATCTTCATCTGGAACTTAAGACGGAAGAGCTGGTCGTTGAGGTCGCGCTCCTGCGTACGGATCTCTTCTTCCGTGAGGTTGCGGACCTTGTCTGCTGTCATTCCCTTTGCCATTTAGTGAGCTCCGTTTATTTCTAGGGCTCCGCAGCAAGCTGCTACGCCCTCGCCCTTTGCTCGCGCGACTCGGCGCTCGCTCCAGGCTCACCCAGAATCTCTAGTGCGACCCCATTCCCTCGCGGGAAACCATCTTGGTGCGCAGCGGTAGTTTGTGCGAGGCGAGGCGCAGCGCCTCGAACGCTTCCTGGTGCGTGACGCCTTCCATCTCGAACAGGATCTTGCCGGGACGGACGACGGCGACCCAATGGTCCGGCGCGCCCTTGCCCTTGCCCATACGGGTCTCGGCCGGCTTCTTGGTGACCGGCTTATCGGGGAAGAGACGCAGCCACACTTTGCCGCCACGCTTGATGAAGCGCGTCATGGCGACACGGCTGGCCTCGATCTGGCGGTCGGTGATCCAGCCGGGCTCGAGGACTTTGAGTCCGAAATCGCCGAAGGCGAGTTCCGAGCCGCGCCAGGCTTTGCCGCGCATGCGTCCGCGCTGCTGCTTGCGGTACTTGACTTTCTTTGGCATCAACATAAGTCGGTTTCCAGTTTCAAGTTTCCAGTTTCCAGGTCTCTGTTAGAACGCTCCCGAACCCGGCACGGGCTGCTGCTGGGCCTGGGCCTTCTTGGTGCCGAGGATCTCGCCCTTGTAGATCCAGCACTTCACGCCGATGACGCCGTAGGTGGTCTTGGCTTCGGAGAAGCCGTACTCGATATCGGCGCGCAGGGTGTGGAGGGGCAAGCGGCCCTGCAGGTACCACTCGGAGCGCGCGATCTCGTTGCCGTTCAAGCGGCCGGAGACGCGCACCTTGATGCCCTTGCATCCGAAGCGCAGCGCCGAATCCACCGACTTGCGCATGGCGCGGCGGAAGCCGACGCGCTTCTCGAGTTGCAGCGCGATGTTCTCCGACACCAACTGGGCGTCAAGC
Organism: Candidatus Korobacter versatilis; assembly: GCA_016185395.1. GTDB lineage: Bacteria > Acidobacteriota > Terriglobia > Terriglobales > Acidobacteriaceae > JACPNR01. Next base: position 123,917 of record JACPNR010000013.1, read on the forward strand.
TCGGGCTTGTGCACTTCCTGGATGTCGATGAAGACCTCGCGCGCGGTGCGCTTCTGCAGTTCGAGCTTGAGCTTGTCGATCTCGGCGCCCTTGCGGCCGATGATGATGCCCGGGCGCGCGGTCTTGATGATGATGCGCAGCTTGTTGCCCGGACGCTCGATCTCGATGGCGCTCACGCCGGCCGACTTGAGCTTCTCGCGCAGCTCAGCCTTGAGCTTCACGTCCTCGAGCAGGAGCTTGTCGTAGTCGCGCACGCTGATCCAGCGCGACTTCCACGGCTTGGTGTAGCCGAGGCGGAACCCGTAAGGATGGACTTTTTGTCCCATGGTTTTTCCTTTTACTTCTTCGCCGCGGATTGCTTCTTGCCCGCGGTCTTGTTCTTGGACTTCGTGGTGGCGGCAGCGGTGTCACCGGTGACGACGGTGGCGGTGTTGCCGCTCGCGCCCTTTTCCGCGAGCGCGATCTCGATGTGCGCGATGCGGCGCTGGTAGCGATACGCGCGGCCCATCGGGGCCGGACGGATGCGCTTCATGCGCGGGCCTTCGTTGGCGATGGCGCGCTTCACGTAGAGGTTGTCGAGGTCGACATCGAGGTTCTTCTCCTGGCTCAGGTAGTTCGCGTTCTCGATGGCGGAGCGCAGCAGCTTGTGGATGTCGGGCGCGATGCCCTTCTTGGTGAAGGCGAGCGTGTTGAGCGCATCTTCGACGCGGCGTCCCTTGATGAGATCGAGGACGAGACGCGCCTTCTGCGGCGAGACACGCACGTAGCGGGCTTCAGCTCTGAATTCCATGGTGGCTTCCATGACTGGTTATCCCTTCGCCGGCGGCGCCGGTGTGCTGCCCGCAGCGGGAACGATCGCGCCCGGTCCGCCGGGAACGCCCGGCTTACCGGCCACGGCCGCCGCGGCTTCGGTGGCAGCGCGCATGGAGTGTCCTTTGAACTGCCGGGTGGGCGAGAACTCGCCCAGCTTGTGTCCGACCATGTTCTCGGTGACGTACACCGGGATGAACTTTTTCCCGTTGTGCACGGCGATGGTGTGTCCCACCATCTCGGGCGAGATGGTCGAGCGACGCGACCAGGTGCGCACGACTTTTTTGTCGTTGCGATTGTTCATGTCGTCGATCTTCTTCAACAGGTGCCCGTCGATGAACGGGCCTTTCTTCAAGCTGCGTGCCATGATTTGCTCCTGCGCTGTCCTTCTATTCGAGGGCTTCGCGGTGAAGCTGCTTCGCCCTCGCGTCCGGCTCGCGCGCTGACAGGCGCTCGCCGGCCGCTCACCCTACTTGCTACGTCGTTGGACGATGAACTTGTCCGTCCTCTTGTTATTGCGCGTCTTGTAGCCGCGCGTGGGCTGGCCCCAGGGCGTCACCGGATGACGGCCGCCCGAGGTCTTGCCCTCGCCGCCGCCGTGCGGATGGTCGACCGGGTTCATGACGACGCCGCGGTTGACCGGCTTGATGCCCAGCCAGCGGTTGCGTCCCGCCTTGCCGATGGAGATGTTCTCGTGGTCGAGGTTGCCGACCTGCCCGATGGTGGCCATGCAATCGACCATCACCTTGCGCGTCTCGCCGGAAGGCAGCTTGATGAGCGCCCAGTCGCCTTCCTTGGCGACGAGCTGCGCCTGGCCGCCGGCCGAGCGCACCATCTGCGCGCCCTTGCCGGGCTTGAGCTCGATGTTGTGGACGGTGGTGCCGGCCGGGATGTTCTTGAGCGGCAGCGCGTTGCCGACCAGGATGTCGGCCTCGGGGCCGCTCATCAGCTTCTGGCCGACCTGCAACCCGATGGGCTGCACGATGTAGCGCTTCTCGCCATCGGCATAGGCGAGCAGCGCGATGCGAGCGGAGCGGTTCGGGTCGTACTCGATGGAGACGACCGTGGCCGGGATGCCGGTCTTATCGCGCTTGAAGTCGATGGTGCGGACCTGGCGCTTGTGTCCGCCGCCGCGATGCCAGAGCGTGATGTCGCCCGAGTTGCGGCGTCCACCGCTGCGTTTCTTGGGAGAAAGCAGCGGCTTGTGCGGCTCGTTGGTCGTGATGTCGTCGTTCACGATGGTCGTCCGATAGCGGATCGACGGCGTGTACGGTCTATAGGTTCTGATTGCCATAAGTCGTTTCTCTTCTTATCGGCTGTCTTTCTCGGCAGCCATAGTTCCTTCTCGTTCGCTCTCCGCTCTCAGCTTTCCGCTCGTATTTCGGAGAGCGGACGGCGAAAAGCGGAAGGCGCGGTTACATGTTCTGCGCGTACTCCGGCATTTTTTCGCCGGCCTTCAACTTCACGTACGCCTTCTTCCAGTCGGGGCGATAGCCGGCGAACTTGCCGCGGCGGCGCTCCTTGCCGGGAAAATTGGCGGTACGCACCGAGCTGACCTTCACGTTGAAGATGGTCTGCACGGCTTCCTTCACTTCGGTCTTGGTGGCCTGCGCGGCCACTTCGAACACGAGCGTGCCTTCGGTCTCTTTCGCGCCCAGGCCTTTTTCGGTGATGACCGGGCGGCGGATGATCTGATAAGCGGACTTCATTACGCGACCTCCTCAACCCCGCCACGCCGAACCCCACGGCGTGTCGGGGACCCCGAATCGTCAGGGCGAAATTTGGGCGCGGTCGCCTTCAGCGTGTCCTGCAATTTTTCGATCGCGGCGCGCGAGAACACGGCGCTGGTGTAGCGCAGCAGGTGGTACGGATGCACCTGCTTGGTCGAGACCAGTTCGACGCCATCGAGGTTGCGGGCGCTGCGGTGCAGGTTCGCGTTGTCGGCGGCGGCGTCCGCGTTCACGACCAGCGCGGTCTTGGCGACGCTGAGCTTGTCGAGCGCGGTGCGGAAGGCCTTGGTCTTCGCGTCCTTCATCGCGAAATCTTCGACCACGATGAGCTTGCCGTCCGCCAGCTTGGCCGCGAGCGCCGAGCGCAGCGCGCCGAGCAGCTTCTTGCGCGGGAACTGGTAGTCATACGAGCGCGGCTGCGGCCCGTGCACGGTGCCGCCATGCCGCCAGAGGGGCGAGCGGATGGAGCCCACGCGGGCGCGCCCGGTGCCCTTCTGGCGCCAGAGCTTGCGGCCGGCGCCGGAGACCAGCTTCTTGTTCTTGGTGGCGTGCGTGCCGGCACGCTGCGCGGCGCGATAGTGGAGCACCGCTTCGTAAAGCAGGTCTTCGTTGACCGCGCCGAAGACTTCTTCGGCGAGCTCGAGCGAACCGACCTTCTTGCCTTCGAGATTGTGTACGTCGATCTTAGCCATGACTATTTCTTCGCCTTACCGGCAGCGGCTTTCTTCGCTGCCTTCAAAGGATCGATGGTGGTGGAACCGGCGAAGCCGCGACGCTCTCGCGGCGGCTGTTTGGCGCGGGTGATGACGACGTAGGCGCCCTTGTGTCCCGGGACCGCGCCCTCGACGAAGAGCAGGTTCTCCTCGACGTCGATGCCGCGAATCTTCAGGTTGCGCACGGTGACGGCGGCATCGCCCATGTGTCCGGACATGCGCTGGTTCGGGAAGACGCGCGACGGGAACGAGGACGCGCCGATCGAGCCTTGCACCTGGAACATGTGTCCGTGGGCCGCGGGACCGCCCTGGAAGTGGTGGCGGCGAACGACGCCGGCGAAGCCGCGTCCCTTGCTGGTGCCGGAGACGTCGACGAAACGCTCATCCTGGAAGATGTCGACCAGGACCTTGTCGCCGACCTTCACGGCCACATCTTCGTGGCCTTCGGCGGCGGACTTGGCCGTCTCGCTGATGATGGAGACTTCCTTCATGAACTTTACCGGCGGCAGGTTGTGCTTGGCGAAGTGTCCCTGCATGGGCTTGGACACGTTCTTGCCTTTGACGAACTCGACGAGGCCGATCTGCACCGCGTCGTAGCCGTCTTTCGCCGCCGACTTCTTCTGCGTGATGACGCAGGGGCCGGCCTGCAGCACGGTGACCGGGCGGACGTCGCCGCGATCGTCGAACAACTGCGTCATGCCGACTTTTTTACCGAGGATACCGTTTACGCTCGCCATGTTTTCTCTTCCTCATCATCCCGCGCGGCGGGACTGTAGGTTTACTTGTGTTCCTTGCCGAATGCCTTGATCTCGACGTCGACGCCCGCGGGCAGGTCGAGCTTCATCAAAGCGTCGACGGTCTGCTGCGTGGGCTCGAGGATGTCGAGCAGGCGCTTGTGCGTGCGGATCTCGAAGGCCTCACGCGACTTCTTGTCGACGTGCGGACTGCGCAGCACGCAGTACTTGTTCTTCACGGTCGGTAGCGGGATCGGTCCCGCGATCTGCGCGCCCGTGCGCCGCGCCGTCTCCACGATCTCGCCGGTGGACTGGTCGAGCACGCGGTAGTCGTACGCTTTTAACCGGATGCGGATTCTTTCGTTGGTCGCCATGTTTGCTTGCCTCAAAGAGCTCGCGGCTTGTCCTGCCGCTGGTTGTGCTGCGTTGTACCGCGGAGACGGCCAGTAGGCCGTCTCTCCCATTGATCCTCGCTATTTAATGATTTCGCTGATGGTGCCGGCGCCGACGGTGCGTCCACCCTCGCGGATGGCGAAGCGCAGGCCCTTTTCCATCGCCACCGGCGTGATCAGCTCGATGGTCAGCGCGACGTTGTCGCCCGGCATCACCATCTCGGTGCCCGCCGGC
>JACPNR010000014.1 GCA_016185395.1 Candidatus Korobacter versatilis
CGGTGTAGCTGTAGCTGACGGCGCCGGACTCCGGCGTGGTCGCAGAGGTGAGCTGGCCGAGGCCGTTGTACACGTAGGTTCGCGTTTGCGTGCCTTGCGCGACCTGCGTGAGGTCGTCGAGAACGTTGTAGGTGTAGTAGGTGGCAAAAGGATGCGAGAGTGAGGGTGTGCCGGCGCTGTCGACGCCGCCGGTCAAGGAACCGCTATCCGGGGCGGCCGCGAAGGATGGCCCGCCAAAGAGTTCGGGCTGACTGGTGGCGGATGCGGTTGTGAAAGTGAAATTGGTGTAAACACCGCTCTCCTTGGCGGTGAAGGACACGGCCGAGCCGCTCGCGCCCGCAGTCACCGGCGAGTTGCTGTCGGCGTTGAAAGCAGCGGCGAGCGCAGAAGCGAGGTTTGAGCTCGTACTGGACCGGCCATAATTGACCGATTTGGTGAAACCGTTAATGGTGATGCTGACGGCGCCAGCGTCGTACGTGAGGGGGCCCGGGGGATCAAGGTCGAGACTGCCTTCGGCACCTGAGATGGTGATCGTCCCCGCGCCCGACGTGCCGCCCGGCTCATCTACTCGCAGGAGGCGGCCAAGAGCGTCCGTGTAGTTCCGCCGTTGTTTGCTCGCCGGGTCGGTGAGGGTGACCTGGTTCCCGGAATATGCGTACGTCCAGTTGTTCGAGCCGCTGCTGCCATCGGGCGGGATGGTCTTCGAGAGACGCCCCATGCCGTCGTAGCTGTAGGTGGTGTTGTTGCCGGTGGGCGTGGAAACGTAGGGATTGGTGACCGAGGTGAGGCGGCCGGCAGCGTCATAGCTTCTATCTATTGTGCTGATGACGGTACCGCCGTTGTCCTTTAGCTGTTGCTTGGTGAGCCATCCGAGACCGTTGAAGGTGCTGATGGAAACGGAGTTCTTCGGCGTGGCGTCGATAGGAGTTGTCTGCGTGACGGTGGGAGAACCAGCGGCGTCGTCATAGCTGGTGGTGACGGCGGAGCCGTTAGGCCGGGTGACGCTGGTGGTGCGGTCGGCCGAGTCGTACTGGAAGGTGGTGGTCTGCGAATTCGGATCGACAACGGTGTGCAGAAGCCCGGTACCGTAGTAGGTGAAGGAGTGAGTGAGCGTGACGCCGCTTCCGGACGTGGTGCTGGAGGGGAAACTGTAGGAGTCGTCGCCGATGAAAGACCAAGTGCGCCGGTTGCAGCAATCGAGGTCGGCAGCGACCAGGTTTCCGAGGATGTCGTAGGAGGAGTTGCGGACGATGGGCCCCGTCAATGCGACCGGGTCGGTGTAGCGCGTGACCTTCGTGACGTTGCCACGGTCGAGCTTTGAAGTGGTGTAGGCGGTGCTGTGTCCAGCGATGGTGCCAGTGCGATCGGTCAGAGGATTGCCGGTATAGGTGTCATAGTCGAGGTCAGTGCGAGCTTTCAGATTTCCTGCTCCGCCGTAAACACGTATCTGCGCGGGACGGTCAAGAATGCGGTCGCTCACCAGGGTTGTGTCCGTGCTGTAAGTAGTGGTTATCTGGCGAGTTAGAACAAGGCCATAGTCGTACTCCTTGACGTCGTTGACGTTGCCATAGCTGTCATACGCGAGCGTGACCTTCGACTGCTGACCGGTGTCGTTGAGCGTGGTGACGACTGCGGTGACGCGCGGATTGCTTCCTGGCGTACCGGTCCAAGTATTGGTGATGGTGCGGTAGGTGGTGGCACCGTTCGACAAGACGACGGAGGTGACGAGCCCGTTGGAGTCAAGATTGGTTTTCGTTTTCAGACTCGTGGGATCGGTGATGGAGAAGCCAGTAACAACGCCGCTCGTCTTGGTGGTGGAATAGGTCCAGCTGTTCGTCGCCGACCCGTTGGGCGAAACAGTCTGGGTGGTGAAGGTGGGATGATCAGACAACGGGGCCGCGGAATTCGGAACCGGATAGTTGTAGCTGGTGTAGCTCCGCAGCGTGTTGTTGCTGCTGCGCTGCTCAATGCGATTGACCATTCCCCAGTCGGCAACGCCGCTGGTGGCGCTATAGATGTATTTTGTGCTGGTCGAGTTGGGGAAGGTGACGGAGCTGAGAGCGTTGATGGAAGTGGAAGTCGATGGACTGTTGGTGATGGTGAAAGTGAAGTAGTACTTGAGCGTATAGGAGCTGAAAGTGAAGTTCCAGGTGCGGGTGCCATCGGAGATGGAAGAGAGTAGGTAGCTGGAATAACTGAAGCTGACGGTGCGATTCAAGGTGTCTTGGATGGTTGCAATTTCTTGACCATGCCAAACCGTGTCGTTGATCGGGCGCGGGGTTCCAGCGGGAATGTCAGCCGTGGTTATCGCGCGGACGGGAGAGCCGGTGGTGCCGTACACCTTCTTGTAAGTGATGGAGATGAAGTTGCCGTTGGTGTCCTGAATCTGGTACGGACGGCGAAGATCGTCGTTGGTGAGGTCGGGGATAAGTTCGTAGAAGACGGTAACGCCGCTCTTGTAGCGAAGGATGCCCTGGGCAGGATAGAAGCGCATGTAAGTGCTGTCATCTGACTCGTAAGTGCCTGCGGTGACGAGGACGAGTCTGCGCTTGCTGCCGTCCGATGCGGTGAGGGTGTAAAAATCGTCGGTCGAGTCGTACTCCATGTAGCCGTAGCCCAGCCGAAAACCATAGCTGGGGAAGTCGCGGTCGCCATTGAATGTGGCGCCTGTCACCGTGGAACTGGTCTTGCGCGTGGTCCAAACAGCGCTGTTGTAATAGAGCGTGAGATCCACATCGAGCCCATTCCGGCCACGAAGCGACAAGATCGGGAGCGCGTAGTTGTAGCTCTCGCTTCCTGGAATGGCTGCGGCGCGCCCCGCGCCGGAACCCGATTCGGAACCTGCGGCGGGCCTGAAGGTGCTGCCGCTGCCGCGTGCGTTGAACACCTTGACTCGATTTTGTACCGTGGCGTGATAGGTGGAGTCGCTGGGATCCGGCTCGCAGTTGGGCGTGCAGCTGGCAAGTGAAGTAGTGGTGGCGAGAATCAGCGTGACAACAGCGGCGAAACGCGCACAGCGTGGCATAGACAACCTCTTCGCGAACGAGATTGTGGCCGAGACGCTGTGGCGGACAGCGCGTTAAAGTTGGCGGCAGGATAGTCCCCGGGCGGGGAATGTCAAGCGTCATCTTGGGCGAGAGATCCCAGGCGGGCGAGGTCGCCCGCGTCCACACGAATGTTTCAGGGAAGCGCCGGCGAGGTCGCCGGCGGCCACCCTCATCTTGCTGGCTATTCCGGTTGCAGGCGAAGCGAGCGGAGCATGGGTTCGAAGGCCTGGGAGCGGAGCGGGTCGAAGTCCTGCTCGGGGGCGATGAACACCAGGTACAGGATGGCGTTGCTCGAGTAGGGCAGGGTGATGAGCCAGTCGTGCTCGCGCTGGGTGCGTCCCTGGTTGTCGCGGATGGTGGAGGTGGTGACGAGGTCGACGGAGCGTCCGGCGATGCCGTTCACGCGGATGCCTTGCGTGTTGCCGACGGCGCGCATGTCGGGATTGCCCTGGCGCAGGCGCTGGACGAGCTGGTTGGTGGCGTCGTCGAGCGTGGAGGCGCCGGAGGCGGGCTGGAAGCCGTCGATGATGACGCCGTAAGAGACGGAGTTGTTGCTGATGCCGGCGCGGGGCGCGATGGTCGCCGAGGAAGTGTTGCTGCCGAAGACCTGCCAGTTGTCGGGATACTGGATGGTGTAGGCGGTGTGCTGGAAATCGTTGAAGCTGCCGCTGGGCATGACGTCGGCACGCGCGACCTGCGTGGCGCCGCCGGTGGAGGTGGTGCGGCCTTGTCCGGCGGCGATCTGCTGCGCGGTCAGCGGGTTCATGCCGTTGGCGCGGCGCTTGGCGTCCTGGAAGGCGGCGGAGTCGCGCACGAAGCTCCTGGGCGGCAGCGAGCGGGCTTCGTCGGCGATGTAAGCCTGGCGATTGCCGGGGTCGGGATGGTCGCTGAAGAACTGCATGGTGCGCGCGCCGCCCTGCGCCTGGATGGTCTCGAAGAAGGCGGCGAGCTGGCGCGGGTCGTAGCCGGAGTCGTACATGAGGTCGGCGCCGAGGAGGTCAGCTTCGCGTTCGGCGTCGCGCGAGTTCTTGAGGAAGTAGGAGCCGATGGTGAACTGGGTGGCGAGCTGCGCCAGGCCGGCGAGCGCGCCGCCGCGTCCGCCGAGGATGGCGCCGAGGATGCCGGCGCCGATGGCGTAAGGGCGCTGCCGCGTGTAGGCGCGGGTGGCGTGGCGCTGGATGACGTGCGACATCTCGTGCGCCATCACGCCGGCGAGTTGCGCTTCATTGTTCGCGGCCTGGATCGTTCCCACGTTCACGAAGAGCGGGCCGCCGGGGAGCGCGAAGGCGTTGATCTCTTTCTGGTTCACGACGTGGAAGTTGTAGGGCCAGCGGTATCCAGGAGCCTGGGCGACGAGGCGGTTGCCGAGCTGCTGCACGTAGCGGCTGAGCGGGTCGCTATCCGGCAGCACGGGCATCTTCCTATAGACGTCAGCGGCGGCCTCTTTGCCGAGCTGGACCTCCTGCTCCTCGCTGAACGCGTTGCTGCCGCTGGTGGGCTGGAAGCGGGCCTCGGCAAGCTGCGGCGCGGCGATGGCCAGAGCGAGGATGAGCGCGATGGTCCGCGTGGCAACGGTGCGCGCGATGAAGGAGCGAGCTTTCATGGGACTTCCTCCGGCGTCTTCGAGCTTCCCGGGGGGCACAGAACCAGCGCCGCCCGCCGAGAGAGCGGGCGAGGATGATAAATGCAATCCCGAGGGACTGGTCAATTAGATGCGGGGGAGCTGCTATTCGTTGGGGAGGATTAAGGTGCCGGGGGCAAATGGAAAGCGCCGGCGTGGTCGCCGGCGCCCACTCTTTAGGGCGACTACGGGTGCTACTTGTCGAGCAGGCCGCCGGCGGCGCGGTCGCGCGTGGCGGTGGAGCGACCGGCCTTGGCGCCGGCGGAGGCGCTGGCGGCCTCCTGTCCGTACTTCTCGAGCAGGACGGGGACGAGCGCGCCCTCGGCTTCCTTGACGAAGATCATCTTGCCGGGAGCGTCCATGTCGATGCGGACGAAGTCGCCGAGCTTGAGCTGTCCGGTGGCAACGAGGTTGGCAAGCGGGAAGACCACGTTCTTCTCGATGGAGCGCTTGAGATGACGCGCGCCGTACTTCGGGTCGGTGCCTTCCTCGAGCAGGAAGCGCTTCACGCGCGGCGTGCAGGAGAAGACGAACTGGTTGTTGCCGGTCGCTTGCAGGATGCGCTGCTGCACCATGCCGAGTTCGATCTCGAGGATCTGCTCGAGGTGCTCGGGCTTGAGCATCTGGAAGACGACGATCTTGTCGATGCGGTTCATGAACTCCGGCGAGAACTTGCGCCGGGCGGCTTCGACGGCGGAGCGGTTGATCTTTTCGTCGATCTTGGCATCGAGCATCGGCTGCGGACGCGCGAACCCCATCATGCCGTTGATGAGCTCGTTCATCTCGCCGGCGCCGAGGTTCGACGTCATGATGATGATGCACTGCGAGAGGTCGACGCGGCGGTTGTCGCCGAGCGTGAGGTTGGCTTTATCGAGAATGCCGAGCAGAAGCTGCCAGAGCGAGTCGGAGGCTTTCTCGATCTCGTCGAAGAGCAGCAGCGAGAGCTTGAGCTTCTCGGTGTGCCACTGGTTCAGCGCTTCCTGCGTGAGCAGCGGATGGGTCTCGCGATGACCGAGGTATCCGGGAGGCGAGCCGATGAGCTTGGCGATCTCGTGCGAGTGCTGGAACTCGGCGCAATCGATCTTGATGCAGGCGCGCGGCTCGCCGAAAAGGGTTTCCGCCATGGCTTCGACGACGCGCGTCTTGCCGGAGCCGGTCGGGCCGAGGAAGAGAAGATTGCCGACGGGGCGGCCGGGCGCGTTGAGTCCGGCGAGGAACATCTGGTAGATCTCGGCGACCTTGTCGATGGCGGCGTCTTGCCCGACGATCTTGCGGCGCAATGATTGGTCGAAGTCCTGAGCGTCGCTGGAGCGGCGCGTAGGGTCGAGTGCGGTATTAAGGCCGGTCTTCATAATCGTGGCCCCTTCTTGTGGGCCCGCTCCGCAACGGAGCCATGAATATCAACTGAGATGGAGGAGAGACTCAGCGAGTTGTAGTCGCGCGTCACCGAATGCACTGTTGGCGAGTCGGTTAACGTGCGATGTCCTGCCCCACCTACAGAGATTAGATGCGGGCACGCGCACCACCGGCGGGGCAGAAGATTTCCACAGTCGCGGGTTGGGCGAAGCCGCGACGCATCTCGCAAGGCACGGGCGGCGTCTAACGAGGAGAAGCAGAGTCGCGGGATGGGCGTGGTACTATCCGCATCGGGCCCCCAGCTCTGGAACGAATCCGAATCATGTCCCGCCGTCGTCTCCGCAGTTTCCTCCCCGTACTGCTCGCCCTCGTCATTGCCGCGCTAGCGTTGCTGGCGCTCACACAATCGCCAGGAGCGAGTGGCCGCGCCTGATGCGTCCTTAGAAAACGCGGCGCCGCAGTTCGTTCCGGCGGCGTTGGTTGCGAGTGAGACGGTTCCAAGTGAGACGCTGGCCGAGCCAAGGGGCGCGGAAGCCGCGGGTTTGCAGGCGCCGGCGAAGCCGGTGACCACGGCCGAGCCGACGTTGCCGGCCAATTCACTGGTGCATGCGGCGCGCGCCGGAGAGGCGGTCACGTCGATTGCGCGGATGTACCTGCCGCAGACGCCGTACATGGCGACGCGCGAGCTGGAAGCGGCGATACGGCGCGCGAACCCGGAGATGAAAGGCCAGTTTCTGAAAGCCGGGACGCAAGTCATTATTCCGGACATCGAGCCGCAGCCGGTGGTCGAACATTCGGTGCCGCGTCCGCGGGACTTTGAAGTGCGTGCCATCTACTTGACGGGCACGATGGCGGGCTCGGACCTGGGGATGCGCATCATCGAACACTGGAAAGAAGTGGGCGGAAACGCGATCGTGTTCGACGTGAAAGATAGTGACGGCTCGGTGAACATCCCGTTTGAACATGCGCTGGCGCCGAAGAACCACCTGCCGATACGGAACCTGCCGAAATTCGTGCGCTGGGCGCACCGGCGCGGGCTACACGTGATCGCGCGCATCGCCATCTTCCGTGACGAGCTGCTGGTGAAGCGCCATCCGGAACTGGCGGTGCAATCGCGGCGCGCGGGGACGGCGTGGCGCGAGAACGGGAAACTGGTTTGGACAGACCCATCGAACATCGAAGTGCAGGACTACAACATCGCGCTGGCGAAGGCGGCGGCGGGCGGCGTGGACGAGGTGCAGTATGACTACGTCCGGTTCCCGGCGGAGGGCGACCAGGCGGACGCGAAGTTCGCGTTCCAGCCGGTGGAGAAGCGGACGCGCGCGGACGTGATCGAGGATTTCCTGGCGAAGTCGCAGCAGGCGCTCGAGCCGGCGGGCGTGTTGTTCTCGCTCGACGTGTTTGGCGTGATGGCGTGGCAGCGGCCGGTGGACCTGGGCCATACGGGGCAGGACATCGTGCGCATGGCAAAACACTGCGACGTGCTTTCGCCGATGATCTATCCCTCGCACTTCTTCGGCATGGATGGTTATGCGGCGCCGGGCGACGCGCCGGAACATTTCATCGCGACCTCGATGGCGCGGTTCGCGAAGATCACCGCCGGGTCGGGAGTGGTGCTGCGTCCGTGGCTGCAGGCGTTCGCGTGGCGGACGAAGACGTATTCGCCGCAGTACATCGAGACGCAGGTGGCGGCGGCGAAAAAAGAAGGCGGCGTCGGGTTCCACTTCTGGAACGCGCGCAACGATTACTCGAAGCCGTTCACGGCGATGGGGACGATGCGGCAGGCGCCGGAGAAGTTTTTTGGGAAGCGGCCGGCGGCGGCGGCAGTGAAGCCGGTGGCGTTGCCGGTAGCGGCGGACGTCCGGTAGTCGGAGAAGCGCCGGCGAGGCCGCCGGCGCCCACGCTCTTTTTTTTTCCACCCTCTTCTTCTATTTGTCCCACCTCATTCTTTGGTACCCCTTCTTCATTGCATCCGAAACGGTGCAGTGGCCGTCAAAAAGCTGGAGGACGCACGGAGGTGCTCCGTTATAATCAGAGAGTCTCGCGGAGCTTCGTTCGGAACAGATTCGCCAATCTGCACAGCCCAGGAGCGGGTGAATGGCCATCAAGAAGACCGAAAAGATCTGGCACAACGGCAAGCTGATCCCGTGGGACGAGGCGCAGATCCACGTGATGTCGCACGTGGTGAACTACGGGTCGAGCGTGTTCGAGGGCGTGCGCTGCTACGCGCAGCCGAACGGCCCGGCCATCTTCCGCGCGCAGGAACACGCGAAGCGGCTGCTGCAGTCGGCCAAGATCTATCGCATCGAGTGCCCGTTCACGGCCGAGGAACTGGTCGAAGCCATGGTGGACCTGGTGAAGACCAATAAGACGTGGCCGTGCTACATCCGGCCGCTGATCCTGCGCGGCTACGGCGAGGCGGGCGTGAACCCCTTCAACTCGCCGACCGAGACCTACATCGCGAACTACGAGTGGGGCAAATACCTGGCGGCCGCAGCGGGCCACGGCTCGGGCGGCGAGGACCAGGGCGTGGACGTGTGCGTCTCGAGCTGGACGCGCTTGGCGCCGAACACGATGCCGGCGATGTCGAAGGCGGGCGCGAACTATATGAACTCGCAGCTCATCAAGATGGAAGCCATCCTGAACGGTTACGCCGAGGGCATCGCGCTCGACGTGAACGGATACGTGAGCGAAGGCTCGGGGGAGAACCTGTTCATCGTGCGGCACGGGAAGCTGGTGACGCCTCCGCTGGGGAACTCGGTGCTGCCGGGCATCACGCGCGACAGCGTGCTGCACCTGGCGAACGAGATGAAGATACCGATCGCGGAGACGATGATCCCCCGCGAGATGCTGTACGTGGCCGACGAGGTGTTCTTTACCGGGACGGCGGCGGAGATCACGCCCATCCGCTCGGTGGACAAGATCACGGTGGCGAACGGCAACGCCGGGCCGATCACGAAGGCGCTGCAGAAGGAGTTCTACGGCATCGTGCGCGGCACCGCGCCGGACCGCCACCACTGGCTCACGCCGGTGCCGGTGGAGAAGAAGCAGCCGGTGGGCGTGTAGCCGATTTTCAATCTGCTAAGTTGTTAATTTTCAATTGGCCGCTGCGGACGCAGCGGCCTTTTTGTTGTCCCGGCAGAGTACGGGAGCGATGCGGGGCTTAGCCTTTTTTGAGTTCGACGAGGACCTGGCGGGCCACTTCTTTGAGCGTCTCGAAGACGCCGGTGCCCTGGTAGGCGACGGCCTCGAAGACGGCCTCGTTCTTCTTCACCAGCTGCTGCTTGAGCGTATCGACGGGGAGGGCGTTGGGGAGGTCGCGCTTGTTGAGTTGGAGGACGTAGGGGATCTTGTTGAAGTCGTAGTTATGTTCTTTGAGGTTCTCGTGGAGGTTCTCGAGCGCTTCGACGTTGGCGTCCATGCGCTCTTCCTGGGAGTCGGCGACGAAGACCACGCCATCGACGCCGCGCAGGATGAGCTTGCGGCTGGCGTCGTAAAAGACCTGGCCGGGGACGGTGTAGAGATGGAAGCGGGTCTTGAAGCCGCGGACGGTGCCGAGGTCGAGGGGCAGGAAGTCGAAGAACAAAGTGCGGTCCGTCTCGGTGGCGAGCGAGATCATCTTGCCCTTTTGCTTGTCACCGGTCTTATCGAAGACCACCTGCAGGTTCGTCGTTTTGCCGCCGAGACCGGCGCCGTAATAGACGATCTTGCAGTTGATCTCGCGGGCCGCGAAATTGATGAAACTCAAACGTTGCCTCTGTCTTCATCGCGACGGGCTACGGGGGTGGGCCGCTCGCGACGAAGGGGGATGTACAGTGCAATGCATCCGCAAAAGACTGAGGATGCACGGAGATTCTTATATCACAGCGACCTCGGCACCCCTACGTGACTTTGGTACCGGAGCAGGAGGGCGCGTTTACTGGGCCGTGGAACGCGGCGGAGGCAGCGGGTAGTAGCCGTCACGCGCGAAGACGCGCAGGCCGCCCTTGTGCACGCGGACCTCGATGGAGCGGTAGTTTCCTGCGACGGCGGACTTGGTCTTGTAGCCGAGCGTGTACTGGTTGCGCGCCGTCTCGGTGATGCGGGCGTAGGAATCTTCGATGGCCTCGCGGGTGAACTCGGTGTAGATCTGCCCGCCGGTAGCGGTGGCATACTTGGGCAGCAGGTTGGTGTAGCCGGCGCCGGGCAGATGGACGCGGCCAAGCGTGTCGTAGGCAGGGATGGAGGCATCGCCCACGGCGACGGCGTAGACGGAGATGTCGTTCGAAAGCAGGACCTTCATGACGTCCTGATAGCTGGCGCGGCTGCCATCTTCGCGGCCGTCGCTGACGACGAAGACGATCTTGCGGTAGTCGCGGCGGCGCTTGGAGAGGTCTTGCGCGGCGCGGAGGATGGCGTCATTGAGCACGCGCGACTCGGTGCGCGGGTTCTGCATGTGCGGCGTGCCGGGGTCGATGGGATGACCGTTGACCGAGGGGCCGGCGTTCATGGGGCCGCCGCCCATGGGGACGCCGCCGCCGGAGCGTCCGGGACGCCGGCTGCGCTTGATGGCGCTGGAGAGCTTGTCGTTGACGGCAGAGAAATCAATGGCCTTCGAGACGGAGTTGCCGAAGGTGTAGAGCGAGACCTCGTCGTACTGGCTGAAGGCGCCGACGATGTTGGGCAGCGTCTCGTTCACCTTCTTCATGGTGATGTCGGGCATGCCGAGGTCGACGACGACGGCGACGGAGAGCGGGAAGGGATCGCTGGTGAAGAAATTGATGGGCTCGCGGATGCCGTTCTCGTAGACGGCGAAATCGCGGACGGTGAGGCCTTCGACGAGGCGTCCGTCGTTATCGCGGATGGTGACGGGAACGAAGACCTGGTTGACGACGGTGCTGATCTTGAACATCTCGTCACGTCCGCTGACCACGTCCGGCGTGGCGCCGCCGGCGGGAACGTTCTGAATATTGCTGGTGTTGACCTGCGGCTCGTTGGCCTGAACGGGCGTGCTCTGGTCGGGCTTGGCGGAGGGCGGTCCCTTGGGAGCGTCGGCGGGGAAGGGGTTGTTCTGGCCCTTGGTGGACGAGGGCGCGTCCGGCACCGGCGTGGAGCCGCTCTGCTGCGCGTTGGTCTGCTGAGACCAGGCAAGCCAAGTCACGCCAACGGCTACCACTGCCACCGACACCCATTTTGTCCACGTCGTCGTCATTTTTTCGGGCGCTCCCTGAGCGCGGATGAGGCCTTTTCCGGAGACTCGAAGCTGAGTTGCTGCATCTAAAATACAATAACCAGCAGGCGATAACAAAAGTCTATGGCAGCCAGCCGTCGCACGTACCTGCGTACTCCTGTTCGATGCGCGAGCATGACGTTCGCGCTCCTTCTTTTCTTTGGCTGCTTTCTCGCGGGCAGCGCGCCGGCGCAGGCGCCGGTGACGAACACCGAGCCGCAGCCGGAAGACCGCAAGCAGGAGCAGCGCGACGACGACGTGCAGACCTTCAAGGTCTCGGTGGACGTGGTGAACGTGTTCTTCAACGTGAAGGACAAGCGCGGCGGGCTCGTTCCCAGCCTGCCGAGAGACGACTTCGAGCTTTACGAAGACGGGCAGAAGCAGACCATCAAGTACTTCTCCACGGAGAGCAACCAGCCGCTCACGCTCGGGTTGCTCATCGATTCGAGCGCCAGCCAGCAGCGCGTGCTGGGCATGGAGCAGGAAGTCGGCAGCCAGTTCCTGGCGGAGGTGCTGGGACCGAAGGACATGGCGTTCGTCATCGGGTTCGACGTGAACGTGGACCTGCTGCAGGACTACACCAACTCGCGCCGCGAACTGAAAGAAGCGCTGTATCGCGCGAAGATCAACAACGGCGGCGGCTTTGGCGGCGCGGGCGTGCCGGGGATAGGCGGCGGGCCGGTGCCAACCTCGAGGCCGCGCGGGACTTTATTGTATGACGCGGTGTACCTCGCGGCGGACGAGAAGCTGGGGCGCGAGGTCGGGCGCAAAGCGATGATCATCCTGACGGATGGCGTGGACCAGGGCAGCCAGGAGACGCTGAAGCAGGCGATCGAAGCCGCACAGCGCGCCGACGCCATCTGCTACGTGCTGCTGATCTCGGACCGCGGGTTCTATGGCCACGGCGGGTTCACCTACAGCGGCGACCGCGAGATGAAAGACCTGTCGGAGCAGACGGGCGGGCGCGTGATCGAAGTGGGCAACAAATACGAGAAGCTGAAGGAAGCCTTCGATCAGATCCAGGCGGAGCTGCGCAGCCAGTACTCCATCGGGTACACGCCGACGAACACGAAGCGCGATGGCACCTTCCGCAAAGTGGAGATACGGTCGAAGCAGGGACACAAGGTGCAGGCGCGGCGCGGGTATTACGCGTTGCAGCAGTAGCAGTCTGCAGACTGCAGTCTTCAGCTCGGAACTGGGAATAATAAGAGCCGCGGTTTGTGCCGCGGCTTTTTGTTGCTCGCGAGAAAAGCGAGACGCCCAGAAGGGAACCCCTACCTTGCATGCAAGCTGAAGACTGAAGACTGACGTCTGCAGACTGCTACTGGCGCGGGGCGTAGTAGCCCTTGCGGGCGCGGACTTTGTATTTCTTGTTGGAGGCGAGGATGTCGATGGCGCGGTAGCGTCCGTCGGCCTGGAAGTCGGTGGGCTTGTAGGCGAGGGCGTACTGGCTGCGCAGCTCTTCCTGGATCTGCGCAAACTTTTCGGCGATGTCGTCGAGCTTCATGGGGAAGAAGACGCGTCCGCCGGTGGCCTCGGCGAGCTCCTGCAGGTATTTGTCGCCGCGGGTGACGACGCCGGAGATGTTGGTGCTGATGGCGTAGACGATGACCTCGGCGCGCTGCGCCATCTCGGTGGCTTCCTGGCGGGTGACGCGGCTCTGGTTGTCGTCACCGTCAGAGAGCACGACGATGGCGCGGCGGACGGCGAAGTCGTCCTGGTGCTTGAGCAGCTTGTCGCGGCAGGCGTAGTAGATGGCGTCCCAAAGCGCGGTGCCGCCGCCGGGGCGGAGCATAGCAACGCCCTTGCCGAGTTTTTCGGTGGAGTCAGTGAAATCGGCGGTGACCTCCGGCGTGGAGTCGAAGCCGACGACGAATGCCCTGTCCACCTTGGGGCGGACGGTCTGGTTCAGGAACTCGGTGGCGGCCTGCTGCTCGAAGACGAAACGGTCGCGGATGGAGTTGGATGCGTCCACGAGGAGGCCGACGCGCAGGGGCAGGTTGGTCTCGCTGCGGAAGGCGACCATGGACTGCGGCGGCTTGTGATCGTCGAGCACGCTGAAGTCGGCCTGCTTCAAACCCTTGATGAATTTTCCGCCCTTGTCGGTGACGGTGAAGATGACGTTCACTTCGTCCACGCGCTTCTTGATGATGGTGCCGGTGCTGGGGACGTCTTCATCGGTCGCAGGCGCGGCGGCGGTCGCGGTAGTGGCGGGCTTGGGTGGCTGCGAGACGGCGGCCGGCAGCGGCGCGGAGGCCGACGGCGCGGGCGCGGCGGCTTGTGGCGCGGGCTGCTGGGCCGGCGCTTTGGAGGTGGAAGAGGGCGCGGAGGGGAGGTCCTGACCGCGCGTGATGGGCGCAGCCGTGACCCCGACGAGCAGGAACGCACTCAGAAAATGGCGCATGGAAAGTTTCATTATAGTCTGGATCACTGCAGATTAGATGCCATCCGGCAGCTCTGTTTCGCCCAATCTTCTCAGGAAGTCGCGCAGTTCCGGCGGGAGCGGCGCACGAAAGTGCATGGTCCGGCCGGTGGAAGGGTGCGTAAATTCGAGTTCCGCAGCGTGCAGAAAGTTCCTGCCGAGAGAGAGCGCGCCTTGCTTGCCACTCTTCAACTTCGCGGGCGCGCCATAAAGCGCGTCGCCGGCTACGGGATGCGCGAGCGACGCCATGTGGACGCGGACCTGGTGGGTGCGTCCGGTATCGATCTTCACTTCGACGAGCGCGAGCTGGCCGAACGGCGAGTCGATGCGGCGCAGGACTTTGTAGTGCGAGACGGCGGCGCGTCCGGCACGGGTGCGGGTCGTCATGCGGATGCGCCGGTTCTGGTCGCGGGCGATGGGGCGGTCGATGGTGGCGTGCGCGAGCTTCGGCCATCCGTGGACGAGCGCGATGTACTTCTTCTTGACGTGGCGCGAGGCGAACTGCTCCTGCAGCTTGCGGTGGGTGACGTCGTCTTTGGCGACGATGATGAGGCCGCTGGTCTCTTTGTCGAGCCGGTGGACGATGCCGGGGCGCAGGGCGTGGCCGCCGCCTTGAGAAAGTTTGCCGAAGCGATGCAGCAGGGCGTTGACGAGCGTGCCGCGGTTGCTGACGGCGTCTGCTTTCGCGGCGCCGGCGTGGACCATCATGCCGGCGGGCTTGTTGATGACGGCGAGATATTTGTCTTCAAAGACGACGTCGAGTGGGATGTCCTCAGCGACGGCTTTGAGCGGCGGACGCACGGCTTCGCCGGTGATCTCGACCTTCTCGCCTGCGCGCAGCTTGCGGGAAGCTTTCGCCGGCGCGCCTTCCACGCTGACTTTTTCCTGCGCGATGAGCTCCTGCACGCGCGCGCGGCTGACTTCGGCGAGCTGCGCGACGAGGAACTGGTCGAGGCGGTGGCCGGCGGCGGCTTTGTCGACGTGGAAGAGCTTGGGCACGGTGCGAAGGATAGCAGGGTGCCAGCGCGGGCGGGACGCCCGCGCTACAGCCGGCGAGACGCCGGCGCTAATCAAGGCCGGCGCTACGTCGTGGCGGGTACGGGTTGCGGTGCCGTGCGGCGCAGCCAGAGGAGGCCGCCGGTGACGACGAGGCAGAGCGCGATGAGCTGGGTGACGGACATGGCGCCGCCGAAGACGGAGCCGCGTTCGGGATCGTCGCGATAGAACTCGAGGAAGTAGCGCGCCACGCCGTAGAGGAAGAAGTACGCGCCCAGGACCTGGCCATCGAACTTCTTGCGCCGGAAGAGCCAGAGCAGAACGAGGAAGATCACAGAGTTGGCGGCGGCCTCATAGAGCTGCGTGGGATGGATGCGGACGTTGAGCGGCGTGCCGGAGTAGTACGCGGCGAGCGGGTTGGTGAAGGTCACGCCCCAGGGCTCGTCGGTGGGCTTGCCGTAGCAGCAGCCGGCCGCGAAGCAGCCGATGCGTCCGATGATGTGGCCGAAGGCGATGCCGGGAGCGTAGGCGTCGAAGGTCTTGAGGACGGGCAGGCGGTGGCGCCACATATAAAGGATGGCGACGAGCGAGCCGAAGAGCAGTCCGCCGTACCAGACTCCGCCGGCCTGGATGAGGCTGAGCGCCGCGGCGGCGTGCCGGTCCTGCGTGTTGCCGTGCAGGAGCGCGGAAAATGTTTGCCGGGTGAAGATGCCGGGGAGTTCGGCGGTGACGCCGCTCCAGTCGGTGACGAGCAACATCAACTTCGAGCCGAGGACGGCGGCGACGATGGAGAGGATGCCGAGGTTCCAGGCGCGGTCGGGATCGATGCCCTCGCGTTTGGCGAGCTTCACGCAGATGAGCAGGCCGAGGATGAGTCCGAGCGCGGAAAGCACGCCGTAGGTGGGAAGGGAGATGCGGCCGAGATCGAGGAGGCGAGGCAGCATGACTTGTTAATTTGTTAACTTGATAATTTGTTGATTGAAAGGCCGGCACCACCAGCAATTAACCAATTACCAAGTTAACAAATCAAAAAAGCCGACCCGCGTGGTCGTGAGGTGGCCGTTTTTTGAACCGTCGCATAAGCAACGGCGGGAACCCGCCGCGGCCCTTTAGGCATCTCCGCATGGCGGAGCATCGCACACCGGACCGAATACGAGTCGAGTTCCCTCTTTTTTGAATGTTGGTTCAAAAAAGCGGTTACACCAGCACAAACTTTGCAGGCCGGCTCTCGAACCCGAAGCTACAGAAAACATGCGCCCGTGACAAGGGGCGCGGCGCAGAAAGTTGGCAGCGCAAATGCTGGCGCTCGGAGGGCGCTGCTACAATCGGAGCAAGGAGAACCGTGTTTTGACGAAGCGTTCTTCCATCGGCGCGGGAGCGAGCATGGCGCTCGGCGTCCTGCTCTTCCTGCTCGCGAGCGAGCGGCCGGCGCACGCCTACACCGATCCCGGATCGGGCATGCTGATCTGGCAGGGCGTGGTCGCGGCCTTCCTGGGCGCGTCCTTTTACTTCCGCAAGTTCGTTTACAAGTTTTTCGGTAAAAAACCCACGGACACGAAGCAGGAGTAGGCTCACTCACGTGAGCGACACTCCCCGCGCCGTAGCCGCTTCGTTCCGCGACCCCGCCGGCCGCGTCGTTTTGCTGCCGGGACGCGTGCTGCGCGCGGTGCGCACCGAAGCCGTGGCCGACCTGGACGCGTTTCTCGCGTCGGCTTCCGCAAAAACCTTGCTGAGCAGCGGCGCGCTGGTCTCCACGAAGACACTGGATGCTGGCGCGGTGGCGGAGCTGCAGCGCGGGCCGGGATTGGCCGAGGTCCTGGGCGGCGCGGCGCGCGTGCTCGAGCATGAGCGCGTGTGGTTTCCGGCCTATCCGTATGAATGGTCGCCGGCGATGCTGTTCGAAGCCGGCACGCTTACGCTCAGCCTGGCGGAAGGATTGTTGCGCGACGGACTCGGGTTGAAGGACGCCACGCCATACAACGTCCTGTTTCGCGGGACGGCGCCGGTGTTCGTGGACGTGCTCTCGGTGGAGCGCCGCGAGCCGCGCGACGCGACGTGGATGCCGTACGCGCAGTTCGTCCGCACGTTTTTGCTGCCGCTGGTGGCGTGGCAACGCTTCAAGCTGCCGCTGCGCGACGTCTTCCTCGGACATCGCGACGGGCTCGAGCCGGAGGACCTCTATCGCATGACGGGGCCGCTGGCGCGCCTCGCGCCCCCGCTGCTGGGGCTCGTCACCATGCCGGCGTGGCTGGGCGCGAAACATGACCAGGACGACCAGAGCATCTATCAGCCGAAGCTGATGAACGATCCCGAACGCGCGCGCTTCGTGCTCGCTTCGCAGCTCGGCAGCCTGCGCAAGACGCTGAAGAGTGTGGCGCCGCGGGCGGACAAGTCCACCTGGTCGGACTACATGCGGACGCATAGCTACTCCGACGCGCACTTTGCCGGCAAAGAGAGGTTCGTGCGCGAGGCGGTGGCGGAAAGCGCGCCGGGAAAAACGCAGACCGCCGTTCTCGACATGGGCTGCAACACCGGGTTCTTCAGCTTCCTGGCGGCAGAGCGCGCCGGCACGAGCGTGGTCGCGCTCGATTACGATCCCGAGGTCGTGGACCGCGTGTTCCGCGAGGCGCGCGAGCGCAAGGCCAACGTGCTGCCGCTGGTGGTGGACCTGACGCGTCCTTCGCCGGCGACGGGATGGCGGAACGCGGAAGCCCCGAGTCTGCTCGAGCGCGCGCGCGGGCAGTTCGACCTGGTGTTGATGCTCGCGGTGATCCACCACATGCTGGTGAGCGAGCGCGTGCCGCTGGAAGACATTTTGGAGCTGGCGGCGGACCTGACGTGCGACGCGGCGGTGATCGAGTACGTGGACCCGAGCGACGGGATGTTCCGCCGGCTCACGCGCGGGCGTGACGCGCTGCACGCCGGCCTCACCCGCGCGAGCTTCGAGCAGGCCGCGGCGCGGCGCTTCCAGATCGTCCGGTCACTCGAGCAGGGAACGCGCACCCTCTATTTCCTGCGAAAGAAAAACGCCTGATGGGCCGCCGCTTCCTCATCGCCATCTCGCTTGCCAACCTGATGTTCTTCCGCTTGTGGCGCGAGCTGCTCAACGGCAAGCAGGCGTACTACACGAAGTCCGCGCCCAACGGAAACTTTATCGGGATGCTGGTGAGCGTGACGCTCGTCGCGCTGGTGCTGTGGGCGGCAGCGGAGGTGGTGGCGCGCAGCGGGAGCGCGCGCGTGCGAACGGTGGGGCGCTGGGCGTTCCTCGTCGTCGTGCTGATGACCGCGCACTGGAACCATTTGGCGGTGGAGCTGGTGCGCCGCATCGGATGGACGGGCCTCGGGATCTGGATCGTGCTGACCGCGACCGCGCTCTATTTTCTTTCAAAATTCCAACTGCGCGCGGCGCACGTGCTCGCGACGCTGCTCGTGATCCTGTCGCCGTTCGTGCTGGTGACGTTCGGGCAGATGGGCTGGTGGATCTACCGGGTGAACGCGCGCATGTCGTTCGCGGACAAACCGCCGGCGGCGCTGCCGGCGGACGCGAGCAAACCGCGTGTGGTGTGGGTCGTGTTCGACGAATTGGACCTGCGGCAGGCGTTCCTCGAGCGCGATGCGAGCCTCCAGTTGCCGGAGTTCGACCGGCTGCGCACGGAGAGCCTGTTCGCGGAGAACGCTTATCCGCCGCATCGCATCACCGAGATGGCGCTGCCCTCGCTGCTGACGGGCAAGATGATCGCGAAGGTCGAGCCCATCGGGACGGACGACCTTGCTATCTGGTTCGAGGGCGAGCAGCAGCCGCGGCGCTGGAGCCGCGAGGCGACCACGCTCTCCGCCGCGAGCGCGCTCGATCGCAACGTGGATGTCGTCGGGTGGTATCACCCGTACTGCCGCGTGCTATCTGGATTGCAGCGCTGTTATTGGGAAGACATCAGCCTGCTGTTCGGCGAGCTGCATCGCGACCCGACGGTGGCGCAGGCGGTGCGCGACCAGTTGCTCGATATCCCGAACATCGGGTGGCAACTGCGCTGGCTGAAGCTGCTGCCCGGGCCGGAGCAGCTCGAGCGCGAAGAAGACATCGACGACTTCCAGCGGCTCGGGCCCGAGGCGCTGAGCGCGGCGGCGGACCCGGCGGCGGGATTGGTGTTCATCCATGTGCCGGTGCCGCATCCGGTGGGAATATACGACCGCAAGGCGGGGCAGTACTCGACCTCCGACAGCGCGAGCTATCTCGACAACCTGGCGCTCGCCGACCGCACGCTGGGCGAGATGCGACGCGCGATGGAGGCGAATGGCACATGGCAGCGGACGACGATGATCGTTTCGGCGGACCATTGGTTCCGCTGGGATTTCTGGCGGGCGCACTCGGGATGGTCGAAGCAGGACGACGGCGCGGCGACGAAACTCGACCACCGCATCCCGTTCCTGTTGAAGTTCGCGGCGGCGACCGAGGGCGCGAGCTACGCGCTGCCGTTCAACACCGTACTGAGCCACGAGCTGGTGCAGGCAATCCTGCGCGGGGAAGTGAAGACGCCGGCGGATGCCGCGCGCTGGCTGGACGCGCACCGCGGCACCCTGGGCGACGCGGCGCACAACCGCGACTTCCCGCAGTAAATCCGCAAATCCCGCAAATCACAATGAAGATGACCGGCGCGCGGCCAGCACGCCGTTGGCGACGAAGAAAAGTGCTAGCTGACCCGGCGGCCTTCTTCGAGCGCGTCGTTCAACATGTCGCTGAGCTGGTGGGCGCGCGCGCTGTACTCGCCGGCAATGGCGTCGTACTTGCGCTTGAGCACCTGGTACTCATCGGCGATGTTGAGCGCCGCGAGGACCGCGAGCCGCATGGAATCCACGGTCGAGGTCTGCTCGGCGACGGAGCGCATCTTGGTGTCGACGAACTCCGCCAGTTTGAAGATGTAATCGGGGTCGGTCCCCCGCAGGTTGTAGGCTTGGTCGAAGATCTCCACGCGGACGCTGCTGCCGTTACCGTTCGGCTTCGTCGTCACCGGGCTCTCCTGGGTTGGAGTCGGCATCTGGTTTTTGTGTCGCGGGTTGTTTCGCCAATCCGATTATGTACTGCTTTGGCAATTCTGGGAAGAAAAACTTACAGGCGGGCGCCGAAGTAATCCGGTCAAAACCCGGTTAAAAACCGGAAGCCAGCGGACGTTGGACGGAACGGGGTGTTTACTCCGCGGTGATCTGGTCGATCTGCTTGAGCAGTTTTTCGACGCGGCTGCGGACGTCTTCGCGCTCCTTGCGCAGGTTGATGACCTCGGCGCGGAGGCTGTCAAACTCGTCGTCGCGATGGCCGAACTGCTCGCGCAGGCGGCGGGCGTCACGCTCGGCGGCCTGCTGGGCGGCGCGCGCGGCCTTGAGCATCTCGACCGTCTGGAAGACTTTTTGCTCGAGCGCCTGGAAATCGTCGGCGCTGACTTCGTCGTCGAGCTCGCGCTGGGCTTTCACACTCATGGTTCCCTCGTCAGCTTTTCGGGTGTTGCGAGCGCAGTATAACGCACCGGTGAAAAGGAATTTTGCACAACGCACCGTAAAATCCGCAGCGCCTTCGCGCTAGCTTTTCGTGACATCGCCGAGACAATCTTTCATGCCGTCCCACGCCTTCCAGAACACGCGCATCTCTTCGGGAGTGCCGAAGGAGATGCGGCACCACTTGTCCATCGGAGGGAACGGCCGGCCGATGAGGATGCCCTGCGCGTGCATGGTGGCGCGGACCTCGCGCGACACGGCGCCGCAGTAGACCATCACAAAGTTTGCCGCGGTGGGCAGGTACTGGATGCCGCGCTTGTCGCACTCGGCGAGGAAGCTGGCGCGGTCTCCGTTGATGCGCTCGACGGCCTCGAGCATCTCGGCGGCGTCTTCGAGGGCGAGCGCGCCGCAATGCGCCGCGACGCAGTTCACGTCGTCATAGAGCTCCTCGGTGTCGAGGCGCTTGATGGTGTCGGCGGCGCCGACGGCGTAACCGAGGCGGAGGCCGGCCATGCCGTAGACCTTGGAGAACGTGCGCGCGACGAAGACGCGCTCGTCGGCAACGGGATGGTCGAGGAAAGATTCATAGCCGGGAGCGCGCACGGCGAAGTGGTGATACGCCTCGTCGATCAGGACGTAGGTGTTCGGCGGCAACTGCTTGATGAAGTCTTCGATGTCCTTGCGCGGCGTGAGCGTGGCGGTAGGATTGTTGGGATTGCAGATGTAGAACAAGCCCGGGCCGGAGCCCATGGCCTTGAGCATGGCGGGAAGATCGTGGGCGTAGTCGGCGCGCAGCGGCACCTAGATGACGGTGCCGTGCTCGGCGCGGGTGTAGTGCGCGATGGCCTCGAAGGTGGGATGCGGCACGACGAGGCGCGCGCCGCCGGAAGCGAATTCGTCCGCGGCCATCTTGAGGATCTCGGTGGAGCCGCAGGCGACGTGCACCTGCTCGGGCTTGACCTTGTGCGTCTTGGCGACGGTGGCGACGAGCTTGTCGTACTTGGCGTCGGGATAGCGGTTGGCGAGCGCGAGCGTCTCGGGCATCGCGGCCTTCACCTTGGGCAGCGGTCCGTAAGGGTTCTCGTTACCGTTGAGCAGGATGGGATACGACACGCCGCCGGGGCCACTGGGCATGCGCGGCGGCTCGCCACATCTTTGCGCGAAGGCGGGCAGCGGGAGAGCGGACGCGGCCAATCCGATGCCGCCGACGCGAAGGAAATTCCGGCGCGAGAGGTCCATGCGGCGGATTGTAGTCCTGCACAGGTCAAATAAAAACAGGAGGAGGGGAGGAGAGGAGGAAGATCGAATGAAGACAGAAGGAAGGGAGGACGCGGAAGAGGAGGAAGACGGGGAACGAAATCAGAACAAAACAGATTTCCTCCTGTCCTCCCCTCCTCCTGTTTGGGTTTGACTTGCTAGGAGCGGAGCGTGCCGCCGAGGGCGGTCAGCGATTGAACGATCCGCTGCGACCAGGCGGCGACTTCGTCGTCGCGCAGCGTGCGGTCGCTGGACTGGAAGACGGCGCGCAGAAGCAGCGACTGTTTGCCCGCGGAAACGCTGCCGCCGCGGAAGATCTCGGCAGGCGCGAAGCTGCGGAGCGCGGGGATGTGGAGCGCGTCGACGGCGGAGCGGATGCGTTCGAAGCTGACGTCGTCGGGCATGAGGAACGAGAAGTCACGCTCGACGGCGGGGAACTTCGAGAGCGGCGCGTACCGGGGCTCGCGGAGCGCGCGGCGGTAGAGGCGGTCGGCGAAGACCTCGGCGATGAACACGTCCTGCTTCAACTTGCGCTTCGCTGCGACCTCGGAGGGAAGAATGATCTGCCCGAAGCGCGCGACCGTCTCGCCGTCCATCACCGCGCGGGCCGAGCGGCCGGGATGGTAGTACGCGGGCGCGTTCGCATCGAAGTAGAGCGCTTTGTGCTCAAACGCGGCGAGCAGCGCCTCGAGATCACCTTTCATGTCGAAGAAGGTGTAGGCGCGCGCGGGCGCGTGCACCGAGGCGGGCGCGGCGTTGCCGGTGGCGGCGTCTCCAGTGGCACCCAGGCAGATGGCGGGGACCTCGTTCACGTTTCCGGCAAGCGACTCCGTTTTCAATTCAAAGACGTGGCCGGCTTCGAACAGGCGGACGTCTTTCACGTCGCGGTTGAGGTTGTGGGCGAGCATCTCGAGCATGCCGGGGACGAGCGACGTCCGCATGACGGAGAGCTCTTCGTTGAGCGGGTTGGCGAGCTCGATGGCTTGCGCGCCGGAGAAGGCGCCGGCGTCGGCGTGCGAGATGAAGGAGTAGGTCATCGCCTCGTGGTAGCCGAGGGCGAGGAGGGTGCGGCGCGTGGTGTCTTCTTTCTCCGCGGTGGGGAGCTCGACGACCGAGCCGGAGAAGCCGGGGAGCGTGTTCTCGAAATTGTTGTAGCCGTAGATGCGCGCGAGCTCTTCGATGAGGTCGATCTCGCGCTCGACGTCGAGGCGCCAGGTGGGGACCTCGACCGTCCAGAGCGGCCGGATCGCGACATAGAAACCGAGCCGCTTGAGGATACTGGTAACGCGCGCCGGGGGAATCTCCTGGCCGAGATGGCGCACTAGCTCGTTGGGACGAAGGCGGACCATGGGACGCTTGACGTGACGGCCGACGGCCTCGATCTCGCCGCCATCGAGCGAACCACCGGAGCCTTCGAGAATCAACTGCGCGACGCGGGCGGCGGCGAGCGAAGTGGCGCCCCAGTCGGCGCCGCGCTCGAAGCGGTGCGAGGCGTCGGTGTGCATGCCGTGGCGGCGCGACATCGCGCGCACCGTCGCGGGGTCGAACCAGGCGGCCTCGATGAGGACGTTCTTCGTCCGCTCGGTGATCATGGTGTCGAAGCCGCCCATGACGCCGGCGAGGGCAACGGGCTTGCGCGCGTCGGCGATGACGAGGTCTTCGGGGGTCAGGTTGCGGTCCACACCATCGAGCGTCTTGAGCTTCTCGCCGGCGCGGGCGCGGCGGACGATGAGCCTGCCGCCTTCGAGCGTGTCGAGGTCGAAGGCGTGGGTGGGGTGTCCCATCTCGATGAGGTTGTAGTTGGTGGCGTCGGCGGCGGAGTTGATGGGGCGGGAGTCGTTGGCTTCGAGGCGCTCGGCAATCTTCTTTGGTGACGGCCCGATGGTCACGCCGCGCAGGATGCGCGAGGTGTAGCGCGCGCAGCCCTGCTTGTCTTCGATCTTGATCTCGAACTTGAGTTTTGGTCGTGCCTGAGACGCCCTGTCAGGCGTCTCTACCCTGGATTTTGGCGATGCCACAGATTTTGGGAGCGTGGCGACGATGGGCTTGAGCGGCCGGTCGTAGATGGCCGCGACCTCGCGCGCGACGCCGTAGTGGTTCATCGCGTCAGGACGGTTGGTGGTGATCTCCATGGAGAAGACGGCCTCGCCGCCGACTTTCTCGATGGCCTCGACCGAGATGCCGGCCATGGTGAGGTCGCGGGCGAGCGTCTGCGCGTCGGCTTTGAAGTCGACGAACTCGCGCAGCCATGAGGTGAGGATCTTCATTTGCTAAAAACCAACTCCAACGCAGAGGCGCTGAGTACGCCGAGAGGACCAAGCCTCAAATCTCTGCGTCTTTGCGCCTCGGCGTTGTAGGTCATGCGAACTGCTCCAAGAACCGGACGTCGCCCGAGTACAGCAACTGGATGTCGTCGATGCCGTACATCGCCATGGCGATACGCTCCACGCCCATGCCGAAGGCGAAGCCGGAGACCTTGGCGGGGTCGTATCCGTTCTTGCGCACGAACTGGTAGACGTTGGGATCGACCATGCCGGCGCCGAGCAGCTCGATCCATCCGGATTGCTTGCACAGGCGGCAGCCGGAACCGCCGCACTTGAAGCACGTCACTGCGACGTCGGCGCTCGGCTCGGTGAAAGGGAAGAACGAGGGGAAGAAGCGCGTCTTCATGCTGGCGCCGAACAGCGCCTTCATGGCGTGGTCGAGCGTGCCCTTGAGGTCGCAGAAAGTGATGCCCGTGTCCACGACGAGGCCCTCGACCTGGTGGAAGACGGGCGAGTGCGTGGCGTCGGGCGTGTCGTGCCGGTAGACCTTACCGGGGATGACGATGCGCACCGGCGGCGGCTGCCGCTCCATGGTGTGGATCTGCACCGGCGAAGTGTGCGTGCGCAGCAGCAGGCGGTCGCGCTGCGCTTTCCTTTCCTGGCCGGCGATGAAGATGGTGTCCTGCGTGTCGCGCGCGGGATGGTTCGGCGGAAAATTGAGCGACTCGAAGTTGTAGTAGTCGGTCTCGATCTCCGGGCCTTCGCCGACGGAGTATCCCATGCGCTGGAAGACGCGCACGATGGTGTTCATGGTGCGGATGGTCGGGTGTTCGACGCCGAGCGGGCGGCGGATGCCGGGGAGGGTGACGTCGAGTTTTTCGGAAGCGAGCGACGAGGAGGAGCCGGAGGCGCGGCCTTTGGCGGACTCGACGGCTTCTTCGACGCTCTTATTCAGTTGGTTGACGCGCTGCCCGACGTCGCGCTTCTGCGGGCCAGGTGCGGCCTTCAGCCAGAGGTCGTTGACCTGCGAGAGGATGCCGTTCTTGCGCGCCATCCAGCGATCGCGGAATGCGCGCCAGTCGGTTTCGCCGACGACGGCGGTGGCTTCGGATTCGAGCGCGGCGAGCAGGTCGCGGACGGCGGCGTCGAGCGAGGGTCCCGAGAAGTCCGCGAGTTGGGGGACGGTGTACATGCGCGCGCTTGTGCCGCCCCTAAAGGGGCTGGGAACAATATGGGCCTGCTCACCCAGGGCTTCCGCCCTGGGCCATTGGCGTCCGCGCCTTCGGCGCTGGATTTTCTGCTGGTCGAGAGATTACGGGAAAGCGATAGGGCTTGTCATTCCGAGCGGAAAAACCTCCTCACGGAAGATCCTTCCGGCGGTAGGGATAGTTCGACTCCGCCCGCCGCGGCGGGCTCCGCTCACCATGACTCCTGCCATCGGTTCGGTGACAAGCCAAAGCAGATCGCTCACGCTTCGCGTTCGGAATGACAAGTCCTGATGACTGAAGTCTGACGACTGAAGTCTGCTCTACGCCGTCTTCTGCGCCAGCGCGGTCCTCGACGTGTCGCAGAGCGCCTTGAAGCCGGACGCATCCTTCACTGCGATGTCGGCGAGGATCTTGCGGTCGAGCTCCACGCCGGAGCGCTTCAGCCCATTGATGAACTGGCTGTAGCTGAGTCCGTGGGTGCGGGCCGCGGCGCCGATGCTCACGATCCAGATGGACCGGTACTGGCGCTTCTTCATGCGGCGGCCGGCGTAGGCGAACTTGAGTCCGCGTTCGACCGACTCTTTTGCCTGGCGGTAGAGTTTTGACTTGGTTAAGAAATATCCGGATGCGCGCTCTAATATCTTTTTGCGCTTAGCGCGGCGTTTGGTCCCACGTTTTACACGAGGCATGGAGCTCTCCTTTTTCTTTCCTTCATGGAGCGGCTGGAGGCAGGAGGTCCGAGTAGGACTTCGAAAGCCTCTTCACTCGCTTTGTGGAGCCTCTCAGCATTCAGCGGTCAGCGTTCAGCCAACCCTGCTCGCACCCAGCGTGCAGCCGCTTTGGCTGAAGGCTGAGTGCTGAGAGCTGACAGCTTCTAATACGGGATCATGCGCTTGATCTTGGCCTGGTCGGCCGCGGAGACCAAGGTGGGCATATCGAGCTGGCGTTTCCGCTTGCGGTTCTTGGAAGTCAGGATGTGGCGGGTGAAGGCGTGCGTACGCTTCACCTTGCCGGTGCCCGTCTTCTTGAAGCGCTTCTTGGCGCCAGAGTGCGATTTCAATTTCGGCATTGCGTCCCTCAGGGGCTAAAGCCCACTCTAGATTTGGTGCGGGGGCGGCACGGATAAATCCGTGCCCTCTCTACTTCCTTGGCGGCGCGAGGATGGCGTGGAGCGTGTTGCCTTCCATGCGCGGCATGAACTCGACGATGCCCTTGCCCTGGATCTCTTTCATCAGGCGGTCGAGGATCTTACGGCCGAGCTCGCGGTGCGACATCTCGCGGCCGCGATAAAAGATGGTGGCCTTGACCTTGTCACCCTCGTCGAGGAAACGCAGCACGTGGTTCTTTTTGGTCTGGTAATCGTGCTCGTCCACGTTGATGCGGAACTTCACTTCCTTGATGGTGATGACTTTCTGGTGTTTCTTGGCCGCTTTTTCCTTCTTGTCCATCTCGTAGAGGTACTTGCCGAAGTCCATGATCTTGCAGACGGGCGGCTGTGCCGTCGGCGAGACTTCTACGAGGTCGAGGTTGCGCTCACGGGCGATCTTGAGCGCGTCGAAGGGGGTCAGGATACCGAGCTGCTCGCCTTCCGCGCCGATAACGCGCAGTTCGCGCGCGCGGATGCGTTCATTGGTGCGAATAAACTTCTTATCGATGCGTTCCTCCAGGGTGCCTTGCAGGGATGAAACAGGGCATGAAACCTAAAGATTATAACATGCGTGCGCGGCGGCCGGGCCTCAGGGCAGGTCGGGGGCGCGCGAGGCCGCGGGCTCGCCGGTGGCGATCCCGGCGGAAAGCGGATCGTACACGGCGAGGTGCTTCGCGACGGCCGGGTCGTGGTCGACGATGAGCGGATACATGTTGCGCAGCGCTTCGTCGATGCGGGTGACGGCTTCGTTGATGCGCGCCACGGCGTTGGCTTCGTCGTTCGAGACCGCGGTCTGGAAGCGGATGACCTGGAGCGCGTTGCGGACGTGGTGGTTCAGGTCGGCGACCTGCTGCACGTAGGCCATGAGACGGCGGCGGCGGGTGCGGGCGATGTCGAACAGCAGCCAGACGAGCGCGGTGGCGAGCGCGCCCGCGATCATGGCTTCGAACAGGTCGCCGAGCAGCCCGGTCGGGTTCCAGCGCTGGAGCAGTTCGGTCAAGCCGAGGGTGAAGGCCACGAGCAAAACGCCGGCAAAGACGGCGGCGGCCATGGTGTGCAGGGGCGAGTCGGAGATACTGCCCAGGAAGCTCTCGAGGCGCTGCTTCGCGCTGGCGCGATAGAGCACCAGCGTCTCGTTCGACACTACGGGCGGTTCGGTCGCCATGGATGTCCCGAAACTGGTCAGTATAGCGTCAAAGGGCGGGTTGGACCGCGGTCCCACGCAGGCCATCTTGCGTCACGGCTTGGATGCGGGCGCGCCACCATTGGTTCGGCGCAAAGTCGCCGACGAGCCGCAGCCTCAGGTAATTATCGGTGAGCGCTTCGGTCTCATCGCCCGACCGGCGTGAGAGCGTGATGGCGTCGAGCTCGCGTCCGATGAACGAGGCGCGGAATGCGCGGTTCTTTTCCGCGGCAAGCGCGCGCAGAATGCGGTTGCGCTCGCGCTTGACCGGTTCGGGCACCTGGCCGGGGAGATCAGCGGCGGGCGTCCCGGGCCGCGGCGAGTAGGTGAAGACGTGCAGGTAGGTGAAGGGAAGCAACGCGATGAAGGCGCGGCTCTCTTCGAAAAGTTCTTCGGTCTCGCCGGGAAAGCCGACCATAACGTCGGCGCCGATGGCGGCGTGGGGCATGGCGGCGCGGGCTTTCTGGATGCGTTCGGCGTAATGCCACGGGCGGTACTTGCGGTGCATGGCGCGGAGCACGCGGTCGGAGCCCGATTGCAGCGGCGCGTGCACGTGCTTGGCGAGGCGCGGCGAAGTCGCGACGAGCGCGATGAGTTCGTCGGACCAGTCCATGGGCTCGATGGAGCTGAGCCGGAGTTTCTCGAGCGAGGTCTCGGCGAGAACGGCGCGGATCAGAGCTTCGAAATGCTCAGCGCGGTCGAAATCGTTACCCCAGCGTCCGAGGTTGATGCCGGAGAGGACGACCTCGCGGTAGCCGTGGGCGATGAGCGCGTTGACCTCGGCGAGGACGCGCGGGAGCGGGAGCGAGCGGCTCTGTCCGCGAACGAACGGGATGACGCAGAAGGAGCAGCGATTGTCGCAGCCATCCTGGATCTTCAAATTAGGACGGGTGCGTTCGGCATGCGCGCCGGCCGCGGTCTCGATGGCTTCCGAATCAAAGACGGGCGCGGCGAGCAGTTCGGTGTGGGCGAAGATGTCGGAGACGTGGACCGGGGGCGGCTGGTGCAGAGAAGCAAGCGGAACGAACGCCGCCGGCGCAACGAGTTTCGCGAGCCGGTGTTTATGAGAATTGCCGACGACGGTGGAAACGCCGGGGAGGGCGGCCAATTCCTCGGGCGCGCGCTGGGCGTAACAGCCGGTGACGACGATGCGGGCGGCCGGGTTCTCGCGATGGACGCGCCGTATTGCGGCACGCGCATCCTTGTCCGCTGCCTCGGTCACGGTGCAAGTGTTCAGCACCACGACATCGGCGGCGACCTCACTGGGAGCGGCTTGGAGGCCCTGGGACGCGAACTGGCGCTCTAGTTCGGCGCCATCCGCCTGGGTCGCGCGGCATCCGAAGTTGTACACATAGTAACTGGACACGGGAGTATTATAGGGCGCAGTCCCGCAGCCGAGTTTCCTCTGCAACCGAGGTAGCTGCTGGTTGCATCACACCGACTTCGAAAGCCTAACCGACCCCTGGAGCGAACCATGAAACGCCGCATCCTGCTCGTGGACGACGAACTGGCAATCCTGCTCACGTTGAAAGCGATCCTGGAGATCAACGGTTTCGACGTGGAGACCGCGATCTCCGCCAAGGAAGGCATCGGCAAGATCAAGGCTTCGGCCTACGACATGGTCATCACCGACATGAAGATGGAGACGGAGCATTCCGGCTACGACGTGGTACGCGCGGCGAAGAAAGCGGAGTACAAGCCGGCAACCGCCATCCTGACCGCGTATCCCATGCTGGGTACGGACTGGAAGCAGGAAGGCGCGGAGAGCATGCTGGTGAAGCCGATGAATACGGAAGACCTGCTGCGCCAGATCGAGGTGCTGCTCATCCAGCACGCCGACGGCAAAGCCAAGGCCGCGAAAGCGGCGGCAAGGAACGCGGCGTCACACGGCGGAGCGGAGAGCGCGAAGCCGAAGGCGGAGATGAAGCGCGCGGTTTAGTTGGTTCCGATGTGAACGCGTCCGCTGCGGCGGGCGCGTTTTGTTTTGCGGGCGACTCCTGGCGGCGGGCGGGGTCGGCCGCCTCCACACGATCGATGAAGAGCGGGCCGCGCTGACGCACTTACACGCTCGATGGTATGGGAAGGCCGGGGTGCCGCGACCGGTCTAACTGGCTGTGCCGGCGGCGCTGGCCGAGGCGCCGCGCTTCCCTTGGAAGCACTCGCGACAATACACCGGGCGTCCTTGCGTGGGTTTGAAGGGGACGGTGGTCTCCTTGCCGCAGTGGGAGCACATCGTCTTGGTCTCTACCTTCTGGTAGCCGTTGCCCGAACCGATGCCGAGGGCCTGCGCGCGTTTTCCCTTGCAGGCCTTGCAGCGCTTGGGTTCGTTCTTGAATTGTTTATCGTGGAAGAACAGCTGTTCTCCGGCGGTAAAAACAAAATCCGAACCGCAGTCCACGCACTTCAGGTTCTTGTCCTGGAATTCCATCGGGAACCCTACCTCCCCCTAGTACCTAGCCCTCAAGACGCTCTGCGGCGCCGCATGAGGGTGCTGCTCTGCTCTGTTATTTACCTGGGGTCCGGCCCGCGCGCTCTGCGGCGCGTTCTACTGCTGACTGCTGTACGACTGCGGTATGAAAAAGAACGGGCCGCCGCCTTGCAGCAGCGGCCCGCGAACGTCAATCCTGCTCCTTGCGAGCTTTTTTGCGGTTACGCTTGCGCGCGAGAGCTTCTTTCACGCGCTTCTTCTCGCCTGGCTTAAGGTAGAAGCTATGACGCTTCACTTCCTTGATGATGTCTTCTTGCTGCACCTTCCGTTTGAAACGGCGCAGTGCATTCTCGAGGGGTTCGCCCTCTTGCACTCTGACTTCTGCCAACTGAAAAACACCCCTCTTCCAGCCCCGTTGGACTCGTAAGTTATTGCAATGTTTACTGCCTAAGTCAAGTTTAATATGGCGCGCCGCGAGCGTGCCGCGCTTCCCCTAAAACTTTAACTTCAAGCCGAACTGCACCTGTCGTGAGGCATAGGCGTTCCTCGGCTCGAGGAAGCCGGAGCGCAGCACGTATTGCGCCGGGTAGACCTTATTGCTGACCGTGGTGTCGCCCTGGATGAAGTCTCCGGCAGCGTTCTGGAAGGCGTTGTCGCCGATCTCGACGCGCTTGTTGGGATGGTTGAGCACGTTGAAGGATTCGACGAGAGCGTCCACGGTGATGCGGTCGTGGAGGAAGATGCGGCGGGTGAGCCGCAGGTCGGCGGAGGCGTAATCCGGCCCGTAGAAGCTGTTCCGGGAGACGCCCGGGAGGCGGTCGTTGGAGCTGTTGGTATCGCGGTTGGCGTCGCCAACGATGCGCGCGTTGAACGGGCGTCCGCTGCCGTAGGTCACGGTGCCGGCGACGGTCCAGTCGTTGAGCAGCAGCTTCAGGATAGGACGGTCGCGGTGGAAGGGCGTGGGCGCCCACACCCAGGAGACGGCGAAGCGGCTGCGCTGGTCGATGGAACTCACGCTGCGTTCGAGCTTGGGCTGCGCGGCGTTCTGCACGGCGGGCGGCGCGACGAAGGGAGCGTCCTGGCCGTCGTCCATCGCCTTGGCCCAGGTGTAGGAGAGGCGGAAGAAGAGTCCGCCGCGCATGCGGTGGCGCGCGGAGACGGTGAGTCCGTGGTAGACGCTCGAGACCGCGCTCTCGAACTGGTCGATGGCGCCGACCTGCGGGATGGGCCGCTGCACGTCGTTGATGCAAGGCGGGAATGGGCAGCTGAAAGAAGGCGTCTGCTGCCAGGTGGCGAAGGAAGCCACGGTGAAGAAGGTTCCGGTGAAGGCGCCGGCTTCGTCGAAGACGGGATACTCGAGCTGCTGCGGCGGTGGCAGGTTCACGTCGCGCGTACGGATGAGGTTCGTGCCATGGACGTAGAGATACGAAACGCCGAGGTCAGTCCCCCAAAGGAACTC
The DNA here is from genome assembly GCA_016185395.1 of Candidatus Korobacter versatilis. Classification (GTDB taxonomy): domain Bacteria; phylum Acidobacteriota; class Terriglobia; order Terriglobales; family Acidobacteriaceae; genus JACPNR01. The sequence continues at coordinate 31,082 of JACPNR010000014.1, forward strand.
GCGTTCGACGGTGAGCGAGGCCTGCTGCACGTAGGGCGTCTTGAAGTCGCGGGCGAAGGTGGAGATCTGCGTGGTGAGCTTCGCGGCCACGCTCGGTGGCGGAACGCACTGCGCCGCCTGCGGCGCGCACAACGCGAGCGGCGCGGGATACGTGGGGAAGAGCAGATGGTCGGCGGCGACGGCGTTGTCGAGGAAGAGTTCGGACTGCTTGAGTCCGTTATCGGTCTCGACCGCGGAGGTGTAGATCTGCGGGATGCGCGTGTAGAAGATGCCGTAGCCGCCGCGGATGACGGTGGGATGTTTCTCGCCGATGGAATACGCGAACGCGATGCGCGGCGCGATGTTGTTGCCATCCACGGGGACCACGCCGGAGCCGGGCCAGAGCGGGTTGGGTTCGAGGTCGTCGATGGAGTAAGTCTGCAGGTCATAACGCGCTCCGAGTGTGACGGCCAGATGGGACGTGACGCGGATGTTGTCCTGCACGAAGAGCGAGAACTCGTTGGTGTTCGGGCGGGCGACGCTGGTGCCGAAATCCTGCAGGTAGTAGCGGGGGACGCCGTGGGCGTAGGCGCGCAGCGGCGTGATGCGCAGCCCGAAGACGGCGGGGAAGAAGAAGAACGGGTTCACGCGGATGGTATCGAAGATGTACTCGCCGCCGGCCTGGAGCGGGAAGAAGTTTTCGAGCCGGGTGAAGAGCGCGTCGCCACCGAACTTCCAGGATTGGCGCGGCGTGTCGAGCGAGATGGTCTCGGCGAACTGGAGTTTGTGCTCGCGGGTGCGGCGCGGCAGGATGTTGGAACGGCCAAAGCCGTCGATGACCTGGTCGATGCGCGTGAGCACGTCGGCGGTGTTGGCGGAGGAAGTCTGCAAGTCGCGCGAGAATTGCACGCGCAGGTGACTGATCATGCTGCCGCGCAGCGCGCTGGTCAGCGCGAGCGACGCGCTCTCCGTCTTCACCTGCTCCTCTCCGTTCTCCGAGATGGCGCGGTAGGTGAGCGGGCTCGCGGGATCGAAGAAGACGTTGTTGGCGCCGTAGAAGCGCGAGACGTTGATGCGTCCGCTGAGCGAGTGGCGCGGCGAGAGCGTGTAGTCGAACTTGAAGAAGCCGGCGTTGCCGAGCAGGGACGAGCGGAAGTCGCCGGCCTGGTCGGCGGTGAGCTGCGCGGCCGCGGCGAAGACCAGAGCCTGGTCGCTGGGTTCGTAGTCCTTCGGTCCCGGCACCAGCACCGCGGTGTTATCGAGGAAGCGCACCGAGACGGGCGAGCGGAAGATGTTCTGGTCGAACCCGCCGAAGAAGTAGGCGCGGTTCCTCGCGAGTTTGCCGCCGAGAGTGAAGCCGAACTGGTGCTGCTGGTCCGGCGGCTTGCTGGTGAGGAATGGATTGCGCGCGGCGAACTGGCTGGAGCGCAGGTAGTAGAGCAGGCTGCCGTGCAGCTGGTTCGTCCCCGACTTGGTGACCACGTTGACCACGGCGCCGCTCGAGCGCCCGAACTCCACGCCGTAGGTGTTCGAGGAGACGCGGAACTCCTGGATGACCTCGTTGGAGAACTGGTAGGGCGCGCGGTAGCGTCCGCGACCCTGGGCGAAGAAGGCGTTGTTGTTGTCGACGCCGTCGACGAGGAAGGTGGTGTGATAGCCGCGCACGCCGCCGAAGGCGAGGTCGCCGGTGGAGGCTGAAGTCAGCCCGCGCGGGTCCTCGGTCACGCCGGCGGTGTGCAGCGCGAGGTCTTGCCAGCGGCGTCCGTTGAGCGGGACTTCCGCGATCTCGTTCTCGCCGATGACGGTGGTGAGTCCGCTGGGCTGGGTCTCGATGGCGGAGGCGTCGGCGGTGACGGTGACGGTCTCGCTCGGGCCGCCGATGCGGAGCGTGAAGTCGAGCTGGATGGTGGCGCCCACCTCGGCGCTCACGCTGCTGCGCACCTGCGGCGCCATCTGCGGCGCTTCCGCGCGGACGGTATACCTGCCCGGCGGCAGGAACTGGAACACGAACTCGCCGGCTTTATTCGTGGTCGCGGTGCGGGTGGCGCCGGTGTTCGCGAGCTGCGCGGTGACGGTGGCGCCGGCGATACGGGCGCCGGTCGCGTCCGCAACCGTCCCGCGGATGGCGGCGGTGGAAGAATCCTGGGCGGCCGCGAACGGGGTCGCCGCCAGCGCGAGCAAGAGCGCAGCGAACGTGAGTGGGCGCATATTGGGAGGAAACCATACCCGCCCCCGGCTCGCTGGCGATTTTTTCTGCATCTTGTTCTGGATTCAGAACAAGCGCCGTTGTGTTAGTTTTCTTGGTCTCCGCTTTCCCCATGATCCGCTCCTATCAAGGCGCGTCACCGCAGGTCCCCGCGAGTTGCTACGTGGACGATTCCGCGCAGCTCATCGGCGACGTAGTGCTGGGCGAGCACGCGAGCGTGTGGATGAACGCGGTGGTGCGCGGCGACGTGTTCGCCATCCGCATCGGGGCGCACTCGAACGTGCAGGACTGCTCGGTGCTGCACGGCATGCGGCACAAGTACGGCGTGACGCTGGGCGAGTACGTCACCGTGGGACACTCGGTCACGCTGCACGGCTGCACCATCGGCGACCGTTGCCTCATCGGCATGGGGAGCGTCATCCTTAATAACGCGAAGATCGGGGAAGGCTCGATCATCGCGGCCGGGACGGTGATCCCCGAGAATACGGTGGTCGAGCCGTACTCGCTGTGGATGGGCGTGCCGGGAAAGTTCCGGAAGAAGATTGACGACGCGGCGACGCAGGAGACCATCATGCGCTACGCGAAGAATTATCTGGAGTACAAAGAGCAGTACCTTCGGGAAGTAGGGAAGTGATGGCTGGCCAAGAGCCAAAAGCCAAGAGCCAACAGCTAAGAGCCGTCCGCGGCACGCGCGACATCCTGCCGCCGGAGTCCGCGTTGTGGAACTTCGTGGAAGCGGCCGCGCGTGACGTCTTCCGCGCCTACAACTTCCACGAGATACGCACGCCCATCCTGGAAGACCTCGGATTGTTCCAGCGCGCGGTCGGCGAAGAGACCGACGTGGTGGGCAAAGAGATGTTTGCGTGGGAAGACCGCGCGCGGGCGGAGAGTGAGAAGGGCCAGATGCTGGCGCTGCGCCCGGAGAACACGGCCGGCGTGGTGCGCGCCTACATCGAGCACAAACTGTGGGAGCGGCCCGGGCTGACGAAGGTCTTCTATATCGGGCCGCAGTTCCGCAGGGAGCGTCCGCAGAAGGGCCGCTACCGGCAGTTCTTCCAGATCGGCGCGGAGGTCATCGGGCCGCCGGCCAACGGCTCGGAATCAGCGGCGGTGGACGCCGAGCTGCTCGAGCTGCTGGCGACCTTTCTTGACCGCCTCGGCATCTCCGGCTGGACACTCGAGCTGAACTCGATCGGCTGCGCGAGCGACCGCGCGCGCTTCAACGACGCGCTGAAGCAAGCGCTGAGCGGCGTCGTAGAAAAAATGTGTGTGGACTGCAAACGCCGCGCGGTCACCAATCCGCTGCGCGTCTTCGACTGCAAGGTGCCGGCGGACCAGCCCATCATCGAGACGCTGCCGAAGATCGCCGACTACCTCGACGAGCCTTGCCGCGCACATTTCGCCGCCGTACGCGAGCTGCTCGATGCGATGTCTGTGGCGTACACGCTGAATCCGCGGCTGGTCCGCGGGCTCGACTACTACACGCGCACGGCGTTCGAGTTCATCCCGCGTAGCGGGACATTGGGCGCGCAGAACGCCATCCTCGGCGGCGGACGCTACGATGGCCTGAGCGAATCGCTCGGCGGGCCGCACGCACCCGGCATCGGTTTCGCTATCGGCGAGGACCGCCTGGTGATGTCGCTCACCGAATCCGCCGACGCTGTCGCCGTCAAGCCGGACGCATACATCGCCCCGCTCGGCTCGGGCATGAACAAGGAAGCCGCGAAGCTGGCGCGCGAGCTGCGCCACCACGACGCCGTCATCGAGATGGGCGACGAGGGGTTCAAGCTGAAGAAGTCCATCGAGACGGCGGTGAAGCTGGGCGCGCGCTACGTGATCATCGTGGGCGAGAACGAAGTGAAGGCAGGCGCGTTCGCGGTGAAGCGGCTGGATTCGGGCGAGCAGCAGAACGTGCCGCGGGCAGAGCTGGCTGGTTTTCTCACACGTCCCACGCGGTGACCCCTTCGTGTGTACTTCGTGTCCTTCGTGTGAACGGCCCCAAAGCAGCACACCAAGGGCACAAAGGTTTCACGAAGGGGTCCATGAAGATCCTTAATTCCTCCCAGTCTCCGTGCCTCCGTGGTGGGTTTTGGCCCTCATCCGTATAATCGAAAGTTCCGCTGCGCGCGGAGAATCCCACTACCAAGGCCTTCACTCTTGCAGCTCGACTATCTCGGCGACCTTCGACGGACGCACCCCTGCGGCGCGCTGCGCGTCTCCGACGCGGGCAAGACGGTCACGCTCATGGGCTGGGTGAACCGGCGGCGTGACCACGGGAACCTCATCTTCATCGACCTGCGCGACCGCACCGGCATCACGCAGATCGTCTTCGACACCGATCAGAAGGATGTCCTCGAAAAGGCCTCGCAACTGCGCCACGAGTACGTCATCGCGGTGACCGGGGTGGTGAAGGTCCGCGAAGGCGAGATGGTCAACCGGAAGGTCCCGACCGGCGAGATCGAGTTGGCCGTCAGCGAGCTGCGCCTGTTGAACGAAGCGAAGACGCCGCCGTTCTCGCCCGCGGACACCACGCTGCCGAACGAGGAAGTCCGGCTGAAGTACCGGTATCTCGACCTGCGGCGTCCGGAGATGCAGCACAACATCGAGCTGCGGCATAAGGTCGCGCTCGCCATCCGCAACCATCTTTCCGAGCGCGGCTTCTTCGAGATCGAGACGCCGTTCCTCACGCGCTCCACGCCCGAGGGCGCGCGCGACTTCCTGGTGCCGAGCCGCGTGCACCACGGGTCGTTCTACGCGCTGCCGCAGTCGCCGCAGTTGTTCAAGCAGATCCTGATGATCTCGGGCTGCGAGAAATACTTCCAGATCGTGCGCTGCTTCCGCGATGAAGACCTGCGCGCCGACCGCCAGCTCGAGTTCACGCAGATCGACCTGGAGATGACGTATCCGCAGCAGGAGCAGGTGTTCGAGGTCGTCGAAGGTTTCGTGGGCGCGGCGTGGAAGGCGGCGGGCATCACGCTGCCGCCGAAGTTCGCGCGCATGACCTACGACCAGGCGATGGAGCAGTACGGCTCCGACAAGCCCGACCTGCGGCTGCCCGGACTCGTGGACGTGAAGTCCTCCTTCCCCGCGGATGCGCTCACGACCCTGCAGCTCGATCCGGCGATGCCGTTCGTCGCGGTGCGCATCCCCAAGGTTGGCGAGTTGTCGAGAAAAGAGCGCGACGACAACAAGGCTCTGTTCACGAAGAAGCCCGGGCCGAAGCTCATCGACGACTTGAAGCGTCTCGAAAAATCGTGGCCGGAGGCGGTCACGAAAATCCGCGAGCTGACCAAAGCCGCAGCCGATGACTTCATCGTGCTGGTGGGCGGGGCGGCGGGCGAAGCGAAGTCTGCGGCGCAGACGCGCGTGGCGCGCATGGCGGTGTACGCCGCGGCAGGAAATCTGCGCATGGAGCTGGCGCGCAAGTATGCGGCGAAACACGGAGCGTTCAACGGGGACCTGAAAGACGCCGCGAGTTACAAGTTTCTCTGGGTCACGGATTTTCCGATGTTCGAATGGGACGAGGAAGCCCAGCGCTGGAACGCGGCGCACCATCCGTTCACCTCGCCGCACGAGCAGGACATGGAGAAGGTGCTCGAGGACCGCGACCTCGACGCCGTCCGCGCGCTGGCCTACGACATCGTGCTCAACGGCATGGAGCTGGGTTCGGGCTCGGTGCGTATCCACCGGCAGGACGTGCAGCGGCAGATCTTCCGCGCGCTCGGTATGACGGAAGAAGAAGCCAAGCAGCGCTTCGGCTTCTTCCTCGAGGCGCTCGAATACGGCACGCCGCCCCACGGCGGGATCGCGCTCGGGCTCGACCGCATCATCATGCTGCTCGCCGGCGGCGAGAGCCTGCGCGAGGTCATCCCGTTCCCCAAGACGGCCAAGGCCGTGGACATGATGGTCGACGCGCCCACGCCGGTGGAACAGCCGCAGGAAGATCAACTGGAGCTGATGGCGGCCTTTCCTGGCTTGGGGAACCATGAATGGGAGCTAGCAACAACCGCAGACAATCTTCTCAAGGCCGGGGACGCAATACTTGGAAACGCTACACTGCCGCGCCAGAGCAAGCAGGAGCTTGTCTTGGCGCTGCTTTATGCCAAGGCTTATGACGACTCCAGAGCGACGATTCGGCTGGCCAAGTCTGGTTATGGTTTGCAAGCAAGTGTCCTCGCAGTACAGGTGTATGAGGCGGCACTGAACAGCATGATTGTCGGTGCTGATAACGAACTTGCTGCGGTGCTCCTGATGACGGTTAATAACGATGTGAAGAGTTTGGCGAGAGCGCTGAAGTACATGGATTTGAACGAAGAGCAGCGCAAGATGCTGGAAGAGGCGATGGCGGTTCAGGTAATCGGAAGCTGGCCAACTCTTGAGGAAAGGGTTGCACGACTTCCCGACGTGCTTCGTCCAAAGTACGAGGCGTTTCTACCCTTGTATGAGACATATTCCCAGTGGCAACTCAGTGTACTTGCTGGCCGGGTTGGTGGCCTAACCTCAAAGGAATGGACTGTTCAGCTTGGTCGCAGCAACGAGGCCGTCGCGTTTGCCCTTCGCGTAGTCGTCGATTACTTCTCTGACGTCGTTCGGGTTGTAGCGGGTCTGTTCGGAAAGGATCCGGCTCCACTGGAGGCCTGGGAAAAGGCGGCCACGAAGGTTCTTCAGCAGGTGTGAAGCCGTTGGCACGTCATCAGCCACACACAGAATCCTTGTTCCAGAATCCGAACAAAATGTAAACGCGGCGCCTAACGCCGCTTGGATTTCTTCTTCGGGGCTGCCTTCTTGGCGGCCTTTTTCGCGGGTTTCGCCTTCGATGGCGCCGGCCGTGCCAGCCCGAGCGCGGTCGGATGGCGCGCTTCGTAGAGGCCCATCTCCAGGCCGCCCGGGAGTTCGATAGCGGTGACTTTTCCCCAGCCGGCGGTGGTGATGCCGCGCGGGAAGCGCGCGCCGTGCCTGGTCAACTCCGCCACCGTCTTCTCGATGTTGTCGCACATGAGGTAGAGGTCGTAGGAGCCGTCCTTGTCGGTGGGATGGACACCCATCTCGGCGGGCGGCAGCGCGAAGAGCAGCCAGCCGTGGCCGGCGTCGACGGTGGGGAACTTGAGCGTCTTCTTGAAGAACTCGCGCACCTGCTCGGCCTGCTTGGCGTAGATGAGGGCATGGACGCCGGTGATCATCGTGGGCTCCTTGTTACGCGTGGGTCAAACCGTTCACCGCGGATCTCGCGGATCTACACGAATCATTCTTTTTTTGCTTTTTCTGATCCGTGTTCATCCGCGGCAATCCGTGGCGAATGGCTTCTGTCCCTTGCCTCGGCGACCGCAATCCTACCGCGCTCCAGCGGACAAGCAAAATCCTGTGGAGAAGCGCGCCGGGAGGGTGATATGTTCCGCATCATCTTCGGCGCGAGAGGGGACTTCAGGCCATGTGGGAAAACTTTATCGGGCGCGAGATACGGCGCTGCAACCGCAACCTGCTCACCATCAACGTGATCGTCCTGGTCATCGTGGGGGCGGTGGTCGCCTTTAACTGGGGATACCTGACGAACTGGTTCCGCGGCACGGCGGCGATCGACCCGCTGCAGATCGCGAAGCTGCAGAGCGCGGACGACCTGGCGCGCAACTTCGTGAAGTTCGACGTGCCGGAAGTGCTCGAGTCCGGGTTCCAGGAGGTCGAGGAGAAGGACGGGAAAGTGGTCGCGGTGAAGGCCGATTACCAGATCACGTGGGTGGGCGGCCGCGCGCTGGTGCTGAAGACGAAGCCGAACAGCACGAACACGCACCTCGAGGGCGCGCTGGTCAAGGTGCCGAACGACGTGATGGCCGCGTTGAAGCGGGACGTACCGGCGGAGCGGCAGGGTGTGCTGCTGCCCTTCATGCTCGACACGGTGGACTACCGCGACGACGGCTGGTGGATCCTGGGACTGTGCGTCCCGATGGTCGCGCTGGCGCTGTGGAACCTGAACAAGTGGTCGCGGCGGATGAACGATCCGGCGAGCCATCCCATCGTGAAGACTTTGGGCGGCGAGCCGGCGGTGGTCCAATACGGCCCGCAACTGGACATGGAGATGACCGGCGGCGGTGAAAAGGTCGGCGCGGCCACGCTCACGCCGTCGTTTCTGGTGGTGCCGAACGCGTTTCACACCAACATCGCGCGGCTCGAGGATGCGGCGTGGGTCTACAAGAAGATCACCAAGCATTCGGTGAATTTCATCCCCACGGGGAAGACCTACGAAGCGGTGGTGTGGACGCGCACCGGGACCATGATCAGCGTGAACGGCAAAGAGGCACAGGTGGAGCAACTGCTCGCCACCGTCGCGACGCGCGCGCCGTGGGTGGTGGGAGGGTTCTCCGCCGAACTGGACAACGCTTGGAAGAAAGACCGCGCCGGCTTCCTCGCGGCGGTCGACCAGCGGCGGGGCGCGGCGAAGGGCGCGTCGGCGGGCGCGGCGAAGTAGCTGTGAAACGCCGGTTTCCGTCGCAGACATGTGAAAATAATCTACGTTCTTGCGCGTTCTCCTGCGGCTAGACTCTAGCCACTAGTCACTAGCTGCTAGCCACTGACTCCCATGGGCCGCATCCACGTACTGCCGGAGCACGTTGCCAACAAGATCGCCGCGGGCGAGGTGGTGGAGCGTCCGGCGTCGGTGGTGAAGGAGCTGCTCGAGAACGCGCTCGATGCGGGCGCGCGGCGCATCCGGGTGGACGTGGAGGCGGGCGGCAAGAAGCTCATCCGCGTGACCGACGACGGCTGCGGCATGGTGCGCGACGACGCCATGCTCGCCTTCGAGCGGCATGCGACCTCGAAGGTCCGCGACGCCGACGACCTGCTGAACATCTCTACGCTCGGCTTCCGCGGGGAAGCGCTGCCCTCGATCGCGAGCGTCTCGCGGCTGAAGCTGGAGACCCATTCGCCGGACGGAAGATCCGGCACGCTCATCGAGATCGCGGGCGGGAAGATACAGCGCATTGAAGAAGCCGGGCTGCCGGCGGGGACGGCGATCGCGGTCCGTGACCTGTTCTTCAACATCCCGGCGCGGAAGAAGTTCCTCAAGGCGGAGACGACCGAACTCTCGCACATCGCGCAGCTGGTCACGCATTACGCGCTCGCGCATCCGGAAAAATATTTCGAGCTGCACTCGGCGACGAACGCGATGCTCGTGGCCGCGCCCGTGGCGACGCACGCCGAACGGCTCTACCAGATATTCGGGAAAGACACGCTCGACCAGATGATCCCGCTCACCGCCGAGCAATCGCTCGACCGCACCGGGTTGCCGCTGCCTCCGCCCTGGGTGATCGAGCGCATGGCTGCGCGCGGCGAGGAGTGGCACGCGCCCGAGCCGGGCGAACTGAAGCTGCACGGCTTCGTCTCGAAGCCGGAGATACAGAAGCTGAACCGCAATTCGATGTTCGTGTTCGTGAACGGGCGGCTGATCCGCGACCGGCTGGTGCAGCACGCGCTCGCGGACGCGTATCGCAACATGCTGCCGTCAGCGGTCTACCCGGTGGTGTTGCTGTTCTTGGAGATGCCGCCGACGGAGGTGGATTGCAATGTGCATCCCGCGAAGACGGAGGTGCGCTTCCGGCAGCAGACCGCGGTGCACGATTTCGTGCGCGACGCGGTGCGCGCCGCGCTGATGAAGGCGCGTCCGGTGCCGCAGTTCACGCGCGAGATAGCGGCGCAGCCCACGGCGGGAGCGGCGCTCACGCCGGGCGCGCGCGCCATCGTGCAAGCCGCGGCCGCGGGCGTGGCGGTCGAAAGCCTGCCGGCGGAAGGCGATGTTTTCCTGCTGCAAGCGCCGTCGTTGCCGGCCATCAACGCGAACCTGCAGTTCGACGGCGACATCTCCATCGACGCGAACGCGGCGCTGCCGATGGTGCCGCGGGCGCGGCAGACGTTTGGGCCGGCGACGGCAGACTGCGAGCCGGACGTCGCGGTGGAAGAAGTAGACCAGGACGAGCCGGTGCTGGCGACCCTGAAGCCGCTCGGGCAATTGCGCGAGTCGTTCATCCTGGCGGTGAATGGCGAAGGTTTGTGGATCATCGACCAGCACGTGGCGCATGAGCGGATCTTGTTCGAGCGCATCCTGAAGCAGCGCGCGGCGGAGCGCGTGGAATCACAGCGCATGCTGATGCCGATGGTGCTCGAGCTCTCTCCGGCGCAGCATGCGGTGTTCGGCGAGATAGCCGACGAGCTGCGGCGCAATGGGTTCGACGCGGAGCCGTTCGGCGCGCGCACCGTCGCGGTGAAGACCGCGCCGGCGGGCATCGACGCGAGCGACGTAGAGCGGCTGCTGCACGAGGTGCTCGACCAGTTCGAGCGCGAGGAGCAGGCGACGAACATCGAGCAGGTGCGCGGCAAGATCGCGGCTTCGATCGCGTGCCACGCCGCCATCAAGATCAACATGCCGCTGGCGCAGGACAAGATGGAGTGGCTGCTGCGCGAGCTCTCGCGCACCGACGCGCCGATGACGTGCCCGCACGGGCGTCCGGTGGTGCTGAAGTATTCGCTCAAGGACATTCAGCGGGCGTTCAAACGCATATGAGCGGCGGCAAGCGGATCTGGCTTCCGGATCCCACCCGAGCAAAACCGGCTCTGGTGGGCACCCACATTCTTGCGGGTGTTATCCTCAATGGTTTGCTCCTCCTAGCGGCTAGCGACTAGCGGCTGGCAGCTTCCTCATGACCGACCTCGAACTCCAGCAGCAGCGCAAGGCAAAGTGGCGCGTGGCGGGCAACGCTGTCCGCACGCTCGAAGACGCGCGCGCGTTCCTCGAGGACGTGGGGATGTGCCTGGTGTATCCGGTGCGGCCGGCGCTGCCACTGCCCACGTGGATCGGCGCGTTCACCGGCTCCGAAGACGGTTTACCGGACGCGAAGCACGCGTTCAGCGATCCGCGCGCGCGCGAAGCGGAAGAGCTGATGCTGCGCCTGCTGCGCGAGAAGTCCGCGTTCGAATCGAACCTGCTGGGACAATCGAACCTGCTGGTCGCGGCGTCGCTGTTCTCCTACTTCCACGCGCTGGTCGCGGCGCAGGAGAAGAAGGGCACGAGCAAGGGAGACAAACTGTCACCGCTCGCGGCGGATGCATTCAAAGTCATCCAGCAAAAGGGCCCGGTGGGGAAGCAGCAGTTGCGCACGCTGCTCAAGGGCGACCTGTCCATCTCGGCGCTGGACCGCGCGCTGGCGGAGTTGTGGGCGCGGTTGAAGATCACGCGCGTGGGCCACGACCCGAATGAGGGCGCGGTGTGGGACACGTTCGGGCGGTGGGCGCCGAAGGAGACGAAGGAAGGCGCCGGACTCTCCTCGGTGGAAGCGCTTTCGGCGATGCTTTCGAAGTATCTGGACGCGGCCGTCGCGGCGGAGCCGGCGGAGGTCGAGGCGGTGTTGGCGCACTTGGCGCCGCGCTCGCGCATCAAGGAAGCGGTGAACGCGCTGCTGTCGGCGCGCGAGCTTTCGTTCGTCCACATTGGCCAGCGGACGCTGCTCCAGATCACCCCCGCGCGCACCGATATCCGGCCGCGCGCCAAAAGGGGTGCGTGAGCGCCGTGAGCGAAGGGGCAGACAAGCGTTTGGTGATCGCCATCGACGGTCCGGCGGGCGCGGGCAAGAGCACCATCGCGTCGCGCCTCGCGCGCACGCTGGGATACGTCAACCTGGAGAGTGGCGCGATGTATCGCGCCCTCGCGCTCAAGGCCATCGAAGGCGATGTGGGCTTCGACGATGAGGACGCGCTGGTGAAGCTGGCGGAGAAGTCGCGCATCCAGTTGGAGCCGACGTTGGGCGGAAACCGCGTGCTGCTCGACGGGCACGAAGTGAGCCAGCGGATACGGGAGCTGGACGTGACCGACGCGGCTTCAAAAGTGAGCGTGCACCCGCGAGTGCGGCAATGGATGGTGGAGCACCAGCGGGCGCTCGGGCAACAAGGCGGCGTCATTATGGAAGGCCGCGATATCGGCACTAAGGTCTTTCCTGATGCGGACTTAAAGATATTCCTCGATGCCGATGCCGCGGTCCGCGGCGACCGGCGTTACCGCCAGCAGCCGCAGACCGCGGAGATCAAGCCCGAGAGTGTGGTCGCCGAACTGCGAGAGCGCGACCGTCGCGATCGCGAGCGGGCGGCCTCGCCGCTGGTGCCGGCTGCCGATGCCGTGGTCATCGACTCGACCAAGCTTGGTATCGATGAAGTCCTGGACCGGATCGGGCACCTCATCGCCGAAAAACGGGCCCAAGGCGGCCGTCCCTGAGGCGGAGTGTGGCGCGATTGTCCGCAAGAAATCGCTCGCTTTCCCCGCCCTTTTCTAGTAAATAACTACCCCAGCCCAGGTGAAATCCTGACAGTTACTCCCCCCTGTCGGACTCCAGTCGGTTTGGTGTCTGCGCAGGGGTCGTGTTGCCGTTCCGAGGCGGAACGGCACGACGGAACGTGGGGCCGTCAGGTTTTTCGGCCGTACACCACAAGGGAGCGTTACTTGCTTTTTATCGAGGACCTTGCCTCGCTCGTGCTGTGGTTATTGGCCACAGTCGTGAGCGTGAATCTGTTGTTCCTGATGTTTATCTTCTACCGCCGCCTGGGTCGTAAGCGGTATTACGAAGATAAGGACGCGGCACGCTCGCGCTATACCCGCGTGATCTCCGAATTCGTGGACAACGAGATCAACGTGGAGCGCGCCATCGTGCTGCTCGACGAAGCCAGCACGCGCGCCGAGCACGATGCGGTGCAGGAGATGCTGCTGGCGCAGGAAGACGCTAATAACGCCGAGCGCATCTCGCAAGTCTTCTTCGGCTTGGGCTACGTGGAACGCTGGTCGCGGCAGGTGTTCGGCCGCCGCCGCACCAAGGCGTTGATCGAGCGCTCGATGCGCCGCGAAAAGGCGTCGATCTCGACGACGGTGGACCGCGGTGTGCTGGCTTCCATCGGCAAGATACGCGTGTTTGCCGTGCCGCGCGCGATGGCGCTCGAGGCCCTGGGACGCCTGGCACCGGAGTACGCGCAGGTATTCATCGCGGAAGGTTTGCATGATGCCTCGCCGGAAGTGCGCCGCGTGGCCATCGCCGCGATGGGGCGCAACCGCCACCCCGCCGCCATCCCCTTGCTGTTTGAAGAGCTGCTCAAAGCCGTGGAGATGAAGAACGACGTCTCGCTGCGCTCTACTAAGTCGGCGCTGGTCTGCTACACCATGGAAGACCTCGGCCATTTCGTGCCGTATCTTTCGCACCCCAACCGGCGCATGCGCTTCTTCGTGGTGGATACCGTGCGCGAGATCTGCAACAAGGCCTCGCGCAACATGCTGCTCAACAAGAACGATTTCCCGCAGGAGCTGTACGACGCCTTCCTCGAGAGCGCGACGCGTGACGAGTTCGCCGACGTGCGGGCGCGTTGCGGCGCGGTCATCAAGCACTTCCGCGACAAGCGCGCGCTCGCGGCGCTGCGCGCGCTGCTGACCGACGAGAACGATTTTGTCCGGCTGCATTCGGTGCGCGCCTGCCAGGACCGTTATTACGCGGAACTCGTCCCCGACATGGTGCGTCGGCTTTCGGACACGCGCTGGCGCGTGCGCGAGGCGGCGGTGAAGGCGCTCGCCTCTTTCGGGACGTCCGGCTCGAACGAGCTCTACAAGTACTTCATCAACACCAAAGACCAGTACGTGAGCGAGCAGATCTCGGAAGAGATCCAACGCTCCGGCCTCACGGCAGACATGGTGGCGGCGCTGGCGCACGGCGGCGAAGACCGCGACCTGGCGATGGCGGTGGCCAAGAAGCTGGTGCTGATGGGCAAAGCGTCCCTGCTGACGGCGGCGGTCGCCGGCCTGACGCAGCCCGAGCCGCGCATCCTGCTGATGGACGCGCTCATGCTCGCGCCCACCGAAGAATTCCTCGCGGTCATGGAAGTGATCGCCAACAACGACGGCGGACCGGTGGGCGACAAGGCCCGCAGCCTGCTGCAAGCCGCGGAACAGCGCGCCGTAGGGGCGGGGACAAATTAGCCATGCATAGCGCAGTGCTCCACTTCTTCGATTACGTGAACGCCATCATCCTGGTGTATTTCCTGGTGACCAACGTGGTCTACACCGTGCTGATGGTCTTCTCGCTGTACACGGTGAGCATGCACGCCAAGTCGGCGGCGCATGGCGCGTACGCCGACCTGCTCGAATCCCCGGTCACGCCGCCGGTGGCGCTCATCGTTCCCGCGCATAACGAAGAAGACGCCATCGTGCAGACGGTGATGTCGCTGCTCGAGATCCAATATCCGGAAAAAGAAGTGATCGTGGTCGACGATGGTTCGACCGATGGCACGGTCGACAAGCTGGTGCAGAAATTCCACCTGCTGCGCATGGACCTTATTTACCGCCCGCAGGCGACCTGCAAGCCGGTGTTCGCGTTCTATTTCAATCCCGAGCGGCCGGAGCTGATCCTGATCTCGAAGGAGAACGGCGGCAAGGCCGACGCGCTCAACGCGGGCATCAACATGGCGCGCAGCCCGTACTTCTGCACCGTGGACGCGGACTCGATCATCGAGCCGCAAGCGCTGCTCCGCCTGATGGCGCCGGTGGTCGAATCCACGGTGAACACCATCGTGAGCGGCGGCGTGGTGCGCATCGCCAACGGCTGCACCCTGCGCAACGGCCGCATCGTCGACGTGAACCTTCCCAAGACCTGGCTGGAACGCTGCCAGGTGGTGGAGTACATCCGCACGTTCCTCTTCGGGCGTCCGGGATGGAACTTCCTGAACGCCACATTCATCTGCTCGGGCGCGTTCTGCCTGCTGCATCGCGAGACGGTGCTCGAGGCGGGCGGGTTCTCGCGCGACACGGTGACCGAAGACATCGACATCATCGCGACGCTGCACCGCTTCTGCAAGAAGAACCATCGCCAGTACCGCATGGTGTTCACCACCGACCCCATTTGCTGGACCGAGGCGCCGCACACCGTGGGGATGCTGGCGCGGCAACGCCGCCGCTGGCAGCTCGGCCTGATGCAGACGGTGATGAAGCACAACGACATGATCTTCAGCCCGCGCTACGGGATGATGGGACTGGCCAGCATGCCGTTCCACGCCTACGTCGAAGCGCTGGGCTGCGTGATCGAGGCCTTCGGCACCATCCTCATCCCGTTCACCTTCCTGGTGGGCGCGATGCCGTTCTCGTTGTTCCTGCTGCTCATGTTCCTGGCCTTCGGCTACGGCACGCTGCTCTCCGTGGGCTCGGTGCTGCTCGAGGAGACCACGCTGCGGCGCTATCCCAAGGTGCGCGACGTCCTGATGCTGGTCCTGTTCGCCATGATCGAGAACGTGGGATACCGGCAGATGGTCACGCTGTTCCGCGCGCAGGGCGTGATCCAGTACTTCACTGGATTGAACAAGTGGGAGTTGGTCGTGCACAAGGGATTCGAGAGCCGCGTATTGGTGGAAGATGAAGTTTAAGGCTTGGTTCACAAACCGCGTGGTCATCGGCATGGTGCTGTTCTTCGTCATCATGGCGATGTGGGAGTTCAAGTGGAAGCCGCAGTACCGGCCCTTCTACGAGAACGGCGTGGCGAGTTACCAGAAGGGCCGGTACTCTGACGCGCTCGAGGAGTTGAACCGCGCTTACTCGGTGGCGCCGAATGCGCTCGACGTGATCGTGATGCTGGGCTGGACGAACCTCAAGCTCAACCACTTTGAAGACGCGCGCTTCTACTTCGATCGCGCGCTGCGCATCGATCCCCGCACGGAAGAGGCGCAGATCGGCGCGAGTTTCGTGGCGCTCGAGACCGGGCGCGGGAAGATCGATTACGCGCTGCTGAACAAGATGCTCGGCCGTCGCGGGCAGGACCCGAACGTCCGCATCCTCGCGGCCGGCGCGCTGGTGCAGCAAGGCAAGAACCTGGAAGCGGCGGCGATCTATCAGCAGTTGCTGCACGACCGCGACTACGGCAAGGCCTCGCAGATCGCGCTCGAAGAGCTGGTCGGCAACAAAGGCTTCAATGACCCGGTGCCCTCCGTGCTGCCCGAGATCAAGCGGCCGGCGCAGACGCAAGTGCACTTCCGTTCGGCCGATGGTTCTATCTGGAGACTGAACGGGAGCACGTGGGAAAAGTTTTACGTCAACGGCATCAACCTCGGGCCGGGCGCGCCGGGCTTCTTCCCCTCGAAGCCGCCGAGCGAAGGGCTGATGTACAAGGAGTGGATCGACGACGCTTCGCGCGCCAACGCGAACGTCATCCGCCTGTACACGCTGCTGCCGCCCGGCTTCTACCGCGCCTACAAGCACTACCTGGATGGCGGCGGCAAGATGCAGTTGATGCAGCAGGTGTGGATCGGCGACCCGCCGAACAAGGACCTCTACGATCCGAAGTTCGTGGAAGAGACCAAGGCCGAGATCCGCTACGTGATCGACGCGGTGCACGGCCACGGCGACATCCCGCCGCATCGCGCCCGCGGCAACGGCATCTACGAGAACGATATTTCCGCCAACGTGGCAGGGTATCTCTTCGGCCGCGAGCTCGAGCCTTCGGTCGCGCAGCAGACCAACGTGATCAACGGCGGCAAATCGAAGCTCGACGGCAAGTTCATCTCGGTGCAGCGCGCGACCGCGACCGAAGTGTGGTTCGCCGAGATGCTCGACTATCTCGTCGCCTACGAGTACGACACTTACAACTGGCAGCATCCCGTGGCCATCGTCAACTGGCCGCCGATGGACCCGCTCACGCACCCCACCGAAGCGACCAACTTGGAAGAGGTGAAGTTCCGCATCCGCAAGGGTGAACAGCTCTCCATCCCCAAGGGGCTCGAGGACGACAACGACGCCACCGCCATCGACGAAGCCAAGTACCGCGCGACTGGCGCGCTCTATGCCGGCTTCTTCGCTTCCTACCACGTGTATCCCTACTATCCCGACTTTCTGCTGCTCGACCCGCAGTACCTGAGCGCGCGTGACTCGGAAGGGTTGAACCCGGTCTACGGATACCTGAAGGACCTGCGCGCGCACATTCCGCACGCTTTGGTCATCACCGAGTACGGCATGCCGAGCTCGATGGGGATATCGCACTTCCATCCGTATGGATGGCACCACGGCGGGCACAACGAAGAGCAGCAAGCCCAGATCCTGGTGCGGCTGGGCAAGACCATCAAGGAGACGGGCTGCGCCGGCGGCGTGCTCTTCGAGCTGATGGACGAGTGGTACAAGCACAACTGGCTGACGGTGGACTTCGAGAGCCCCGTCGACCGCGCGAACCTGTGGCTCAACGACCTCGATCCGGAAAAGCGCTACGGCATCGTCGGCTTCCACACCAGCAACTGGAAATTGTTCACCGGTGATGCTGCCGCGTGGTCGGCGCTGCCGAAAGAGAACACGCTCTACACCTCGAGCACGGGCGCGAAGGCGTTCAACGATGGTTATGACGGCGCGCGCTCCATCCGCAGCGTGCAGGCGGCCACCGATGAGGGATACCTCTACCTGCGGCTGGCGCTCGCGTGCCTGGATTGTCCAGGGAAAGACCGCAAGAAGGACGCGAAGCCGGATTTCTCGAAGGCGATGTATGCGGTCGCCATCAACACGATGCCGTCGTCGGCGGGGATCCGCCGCTTGCCCTTCGGCGAACTCGACGTGAAGAACGGCGCGAACTTCCTCCTGCTGCTCGGTGACCCTACCGCTACGCGGCTGCTGGTCGCCGATACCTACAACCCGTACCAGGTGCTGCCGAAGCCAGGCGTACCCAACGAGACGGAGATCAGCTACCGCCGCGGCTACACGCCTTCGCTGCAGCAGCGCGGCACGTTCATGGACTTCGTGGTCGAGACGAACCGTCGCCGCTACGGCCGTGATGGCACGGCTTATCCGGGCACGCGCTACAGCCGCAGCCTGTTGCGCTACGGCAATGGCGACGCGCAGGCGGCGGACTACGACTCGCTCGCCGAGTGGTTCGTGGACTCGAAGAACAAGGCCATCGTTGCCCGCATCCCGTGGGGCAAGCTGCTGATGACCGATCCCTCGAGCCGCGTGGCGTGGTTCGGGTTCGACGGCGCGCTCAACGCGCGCACGGCGTCGAGCTCCGGGGTGGACATCAGCGTTCTCGCGTTGAAACCAGGCGGCGCGCCGGACAACCTCACCGCCATGCAAGTGGCAATGTCGTTCCCGGCGCCTGCCGGTGGGGCCCTCGCGAATCCCGCGTCGCTCGCGATGAAGCCGTGGGAGACGGTGAAACCGGAACCGTATTTCAAGAAGGCCTATTACGCGATACAGAAAGAGTTTTTGGAGGAGCACAATGCAGAACCAACTGCTCCGGACGCTCGTACTCCTGCTTTACGTGCTGTCGGTGGTCGCGCCCGTAGTGGCGGCCCCGGCGGGCGGTAAGGCGGGAGATAAAGCGAACGTCGAGGAGCTGCTCCGAAAGGCGGACCAGGCCGCGCTGGAGGGCAAGCTGAACGTGGCACGTGCCGGGTACGAGCGCGCCATGGCGGCGGGGGCCGACCTCACCACCGATTACACGCGCGCCAGCAACCTGGGCATGATCTACATGAACGGCTCGCCGCGCGACTTCAAGAAGGCGGCGCGCTGGCTGGAGATCGCGTGGAAGATGCGTCCCACCGCCGACGACACCCGGCTGGCGCTGGCGCAGGCGCTCTCCTGGAGCGGCAAGCACGATGCCGCCATCGAACATTTCCGCGCCCTGGTGAAGAAGAACCCGGACACCGCCGATTACAGCTCCGGCCTCGCCAACACGCTGTACTGGTCAGGGAAGAGCGACGAAGCCGTCGCCGTTTACGAGCGTTACCTGGAGCGCCGTCCCTCGAACCTGCCGATGCGGCTCGAGTACGCGCGTGTGCTCTCCTTCGCGCGCAAGCTCCCGGAATCCACCCTGCAGTATCAAAGCGTCTTGCAGGCCGACCCGAACAACGTGCAGGCACAGATCGGCCTGGCGAAGATCGCTTCCTGGCAGGATGACTTCAAGGGCGCGCTCGACCGTTACAACAAGGTCCTGAAACGCCATCCCGACCTTTACGACGCCATCGTCGGCAAGGCCTACACCATTTACTGGATGGGCGGCCGCGACCAGGAGGCCGTCGTGCTGTTCCAGGATGCGCTCAAGCGCAATCCGAACGACAAGGAAGTGCGCGCCACGCTCAAGGAGATGGGCGTGAAGAACGATGCCGGCAAGAAGGCGGCGGCGACCGAACAAGCCAAGGCGGAAACACCCGCGGTGCAGGCGCCGAAACCGGCAGCAGCGCCGGCGGAGACGGCCACAGTCCTGCAGCCGGAGACGTTCGATTCGCACCAGCGTCCACAGGCGCGCAACGTCATTGCGGTGATGATGGAGCAGGCGCAGGCGGCGGCGGATGCGCAGAACTACGTGGAAGCCATCCACCTGTATCACGAGATCTTGCAGCGCGAGCCACGGAATACCGCGGCGATGTTGCAGATCGCGCGCGTGCTCTCCTGGTCGCGCAACTTCCAGCAGTCGGCGCACGAATACGACCAGTTGTTGCAGATCGAGCCCGACAATATGCAGGCCCGCCTCGAGCGCGCCCGCGTGCTCTCCTGGGGAGAGAACTACGAAGCCTCGGTGGACGAGTACAACCGCGTCATCAAGCAGGCCGAGGTGGCCAGGGCGCAACCTGCGCCGCAACCCGTCGTGAAGCCGGCGGTACAGCCGAAGCCGGTGGAGGTCGCGAAGCCGATCGAGCAACCGAAGCCGGTGGAAGTGGCGAAACCGATCGAGCAGCCGAAGCCGGTGGAAGTCGCGAACCCGGTCGAGCAGCCGAAGCCGGTGGAAGTCGCGAAGCCGATCGAGCAGCCGAAGCCGGTGGAAGTCGCGAAGCCGATCGAGCAGCCGAAGCCGGTGGAAGTCGCGAAGCCGGTCGAGCAGCCGAAGCCGGTGGAAGTGGCGAAGCCGGTCGAGCAGCCGAAGCCGGTGGAAGTGGCGAAGCCGATCGAGCAACCGAAGCCGGTGGAAGTCGCGAAGCCGGTCGAGCAGCCGAAGCCGGTAGAGGTCGCGAAGCCGATCGAGCAGCCGAAGCCGGTGGAGGTCGCGAAGCCGATCGAGCAGCCGAAGCCGGTGGAAGTGGCAAAGCCGATCGAGCAGCCAAAGCCAGTCGAAGTCGCAAAGCCGATCGAGCAGCCGAAGCCGGTTGAAGTCGCAAAGCCGATCGAGCAGCCGAAGCCAGTCGAAGTCGCAAAGCCGATCGAGCAGCCCAAGCCGGTGGAAGTGGCAAAGCCGATCGCGCAGCCCAAGCCGGTGGAAGTCGCAAAGCCGATCGCGCAGCCCAAGCCGGTGGAGGTCACCAAGCCGACCACGCCGGAACAACCGACGTCCGTGGAAGTGGCCACGACGACTACGCCCGAGCCGCAGCCGGAACCGGTCGAGCGCGCAGCGCCGGAAGTGGCTCCGGAGCCGCCGGCGACGAACATCGACGTGGTGCAGACGCGCCTCGAACTGGCGCGCGTGCTGGCGTGGTCGAAGCGCTACGGCGAATCGCTCGCGCAATTCAACGTCATCCTCCCGCCGGAGCAGAAGCCGGAGGCGAAGGACAAACCCATCCTGATCGAGAAAGCGAAAGTGCTTTCGTACGCGCGCAACTACGAGGAAGCGGTCAAGACGTATGACGTTGCGCTCGCGCTCGATCCCTCGGACATCGACGCGCGTCTCGGCAAAGGCCAGACGCTGTACTGGTGGGGACGCCTCGACCAGGCGGCGAACACGCTGCGCCCGCTGATGCAGGTGCAGGCGCTGACGCCGGAGACGAAGACGACCGCCGCCATCACCCTGGCAGGCGTGGAGCACAGCCGCGGCAAGAACTCGGCGGCGCTCAGCCTGCTCGACACCACGGGGACGACCAATGGCGACGCCAAGGACCTGCGCCGCGACATCCGCGAGGGAACGCGGCCGGTGCTGCGCGTGGCTTTCGGATGGGAAGACGATCAGGAGGTGCCGGCGACCGCGCTGGTACCGCCCACGCCTCCGACTACCGTCCACCGCGAGCTGCGCTATTCCACTTCGCTCGCGTTCAACGTGACTCCCGACCTCCGCATGACGGTGGCGAACGTGGTGACGCACGGTACCACCTCGAACCCGCTCATCGGCCAATACGGCCACTCGGCAACCTCGTTCGAGACCGAGGCCTTGCTCGACTGGCGCGCGAACTCGTGGCTGGAGATGATCGTGGGCGCGGGTGCCGGCGGCACCGGCGCAGGTTCGGCGTGTAACTTTCAGACCTTCACGCCGGCCACCTGCGAGACGTTGTTCGGTTCACCGATGGGCGACCGCACGATGCAATTCGTCTACGACATCCACCCCATCATCACCAAGGGAGGGTTCCGCTTCGAGTTCGCGGCGGGGCGCCACATTGCGGACTACACTCCGCTGGCCATCACCGCGAACGTGGTGCGGCACCGCTTTGACGTGAATGCCAGCTACAACTGGCGCAACCGCATCAACTACGGCGTGGAGTACTGGCACTCCGAGTTCTCGGTGAATTCGCCGCAGCTCCAGCCGGCGCTGGCCACCAACGAGTTCTCCACCGCCGGCAACGGAGCGGCGCTCTACGTCACGCCGACCTGGTACCGCGGCGAGCACCTCACCATCGACGGCGGCGTCCGCTGGGAGATCTTCGGTTACGACAACGGGGCGCTCGCCATCGCGCAGGCCATTGGCTCGGGCGGCTTCTTTGCCCCGAGTGAATACCAGCGCATCGCTGGCACCGGCCGCATGGTGTACGAGAAGGACCGCTTCCGCCTGGACATCCACGGCACCTTCGGGCCGCAACGGGTGACTGGCTTCAGGGCTCTGGCGCCGCCCCCCCCGGCATGGGGGACCACCGGCAGCGTGGGTACGGAGATCAGCGGCACCTTCGGCAAGTTCCGTCCCTTCATCGCCTACGATTGGTTCGACACCGCCACCGCCGCGGGCGCGGGCCAGACGAATGGCGCTTATAAGTCGAGCTCCTTGCTGGTCGGCTTCGCTTACCGCTTCTAGGGCCCTAAGGAATGCGCCTATGGCCTCGCCTTCGGGGCGGGGCCTTTTTCTCGCTTTGACGCTTTCCCGTAGGGGGAAATGCGGCTACACTGCATGGACACTCCCGCCTTTTCCCAGGGGATTCCGGGTCCCGAGGTCGAACGACAGATGATTGGCTCGAATTTTGGCAACTACCGCATCGACGCGAAGCTCGGCGAGGGCGGCATGGGTGTGGTCTACAAGGCCACCGATACGGAGCTCGACCGCTCCGTCGCGATCAAGACATTGCTGAGTTCCGCGGACGCGGAAGCCGGTGCGCGCTTCATGCGCGAGGCGAAAGCGGCGTCGCGGCTGGCGCATCCGGCGATCATCACCATCCATCATTTCGGCATCCAGGCCGAGACGCGCTTCATCGTGATGGAATACATCGACGGCCGGACGCTGAAAAAGATCATCGACGGCAAGCCGATGCATCTGAACCAGCTCTGCGAGATCGCCATCCAGGTGGCCGACGGGTTGGCGATGGCGCATGAGCACAACGTGATCCATCGCGACATGAAGGCCGAGAACGTGATGGTCACGCCGCGCGGCCAGGTCAAGATCCTCGACTTCGGTCTGGCAAAGCTGAAAGAACCGGAGACCAAGTCCGACGACAAGACCGTTTTCCAGACGCAGGTCGGCGTGATCATGGGCACGGTCAGCCACATGGCGCCGGAGCAGGCGCTGGGCGGCGAGATCGACGCGCGCGCCGATATCTTCTCGTTCGGCGTGGTGCTGTACGAAATGTCCACCGGCCTGATGCCGTTCGATGGGGCGACGCCGCAGGCGATGATGGCGCGCGTGCTCAACCAGGAGCCCACGCCCATCCTGAAGATCAATCCCGAGATCCCCCCGGAACTCGACCTGCTCATCACGCTGTGCCTGAAGAAAGACAAGAGCTTCCGGCCGACGGCGCAGGAAGTGCGCGACCGCCTGAAGAAGATCCAGGCTTCGCTCAGTTCCGGGCACATCGCCCAGGACATCCGCACGCAAGCCATCTCGCAAGGCATGGCGGTTGCCGCGGCCGCAGCAGCGCCCGCCCCGGTGAGCGGCATCAAGACGACGGCGGCGAAGCTGGTCTCGTCCTCGCGGATGCCGGCGACGGTGATCCAGCCGGCGCCGGGGAGTGCTCCGCGGATCGCCTCGTCCCGTTCCATCGTCACCCCGGAAGTGACGGGCGGAGCGAAGGCAACCTACTTCGCGCTAAAGAGTGCGCGCTGGGTGTGGTCGATCGCCACGCTCACCGTGCCGCTGGCGTTCATCTTTTACTTCCTCATCTCGGGCGGCGTCATCCGCCCGCAGGTGGTGGAAGGCACGTTTCTCATGGCCTACGCCAAGGCGCTGGTGGAACCGGTGCTGCGCGTCGCCGAGAGCGTGTTCACCTTCCGCATGGTGGTGAACGGCTGGAACCTCATGCTGGTGTTGTTGACGGTGGTCGCCTTCGTGCTGCGGCAGCTCGTGATGCTTCCTTTCGTGAAGGCGGAGAACTGGGCCAAGACCAAGGTCGTGCGGGCGAAGACCGCCGCCCCGGTGGCCGTCTCCATGACCAACATGGAGCGCGCTTCGTCGCACCGCTTGACGATGCTGCGTGAGTACGCCGAGGCGAAGAAGTTCCTCTTCCAGGAGAAGCGCCATCTCGCGTTCCTCTCCATCGACGTGGTCGGCTCCACGAAGATGAAGATCGGCGAAGACAAGCTCACCATCGAGCACGCCTTTGCCGAGTACAAGAAATTCGTGGAGCGCATCCTCAAGGCGAACAACATCTGGAAGGTGGCGTGGACGCCGGACGGCATCATGTGCGCGTTCTTCACCGCGCAGGACGCGGTCAAGGCCGGGCAGGAAGTGCTTGCGGGACTGGCATGGTTCAACGACGGCATCCATCAGTTGAAGACGTCATTCAACGTGCGCTGCGGCGTGAACGCGGGCGAGGTGGTCTTTCCCGAAGACAAGGACATGGAAGATATCTCCGACGAGGCCATCGACGTTGCCGGACACATGCAGAAGTACGCGGCGCACGGCGCGCTCTGGCTCTCGCGCGCGGTGATGATGGAGCTCGGCGACCAGACCGGCTGGCGCGCCATCGCGGACCAGAAGGTGGATGGCCACGATTGCTTCGAGTGGCGCGCGGATGGGCAAGGCGCGGCCGTGCCGCGGGGAGCTTCCACGCCCAGCGACCACTAGACAGGACAAGTAAAAGGGGCCGTCCGCATTGCGGACGGCCCCTTTATTGCTGCTGGCTTAAGGGGTCGGTGGTTGCATCGACGTCTTGCGGATCTCGATGTCGCCGTGTTCGGTGCGGAGGCGGATGGTGCCGCCGCCCGTTCCCACCTTGCCGCTGGCGTGGTTGGTGTCGCGCACGTTCTCGGTCCGGATCTCGCCGAAGTCACTGCGGACCTCGCCGTTGCGCGTCTCGGCGTCGAGGCTGAAGCTGCCCTTGTCGGGCAGCGTGAGCCGCACTTGGCCGTTACGGTTGGTGATGTCGATGTTGCCGACCGGCAGCTTGGAGACGTGGACCTCGACTTCACCGTTCGAGTCGTCGAGCGTGAGGTCGCCGGTGAGCGAGTCGAAGTGGATGTCCTTCGAGCGGGTGCGCAGCGTGACCGGCCCGGACATCGAACTGATGCGCAGGTCGCCGGACTCCATCCGCATGTCGCCATCGAGCTTGGCGATCTCGAGGTTGGTGCGCGACGAACTGAAGCGCACCGGCTTGGGCACGCGGCTCACATTGATGGACCCGAAGTAGTCGCCGCGGAGTTCGACCTGGCCGCCGATGTCGGCGACGTTGCAGTCGTCCACGCGGCCTTCGACGCTGAGGTCACCCGAGACCTTGCGGGCGTCGAAATCGCCGTGGCGAAGATGCACTTCGGCCTTGCCGTTCACGTCTTCGACCTGCGCATCCCCACGCGAGGTGGAGAGCTTTACGTCGCCGTCGCGCCCGATCACGCGCACGTCGCCGCGCAGCGTCTGCACTTCGGCCGAAGCCTTGCGCGGTACCTGCACCTCGATGTTCACGCTCGCCTTGTCGGCGTTGTCCACCCCTTTCGTGCCGGTGGAGCTGAGGTCGAGGATGGAGCCTTCGTTGGTGAAGACCGGGACGCGAGCGCCGCGGATATTGTTGGCGTCCGACAGGTTACGCGCAATGACCACGTAGTTGGTGACTACGTGCACACGATCGTCGCTCGACGCGGTCAGTTTCACATTGCCCCGTTCGTTGACCACGCGGATGGAGCCGCCGGCAGGGAACGCGGCGCTGTTGTTGTCGGTGAACGTGTACTTGTTCCCGAAGAGCGGGAAGAAGGGGACGTCGTTGCCGTCCACGTCGATATTGCCCTGGAGCTCAGGGCCGAAGCGCATGATGCCGGTCGCGGCCGAGCCGAGGATGATCACGAAGATGATCAGCACCACGCCGCCGGCGCCGATGCCGGAGCTGCGATAGCCCTCGCGCTGCGCGTTCCAGTTCTCGACCAGCTTGATCACGCCCCACAGGATGAGCAGCAGCGGCCAGTACTTGGCGAAGCCCGAGAACAACGTGTACTTGTCGAGCACGCCCATGTTGCCGAGCAGGAAGAGCACGCCGATGGAGATGAGCACCACCGGGCCGGCGAAGGAGCGGCGGCGCGGCGCGGGCGGCGGCGGAGCTTGCGGCGGTATTGGCGGTGGCGGCGTGATGGTCGGAGTGGCCATGGAGTTCACCTTTTCTCGGAATTGATATCGGTGCCGGTAGACGAAGACGTGGGCGCGGCTTGGCCGTCGCCGTCAGATTGTCCGTACTGCGAGCGTTCCATCACCAGCGCAATGCCGATGGCGATGAGCAACAACGGCCAGGTCTGGCGAAAGCGGTAAGGAGTGAAGTACTGGCACAGGAAGAGCACCCCCACGGTGATCATCGAGACCGGTCCTACGATGCGGTTGCGCATAGCGATCCCCTAGCTCCCCGCCGTACGGTTGCGCATCAGCATGCGCACGCCGAAGAAGATGGGGATGAGCGGCCATAGGCGGACGATCCAACGGAACTGGAGCCAGCCCATGTTCTGGAGCAGGAAGAGGAAGCCCATGCCAATGAGCACCATGGCCCCGAAGGGCAGGCCGGTGCGCGGCGCCTCGATGGGCGTGCCGGTCGCGGCGGCGCTGTGGCTGTTGCCGGCGTTGACGTCGATTCCGAGCGAGCGATAGACGCCCGCCGGATCGGGCGCGGGCAGGCCGAGCTGCCTGGCCTTGGCGGTGCGATACGCGTCGAAGATCTGGTAGAAGACGAAGAACGTGATGGCGATGCCGAAGAAGGGCTCCGCCGGACCGGCGTTGTCCACCGCGACGATGAGCAGCGCGAAAGTGATCAGGTGCGCGAAGGCCTTGCTGTATTGGCCGTTATAGACCGCGCCAATGCCAAATGGGATGCAGCCCAGGATGGCGGCCAGCGCCGGGTTTGGCGCTCCCGGAACGGTCGCAGCGTAAGGCGTCCCCGGAGCGCCGGCGCCGGCCGGGGCGGCAGGAGGCATGGTGTCGCCAAGGCGCGCGACGATGCAATCCTCACAATAGATCACGCCGCGGACGTCTCGCTTGCACTCTTCGCACAGTGCCTTGCCGCAGGTGCGGCAGAAGGCGGTGGAAGGGGTTTGTGGATGGTTGGCGCAGTTCATGCGGTTCTCCTGTCGTCAGCACAGAAACTGATCTGGTGCACGTTGTTGCTCGCTGGCGCTGCCGCCAACTGCATGGGCGAACGCTCCGCGCTATAGCGCTGGTTGTTCTGCTGCGGCTGTTCGCTCGTGTTGTCGCCGGGCTGGCGTTGCTGCTGCGGCTTCGGTTGTGGTTGCTGCGGTTGCGGTTGTTCCTGCTGCGTGTCGTCGGAATTGGTCGCATTGCGCAGGTCGCGCAGCGCCGACTGCACCTGGTACACGAAGCGCAGGTTCTCGTAATACTTCTGCGCGCGGCCGGTGGTCTCGTAATAGCTGCGCACCATGCTGCTCTTCACCGCCGCCGGACGCAGGTCCACGTAGCGCAGGTCGGTGACCTTCACCCCGGTGACGTTGAGCATCAGCATCACGGAAAAGAACGCCATGGCGAACGACATGCCGAAGCGCGGTTGCAGCACCACCCCAAAGAACGGGCGCAGGCCGGTCCAGCGGCGCGATTCCTGCTGGCGCGGCGCGCGCGCCGGCACTTCGCTGGTGACGTTCAGTATCTTCTGCAGCAAGTAGGCCGGCGGCTCGACCTCAGGGAGGCCGCGCACCAGCCGGTGGCCCTGCTGGGCGAACGCCAGCGCCGGAGCGCAGAGGTCGCACCCGGCGCCGTGGGCGTTGAAGCGCTCCTGGTCGGCGGGGCTCAGCGTGCCGTCGACGGCCTCGCACAGCAGGCCCTCGAACTCGGCATGCGTCATGGCTGCGTTCGGTAGATTCGGGTTGTGGCCTTGGTCTGGCATCACATCACCTGCCTATGGGTACGTTGTAAGAGCCTGGCTAGTTCCGTCCGTCCCCGATTGATGCGGGATTTCACCGTGCCTTCGGGGACCTTCAATACCTTGGCGATTTCGCGGTAATCCATGTCCTGGAGGTCGCGCAGGATGACCGCCTCGCGCAGCTCGGGCGAGAGCTTGCCCAGGGCCGCCTGCACCAGCTTCTGCGTCTGGCCGCTCTGCACGCGTTGTTCCGGCCCTGCCTTGGTGTCGGCCAGCTGCTGGGCGGGCGTGGGCGCGTCCTCGTCCTGCGTGGGCGAGGCGTCGAGCGAATCGGTGAGGCGCTCCTGGCGGGTCTTGCGGAAGTGGTCGACCAGCAGGTTGCGCGTGAGCGTGGTCACCCAGGAGACGAACGCGCCGCGCTCCAGATCGTAGCTGGAGAGCGAGCGATACATCTTGATGAAGACTTCCTGGGTAAGGTCCTCGGCCTCGTCGGCCGAGCCGGTAAAGCGGTAGCAGAGGTTGTAGATGCGCCGCTGATACTGGCGCACGATGTCCTCCCAAGCAGCAGCGTCGCCGGAAACGCAGCGACGGACTAATCCTGCTACTGCCTGGACGTCTTCCAACCAGAGCTCCCCAGGAACCCATGTGGTGCCGCTTCCCCGATCTGTGGTACGGAAGCCGGCCCGTGAAAGTTCCCTAACTGTAAGGAAAGAAACGGCATTGTAGCGGAAGCGCGGGCTGCACAGCGTGCATCCGAAGTTTCGCCACGGACTGGGCCCGCGAGGGCCTTGAACCGTCTCGAATATACCTCACCAAATCAATGACTTGAACGGACTTTGGCGCGGGCTTGGCCGGCCGCGCGTTTCCGGAGCTGCCTCTGGCCAGGTACTTGCAAGTAATAGGTCGGCCGGAGAGGTTAAAACCTTCGTCAACAGCACCCGCCTGCCTACGAGCGGAATCCGGGTGCCACTCTGCTGTCTGCCAAGGGCGGACGCGACTGTTTTGGAGAGGCCGAGGCCATGGGCGTGAATCGCAGAGATTTCCTGAAGATCGCCGGCACGGCCGGCGCGGTGGCGGCAGCGAACGGCTGCCGCGGATTGGTGGCCGGCGGCGGCGAGGCCGGCGGCGGGAACGGAGCGCCTCCTCCCCTCGGCAACGGCGACATCAACGACGTCGAGCACATCATCTTCACCATGCAGGAGAACCGCTCGTTCGACCATTACTTCGGCAAGCTGCCGGACTATCGCGCGAATAAGGGCTATCCCGGCACGGTGGACGGCCTGCCTGTGGGCGGTGCGACCAACCCTTCCTACGACGACACCACCACCATCGCATCGCACCACATGGGCACCGACCAGCACGAGAACCTGAGCCCGGCGTGGAACGAGAGCCATCGCTGCTGGAACCGCCACGACCCCGCCGGGCCCACGCCGACCCTCGATGGGTTCGTCTACGCGGCGGCGAACTACTCGCGCCAGACAACTTCCGAGCCGGCCTGCGATTTTGAAGGCCGGCGCGCCATGGGCTACTACACGGAGAACGAACTGCCGTACTACTACGAGTTGGCCAGCCAGTTCGCCATGAGCGACCGCCACTTCTCCAGCGTGCTGACCGCGACGCAACCGAACCGCATGTACCTGCTTTCCGGCTCGAGCCACGGATACATCCGTCCGTTGCGCGAGACGGCGGGCGACCGGCAGATAGCCGCGCCCACCATCTTCGACGCGCTCGAGGACAAGGGCATCACGTGGAAGATCTACCTGCAGGACAAGGGCGCGCCGCACGCCTACTCCTACTACGCGCTCTTCCAGGGCTACAACAGCCACACCGACAAGGTCGTCGCCGGCGAGCAGTTCTTCACCGACCTGCAGAATGGGAACCTGCCGCAGGTGGCGATGTTCGAATCGGGCGTGAGCAACGGGCTCGACGAGCATCCGCGCAACGATATCTTCAAAGGCACACAGATCATGCGGCGGTTCTTTAACGCCATCATGGGCAGCTCGATCTGGCAGAAGTCGGTCACGTTCTTCACCTATGACGAGGGTGGAGCGTTCTATGACCACGTGCCGCCGCCGAGCGCGGTCAAGCCGGACGACATTCCGCCCAAGCTCGTTGCGGGAGACACGGCCGGAGACTTCGACCGCTACGGCTATCGCGTGCCGTTCATCGCGGTGTCGCCGTTCGCGCGCCAGCACTACGTGTCGCACACGGTGAGCGACCATACCTCCCTCCTGAAGTTCATCGAGAAGCGATTTGGGCTCTCGCCCTTGACGCAGCGCGACGCGAACGCGCACGACCTGACCGACATGTTCGACTTCGCCAACCCGTCGTTCACCACGCCGCCGGCGCTTCCGGGCGACGGCGCGCATCCGCTCGATAGGTGCAATGTGTAGAGGGCAGTCCACAGTGGACGGTGCACAGTCCACAGTGGCCGAAAGACAAGAAGCTGCGCTCGCGCGCAGCTTCTTCTGCTTCCGAGGCCTACTCGCTGGTGAAGTAGTCCACCGTGACGGGGTTCTCGAACAGGGAATAGTCGCGCGTGACCACGGTGATGCCGCTATCGGTGACGAAATAGCGCTGGCGGTCGGCCTCGGCGTCGAAGCCGATGACCGTCCCCTCGGGGATGTGGACGTCGCGATCGATGATGGCCTTCTTGATGCGGCAATGCCGGCCGATGTTCACGTGCGAGAAGACGATGGAGTCGTCGAGCTCGGTGTAGGAGTTCACGCGGACATCCGGCGAGAGCACGGAGCGCCGCACCACGCCACCGGAAACGATGCATCCGCTGGAGATGATGGAATCGAGCGCCGTGCCCATGCGGTCCGGCTCGTTGAACACGAACTTCGCCGGCGGATACTGCCGCTGGTGCGTGCGGATCGGCCACTCGTTGTCGTAGAGATTGAACACCGGCGACACCGAGACCACGTCCATGTTGGCTTCGTAGTAGGCCTCGAGCGTCCCGACGTCGCGCCAGTACAGCGCTTCCTTCTTGTTCTCGTCCACGAAGTTGAAGCTGTAGACCTTGTACTCGTCCACCATCTTGGGCAGGATGTCGTGCCCGAAATCGTGCGACGAGTTGGGGTCTTCCGCGTCCTTGAGCAGCACGGGGATGAGCACGTCCGTGTTGAACAGGTAGACGCCCATCGAGCCCGACACCATGCGCGGGTTGTAGGGCGAGCGCAGGTCGGTCTTCTGCGGCTTTTCCTGGAAGCCGACGACGCGCGAGTTGCGATCGATCTCCACCACGCCGAAGCGATACGTCTCCTCCGGCTCGATGAGGATGGTAGCGAGCGTGCAATCGGCGCCGGAATCGAGGTGCTGGCGCAGCATGCGCTCGTAATTCATCTTGTAGATGTGGTCGCCGCTCAGGATGAGCACGTGCTTGGGCTGCTCGGAGCCGATGGAATAGATGTTCTGGTACACCGCGTCGGCGGTGCCCAGGTACCAGTTCTCGCTCACGCGCTTCATCGGCGGCAGGATCTCTACGAACTCGCCGAGATCGCGCGCCACGATGTTCCATCCCTCGCGGATGTGCCGGTTGAGCGAGAGCGCCTTGTACTGCGTGA
Source organism: Candidatus Korobacter versatilis (assembly GCA_016185395.1). GTDB lineage: Bacteria > Acidobacteriota > Terriglobia > Terriglobales > Acidobacteriaceae > JACPNR01. The sequence goes on from JACPNR010000014.1 coordinate 62,198, forward strand.
GGATGTATACGTGGCGCAGGTCGCTGTTGATGCAGTTCGAGAGCGTGATGTCGATGATGCGGTAGATGCCGCCGAAGGTCACCGCCGGCTTGGCGCGGTCGCGCGTGAGGGGATACAGGCGCTCTCCCGCGCCTCCGGCCAGCAGGACTGCCAAGGTGTCTTTCATCGGCGTTCCGATTCGTGGCCGCGGCCGCTAGAGAAGATGCCGCCGGCCTGATCGAGTTTTCGAGCATAGCACAGGAAAAATGGCGGCGTGGTGGCGGCCAAGGTACGCGCCTGTACCAGAAAGGCCATCCGCAGTCGCGGATGGCCTTGGCCTTGCGGCCGGTTATTCCACCCGGATGCGCAGCGACTTCAGGAACTTCAGGTCCTGGGCGTTGATCTTGAATTGCGTGTCGGACTCATTACCGCGGCGCGGGGCGGTCACCGGCTCGGCTGCGGGTTCGTCCTCGTTCTCCGCGTCGCGCTTGCTGAACCCGATGGTGGCCTCGAGCACCAGGAACACGTCGTAACCGTGCGCCTTGATCTTGGCGATGGCGTCGCCGATCGGCTCCGATTCGCTAAGGCTTTCGTTGATGGCGTCGCCAAGCTGCTTCATCAGGTGTTTGAGTCGGTCGTCCAACGTTGTCTCCCCGGCGCGTGCCCTTGGCGTCCTAAGAACGCCCCCAGGCCGGCGCCGCGATTTACGGGGCGTGGGGCCCAATTTCTGCTGCCGGTCCTGCACGGTGTTCTGCGCTTGAAGATTGGATGCTGCCCCCCAGCCGCGAGTTTCGCGGGGTTGCGCCGTATTCTGCGGCTACTCTGGATTCCTGGTGTGGCTGGTAGTATCAGCGGCGTGGACACCGCCACCTTCCTCACCGCTCTCTGGCGCGGCATTCAGGCGTTCGTCCGCGCCGTGCGCCAGGCGGTCACCCAGCTCTTCCACCAGATCATTGGTGTCTTCTTCTTCGTGTTCTTCGCCCTGGGCGTGGCCGCGCTCGTCCGGGAATGGGGCAGGTGGACCACGGCGAACCTGGCGGTCACGGCGGTCTTCACGGCGGTGTTCGCCTGGTTCACGGCCGAGTCGTTCTGGCGCGCGCGGAAAAGCCAATGAAGCCAGGAGGGCGCCAGGGATGCAGAGGTTGATGCAGAGGTTATAGTTATCGGTCCCGATGAGTAAGCCGAAAGAAAAGCCGGACTCCAAGGCCGTCTCTCCTCAAGCGGAGACCTCTTCCCACATTCCGGTCGCGCCGCTCTACACACCCGCCGATCTCAGGGTTGCGAATAGCGACTCGAATAGCGACGCGGATAACGGCTGGGACTACGACGCCCAGGTCGGCTATCCCGGCCAGGCGCCGTTCACGCGCGGCGTGCAGCCCACCATGTATCGCGGGCGGCTTTGGACCATGCGCCAGTACGCCGGCATGGGTGACGCCGAGGAATCCAACCGCCGCTACAAGTATCTGCTCGCCCACGGGACGACCGGGCTCTCCGTCGCCTTCGACCTGCCGACGCAGATCGGCATGGATTCTGACGCCGCTCTTGCCGCCGGCGAGGTCGGCAAGGTCGGCGTGGCCATCGATTCCATCGAGGACATGGAGCGTCTCTTCGCCGGCATCCCGCTCGAGCAGATCTCGACCTCGATGACGATCAACGCGACCGCGTCCATCCTGCTGGCGCTCTACATCGCCGTCGCGAAGCGCTCGGGGGCCGACGTCAGGAAGATCTCCGGCACGGTGCAGAACGACGTGCTCAAGGAATACATCGCGCGCGGGACGTACATCTATCCCATCGCGCAGGCGATGCGCATCGTCACCGACATCTTTGCTTACACCACCGAGCACGTGCCCGAGTGGAACTCCATCTCCATCTCCGGCTATCACATGCGCGAGGCGGGCTCGACTGCCGTGCAGGAGGTCGCCTTCACCCTCGCCAACGGCATGACCTACGTCGAGGCCGCCATCGCCGCCGGACTCGACGTGGACAAGTTCGCAGGGCGGCTTTCGTTCTTCTTCAACGCGCACAACAATTTCCTCGAGGAGGTCGCGAAGTTCCGCGCCGCGCGGCGGATGTGGGCGCGCATCATGCGCGACCATTTCAATGCGAAGAACCCGCGCTCCTGGATGCTGCGCTTCCACACCCAGACGGCAGGCTCCACGCTGACGGCGCAGCAGCCGGAGAACAACATCGTCCGCACCGCGCTCCAGGCGCTCGCCGCAGTCCTCGGCGGGACGCAGTCGCTGCACACCAACTCTTACGACGAGGCGCTGGCCTTGCCTACGGAAGACGCCGCGCGCGTTGCCCTGCGCACCCAGCAGATCATCGCTTACGAGTCCGGTGCGCCGCAGACGGTGGACCCCGTCGCCGGCTCCTACTACATCGAATCGCTGACCAACGAGGTCGAGAAGCGCGCGCAGTCGTACCTCGACAAGATCGCCGCGCTCGGCGGGATGCTCAAGGCCATCGAGCGCGGCTACGTGCAGCAGGAGATACAGAACGCCGCCTACGATTACCAGCAGGCAGTGGACCGTGCCGAAGCTGTGGTCGTCGGCGTGAACCGCTTCGAGGTGGAGGAAGAGAAGACCGTGCCGACCTTCCAGCACGCTCCTGACCTCGAGCGCAAGCAGGTCAAGCGCCTGCACGCGCTGCGCGCCAAGCGCGACAAGAAAGCCTGCGAGTCGGCGCTCAAGTCCGTCGAAGACGCGGCCCGCTCCGGCGCGAACCTCATGCCGCACATCATCCGCGCGGTCGAGAACTACTGCACCGTTGGCGAGATATCCGACGCGATGCGGCGCGTGTTCGGTGAGTACAAAGAGACGGTGGTTATTTGATGAGTCGGACTTCGCGAAGCGCCAAACTCGAGATGAAACTCCGCGCGCTCGAGCAGGAGTTTCAAGACAAACTTGTTGAGGGGCTGAAGGATTGTGCTTCGGGAAGGTGGGGATTGTTTGGCCAGAATGATAGGGCGTCACCCACGAGCGCGAGAGGCGTGCAGTCTCAGGCTGTGGAAGAAGTGCGGAGACTTGGGTCAGAGATAGAGACTCTGAGCAGGACTCTGGGAATCACGGAGGAATTTGGCCCCTTGTCCCGGTATCGGGATTACTGCGCGATCCACGGGCCAAACGCTCCAGGAGAGCCTGCGTTAGCCAAGGAGTTTCTGGCCGAGATTGATCAGGGCCGAAGGCCCGGTCGCCAATAGCCCAGCCCGGAAGGGCTGGGTAAGGGATGCAAAGAAACCCCAGCCCCGAAGGGGCGACACCCTAATCAAACACCCATTTCGGGTCGTACTCCACGCCGTGCTTCTTCAACAACGCCAAATACTCCTGCTTGAAATCACGCTTCTTGTGGTGCTCGGCCTGGGTGTCGATGTACTTCTTGACCGATTCTACTGCCGACACGCTCACGCTGAACGCAGCGTAGCCTTTCTGCCATCCGAACTCCGGGATCTTCACGCGCGTCCACTTCGACGAATTCGATTTGATCAGGTTCACGACCTTGGCAACGCTTACTTCAGAGGAGACCGAAACGAGAACATGGATGTGATCTTCCATTCCGCCAATGGCGATTCCTTTCATGCGATGGTTCTTCAAGATGCCGCCGATGTAGCTCCAGAGCTTTTCCTGTTTTTCGCGTGCGATCAACGGCAGTCGCTGTTGTGTCGAGAAGATGATGTGCAGATACACGCATGTGAACGATTGCGCCATGTGCCGCTCCTCCGGGGCTCGACATCATACACACAGCCTACCCAGCCCTTCCGGGCTGGGCTATTGGCGACCGGGCCTTCGGCCCTCGATTGAGGCGGGCTCAACTGTCAGGACCGCACGGCCGAGAGTAGCCACTCGCGGCTCGTGTCCTATACAATCAAAAGTTTCCTGACCGAACTCTGCACCATCCAGCGCTCCCAAACCCATGAAGATCCACGAGTATCAGGCGAAGAACATCCTGTCGAAGTATGGCGTGCCGGTGCCGCGCGGCGAGATGGCCGTGACCATCGAAGAGGCCGAGCGCGTCGCCAAGGACCTGTTCGGCGCGGGCGCGAAGGGCGTGGTCGTGAAGGCCCAGATCCACGCCGGCGGACGCGGCAAGGGCGGCGGCGTGAAGGTCGGCAAATCGCACGCCGAGGCGCTCGAGCACGCCAAGAAGATCCTCGGCATGACGCTGGTCACGCACCAGACCGGGCCCGAGGGCAAGGTCGTCCACCGGCTGCTTCTCGAAGAGACGCTCGACATCGACCGCGAACTCTACCTCGGCATCGTGCTCGATCGCGCGGTGGCGAAGCCGGTGTTCATGGCGTCGAAGTCGGGCGGCATGGAGATCGAAGAGGTCGCGGCGAAAGATCCCAAGGCCATCCTCAAGGAGTGGGTGGAGCCGGGCATGGGACTGCAGGCCTTCCAGGCACGCAATCTTGCGTTCGCGCTCGGCATCGAGCCCCCACAGATCAATTCCGCCGTGCAGATCATGCAGGCGCTCTACCGCGCGTATGAAGCCACGGACTCATCCTTACTAGAGATCAATCCCTTCGTAGTCACCAAAGACGGACGCCTCCTCGCGCTCGACGCCAAGATCACCTTCGACGACAACGCGATGTTTCGCCACAAAGACTTGAAGGAACTACGCGACGTGAACGAGGAAGATCCGCTCGAAGTCGAAGCCTCGAAGTACGGGCTCAACTACATCCGTCTCGACGGCAACATCGCCTGCATGGTGAACGGCGCCGGCCTCGCGATGGCCACCATGGACATCATCAAGTACGCCGGCGGCTCGCCCGCGAACTTCCTCGACGTGGGTGGCGGCGCGAACGCCGAGCAGATCACCAACGCGTTCAAGATCCTGCTGAGCGACAAGCACGTGAAGGCGATCCTCATCAACATCTTCGGCGGCATTCTGCGCGTGGATACGCTCGCCACCGGCGTGGTCGAAGCGGCGAAGGCCACGAACATCGCCATCCCGCTGGTGCTGCGCCTCGAAGGCACCAACGTGGAACAAGGCCGCGAGATCCTCAAGCAGAGCGGACTGAACTTCACCGTGGCAGAGACGATGAAAGACGCGGCGGAAAAAGTCGTCGCGGCGGCGGCGGGGGGGGCATAGCGATGAGCATTCTCGTCGACAAGAACACGAAGGTCATCGTGCAGGGCCTGACCGGCCGCGAAGGCACCTTCCACGCGAAAGCCTGCCAGGAGTACGGCACCAAGGTCATGGGCGGCGTCACGCCGGGCAAGGGCGGCACCACGCACGAAGGCTGGCCCATCTTCAACACCGTCGCGGAAGCTGTCGAGAAGACCGGCGCGAACGCCTCGCTCATCTTCGTGCCGCCGCCGTTCGCCGCGGACGCGATCATGGAATCCGCCGAGGCCGAGCTGCCGCTCATCGTCTGCATCACCGAAGGCATCCCGGCGCTCGACATGGTGCGCGCGTGGGAGTTCCTGCAAAGTCGCAAGTCGCGGCTCATCGGGCCGAACTGTCCCGGCATCATCTCGCCCGGAAGAGCGAAGCTCGGCATCATGCCGGCGCGCATCCACAAAGAGGGCAACGTCGGCATCGTCTCGCGCTCCGGCACGCTGACCTACGAGGCCGTCTTCCAGCTCACGCAGCGCGGCGTGGGACAGTCCACCGCCATCGGCATCGGCGGCGATCCCATCATCGGCACGAATTTCATCGACGCGCTCGAGTTGTTCCAGCGCGATCCGCAGACCGAAGCCATCATCATGATCGGCGAGATCGGCGGCACCGCGGAAGAACAAGCCGCTGAGTTCGTGAGGAAGAACGTCACCAAGCCGGTCGTGGCATTCATCGCCGGGCAGACCGCGCCTCCGGGGCGCCGCATGGGACACGCCGGCGCCATCATCTCCGGCGGCAAGGGCACGGCAAAAGAAAAGATCGCGGCGCTCGAAGCGGCCGGCATCCGCGTGGCGAAATCTCCCGCCGACCTGGGCGAGACGATGGTCGCGGCCATGAAGGGCGCCGGAGCGAGAGCCTGACTTGGCGCGCGAGTCGTCCGCCTCCACACGAATTCTGAGAACTGAGAACCGAGAACTGAGAACTTACTTATGAGAACCTTGCAACGGACATTCGCCATCATCAAGCCCGACGCGGTGAAGAAGGACCACCAGGGCGAGATCATCAGCCTCATCCTGAAGAACGGCTTCGACATCATCGGGATGAAGATGCTGCACATCACCAAGAAGCAGGCCGAGGGCTTCTACGCCGTGCACTCGGCGCGGCCCTTCTTTGACTCGCTGACCACCTTCATGTCGAGCGGTCCCATCGTCGTGCTCGCACTCGAGAAGCAAGGCGATGCCATCGGCGGCTGGCGCAAGCTGATGGGCGCCACTAATCCAGCGAACGCCGAAGAGGGGACCATCCGCAAGAAGTACGCGGAGAGCATCGAGCACAACGCCGTCCATGGCTCGGACGCTGAGGACACGGCGCGCTTCGAGCTCAGCTACTTCTTCGCGGGTTACGAATTGAAGTAACGAGCTGAAGTAGGAGCACCTATGCCACACGTAGAGATCACGCTGATCAAGGGCCGCTCGGTCGAGCAGAAGCGCAAGACCGCCGAGAGGATCACGCAGGTCGTCGCCGAAGAGCTGAACGCGAAGCGTGAGGACACCACGGTGGCGTTCATCGAAGTGGAGAAGGAAAGCTTCGCGCACGGCGGCCAGCTGGTGATCGACCGCAAGTAGTTATGCGTCCACCAGCACCTTGAACCCGCCGTAGTACATCCTCTTGGCATCGAAGAGCGGTTTCTTCTTCATCATCTTCGCGATGGCGGGGTCCTTCATGATCTTCGCGTTCGCGCGGTCGCGGTCCGCGCGCGACTTGTACACAACGTAGGAGAAAAAGACGGTCTCACCACGCTTCGCGCGGACGGCGCGCGGGAAGGGCAGCATCCCTTTGTTGTTCAGGTCGTCGCCCGCGCATTCGCGGAACTCGATGGCGCCATGCTTGCGAAAGATCTTGCCGGCAGCGGCCGCCATCCGCCGGTAGCCCGCAACATTCTTCTTTGGAACAGGGAGCAGGAAGCCGTCCACGTAAGGCATAAGACCTCCGGATGTCAGACAGCGATTCTACTTGGCTTTGGCGGTCTTTCCCGGCCGCGCGGCCTCGACCACCTCGACGAACTCCTTCACGTACATCGTCTGGTCGCGGTCCGGTCCGGTCGAGACCATGCCGATGCGCGCGCCCGACTCCTTCTCCAGGAAATCGAGGTACGCGCGCGCCTTCTCCGGCAGCTTGCTGAACTCGGTGACGCCTTCGGTCGGCTTCTTCCAGCCCGGCAGGCGCTCGTAGAGCGGCTCGATCTTCTCGTAGCCGCCGGCGTCCGCCGGGATATCCGCCGTCTTCTTGCCGCCGACCTTGTAACCGGTGCACACCGGGATCTCCCCCAGCTCGTCGAGCACGTCCAGCTTGGTGACGACGAGCCAGTCGATGCCGTTGACGTTGCGCGCGTAGCGCAGGAGTGGCAGGTCGATCCAGCCGCAGCGCCGCGGACGCCCCGTCACCGCGCCATACTCGTTTCCCTTGGCGCGCAGCTTCTCGCCCACCTCGTCGTGGATCTCGGTGGGGAAGGGCCCGCCGCCCACGCGCGTGCAGTAGGCCTTCGTCACGCCGATCACGGTCTCGATGGCGTTCGGCGCCACGCCGGTGCCGATCACCGCGCCGCCCGAGGTCGCGCTCGATGAGGTCACGAACGGATACGTGCCGTGGTCGATATCGAGCATCGTGCCCTGCGCGCCCTCGAACATCACGCTCTCGCCCGCGTAAATGGCCTTGTTCAGCATGGACGCCGTGTCGGTGACGAACGGGCGCAGCTGCTCGGCCGCGGCGGCGTACTCCTCGAACATCTTGTCGGGATCGAGCGGCTCGGAGTTGAAGAGCGCGTGCCCGATCATGTTCTTCTCGGCGCACGCGTTCTGGATGTGCGTGCGCAGCAGCGTCTTGTCGAGCAGGTCGACGACGCGCAATCCTCTGCGGCCCATCTTGTCTTCGTACGCCGGACCGATGCCGCGCGACGTGGTGCCGATCTTCACGCGTCCGGGAGCATTCTCCGCGGCGAGCTCAATCATGCGGTGATACGGCAGGATGACGTGCGCGCGGTTCGAGACGAACAGGTTGCCGTCGATCCTCACGCCCACGCCGCGCAGCGTCGCGACCTCCTTGAGGAAGGCCATGGGATCGAGCACCACGCCGTTGCCGATCACGCCACGGCAGCCATCGCGCAGCACGCCGCAGGGCACGAGCTGCAGCACGAACTTCTTGCCGCCGATGATGACGGTGTGGCCGGCGTTGTGTCCGCCGGCATAGCGCGCCACGACGGAGTAGTTCTCGCTGAGGACGTCGACGATCTTGCCTTTGCCCTCGTCGCCCCACTGCGCGCCCACGATGACCGCGGTCTTGCCCTTTTTCATCAGTAGTTGGTAGCTAGGAGTTAGGAGTTAGCGCACACGTCTTGCCCGCACTTTTTCTTTCAGGATGCTAAAGGGGGTCGGCGGACAGGCTTGTACAAGCAATGATAACACGCACAGCGTTTAGACTGGATGCATGCCGGAGCTGCCGGAGGTGGAGACGATCGCGCGCGGGGTGGCCGTAAGCGTGCGCGGCGAGCGCGTGGAATCGGTGTGGCTCAGCGGCCGCAAGCAGACGCTGAACTCGCCGCCGCGCGCCATCGCGAGGACGCTCGAAGGCGCGCGCATCGACGACGTCCACCGCGTGGGGAAGCACATCGTGTTCGAGCTGAGCCGAGGCGGCGATGTGCCGCCTCCGAAGAAGGAGCAGTCCGCGCCGCACCCGCAATTCATCGTGCACCTCGGCATGACCGGGTCGCTGACGGTCGTGCCCGCCGATAAAGAGACGGCCAAGCACACGCACGCGGTGCTGAAGCTGAGTTCGGGCCGCGAACTGCGTTTCGTCGATCCGCGAATGTTCGGCAAGCTGGCGATCGCCAAAGACCGCTTCCGCGCGCCGGGACACGAGCCGCTCGACGTGGGCGCGGAAGCCTTTGCGGCGCTGTTCAAGCGGACCAAGGCGCCCATCAAGAGCGCGCTGCTGAACCAGAAGCTGCTGAGCGGTGTGGGGAACATCTATGCGGATGAAGCTCTGTTCCGCGCGCGAGTGCGGCCGCGGCGCCGCGGCACGACGCTCACGCACGCCGAACTGCACAAGCTGTTCGAAGCGTTGCAGGCCGTGCTGAATGAATCCATCAAAGCCGGCGGCACAACGTTCTCCGATTACGTCGACGCGCAAGGCGAGTGGGGGAATTACCAGTTCGACCTGCGCGTCTACGGACGCGAGGACGAGCCGTGCGTCCGCTGCAAGACGCCGATCAAGCGCATCGTGATATCCGGCCGCAGCGCGCACTACTGCCGGAAGTGCCAGAGCTAGCAATTAGCAATTGGCAATTAGCAATTGGTTTGTGCTGAGTGCCAATTGCAAAGTGCTAATTGCGCAACAACGTCTGCCGCAGGATGCTAGTCTAGACTTTCGTTATGCCATCCTTCGCCATCGGCGTGGATCTCGGCGGTACGAACCTGCGCGTTGCCGCCGTTGACGACTCCGGCAAGCTCCTCGAGAAAGTCACCAGCGGCACCGAGGTCGGCAAGGGACGCGACCAGGTCATCAACGACATGACCACCGTCATCCTCGAGCTGGCGGTGAAGTTCCAGGACGCCGGCAAGCTGGCCGGCATCGGCGTGGGCGTGCCGGGGATCATCGACAGGGCGACGGGCATGCTGCGCGAATCGCCGAACCTTCCGGGATGGCACGATTATCCCGTGCGCAACGAGATCGAGAAGCGGCTGAACGCGCCCGTGGTCCTCGAGAACGATGCCAATGCGGCGGCGCTGGGCGAAAGCTGGCTCGGCGCCGCGCGTGACCACGATTCCATGTGCATGCTCACGCTCGGAACCGGTGTCGGTGGCGGCATCGTGCTCGCGGGCGACGTGTGGCGCGGCATGACCGGCATGGCCGGAGAACTCGGGCACATCACCGTGGACCCGAACGGTCCGCCGTGCGGCTGCGGCAATCGCGGGTGCCTCGAGCAGTACGCCTCTGCCACCGCCATCACGCGGATGGCCAAGGAAGCCATTGCCGATGGCTCCGCGCCCGAGTTGGAACGCGCGGCGCACGCCAACGTGGAGTTCAGCGCGAAGAGCGTCTACCAGATGGCGGTGCAGGGCGACGAGCCCGCGCGCGCCATCTTCCGCAAGGTGGGATGGGCGCTCGGCATCGTGGTCGCCGACCTCGCCAACATCTTCAACGCCTCGATCTACGTGATCGGCGGCGGCGTCTCCAGTTCATGGGAGGCGTTTGCGCCGGCGCTGCTCGAAGAGGTGCGAAAGCGTTCGTTCGTCTATAACGCCACCACGCCGCCGGATTCTTCCGGGAAGCCGGGTTCGACCATCGTGACGCGCGCCCTGCTGGGCAGCGATGCCGGACTCTATGGCGCGGCGCGGCTCGGCCTCGTGACCGCGCCAGCGCCTTCCAAGACGCGCGCCTAAGCCGAAAGGAAAAGGACAAAGTAAAAAGGACAAAGGAAAGGCAAGAGGCCCGCCACTTTGCCCTTTGTACCTTGTCCTTCGTAGTCTCCGCGCTACTGCATCGTGCTCACGATCGAGACCGGTCCGTTCACGGTGGACATGCGGACCACCGTCGTCCCGCCGCCGAGATGCACGGACTTGTTGCGGTCGTCCCAATCCTTGGTCGCGCCCGAGCAGGCGCTGGTCTCGCAGTGGAACGGGCTGTAGCCGCGCGAGCTCACTTCCACGCCCGACTTGTAGTTCGGCGGGATGCGCAGCTTGATGGGGCCATTCTGCGCGCTGGCGTCGAGACCGGAGCCGGACCACTCGGTGCCGGCGAGCTCGATGTTCAGTGGGCCATTCTGCGTGCGCACGCGGATGTTGCCGCTCGAGCGGCTCACGTTCACCGGCCCGTTGGTCGCCTCGGCGGTGATCTCGCCGCTGCAGCGGTGGATGGCGACCGGTCCGTTCACCGTGGTAGCGTTGATCGTGCCGTTGACGTCGCGCACGCTGAGCGGGCCGTTGTGCGCCTCCATCGCGAGCTTGATGTTGCGCGGCACGTTGATGAGGAAGTGGATCGCCCAGCGCCGGCTGTCGTCGGACTCCGGTCCGCTGGCGCTGATCTGGTTGCCGTTGATCACGAGCTTGACCTGGCTGAGCATGCCCTTCGCGTCACTGTCGTCGTAGGCCGCGACCGCTTTGCAGGCCTTCACCAGGACCTCGTTCTTGTCCCAGCCGCGGACGAGCACGCCGCCGTTGCGCGCCGCATGCACGTCGAGGCCGCGCGCGAACTCGGCGGGCGTGAGCGTGCGCGCTTCCTCGGCGGTGAACACGTCCATGTCGTCGAACCTCACGTCGAAGTGGTCGTCGCACGCATCGCCGGGCGCGGCGTCGTCGCTGTTCATCGACACGCTGTTGCCGTGTCCCCAGTTGTTGTGGCGCGAATGCTTGGTCTGGGCCTGGAGCGCCACGAATCCCGCAAACATCAGGGTCATGGCGATGGCATACAGAAGTCGTTTCATGGTGTCCCCCACAGGTAGGTGAGACGGTGCGGCGAGGAAGCGGTTAGCAGCGGGAAAGGAAAAAGAACACGGGAAAAGGACAAAGGAAGCGTTGAATCAGCCCTACTTTGTCCTTTGCCCTTTGGGTTATTGGACCGTGGCGCGGTCGGTGGCCTTCGCCAGGGCGGCGATAAATCGCTGGTTCTGCTCGGGAGTGCCCACGGTCACGCGGATCGCGGTCGAGATGCCCCACGGCGCCAGCGAGCGCACGATCACGCCTTCCGCCTGGATGCGCTTGGCCAACGCGGCGGCGTCGCCGCCAACGTCGAAGTAAATAAAGTTTGCCCAGGTGGGGACGGGCTGGTAGCCGAGCCCCTTCAGCTTCTCCGCAAGATACTGCACGCCCTGGTCGTTGTTCTCGAGCGTCTTGCGGATGTGCTCGGTGTCGTCAAGCGCGGCGATTGCGGCGGCCTCCGCGACCGCGGAGACCGAGAACGCGGTGCGCAGGCGCTCCAGGTAAGCAAGGATCTCGGGCGGACCGAAGCCGTAGCCCACGCGCAGTCCGGCGAGGCCGTGCGCCTTCGAGAACGTCCGCAGCACGATGACCGGGCGGCCTTCGCGAACGTAGTCCAGCGAATGTGAATAGTCCACGTTGCGCTGCTTCGCGAAGTGCGTGGCGAAATCGTAGTAGGCCTCGTCGATCACCACGAACACGCTTTGCGGCACGCGGTCGAGGAACCTCCTGGTCGCAGCCGCGTCGAACAGCGTGCCGGTCGGATTGTTCGGGTTCGCGAGGTAGACCACGCGCGTGTCTTCGTTGACCGCGTCGGCGATGGCGTCGAGGTCATAGCTGTCGCCGCGCATCGGGACCTCGATCAGTTCGCCGCCGGCAGCGCGCGTGGCGATGAGATAGACGATGAACGAGCGCGCGCTGGTAACGGCGTTGAGGCTGGGCGCGAGCAGCGTGCGCGCGATGAGGTCGAGCAGCACGGTGGAGCCGTCGGTCACGAGCACCTGGTCAGGCTCGAGTCCGTTGCGCCGGGCGAGCTGCACGCGCAGCTCGGTGGCGTCATTGTCCGGATAGAGGTTGCTCTCGAGCGCGGCGTGGTGCATCGCCTCGAGCGCTTGGGGCGACGGCCCGAACGGGTTCTCGTTCGACGCCATCTTGATGCAGGCCACGCCCGATTCCTTTTCCGCCTGCTTGATCGGCTTGCCCGGCGTGTACGGGCCCAGCTTCCGCAGATGGTCGGGAACCAGGTGCTTCCAGCTGTCGCTCGGCTTCATCCTTATCCTTTGTCGCCCTCAGGACGCCGCCCTTTTGTACCACGGCTGAAGCCGCCGCCGAATCCCCGTTTCGGACCGCCCGGCGACCTCGCGCCGAAGGGCTTCTTCGCGCCAAACTTCTTCTGCCCGCCGAAGGACTTCTTCGCGCCGAACTCCTTCGGCCCCCCGAACGCTTTCTTGCCCGCGCCGAATGGACGCTTGGTCCCAAAAGACTTTCCGCCTTCGTGCCGTGGCGCGCCAAATGATCTTCCCGCCGCGCCTTCGCGACGTGGTCCCCCACCTTCGCGCCGCGGACCGCCAAAGGGTTTGCCGAAGCGCTTCGGGCCGCCTTCGCCACGAGGTCCGCCGAAAGGTCTGCCACCGCTACCTTCGCGCCGCGGACCGCCAAAGGGTTTGCCAAAGCGCTTGGGTCCACCTTCGCCACGCGGTCCGCCGAAAGGTCTGCCGCCGCCACCTTCGCGACGCGGTCCACCGAACGGCTTCGCTCCGAATCGCTTTGGTCCACCGAACTCACGCCGTGGCGGACGGTCGCTACCCGCGCCCCCGCCGGCGAACTCTCGACGCGGTGGACGGCTGAAGCGCTTCGTCGGCCCGGCTGCGCCGCGGTCTTCGCGCTCGAACGGCTTGCCGAAGCGTTTGCCGCCCGGCTTCCCGAACGGCCTCTTGCTCGATGGCCGCGGCTCGAACGGCGCGACGGCGCCATCGGCGTCAAAGCGCTTCACGCCGCCCGGACGCCCTTCTTTCTCCACGTAATCAGCACGGATGGAACCCTCCAACCGCTGCGGGCGTCCGCCTTCCGTGCGGAACGGTTTGCCCGCGCCGAAAGGACGGCTGGGGCGCGCACCGCGTGGGGAGAAAGGACGGTCGCCGCGCGGGCCACGCTCGCCACGTGCCTCGCCACTGCGGTCGCTGCCGCTGCGCGCCTTCGAGAATCCGCCGCGCACCTCGCGGTCGCCGGCGCGGAAGCGGAGATTCTGCGATCTCCCAAAACGTTTCTGCGGAGGCAATCCCGCCGCCCGCGGCAGCGGCGCCCCGGCTCCGGAACTCGCACCCGGCCCGGCACTCTCGCGCGCGGCGGTTGCCGGCTCCGAGACGTAGCTCTTCAGTTTCTCCACTTCGAACGGACGCAGCTCGCGCGTGGTCCCTGGCGGCACGTCCAGCTCGAGCGGGCCGTAACGGATGCGCTTGATCTTCTCCACGTGGTGGTCGATGGCCTCGAACATCCGGCGGATCTGGCGATTGCGGCCTTCGATGAGCATGACCTCGTACCACGGGTTGTCGCCCTCGCGCACTTCGCGGATCCTGGCCGGCGCCGTCTTCACGCGGTGCAGCTTGCCCGGGACGGGGTCGCCTTCGCCGCCGATCATCACCCCGTCGCGCAGTTTCTGGATCTGCTCGCCCGTCGGCTGTCCCGCCACTTTCACCAGATACGTCTTCGGCACGTGCGTGGACGCGTGCGTCAGTTTCGCCGTGAGGTCGCCGTCGTTGGTCAGCAGCAGCAGGCCCTCGGTGTTCCAGTCGAGCCGTCCCACGGGGAAGATGCGCGCCTTCGAGCGCACCAGCTCCATCACGGTGGGACGCCCCTCGGGGTCGCTGACCGTGGAAACGTATCCCTTCGGCTTGTGCAGCATGAGATAGACGAAGCGCTCGGGCATGCGAAGCGCCTGGCCGTCCACCTTGATGTGATCGTTCTCCGGATCGGCCTTCGCGCCGAGCGTGGAAACGATGGTTCCATTGACCGAGACGCGTCCCTGGACGATGAGCTCTTCGGCTTTGCGCCGCGAGGCGATGCCGGCAGCGGCGATGATCTTCTGGAGACGCTCGGAGGCCATAGGTAATCTTTGATGATATGGGACAAACCATCCCTTGTCATTCCGAGGAGGCGCAAAGCGCCGACGAGGAATCTGCTTCACGGGCGGCCCACTCGTTTGGGTCGCAGCCGCAGCAGATTCCTCCTCGGCCCGTTGGGCGTCGTCGGAATGACAATTGTCTGGGTGGCTACTGCGCCGGCTCGAGGTCTCCCGCCTCCGGAGCCGCTTCTTCTTCGGCTTCCTCGGGCACATCCGGCACGCCGGTCGCATCGGCCGCCGGCCCGGTGAACAGGTCGCCCTGATCGGTCCCGGCGCCGAGCTTCTCGAACTCCTCCACGCTGGGCAGCTCGTTCACGTCCTTCAATCCGAAGCGCAGCAGGAAGTCCTTGGTCGTCTTGTACAGGATGGGCCGGCCGACCACGTCCTTGCGTCCCGCAGTAGTGATGAGCTTGCGGTCAATGAGCGTGCCGATGACGGCGGAAGAATCCACGTTGCGGATCTCGTTGATCTCGGGCAGCGTGACCGGCTGCTTGTAGGCGATCACGGCGAGCGTCTCGAGCGCCTGCAGCGAGAGCCGTACGGGCGGCTTGAGCGATTTCGCGAACGCGCGCACTACGTCGTGGTGCTCGGGCTTGGTCGCCAGCTTGTATCCGCCGGCCACCTGGCGGACCTCGATGCCGCGGTCGCCGAGCGAGAACTCGTGCGAGATCTCATGGATCGCGTTGCGAATGGCGTCCTTCAGCGCGGCCAGCTTCGGGTCTTTCGGCGGCTTCTTCTTTGAATCCGGGTCCGCCTCGGGGACGGGGACGTCCACCACGTCCTTGAGCGCGTTCGCCATCTGGTCGATGGTGACGGGCTCTTCGGCGGCGTAGATGATGGCTTCGACTTTGCCTTTGAGCGTGCTCATGAGCTGGCTCGTTTCCATTTCAGCCTGCGACGGGTCAGCACCCGTCCCGGCCAACGACTCCTCGGTTATCTCCAATCGTCCCTCACGGCGGCCTGCTCGGCCATCACAGTATCGAACATCTCGTGTTTCTTGATCAGGATGTCGCCGAACACGCGCTCCTGGCGCAGCAACACGGCCTGCAGCCGCACCAGTTCCAGGATCGCGAGGAACGCGCAGATGAGCGCGCCGCGCGTGTGCACCGACGCCAGCATCTGCTTCAGCCGCACCGGACGGTCTTCGAGCATCAGCCGGCGGCGCATGTACTCGATCATCTCCGCCACGGTCACCGTATCTTCATTCACCTGCAGGATAGGACGGTTCTTCGCGCGCTCGAGTATCTGCTGGAAGGTCTTGACCAGGTCCACCATGTCCACGGCCAGCTCGGCGTCCGTGCCTTCGTCGTCCTTGAATTCCTTGAGCGACGGATTCGACCACGTCGCGCCTTCGAGTTCCTGCTTCTGCAACAGCATCTGCGCGGCGTTCTTGTACTTCTCGTGCTCGAGCAGGCGGTTGACCAGCTCGTTGCGCGGATCGTCCTCGGCTTCGGGCGCGGTCGGGTCGCGCGGCAACAGCATGCGGCTCTTGATCTGGATGAGCACGCTCGCCATGTAGATGAACTCGGCGGCGATGTTCACGTCCAGCCGCTTGATCCGCTCCACGTAGGCGAGATACTGCGCCGTGATGGTGGCGATGGGGATGTCGTAGATGTCGATGTCCTGCTTGCGGATGAGGTCGAGCAGCAGGTCGAGCGGGCCGTCATAGACTTCGGCCACGGAAACGGCAAAAGGGAAGTCGTTCGCCGGCTTTTGCGGCGGCGCCTGCGGCTGCACCCCTTGCGTCTCAGACATTGAGGTTATGGTAGCGCGAACACCGATGCATCCAGGGGGATTCTTTTCCACAGCCGCCTCGCATGTGCCGCCCCTTCAGGGCTGGCAATGTGTTTGGCGCGACCCAGGGCCACCGCCCTGGGCTACTGGCGACCGCGCCTTCGGCGCTGATACAGGTGTCCGCTTACCGATGAACGAGGCCCGAAGGGCCGGACGCCAATAGCCCAGCCCGGAAGGGCTGGAAAGGGTTGAGAAAAAGATTGGAGCCCCGAAGGGGCGGCACTCTTACGCGCCCTGATCTTTCTTCGGCGCTTCGTACTCCAGGCTCATGTTCATCGCCGCGCGCGCCTCGACCATAGTCGCCTCGGCGGCGGTGCGCGCCTTTTGCGAACCGGCTTCGAGGATGTCCCACGCCAGCTTGGGGTCGTTCTCGTACTGCTTGCGACGCTCCTGCATGGGCGCGAGGATCTGCACCAGCGCGTCCGCGGCCCAGCCCTTGCACTCGATGCATCCGATCCCCGCTGAGCGGCAGCCGGCGTCCACCTTGGCGATGGTCTCGGCGCTCGAAAAGATTTTGTGCAGGTCGCCGACCGGGCACACGTCAGGATTGCCCGGGTCTGTTCGCCGGACGCGCGCCGGGTCGGTCACCATCGTCTTCAGCTTCTGGCGGACGACCGGCTCGGCGTCCGTGAGCATGATGGTGTTGCCGTACGACTTCGACATCTTGCGGCCGTCGGTGCCCGGCAGCTTCGGAGACTTCGTCAGCAGCGGCTGCGGCTCGGGGAAGACTTCGCCGCCCGGCTTCTTCGGATAAAAGCCGTTGAAC
Organism: Candidatus Korobacter versatilis; assembly: GCA_016185395.1. Lineage (GTDB taxonomy): Bacteria > Acidobacteriota > Terriglobia > Terriglobales > Acidobacteriaceae > JACPNR01. The sequence goes on from JACPNR010000014.1 coordinate 79,386, forward strand.
CGCCGCGCGACCTCGCGCGTGAGTTCCACGTGCGCGACCTGGTCCTGGCCCACGGGCACGTATCCCGCCTGGTAGATAAGGATGTCCGCCGATTGCAGCAGCGGGTAACCGAGGAACCCATACGTATTCAAGTCGCGGTCGGCGAGGTTCTCGCGGACCTCTTTATAAGACGGCACGCGCTCCAGCCATCCCAACGGCGTGACCATCGAGAACAGCAGGTGCAGCTCGGCGTGCTGCGGCACGTGCGACTGGATGAAGATGGTCGCCTTCTTCGGGTCGAGTCCCACCGCGAGCCAGTCGAGCACGATGTCCACCGAGCTCTGCTTCACGTTCGAAGGGTCGGCGTAATCGGTGGTGAGCGCGTGCCAGTCGGCGACGAAGAAGAAGCAGTCGTACTCCTGCTGCAGCTTCACCCAGTTGGCGAGCGCGCCCACGAAGTGGCCGAGGTGCAGCTTGCCGGTGGGACGCATGCCGCTCAACACGCGCCGGTTCTTGGAAATACTGTCAGCCATGGATCCTTCCGAGCATGCCGAACAGGATACCCAAGACCGGGCTGATGAGCATCCCCAGGATCCGTCCGCCCCAGATGACAAAAGCGAACAAGCCGATCATGCCGATGGTGTCGTAGGCCTTGCGCATCTCCTCCGGCATCACGTGCCGCACCACGTGGCTGCCATCGAGCGGCGGCAGCGGCACGAGGTTGAAGATGCCGAGCAGCACGTTGATGAAGATCATCTCCATCAGGAACAGCATCACGGGGAAGAGCACGCTCAGTCCGCCCGGTACGCTCACCGATTCCTTTTGGAACATCTGCTCCACCGCGAGAACAAGATTGTCATGTCCAGCCGGAGCGATGGCGAGGATGGCGGCGGCGATGCCGAACGCGATGGCGACGAGAATGAAGTTCGAAGCCGGCCCGGCAACGGACGTCATGATGTCCGCCTTCATCGGCTCCTTGAAGTTGCGCGGGTCCACCGGCGTGGGCTTGGCCCAGCCAAACGCGCCGAAGCCGCTGATGATGCCGATGGCCGGCAGCAGGACCGTCCCCACCGGATCGATGTGCCGGATGGGATTCAGCGAGACGCGCCCAAGCAGCGTGGCCGTCGGGTCGCCGTAGCGGCCGGCCGTCCAGGCGTGCGCCGATTCGTGCACGCTGATCGCCAGCAGGAACACGGCGACCTTCATGAAGATGTCGAGAGAGTGCAGGTCCATCTTACTTTTTCTGCGCCGCCTTCTTTTCCGCGAAAGCCCGCTGCGCTTCTTCCGGCGCGATCGACTTCACCTTCACCGTCTTCGCCGGGATGCCGGCCACGATGTGGAAGTTCTCCACGTCCTTCGACGCCACGCCCATCGATCCCACGATGCCGTGCTCGCCCACCTTCACGCCGCTCAGCACCGTGGCGTGGTACGTCACGCGCGCCTTCGGCCCGATCTCCGTCTTCACGTTGTCCACGATCATCCCGTCGTTCAGGTCGTGCGCGTGCGAATAGACGTTGGCGTAATCCGAGACCGAGGAGCCGGCGTGGATCACGATCTCGCCGCGGTCATCGAGCAGAACGTACTTGTGGATGGTGCAGTCGTCCTCGATGCTCAGGTTGTAGCCGTAGGAGACCTCCACGCCGTGGAAGATCTTCACGTTCTTCCCGATGTGCTTGAGCACGTGCTTCGCGATCATCGCGCGCACGCGGAAGCCGAGCCAATGGTTCAGCCCCACCGGCGAGCGGTCGTACATCATCCAGAACCAGATAAGCGGCTTGCGCTCGGCGTACTTCTGCGCGTCCACGTCGCCGTAGTACTCCGGCTCGAGCGATGCGTTCCGCGGGTCGAAAGAATGCACTTGCGCCTGCTGCGCCAGCGGCATCTCCGCCGCCGGCGGCGCATAACGGCGGCCCAGGTAAAGCTCATGCAGCGCATTGCGGACCACGTTCGCGCTGTGCTCGGGGTCGCGCTTCGAGAACGCGGCGTCGAGCTCCGCGATCCACGCGGAGTACGCCTTCTCGGCGGCGAGCGTAGGTTGGATGTTGCGATATTCGTAGCGCGGCATTGCTATGGTTCCCTCAGCGATAGGTGCGGAAACTTAAACGATAACACACGCGATTCGCGAAGGACCCCTCGACCACGAAGGGCACGAAGGACACGAAGGGCCTTCAAATTGGCTTCCTTCGTGATACTTCGTGACCTTCGTGGTTAAGACGGTCTCTCGGCGGCGTTAACTACCGCTGCACCAGCGTCGTCTTCCCGCTGGTCACCGTCGCGCTCCAGATCCGCACCGGCATGCGGAAGCGGGAGTCGAGCGCAGCCTGCGGCACTTTCGGCTTGAGGTAGCGCTCGAGGAAGAACTCGAGCGCCACGCGCGGGACTTCGTGGCCATCGAGCCAAACGTTTTGCACGTGGACGTTTCCCAGGCCGTCCTTGCCCCACACGCCGCAGCGCGCCTTCACCTCGTGCACGCCGGTAAAGAGCTGCCACAACAGGCTGCTTTTGCGAACGTCGCGCAGCAGCCGGTCGAAGTCCACTTTCGCACTCGCCGTGGCTTCTCCGGCCGTGGTGGTGAGGTGGATGTCCGAGACGCCGTTCGGGACCTTGAGCCGTCCCGAGTTCATGTAGGCGTCGACCTCCTCATTCGTTAGGACGGTGGGGCGCGGATCGGGCTTCGTCTTCGCGGCGTTCGTCCGCAGGTACTCGACCTTGCGCTCGAGCGAGTCGGCGAGAGATCTCTGGTCGGAGGGTGCTGCTTGTTGCGCGAGCGAGTCGCCGGCGCCGGCCCAAACGAAAAGGAGGAGGGCGAGGGAAGCGACGGCGCTGGCGCAGCGGTTCACTGTTTCAGTACTGCCTCGGTATCCGGCGGCGTGACCACGCGCGGGCGCTCCAGCGTGCCGGTCACGGTGTAGCTGCGCGGTGTTCCGGCGAGCTTGAAGTCGATGGCGCGCGCGAATGTGCTCGAGCCGCTCACGGTATAGATGCCTTCCGGCGTCTCCATTCTGCCTTCGGGGAAGGTAAGGCGCGCGTCGCGCAGGTCGACCGTCCCCGTAAAGCTCTTGATGCGCAGCGGTTGCGTGCCGTGGAGCGAGACGTGGCGCAGCATGCCGTTGCGCCAGTCGAACCGCAGCTCAGCGATGGAACTGCCGGCGAAGTCAGCCGCCGTGTCGCCGGAGGCCGAGAACTTGTACGCCGTCGTAAGCACGCCCGCGCCCCAGCTATCGCGCATGACCGCGGCCAGGTGCGCGACGTCGGCCTTCTCCACCGAGCCTTCGCCCGTGTAGACCGGCGTGTTACCGCTGAAGTCGGCGGTCCATGTGCCGGAATGCTTGCCGCCGAATACTTCGGCGTTCACGTCCTTCAACGTCACGCGCCCGTCCTTCATCCCGACGAACGCGAAGAAGCGGTTCGCGATCACGCTCTTCACCACCAGTCGCGGCGTGCCGATCGTGCCGGAAGCCTGCAAGCGGCGAAGTCCGGTGGTCGGCGTGCTCCCCACGAAGAACCGGTACCACGGCTGCGCGGCAAAGCGCGGATTCAGCAGGCGATTGAGGTCGTCGAGGTTCAACACCGGCGAGGTCAGCTCGAAGCGCACCGCACAAGCGAGCAGCGTGGAGCAGCCACGCGGCACGTGCACGCTCCCCTGGAACATCACGCTGGAACCGGTGAAGCTGGTGCTCAGTCCCACCGCGTCGACACCATTTCCGGAGAACACCACCTGCGCGCTGTTCAGCTGCACCGGCGCGTTCACTCCCTTGATCTCCGCGGACACGCCCCGCAGCTGGACGCTGCCCGTGACCAGCGGCGGAGCAAAGCCCTTCCAGTCGCCACCGAGCGCGAGGTCGAGATGCGCGCTGCCCGCGGCGTCCATCTGCGGCGGACGCAGGCCGAGCACCGTGGCCACCGCGAGAAGCCGGCGAAGGTCGGTATCGCCGCGGACGGTGAACGCGTATGCGGAGCGGTCGAGGCGGCCTTCTACCGTGACCGGCGTCGTGGCCCCGAGCGCGATGGTGAACGGCTCGAAGGTCAGGCGCGCGCTGGCCGGCGCGTCTGCCGCCGCCGCCGCTTGCTTGCGGTGGAACGGCGATGCCGCGGCGGGCGCGGACAGCAGGTCGGGCATCGGACCGAGCACGAATCGCACCGGCCCGGCCTCCAGCGGCTGGCTCAGCGCATTGGCCGAGATGCGCAGCGTGGAACTGGCGCCGCCGCCCGTCCAAACGTTATGCGTGGATGCCGGCACGTCTTGCGCACTCGCCTTCGCTCGCGTTTTCAACCCGGGTTTCGCTGCGGCAGCGATCGCCGCGGCTGTCCGGTAGGTGAATGCGGCGTCCACGTCGCCGGTCGCGGCCAGGTCCGCCGGGATGTCTTTTTTCGTGTGCCGCGCAAAGCGCACCAGCTCCGGCATGGGCACGTCGGTCGCGCTCACACTCAGCTCCCAGCGCCGCTCGCCTGCTCCCTCAACAAAGATGCCCGCGACCATGCCGCGCGCCGCGATCTCGCCGTTCCCGGCGGGAAGGTGGCAGTCGATGTTGGAAAGAGTCTGCGTGTCGCCCAGGTAGTGGGCGGTGCAGCGCGCGTCCAGGTTGAGCGTGTCGGGCACGATGATGTCGTAGCGATGAAACTCGCCCACCCGCGCCCGCGCGCTGAGCAACAGCTCGCGGGGAGTCCCGGAGATGGAACCGTCCACGTCGAGTGCGCCGCGCCAGCCGCGATCGCGTCCCCAGACGAGCTGCGTCAGGTTGCCGAGCTGGGCTTTCTCCCACTCGAAGTCGAAGTGCAACGCCGTGTCGTTGAGCGTGGCGCCGCGCACCGCGCTGCCCTCGAGGCGCACCGTGCCCGTGTCGCTGAGGTTCGCGTCCGTGCGGATGGGCCGCGCTTCGAGACGCATCCGCCACTCGTTCTCGCTCGCCAGCCACAGCGCGAAGTCGGCCTCGCTGAAGGCGAACGACTTCTTCTCCTGCCCCGACTTGAAGTTGATGCGCCCGTCCGAAGCCTCGATGTAGGGAAAGCGCAAACGCGCTTCCGGACGGCGCTTGGCCGTGGGTGCGTTCTGCGCCTGCGACGCGTGCTCGAGCGGCCCGGCCAGGTTCCATTCGTCGCGCTCGTTGCGCACCAGGTTGAGGCTCGGGTTCTTGAGCGAGAGCTGCGCGACCTCGAGCCGCCCTTGCCACAGCGAGGTCAGGCGAAGGTAGGCGGTGACTTCGTCGGCACGAAGCATCGGTTCCGGGCCGAACGCGGGGTCGTCTTCCACGATGAAGTTGGTGATGTCGAAGCCGGGCTGCGGCAGCAGCCGCAGGTGGATCTCGCCGAAGCTGGCCTTGCGGCCGAGCGCGTTGGAGATGGCGCCGGCAATGCGTCCCTTGAGCCGGTTCGCGGTGACCAGCGGCGGCACGAAGATGCCCAGCAGGATGGCGACGCCCATGGCGGCAACCACGCGGGCGCGTTTGCTGCGAGGAAACATCGTTAAACTCTAACGCTCCATGGGCTAGCGCACCATGCGCAGCGTGCGCCGCCAGCGCGTCTCATCGAAGAAGTGCAGCACCACGTGGCCGATGAACGCGATGCGCTCGCGGAACGTCTGCTTCGTGTACTGGTCGCGTGGCGTCTCGAACGACCAGTAGATGAACATCGGCCGCCCGATCACGTTCTCGCGCGGGATGAACCCCCAGTAGCGCGAATCGTAGCTCGCGAAGCGGTTGTCGCCCATCGCAAAGTAGCTTTCCTTGGGGACGACGAGTTCGTCATCCGGTCCTTTGTTCAGCGGCATCAGCAGCGACCACTCCGGCGTGGGCGGCACGGCGGATTGCAGCGGCGGCACCGACGGAAAATTATCGCGATAAGGCGAGTAGCACGGCGTCTGCCGGTCGTCGCACACCGTCTTCTTGTACGGCTCGTCCAGCTTTTCACCGTTGCGGTACACCTCGCCGTCGCGCAGCCGGATGCGGTCACCGGGGATCCCGACGATGCGCTTCACGATGTACATGCCCGGGTCAGTCACGGAAAGGAACACCACGATGTCGCCGCGGCGTATCTCGCGGTAGGGAACGGCCGGGCCAAGCCAATTCGCTTTGGGCGCGTAGGTCACGCGGTCGACGAACACGTGGTCGCCGATCAGCAGCGTGTCCTCCATGGAGCTCGATGGGATCTCGAACGCCTGCAGGTTGAAGGTGATGATGAACAGCCCGATGACGAGCACCACCGCCATGGAGGAGGTGAACTCCATGAGCGTCTCTTTCGGCTTCGTCTTCTTTTCTTTATCCGCTTCTTTTTTGGCCAACGAGGCTTCCCGTCCGGGGCAATCCGTTCGCCGCGGGCGGGGGCTAGCGCACCGTGCGCAGCATCCGGTCCCAGCGGGTATAAAGGTGGGTCATCGCGTACGCGAGACTCGACAGTGTATCACCCCGTGCGGACGTCACGGCGGAAGCGGCATCACCGCGCGACCAGTAGATCAGCAGCGGACGCCCCACGATGTTGGCGCGCGGCACGAAGCCCCAGTAGCGCGAATCCTGGCTGTCGTCGCGGTTGTCCCCCAGGACGAAGTAGCTCCCCGCGGGCACGACCAACTCTCCGGACGCCGACGTAAGCCGGTGCAGGTCCAGCCACCAGCGCGCGTCCACGTTACCGGGCGCGAAGCGCAGCTCGGGAAAGTTATCGCGATACGCGTCATGCCCGCGGTCACGATGGATGGCGTAGTCCGCCGTCTCGGCGCGCCCGTTGATGAACAAGCGCTTCTCGACCATGCGCACGCGGTCTCCCGGCACCGCCACCACGCGCTTCACGAAATACGTTTCTGGCTGCACCGGGTAGTGGAACACCACGATGTCGCCGCGCTCCACTTCCCGCGCCGGCAGCAGCGTCGCAGCGTCTTCGGCGTACACGGCCTTGTCGACCAGCAGATAGTCGCCCACCATCAGCGTCTGCTCCATCGAGCCGGAGGGGATCTGGAATGCCTGGAAGAGGAAGGTCACGATGAACAGCGCGACCACGATGCTCAGCACGAGGGACTGCAACGAGCGCAGCGCCAGGGAATAAGGGCGCGCATCCGCGCGGTCGGTCTGGGGGCCCGTTGCCATTGCGCTCGTCGTGCTAGTGATTGGATGCGGGAGCGAGCTTTTCGAGGGCCTTGCGCGCGGCATTTTGTTCCGCCGCTTTCTTGGTGGAACCGGAGGCGCGGGCGCGCAGCTCCTTCCGCGGACCGTCCGCCGCTACCTGCAGTTCCACCGTGAAGGTCTTGCGATGCTCGGGGCCCTCCTCCTTCACCAGTGCGTACACCGGTTGTGGACGTCCGCGGGCCTGCAAAAGTTCCTGCAAAGCGCTCTTGTGGTCGGTCACCGGGAAAGTCTCCGTGGCCTCGGCGCCGAGGCGCGCGAGTTCCGGCTCGACGATGCGCCCGAGGATGAAGCCCGCGGCCGCCTCGAGCCCGGCATCCAGATAGAGCGCCGCGAGCAATGCCTCGAGCGCGTTGACGAGCAGCGCCGCCTTGTTGCGGCCACCGCTCTTCTCTTCGCCGTATCCGAGCCGCAGGTATTTTCCGAGGTCGAGCTCGAGCGCGACGTTCGCGAGATGGCGCGCGCTCACCAGGTGGGCGCGCAACTTCGAGAGCTTGCCTTCGTGGTATCCGGGAAAACGCTGGAAGAGCGCGCGGCTGGTCACGAAGCCCAGCACGGCGTCGCCGAGGAACTCCATCTGTTCGTTGTCGCGCTGCGGCGCGGGACGCGCGTCCCCCATGTCCTCGCTCTCGTGCGCGTGTGAGCTATGGGTGAGCGCCTGCTCGAGCAGCTCGCGGCGCTGGAAGGTGTGCCCGAGCGCAGCTTCGAGCGGACCGTCCTTCGACGTGTCCTTCGACGCTTCCTTCAAGCTCAGGTCGGGCGGCTTCATCTGTTCATCGCGACTGGCGCTAGTGCTTGGGGTTCTCTTGCGGCGGCGGATTCGGCTGCGCCCCCGGCGGCGGAGGCGTCGACGTTGCCGGCGTCGTCGGCCCCGTGGGCCCTGGAGCGGTCGTCATCGGCGTGGCCGGCGCGCCTGCGCCCAGCAGTTTTTCCAGGCGGTCTTTTTCCCGATGCGCGAGGTCGGCGAGCGCGCCGTTGGGCGAGAGTTCGAGCACGCGGTTCGCGGCCGTGAGCGCCTCAGCGTATTTGTTCTGATGGTCGAGCGCGATCGCCAGACGCAGGAAGACCATCGGGTCGGGCTGCACCGTGTTGAGCTGCGCGGCGAGACGCAGCTCGCGCTCGGCGTTGGCGTCGTTGTGCCGGTTCAGTTCCACGAATCCCAGCGCCGAGTGCGCCATCGCGGTCAGCAATTGCTTGAACTGCGCCACCTTCTCCGGCGTGGTGCCGGGCGACACCACCACGTTCGTGGCGATGGTCTCGAGCCCATGCTGCGCGTACTTGGTGGCCTCCGCGTAACGCTGGTCGCGCTCGAGATCGTTCTCGCGCGTCCGTTCCGCGACCACGTTGGCGAGCACGATGAGCACCACCGGATTGTCCGCATCGAGCGCGATCGACTTGCGTCCCAGCTCGATCGCCTTGTCGGCGCTGTTGCTGGCCTGGTAGCTGTCCATCAGGTTCTGGTAGACGAGCGCGCGCAGCTCGCTCTGCGGGAACTTGGTTTCAAAATCCTTCGCGGCCTCCTCCGCCTGCTGCCCGTTCCGCATGCCGCGGATGGCGTTGTAGGCGGTGATCTCCTCTTGCGTCTTCGCTTGCGGCGGACGCTTCGTCCCCGCAGGCTGCGTCGGCGGCGTGGCCGCCGTCTGCGAAGTGAAAGGGAACGGCGCGGATTGCGTCTGGCCCGGCGGCGGCGCCGGTTTCGCCGGCGGATTCGCGGGCGCCTGGTTTGCCGGGGCCTGGCTCGCGGGAGCTTGGGACGCGGGCGCAGCCGGCGTCTGGGAGAACGCCGCCAGCGTTGCGGCAAACACGGCAATGGCGATGCGGGTGGCTTGCATTCCTTGTTTCCTCTTCCAGTCTAGCGGCCAGTCTAGCGGTGCGTCTTCGATCTAGCGGCGGGGCGCAGGTTGATACGGCTGCTCCAGCCCGCGCTCGGCGGCGGTCTTGGTGTCCGGACGCGCATCTCCCGCAGACAGCGCCGCGCGGTAGTGCGTGATCGCCTGGTCGCGCTGCTCCTGCATGTCGAAGATGCGGCCCAGATAGATGTGGGACCACGCGACCATGCGCGGTTCGCTGGCCATCTCGATGGTCTGGTTGAAGTACTTCCTCGCCGTCTCGGTGTCGCCCGAAAGGATGGCGCAGCGCGCCAGGATGAACGCCGCATGGCCCGGGTCGGCCGTGTGCTGGTCGAGCGCTTCCTGCGCGTAAGTGCGCGCGCCCGTCACGTCGCCCGCCGCCAGCCGGTTCTCCGCGATGTCCAGCGTCCGCTCATACGGACGCGCCGTCTTCTTGCCCACGACCTCCGGGTCGGCCTGCTTGCTGAACGTGATGTTGCGGGCGCGGCGCTTCTCGCTGTCTACGTTGATGTCGTGCAGCAGGTCGCCGTAGGCGTCGTTCAATCCCGTCGGACTCGCCTCGAAGCCCTCCAGGCCGCCATAGAAGTAATGCGTGAGGATGTAGCCCTCGCTCATCGCGCGTTCCATCGCCGCCTCGCGCTGCGCACCGGCCTTCTTGCCCCCGGGGACCATGCGCGCTTCGATCGCCTGGATCAGCGACTCGGTCACCAGCAGCGAGATGTCGTACTTGAAGCTCTCGTCGAGCGGCGCCGCTTGCACGGAATCGAGCAGCGGTTCCAGCCGCTTCATCGTCGTCGCCCGCTTGAGCGCCAGCGGATCAAGGATAAAGTGCAAGTAGGTATGCCGGATGTCCCGCATCGGCAGCTCCCCCTTCGCCGACGGCGACACGATGAGGAAATAATCCGGACCGTAATTGCGCGAGTTGACCTGGCCCGGCCCTTCGAGCGGCTCGATGTAGATGGTGAACGTGCGCCCCAGGTATCCCGCCGACGCCAGCTTCAGGTAGATGTCCGTATCGAAGCGCATCTTGGTGATGGGCTCCGCATAGCGCTCCATCAGCGCGTCGTAATCTCTCTGGCGATTGCGCCACAGCTCGTGCACGCCCGCGGTCTCGTAAAAACGCTGCAGCAGCGGTACGAAGCCGAGCACGTAAGCGGCGTCCGGCGGCAGCTCGCTCTCGCGCACGATGGGCTGGAAGCGCGGCGGCTCGCTCAGGTAGAGCGCCAGCGAGATGTACTGCGCATGATTTCTGGCGCTGTCGCCCTTGGGACCTTCGGGCCGGTGGTCGTTGTAGAAGGTGCACACCCGCTGCTGCGCCACCTGCGCATCTGCCGAGCGCGCCACGTTCTGCGCCACCTGCGCGCGTATCTGCGCGCGCAACGGGTCGGAGGCGGCGAGGTCAGCGTCGTAACCGCAGGCGTTGAGCGCCGCGAGCGTGGCAAACACCGTCTCGTTGCTGTCCAGACGGATCTTCGTGGTCTGTTGCGCGGCGGCATGAGGCGCGAGCGCCATGGAGAGCGCCACGGCGCCGGCGGTCAGGAAACGGGAAAGAGAGCCCAGAAACGCCTCCGACAAGAACTGCATGCAGTGGGGACTAGGGACAGTTTACGACAGGAGGGTGAATGAAGTCAGATTGCGGCGCGAATGCCGGCTCTTATTCTGCAATCTGCAATCTTCTTTTCCTATCCCTTCACGTGCACGTTCGAGAACGAGATGATGGCGCGTCCCGGCGCCGGCCGCCCGAACGAACGGGCAGGCTGGAACAGCGTGAAGATCATGATGCTGTCGAGCTGCGGCTCGATCGCCTTGGTGTCGAGGCCCTCGGTCAGGATGCGATAGTTCTCCACCCGTCCCTGGGCGTCCACGTAGGTCTCGACCATGATGGGCTCGTTCACGCCCTCCACCGAATCGGCGGGCATGGCGGTGAGCTGCGGCGGCGCATAGCTCATGCTCGGGATGGGCACGTCATTCGAGATCACCGGGATCGCCCAGAATCCGATGAGCACGCCGAAGAACACGATGGCGCTGAGCAGCCCCGCCGTCGCGGGCAGCATGAACGCGCGCATGTCGTCCTGTAGACGGACGAAGAACCCTTGCCACGAACGGCGTTGCCGCTCCGCCCGTTCGCGCGAGATGGCCGAACGGATGCGCAACCCCAGGTCGGCCGGCGCCTTCCGCGTCCCCACGGCCGCGACCAGCGTCCGCACGTGCTCGAGCGCGTGGTGCTCGGCGTTACACGCGGCACAGCCGCGCAGGTGCTCGCGCACCGCCTGCATCTGGCTGCCGGCGAGCGCGGTGTCCACGTAGCCTGACAACAGAGACTGCGCCTCGTTACACGTCGTGCTGCTGGACGTATGTTTCGACATCACGGTAATACCTCGACTTCGCCGGCAGGCCGTTTCAGCTTCTTCCGCTCCCGCTCCTGCGGCGCATCTTCAGGACCTACGACTTCCGCACTCACCACTCCCAGGCTCGGCCCCGCCTCGCGCACGTACTTCACCAGGCGCTTCTTCAACGCCGCGCGGCCACGCATCAGCCGCGATTTCACCGTTCCCAGCGACGTATCCAGCACCTCGGCGATCTCTTCGTACGAGAGCTGCTCGATGTCGCGCAACACCACCACCGTGCGGTACGGTTCCGGCACCTGCCGGATCTCGGCTTCCACCCGCGCGCGCACTTCCTCGTGCGCCATGTTCTCGAAGGGAGTGCACGCCGGATCGGTGAGCGCTTCTTCCATCCGCTGGCTCTGGTGCGAGTTGCCGTTCGCGTCGGCGAATTCCTCCGCTTCGAGCGAATCCTCGCGGCTCTTGTGCCGGAACCACCAGCGCCGCTGGTTCGAAGCCTCGTGGATGGCGATGCGATACATCCACGTCTTCAGGCTGGAGCGCCCGTCGAAGCGCTTGATCCCGCGAAAGACTTTCAGGAACACTTCCTGCGTCGTGTCCGCCGCGTCCGCCGGATCGGCCAGGATGCGGTGCACCACGCTATAGATCGGCTGGTGGTAGTGCGCGATCAGCCAGGCGTACGCGTCGTCCGAGCCGGCCTTCAGCTCCTCGACCACCGAAGCTTCTTCCGACCTCGCCGCTAACGCGCTGACTAGTTCGCCCACCCGCCCTGCTCCCGCCATATGTCCCATGGCCAGTGCCCCCAAACTTAGCAGGATGCGAACGCCGTAACAACAGCAGCTTCCCTGGAACGGCCCAACTGCTTGTCCCCTGAAGGACTTACAAGTCCCTCACTGGCGATAGAACCCGTTCCCCCGAGGAAAGTTCCCGGTTTCCGGGCGTTTGCACCCATACTTGGTTAGACGGTCGAGGATAGAACGGGTTACAGCGCGAGGCTTGCGGAAAAGGAGGCGCAGCGCGGCTTTGATTGGGCGGGTGGCCCACCCTTTCGGGGGTTGGAGTATAGGCCAAAGGAATGTGGGTGCCCCATTCTTTGCGGAGCGGCTTCATCGCGGAGCAAAGGGTGGGAGCGACGCGCTATCCCAGCCGCGCCCGCATTCCGAAACTCTCATTGACGGCGACGATGCCCGCCTCGCCCAGGGCATAGAAGCGGAAGCTGCTCCATCTCCACAACTCGGGTGCCGGGACCAGACTGCGCTTCACCGGGTTGCGATGCATGTAGCGCAGCTTCTCGCGGACCTTCTTCGGACTCCACACATTGAAATCGTAGAAGCGCCGCTGCCAGAAGTTGAAGATGGTTGTCGCCGTAATAGCGCTTCAGGTTCTTCGGCATAGGCGAGAGTCTGAGACATCGGCGCGACTTAGAGAGATTGATCGCGATCTTGTTCTGATTCCGGAACAGCGTGGACGAAGACCTGAGCCTAGGACGGGTGAGGGTCCCTGCCTCCCACCCTTTGCTCCGCGATGAACCTGCCCCGCAAAGGATGGGGCACCCACAGTTCATGCTGGTCTATACTTCGACCCGAACGGGTGGGCCACCCGCCAGAATGGGACATTGCGAACCCATAGGAGAAGGAGCCGCGAATGTTCGGGAACAGAGTAGCTTCATGCCTTCTAATCCTGTTATGGAACTTTGTTGCTTGCCACGCGCAGCAAGCGTCTATTGCTCCTGAGGTGTCGGAGCAGGAGAGAGTGCAGTTGCAAAAGGACGCGTCGAAGCCTAACAAGAGAATCTGGACACCGGCAGCTAAGGCCCAAGTGCGACTGGCACAAATTGGTGATCGCTCGCAGATGGAAGGCATCGTATGCGAACTACTCTTTGGGAAGACCGCGGAGACGCAGTACGAGGCCACTGTGAAGCTCGGTAAAGTCGGTGGTTACGCGTCTATCCAGGCGCTAGCGCGAGTAATGCTGGACGACCCGCAATACAACGCCCGGCCACAGGGATTCCTCGGGCGGCCGCGCGACTATGCAATCAAGACCCTCGGTCAGCTCGTACCCGGCCTTATCGAGACCCGTTTTCAAATCTTCCCCCCGGGCGCGACCGAGGAGCAGATTAAGAGCTGGTACAACTGGATCCAGGTGCATCGCGAGGAACTCTACAAACCCCCGACCGACGGCTGGCAGGTTGATAAGGAAACCTGCCAAAAATACTTGCCGCGGCCGCGAAAGAAGAAGCCCGCAGTCCAGACTCCGTCGTCCGTGAATCGTCCCGCCCCAACAGATGTTTACGCCTCGTCGCAACCGACAGCGAACACATAGCGAATGTTCCCTTGACTCCCTTCCCGCCGCGGCGGGCTCGGGTGGGAGGCAAGACGAGTGACCTGCCCCCCGGAAACTGGTCCACGTAGAATGACACTTTTTCCCTCGAGCACTGAGAGGAGAAGTGTATGCGCAAGAGCCGGTTCACCGAAGAGCAGATCATCGCGATCCTGAAGGAAGGCGAAGCGGGCGGCAACGTGGGCGAGCTGTGCCGGAAGCACGGGGTGAGCAAGGAGAGCTACTACCGCTGGAAAGCGAAGTTCGGCGGGTTGGAGGTGAGCGAGGCGGCGGGTGGCCCACCCAAACTGTGGGTGCCCCACCCCGAGCCGGTGTTGCTCGGGTGGGCGGTACGGTCGCCAATTTGCCTCAGACGAGGTTTTTTTGGCGACTCGCCGGAACATGGACGATGAAAACCTGAGTCGAGGA
>JACPNR010000015.1 GCA_016185395.1 Candidatus Korobacter versatilis
ACGTTTACCCAGGCCTTACGGCCTGGGCTATTTTCTATCGGCCCTTCGGGCCTAGAATTCCTGCCATCCCTCACATCCGTGTCCTTACAAACAAAAGATATGCCACCCGCTAAAGCGGGCTCGGAATCGGGTAGGCACGTTTACCCAGGCCTTACGGCCTGGGCTATTTTCTACCGGCCCTTCGGGCCTAGAATTCCTGCCATCCCTCACATCCGTTTCCTTACGAACAAAAGATGTGCCGCCCGCTAAAGCGGGCTCGGAATCGGGTAGGGACGTTTACCCAGGCCTTACGGCCTGGGCTATTTTCTATCGGCCCTTCGGGCCTCAAACCCCAACCACACAAACCCGGGCCCTACGCTCTAGTCTAGTTTCCGATGGCCCTTCGGGCCTTTAACCCCAACCACACAAACCCAGTCTGTACAGTCCGGTCTAATTTCCGATGGCCCTTCGGGCCCTGAACGCCAATCACCCCTAAACTTCCGTTTTGAACGAACTCGATATTCGGAAGCCGATCGACTACCAATTGAGCTTCCCAAAATCCAATCCCCTGCCTTCCAAGGCCGCGCCGTGAGTCAGTTCCGCAGCGGCTTTCCCGTCTTCAGCGTGTACGCGATGCGTTCCTGGGTCTTCTTTTCGCCGCAGAGCGACTTGAAGCCCTCGCGCTCGAGGTCCAGCAGATATTGCTCGCTGACCGGCGTGCCCGGCGAGACGCTGCCGCCGCAGATCACTTCGGCCACTTTGTTGCCGATCTTCACTTCGTAGTCGGTGATGAACTCGCCCTGGCGCATGAGATGGACGCCCAGCTTGAGCGTGGCCAGGATGTTCTCTCCGGGCGCGGGGACATCGGTGCGCATGACCGGCGGCTTGTAACCTTCTCTCACGAAGGAGAGCGCGAAGTTCTTCGCGTCCGTAAGGACGCGGTCGCGGTTGAAGGTGATGTGATCGGCCTTGTTGACGAAGCCAAGCCCGCGGGCCTCGTCGGCCGAGGTGGAGACCTTGGCCATGGCGATGGCTTCAAACGCTTTCTTCATCGCTTCCATCATCTCCACGGATTCGCCGCGGCCGTCGGGCCGGATGGATGTGGCCGCATCCACCGCGCGCAGGGTCATCTCCTTGCAGCCGCCGCCTCCGGGCAACAGACCCACGCCGACTTCCACCAATCCCATATAGAGTTCGATGTGCGGATTGCGGGCGGCGGCGTGCAGGCTGATCTCGCATCCACCGCCCAGCGCCATGCCGAAGGGCGCGGCCACGACAGGCTTGGGCGAGAACTTGATGGCCTGGGTCATGCCCTGGAAGCCGCGGATGGCAAAGTCAATGTCATCCCACTCCTGGTCCTGGATGAGCAGCAACAGGCCCATGATGTTGGCGCCGACGCTGAAGTTAGCGGCGTCATTGTGGATGACGAAAGCATCGAAGTTCGCGGCCAGCGACGAGCCCGGCTTGAGCGTCTGGGTGACCAGTTGCACGATGTCTTCGCCGAGCGAGTTCATCTTGCTATGGAACTCGAGGCAGCCGACGCCATCACCAAGATCCACCAGCGAGCATCCGGCGTTTTTCTTGACCACGCCGCCGGCGGCTTTTTTCGCCACTTCCACCGACCAAACCCCTTGCGGCACTTCCACCGGCTTGTAGTTGCCGGAGGCGAGATCGAAATACGCCTTGCCGCTGGCCGATCCGGGACCGTCCTGGTACCAGGACTTGTTTCCCGCCGCCAAGAGTTTTTCGACATTCGCCGCGACCGGCTTGCCCTCCTTCTTCATGCGGGCCACGGTGGCTTCGACACCGGCGGCATCCCAAAGTTCGAAGGGGCCCATCTCCCAGTTGAATCCCATGCGCATGGCGCGATCGATCTCGACCACGGTGTCTGAGATCTCGGGGATGCGATTGGCGGCGTAGGTCCAGAGCTCGGAGAGCGAGGTCCAGAGGAATGCGGCGGCCTTGTCCTTGGCCGGGTCGCCGCCCAGCAACATACGCAGCCGCTCGGAGGTGTTCTCCACGTTCCTGGCCATCTCCAGCGCGGCGAACTTGGCTTTCTGGCGCGGCCTGTATTCCAGAGTCTTCCAGTCAATGCCCAGGCGCTCGTCGCCTTCGGCGCCTTTTTGTTTCTTGTAGAAGCCGCCCTTGGTCTTATCGCCGAGAAGCTTCTTGTCCAGCATCTGCTGATAGAAGGCTGGGACCTGGAGCTCACTGCGCTCGTCCTTCACATTGCGCTTCATGTTGGAGACGACGCTGCCGAGGATGTCCAAGCCGACGAGATCGATGGTGCGGAAAGTAGCGGATTTCGGCCAGCCGACTGCGGTGCCGGTGAGCGCATCGATCTCTTCGATGGAAAAGTCCATCTCCTGCATCAGGCGCATGACGTTGAGCACGGAATAGGTACCGATGCGGTTGGCGATGAAGTTGGGCGTGTCCTTGGCGTGGACGATGCCTTTGCCCATCCACAGGTCTCCGAAGTGGATGACGGCGGCCATGGCAGCGGGGTCGGCGTCAGGAGTGGGAATGATCTCCAGCAGACGCATGTAACGCGGCGGATTAAAGAAATGAGTGCCGAACCAGCGCTTGCGGAACTCCGGCGGCATCTCCGCGACGATCGAGGCCACGGGCAAACCGCTGGTGTTGGTGGTGACGATGGCGTCGGGACGCGCGTGGGCGGCGACCTTTTGCAACAGACTGCGCTTGATCTCGAGGTTTTCCGCCACGGCTTCGATGACCCAATCGCAATCGGCGATGAGCTTCATGTCATCGTCGAAGTTGCCGATAGTGATCAGCTTGGCGTTGTCGGCATGGGTGAAGGCGGCGGGCTTCGACTTGCGCGCGCCTTCGAAGCCGGCGGTGACAATCTTGTTGCGGACGGACTTGTCGGTCGAGGCGGCCGAATCCGGGGGAACGATATCGAGCAAAACACAAGGAAAGCCGGCATTGGCGACGTGAGCAGCGATGCGAGCGCCCATAGTACCGGCACCGAGAACGGCGACTTTGCGGATGTTGAAGGGCATGAGAAGAGTCCGGGAGAAAATGATACTCCCCAGAGTAAGAGAGCTTCCGTACAGTGTACTGAATGAATATTCATTCAGTCAAGCTCAAAAAAAACAGCGTGGGGAATTCCCCACGCCGCTGGGATTGCTAATTGTTCGTCTAGAAGTGGATGACTCGGAAGGAGAGGTTCGTGCCGGCCGGGATCGTCTTGGCCACGTTGCTCCAATTGCAGACCCGTACCACCACGGTATTGGCGGAATCTACCCAAGCGATCGCGCCCAGGTTCTGCGTATTGATGCCCGACCATCCCGCGGGATAGATCAGCATCACAGCATCACCGGTATTCGCGTTGGCTACGCTGCCTGTCGAGATATCCGCAGCGCAGCGGTTGCCGTTGATGGCGAGTCCAGCGACGGAGACGCTGGTGGCGGCAAGGCTTGGCGTGGTCGCGACCGCTTCGGTCGCGGTACCGGTATTGAGCCGGAACGAGCCGCCCTGGTTCCAGACATCACCCGCAGCCGGTGTGGTGGGAGCCGCACCAGAAGGCACATTCAGCGAAGCCGCCGATGTGGTGGAGGCCGTCAGTGTCGTCTTACCCGGCAAGGTGACGCCCGCGGCCGGGAAGGAGAGCGTAACTGCCCCTGTCGCAGCCGAAGCCGTGATCTGATTGGCCGTGCCTGCCAGTGAGGTAACGCCCGCATTGGTGACCGTAACAGTCCCACCCAGTGAGACCGGGGAACCGGATACGCTGATACCCGTACCCGCGCTGACCGTGATGCTGCTGTTGGCCAGCATGGCATTGGTCACGCCAGCGGCGGCGATGGAGATCGTCCCGGAGGTGGTGATCGGGCCTCCGGTCAAGCCGGACCCGGTGGCAACGCTTGTGACCGAGCCTGTACCCGGACCTGCGCCGACTTTGTCCCAGCCGGTGCCCGCCGTGTCACAGAGGAAGGTCTGTTGGTACTGGGCGCCACCGGTGAGGATCACCATCTCTTTCTCAGCGGTACAAGTCGCCGGGAGGACCGCGACGGCGCGGATCGGCAATGTGTTTGCCGCGGCGCTGAAGTCCTGAACTCCGGCTGAGTAGGTATTGCTTTGGTCTGTGTAAACCGTCGTTGACGGCGCCTGAGCTTTGGCGATGCGAGAAGTCGCATCCAGGCCCGCATAACCGCTGGCCGCGTTCTTGTTCGCCACTTTCTCATACGCCGCCGGCGCTGAGCCGCCCAGCAGAGACGAGTCAGCTGCCAAGGTCGCAGTGGCCGCATTACCGCTGATGTTGCCGGTTACGTTGCCTGTCAGACTGGCGGTGATGGTGCCCGCGGAGAAATTGCCGCCGGCATCGCGCGCCACAATCGTCGAGGCCGTGTTCGCGCTTGTGGCCGCGTTGGCAGCGACCGTGGCCGTGTTCACATTGGCCGCTGTCGACCCGCCCACGCTGGACACGACCGTGGCGCCTTGCGTACCGGTCACATCGCCGGAGAGTGAACCAGAGAAATTCGTGGCCGAAGTCGCTGAGGTCGCAGTGGCTGCGTTGCCGCTGATGTCGATCCCGTAGGAACCGCTTAAGCGTCCCGCCGGAACCGTGCCCGAGGACAGATTGCTCGCGTTCAGGCTGGTCAGTGCTGAACCGTCCGTGCTGCAACCCTGGGCCGCGCCGAATTCATCCACGCCGGTGGCGAAGCCACTGACGCAGTTGGATCCATCGGCCGCCAGCTTGGTCGCCGTGGCCGCGTTGCCGCTGATCGGCGAGTCCGTGTAGGCCAGGGTCCGGGTGGTCGAGCCATCCGTCCGCACCTTCAGGTCGCCGCTCTCGTTCCAGATGTCGCCCGCCGCCGGAACAGTCGGCGCCACACCCGAGTCGATGTTCAGGCTGGCCGCCGCCGCCGTGCCCGGCGCCAGGGTCTGCTTGCCGCCGGTGAAGACGTTGCCGCCCGCCAGCTTGGCATTCAGAGCATCGGCCGCGATGCGGGCCGCCGTCTCGGTGGCATCATCGGCCGCGCGAGTCGTGGCTTCCGTCGAGATGGCTGCGGCATTGGCCGCATCCCCGGCCGCACGCGCCGTGGCTTCCGTGCCGACGGTGGTGTCGGTGTAACCGTTGGCCGAGGCCAGCGTGGCTGCATCACCGGCATCGGCATAAGTCTTCGCCGAAGCCAGAGTCGCTGCGTCACCCGCATCCGCGTAGGTTTTCGCGGAGGCCAGAGTCGCTGCATCGCCGGCATCGGCGTAAGTCTTGGCCGAAGCTAACGTGGTTGCATCCCCAGCGTCCGCGTACGTCTTTGCGGAGGCCAGGGTGGTCGCGTCGCCAGCATCAGCGTAGGTCTTTGCCGAAGCCAGAGTCGCTGCATCGCCGGCATCCGCGTAGGTTTTCGCTGAGGCCAGGGTGGTTACATCGCCTGCATCCGCGTAGGTTTTCGCTGAGGCCAGGGTGCCGGCGTCATCCGCCGCACGGGTCGTGGCTTCCGCATCGAGCTCCGTCTGCGTGGCCACGTTGTAACAGCCTTCCGCCGCGCCGAACTCATCCACGCCCAGCGCCGCTTCGCCTGCCGCACAGTTCGAGCCGTTGGCCGCCAGCTTGGTCGACGTGGCCGCCGTCCCGCTGATCGCGGAGTCGGTGTAGGCCAGCGTCCGGGTGGTCGAACCATCCGTCCGCACCTTCAGGTCGCCGCTCTCGTTCCAGACGTCGCCCGCCGCCGGAACAGTCGGCGCCACACCCGAGTCGATGTTCAGGCTGGCCGCCGCCGCCGTGCCCGGCGCCAGGGTCTGCTTGCCGCCGGTGAAGACGTTGCCGCCCGCCAGCT
>JACPNR010000001.1 GCA_016185395.1 Candidatus Korobacter versatilis
CGTGCCGCGTCCGGCGTATTAAATATGTAGTGGCAATATATGTTGCAATAACCCTTATCGACCACGGTGCGGTTAATCGTGAAGCCGGTGTTCATGTACCCAAACCTAGCAAGATATGCGTCGAAGCCCGCCTGAAATTCTGAGGGAGGCGTAACTTTTCCATTACAAGTGATTGACCCACCGTACGTGAACTTGCAGCCCTGACTCGTGACGTAGAAGATCCAGTCCACACCCGCAGAATAGGCTTGCTCCGCGGAACTCGGAGCATAATTCGGGTTGTAGTACGAGAAACCAGAGCTGCTGCACGACGCGTCCCAGGGAGCGCAGCCTCCCCAGCCTCCTCCACCACCCGAGGGGCCATCCTGGTTAGCCAGCAGGCATGCCGCCTTCTGCTCGATGGTGTTGGCGCTATCGCAGGTTTGCATGCCGGTCGGGTCGCTCAAGTTAATGGGATCTCCCGCAGTATAAGCGTAGCGGCCGAGCGTCTGCGGATCGCCGATGCTTCCCGCGAGCGGATCTGCGGTCAGGAATCGTCCCAGCCGTGGAATGAAGGAGCGCGCGTTGGCGTAGTCGAGCTGGGATTCGCCGTCGCGCTCGTAGGTGGTGAACTTCTGCCGCGAGGCGGCGCCGGTCTCGTACCAGGTCTCGCCGTAGGGGAAGTGGCCGAAGGTGCGAGTGACGCTGCCGCCGGCGTCGGTCTCGAGGCGGGCGGAGAGGTGGTCCATGTGGCGGTAGGCCGGCGTGCCGCTGGAGTCGAGCGTGGCGAGCAGCGAGGCGCCGGCGTAGATGTATTCCTGCGAGAGCGCGGGCGTCGAGCCCGTGTACTCGGCGATGACCTTGAAGCCGGAGAAGATGTAGGTTGTGATATCGGAGGCAACGGTCTTCTGGATGCGCAGGCCGTCGGGGCCATAAACGTAGGTCGCGGCGCCGGAGTTGTAATTCACGAGGCGGTTCTCGGCGTCGTAGGCGAATGCGTTCGTGCCGTCCGAGGTCATGTTGCCGGGGATTCTAGCGCGCTCCGGTCGCCGCCGCGACCTGCGCGCCAGCCTTCGGCAGAGTGGAGGCCCGCTGCGCTCGCGCTGTTCCGGCGCGGCTGGAAGCTGTGTCCTCCGAAAGAACAGCCGAGCCGGTTAGCGGGAAATCGGGAGAAAGAGGGGCTTGACAGGATTTTCTGCGGAGATTCTGCCTCCCAGACGAGCAACACCGGCTCGTCTGGGGCACCCCCTTTTTACTTGGGCCACCCGCCGTCTTTGTGGAGATCGAGGACCCAGTTCACACTATTTCTGACCGCGCTGTTCATCGCCTCAACCTCTTCGCAATTGGAGTGCAGGGTCGGGTAGCCGTGGTTCAGGTCAAGCCAGGCGGGGTTGAAGTTGACGACAAAGTTGCCGTCCTCGTTTGTTCCGTACTGTTCCTCAGCCAGATCCTTCTTCGCCATTCGCTCAAGCATAGGATCAGGGTGGATGTTGACACTCAGCCGCGAGCGGGTGACTTCGTCATGCAAAACTCGTATCTGCATGGTGACGACAACGACAGAATAAGGCCGGTCTTCGTCCACCTGCGTGGTGTTAGCGTTTCTTCCGCGCATGGTCTCTCCTACTCTCCTTTTGCTACTGTTCGAGTCAGCGACGCAGTCTGGGGGCGGGTGGCGCACCCTACGTTTCACCATCGTTTCCTCCGCCACACTGTGGCTGGGAGGCAGGGTTCTGCTTCCTGCCCTCGATCCCGAACCCTTCATTGACGCGGACCGGGCCCGGTTCTCCGACAGCATAGTGCCGGTAGCTGCTGCAACGCCAGTCTTCGGCTTATCCACCAGTCCGCGTTCGACCGGATTGCGATGCATGGAGCGGAGCTTCGCGGTCAGCTTCCTTTCTCCCCACAGTTTAGTGACGCAGTCGGGGGAGATTCTCGCTCCCACCCGAGCCCGCTGCGGCGGGCAGCCACAGTTTCGGTGTGCCACCCGCCATCACGGGGCCCGCGGCTAAAGCCGGGATTCTAGACTCACGGATACCCCCGCCTGGAAGGCGGGGGCTTCTACGGTTGTTGTGGCAGTCTGGTGGTGGCTGGCGGGCGGGAGTGCCCGGCTCCACACGATCCCGGCTTCCCCGCCGCGGGCGAGGTCGCCGGCGGCCACCCCAATCGAAAGATGGGAAGACAGTTGGTGGTCGACCGTATCCACACGGCCCTGGGTCCGGGCTACTTCAGCGGTTCCGATTCGGCGGTGGCGGGGGCGTCCGCCTGGACGCGGATGGCGCCGCTGGAATCCATGTAGAAGGCGCGGCGGGTGGGAGCGAACTGCTTGGGCGTGAGCGTGACGGAGAACGAGTCTTTGCCGCCGTGGTATCCGACCACGTAGTCGCCGCGGTCGGGGCGGGCCATGCGCTTGGTGAAGGAGCGTCCGCCGCCGGTGAGGGCCATGAGCGAGGCGGCGTAGCGGTTCATCTTTTTCTTGTACTCGCGCTGGTTGTAGAAGAGCGTCTTCATGTAGGCGATGGAGTTGGCCTCGGACTGCGAGAGCGCGTGGTCGTCGGGCGACTTGGGGGTGTAGGGCGGAGGGGCGGTCTGGGCGCAGGCGGCGGCCGCAACCGCCAGGAACGTTAGGGCTACGACCATCCGTTGCAGCGTTCTGTGTGCGCTCATCTGTAGTCCCTCCCTGCGGCCGTGTCTGCCTCCGCCAAACCCGCGGCGGCAAGATGCCGCCGCGCCAGCCGGCGAGACGCCGGCGCTCCTATGTGACCTTAGATGCTGGCCCACGGGACAGTGCCCAAATGGACCTCCGAGCCTTTGCGCCCGGAGCGAATGAGGATATGCTACGCGCTGCCCCCGAAGGAACAGACCGAGAAAATCTTATGAAACCGGCCCCAGCCAAGAAACCCCGCATCCGCATCGCCGTGCTGGAAAGCGACCCGCTACGGTTCGTGGGCTTCCGCGCCCTGTTCGACGCGGAGCCCGATCTGGAGCCGATGGCGGCGACCATCGCCGACCTGGCGAACAACAAAGACGTGGAACTGGTGCTGCTCGGCAGCCGCAACGGCCAGAACCTGTTCGACGTGATGGCCAGCCTGAAGGCGGCGCGGCCGGACCTGCGCATCATCGTGACGGGCTCGGGCGCCGATGACGAGACCATCCTGAAAGCGGTGGCCGCGGGCGCGAAGGGCTACGTGGAAGAAGGCGCGAGCCCGGCCGAGTTCGTGATGGCCATCCGCATCGTGCACCAGGGCTCGGTGTGGGCGCCGCGGCGCGTGCTCTCGCTCTTCATCGAGCGCGTGAGTTCTTCGCCGGGCCGCATCTTCCCAGCGGGCCGCGTGAGCTTTACCGACCGTGAGAAGCAGGTGCTCGAGCTGCTGGTCGCGGGCCGGTCGAACAAAGAGATCGGTGCGGCGCTGGGCATCGAGGAGCGCACGGTGAAGGCGCACGTG
The DNA here is from genome assembly GCA_016185395.1 of Candidatus Korobacter versatilis. Taxonomy (GTDB): domain Bacteria; phylum Acidobacteriota; class Terriglobia; order Terriglobales; family Acidobacteriaceae; genus JACPNR01. The sequence goes on from JACPNR010000001.1 coordinate 3,420, forward strand.
GCCAAGCTGATGCGCAAGGTCGGGGTGCAGAACCGCATCGCGCTGTCGGTCCACGCCATCACGCACCAGCTCGTTACCAGCGCCAGGTAATCATTACCAGCGAGTAACGATTACCAAAGTGCATGTCCCGCCTCGCGGCTGGTACATGTCTTCGGTGACGTTGCGGGGACCGGAGGCGAGGTCCATACTCGCTTCACCTACCACAGAACCTGGGAGACAGGGGCTGGAACAGCACGAGGGTCGCTGCTTCCGGCCCCTTTCATTTATTCGAGGGTCGCCGCAACGCTACTCGGCTCCCGCTTCGCGTTCGCCTCGGCTGCGTCGCCCCTCGCGCTCTGCTCGCGCTGTACGGCGCTCGCTCCGCGCTCACCCGGCTTACGCGAGGGCCGCCGCAACGGCTGGCGTCTCTAGCTACTAGCTTCTAGCCACTAGCTACTAGCTCTTGGCTTTGGCTCTTAGCTCCTCGCTCTTCGCTTCTCGCCGACCTGCTGCCATCCCTGATACTCTTTGTTTCATGAAGAGAATCTTTGCTGCACTCATCCTGCTGAGCGTGCCGGGGTTGGCGACGGACCGGGCGAAGGTTGTGGACCGCATGAACGAGGCGGCGACGGTGATCGAAGAGATCATGGCGGCGCCGGACAAAGGCATTCCGGAAGAGATCTTCGGCGGGGCGAAGTGCGTGGCCGTGGTGCCCTCGCTGCTGAAGGGCGGCTTCGTGGTCGGCGCTTCGTACGGCAAGGGCGTCGCGACGTGCCGCACGCCCTCGGGCTGGACGGCGCCGGCGCTGTTCCGCATGGAAGGCGGCAGCTTCGGGCTGCAGATCGGCGGCGAAGCGGTGGACCTGATCATGGTCATCATGAATGACCAGGGCATGGAGCGGCTGCTCTCGAGCAAGTTCAAGCTGGGCGCGGACGCCTCCGCGGCGGCGGGCCCAGTGGGCCGCCATGCGGACGCCACGACCGATTGGAAGCTGCGCGCGCAGGTGCTCACCTACTCGCGCAGCCGCGGCGCGTTCGCCGGCATCACGGTGAACGGCTCGACCATCCGGCAGGACAAGGACGACACGCGCGCGTTCTACGGACGCATGGTGCGCTTCCGCACGTCGCTGACCGGCGCGGTGCAGGTGCCGGCGGACGCGGAGAAGTTCGTCGCGACGGTCGGGAAGTACGCGGGCGGCGGCGTGATGCAGCCGACGGCGCCGGCCAAGCCCGCGGCGGGGACAACGACGGAAGAGAAGAAATAAGGCTGCAGTCTTCAGTCTTCAGGAACTCGGCCTGAAGGGTTTGGCTGACGACGGAAGACTGACGTCTGACGACTGGTTCCTAATCCTTGTGCGGTGGCGTTCCCGGCGTATGCGTGTGCGGCTTCTTCTCACCGGTCGCGGCCCCGCCCTTCCGCATCATCTGCATCCCTTCGTGTTCTTCCGCTTGTTCTTTGAAGATGGCGGGGGCTCCGAGCGACCCGGCGGCGGGAAGGTTGCGGATGTACCAGACCATCTTCCACATCTCGTCGTCGTCGAGGATGCCTTTCCATCCCGGCATGCCGCTCGGGCCGATGCCGTTCTCAATGATCCACTTCAACTGGCCGTCGGTGTAACCCTGCACGTCGGTCGAGCCGAGGTCGGCGACGGGCGGGTCCATCTTGTTGGCGAAGGGGACGCCGGTGTTGTGGCCGTCTAGCCCGTGGCAGACCTGGCAGCGGCGCTGGAAGTGTTCCGCGCCTTGCTTGATGGCGGCGGCTGACTTCGGGATGGGATTCTTCACGTCTCTGCCGCCGATGGTCACGTTCTGCTTGATCTCTTTCATCACGCCGCCTTGGAGGGAGCCGGGCGTGCCGGCTTTGCAGGCCGCGAGGAGGGAGAGAATGGCGAGCGAGAAAAGTGCCGTGAAGACTGCGGACCGCTGCATCGTGTGTTCCTTTCGGATGAGCATCTTCTTGCCGGTGCGTTGCGCCGGGGACCGCTACGGAAGCAGATGCGGCGTGCACCGCCGCCGTGCTTTGCGGCCCGCGTTTTGCGGCCGGCTCGCCGCGGACCGTACAATCAGCCATTCATGCGCCATCGTCTGGAGTACGCGCCGGTCAGGGCCTTGGTTTGGCTGATCGGAGCGCTGCCGCGCGGCGTCGCCCGGTTCGCTGGGATTGTACTCGCGCGCCTCGTCTACCTGCTGCACGGGCGGCTGCGGCGGGTGGGCATGCGCAACCTGGAGATGGCCTTCCCGGAGAAAGCGCGGGCGGAGCGGAAGCGCATCCTGCGCGGGGTGTTCGACGGCTTGGGGCGGCAGCTCGCCGAATTCTGCCGCTTCCCGAAATACACCGCCGGGAACGTGGGCGAGGTCGCCGTCTACGACGGGTTCGAGCATTTCGAGGCGGCGCGGTTGCGGGGGAAAGGCGTCCTCTTCCTGACGGCGCACCTGGGCGGCTGGGAGATCGGCTCGTTCGCGCACTCGCTCTACGGCAACCCGCTGCGCATCGTCGTGCGTCCGCTGGACAATCCGTATCTCGACGCGTTCGTGGACCGCTACCGCACGCTGCACGGCAACACCACCTTCGGCAAGCAGGACTTCGCGCGCGGCTTGCTGGCGGCGATGAAGGCGGGCGAGACGGTCGGTATCCTGATGGACCAGAACATGACGCCGCCGGCGGGGGTGTTCGTGGATTTCTTCGGCCAGCCGGCGTGCACGGCGAGCGGCCTGGCGCGCGTGGCGGCGCACACCGGCGGCGCCGTCGTGCCGGGGTTCACCATCTGGGATGACACGCTGCGCAAGTACCGCATCCGCTTCGAGCCGGCCATCGAACTGACGCGTACCGGCGATGAAGGGACGGACGCGGTTGCCAACACGGCGAAGTTCACCAAAGTCATCGAGGAGTTCGCGCGGCGGTATCCGGAACAGTGGTTGTGGGTGCACCGGCGGTGGAAGACGCGGCCGGAAGGCGCGGCGTCCCTCTATTGAACCAGCTCGACTGCAACGTCTCTACGGGACCGGGGAGTAACATACACAGGCCCATGTCGAAGACCCTGGCAGAGATCGCGAAGCATACCGGCGCGCGCGTGGTGGGTGATCCCAACGTGCGGGTGGAGAGCGTGGCCAGCCTGCACTCCGCGGGGCCGCGCGACATCGTGTTCGTGGAAGACGACGTGCTGCTCGCGGCGGCGGTGGATTCGCGCGCGGCCGCCGTGATCGCGGGGGAGTTTGCCGGGACGTCGCTCGTGGCCAAGCCGCTGCTCGTCCACAAGCAGCCGCGGCTGCTGTTCGCGCGCGTGGCGGCGCTGCTGCGGCCGGATGCCAAGCTGACCGGCGGAGTGAATCCGAAAGCCGACGTGCATCCTTCGGCGAAGCTGGGCAAGCTGGTGCGCATTGACGCGCGCGCGGTGATCGAGGCCGACGCCGTCATCGGCGACGGCTCGCGCGTGGGCGCGTTCGCGGTCATCGGACAGGGCGTGAAGCTGGGCAAGGACTGCGAGATCGGGCCGCACGTCACGGTTTACTCCGGCACGTCCCTCGGCGACCGCGTGGTGGTGCAGGCCGGCACGGTGCTGGGCAGCATGGGATTCGGGTACGTCCGCGATGACGCGACCGGAAGATACGAACAGTTTCCGCAGATGGGGCGGCTCGAGATCGCGGACGACGTGGAGATCGGCGCGAACTGCACCGTCGACCGCGGCGCGCTCGACGCGACCGTGATCGCGCGCGGGGTGAAGCTCGACAACATGGTGCACATCGGCCACAACGTGCGCCTCGGCGAGAACGTGGTGATCGCGGCGCAGAGCGGCGTCTCGGGCAGCTCGGTGATCGAGCACGACGTGATCGTCGGCGGGCAGGTGGGCATCGCCGACCATGTGACCATCGAGACGGGCGCGATCCTGGGCGCGCAGACGGGCGTGCCGAGCAAGAAGATCATCCGCGGCAAGGGCGTGATCTTCTGGGGGACGCCGGCGCGTCCCATCAAAGAGCATTTGCGCGAACTGGCGGCGATGGCGCGTCTGGCGAAGAGCAGCGATAAGGGATAGCGAACCGCCGGCGGGGTCGCCGGCGGCCACCCAAATCTTTGTTCCTTCCATTATTCTTCACTTCTCCGTATGAGCACGGTCGTCATCGGCGGGCATTCGCGCAACGTGGGGAAGACGAGCGTGGTCGCGGGGCTGATCGCGGCGCTGCGCGAGTTCGACTGGACGGCGGTGAAGATCACGCAGTTCGGGCACGGCGTGTGCTCCGTCAACGGCGAGTCGTGCGCGTGCGCGACGGACGAGCACATGTGGTCGGTGTCCGAAGAGAGAGACGCGGCCAGCGGGAAAGATACGGCGCGCTATCTTGCCGCCGGCGCGAAGCGGTCGCTGTGGGTGCGGACGAAGCAAGGCCGCCTCGCGGAAGCCATGCCCGACCTGCGGCGCGAGCTGGTGGGCGCGGTCAACGTGATCATCGAATCGAACTCCGTGCTGCGCTTCCTGCGTCCGGAGCTTTATCTGACGGTGCTCGACCCGAGCACCGCCGACTTCAAGGAGAGTTCGCGCGAGTTCCTCGACCGCGCCGACGCGGTGCTGCTGCACGCGGGGGATGGGGCTGCTCGTAACGCTGCGCAGTGGGAGCGCGTCTCGCTGAAGCCGGTGGCGGAGCGCCCGGTGTTCCGCATCGTCCCGCCGGAGTACGTGACGGCGGAGGTGGTGGAGTTCGTGCGGCGGAGACTGGCGCCGGGCTAAGCGGCGCGGCTGGGCAGCTCGTCCTGCGCCGCCATCGGCGGAGCGGCGAGGTTGCCGCCTTCGAGGCTGATCTTCGCGGTCGCGACGTTGAGCACCATCCCGCCCAGATGTTTCACGAACAGTTCGGTGATCCTGACGCAGGCGCCCACGTCTTCATCGGTCATGCCGGCGTCGGTGAGGTCGTCGCAGGTGAGCTTGATCTCGCCGGGGAGTTCGCGGGTGAGTTGCCAGGCGGTGTCGCTCACGGCGGAGGCGGACTCGCGGTAGAGCGGCGACTCGAGGATAGGCTTCAACACCCGCCAGTAGGCGGCGAGGAAGTCGGGCCAGCGCGCCATGGCGAGGTAGCCGGTCGTCACAATGGGCAGGCCGGTGGTGCGCTTGATGTCGTCGTAGAGCTTGCGGGTGGGCGTGGGCGCGTGGTCTTCGTCAATGAACGTGGGGCGCTCGCGCTGCGGCAGCGGCGGTGCGGGCGTGGTGGCGACATTGGGGCGTCCGACCGTTCGGTCGAAGGCCTGGAGCTGCGCGGCCATCAGCAGCAGGACGAGCGGGTTGGCGTGGTGCAGCGTGTCGACCGTGTCCGTGAGTTCGCGGCGCGCGCCGGTGGAGAAGCGCAGGTCCTCGACGCGATGGCAGAGGTCGGGCACGCGGAAATAATTGTGGGCGCTGGTGTATCCGTCGGCGCGGATGCGGCCGGCGAGGGCGAAGAACTCCTCGGTCGCGACCAGCGGACGCATCGACGCCCAGTGCAGCTCGAGGAACCTTGGGATGGCAGCGAAGATCTGGAAGGGCACGGGGACGTAGGGAAGTCCGAGGGACTGCCGGATCTCCTGGTAGAGGGAGGCGGTCGAGCCGGTCGCTTCCTGTTCCTTGACGACTTTCGGGCGCTGGCCCTTTTTCCACGGCATACGAAATCAGATGTTGGGAAATGGCGTGAGAGATGCACATGCTAAGTACCGAGTTGCGAGTACCGAGTACCGAGCGGCCGCTTGGCAACGTATTCTTAGGAGATGGCCTTCGAGACCCTCTTTGACCACGGTGAGCCGGCGCCCATAGAGGACGCCGCCTACGGCGCTTACGGGCGGCTGGGGTTTCCGCCGGCGCCGGCGGAGCGTCCGTGGCTGTTCACCAACTTCGTGCAGTCGCTGGATGGCATCGTCTCTTTCGGCGATAAGGGCGCGACGACGGCTGACCTGTCGCAGTCCCAGGACGACCGCTGGCTGATGGACCTGCTGCGCGCGCACGCGGACGCGGTGTTGCTCGGCGTGAACACGCTGGTCGAGGAGGCGGGACAGCATCCGAGCGGGCGCGGGTTCATCTACCGCATCCAGGATGAGGCGCTCGCGGGATTGCGGCGGCGCCTGGGTCGCGGGCGGGAGACGAACATCTTCGTCACCGGGGCGGCGTCGCTCGACCTGGGGAAGTACCGGGTGTTCGACGGAGAGCACGTTGACGCCGTCATTCTTACTACGGAAGCGGGCGCGAAACGGCTGGCGGAGAAGCACACGCACCCGCACGTACGCGTGCTCGTCGCGGGGGAGGGGAAGTTCGTGGACCTGCCGCGCGCGCTGGCGATGCTGCGCCGCGAGCTGAACGTCGAGCACCTGCTGTGCGAGGGCGGGCCCACGCTGGCCGGTCATCTGCAGCGCGCGAAGCTGGTGGACGAGATGTTCCTGACCACCTCGCCCGTGATGGTCGGCCAGCGGATGCCGCAGGGAGAGGGCGTGCGGCCGGCCACATTCACCGGCGCGCCCGGATTCCGCAAGGAGGATGCGCCGTGGTGGCGCTGGATGAGCTGCCGCAGATCCGGCGAGCACATGTTCAATCGCTATCGGCGGAGAGAGTTGTGAGTTGTTAGCTGCGAGTTGCGGGTAGCCGCAGAGAGTTGCGAGCTGCGAGTTGTGAGTTGTGAGTAGCCGGCTACTCGAAGCTTATAACTCGCAACTCAAAACTCATCACGGTCCGACCACCGGCGGCGGAGGCGGGCCGCCGTTGCCGCCGCCGCTGCCATCTTTCTTCTTCTCTCTTTTCTTGTCGCCTTCCGGCAACGCACGCTCCGGACGTGGCTCGGCGCTCATGCCGGAGTCGGGCGGCGGCGTGGCCAGCGGACGCATCTTCTGCGTGTCGGTGAGGTCGCGGCGCGTATCGCGGCCGCGGTGCTTGAGGCTGCGCACGATGTCGTCGTGCTCGCGCCCGGAGTAATCGCGCGCGAAGCGGGTCAGCGACTCGGAGACGATCTCGTCGTGGTGCAGCTTCTCCAGGCCGCGTTCGCGCGTCATGGTGAGCCACATGCGATGGACGAGATGGACGTCGTCTTCATTGAGCCGCGGATTGTGCGGGCCGATGTGGAAGACGAGCGGCTCGTCGTTGGGACGCACCACGATGAAACCGAACTGGCGCTTGGGCGGTTCCATCGCCTCCCAGGCGCGGCCGAGGCTGAAGGCCTGCTCTTCCGCCGTCATCTTGCTGGAGAGACCGGCGATGACTTTTTCCGATTGCAGGCGGTTGGCGGTGGTGACGATGGCGCTCCACACGTCGCGCGCGGGGACGACGAGCAGCGAGATGTGCTTGCCCACGCCTTCAGCCACGCCCACGGCCTTGGTGAAGAGCGTCTGCTCGTACTCGCTGAAGATCTGCTCCATGGAGAGGTCGTACTCGGCGCTGCCCGGGCCGGTGAGGCGCGCGGCCATCACCACGACGTCCTGGTCCTCGGTATCGGTGTGCTCGAGCGACCAGCGCAACTGGTCGAGTGTGTTGTAGTCGCGCACGGTGACGAGCAGGTTGCCGGGGCGGACGTCGACTGATTCGCGCGAGATGGTGTCCTGCTGCAGGAGCTGGAAGTGCTCCTTCATCTGGTTCTCGGCGATGGCGAACTTCTTGCGGTTCACGCGCTCCGAGACCACGAAGATGAAGAAGAAGCTGCCGGCGAAGACGATTCCCGCGATGGTCGCGATCTGCTTGGTGAACAGATTGACGATGGCGGTGGAGAGCAGCACCAGGTGCACGCTGAGCAGGCCGAGCGGGATCTCCACGCCCAAGACCTTGATGTTCGGCGGCACCTTCCAGCCGCGCTCGCCCTTGTACTTCCAGCGCAGCACGAGCATGGAGAGGCTGTTGAAGGTGAAGCTCCAGATGACGCCGAAGGCGTAGGCCTCGCCGAGGACGTAGACGTCGCCGCGGCTGGCGAGGATGGTGAAGATCTGCAAACCCACGACCATGTTGATGATGCGGTAGCTGGTGCCGTACTTCTTGTGCGGCTTGCGGAACCAGTCGGTGAGGACACCGTCTTCCGAGATGCGGTTGAGCACGCCGTTGGAGCCGATGATGGCGGTGTTCACGGCGCCGGAGAGCATGAGGAAACCGACGCCGACGACGAAGACGCGGAAGAAGATGCGCAGCAGCATGGGCCCATACATGTGCATGGCCAGGCCGCTGATGAGATTGTCCTTGTAGATGGGGATGCGCTCGGAGTCGGGGATGATCATCACGGCGAGCAGGGAAGCCAGGCCGGTGAACATGAAGCTGTAGATGCCGATGACGATGGCGGCTTTTTTCAGGTTCAGCAGCTTGGGATGCGCCAGTTCGCGGTTGACCTGCGCGAGTGATTCTTCGCCGCTCATCGCCAGCACGGAGTGTCCGAAGGCGATGAGGATGCCGAGCAGCCCGAAGGCCTTGGGCAGGTCGCTGTGCTTGAGCCATCCCAGGGCTTCGTCGCTGAAGTTCAGGTTCTGCGGCAGCGGCAGCGGCGGCAACTGGAAGTCGCCCTTCATCAGCGTGAGCGCCGACCAGCCGAGCAGGATGACCACCATCACGGTGGTGACCTGCATCACGCGCAGCGCCTTCTCGCTCGACTCTTCGATGCCCTTGGTGTTCTCGCGCCAGTAATAGATGGTGACGGCGAGTGCGAAGACCACGGCGAGCGCGTTGTCGAAGCCGGAGGACTGGGCGACGACGTACGGCCGCCAGCTCTCGGGCGCCCATCCGTAACGCAGGGCGATGCCGACGAGCTCGCGCAGCAGTCCGGAGATGTAGTGGCCGGCGGAGACGCCGGAGATCGGCCCGGTGAGGATGTAGTCGAACATCAGGGCGGAGACGCTGATCTTGGCGAGCGTGCCGCCGAGCGCTTCCTTGACCACGCGGTACACGCCGCCGCGCACGAACATGGAGCAGCTCTCCACGTAGACCGCGCGCACGGCGAAGGCGAACAGCATGACGCCGAGGATGAACCAGGGCGCGGCCTTGCCCACCGCTTGTTCCGCGATGCCGCCGGCGTAAAAGGCGGAGGAGCCGAGATCGTTGAGGACGATGGCCGCCGCACGCCAGAAGGAGATGAACGTGAGCATGACCGAGGTCGCAACGACGATGCGAACCCGGTTCGACGGTGGTTGCGTGCCCTGCGGTTCAGAGGCCATCAGAGAGACGAACGAAGCAGCCGCTTCGGCCGCTGGGTGCGGTTCGCGCACCAGTTGTGGAGTCTACGCTTCGAAAATCTGGGGCGTCAATCCGCGCGTGCGTTAGCGGCGCGAAACATCACGCGCAACGCCTCCGCGATGGTGAGCACGATGACTAGCGCGGAGCCGGCCATGCCGGCCAGGAACATGCCTTCGAGTACCTTGGCGAGCGCGTGCAGCAGGTCATTCATAGTCCGGACCAGCCTCGATTGCACGCTTGCCCGCGCGGAATTGCAAGCCGAGCGTTGACGTTTTGCTACACTCGCCGTTTGCGCAATATCCCCCAACGCGCATGGTTGCTGGCGGCGCTCTCCGGCGTGCTGCAGACGCTCTGCTTTCCTTCGCCCGCGCTCGCTTTCGTCTCCTGGTTCGCGGTGGCGCCGCTGCTGCTCGCCATCCTGGGGCCGCTCTCCCGCTCCGGCCCGCAACTGGTGGATGAGAAGGGCAGGCCGCTCGGCATCCTGAGCCCCGGCCAGGGGTTCTGGCTGGGATACCTGAGCGGAGTCATCTGGTACGCGGCCAGCAGTTTCTGGGTGTTCCACGTGCTGCACACCTACGGCGCGATGCATCCGGCGGTCGCGGCGGTGATGTTCGCGCTGTTCTGCCTCTACCTCGCGCTCTACCACGGATTGTTCGGCGCGCTGATCGCGCGGGCGGCGAGCGGCGCCTCGGGAAGCAAGAAGGCGGTCCTGCTGGCGCCCTTCTTGTGGGTGGCGCTGGAGATGGCGCGCACGCGCGTCACCGGGTTCCCCTGGGACCTGCTCGGCACCGCGCAGGTGGACAACATCCCGCTGGTGCAGATCGCGCGCTTCGCCGGCGTGTACGGCGTGTCGTTCGGCATCCTGCTGGTGAACACGGCGTTCGCGGCGTCGTTCCTGCTGCCGCCGCACAAGCGCCGCACCATGTTCGTTGCCAGCGCGCTCGCGGCTGGGATGCTGCAAGCCGGTTCGCTGGTAAAGCCTCCGGCGCTCGCCACCGGCCACACGGCGCGGCTGGTGCAGCAGAACATCCCCATCGAGACGAAGTGGGACATCAGCAATTTCAGCGCGACGCTGCGGGCGCTGCACGCGCTCTCGGCCGCGCCCGGCGCGAGCGCCAGCGCCAACCCCGGCCTCATCGTGTGGCCGGAATCGCCGGCGCCGTTCTTCCTCAGCGACCCGCGCTTTCGTCTGGAAGTCACGAGCGTGGCAGCGGATGCGCGGAGCTACGTGCTCGCCGGCGCGCTGGGGACTCCGGCGCGCGAGGCGGCCACGGCGGATGAGACACGCGGCCAGTACTACAACTCCGCCGTCCTTATTACTCCCGATGGGAAATGGACGGGGCGCTACGACAAAGTCCACCTGGTGCCGTTCGGCGAGTACATCCCGGCGCAGAGCGTGCTGGTGTTCCTGAAGGGCATCGCGCGCGAGGTGGGCGAGTCCGGCTTCACGCGCGGCACCGAGCGCGTGGTCTTCGACGCCGGCGGGCAGAAGCTCGGCACGTTCATCTGCTACGAGTCCATCTTCCCGGGCGAGATCCGCGAGTTCGCGGCGAACGGCGCGCAGGTGCTGGTGAATATCTCGAACGACGCCTGGTTCGGCGATTACAACATGCCGGGCCAGCACCTCAACCAGGTCCGCATGCGCGCCATCGAGAACCAGCGCTGGGTGCTGCGCGCGACGAACAACGGCATCACGGCGGCGATCGATCCGTATGGGCGGGTCACGAAGAGCGCGCCGCGGAAACAGCGCCTGGCGCTCGACGTGGACTACGCGCTGGTGACGGAGACCACGTTCTACACGCGCCACGGCGACTGGTTCGGTTGGCTGTGTGTGATAATCGTGCTGGCTGCCCTGTTCGTGCGCACGCGGTTCCGCTTCATGGGAATTCGTGGCGCCGCACGCTAGCTCTCAGCTTTCAGCTATCAGCGTTCAGCCAATGAGCGGCGGTAGCTGAGAGCTGACCGCTGATGGCTGATCGCTTCTTATTATGGTCGAAGAACTCGAACGCGCGTACGGCGCCCTCAAGGACAAAGCTCACGAACTGCGGAGCTATCTTTGACGCGCCCAAACTCCGCTCCCAGCTCGCCGAAGTAGAAAAGAAGACCTCCGACCCGAACTTCTGGTCGAACCCCGAACAGTCGCAGGCTGTCATGCGCGAGCGCAAGCGGCTCGAGTCCGCTTTGAACACCGACGCGGAACTCGGCCGCCGCGCCGATGACATCGCCGCCTATTTCGAGCTGGCGAAAGAGGGCGAGAAGGTCGAGCCGGAGCTGAAGAAAGAGATCGACGGGCTGCAGGCGCTGGTCGAGAAGCTCGAGACCGAGACGCTGCTCTCCGGCGAGAACGATGCGCGCAACGCCATCGTCACCATCCATCCCGGCGCGGGCGGCACCGAGTCGCAGGACTGGGCCGAGATGCTGATGCGCATGTACCTGCGCTGGGCCGAGCGCCAGGGCTTCCAGACCGAACTCAACGACTACCAGGCGGGCGAGGAAGCGGGCATCAAGTCGGCCACGTTCTCGGTGAACGGTCCGTACGCCTACGGATTGCTGACCTCGGAGATCGGCGTGCATCGTCTCGTCCGCATCTCGCCCTTCGACCAGGCGAAGCGGCGGCATACGTCGTTCGCGAGCGTGTTCGTCTCGCCCGAGATAGATGACAACATCGAGATCGTCATCCGTCCCGAAGACTTGAAGACGGATACCTACCGCTCCTCCGGCGCGGGCGGGCAGCACGTGAACACCACCGACTCCGCCGTGCGCATCACGCACATCCCCACCGGCACGGTCGTCAGTTGCCAGAACGAACGCTCGCAGCACAAGAACAAAGAACGCGCGATGAAAATGCTGCGCTCGAAGCTCTACGAGTTGGAGCTCGAGAAGAAGCGCGCCGCGGCGCGCGTGACCGAAGACACCAAGCTCGACATAGATTTCGGCTCGCAGATCCGCAGCTACGTGCTGCAGCCGTATCGCATGGTCAAGGACACGCGCACGAAGTTCGAGGTCGGCGACGTGGACCGCGTCATCGACGGCGACCTGCAACCGTTCATCCGGGCGTACCTGCTGGCGCGGCGGGATGAAGGGAAGTAGGCAACCGGTAACTCCGCATCGGATTTTCAGCGTTGACCCTATACTGTGATATAGGGTGTAAATTGCTGCCATGAAGATTGGCGAACTCGCGAAACAAGGCAAAGTTAAGGTCGGGACACTACGGTTCTACGAGCGTCGAGGGTTGCTGCCTTCTCCCATTCGAACAGACGCGGGCTATCGGCAGTACAGCGCCGACGATCTGCGCCGCCTTCGCTTCATCCAGCAGGCGAAGTCATTCGGGTTCTCGCTCCGCGAGATCAAGGAAGTCCTCCGGGCGCGTGGACGTAACGAGTGCCCGTGTACTGACGTTGTAGCCATCGCGGAAGAACACCTGAGCGAGACCAACGAGCAGATCGCAAAGCTAAGTCTCTTCCGAACGGAACTCTCAAAGGCCTTGAGAATCTGGAAGAGAACGAAACCGAGCAAGCTCTCCCCGGGTGCTCTCTGCATCTTGATCGAGCGAACAATGGACACAGGACTCGAGCAGTAAGAATTCAGCTTGACTCTGTACCTGGGTGCAGGCTTTACACTGTTTTCCGGAGGCAACCATGAAGAGACTGTATGCGTTGGCAGCCTCGCTCTTGACCATGCTGGGAATCGCCGCCGCCCAAAGCGGGCCGGTGATCTCCGCGGCAGCCAAGACGGGTTGTTGCCCGCTCTGCAAGTAGAGAGCGACCGACGATGGAAAGCCCACCTTTTATGGGTGGGCTTTCTCATCACGGTCCATTTTGTAGGTCAACTGCCTTCACGAGTAAGTGTCGCCCGGCGTCCTGCCTGGTATGGCTTAGGGGCGCTAGGCGGGTGGCCCACCCGATCGCTCTTCCGCACGCAGAATCAGTCGCTGGGTGCCCCACCCGAGCCGGTCTTGCTCGGGTGGGAGGCACGAACCTTCCCGCAACCTTCCTGCGACGGCTGTGGATGCCGTTTTCGCGAGAGCTCGCCGGTAAGAACGCCGCCCAGAAAGGGCACGGCTTCTAGCCGTGCCGGTAGAGCGCTCTCAATTAGAATCCCAGGGGCTTTAGCCCCCGTGATGACCATTCCCAAGCGACACCCTGACGGCACCGAAGGCAAGACCTTCTTTGTGAGCACCGCAGCGGAGTCACACCGTTTCCTGCTCCAGACCGACAGGATGAAAAACCTCGTGATCGAGGTGCTCTACGAGTACAGAAAAACGGGCGAGTTCTTGTTGCACGAGTTCGTGATCATGCCGAACCATCTCCACCTCATCGTTTCGGTGCCAGAGGGGAGCTCGCTTTCGCGTGTGATGCAACTGATCAAGGGAAGGTCTTCCTACGAGGCGAAGAAGCGCTTCGGGATTCCCTTGACCATTTGGCAACGGGGATTCAGTGACGACTATCTTCCGAATGCGGAGAAGTACGCTTCCTTCCGCCGCTACTTGCTCGAAAATCCAGTGAAGGCCCGGCTGGTGGAGCGGTCCGAAGAGTATCCCTATTGCTCCTCCTTCCCCGGCGTGGTTCTCGATCCGTCACCGTTCATGTCGCGGGCTAAAGCCCGCTAGGAAAAACATTGGCGGCTCGTCGTACGGCACGGCTCGAAGCCGTGCCCTTTCTGGTGGCTTCGCGGCGCATCACCTGCCATGGTTTTCTTCTTGACAGCCAAAGGCCCGCGCGCGTATCTTCTCCTTTTGTTCGCCAAAACATTCGTTCACGTTCTTTGACAACGGTAACGGAATCACCACGGATTCCCCCACGGATACCCGTCGGATCTCGACAGACTTTTCGCCGCAAGTCATTGATTCTACGAAGTCGACGAGAAAACCCTTCGGAATCCGTCGGGTCTGTCACCTATGGCAGGACTTCCGCGCGCGTGAGCAGTTCTTCTTTCGCCTCGCGGCGCTCGTCTTCGAGGTCGCGGTGCAGGGCGGTGAGGACGACGTCGCGCAGCTCGCGGACGCTCATCAGGCGCGGGACGTAGACGAACGACGCGCCTTCGGCGTAGAGCTCTTCGGCGACGGGCAGGCGGTGGGCGGTGACGATCTTGAGCGCGTCCGGCGCGAGGCGCTGCAACTGGCGCAGCAGCCGGAGGTTCGAGGTGCCCTTGAGGAACGGGTCGGGGATGGTCGAGACGAGCACGCGGGCGTCGGCGATGTTGGCGTGGTGCAGCGTATCGGAGTGGCCGATGTCGCCGTAGACGTTGGCGATGCCGCGGCGGTCGAGTTCCTTCTTGACGTCGGGATTGAAGTCCACCACGGCGAGCTTGCCGGCGAGGCCTGCGTCTTTGAGCAGCAGCTCGTGCAGCAGCGAGCTGGCGTCGAGCGAGAAGCCGAGCAGCACGATGGGGCGCGCGGGGACCTCGTGCGCTTCCTCCCCTTCGTGCGAGAGGTCGCGCATGCCGAGACGCACGAGCAGCGGGTTCACGCGCTCGAAGATCTCGTGGTTGAAGAGGATGCCGTAGGTCGAGGTCAGCGAGGTGATGACGAGCGTGACCACCATCAGCGAGAGCAGGCTCTCGGGGATGTGTCCGAGGCCGACGCCGAGCGAGCAGATGACGAGCGAGAACTCGCTGAGCTGCGAGAGGTTGAGCGCGGGGATGAAGCTGGCGCGGTTGCCGAGCTTGAGCGACCACAGGATGGGCGTGATGGAGAGGAAGCGCGATGCGGTGAGGAAGAGCGCAGTGGCGAGGGCGAGCAGCAGCATCTCGCCGGTGGGGCGGGGTATCTGCGCGCCGAGGGTGACGAAGAAGAGGGTGATGAAGAAATCGCGCAGGCTGATGGCCTTGGCGATGACATCGAGGTTGTAAGGAAACGTCGAGATGGAGACGCCGGCGATGAGCGCGCCCATCTCGCGCGAGAGCCCGAGCCAGGAGGCGAGCATGGAGACGCCGAAGCACCAGGCGAGCGCGCCGATGAGCATGACCTCCGGCAGCTTGGCGATGGAGCGGAAGACGACGGGCAGCACGAAGCGGCTCATGAGCAGCGCGCAGGCGATGAGGCCGACGCCCTTGGCAAGCGAGAGCGCGAGCACGAGGGCGGTGGGATGCGCCAGGTTGGGCTGGACGGCGAGGAAGAGGATGGCCCAGATGTCTTGGAAGACGAGCACGCCGAGGGTGATGCGGCCGGGGAGCGAGTCGAGTTCGAACTTATCGTAGAGCAGCTTGACCACGATCATGGTGGAAGAAAGAGCCACAGCGACAGCGTAGTAAATAGGGGAGTAGGTTGCGCCGCCGCTGTGGAACCCGATCAGCGGCGCGAGCCCAAGTCCTAACGCGACGCAGATCAGGAATTGACCGATGCCGGCGGCCACGACCGGCACGCCTGCCTGGCGAAGCTTCTTCAAGTCGATCTCGAGACCGATCATGAAGAGCAGCAGGATGAGTCCGAGTTCAGAGATGGGCTCGATGTCGTGCGTCGAGATCCATCCGAAGCCCTCGGTCGGACCGATGACGACGCCGGCCGCCATGTAGCCGAGCACCACCGGCTGGCGGAGGTGCTTGGCGGCGATGGCGAAGAGAGTGGCCGCCACGATGGCGATGCCGATCTGTCCGAGGATGTCGATGTGCATTGTTTTTTGTCTATGGAGTCTTGTTTTCGTCGAGCTGTTTGCTGCGACGGCGTGAGTGCCGCTCGACCACCACCAGGAAGACGATGGCGCCGAAGATCATCACGCCGACGAGCCAGTGTGCGGGGTCCATCAGGCGTTCTCCTTTCGCGGCATGGGCGTGCCGCACTGCTTGCAGGGGACGGTCTCGGTGAGTTGGTGGGTGGCGACCTTCTGCTGCAGGCCGCAGCCCGGGCACACGCGCTCCAGCGCTTTCTGCACGGCGGAGGCGCCGGCAGCAAAAAAATGGACCATGGGAATCCTCATTTCCTCGGTTGGTCGAACAGAACGGCAGGACGCGGGCGTGAGGTGATTCTGGTTCCCACCCGAGCAAAACCGGCTCGGGCACCCACAGTGCGCGTCAGGACGCTAGCGAGGAAGAGGTCTCAGCAGAGACGGGCGCAGGTGAGGTCGAGCAGGTCGGGAGAAGGCATCTCGTGGCAGCTCTCCGTGAGAGAGGCGTAAGCGAACGACCGCTCCACACGGAGGGTGAAGGGAAGCAGCAGCACGGCGAAGAACGCGAGCGAGGGAGCGGGCGCCTTGCCGTGTGCGCCGACGACGGCGATGGGCGTGGGCGTCTGCGGGCAGACCACGACGAAGAAGATCAAAGCAGCGGCGAAGAGAGCGCCCACGGCCGTGATGTTCTTCAGCGACATGGCGTCATTCTACATGGTTCGTGTAGTGGTAGCCGCCGGCGGACGAGTCGCCCGCCTCCACAGGGCTCTAGTAGCTTCCCATTCGCTGCAAAATCCGGCTTAAGAACCATGAAATGCAGCCATTTAGCGGCTTCCGCGTTGGCGGGGCGACATCGCTGGTAAAATGCTTGCTACATCTGAAGACAGTTCCGCGGCAGGCATCATTCGTACCCCTCAGTGCCTGGCGCACGCCGTGATGCTAGACCAGGACAATAGGCGCGGGCGGGACGCCCGCGCGACAGCCGGCGAGACGCCGGCGCTACCAAGGAGACACAAGTGAGCAAGAGCCGTTATTTATTCACGTCGGAATCGGTGACTGAAGGTCATCCCGACAAGATCGCCGACCAGATATCCGACTCCATCCTCGACGCCTGCCTGGCCGACGACCCGCACAGCCGCGTGGCGTGCGAGACGCTGCTGACCACCGGCCTGGCGTTCATCGCCGGTGAGATCACCACCAAGGCGTACGTGGATTTCCCCGCCATCGTGCGCGGCACGGTGAAGTCGGTCGGCTACACGGACGCGAGCTATGGTTTCGACAGCGAGACATGCTCGGTCATCAGCTCGATCCACGAGCAGTCCCCGGACATCGCCATGGGCGTGGACCCGGGCGGCGCCGGCGACCAGGGCATGATGTTCGGCTACGCCACCAATGAGACGGAAGAGTTCATGCCCATGCCCATCCTGCTGGCGCAGAAGCTGACGCAGCGTCTGGCGGAAGTGCGCAAGAGTGGCAAGCTCGAGTATCTGCGTCCGGACGGCAAGTCGCAGGTCACGGTGGAGTACGACGAGCACCACAAGCCGGTCCGCGTGGACGCGGTCGTCATCTCGACCCAGCATTCCGAGACGGTGGACAACAAGAAGCTGCGCGCGGACGTGCTCGAGCACGTGATCCAGGCGGTCATTCCCGCGCACCTGCTCGACGCCGACACCAAATACCACATCAATCCCACGGGACGCTTCGTCGTGGGCGGCCCGATGGGCGACACCGGCCTCACCGGACGCAAGATCATCGTGGACACATACGGCGGCATGGGACGCCACGGCGGCGGCGCCTTCAGCGGCAAGGATCCGACAAAAGTGGACCGCTCGGCGGCCTACATGGCGCGCTACATCGCGAAGAACATCGTGGCGGCCGGCCTGGCCGACCGTTGCGAAGTGCAGCTTGCCTACGCCATCGGCGTGGCCGAGCCGGTGAGCGTGCTGGTGGATATGTTCGGGACGGGCAAAGCCGACTTCCGCGAGATCGAGAAGGCGGTGCGCGCGAACTTCCAGCTCACGCCCAAGGGCATCATCGAGTCGCTGCAGCTGCGCCGTCCGATCTATCGCAAGACGGCGGCCTACGGACACTTCGGCCGCAAGGACCCCGACTTCACCTGGGAGCAGACCGACAAGGCTGCCGCTCTGCGTGAGGCGCTGCTCGGTCAGGCGACCGCGAAGGCAACGCGATAAGTACCGAGTACTGAGTACCGAGGGCAGGGCACGGCGAGGACCGTGCCCTGCCGCGTTAGAATAGAAGTTCCGGCGCGAAATCTTTGGCAACGAGTTTCCAGCAACAACGATCGTCACGGCCGAAGACCGAGGGCCGACGACCAAGATGACTACCAAAGCCCGCTCCACCAAAAAGGAATCCATGGCTACGGCAACGACAACGGAAGTACGCGGCGACGTCAAGGACCTGGAGCTCGCCGACCAGGGCAAGAAGCGCATCGAGTGGGCGAACCAGTCCATGCCGGTGCTGCAGTCCATCCGCAAGGACTTCATCAAGAACCAGCCGCTGAAGGGCGTGCGCATCGCGGCCTGCCTGCACGTCACCACGGAGACGGCGAACCTGGCCATCACGCTGCGCGACGGCGGCGCGGACATGGCGCTGTGCGCGTCGAACCCGCTCTCCACCCAGGATGACGTGGCGGCATCGCTCGTCCGCGACTACAACATCCCGACGTTCGCCATCAAGGGCGAGGACAACGACACGTACTACCAGCACATCCTCTCCGCGCTCGACCACAAGCCGCACATCACCATGGACGACGGCGCCGACCTCGTGAGCGTGGCGCTGACCAAGCGCACCGACGTGCTGCCCGCCATCATCGGCGGCACCGAAGAGACGACCACCGGCGTCATCCGCCTGCGCGCGATGGCGAAGGAAGGCGTGCTGAAGTATCCCATCATCGCGGTGAACGACGCGCTGACCAAGCACATGTTCGACAACCGCTACGGCACGGGGCAATCCACGCTCGACGGCGTGGTGCGGGCCACCAACGTGCTCATCGCCGGGTCGAAGTTCGTGGTCGCCGGGTACGGCTGGTGCGGCAAGGGACTGGCGATGCGCGCCAAGGGCATGGGCGCGGACGTCATCGTCACGGAGATCGATCCCACGCGCGCGCTCGAGGCGGTGATGGATGGCTTCCGCGTGATGTCCATGGGCGAAGCGGCCCGCATCGGCGACGTGTTCGTCACCGTCACCGGCAACAAGACGGTCATCAACAAGGAACACTTCGAGCTGATGAAGAACGGCGCCATCATCGCCAACTCCGGCCACTTCAACGTGGAGATCGATATCCCCGCCCTCGAAAAGCTGGCCAGCTCGCGGCGCATCATGCGCGAGTTCGTGGAAGAGTTCGCGCTGAGAGATGGCAAGCGCCTCTATTTGCTGGGCGAAGGGCGCTTGATCAACCTGGCTTCAGCCGAGGGACATCCGGCGAGCGTGATGGACATGAGCTTTGCCAACCAGGCGCTGTGCGTGGAGCACCTGGTGAAGAACCACAAGCAGATGGAGCGCAAGGTCTACGCCGTCCCGGAAGAGCTCGACAAGCGCGTGGCCAAGCTGAAGCTGGAGTCCATGGGGATCAAGATCGATCGGCTCACGCCGGAACAGGAAGAGTATCTGGCGAGCTGGAGTGAAGGGACGTAAGCGCATTCAGAGGAACCATGAGTACTGCAGCCGTCATGCCGGATGCCGCGCGCTATCCGGTGGGGAAGTTCGAGATGCCGTCGAGCTTCACCGAAGCCGATCGCAAGGGCCGCCTTACCGACATCGAAGCCCTGCCGCGCAAGATGCGCGAGGCGGTGAAGGACCTCACGCAGTCGCAGCTCGACACGCCGTATCGTGAGGGCGGATGGACCATCCGGCAGGTCGTGCACCACGTGCCCGACAGCCACATGAACGCGCTCATCCGCTTCAAGCTCGCGCTCACCGAGGATGTCCCCACCATCAAGCCGTACAAGGAAGCGGAATGGGCGAAGCTGGCGGACGCCGCGATGGCCGTGGACGTCTCGCTCAGCCTGCTCGAGGCGGTTCACGCGCGCTGGGTCACCATCCTAAAAGCGATGACGCCGGAGCAGTACGCGCGCAAGTTCAATCATCCGGAAATGGGCGAGCACACGCTCGACAGCTATCTCGCGCTTTACTCCTGGCACAGCCGGCACCACCTCGCGCACATCACGGAGCTGAAGAAGCGCAAGGGCTGGTAAGTCCTTTGCCTTTGCTTTACATCCCGAGCGAAGCGAGGGAACCCCATCGCCACCAGGATGCTTGGTCAAGGTAGGGTTCCCTCGCTTCGCTCGGGATGTTCTTTCAACAGCCCACAGCTTCTCTCAAACCATTTATCATCATCCGCTGCTATGCCGATGAAAGAGATCGCCTCCTGGGCGCTGAACACGGCGAAGTCGCGCGGCGCGAGTTTCTGCGACCTGCGCATCGTGGACGAGCGCAATCGCTCACTCGCCACCAAGAACGGCAAGGTCGGGCACGCGTCGGCGGCGGAGACGCTCGGTATCGGCATCCGCGTGATCGCCGAGGGCGCGTGGGGGTTCGCCGCGACCGACGACATGACGCGCGGGTCCATCGAACGCACGGCGGCGCAGGCCGTCGCGATCGCGCGTTCTTCCGCCACGGTGAAGCAATACGACGTCAAGCTGGCGGCGGAGAGGCCGGCGGTCGCGGACTGGAGCGGCCCGTGCGCCATCAATCCGTTCGGCACGTCCGTGGAAGACAACATCGCGTTGCTGCTGGCGGTGGATAAAGAGCTGACGTCGGTGAAGGGCGTGACGCTGGCGGAGGCGAACCTTTCGTTCCGCCGCTACGAGCAGTGGTTCTATTCGTCGGAAGGCGCGGATATCCACCAGGTCCGCACCACGACCGGTGCGGGTTTTGCCGCGTATTCCTTCCATGGCACGGAGATCCAGAAGCGGTCGTTCCCGAATTCTTTCGGCGGACAATTCCAGAACAAAGGCTACGAGCTCATCGGCGAGCTGAAGCTGGTGGAGAACGCGCGCCGCATCGGCGAGGAGGCGGTGGCGTTGCATTCGGCGCCACAGTGTCCGCAGGGCGTGGGCACCATCGTGCTCGATTCCTCGCAGCTTGGCTTGCAGATACACGAGTCGGTGGGGCATCCCATCGAGCTCGACCGCGTGCTCGGCATGGAAGCGAACTTCGCCGGGACGTCGTTCCTCACGCTCGACAAACTGCGCAAGCTGAAGTACGGGACCGAGCTGGTCAACGTGGTGGCCGACGCAACGCCGGCGCACGGTCCCGGTCTCGGAACGTTCGCTTACGACGACGAAGGCGTGGCGGCGCAGTGCACGCCCATCATCTCGAACGGGCTGTTCACGGGATATCTTTCCTCGCGTGATACCGCGGCGATGATCGGGCAGGAGCGCTCGGGCGGCACGATGCGCGCCGAGGGCTGGAGCCGGTTGCCCATCATCCGCATGACGAACGTGTCGATCCTGCCGGGCGAGAAGCCGTTGACGTTCGAAGACCTGGTCCGCGATACCGACGACGGCCTCTACATGCAGACGAACCGCTCGTGGTCGATCGACGACAAGCGCTACAACTTCCAGTTCGGCTGCGAGATCGGGTGGGAGATCAAGGGCGGCAAGCTCGGGCGCATGGTGAAGAACCCGTCGTACTCGGGCATCACGACCGAATTCTGGAACTCGATGGACGCCATCTGCTCGCGCGACCAGTGGACGCTGTGGGGCACTCCGAACTGCGGCAAGGGCCAGCCGATGCAGACCATGGGAACGGGACACGGCGCTGCGCCGGCGCGCTTTCGGAATGTGGAGATCGGTTCGGCATACAAGGGAAGCTGATTGCTGAATGCTGAATAAAGACAAAGCGCAGCGCATCTTCGAGACGGTGCGGAAGTTCGCGACCGCGGACGAGGTCGAGGTCCTGATCGCGGGCGGCAAGTACGCGCTCACGCGTTTTGCCAACAACACCATCCACCAGAACGTGGCGGAGGAGAATTACATCTGCTCCATCCGCACCGTGTTCGGCGGAAGGACAGCGCGTTCCACGACGAACAAGTTCGATGAAGAGTCGCTGCGGCGCGCGGTGGCAGACGCCGAAGCGATCTCGCGCGTGCAGCAGCCGGACGCGGACCTCGCACCGCTGGCGGGGCCGGAGCTGGCGCCGAAAGAAAGCGATTCTCCCTCACGCCACTTTGAGTCGGCCGCGAAGCTGACTCCGGAAGACCGCGCGCGCGGCGTCCACGGCATCGTGGAGATCGCCAAGCAGAACGACCTGACGGCGGCGGGCATCTTCTCCTCGTCGGATTCGGCGGAAGCGATCCTGAACTCGAAGGGACTGGTCGCGTTCCATCAGCAGACGTCGGCGGAGGTTTCGATCACGATGCTGGGCGCGGATTCCTCGGGTTGGCAGAAATTCAACTCGCCCGACGCTGCGCAGGTGAAGCCGCTCGAGCTGGCGCAGACGGCGGCGCGCAAAGCCAAGCAATCCGCCGCGCCGCGGTCCGTCGAGCCAGGAAAGTACACCGTGATCCTCGAGCCGGCCGCCGTGCTCGACCTCATCGGCTTCATGTTCTACGATTTTGCGGGGCAGTCGGTGCTCGACGAGCGCTCGTTCCTCAACAACCGCATTGGGAAGACGCTGTTCGGGGAGAACATCACCATCCATGATGACGTGCGGCACGCGCTGCAGTCCGGGGCGCCGTTCGATGGCGAAGGCGTGCGGCGCGAGCCGGTTGAGCTGGTGAAGAATGGCGTGGTCAAGAACCTGGTGTACGCGCGCGCGACCGCGGAGAAGATGAAGAAGTCGCCGCTCGCCTCGCAAGTCGGCGAGGTCCGCGTGACCGGGCACGGCTTCGCGCTGCCCAACGAGATGGGCGAGGCGCCGATGAACATCGTGCTGGCGGGGCCGGCGGCGGGCCACGCGAAGACGGTGGACGAGATGGTCGCATCGACCGAGCGCGGCGTGCTCGTCACGCGGCTGTGGTACATCCGCGAAGTCGAGCCTTACGAGAAGATGCTTACCGGCATGACGCGCGATGGCACCTTCCTGGTGGAGAACGGGAAGCTCGCCGGCGGCCTGCGCAACTTCCGCTTCAACCAGAGCCTGATCGAGATGCTGCTCAACGTGGAAGCCATGGGCGAGCCGGTGCGCGCGAGCGGGGAAGAGGCCTTCGACATGGTGGTGCCCGCGATGAAGGTGAAGGAGTTCAACTTCACCGAAGTGACGAAGTTCTGAGGAAGCAATCAGCGGTCAGCAGTCAGCAGTCAGCGAAGGCGCAGTTTTGGTTGATTGCTAATTGCTGATTGCAGAGAGTTCGGCGGGGCGACTATGCTTCAAGTCGGAATGAAGATGGTGAGGACACGATGAAAGGCGATCCGAAGATCATCACGATGTTGAACGAGGTGCTCAAGGCGGAGCTCACTGCCATCAACCAGTATTTCCTGCACGCCGAGATGTGCGAGAACTGGGGGTACGAGCGGCTGGCGGAGCACACGCGCAAGGAGTCCATCGAGGAGATGCGCCACGCGGAGAAGTTGATGGAGCGCATCCTTTATCTGGACGGCACGCCCAACATGAGCGACTACTTCAAGATCGTGATCGGGAAAGACGTACCGGCGCAATTCAAGAGCGACCTGCAACTGGAAGTCGACGCGGTGAAGCGCCTCAACGATTTCGTGGAGCAGGCACGCGCGCTTGGCGACAACGGGTCGCGCGACCTCTTCCAGCACATCCTCGAAGACGAGGAAGAGCACATCGACTGGCTCGAGGCGCAGCTCGGCATGATCACCGAGATCGGCATCCAGAACTACCTCGCGCAGCAGATCTACGAGGGCAAGGAGTAACCCCTTGCGGTAGACGGACGCCGGCGACCCCGCCGGCGTTTCGCTGTTTCCGGGTGCTAAAATGACTGTGCTCCCCTGAGTCACGCCTTCCTGAAACAGATACGGAGAGATGGCCGAGTGGCTGAAGGCGCACGCTTGGAAAGCGTGTTTACTCGAAAGGGTAACGTGGGTTCGAATCCCACTCTCTCCGCCATTCCTTCCTGCCGGCGGCTTTTCTAAAACCGCGTCCGTCCTTTACCATGGCGTGCATAACGTTCTAACTGCCCGTGCGTCCAAGGTGAATATGCGCAAAGTCCTGCTCTGCTGCCCCTCCTTTTTCCTGATCGCCGCGTGCGCTGTTGCACAAGACAAAGCGCCGACCATGCCGTACACACCGAGCCTCGATCCGCAGGCGATGGACAAGTCCGCCGACCCGTGCGCCGACTTCTATCGCTTCTCGTGCGGCGGGTGGCAGAAGAGCAATCCCATCCCGCCGGACCAGACGTCGTGGTCGGTCTACGGCAAGCTCTACCAGGACAACCTGAATTTCCTGCGCGGCATTTTGGACGAAGCCGCGACGGCCAAGCGGCGCGACGTGGTCACGCGCGAGATCGGCGACTTCTACGGCGCCTGCATGGACGAAGCGGGCGTGGAGAAGCGCGGGCTCGCCTCGCTGCAGGCTGACCTCGACGCCATCGCGAAGCTGAAGTCGGCGAAGGATGTTACGCCGCTGCTCGCGCGCCTGCAGTTCGCTTACGGGCGGACCATCCTGTTCGCGCAGGGCTCCACGCAGGACCCCGACGATTCCGAGCAGCAGATCGCGGAAGTGGACCAGGGCGGCCTCGGACTGCCGGACCGCGACTACTACCTGAAAGACGACGCGAAGTCGAAGGAGATCCGCGACCGCTACGTCCAGCACGTGCAGAAAGTTTTCGAGCTGATGGGCGAGGATCCCGCCGCGGCCAAGAACGATGCCGCCACCGTCATGCGCATGGAGACGGCGTTCGCCAAGGCGCAGCTCAGCCGCGTCGATCGGCGCGATCCCTACAAGCTGAAGCACAAGATGAAGGTCGCCGACCTCGCGCAACTCGCGCCCAACATTGACTGGCAGCGCTACTACAAGGACCTGAAGTATCCGGCGATCTCGATCATGAACGTCGCCACGCCGGATTACTTCAAGCAGATCAGCGCGCAGCTCACGAGCGACCCCATCGCCGATTGGAAGACGTACCTGCGCTTCCACGTGGTGGATTCGTCGTCGCCCTTCCTGCCGGCAAGATTCGTGGACGAGAACTTCGAGTTCTATCGCAAGTACCTGCGCGGCGCGAAAGAGCAGCAGCCGCGCTGGAAGCGTTGCGTGCAGTACACCGACCGCGACCTTGGGGAAGCGCTGGGCCAGGCCTATGTGAAGAAGCTGTTCTCGCCGGAGATCAAGGCGGCCACGCTCGACATGACGCGGCGCGTCGAGGAAGCCATGGCGCTGCGCATCCGCGAGCTCGACTGGATGAGCCCGGAGACCAAGCAGCAGGCGCTGGCCAAGCTGGCGGGCATCCGCAACAAGATCGGGTATCCCGACAAGTGGCGGGATTACAGCTCGGTGAAGATCGCGCGCGATGACTTTGCCGGGAACGTTTCGCGGACGCAGGAGTTCGAGCGGCGCCGCGACATCAACAAGGTCGGCCAGCCGGTGGACCACGGCGAGTGGGGCATGACGCCGCCGACCGTCAACGCCTACTACAACCCGCAGATGAACGACGTGAACTTCGCCGCCGGCGTGCTACAGCCGCCGCTCTATGACGCGAAGCTCGACGACGCTCCCAACTACGGCGACACCGGTGGCACCATCGGCCACGAGCTCACGCATGCCTTTGACGATGAAGGCAGCCAGTTCGACGCCAAAGGGAACCTGAAAGACTGGTGGACGAAAGACGACCGCGCGAAGTTCGACACGCGCACCAAGTGCGTGCAGGACCAGTACGCGGGATACGTGGTGGTGGACGACATCCACATCAACAGCAAGCTGACGCTCGGCGAAGACGTGGCCGACCTCGGCGGCGAGATCCTGGCGTACATCGCGTGGAAAGACGCGACCAAAGGGAAGACGCTCGAGGCGCGCGACGGGCTTACGCCCGACCAGCGCTTCTTCGTGGGCTTCGCGCAGTGGGCGTGCGCGAACGAGCGCGAGGAGGACATGCGCGTGCGCGCCGCCACCGATCCGCATTCGCCGGCAAAGTACCGCGTGAACGGCGTGGTGGTGAACATGCCGGAGTTCTCGCAGGCGTTCTCGTGCAAGGCCGGGCAGCCGATGGTCAACGCGCCGGACAAGGTGTGCAAAGTCTGGTAACTGAATCTAATCGCATTTCGGCGTGACGGTCTCGCGGAAAGCGCTGAGGACCTGCTGTGGCAGCTCAGCGGCCTTCTTCTTTGCGGCGCGGCTGAAACCAAGGTCGTGACCGGCGCCCTCCACGATGAGCAAGCGTGGCTTGGTCGGGACGAGCCGCACCGCGGCTTCCAGCTCGGCCGGCGCGCCGAATGGGTCTTTCGAGCCGCTGATGAACAGCACGGGAGCGTGGATGCTGGGCAGATGTTTCGTCCGCAACTGCCCCGGTCTTCCCGGCGGATGCAGCGGATAGGACAGCACCAGCAATCCATCGCACACCTTTGGATCTTCGGCGGCGAGCATCGTCGCCTGGCGTCCGCCGTAGGAGGCGCCGCCGAGGAACATCCTGCCGGGCATGAAGCTCCGGCAAAACTCGGCCGCGCGGCGCAGCCCTTCGCGATCTTCTGCGCCGTTGCCGCGCGGAGGCCCGTGCGGGCGCGCCTGCCGGTAGGGAAGGTCGCAGCGCAGCACGGTCAGTCCGGTCGCGGCGAAGGCTTCGGCGAGCGCGATGAGCAGTGGCGCGTTCGCGTTCCCGCCCGCGCCGTGCGTGAGGATGAGCGCGTCTCCGCACGGCCTTTCGGGGCGATGCAGAAAGCCGCGGACGGCGGGCGTGCGCGCCGTGTCCGCGACCCTCTCGACAATGGCCGGCATGCGGTGGCTACTTCTTTTCCGCGATTTCGATGGAGGCGCGCGTCTTTTCCCAATCGATGCGCAGCGTGCAGACGTCCTTCTGCTGCGGCGGGTTCATGAACGAGATGTGCAGCTTCTCCATCGGGATCTCGATGACCTCCGTCTTCATGTCGAAGCGTCCGAGGTCCTGGCCTTCGGGATACGGAATGCCCCACTGCCCGGTCTTCTTGCTGAGGATGAGCTTCCACTGCTTTTCGCCGGGAAGGGTGTAGAGCGTGTAGCTGCCCGCCGGGACGGTGGCGCCGCCGATGACGACGTCGGTGGCCGGCACGAACGTGGTGGCCTCATTCGCGCCGGTACGCCACACTTCGTTGAAGGGCACGAGTCCGCCGAAGATCTTGCGGCCATTCATCGAGGGGACGCTGTAGGCCACCGTGATGGTCTTGCCGTCGGCGAAAGTGCAGACGGCGGGCGCGGCGGGCTGGCTGGGGCGCTTCGACTTATCCGGCGCGGGCTTCTGCGCGAACGTGGCGAGCGAAACGAAAAGCAGCACAGCGAGCAAAACGGTCTTGCGCATGGACTCCTCCAGGGACTGATAAATGACCCACCAGTTTACAATCCCGCCATGTCCGTATTCGACGAGCGCCACGAAGATTTAGAACGCTATGAGTTTCAGATGGGCGTGCCGCGCGGACGCCTGGCCGCCACGCTCGACGCGCTCACCGACGCCATCGTGCTCGTCGGACAACACGGCGTCTATTGCCAGAGCGCGCGCCAGCCGGGGAAGCCGGCGATGGACGTGCAGCTCATCCTGAAGTTGTTGAATGATTCGAAGGCGCTGGTGAGCTCGACGATGGAAGAGCTGAAAAAGAAATAGCACTGCGGAATTGCCGGAGTGCGGAACTGCCGAATCGGAAAAGAAAGCCGAACTGCGGTTGCAAATTCCGCAGTTCGGCACTTCCGCAAAGCCGCAATCCCTACAGCGTGTACTTGCCGGCTTCGATCACGCGCTCCGCGACCTTTTGTCGCAGCGCGATGGTGTTGGCCGGTTCGTGTTTGGCGAGGCGGCGGATGATCGCCATCTGGCTGCGCAGCATGTCGCCCTCGGCGACGGCGGGCGCGACCTTGCGGGCGGCGGCTTCGAGCTTGTGCATCGCGTCCATCAGGTAGCACTGCGTCATCGCGATGGCGAGCTGGCACTTCTCCTCGCCATTCTTCTCGATCAGCTTGCGGGTGCGCAGCACGGCCGAGTCCATCGCGTAGGTCTCGATGATCATGTCGGCGATGGCGCCCATGATCTCCTGCTGCTCCTGCAGCGCCATCATGTATTTCTGTGACGCGGCGCCGGCCAGCAGCAGCGTAAGCTTCTTCGCGTTGCTCACCAGCTTGCGTTCGCCGGCGAGCGCGCCTTCGAACTCCTCGGTGGAGGGGCCGGCCATCACTTCATCGAGCGTGCGCTTGATGGCGGGCATGAGCGGGAGCTGTCCGCTGATAGCGCGCTTCAAGAGCCAGCCGGTGATGATGAGGCGGTTGATCTCGTTCGTGCCTTCGAAGATGCGGTTCACGCGCGCGTCGCGATAGGCGCGCTCGGCCGGATATTCCTCCACGAAGCCGTAGCCGCCGTAGATCTGCACCTGCTCGTCGACGACGCGGTCGATGGCCTCCGACGCCCACACCTTGGCGATCGAGCACTCGACGGCGTACTCCTCGATGCCTTTGCGGATCTGCGTGGCGGCGTCAGCCGACTTCTTGTCGATGCCGGAGAGTGCGGCGTCGATCATGCCGACGGTGCGGTAGCAGAGCGCCTCGCCAACGTAGACGCGGATGGCCATGTTCGCCAGCATCTCGCGGACCAAGCCGAAGTCGGAGATGGACTTGCCGAAGGCCTTGCGCTGCCTGGCGTATCCGGTGGCGTTGCCCAGCGCCGTACGCATGCCGCCGACCACACCGGCACCCAGCTTGAAGCGGCCGATGTTCAGGATGTTGAAGGCGATGATGTGTCCCTTACCGATCTCGCCGAGCAGGTTCTCCGCCGGCACCTGGCAGTCGTTGAGGATGAGCGGCGCGGTGGACGATCCGCGGATGCCGAGTTTTTTTTCTTCCGCGCCGACCGAGAAGCCCGGAAACGTCTTCTCCACGATGAACGCGGTGAACTTCTCGCCATCGATCTTCGCAAACACAACGTAGACGTCGGCGAAGTTGGCGTTCGTGATCCACATCTTCTCGCCGTTGAGGACGTAGGTCTTCTTGTCGGCGGAGAGCACGGCCTTGGTGCGGCAATTCATCGCGTCGGAGCCGGAGGTGGATTCCGAAAGCGCGTACGCGCCGACCCATTCGCCGCTCGCGAGCTTGGGCAGGTACTTCTGCTTCTGCTCGGCGGTGCCGAAGTAGACGATGGGCAGCGTGCCGATGCCGACGTGCGCGCCCCAGCTCACCGAGAACGAACCGGACTTCGCGATGCGGTCGGCGATGATCGCGCTCGAGACTTTATCCATGTCGGCGCCGCCGTATTCTTCGGGGACATCGACGTTGGCGATGCCGATCTCGCTGGCCTTCTTCAGTAGCTCACGCGTGACCGACCACTCCTTGTGCTCGATGCGCTCGATGTTGGGCACGATCTCCTTGAGCGCGAACTCTTCGGTGGTGGCGGCGATCTGCTGGTGCTCGTCGGTGAAATCTTCCGGAGTAAAGACGTCCTCCAGCGGACGGTCTTCGATCAGCCAGCTGCCGCCGGCGATCTTCGTTTTCGGTAAGGCTGCTGTTGCCATAAAACCCCTTTTAACCACGAAGGACACGAAGGACCACGAAGGAAATCATTTCCATTTCTTTCCTTCGACAAACCGCTTGATACCGTCCTTCAGATGCGCCACGTGGAAATTGATGATCAGTCCTAGCGACTTCTTGCTCAGCTTCAGATACGAGATGATTTGGGCCTTATGAACGTTGTTGATCGCCTCGATACACTTGATCTCGACGATGACGAGGTCATCGACCAGCACGTCAAGCCGATAACCCACTTCCAGCTCTACGCCGTCGTAAACGATGGGGAGTGGAACCTGGCACTGAACCTGATGTCCGAGCCCTCTGAGCTCGTGCGCAAGGCAAGCCTCGTATGCACTCTCCAGCATTCCGGGCCCCAGCGCGGTGTGCACTTTCATCGCGGCTGTAATGATCGAGCGACTGATCTCCAGCGCGGACCGCGATGGTGCTGCACCAGAAAATGCCATAAAACCTTCGTGAACCTTCGTGCCCTTAGTGGTTAAAGCTTTTCGATAATCCCCGCCGCGCCCATGCCGCCGCCGACGCACATCGTCACGATGCCGTACTTCGCCTTGCGGCGCTCGAGCTCGCGCAGGATGCTCGCGACCAACTTTGCTCCGGTGCAGCCGAGCGGATGTCCGAGCGCGATGGCGCCGCCGTTCGGGTTGATCTTATCCAGCGGCAACCCTGCTTCTTGGATGACGGAAAGCGCCTGCGCGGCGAAGGCCTCGTTCAACTCGAATACCGAAATGTCGTCCAGCTTGAGTCCGGCCAGCTTCAGGACCTTCGGGATGGCGTAGACCGGGCCGAGTCCCATTTCTTCTGGTTTGTAACCGGCGGTGGCATAGGCGACCAGGCGCCCGAGCGGCTTGAGGCCGAGCGACTTGGCGCGTTCGTCGGACATGAGGACCGTGGCGGCGGCGCCGTCGGACATCTGCGACGAATTGCCGGCGGTGACCGTGCCCTTCATGTGGAACGCCGGCTTGAGCGCGGCGAGCGCTTCGAGCGTGGTGTCGGCGCGCGGACCTTCGTCGGTCTTGAACGTGATCTCGGTGCGCTTCGGCTTGCTTCCGTTAGGAGTCGTAAAGCTCACGGGAACGGGAACCGTTTCGTCGGCAAACTTCCCGCCCTCGATCGCCGCGAGCGCCTTCTTGTGTGAGGCGAGCGAGAACTCGTCCGCCTGCTGGCGCGTGATGTTAAAGCGCTGCGCGAGCCGCTCGGCGGTGAGGCCCATCGAGAGATAGGCGTCCGGGTAGTTAGCGACCAGCCAGGGATTCGCCGAGACCTTGTGGCCGCCCATGGGGATCATGGTCATGGATTCCACGCCGCCGGCGACCACGACCTCCGCGCCGCCGCCGCGGATGCGGTCGCTGGCGAGCGCGATGGCCTGCAGCCCGGAGGAGCAGAAGCGATTGATGGTCATGGCCGAGACCTCGACCGGCAGCCCGGCGCGCAGCGAAGCGATGCGCGCTACGTTCATGCCCTGCTCCGCCTCTGGCATGGCGCAGCCGAGGATGACGTCTTCGATCTCCTTGGCGTCGAGTTGCGGCACGCGCGCGAGCGCGCCTTGGATTGCGACGGCGGCAAGGTCGTCCGGCCGCGTCGCGCGCAGCGTGCCCTTGTAGGCCTTGCCGACCGGCGTCCGGACCGAACTGACTATGACTGCATCACGCATAAAACCCTCACTTCACCGCCGAGGCGCCGAGGGCGCCGAGGCCTTGGCTTCTCGCAGGCTTGGCCAAATCAACAATGCCAGCTTCGTCAATCCAATGATTAGGATCGAATAGAACGCGAAGTTGAGCGGAACGGAGATCAAGAAGATAGTTGGAAGGTTGCCGCCGCCATGAGAGGTTCCCTGAATGGCCCCTCCAATCATCCACGCCGGAAGGAGTCCGAATACGCCCAGCATGGTAAGAAAGTGAAAATACTCACTTGCGAAGCTTCCAATACTTACCCAGCCGTAGTATTCAGGCACAAATGCAGCCCATACGATTACGCTCCACACCAGGGCAGCCACCCAACATCCACGCATCTGGCTCCGCGTAAGCTTGGTTCTGCTCGACATCAGTTCCTCAGCGTTTTTCCCGTCTTCAGCGTGTACTGGATCTTCTCCTGCGTCTTTTTCTCGCCGCACAGTGACTTGAAGGCCTCACGCTCGAGGTCCAGCAGATATTGCTCGCTCACCGGCGTGCCGGGCGAGACGGCGCCGCCGCAGAGCACCTCGGCGACTTTGTTGCCAATCTTCTGTTCGTGGTCGCTGATGTACTCGCCCTGCCGCATGAGATGCACGCCAAGCTTGAGCGTCGCAAGGATGCTCTCGCCGGGGGCGGGAATATCCGCTCGCATGACCGGCGGGCGGTAGCCGCGGGCGAGTTTGAGCGCTTTCGTCTTCGCGTCGGTGAGGACGCGGTCGCGGTTCATGGTGATCTCGTCGGACTCGTGCAGGAAGCCGAGGCCGCGGCCTTCTTCCGCCGAAGTCGAGACCTTGGCCATCGCCACGGTCTCAAACGCCCGCTTCATGGCTTCCATGATCTCGACCGACTCACCTCTACCGCCGGGGCGGAGCGCCTCGGCCTGGTCGACGGCGCGCAGCGTCATCTCCTTGCAGCCGCCGCCGCCGGGGAGCAGGCCAACGCCGACCTCGACCATGCCCATGTAGAGTTCCGCGTGGGGCTGGCGGGCGGCGCCGTGGAGCGAGACCTCGCAGCCGCCGCCGAGCGTCATGCCGAAGGGCGCGATCACCACCGGCTTGGGGGAGAACTTGATGGCCTGCGTCATGCCCTGGAATTGGCGGATCATGAGGTCGATATCGTCCCACTCTTCTTCCTGCACGGCCATGAGCAGCAGCATGATGTTGGCGCCGACGGAGAAGTGCGGCGCGTCGTTGGTGATGACAAAGGCGTCGAAGGGCGCGCCGAGTTCGGAGGACGGCTTGAGCGTTTGCTGGACGAGCTGGATGATGTCGCCGCCGAGCGAGTTCATCTTGGAATGGAACTCAAGGCAGGCGACGCCGTCGCCGAGGTCGACGAGCGAACAGCCCGCGTTCTTCTTCACGACTTTCGTCCCGCCGCGCTTCGCGACCGCCACGGACATCACGCCCTCGGGCACGTCCACTGGCTTGTAGCCGACCTTCGCGAGATCGAAGAACGAGCGGCCGGAAGGAACGTCAGGATGCTCCTGGTACCAGGTCTTCGCGCCGCTCGCGAGCAGCTTCTCGACGTTGACGGCGACCGGCTTGCCTTCCTTCTTCATGCGCGCGACCGTCGCTTCCACGCCGGCGGCGTCCCACAATTCGAACGGGCCAAGCTCCCAGTTGAAGCCGAGTTTCAACGCGCGGTCGATCTCGACGATGGAGTCGGAGATCTCGGGGATGCGGTTGGCGGCGTATGTCCAGAGGTCGGAGAGCGTGGTCCAGTAAAAGGTCGTGGCTTTGTCTTTGGCCGGGTCGCCACCCAGCAACATCTTCAGCCGCTCGGGGAGCGACTCCACCTGCTTCGCCATCTCGAGGGCAGGGAACTTGGCTTTCTTGCGCGGCGCGTATGCGAGCGTCTTCCAGTCGAGCGCGAGGCGGTCCTGTCCTTCGGGCGCGCCCTTCACGCGCTTGTAGAATCCGCCGCCGGTCTTGTCGCCGAGCAGCTTGCGCTCGAGCATCTGCTGATAGAACGCGGGGACGGCGAGGTCGGAGCGCTCATCGGAGAGAGTGGCCTTACCAGAGCTGGGGCCGTCCGCCGCGGCGCGGACGGAGGTGAGGTTAGCGACGACGTGGCCGAGAATGTCCAGCCCGACCATGTCAATGGTGCGGAAGGTGGCCGACTTCGGCCAGCCGACGGCCGAGCCGGTGAGCGCGTCTACGTCTTCGATGGAGAAATCGAGCTCCTGCATCACGCGCATCACGTTCAGCACGGAAAACGTCCCGATGCGGTTGGCGATGAAGTTGGGCGTGTCCTTGGCGTGGACGATGCCCTTGCCGAGACGCACGTCGCCAAAGCGGCTGACGGCCTCGACCGCCGCCGGATCCGAGTCCGGCGTGGTGATGATCTCGAGCAGGCGCATGTAGCGCGGTGGATTGAAGAAGTGCGTGCCGAACCAGGACCGGCGGAAGTCGTCGGAGAAGCCTTCGGCGATCTTTGCGACCGGCAGGCCGCTGGTGTTGGTGGTGATGATGGCGCCGGGGCGGCGGACGGCCTCCACTTTCTTCAGCAGCGCGCGCTTGATGTCCAGGTTCTCGGCGACGGCCTCGATGATCCAGTCAGCCTGCTGGAGCAGGGCGAGGTCGTCGTCAAAGTTGCCGATGGTGATGAGGCGCGCGGCGTCCGCAGTGAAGAACGCCGCCGGCTTCGACTTCTTGGCGGCTTCCAGGCCGGCGGCAACGATCTTGTTGCGAACGTCTTTATTGCGCAGATCAGCGGGCGCATCGGCGGGCGTGCCGGGCGGGACGATGTCCAGCAGGAAACAGGGGACACCGGCGTTGGCGAGCTGCGCGGCGATGCGCGCGCCCATGGTGCCGGCGCCGAGGACCGCCACTTTGTCGATGCGCTTATGCATGAGTGTGCTCACGAACTCGCGAGGGCGCGGCCAGACTACGCTCTTTTCGTTCAGCTTGCGGGGATTCGGGACAGCGGACTACGGCAGGTTGGATGAGCAGCAGCACTGCGTCGTTGTTCGTGTTGTGCGTGCGGTTGGTGCGCGAGTCGCGGCGAGTGTCCACGCTCATACTCCGGTACGCGGTGCAGGGCCGGGAAAAGGAGTGGCACGCGCCGCGTGAATGTGGGGTGAGGATGGCACAACGGCGCGTGCCGTATTAATTGTCGCAATCTTACTGAATGAATAATCATTCAGTCAAGGAAAAGTTACGAGAATCCTCTTGACAGCGGCCTCCAGTCTCCTGTATTTAACCATATAGATATTTAACCTATCGGTTTTCTAGCAAAGAACGAAATGACCTCCGACCACCTCAGCAGCACCTTCGCAGCGCTCGCCGATCCTACGCGGCGGGCCATTCTCGCTCGTCTGGCGGCGGGTGAGGCTTCGGTCACACAGATCGCCGCGCCCTTTGAAATGAGCATGCCGGCAGTATCCAAACATCTCAAGGTGCTGGAGCGTGCCGGGCTGATCGCGCGCGGACGCGAGGCGCAGTGGCGTCCGGCGCGGCTCGAGCCCGCGCGGCTGAAGGAAGTGGCCGACTGGGTGGCGCACTACCAGCGCTTCTGGTCGAAGAGCTTCGACCGGCTCGACGACTACTTGAAAGAGATGCAGGCGCAGGACGCGGGAAAAAAGATCCGGAAACCCGCAACTAAGACCACAGAGGAGAAGAAAGATGGCAGCGAATAGCAGCGCCCTGGCGGTGACCATGCCGAACGACACGGACATCCAGATGACGCGGGTGTTCAACGCGCCGCGGGAAATCGTTTTTCAGGCCTGGACGGATCCCAAGCACGTGCCGCACTGGCTGCTCGGTCCCGAGGGCTGGACGATGCCGGTCTGCGAGATCGACCTGCGCGTGGGAGGCAAATGGCGCTACGTGTGGCGCAAGGCTGACGGCACGGAGATGGCGATGAGCGGTGAGTACCGCGAGGTCAAGCCGCCGCAGCGCGTGGTCAGCACGGAGCGCTGGGGGCCGGAGTGGCCGGAGACCATCAACACCATTGCCCTCACCGAGAAGGACGGCAAGACCACGCTCAGCCTGACCGTCCATTACCCGTCGAAGGAAGCGCGCGACAGCGCGTTCAAGACCGGCATGGCGGGCGGCGTAGAAGTGAGCTTCAACCGCCTCGACAGCTATCTGAACAAAATGGAGAAAGGAACGAGCAATGTCCGTTAGATCGGCAAGCGAACCCAATGCATGCAGCAGGGCCTTCTTTGGCGGCTGGACGCACTTCGCGGGCGAGCTGGCAAGGTTCCTGGAGAAGGACGCGTAGAGAGTCAGCGCGCGCGGGCGAGCACGAGGGTGATGTCATCCGGCTGTTCGCCCGCGCCGATCCAGTCCTGCACCGCCTGGATGACCGCTTCGGAGGTGCGCGCAAGCGGCTCGCTCCGGTGGGCGCGGACGATCTCCAGCAGACGGCCCGTCCCGAACTCACCGAAGTCATTCTCCGGCTCGATGACTCCGTCGGAGAAAGCAACAAAGACGTCTCCCGGCTCGAGCACGATGTGCGCGTCTTCGTACTTCGGTTGGTCGAACAAGCCGACCATGAGTCCGGCGGCAGCGTCCAGCTTCCGCACCGAGCCCTCGGCGCTGACGATGTAGGGCGGCAGGTGGCCGGCGTTGGAGTACGTCAGCGTCCGGTCGGATTCTTCGTAGATGCCGAGGAACAAGGTGGCGTACTTCTCGAGCGGCGTCGTCTCGTATAGATGGCGGTTCAGTAACGCCAGCGCCGAGGCCGGCGATTGTGTGGCGTGGGCCATGAGTGCGGCGCTCTCCCCTCCCGGCACCGCCGCCGCCTGGCGGAAGGCGGGCAGGGCCGCACGTCCGAGGCGTTCGTAGGCGCGGACGGCGGAGTGCACCGTCGCCATCATGAGTGCCGCCGAGATGCCTTTTCCGCTGATGTCCCCAACGGCGATGCCGAGCTTGCCTTCACCGAAGGGAAGGAAGTCGTAGTAATCGCCGCTCACCGTGCGTGCCGGCTTGCAGACGCCGTGCACCTCGAGCGTGGGCAGTCCGGGCGCCGCGTGCGGGAAGAGCTGGTCCTGCACTTCCTGCGCGATGGCGAGCTCGCCTTGCAGGCGTTCCTTCTCCTTTTGCTCGAGGATGAGGCGCTCGATGTCTTCCGTCATCGCGTTGAACGAGCGTTGCAACTCGGCGAGCTGGTCGCGGCCTTCCACCTGGATGCGATGGCTGAAGTCGCCGCCTTTGATCTGCAGCGTCGCGCGGTAGAGGTTCGAGATGCTTTTGGTGATGGTGCGCGAGAGCCCGAGGCCGAGCGAGAGCGCGACCAGCTCGATGATGGCGAACGCGATGGCGATGGCGCCGATGAAGATGGCGAACAGCGTTCCCCAGCCGGCGAGCCCGCGGAACAAGCGGCTGTAGAGCACGGAGCCGCGTGTGCGGACTTGCAGCAGCGCCGCTCCCGTCTGTCCGTTCTCCCAGTCAGTCACGCCGAAGACCGAGCCGAAGGTGCGTTCGGTGTCCCAACTGAAGGCCGGTTTAGGCAGCGAGCCGCCTTCGACCGGCGAGAGCACGATGCGCGGCCGGTGTTGGCGCTGCCGCGCTGGCGCCTCCGGCGTGGGAGTGGCCGGGGACGACGCGTCGTCTACGTTGAAGTCCACATTGCCGCTGTCGGAGAAACGAACTAGCCCGGTGGTGTGTGCGGTGCGGTCAAGCAGCGCGCGATCAATGGGCTCGCTGGCCACCAGCATGGCGGGGAGGTTTCCGCGCCGCAGGTGCTTGACGACCCGCAGATAGAGCTTGCCGTTGTCATTGACGATGACCTCGCGATCGTCGTGCGACCAATCCGGCCGTGAGATGGTCGAGGTCGCCGGCGCCGCAAAGACCGGCACGGCAGCGTCGCCTTCCCACAGCGCGATCTCGGTGTTCGGGAACTCGGTGTGGAAGGTCTGCCACGCGGCGCTTGCCGGCAGGGCCGCCGCCATCTTGGCGCCTGCCGCCTCGCCCGCGAGCATGTTGGTTCCCACGCGCAGCGAATCGAGTTCGCCGTGCAGGTCGGCGGTCACCACGGAAGCCGCGTACTGGTTGCCGATGGAATAGAAAGCGGTTCCGGCCAGCACCACGAGCAGCACGATGGGGATCACGCCGATAAAAAAGTACGTGACCAGCAGGCGCCGGCGCAGGCTCCACAGGAACCGCTGCCGCACCCAGCGGACGAGCAGCGCGAACAGCAGCAGCACCGTGACCACGCGGGTGGCGGTGAACCACCACTGGGCAAAGCTGATGGCGCCCTCGCTGCCGCCGAACGTCCGCAGCGCGAGCAAGAGCAGGCCGAAGAGGAGCGTGATCCCCGTCGCATAGGCGGTGAGCTGCGCCAGGCGCGTCTGCGGGATGTAGCGTCGCGAGATGCCGCGTGCCAGCAGCCTGCGCCGCAGATTCCGGTTGGAGTGGGAAGTCATTTGGAGTGGGAAGTCATTCGGTCTTTGGATTATAGGGGAGAGCCTGAGCCGGCGAATCAGCGCTAGCCGGTGACTTGGCGAAACAGCAGCGCGAGCCCGGCAAGAAGCAGGACGACGAGCGCCGCGCCGCCGAGCGTGGCTGCGGTCTTGCGGGTGCGGAACCAGGGCGCGAGCGCTTTGCTGAGGGTGGGAACGACCAGCCATTGCAGGATGGCGATGCTCAGCGCGTTCCCGATGAGCATGGAGACGGCCATGCCGAGCGGCGACATCCGCGGACTGACGAAGAGCGACAGCAGCATCACGGTGGGATAGAGCCCGAGGAGGACGGTGAGCGCCATCTTCCATCCTGCCGGCGGGGCGTCCTCGCCGCCGATGGCTCCGGCGAACCATGGGCCGAAGCCGCTGTGCAGCGTCTTGAGACTGTAGGCGGCGACTTCTTTGGGAAGCTTCGCCGTCCACGCGGCACGCTCGGGCGAATCAAGCCAGCCCTGGAGCGACGCCGCGGAATCGAACTGCACCACGATCACCCACTCCAGCTTCGGCGCGACCGCGGGGTACACGTCGGTCGAGCGGTAACCTGGAAAGGCCTCGGTCGCCGCGGTCACGCCGCGCTGCCATTCCATGAAAGCGCCGGCGGAAGCGGCCGGTACCCGATGAACGATGACCGAGGAGGCCAGCGCGTCGCGGACCTCCAGCGGACGCGGGACGACCGTGGATGTCGAGGTGGACGACATGCTCGCTAGTAAGGAACTTTGTCCGGCTTCTGCTGGTACTTCTTCCACACCTCGACCGCTTCCTCGCGCAGCATCTCGGTCATCTTGATGCTGCGTTTCTCCACCGGCAGCGCGAGTTCCTTGTAGATGAAGGAATCGTCGAAGTTGCCGTACTTCAGTGCGTCGGCGACGGTGGCGGCGTAGTAGATGCTGCCGATGCCGGCCCAGTACGAAGTCGCCAGGCACATCGGGCAGGGCTCGCCCGCGGTGTACAGCGTGCAGCCGTTGAGCTTGAAGCTCTGCAGCGTGATGCACGCCAGGCGGATGGCTTCCATCTCGGCGTGCCAGGTGGGATCGTGGCTCGCCACCACGCGGTTCATCCCTTCGGAAACGATCTTGCCGTCTTTCACCACCACGGCGCCGAAGACGCCTCCGGTGGAGTACTCGAGCGCGGCCTTGCCCGAGAGCTCGATGGCCCGGCGGATGAACTTCTCGTGGTTCTCTTTGGACACGGCCTTTCCCGACGCGTTTGACATGGTTTCTCCAGTTCGGCAGGGTATGGAAGCAAAGCCCGGTGGATGGTTTTTGGGTGACGCTGGTGGCGAGCATACCACGGAGCCGCGGCTTCGGCCGCGACTCGACGCGCGCGGTTAGAATGGCGCCGTGGCCACGCTCGCATTCTTCGTGGGCAAAGGCGGCGTCGGCAAAACGACGCTGAGCGCGGCCTACGCCGCCCAGCTCGCCGCTGCCCATCCGCGCGAACGCGTCCTGCTGCTCTCCACCGACCCGGCTCATTCCACCGCCGACGTGCTCCAGCTCCACCTCGGTGGCGCTCGGACCCCGGTGCGGACTTCCCGTGGCCGGCTCTCGGTGTGGCAAGTGGCGGCGGAAAAACAATTTCAGAAGTTCCTCGCCGGCAATCGCAAGGCGATACTCGCGCTGGTCGAGAGCGGCACCATCTTCTCGAGCGCGGAGATCGAGCCGCTGCTCGATACCACGCTGCCCGGCATGGCCGAGATGGCCGCGCTGCTGGCCATCCACGATCTGCTCGCGAGCGATGACTACGGCCACATCGTGGTGGACACCGCGCCCATCGGCCACACGCTTCGCCTGTTCGAGATGCCGGAGCACTTCGCCAAGTTCCTCGACTTCCTCGATG
The DNA here is from genome assembly GCA_016185395.1 of Candidatus Korobacter versatilis. Classification (GTDB taxonomy): domain Bacteria; phylum Acidobacteriota; class Terriglobia; order Terriglobales; family Acidobacteriaceae; genus JACPNR01. The sequence goes on from JACPNR010000001.1 coordinate 42,672, forward strand.
TGGCCGCGGGACGCGACCAGGTGCTGGCCGCTCACTTCGGCGGCCGCGCGCGGCCCGTCTCGCAGCCGTTCATCACCGAGTGGCGGCAGATGGTGGAAGCGGTTCGCGCGGCGCTCGCCGACGCCAAAACGCAGGTCACTCTCGTCACCACCAGCGAGACGTTCTCGCTGCACGAGTCGGTGCGCGTGGCGAAGCAGATGCGCGACTCCGATTCGCCCATCGCCCTCACCGACGTTGTCCTGAACAAAGTGGTCGAGCCGGAGCGCGATTGTGACGCCTGCCGGCGGCGCGCGCGCGCTACCGCGCCCGCGAAAGCATTTTTGCGGAAGCACTTTCGCGGACTGCCGGTGCACGTTGCGCCTGACCCCGGCCATCCCATCCTCGGCGCCGCACAGCTCGCCGCCTTCGGCGCGCACGTGTTTCAAATCAACGGCGGGGACAAACGCCCGTTGCGGCTGAAGACGGTGAACCAGCGTTCTGCCGCGACCGGCCGGCTCCAGTTCGGCAAGACGAGGTTCACGAAGACTAAGTGGCCAAAGCTTTCCTCCGCGCTCGCGTTCACGCTCGGGAAGGGCGGCGTCGGCAAGACGACGGTTTCCGCCGCGCTCGCATTCCACGCGCGCGCGACCGAACCGCGCGTCGCGGTCACCGTCTGCTCGACCGACCCGGCGCCTTCGCTCGAAGACGTCTTCGAGAAGCCGGTGGACGACCGTGGCGTTGCCGTCCTGGGCGATGCGAAGTTCCGTGCGATGGAGCTCGACGCCGTCGGCGAGTTCCGCCAGTGGGCCGCGCGCATGAAGCGCAAGCTCGACGAAGCGCTGCACACGCAGGTGCAGGGCGTCCATGTAGACATGACGCTCGACCGCGAGATCTTCTCGGCGCTGCTCGATATCGTGCCGCCGGGCGTGGACGAGCTGTTTGCCATCTTCCGGATCCTCGACCTGCTCGACGCGAAGAAGGGAAAGGTGGTCGTGGACATGGCGCCGACCGGGCACGCGCTCGACCTGTTGCGGATGCCGGACCGCATGCTGCTCTGGTCGCGGCTGTTGTTGAAAAGCCTGGCACCGCACCGTACACTACCGCTCGCCCGCGAGGTCGCGGTGGAAGTGGCGACCATCGGACAGCGCGTGCGCGAGCTGGCGCAGATCCTGCGCGATCCGAAACGCGCGCGGCTGTGGGTGGTGATGCTGGCGGAGCCGCTGCCCGACCGCGAGACGCGGCGTCTGCTGGCCGCGCTGGAAGAGTTGAAGGTCGCGCCCGCCGCCATCTTCGTGAACCGCGTCCTTTTTCCCGAAGACGTGCAAGGATGCCGCCGCGGCGAGAGCGCCCGCGCCTGGCAACTGGCAACGCTGGCGCGGATGCGTACACTGGGCAAGGCCGCGGAGCTGTTCGTTGTCCGCGACTTCGGACGCGAGATACAAGGCAAGCAGGCGCTCGCGAGCTTTACCCGCGAGCTGTGGCGAATGGCGTGAAGCCGGGCGGAATGAAGAAGCCGCGCAAACCCGCAAAGACGAGATCGAAGAAGGCCGCGACGAAAAAGCCGCCACGTCCGGTCGGGCGCGTCCTCTATCTCTACGGCATCGGGAAGGCCAAGCCGGTGAAGAGGTCGCCGCGCGCCCCGGGCGTGGACGGCGCGGCGGCGGTCGAAGCGTTCGCGTGTTCCGGACTCACTTGCTGGCTCAGTCGCGTGGACGCGCACGAGTTCGGTGAGCAGCTCGAGCAGAACATCGAGAACCTCGACTGGCTGGCCGAGGCCAGCGTCCGTCATCAGCGTGTGGTGGCCGAGCTTTCGACCCGCGATACCATCCTGCCCGCGCGTTTCGGTACCGTGTTCGTGACGGAAAAGACGCTCGCTGCCGACGTTGCGCGCCGCAAGCGCGACCTCGGGCCCGCGCTGAAGCGGCTTGCCGGTGCGGACGAATGGGGTGTGAAGGTGTTCGTGGTAGCGGAGCCGGTGCACGCTGCCGTTGCCGCGGAGAGCGGACGCGATTATCTGCGGCAGAAGGCGGCGATGCTCAAGCCCGCACCGGCGACGCAGGTCTCGAAGGAAGTGCAGGACCTGGCGGAAGCGCTCTCCAAGGTCGCTGCCGACGCGGTGCCGGGGGGGAAAGTTTCAGGAGGGCAGCGCGGCTTGGAGTGGCAGGCATCTTTCCTCGTCCGGCGCGCGGACCGCAAGAAGTGGGATGATGTACTCAGCAAGTTCGCGCGCCGCTGGGGGTCTGAAACCGGGCACGAACGCCGCATCGAGACCACCGGCCCCTGGCCGCCGTATTCCTTCGTGAGCCAAAATGCCCGCTGACCCGCAACTGCTTGTCTCCGCCGCCGCACCCGGTGGCGAGAACGAGATCTCGCTGCTCGACGTGCTCGACCACGTGCTGAATTCCGGCGTGGTCATCCAGGGCAGCATCGTGATCTCCATCGCCGGCGTCGACCTCGTCTACCTTGGGCTGAACGTGGTGCTGACCTCCGTCGAGACGGCGCTGCGTACCATTTCTGGGTCCGATAAGCGGCATCCTGAGCGGCGCTTACCTCGCCGCTGACAATCTCTTGCTCCTTCTCTATTGCATGACGCGCAACGATCCGCCCGCCACGCCCATGACCGGCGTGGGCGGCGCTCGACTGCTGCACAGCGACGAGCAGTCCGTGGCGTGCTGGTATTCCGAGACGCAGCCGGCGCAGTCCAGCGCGCAGGCGGACGTGCTCGCGTTCCACGGTGTGGTGAATGCGTTCTTCCAGCGCGGCGCGGTCGTGCCATTCCGTTTTCCTACCACGCTGCCGGATGCCGCCGCGCTACAGACGTGGCTGGCGGCGAATGCCTCCGAGGTCACCCGCGAGTTGGAACGCCTCGGGCCGATGGTGCAGATGGAGATCCATCTCGCGAACCCGGCGGCGCGAGCGAGCGGCAGCGGCCGCGAGTATCTGGAATCACGCCGCGACGCCGAGCGCTCGCTCGCCGACCGCGCCCGGTTGGCGCGCGATGCCGTGGCTGATCTCGCCGCGGAATGGCGCCAACGCGAGACGCGCGACGGCCTGCGCTGTTACGCTCTGGTACCCCGCGGGCGCGAGCAAGAGTTCGTGGCGCGAATTGGCGCGCTCGCCGGCGGAGCAACTTCCCGCGTGACCGGCCCGTGGCCTCCGGCGGAGTTTTTGAACGCTGCGTTGACCCGGCCGAGTTGAACCGATGAGTGAGAACGACAAGCCGCGACAGCTCTCCGCCGACGAAGTAACGGCGGCCGTGACCGACCTCAAGCGGCAGCTTGAAACGGTGGCGCACGGCACGACAGAGCGCATTGACTGCACTTCCGAGACCCTCGAGCAAGGGCTGGCGAAGCTCGTCCTCGGCCTGATGGAGCTATTGCGGCGCTTGCTCGAGCGGCAAGCCGTCCGGCGGATGGAAGGCGGCAGCCTGAGCGATCGGCAAGTCGAAGAGATGGGACAGGCGCTGATGAAGCTCGAACAGAAGATTGGCGAGTTGTGCCAGCAATTCGGGCTGCGGCCCGAGGATTTGAATCTTGGCATCGCGGTCGGCGATCTGGGCGCGGGAGAACCAGGAAAGCCGCCTGACCATAAGTAGAAGAAAATACGAGAGTTGATGCTGCTTTGCCTTAACTCCGGATTACATGGAAATTTTTTCCCGGTGACGAGCAACATCATGCATCCAAGTAACTTGTACCTGTCGTGCAGTTTCCCCCCGGCGAAAAAGGGTCTCCCCCAGTGCTGGTAGAATAGCGAACTTTGACGGTGCTCCCGTGGCGCGACCGAGCGGGCTCGCCGGCGGTATACCTCCACTACGGAAGGCGCATGGACCGAGTCCCGACTGTTTCAGGAACAACGAATCTGGTCGACATCCTTGACCGGGTGCTGGACAAAGGCCTGGTCGTGGCCGGCGACATTCGCGTGTCGCTGGCGAACGTGGAATTGTTGACCATCCGTATCCGATTGCTGGTCTGCTCGGTCGACAAGGCCGAACAGATCGGTTTGAACTGGTGGAAGCACGACCCGAACCTCACGGTAGGGAGCTCACCGCCGCCGCCACGCAAGCCGTTGCCGGCGCCAGGCCCCTCTGATCGTGGCATCATCGCGCCGCGCAAACCGATGGCGCGGCGCAGGAAGTAAAGGTCTCAGGAGGACCCCTCAGATGGCTGTTGAACGCGTATCCGGCGGTTCCAGTCTTATTGACGTTCTCGATCGCGTACTCGACAAAGGTATCGTGATCGATGCGTGGGTGCGCATTTCGCTGGTCGGCATCGACTTGATCACGGTGGAAGCCCGCGTGGTGGTCGCATCGATCGACACCTACTTGAAATATGCCGACGCCGTCGGTCTCACCGGACTAGTCTCCCGCCCGCAGCTCACCGAAGGCGAAGAGGCAGTCGAAGTGGAGATCCAAGAGCCGGCACGCCGGCCGCGTCCGGCCGCACGACGGGCAGCAGCACGTCGCTAGCCCTGGTTGATCGCTCGTTGCTGATTAACAGGTGCCCAGGATGGCCACGCCAGAGATGCGCGTGAACACCGTGACCCAATTGCCCGCGCAGCGCCGCTTGGCGGCGCTGCGCCGCCGTTCGGCGCTGCGCTTGCTCGATGTCGAGCGCTCGGAAGATATTTTCCCCGTCCTGCTCGAGGAGATCATGGAGCTCGGCTTCCGCCGCGCCGTGGTCGCCACCCTCGACGCCGATACCGGTGAACTCATCCCCACGGAATCGGTGAACGCCGGCAAGCAGTTCGTGCAGCAGTTCCAGACATCGGTCTACGCCACCGAGAACCCCATCGTCGGCGTGCTGCAGAGCATGCAACCGGCGGTGCTGCCGCAGAACAATCCCAAGCATTCGCTCTATTGCCATCCGCTGATCTATCGCAATCGCACCATGTGCTGGGAGGCGGAGCGCGAACATCGCGCCGACTGCCTCGCGCTGGTCAACTTCACCGCGCCCCAGCCATTCCAGGTGCAGGGACAGGCCTGCGCCGTCTGCGACATGCGTTCCTACGCCGGCGTGGTGGGCGTGGAACTGACGGGCGCGACCTCGGAGCGCGAGCTAGGCGAGCTGCGCACGCTGGTCGAGCTCGCCAACCGGTATCTCTCGCGGCTGTTCAAGGTCGAGCACTACTACAACCGCATGCGCGACATGGACACCACCATCGGCCAGATGCAGACCATGATGCAGTCCATGTCGGATCCCGTCATCCTGACGGACACGCACCACCGCGTGATCACGCAGAACCGCGCCGCCGAGCAGTTCTTCAAGCTGCCGGAAGAGACGACCGAGGGCCTGGTGCGCGCGGTCGAGCTCAATAACCTGCTTTTCTCGGCCGCGCTCTCGTCGATGGCGATGGGCGGCGAAGACGCCTCGCGCGACCTCACGCTGGTCGATCCCATCGAGGGCGAGGAAGTCCTGTTCGAGGCGGTGACCGCGCCCACCTTCACGCGCGACGGCATGCGCACGGGCCTCGTCACGGTAATGCGCAACGTGACCGACCTGCGGCGCGCGGACGAAGAGCTGCGCGCCAACTTTGAGCGCCTGCTGGCGGCGGAAGAAGTCGTCCGCCAGGACCGCGACCGCCTGAACCTCATCATCGAGAACGTGGGCGACCCGATCGTGGTGGCCGATTCCGCCGGCAAGGTCGTCCTGCTCGACCCGCTGGCGCAGGAACTTTTCGGACGCGGAAAAGAAGGCAACATGGATCCCCAGGTGGTGAAGAACCTGGCCAAGCTCGACGCCTACATCATGGGTTTCACCTTCTCGTTCTCCGACCGCGAGAATACGCCGCTGCGCCTGTGGAGCCCGAACACGCGCGGCGCCGTGGAATACGACGCGCGTTCGGGCAAGATCTACGACGTCCGCGGGCAGGTGGCCTACACCGTCACCGTGTTGCGCGACCTCACGCCGCTGCGCAAAGTGGAGCAGTTGAAGGTGGAGCGGCGCATGCTCGAGATCGAGAAGTTCGCCGCCACCGGCCGCCTTGCCGGCACCATCGCGCACGAGGTCAACAACCCGATGGAGGCCATCAAGAACGCCATCTACCTGCTCGCCGACGGCGTGAAGACGGAGAAGCAGCCGGTCTACGAGATCCTGAAGGGCGAGACGGAGCGCGTGGCGCGCATCGTCCGCCAGATGCTCGGCCTCTATCGCACCAGCGAGCAGGCGGGTTCAATGGACATCAACAGCGTGATTGAAGACACGCTGCTGCTGTTCACGCGCCAATTGCAGCGCAACGGCGTCGTCTCGCTTGCCGACTTGAAAAAACTGCCCGCGGCGGTGGGCTCCGCCGACCAGTTCCGCCAGGTGCTCTCGAACCTCGTGGTCAACGCGAAAGACAGCATGCCCGATGGCGGCCGTCTCGTGATCCGCACGCGCCACGTTCCCGACCCGGACGGCATCCACGGCTGGATACGCATCTCCATCGCCGATACCGGCGCCGGCATCGACCCGGTGATGCTGCCGAACATCTTCGAGGCCTTCGTCAGCACCAAGGGCGAAAAGGGCACCGGCCTCGGCCTGTGGATCGTGAAGGGCATCATCGAGAACCACGGCGGGCGCATCCGTGTACGCAGCAAGTTAGGCAAAGGGACCGTGTTCCAGATCTCGCTGCCGGTGGTCCGTTAGGCGAGTGAAACGAGCTAGATGAAAAACAATTCCAAGAACGCGCCGAAGAGCCGGGTACTGGTCGTGGACGACGAGCCCTCGGTGTTGCTCACCTACCGGATGATCCTGGAACAGCAGGGATACGAGGTGACGGCGTCGATCTCGTCGAAGGACGCCATCGCGGCGCTCGAGGCCGGGCCCATGGACCTGCTCATCTGCGACTTGTCGCTCGAGCAGAAGCACACCGGCTTCGAAGTCATCGATTTCGGCCGCCGCGGCGACCCGCAAGTGCCCGCCATCCTGGTCACCGGATACGCGAGCAAAGAAGTGATGGACAAGGCGGAACAGAACATGATCGCCGTGCTGTTCAAACCCATCGACATCCATGAGTTTCTCTCTGCCATCTCGGAAAAGGTGAGGTCGAGGCATGAGTCCCACCAAACAAAAGCACACGACTAAGAAGTCTGCTCCCAAGGCGGCGGTGAAGGTGGCGCTGAAGCCGGCGCCCAAGCCCGTCAAGGAGAAGCCCATCACCGCGGTGAAAGTGCGCCGCTCGCTCATCGAGGGCGAGCGCGAAGTCCACGCCCTCGAACCTTCTCAGCTCACGCGCACCGAGCGCCCGCAACTGGTGGCCGCGGGACAGGGAGAAGGCAACGAAGGCCGCTACGTCTACGGCGTCATCCAGGTCAAGGACCCCCTGAGCTTCGGCAAGATCGGCATGGGCGGCACCGGCGAGATGGTCTACACCGTCCACCATGGCGACATCGCCGGCGTGGTGAGCCGCAGCCCGGTCTTCATCTTCGATCCGACGCGCGAGAACGCGCTGGCCCACGAGCACGTCATCGAGACGGTGATGAAGGGCCAGACCATCATCCCCATGAGCTTCGGCACCGTGTTCCGCACCGACGACGATATCCGCGAGGTGCTCAAGTCCATCTACCCGTCGCTGAAAGACGTGCTCAAGCAGATGGCCAACAAGCTGGAGTTCGGCTTGAAGGTCACCTGGGACCGCGACCAGATCATCGAGGAACTGAAGCGGCAGCACGAAGACATCCACCGCTTCCACCAGGAGATCACGCGCAAGCACCTGCAATCCACCTACTTCGCCCGCATGCAGCTGGGCCGCATGATCGACAAGGCGCTGGTCGAGCGCGCCGCCGATTACGTGCGCGAGATCTACGAGGCGCTGCGGCCCGTCTGCGTGGCGTCGCGCGATAACAAGCCCATCGGCGATAAGATGATCATGAACGCCGCGTTCCTCATCCATCGCGACAAGGAACCGGATTTCGACGAGGCCGTCAACAAGATCGCGCAACGCTTCGGCGATCGCCTCAACTTCAAGTACACCGGCCCGTGGCCGCCGTATAACTTTGTCAACATCCGCCTGAAATTGGAGCGCGGAACCGCGTCGTAGCCTGAGAACTGAGAACAAATGTTCCTAGTAGATGACCTACTGTTCATGCCGATCGACGGCATCAAGTTCGTCTTCCGCACCATCATGAAGACGGCCGAGGAGCAGTACCTCGACGATGCTCCGCTCAAGGAGCAGTTGCTTGAGCTCGAGATGCGCTTCGATAACGGCGAGGTCACGGAAGAGGAATACTCCGAGGAACAAGCGGCCATCCTGCGCGCGCTGCGCGAGGTGCAGCACCGCAAGATGGAGATGGCGGGCGTGGATCCCGCCACGCAGACCGGCCCGCTCGGCGGCAAGGTGGGCGAAGGCTCCGGCGTAGACGTCCACCTCGACTACGGCCCCTCTTCGAAAAAGTGAGGTAGAGACGGCCTACTGGCCGTCTCTGTTCGCACGACCAATAGTGTGTGTGCCCCATCCCCGCCGCGGCGGGCTTCTGGGAGGAACACCCTCCCGCGCTACTCGTTCCCGATCAGCGTCCATCCGCGTTCATCTGCGGCGGCTACCGTTCTTCTCAGTCGCTGGGATAGTGCAGCTCGAAGAACGCTTCCACGCTCGTCTTCAACTGCGCCTCGATGGCTTCCTTGCCACCCTCGAGCACGTGCATGGTGCAGCGCGCTTCGCGTCCGTTCTTCAATTGGATGGCCGCGTCGCCGACCGCTTCCACCTCATCCGCCGGCAGCAGACGCATGCCATAGACCAGCACCAGATTCGCCATGCCGGGATTGTACCGGCTACGATAGAATCCGCGGTGATGCGCCACACGCTCGCACTTCTCACGCTTTGCGCCGCGGCCTTCGCGCCCATCGCTTTCGGGCAGGACCAGCCCCAGCAACCACCGGCCACGGAACCGAAGCCGCCCGAGGTCCACGTCACCTACCTCAACGTGTGCACCCCGCCTGAGGACGAGAAGCAGCTGCTCACCGCTTCCCTCGCGCACATTTCCATGAAGCCTCCCTTCGCCAGTGACTTCGAGGTCGCTCGCGGACGCACCGGCGCGACCACCGGAGAACTCGCCGCCAAGCTTGCCGGCGGCGCGCTGCCGCCCTCCAGTTGGGTCCGCGTGCGCCGCGAGTTCGCGAGCGGCTACTACGCCAACGTGCAGTACTCCATGACCCGCGACGAAAGCGGCATCGCCGAGGTCCTCGTCTTCCGCGTGCGCGACCCCAGGGAAGTGATGCAGGTGGCCATCAGCGACGGCGTCACTTCAACCGACCCCGCTGCGGTCCTTGCCACCGACACGCCGGCGGCGCGCATCAAGATCGAGCGCTTTGGCAAATCGTCGGTCGGATTGGCGCATTGCCCCGGCGCCGACCAGAAGGAATACCAGCCGCTGTTCCGCAGCGCCAACCAGGTGCTCGCCTCCTACCGCGACCTCATGGGCATCCGCAAGACCGTGCCGGCAGAGTTCGCTCGCATCGGCGGAGCCGCGACAGGGAAGACCGCTGCGGCAGCTACGAAGAAGCCAGCCACCACCGCCCCAAAGCCCAAAGCACAGAAGCCGTGACGCCGGCGCGGTCCGGCATTTACACTGCCCAGTCTGCATCTTTGCTCTGCCCCACGCATCCATAAGTAGCCGCACCTTGGCCGCTGTCCATACTGTTAGCAGCCAGCGGCCGACAGCTAGGAGCTGATTTTGGCGAACTCCGTCCGCAACACCGTGATCCTCGGCTCGGGATGCTCCGGGCTCACCGCCGCCATCTACGCCGCGCGCGCCAACCTGAAGCCGCTCGTCATCGAAGGCCACGAGCCCGGCGGACAGCTCTCGCTCACCACGCTGGTCGAGAACTTCCCCGGCTTCCCCGATGGCATCCAGGGGCCAGAACTGATCGAGAACATGCGCAAGCAGGCGCAACGCTTCGGCGCCGAGCTCAAGCAGGGCCACCTGGTGAAGGCCGACTTGGGCAAGCGTCCGTTCGTCCTCGACTTCGGCAAAGAGCAGATCGAGACCATGACGCTCATCATCGCCTCCGGCGCCTCCGCGCGCTGGCTCGGACTCCCCAGCGAACAGGCCCTCATCGGCCACGGCGTCTCCTCCTGCGCTACCTGCGACGGCTTCTTCTTCAACGGGAAAGAGATCACGGTGATCGGGGGAGGGGACTCGGCCATGGAAGAGGCCCTGTTTCTCACCCGCTTCGCCACCAAGGTCACGCTCATCCATCGCCGCAGCGAGTTCCGCGCCTCGAAGATCATGCTGGAGCGCGCCCGCGCCCATAAGCAGATCGAGTTCATGACCGATACAGTCGTGGACGAGGTTTACGACGTCACGAAGCAAGAGGTCACGGGCCTCAAATTGCGTAACCTCAAGACCGGCAAGGCCTGGGATTTCCCCACCAGCGCCATGTTCCTTGGCATCGGACACGTGCCCAACGCCAGGATGTTCGCGGGCCAGCTCGACATGGATGAAGAGGGCTACCTCCTCGCCAAGGGCTACGTGATGACGCGCGTCCCCGGCGTCTTTGCTTCCGGTGACGTGGTCGATCGGCGCTACCGCCAGGCCGTCACCGCCGCCGGCACCGGCTGCATGGCGGCACTCGAGGCGGAGAAGTTTCTGGAAGAGAATGGACGCTAAGCCATTCATTATAAATAGATTGACGGCACATAGCGGTTGAATGCGCGCTAAAATATCTATAAGAGATATCTGACAGAGTGCAGGACGTCATGGCCTGGGCCGACGCGATTTTTCTTGACTTGACACTCTGCTAGATATATCTCTAAGACTCATGGCAGTTGCCACGCGCGACCGCAGCACCACCGACTACGCTGTCCTCGGCATGCTCACCCTGAGGCCGATGTCCGGATACGACATCCGCGCGACCATCGCCGAGAGCGTCGCGTATTTCTGGACGGAGAGCTACGGTCAGATCTATCCCACTCTCAAGCGGCTGACCAAGGAAAGGCTGGTCACGCGCCGTAGCGAAAGATCGGGTGGCCGCGAGCGCCACATCTATGCCATCACCGCCGAAGGGCGGGAGGCGCTGGCGGAGTGGATCGTGCGGCCGGCGCAGCCGCGGCCGCCGCGCAACGAGTTGCTCTTCAAGCTCTTTTTCGCGCGCCACGTCCCGCCCGCCGAGGCCGCCGCGCAGGTGGAGCGGTTCCGCGCCGAGCAGGAAAGGGCAGTCGCCCGCTTCCGCGCCGTCGAGCAGGAGCTCTACGACCGCCACGCCAATAATCCCGACCTCGCGTACTGGCTCATCACCCTCCGCTACGGACAGCTCGAGGCCGAAGCGCTGCTGCGCTGGTCGGCGGAAGCGGGCGAGATCCTGCAGGAACTCAACGCGGCCGCGGCGCCGCGCGGTACACGAGGAGAGAAGTGATCTGGCTGAGCTTCCTGGCTTATAGCTTTGGCCTTGCCGTGCTACTAGCGCTGCGCGGCGCGCGGCCGCCGCTCTCCGCTGCGGTGGGACCTTCCGCGGGCGCCGCCATGAAGGTCCGCCGGGTTCTGATCGTTGGTTCCACTGGAGGCACCGGACGCCAGCTCGTGGCGCGGGCGCTGGAGCGGGGCTATGAAGTCACCGCATTGGCGCGGAATCCCGCTGCGCTCGCGATGGAGCATCCGCAGCTCACGGTGGTGCGCGGCGACGTGCTCGACCGCGCGTCGCTGGACGCGGCCGTCCACGGGCAGGACGCGGTGGTGTCGGCGCTCGGCCACAAGCAGTTCTATCGTCCCACGCGAATCCAGTCCGCCGGCACAGCGAACCTGCTGGCCGTGATGGCAGGGCATGGCGTGCGCCGCTTCGTCTGCGAGACCTCCCTCGGCCTTGGCGATAGCGCCGGCCGCCTGGGCCTGCTGTTCACGCTGTTCGTCATCCCGGTGATATTGCCGTTTTACTTCTGGGACAAAGCGCGGCAGGAACGCATCATTTCGGAAAGCGCCGCACACTGGACCATCGTGCGGCCCGGGACGCTGACGAACGGCCCGCGCCGTGGCCGCTACCGCCACGGTCGAGTTGGAAACCTTCTCTGGGGCGGCTGGATCGCGCGCGCGGACGTGGCCGACTTCATGCTCAACCAGCTGGAGAGCGATACGTACCTCAAGGCCGCGCCGGGGATCTGCTCGTAAGCGAGCGCTCTCCTATTCCCCCGGTTCGGCAGGCGTCTCGACCGCTTCGGCTTCGAGCGCGGTGAGCACCTCGTCATCGACCTCCCAATGCTTGAGGATGCTGATGGCCGTGCGCGAGCCGTAGCCGGCGCGGACCAGTGCCCGGAAGACGCGCGCCGTCTGCTTCTGATCGGTGGGTTTCTTCAGCCGCTTGCGCTGGAGGAAGGCGCGCGCCAGCTTCTCTTCATTCGAGCCTTCATAGGCGGCGGAGACGCTCTTCTCGATCACGTCGCTGTGGACGCCCTTGGCCTTGAGCTCGCTGACCACGCGGAAGCGCCCGAACTTCTCGTTGTCCTTGCGATAGCTGGAATACGCGGCGGCGAAGTTCGAGTCGTTGAGATACTTCTGCTCCTTCAGCCGCGCGACGACTCGCTCGATGAGCTGCGCGCCGTCCGGTTGCGTCGCAACGCGCTGGCGCATCAGCCGCTTGAGCTCCGCGACCGAGCGCATCCGGCGGCCGAGCGCGCCGATGGCGTACTCGTAGAGCGCAGCTTCGTCGTACGCCTTGCGCGCGCGGCGGAAAGTCATGCGGGCATTCTAGTCCTGCGCACGAAAGTCCAATAACGACAGGAGGAGGAGAGGAGGGGAGGAAGAACCTCAAGGCGAAGGCGCGAACGGGAACCCGTTCCCCAAGCCTCCTCTCCTCCCATCCTCCTGTTTTTATTTCTGCGCGCAACAAAGGACGCTCGCCGAAGCGAGCGTCTTTTGACCCATGGTGAACTATCCCTGATGTCCGGCGGACTGCATCTGCTCGCGGGCGGAATCGGCGGTGGAGCCGATGCCCTGGACGCGCAGCTTGAAGTCGTCGGGGTTGGAAGCGTTCTCGAGCGCGGTGTCGTAGTCAATCAGGTTCTGCGTGTACAGGTCGTAGAGCGACTGATCGAACGTCTGCATGCCGTACTGCGAAACGCCGGCGGCGAGCGCTTCCTTGATGGAGCGCGTCTTCTCCGGCGTGATGATGCACTCGCGGATGTACGCGGTGGAAACGAGCACCTCGATGGCCGGCACGCGGCCTTGTCCGTCGGCGCGCTTGACCAGGCGTTGTGAGATGACGGCGCGCAGCGTGGCCGCGAGCTGCATGCGGACCTGCTTCTGCTCCGGCGGCGGGAACACGCTGATGATGCGGTTGATGGTCTCGACCGCGTCCAGCGTGTGCAAGGTGGAGAAGACCAGGTGGCCGGTCTCGGCGGCGTGCAGCGCCGTCCCGATGGTCTCGAGGTCACGCATTTCGCCGACCAGGATGATGTCCGGGTCCTGGCGCAGGCTGGCGCGGAGCGCCGAGCCGAACGACGGCGTATCCACTTCCACCTCGCGCTGGTTGACGAAGCCTTTCTTGTCGCGGTGCAGGAACTCGATCGGGTCCTCGATGGTGATGATGTGCTCGGGCCGGGTGGAGTTGATGCGATCGAGCATGGCGGCGAGCGTGGTCGATTTGCCGGAACCGGTGACGCCGGTGACGAGCACCATGCCGCGAGCTTCCTCGCAGATCTTCTCGATGATCTTCGGCATGTAGAGCTCTTCGAGCGGCTTGATCTTGGTAGGGATGACGCGGAGCACCAAGCCCACGTTGCCGCGTTGCTGGAAGACGTTCACACGGAAGCGTCCGAGGCCGGCGACGCCGTAGGCCATGTCGAGCTCGGCGCTCTCTTTGAACTTCTGCTTTTGCCGGTTGCTCATCATGCTGAACGCCATGTTCAGCATGTCTTCGGCGGAGATGCGGGGCTGGTCGGTGAGCGGGAGCAGGTCGCCGTCGAGCCGGACGTGGGGGAAGTTGCCGACCTTGAGGTGCAAGTCGGAGGCCTTCCGCTCCATCGCTATCTTCAACAGGTCATCAATGTGCATGGCTTACCCGTGGGTTGCTGCGAGCTAAAAGCTTGCTGCGAGTGGGGCTGAACGTATCACTTTAGGCGGGTTTTCGCAATCAGCCTCTCACCTGAAGCGGCGCCTTTTGCGGCCTTGCAACTGATTGGCGGCAGGGGACTTTTCCACGCCGCCTTAGCTACGACAACCCGAGCACCTGCGGGAGGGTTCCAACCTACCGAGCGCTTTCGTCCGCGACCATATCTTTGTTGGAGGGCCCCTTGTTCTGTCCTGAGTGCGGCACCCGGAACCCGGAAGAGAACCGATTCTGCGGCATGTGCGGCGAAAGCCTGCCCGACCGAACCGAACGCAAGGCCGGCAGCAGACCGGCGGCGGCGACGCCTGTCTCGCCGACACCCGTTCCTCCGACCCTAACGCGAGTCGTGGACAACGAACCTGCGGCCCACTCCGAGAAGTGGGTGGAGGCTGCGCCGAGCGCGGCGAACCCGGCCGCTTCGACGCCAGCGACTTCATCCGATCCATCGCGCGCGCTGGTCGATTCGCTGGCGGCGCGGCGCGGCGACCGGGAAGACACGAGAGAAGAGCGGCGCGGACGCCGCGAGGTTTCTTCGTCCTCCTCGCAGTCCTTCCTCGGACTGGGCAGCGCGGATTACGAACCTCCGCAGCGCGAGATCAGTTGGCGCTTCTGGGCGCTGATGCTGGTGCTGCTCGGCGTGGTCGCGTTGTTCGGCTTGCAGTGGCGCTCGAACCGCTTGCGCGCGGAGCAGAACAAGCCGCAACCGGCGCAGACGCAGCCGGCGGACCAGACCTCCACCGGTGACCAGACCAATCCCGCCGGACCGGCGAGCGGCGAGGCGCAGCCGAACGATTCCGGCGCGCCGGCGTCCACCGCCGATGCGCAGCAGAACAGGACGACGACCGACACCACCGGCACGAAGGACAAATCGGCGCCGCCGGCAGCCGACGAACCGAAGACGCCGAAAACGCCGAAGGGCGCCCAGCCGAAGCCGGAAGCAAGCGCAACGCCCGAGGGCGAGGCGTCTCCGCAGGGTGATGGCGACAAACCCATCGACGACGCGGCCGAGCCGAAGACAACTACATCCTTACGCGAAGCGAGCGACGCTCCCGTCCGGCAGGCGGAGAGCCTGATCGCGAGCGGCGACTGCAACGGCGCGGTGCGGGTGCTGCGCAACGCGGGCAGCAATCCGCGCGCGCTCACCAAACTCGGCGCCATGTACCTGACCGGGACGTGC
This sequence comes from Candidatus Korobacter versatilis, assembly GCA_016185395.1. Classification (GTDB taxonomy): domain Bacteria; phylum Acidobacteriota; class Terriglobia; order Terriglobales; family Acidobacteriaceae; genus JACPNR01. Next base: position 57,840 of record JACPNR010000001.1, read on the forward strand.
GTGGGTACGGACCGCGTGACCGCTTACACCTGGTTCTCGCAGGCCTTCAACGCCGATCCGCACAACCTGCGGCTCGAGAGCACCCGCCGGATGGTGTGGCGGCAGATGTCCGACGACGAGCGCGCCAAGGTCGAGCAGGGCGTCGGCGGGCGCTAAAGCAGTTTCCGGTCTCCTGTTTCCGGTTTCCCGAACTAGCTTCGCGTCCTCCCCCTCCCCTCCCCCGGTATAATCCGACGCGAAGGGTTTGTTTTCAGCGAGTTGGGGAGATAAATCCCCAAAGAATCCCCAGGAAATCCCCGGGGATTTGCCCGAAATCCCCAAGAATCCCCGGGGATTCCCGAGGTATCCCCAGAGATTCGGTTCGTTATGAGAATGAGCGACTGAAACCGGCAGGCACACCCTGCCTTATTTTCAGTATGACAGAACCGGTAGGGCA
>JACPNR010000003.1 GCA_016185395.1 Candidatus Korobacter versatilis
CGCAAGCGCGAGCACCAACTGAAAAGCTGGAAGTCGCATCGCTCGATTCAAGAGTTGATCGATGGGTCCGGATCTTCGTAGAGCGCGTCCCGGCTCGCCGGGAAGGTCGTCGGTTCGATCCCGACCAGGTCCACCAACTTTCTTACCCGATCCGCTTACCTCATCACAGCTGATTCAAGCTGAACGCCAGCTTCCACGAATCGCCATCCTTTACAAAAACGGACACACCATAGATCGGCACTGGGGTTAGCGTCTGGCCGCCGCACGTTCCCTCGGCGGTTCCTGTTCTGGTGAGGAGGCCGACCGTCGGCGAGAGCAATATGCCTGCACCGTCGCTTACGCGGACGCTCTTGACGTCGCATCCTGGCCCGGTCCAGTCCTTCAGCGTGTCCGCTTTGTTGGCAAAGAATGTGCCATATATGTTTTGGAACGAAAGCTCCGTTGCCGTCAGTGCTTCGAGCTTCTTGCCGTCCTTTGCCATCCAGGCCTCCCAGAGGCTCTGTTCGATCGCCATCATGGCATCGGTGTTTGAGTCGGGGGCTGGCTTGGTCACGGCAGGACTTGAGTGTGCCGCGGCCTTGGAGTCCTTCTTCGGCCCTTCCTTGTTGCTCCTGGCCTTCGCGGACGAGGGCGGGTCCTTAGGATCGACGAGCAGGTTCTGGCCGTGGAATGCGGCCATCCATTTGTCGCCGCTTCGGAGCCAAACCGTCGCCGCGCGGATCGGGCTCGGGATCTCCATCGCTTTGCCGCCCGGGCCGGTGCAGCTTCCGGCAAAAGTGCCTTTGTAGCTGAGCACGTAGGTGTCCGTATCGATCCTGGCCATCCGCGGATCTTCAAGCTTCCAGGCTTTGACGTCGCACTTGTTGCCGGCGATCATCTTTATGACGGCCGCCTTCTCCATTCGCTGACCGGCTTCGTACATAACGAACCTGTCGCTAAGCATTCCATCGAAAAACTTCGCATCACTCTTGAGGTAGGCTTCATTGGCTTGCTTGTCGAGTGCGAGTAAGGCATCAACGGTCGGGGCCGCAGTCGGCTTGGCGGCGTCCGGACCCTTGTTTGCGGCCGTGTTGTTTGCCGCTCCGCATCCCGCAAGCATGAGAATCGCAAGGCCAAGGGATACGGTGATGACCAACGTCTTCATGTCTTATCTCCTTCATCTTGGGCAAGGCGCCGGCTGATTCTAAATCAGCCATCCTCTGCGCCTGCCCAATGAGGGAGAAGCCGCCAGCCGGGCGGCTTTTTCACTTCCTGCGGCGCCTAGAACTGGAACATTTCGCGGATGTCCTGGCTCTGGTCTTCGCGCGCGTTCAGCGATCCCAGCGACCAGTTCCACTGGATGAACTTCAGCACCGAGACGTGGTCCATGCGGGTGTGCGACACGAAGCCCGGCTTCGCGAAGGGAGAGATCGCCAGCATGGGGACGCGCATGCCCAGTCCCTGCGAATCGATCTGCGGCGGCGGCACGTGGTCCCAGAACCCGCCGCTCTCGTCCCAGATCACGACGATGGCGAGGGAACCCCAGTTGGGCGAAGCCTTGGCCTGGCTCACGAAGTCATCCAGCCAGGTCAAGCCGACCGAGATGGACCCGGCGCTGGGGTGCGTGCCGTGCGCATCGCTCGGCATCACGAAGGAGACCGCCGGTAGCGTACCGGCATTCAGCGCGCTGGAAAACGCGGAAAGGTCCTGCAGGTGCGCCGAGCCCTGCGTGGAGGTGAAGAACTGGAATGCGTTCTGCACCGCGACGTAGCCATTGCCGCAGTCGCCGTAGTTCTCCTGGAACCATCCCCAGCTGATGTTGTTGCTGTTCAACTGGTCGCCCACATTCTGGAAGGTGTAAGCCTGCGCCGCCGGGTCGGGCTGGTTGCACGGTCCGTAGAACGGCTGGACGCTGAACGGGAAGTTGTTGTCCGAGGCGGAGACGAGATAGAGCTCGTTGCTCGGCGCGTTCGACATCACGGACGCGAAGTAGTTGTCCGCGAGCGCGTAATTGTCTGCCAGGGACCAGAGCTGGCTGATCCCCGGGGTGGAACTGGTGAAGTAGCCCATCGAGTTGCGGCCTTCGGTCACGGAGAACTTGTTCATCGCGCCTTGGTTCCACGAGGCGAGGTAATCGTTGCGGTCGTGCGGCAGGTCGCCAAAAGAGGTGGCCGTCTGCTGGAAGGGCTGCGTCCCGTCGCTCTGCGTGAACCCCGGCACGCCGGCGCGGATGCCGTTGATGGTCTGCCCCGCCGTAGGCGTGTATTTGCCGAACAGATGGTCGAAGGAGCGGTTCTGCATGACGACCACGATCACGCGCTTCACCGGCGAGACGGTGGCGCCGAGCGTGCCGCCGCCGCCGTTGCCGCCGCCCACCTCGTTGCCGCCGGCCTGCAGACCGCGACAACCCAGCGAGATGGCTGCGAACAAGAAGAGGAAGACCGTAAACAAGAGCAGACGCGACGCGCTGGCGCGCATGACTAACGGCACCTCGTAGGATGGGTCTTATGCAGCCGCCGTCTGCGCGGCGCGGCCGCAATCGCGCGGCCGCAGCAGAGCTGCTGGCACATAGGCTTAGAGGAGACATCCTCGCCCCGTGCTGCCTCAGTCCGCGATGCCGTTTGCCTTAGGCCCGACCGCTGCCCAAGCCACCATGGCCTTTCGTCACGTCGTCAGAAGTAACCAAACTCCTTCCCGAGTCATCTCACCTCGGAAGGCCCCAGTCCCAAGCGTCCCTAGAAAGCATCGCTATCCATGAACGCACTGCACAGCATTCGTAAGACCTTGTTCCCCTGCGCCCTGGCGCTGTTCATCCTGCTGGCATTCGCGGCGTTCGCGCGTGCGCAATCGGCTGCGCCCATGCCCGCGCCGTCCGTGGCCGGCCTGAACGTGCTGCTGGCGCAGCTCGACCAGACGGCGCAGACCACCAACCTCGACCTGGCCAAGCTGCGCATCGAGAAGTGGAAGACCAACGGCGACGTGCGGCAACAACTGCAGTCCAACGCCGATTCGCTCTCGCGCAACCTGACGGGGGCGCTGCCCGCGATCGTCGGCGGCGTGCGTTCTTCGCCGGAGAACCTGGCCGCCAACTTCAAGCTCTATCGCAACGTGGACGCGCTCTACGACGTGCTCAGCGCGCTCACCGACGTGGCCTCGAACTCGGCGCCGCGCGGCGACTACCAGGCGCTCGCCACCGACGTCTCGAACCTCGAGGTCATCCGGCGGGCGCTCGCCGACCGCATCGAAGCGATGGCGGCGATGCGCGATGCCGCGCTCGCCCGCGGCCCGGGCGGCACCACCGCGAGCGCGAAGTCAGGAAAGTCAGGGGTGAAGAAGATCGTGATCGACGACAGCGCACCGGCGAAATCCACGACCCACAAGAAAAAGCCGGCGACGACCACCCCGCCGCAGTAGCCCATCGGGATAGCACCCCCCCTCCCCCTCCCCTGTCGGCGGTCTTTAGGAATGAAAGATTTAGCGGGAGCGGGCGGCTAAGTCTTTTAGAGAACCCGATGTAGGGGCAAAGTCTTGAGCGGTTGTGACTTACCCCCCATTCCTCAGGGCTTTGAGGCGATCGAGTCCCCTCGCCCGCCGCGGCGGGCTCGGGATCTCGCCTGCGGGCGCGGACGCCCGCAAGACGGCTCAACTTGATTTGAAAGAACTAAGCTACTGGCGGGGTGTAGACACACTTCGCCACATTCAGTATGACAGAACGGGTGGGGCAATCGTGCCAACCGTTAGGAAACTCGATTTGGAATGGATGGAGAGACTTAGCGGGAAAACGGAAATTTGAGGGGCTTGACAGGATTTTTGTAAAGGACTTCGCTTCCCACCCTTTGCTCCGCAATGACCCTGCTCCGCACAAGGATGGGCCACCCGAGAGTTTGGGTGGGCCACCCGCCATCGAGCAATGGCGTTCGTACTACAACGGCGAGCGCCCACACTCGGCCCTGGGCTACAAGACCCCGGAGGAGTACGCAGCAGAGAAGAGCAAGAGCTTCTACGGAGAGGGAG
>JACPNR010000004.1 GCA_016185395.1 Candidatus Korobacter versatilis
CGAAGAGCAGATCATCGCGATCCTGAAGGAGGGCGAGGCGGGCGGCAACGTGGGCGAGCTGTGCCGCAAGCACGGAGTGAGCAAGGAGAGCTACTACCGCTGGAAAGCGAAGTTCGGGGGGATGGAAGTGAGCGAGGCGCGGCGGCTGCGAACGCTGGAGGAGGAGAACCGGCGGCTGAAGCACCTGGTGGCGGACCTGACGCTGGACAAGCAGGCGCTGCAGGCGGTGCTGGGAAAAAAGTGGTGAGCCCGCAGTCGCGGCGAGAGGCCGTGCTGGTGATGGAAGTGGAAGTCGAGTTGAGCCAGCGACGTGCCTGTGGGCTGATCCAGATGCATCGCGGGACGTGCCGGTATCGGCGGCGGCGACCGGAAGACAAGCGGTTGCGGACCCGGCTGCGCGAGCTGGCCGAGACACGGCGGCGGTTCGGCTACCGGCGCTTGCAGGTCCTGCTCGGGCGGGAAGGCTGGCAGGTGAACCACAAGCGCGTGTACCGGCTGTACGTGGAAGAGAAACTGTCGCTGCGGCGCAAGCGCGGGCGGAAGCGCTCGGGCGTGCGCCAACCGCTGCCGGAGCCGGTGGCGGCCAACCAGGTGTGGTCGGTGGACTTCATGAGCGACGCGCTCAGCTCGGGACGGAGGTTCCGGACCTTGAACATCGTGGATGACTACACGCGCGAGTGCGTGGCGATCGAGGTGGACACCTCGCTCGCTGGAGTGCGGGTGGTGCGCGTGCTGGACGAACTGAAGAGCAAGCGCGGACTGCCGCGACAGATCCGCTCCGACAACGGGTCCGAGTTCGTGAGTCGCGCCGTGGATCAGTGGGCGTACGAACAGGGTCTCGAATGGCACACCATCCAGCCAGGGCGACCGATGGAGAACGGGTATGTCGAGAGCTTTAACGGGCGCTTCCGCGACGAGTGCTTGAACGAAAACTGGTTCCGCGATCTGGCGGACGCCAGGGAGAAGATCGCACGGTGGAAGCAGGACTACAACGAGGTGCGGCCACACAGCAGCTTGCAGTATCGGACCCCCGTGGAGTTCGCGGCGCAGTCAGCCGCGAGCTTCTCGAGAGAGGGAGTGGGGCAAGAGGCCTCAAACGCCGGCCCCTTGCCCCACACCCCCATCCCCGCTACAGTCGAACCGTTGCGGGGCGAACAAAACCCGGAGAAAGTGTCACTATGACTGGACCAGAAATGGGGGGCAGGTCATTTTAGGTAGCACATCCTTCGGTTACGTCGTGCAGGGTAGCTCCGTATATGCACAAAATCCTGTGTCTGTGCACACTTGGCTCCAGCAGTTTGCCAACTATTCGGACGTTGACGTAAGCACGGACTTTAACGTGGCCTACAATACGGGCTCGCAGGATACGACGTCGTCGATTACCGCGAAGGGCGTTTACCTAGGCACGACCTACGCCACTTCAACGGCCGTCTGGGACAGTACCTTTTTGAAAGGGAGCAACTGTCGCGGCCTAATCTGTTCAGATTAGGCCGCAGCCTCTACTCTAGTCCACAGAGTGGATGTCGCACTGCCCGAGATCGCCGATGAAATCAACGGTCTAGCGAGAGCAACCGATGCGAAAAGGCGTCTTGTTGGTTCTGTTATCAGCGATGCTGTTGAACACGGCGATTTCGTGTGGTGCGGACAGGAAGTATCATTTTCACTGGGATTACCCTGCGGAGAGGCTCAATGACCCCGGATTGAAGCTCTGGGCGATATCTCAAGTGAAGACCAATGACGAATACAGAGTCATCTCGAGTACTAGACTTAACGGTTCGCTTCCCATGCGGGCCGATGCAAGTGCCATTCTGGCGTCAGGCGAGTCTGACAATTGGTCTTGGGAGGTGAAAGCCGTTCCGGCTTTGTTGCCCTCATGGCAAGCGTGGCAGCGGAGCCCGGAAATCGCACGACGTGCTCAACCTCCGGATGATTGGGGCCATCCCGCCGCCACTTGGGAGCAGGCATTCGCCAGGGCGCACAAATTGGCGACATACCTGCTCGGACGGAAACCATTACCTCTCAGAATCACCGTGCTATTGATTCCGCAAGACACCGCATATGACGAGAGTTTTACCGACAGCGGCGGCTCTCCAGTCCATATGACATTTGCGTTTTACTATCCGGCGGCGTCGGCGGGCGATGCAGGTGCTACTGCCAGGCGATTCTCGGCGTTGGTCGAAGCAGTCGCTACAACGATGCATGAGTATGAGCATGTCTTGATCTACTCCCAAATGATCAGACCGGTTGGCCGCGACGAGACGGACAGGTCGATTAACAACGAAGCCAACGGCCTTTGCTGGAGCTACGCAACCACACTTGCGCTAACATCAGGAACCCACACCGAATTGCAGTGGACGCACGCGACCGAGGTTCCCACCGCTTTTGGTGTGTTTAAGCCGGGTAAGAAGCGGCGGTACTCCGACGCTTTCTCCTGGGCTCAATTCCTTGGCGGCAGGAGCACAGCGGCATACTTACGTGACCGCGGGATAAGCGACCTCTTGATTCGGAGCAACGATGCCGCCAGGATGAACACGTTCGTAAGCGTTTGTCGCGCGATGACACAGGACCCGATGGATTTGACCGCCGGGCCCTATCCTTCTTCCCGAATCTCCTACGAGCAGTTTTTCCCGAGCTCGCTTGAGACAGATTCGCACCCTAAGGACTCGTGTCCGTGACTGGTAGGTGGCCGGGTGCCCCTCGATAAGAGCGAAGATTCTCTCTTCGCTCTTATCCAATCAACCTTTTCGCGTAGCGAATGGTGGGAGGAAAAATCTTGTCAAGCCTCTCCTATGCCCGCTTTCCCGCTAAGTCTCTGATTCCTGGCCAAATCGAGTTTCACGATTCTCTTCCGGTTTACCCATTGCGTTTCGTCATAATGAAAGTAAGGCGACGTGTGCCTCGCGCTGCCGCGCTCTTTGAAAATCTGGATCTAAGTCCTTTGTTCGACGGACTTTACCTCTAAGTCCTTTAGATCGCCGGATCTCTCCCGGACTTCGCCCGTAAGTACCTTTGGAATCAGCGCGAGCAGGGGGAGGGGGTGGGGTCAGACCTGGGTACGGACCGCGGGGAAGGGCTACTTATGACCCGATAAACCGGGCATACAGGCTGCGCGCCACGGCGGTGTCGGTGGTGCCCTTGATGATGGCGCGTCCGTCGGCGAAGAGCGTGAGCTCATAGGGCGCCCGCAGGAACTTCAGCACAAAGTCGTTGTGCCGCACTTCGCCATGCGGAGCGAGCCGCACCTTCATCGCTGCGAAGTCCACTGGGCGGCTGCGCTCGTGTATCTGCACCGAGTCGCGTCCGCACAACGTGATCTGCGGACGCGCGTCTCCGGCGAGATGCACGAAGTCGCGCGCGCCACAGGTCTGGCAATCCGCACGCGGCCTGCCGAGCGATATCTCCGAGTGCTCGTTCGTCCAGACGTCGAACGAGAGCAACGTGCGCCGCAGCTTGTCACGCGCCCCGACCAGGAACTTGAGCGCCTCCGTGGCTTCGATGGAGGCGACCAGGTTCACGGCAGAGTTCAGGATCCCCGCCGTGTCGCACGTCTCGACCACGCCGCGCGGCGGCGCGGGGAAGATGCACGCGAGGCACGCGGTCTCCCCGGGCAGGATGTTCATCGTCACGCCGTAACTCCCCACGGCGGCGGCGTAGATCCAGGGTCGCGACTGTTCGATGCAGTGGTCATTGATCAGGTAACGCGTTTCGAAGTTGTCGGTTGCGTCGAGCACAAGGTCGGTCTCGCCCAGCAGTTGTGCCACGTTCGCGGGGGTGAGGTCAGCAACATGGGGTTCGACCACGATCTCGCTGTTGAACGCGGCGATCTTGCGGGCGGCGGCGATCGCCTTGGGCAAGGACTCGGCGGCATCCTGCTCGTCGAACAGGACCTGGCGTTGCAGGTTGCTGGGTTCCACGTAGTCGCGGTCGATGATGCGCAGCGTGCCCACGCCGGCGCGCGCCAGCAGCGAAGCCAGCGCGGAACCGGTCGCTCCGCAGCCGACCACGGCGGCGCGGGCGGTGGTCAGCTTCGTCTGCCCGGCCTCGCCGATGGGCGCGAACAGGACCTGCCGCGAGTAGCGTTCTCGAAGTTTCATCGGGTGCACCGCATCCGCCATCGGCAAACCAGCAACGAACCTCTTATTATAGGGTTCGAACCTGAAACACGAATGCCGCCGCCCCCGGCACTTGCCGCCGGAAGGCGGCCTACTGTCTCCCGGCCCCAGCAGCAACGACAGGTGAGCGGATACTCATCAAACTAGTCATCACGCGGGAGCGGTCGTCCCGCCGACGAGAAGGGCAGTCATTGGCGCCGCCGAGAATGTTCTTCCGGGGATTGCGCGGGTCCATCCTGGCTTGCATGCTGGCGTCGGTCCCATTGCCGGCGCAGAATCCGGTTCCTTCTGCTCCTCCGCCGAACGCGCCATCCCAAAGCGCTGAAGCGCCTGACGCCGCACGCTACGCCGGAATGCGCGTGCATGCCATCCGGCTCGAGGGCGCGAGCATCGACCAAGACACGCGCCTGCGGCAATACATCGTGCAGCAGGAGGGCCAGCCCCTCGGCCGCGTGCAGGTGCGCAAGAGCATCCAGAACCTCTTCGGCACCGGCCGGTTTGCTGACATCCGTGCCGAGGCCGAACCTACGGCAGACGGTCAGGTGGACCTCGTCTTCGTCACCGACGAGAACTTCTTCGTTGGGCGCATCACGGTCGACGGCATCCCGCGACGCGGGCCGTCCGAGAGCCAGCTCATCAATTCCACCAAGCTCGATCTGGGCGAGCTGTTCGTGCAGGAGAAGCTTCCGCTCGCGATGGATTACATCCTGCGCGTCCTTCGTGACCAGGGTTTCTACGTTGCCACGGTCACTGCGGACCAGGAGCGCCATCCCGAGGTCCAGCAAGTGGACCTCAAGTTCCATATCGTCCCCCACGCGCGCGCTCGCGTTGGACAGGTCACCTTCCAGGGCGATGCCGGCTACACGCCGGAGCAGCTGATCGCCATCTCGCAGCTTCACACCGGTGACGAAGTGACGTCAGGCAAGGCGCAGCGCGCGTTAGAACGGGTGCGCAAGAAGTACAGCAAGCAGGAGCGTTTGGAAGCGGATGTGGCGCTGTTGAAGTCCGAGTACCGCCCGGAGAGCAACCGCGTGGACTACACATTCAGCGTGCAGCGCGGCCCGAGCGTGGACCTGCACGTGGAAGGCGCCAGCCTCAGCCAACGCAAGCTGAAGAAGTACGTCCCTATTTACGAAGAGAACGCGGTGGATGACGACCTGCTCAATGAGGGGCGCCGCAACATTCGCGACTACTTCCAGACCAACGGATACTTCGACGTGAACGTGGATTTCAAGCAGGTGCCCGCCGGCGCGGACCATCGCCACGTCGAGTACATCATCGAGAAAGGCGAGCGGCACAAGCTCTCGGACCTGGTGATCGACGGCAACAAATATTTCTCGGAAGAGCTGATCCGCGAGCGCATGCTGCTGCAGCCCAAGGGCTGGCTGCTCTCGCACGGGCGTTTCAGCCAGTCCATGCTCACGCGCGACGTGCAGTCCATCACCGAGCTGTATCACGCCAACGGTTTTCAGCAGGTGAATGTCACCACCCAGGTGCAAGACGATTACGAGGGCGAGAGGGGCAGGATGCGCGTGAGCATCCGCATCATCGAGGGCACACAGACGCTGGTCAGCAGCTTGAAACTAACCGGCAACTACGCGGTTTCCGAATCCACGCTCCGGGACCTGCTCACTACTACGGAAGGGCAGCCGTTCTCCGACTTCAACCTCGCCACCGACCGCGACTCGATCGTGAACTATTACTTCAACCACGGTTTTCCGGACGTGGGCTTCGAAGCCGATTCCCAGCCCGCGAACGGCGATGCCACGCGGATGAACGTTACCTACAGCCTTCGCGAAGGCCAGCCGGTGTTCGTGGACCACGTGGTCATCACCGGTCTGCGCTATACCAAACCGTACGTCGTCGCTCGCGAACTCGAAGTGCACGACGGCGCGCCGCTGAGCCAGTCTGACATGCTAGAGACGCAGCGCCGGCTCTACGACCTCGGCATCTTCAACCAGGTGGACCTGGCGGTGCAGAACCCCGAGGGCGCGGCACGCGAGAAGAACGTCCTCCTGCAGCTCACCGAAGCGCGGCGCTGGACGTTCAACTACGGCATCGGCCTCGAGATCGCGACCGGTTCGGATCCGGGAGCAACGAACACCGTCCAAGGACGCACCGGCGTGAGCCCGCTCTTCTCCTTTGACGCGACCCGCATCAACTTCCTCGGACGGAACCACACGCTCATCTTCAAGTCGCGCCTGGGGCGTCTCCAACAGCGCGGGCTCTTCATCTATCAAGCGCCACGCTTCTTTGACAGCGAAAACCTCAAGCTCACCTTCACCACTTTCTACAGCGATACCCGTGATGTTCGCACTTTTACCGCGCAGCGCCTGGAAGGTTCGGTGCAGCTGGAGGAGAAGCTCAGCAAGATCACGACTCTCCTCTACCGGCTCACGTATCGCCGGGTGAAGGTCGACCCGCGGACGCTAGTCCTCGATCCCACGCAGATCCCGCTGCTGTCGAAGCCGGTGCGCATCGGCATGCCGAGTTTTAGCTACATCCGCGATAAGCGAGATGACCCGCTCGACAGCCACAAGGGGACCTACACCACCTTCGACATAGGCGTGGCCGGCAGGTTTCTTGGTTCGGAAGCGAGCTTTACGCGCTTCCTGGTGCAGAACAGCACTTACCATGCGTTCCGCAAGAACTGGGTCTTTGCCCGCTCCACCAAAGTGGGGATACTGGCACCCTCCAGATCCACCGACCTGATCCCGTTGCCGGAACGCTTCTACGCCGGCGGCAGCAATACGCTGCGCGGATTTGCCATCAACCAGGCCGGTCCGCGCGATCCGGAGACAGGGTTTCCACTGGGCGGCAATGCGATGTTCGTCAATAACTTCGAGCTGCGCACGCCGACCATCCCGCTGCCGTTCGTCGAGAACAATCTCAGTGGCGTCATCTTCCACGACATGGGAAACGTCTTCGACACCACCGGCAACATGTGGCACGGTTTGTTCCGCTCCCAACAGCCGGACAAGGAACAGTGCAAGCTGCTCACGCTGACGGCCACGTGCGACCTGAACTACGTATCGCAGGCAGTGGGTGGTGGCATCCGCTACAAAACGCCCATCGGCCCGGTGCGCTTCGATCTGGGATACAACTTGAATCCGCCGCTGTTCCCGATCCGCCGCGAAGCGCGCTCGGATACGCTCACGCGCTTTAACTTCTTCTTTTCGATCGGGCAGACGTTCTGATGAGGAAGCATGTCCAACTCGCGCTGCTGTTCTTGCTGGCTGCGGCCGCCATGGGCAAGACGCTCGACCGCATCGTGGTGGTGGTGGACAAGGGCGTGATACTTGCCAGCCACTGGGACCAGGCGGTTCGGTACGAGGCGCTGGTCGAAGGCAAGGACCTGAACGTTGTGACGGCCGATGACCGCGAGAAGACGCTCGACCGCCTTATCGACCAGGAATTACTACAGCAACAACTCGCCGGAACTACCTATCAGCGGGCATCCGCCGAGGAGATCGCGGCCAAGGCACGGGACCTGCGCCGGCAAGTGGCGCCGAACGCCGACGATGCGCAATGGCAGGCGCGGCTGCAACGTTATGGGTTGGACGAGGAAGATGTCCGCGAGCGGGTGGCGATACAGCTCGACGTCCTGCGGTTCGTCGAGGCGCGGTTCCGTCCCTCGATCCGCATCGATCCGCGCACCATTGATGCGTACTACAAGAACACGTTCCTGCCGCAGGTACGCTCCGCGGGCGGGCAGCCGCCGCCGCTCAAAGATGCGCGTGCCGCCATCGAAGAGATACTCGTACAGCAACGCATCGACGATCTTCTCGGCGCATACTTGAAGAACCTGCGCGCGCAGATCCGCATCCGCCGGCTGGAACCAGCGCAGAAGGAGCCCGTGGCACGATGAGTAGCACCGCCAATCCGGAGCGCCGGCGCCGCGTGTGGCGCCGTGCGGTCATTGGATTTGCCCTGCTCGGCATTGTCATCGTTGCGGGCCTGTACCTCACGAGTGATAGCTTCCAGGACCGCGTCCGCCGCAAACTGATCGTCGAACTCGAGCGCGTGACCGGGGCCCGCGTCGAGGTTAAGCAATTCAGCTGGAACCTCGCCAAACTCGAGGTCGAGGCCAACGATGTCACGCTTCATGGCCTCGAAGACCCGAGCGACATACCGTACGCCCACGTCGAACGAATTTACGCGCGCGCGAAGATACTTTCGTTCTTCGGTCGCGAGATCGGCTTGCGTGCGGTCGTCATCCAGCGGCCGGTGGTCCACATCCTGGTATTTCCGGACGGCAGCACCAACCAGCCGGTCCCGAAAGTGAAGAGCGAGAGCCACATCAGCGTGGTGGACCGGCTCTTCGATCTGGCCATCGACCATGCCGAACTCAACGAGGGCGTGCTGCTGTTCAATGACAAGCGCATCCCCTTTGATTTCTCCGGCAATCAGGTGAGTGCCAGCCTGGACTACGTGCTGCTCGCCCACCGGTATGACGCCGCCATCCACATCGGCCAGATGGATGCCACTTACACGAACTTCCTGCCGCTGCGGTCGAGCGCCGACGTTGAGGTCTCGCTCGCGCGGGATGGCGCCCAGTTGAAGGCGCTGCATTGGGCGTCGGCGAAGTCGAAGGTCGAGGCCAGCGGGCGGATGACGAATTTCAACGATCCGCGGATCGATGTGAGCTACAACGTGGCGCTCGACCTGGCGGAGCTTGGCGGGCTGGCCCACCGTCGCGAGTTGCGCAACGGCAAGCTCCTCGTCACCGGGCAGGGCAGCTATACGGTGGCAGAGTTCTCCACCGCCGGGCGTGTGGTGTTGCAGAATGCGATCTGGGTAGAAGACGGACTGAATGTGCCGGGGCTTACGGCGTCGGCTAACTTCTCGGCGCAGCGCGACCGCATCGCAATCAGCAACATGAATGGCACCGTGCTGGGGGGAAGGATCTCCGGCGACGCCGATATTTTCCACTGGTCGCAAGCGGCCGAGAAGACGGGAGCGAGGACGAAGGCGACTGCCGGCCAGCCGCAACGCGGCAGCGCGACGATCAAGATGCACGGCCTGAGCGTGGCCGAAATGGCAGCAGCGGTCTCTACGGCCGCGTTTCCAGTCGGCCGAGTGCAGCCGGTCGGCAGCGCCGATGGGACCATTGATATGACGTGGACAGGCTCGCCGCGGAACGCGGAGACCTCGGTTGCGCTCGACGTTGCGCCTCCGGCGAGTCCGAAGCCGAATGAGCTGCCCATCAATGCGCGTCTGCGGCTTGCGTATCTCGGTGCCTCCCGGACCGTCCAGGTCTCGGAGATCAGTCTCGCGACACGTGCGACGCGAGTGAACGCCGCCGGTACCCTGGGCTCCGATGCGGCGCGGCTCAACGTGGCGCTCAACACCTCCGACTTGAGCGAGTTCCAGCCCGCCTTGGCGGCGCTGCGACTTTCCGGACAATTGCCGGTGATACTCAAAGGCCGCGCGGCGTTCACGGGACGAGTGTTCGGGAAGCTCGCCGCGCCGAGCGTGGCCGGCCACCTCGAGGTCGGGGACTTCGATACGGTCCTCGCGATCCCGCAGGATGCGGTCGCCCCCTCCGCGCCCGCAAAAGGGACGCAGGCCGTAGTCCAGGCTTCGACGAATGCCGCGCCCGCGAACCGAAGCACTCGCGTGCACTGGGACCTATTCACCGCCGACGTGGAGTATTCGCCGTCACTGATCGCGCTGCATCGCGGCGTGCTGGTCCGCGGGAAGGCGCAGGTCAGCATCGACGGGAGCGCGCAATCACATAACGGCCGGTTCGATGAGCAGTCACCCTTCCAGCTGGCGCTCCATGTCCGCAACGCCGATGTGCATGATCTGCAAACGCTCGCGGGGTTCGACTATCCGCTCACCGGCACGCTGGCTACGGACATCCAGGTCAGCGGCACGCGGGCGGACATGCGCGGCGCCGGCAACTTCCAACTGGTGAGCGGCACGTTCTACGGCGAGCCCTTCAAGTCGCTGACCGCCGACATGCGTATGGCAGGCAGGGAAGCGCAGCTTTCGAACATCGTGCTGGCGCATAACGGGGCGCGCATCTCCGGCAGTGCTGCCTATGACCTCACCGCGAAGAGTTTCCGTTTCGACCTGCGCGGTACGGGCCTCAACCTCGCAGACTTCCGCCAGCTTCAGTCCGCACGGCTCACCAGCGAGGGAAAGGGAGCCTTTACGGCGCAGGGCTCAGGCACCGTGGACGCGCCGGTCATCAATGGCACACTGAGCGTGCGCGACCTGGTACTCAACGGAGAGCCGGTGGGCGACGTGGAGGCTTCTGCGACCACGCGCGGCGCCGATATGCACTTGACCGCGCGCTCGCACTTCCAAACCGCGGAAGTCGCCGTGGATGGCGACGTCCACCTGCGCGGCGATTATCCCGCGCAGCTCAAGCTGAAGTTCTCTCATCTCGACGCCGACGCCGTCTTGCGCGCGTATCTGCAGGGGCGCGTCACGGGAAGCTCGCAGATCGCCGGCACAGTCGATCTGAAAGGCCCGCTCAAACAGCCGCGCTTGCTGAACGTGAGCGGCACCATCGATGGGTTTTCCGCTGAGATCGAGAAAGTGAAGATCGCGAGCGACGGCCCGATACGTTTCGCCATGGTGGACCAGGTGGTGCGCATCGAGCAGTTGCGACTGGTCGGCGACCAGACGGACTTCACCGCGAACGGCACCATTGCCCTGGTCGGAGCGCGAGAACTGAACCTGCGCGCCGCCGGACACCTGAACTTGAAGCTGGTGCAGACGTTCAATCCCGATCTCTTGGGTTACGGCGAGACCACGGTGGAACTCGCCATCGGCGGCACCATGGACAAACCCGCGATGCAGGGCCGCGTCGAGATCAAGGGCGCCGGCGTCTCGTTCATCGATTTGCCGAACGGGCTGAGCGATATCAACGGGACGCTCATCTTCACCGAGAACCGCCTCGAGGTGGAGAAGCTCACGGCGAAGAGCGGCGGCGGCGAGCTGAAACTCGGCGGCTTCATCAGCTACGCGAATGGTATCTACTTCAATCTCACGGCGACGAGCGGAGACATTCGCATGCGCTATCCGCCCGGGGTCAGCGCGCTTGCCAGTGCCGACCTGCGTTTCGTTGGCACCACGGCAAGCTCGTTGCTTTCCGGGGACGTGACCGTCACGCGCTTTGGACTTAACCCGCGCTTCGACTTTGCGCTCTACCTGGCGCGCAGCAAACAGCCGCCGGCGATGCTGCATCCTGACTCGCCGCTCAACAATCTGCGCTTCGACGTGCACATCGTCTCCACTCCGGAGCTCCAGGTCGAAACGTCCATGGCAAAACTCTCCGGGAACGTTGACCTGCGTTTGCGCGGGACGGCGGCGCGCCCTATCGTGCTCGGCAAAGTCAACGTGATCGAGGGCGATGTGTCGTTTAATGGGACAAAATATCACCTCGAGCGCGGCGACATCACGCTCACCAACCCGGTGCACATCGAGCCGGTGATGAACGTGGAAGCCACCGCGCGCGTGCGCGACTACGACATCACGCTCGGCTTTCACGGGACTCTCGACAAACTCAGCGTCACCTATCGCGCCGATCCACCACTCCCTACTGGCGACATCATTGCGTTGATCGCGCTCGGCCGCACCCAGGAGGAGGCAGTCCTGAAGCCGCAGTCACAGCAGAACTTCACCGAGCTGGCATCGAACGCCATCCTCGGTCAAGCCATCAATGCGACCGTCAGCAGCCGCGCGCAAAAGCTATTTGGCATTTCCAAGATCAAGATCGATCCGCAGGCCGGCGGTCCGGAATCGAACCCGCTGGCGCGCGTGACCATCGAACAGCAGGTCTCGGACAAGGTTACGCTCACGTACATCACCAACTTGTCCCAGTCGGCCCAGCAGATCGTCCAGGTGGAGTACAACGTGAACCGGAACGTGTCGATCGTGGCGGTCCGCGACCAGACCGGCGTGGTCAGCTTCCAGGTCAAGCTGCGGCAGCGGAAGCGTTAGAAAGGGGCACAAAAGTTTCGCAACCGGCCTAGGCTTTTGCGCATCTTAATGAATTAACCAAAAGGTTAAATCAAGTAGAGAGAGGGTAAGCAGGTATGACATTCCAAATAAAGAAGATACTGGCCCCGGCCTTGATGGCTGCGGTACTGCTCGTCATGCCGGCGTCCGCCAAGAGTAATGGGAACGACGCGCAGGTGCAGCAGAAGGTGCAGCAGGAACTGAGCAAGAAGAAGCAGTGGGGAGACGTGAGAGTCGCGGTGCAGGATGGGGTCGCCACCCTCACCGGCACCACCAAGACATATGCCGACAAGGCCAAAGCGGAGCGTAAGGCGCAGCACACGGACGGCGTCCGCTCGGTCGTCAACCATGTCCAGGTCGCGGGCGGCAACGCCTCGGACGCGGAGTTGTTCCAGACCATCGCCGACAAACTGCGTTATGACCGCGTCGACCAAGGCTTGATCATGGGCGTGAATCGCAACGTCACGGCAGGCAACACGTTCAACAACTTTACGGTGGACGTGAAGAACGGCGTGGTCACCATCGGTGGCAATGCCCGCACTGACGCGGACGCAGCTTCCGCCGTGGCGCTGGTGGAGAACACCCCGGGAGTGAAGGACGTGATCGACAACATCGAGATCGCGCCCGCGTCCGGGTTGGATGACCAACTTCGCATCCGCGTGGCGCGTGCGATCTACGGCGATCCGGTCCTCTCGAAGTACGCCATGGACCCGCAGAAACCCATCCGCATCATCGTGGAGAACGGGCATGTCACGCTCGCAGGCCAAGTGCTGAACGAGATGGACAAGAACGTGGCCGGCATCCGCGCGAATGGCGTCTCGGGCGTCTTCAGCGTGAAGAACGATCTGCAGGCGGCGAACCAGCAACCGCGCTAAGCGCAACTCTCCCCCAAAAGGCACAGCTCCCATGCTGTGCCTTCTTTTTTGCGCTGGGCAGTACAATCTGAGCATGTTGCGCGACCTGCGGACGACGCTCGAGATGATCAAATGGGAGCATTCGGTCTTCGCGCTGCCCTTTGCGCTCACCGCGGCGATGCTCGCCGCGGGCGGCTGGCCGCGTCCGGCACAGCTCGCGTGGATCGTGGTCGCGATGGTCGCGGCGCGCTCGGCTGCGATGGCCTTCAATCGCCTCGCCGACGCAGACATCGACGCAGCTAACCCGCGGACCGCCACGCGCGCGTTGCCCGCCGGACATCTCAGCAAGCGCTTCGCCCTGTTCTTCGTGGTTATCGCGGCAGCGGTGCTGGTCCTGGCTGCCGCCCAGTTGAACCAGCTCGCGCTTTATCTTTCGCCGGTCGCTCTGGCCATCGTGCTGCTGTACTCCTATACGAAGCGGTTCACGCGCTGGTCGCACCTGGTGCTCGGACTCGCGCTCGGCATCGCGCCGGCGGCCGCGTGGATCGCCATCCGCGGTGCGCTCGACCCTCGCATCCTCGTGCTCACCGCAGCGGTCACGCTCTGGGTTGCGGGGTTCGACATCCTTTATTCGTGCCAGGACTACGACTTCGACTGCAGCAATGACCTCTATTCCGTGCCGCGCTTCTTCGGGATACGGAACGCGCTGTGGATGGCGCGCGGCCTGCACCTAGCCATGATCGGGCTGCTCGTCTGGCTGGCGCTGCTGTTCCATCTGGGGACCATCGCAGCGGCCGGCATCGCGCTCGTCGCGCTGCTGCTGGCCTATGAGCACTCCCTCGTCTCGGCGCATGACCTGAGCAAGCTGAACGCGGCGTTCTTCACGGCGAATGGCGTGGTGTCTGTCGTGTTCTTCGTCTTTGTCGCTGCGGATGTGTTGCTGCGGCGGTGAGGAATTGCGTCTTCTGGACTCCTGTTCAACTAGCGGTGGGCCCGTTCAAAATCGGGTTCGCGGCGTCGGACGTCTAATCCTCGTGGGTTATGATTAGTAACAAGGTGTCCCACGCATTCCAGACAGACGACGCTCGGCTGAAGCCTATCGCCGAGAAGGTCCTCGCCCGCGAACGGCTCACGCCCGAGGACGCGCTTGCGCTCTATCGCTCGCCCGACGTGCTGGCGGTCGGCTGGCTTGCGAACCAAGCGCGTGAGCGGATACATGGGAACATCACCTATTTCAACGTCAACCGGCACATCAATCCCACCAACGTCTGCGTGGCCGCGTGCCGCCTGTGCGCTTTCGGACGCAAGCAAGGTGTGGAGGGAAGCTACACCATGGCGCTCGACGAGGCGTGGGAGACGGCCGCTTCCGGATACAGCGAAGCGGTCACCGAGTTCCATGTTGTCGGCGGATTGCATCCTGACCTGCCGTTCGAATACTTCCTCGACCTCATCCGCGGACTCAAAGAGCGCTTCCCGCAGGTGCATCTCAAGGCCTTCACCATGGTGGAGGTCGCGTATCTCGCGAAGCGCGCAAAGTTGAGCATCCGCGACACTCTGCTGCAGTTGAAGCAAGCCGGCGTGGATTCACTGCCCGGTGGCGGCGCCGAGATCTTCATCGACCGCGTGCGGCGCGTCATCTGCGACCACAAGATCGATGGCGATGAGTGGCTCTCGACCGCGCGCACCGCGCACCAGATCGGACTCAAGTCGAACGCCACCATGCTCTACGGACATGTGGAGAACGAGGAAGACCGCGTCGACCACCTCATCAAGTTACGCGCGCTACAGGATGAGACCGGCGGTTTCCAGACGTTCATTCCGCTGGCGTTCCATCCCGATAACACGCCACTGCAGCATCTGTGGAAGACCACCGGCATGAGCGACATCAAGCAGATCGCCATCGGACGGCTCGTGCTCGACAACTTCCCGCACGTCAAAGCCTATTGGCAGATGCTCACGCCGAAGATCGCGCAGATCGCGTTGCGCTTTGGCGCGGACGACATCGACGGCACCGTGATCGAAGAGAAGATCTATCACGACGCCGGTGCAACCACGCCGCAAGGCATGACGCGGCAGGAACTCACGCGGCTCATCCGCGAAGCCGGCCGCGAGCCGCTCGAGCGCGACACGCTGTATCGTCCCGTCACCCGGAGCGAGACCACGCTCACCGTCAACGTTTAGGGCGCTCGAACAAACCAGCAGCAACCCCGCTCACAAGCACTCCAGGAATTCAAGGAACTTATTTCTTTTTCGCGCTTGCGAAAAGGCCAACCTGCGCTGTTTCCACTTGCGTCTCTACTCACAGGAGTAAAATTCCCCGGAACGCAGAAGATGGGCCGCCCGGGCCAGGCGCTGCTCTACCCGTCTCCGAGGCTTTTCATGAACCTGCACATCAGCTACAAAGCGGAAAAGACCGCCGACCTCGAACGCGAATTCCAAACCCATATCCAAAAACTGGAACGCAGGCTGCAGGTATTCCGTCCGGAGCTGGTGCATCTGCGCGCGTCGATCGAGAACAGCAATCCGCGCCAGGGCACGATCGTCTCGCTCGACCTGCGGCTCCCCTCGGGTGATATCGCTACCAAGGAGGCGGGGTCGCCGGCGAGTGTCGCCATCAAGGGCGCATTCAACGAGCTGATGAAGAAGCTGGGCCGCCACAAGGAGCAGCTGCGTGGACAGCGCCATCGGCATCGCGCGAAGGTAGCAGGGACGGTGCCGTTCGAATCCACGGTCGCGGCTGTGGTTCCTGCGAAGGTGTCGAATGGCGACGTCGGCACATGGGTCGATGCGAACCTCGCGCGGCTCGAGCGCTTCATCGCGCGTGAGTTGCGGTATCGCGAGAACACCGGGCGCTTGCGGAGCGGGGAGCTCTCCAGGGAAGAAGTGGTGGATGAAGCCATCGCGATGGCGCTGGGTGACGGTGAGGAGAAACCGGAGGTCGTCTCGCTCGAACGGTGGCTGTATCGCCTCGCGCTGCGTGCGATGGACAATCTGGCCCACGATGGCGAGGCCATCGGCACGACCGTGCATCTGGAAGACTCAGTGCGCAAGCCGAACGTGCGCGCGTCCGACGAGCCCCAACTCCAATTCCACCAGCCGGACGAGATGATGCTCGAGGAAACTGTGATCGCGGACCGTAGCGTCGCGACGCCGGAAGAGATCTTTTACTCGGACGAGATGGTCGGCATGATCGAGACGGCGCTTGCCGGCGCGAAGCCGGAGGAGCGCGAGGCGTTCATCCTGAGCACCATCGAAGGCTTCACCCTGGTGGAGATCGCGGCCATCGCCGGGCGGAAAACGGGCCAAGTCGAGGCCGACCTGCGCGCCGCCCTCGCCCACCTGCGCAAGGGCCTGCCGGCCGCCACACCGCTGCGTGAGTTATTGCTCCATCCCAAGATCGCCTGACGTATCGAGAAAGAGGCCGGCATGATCGATCGCGAAGCTCTTCGGCAACTGGCGGAACTCGAAGTCACTCCCGCGGCGGCAGTCAGTTTCTATTTCCAGCCGCAGCCGGCGCAGAACAAGTCGCACCGCGACGAAGCCATCCTGGTGAAAGACCTGGTGCGGGACGCGTTGCGCGCGAGCGAGCACGAGGGAGCCAATGGCGCCGCCCGCGCCGACCTCGAGCGCATCGTCGAGCTAGCGGAGAACCTGCACGGCAACCACGCGCGTGCCAAGGCGGTATTCGCTTGCGCCGCGAAAGGCATTTGGCAGGAGTTTGACCTGCCCGCGCGCCTGCCGCGGACGCGCCTCATTGTGAACTCGCGCTTTCATCTCGCGCCGCTCGCCGCAATGCTTGATTCCACCGACAAGCGCTGCTGCGTCGTGTTGCTCGACCGTGAGCGTGCCCGCATCTTCGACCTGCATCAGGGACAGATCAACGAGCGCGCGGCAATCTACGAGGAAGCGCCGCGCCGCGTGCGCAGCGACGGCTTTGGCGGATACGAAGCCGGGCATCGCGAGCGCCACGTGGAGAACGAAGCCATGCGGCACTTCAAGACCATCGCCGAAATGCTCCAGGCGCAAGCGCTGGCCGGCTCGTTCGACGTGCTGCTCATCGGATGCCACGCAGAGAACCGCTCCGAGATCGAGCCGCATCTGCCGGCGCCGGTGAAGCAGCGGCTTCTCGGGTGGTTCATCACCGATCCCGCCGTCGCCACGCTGGAGCAGGTACGCGAGACCGCAGAGCGCACGCTCGCGGAGGTGCGTCTCGGCGAACAGGAAGCCATGGTGCGCGAGCTCATCGGTGAAGCGAGCCGCAATGGCCGCGGGTCGCTTGGACTGAAGCACGTGCTCGCGTCACTGGAGCGTGGCGAGGTCCATCGGCTGCTGCTGGGCGAAAGTTTTGCCGCAACCGTGGCCGAGTGTTCGAACTGCAGACATCTCGATACACGCATGGTGCGCGCGTGCGCCATCTGCGGCCACGCGACGCGTGAGGTCAACGACGTGACCGACGCACTGGTGTTGCGCGCCATCCGCGATGGCGTGGAGCTCGTGCATATCGCCGGCGACGATCAGTTCGAGCGCGCCGGCAACATCGGTGCGCTGCTGCGCTTCCGTGCCGACCAGAACACCGCTCAGAAACTCGCCGGATGAAGCGGCGAAAGAACGTTCACACGAAGGTCACGAAGGAGTCACGAAGGAACCAATCCTTCGTGTACCCTTAGTGTCCTTCGTGTGAACGTCTTTTTATTGGAGGAGGTATCCATGTCTATCTCCCGCCGCGATTTTCTTGCCACCACCGCCATGACGTCCGTTTCGCTCGCCCTCCCGGGACAAGAGGGAAGCGCTGCTGCGAAGCCGGCGGCGAAGTCGCCGCAGGCCACCGGCAAGCGCCCGGTCATCATCTGCAAGACGACCGGCAACCAGGCGATGGAAGGCGCGTACCAGATGCTGCAGCGGGGCGGCGACACCCTGGACGCCGCGCTCTTCGTCTGCAAGGCGCAGGAAGACGATCCCAACGACGATTCCGTCGGCCTCGGCGGATTGCCCAATGAAGAAGGCGTGGTCGAGCTGGATTCCTGCTGCATGCACGGTCCCACGCGCCGCGCAGGTTCCGTGGGCGGCGTGCGCAACATCAAGAACGTATGCCTTGTCGCCAAGGCGGTGATGGAACGCACCGGACACGTGATGCTCGTTGCCGAAGGCGCGGAGCGCTTCGCTGTGGCGGAGGGCTTCCACCGCGAGAACCTGCTCACCGACCACTCGCGACGCATCTGGCTGCTGTGGAAGGAGACGAACTCCGATCAGGACTGGTGGGGACCCGGGCTCGCCTCGCCGGAGTGGAAGTATCCGCCTTCAGCTCCCAAGGTCGCCGCCGAGCTGTGGGAGCAGAAGCTCGACCGGATGCGCGAGGTGGCCACGCGCATCGGCATCCCGGAAGCCGAGCAGATGGACGCCATCCACAAGGCGCTGCGTCCGCCGACCGGCACCATCCATGTATCGGTGGTCAACGATAAGGGAGAGATGTCCGGCGCCACCACGACCTCAGGCCTCGCGTGGAAGCTGCCGGGACGTCTTGGCGATTCGCCCATCATCGGCGCGGGCTGCTACACCGATCAGGACGTTGGCTCCGCCGGCGCGACCGGCAGCGGCGAAGAGAACATCAAGGTCGCGGGCGCGCATTCCATCGTGGAGAATATGCGCAAGGGGATGTCGCCGCAGGAAGCCGGCCTCGAGGTGTTGGGGCGCATCGCCCGCAACTACAACAACGATTGGAGCAAGCTGCGCTTCATCGACATGGTGTATTACATCCTGCGCAAAGATGGCGCCTATGCCGGCGTCTCTTTCTGGAGCCACTCCGAGAGCGGCGCGCGTCGTAAGTTTGCGGTGCACGATGGCAATCGGCGCATCGAGGAAACGGTGGCGTTCAAGCAGGGCAGCGGCATCGACTGGCCGCCGACCCCTGCGCTGCCGAAGGCCGCCGCAGCGCGATAGTGCGGTGAGAAAATCAGGCTTGGTCAACAAGTAATGCCAGCAGAAGAAAACGGCCTCCCGAGGGAGGCCGTGGCAGAGAAGTCTCCAGCTAGGCGAAGCGCACCTTCACGTCCGGCTTCTTAGCCAGGTGGATGGAATCGACGAAGCGTACCTTGCCGCTGTCGAGCGTCATGACGAGAGACGAAGTACGCGTGCCCTCGCCAAAGAAGCGGATGCCCTTGAGCAGCGTGCCCTCGGTCACGCCGGTGGCCGCGAAGATAACGTGCTTGCCGGGTGCGAGGTCCTTCGAGGTGTAGACCTTGTTCTTGTCCTTGATGCCCATCTTGGCGATGCGCTGTTCGAGTTCCGGCGTGTCGATGATGAGGCGCGCGAAGATCTCGCCATTCAGGCAGCGCATGGCCGCGGCAGTGATCACGCCTTCGGGTGCGCCGCCCGTCCCCATGACGGCGTGGACGCCGGTGCCGATAACAGCGGCAGCGATGCCGGCGGAGAGGTCGCCATCCGAGATGAGCTTGATGCGCGCGCCGGTGGCGCGAATGTCGTCGATCAATTTCTTGTGACGCTCGCGTTCGAGCACCATCACGACCAGGTCGTTGATATCGCGATCGAGCCGCTTGGCGATGGCCTTGAGATTGTCTTTCACCGGCGCGTCGAGCGAGACCGCGTCTTTGCAGGACGGCCCGACGACTAGCTTTTCCATGTAGCAGTCGGGCGCGTGCAGCAGCCCGCCTTTTTCCGACGCCGCGAGCACGGTGATGGCGTTCGGAGAACCGGTCGCGCACAGGTTGGTGCCTTCGAGCGGGTCGACCGCGATGTCCACTTCGGGGCAATGCGCGCCATCGTGCCAGCCGGCGCCGACTTGCTCGCCGATATACAGCATCGGAGCTTCGTCGCGCTCGCCTTCACCGATGACGATGGTGCCGCGCATGGGGACGGAATCCATCGTCCGCCGCATTGCTTCGGTGGCAACGTGGTCGGCGCCCTTGCGGTCGCCGTAGCCCATGGTGTGCGCCGAGGCGATGGCCGCCTCTTCCACCACGCGCACGAACTCGAGCGCGAGCTCGAACTCGAGGTTCTGCCGGAAACTGTTCTTCGCGTCGGTTGCGGTGGTCACGATGGACTCCTAAAAGGCGTCGATGCCAGTCACCTGGCTGCCGATGATTAGCGTATGGATGTCGTGCGTACCTTCGTAGGTCTTCACCGACTCGAGGTTCATCATGTGACGCATGATGGGATAGTCGTCGGCGATGCCGTTCGCGCCGAGGACGTCGCGCGCCATGCGGGCGCACTCGAGCGCCATCCAGATGTTGTTCCGCTTCGCCATCGAGATGTGGTAGTGCTGCACTTTTCCGGCGTCCTTCAGGCGTCCGACTTGCAGAACGAGCAGTTGGCCCTTGGTGATCTCCGAGATCATCCAAGCAAGCTTTTCCTGCACGAGCTGGTGAGATGCGATGGGCTGATTGCGGAACTGCTTGCGCTCCTTGGAATACTGGAGCGCGGTGTCGTAGCAGCTCATCGCCGCGCCGACGCCGCCCCACGCGATGCCGTAGCGCGCCTGGTTCAGGCACATCAGCGGAGACTTCAACCCGCCGGACTTCGGCAGCAGGTTCGATGCGGGGATCTTCACGTCCTGCATCGCGAGGCCAGAGGTCACGCTCGCGCGCAGCGACCACTTGCCGTGGACGTCGAAGGCGCTGAACCCTGGCCGATCGGTTTCCACGATGAAGCCGCGGACCTTGTTGTCTTCATCCTCGACCTTCGCCCAGATGATGGCGATGTTGGCGATCGAGCCGGAGGTGATCCACATCTTCTCGCCGTTGAGCACGTACTCGTTGCCGACCTTCTTCGCCTTCGTCAGCATGCCGCCGGGGTTCGAACCGAACTGCGGCTCGGTCAGCCCGAAGCAGCCAAGGATCTCGCCCTTCGCCATGCCGGGCAGGTATTTCTGTTTCTGCTCCTCGGTGCCGAACTCGTAGATGGGATACATGCACAGCGCCGACTGCACGCTGACAAAGCTGCGGATGCCGGAGTCGCCGCGCTCCAGCTCCTGCATCACCAATCCGTACTCCACGTTGGACATGCCGGCGCAGCCGTATCCCTTGAGCGACGCGCCGTAGAACCCCATCTCGCCGAACGGCTTGATGAGTTCTTTGGGGAAACGCCCGTCGCGGTTGCACTGCTCGATGATGGGGATGAGATTGTCTTCGATGTACTGGCGGGTGTTGTCGCGGACCAACCGCTCGTCGTCGTTGAGCAGGGAATCGAACTCGATGAAGTCCACTCCCTTGAACTTGAATGCCATGGATTTCTCTTTAAGAAGTGCGGATTAGCCGCTAACAGCCAGCGCGGCGGGAGGTACAGGAAACATTGAAAGGTAACAGGCGGATTGCAGGCAGGTCAACGCTAGCGAATGCGCAGCGTGGCAAAGGAAAAGGGCGCCGCCGCAGCGACGCCCTTCCGCGAACCGGTTACTGCAGCGCGATCTTTTCGACCTTGAGGGTGTTGTCGTTGTTCATCGTGCCGGTGACGGCGACCTTCCAGTCTTTGTCGTGGTCGGTCGAGGCGATGAATTTCTTGGCGGACTCGTTCGACTCCTTGTCGAACTTAATGACTTTATTGTCGGCGGTGAGCAGGGCATAGCCACTCTCTTCGCATTCCGGCATCTGCAGGCAGCGCTTGGAGTGCTTGGCGCCGAACTCTGCCTTCGGCTTCTCGGCGTTCTCGCTGGAGCAGGCCACGTCGACCAGGTAGCCGTTCATCGTCTGCGGTTTGGCGCTTGCCTTGGAGTCGTGCGCGAACGCGAGTGCGGCCAGGGCAACGATGGCCAAGGTGCCCACGATACGGTTCCTCATGAGTATCTCCTCGAGTATGGGATGAAAAAGAAAGTACGACTGAGTACGGATCGAGCTGCAGCTTGGATGTTACTCGCAGCAGAAGGTTACAAGTTCTGGCGCGTCATGTAGAATCGTAGCAGCCGGCGAGTAAGTAACTACCTGTTTTGCTCCCGTAAAATCTTACGTCCCTTCATTTACAGGGACGATTGTGTCAGGAGATCAGTATGGCTAAGGTCGCGAAGACTGCCGACCGCAAGAAGATGATGGACACGACCAAGTCCACGGATTGCCCGAAGTGCAGCAAGCCCACCCGGATCGTGAAGCGCATGAAGGACCGCGAGCGGAACATCCCTGGCGGCATCTACATCTCGTGCTCGGCCTGCGATTTCTTCGAGAAGCTCTAGGTTTCGGCAGGAAACGACAAAGGCGCGCCCGGCGCGCCTTTTTGACTTGCCGCTCTGGTTAGACCGCTCCGGCGATCTCTCCCACAATGTCTCTGGCCGCCTTACCCATGTCTGCCGCGCCGGTGATAGGACGCCCGACGACCAAGTAGTTGGCGCCCGCCTTGATGGCTTCTGCCGGCGTTGCCACTCGCTTCTGGTCCCCCTTGGCAGCGCCCGCCGGGCGGACTCCCGGGGTCACGATCACCAGGTTGCTGCCCAGTATCCGCCGCAGCTCAGCGACCTCCTCGGGTGACGCCACCACTCCGCTGCAGCCGCCGATGCGGGCCAGCGATGCCAGGCGCACTACTTGCTCCTGCGGCTTGCCCACCACACCCGTTTCCTGAAGCTCCGCCTGTCCCATGCTGGTCAGTACGGTCACCGCCAGGACCATGGGCTGGTTCTTTGTCGCGGCTGCCGCTTCCGCGGCCGCGCGCAACATCTTGGAGCCTCCGGCAGCATGCACGGTCAGCATCGAGACGCCCAGGTCCGCGGCCGCCTTCACGGCGCCGGCTACGGTGTTGGGGATGTCGTGGAATTTGAGATCGAGGAAGACCCTTCTGCCGGAGCTGACCAGGTCGCGGACGGCCCGCGGGCCCTCGGCCACGAATAGCTGCTTGCCGACCTTGTAGGTGGTGGCACCCTCGCCCACCGCGCCAACGATGCGTTGGGCCTCAGCGACCGAAGCCACGTCCAAAGCGACTATCAGGCGGTCTTCTGCGCGGGTAGGCACTAAAAAAGCCCCCGTTGCCGGGGGCTTCTGGCTGGCTATCTTGTCGTCGGCCATCGGGCCTACTGTAGCAGGGTTCTTAGCGCCCTGCCATAGCTGCGGCGACTTGCTCGCCGTTCACAATATCGATCCGGACCTTCTCCGTGCCCCGGGCCCGCAAATCGAGCATTTGGGCAGCTCCGTAGGAGAGGTCGATGATGCGGTTCCCAACATAAGGCCCGCGGTCGTTCACCCGAACGGTGATGGAACGGCCGTTCCGCAGGTTCGTGACCCTAACCCATGTCCCTAGAGGAAGTTGGCGGTGAGCAGCCGTGAACTGAAACATGTCGTACGGCTCGCCGCTGGCAGTCGATCTGCCGTGGAACTGCTTCCCGTACCATGACGCTCTGCCTACTTGGTACGGCTTGGGAGTGACTTCCTTAGAGCTGGAGCCCTTTGTAACGGGTCCCGCCGCCATGGTGGCAACCAGGCACAGCGTCGCCAAGAGACTGGCTAGTACTCGTCGCATTCAGGTTTCCTCGCTTCTGTATAGTCTTCCTCCCCTCCCACTAATGACGTAATTCTATGAAAATAAAGCACAAAAGTCAACCGATAAGTTCTGAGGTATGGTTCATCTTGTTGCGTCCTTACCACACCAGTCGTTCGGCCGGTCTCGGGCTCGAAAGGGGCAAGAGGGAGGGGAGCAAACAGAATGCCCGAGACCAAAAGTTAGATGCCGAGGCAGGGCCGGGGTTGGATGCATTGGGCAGGCGTTACCACCCTCCGGGCATGGCCGGTCGGCCATCCGCAGCCTTCCGCTCCTATGGGCGCGACGCCCTGCAGTTGAGCGGCGCTCCCCGGTGGGCCATCGGATCGCGGGTGGGGCATAGGCCGAGTCGCGAGCGCATAGGGTCTACCATCGAGAGCTTCGCCCGTAGGCCGCTACCCGACGTCGGAACGTCGCGCGAAAAAATCTGAAAAAACTGGCCGCTACCCCTAGCTACTGGTCTCGCTTTCCTTTACATTCGCAATTTCATGCCTCCAACTCCGCCCATCGTTCTTACCATCGCAGGCTTCGACCCATCGTCGGGCGCCGGCACCACGGCCGACATCAAGACCATCGCGGCGCATGGCTGCTTCGGCGTGGGATGCATCACGGCGCTGACGGTGCAGTCCACGCTGGGTGTGCGCCGTTCTGAGCCCGTGTCGGGCAAGATGATCCGCGACACCCTCAAGGAACTCGCCGCCGACTTCACCTTCGCCGCGGTACGGATCGGAATGCTGGGCTCGGCCGATGGTGTGGCCGCAGTTGTCGATTTCCTGAAGTCAGGCAAGCAGGCGAACGTGGTGCTCGATCCCGTGATCCGTTCGTCCTCGGGCGAGCCGTTGCTGGATGACAAGGGCGTGGACCGCTTGCGCAAGGAACTGTTGCCGCTTGCCACCGTGATCACGCCGAACATCGACGAGGCCGCGGCACTGGCCAATATGCCGGTCACCAACGTGGAGCAGATGAAGCTTGCCGCCGCCGCTCTGAAGCAGATGGGTGCGAAGAATGTGGTTGTCACCGGCGGTCACCTCGACAAGCCGGTGGATGTGCTCAACGTGGGTGGGCACGTGCACGAGTTTGCGTCTGACCGCCTGCGCTCGAGCTCGACGCATGGCACCGGCTGCGCCTTTGCTACGGCGCTGGCGTGTCATCTGGCGCTCGGCCGCGATCTGGACGATGCGGTGGTGATGTCAAAGGCCTATGTTTCCAGCGCCATCGCACGCGCCGCCAAGATCGGCAAGGGCGCTGGTCCGGTGAACCATCTCTATCGCATGGACGACCAGCCGCGTCCCGCGCAGGATGCCATCGAGAAGACCCACTAGAACAGTCTGCCGTCTTCAGCCTTCAGTGCGCAGCGATTCACGGATTAATCCTCTGAAACAAAAGGAAGAGCCGCCATATTTGGCGGTTCTTCTTGCTGCAGACTGAAGACTGACGTCTGCAGACTTATTTCGGTGGCCCGGAAGGCGTGGAACTCTGCGGGTTCGGCGGCTGTTCCAGCTCTCGAGGCTGGACCAGTTGCGGCTCCGGCGGCTGCTGCGTCTGCGGCTGTGCCTGCTGCGGATCTTGTTGTACCGCCTGCGGCGCTGCGTTCGGCGCCTGTGTTTGTTCGACCGTCGGCGTCTGCGGCGCGCTGTTGACCGGCGCGGCATTCTCCGGCGTCATCGCGGGCTCGCCCTTCGGGATTGGAATCGCCACCACGTCTCCAGTCTCGCGCGGCGTGGGACGCTTTGCCTTGCGCGGCTCGACCACGGACTCGCCGTTCCGCCTCTTCAGCACCACCGGCCCGCCTTGGCGGCGCTTCAGTTCGAGGTCGCGCTGCATGCGGGCGTCCACGCTCACGGTGGAAACCGACGCCACGTTCGCGAGCGCCTGGCCTTCTGCCTCTTTGCGCGTCGCGATGCCGACCTTCTGGCCAGCGTGTTCCGCGGCTTGCGCCTTCTGGTAAAAGAAGTTCGCGGTTTCGCGGTCGCCATCCATCTCGGCGAGATACCCCATGTTGTTCAACGTGAACGCGTCGTCTGTCTTGAGCTTGTACGCCTGCTGGAAGTATTCGCGCGCCTTGCGACGCTCGTTGCGGTTCAGCGCCGAGACGCCTTGCAGATTCAGCCGCGCCACGCGGGCATCGGAATCGTCCGTCTGGTTGAGCAGCTCGCGCACGTTGCTGGCGTTACGCTCCGCGATCTCGCGAATGGGCTTGCCGCGCCAGCTCCGGTGCACCGTCACGATGACCGGCTCCTCGGAGTTGGTGTTGGCTGCCTTGGTGTAGTAGCTAAGCGCGTTCTCGAGTTCGCCTTCCTTCTCTTTGGCAAACCCGAGATTATTCAGCGTGAATGGGTTCTTCGGATCGATGGTCAGCGCGCGCGTGAGGAGCACGTCCGCTTCCGGCGCGCGGTCTTTCTGCAGCAGCCCGATGGCAGCTACGTTCAGCCGGTTGACTTGCAAGCTATTGGTCGCGGCGGTGCCGGCGACGGACGCCACGGTCTTGCCTACCAACTCCTTGCTCGTCGCCTTGTCGACCCGGGCTTCTGACTCCATCTGCTGCGACAAGTCGTAGTAGCGCGTGGCGCGTTCCACGTCCCCCTCGAGCTCGGCGATGTAGCCCAGATTGTTGAGGGTAAAGGGATCGTCGGGGTCGAGCAGGTACGCCTTGTAAAACAACCGCTTCGCGCGGTCATAGTTGTGGTGTTCCACGGCCTTCACGCCTTCGCGGTTCAAGTCCTGCACGGGCGTGGGCTTGGTGCGCTTAGGGAGATTGATGCGCAGGTCGCCGGCGAGCGCGCTCACTGCCAGCGCGCCGCACACCAGCGCGACGGGAACGATCTTCATGAGACCTCGGGAACAGGACTGGGACCGCACAGACATGGGACCTCCACGGGACCTGCAGCAGCACTGCTCATGGTTGGATGTAGGTTCCGCGTGATTGGCTGGCACGTTGTGTTTCATCCGGACCCGCCGCCTGCCATTCCTCGATACCGGGGTGCAATCTCAGGGCGCGAATCCCGCATCTACTCAGACTGGTCACACGCCCTTAAGGCAGGAGCCCGCATGAAATGTTTCTCACCAGCCCTACTACTGATGTTGCTGCCGGCCGTAATGATGTCTCAGAGTTCCTCCTCCTCGCCGGCGCCCCGGCAGGCCCCGGCTATCACGGGGACGCAGCCCGCGACCCAGGCTTCCCCCAACCAGATCTCGGACAACGATCCGCTTCTCGACGTTGCTCCGCTGCCCAAGAGCAAGGTGACGCTGGTCGGCGGCAAGGTGCGCAGCATCGACCAGATACGCAACCGCATGACGGTCGACACCTTCGGCGGCGGCAAGATGAAGTTCGTCTTCGACGAACGCTCGCATATCTATCGTGACGGCGTGGAGACGACGCAGCTCGCCATCAAGAAAGGCGACCGCGTCTACGTGGATAGCCAGCTGGATGGGCCCAAGGTATTCGCCCGCAGCGTGCGCGTGGTCACGCAGCTCACGCCCGCGGACGCGGACGGCCAATTGCTCAGCCTTGACCGGCGCAACAACATTCTCAGCATGCGCGACCGCTTGTCGTCCCAGCCGCTACGCTTCCAGCTGACTGCGGACACAAAGATATTCAAAGACAATGAACAGCCCGGCTCGCAGGCCGACCTGCAGCCCGGCGCGCTGGTGGGTGTGGAGTTCGCGCCCGACCGCGCGAACCGCGGCATCGCCCAGAAGATCAAGGTGCTGGCCGTACCCGGCGCGTCATTTCGCTTTGCCGGTCGCATCACGCATCTCGATGTGAAATCTTCCACCATGGCGATCGAGAACTCGAGCGATGGCAAGAACTATGAAGTCGCCTTCAATCGTGACGACGTCAACGGGCGCGACGACCTTGCCGTCGGCGCCGAGGTGAACGTGATCGCAATCTTCCAGGGCGACAAGTACCTTGCGCGCGAGATGACCGTTACCCAGGCGGCGTCGCAGGAAGACAAGGACAAAGAGAAGAAGAAGGACGACAAGGACAAGGACAAGACCAGCGAGAACGACCGCGACTAACCGTTCGGTCAGGCGTCAATGGCAGCAAAGCAATAAAAAAGGCGATGCCCTGCGCATCGCCTTTCTCTTTGCTCGTTAGGAAACGAGCGGTGGGACAACTTGATCCGTCGACCTGGGCTACTCGACCTTCGCCGTCCTCTTCAGCTGAATGCCGGCGACGAACGCCGCGATGGCCGCCAGCAGCCACTCCATGCGCCAAAGCTGCACGGCCTGCCAGTCGATCATGGTAGTAGCGGTGAACATCAGGCCGGTCAGGACGGCGGCAAACACGCACACGGAGCCGACGATGAAAGCGACCAGGGAAGCGGCGCCAAGTCCCATGCGCTGCTGCAGATTGGTGAAGGCGAGCCAGCGCTTCCAGTCCGCGCGGCTGCCGTTCGAGCGCCCGGGCAGGTCACGGTCGGCACCGCAGACGTAGCAGAAGCGCGAGCCGATGATGAACTCCGTCCGGCAGCGCGAGCAAATCTCGGCTTCCGAAGCCGTCACGGGACGGCGGTCGAGCGAGGGACTCCAATACTGTTCTTCGCGCTCCACGCGGCGCGGCTCCAGGTTACGGACGACATCTGCCATACATTCCTCCAGCGGTGACTGATGAATGTAAGCGCAACTGGGAAGCCAAACTCGCATACCGCACTTCTCCCGTCTTCTCAGTGCGTTAGGAGGAATACCCCCTCCCAGGTATCGGCGCGAGGCGGCAAATTTTACTTGCTGGGAGAAATGGACTCCTTTAGCTACGGCGGGGCATCCGGACGACCTTAGGGTTTGGGGACGTCTTGTTCCAGAAGCTGATGAGGACGAGGTCCGACGGCCGCAGCACCAGCTCGAGCGGACGCGGCGTGCCGTCGTTGAACAGGTTCTGGTCGAGCAGCCCTTGCAGCCGCTGGACGGTGATTCCCAGGGCCGCTGCGGCCTCGACCTCCGTGTACAACTCTTTCACCGGCTTGGTGGTAAGTGGCATGCGCAGATCCGCCTTCTGGGGAAACAGAGTTGTACCTCCTTGGGAGAGCCGCGAGTATCGGGTAAACTCCCAATACTTTCTGCACATGACACCTTACCGCCCCTCGGCTGCCGCGCTTGTTTCCTTCAGGGTGGTTCTACTGTGTTCGCTTGTTATCGGCGCGATTAACGGCATGGGAGTCAACGCGGCGGGGGCGGACAAGGCTGCGGACAAACCCCCAGGCAAGGTCCCAACGGCGGCCGTGCCGCCCAGCCGCATCGCACTGGACAGCGACCCCACCACCCGCTCCGGCTTCGAGCATTACTACAGCCTGGAGTACGAGCGTGCCATCGCCGATTTCGAAAAGGTGCGGCAGGCGCATCCGGATGATCCGGTCGCCATCAATCACCTGCTGAACGCGCTCCTCTTCCGCGAACTCTATCGCGCCGGGGCGCTCGAGACGGCGCAGTATGCCGGCAATGGCTTCGTCACGAAGAAGAAGGTGACGGTCCCGGCAGAGGTTGAGAAGCAGATCCGCAGCCTGATGGAGGCCGCCCTCCGTGCGGCGCAGGCGCGTCTGAGTCGTAACCCGAACGACGTGGAAGCACTGTACGCGCGCGGCGTCACGCTCGGGCTGCGCGCTACGTACACCGCCCTCGTGGATAAAGCCTGGTTCTCGGCCTTGCGTAGTGCCATTGCCGCGCGCCACGACCATGAGCGCGTCCTCGAACTCGACCCCGGTTTTGCCGACGCCAAGACGTCCGTCGGCGTGCATAACTACATTGCCGGCAGCCTGCCGTTCGCGGTCAAAGTGGGCGTCTCGATGGTCGGATTGAGCGGCAGCAAATCCAAAGGCATCAAGTATCTTTATGACGCGGCGGCCGCGCGCGGCGAGACCAGCGCCGACGCCCGCGTGGCCCTGTGCCTCTTCCTGCGGCGCGAGCAACGCTTTGAAGAGGCTCTCCAGGTGGCGCGCTCCCTCATCGCCGACCATCCGCGAAACTTCCTCTTCGCCGTTGAGGAGGGCAACGTGCTCAATGCCGGCGGCCACGGACCGCAAGCGATCGCTTCGCTGCGCCAGACCATTGAAGCAGGGAAGAAGGGGAAATATCCCGATCCGCACATTGAGGTGCCGCTGTTCTCGCTCGGTGAAGCGCTCAAGGGACAGCGCCAATTCGTTGATGCTGCCGATGCCTACGAGCAGGTCCCGATCTATCCCCGTGCGGACACCGACCTGCGGCAACGGGCCCACCTCTATGCCGGGCAGATGGCGGATGCTTCCAACCAGCGCGACCGCGCCGTGCGCAACTACAACGCGGCGCTGGCCGACGACTCCCAGAGCGACCACGCGCAACTGGCCCGCAAGTACCTGAAGTCTCCGTACCGTCCGTAATCCTGGAACTTCCGGCACGGCTTCCCCGTATTAGGAATCAGGGGAGGAAACTGGCTATGTATTGCAACTACTGCGGCAAGGTCATACAAGACGACGCCAATCTTTGCGCTTACTGCGGGCGCCGCGTGGGCGCGGTTGCGGCGCGCAAGCATCTCGTTCGTTCACGGCGTGACCGCAAGGTAGCGGGTGTCTGCGCCGGCCTGGCGGAGTACCTTGATCTGGACGTCACGCTCGTCCGTGTGCTCACGGTCGTGCTGAGCATCATCTGGGCGCCGCTGCTCATCGCCTACGTCGTCATGTGGATCGTGGTACCGGAAGAGCCGTTACGCTTGGCGGACCAGGTCAGCATCCAGGTACCGGAGCACTCCTAGGCTAGGCGCCCGCGCGGCGCGTATCCTGTTCGCACGATGATGAACGTCACCAGCGGCGACGCGATGCTCTTCGCGGAAGAACAGGGCAGCGGCCCGCCACTTGTATTGCTGCATCCGTTTCCCGCCGACCATACATTCTGGGCGCCGCTGCTGCCGCACCTCACCTCGCGCTACCGCGTGATCACGCCGGACCTGCGCGGTTCGGGTGAATCGAGCGCCGGCGAAGGGCCGGCGACCATGGAGAAACATGCGGCGGACATCGACCGCATTTGCAAGTTCGCGAACGTAAGAAAGGCGGCATTCGCCGGCGTCTCCATCGGCGGGTACATCCTGCTCGAATTCTGGCGGCGGTATCCCGGGCGCGTGGCCGCGCTCGTTCTCTCCGACACGCGCGCTACCCCGGACACGCCGGAGGGCCGCGCCGGCCGCCTGAAGACGATCCCCGAAGTCCACCTGCACGGTCCGGCTGCGTTCGTGCAGAGCATGGCGCCGAAGCTGTTAGGCGAAACGACGCGCAAGAACCGTCCCGACGTGGCGCGCGCCGCGCTCACCATGCTCAACCGCAGCACGGTCGCGGGCATCACCGCGCTGCAGCAGGGGATGGCAGAACGTCCCGACTCGGTTCCCACGCTCAAGTCCATCAACGTTCCTACGTTGATCATGGTCGGCGACGAAGACACCCTCACACCGCCGAGCGACTCCGAGATGATGGCTCGCGAGATATCCGGCAGCCGGATGGTGAAGGTCCCCGCCGCCGGGCACTTCGCTCCGTTCGAGCAGCCGCAGGCAGTCGCGAAAGCGCTGCACGCCTTCCTCGATCCATTGCGCTGGGAATAGTTCGCTGGCGAAGCTGCGGCTAGCTAGCGCGCTGCGCCAAGTGGCTGATACGGGTGTCCGTCGTCGCCTACGAGGATGCGTCCGCCGGACTCGACCCATGCATGCGCCTTGAGGTCGAGTGCCTGCGGAGGCTGTACTCCGATGCGCAGCAGCGGGTGATATCCCTGCTCTTCCAACAACTGCTTGGCGACGATAGCTTGCGGCAGGCAGTTGGCCGTGGGCACATAGCGCGCCGCCGCGCGCACCGCCCACGCGATCTGGCCTTCGGAGAAACGCTGACGCGGAGTCGCCGCTTGCGCGGTGGCGGGTGCGAGCAGCATTTGCCACTTCTCTCGAGAGAGCAGGTGCAGCTCCAGGCAGGTCCGGGAAAGCCGCCAGAGGGTGCGCACGAGCAGAGTGCGCTCGCCGGGAGCGAGGGAGAGGAAACGCTTAACTCGTCGCATCGCGGACTTCGATGAGTCCCGCCTCGGCGAGCTGGCCGAGCAGCGCAAGCACGTCGCGCTCGCAAATGTCCGCCGCGACCTCGTATTCGGTCGCCACCTTGGCAGTGATCTCGGTGACCTTGCGCGGCTCCTGGACAAACGCCCACACGGTGTTGCCGACCTCGTTCAGCCCGTAATACACGCCGCTTGCGCAATCGAGGATCACGGCCTCGCCTTTCAGGTCGGCGGAGAGCTGGTCCTTGGTCGCGACCACGGTTGAAGCCTTCGAGATCATGGGTGTCGTGTTCATTTCATCCTTAGCAGCGGACTATCTTGGGCGATTCCACGCCCTTGGTCGCATTGCGCGTGTCGACGACCAGCCGCGATTCACGCACGATGCGCGCGTAATCATAGTCGCTGTGGTCGGTCACGATCACCACGCAATCATATTGCTCCAGCTTTTCCAGCGGCGCGCACTTCATCTGCAGGTCGTACTTGCGGCCGCGTCCCACGAAGGGGAAGTACGGGTCGTGGTAGCTGACCTCGGCGCCTTCCTTCTGCAGCAGCTCGATGATGGTCAACGCCGGTGATTCGCGCAGGTCGTCGATGTCGCGCTTGTACGCCACGCCCAGGATCAACACCTTGGCGCCGTTCACTGACTTCTTGTGCTGGTTGAGCGCCTTCGCCGTGGCCGCGACCACGTGGTAGGGCATCGCTGTGTTGATCTCGCCGGCAAGCTCGATGAAGCGCGTGTGGAAATCCCACTGCTTCGCCTTCCAGGAAAGATAGAACGGGTCCACCGGGATGCAGTGGCCGCCGAGTCCTGGCCCGGGATAGAACGCCTGGAAGCCGAACGGCTTCGTCTTCGCGGCTTCGATGACTTCCCATATGTCGATGCCCATGCGCAGCGAGAGCAGCTTCAGCTCGTTGACCAGCGCGATGTTCACGCAGCGATAGATGTTCTCGAGCAGCTTGGTCATTTCCGCCGCTGCGGGACTCGACACCGGGACGACGGTGTTGAAGATGGTACGATAAAGCGCCGCGGCCACTTCACTGGCGCGCGCATCGAGCCCGCCAACGACTTTCGGGATATCGCGCCGCGCGACCGTATCGTTGCCCGGGTCCTCACGCTCGGGCGAGAACGCCACGAAAAAAGTCTTGTCCGTGGATTCGCCGTTTCGCGCGGCTTTGAGATCGCCACGGTTCTTCTGTTCGAGTATCGGGGCCATCACCTCTTCGGTCGTCCCCGGATAGGTCGTGCTCTCGAGCACGATGAGCTGGCCGGCGCGGAGGTGGGGCGCGATGGCTTCGGCCGTGGCGGCGATGTAGCTCAGGTCCGGCTCGCGCATCTCGTTCAGCGGGGTGGGAACGCAGATGATGACGGCGTCCATCTCCGCGATATGCGCGTAGTCGGCCGTGGCCGCGAAGCCACGCTTGCGCGCGGCGGCAATGTCCGTTGGCGGGATGCGGTAGATGTACGAGCCACTCTCTGCCAGTGTGGCGACTTTCTTCGCATCAACGTCGAAGCCGGTGACGGGAAACTTCTCCTCGCTCAGCAGCAAGGCGAGAGGAAGGCCGACGTACCCCAGGCCGATCACGCCAACGCGCGCGCTCCGCGCCTCGATCCTGGCGCGCAGATGCTCCGCCGCCGTCGCCGATTTTGCTTGCTTGGACATGTCGGGAAAACCAGATTTTACCATGTGTTTCCCCGCTACTTCTCGCGCGTTATGCTCACGTCATCGAGCAATACACGGCCGACCAGGTGCGGAGCAGCCGGGTCACGGATGAGCCGCAGGATGACCACGGACTGTTCCGGACCAGTCGCGAACACGCCGCGCATCTCCTCCCAATCTTTTCGGCTGCGCATCTCTTCGCTCATCATCAGGCGCTCGCCTTTGGGCGTCATCACGGTGAGCCGCGGCGCGCTCTCACCTTCGAGCTCCGCCTTATAGGAGGTCTTCACGGCGTAGAGCCCGTTGGGAGCGAGTGGGACCCACTGCTCGATGCCGGGGTCGGCCACGGCGGAATCGAAAGTGATGACCAGCGCGTGCTGTCCGGAATGAACTTCCGCCGCGCTCACCTCGAGCGAGACTCCAGTGACCGCCTGGTGCCGCCATCCTAAAGCGCGTGAGATGACCGGCAGCTCGAAGCCGCCGTTCGAGACCAAGCTGTCGCCGGCATACGGCGCAAGCGTTGCGTCGACCTTTGCGGCGTCGTTCCACGCTTGCCGCGACTTCACCCCTTCGTTTTGCTGCAGCAGATACTCGATGTAAGGGAAGGCGTCGCTGGCCACAAACGGCTGGCGGCCGGCGAGCACAGCGCGCCAGGCGCGGTCGGCATCTTCCGGACGCTTCTGTTCCTGCATCTTTGCGAGGAAGGCGAACTGTGCGGCCGGCAGCGGCGGAACGACTTGCGCCAGCACCATGTCGGCGTTGCGGCTGGCGCGCCACGCCAGGTCGATGGCGTCCGCGGCATACTCCGGCCGGGGGCCGATGAGGTCGTGCAGCACCGCGAAGCCACGCTGGTTGTCACCCGCGAGGATGAACAGGTTCGCGGCTCGCCACAATGTCTCTGGCGTCTTGCGGTCCACTGTTACGGCGCGTTCCACGGACGTGCGCATGCCGGCAGCGTCGCCGCTGGCGTTCTGCGCGACCGCAAGATCCAGCCAGTAATGAGAGGTGTGGGGATCGAGCGCGACCGTCCGCTGATACAAAATGACGGCCTTGCGCGGGTCCATCTCCTGCGTGAAGGCGTAGCGCGCGAGCCGGTACGTGTTGGTGGCATCCAGCGGTTCGAGTTCGGCGGCGCTAAGGAGCCCAGCGCTATCGGTGCTCCGCGCATAGCGCGCTGCCAGCAGCATGTGCGCGGCCGCGCGAACATAAAGTGCTCCGCCGGCCACGACCAGCAGCACCAGCGTCCACTTTTGCCAGCCATACCTCAGCCGTATCCACATGGGTGAGTTACTCGGCGCTGTCGGTGTAGTAGCTCCCGTACTTCGAAGCGTAGGAGTAGTAGTACATGTCCGGAGAACGCATGTCGACCGCGTTCACGACCACGCCCAACACCTTCGCCTTCACCTGGAACAACAGGTTGCGGGCGCGGCGGACTGCGTCCTTCGGTGTCTGGCCGGAACGCAGCACGAGCGCGACGGCGTCCACGTCCACCGAGAGCAGCACCGCGTCCGTCACCGAAAGGCACGGCGGTGAATCGATGATGACGTGGTCGAACTTCTCGCGCCACTCGAGGATGTAGCTCTTCATCACCGTAGAACCCAGCAGCTCGGCCGGATGCGGCGGCGGTGGGCCCGCCGGCAACACGTGCAGGTTCGGTACCTCGGTGGAATTCACCAGGACGTTGGCCATGGTGTCACTGCCGGTGAGCAAGGTGCTGAGTCCGCCGCGCGCGCGTAACGCGAGCTTGTTGTGGATACTCGGACGGCGCATGTCGGCATCCACCAGCAGGACCTTCGCGCCCTTTTGCGCGAGGACGATAGCGATGTTGATGCACGTGGTCGTCTTGCCTTCCTGCGGCAGCGCGCTCGTGACCAGGATGCATTTCGGCGGCGCGCCCAGGCTGGAAAGCAGAATGGAAGTACGAAGTGCGCGATACGCCTCCGCGATCTCCGACTTCGGCCGCGAATGCGAGACCAACTCGGTGGACTCGCGCCACGTGTCTTTGCGCGTGAGCGCCATCGCACCGTTGCCGTTTGCCTTCTTCTGCGTCTTCTCGGTCAACCGTTTGTTTAGCGGGATCATGCCCAGCGCCGGCAAGTTGGTGAGGTACGTCACCTCCTCCGGCGTCTTCACCGTGTTGTCGAGCATCTCCTGCACGAACGCGAGGGCGATGCCGGCGGTGAGTCCGAAGAGGAAACCGATGAGCATGTTGCGCGGGACATTGGGATGCGAGGGCAGCACGGGGACGCGCGCCGGATCCACGATGCGGATGGTGTTCGAGCGCAGCCCGGCCGTGACCACGGCTTCCTTCTGCTTTGCCAGCATGCCTTCGTAGATCTGGCGCGTGGAATCGGCGTCGCGCTTGAGCAGCGTGTACTGGATCGCCTTCTCGTTCAGCGCATTCGCCGCCTGCTTCTGCTTCTCCAGCGCGGCCGACAGCATGCGCTCGCGCGACATCGCCGAAAGATACTCACTCTCCAGCTTGCCCTGGATCTTGGTGGTCTCCGTCTCGAGCGTGCTCTGTACTTGCTTCAGCTGGTTGTTCAGCTCGAGCACCTTGGGATACGACGGCCCGAACTGCGTAGTCAGCTGCGCGAGTTGCGTCTGCAGGTCCGATTCCTGCTGGCGCAATCTCTCGACCAGCATGTTCGGCGAAGTATTGGCCAGCACCTTGCGGTCACCGCTCTTCGCCTGCTCGTAGATGGCCTGGCGCTGGATGCGGTCGGTCTGCGCTTCGGTCATCTGCTTGTTCAGGTCGTCGAGTTTGGACATGGTGATGTTGGTCTTCTCGTCCACGCCCACGATGCCGTTCGCCCTTTGGTAATCCACTAGTTTCTGGTCGGCAGTCTGCACCTTGGTCTGCATCTCGGTGAGCTGCTGCGTGAGCCAATCGCTGGCCCGCATGGTGGAATCGTATTTCGTCTTGAAGTTCTGCTCGATGAACACCGCCGCGATGGTGTTCACGGCCGCCGCTGCGTATTGCGGATCGGTGTGCAGGTAGCGGATCTCGATGATGCGCGTGTCGGGGATCGACACCACGGTCATGCGCGAGCGGAATGTGCCGATCAAGCCCGCTTCTTCCGCGGCGTCGAGCGGCTTGCCTTCCAGTTGCCCGGCAGCGCCGCGCATGCGTTTGGCGGATTCGAGTGCGACCGCGTCGCTCTGCAGGATCCTTACCTGGGTATCGACCTCGAGGCCATCGCTGTTGCCCGCGTTACTGTCTTTCAGGTTCAGGACGTCGGCATCGGAGGGATTGATCGAGATACGTCCTGAGGATTCATACAGGCGCGTCGCCCGCGCGGTGACCAGTCCGGCGAGACAGACGGCGATCGCCAGCGTCACTAGAACGGTCCACTTCCGCTTCAGCAAGACGCGGAAGTAGTCGCCCATGCTCGGCTCGGGCAGCATGTTGCCGCCCGGAAACACATCCGTGAGCCGATGCCGGGTCAGGTCCTGCTGCTGCGCCGCGGGCGCCTGGGGGCCGCGGGGAACTAGGCTGTTATTCGCTTCCAATGGCGCGTATCCTTCAGTCGAAGAGAGTCTGGGTCGTACCGTCTCGCGCTTCGACTTCCGTTTGGGGGGAGTAACGAGTTCAGCGATTGTAGCACTGGTTTCCGTATGGATTGCCGGCGCCGCGGGCTTAATACCGCCTTTCCGGATACGGTCGAATGGGTATACATTTCGGGAATGTTCCGGTCTTCTCTAGTCGTGGCCGCGGTCGTGATTTGCGCCGGTTTGGCAGCAGCCCAGGGTACGCCCGCGCCCCCTCCTCCGCCGGGGCCAGGGCCCGCGGCTCAGACCGCTTCAATCAGCTTCTTACTGGAATCCGCCCATCGTGACCCGCCGCGGATCTCGCTGACCATCGACCTGTTGGGCCACGCGACTTACGTCGCCGAGGAGGCCCCCACCGAAGCCGCCTCCGCCGGACCTTCAGCGCCATCCGCCTCTGCCGCTCCGTACCGAGTGTTGTTCGATATCGCGCCCAACACGCGCGACCGGATCTTTGCGCTCGCCCAGGCGCTCGATTACTTCAGCCGGGATTTCGAGTTTCGCAAACACCGCGTCGCCGATACCGGCCTGCGAACGTTCCGTTACCGCGACGCCGTCCGGCAGGGAACGACCGCGTTCCACTGGTCAGAAAACAAATTGATAGAAGAACTTGCGGGCATTTTTGAAAGCATTGCGTTGACCCAGGATTACGCCCGTCGGCTCACCTACCTGCGCAAGTACGACAAGCTCGGGCTCGACGCCAACCTCAAGCGCATGGAGGAGCTTGAGCACGCAGGCTTTCTAGGCGAGATCCAAGCCATCGCGCCGACGCTGCGCCAGATCGCCGCCGACCCCACGGTGATGCACGTGGCGCGCGAGCGGGCCCAGCGCTTCCTCGATCGCCTTCCTCCTGCTGAGGCACTGGCCTCGCCCGCCGGCGAGTCTTCTCGCTAGCGAGGGGGGGCAAAGAAAGATTAATCAGGAGCAACTCTGCTCCTGGATTTGAGGGTCTAACTTGGTACGAACCCAAGGAGAATTGTTTATGCATCCGAGATTGGGGCAAGGCCTCGTCCTTGCGACCCTCGTTTGCGCTCTGGCCGCCGGCGCGTTTGCACAGGTGGACTCGAACGCCCGCATCGTGCGCATCAGCTTCGTGCAGGGTGACGTCCGCATGGACCGTCCCGGCGCCGAGGGCCTAAACACCGCCTTCCTCAACATGCCGGTCATCGCCGGGTCGCGCATCGTGACCGGTAGCGACGGCTATGCCGAACTCGAATTCGAAGCGGGCGGAACCGTGCGGCTCACGCCCAACAGCGAACTGAACGTGCGCGAGCTCGGCCTGCGCGGCGACAACAAGGTGAGCCTGCTCGACTTCATGAGCGGGATCGCATACTTCAACGTCAAGCAGGATTCCGACGACGACTTCCGTGTCACGCTCAGCGGTCAGGAGCTGCGCGTACCTAAGTCTTCGCGCTTCCGCATCCGTTTGCAGCGCGATAGCGCCGAGATTGCGGTGACAAAAGGCGAGCTCCAGCTTGCTGGTGGCGAACACGACGTCCGCATCAAGAAGAATGAGACGCTCCTGCTCGACTTCCAGGACCGTGGCCGTTACTTCCTCGCGAAGAATGTCGCTCCGCTCTCCTTCGACACATGGGACCAGGAGCGCGGTGCCTATCGTGACCGCTACGTCGCGACCTCGAACTCTTATCGCGGATACTCAAACAGTTACAGCTACGGGGTCAGCGACCTGAACTACTACGGCAGCTACATGAACATGCCGGGCTACGGTTACGTTTGGCGTCCGTATGGCTACGACATCAGTTGGGACCCGTTCATGGACGGCGCTTGGGTGTGGTATCCCGGCTACGGCTACACCTGGGTCTCGGGATATTCCTGGGGATGGATGCCCTACCGCTACGGCCGCTGGGTCTATGTTTCCGGTTATGGTTGGATGTGGCAGCCGGGCAATCAGTGGCGTCGCTGGCACACTCGCTCCACCGTCTACAACCCGCCGCACAATTACCGGCGTCCCACGCCCCCGATCTATCCGCCGGCGAGTGGCGGTGGACCTGGCGGTGGTGGCGGCCGCGTAGTCGTCGTGGGCAAGGGTGCGTATCACGGCAGCGGCGTGTCTGACCCTCGCTTCCGCAAGGACGGCGGCGATAACGCGCACGTGCGCGGTTCTGGGATTCCGCCGAACAACAGCTCGACCAACAATGGGTCTGCGACCAATGGATCTGCGAATAACGGTGGCGTGACTCCTGGCGTGCGGGCGGATCTGCCTTCCGTGCTGGCGCCGGGCGTCGATTCCAATAGCAACGTGAGGCAGGAGTTGCGTCGCGTTCACGGAGACGACCTCGGTCCCGTACGCGCTCGTGGGCGCAGTGAAGACAACGCTGTGACGTCGGCAGCGACCGTCACCTCGACCGGCAACGCCAGCACCACCAGCAATGCCGGTGGATCTACGACGACGATGGGCAATACGAGTGGGGCCACGACGACTACGACGACGACAGTGACCACCACGGTGGCCACGCCGGCGCCGGTGCAACCCCCCGTCGTCAACGCGCCGCCGATTCGAAGCGACAACGGAGGCCGTCCCGCGGCACCCGCAGAGTCAGCCCCGGCGTCCACTCGCTCGACCAGCGGATATACGCCGCGCAGCACTGGTTCGGGAAGTGGTGCGTCATCGCGTCCCGCTTCGACCTACTATCCGCCCAGTTCCAGTTCGGGAGGCTCGTCCAGCGGTTCGAGTCGCAGTTCTTCTTCGCTGACGTCCCAACCTTCGAGGTCAACGTCGAGTTCTTCGTCAGGACGCCAGAGCTCGAGTCCGCCGCCGCAGCGCCGCAACAACCCGAAGTAAGAGACCAAGAAGCAGCAAGGGCACAGCGTTCACGCTGTGCCCCTTGCTTTTGGTGCGGCTGGCTAGGCGATGGTCATGCCTGCATACCCCACCACCATCTCGCGGTCACCGGAGATGTCTCCGGAGGTCGCATACTTCACCAGCTCCCCTTGTGTCGCGCCCAGCGATTTTGTCGCCGTGAGCATCGCGACGGTTGGACCATATCCGCACATGCTGATGCCCTCGCGCCGCACCGTCTGATGTAGTCCGGTGGCATCGAGCGCCAGGATGCATTCGATGGCTTTGTGGTCTTTCACGCGCGTGATCGAATCCGACTCGTAGTGGTTCATGTCGCTCGACGCGATGACCATCACGTCTTCTCTGTCTTTCAACACGCCCGCGATCGCCTGCCCGAACGCCTGCAGAACGGCGAGCTGTCCCACGCCGAGGCAGACAGGCACGAAGGTGAAGTCACCCAGCGCCACTTGCAGGAAGGGAAGCTGCACTTCGAGCGAATGCTCGGCGCGGTGCGCGGCCTCATCTTCCTCCAGATAAGGGAATGCGGACTTCAGTTCGGCGGCAAGGGCGCTATCAATCCTCGCTTCGCCCAGCGGCGTCATCCACGCGCCGCTGCTCATGATGGCGAGCGGCTCTCCCGCACCGGTGTGGTTGGGGCACAGGATCACCAGGCGTCGCGGCAATGCGAGGCGAGCGTATACGGCCCCGGCAACGTGTCCCGAGTACATGTAGCCGGCGTGCGGCACCACGCAGCCGAGCGCTCGCTGCTTTTCCCCACCCGTTTCGAGGTACAAGAGCACATCGTGACGCAGAAGCTCGGCTTCACCGGGATAGAACTTTCCCGCGACCGCGGGTTGCCGGACTGTCTCGTCGCTGTTCATGGCGCCAGCGCGCGGAATACCTTGGCCATCTTCTCTAACCCCACCGCTTCGGCACGCACATCCGGACGCAGCTTCGCCGCCGCGATCGCCCGTGCAGCCTGCTCCGGATAACGCTGCTTCACATTGTTGAGCAACGTCTTGCGCTTCTGCGCGAACGCGAGCTTCAGGAATTCCAGGAACGCGCCGGGCGCCACTCCCAGTTTCTCTGCCTTGGGC
Source organism: Candidatus Korobacter versatilis (assembly GCA_016185395.1). Lineage (GTDB taxonomy): Bacteria > Acidobacteriota > Terriglobia > Terriglobales > Acidobacteriaceae > JACPNR01. The sequence goes on from JACPNR010000004.1 coordinate 40,507, forward strand.
TCGATGGTCAGCCGCAACACTGTCGAATGCACCTTGGGGGGAGGCGTGAACGCCCCCGGAGGCAGCGTGAAAAGGTTCTCCACCTTAGCGAATAGCTGCGCCGTCGCGGAGAGCACGCCGTACTTGCGCCCGCCCGGCTCGGCCGCAATGCGTTCCGCGACCTCGCGCTGCACCATGATCACGATCTGCTCGATGTGCTCCTGGTGCGCGAAGAGATGCATCAGGATGGGCGAGGTGATGTAGTAAGGCAGGTTGCCGATGACCTGCGCTTTCGGCGCGCGATGGATGCGCGTGTCGCCGGCGGTGCCGGTGTCGCGTCCCACGAGGCGCGCGAAATCGATGCCGAGCACGTCGCCCTCGATGATCTCGAGATTGGAACGTCCGGAATACTTCATCCGCAGTTGCGCGCCCAGCACGCGGTCGAGCTCGATGGCGACCACGTGCGCCGCGCGCTGCACCAGCATGTCGGTGAGCACGCCCTTGCCCGGGCCAATCTCCACCACCAGCTTGTTCGTCACGTCGCCCAGCGCGGCGACGATCCTCTCTGCCGCTTTGCGATCGGCGAGAAAGTTCTGTCCCATCCTCGGCTTGCTTCCGCGTTTTCCACCAGCAGTCACATTGACCCTCGTTGGCATGGGCAGTAGACTTCACCTTCCCCTAGCCGGCTTGTTCGGCCCCTTTCTGGAGGCTCTCCCAATGAAGATCACCTTCGCGGCATCCGAGTGTGTCCCATTCTCGAAGACCGGCGGACTCGCCGACGTGGTTGGCGCGTTGCCGCAGGCGCTTGCCACGCTCGGCCACGAAGTCACCGTCTTCCTGCCCAAGTACAAGCAGACCAAGCTTGCCGCGCCCAAGACGGTGATTCCCAGCATCACCATCCCGTTCGACGACCAGTACCGCTTCGCCTCGGTGCTCAACGGCGGGACGCAGAACGGTGTCCGATTCTACTTTATCGACCACCCGCAGTTCTTCGAGCGGGACGCGCTCTATGGCACGCCGGCTGGCGATTATCCCGATAACGCCGAACGCTTCGCCCTGTACTCGCGCGCGGTGCTCGAGGCTTCGAAAATCCTCGGCGTGCCCGATGTCTTTCACTGCCACGATTGGCAGTCGGCACTCATCCCCATCCTGCTGCGCACCATTTACGCGGAAGACCCCGCATTCCGCGGCGTGCCCGTGGTCTTCACCATCCATAACATGGGATACCAAGGTCTGTTCCCGCCGGACACGCTTCCGCTCCTCGGCTTGCCCTGGGACCTTTTCACCATGGACAAGCTCGAGTTCTTCGGCAAGGTGAACTTCTTGAAGGGCGCCCTCGTGTCGTCGGACTTCATCACCACTGTGAGCAAGAAGTATTCCCAGGAGATCCAGACCTCGGAGTACGGCTTCGGACTCGAAGGTGTTTTGCGCGCGCGTGCCGCGACCGTCACCGGGATCCTCAACGGCGTGGACTATAACGAGTGGTCGCCGGAGGTGGACACGTTCGTCAAGGCGAAGTATTCGCCCGCGAACCTTGCCGGCAAACAGCTTTGCAAACAAGACCTGCTCACCGAATTCGGCTGCACCGAGCCGAACTCGAAGCTTCCCGTCATCGGCATCGTCTCACGCTTTGCCGCGCAGAAGGGCTTCGACCTCATCGCGCAGATCATGGACCGCCTCGCGCGCGAAGAGATGATCATCTGCGCCCTCGGCTCCGGCGACAAGGAATACCAGGACATGTTCACGCGCATGCACACGCAGTTCCCCAACAAGATCCTCATCAAGGTGGCGTACGACAACGCCATCGCACACAAGATCGAGGCCGGGTCGGATATGTTCCTCATGCCGTCGAAGTACGAGCCCTGCGGCCTGAACCAGATCTATTCGCTCAAGTACGGGACGGTTCCAGTCGTGCGCGCCACCGGCGGCCTCGACGACACCATCGAGAACTGGGACGCGAAAACGCAGAAGGGAACGGGCTTCAAGTTCTCCGAATATTCGGGCGAGGCGCTGCTCAAGACCATTCAGTCCGCGTTGACGGCTTTCAAGGACCAGGCCGGCTGGCAGCAGCTCATGCGCAACGGCATGGGCAAAGACTTCTCCTGGGGAGCGTCCGCGAAGGAGTACATCCGCGTGTTCGAGCGCGTGAAGCAGGCGCGCTCAGCCGCCGCGTAACAACCATTACTCCACGGTAGAGACGGCCTTCTGGCCGTCTTTTCTTTTCGCCGCGAAGTGGTAGAACACCGGCACGCCCGCTGCCAGGAACGCCACCGACACCCAGGTCAGGACGGGCTCCTCGCGCAGGTTCTCGGCAAACGTGTAGACCAGCAGCACCGCCGCGGCAGCGATGAACAGCGCCGGTACCACGGGATATCCCCAGGTCTTGTAGGGGCGCGGCGCATCCGGCTCCTTGCGCCGGAAGACGAACACGGTGCTGGTGGAGATCATGTAGAACAGCCACTCCGCGAATATCGCCAGGCCAAGGAACGCGATGAAGCGCGCGGGAGTGAGCAGCAGCAAGACCGAGAGCATGAGCTGCACGATGATGGCGGCGCCCGGCGTGCGGAAGCGCGGATGCACGCCCGCCAGCGTCTTGAAGAAGTAGCCATCGCGTGCCGCCGCGAAGGGGATGCGCGCTCCGCTCATGATGGTCCCGTTGAGCGTGACCAGCATGCTGAGGGCGATGCCGGCAGTGATCACGGCCGCGCCACCGGCGCCGACTGCTACCAGCATCATGGTTGCCGCGGGCGACTTCGACTTCGCGATGTCGATCGCCGGCAGCACATATTGGATGGCGGCGTTCATCAGGACGTAGAGCACGCCCACGATGGCCACGCCCGCGATGAGCGCGATGGGGATGCTCCTGCCCGGGTCCTTCACTTCTTCGCCCACCATGTTCAGGTCGTTCCATCCGTCGTACGCCCAGAGCGCGGCGACGAGCGCGACCATGAATCCGGCAAAGCCGCCGCGCGCGGGTGAGGCCGTCGAGAAGTTTGCCCATGTCCCGGCGGAATAGGTGAAGCCCACGACCGCAATGCCCACCAGCATCGCGACTTTCAGGATCGTGAAAATGAGCTGGAACGTGCCCGCGCGCTTGATCCCAACGTAGTTCAGTCCCGAGATGAGCACTGCCGCGAGGATCGCCACCAGCTGCGACCACATCACCGGGAACGGCTGGACGAATATGGGATCAGCAAGAAAGCGGAACCATGGCAGCGCGCTCAGAGCATCCGCCAGCCCGGTGGTAACCGTCGCGATCGATGCCGGCTTCGCCACCGCGAACCAGCTCCAGCAATAAAGGAAGCCCGGGAGCGGGCCGTAGGCGTCGCGGATGTAGACGTACTCGCCACCCGACTGCGGACGCATCGCGCCCAGTTCCGCAAAAGTAAGCGCGCCGAAGAACGAGAGCACGCCGCCGACGAACCACGCGAGGTAGACGTACTTCGCCGAACCGACTGCGAGCATCATCGAGCCAGGCACGCGGAAGATGCCGCTGCCGATGATCGTCCCCACCACGATCGCCGTCGCATGGCTCACGCCCAGCGCGCGCAGCAATCCGTGTTCCACCGGCTTGTGGACCTCAGCCAAGTTCGCTCCGCTTCTCCTCACCCATCACCAGACTGGCAATATACCCGACGCCGAACGTCACGACCGAGCCGATCACCACGTACCACGTCCACGGGACCTTGGTCGCGAGCCAAACGTACAGCGACGTCGCGAAACCACACGCCATCCCCGCGATGGCGCCGCGTTCATTGGCACGCTTGGTGAGGACGCCCAGCAGGAACACGCCGAGCAGCGCACCATACGCCACGGACGCGATGGAGAGCCCGACCTCGACCACGCGGCCTCCGCGCCGCGAGAGCATGGCGAGCGCGAACAGCACCAGCGCCCAGAACACCGTCGCCACGCGGGAGACGACCATGCGCCGCCGCTCGTCAACATGGGGGCGCAGCCGCAGGTAGAAGTCGACGATGGTCGAAGAAGAGAGCGAGTTCAGCGCGGCGCTCAGGTTGCTCATCGCCGCCGCGAGGATAGCAGCGATCAGCAGTCCGGAGATCACGTGCGGCATCTGCGTCACGACGAAGGTAGGGAAGATGCGATCGGAGCGCTCGAACGCGACCAGCGGCGGAAATAGTCTGTAGAACACAAACAGCATAGCGCCGACCAGCAGGAACAGCGCGAACTGCACCAGGACGAACACGCCGCTCGAGATCAGCGCCGTCCTCGAGTCGCGCTCGCTGCGCGCCGAAAGCAGACGCTGCACGATGAGCTGGTCGGTGCCGTGGCTCGCCGTGGTCAGGAACGTCCCGCCGATCAGTCCCGCCCAAAAGGTGTACGGTGTTGCCATCGTCCAGCGGAAATCGAAGACTTGGAACTTGCCCGCCGCGCCCGCGGTTTCAACCACCGTCTGCCAGCCGCCGGGGACGAGATGCAGGATGGTGTAGACGCCGACCAGGGTCCCGCACAGGTAGATCGCCATCTGCACCACGTCCGTCCAGATCACGGCGGCCATGCCGCCCTCGAGCGTGTAGACGAACGTGAGCAACAGGATGATGGCGATAGACCACACGTCGCCCGTCCCGATAGCAATGCCCACCACGATGGAGACGGCGAAGACGCGGACACCTTCCGCCGCCGCTCGCGTTGCCAAAAATAGTCCCGCAGTGAATTTGTGCAGCACCGGCCCGAAGCGGCGGTCGATGAGCTGGTACGCAGTGAAGAGCTCGCCCCGAAAGTATTGCGGGATGAAGATCAGGCTGATGACCACGCGGCCGGCCAAATATCCGAGCACGACCTGGAGGAACCCGAAGTCCTTGTCGTAGGCGAGGCCGGGGATGCTGATGACGGTGAGCGTGCTCGTCTCCGCGGCGACGATGGAGAGCGCGATGGCCCACCACGGCACGCTGCGGTCAGCGAGGAAGTAATCGCGCAGCGTACGCTGCCGTTTGCGGAAGCGCAGTCCGAAGAGCGTGATGCCCGCAAGGTATGCGGCGATCACGGCGAGGTCGAGCAAGTCGAGTCCGCGAGCGATTCGTCAGCTCCGTTCGCTACAGCACATATCTATTCCGCGGCGCTCTGGGCTCAAAAGACGATTTCCGCGGCAAGTGGCTTATGGTACAAGTTCCCACAATGCCTTACTACGTCGGCATCGACGCCGGCGGCACCAAGACGGAATGTGCCGTTGGCGACGACCACTCGACCCTCGGACGCTCGACCGCCGCGAGCTGCAAGATCCAGAAGGTCGGAGAAGCCGCTGCCCGCTTCGCGTTGCATGACGCGCTCGTTGGCGCTTGTGCGGCTGCGAACGTGTCGCCGCAAGACGTCTCGCGCACCGTCATTGGCGCTGGCGGAGCTTCGGACGCCACCATCGCCTCCCGGCTCAAGTCCATCGTGGGCGAGCTCCTCGGCGGCGAGATCGAAGTCGTGGGCGATAACACTGTTGCGATGGAGGCCGCATTTCGCAGCTCTCCCGGCGTGATCACCATCGCCGGCACCGGCTCCATCGTTTACGGACGCAACGAACGCGGTGAATGCGCGCGCGCCGGCGGCTGGGGTCCCGTGATCTCCGACGAAGGCTCGGCCGATTGGATCGGACGTCGTGCCGTCGCCATCAGCGTCCGCGCGCTCGACACCGGCCAGACCACCGCCATCAACAGCGCGCTCATGAGCGCCTGGCACGTCGCGACCCGCGAAGATATCGTCCGCATGGCGAACACCTACCCGCGTCCTGACTTCGCAGCGCTCTACCCACACGTCCTGGCGGCGGCCGATGCCGGTGATGCGTTGGCGCGCGATCTGCTCATGCAAGCCGGCGCTGAACTCGCAGGCCTTGCCAAGATCGTCGTCCGCAAGCTTTGGCCGGGGGGGCACACCGTGCGCGTTTGCGTGGCGGGCGGCGTCTTCACCAGCTCGGCACTGGTGCGCCAGGTGTTCAGCAACTCGCTCCGCGCCGAGCGGCCGGACATTGCCGTCAGCTTCGGCCACGTGCACCCTGTCGCCGGCGCCCTCGCGCTCGCCCGCAAAGCTAGCGCGAAGGAAGCACACTCGGCGCACGGCATTCGCTGATACCGCGAGTGGGCCTTTCCGTTCTAGAATCCCGCGGGATGTCCGAAAAGACTTCTGGCAATGACAAGAAAGCGCCACCACTCACGGCGGCGCAGCAGGCCGCGCTCGAGGCGCGCATCCGCAGCGATTCGGCCGAGGTGCTGAAAGAGGTCGGCGGTTCCGCGCAGCTCGATGAGGACCTCGCCCTCTCGCTCCTTGCGCGCCGCGATCTGCCTGCCGCAGCCATCGAAGCGGTTGCCAAGAACGGCGCTGTCATCAAGCACCGCAAGGTCATCGCCGCGGTGGTGATGCATCCACGCACGCCGCGCCACGTATCGTTGCCCGTGGCCCGCCACCTCTACACGTTTGAACTGATGCAGATCGCGCTCACCCCCGCGGTCGCCGCGGACGTGAAGATGGCGGCGGAAGAGACCATCGTTGCGCGTCTGGAATCGGTCTCGGCCGGGGAGCGGCTCACGCTGGCACGCCGCGCGTCGAACCGCGTCGCCGGCGCATTGCTGCTCGATCCCGACCCCCGCGTCGTGGAAGCCGCTCTCGCCAGCCCGATGATGAACGAAGCCGCCATCGTCAAGGCCGTGATGCGCGAAGAAGCTCCCGAGCATTCCGTCGCGCAGGTCGCGCGGCATCCGAAGTGGTCGGTGCGGCGTGACATCCAGATCGCGCTGCTGCGGAATGACAAGACGCCGCTCGCGCGCGTCCTCGCCTTCGCACAGCACTTGCCCACGCAGACGCTGCGCGACGTCCTCTCGCACTCGCGGCTCTCGGCGAACGTGAAGATGTATTTACTGGAAGAGCTGGGCATCCGTGAAAAGCAACAACGGGAAAGAGAGGCAGGCGGCTAGCCCGGTCCCGCCGTCGCCTTGCGTGCCGTGATGTCCTCGATCGTGGCCAGACCGAACTCCGGCTCGCCGCCCGCGCGCCGCACCAGCGTCAGCGTGAGCAATCCCCAAACCACACTGCCGTCCTTGCGGAGGTAGCGCTTCTCGCGCTGGAAACGTTCGCGCTTGCCGCTGAGCAGTTCGCGCCGCAAGGCCAGGTCTTCGGCCACATCGTCAGGGTGGGTGATGTCCGAAGAAGACGAAAGGCGGCGCAGCTCCTCCGCCGAGTATCCCAGCATTTTCTGCAACTGCTGATTGGCTTCGAGGATGCGTCCGTCCAGCCCGAGCAGGGCGATGCCCATGCCCACACCTTCGAAGATGGCGCGGAATCGCGATTCGCTTTTCTCGAGCGCGTCTTCCATGCGGCGCCGCTTGAAGAACTCCGGTATCTCGGCGGGGATAGGCGCGCCCTTGCTGCGCGCGCCGGAAGCAGCGGCATTCTCCAGGTAGCGCGCCACGTAGCCTTCCATGCGATGCGGCGGCGCCATGATGAACCGGCAGGCACGATCGCCGCGCGCCGTGCACGCCACCTCGGTCGCGACGAGAGGCAAGCCAAAGCTCTCCTCGCACCATCCCGAGGAGTACCCCGCGTTCATGATGCAGACGGTGAAATCCACTTTGCGGCCGCGCTTGATCCACGAATCCGCTTCGAACGAGAAGGGATGGTCGTAGATGAGGAAGTAATTCTCATCCGGACTGGGCGAAGACTGCGGAAAGATGTCCACGAAGGCCCATCCCGAATACGCGAAGTGGATGGGCCCGGCGGAAAGCCGCTCGATCGGGTCAGTCACTCCCATGCGCATATGAAAAGCCTTCGCGTCGGCCTTCCCAATGGCATGCGCCAGGTCGAACAGCAGGTTGTTGGCGACGCTGCGCGCCTCGACCGCGCCCTTGTCCCGATAGAGAGACATCACCAGGTCGAAGAACTCCACCGACATCGACGCCGCGCGCACCAGGATATAGCGCTCGCCGGAGATCGAGATGTTGCTCTGCCGCGGGTCCTCGACCCGGTCGCCGAAGTATTCCTCCACGTACTGCTGCGCGCGCAGGAAAAGCGGCTGTATCGGCTCCGGCACGGACGCCGCCGTCAGCTCGGTCGCCAGCTTCTTGGGAGGCTTTTTCATGGCAGAGAGGGGTGACCAGCTTACACCCGGCGGGGAAGCGCGTTGCAAGGACGGTGTGAGGCCCTCGCCGCACGCCGCGGTGCTGTTACCTAGCGGCTGCGACGAATCAGATTGTCAAAGAACAAGCCCTTTCACCACGAAGGACACGAAGGCCCACGAAGGACGTTAGCCCCGGGGAATCTCCGCGCCACCGTTCTCTGCCGCGTCGTTTTCCGGCTCCGCGCCGGCGAGTTCGTCCTGCGAGGGTTCGAGGTAGAGCTGCTTGAGGAGCGGGATCATGTTCTGCGCGGCGTAGAGCAGCGAGGTGGCGGCACGGAGGTCCATGTAACCGCTGTTGATGCCGCGGACGACGCAGTTGATCATGTAAGCGACGGAGTTGGCGTCCTCGAGGCAGGGGATGTCATTCGCGTTCGGGGAGTAGAACTTCTCGTGGTAGTAGCAGTACTTGCGGTGGTGGACGGCGGGCGAGCCGCAGCGGACGCCATTGACCTTCTGGTGGCGGCAGCGAGGCGCGGCGTTGGCTGAGTTGACGCGCTCGGCGCCAACAGGCCGCGCCGGAACGGGTATGGGTTGAGGTTTAGGCACGGTGGCGAGGACGGGCGCAGCTGACGGACTCATGGATACCCCCTATAGGAAGTCAGGATGAGAACAAAGGAGTTGCGGGCGAAGTCCGATGGGGTCCGAGAGCAAGTCCGGCGTTTTGAGCGAGTTGCAGGCAAAGTCCGTAATCCAAGAGAGTTAGCTATTACAAATAGCCGTGAGATAACTATTGGCTAACATGATGCGAGGAGAATAGCCGCGGAAAGGAAGGATGTCAAGCGAAATATTCGTTATTTATTCGCCTTACGGAGAGCGCTGCGCTGCGGCGGTATTCATGGGCTGCTAATTCGACAATGCGCGAGAGCGTGAGTTGGAGGGCCTGCTGGGATTCATCCCCGGCCGTCCGCATTGATCTGCGGAAAGGAAGCGTGGGCAAGATGCCCACGCTACTGCCGGCGGGACGCCGGCGCTACTCGCGGGCGGGGTCGCCTGCCTCCGCACGAGTTACGCGATCTGGTTGTCAAAGTGCTCGCGAATCTTCTCGGCCTGCCTTTTCGTGACGACCGCCGACAGGGCATTCAGGTCGGCCAGTCTCACCGCCCGCTCGGAGCCGAAGTGCTCGAGCAGGCGGCGGCGCGTGGTGGCGCCGATGCCGGGGACTTGCAGCAGGTCGCTGGCGCGGTCGCGCATCTGGCGGCGCTTGCGGTGGAAGGTCACGGCGAAGCGGTGGGCCTCGTCGCGGATGAGCTGCACCAGGTGCAGGATGGGTGAGTGGTGGTCGAGCTTGACCGGTCCGTCCTCCAATCCATGGACGTAGATGATCTCCTCGCGTTTTGCGATGGCGGCGAGCGGCTGGTTGATGACGCCGACGCCTTCGAGGGCCTGCGCGGCAGAGTGGAGCTGTCCGATGCCGCCGTCGATCAGGACCAGCGACGGAAAGTCAGCTTTATCCGCGAGGAGCCGCTTGTAGCGCCGCTCCACCACCTCGCGCATCGAGGCGAAATCGTCCACGCCCAGCACGCCGCGGATGATGAACTTGCGGTAGTCGGACTTCTTCATCTTGCCGTCTTCCCACACCACCATCGAGGCGACGGTCTCGGCGCCCTGGATGTGCGAGATGTCGAAGCACTCGATGCGTTTGGGCAGCTCGGGCAACTGGAGCGCTTCCTGCAGCGCTTCCTGGATGGCGTGCTGCTGCGGCTTGAGCACGCGGAAGCGCTGGTCATAGGACTGCTTCGCGTTCTTGGCGACCAAGTCGAGCAGAGAACGCTTCTCGCCGCGCTGCGGCACCAGGATCTCGACGCGATGTCCTGACTTGCCGCTGAGCAGGGCTTCGAGCGTCGCGCGGTCCTCGAACTCTACCGGGACGAGGACCTGGCGCGGCACGTACTGCTGATCGATATAGAGCTGCTTGAGCAAGGCAGAGAAGAAGATGCTGGGGTCAAAAGCGCCGTTGGTCGTTGGCCGTTGGTCGTTGGCGCCGGCCGGGGAGTCGCCGGCCGCCACCTGACGGGTGGTATGGATGCTGGACATGCTGATCTCCGGCAGGTCCTCCCAGAAGAAGTCGCGGCGGTCGAGGACGCGCCCGGTGCGCATGTGGAACAGGTTCACGGCCAGCATCTCGTTCTCGAAGTGGTAGCCGAAGACGTCGGTATCGTCGCCCTCGGCGGCGGCGATGCGCTGCTTCTCCGCTACTTGCTCGACGGTCGAGACCAGGTCGCGCAGCTTGCCGGCGCGCTCGTACTCTTGCTGTTCGGCGGCTTCGTCCATGCGCGCGCGCAGAGATTTCGCGAGATCGGCGGTGCGTCCCTCGAGGAAGAGGCGCACGTCGTGCACCGCTTCGCCGTACTGCTCGGGCGTGGTGAGGTCGCGGACGCACGGTCCCAGGCAGCGCTTGATGTAGTACTGCAAGCACGGACGCGTGTGGTAGCGCGTGAGGTCGACCGTGCAACTGGGCACCAGGAAGTTGCGGTGGATGAGGCCGGTGATGCGATAAGCGAGGTTGGCGGGGAAGTACGGCCCGTAATAGGTGGCGCCGTCTTTCTTCAGCCGGCGGGTGACGTAGACGCGCGGGAAGCGCTCCTCGGTGAGCTTGATGTAGGGATAGGTCTTGTCATCGCGGAGCAGGATGTTGAAGCGTGGCTGCTTCTGCTTGATGAGGTTGTTCTCGAGCGCGAGCGCCTCCATCTCGTTGTCGACCACGATGTACTCAACGTCCACGGCTTCGCGCAGCAGCGAGCCAGTCTTGGCGTCCGCGCCGGCCTGTCCGACGAAGTACGACCGCACACGCGCGCGCAAGCTGTTCGCTTTGCCGACATAAATCACCCGCCCCTCGGCGTTCTTGTAGAGGTACACCCCGGGCGAGGTCGGGAGACTCCGGATTTTGGCTTGGAGGTCCATGGGATGAGGCGTTACAGCCCGGTAAAAATTCTATTATCCAGCCGAAGTCGTGATTTTTTTGCGCTCGGACGGCTGTGGATTTGATGCCGACCGACGCCGCGTGGTCGCTAAGTCTTTGGTTATCACCATCTTAGTGCTGGCATCCAAATCCAAAGATTGGCAGGGCGGTTGCTCTAGTAATGGCAACCGAGGCATCGCCCCGGGCCGAAGTCACCGCTGCTTTTCAGGCGGCCGGATCCAGTTCGAAGGAGCTTCCCCCATGAAGCAAGTCATCACAGTCGCCGCTATCGCCGCCAGCACGCTGTTGGCGACGGGTTGCGCCACCAAGAATTACGTTCGCAAAGAGAGCGCGCCAATCGTCAACAAGGTCAACGAGCTCGACGATCTCACGGCAAAGAACACGCGCGACATCCGCGATGTGGATAGCCGCGCGACCACCGGCATCCAGGGCGCGCAGGCCAAGGCCGACGCCGCCGACCAGAAGGCGCTTGCCGCCGGCAAGACGGCCGACGACGCCAACGTGCTCGCCACGCAAGCTGCCACCCGCGTCGACTCGCTGCACAACACGGTCGCGAACCTCGACAACTACAAGCCCGTGGTCGAGACCAGCGTCCACTTCGGTTTCGACAAGGCCGACCTGACCTCGAAGGCGAAGGAAGCGCTCGACCAGCTCGCCGCGGAGATCCCGAACCAGAAGCACTTCATCGTGGTCGTCGAGGGCGGTACCGACTCGGTGGGCGATGCGAACTACAACTACCAGTTGAGCGAGCGGCGCGCCTCGGCCGTGATCCAGTATCTCGCCGAGAGGTACCAAGTGCCCGCGCACAAGATCTACTTGATCGGATTGGGCAAGGACAAGAAAGTGGCCTCCAACGGGAGCGCCTCCGGCCGCGCGAAGAACCGCCGCGTGGACGTGCGCCTCATGACCAACAGCACGGATGCGCCGCAGTCCGCGTCGTCTTCCGAACCGCAGTCGTAAGTTTCATCGAGCAAGCCTCCCTCCCCCGAGAGGATTGCGCCCGGCCGTCCCGCTTCGCGGGACGGCCCTTTTTTCGCTCGCGATCGGCGGTAAAATGGAGGCAATGTCCCGCAACATCCTGCTAGCCGTGCTGGCCCTGCTTCTTTCGCCGTGGTGTGTCGCCCAGCTCGAACCCACGCAGAGCGGACGCGGCCAGGCTCCCCAAGGCCAGGCGCCACCGCGCAGCGACGACAGCGCCAGCTCCAGTTCCAGCAAAGACAGGCCGGTCGGCATCGCCCCGCCTGCGAACGATGCCGACCATCCCGGCGCGGACGCCGCCGACGTCGGCGAGTTCAAGAAGTACGATCCGCACCGCGCTGCCAAAGACGCCGAAGTCGCCGAGTACTACGCCAAGCAGGGAAACCATCGCGCCGCCTTGTGGCGTTATCAGGATGCGCTCGAGTACATGCCCAACGATCCCACGGTGATCTACAAGCTGGCGGAGACCTATGACCGGCTCGAGCAGCCGCAGCCGGCGGCACGTCACATCGTGCTCTATCTGCGGCTCGCGCCCGAAGGCGAGTTCGTAGAAGCAGCGAAAAAGCTGCAACAGAGATTGCGTCCCGTGATCCTTGCCCTGGCGAAGACGCCGGGACAGAAGCAGGCATTTGCCCTGGTGGATGAAGGGGCGGTATTGCTCAGCCGTCACGAGTTCCGCGGCGCCATCGCGAAGTTCCAGTCTGCGCTCGAGGCCGATCCAAAGAACGAAGACGCCACGTTCTTCCTGGCGGACGCCTACCAGCAGAATGGATTGATGGATGAAGCCGGCGCCACGTATCGCTCTTACCTGCGGCTGTCTCCCGGCGGCGTGTTCGCGGACAGCGCGCGCATCGCGCTGCAGCACCTGCCGGCGCTGCGTGGCGAGGGCATTCCGGCGAAGCCCGACCTTCCTACTTCTCAACCTTCAGAAAGTCCCCGGTAGTCGCGTCCACGGCAACCCGCAGCTTCGCACTCGCGACGCTGGCGCCGTAGATCACGTGCCACTTCAGTTTGTTCTCTTTCGGGACCCATTCGATCTGGAAGAAGATGGGCGTGCTGGGGTCCTTCTTCATGATCTTGTCGCCGCCGTGTTGCTGCGCTACCGCCGCGGCCTTATCGGAATCCTGCTTGAGGAAATTGAGGTCGAAGGGTTGGGTATTGGAATTCGACGGGCTCCAATACTCCTCCGCATCAGGTGACACGCCGGCAGCGGGCGCGTCTGGCGCCGTCACTCCCGACCACACGAAAGGTTTGGCGGCGTTGCGCGTTGCGGACGCGAAGACGGCGCGCCACACACCTGCTTTGCCCTGCGCTACCGGCGCGTCCTTGGTGTACTGTGACTCCAGCCGGTAAGGTTTTGCGTCCGCTGCCCAGCCACGCGCGTTGATGTATGCCTTCTGGAAGGCGACGCGGCCGGTCTCGTAGTCATTGCTTGCCGCTGCCGGCTTGCTGGCAGTCTGCGCGCCGGTTTCCGGTTTCGGCTTGTCCGGCTCCGACGAACATCCGATGATGGCGACGACGACAGCAAGAGTAGTTAGCGCTGCCTTGGTTCGCAGGTCCTTGGTTCGCATGGCTGGGATTCGCATGATGGCTGCCTCGGCTGATTCTGTGGGTCCCCGCTGTAAGGCCACACATTCTAAACGATGAACCACGGAGACGCAGATGCACCCCAAGGTTGAAGCGACCTGGAAGATGATCGAGCAGGCCACGGCGGGAATGTCTGCTGAGGACATGGCACGGCACCCCGAAGGAAAGTGGTGCGCGGCGGAAGTCGTGGAGCATCTCCTTATCACCTACACCGCCACCAATGCCGGCTTGCGCAAAGTGCTCGCCAAAGGCACTCCACTCGCCCGGCGCCCCACGCTGAAGGACCTCGCCCTCCAGTTCGCCGTGCTCGGCGTCACGTATTTTCCCACCGGACGGAAAGCGCCCGCCGCTACCGTGCCGAAGGGCCTCGACCCGGCGAAAGTCGTTCCGGCTGTGTCCCAGGCGTTACCGGATATGGACGCCGCCATCACCGCGTGTGAAACGAAGTTCGGCAAGGTGCGCATCGCGGACCATCCCGTGCTTGGGCCGCTGACCGCCGAGCAGTGGCGCACCTTTCATTTCGTCCACGCGCGCCATCACATGAAGCAGGTCGAACGATTGAAAGCGATGGCTAGTCCAAGCCGTGCGCGCGCAGGCGCGTGAGCAGCGTCTTGGTGGAGATGCCCAGCCGCTCGGCCGCGACCGTGCGGTTCCACTTGCACTCCCGCAGAACGGATTCGAGCTGCGCGCGTTCATCGACCTCCGGCGCCGCAGCGGCGGCTTTCGCCTGAGGAAGAGCCAGTTCTTGTGCGCTGATCTCGTCTTCGTGCAGGATCGCGGCGCGCTCCATCATGTTCTGCAGCTCGCGCACATTCCCCGGCCAGGCGTAGCGCGTGAGGGCTGTGCGCGCACTCTTCGCCAACTCGAGCTTCGGCTTGCGCAACTCGCGACGCAAGCGCTCGAGGAACGCGTCGGCGAGCAAGGCCACGTCGCCACCGCGTTCGCGTAAGGGCGGGATGCGGATGGGGAACACCGCCAGCCGGAAATAGAGGTCGCGACGGAAACCCGCGTCATGCTCGAGGTCGCGGTTCGTTGCCGCAATGATGCGAACGTCCACCTTCAGCGGTCCCGAGCCCCCCAGCCGTTCCACGACCTTCTCTTCTAGAGCGCGCAATAGTTTGGCTTGGACCGCCTCCGGCAGCTCGCCGATCTCATCAAGAAAGATCGTGCCCCCGTTGGCCAGCTCGAACTTGCCGGCGCGGCGTGAATCGGCGCCGGTGAAGGCGCCGCGCTCGTGTCCGAAGAGCTCATTCTCAATGAGCGTTTCGGGGATGGCGGCGCAGTTGAGCGCGACCAGCGGTCTCTGTGCGCGCGGAGACAGCTGATGCAGCGCCCGCGCGAACAGCTCCTTGCCGGTCCCACTTTCGCCGAGCAGCAGCACGGTCGAATCCGTGGGGGCGATGCGCTGCAGTTCGCGCGCCGCCGCCTGCATCGCCGCACTCTCGCCGATGATGCGCGGGAACCCGATGCGCCGCGCGTGTTCTTCTTTCAAGAGGATGTTCTCGCGCAGCAACTGCTGGCGCTCGATGGCGCGGCCGACGAGATGTTCGAGATGGTCCAGGTCGATGGGCTTCTGGATGAAGTCGTACGCACCGTGCTTCATCGCTTCCACCGCTTGCGGCACGGTGCCGAAGGCCGTCATGACAATGACGGGCGTGTCGGAGTCAGCCGCATGCGCGGCGTTCAGTACGTCCATGCCGCTGCCCGCCGGCAGCTTCAGGTCGGTGAGGACGAGCGAGAAGCGTTGCCGCTGCAGATGGACCAGCGCGGCGGCGAGGTCGGCGGCGGCCGTGACCGCGTACTTCATCCGCGTGAGAGCGGTCGTCAGCATCTCGCGCAGCTCGAGCTTGTCCTCGACCAGCAGGATGGAATCCATAAAGAAAAAGCGCCCGCCGCGGCGGGCGCCCTGACCATACACGCGAAAACTATTCTCCGATGGTGCTGGGGAGGCCGGCCTTGCGGATATCGTCGCGCACCTGGTCGAGGGCCGCCTTGGCAGCATCGAGTTGGTCCTGCTTGGCCTTGAGCGTCTCCTGCTGCTTCTTCACATCCGCTTCCCACTGGGCGGTGTTTTGCAGCCGTGCTGCCGCATCGCCGTAGTAAGCGGCGGCTTGCAGGCGCTGCTCGCGCTGCAGGATGTCAATCTCATGTTGCAGGTCCGCGATCGCCTTCTTGGCGTCGTTGACTTTCTGCTGATACTCATCCGCCTGCGCCTTCGCGGCTTCTTCGGCGCTCGGGTCTTTCGCGCCCTTATCACCCGCCTTCCCGGTCGCGGCCGTATCGCCCGCCTTGGCGGCAGCAGCGCTCGCTGCATTCTTCGAGGCCGGAGCGGTCGCCACGCCGGCGTAGTCGCCGGTGGTGGTCGAGATGTTCCCGCCCTTGGGCAGGTTCTCGTTGTCGTAAACCTTGGCGTTGGGCGAAGGGTGGCTCTTCTTCGCCTGCTGGGCGCGCGCGGCGTCGCCGAGCGACACACCTTGGTCTTGCGCGCACACCAACGGGGCGGCGAGCAACAGCGCGGATATCACGATCGACAGTCGTTTCATGGCAACTTCCGTCCTTCCAGGGCCCGGGGGGGTTAACCGAAGCATAACCCCGAGTCTCTGCCGGAGCAATATGTTAATCCGCGGAAACGGTGGTTTGGACGCGGTTTTTCACGGGAAACGACAGGGTAAACACCGTTCCCTTGGGGCCGCTCTCGGCCTCGACCGTCCCACCGTGCTCGAGGACGATGCGCTGGACCAGAGCCAGCCCCAGTCCGGTGCCCTGCGCCTTGGTGGTGAAGAACGGGATGAAGATGCGCGGCAGGTCTTCAGCCGCGATGCCCGGGCCGTCATCGCGGAAGTGAAGGCGCACCGACGAATCGTCGCTCTCTGACCAGACCTCGACGTGCACCGAGCGTCCGGCGCCTGCTTCCACGCTGTTGCGCATCAGGTTCGAGAATGTCTGCCGCAACGCGGTGCGGTCAGCGGTGAGCACCAGGTCGCTGGGGACGCCGCTGACGTCCGCGACCGAAGCGCCGCACTCCTGCGCGCATTCCTCGAGCAGCGCACGCACCGGGACCTGCTCGCGCTCGAGCTCCTGCGGCCGCGCGAAGTTCAGGAAGTCCGTGACCACGCGCGTGAGATTGGTGGTCTCGCCTACGATCTTGGCGGCGAACTGCTGCACAGTCGCCGCGTCGTTCTCGCGCGTAAGCATCTGCGCGTAGCCGGAGATCGTCGCCAGCGAGTTCTTGAACTCGTGCGCGATGCCGGCGGACATCTCGCCCAGCGCCGACATCTTCTCGCGTTCGCGCATCTGCCGGCCGAGGTCGGTGATCTCGGTTAGGTCGCTGATCAGGCAGGCCACGCCGAGCGCTTCGCCCATGGTCCCGCGTACCGGCGACACGGTCAGCCCGAGTACGCGGCGCTCACCCGCGGGCGTCTGGTAGTCGGCCTCGATGCGGCGGAAGGGAAGGCCGTGGCGCAGGCATTGGTCGATGGCCTCGACCAGGGCATCGGGCGTCGCATCGCCGAGTCCTTCGCGTCGCACCGCCGAGACGCGACGGAAGATATCGCGCGCGTGCATGCCATAGAGCGCGCCGAAACCAAGGATGGTCTTCGCCGATGGGTTCGCTTGCCGCACCATCCCGTTGTTGGAGAACAACAACACGCCGCTCGCGAGGTTGGAGAGCACCGCTTCACTCGTGCTCTCGGAAGTGGCCGCGCGTCCGCGCTCGCTCTGCCGCAGTTTCTGGAGTTCGGATTCCTGTTCCTTCAGCTTCTGGATGACGCCGTTGTAAGCGGCGAGCGAGAAGCCCACGTCGTTCTGTGCCGCCGGGCGGTCGCCGCCGATGCGCGAGCTCTCGATGATCTCCTTGCGCAGGCCGCGTATCCACAGCACCGCGAGGATGAACGCCATCGCTGCGATGACGAACGTGACCATCATCTTGAGCACGATCGGATTGGCGAGCACGCTCACGTTCATTGGTAGAGCCCCAAATACCACTGGATGACGCGTTCTCCGAAGAAGACGGCCACCAGCGCCATGCTGCCGAGGAAGACGCCGAACGGCACCTGGAAGTTCCGGTAGACGAGCACGGCCGATTCCCACGCCCGCTTGCGCGCGACGTTTGCGGGTTCCTTCGCGACCTGCATGCGGCGGCGCGTCCGCTTCAGCCAGACGATCAGCATCGTCCCCACACCGAAGAGCGAACCGGCGAGCGATGCGCTGAAGATCACCAGCACCGTGGCTTTGACTCCCAGGAATGCTCCCACCATCGCCATGAGCTTCACATCGCCGAAGCCCATGCCCTCGCGGCCGCGCGCGCGCAGATAGATGACGCCCGCGCCGTAAATGAATGACGCGCCCAGCGCTGCGCCCAGCAGCGCGTCAGAGAACCAGAACAAGCGTGCCGAGATGTCCGACGAGACCGGCAGCTCCGCGATGAAAGGGAAGACGCGCGCCGCGAGCGTGTCGACTGGAACGAAGAAGCTGAACAGCAATCCGAGTGCGATGCCCGGGAGCGTGAGCTTGTCGGGGAGCAAGTGCGTCTCGGCGTCGGTGAAGATGAGGCCGAGTATCAGGAACCCGAAGACGCAGAATTTGAGCGTGGCGAGCGACCAGCCGAAGGTCAGGAACATCGCCACGAACAGGAGCGCGGCCAGCAGTTCGACCACAGCGTAGCGCGCCGAGATGTGGACGCCGCAATGCCGGCAGCGCGCGCGCAACAGTAGCCAGCTCAGTACCGGGATGTTGTCCCATGCGGAGATGGGCGCTTTGCAGTTCGGACAGGCTGAGCGCGGGCTGACGACCGATTGGCCGAGCGGCAGCCGGTAGATGCACACGTTCAGGAAACTGCCCAGGCAGAGCCCGAACAGGAACACGATGACCGCGACGATGAACGTGAGGTCCGGCACAGATTCGTGGAGAAACTGTGCTGATTATAGGCCGGATTCAGGCCGACTTGATGCGGCGAGGTTCCTCGAAGCGCAGCAGCTCGCCGGTGAGCGTGGGCGCGCCGGCGATGTTGGGCGGAAACTCGCTGGTCCAGTTGAGGCAAGAGCGGTTGGCGAGCCGCGTCTCGGGCGCGAGCGGGCGCCAATCGCTGCCGCGCTCTTCGCGCAGCGTCACGTTATAGGCGGTGCCCTTTTCTTCGTCCGCAGGCCGTTCGCGGAACTCGAGCAATGACGCTTCGAGCGATTCGCTCAGCGCTTCGTGCGGCGAGAGACAGAAGATCCAGTCGAAGCGCGCGTCCATCATGTAGGCGCCGGGTTCGACGCCGGGAAGGCTCTTCTTCACGGTCGCGCCGTGTTTGCGAGCGATGTTGCGCGTGTGGTCTTCGGAACCGTGGTCCACGATGATGACTTCGTCGCAGCCGCGGAGCGAGTCGAGCGCGCGGCCGATGCGGAGAGCGTCGTTATGCGTGTGGATGATGGCGGAGATCTTCGGCATGCGACCCTGGTTTCGTTCCGTTGAGATGCTACGTCCGGTGACGCGAGACCGCAAAGCGAGAACAAATGAGCGGCAGCCATGGCGGCTGCCGCTCCGTTGTTCTTGTCATCGGCGCTTCAGTACCGGGCGGTTCGGATCGTTGGGGTCCGCCGGGTTCTCGACCTGGCCTTGCATCTGTCCGGGCGAAGAATTGCGCGATGCCGCCGCCACGGTGACGGGCTGGTCGAGACGGAAGTTCAGCACCGTCTCGGGCGCAACGCGGATCTGCTCGCCCTTGGTGACGGCTTGCACGCCCGTTCCCGCGCCCGCGCCTACGCCGGCGCCGATGGCCGCGCCCTTGCCACCGCCGGCGATGGCGCCGATGATGGCGCCGAGCGCCGCGCCGCCGCCGACCGTGGCGGCCGTGCGCTTACCGCGCGAGCCGCCGGCCTTTTGCCACTTGTTGGTGTTGATGGAATAGGTGTGGCCGCTGTAGCTGATGCGCGTGAGTTCGAGCGCCAGCTCCGACTTGCCCTTGAAGTGTCCCGCGCTGGCGAGGTCGACGATACGGCCTTCGACGTCGGCGTTGGCGGGGATGACGGTTTTGTCATCCACGACGATGGGCTGCTCCAGCGTCGCGCGGAAGCGGTCGCCCACCTGGTTCTTGTCGGAATCGATGGGATCGAGCACGCGGACCGCGAGCGCCGTTCCTGCCGGGACCTCGACCGGAGGAGGCGGCGGCGGGGCGGTGGGCGCGCTCGTCATCCCGCTGTTGTATCCGTTGCTCGAAGTCGCCGGCTGGTTCTGGTAAGACTGGTTCGAGGCGGTCGTGGCGCTGCTGCCCGAACCATGCGTGGAACGCGCGGTCGACGGACTGCGGCGCGAGCTTGGCGCCGCGGCCGCAGGCGCAGGTTCCTGTTGCGCCGGCTGGTTGAGCATGCCGGCGGCCTGGTCGTTGAGCGTGAGGTTATTGACCACGGTGCGAACGCCCTCGATCTGCGCGGCGTCGTTGGCCGCGGCGGAGCGCTCCATCTCGTTGTTCACCGCGCCGGTGAGCGTGACCACGCCGTTGGCGACGTTCACGCCGAGCTGCTTATTGGTGACGGCGAAATCCGACTGGATCTTGGACTGGACCTCGCTGGCGACCTGCGCGTCGCTCTTGCTCTTGCTGCATCCGGCGACCAGCGCGACCAGCAGCGCCGCGAACAGCAGCCAAAGACCGGCATTGCGATATGCCTTCATGTGCGTCTCCCTATGAATCCTGTGGGTTCTGGGTCCTGCCATACTTAGATGCAGAGTGGCAGCATGGTGGCCATTTCAATCGTAGCAAACCCGGAGTGCACAGGGGTGTCGCGTTTTGTGGTAAAACTCTGCTGGCACAGGGTTTGCAGCCAGTCGACCTTATGAGCATCTACGTCGAACGCGCCAACTTCTCCTCCGACGACGGCCGCTTCCAGTACTACGTGGGGCTGAAGCCGAATACCGCGAAGGAAGAGCTGGAGGTGCAGACGCGTGTCCCGGTCGAGGTGGCCGTTTCCGTCTCGGAGACGGGAGACCTGGTGGACCTGGCCTTCGAGCTCCCCAAGAAATGGCGGACGGAACAGGCGCTGCATTTCATCAAGCGGCAGGACGGCGCCAACTACGTGGACCCGCGCGTCTTCATCGCGTTCACCGGGGTGAGCGGCGACAGCGTGATGGCCGCCCCGGCGAACCTGGAGATTGACGCGGCGGGACGCATCATCGGGCTCGACATCCACTAGCCGCGTTGAGTCGATTGGGATACCCACCCCCCTCCCCCTCCCCTGTCGGCGGTCTTTGAGAATCAGGGATTTAGCGAGGGTGTGTGGCTAAGTCTTTTAGAGAACCCGATGTAGGGGCAAAGTCTTGATTGGTTGTGACTTACCTCCCATTCCTCAGGGCTTTGAGGCGATAGAGTCCCCTCGCCCGCCGCGGCGGGCGAGGGATTTCGCCTGCGGGCGCGGACGCCAGATGATGTACCGCTTCCACTGCTGGTGAGGTCGGGCTGGCCGAGCACCTTGGTGGCGCTCATCCCGGTGGCGAATGGCGGAGCGAACAAGGTGACACGGTTGTTGCCTGACTCGGCGATGTAGAGGTTCCCCGAGCTGTCGAACGCGACGTCGTAGACGGAGCGCATCGTCGAGGCGGTCGTCCCCGAACCACTGGAGGTGAAGTCGGGCTGACCGATGACAACCGTGGCCGCCATGCCATTGGACAATGGCGCGGCGAACTTGAGGACGCGATTGTTAGCGGCGTCGACAGCCCAGAGATTGCCGCTGGGATCGACGGCCACGCCCGAGAGGCCGTCATTGAGCGTCGCACTTGTGCCGCAGTTGCTGGAGGTAAAGTCCGGCTGTCCCATGACGAGGGTTGCGGCCATGTTGGTGGTGAATGGTGGCGAATACCGCACCGCGCGACAGTTGCCGCGATCGCCGACCCAGAGGTTCCCATTCGCGTCGATGGCGATGCCTTGCCAGGGATCGCACAGGCCATTCGCCGTGGTGGTGCAGGCGCTGGAGTTCAAGTCGACCTGGCCGAGCACAACGCTGGCGGACATGCCGGTGGTGAAGGGAGGTTGGAACTCGAGCACGCGGTTGTTTTCCCAATCCAGCACGAACATGTTCCCGTTGCGATCGAAGGCAACGTTCGCCGGTGAATCCAATGAGCTGGGGCCGACGCCACAGCCGGAGCTGGTCATATCGGGTTGGCCGATGGCGACGGAAGCCGCCATGCCGGTGGTGAAGGGCGGCGCGTATTTGAGGATGCGGCAGTTGCCGTAATCGGCGACCCAGACATTGCCCGACGGGTCCATGGTGGAATCGTTGGGACTGCACTGTGTGGTAGCTGAAGTAGCACAGGCGCCGCTGTTCAGGTCCGGCTGCCCGAAGGCGACGATGGCGGGAGCGTTGGTGGTGATGGGCAGGTTGTAGAGCATGGTGCGGCTGTTGCCATAATCGACGACGAGCAGGCGAGTGGTCGCGGCACCGCCACCGCCGCCCAAAAGACTGGCCAGTTCACCACTGGAACACCCGAACAAGGCCACCGACACCAACGTGAGAACTGCCCAGGCGCCATACATCCACTTCGATCTCTTGTGCATTAGTCCTCCCTCCCTACCAAGAGCGGAGATTCTACCCTGCATCGTCGCAGATGGAACAGGAAAGAAGGACATGTCCGCGGCAGGTTTTGGGCCGGCGTTGCCGGCACGGTGGTGGCGCGAGGTGACTAGGCGGTGGTCGCGGTGGCGTGCGATTCGCACTCCTGGCGGGCGCGGCGGATGTCGTTCACGTCGCCCATGGCGATGAGGACGCTGCCGGCGGTGAGCCGCAGGTTGTCGGTGGGGTTGGCGATGAACTTGTTGTCGCCGAGGACGTTCTTCACCGCCATGACGAGCAGGTTGTAGCGCTGGTGCATCTTGAGTTCGGCGATGGTCTGCCCGATCCAGGGCGAGCCGGCGTTGATCTCGAGGTCTTCGATGCGCAGGGTGCGCGACTGCTCGCGCAGCATGAGGTCGAGGAAGCCGACGACGTGCGGGCGCAGCGCTTCCGAGGCGAGACGCAATCCGCCGATGCGGTTGGGCGAGACGGTGGAATTCGCGCCCGCCTTGATCATGCGGTCGGCGAATTTCGGA
The DNA here is from genome assembly GCA_016185395.1 of Candidatus Korobacter versatilis. Taxonomy (GTDB): domain Bacteria; phylum Acidobacteriota; class Terriglobia; order Terriglobales; family Acidobacteriaceae; genus JACPNR01. The sequence goes on from JACPNR010000004.1 coordinate 63,139, forward strand.
TCGGTGTAGCGGGCCACGATGCGGATGTCGTCGCGGCGCTGGCGCGCCATGACGATGATGACGAGGTTGTCCTTGTCGGAGGAGAGGGCGGCGATGAGGCCGCGAGCGCGGTCCATGCCGGCCTGGTCCATGACTTCCTCGTCGGTGGCGTCGCCGGGAACGATGAGGACGTTGTCGGTACCTGCGGCGGTGTGGTGTTCGCGGAACTTCTTGATGACCTCGAGATTGCCCTCGATGACGACGAAGTCAGTGCCCGTCTTCTGCAGCTCGTCGACCGCGAAGCGACCGGTGTCGCCGAGCCCGCAGATGATGTAGTGGTTCTTCAGTTCGCCGATCTTTTTCTGCATCTTGCGTCTCCAGAAGATGTTGGTGATCTCGCCTTCGACGAGGAACGCGGTGACGACCGAGAACACGTACACCGTGATGGTGACCCCGAAGAGCACCACGAACATGTTGAAAATGCGCAGCGCGGGGTTGTGGGAAGTGTCGATGATCTCGCCATAGCCCACGCCGGCGAGCGTGATGACCGCCATGTACACGGCCTGCAGGAAGGTGACGCTTGTGCCGCCCAGCAGCCGGTATCCAGCCACACTGAAGGCAGTGATGGTGAGGAGCGCGACTACGGCGTATTGCAGTCTGCGGCGGAGGTCCATGGGTGAGTCTTTGCTCTCTCAGGTGGGGAAAAGTAGCGCGATTCTAGCATAGGTTTCGTAGGCCACCAGAAGCGGCCAGTGCCGATTCTGGTGCCCCGCGGCCGCGAGTCTCGGCTACAATCACGGCCAAATGCACGACGTGACCGCATTCATCCTCGCGGGCGGGAAGAGCTCGCGCATGGGGACGGAGAAGGCCTTCCTCGAATTCGAGGGACACCTGCTCATCGACCACATGATCGCGATCGCCAAAGCGGTCGCGGAACAGATGCGCATCGTGGGACCGAAGCAGAAGTTCTCCGCCTTCGGGCAGATCGCGACGGACATCTACGCGGACCGCGGCCCGCTGGGCGGCATCCATGCGGCGCTCGAGATATCGCGGACGGAGTTCAACCTCATGCTCGCCATCGACACGCCGTTCGTGGAGCCGAAGTTCCTGCAGTACCTGCTGAAGCAGGCGCAGCACTCGGAGGCGCTGGTCACGGTGCCGAAGGTGGGCGGCGGTTACCAGCCGCTGTGCGCGTGTTATCGCAAGGAGTTCGAAGCGGTGGCGGACAAAGCGCTCGCCGCCGGTCATAATAAGATCGACGCGCTGTTCACGCCGGAGATCACGCGGGTGATCGACGAGGCGGAGTTCGCGAAGCTGGGATATTCCACGGCGATATTCCAGAACCTGAATACGAAGGAAGACGTGGAGCAGGCGAAAGGGTCGGGAGCGATATGAGCGCACACGGTACGCACGGGCAGCACCGTCCGAATGAGAGCGGGACGGCCAAGCCGTACATCAAGTTCACGGACGTCTACAAGGCCTTCGGATCGCACGTCGTCCTCGACCACGTGAACTTCGACGTGGTGCCGGGCGAAACGGTCTGCATCCTGGGACGGTCGGGGGTGGGCAAGTCGGTCTCGCTGCACATCATCATGGGGTTCCTCAAGCCGGACAGCGGCAACGTGATCGTGGCGGACGAAGACGTGACGCACTATTCCGAGATGGAGATGGAGCGCATCCGGAAGAAAGTGACCATGGTGTTCCAGAACGGCGCGCTCTTCGACTCGCTCACCGTGGGCGAGAACGTGGCGTTCCCGCTGCGCGAGCGGCGCGACCTGGACGAGGAGCAGATCTACCAGGTCGTGGATGGGTTGCTGGAGATGGTGGGCGTGCGCCAGTACCGCGACCAGCTTCCGCCCGAGCTTTCCACCGGGATGAAGCGTTCGGTGGCCATCGCGCGCGCGCTGGCGGCGCAGCCCGAATGCATCCTGTATGACGAGCCCACGACGATGGTGGACCCGTTGATGGCCCAGTTGCTGGGTGATCTGATCAAAAAGCTCAAGTATCAGTTGAAGCTGACTTCGATCGTGGTGACGCACGACATGCGGCTGGCCAAGAAGCTGGCCGACCGCATCATGTTCCTGCACGAAGCCAAGGCGATCTTCTTTGGGACCATGGCGGAGATGGAACGTTCCGCGAATCCGATCGTCCAGGAATTTCTGGACCTGGACGAACTGGTGTTGCCGGGACGCGGGCCGGACCGGCCTCGCCCAAGCGCGTAAAGCGGGACGGCCCAGGGGACCTCTAACGGGAGGCGGCATGGCTGCAATCAGCTTTGGCGGAATATTTTTAAGGGCGAATGATCCTAAAGCTCTGTATCAATGGTACGAGCGGCACCTGGGCCTGGTGAAGGGCGAGGGATCGTTCGCGTTTCCTGCTCCGACGCAACGCCCGCAGGTCGTCTTCTCCTTTTTCAAGCAAGACAACGCCTACTTCCCTCCGGCACAGAAAGCAATGCTCAATCTCCAGGTGGACGATCTGGATGGAGTGCTGGACCGTTTGATCGCCGATGGTGTGGCGGTCGATCCAAAACGCGAGAGCTACGACTTCGGGAAGTTCGGCTGGGTCACCGACCCGGAAGGAAACCGCGTGGAGCTTTGGCAACCGGTCGCCGAATGAGCCGCGCTTAGAAGCCTTCCTCGCGCAGACGTTCGAGCGTGATGGCTTCGCTCCCGGGTCTTTGCGCGAGCATGCGCTCGGCGTATTTTGCCAAGACATCCACCTCGATGTTCAACGGATCGCCCGCGCGCAGGGCATGGAGGTTGGTCGCGGTGAAAGTGTGCGGGATGATAGCTATCTCGATCTCGTCACGCCCGATCTTCGCCACCGTGAGGCTGATGCCCTCGATGGCGATGGAACCTTTGAAGACCACGTAGCGCGCGAGCTCCGGGGGCAGCGAGACGCGGAGCAGATAATCGTCGCCGCCGGAGACCTTGGTGAGCGAGGTCAGGGCGCCGACGCCATCGACGTGGCCCTGCACGATGTGTCCGCCCATGCGGTCGCCGGACTTCATGGGCAGCTCGAGATTGACGAGCGTCTTCGCTTTCAGCCGGGAGAGGGAAGTGCGCGCGACGGTCTCGGCGGCGAGGTCGGCGGTGAAGGCGTATTTCTTGATGTCGACGGCGGTGAGGCAGACGCCGCTGACAGCGATGGAATCACCCTGCTGCAACCGGCGGGCGAGCCGCTCGGTCGAGATGGTGAGCCGCAGCGTGCCACCCGCGCCGGTGACGGCCGCGACTTGTCCGACATCTTCGATGAGGCCGGTGAACATCAGATGCCCTCGTAGGGATCGCGCAGGTACCCTTCGACCGCGAAGTCCTCGCCAAAGCGGTGCAGCTCGAAATGCTTCACGTAAGCGGCGTCGCTCATGTGGCGGAAGCCGGGGCCGGCGGCGAATGGGATGGAGCCGGTGCCCGCCAATATCTTAGGCGCGTAGTACAGGAAAACCTTGTCGACCACGCCGCTCGAGAGCGCGGCCCAGTTGACCAGCGCGCCGCCTTCGATGAGCAGGCTGGTGAGCTCGAGCTCGCCGAGGCGCGCGACGATCTGCTGCATGTCGGGACGTCCGTCGGCGGAGCCGAGCTTGACCTGCTCGACGCGGACGCCGAGTGACTCGAGCGCCTTCTTCTTCTTTTCTTCCGCGAAGGAACAGAAGACGATGACGTCGCTCTTCGCCGTCTTGACGACGCGCGATTCCAGCGGGAGACGCAGCCGGGAATCGAGCACCACACGCTGCAACGGACGGCGACGCGGACGCAAGGTGCGATCGGTGAGCAAGGGGTCGTCGGCGACGATGGTGCCCACGCCGACCATGATGGCGTCGGCGGCGTGGCGCAGTTCCTGCACGTGTGCGCGCGCGGCCTCGCTAGTGATGTACGTGGTGCTGGCGCTGCCGGAGCCGAGCGCGGTGGGACTGTGCGACACAGCATGCGCGCCCCCGGGCGGAGGCGCGATCTTGCCGTCGAGCGTGATGGCGGCCTTGAGCGTGACGAGCGGGAGGCGCGTGCGGATCCACTTGGCGAAGCCTTCGTTGAGCCGGCGGGCTTCGGCCTGTAACAGGCCCTCGGTGACGTCGATGCCGGCGGCGCGCAGTTGCTCGAATCCTGAGCCCGCGACTTGCGGATTCGGATCGCGCATGGCGGCGACCACACGCCTCACTCCCGAAGCGATGACAGCGGCGGTACAGGGAGGAGTGCGTCCCTGGTGACTGCATGGTTCGAGATTGAGGTAGAGCGTGCCGCCCTTGGCCTTTGCGCCGGCTTGTTCGAGCGCGAGGACTTCGCCGTGCTTCACGCCGTCGTAGGTATGGGAGCCGCGGCCGACGACGTTGCCGGCTGCGTCCGTGACGACGGCGCCTACGCATGGGTTGGGCGAGGTCAGCGCGCAGCCTTGCGCCGCGAGGGCGAGAGCTTCGCGCATCAGCATTTCGTCTTGCGATCGGCCGGGCATTTTGTGCCGCCCCCTAAGGGAGCCCCAACAATCAAGGAGCTTACGGCGCGGCTGAAGCCGCGCCCCTCCGAAAGATCAGGCAAATAACGAATCGACAAAATCCTGCGCGTTGAACGGCAGCAGGTCACCCTGCTTCTCGCCCACACCGACGTAGCGGACGGGCAGGCCGAGTTCGCGCGAGATGGCGACGACCACGCCACCCTTTGCGGTGCCGTCGAGCTTAGTAAGCACGATGCCGGTGACGCCGGCGGACTGGGTGAAGAGGCGCGCTTGCTGCAGGCCGTTCTGTCCGGTGGTCGCGTCCATCACGAGCAGGACTTCGTGCGGCGCGCCGGGCACGACGCGCTGCGCGGTGCGCGTCATCTTTTCCAGTTCCGACATGAGATTGGTCTTGGTGTGGAGGCGGCCGGCGGTGTCCACGATGACGTAGTCGGTCTTGCGCGCGCTGGCTGCCTGGAGCGCGTCGAACAGGACGGCGGAGGGATCGCCGCCGGGCTTCGTCTTGATGACCTCGGCGCCGGTGCGGTCTCCCCAGACTTCCAATTGCTCGATGGCGGCGGCGCGGAAGGTGTCCGCGGCGGCGAGCAGGACGGTCTTGCCCTGCGCGCGCAGCGTGTGCGCGAGCTTGCCGATGGTGGTCGTTTTGCCAGTGCCGTTGACGCCGACGACGAGGATGACCTCCGGTCCTTCGACCCGTTTCGCGGGACGCTCGGCTGACTTCAAGATGGCGAGCAGCTCTTCCTTGAGCAGGCGCTTCAACTCGCCGACGTTGCCGATCTGCTTGTGGTCTGCCTTCTCGCGGAGGTTGCCGAGGACCTGCCCGGTGGTCGCGGAGCCAAGGTCGGAGGCGAGCAGCGTGGCCTCCAGCTCGTCGAGCGTGTTGCGGTCGATCTGCTTGTTCCAGGAGGCGATCTCGTCGATGCGCTCGCCGAGGGACTCACGCGTGCGCGTGACCGCTTCCTTCATGCGGTCGAGGAAGGTCGGTTTGACCTCGGTGCTGCCGAATAGGGTCTGGATCATGATGAGTGCCGCACGACGCGGAACCCCTGATTATACGGGGAAGAGCGGCGGCGGGACGCCACCGCTACAGCCGGCGAGACGCCGGCGCTACGACTTCATGGTCTCCACGATGGCGGGTGCGGCGCTGGCTGCTGCGGCCGCCGCGGCTGCGGCCTGGTCGGCGGAGACGGTGGCGGCGCGATGCAAGCGCAGCTTGCCGCCTTCGAAGACGGCGGTGAGCGCGGCGACCACGCGCGGGTCGAACTTCGTGTTGGCCAGCGAGTTGATGATGCGGACGACGTACTCGGGGTCCATGGCGGCCTGGTAGGGGCGGTTGGTCGTCATGGCGTCGAAGGTGTCGGCCACGGTAATGACCCGCGGCATGAGCGGGATGTCGTCGCCCTTGAGGCCGTGCGGGTAGCCGCGTCCATCGAGTGACTCGTGGTGCAGCTCGATGCCGGGGATCATCTCCTTGAGCATCTCGACAGGACGCAAGATGGTGGCGCCCTTCGAGGTGTGCGTCTTCATGATCTCGAATTCGTCGGGCGTGAGCGCGCCGGGCTTCTTCAGGATGCGGTCTTCGATGCCGATCTTGCCGACGTCGTGGAGCTGCGCGGAGATACGGATCTTCTCGATGTCTTCCTTCATCAAGGCCAGTTCGGTCGCGAGGATGACGGAGTAGCGCGTGACGCGGTCGGAGTGGCCTTTGGTGTACGGGTCCTTTTCGTCGACCGCGCCGGCGAGCATCTGGATGGAACTCATGAAGAGCGCGCGGTTCTCTTCGGCGGCCTTCTTCAGGTCGAAGACCATGCGCTCGAGGTCGCCGGTCATGACGTTGAAGGTGGCGGCGAGTTCACCGATCTCAGTACGCGACTTCAGGTGGACGCGCTGCGAGAAGTCGCCCTTGGCGATGGCGCGGCTGGACGAAGTGAGCACGTCGATGGGGTGCGTGATCTTGCGCGCCGCGATGACGCTGAGCAGCAGGATGATGACGACCAGTCCTGCCGCCAGGAAGTTCGCGGTGCGCTGCATCTCGAAAACGCCCTGGTAGGCCTGCCGCTGCGTCTTCTGCGCGACGACCGCCCACTCGAGCGCCGGCACCGGACTATAAGTGCCGAGCATGGCGACCTTCTCTTTGGCGTCGTTGCCGTCGTCGAGCTGGAATTCCTTGGTGGCGCGGACTTGGGTCTTGCCGCCGAGGTCCACGAAGTTCTTCACGATCTCGATCTTCGTCATGTCCTGGCCAACGGCGTAGGTTTGGTTAGCGCCGGCGACGAGGCGTCCGTTGCGATCGACGACGTAGGCCAGCAGACCGCCGGTGGCGGCATCTTTGAGGCGCTTGGTCAGAAAGTTCAGGTCGACGATGGTGGAGATCATGCCGATGAAGCGTCCGTCGGCCATGAGCGGGGTGGAGACGAGCATCACGGTGTGGCGCTCTTTGCCGGCGCCGACCTCGAGCGCCTGTCCGTTATAGGGACGGCCATCACGCGCGGCAGCGAAGGCGTGCTCCAGTTCGCGGCGGATGAAGTCATCGAGCGCGATCCTGCCGGCGGAGATGCCTTTCGTCTCATCGTTGAGGATGGTGGCGTAAGCGATGTCGGGCGATGAGGAGACGAACTTCTCGAGCAGCGCGCGCAGCTCGGGCGAGCTCACGTGTTCGCCGGTGAGGTTCGAGCCGCTCGTCACCAGGATGGCGGATGCCAGGTTCGAGAGCATGGTGCGCAGGTTGCTCTGGCGCTGGCTGATGTCCTCCGCCAGCGAACCGGTGATGGTGTTCTGCAATACCTGCTCCTGCGTCTTGAGCTGTTCGCGATTGATGCCCACGACCTGCGTGGCATAAAAGTAGAGCGGCACCACGCTCACCAGGATGAGCACGCCTAGGATCAAGTAAAGGATGGGCAGACGGAATGGGCTAGCCATGCGCTTGGAAGATGTCCCCTGAATTGGCCGGATTGTAACCCGAAATGGGACGATTTCAGATTGTTGATTTCAGATTGCAGAATGAGGAGTTAGCTGCCCGAGGCCATCTGCGGTTGCCTACTCGTCCTTTCCGGGGCGGGCCATGAGTTCGCGGATGGCGTCTTTGGGGGGCTTGCCCGCGTGCAGGATGGCGTGCATCTGCTCGCTGATGGGCAGCTCGACCTGGTACTTCTTGCCCAGTCCGACGGCCGCGTTGGTGGTGAGCACGCCTTCGGCGACCATGCCGTGCATGCCGGCGATGATGTCGTCGAGCTTGCGTCCTTTGCCGAGCTCGACGCCGACGGTGCGGTTGCGCGAGAGGCCACCGGTACAGGTGAGGACGAGGTCGCCCATGCCGGCGAGTCCGGCCATGGTGGCGGGCTTGGCGCCGCAGGTCACGGCGAGGCGCGTGATCTCGGCGAGCCCGCGGGTGATGAGCGCGGCGATGGTGTTGTGTCCGAGGCCGAGGCCGTCGCACACGCCGGCGGCGATCGCGATCACGTTCTTGAGCGCGCCGCCGAGTTCGACGCCGACCATGTCGTCGTTGGTGTAGACGCGGAAGGTCGGGTCGGAGAACTCGCGCTGGACGAGCGTGGCCAGGTCTTTGTCTTTGGAGGCGACGGACACGGCGGTCGGGTCGCCCTTCGCGACCTCCTTGGCGAACGACGGTCCGCTGAGCGCGGCGATGCGCGGCGTGAAGCGCGCGCCCTTGGATTGCAGCACGTCGGTCGCGACCTCGGTCATGCGCAGCAGCGTGTCGTTCTCCACGCCCTTGGTGGCGGAGACGAACTGCATCTGCGGCCAGCAGAACTTGGCCATCTGCTCGAAGACGCGGCGAGTGTGGTGCGAGGGCATCACGCTGACCACGATCTCGGATTTCGTGAGCGCTTCCTCGAGCGAGTTCGTGGCGCGTACCTTTTCCGGGACTTTGGCGCCGGGGAGGAAGAGCGTGTTCTCGCGGTTCGCGGCGAGCGCAGCGGTGACTTCTTTCTCGTAGGCCCAGAGATGGACGTCGTGCGTGCCCTTGCGTCCGAGGACGATGGCGATGGCCGTGCCCCAGGCGCCTCCGCCGATGACGGCGATCCTCATGCTTGCTTCTCCATCTGTTGCGGTGGAGGGATGTTCGGCTTCGCGCCGAGCTTTGATTCCGTGCCGGCGATGAGGCGGCGGATGTTGGCGTGGTGCTTGAGGATGATGAGAAGGGTGGTCACGCCCATAAACACCACGACGATTGGCGGATACTCGGAACTCCCAAAGATCCAAGCAAACACCGGAAAGAGTGCTGCGGCGACCATCGACCCCAGCGACACATAGCGCGTCACAGCGATGATTAACAGGAAGAGCAGCAGCGCGACGCCGACTGCCTTCGGCGCGAGCAACAGAAAGGCGCCGACTCCTGTGGCGACGCCCTTTCCGCCTCGAAACCTCAACCATGGAGGGAACATATGACCAAGAACCGCACACAATCCCGCAAGGCTCGCTCCGACAAGAACGCTCGCCGGAAAAGGCGGCGGCGTGGGGTCCGTCATTCGGGTATCGGCATAGAGCTGTGCCCACGCCAGAGCCTCGGGCTGTAGCAGGGCGACGATCACCGCCGCGGCACCCTTCAACGCATCCAAAATCAGCGTTGCGATGGCTAGCCCTTTATGTCCAGTTCGCCCAACATTCGTGGCTCCGATGTTGCCGCTGCCGGTCGCACGGATGTCTTGCTTCAGGAAGATGCGGACGAGGATGTAGCCGAAGGGGATGGAGCCCAGCAGGTAGGAGACCAGCGCGATGATGAGATAAGTGGTCATTGCTCAGCGCGCTTCATGGTGGCGATAGGGCTTCCTCGCTCCGCTCGGAATGTAAATCAAAAGCAGAACAAGAACCTAGCCGAGCGGGAAGCGCTCGAGCTTGGTGTACACGGCGCCCGTGGGCGCCGTCTTGCTCTGGTACAGGAAGAACTCTCGGGCGGTCATTGTACCGAAGTCGGGAGGCGGCATCGCCTCGACGCGCGCCTGGAGCCCGTACATCACAGGTTTGTTGCGGTCGGAGGCGGCGCCGTGCGGGCGTCCGGAGCCCGAGCGCGCGAGCGTGAGGTGCGGCGCGAAGTCGCGGTCTTCCTTTGCGATCCCCAAGGGCGTGACGGCTTGGTCTACCGCCGCAGCCAGCGCCTTCAGTTCATGGCCCGCCTCGATGCCGGCCCAGAAGATGCGCGGCGAGCGCGGCGTGAAGAAGCCGGCCGTGCGAAAGGAAAGGTTGAAGGGTTGGCCGGAGATGGTGGAGAGTACGGGTGTAAGTTCGCCGAGGCGTGCCTCGGGGAATTCGCCGATGAACTTCAGCGTTACGTGGAGGGATTCCGGGCGGACCCATTTCACGTTGGGGACGAGGCTGTTCAGCCGCGCGACGTAATCCGCCAGGCGGCGGCGGATGTGGTCGTCGATGTCGAGAGCTATGAAGAGGCGCATGGTTGTCGACCGGGGCGGTGCCGCCCCTTCGGGGCTCGGAGATCTTATTCGCCTACCCAGGGCTTCCGCCCTGGGCTATTAGCGCGCGAGGACGCGCGCTTGCCGGGCCTACGGCGCTGGAGTCTGGCTCCTTCCCAGAGTGTTGGTGAGGTAGGGGTTCCTCGACTTCGCGTTCGTCCCGGCTGAGCCGGGACGAATGCTTCGCTCGGAATGACAATCAAAACCAGATTCCTCGCCCGCTGCGGCGGGCTCGGAATGACAACGAGACCAGTACCGGCAAGCAGCGGGCCAGCACTACGCGCTCAGCTTTCTGCGCACCATATCCAGCGCCTGCTGGCTGGCGAACCAGCGGACGCGTTCGCGGTCGCCGGGGAAATTCTTTTGGACGACTTCGGTCTTCTTGCCGTCGGCGAGCGCGCAGTAGACGAGGCCGACGGGCTTCTCCTCGCTGCCGCCGCCGGGGCCGGCGATGCCGGTGACGCCGACTCCGAGTTGCGCGCCGCAGCGCTTGCGGATGCCCTCCGCCAACGCGACGGCGATCTCGCGGCTGACCGCGCCATGTTCCTTGATGAGCAGCGGCTGGATGTCGACGAATCCCGTCTTCAGGTCGTTCGAATAGGCGATGACGCCGCCGAGGAAGTAGCGCGAGCTGCCGGCGACGGCGGTGAGGCGCTCGGCGACGAGGCCGCCGGTGCAGGACTCGGCGGTGGCGATGGTGACGCCACGCATGTCGAGGTAGTAGCCGACGATCTGCTCGAGCGATTCGCCGGCGCTCGAGAACAGATGCGGATCGAGCGCGTCTTCGAGTTCGTCGGCGAGGCGGTCGACCTTGGCCTTGGCAAGTTCGAGCGTCTTGGCGCGGCCGCGCAGGTGGAGCTGCACCTCGCCGGCGCCGCCGAGGATGGTGGTCTGGATGTCGCGATACTTCTTGTAGACCTTGGCGGCGAGCTCGTCGCAGGCGGACTCGCCCATCATCGCGACCTTGAGCACGCGCGTGGCGATGACTTCGCCGGGCGCGATGGCGCGCAGGCGCGGCATGACCTGCTCGTCGAACAGCGGCTTGATCTCCCGCGGCGGGCCGGGCAAAAGGGCGATGACAAGCTTGCGGTCCGCCCATTCCGTTTCCAGCCATTGTCCGGGGGCGGTGCCGTTGGCGTTGGGCAGCGAAACAGCGCCGGCGAGGACGTCTGCCTGCTTGAGGTTCGATTCCGGCATCTTGAGGCGGCGGCCGGCGAACCACTTGTAGAGGTCGCCGGTGAGGCCGGGGTCGCGGCGAAGCTCGATGCCGAGGGCCTCGGCGACGCACTCGCGCGTGAGGTCGTCTTCAGTGGGACCGAGGCCGCCCATAAAGAGGATGACGTCGGCACGGCCGAAGGCGATGCGCGCGGCGTTGACGAGGTGTTCGCGGTCATCGCCGACGACCGACTTGAAATCGACTTCGATGCCGAGGGTGTTGAGGCGATCGGTGAGGAAAAGGGAATTGGTGTCCTGGCGGAAGGGGGTGAGCAGCTCGCTGCCGATCGCAATGATCTCCGCATTCACTGCCTAAAACCTACCACAGAGACGCAGAGGACACAGAGGTGCACAGAGGAGCCTACTCAAGCAGATTCCGTCCTTGGATGCCCCACGAGAGATGGAAGACGGCGGTGGTGGTGGCGAGGACGGCGGCGCGTCCGGGGGCGAAGGCGAGGCCGACGAGGCCGTGTCCGGAGCAGGCGAGGGAGGTTCCTGCTTGCGGGGTGAGCTTGACGATGCCGCGTTTGCCGCCGCAGGACGCCGCGACGTAGAGGTTGCCGTCGACGTCGAAGGCAAGGCCTTGGGGCCGTCCGAGTCCGCGATAGAAGGTCGCGACTTTGCCGTGCGGATCGATGGCGTAGACGGAGTCGAAGCTCGACGTAGTCGGCCCGGTGACGTAGAGCGTGCCGTCGTGGGCGAACGCAAGGTGGTAGGCGGAGATGCTGGGCTCGATGGTGGCGAACACGTAGATCTGGCGGTCGCGCGCGATCTTGAAGATGGTGCCGGAGCGGTCGCCGACGTAAAGGTTCTCGTCCTTGTCGAAGGCGATGCCGGTGGCGATGCCCATGCCTTCGGCGTAAGCGGCCATGGTGCCGTTGGGCGCAACCTTGTATACGGTGCCGTCGTAGCGCGAGCTCACGTACATCTCGCCGGCGCGGTCGAAGGCGATGCCGGTGGGGTTCATCAGTTCGGAGAGGAACGGCTTCACGTTGTAGCTGGTGTCGATGCGATAGATGGAGACCGGCGTCTTCTGGCCGCGCTGTCCGGAAAAAGTGACGTAGATGTTGCCCTCGGCGTCGAGCGCTGGGTTCGCGACCGGGTGCAAATTCTCGGCGACGGGCGCGGCGATGCGGACTTCGGCGGCGTTCGACGAGCTGCCGTTGGTGGCGATGGTGAGCGGCCCGGAGGTCGCGGCTTCGGGAACGCGTGTGATGAGGAACTCGTCGGAGCTGACGACGATGGGGGCTTCCACCTCGCCGAAGAGGACGCGCGGGCGGGCGAGTTCGGGCGGCTTGAGTCCGTGACCGATGACGCGCAGCTCGCCGCCGGGCAGGGCCGCGGCGGGCACCACCGCTTCGATGTGCGGCTTGCCGTTCACGTTCTTCTTGCCCAGCAGGTCGGTGATGGCCATCGGCGAGGACCCTGTCTATAACACGTGAAAGTACAACAAGAGCTGCATGACGATGAGCGCGTAGATGCCGGCGCCGACGTCGTCCATGACCACGCCGGAACCTTCCGGCAATTTTTCCAGCCGTCGCAGCGGGAACGGCTTCAAGGTGTCGAAGACACGAAAAAGTATAAAGCCCGCGAGGAAGGCTTTCCAACCGAGCGGGACGAGGAGGAGCGTGATCATCTGTCCGGCGACTTCGTCGATGACGACGATCTGCGGGTCCTTGAGGCCGCTCTCGCGGCACACGATGCTCGCGCACGGGATGCCGGCAATGATGGCCGCGCAGGCGACCAGCAGCGCGACCATGAACTGGTAGTCGGGAGGGATGAAGTGCGCGGCGAGCGCCCAGAGCAGGACAGTGGCAAGGGAACCGGCGGTGCCGGGAGCTTTCGGCGTGAAACCCACGCCGAAGAAGGTGGCGATCAGCCAGGCGTCGTAAGTGCGTGTGCCCTCGGGCGGGCGGTAGCGAAGGTCTTCGTCGCCGGCAGGCGCTGCCGGGTCTAAGGGCGCGTTGTCCGCGGGATCAGTCTCGGCCACTGTCTTCTCCGTCCGACGTCTTGCGGCGCAATTCGTCTGCCTGACGCTGGGCGTCTTCGTATGCCTCAGGGTCGTTGATAGGAGTAGACACCACGTAGCCGCCGCTGGCCCACTTACCGAGATCGATGGTGCGGCAACGGCCGCTGCAGAAAGGGAAGTCCGGCTCGCTGCGCAGCACGATGGTGCGGCAGATGGGGCAGCGGAGTGAGCGGGTTCGTTTCTTGGCCATGATGCACAGCGGGAGACGGCCAGTCGGCCGTCTCTACCGAACAGTTTAGATGAGGCGGGCGACCAAATCGTAGTCGTGGGACTCGGTGATCTGGCAGCGATAGATGCGTCCGGGCTCGGGCTCGCCGTGGTCCCCGAAATCGTTGACGAAGACTTTGCCGTCGATCTCCGGGGCGTGCATCGCGGTGCGGCCTTCCCAGAGCAGGTCAGTCTCTTCCGACGGCCCTTCGACCAGCAGGTCGAACTCGCGGCCGATGAGCTGCTTTTTCTTGCGGCGCGAGATCTGCTTCTGGATGGTCATCAGCTTTTTGCGGCGGCGCTCGATCTCGCGGGGCGCGACTTTCTCGCCGAGTGCGTAGGCTTGCGCGCCTTCCTCGTCGGAGTATCCGAAGACGCCGAGCCAGTCGAACTCGGCGACGCGGACGAAGTCGCAGAGTTCGGCGAAGTCGGCCGCAGTCTCGCCGGGGAAGCCGACGATGAACGATGTCCGCAGGGTGAGGTTGGGGATGGTGCGGCGCATCTTCGAAATGGACTTCAGCAAAATGTCGGCGCCGGCGCCGCGCTTCATCTTCTTCAGGACGTTGGCGGAAGCGTGCTGGAGCGGGACGTCGATGTAGGAGCAGATCTTCTCGTGCTTCGCGATGGTCTCGAGCAGCTTGCCGGTGATCTTGTTGGGATAGGCGTAGAGGAAACGCACCCAGCGCAGGTCGGGGACCTGGGCGAGCCGCTCGAGCAGGAGCGCGAGGCCGTCTTTCAAATCGAGGTCTTCGCCGTAGCAGGTGGTGTCCTGGCCGATGAGCGTGAGCTCGCGCACGCCCTGCTTCACCAGGCGCTCGGCTTCGGCGACGACGGATTCGAAGCGGCGCGAGCGGAACTTGCCGCGCAGTTGCGGGATGATGCAGAACGCGCAGGGATGATCGCAGCCTTCGGCGATCTTGATGTACGCCGAACTTTTGGGAGTGGCGAGCAGGCGCGGCGTGTTCTCGTCGTAGAGATAATTCGGCAGGTCGGCGATGGCGCCGTCCCAGGTCTCGCGGGAGAAGCGTCCGGCCTCTTCGCGCGCGGCTCCTTCGGGGCGCGAGGTCAGGATGTGGAATGGGCCGGGCTGCGGCCGCGGCGTCGCGAGGCCGGCGGCGGCGAGGATGTGTTCGAGTTCGCCGGTGCCGACGACCGCGTCGACTTCGGGGATGTTCTTCTGGATCTCGTTGCGATAGCGCTCGACCATGCATCCGGCAACGATGAGGCGCTGCGCGCGTCCGCTCGCCTTATGTTCCGCCATCTCGAGGATGGCGTTCACCGACTCCTGCTTTGCCGTCTCGATGAACGAGCAGGTGTTCACGACGATGACGTCGGCGTCCTCGGCGCGCGGCGTGATCTCCGCGCCGGAATGGACGAGCAGACCCATCATGACTTCGCTGTCCACGAGGTTCTTGGGACACCCCAGCGACACGAACCCGACCTTCGCCGGCTTGCGCGCAGAGGTGTTAGGAGGCGCTTCTAGTGTGGTCGGGACGGGCATGCAATCTATCTATTCTAGCAGGCGGTCGCGTGGGCGCTGGTCAGCGCGCGGAGGTCTGGATGTCATCAAAAAGGTGGGGCAGGCGCTCGGCGTCGGCGGGAGAATCGGCGAAGCGGGCGCTCTCGTAGGCGCGGGTGAAGGCCTCGACACGCGCGCGCAGGTAGGGGTCGTCGATGGTGAAGACGAACTCGAAGGGAGTCTGCGAGGGCGTTTTCTCATAGCCGCGCCGCGCGACGGAGCGCGTCATGCGCTCGTACCAGATGCTGGCGGCTTGTTGCGGAGCGCGTCCGGGAGTGCGCGCGAGGCGAAGCGAGCGCAGGGCGCGGACGATGCGGCGGACATTCAAGAGCAGCACCAGACCAAGCACGACGAAGGCGCCGGTCGTCCCCCAACTCTGCGGCGTTTCGGCGGCGCGGTCTTGAAGGTGGCGGGCGCGCTGGAGCATTTGGGCGTAGTAGCGCTGGAGCGTCATGCGCGAGCGTTCAAAGAAGCGGCGGCCCCGCACGACGGCGGAGTTGCTCACCGCATTCTGGTGGGAGAAGTCGTAGTTGATGACCCACTCGCGCCAGAACTCGCGGGCGGCGTCGAGGTAGTAGTAGATGCGTCCGAACCCGACGGCGCTGGGCTGGGGTGAAGACGGCGTTGGATCGAACGGCACCCAGCCTGCTCCGGGGAAGTAGGCCTCGACCCAGGAGTGCGCGTCGCGCGCGCGGATGATGTAGTTACCGGTGACGGTGTTGAACTCTCCGCCGCGGAATCCGTTGACCACGCGCGACGGAATGCCCTGCGTGCGCAGCATCAGCGCCATGGATGACGCGAAGTACTCGCAGTGTCCCTGCTTGCGCGCGAAGAGGAAGTTGGCGATGGGATCGGCGGGCACGGTGCTGGGGAGTTCGAGCGTGTAGCCGAACTTTGCCCGGAGATATTCTTCGAGCAGTTTGGCCCTTTGGAAATCGCTGGAAGCGGACGCGCTGATGTTCGCCGCGAGGTCGCGCACTCGCGGGTCTACGGCGGGCAATTGCAAATAATAAAGCGCCACCTCGGGCGGGATGGCGCCGCCGGGCTCGACCGCGGTGGGCACGCTGACATTCGCGACCGCTTGATAGGTGCCGATGGTGTGCTCGCGATCGAGGTTGTAGAAGGCGAAGCCGCGGTCGTAACCGATGACGCGGTAGTTGCCGAAGATTCCCAGCGCCTGGCCGGCAAGAAAATAAAGGTGGCTATCCCCCGGTTCGAGCATCACGCGGTAGTTGATGGCCTGCCAGTTCTTCGGCAAGGGCGTGGCCGCGGTCACGATCTCCTTGAGGACGAAGTTCCCATCGCGTGCGCGCAACAGGCGCAACTGCTCGGCGGGGTTGGTCCACTTGCGGCCGTCGAAGTTGGCGAGTGCAATGGCGCGCCAGTGCAGGTCAGGATTCTTGCCGGTGGAGTCACCTTCGACGCGGACGTGCATCACGACTTCGCTGGATTGCTGGATCTCGCCGATCTGTCCCAGGTTCACCTCGTCGGTGAAGCCGGTGGCGAGCACGCTACGGGGCGCGAACGCGGCGAGGTAGTTGGCCGAGATGCGGGGCAGGACAAAGAAGATCACGGTGCCGGCGAGCAGGATGGCGCACATCAGCAGAGCCGCGGTGAGGGCGAGGGCGCGTCCGAAGTGGCGCGCGTGTGCATGCTCGCGCGCGGCCATAGGCGTACGGCGGGCGGTGCGGCGCATCTCCAGCGCCATGAAGGTGGCCACGGCGACCAGCAGGAAGATGGCGAAGGCCCCGAGGAAGACGCTGTCTACCGTCAGGACGGCGGCAGCCAGCACCTCGAGGAACGAGAGCACAGCGAGGTAGAGGAGGTCGCGGTCGCGCTGTACCGAGAAGATCTTCACTACCATGCTGAACAACACAAGGTGGACGCTCGCGCCCACGAAGGTACGCGAGATGAAGAGGAAGTCGGCGAGATAAAAGAGTACGTAGGCCAGGGTGAGGTAGGTCGTCCACTGCTCGGAGAGCATGAGCGTCTCGCGCTTGGCGAGCAGGTAGCCGCGGAAGACAAGCGCGGCGCTCACGAAGAGCAGGGCGGGGAGGTCAAGCTTGCCGGTGGCCGCCAGCGTAGCAAATCCTGTCAGTACCAAAAGGAAGAGCCAGATCTCGAAGTAGCGCTCGACGGCGCTACGCGTATCCCGCGGGATGGCGGCGGTGGACACTGTCCGCAGATATTACCGCAGTAGCGACTGATCGGACGGCGATGTCCGACAGAGGCGAGCAGTCCGGAGGGTGGATGTTAGAATCGAAAGGTCAGGTATCGGGTCCCGCGCGACGCGTTCCCGCCAACCCCGCCAGGTCCGGAAGGAAGCAACGGTAACGGGCTCTCGCGTGTGCAGCGGGTTCCCCGGTGCCTGGCAAAGCCTTTATTCTTGCTCCGCTCGCGCCATCCAGCGCTAGTCTCGCGGTCACCCAGGTGGAGATGACGGTCAATAAGCTAAGTGCAAAGCAACTGGTGCGGGCCAAGATCACGGCCCTCGGCACGTACGTGCCGCCGCGCGTCCTCACCAACAAGGACCTGGAGAGTTTGGTCGAGACTTCCGACGAGTGGATCATGGCGCGCACGGGTATACGCGAGCGCCACATCGCCGAGAAGGGCGTTGGGACTTCGGACCTGGCCACGGAAGCGGCGAAGAAAGCGCTCGCGCACCGCGGAGTGAAGCCGACGGAGTTGGACGCCATCATCGTAGGAACCGTCACTCCCGACATGTTGTTTCCTTCGACGGCGTGCCTGGTGCAGAACAAGCTTGGCGCCCAAGGCGCGTGGGGGTTCGACCTCTCGGCGGCGTGCTCGGCGTTCCCGTATTCCCTGCAGTGCGGCGTGCAGTTCATCATGACGGGCGCGCACAAGAAGGTGCTGGTCATCGGCGCCGACGTGATGTCTTCGATCATTGATTACACGGACCGCGCCACCTGCGTGATCTTCGGAGACGGCGCGGGCGCGGTGTTGCTCGAGCCTGCCGCCGCGGAGGAGGAGGGCATCATCGACTTCATCCACGAGGTCGATGGTTCCGGCGGATGCTCGCTGAACATGCCCGCGGGCGGCAGCTTGAACCCCGCGACGCATGAGACGGTGGACAAGAAGATGCACTTCGTCCATCAGGACGGGCAGGCGGTCTTCAAATATGCGGTGCGCAAGATGGCAGACGTTTCCGAGCGCATCCTGCAGCGCAATGGGTTCACCGGCAAGGACGTGAGCTGCTTCATCCCGCACCAGGCGAACCTGCGCATCATCACCAACACCGCGGAGCGGCTGGGCATGCCGATGGAGCGCGTGATCGTGAACATCGACCGCTTCGGCAACACCACTGCGGGCACGATCCCACTGGCGATGCAGACGGCACTCGAGGAAGGGAAGCTGAAGAAGGGCGGGCTGGTGCTGCTCGCTTCCGTCGGCGCGGGGTTCACCGTCGGCGCGACGCTGATGCGCTGGGCTTATTAGTTCCTCGCAAGTGAGAAGGGCGGAGCCGCGGCTCCGCCCTTTTGTATTCCTGGTGAAGCTATCTCGGTGCCTGGAACTTCACGTTGACCTGCACGGTGGATTCGATGGGCGCGCCGTTCAGCGTCGCGGGCTTGTATTTCCATTGCCGGACGGCGGAAGCGGCGGCCTCGCGCAACAGGGCATGTCCGTTGACCACGCGGACCGATTTGACCGCACCATCGTTCCCGACGGTGGCTTCCATCTGCACCACGCCTTCCGCATGCATCGTCTTGGCCATCTCCGGATACTTTGGCGCGACCTGCGACAGCAACGTCGCGCTGGTGGACTGCGAGACCTTCGGCTGCGAGGCGAGGGTGGGCGCCGTGGTCGAGATGGGAACGGCGATCTGCGGGGCAGCCACCGCGACCGGAGCGGGCGGAGCATCCTGACGCGGGCTCGCGTTGGGCGTGACGGCGGCGCGCTCCACGGCTTGCGGTGACGGTTTTGCCGGTGGCGGAGGCGTCTGCGCCGGCTGCGGCGGAGCTTGCTGCGGCGCGGACTTTTGCGCCGGCGCTGTTTGGGTGGTCGTCTGGTTGGTCTTGGCCGGGGCCGGTGGCTGCGCCGCAGGCTGCCCCGTAGTGGATGCCGTCGCGGTGGTCGTCGCGGGTGTCGTCGTCGTGGCCGGAGGGGGCGTCGACGACGTCGGAGCAGTTTGTTGCACCGGCTGCGTTGCAGGCTGCGGCGCCGAGGAAAAATGGGTGTAGGTGAAGTATCCGGCGATGATGACGACGACGGCGGCCGCTACTCCGATCCATATCCCCAGGCCGCCGCCACCGGGCTTCTTGTCCTGCGCAACGCTGTCGAATGTGCCAAATCCGGCGCTCGTCACCGAACGCGATTCTGATCTCGATTCCACTTTCTCCACCTTGCGAGGCGGTGGAGGCGGCGCCGGCTTCCATTCTGCCGGTGGTGGCGCAGCGGCGGCGCGACGCGAGGGTGCGACCGGTGCAGGCGCGATGCTTGCGGCCATGGGCTGCACCTCTTCCGCCTTCGGTGCGGGTGGGGGCGGCGGAGGAGGCGGGGGCGTGGGCCGCGGCGCGGGCGCCATAACGGTTGCCGGCGGCTCGGGCGCGGGCTGCGGCGCGGCGGCGGCGGTCGCAGTCGCAACGGGAATCGGTCTTGCCACGGGTGTGGGCGGTGGCAGCGGCGGCGGCGTGAATCCCGGGTCACTGGGGCGAATCGCCGCACGCGGCGGGGGTGGAGGCAGTGGCGCAGCAAACGCGGCGGTGATGGAAACGCCGGCCTTGCGCGCTTTTTGCACCGCGACCGCGACCTCACGCGCCATGGTGCGCAAGACGGCGACGTGCAGGTCATTGAACGAATTCTTGCTGCCGGCGAACACGGCCAGCACGCCGGAGATGACTTCGGTGTCCGCGTCGCGGATGGGCACGACGACGATGGAACGCGTGCCGAGTGCGCGGCAGGCGGCGGCGTCCACGCGCTTGTCGGTATCGGAGTCGTCGCAGCGCAGCGCCTGGCCGCTCTGCACGGCCATGCCGGTGAAGGTGCCTTCGAGGCGCAGGTGAGCGCCGACGTCGGGAGCGGAGGGCCCGCTGCACGCGCGGCACACCATCTCATTCTGGTCGCCTTCGCTCAAGGCGATGGCGGCGCCACTGGCGCCGGTGTATGTCTGCGCGCGCGCGGCGATAGAAGTGAGTTCTTCGGCGAGCGACGGCGGATTCGATTGTGCGGAGGCTTCGGCCATTGGGTCCCCGGTCCGGGAGGAATGGCATATTGATAAACCCGGCGAGGGAAGTCAAGCAGGGAAACACCTTGAGAGGCCAGGGGCGTAACGGCCCCTGACCGGGGGTAACCAGGGAATCACGGATGTCATAGACACCGGCGCAAAAACGGCACTATAATCCGTGCCTCGTTTGTCCCCCCGAGCGAAAGTTCCCGAGGTCAGTCATGAAACCGATCACTGAAGTAATCCGCGACAAAGAACTCGAGATGCAGCACGTGCGCGAAGAGATTGACGCGCTGCAGCGCGAGAAGGAACTCCACATCAAGAACATCGAGCGCGAGCTCGAGACGTTGCGTGCCGCTGCCCGCATCATCACCGAGACGGTGGAGAGCTCGCAGACGACGAGCGCGATGCCGGTGGCGCAACGCTCCATGGCGGCGGCCGCGCCCGTTCCCAGCGCGCCGGTGGAATCGTTCCCGGTGCAGTCGGTGAGCGCAGCGGCCCCCGAGCCGGCGCGCAAGCGCTGGCCGTAACAGTCTTCGCAACACGAAGAACAAAACGCGCCCATGCGGGCGCGTTTTGTTCTTACGAAAAAAGCTACTTCTTCGGGCGGGTCATCTCTTCCGGCTTCACCAGCTTATCGAACTCCTCGCCGGTGAGATGGCCGAGCTTCACTGCCGCCTCGCGCAGGCTGGTTTTTTCAACGTGCGCGTGGTGCGCTACCTTCGCCGCCTTGTCGTAGCCGATCTTTGGAGCGAGCGCAGTGATGAGCATGAGCGAGTTGCGAACGTACTCCGCCACGCGTTCGCGGTTCACTTCGATGCCCTTGACCATGTAGTCCACGAAGCCGTGGCAGGCGTCCGAGAGCAGCGTGACCGAGTGGAGGAAGTTGTAGATCATCACCGGCTTGAAGACGTTGAGCTCGAAGTTTCCCTGCGAGCCGGCGAAACCGACGGCTGCGGTAGCGCCATGGACCTGCACGCAGACCATCGTCATCGCCTCCGCCTGCGTAGGATTCACTTTGCCCGGCATGATGGAGGAGCCCGGCTCATTCTCGGGGATGGAAAGTTCGCCGAGGCCGCAGCGCGGTCCGGAAGCGAGCCAGCGGATGTCGTTGGCGATCTTCATGAACGAGGCGGCGGTCGTCTCGAGCGCGCCCTGCGCAAAGACGATCTCGTCGTGCGAGGCCAGCGCCGCGAACTTGTTGCCGTGCGAGCGGAAGGGAAGCCCGGTGAGCTCGGCGACTTTCCTGGCCACGCGCTCGGCGAATTCCGGCGGGGCGTTCAGGCCAGTACCGACGGCGGTGCCGCCGATGGCGAGGTCGTAGAGCCCGCCGAGGACTTGCTTGAGCCGCTCGATGTCGCGGTCGAGCATCGTCACCCAGCCGGAAAATTCCTGTCCCACGGTTAGGGGGACGGCGTCTTGCAGGTGAGTGCGGCCGATCTTTACGATGTCCTGGAATTCCTTTTGTTTTGCGGCGAGCGCATCGCGCACGGTCGTGATCGCGGGGATGAGTGTTTTCTGCACGCGTTCGGCGGCGGCGATGTGCATGGCGGCGGGGAAGGTATCGTTCGACGACTGCGACATGTTCACGTCGTCGTTGGGATGGATGGGTTTCTTCGAACCCATCTCGCCGCCGGCCAGCTCGATGGCGCGGTTGGAGATGACTTCGTTGACGTTCATGTTGGTCTGCGTGCCGGAGCCGGTCTGCCAGATGCGCAGTGGGAACTGGTCGTTCCATTTGCCGGCAATGATCTCGTCGGCGGCCTGCACGATGAGTTTGGCTTTGTCCGCGGGCAGCTTGCCGAGTTCCTGGTTGACCAGCGCGCACGCTTTCTTCAGGATGCCGAAGGCGCGGATGAGCTCGGGCGGCATAGTGTCTCGCCCGATGGCGAAGTGCAGCAGCGAGCGCTCCGTCTGCGCTCCCCAGTAAACATTTGCCGGCACCTCGATGGTGCCCATGCTGTCGGATTCGATGCGCTTCGCTTGCTTGCTTTCGCCGGCGCTGGCCATGAAGCTCCTGGATCACGTGGTACGGCTGATCGATGAGAACAGAAAATTATAGCCGTGTTGCGAAAGACAGCCGAGGAAACGTTTAGATTGGTGGACGAATGAGCGAGCGCAGCGACGCCATCTTCGACCTGCTGGTCATCGGCGCCGGGCCGACCGGCCTGGCCTGCGCCATTGAAGCCAAGCGGGCCGGGTTCCGCGTGGTGCTGGTGGAGAAAGGCTGCCTGGTCAACTCGCTCTTCCACTATCCGCCGCAGATGCTTTTCTTTACCACGCCGGAACTGCTGGAGATCGGCGACATCCCGTTCCCCAGCGCGCACCCGAAGCCGACCCGCGAAGAGGCCTTGGAGTATTACCGGAAGGTGACCGAGCACTACGAGCTCGCCCTCCGGCAGTACGAGCGGGTGGAACGGGTGACGGGAAGCGATGGCGACTTCCACGTCCACACGCGGGACCGCTTGGGAGTGGAGCAAGTACATCGCGCGCGCAAACTGGCGCTCGCGACCGGATATTACGACCTGCCGAATCCGCTCGGCGTCCCCGGGGAGGACTTGCCTAAGGTCATGCACTACTACGGCGAGCCGCATCCATACTTCGGGCTCGACGTGGTGGTGGTGGGCGGCAAGAACTCAGCCGCCATCGCGGCGCTCGAGCTATGGCGGCGCGGCGCGCGCGTCACGCTGGTGCATCGCGGGGCGGGCATCCACCAGAATGTGAAGTACTGGATCAAACCCGACATCGAGAACCGCATCAAGGCAGGGGAAGTCCGCGCGCATTTCAATTCTTCGCTGAAGGAGATCGGCCCGGAGTACGTGGTATTGGCGGCGCCGGGGGGTGAGGTTCGCCTGAAGAATGACTTCGTCTTCGCGCTGACGGGGTATCACCCGGACTTTACCTTTATGCGGTCGCTCGGGATCGAGCTCGAACCTGGGGAGTGCCGTCCCGTTTGCGACCCGGAGAGCCTGGAGACAAATGTCCCCGGTATCTATGTGGCCGGGGTGATCGTGGCCGGCTCCCGGACGAGCGAGATATTCATCGAAAACGGGCGTTTCCATGGCCGACAGATAGCAAAGTCCTTGCGCCATAAGCTTCTAGGAGACTAAGGTGTTGACTTTCAGGGAAACGGAGTTGACCTGCTGGCGACCTTAGCAGACAATACCGTTGCTTGAAGGGTACCCCTTTTCCCACTTCCGCTCACGGGGTGATAGCAATGCGCGCTTCGTACAGCATCGGATTCCGGTGCATCGCAGTCCTGATGGCCTTGATCATGTCGCCCCTTCCGGGGATGGCGCAAGGCGCGAGCAGTTCCCAGCCAGCGGGCCAGATCACGGCGCTGATCCCGCAAGCGACACGCAATGGTTCGGTCGC
Organism: Candidatus Korobacter versatilis; assembly: GCA_016185395.1. Taxonomy (GTDB): domain Bacteria; phylum Acidobacteriota; class Terriglobia; order Terriglobales; family Acidobacteriaceae; genus JACPNR01. Next base: position 86,520 of record JACPNR010000004.1, read on the forward strand.
CAAAAACAAAGATGACGTGATGTGGAACGACGTGCTCCGCACCGAAGGTGGCGGGCGCGCGCGCGTGCAGTTGCGCGATGGTTCCATCCTTAGTCTCGGCTCGAACAGCGAACTCAAGATCGTGCAGCACGACCCGGCGACGCAGCAGACCGAGTTGGAACTGAATTACGGGCGCGTGCGCAGCCGCGTGGTCCAGATCACGAAGGCCGGCGGCAAGTTCCAGGTGAAGACCCCGACGGCGGTTGCCGGCGTGGTCGGCACGGACTACGTCGTCATCTTCGTGAACGGCCACATGCAGGTCATCGTGTTCAGCGGCCAGGTCGTGATCCTGGGACCGAACGGCGCGATTCTCGCGACGGTCGGTCCGGGACAGATGGTCGACATCGGGCCGGATGGCACCGTGACCGGTCCGTCGCAGACGCCTCCGGGAGTGCAGCAGGACGCCATCGACCAGACCAACCCGGGTAACGGCGACAGTGGTGGTGGCGGCGGTGGCGACGATCACCACCTGCTGCGGAACATCCTGATCATTCTCGGTGTGGCGGCGGTAGGCGCGATCATCTACTCGACGACCGGTTCGCCGGGGCCTGGCCAGACACAGACTCCGAGCCCGACGTTCTGCACCAGCTGCGATAGCGTGGGACGTATCCGGCGGTAGAAGTTTCTTGCGACATCAGGCACCGGCTAGCGCCGGTGCTTTTTTTGGCCTTAGCGCGGGGAGAAATCCGCCGGCAGCGGCAGGCCGACCAGCACAGGATAGAAGACCACGAAGACGCCGGCGGCCGCCGCGAGGAACGCCCAACGTCCCCACGGCCGCTTGAAGATCGCGGGGCCACCGTAATGGCGGAAGACGTAGGCCAGCGGCAATCCCAGCGCGCAGGCTGCCGGCAGGTAGTAGTGGAAGAAGCTGATCTTCCTCGGGATGACCGTGAAGCACAGCAGCAGCAGCCAGTACCAGACAGCGCACAGGAAGGTTTCGCGCGTCCGGCGCTGCCACCATGATCCGGCGCAGAAAATCGCAGCAGCAAAGCCCGGGTAGAACACCACCGGGTTTCCCATGAGGAGGACCGCGCGCGTGGAGCCCGCAATGTTCTTGAAGTAGAACCACATGTGGCGGGAGTCGAAGGGCCATTGGTACCAGTCACTGGAGTAGTAATGCGAGCCCTCGATGTGCGCCTGCGCGAATGCCATGTCGTGCTGCAAGCGAACGATGTCGTGCACGGTGCCGTCCAAGCCCGGGAGCCAGAGGAAGGGAAGGAAGGTAGCGGCGTAGAAAACGATGGGGAGAAACAGCATGTACACAACTGCGTCCGACCAGCTCACGCCGTTCCAGAATGTGGGCGAGTACCACGGCTGATCGTTTGGCGCCGCCCCCGCTTCCGGGGCGCGGAAGAGTGTTGCGCCGGAGCGTTGCAGGATCCGCAGCGTGGCCCAGAGCAGGACCAGGAATATCACCAAGACCCAGCCCACCCACTTGCAGGCGGCGGCGAGTCCGAACATCACGCCGGCGAAGGCAAGCAGTTGGCGGACCTCGCGCGCGGAACGGCGGTGGTCCCATGCGAACGACACGGCTGCCATGCCCCATATCAGGAAGGCGAGCAGAAAGATATCGAGCATGGCGGTGCGCGCCAGCACGAAGACCATCATGTTGACGAGCGTGACGAGGGCGACCCAGCGGGCGAGCCCGCGCTCATGGAATACGGCGAGGGCCCAGACGTACATCCCCGCGATCGAAATCGCGCCAAAGACGATGCCGGCGAAGCGCCAGCCCAGTGGGCGGTCGCCGGCGAGAGCGATGCCTAGTCCGATAAGGTACTTGGCGAGCGGCGGATGCTCCCAGTTGAAGTTCGCGGTGGGCGGCACCAGCAGCTTGGCCGCGGTGACGTAGTGCATCTCGTCAAAGTTGTATTCGATGGGAAAACCGGCGAACGGAAGAAAGACGAGAAAAGCGGCTGCGAATAATAGCAGGCAGGTGATGCGGTCGCGGCGCGTGAGCAGCGCCGGGCTTTGTGCTGCGGCAACGTCCGACATGGCGGGCGCGCTCAGCGCGCGGTCCCGTGCGGGGGAATCATGCGGACATCATATCGCGGACGTTGGCCGGCGCGAACAAGATGCGCGTTACCACTGTCAGCCGCTGCAGCTGGCGAGGCCCTTCTCAATGGCGGTGCCCTCTTCGTAATCGTTCCAGGTGACGATCATGAGGAAGGGCAGCCGCTCGCGGTCGTTGTAGTAGCGGCGAAAGAGGTGCAGCGAGTCCTGGAAGGTCTTGCCGCAGCGCGCGTCCATGCGGCGGTTCTTGCTCCACGAGGCGCGCGAGTCGTCGAAGCCGGGCCAGGCGGCGCCGACGGCGAGCTTGTCGGGATACTTCGACTTCATCTTGGAATAAAACGACTCGAGATAATCGCGGCCCCAGTCGCTGCCGTCCGCGGACCACGATCCGCTGGGTTTCACCCAGGCGTAGAAGCCGTCGAAGGCGGCAGCGTATCTCTGGTTGATGTCGCGATAGAGCAGCAGCGGCTGCTCCGGCCAGGAGGCCATCGCCTCGCGCACGCGCTTCCAATCGGTGTTGCCGGATTTCGGGAAGATGAAGATGACCGGATGCCCGTTGTAGCGCAGATAGGCGGCCGATGGGACGCTCGCGTTCTGCGCGATGTAATGCTCGTAGCCGAATTGCAGGTCGCGGATGGTGTCATCGGTAACGTCGCCGGGACGGTCGTCGGGTTCGTCGTACATGAGCGCGACCTTGAAGTCGTTCTCGGCGGCGAGTTGCTGCAGCAGGGAGTAGGAGCGGTCCTCGAAGTCCTTGCGCGGGCCATACCAGTTGACGACGAAGCCGCCGATGCCGAGGGCCTTTGCCTTGGTGATCTGGTTGGCGAGGACGACGCGGTCCTGCGAGGAATAGCCCACGTTGATGTGTCCGGGGCGGCCGAACCACGGCTGGTAGGCGGCGAGCAGCATGGGCGAGCCTTCGGGCGCCTGGAAGTTGGAGCGCAGCGTCTGGTGGATGTCGCGGTGCGCCGAACACCCTGCCACTGCCAGAGAGAGCAATGAAAACAGGAGGACGCGGAGGCCGGGAGGAAGAACGGAGTAAGACGTTTTCATATTAGGAATGTGCAGTAGCTCACATTCTTGGATGGCGAAAGCAGGGAAGCTGTTGGATGAGCGGCTACTCCGGCGGGAGGAACCGCTCATCCGGTCAGAACGGGATGTCTTCGTCGGTGATCTCGGCGGCGGATTCGTGCGGGCGCTGGTCCATGCTGCCGCCGGCGGAGGCGCCTTTGGAGCGTCCGCCGCCCGTGGCGGACTCGTGGTCACTGCCGCCGCCGGTGCCGGCGTTGGCATTATCGCCGCGCTGTCCGCCGCCGAGCAGCACCAGCTCGTTGACGATGATCTCGGTCTTGTACTTCTTCGCGCCGGTCTCCTTGTCGTCCCACGACGAGGTCTGGAGCTTGCCCTCGATGTAGACGGTGCGGCCCTTCTTGAGGTACTCGCCGACGATCTCGGCGGTGCGCTGGAAGGCGACGAGGTTGTGCCACTCGGTGCGGTCCTGCCAGTTGCCTTCCTTGTCTTTGAAGCGGTCGTTGGTGGCGAGGGAGAACTTGGCGACGGCCATGCCGCTGGGCGTGTACTTCACTTCCGGGTCCTTGCCCAGGTTGCCGATCAGGATGACTTTGTTGACGCTCTTCGACATGGTTTTTACTCCAAGTGATTTTGCCCAGACTATAGCAGCAGCGGCCGGATGCGGGAGCGGGGGCCTGTGGAAATTCCGGAAATCAGAACAGGGCCGTGCCGCCCCTAAAGGGGCTCTAATTTTATTGCGCCTTCACCCAGCGCTTCCGCGCTGGGCTATTGGCGACCGGGCCTTTGGCCCTGGTGCATGTCGCGCAACGTTCATGCCACGCTTCAACAGTCTCGCTGCCACATACCCCACAGACCTCAAAACAACTCGTTGGATATGTCGGTCTAAAGGACTTAGGGCCAAAAGTCTGTCGAGATCTGACGGGGGTCTGTGCCGGGTCTGTGCGGATATCCGTCGGAGCCGCGAAAGAGACCTCGCACCACGCAACCCGTCCCGCGACAAACGCCAACTGAAACAGACCTACCATAGCAAAGAAAAGGCGAATATGTCAAGCGGGAAGTTTCGCGCTTGACGGGGGGCGGGGTAAAGCGCCATTATCTGAACATGTTCAAGGACATGAGGAGACCGGAAGTGCTGAAGAACGAGAAGCGCATCACCAAGGGCGACCTCACCCGCGACCGCATCTTTACCGTGGCGCTGAACCTGTTCCGCGAAAAGGGATTTGAAGGGACGACGATGCGGGAGGTGGCGGCGGCCGCCAATATGTCGCTGGGCGCGGCGTATTACTACTTCGCGTCGAAGGAAGCGATCGTGCTGGGGTACTACGAGAAGGTTCAAGAAGAGCATGAACTTCGGCTGGCCAAGGGCCTGGAGACAAGCAAGGACTTCCGCGAGCGTTTGGGTGTGGTGATGCATTCGAAGCTGGACATCCTGAAGGACGATCGCGGGCTGATGTCCGCGCTGTTCCGCTTCTTCGGGAACCCCAAGCATCCGCTCTCCATCTTCGCGCCGGAGACGCGGATCTTCCGCTCGAGCGCGATCGCGGTGATGGAGCAGGCCATCGGGGACGAGAAGATGCCGCCCGACCTGCGCGAGATCGCGCCGCAGCTGCTCTGGGTGATGCACCTCGGGTTCCTGTTCTACTTCATCTACGACGAGTCGCCGGGGCAGGAGAAGTCGCACCGGCTGGTGGACGGCGCGCTCGACGTCGTCATGAACCTCTTGACGGTCGCGCGGCTGGCGGTGATGAAGCCGTTCCGCGGGAAGCTGATCAAGCTGATGAAGGACGCCGGGCTGCTGATCCCGCGGGAAGAGGCGAGGCCGATGTTAGCCGAGGCGGTCGAGGTGTGACGATCCTGAAGCGCTATGCGACCGGAGTCGCTCTCGCAATCGTTGCGGTGTGGGCGCCGGATGGGATGGTACATTACTGGCTCAGGTGCGGCGAGGGAGGGCAGATATGGATCCTCATGCTTCTTTTGCCTGCGAGTGCTACGGCTGGATTCATGGTAGCGCGTGGGTTGCATGTTCCAAATCTCAGCTCATTCTGGGTCCTTGCAGGCATGTGGACGACCGGCGTCGTAGCGATGCCCCTATGGGAGGAGCTTTGCCTAGGCGGCTTGAGAATCTCGTCGCCGTTGGCGTTTCTCATTGCCCCCTGGTCGACCTACATCCTGGCGGCCTACGAGGGTTCGCTGTTTGGGCTGATCGGGGTGTCAATCATTCTGCCCTTCCTGCGGGTCACCCCAACAGAGCGGCCAGTCGCGCAGACCGGCGAGGTATAATCAGCCGCGATGGCTACTGACTCGGTCGTCCCCGGTGGGAATCCTGGCCTCGTCCCCGACGAACTCAAGCACGAGCCCCGTTCGAAGGGGCTCACCACGCCGCGCAAGAAAAAGCCGAAAGAGCTGGCGGTGATTACCGAGTGCTGCACCGGCTGCGCCGGGTCGCCGGCGTGCGTGGAGTATTGCCCCATCGAAGATTGCATGTTCTGGGTGCCGGACGAGGACCATCCGCCGTTCGGCCGCATCCAGGTGGACCCCATCCTGTGCATCGGCTGCAAGAAGTGCACCAGCAAGGGGCCGGACGGAAGCTTCCTCGACGGCTGTCCGTGGGACGCCATCGCGATGGTGGACACGGTGGAGGTGGAGAAGGAAGTGGGAGTGATGCCGCTCTGAGTTGCGAGTTGTGAGGTTTGAGCTGCGAGTAGCCGCGCCGAGGCGCGGCTTTTGCTTTGGCGCCCAGGCCGCCTTTCGTCACGCCCCTTGGTGACTTGCGTCACCGGCGGCTGGCGGCTGGGCGGTCATGATGTTCCCAGGTGCTGGGTAGAGACATCGCGATGAAGGAGTGTAGATATGCGCAAGATCGCAATCGTCATATTAGGAATCTTGGTAGTGGGTTTGCTTGCGAGCGCCGACGAGCCGATGGTGACGTGGAAGGCGAAGGACCTGGAGCTCACGCAAACCGCACGCGTGGGGACGACGGTGCTGCCCGCGGGCAAGTATCGGGTGACGCACGAGATGGAAGGCAGCACGCACATCATGGTGTTCAAGCTCGAGAGCAAAGCGAAGACGAGCTTCCGCGTGCCGTGCACGCTGCAGCCGCTGGCCGCGAAGGCGCGCGGCGATGAGCAGCATTTCCGCACGGAAGGCAAAGAGCACGTGCTCATCGCGCTGGTGTTTGCCGGCGACCGCGTGAAGCATTCGTTCTAACCGGACCGGGAGAGAGTAAGGCCGCGCTTTCCGCGCGGCCTTTTTTGCTTTGCGAGCGCACGCGGTTCACTTCTTGGCGCGGTCCATGATGGCTTGTTCGGCGAGCTCGGCCTGCTGGCGTACGCGGTCGGGATAATCCGGCGACTGCTTCTTGTATTGCCGCACCAGGTCGAGGTCTTCCGCTGTCCCCACGAGATAGAGCGCGCGCAGGGCTTCCCACGCTTGTTCCACACCGGGCTCGAGCACGGCGATGTTGTCGCCGGACCTGACCTCCTGACCGCCGGCGACCAGAATGGCGCGGACGCGTCCGACGATGGGCGAGCGAACGTCGGTCGTTTCCTGCGCGGCTTCTATGCGCATGAGCACGGTGGAGTGATTGATGGCGTCGCCGGGCTTGGCGCGGGCGACGACGCGTCCGGCGAGCGGCGCGGTCATTTCCAGCGGACGCAGCATGGCCGCGATCTGGGGGCGTCCGCTGGCGTCGCCAAAACTGACGAGCGAGAGCGCGGCGTTGTAGCGGACGAGCACGGCGCGGTCGTTCAGCATGCCGAGCAAGGCCTGGTGGAACTCGGGCTGGGATGGGTCCTGCCCCATGACCCAGGCGTCGGTGGTGCGGATCTCTTCGACGGGATGGGTGGCAAGGCGCAGGAGGTCGGGGTACCACTGCCGGGGGTTCGCGTCCTTGGCGTCGTTCTTGCGAACCATGCGGTTGCCGACCTGGACGAGGGCGTGCTGGATGTGTCGCGGCTTGGCGTCGTCGTGCAGGTACTCGGTCATCTGCTGGCCGGTGAGCTCGCGTCCGAACCAGGTCGCGCGCCAGAAGTAGAAGGGCATGAGGACGATGGCCCAGGCGACGAGGAAGAAGATGAGGCGCGTGCGCAAGGGCATGCGCGGCTTGGCGGCGGCGGTTTCGGTGGTGGTGACGTTCGAGAGGTCTTCAGTCATTTCGTCAGTGATTCATTCCACGTCCGCGTCCAAGACGCGCGGCTGTTCCAGGTAGTGCGACATCGCGTACTGCGCGAGCAAGGGCGTTTCCAGCGTGATGAGCGCGCCGCACCATTCGCCCTTGGGGTGCGGCTCGGCGGCGGTGTGGCGGCACTCGCCTCCCATCCCGAACTGCGGACCGAACGCGGCGGACTTTAGCGGCTCGAAGTGCGTGAGGGCGCGCCAGGCTTCGTCGCCGCGCGTGCCGCCGAGGTCGAGTTTGAGGCGGAGGCGTGCCATGGGGTTCATCCGGCGCGATAGAGATGGTAGAGCATGACGTAGATGACCACGCCGGTGACGGAGACGTAGAGCCAGAGCGGGAAGGTCCAGCGGGCGATGGCACGATGGCGCTCGAAGTTGCCGCGCAGTCCGCGGGCGAGGGTCATGAGCACCATGGGCACGATGACGACGGCCAGCACGGTATGCGTGAGCAGGATGCCGAAGTAGAGCGGACGCACCCAGCCTTGTCCTTGAAAGCGAACGGAGCCTACCTGCGAGTGATAGACGAGGTAGCAGACGAGGAAGAGCGTTGAAGTGATGACGGTGGCGATCATCACTTTGCGGTGCGCGGCGACGCGCTTCTGGGCGATGAGGGCGCGTCCGGTGAGGAGCAGCACCGCGCTCGTGCCGTTCAACGTCGCGTTGACCGCGGGCAGGAAGCTGACGTCCATTCGGCCTACGCGACCGCTTTGGTGCTGCGGCGATTGGCGATGAAGAAGGAGAGCACGAACACGGCAAGCGAGAACGCGGCCAGCACGCCGATGGAGCTCCAGAGCGGCAGCTGGGAGGCGGCGCCGGGGAAGAGCGTGATGCGCAGGGCGTCGACGCCATAGGTCAGCGGGTTGGCGCGCATCAGCATGCGCATCCATCCGGAGGCGCCGGAGAGCGGGAACAGCGCGCCGGAGAGCAGCCACAGCGGGATGAGGAAGAGGTTCACGACCGCGTGGAAGGCCTGGCTGGAATCCATGGGCCAGGCGATGACGAAGCCGAGCGCGGTGAGCGCGAAGGCCACGAGGAAGATGGCCAATGCGGCCACGGCCATCTGTTCCAGGCCAAGATGGATGCCGATGAAGGGCGCGATGATGAGAAAGAGCATGCCTTGCACCGCGGCGAGCGTAGCGCCGCCGAGGACTTTGCCGAGCACGATGGCGGCGCGGTGCACGGGCGCGACCAACACGGAGAGCAGGAAGCCTTCTTTGCGGTCCTCGATCACGCTCATCATGGCGAAGATGGAAGTGAACAGGACGATCATGATGAGCGCGCCGGGGAAGAAATATTCGAGATAGTGCTCGCCTCCGCCGGAGGTGGTGCGGAAGGAGCTGCCAAAGCCCGAGCCGATGACGATCCAGAAGAGGAGCGGCGAAGCGATGACGCCGACCACGCGCGAACGCTGGCGGTAGAAGCGGACTATCTCGCGCCACCACAGCGTGGCGGCGGCGAGCAGGGTGCCGGCCGCGCCGGTGGCGGCTTGCGGATGCGCCGCGACGGCTGGCGACGCTGGCTTGCTTTCCGGGATGGTGGTGGTGGCCATGAGGAAATCGGTGGGTTCGATTCTACTGCCTGGCTGTGGGCCCGGGGTGCTGCTCGGTCCAGAAGCGGTGTCCGGTGAGGTCGATGAAGACGTCTTCGAGCGTGGGCTTGGCGACGGAGATGGATTCGATCTCGCCGGGGAAGGCGTCGCTGACTTCGGTGACGAAGCGGTGTCCTTCGGCGCGTTTCAGGCGGACCTTGTTCTCGATGACCGTTGGCGAAGCACCGAAACGCCGCGCGATGCGTGACGCGAGTGATTCCGGATCGCGCGCTTCGAGCACGATGACGTCGCCGTCGAGCGTTGCTTTCGACCGCAGTTCCGCCGGTGCGCCGAGCGCGACCAGCTTGCCTTCGTTCAGGATGGCGAGGCGGTCGCAACGTTCGGCCTCTTCCATGAGGTGCGTGGTGACGACCACGGTGACGCCCTCGGCTTGGCGCACGTGATCGAGGTAGAGCCAGACGTCGCGGCGCGCGCCGGGATCGAGGCCGGTGGTGGGCTCATCGAGCAGCAGGACACGCGGGCGGTGGAGCAGCCCCTTGGCCAGCTCGACGCGGCGCAGCATGCCGCCGGAAAAAGTCTCTACACGGTCGTTGGCGCGGCCGGTGAGGCCGACGTGTGCCAGCATCTCGTCCATTCGCTTCGCTAATGTAGCGCCGGAGAGGCCGTAGAGGTGTCCTTGATGCCAGAGGTTCTCGCGCGCGGAGAGCTTTACGTCCACGCTCTGCGCCTGGAAGACGACGCCGATGTGGCGGCGGACGTCGTTGGGTTGGGTGGCGCAATCGAAGCCGGCGATCAGGGTGCGGCCGCTGGTGGGCAGCATGAGCGTGGAGAGGAGGCGGAAGAGCGTGGTCTTGCCGCTGCCGTTGGGGCCGAGGAGTCCGAAGATCTGCGCGGGCGCAACATCGAAGGTGACGCCCGAGAGCGCGGAGCGGTCGCCGTAGCGATGCATGACGCTGTCTACGCGGACGATGGCTTCGGTGTTTGTACTGGTTTCCAAAGTCGAGGTGGAGGCGAGGGAAGCGGGCACGTCAGCGTACGGCGTCGAACATCATGAGCGCGAACAGCGCCGGCAGGTAGAGCACGGTGGCGAGCAGCAGTTGCCGCGCGGCGGCCTTTGAATGCGGGTCGGCGGGCGCGAGCCGGCCGCGACCGAGGCGCGTGGCCATCCAAAGTTGTGCGACTCCGAGCACGAACGCGCCGACGAGGTAGACGCGGCCGGACATGCCGAAGAGCGCGGGCGCGAGCGTGACCGGGATGAGCAGGGCGGCGTAGGCGATGGACTGGTGGACGGTCTTGCGGCCGGTCTCGTCGACGACCGGAAGCATGCGGATGCCGGCGCGGCGGTAGTCCTCGGAGTAGAGCCAGGCGATGGAGTGGAAGTGCGGGAACTGCCAGACCCAGACGACGGCGAAAAGCGCGAACGCCTGCCACTCGAGCTTGCCGCGGAGGGCGGTCCAGCCGAGCAGGCCGGGCATGGCGCCGGGGAACGCGCCGAGGAAGGTGGAGATGGGCGAGACCTTCTTGAGCGGCGTGTAGACGCCGAGATAAACGGCAGAGGTGGCGAGCGCGAGGGCGGCGGTGAGCATGTTCGAAGCGAGCGCCAGATAGGCGACGCCGCCGATGGTCGCGGCCAGTCCCAGGGCCAGCGCCTGCCAGAGCGCCATGCTCTTCATCGGCAGCGGACGCCGGTTGGTGCGGAGCATGAGGGCGTCGGCGTCACGCTCGATGACTTCGTTCAGCGCAGCGGTGCCGCCGGCGACGAGTCCGATGCCGAGCACGGCGTGCAGGGAGTCCAACGACAGGGAAGAGACCCCGGACTTGATCGCGGCCATGTAGCAACCGCACCAGGCGGTCATCATGACAAGCGAGGTGACACGCGCCTTGAACAGCTCGGCGAAATCCTTGCCGAGCGATTGCGGACGCGCGACAGCCACGACTTGGGGGGCAGCGCTCATATCGCAGCCGCCTTTCCCGCGTCACCGGCCAACTGCTCCTGCTCCTGCGATACCAGGTTGCGATAGACGTGGGCGGCGAGCACGACCGAAGTCGCGAGGACGGCGGCCCCTGTGACCACGTGCGCGACGGTGCTCCAGACCATGAATGGGTGGGGCTGGGCGGCGTCGCGTCCCCACTCGACCCGCGCGAGGTAGGCGCCGAATCCGAGGACGAGCTGCGTGGCCACGAGGAACAAGAGCGTGGTCGCGGGGCGGCGGAGCGTTGGGACATTGCCGTAGCGGGCGAGGACGCGGGTGGCTACCCAGAGGAGCAGCGCCGTCACGAGGAAGGCGTTCACGACGTGCGGGAGGAGATAGGTCCCGACGATCTCGCTGCCCGCGATGCGGTTCGCACCGGTCGGGCCAAGTTTTGTCCAGACGTGGCGGAAGGCGGCGCCGAGGACCAGTTGCGCGTAGAGCGCGATGATGAGCACGATGCTGAGCGTGCGCAGGCCGGGAGTGCCTTCGTCACGGAGAGCGAGGCGCTCAGTGGCGACCCAGGAGCGCGAGGTGAACACGGCCATGAGCACGGCGATGCAGAAGAATGTCTGCGCGAAAGTCGCGTGCGCGGAAGAGACGGCGGGGGGCAGGTAGTTCAGCACGGTGGTCCCGCCGAGCACCCCCTGGAAGATGACGAGCGCGAGCGCACCGAGCGCGAGGCGGCGCATCCAGCGACGCGGTTCCGCGCGCCAGGTCCAGAGCGCCATCACGATGGTCAGCAAGCCAATGAGTTCGGCGACCATGCGGTGGCTGTGCTCAAAGCGCACACCGCCGACCATCGGTGGGACCTTGTACACGGAGCCGAAGGACGTGGGCCAATCGGGAACGGCGAGGCCGGCGTCGTTGGAGGTGACCAGGGCCCCAGCGACCAGCAACACGAAGGTCGAACCCGCCAGCAGCAAGGCGAAGCGGTGATGCGCCCGGTTGTAGGTAGAAGGCAGGAAAGAGGCTCCTCAGGGAAAGGTTAGTTTTATCACACGGCCACGGAGGAACGTCGCGAAGAAAGGAGGGCGGGCTTGCCCGCCCTCCTTCAACTCGCGGACGCGGTCACTGGGCCTTGAAGGTGAAGTTCTGGTCGCTTACATCCTTCTTGGCTTCCACGTGCAGCTTCATAGTCTGTTCGCCGAACTTCTCGTGCACGGCGGCGAGGGTGTAGTCGCCCGGCGGCAGGTCTTTGATGGTGAACTTGCCGTCTTTGCCGGTCACGGCGAAGTAGGGATGCTTCACGACGCCGATGTACATCTTCATCCACGGGTGCTGGTTGCACTTCACCGGGATGAGGACTTCCTGGCGGGCGAAGTTCTTCTCGAGCGGCGAGCCCTTCGGCGGCTGCGACTCGTTCCACTCCTTGTTGTCCTTCGGCGAGGGGTGGATGTTGTGGGTGGTGTCGTCGTCGTTCTTGATCTCGACGGTCTGGCCGGCCATCATGCCAAGCACGTGCGGGTGGTAGCGGCAGCCCTGTTGGTCGAGGGTGACCTTGTCCTTGGGCACCTCGAAGGCGCGATCGCCGAGGCCGTCTTTCACGTAGACGAAGACGTTGGCGAGGTCGCCCTTATCGTCGACGACGACCGTCTCGGTCATGTTCTCGGCGCCGGACTTCTTGCAGGCCGGGTCCTGGCTCATGTCGATCTTGGTGGGCTTGGGAGCGGCGCCTGTGAACATCGCCATGCCACTGACGCTGGCGACCTGGCTCTTGTCCATGGGAGTTGCCGCTTTCGGCGTCTCGGAAGTGCTCTGCTCGGTGCTTTCTTCTTTTTTGCCGCAACCGATAAGAGCGATCAGCAATAACAGGGAGAGCAGCGCACTCAGCGCCATCGATTTCCGTCTCATAAGTTCGTCAACCCTTTCTTATTGTTCTAAGTCCACACACGGAACCAAACATTTTATCGCGAAGCACCCGATGCCGCCGGTGGGATGGCGGGTTTTGGCGCGCGAAGCGCACCCGGCGACGCTTTGCCGGTGGTCTTCTTCTCCGACGGGTTGGGCTTGGCCCCGCTTGGCGCGGGGGCGCGGCCCATCATGGCGGCGACGCGGCGCTGTTCATCGGGCGTGAGTTGCATCATGTAGCGCACCAGCAGTTTGGTGTGGTCGCCGGTGTATCCCTCGAACGCCGGGGGTATCGGGCCACTGAACACCATCTGCTCGCCCTGCTTGTGGAACAAGCCGCTCGGCATCGACGTGCCCGGCGAGATGGCCTGCGGGTCGGTGATCCAGCGCTCCATCCAGCCGGGCTTCAGGCGTTCCTTCGCCATGAGGAAGTTCGGGGCGGTGGCCGTGCGGTCATGGTTCGGATCGCCGGTCGCATGACACTTCAGGCAAGGCGCGGCGGCGGAGGAGAACAGGCTGCGGCCCATCTCCATCTCTTTCGCCGTGAGCCGCTCGTCCTTCTGCGGGATGTACGGCATGGGCTGCTGCGAGAGCGCCTGGAAGAAGCGCACCAACTTGCGCAGCTCGTTGTCGGACAAGAAGAACGTGGGCATGTGGACCTTCAAGTAGGGCCGCACGCCGTTGCGGTTCGTGTCGGTATCGCTGAGCGCGGGATTGCGCAGGAACTTCATCAGCCAGACGGGATCGACGCGCGCGCCCTCGGTGAGCAACTTGGGCGGCAACTGTTCTTTCCAGTCCGGGTCCTGATAACGCGTCATGCCCATGAGGACCGTGGGCTGTCCCGGTACGAACTGATGGCACCCCATGCAGTTGTACTTCTTGACGATCCACCAGCCCTCCTGGATGTCCTTGTCCGTGCCGCGCGGCTGATATCTGTAATCGGCGGGCACGGTCGGGTCCTGGCTGCCAAGCAGCATGGTGACGATGGCGTTGCGCTGCTCGTCGGTGAGGTGCGGGTCGGGCATGCGCAGGTATTCCTCTGCCTTCTTTACCTTGACGCGCCCTTCAATGTCGTAGTCGAAGAGGTTGGGGACGAGCAGCTTGCGCTCGAAGAAGCCCTTGGTGTCGTACCACGGGCCAACTTCCTTCGCGTTCGACGGGTACTTGCCGCCGTACCACGGCCCGATGTTCTGGCTGACCTTCTGGTTCAGCACTGGGTTGGGACCGCCGCGCTTGGCTTCTTCGGTAAGCAGCGCGAAGTCGAGACGTTCGATGGGCTTCGAACCTTCCTGCGTGAGCTCGGTGCCGATGCGGCCTTCGTCCTCGAAGCCGTTGATCTCGTGGCACCCGGCGCAACCGTACTGCCGGATCTTGGCGCGGCCGAGGTCTTTCAGGCGCGCGTCGTCCATGTAGGGAGCGTCGGGATAATCCGCCGGATCCTTCTTCTTCTGCGACATCAGGAAGGTCGCCACGTCGGCGGCATCCGATTCGCTGAGGCGAAGGATGGGCATGACGGTCATCTGCTGATACTGGAGCTGGTGGCCGTCGTTCGGGCAGATGGAATGGTCTTCGTCGAAGACGTAGGGGAGTCCCTTCTTCGCGTAGTCCTCGGGACCAAGGTCCTTTTTCTCGTACGGACAATACGGACGCAGGCGCAGGCGCGGGTTGTGCACCCAGCGCGCGATGTAATCGAGGTTCGCTTTCTCACCCAAGCGCGACAGGTTTGCCGCGAAGGTGCCGCCTTGCTCGCCGGAACCTTCGCCGATGGAGTGGCATGCGAGACAGCCGCGGGTTTCGAGTAATTCCTTGCCGTGGCCGGCGTCACCGGACTTTGCCTTCGGGACGGAGTCGGTCAGTGCCGATTGCCACAAGTAGGCGGAGATGGCCTTGATGTCCTGATCATCGAGCCGGAAGTTCGGCATCTTCGTACCGGGCCGGAAATCCGTTGGTTTCTTCAGCCACACCGGGATCCAGTTCTTGTTCAGCTTGGCCCGGATGTCCTTCAGGTTCGGGCCGATCTTCTTCATGTCGTGCAGCGCACTGCGCATTTGCAGGTCGAACTGCTCGATCTTTCCGGCGAGGACGGAATTTTCCACGCGCAGGTTCTCGGCCTGCTGGTAGTAGGCGTTGGCCTCGGTGTTGTCGCCGGCGGTATCGCCCTTCTTGGTCAGGATGGCGGCCTGGTGCAGGTTGTCTTTCTGCTGCGACTCGAGCTGCTTCATCTGCTGGCGGAAGAAGACCACGTCCTCCGGCTCTTTGTCGTAGCCCTCGTAGCGATGGCAGCCGTTGCAGCCGCGGTTGCGGAACATGTCCTTGCCGAGGTCGATGGTCTTGCCCAGCTCCGGCCCGCCCGGCGCGGCCAATACGCGGTCGGCGGCGTGGCAGGTCTGGCAGCCGGCGTCCACGTTCTCCTTCTTCCATAGCGGATAGAGCCAATGCTCGTAGTTGCCGTGGGCTTTCTCCACGCTGGAGGTGGCACGGCCGTTGCCGCCGTGGCAGGGCGCGCAGCCGAACTTTTCAGGATCGTGCAGCGCCAGGAGCTGGCGCTCGGGATGGGAGACGAACGCCAGGGCATACGCGTCCGGCTTCTTGCCCTTGGCCATCATCGCCGCCGGCGTGATCTCGATGGGCTGGCGGGCGCCCATGTGGCAGGACTCGCAGCGATCGACCAGGTTCGCGGCGTTCACATTGATCTGGACGATCTTCGGGTCCCAGTCGCGATTGGCCTTGCGCAGGTTGTCGAGCGCGCCGGGACTGAGGTCGACCATGTTGTCGGCGAGGTACTGCGACATCTTGACCTGGGCGTCTTTCTGCGGCTTGGTGATGTCGGCGATCTGCGCGACCAGCCTGGCCTTCTGGTCTTTCAACCCGAGGTAGAGTTGCTCGAGCTCGTTGTAATCCAGCGGGCCGAGCTTGCCTTTGTCAGGGAGCTCGATGGTGAACTGCTTCTTGGCCTTGTAGGCGTCGAGTTCTTTCTTTTTGTTCTCGCGGCCCTTGTCGCTGACCGTGGTCTCGAGGTCGTAGGTGTCAGCGGAGACGTGCGCGCGCGCGTCGACGAAGGCGGTCTGGACGATGCCGATGTCCTGGTTGACCTTGTTGACCTCCTTGTTGATCTCGTCGACCTTCGGCTTCACGTCGGCCGAGATGCGGTCGTAGTCAGCCTGGAGCGCCTGGTAATCGCTCGAGGCCATGAGGTCTTTTTCCGCCGACGCCGAGCGCGACTTCACGGACTTGAGGAAGGTCTCGTAACGGTCCTTGAACTCGGTCTGGAAGCCCTTCCACGGACGCGTGCCCCAGTTCTCGTCGTAGATCGCCCACAGCAGCGTGCCGAGCAGAAGCACGGTCGCGATCAGGTAGGGAAGCGCGAGCGACTTACTAGTTACCGGATCGTCTTGGGGAGGCAGTTGCTCAGCCATTGTTTAGTTCTCAGTTCTCGGTTCCCAGTTCTCAGATTTGACTGCTCACGACGAAAGACGGACGACCAATGACTAAAGACGGGTTCTATGCGTTGAACCTCATACGTTGAACCTCTATACGTTGAACCAGGGCGTGACCCACACATACTTGATGTGGAACAACAGGCGTATCGCGATCTTCAGCGGCAACGAGACCATGAGCAGCATGAGGAACATCATGGTGTTGTATTGCAGGAAGCTCATGCGCGCGTAGTCCTTGGGGTTGTAACGCTTGAACAGCGTGTGCAGCCCGAGACCGCCGATCACGAAGTACGCGCCAACGGCGAGCAGGCCGAAAATGCCCTTGAGCGGCTGCGTGGTAAGACCGAAGAGGTCCGGCAAGTCACGATTGACCTCGTAGACGATCTTGTTGTGGTCCCAGGTCTGTCCGGGCCAGAACCACAGCCAGCCTGGTCCGCGGATGAAGGTGCCGATGATGATCATCGAGACCCAGAGCACGATGAAGCCGAAGAAGAAAGTGCTGATAGAGAACTTGCGCTGCTTCCAGGTGTAGTAGCCGGAGCCGAGCGGGTTCGTGTCGATATAGGGGATGGCCATCAGCCCGATGATGATCAACGTGGGCATGACGACGCCGGCGATCCACGGGTCGAAATAGACGAGCATCTCCTGCAACCCGAGGAAGTACCACGGCGCCTTGGCGGGGTTCATGGTGAGGTTCGGGTTGGCGGGCTCTTCCATGGGCGCGTTGAGCGTGATGGACCAGACCATGAGGATGATGGTGACGATAATGGCGGCAAGGAATTCCACGCGCAGCAGGAACGGCCACACGTGGATCTCTTTCTGCCAGCCCGGCTGCCAGGGATATGTTTTCCGGTGATGCGTCTTGGCGAGCGCCGGATCGGCTTCGAGCTGGGCGATGAGCGCGTCGTTGGCGCGGGCCTGCTTCCACGCCAGCCAGCAGTAGAAGACGACGAGCGGCAGCAGCGCCACGATGGGCACGTTGTCGGGGGTTGAAGAGATCTCCCAGAGCTGTCTCCAATCCATCAGTTCACCTCACCCGGTAGGTCCTGGTTGGTGAGATCCTTCGCGCGCTGCGGCGCGCTCAGGATGACACGCGCGGAGAGAGCCCTTGCTTCGCTCAGGATGACACGGAGGCGGTTCATTAGCGGCGCGCCTCCTTCACTTCGCTGGCGAGTATCACGGGCGCTGGCCCGGAGATGCCGCCATCCTTACGCACGCGCCAGAAGTGCACGATCATGAAGATGGAAGCAATGATGGGAATGCCGATGCAGTGCCAGATGTAGGCGCGCAGCAGGGCGTTCGCGTCCACGATGGAGCCGCCGAGCAGGCCGAAGCGGACGTCGTTGTACGGCGTCATGCCCAATTGCGAGCCGAACGGACCCTCGTGGCCGAGCATGGGAGTGGCGCGCGCCATGTTCGTGCCGACCGTGACCGCCCAGAAGCCGAGCTGATCGTCGGGGAGCAGGTAGCCGGTGAAGGAGAGCAGCAGCGTGAGCACCAACAGGATGACGCCGACGTTCCAGTTGAACTCGCGCGGCTTCTTGTAGGAGCCGGTGAGGAAGACGCGGAACATGTGCAGCCACACCGCGATGATCATCAAGTGGGCGGCCCAGCGGTGCATATTACGCAAGATCTTGCCGAACGGGACGTCGTGCTCGAGGTAGAGGACGTCGCGGAAGGCCTGCACCTTGGTGGGATGGTAATAGAACATGAGCAGGACGCCGGTGAACGTCAGCACGATGAAGAGATAGAAAGTGATGCCGCCCATGCCCCAGGTGTAGTTGTAGCGCACGGCGTCGCGATTGATCTTCGCCGGATGCAGGTGCAGGAAGACGTTGGAGAGCACGCCGAGGGCGCGGTTGCGCGGCGTGTCGTCGTGCTTGTGGCGGAAGATGGAAGTGAAGATCTGGGTCTTGGCCGGGTCCTTCGCGGCCTCGACCTGGTCCTTGACCTTTCCCTTCATCTCGTCAGGCAGGGACTTGATGTCGTCTTTGAACGAAGTGAGCAGGCCTTTACCGTTGCCGGCAGCGGGCGGCGCCTTCTTTTCCGGCGGCGGCGTTTTTTCGGGAATCTTGGTTTCGTCAGCCATGTGCCTCAGTCCTTATACCGACAGGAAACTGTTCGGCTTGTTGAAGTCGCTGGTCTCGTAGGGCACACCCTTGGGCCACTGGAACAGCCGGCTGGTGTCCACCACGATCTGGCCGGTGGGATCGAGCTCGATGTGCGCGCGGTCCATGGGACGCGGCGCGGGGCCCTCGAAGTTGACGCCTTCGGAGTCGTAGCCGGAGCCGTGGCACGGACACTTGAACTTGTTCTCCGCCGGCTTCCAATCGGGCGTGCAGCCGAGGTGCGTGCAGCGCGCGTAAATGACGAAGAGACGGTCGGGCGTGCGGTCCACCCAGATGCGGTACTGCGCTTGCCACTTGGTGTCGACGCCGATGGCGTAGTCGCTGGGGTATCCGACCTTGAAGACGGTGCTGGGCTCGAAGAGCGTCCGCGGCAGGAAGAAGCGGAAGAAGGCGAGCAGCCAGGCGGCGAGGAAGGCGACGATGGCGCTCCACACCAGGCGGCGGCGCGTGCGATCGATCTCGAGATTGCGCGGGCCCACGGAGGAGAGGCCTCCGGCGGCGGCGGCCTTCGAGGTACCGACGGCTGGAGTGCCGACGTAAGTATTCGCAGTGGTGCCGCGCGCTACGGTCGCGGCTGCACTCGGTGGCGGTTGGGTTGCGCCAGCGGCGGGACGCGGGGCGGGAGCTGCCGGCTTCGGAGTCCCCGGCGCTGCGGGTGCGGGAGGCGCCGGCGCGGCGGGAGCGTCACCGGCGGGGACGAGGCCGGCTTCTTCCGGCGTGAGCAGCGGCATTCCCATCTTCTTTCTATAGGCATTCTCGGAGGCGAAGCGGGAGGCGCTGAGCTTCTGCACGGGCGCGCCGGAGGGGGCGGGCGCGGGCGGGGCGTTGGTGGGATCCGGGACAGCGGTCGAGGCGGGCGCTTGCGGGACGGGCGGAGGCACCGCGGCTTTCGTCTGGCTGCCTGCGGGCGTGGTGGCGGGTGCGGCCCCGGAAAGCTGCGCGGCGTACTCATCCATCGTCAGCGGCGGCAGGCCCTGGCGCTTGCGATACGCGTTCTCGGCTGCCAGTCGCGATGTGCTGATCGGTGCTTGTTCATCAGCCATGGATATCGGTGTCCTCTAGTCCCGGTTAATCCGCTGCCATCAAACTTTCGTTCTCTATCGCCGTGGCCGGCGGACGCACGCATTCGAGCACAAGATCCGCCAGTGCGCGGATGAATGTGGGTGAGTCGTTCAGCCCGGGCGTCATCTCGAACTGCCGGATGCCGAGCGACATCGCCTGCGCGCGCGCTTCGTGGTCAATCTCGCCGAGCGTTTCCACGTGGTCGGAGACGAAGGCGATGGGGACGATGCATACGTCTTTTATATTTGCCGCTGCCATGTCGCGCACAGTGGTACGCAGCGATGGTTGCAGCCACTTGCTCGCGCCCACCTTCGATTGGTAGCAGAGGCGGTGTGGGTTGCGCCATCCACCGCGCTGCATCACCAGCGCGACCGTCTCTTCTATCTGCCGCTGGTAGGGATCGCCCTTCGCGATGACGGCGACCGGGACGCTGTGCGCGCTGAAGACCAGCTCCGCTTGTTCGGGATGCGGGAAGCGCGCGAGCGTGCTCTCGATCTTTTCGCAGATGGATTCGAGATATCCGGGATGGGTGTAGAACTCGCGGAAGATCTCGGTGGGCCACTCGGGTTTGGTCTTGCGCTCCCATTCGTTGAGGCTGCTGCCGGTGGTGGTGGTCGAGTATTGCGGATACATCGGCAGCAAAATCACTTCGTCCACATCGGCGATGCGGAGTTGCGCGATGGCTTCCTGCGTGAAGGGGTACCAGTAACGCATGGCGACCACGCAGACAGCGTCGATGCCTTCGCGGCGCAGTTCGGCTTCGAGGGCGCGCGCCTGCTGTTCGGTGTGGCGCCGGATGGGCGAGCATCCGCCTATGACTTGATAGTGGTGCTCCACATGCTTCGCGCGCGTGGTGGAGATGAGCTTGGCTAGAGGACGGCGTCCGAGGCGGGCGAAGGGGAAATCAATGATGTCGGGGTCGCAAAACAGATTGAAAAGGAAAGGTTCTATCGCCTGGAGGGAATCAGGCCCGCCGAGCTGGAAGAGCACTACGCCGGTACGACGCTTGTCTTCAGCCATTGTGTGAACAACTCACGCGAGGCGAACGGACGAGTGTAAAGAATGGCGCGCGTTGCCGTCAAATGCTGTGGAGGTGGTCAGCTCGCGCTGGCGGAGGCGGGGACTTGGTGCATCGCTTCCATGACGGCGTCGGCGAACTCGCTGGTGGTTCCGCTGCCGCCGACGTCCTTGGTGAGCTTGTCTTTCTTGCGGCGGTAGACCTCGTCGAGCCCGGCGCGCATGCGGTCGGCGGCTTCGATCTCACCGAGGTGACGCATCATCAGGATGCTCGACTGCAAGACCGCGGTCGGGTTGGCGATGTTCTTGCCGGCGATGTCCGGCGCGGAGCCGTGCACGGCTTCGAAGATGGCGCACTCGTGTCCGAGGTTCGCGCCGGGGACCAAGCCGAGTCCGCCGACGAAGGCGGAGCAGAGGTCGCTGATGATGTCTCCGTAAAGGTTCTCCATCACCAACAGGTCATACTGATAGGGATTCATGACGAGCTGCATGCAGGTGTTGTCCACGATGTGCTCGCCGTAGGTGATCTCGGGATACTCCTTGGCCACCGCGCGCGAGCAGCGCAGGAAGAGGCCGTCGCTCAGCTTCATGATATTGGCCTTGTGGATGGCGTGCACCTTCTTGCGCTTCTCACGGCGGGCATACTCGAACGCCCAGCGCGCGATGCGCGTGGACGCCTTCTCGGTGATGATCTTCAGGCTCTCGACCACGCCTGGCACGACTTCGTGCTCGATGCCGGCGTAGAGGCTCTCCGTGTTCTCGCGGACGATGATGAGGTCCACGCCGGGATAGCGCGTGGGAATCCCGGGCAGGTTATAGATAGGACGGAAATTGCAGAACAGCTCGAACTTCTTCCGCAGCGCCACGTTGATGGAAGGGAAGCCGCCGCCGATGGGCGTGGTCACCGGGCCCTTGAGGCCGACCTTCGTCCGCTCGAGCGACTCGGTGAGCTCGTGTGGGATGTACTCGTGGAACTTTTCGTAGGCTTCCGCGCCGGCCGCGAAGCTTTCCCATTCGAACTTTACCCCGGTCGCTTCCAGGACGCGCACGACTGCGCCGACCACTTCGGGACCGATACCGTCCCCGGGAATGAGCGTTACCTTGTGCGCCATCGCTATTTCGCCTTCGCCGTAGCTTTATCTTTCAGCAGGTCTTTGAGCTCGGTCATGAACTCTTTCACGTCTTTGAAATCCATGTAGACGGACGCGAAGCGGACGTAGGCCACTTTATCGAGCTTCTTCAGCCGCTGCATGATCATCTCGCCGACCTCGCTGGTCTTGCGCTCGCGCTCGGCCGAGTCGATGACGTAGCTCTCGACCTCGTTGACGATCTGCTCCATCTTCCCCATGGAGACCGGCCGCTTCTCACACGCGCGCAGCACGCCAGCCAGGACTTTCTGGCGGTCGAACTTCTCCCGCCGTCCATCTTTCTTCACCACCATGTACGGGATCTCGTCGATGCGCTCGTAGGTGGTGAAGCGCTTCTCGCACTTCAGGCACTCACGGCGCCGGCGTATCGATTCGCCTTCCTTGCTCTCGCGCGAATCGACGACCTTGTCATTGACGAACCCGCAAAATGGACATTTCATGGAAAGGCGGATTCTACCATTGGCTCAATGTTTCGCAGACGGATTGCGGTGCGACTCGGCTTCCAGCTGGCGCAGGCTCACGTGCTCCCGGCGCGCCAGCACCAGCCCGGCGGGGATGACGGCCATGAAGGTGATGAGCCAGAGCATGATGCCGCAGCTGGTCGCCAGGACCGGCGGTACAAAAAACATATTGGCCAACACCGCGATGGTCGCTAGTTGGGAGCCCCCGCCGATCCCAGGGAGCTGCAAGACGGACCCAGCCATACTGGAGACCATGAGGAGAACCACGTGAGCGAAGGCTATGTTGTGCAGCGCGGGCGCATCGGCGGGATAGGCCCGAATCACTTGGAAATAGGCGAGTCCCACCACAAGCCATATACAGAGCGATATACCCAACAATTGAACGAAGGAGGAAGCGTCGTGGATAGTGTTCAGGCCCTCGCCGAAAGCTCGTACGCGCTGCGCAGCTAAGTGCCCTAAGTGGGGGGCCCAACGATTTACGTGACCTTCGATCCACCCAGCGAGTCGCTCACCGTTGCGTCGTATAAGAAACGCGACGGAAACACCGATCAGGACCAACGCGACCAAAGCCCAACCTGCCACCCGCCATTTCCCTAAGGCATCCGGTGAGTCACTGAAAAGCGGCACTGTATTGAGAGCACCAGAGAAGATCAACAGTGCGAAAAGTAGTGTTACGGAGGCCGTGTCGAAGAGCCGCTCGACAGTCCAAACCGCGAGCTGCGAGGGGACAGATAGGTTTTCCCGCCGCGCAATCAGATATGGCCGAATGAATTCTCCGGGCCGGCCCAAAAGGGCCAAACCGGTGAAGCCGATGAACTGAGGCGGAGTAAGGCTAGCCGCACTTGCCTTGCAAACCGGCCGCAGGAAAACCTTCCAGCGCACGGCCCGCAGGTAGTACACGGAGTAGATGAGCGCGATGGCCGAGAGCAGACGTTTTAAGTCCGCTCTCTTTGTTACCGCGATGAATCCTTCTGGGCCTCGCCATTGAAGGTGCATCCAGGTCCGAGCTTGGAGATAGACGAGCGCCGCCAGTGCAGTGAACACCAGCGCGAAGATGAAGGCGCGACGCTTCGTCACCCTGTGACAGTAAATGACGGCAGCCGTCAGTGGCTAGGGGAGGCTAATCGCCGGAGGGAGGAACGGTCGCCGTAGCGACCGTCTTGGCCGCCTTCCTGGAGAGGGACTTCTCTTTCGCGGCCGTCTTCTGCTGCGCGAGCTTTTTGGCGTTGTAATCGCGGATGATGCGGCGGATGTAGGCCTGCGTCTCGCGATAGGGCGGCACGCCGTGATACTGCGCCACGCGCTGCGCGCCCGCATTGTAGGCAGCCAGGGCTTTCACCGCGTCACCGTTGTATTGCTCCAGCAAGGCGCGCAGATGGCGCGTGCCCGCGTCGACGTTGGCGGCGGGATCGTAGGCGTCTTTGACTCCCAGCGTGCTCGCCGTCTGCGGCATGAGCTGCATCAGGCCCTGGGCGCCCTTGGGAGAACGAGCGCGCGGATTGCCGGAGCTCTCGGCGCGGATGACGGCCTCGATGAACTCCTCGTCGATCTGATGTTTGCCGGCGGCGGTGGCCGCGAGTTGATGCACGTCGAGAGCGGCAGACGCCGGGGAGGCGGGCGACAGAGTTACCGTGGGTGCGGGCGCTATGTACTCTTCGCGCTGTATCTCCGCGATTTCGCTGCTCGCGACTTCCACGTAACCGCCCGTGCTCACGTAGAGACGGGTTTTGTCCCCGGCGACCTCGCGGCGTTCGTGCCGAACTTCGAAGCCGTTGCGCAACACCGCGACGTCGGCCGCGAGGGCGGGCAGGGCGATGCCCAGCACGGCGCCGGCGACGAGTTTTTTCAGCGGCAGCACTGCTTCGTTCTCCTAAGGGTCGCGGCAACGCTACTCGCCTCACGCTGGCGCGCTTGGCCCGGCTGCGTCGCCCCGCGCCCGCCGCTCGCACGATCCGGTGCTCGCTTTGGGCCCACCGCTATTGTAACCAGCGCGAGGCCCGATTCAGAGGTCAATCAATTCCTCGATGGCGACGGCCACCCCGCTCTGGTCGTTGGGCAGGGTCACCCGCCAGCCATTCTGCTTGAGCTCATTGGATGCATTGCCCATCAGCACGGGGAGGCCGGCGAACTCGAGCATTTCCAGGTCGTTGTAGTTATCGCCGATAGCCATGACCTCGGCGCGGGCATAGCCGCGGTGCGTGGCCCAGCGCGCGAGCGCGTGTCCCTTGGAGCAGCCCTGGTTGAGGACATCGACGATGCAGAGATCGCGGTGGTCATACTGGGTGCGCAACACGGTGACGTCCTTCGCGGCCTTGCTGTCGGCGAGCTGGTCGAGCGCCTCGCGCATGCGCGCGACCGTGCCGCAGAACATCATCTGGATAGGATCAGCAACGAGCGCGCGTTCGACGGGGATGACGAACTCGAGGAAGTGGATGTTCTTTTCGAGCCAGCGCTGGATGCTCTGCGTGAGTTCGTCCATGCGCTCGAGCACGAGGGCGCCTTTTTCCTCCTTGTCAAAGGTGATGACGAGGTTGCCGCGGAAGCGGTCCATCCCGGCGACCAGGCTGCGCGCGGTCGCGACCGGCAACAGGTCGCGATGGAAGGATTCCCCCTGGCTCGACTTCGTGACGGCGCCGTTCGAACTGATAAGCCACAGGTCGAAGCCGAGCTGCTCGGCGATGGGCAGCGCGAAGGCGTGCCGCCTGCCCGTGCCCAGGACGATCTCCACGCCGGCGGCGTGGGCGCGCCGCAGCGCCGCCAGGTTCGCGGCGGAGATCTGAAAGTTGGGATCGAGCAGGGTGCCATCGATGTCGATGGCCAGGAGTCGAATGGCATGCTTCACCTTTCGATTCTACCGTGCAGTCCGCGCGCGGCCCGCCGTGATATATATGGCGCGACACTCGCCACCTTCATGCTGGGATCTCTCTTCGGCTACGGCATCATTCTGCAGGTGTTCGCCGTGATCCATTGGGTGCGCCGCCGGCCGGACACTTTCTGGCTCTGGATCATCCTCATCGGCGGCGGCCTGGGCGCGCTCATCTACCTGGTGGCGGAAGCACTTCCCGACCTCTATCTGGTCGCGCCGACGTTCAAGGCGCTGGGCCGGGGCGGCCGCATCCGGCAGATGCGTACCGTCATCCTGGATAATCCAGCGCCCGGGAACTACGAAGAACTTGCCGACCTGCTACGGGACGACGGTGAGTTCGCCGAAGCGCGCGAGGCGTACGACCGCGCCATCACTTCGCGGACGACGAACGCGCATCCCTTTTACGGACGCGCGCTGTGCGCGCTCGATCTGGGGGATTTTTCCGCCGCCGTTGGAGACCTGGAGCGCGTGCTAGCCATCGACAACAATTTCGACTACGGCCGCGCTGCCGGCCTCTACGCCCTGGCGCTGGCGCGCTCCGGACAGAACGAGCGCGCGGCGGCTGCGTTCGAGGATTCCACGCGTCTTTCGACGCTCTCCGAGACGCAATACAACTACGCCGTGTTTCTGCACATGCAGGGGCGCGAGCCGGAAGCGCGCGCATGGACAGGGAGGATCCTCGCGAAAAAAGCAACGCTGCCGCGGTATTTGAAGCGCCGCGAGCGCCCGTGGTTCCGCAAGGCCGCCGCGCTGTTGAAAGAGTTGCCGAACACGGAGGGCGCAGCCGCAGGGAAGTAGCGGGCCGCCGCTGTGACGGAAAAGACCCCAACAAAGGAAGAGGGCAGGCGCCGGTGCAGCTTGCTTGGGGGTCGTGGCGCCTGCCCATATTGGGGTTCTGGTTACTTGAGTAGACGTACGCGGGCGGGAAAAGTTTCCAAAAAGTCAAGGGAGAGAGACGAGCCCGGTACGGGAGCGGGGCAGGAAGGGGCGGTCGCTGATCTGGCCGGCGAACTGCTTTGCCCAGCGTCCGGGCAGGGCGGTGGCACACTTCGGACACGTGCCTTGCGGCGTGAGGTGATATCCGGTAATGAGATAGCCGTGGCGCTCGATGAGCAGCTCGTGGCAGGTGTGGCAGCGCGTGTTCTCGAGATCGCCGACTCGCCCGGGCAGATTCCCCGCGTAGATGTAACGCAGGCCGGCTTGCTTGCCGATATCCGCGGCGCGGAGCAGGGTCTCGACGGGAGTGTTGGGCGCCTCTTCCATCTTGTAATCGGAGTGGAAGGCGGTGACGTGCCAGGGAATGTCCGGCGAGACGCGGGCGAGAAAATCGGCAGCGCGCTGCAATTCACCCGACGAATCGTTGAAGCCGGGAATGATGAGGGTGACGATCTCCATCCAGAAACCCATGTCGTGCAGCGCGCGGATGGTCCTCAGGATGGGCTCGATGCGTCCGCCGAGTTCCCGGTAGTGGCGATCGTCGAATGACTTCAGGTCGACCTTATACAGATCGATGTGCGGCCGGATGTACTCGAGAACCTGCGGCGTGCCATTCCCGTTCGAGACGAACCCGGTGACCAGTCCGGCGCGCTTCGCTTCCTTGAAGATGGCCACCGCCCACTCGCTGGTGATGAGCGGCTCGTTGTAGGTGGAGACGACGGCCCGCGCGCCGAGACGTAATGCGTCCGCGACGAGCGCCTCCGGTGACGCCTTGAGCGGTGGGGAGACGGCGCTGGGATCGCGCAAGGCCTGCGACGTGACCCAGTTCTGGCAGTAGCCGCAGTGCAGGTCGCATCCCAGCATGCCGAAGCTGTAGGCGAGCGCGCCCGGATAGGCGTGGAAGAATGGTTTCTTTTCGATAGGGTCGCACTGGACGCCGCCGACGTATCCCCAGGGCACGAGCAGTTTGCCGCCCAGGTTGAAGCGGACTTTGCAGACGCCGGCTTGTCCCTCGGCGATGGGACACTCGTGTCCACAGGAGTAGCAGCGGATGCGGTTCTTGTCGATCGGCGCCCAGAGTTCGCGCGCGCCTTCGCGCACGTGCTCGTAGAGGACCTCTTTGAGGGTAGTAGCCATGCCACGCCTACATAGATTTTACGCCGGGCAGGAACCAGCACAGCGGCTGGGAAGCGGCGCTAGTCCTTCCGGGTGGCGCGTGGCTGCCGGGCGCGGCGATCGCCGACCCAACCTTCCTTGATGACCTGGCGTCCGCGGCCGATGGCAAGCGCTTCCGCAGGAACGCTTTCGGTGATGCATGACCCAGCGCCGACGTACGCATCTTTTCCGATGCGCACCGGCGCGACCAGGGTGGAGTCGGAGCCGATGAAGGCGCCGTCGTCGATCACCGTGCCGTGTTTCTCCGCGCCGTCATAGTTGCAGGTGATAGTGCCGGCGCCGATGTTGACATTGTCGCCGATGGCGGCGTCGCCGAGGTAGGTGAGATGGTTCGCCTTGGAGCCCTTGCCGACGCGCGCCTTCTTGGTCTCGACGAAGTTGCCGATGTGCGCGCCTTCGCCGATCTCCGAATCCGGGCGGAGATGAGAGTACGGACCGACCGTCGCGCCACGGGCGATGCGGGAGCGGTCCACGATGCAGCCGTTGCGGATGGTAACGCCAGCGGCGAGCTCAGAATCACTGATGACAGAATACGAACGGATGCGGCAGTCCGGGCCGATGCGAGTCGTCCCGAGTAACTGGACAAACGGCTCGATGACCGTGTCCGCACCGACTTCGACGGCGGCGTCGATGACGCAGGTCTCGGGACGGTAGATGGTGACGCCCACGGACATCAGCGCGGCGGCTTTCTGCGCGCGCACATCGGCATCGAGCTGGACCAACTCCGCGACGGTGTTCGCGCCGAGTACTTCGCTTGCGCGTCCGGCCGGGAGCGCGAGGACGCGTTGCTTCGCTTTGCCCAGCAACGCGGCCATGTCGGTGAGATAGAACTCGCGGTGCGCGTTGGCGGTCTTCAGCTTGTCGACGTGGCGATAAAGCGGCTTGGTCTCGAA
Organism: Candidatus Korobacter versatilis; assembly: GCA_016185395.1. Lineage (GTDB taxonomy): Bacteria > Acidobacteriota > Terriglobia > Terriglobales > Acidobacteriaceae > JACPNR01. The sequence goes on from JACPNR010000004.1 coordinate 114,269, forward strand.
CGCGTAAATGCCGGAGTTGATCTCGCGCGCAGAGTGCTGCGCTTTGGTGAGGGCTTTGGCTTCGACGATGGCAGCGATCTCAGCTCCTTTGGCGCGCAGCACACGGCCGTAGCCGCCGGGGTCGGCGGGCATGGCGGTCAGCACCGTCATGGCGGCGCGGCGCTTCTGGTGGAAGTCGCGGACGCGGCGGATGGTTTCCGCACGAATGAGTGGCACGTCACCGGAAAGCACCAGCACGTGCTTGTACTTGCTGATGGCGTCGCGCGCGACTTTGATGGCGTGTCCGGTGCCGCGCTGCTCTTTCTGCAGGATGAACGAGACGCCGGTATCGGCCACCGCCGCGCGGACCTTCTCGGCTTCGTGTCCGATGATGACGTAGATGTCTTTGGGGTCAGCGACCTGCGCGGCCGCAGCAATCACGTGAGCCAGCAGCGGCTTGCCGCCAATCTCGTGCAGCACCTTTGGGCGCTTCGACTTAAGGCGCGTCCCTTTACCTGCAGCCAGGATGGCGATGGCGAAGGCACGACGTTGAGCGGCGGCCGCGGTCGCGCGGCCGGAAGCTTGCCTCATACGCTTTCTATACTACCGCGAGGGTGCGGATTTCTGGACCAATGGGCGCGAGGCGGACAGTCGCCCGCTCGCGGAAAACGTCAATGTCGGCCCGGATGCCTGAAGCCATGGCCTCCGCCGTAGCCGTAGCCAAATCCGCGTCCCCCAAAGGGGCCGAATCGAGGGGAGGGGAAATGCACAAAAAAAGCTGGAGCGCGATAGCGCGGTGTGTAGTAGCCGTAAGGGTAAAGCGGATAGTAGAGGGGGAGACGTGGATAGTAAACCGATGGCGGGTAGTAAACCGATGGCGGGTAGTAAACCGATGGCGGATAGTAAACCGATGGTGGGTAGTAAACCGATGGCGGGTATGCGGGTGGCGGCGCCACGTATCGCTGCTGTGGATAAGACTGTGGTGCGGCGTCGCCATATGCGCCATATGTCTGTGCGCTGACCGGTTGAAAGGCAGCTTGGCTCTGGCTGGTCGAGACAGGGACAGGGACCGCCAGCCGGAAATCGAGCATGGTCTCGGCCGGCAGTATGGTCGGCCGGCCGCGCGTGGAAAGAATCGAGAGGATGCCGGCGGCTGCCCCGGCGCCCGCCCCGATGCCTGCTCCCGCTCCGCCGCCCGCGATCGCGCCGACAGCAGCACCGGCTCCGGTTGTACCGGCAATCACGGTCGCGTCCTGGCCGCGCGAAGCGCCCGCCGAAGCCCGAACCAATTGCGTCTTGACCGGCACAACAGTCCCGTCGGCGAGCGTCAGCTCGCGGATGTCCAGCCCGAGTTGGGAAACGCCTTTCACGCGACCCGCGCGTTCAGCGAGCGCCACTGTGCCGGTGACGGTCTGCCCGGGATAAGCCACTACCCACCCGTTGGCGACGAGAGGTTGCTGCAAAGTGGCGGTGAAGGCGTCTCCGGGGCGGTTCTGGTCGCTCGACAACCAGCCGTTTAACCGGACCGAGATCATCGTGCCGGGTGCGAGCGTGATTTCGGGCGGCGGCGTGGCTTGGCCGACTGCGCCTATCGTGATAAGAAGAGAGAGAGCAAGGAAAAGAGATGCCTTTGGATAGAAACTGCTCATGCTGGCTGACATAGAGCCTCCTAGCCCTGTCCCACATGGGACCAGCGCGGACCAGGCAGCGGCGCACTCCCACTACCTAGTTAGGGCAACACCATCGTAGCTGAAAAGTTGCTGTGCCGGGCCAAGGATTCAAATGTGGGAGGCCTCAGATGGCGCGCGCCTGCTGATGGTCGCGCGCTGCCAATGCGAGCAGCGCCTGCGCCACGCGCTCGGTGGCGTGGCGGGCGACGCCATCCTCTTCCAAAAGGAAGTCGCCGGTCAGAACGCGCAGATCAAGAGCGCGGAAGCCTTCCGGATCCACCGCGATGGGCGTTTGACCTTCCTCAGCATACTTGGCGCGCAGGGCAGCGGAGACCGGGCGGTCATTGACGAGGGCCACGTCGAACAGACGTTTGGCAGCCGCATGCATATACATCGCGAGGACGTGGTCCGCGGCGGTGAGGCCGAGGCTCTCGTTCGCCTGCGTCATCAGATTGCAGACGAAGACCTTGAGGGCGTGCGATTTGGCGATGGCGTCGACCACGCCGTGCACAAGAAGATTCGGTATCAACGAAGTGAAGAGTGAGCCGGGCCCGATGGTGATGAGGTCGGCGCTGGCGATGGCGGCGAGCGTTTCCGGCAGAGGCTGCGCATCTTTTGGGACCATGCGCAGTTCGACGATGCGCTGCTTGCTGGCGGTGATGTTGGTCTCGCCGGAGACCTCCGAACCGTCGTTCATTTGAGCGACGAGCTGGACGTTGGCCGTGGTCGAAGGGACGATGAGCCCGCGCGTGGCGAGGATGGCGCTGGAGAGCTCGACGGCCTTGGCGAAGTCACCGGTGACGGCGGTGAGCGCGGTGACGAAGAGGTTGCCGAAGCTATGGCCTTCGAGACCGGCGCCTTGCGTAAAGCGATACTGGAAAAGTTTGGAGAGCAGGGCCTCGTCTTCGGAGAGAGCGACGATGCAGTTGCGGATGTCGCCGGGCGGCAGGATGTTGAACTCTTTGCGGAGGCGTCCGCTGGAGCCGCCGTCGTCAGTGACGGTGACGACGGCGGTGAGGCTGCCGATGGCAGGCGCGCCGGTGGCGGGGGCCTGGCCCGGCGCGACCACGTAGCGCTTCAATCCCTTGAGCAGCGTCGAGAGCCCGGTGCCGCCGCCGATGGCGACGACACGCAACGGGCGCAGGCCACCCGCGGGGCGCTCGTTTTTCGGGGAACTCATAGCGGAGATCCTATCGGCTGCGTGACCCGGAAGTCGCCATCGGAGAGGGCTCCGACGCCTCGGGATACAGCAACTCGGTGAAGCGCGGATCGTCGGCGAGGTTGTGGAAGTCGGTGTCGTTGCGCGCCTGCAAGCGGTTCATCGAGTTCATCTTGATGGCCGTGGCGAGGTAGCGCAGCGCGTCTTCCGGCTTGTGCATCAGGCAGGAAAGAGCGGCCAGCCCGTAGACGGCGTAGTCGGCCTTGGGCGATTGCTTCTGGATCTTCTCGAGGTGGGAGCGCGCTTCGTCATAGTTGCCGGCGTTCATCAGCGAGACGGCGAAGTCGTAATGCTCCTCCGGCGTCTTGAAGGAGGTGGAAGTGCGGGCGAGCTGCTGATTGCAGCTGTTGAGGTGGACGGCGGCGCGATCGGCGAGTTCGCGGCTCGCGCCTTTCACCACTTTCTCAAGGAATCCCTTGGCGCGCTCGAACTTGTGCTCCTGCATCGCCTTGAGTCCGGCCTCATAATTTTGCACAGCCTGTGCAAAACGCGGCTCTTCGCTGAAGTTCGGACGCGGCGGAGGCGGGGGCGGGGCGGCAGCGCCGCGCCTTTTTGATAAAGCTTTCCCTTTTGTTTTCTTTGACTTGGCAGACGAGGCTTTAACCTTTGCTGCCGCTTTCTTCTTCATCTGGTTGCTCTTCCGTGAAGCTACGTGCGCGGGACCCATCCACAGGGCTGTGGAAATCAACCAACGACGCTCTGGGAGAACGTGTTATACGCGGAACGTTCGCTGCGAGTCAAATGGGCAAGAAAACGGGCGCGGTCGTGGCCGCGCCCTGCGATGCCGAAGACTCCTGCTACTGGATCTGGTCTGCGGTCTCCAGATTCACGTTCTCGTAGTCCTTGCTCATGATGCCCTGGCGGATCTGCGCTGCCGTTTTGCCCTTCTTCGCCTGCTGATAGGTGTAGTACGTCTCCTTCAAGCAGATGCCGCAGTTGGCACCATGCGCCGACTCGAAACAGGAGCGCAGGCTGGTGTGTCCGTGACCTTTGTCGCAGTGGCAGTAGCACGGCTGCTGGTAAAGGGTCTTGTCCACCTTAGCCGCGAGCGTGTACGCGTGCCGTTGGTACGCATACTGCACGCCAGAACCGGTGACCTGGTCGGGACGGAGGATGGCTGGAAGCTTTTCGCCTTTCGCCGGCGGTGCCGAATGGAAGGCCGGCGTGTCGTCGACCCACTGGGCCGACATGCTGACGGCGAACAGCGATACGAAGAGCGCGGTTGCCGCACGAAGGATGATGCGCTTCATAAAAGGGAACTCCTGCGGTTTATTGTACCGAACCTGGCCGGATTTTTGGAGGCTGTTCATTCAGATGCACGATCCGGGCAAAGGTAACGGTTAGACCATGACGGGGTCCAATCCGTACTAGAATCGTGGCAAGCGATGTCGCCGATGGAGCCCGTTTCCCAACCCGTGGTGTCCCCGGTGCCACCACCCCGCAGGGCGTGGGGAACGCTGCGCGTGTGGGTGCGGGACCTGGTCATCTCGGCGGTCGTCTCCGCCTTCATCATCATGTTCCTGTACCAGCCGGTGAAGGTCGAGGGGACGAGCATGCTCCCCGGGCTCGAAGACCAGGAACGCATCTTCATCAATAAGTTCGTCTATAAGTTCGAATCCATCGAACGCGGCGACATCGTGGTATTCCATTACCCGCGCGATCCGCAAAAGAGTTACATCAAGCGCGTGATCGGCGTTGCCGGCGACCACATCCTGATCCGCAAAGGATATGTGTACGTGAACGGCAGGCTGCTCTCCGAGCCGTATGTGCCGGTGGCGTACTTCGATCCGCGGTCGTATCCGGAAGAGGTCGTGCCGGAGGGCGCGTTCTACGTGCTCGGCGACCACCGCACGATGTCCAACGACTCGCGGGATTTCGGTCCGGTGGACGCGGAGTTCATCTATGGCAAGGCCGTGTTCGTGTATTGGCCGGTGGGGAAGGTCGGCGTTTTGCGCTGAAACCCTTAACCACGAAGGACACGAAGGTTCACTAAGGTTCTTCCGCAAGGTCTCTTCTAAATCCCCTTCGTGATACTTGGTGCCCTTCGTGGTTAACGCTTCTTGTTTTCCACAGTCCCTGCCTAGCTCGTCCCCTCGTGCTCTGTTAGAATCACTAAAATCCACTCCTCGGAGACCGCATGCAAGCGATCCTGGCCTTGGAAGATGGCAGAATCTTCCGCGGCAAAGGTTACGGCGCAAAAGGCGAGTGCTACGGGGAAGTCGTTTTTAATACCAGCATCACCGGCTATCAGGAAATCTTTACTGATCCTTCTTACGCCGGCCAGATCGTCGTCCTGACGAACCCCGAGATAGGAAACTACGGCACCACGCCTGAAGACGACGAAGCCACGCGCCCGTACATCGAAGGGCTGATCACGCGCGAGTTCTCGAAGATCAGCTCGAACTGGCGCTCGCAGGAAGTGGCCGAGGGATACCTCGAGCGCTTCAAGATACCGGTCATCTCCGACATCGACACGCGCGCGCTGGTGCGCCATCTGCGCGACAACGGCTGCAAGCGCGGCGTCATCAGCTCGATCGAGATCGACGCGGACAAACTAGTGGAGAAGGCGCGCGGCATCCCGATCATGGTGGGACAGGACCTGGCGAAGGTCGTCACCACCAAGCAGCGCTACCAGTGGGACGTAGGCGAGCGCTCGCATGAGCCGACTGAAGTGGTCGGGGTGAAGGACGCTCCACCGCGCTTCCACGTGGTCGCCTACGATTACGGCATCAAGCACAACATCCTGCGGAAACTGGCGAGCGAAGGCTGCCGCGTGACCGTCGTGCCGGCGGAGACGAACGCGGAAGACGTGCTCGCGCTGAATCCCGACGGTATCTTCTTGTCGAACGGCCCCGGCGACCCGGAGCCGTGCACGTACGCGCAGGAGAACATCCGGCGGCTGATGGGGAAGAAGCCCATCTTCGGGATATGCCTCGGCCACCAGCTCATCGGGCTCGCGCTCGGCGGCAAGACGTACAAGCTCAAGTTCGGACACCACGGCGGGAACCATCCGGTGAAGCAGATGGCGAGCGGCAAGATCGAGATCACGGCGCACAACCACAACTTCGCCGTCGACCCCGACTCGCTCTCGACCTCTGAGGTCGACCTCACGCACATCGACCTGAACGACTCGACGCTTGAAGGCCTGCGCCACCGCAACCTGCCGCTGTTCTCGGTGCAGTACCACCCCGAGGCCGCGCCCGGCCCGCACGACTCGCACTATCTGTTCAAGGACTTCGTCCAGATGATGGAGGAGTTCAGGCCCTAAATGCCGAAGCGCACCGACATCTCGAAGGTCTTCATCATCGGCTCGGGGCCGATCGTCATCGGGCAGTCGGCGGAGTTCGACTACTCGGGCGCGCAGGCGTGCAAGGCGCTGAAGGCCGAGGGCTACGAGGTTGTGCTGGCGAACTCGAACCCGGCGACCATCATGACCGACCCGGAGATGGCCGACCGGACGTACATCGAGCCGCTCACGCGCGAGTACCTGGAAGAGATCATCCGCATCGAGGCGGAGATGCCGATGGCCCGCCGAAAAGCAGATTCCTCGCCTTCGGCTCGGAATGACAATCCAAGTAGCGGCTTCGCATTGTTGCCCACCGTCGGCGGACAGACCGCGCTGAATCTCGCGGTGGAGCTGGCGGATGGCGGCGTGCTCGAGAAGTACAACGTCGAACTCATCGGGGCGAAGATCGGGCCGATCAAGAAGGCGGAAGACCGCCTGATGTTCAAGGACGCGATGCAGAAGATCGGCCTCGACGTCCCCAAGTCGGCGCTGGTCAACAATCTCAAAGACGGCATCGAGTTCGCGGGGAAGATCGGGTTTCCGGTCATCATCCGGCCATCGTTCACGCTCGGCGGCTCGGGCGGCGGCATCGCTTACAACCGCGAAGAGCTGATCGAGATACTCTCGCGCGGTCTGGACCTCTCGCCCGTCCACGAGGTGCTGATCGAAGAGAGCGTGCTCGGCTGGAAGGAGTACGAGCTCGAGGTGATGCGCGACCTCGCCGACAACGTGATCATCATCTGCTCGATCGAGAACTTCGACCCGATGGGCGTACACACGGGTGACTCGATCACGGTGGCGCCGGCGCAGACGCTCACCGACCGCGAGTACCAGGCGATGCGCGATGCGGCCATCAAGGTCATCCGCGAGATCGGGGTCGAGACCGGCGGGTCAAATATCCAGTTCGCGGTGAATCCGAACAACGGGCGCATGACGCTCATCGAGATGAACCCGCGCGTCTCGCGGTCGTCGGCACTGGCGTCGAAGGCGACCGGGTTCCCGATCGCGAAGATCGCCGCCAAGCTCGCCGTGGGCTACACGCTCGACGAGATACCGAACGACATCACGAAGAAGACACCGGCATCGTTCGAGCCCACGCTCGACTACGTGGTCTGCAAGATCCCGAAGTGGCAGTTCGAGAAGTTCCCGGGCGCGGACGAGGGACTGGGTCCGCAGATGAAGTCGGTCGGGGAAGTGATGGCCATCGGGCGCACCTTCAAGGAAGCGCTGATGAAGGGCGTGCGCTCGCTCGAGACGGGCAAGTCGCTGGCGGCGGAGAAGATAGAACCGAAGATCCTGATGCAACGGCTGGTGACGCCGCATCCCGAGCGCCTGAACTATCTGCGCTACGCGCTCCGCCAGGGCTACACCGTGAAGGAACTGGCCAAGTTCACCAGCATCGACGCTTGGTTCCTCTACCAGCTCAAGGAAACGGTGGAGATGCAGGCGGAGTTGGAGAAGCATCCGCAGGAATCGGTGACGCCGGAGCTGATCCGCGAAGCCAAGCGCATGGGAATCTCGGATGCGCGGCTCGCCGAGATATGGCGGCTGCGCGAAGGGAAGGGCGCGGGCGAGAAGATCCGCTACCACCGCAAGAAGGCGAACATCACGCCGGTGTTCAAGCGCGTGGACACCTGCGCCGGCGAGTTCGAGAGCTACACGCCCTACCTCTACTCGACCTACGAAGAAGAAGACGAAGCGCCGCCGACCAACAAGAAGAAGGTCATCATCCTGGGCAGCGGACCGAACCGCATCGGGCAGGGCATCGAGTTCGATTACTGCTGCTGCCATGCTGCGTTCGCGCTGCGCGATGACGGCTACGAGACCATCATGGTGAACTGCAATCCGGAGACGGTCTCGACGGATTACGACACCAGCGACCGCTTGTACTTTGAGCCGCTCACGTTCGAGGACGTGATGGCGGTGTACGAGCATGAGGCCGGCAAAGGCGCGCAGGTGGGGATGATCGTGCAGTTCGGCGGGCAGACGCCGCTCAACCTCGCGCTGCCGCTCAAGGCCGCGGGCGTGCCCATCATCGGGACGTCGCCGGAGTCCATCGACCTGGCGGAGGACCGCAAGCGTTTCGGCAAGCTGCTCGACGAGCTGGCCATCCCGCAGCCGCCGGGAGGCACGGCGACCTCGCTCGACGAGGCGCTGAAGGTCGCGAACAAGATCGGCTATCCGGTGCTGGTGCGTCCGAGTTACGTGCTCGGTGGGCGAGCGATGGTCATCGCGTACGACGACGAGACCATCACGCGCTACATGAAGGAAGCGGTGGAGTATTCGCAGGATCGTCCGGTGCTGGTCGATAAGTTCCTCGAAGACGCGACCGAGGTGGATGTGGACGCGCTCTCAGACTCCGAAGACGTCGTTATCGGCGGCATCATGCAGCACATCGAGGAGGCGGGCATCCACTCGGGCGATTCGAGCTGCGTGCTGCCCGCGGTGGACATCCCCGAGCACTGCCTGAAGACCATGCGTGAGTACACCTTCAAGCTGGCGCGAGCGCTCAAGGTGATTGGCCTCGTGAACATCCAGTTCGCCATCCAGAAGGACAAGGTGTACGTGATCGAAGTCAATCCGCGCGCCAGCAGGACGGTCCCTTACGTCTCGAAGGCGACGGGCGTGCCGCTGGCGAAGATCGCCGCGCGCCTGATGACGCGCCGCAAACTGCGCGAGTTCCTGCCGGAGAACATCGAGCGGGTGAGCGACCTCTCGACGGGCAACTGCTATTACGTGAAGTCACCGGTGTTTCCGTGGTCGAAGTTTCCGGGCGTGGACACGGTGCTTGGTCCGGAGATGCGTTCGACGGGCGAGGTGATGGGCGTGGCGGACAGCTTCGGTGAGGCCTTCTACAAGGCGCAGCTCTCCGCCGGGCAACTGCTGCCGACGACGGGGACCATCTTCATCAGCGCGTCGGAGAAAGATAAGCCGCATGTAGCCGAGATCGCGCGCAAGTTCGCCGAGCTTGGCTTCCACATCGTCGCCACGCACGGCACGGCCGACGTGCTGAACCAGGCGGACATCGCGTGCGACCGCGTCTTCAAGGTGAAGGAGGGCCGGCCGAACGTGGTCGACCTCATCAAAGGCGACAAGATCCACCTCATCTTCAATACGCCGCATGGCGCGGAGCCGTGGTTCGACGAGAAAGCCATTCGCAGGGCCGCGGTGACGCAGCGTATCCCGACCATCACCACACTCTCCGCCGCGCGGGCCGCCGCGGAGGGGATTGCCGCGCTGCAGCGTGGACAAGTGACGGTCCGCGCGCTGCAACATCTGCATGCCGACCGCAATGTCGCCGCCGGCCGCTAGGCGGATTCCCCTAGACCAGGGCCATGCCGGCAGTGTCCGATAGGACTAGGCCTTTTGTTTCATCCCACCTCAGGTTTTCCCCTATACCCCACCCGTGCTTCGTGACGTATCCTGCCGACATCTGGCCGCGGTGCGCGCTTCGTCCTGAAGTACGCCATGTCTGGTTGTCAACGGCATGCTCTCCTTTCGCGCCCAACTCGTGTTTGTGCTCACCGTCCTGCTGCTGCTGTTCGCCATCGCAGCCGGCATCGCGACCGTGACGACGCTGGAGCACGCCCTGCAGGAAGACGGGCTGCGCGATGCGCGCCAGGTGGTCGACGCGCGGCGCGACCAGCTCATCAGCCGTATTGCGTTGTCTCGTCAAGGCGCCAAGGCGTTGCTTGATAGCGTGGCCTCGAACTGCGACCAGAGCGGCTCCGTCAATCGCGCGTGCGCTGCCGATGCGCTTGGTGACTGGGCGCGGCGCGAGCACGTGCGGTACGCCGTTCTCACTTTTCCCCGGACGCGCGCGGTGCAGTATGGTGTACCGCTCCCGCTGGATCCGGCGCTCTATCGTGACGGCCGCGGGCTGAACCTTTCCGTAGCAGTGAGAGATGCGTGGAGCGAGGGCAAGCTGGCGGCCGTCTTCGCGGGCGCAGCGATGGAAGAAGTGCTGCGCACCCCGTTTCAACCTGGGACTGCCGGCGCCATAGGACTGCTCAACACGAACGGCCAGCCGCTCGTCCCGATGGATGTTTCACCCGCGGCACTGCAAGCACTCGCCGGCTACTGCGCGAATGAGAGCGGCTCCGGTGCAGTGCGGACAGGGAAGCAGCGCATACTGGTGGCGGCGAGCGCGCTCCCGGGCCAAGGGTGCGTGGTCGCCCAGGTGCCGGTGGCGGAGCTGTTGCAACCCTCGGCGGTGCGGCTGCGCCAGCGCTTCGAACTGATCGCGGCAGTTTTCCTCGCGCTCGCGGCGGGACTCGCGTTTGCACTGGCGCACCTGATGTCGCGGCCGTTGACCGTCCTGACGAAACGCGTGGAAGCGATGCGGCTGGGCGATTTCGATTCCGTGGTACCGCGCGCGGGACCCTCGGAGATCCGCGCCTTCGCCGATGCGTTTGCCCGCATGGCGCGCTCGATCAAGCAATCGCACGAGACCATCCAGCAGAGCGAGGAGAAGCTGCGACTCTCGTATCGTGCCGCGCACTTGTGGCCGTGGGAGGCGTCGCTCACGCGGGGATACTTTCGCTGGACGGATTTTGGTCGGGAGAAACCTGTGATGCGCGAAGAGCCGCTGCAGGCCGTGATGGAGCGCGTGCATCCCGATGACCGGCGCTTCGTGCAACGCACGCTCGAAGACACGGAGCTTGCCGGCTCGTTCCAGATCGAGTTCCGCTACACCAAGGAGGACGGCGAGACCATTTGGATAGCCTCGCGCGGCGAGCGCATCCAGCGCATCACGGGGCCGACGCTCATCGGAGTGAACCTCGACGTGACCCATCGCCGGCGGATGGAAGAGCTGAAGGCGGAGCGGGAGCGGCTTACCGCGTCCACACGCATCGCGGCCGAGCTGGCGCACGAGGTGAACAATCCGCTGGCGGCGATCTCCGGCGCGCTCTACCTGATGAAGGGCGCGACGCCGGGCACGGCCGACTACGAACACTGCCTGGAGATCGCGACCGAGGCGACCAACCGGATCACGCACATCGCCCGCCAGTTGCTCGGCCTCTATCAGCGCTCGGCCGGCACTGCTCCGGTCGACGTGGTGACGTTGATGCGCGAGGTGCTGGACCTGTTCCGCGCGCAGGCGAATGAGCAACACGTGCGCCTCACTGCCGACCTGCCGGCGGAAGCTCTGTTGAGCGGCCACGCCGTCGAGCTGCGGGCGGCGATCGCGAACCTCGTTGCCAATGCACTCACCAGCATCGGACTCGAGGGCTGCGTGGTCGTCCGCGTGCGGCAGGTCAAGGGGCGAGGCTTGGGACGCGGAGGCGTTCGCATCACCGTTGCCGACAGTGGCGCGGGCATCGCGCCGGAGAACCTGGAACGCGTCTTCGAGGCCTTCTTCTCGACCAGCGAACAGCGGGGCACCGGGTTGGGGCTGTGGGTGACGAGCAACATCATCCGCCGGCACTACGGTTCGATCCGCGTGCGGTCATCGCAGCAAGGGCCGCGGCGGGGGACGACCGTCAGCATCTTCCTGCCACAGTTCGGTTCGCAGGATGCGTTGCAGCTTGGCCCGAACCGCGCGGCGTAACAGGGAATCCACCACAGAGTCACAGAGGCACAGAGGTATTGCTGTTGGGGTCGCCGTGCCCCAGCGTCCCTGTGGTAGGTTTGGGCCTTCGAGGTATGCCATGAAGCGCCTTGTTTTTTCCCTTCTTCTTTCCACCACGCTCATCGCGCAGATGCCCGAGCGTCCGCTGCGGCCGGTGAGCACGTTCTCGATCGTGGCGCGCGACCCGCAGACGGGCGAGATCGGCGTCGCGGTGCAGTCACACTGGTTCTCGGTCGGACAGATCGTCCCGTGGGCGGAGGCGGGAGTCGGGGCAGTGGCGACGCAGTCGTTCGTGGACCCGAGCTACGGGAAGAATGGGCTGGAGCTGATGGAGACCGGGAAGACTGCCCGCGACACGCTACGTGGCTTGCTGATGGCAGACCATGGGCGCGGCGTTCGGCAGGTCGCCATGATCGACGCTCAGGGAGATGTTGTGGTCTGGACCGGCGGGAAGGACATTGAGGCAGCCGGACATGTCGCAGGCGGCGACACGCCGACCGCGGAGATCGATCGGCAGCGCCTGCCGGCCGGGATGGACGGCAGGATCTCTTGGGGAAAGAACTATTCCGTCCAAGCCAACCTCATGTCCAACGACAGAGTCTGGCCGGCGATGGCGAAGGCCTTTGAGCAATCCAAGGGCGACCTCGCGGAGCGGATGCTCGCCGCGCTCGACGCGGCGCAATCTGTTGGTGGCGACATTCGTGGGCGGCAGTCCGCCGCGCTCATTGTGGTCAAGGCGAAATCGAGCGGCAGGCCGTGGGAAGACCGCATCTTCGACCTGCGCGTGGATGATGCGGAGTACCCGCTCCAGGAACTGCGCCGCCTGGGCGCGCTGCAACGCGCTTACAACCACATGAACGCGGGCGACCTTGCGGTAGAGCACAAAGACCAGGAAGGTGCGCTGCGCGAATACGCTGCCGCGGAGCAGATTGCGGTCGGGACAGAGGGCGTGCCGGCTAGCCGGCTGGCCGAGATGCGTTTCTGGCACGCGGTCGCGCTGGTCAACATGAAGCGGGTGGACGAGGCGCTCCCCATCTTCGAGAAAGTCTTCGCCGGGACGGACGGCGCGAACTGGCGCGAGCTCGTGGGACGGCTGCCGCACTCTGAGCTGCTGCCTGACGACAAGACCTTGATCCAACGGATACAGGCGGTGAAGTGACGAAGCACAAGTGACAAAGGACAAAGGACAATCCACGCGACGCGAGGCGATGAAGGCGCTCGGCGCTTTCATCGCAGCGCCAGCGGTACTGCGCGGGCGGTTCCTGCTCTTCGCCGACTCCCCGCGCCACTATTCCGCGCGCTGCATCGAGGTGGTGCAGCGTTCGCTGGTGATCGACATGCTCAGCCAGTTCAAGCTGGGCGCTTTCCTCGACGTGCTTCCGCAACCCGGCCCCAAGACCACGAGCTGGTTCTCGCATCCGGAGACGTTCACTGCGGCGGATTTCGCGCGCTACCGCGGATCCGGCATCAACGCCTTCCACATCGGCTGGGGATACGGCGCGAACGCTTTCGACGATGCAACCACCATCCTCGCGGCATGGAACCGCTTCATCGCGGCGCATCCGGACGAACTCGTGCGCATCGACACCGCCGCGCACCTCACGTTCGCGAAGCATGCGGGGAAGGTCGGCATCATCCTCGGTTTCCAAAATGCTGAGCACTTCCGCAGTGTCTCCGACGTGGACGCATTCCACGCCGCCGGGCAGCGCGTCTCGCAGCTTACTTACAACCTGCGCAACGCCATCGGTAGCGGGTACGAGGAGCGGCCGGATGGCGGCCTCACCGCTTTCGGTGCGAGCATCGTTGGCCGGATGAACGAGGTTGGCATCGCGGTCGACCTCTCCCACTGCGGCGACCGCACGACGATGGAGACACTCGCCATCGCGCGCCGGCCGGCGGTCGTCTCGCACTCGAACTGCCGCGCCCTGAGTCCTCACCCGCGGTGCAAGACGGACGCGCAGATAAGCCAGCTGGCGGCGGGCGGAGGCGTGATGGGCATCAGCGCCGTGCGGATGTTCGTCCGCACGAGCGGCGTCGCGACTTTCGAAGACGTGCTCGACCACTTCGATCACGTCGCGAAACTCGCCGGGGTGGAGCACGTGGGCGTAGGCAGCGACATCGACCTCGACGGCTACGACAAGCTTCCACCGGTACTGCATCGCCGGATGCTGACGGGCTACAAAGAGAATGCGCCCGCGAGCGGGGACATCGCCGGGCTCGACCATCCGCAGCGCATCTACGACTTGACCGAGGGGCTCATCCGGCGCGGCTACTCCGACGCGAACATCGAGCTCATCCTGGGCGGGAACTTTCGCCGCGCGCTGGCGGCGATCTGGCGAGCGTGACCAGAAAAACCTCTGCCGCTTCCGCGCCCACTGTGGTATTGCTTCTTACGTGATCAGCTACAAAGGTTTCGACCACATGGCGCTCGTCACCAAGCGCCTGCCCGAGATGGTGAAGTTCTACAAGGACGGCCTTGGGCTGAGCATCGAGCACGAGGGCGTGGCCAAGGCGGGATACAAGGTCGTCACGCTGGGGGCAGGGTCTGCCATCCTCGACCTGTTTGAAGCGACGCCGACGAATCCGGCGCCGAACGCGAACCTCACCGAGACGCATTTCTGCCTGGTGGCGAACGGGACGTCGATCTACGAAGTGATCGGGGCGCTCAAGCGCGTGGGACTCACGCCGCTACCCGCTGAAGTCACCACCGGCGCGGAGGGGAAGAGCTTGTCGACGTTCCTGCGCGATCCGGATGGTAATCTCGTAGAGATAAAGGTCTACTGAGTAGCTGGATGCTCCTTCACGGAATCTTTCCCGCGGTCACGACGCCGTTCTATCCGGACGGCTCCGTCTACTTCCGCAAGCTGGAGCACAATCTCGATCGTTACTCGAAGTCGCCGGTCGCTGGCGTTGTGGTGCTGGGCTCGACCGGCGAAGCGGTGATGCTGAGCGACGAAGAGAAGCGCGAGGTGATGAAGGCGGCGCGCCATGCGGTCACGCCGGAGAAGGTGCTCATCGCCGGCAGCGGCGCGGAATCCGCGCGGACGACGCTCGAACTCACCGAGTACGCCGCCAAGCTCGGCTACGACGTGGCGCTCATCCGTACACCGCACTATTACAAGCCGCAGATGCGAGCGGCGGAGGTGCTGGCTTTCTATCGGTTCGTGGCCGACCGGTCGCCGCTACCTATCCTTCTATATAGCGTCCCGGCGTTCACCGGCTACGACCTGCCGGAAGACCTGGTGACGCAACTCGCCGAGCACCGCAACATCCTCGGCATCAAGGAATCGGGCGGCGACGTGGAGAAGATCAAGCACATGGTCACGGCCACGCGCCACATCAAGCGGCAGGCCACGGTGACGGAAGTGCAGCAAGCCGTAACCAGACGCATGCTGGCGGCGCCTGCGGCTGGCAGCGCGCCCATGGCAGAGTTCGTTCCGGCGCAGTCGTTGGGCGGCGCAGCCGTTGCGACCGCAGCGCCGGTGTCGGCGCCGAGGTCGAATCTTAAGACGCGGACGAAGGAAGTTGGTTTTCAAGTGGTGGCCGGCTCGGCGCACAAGCTCAAGGCTTCGCTCGACGCCGGCGCGGTGGGCGCGGTGCTCGCGTTCGCGGACCCGGCGCCGACGGCGTGCTTCGAGATCTTCGCCGCCTGGAAGGACGGCGACATGCAGCTGGCGGAGGAGAAGCAGGAGCGCATCCGCGAGGCCTCCACGGCGCTGGTGGTGAGGCATGGCATTCCCGCGACCAAGTATGCGATGGACCTGAACGGATACTACGGCGGCCCACCGCGGCTGCCGCTGCTTCCCCTCGATGCAAGCGTGAAGGCCGAGGTCGAGCGCCTGATGGCGGACATCCGGAACTAGAGTGCAAGACCCGCGCGTTTCACCGGGCGGCGCGGAAAAGGCGATAGAATGCCTCGCTTTGGAAGCCTTATGAGACGACAAGCCGTGTTGGCTCTTGCTCTGTTGCTCCTGGCGCCGTTCGCCTTCGCTAAGGACTCGACCGCGGTGAAGGCGATCGACTGGCCCGAGGCCAGCCCCGTCCTGCACTTCACCTTCGGGAAATTGCAGGAGGTGGGCAAATACAAGGGCCAGAAGTCGTACACCATGGAAGTCACGGCACGCAGCATGTGGCCGAAGAAGATCGACCGCGCAGACTTCAATCTTTATCTGTTCGACGACAATCAGGTCCGTGTGGGAGAAGGCTGGATCTCGATCAGCAACCTGGGGCCCGGCGAGATGACGAAGTTTCCGCTGAACGTCTCCACCCTCGGCACCCCGGTGAGCATGAAGCTCGAGGCACGCGAAATGAGCGGCGAGTTGGCGCGTTTCTCCGCGCCCAAGACGATCACCACCACCGTGTACTCCGTGCCGCCCGGCGCAAGTCTCAAAGTGGATGGACAGAGTGTGGGCAGCACTCCCATCCAGGTGAAGATCACCGTCGGCCGCCATGATCTGGAGTTCGCCAAGGAAGGCTTTCACACCGGACATTTCGTCTGGAACGTCACGCCGAATGACGTGTCCGGCGGCATGGTGACCTACGAACTCGGTGGCCTTAGCTATGACACCGTGGAGTTGCGCGACGGCAGCACCATCACCGGCGACGTGATCTCAATCGACGGTGCGCAGGTCGTGGTCCGCGTTGGGGGCGAGCTGCGGCCGTACGAGCGCAACCGCGTGAAGCGCATTTTGCTGGGCGAACGTGAAGCCGCGGATCAGCCCACTGCCGCCACCCCACCAAAATAAATGAGGCGGGCAGCGCCCGCCTCGTACGAACTGCGTGGCCTACGCCGCGCGGTCCTTCTTCCCATTCTTCTTGGCGCGCTGCTTGCGCTCCAATTCAGCCAAAGCTTCCTGAGGTTCGCTGGGTGACCGCGCCGCATCTCGCTGCTGAGGTTCGCTCTTCGACGACGAAGCGCCTTCTTTCAGCGGGTTCGTCCCCGGATCCTGTCCCTGCGTTTTGCCGCTCGCGGGGTCCACGACAAAGAGCATGTCTGAGAGGTCGCTGGCGTGTTCTTCTTCGTCGGCAAGGATGCCTTCGATCATGACGCGGGTGGTGGGATCGCCGTTGCCGAAATGCCGGACCATCTTCTGGTAGACCTCGATGACGATGCGCCCGGCAATGAGGTCTTCCTTGATCATGTCGGCGAGTGTCTCGCCCTCGATGTACTGCGAGACGGAACGCTGGAGCAGGGAAGCGGGGTTGAAATCAGGCTTGCCGCCGAGCTGCTGAATGCGTTCGGCGAGGGCGTCGGCGTGCTCGCGCTCGGCGTCGGCGTGCTCCTTGAACTCGCCCGCAACGCTCTTGCCATGGACGCCGGTCGCCATGAAGTAATGGTGCATGTAGCGCAGGACGCACACGATCTCGGTGGCGAGCGCTTCATTGAGGATGGAGATTGTGTTCCTCACGTCACCTTTATATGATTCGGTGACGGCGCCTTCTTCCAGCTTGCCTTCGGCGCGCGCGCGGATCTGCTCGACGTGTTTCACGAACTCTGGCATGGCTCTCCTTCAGGTCGGCCGGTCGGGAGCTAGCGGGCCAACATCGGTTAGATAGTCACGCGTGCTGCCGTAGATGCCTCTCCCGTTCCCGGGCGCCCATGCCGAGCAGCGGCCTCGATCCTGTCCAGCCCAGGAGGCGCAATGGCCATCGCAAGCCCGCCGGTCCCCGTCCAGGAAGATCTCAACCCATTTCACATCGCCAAGCAGCAGTTCGAGACTGCGGCGGCGAAACTCAACCTCGAGCCTGGCCTGCGCGCCATGCTCTCCAGCCCGCGCCGGTGCCTCGTCCTCTCGCTTCCCATCCGCATGGACGACGGTACCATCAAGGTCTTCGACGGCTACCGCGTGCAGCACAACGTGGCCCGCGGGCCGGGCAAGGGAGGCATCCGCTACCACCCCGGCGTCACGCTCGACGAGGTGAAGGCGCTCGCTTCCTGGATGACCTGGAAGTGCGCGACCGTCAACATCCCGCTGGGCGGCGCCAAGGGCGGGATCATCTGCGACCCGCACAAGCTCTCCAAGGGCGAACTCGAGCGGCTGACGCGCCGTTATGCGGCGGAGATATCCGTCATCATCGGGCCAGACCGCGATATCCCCGCGCCCGACGTTTACACCGACGGCCAGATCATGGCGTGGATCATGGACACATTCAGCATGATGGCGGGAGGTAGCGCGCCCGCCGTCGTGACCGGCAAGCCGATCTTCCTTGGCGGTTCGCTCGGCCGCAACGAGGCCACCGCCCGCGGCTGCGTGTTCGTCATCCGCGAGGCCTGCCGCGAGAAGAACATCAACCTCAAGCACTCGACGGTCTCCATCCAGGGCTTTGGCAATGCCGGCTCGATCGCGGCGGACTTGCTTTACCACGAGGGTGCGAAGGTCATTGCCGTCAGCGATTCCAAGAGCGGCGTCATGAACCAACGCGGCCTCGATGTTCCGGCGCTGCTCAAGCACAAGCAGAAGACCGGGTCGGTCGCCGGTTTCCCCGGCAGTGAACCCATCGACAACGCCAAGGTGCTCGAGGCCGAGTGCGACATCCTTATTCCTGCCGCGCTCGAAAACCAGATCACCGCAGCAAACGCCGACCGCATCAAGGCGAAGATCGTGGCCGAGGCCGCCAACGGCCCCACCACGCCCGCCGCCGACCAGATCCTGCACAAGAAGGGAGTCATGGTACTGCCGGACATCCTGGCGAACGCGGGGGGCGTGACCGTCAGCTACTTCGAGTGGGTGCAGGACCTGGCCGCCGACTTCTGGGACGAGGACGTGGTCAACAAGAAACTGGAGAAGGTGATGGTGCGCTCGTTCAACGACGTGCTCGCGATGGCGACCACGCACAACGTGGACATGCGCACCGGCGCGTTCATCCTGGCGATCGACCGCGTCGCGGTGGCGACGCGCACGCGAGGCGTCTGGCCGTGAGGTGATGCTCGTGGTAAGGCGGGCGACCTCGCCCGTCTTTTCTTTGCAGCAGCAACTTGACCTAGCGCATCGTCCATCATAATATCGAACGTTCGTTCGGTATTGTCAGCCATGGCTATTGCTGCCATCTCGGCGAAGCGCTCCGCCACTCGCCTGCCCACGGGCAGTGCCGCGCGCTCCTTCGACCGCCGTCTCGGCGAGATACTGCGCCATGCCACCGACGTGTTCTACGAGAAGGGATACGAAGGCGCTTCGATGCGCGACCTTTCGCGCGCGAGCGGCATGTCCCTCGCCGGCCTCTACCACTACTTCGAATCCAAAGAGAAGCTGCTTTACCTGATTCAACGGACGACCTTCCGCACCATCATTGACCGCGTCCAAGAGCGCCTTGCCGTGGGGAAGGACCCGGAAGAGCGCGTACGCATCTTCATCAGCAATCATCTGGGATATTTCCTGGCGAACAAGAAGGCGATGAGCGTGCTCTCGCACGAGGATGACACGCTCAAGAACGGTTACGGCCAGGAGATCGCCGCCATCAAGCGCGAGTACTATCGCATCTGTCTCGAGCTGCTCGAAGACCTGAAGCGTGCCAAGGGACTAGAATTCCCCGCGCGCATCGCCGTGCTCAGCCTATTCGGCATGATGAACTGGTTCTACACCTGGCACAATCCACGGGTGGATGCGGACGCGGAAGCGCTCAGCCGCCAGATGGGCGACATTTTCTTGAGCGGCATCACGCGGCCGGCCGGCGGCACCGGCAATCTCCGCGGCAGGCGGCCGCGAAAAGTCTAGGGGTTCCAGAGTTCGATTTCGATAAAGGAGCTTTATGGCTACGACAACTACAGAGGCGACCAAGACGCTGGTGAATTACCGCAAGGACGGCGGCGTCGGCATCATCGAGATGAATGATCCGCCGGCGAATACCTACACCTATGAGATGAACCGGCAGCTCGACGAGGCCATCCTCACGGCGCGCTTCGACAACGACGTGCACGTGATCGTGCTGACCGGCAACGGCGATAAGTTCTTCTCCGCCGGCGCGAACATCAAGATGCTCGCCTCGGTCGACCCGGTGTTCAAGTACTACTTCTGCCTGCATGCGAACGAGACGCTGCTGCGCCTGGAGCACACGCCCAAGCTGGTGATTGCGGCGCTGAACGGACACACCGTTGGCGGGGGCCTCGAGATCGCGATGGCGGCGGACATCCGCATCGCGCGCCGCGACGCGGGCAAGTGCGGATTGCCCGAAGTCAACCTCGGCGTGCTCCCCGGCACCGGCGGAACGCAGCGTCTTTCGCGCCTGGTCGGGAAGTCCAAGGCCATCGAGTTGATGGTCACGGGCAACACGTTCACGTTCGAAGAGGCGAAGGAGATGGGCATTGTCAACGACATCTTCGAGCGCGAGAACTTTATGGACAACATCATGGAGTACGCGCGCCAGTTCTGCCCGCCGAACAAGGCGGCGATGGCCGTGGGCCACATCAAGCGCAGCGTACAGACGGGCTGGGAGATCCCGATGGAGTCCGCCCTCGCCATCGAACGCGAGCTGCAGTCGCTGCTGTTCAAGAGCTCGGACGCGAAAGAAGGCCTGAACGCGTACGTGGAGAAGCGTCCGGCGGAGTTCAAGGCGAAATAATGATTGCTGCGAGCAAAGCGCAAGTAAAGCCCGGCAAGCTCTTCATCGGCGGCGAGTGGGTGGAAGGGAAAAAGACGTTCCCGACCATCAACCCGGCGACCGGTGAGGCGCTCACGCAGGTAGCGGAAGCGGACGCGTCGCAGGTGGACGCGGCCGTCCGCGCTGCGCGCAAGGCGTTCGACGACCGCAGCAAGGGCTCATGGTCGCTGATGGCGGCGAGTGAGCGCGGCAAGGTCCTGTGGCGCATCGCCGACCTGATCGAGCAAAACATCGACGAGTTGGCGGAGCTTGAGACGCTCGACAACGGCAAGCCCATCTTCGAGTCACGCTACATCGACATGCCAATGATCGTCGATGTATTCCGCTACTACGCGGGATGGGCGACGAAGATCCACGGCGACACCATCAACTCGGCGGCGAGTGCGTTCACCTATACGCTGCGTGAGCCGGTGGGAGTGGTCGGCGCCATCGTGCCGTGGAACTTCCCGCTGCTGCTGGCGAGCTGGAAGCTCGGGCCGGCGCTGGCCTGCGGCAACACCGTTGTCCTCAAGCCGGCCGAACAGACGCCGCTCACGGCGCTGCGCTTCGCGGAATTGGCGGTGGAAGCGGGGTTGCCGGCGGGCGCACTCAACGTGGTCACCGGCGGGCCGGAGACGGGCGCGGCACTCGTCCGCCACACCGACGTGGACAAGATCGCCTTCACCGGCTCGACCGCCGTCGGCAAGGAGATCATGCGGTCGGCCGCGGACACGCTCAAGCGGGTGACGCTCGAGCTGGGCGGGAAGTCACCCAACATCGTGTTTGCCGACGCGCCAATCGACCAAGCCGTTCGCGGCGCCATCAACGGCATCTTCTACGGCAAGGGCGAGGTCTGTTCGGCGGGCTCGCGGCTGTTCGTCGAAAAGAAGATCGAGGACGAGTTCCTGACCAAGCTGGTCGAGTCGTCGAAGAAGATGAAGCCGGGCGACCCGCTCGACCCGAAGACGCGGCTCGGCGCCATCGTGAGCGAGCAGCAGATGAACACGGTGCTCGGGTACATCGCGGGCGCCAAGCAGGAAGGCGCGCAGCTCGCCGCCGGTGGGAACCGCGCGTCGGTGGATGGCAGCAAGGGGTTCTTCATCGAGCCCACTATCTTCTCCGGCGTGAAGAACGAGATGAAGATCGCGCAGGAAGAGGTCTTCGGGCCGGTGCTGGCCACGCTCACCTTCGACGACATCGAGCAGGTCGCGGAACTCGCCAACAAGAACATCTACGGTCTCGCGGCGGCCATTTGGACGTCGGACATCAAGCGCGCGCACGCGCTCTCGCGGCGCCTGAAGGCCGGAACCGTTTGGATCAACACATATGGCGACGGCGACGCGTCGTTGCCGTTCGGCGGGTACAAGCAGTCCGGCTTCGGCCGCGACCTGGGCGCCGACGCATTGCAGCACTACACCGAGACAAAAGCGGTTTGGGTGAAGTTGTAACCGAGGAGATCATGCCAGGAAAAGTATTTAAGATCGGGACGTTCAGCGATTGGGTCGGGCTGTTCGACGATTGGCGCAAGGAGGTCGGCGTGGACCACGACGACATCCGCGGCTTCCACTTCGACACGCTCTACGGCGCGATCGAGACCGACGAGATCCAGTTCGGGCACTACAAGGGCCGGCCGAAGTGGGAGTCCGTGCGCCAGATCCCCACGCAGAACATGCGCGACGCCATGCTCAACATGATCGTCTACCAGGGCGACACCGAGTTCGCGTCGGTAGAGCAGCAGCGCTGGCTGTTCCAGTCGGCGCCGACCGATTGGGACCGCCGCGCGCTGACGCGGGTGATGATCGAGGAGATGCGCCACGGGTGGCAGATGTGCGCCGTCCTCATCGACCACTTCGGCTCGACCGGCAAGGTGGAGGCGCAGAAGATGCTCGAGCGGCGTGCGTTCGAGAACAAGCGGCTGCTCAACGCCTTCAACGAGGAAGTGGACAACTGGATGGACTTCTTCACCTACACCGACTTCGTGGACCGCGACGGCAAGTTCCAGTTGCAGATGCTCAAGTTCAGCGCGTTCGCACCCATCGGCCGCTCGATGAGCTACATGCTGCGTGAGGAAGCCTTCCACATGGGCACGGGTAACGACGGCCTGCGCCGCGTGGTCGAGGGCGGCGTCATCCCGCCGTGGCTGATCCAGAAATATCTCAACAAGTGGATCTCCGGTTCGTACGACTTGTTCGGCACCGACAACTCGTCGTCCGCGCACTGGGCCTACGTATGGGGACTCAAGGGCCGCTACGACGAGCCCAGGAACGCGACCGCGCCCGACCTCGACGACATCAACGACTACAACCGCAACCTGTACCGCGACGAGGTCTCCGGGCTGGTGCAGCGTTTCAACGCTTCGCTCAAGCCGGGCAGCGAGCCGCTGTATGCGCCGGACATCAAGTTCAACCGCGCCATCGGCAAGTGGAAGGAGCAGCGCTTCCATCCGCAGACGGGCGCGGCGGTGGACGAGAAGGAGTACCCGCAGAAGCTGGGCGAGTGGCTGCCGACGGCGGACGACAAGAAGCTGCTGAAGGACATCATCGCCAACGAGCCGCGCTGGATCGCGCCGAAGGAGGGCGCGAAGGATCCGCTGGCCTCGATCGCCGAGCCACGCAAATCGGCCATTAACATCAGCGCGAATTAGCAGGGAAAATGGAAACGTCAGAGAGCACGTCAAGACCTGTTCGAACTGCTCTTACCGTGCTCCTTGTCCTGCTATTTGCGACCTATCTCGTTGCGAAGGTTCACTTCGTTCTAAGGTTTGG
Source organism: Candidatus Korobacter versatilis (assembly GCA_016185395.1). Taxonomy (GTDB): domain Bacteria; phylum Acidobacteriota; class Terriglobia; order Terriglobales; family Acidobacteriaceae; genus JACPNR01. The sequence continues at coordinate 137,334 of JACPNR010000004.1, forward strand.
GGTGCCAGGGTTCGTTGACGAGCACAGCGGCTTTTGGCTGGCGATGGCCCTGATTGCGGGCGCGATCTTGGTTCTCGAAAGATTCTCAGCCGCCGGCCGTTAGTTACTTCCTCTCGAAGACCACTCTGCCGCCGACGATGGTCAGGTCCACCTTCACGTCCTTGATCGCTTCGGGGCGGATGGAAAAAATGTCGTCGCTGAGGAGGACGACGTCGGCAAGCTTGCCGGCGGCGATCGTCCCTTTCTCTTTTTCCTGGAACTCGGCGTAGGCCGAGCCGGCGGTGTAGGCCTCGACGGCTTCGGCGACGGTCAGCTTCTGCTCGGGCACCCAGCCGTCGGGGTTCTTGCCGTCGAGCGTTGCACGGGTCACCGCGGCGTAAATGGTCTGCAGCGGGTCGAGCGGCGCGACCGTCCAATCGGTGCCGAAGGCGAGGCGCACGCCGTTATCAAGGAACGTGCGGAAGGCATAAGTGGTCTTGATGCGCTCGGGGCCGATGCGTTTCTCCGCCCAGCGGCCGTCGTCGATGGCGTGGTACGGCTGCACGCTGGCGATCACGCCCAGCTCGGCGAAGCGCTTGAAGTCCTTTGCCGCCATGTGCTGCGCGTGCTCGATGCGGAGGCGGCGGTCGCGCGCGCCGTTGGCGCTCACGATGTCGCTGAAGATGTCGAGGATGATGGAGATGGCGTTGTCGCCGATGGCGTGGATGCAGAGCTGCAATCCGGCATCGTCCGCCTTCATCAGGCGGCCGCGCATGGCGGTGATGGGATGCATCTCGTCGGCGAGCAGGCCACGCGTGTTGGGCGCGTCCGTGTATGGCGCGAAGAAGTAGGCGGTGGTGGAGCCGAGTGAGCCGTCGGCATAGCCCTTGAGCGCGCCGAGCCGGAGGTAGGACGAGCCGAATGCGCGTTGGACGCCGAGCTTGGCCTGGTCCTGCCAGCCGGTCTCCATGGGCGCGGCATAGATGCGCGCGGTCAGCTCGCCGCGCTCGGCGAACTCCATGTAGGCGCGCACGTCGTCATAGGACGGGTTCATGTGCTGCACGCTGGTCACGCCCAGCGAGGCGGCGTAGGCGAGCGCGCGCTTGATGGCGGCGGCGCGCTGGTCGTGCGTGAGGCCAGGCATGACCTTCCACACCAGGTTCATGGCGGCGTCTTTGAGGACGCCGGTGGGATTGCCCTGCGCGTCGTGGACGATGGCGCCGCCGGGCGGGTCGGGCGTCTTCGCCGTGACCTTGGCGAGACGCAACGCCGCCGAGTTGGCCAGTGACATGTGGCCGTCGTAGCGGCCGACGAAGACCGGCGTGCTGCCGGTGACGGCGTCGATCATCTGCCGCGTGGGGAGCTGCGCCGGCGTCCACCGTTGGTCGTCCCAGTCGCCGCCAACGATCCACTCGCCGGGACGCTGCTGGGCGCGTTCGCCGATGCGTTTGGCGAATTCCTCGGGCGAAGGCGCGTCCTTCAGCTCGACGCTGTCGAGCTGCACGCCGCCGTCGACGAAGTGCGTGTGCGCGTCGTTGAAGCCGGGCAGCAGCAGGTGTCCGTGGGCGTCGATCACCTTGGTCTCGGGCCCGCGCCAGGCGTCAATCTCGGCGGCTGAACCGACGCCGACGATGCGCTCGCGCAGGATGGCGATGGCTTCCGCCCGCGGATGCTCCTTCTCGACGGTGTACACCTTGGCGTTGGTGATGATGGTGTCCGCGGCCGGGCGCTGCGCGAAGAGGGACGCAGCGAGGAAGACGAGAGGAAGCAATCGGCAAAGCTTCATCTAGCGCTCTCCCCACTTCAGTTTTGTCCGCAGCACGTCGAAGAAACTGCGCTGCGGCAGATGGAGCAGCTGGATGGTGTGTTTCGACTTGCGGCAGACGATGCGGTCGCCTTGGCGCAAGGGTTCGCCCGTCTGTCCGTCGACGGTGAGATACGCCTCTTCTTGCGGCTGCTTCACTTCGATCGCGATCTCCGACTCGTCCGGGACGACCAAGGGCCGGTTGGTCAGCGCGTGAGGCGAGACCGGCGTTATCACGAAGGCATTTACCGTGGGCGTGAGGATAGGGCCGCCGGCAGCCAGGGAATACGCTGTGGAGCCGGTCGGCGTCGCGACGATGACACCGTCTGCCTTATAGTTCGACACGAACTGCCGGTTGACGTACACGTCGAAGTCGACCATGCGCGCCAGCGCCGCCTTATTCACGACGATGTCGTTGAGCGCCTCATACTCTTCGGCGGCATTGCCATCGCGCACCAACTCGCAGCGCAGCATGGCACGCACGTCGAACACGGCCTGCTTGCGCTCGACGGCGTCGAGCGTGGCCTCCAGCTCCTCGAGGCGGACTTCCGTCATGAAGCCGAGCGAACCGAGATTCACGCCGAGTATCGGGATGCCCGCCTTTGCCACTGCGCGCGCGGCTGCGAGCATGGTCCCATCTCCGCCCACTACGACGACGAACTCAGGTTTGCGCGCAGCGATGGTTTCCCGCGCCACGCATTCGAGGCCCGGGAGAACGCTGCAGGTGTCCGTGTCGGCGAGAACGGCGTAGCTGTGTGCCTTGAGCCACTTGACCAGACGTGCCGCCACTTCCGGCAGCTGCGGCCGGCCCGGCTTCGAGATGATGGCGACGCTCTTCATTCTTTCCCTTGGCGCGTTGCCGCGAATGTCGCGTGCAGCAGGAACTCTTTGTTTCCCTCGGCCCCGGTGATGGGAGAATCGGCGACTTCGATGTCCGTTCCGCCGAGTGCTTGCACAGCTTCGCGGACGCGTTCCACCGCCGAATGCTGCACCGCCGCATCGCGCACGATGCCGCCTTTGCCCACGTTTCCTTTCCCCGCCTCGAACTGCGGCTTCACCAGGACTACAGACTCTAGTGGAGAAGCGCCGGAAAGCTCACGCAGACTGTTGACCACCGCGGGGAGGACGAGTGTAGCAGAGATAAAAGACACGTCCATGGCGAGGAAAGTGACGGGCGCACCAGCGAGCGGCGCTACCTGCGCGGAGGTCAGGTTGCGGGCATTGGTGCGTTCCAACAAGCGGACCCGGGCATCGCCGCGCAGCGCCGACGCTATCTGACCATAACCGGTATCCACCGCGATCACTTGCGCGGCGCCGTGTTGCAGCATGGCGTCGGTGAAGCCGCCGGTGGAGGTCCCCACGTCCATGCAAGTTCGTCCCACGAGGTCGATCCCCCAATGGGCGAGCGCATGCTCCAGCTTCAGACCTCCGCGGCTTACGTACCGCAAGCCCTCCCCCAGCAGCCGGATGGCGACGTCTGTTTCGACCCCAGCTCCAGCCTTTTCGACCTTCTGCTCGTTGACGAGCACCCTGCCAGCCAGGATCAGCGCCTGGGCGCGTTCGCGGCTGGGAACCAGCCCGCGTTCGACCAATAAGCGATCGAGTCTTTGCTTCGACATCTGTTTGGACATCGGTGATTACCGGACGTGTAACCCTTACGACAAGCTATGCCATCGTGCGATTGTCGTCCACAGCCCTCGTCGGGGCCTGGTTGACCACAGAAAAGCAGAATGCCATTTCTAGCGTGATGAGTAGCGCTCATTACGGGTTGGCAGTCTATTATCCACAAAATTATTCACACGGTTGTGGAGTACCGCGTGTCGGGAAAGTAACCTGACGGCTCGGTCTCTCTATTGGCTATCTAGGAACGTGAGGGCCGGGGTCTGCGCTACAATTAGGGTTTTCCGAGGCACATACTATGGCCACCAAGCCCAAGGAGCGCCCAGCTCCGGCCCAGAACAAAGAGACGAAAGCCCCGGCTGCCGGGTCTGCGGCAAAGCCGCAAGGCAATGGCTCGTCGCCAACGAGTCCCGAGACACTGAAGCGCCTGTACTACTACATGGTGAAGTGTCGCATGGTGGAAGAACGTGCCCGCACGCTCTTCAAGCAGGGCAAGTTTGCCGGCAACTATTACGCGGCGGTGGGTCAGGAAGCCACCGAGGTCGGCACGACGATCGACCTCGAAAAAGACGACTACATCGCGCCCGCGCATCGCAACTTCGTCACCAACATCATGAAGGGCACGCCGCTGGAGCGGATGTACGCACAGCTCTACGCGCGTAAGACTTCGCCCGACCAGGGCCGCTCGAGCCCGGCGCATTGCGGTTACGCCGAGACGCACGTCATCACGCCGTCTTCCACCATCGCGGCGCAGCTCAACATCGGTACCGGCGTGGCGCTGGCTTTCCAGCTACAGAAGAAGCGCAACATCGTGGTCGCGCTCTCGGGCGACGGATCCACCTCGCTGGGCTTCTGGCATGAGGCGCTGAATTTCGCCGGCGTGCGGAAACTACCAATCGTGTACATCGTGGAGAACAACCGCTGGGCGGAATCGGTCAGCGTAAAGCTGCAGACGGCGGTCGAGGACATCAGCGTGAAAGCCGAGGCCTACGGATTCCCCGGCATCACGGTGGATGGCAATGACGTGGTCGCCGTCTACCGGGTGGCGCGCGAGGCCATCCGCCGGGCACGCGAAGGCAACGGCCCGACGCTCATCGAGTGCAAGACCTACCGCTGGTATGGACACTCGGAGATCGACCCGGCTAAGTATCGCGATCCGGCCGAAGTCGAGGCGTGGAAGGCGAAAGACCCCATTCCCGCGATGGAGCGCTACCTAAAGGGTCAGAACCTCTGGTCCGACGATTGGAAGCAGAAGATCACGGAAGAGATCAATGCCGAGATCGAGAAGGCGGTCGAGTTCGCCGACAAGTCTCCGTATCCGGAGCCGGAAGAGGCGCTCGACCACGTGTACTCGTTCTCTATCCGCGACCGGGAACTGAATCGGAAGTCATGGACGTACCGCGATGCGGTGGCGTCACCCGCGAACAAATAGAGGCCAGGACAAGACAATGGCACTGACCACCTACATTGACGCGATCACCCAGGCGTTGCGCGAGGAGATGCAGCGCGATCCCAACGTCTTCATCCTTGGCGAAGATGTCGGCGTGATGGGCGGCGTCTTCAAGGCCACGAAGGGATTGTTCGAGGAGTTCGGCGCCGACCGCGTGATCGATTCGCCGCTGGCCGAGGGCGTGATCGTGAGCGCTTCCATCGGAGCGGCGCTGGCCGGGATGCGGCCTTGCCCGGAGATCCAATTCTCTGACTTCATCACGCCCGCGATGGACGCCATCGTGGAGCAGGCAGCGAAGCTGCGCTATCGCTCGGCCGGCACCCAGACTTGCCCGCTTACGCTGCGGGTTTGCTACGGTGGCGGGGTCGGCGGCGGTCTCTACCACTCGCAGACCAACACCACATGGTTCGCACACGAGCCCGGCCTCGTTGTCCTTGCGCCCGGGACCGTGTACGACGCGAAGGGCATGTTGAAGGCCGCCATCCGCGATGACAATCCGGTCATCTTCTTCGAGCACAAGAAGCTCTATCGCTCGATCAAGGAAGACATTCCCGAAGACGACTACGTGACGGACATCTACAAGGCGGCCGTACGCCGCGAAGGCAAGGACATCACCGCCGTTTCCTACGGTTACACGCTGCAGCTCACGCTGCAGGCCGCGGAGAAGATGAAGGAAGAGCACGACGTGGATGTCGAGGTCGTGGACCTGCGCGTTCTCAACCCGCTCGATAAGGATACGGTGCTGGAGTCGGTCGCCAAGACCAGCCGCGTGGTCATCGTGCACGAAGACCATCGCACACTGGGCATCGGTGCGGAGATATCCGCCACACTGGCAGAAGAGGCGTTCGATTGCCTCGACGCTCCTATCGTGCGCGTGACCGCTCCGGACGTGCCGGCAATCCCGTTTTCGGCGCCACTCGAGAAATTCTACATGCCGAGTGTGGAGAAGATCGTGACGGCCCTCGAGAGGACCATCGAGTACTGATTGTTATTTGTTGTCCTGAGCCCTGCCTTCGGGCAGGGCTTTTGCGGCGTCTGCTGGTTGGAAAAGACGGAAGAGCCAAAACCGCGCTTCGAGTTCACATGTCTTGGAGCAGAAAGTCTTGGCGTCGCGAGCATGACTGCTTTCGACCTGGTACATCGACTTGCACCAGGTGCAGTCGGTTGAAGTTGCTTCCATAGCGCCTTCCGGCTGGGGTGCGCAGCAGAGTAAGAGAAGGTCCGCCTTTGCACAATAAGGTGGAATGCCTAGTACCGGGTTACGGCCTAGCCTTCTGGCGCGAGCAAATCGCTGAACGTTTCCCGGCGGCGGACCAACTTTGCGCGGCGGCCTTCGACGAGCACCTCCGCCGCTCGCGGGCGGGTGTTGTAGTTCGAAGCGAGTGCCATCCCATAGGCTCCGACATCGAGTAGTGCGAGCAGTTCACCAGGTTCCGCGTCGGTGAGGACGCGGTCCCGCGCGAGGAAGTCGCCGGTCTCGCAGATTGGCCCAACGACGTCGAAAGTCTCGCGGGAGCGCCCGGGGTCGCGTGTGACGGGCACGATCCCGTGCTGCGCGCCATAGAGTGCCGGCCGCAGCAGGTCATTCATCGCGGCATCCGTGATGAGGAACTGCTTCGCGCCATTCTGCTTTCGATAGAGCAGCCGCGTGACAAGGACCCCGGCCGGTGCGACCAGCGCGCGTCCAGGCTCAAGTAAGAGATGAACGTTGAGTCCTTGCAGCGGCTCCAGGACTGCCTTTGCGTACTCCGAGGCGCGACGTTTGAACGTCTCGATCGGTTCAGAGATCCCCTCCTGTTGCTCGTAATCGATGCCCAACCCACCGCCGGCATCGACGTAGGTGATGTCGTGCCCGGCTTGGCGGAGTTCCAGGACGAGCTCGGCCACGCGCTCCATGGTCGCGCGGAAGGGCGCAACGTCGGTGATCTGTGAACCGATGTGGACGCTGACCCCGGCTACTTCTATATGCTTCGAGCGGGCGGCTTGGCGGTAAAGCCTGGACGCGTCTGCAATGGCTACGCCGAACTTGTGCTCGCGCAGGCCAGTGGAGATGTAAGGATGCGTTTCTGCCGGGACGTCCGGATTAACCCGGAACGCGACGCGCGCCTTCCTCCTGAGCTTGGTGGCGCGGGCGGCAAGCAATTCCAGTTCGCCCTCGCTCTCCACATTGAAGAGCAGGATGCTCGCTCTCAGGGCGGCATCGATCTCAGCTTGCGTCTTGCCGACTCCCGAGAAGACCGTCTGCTTCAGGCGTCCTCGCGCTGCTTTGGACACGCGATGCAGCTCCCCGCCCGATACCACGTCGAATCCAGCACCAAATCTCGCCAGGAGTTTCATTAGGCTTAGGTTGGAGTTGGCCTTCACCGAGTAGCACACGCTGTGGCGTGTTCCCTTGAAGGCCCCTTGGAAGACGCCGTATCGAGCGCGAAGTGTTTCTGAGGAGTAGAGGTAAAGCGGAGTCCCGTACTTCTCGACGAGAGTAGGTAGCGGCAGGGAATCGCAATGCAGGATGTATTTTCGGTAGTGAAACATCGGGGGCACATCCTAACAGGCGAGGAATGAAAGCAGAGGCCGGAAGCGGTCGGGAATCAACCGGTGACCTTGACTACGACGACCGTCTGGTCATCGAACGGCTCTGTCCCGCGCGAGAACTCGTTCACTGCCGTGAAGATGGCGGTGACGATATCGTCTGCCGAGCGCTCCTGGTGCGCTACGATCACCTGCTCGACGCGCCGCCGGCCGAAAGTGTCGGCGGCCTCACTGCCCGCGTCAATGATCCCATCTGACATGAAGACGAACAGGTCGCCCACTGCGGCCGGAACCCGCACCTCGTCGTAGGTCGCCTCGCGGAACAGTCCGAGCGGCAGGCCGCGGACCTCCACGACCTCCGTCTTGCCGCCGTGGCAGAAGATGGGACGCGGAAGGCCTGAATTCGCGACCAACATCGAGTTCGAGCGCTCGTCCCATAGCGCGTAGATGAGCGAGAGGTACTGCGCTTCGACGGGGCGGTCGAGGAGCGAAGAATTCATCGCCGCGAGCATTTGCGCTGGGCTGAGTTCGAGTGCCGCGTGGGTACGCAGCAAGCCGCCGGCCAGGGCTGCATAGAGAGCGGCGGGCGCGCCTTTCCCGCTGACGTCGCCAATGGCGGTCGCGGTGCGCCGTCCGGCGTAACGCGCAAAGTCGTACATGTCCCCGCCCAACTCGCGCGCGGGGACGAACTTCGCAGCGATCTGTGCATTGGAGATCGTCGGGCAGGACTCGGGTAGCAGGCGGAGCTGGATCTCGCGCGCCATCGCCAGGTCCCGCTCCAGCCGTTGTTCTTCCTTCGCGATGCGCTGGTAAAGGCGCGCGTTCTCCAGCGAGATGGCGATCTGCGCGGCCAGTGTAGTGATGGTCCGCATGTGGTCTTCGGTGAAGTAGCCGCGGCGGGTATGCTCGAGGTCGAGCACGCCGATCACTTTCTCCTTGTATTTGAGCGGGACACACAGTTCCGACTTGGTCTCAGGATTCACGGCAATGTAGCGCGGGTCTTTCGCGACGTCGGGCACCAGTACCGGCTCTCCGGTCTGCGCCGCGTAGCCGACTAATCCGCGTCCCAGCGGGATGTCATGCTTCAGTTGGATGCTCTGTTTGAAGCGCAGCGAAAAGCGGTGCTGCAGGATGGTGCCGCCGGCATCGAGCAGCAAGATGGAGAACATCTGGTAGTCGATGAGCCGGTTGAGCGCTTCCGCTGTCCGCTTGAACAGCTCGTCAATGTTCAAGATCGACGTGAGCTCGCGGGAAATCTCATTCAGCACCTCGAGCGTGCGGGCCTGTCGGGAAACGCGGGTATACAACCGCGCGTTCTCGATGCCTGACGCGATGCGCGAGGCCACCAGCGAGAGCATGCGCGCGTGTTCCTCGGTGAAGTAACCGAGGTGCGTGGACTGGATGTCGAGCACACCGATGACCCGGTTCTTGACGATCATGGGGACGGCCAGCTCTGAGCGCACGTCCGGATGAGCATTGATGTAATTGGGAACCTGGCTGACGTCGCTCGACATCACCGCCTCGCGATGCTGGACCGCCGTACCGGTAATACCCTCGCCCAGCTTTACGCGCAGCCTTTCCTTCACCCCGGGCTGGTGGCCAATCTCGAAGCGCATGCGCAGTTCCTGCGTCTTGTCATTGAGCAACAGGATGGCGAAGATCTCGTAGTCAATGAAGCGACGGATGACCTCGGCGACGCGCGTGAGCAGGGTGTCGAGGTCGAGGGTGGTGTTGATGACGTCGGCGACCTCGACGACGAACTGCTGGAAGCGGTCGGCGCGCGGTTCCGCGGAAGATTGGGCTGTAGGGGACATCTACCTACATCTTATCGGTGCAGGCTGTGGAATGTCTTGGCGGGCTATTCGGCGCCGCGTTCGCGCAGGATCTGCGCGGCGGTGGAGGTCCCGATGCGGTCCGCGCCCGCGTCGAGCATGCGGATGGCTACCGCTGCGGTGCGGATGCCGCCGGCAGCCTTGATCTTCGCCCGGTCTCCGACGACGCCGCGCATGAGATGGACGTCATCGACGCTCGCGCCGCCGCCAGAAAATCCCGTGCAGGTCTTCACGAAATCCGCACCGGAAAGGACCGAGAGCTCGCAGGCGATGATCTTTTCTTCGAGGGAGAGCAGCGTGGTTTCGAGAATGACCTTCAAGACAGCGTCGCCGGCGTGCGCGACCTCGGCCACGCCACGGATATCCAGCTCGACCAGCCTCCGGTCGCGCGACTTCAGAGCGCCGATGTTCATCACCATGTCGAGTTCGCGTGCTCCCAGGCGCAGGGCTTCTTCCGTCTCAAAGCGCTTCGTGGTCGTGAGTGCCGCGCCGAGTGGGAATCCTATGGGCGCACCGACTTTGGTTGTGGCGCCGCGCAAGACATCGCAAGCCAAAGCGACGTAGCTCGGATGGACGAAAACGTTTGCCATCTCGTAGCGCGCGGCTTCCTCGCACAATGCGATCGCCTGGTCGCGCGTGGTGTCGGCCTTGAGAAGGGTTGAATCCAAGCTGCGAGCGACGGACTGCCAGTCGCGCACGGTTGCGGAAGGACGTTCGACCGTGAGTGTCTGTTCGAGAGACATCCGTGGGCGCACTCTAACAAATGCAGGGCCGTCAAACCAGACCCAAAACGCGTCAAGTCATTCGGCGTCTTTCAGGATGCAAATGTCGCGCAGGTTCCGATACCGCTCGGCGTGATCCATGCCATATCCGACGACAAAGTGGTCGGGGATGGTAAAGCCGATGTAGTCCGCCTGGATGGGCTGCACCCGCTGTGATGGCTTATCGAGCAGCGTGGCGATCTTGAGCGCGCACGGCTGGTGCGCCAACAACATCTTCTTTAGGTAGGTGAGTGTGAGTCCGGTGTCGAGGATGTCCTCCACCAGGATCACGTTGCGGTCTTTCATCGAGCAATCTACGTCCTTCATCAGCCGTACCTCGCCGGACGATTGCGTGTTGCTTCCGTAACTCGACACCGCGAGGAAATCGAATGAGCAATCGAGCTGGACGTTACGCGCCAGGTCGGCTAGAAAGATGCACGCACCCTTCAGCACCCCGAGTAGCACCAGCGGCTCGCCACGAAAGTCTGCCGCGATCTGCGCGGCGAGTTCGCGGACGCGCTGCTGGATCTGTTCCTCGGAGTAGAGGATGTGAAGCGATGGCATGCGCCTAGTCTCGCCTGTGCAGTTTGGTATTTCAACCACCGCTTTGGGGTGATACAACGGCGCCATGTTTGCCTTCCTCGCGGGCCTCGTCCTCTCGCTTGTACCAGAAGCATGGCGGGCGCGTTGGTTCCGCGCCGTTCCGGCCAACCTGATCAGCGGCGCAATCCTTACAGGAGGGGCGGAGGTGATCGTTTTTCTCGCGCTGCTGGGCTGGCGCTATCCCGCCTTCGTCCGCTCGCAAATGACGACGGGCGTTGGGACCGCCGCGATGGCCAGCATGGAAAAAGGAGGCGAGACGGCAGTGATGGGGCTCGGGCCGCTCTTACTCATCGCCTATCTGATCCAACCGCTCAGCCTGTTGCTCGCCTACTTCCTGCTGGAGGGCGCGGTCCGCGCCACGGCGGCTGTGATCGGCGGCGAGGTGCTTCCGACCGCACCGGTGTTCCTTGCTTCGCTGCTCGACCGTCGCGCGCGCGAGTACCGCCACGAACTTGCGCTTGGACCGCGGGTCGTTGACCTTGTCCAACTCGAAGGTGCCGCCGACCTGCTCATTGCCAGTTGCCGCCCGAAATCGTGGACCAATCTCACGACCATCCGTTATCAGGACCAGCTTTACGAGGTCGTCAAGGCGAACCAGGGCGCAAAGCCCCGCGCGCACCTCTATCTCCTGCGCAAGATCCCGCCGCATAAGCTAGTACGTGGCGTGCATGACTATTCACCCGACGAAGCTCTTCCCGAAAGAGAACGGCTGGCCCGCGCTGGGGCGACGAACGTGCCACCCAAGGCTTGAAGTAGGCGTTTGCGCAACGCAAGCATTTTGTGTAAGTTACAACCCATGCGCAAATGGTTGCGCGAACGCGTGATGCGACGCCGCAAGAAATCACCCGAGACCGAGCAGACTGGAAGGATCGGCCAGGAACGCCCAGCGGGCGCTGCCCCCCTGATCCCATCTTACGACTTTGACTCGCCGGGGAGGACCGAGCCGAGAGAACGGTTCGAACGTCCAGACCGGCCCGAGCGTCCACAGCGGCAAGAGCGTCCCGAACGGCAGCAGCGTAACGAACGTCCTGACCGCGACGAAGCGCGCGCGAACCGCGTGGAGATCGAGACGCAGCCTGAATCGCTTGCGTCCCCGCTCTCCGGACAAGCGATTCCCGTGGCGCCACACAGACAGCCGCGTCAGCCTCGCGGGGTCGTGGTGCTCACCATCGGACTCCCGGGTTCAGGCAAGAGCACCTGGTATAAGCGGCGCGGCATCACGCCGCTCTCGAGCGACTTGTTGCGCACCATCCTGTTTGACAACATCACGGAACAGCGCTATCAGCACCTGGTGTTTTCCACGCTGCGCTCGCTGCTGCGCGCGCGGCTCATCGCCAAGATGCCGTGGAACTACGTGGATGCGACCAATCTCTCTCCGCACGAGCGCAAGCAGTGGATCAAGATGTCGAAAGGATTCGGCTACGACGTGCAGGCAGTATTTTTCGACGTCCCGGTGGAGGTCTGCCTCGAACGCAATCGCCGCCGGGAACGCGTTGTTCCGGAAGACGTGATGCGCCGCATGGCATCAAAACTCAAGCCGCCCACATTTACGGAAGGCTTCTCGAAGATCGTGGTGGTACGCGTGAAGGGAAGCGCCGGGGCAGAAGGCGCCGAAGCGGTCGAGTAGATCCGTCCTAAGCTTCGGCCAAGCCTTTTTCCAGATCGGCGATGATGTCCTGCCGATCTTCCAATCCCACTGAAAGTCTGATGCCGCCTGGTTCGAGTCGCTGTTTCTCCTCGTGCTCCAGTTTGCTGCCCGCTGCGGCTTGGTACGCCGAGTGGGTCATGGAATACGGATTCTCGATGAGCGTCTTGACCTGTCCGAGGCTGACCGCCAGGGTCACGCAGTACGCTTTGTCGGCGATGTAGTCGATGAAGCGCTCGCCGGCGTCATAGCGTCCCGGTCTCTCCTTGAGCGTGAAGTAGATCATGGAGCCGGGAGCGAACTTGCCGCGGTAATCCGCCATTTGTTTTTCAGCGAGCGCGCGCTGCGGGAAGCTTGCCAGTCCGGGGTACGCGACGCGGCTGACCTTCGGATGGCGTTCGAGGAATTCCGCCACATGGCGCGCCGTGCGCTGCATGTTGGCCATGCGCGCCGCCAGCGAGGGCAATCCGTAGACCAAGATGTTCCACGCCGCCTTGGGGGAGAGCACGCCACCAAAATCCTTGCGATAGAGCATCAGCGTGTTGTGCAGCGCCTTGGGCAGGATGACAGCCCCGCCCATGTCCGTGCCGAATCCACCGATGCCCTTGGTGAGCGAGTGCACCACGATGTCCACGCCATGCTCTATTGGCCGCTGGCAATAGGGCGTGGCGAAGGTGTTGTCCACCAAGACCTGGATGCGCTCGACCGGTTTGCGCCCGCGGTTCGCCTTGTCCACCACGGCGCGGACACGCTGCATATCGATGAGTTCCATGGTGGGATTCACGGGAGTCTCGAAGTAGACCACGCGGGTCTTGGCGGTGATGCCGCGCGCGAGAGAATTCGGGTCGTCGACGTCGCAGAAGCGGGCCTTCACGTTCTGTCGCGGCAACCAGTTGGTGAGGAAGCTGTAGGTGCATCCGTAGAGCGTGTGGTGCGCGAGCACCTCATCGCCGGCGCGGACCAACATACTGATGGCTGCGGTGATCGCCGCCATGCCGGTGGCGAAACACACGGCGTTGTCTCCACCTTCCGCGGTGGCGAGCGCTTCCTCGAGCATGCCGCGGGTCGGCTCGTCGAGCCGGTCGTAGATGTAGATGGGCACTTCGCGGGTGGTGTCGATCGAGTCGCAGGCGAATTCGAAGAAGCCCTTCGCGCCCCGCTGGGCTGAGCTTAGCCGGAACGTGGCCGATGACGTGATGGGCGGAATGACGTGATGGGAGTAGTCCCACTTCGGTGTTTTTGAAGTGCCGTGGATGAGCCTCGTCCGGATCGCATACTTCGATGCGACGCCGGCACCAGGCTTCGCGTCAGTTACGCGCTTCGCAGTTCTCTTCGCTGTTTTTCGTCTCGTCTTCATTTTGTGGAAGGAGGGTCTTAATCATTTCAGGTATGCGAGCATTCGCTTGAATTCCGCGGTACCAGAACCGCGCAGCAGTTCATAAATAGCCGCTTCGGTGGAGCTGATGACGGCGCCGGCATCGCGCATGCGTTCCAGCCCGAGGCGCCAGTTGAGCGCCTTATCGTCGCCGGGCGTGGGGCGCGAGCCGCACGCATCCGCCGCTACGTGGACCGCGTAGCCCTCTTTCAATGCGCCCAGCACCGTCTGGAGCACACAGATGTGCGTTTCCATCCCGCAAACTAGAAGCGCATCGCGGTTGTGCCCGAGATCGCGGACAGCGCCGCAAAACGCTTCATTCCCGAAACATCCGAACTCGAGCTTGTCCATCGGTTGCGTGGAAGCAGGGAACAGCTCCGCGACCTGTGGGACGGTCGGACCCAGTCCTTTCGCGTACTGAGTCGTCGCCAGCACAGGCAAGTTCAAAACGCCGGCGAGTCGGAGCAGCAGTTGCGCGTTGCGGAGCAGCCGCTCTTTCTCGTGGATGGGCGGCAGTAACTTTTCCTGGATATCCACCACGACGAGGGCGGTCCGCTCGACGGCCAGCGGCTGAAGAGCCGCGTTCTTCCGGTCATTCGCCGTGGTGATAAGTCCAACGCTGGGCATCGCAAGACGCTCCTGCTTCTCTGCGTCTCCATTGTAGACGGCGGGAGCGACCGTTACAGCCGGTAACGAGCTGCGCCCTTAAGTCCCACATCGTGTGACTCAGGGCTTAGCTCCCTCCCTCGTTTCGCTGCTGCTTGGTGGGACGAATCCCCAGCGTCCACGCCACCCCTGTCGCACGCGCTCGCGTTCTTCCGGGGACATCGCTTCCCAGCGCTCCGCCATGCGACGCCGGTAGTCAGAACGGCCACGGCCATGCATCCCGAAACCGCCGAAGAGGATGCGGCACAGGACCAGCATGCCGAGCGCTTGCCAGAAAGTGAGTTCGCGCCAGCCGAATAACGGTGGTAAGAGCCAGTTCCACAGGTGCAGCACGATCTCGCCACCGATGAAGATAAACAGCGCCATCCCCAACAGGGCCAGCGGCGCGATGAAGGTCATTCTCCTTGCTCGATTACTCATACTCGGCTCCTTACCCTTTCGTGAAATCGTCGTATATGTCTTGTAAACGTTGGCGCAGGTGAAAGACCGCGTAGCGCTTGCGCGAGAGCAACGTGTTCAGCGGCACACCGGTCGCGGCCGACATTTCCTTAAACTTTCGCCCTTCGAGTTCGTGGGCCACGAACACCTCGCGCTGCTCCCGCGGCAACTCGAAGACCGCGGCTTCGAGCTCCTCGAGCAGGACGTGACGCAGGTACAGTGCGTCCGGTCCCGCATCGGGCGAGGGCAGCAGGTCTTCGAGCCGTACTGATTCGGTGCCTTCTTCGTCCGTGTACGTAGCGTCTACGTCGCTAAAAATCTGCGGTTTCTTTTCCCGGAGGGTATCCGTGATGCGGTTCCGTGCTACCCGGAAGAGCCATCCCGTGACGTGTTCAATCGGCACGAGCAGTCGGTTCGCCTCCACCAGTTTGTAGAAGACGTCCTGGAGGATGTCCTCTGCGTCGCCCGGATCGGATACGCGGCGGCGGATGAAGTTGCGCAGGCGAGACTGCTCTCGCTTCACGATCTCGGAGATCCGCGGATCCTGTTCGACTGTCATCGGGTGCAGGCTTGCGTCCCTCATCTTCGTCGCACAGCTTTCGACCACACGTCTGGTTGTGTAGACGGAGGAGGGCGCGCGGATATTGTAGGGATTCGTGGAGTTGCTGAGGACGATAGCCCTGGGTCACTGGGCCAACCAGAAGGAATCTGGCTGCCGGCGATTTGGCTGCCCCCCAGGGATTCGAACCCCGATATGCTGAGCCAGAGTCAGCTGTCCTACCATTGAACGAGGGGGCAGTTTCGGTCGGCGACGAGCAGAGATGCTCGCTTCTCTTTGATTCTACCTCAACGGCCCTGGTTGGTCGCTAGTGGCTGGTGGCTAGATAAACACTGGGGTTGGGAGCCTAACGGAGCCCCATCAAGCGGTCGACCCAGGCGAGTAGGGCGCGCGTTGTCGGGCCGTAGGGAGGGAAGAAGCGTCCGATCATCGAGAAGCGCGACTGATAAAGCACCGCGCGCTCATGCGAGAAGGCGCGGAAACCGAACCACCCGTGATAGCTACCCATGCCGCTCTCGCCCACTCCGCCAAACGGCAAATTGTGGTTACCGAAATGGAGCAAGGTGGTATTCCAAACCGTTGCACCGGCCGATGTCTGTGCCAGCACGCGCTCCAGTACATCGCGTGTACGGCTGAATACGTAGAGACTGAGCGGCTTCGGACGGGAGCGGATCAAATACAGTGCTTCCTCCAAAGATTGATAAGTGAGGATGGGGAGGATAGGGCCGAATATCTCCTCGCGCATGATCGGCGAATCTTGCGTCACGCCGCTCAAAATCGTCGGTGCGATGTACCTGCTGGCATGGTCGAATTCGCCACCGGCTTCGAGCGTCGCGCCCGAACGCAACGTGGCTTCGAGCGCGGCGCTGAGACGCTCGGCCGCCGCGGTATCGATCAATCGGCAGTAGTACGGCGACAGGCGCGTCTGACTTGGCGGGCCATACATTCCTTCCAACTGAAGCTTCAGGGCGGTGATGAAGGCGCTTGCGATGCCCTGGTGGACGAGGGCGTAGTCCGGCGCGATACACGTTTGACCGGCGTTGACGAATTTCCCCCAAGCGATGCGCTCTGCTGCTAGCAGGACGTCTGCCGATTCGTCCACCAAAGCCGGTGATTTACCACCGAGTTCGAGCGTGACGCTGGCCAGGTTCTCGGCGGCGGCGCGCATCACGGCCTTCCCAAGGCGCGTGGAACCGGTGAAGAAGATGTGGTCGAAGGGGAGTGCGACAAGTGCCTCCCCGAGTTGCGGTCCGCCGAGGACGCAGGCGACCTCGTCGGGAGGGAACGCTTTGGCGATGATGCGGGCGACGGCCTCGGCAACATGCGCGGATTTCTCCGACGGTTTCACCAGGACGCAGTTGCCGGCGGCGACGGCGGCGATCAGCGGCGCGATCGCCAAGTCGAGCGGATAGTTCCATGGCGCCAGGATGAGCGCCAAGCCGCGCGGCTCAAAGCGGACCTCGCTCCGGGTCCCAGCGAGTAAGAGAGGAGTCGAAACGCGCTTCGGGCGCATCCATCGCTTGACGTTATGAATGGCGTGATCCAGTTCGCCGAAGAGAGGCTGGATCTCAAGGACCTCAGATTCCTCTGGCGGGCGTCTTAAATCGGCTTGGAGGGCGGTACGAAGCGCTTCACGCTCCGCCAGTAAGACCTGCCGCAAGCGCCGGAGCTTGGCTACACGGTCGGCGGCCGAGGATTGCGCGACCTTCCATCGGTTAGCGCGGAGCGCGTCGAACGCGGCTTGGAGGTCAAGGGCGGGCTGGGTTGCGGAGGGCATCGGGACGCGGTGCGGAGGCTATTCTGCGGCACGAGCGGACTGAGACCAAGCCCGAAGTGACTCGAGGCATTGCACTCTCGTACCGTAGCAAAAGGGTAAACGGGCGCAATTTCTTATTGCATCGGGTTTGGTGCGGGGGTAAGTTGTTGGCCGGTTTTCCACATAGCTCTGGGATTTCCCACAAGAGGCGTCGCTCCATGCTGATGGAGAAAATCCGTCACGGTGTACTTCAAGTCGCTACCGACCATGGTGCGCGTTTCGTCGCGCCTTCACTTGTGGAAAGGCTGCGACTGATGTGGATGTTCCGCAACTTCAAGCTGCTGCCGCAAGAAGTCCTGAGCCAGCACGAACAGGCGCTGGTGCGGCATCTGTGTGAGAGGCAGTTGGAGAAGCGGCAGGACGTGAGCCCCGATGCGGTCATCGGGATCGTGGAACAGCAACCGACGTTCCCGCCGAAGAAGCGTCCCGTGGCGACCGCTCGCGTACACCAACACACTGCTTAAGTCCAAAACTCCTGAAGAAGCCGGCTAGCGCAGGTAGGCTTGTGGGCTGATGTCGGGGAAGACCGAGTCGCGCTGCTCAATCTCTTCGAGAGTGTGCAAACCTTCCGGCGAGAAGGCCCCCGTAGATTCAAAACGCCGCCAGACGTCGAGCAAGGCGCGGAACTGCTCAAGGTGGGTTTTGAAGCGCTTCTCGGCATAGTCAGCGGCGTGCTCGGTGGTGATGAGGAATTGCCAGTCCGAGGATTCCAGCAACAATAGTTCGCGGCACAGTTGGCGGGCCAGCCGCTCCGCCTGCGGGTTGCCCTTCCAGCGACCGCCCTCGGCCATTTGGACGACGGCCTCCTCGGCAGGATAGATGTGCTTCCACGTCCATGCATTGCCGGGATTGAGCCAGACCTCGTTGGTCCCGTTCTTGCCCCAGGAACCCTCGTCGAGCACGAGATAACCAGTCGGCTTGTGCTGGTCGAGATATTCGGAGCAACTCACCAGCTTTACCGGACACTTGGGATCGGCGTAGAACTTGGCGATGTTCTTCAGCCAGGAAACGCCTTCGAACCACCAATGCCCGAACAACTCGGCGTCGAAGGGCGCGCAGAGGATTGGCGGCGCGCCTCCGTTCTTTGGCTCGGAACCCAGCACGTCGCAAGTAATGCCGACGAAGTGCTCAGCGTGTGCGCGGGTGCGTTCCTCGGCCACATTCGGGTAGTAGGCAGTCTTGCCGCCAAGATCGACGCGCGGATGCGTGACCTGCCAGTAGCGGTGTCCGCCGGGCCAGCGCTTCTTGTGAAAGTCGAGGTAGACGGCGTCACCGGGATATCCATGGTCGCCGCTCCACACCTGGACGCCGGTCTTGGGATCGCGCGTGAAGAAGGAAACGTTTCCGCTGGAGCGGCGCGGGCCGGCGTAGTAGGGCCGGTAGAGCGACGGGTGTTTTCCATCGACTTCTTCTTCCAGTGCGATGGGAACGTTACCGGCCAAGAGTTGATAGGGGCTGAACCGAATGTTCGTCTCCACCAGGTGCGTATCGATGAAGAAGAAGTCGATGCCGTTTTCAGCGAGAATCTGCTCCACACCGTCACGCAAAAACGGGCGCTTGGGAGGCGAGGCGCCGTTGGTCGAGACCGGGTAGCTCCACAGTCCGCCAGGCCGGTAGCCGCACTCGGGGAGCCAGATGCCACGTGGCTTACGTCCAAAAAATCGCTCGTGCGTTGCGACGCCGATGCGGACCTGCGCCCGGATGGATGCGTCGGTACCCAGCAGCGGGAAATATCCGTGCGTCGCACCGCAGGTGATGATCTCGATGGCTCCGCTATCGTAAAAGCGCTTGAATCCGCCGACGATGTCGCGGTCCAGACCTTCAAAATCCTGCAACGCGCGCTGGAAGAACTCTTCCCAGAAAATCGCTACCCGGGCGAAGTGGTCCTCGCCCTTTTGGCGGAAGTCAGCCTGGTCCTTGCGGGCGGCCTCGATCTTGCGCTGGACATAGATCTGGAACTCTTCCTTGAACGTGGGGTGCGAGAGCTGCTCAAGCAAGATGGGCGAAAGGTTCACGTTCGCCTTCAGCGCAATGCCTTCCTGCTCCAACTCACCGAAAGCGCGCAACATCGGTAGGTACGTTTCGGCGGCGGCTTCGTGCAGCCAATCGAGGCCGTGCGGCCACGTCCCGTGATGCACCACGTAGGGCAGGTGGGAATGCAGGACGAAGGTGACGTATCCGGTTGCTTGTGGGGAGGACTTCATAGGACTTATTGCTTGGATGCAGACACGAAGCCCCGCCGTCTGCTGGTCAACCTACGAGTCTACTACAGCGAATGCAGCGGGCGGCGCGCCTCGCTACGGCAGAGACAGAGAGGTCGGGCAGCGTTTACATTAGTTGTCTTGCATGGGCGCGACAGGGGACAGGTTCGAACGCGCGGTCGAGATCATGGCGCGGTTACGCGCGCCGGGAGGGTGTCCGTGGGACCGCGAGCAGACCTTCGACACCATCAAACCCTTCACGCTCGAGGAGACGTATGAAGTCCTCGAGGCCATCGACAACCGCGATTGGGAAGAACTTCCCGGCGAACTCGGCGACCTGCTGCTGCAGGTCCTCTTCTATGCCCAGATGGCGAACGAGGAAAAACGCTTCGCCATCGACGATGTGCTTGAGCGACTCTCGACCAAGCTTATCGGGCGGCACCCGCACGTATTCGGCGACGTGAAGGCGGAGACATCGTCGGACGTCCTCCGTAACTGGGAGGCACTGAAATCGGAGGAGAAGAAGCAGCGCCTGCTGGCAGGCGGCGTTGCAGGCGGCGGTAAGGGCAGCAAAGAGAGAGACAAGGAGTCGGTGCTGGCGGGCATCTCCTCGGCCGTTCCGGCGCTGCTCGAGGCGTACAAACTCAGCTCGCGCGCAGCACACGTTGGCTTCGATTGGCCGGAAGTGAGTGGCTTGTTCGACAAGCTGCACGAAGAGACAGATGAGCTGAAGCAGGAAGTGGCAAAGCTGCCCCAGCCTCCGAAGCCGCAAGCTCGCGGCATCGCCGGCTCTGGTGCGGTGCCGGTCCAGGAGCCACTGCGCGCGCGCATGGAAGATGAATTGGGCGATATGTTCTTTGTATTGGTGAACATCGCCCGCTACCTTTCGCTCGATCCAGAATCGGCGCTGCGCAAGACAAACCGGAAGTTCAAGCGGCGCTTCCAATGGTTAGAAGCTGAATTAGGCAAGCAAGGCAAGAAACTGCCTGAGGCATCCCTCGAGGAGATGGAAGCACTGTGGCAACAAGCGAAAGAGACCGAGCGATGACGGCCGAGTCTGACACGTCGAACATCACCATCCGGAAGTGCACGACGACGGCAGAGTTTCAGGACTGCGTCGCGTTGCAGAAAGAAGTTTGGAATTTCTCGGATGTGGACCTTGTCCCGCTGCGGATGTTCGTAGTCGCCGACAAGATCGGTGGACAGATCATCGGCAGCTTTGACGGCGAAGAGCTGGTGGGCTTCGCGCTCTCCATCCCCGGCAGCCGGGGCGGTCATCCCTATCTGCACTCCCACATGCTGGCGGTGCGCGAGAGATACCGCAATGCCGGGCTGGGCAAGCAGATGAAGCTGCTGCAACGCGAGGACGGCATGGCGCGCGGCTTTGAACTGATTGAATGGACCTTCGACCCGCTCGAGATAAAGAATTCCTTCCTCAATCTCGAACGGCTGGGTGCGATCGCACAACGCTACAACATCAACCAGTACGGCATCTCGTCTTCGCCGATGCAGGGCGGATTGCCGACCGACCGCCTGGTGGCCGAGTGGTGGCTGAAGTCGAAGCGGGTCACGGCCCTGCTCGAGGGCGGAGAACGGCCGAAGGTCATCCAGGAGAAGACAATCCGCGTCCCGGCACTGGTCTATGAATGGAAGGCCAATGAGAAGGAGCGCGAGAAGGCAAAAGAAGTCCAGTTGCGTAATCGCGACGAATTCTTGCGGGCGTTCGCCGAGGGACTGAGTGTGCTCGGCTACGAACGCGACCAGAAAGGCAATGGCGCGTTCCTGCTCGCGCATTGGGACGAGCATTGGGGATATGAGAGCGCACCGGGAGAAAAAGAGGTCAGCGAAGAGGAATGAAGGTCGAAGCCATCACGCTACGCGAGATCCGGATGCCGCTCGTCCACTTCTTCGAGACGAGTTTCGGCCGAACGACGGAGCGGAACATTGTGCTTGTCACCGTCCATTCGGAAGGAGTGTCCGGCTGGGGCGAGTGCGTCGCGGGCGAAGACCCTTTCTATAGCGAGGAATCGTTCGAGACGGCGTGGTACGCGATGGTGAAATACCTGGCGCCGGCGGTGAGCGGGCGGACGCTAGAGCACGCAGGCGAAGCAGCAGCGCTCTTCGACCGAGTCCGCGGACACCGCATGGCGAAGGGCGCCCTGGAGAACGCCCTGTGGGACGCGGAAGCGAAGCAGCGTGGTCTGCCGCTGTGGAAGCTGCTGGGAGGCACGCAGCGCGAGATCGCATGCGGCGTTTCCATCGGTATTCAGAACTCGCTCGACCAGCTCATGGAGAAGGTGGAAACGGAGCTGGCTGCCGGCTATCGGCGTATGAAGATCAAGGTAAAGCGCGGCTGGGACGTGGCGGCGTTTGAGCGCATCCGCGCGCGGTGGCCGGAGATCCTGCTGAGCTGCGACGCGAATTCGGCTTACACACTCGACGATCTGGCGCTGCTCAAGCAGTTTGACCGTTACAACTTGTTGATGATCGAGCAGCCGCTTTGGTGCGACGACCTCTACTTTCACGCGCGTTTGCAGAAGGAACTCAAGACGAAGATCTGCCTGGACGAAGCCATCCGCAACGCGCGCGACGCGCAAGCGGCGATCGAGCTTGGCGCATGTGGCATCGTGAACATCAAGGTAGGACGTGTAGGAGGCTTCACGGAGGCCATCGCAGTGCACGACGTGTGCCGGGAGCGCAAGATTCCGGTGTGGTGCGGAGGGATGCTGGAGTCCGGCATCGGGCGCGCGCACAATATCGCCCTCTCCACCCTCGAGAACTTCACTTTGCCGGGCGATGTCTCGGCGTCAAAGCGGTACTGGAAGGAAGACGTGATCGAGCCGGAGGTAACGGTCAGCCAACAAGGCTTGATCACGGTCAAAGACGAGGCCGGAACGGGATACCGCGTCCGCGAGGACTTAATCGAGAAGTTAACGGTGAAGAAGGAAACTATTCAGCGCGCTTCGAGCGCAGCGCGCTAACCTGTTAGCGCGGCTGGACCGCCGCCGCAGAGCGTTCGGCGACGAGCTGATCGGATTTCCGCAGCAGTTCCACGCCCTGCGCCAGTGTGAGGTTCGGCGGCACTGGCCGAAAAGCGCTGGCTGTCTCGACCTCCTTGATCTTGATGGTCTTGAACATCAGAGCCTTGCCAACGAAGTCCAAATCCATTTTGGTAGTCTCCCACCGCCCAGGGCCGATCTTCGATTGCTCAATCGCAAAGCGCCCGCCTTTATTGAGGCGACCGAGGATGCCCCACCCGAACGTGACGTCGTCGAAGAGCTGCGCGTCCATCTTCACCAGGCGCTCTTCCGTGGGCTCGATCCACATATGGCCCTGCATCCCCCGATAGACCATGGTCTCGCGTGCCGGCGGGTCGAAGTTGGGATTCGGCCAAAAACGAAGCCGCGTCACCGGTACGCCGGCGATGACATCTTTGCCGTCGAAGTCGTAGAGGAACGCGTCGGGAAGGGCCTTTACCATCTGGCGGGAGCGTTCTTCATCCTTCCTCTGCTCTTCGCGACGCTGCTTCTGCTCCTTTGGGTCATGCAGGATCTTTTCGAGCTTCTTGTCGTCGGCCGCGCGTTGTTCGCTAGTAGGCGGCTTGTCGTTCACGGAGACGAGGCGCGCAATCACGCCGTCATTGGTCTCGATCAGGTCCTTGACCACTGTGCGTTCGGGCTTTTCCGTACGCAGGCGATACATGTAGCGCGGTCCGCCGGAAGACGCGCGGTCTTCGTTGGCGATGGCGCGACGGACGAGTTCGTTGGCGGCGCTGTTCTGCGCCCAGGTCGGAAGGGCAGCTAACGACAAGACGATTGTGAGGCCGAAGATAGTGAGACGACGATGCATGGGGCTGCCTATCAACGGTTAGACGAGCGGTGACTCCGTTCTGTTGCTTTCTGGCCGGCAGGCCTGCCTGCGTAATCTTTTGCGGGACTAAAAAACCGGCCCCCGCGTGAGCGGAGCCGGTTGAAAGGAAGGAGGATGTATTAGGCAATGTCGGCCCTGTCAGAAAAGGCAGTCCCATTGGTTTGATTCACGCCCGCCAGACTGAAACCGCTGTTCCCCTGGTTTTCGGCTTCAGCCAATCCGGCGCGACAGTTCCGTCAGGGCCGACGCTGGATTAATAGCAAGGAAGTGGCCAAACCGCCTTGTTCCGAGGTGGGGTCGAAGTTCGTATATACATCCTACTCTATCAATCACTTAGGGGAAGGATCCAAAGGTGGCTATAGTATTTATCAAATAGTACATACGAAGACAGTATGATGTACTCACAAGTTAGTATGCTGATGCCATGAGTTTGCATTCGCATGCTGAGGTCGGAAGCATTCCCCGTCCTGCAAGGCCGTGTGATCCGGACGCTCGTGTTGCCGCGACGAATGTCTCCGGAGTCGCGAAAACAGGGAACAAGCTGATTGCCGACCCTGAGAAACGCGGGTATAGTGAGCGCAAGTTCCAGGAGAACAGAGTATGTGGAAGTCGCGCGAAGACAAGCCGACGATTCCGGCTGCCCCACAGCCGACCGTCCCAGGCATTACGGCGAATGCAATGACCAAGGAGGTCCGCCCCGTGGAGATCCCGAAGACGACTGACAATTATCGTGCCGACGTTGCACATATCGGCAAAAGCGTTCTCATCAAAGGCGAACTCTCCGGCAGCGAGGATCTTTATCTCGATGGCGAAGTGGAAGGCAACATCCTGTTGCGCGACCATAGCCTGACGATCGGGCCGAATGGGCGCGTTCGCGCGAACGTCCAGGCGAAGGACGTAGTGGTGCACGGCAAAGTGGATGGCAATGTGAGCGGCACCGACCGCGTGGAGCTCAAGCGGTCCGCAGTGCTGACCGGCGACATCTCGACGCAGCGCATCGTGATCGAAGATGGCGCATTCTTCAAGGGCGCCATTGACATCAAGAAAGAGCCGAAGGACGCCAAGGATGCGTCCCGGACGGAAAAAGCGATGAGCGCCGCGGCTTCGTACTCTTCTGGGGCAGTGTCTTCTACGCCGTCGTACAATGCCTCATCGGCCTCGAGCGGCAACGCGGGCGCACAGTCCTCGTTGCTGGAGAAGAAGCTCTAGTCTTCGAGGCGAATGGGGTCGAGCCTGAGTTTCTTCAAGAAGTTCCTCGGTGACTCCGCGGCAGAAGCGGCGCAGGTCACGGGCGTCTCGGTCTCGCAGGGACGCGTCACGCGGCGGTCGAGCGGGTTGCAGGAGTTCGTCCGCGCGCTCGGCAAAGAAGAAGGCCTGCGTATCCTCGATCTTGGGCCGACCTCTCCTACCAACATCGCGCGCCTCACCGAGCAAGGTCACAAGGTCTACAACGAGGACGTTCTCCTTGCTTCCATGGACCCGGCCTTTCAGGGACAGGCCGAGGACGGCAAGGCCATCGTGAGCCCGGAGAAATTCCTCGCGGAGAATCTGCGGCACGAGCGCAACAAGTTCGACGGGGTACTGTGTTGGGATGTTCCCGACTATCTGAGCGAGTCCCTGGTGAAGCCGATGGTGGAGCGCCTGCATACCATCACCAAGC
This sequence comes from Candidatus Korobacter versatilis, assembly GCA_016185395.1. Taxonomy (GTDB): domain Bacteria; phylum Acidobacteriota; class Terriglobia; order Terriglobales; family Acidobacteriaceae; genus JACPNR01. The sequence goes on from JACPNR010000004.1 coordinate 162,142, forward strand.
CGGGCGGAGTCTTGTTGGCGTTCTTCCACACGCGCGACGCCGGTCCGGAAGCGCCCTACTACCGTTACCACATGGTGGGGAACGAGGCGCTCGAGCTGCAGAAGGGCCCACGCTTCCGGTTGCAACGCGTCTTCAACAACCGCCACATCGAGAACTTGTTCAAGGACTTCAGTTCCCTGAAGTTCTTTCTGGCGAAGGACAACGTTCGCGAAGTCCTCGTCGTTCGCTAGCCGCGGCTCCGCGTCGTCTTCACCGCCCAGGCTGCCATCCGCTGGTTCCGAAGTAATGACAGCGCCGCGCGTCGTACCCAGCGGGGTGTTTCCACTAACTTGCGGAAGCGAGCCGCGGCGCGGAAGGCGGGCAGCACCTCGCGCGTGTACCACCTCGCATAGTCACCGCTGCTCGACAAAGCCGCCTTTGCTCCGGAGCGAAGAGCAATAGCAATCCCGTCGCCCGCGAACGGGTCGATGAACCCGGCAGCGTCACCCGCATGCAACACGCCGCTATCGCTGACCGGTGCGGGAGTTCGAAAAACGAGGGGAGCGGTCGTGACCGGCTCCGTCAGAATCTTCCAATCGCGGCTACGGTGCCACAGGTCGTGGTTCTTCGCAAATACCTGTTCGAGGGAACTGGCAACGCCAGCATCCACCATCGCACAGGCATTCACTCTGCCGTCGCCAATCGGCTGGACTCCGCAATAGCCTCCCCTGAAGAAGTACAGATCCACCGAAGGTGGCGGCATGGCCTCGCGGAAATGCGCCTTTATCCCGAGCCAACGAGGAGCCGTCGCCGGAAGATGAGTGCTGGTCAGATTGGACCAGCGTCCGGAGGCGTTGACGAGCGCTGCCGATTCCCACCGTTCGTTCTTACTGTGTACTTGAAAACCTCTGTGGCCGTGAACGACAGAGTCGGCAGCTGTCTCCTGGCGGCAATCGCATATCTGCTGCGCAATCCGCCAGAGTGCTTCATCAAGGACAAAGCGTGGCACGCTCAGCGCCGGCGGAGCGATCGGCGCCGTCAGTATTCGACCATCCAAGAAGAAGCGCGAGCGCGTGACCCTGGGCGCCATGGTCAGCAACGGCTTGGCGGCGTCGCCGAGAAGAAAGCGCAGGAGTTCGGTCGCTTCCGGCGAGATGAACTCGCCGCAAACTTTGTGACGCGGGAAGCGTCCCCGCTCCAGTAGCAACACGCGCTTGCGGGCGCGTGCCGCCGTGATGGCGGCTGCGCTGCCGGCGGGGCCGCCTCCGATTACGATGAGGTCGTAGGCGGACATCACGTGTTCCCGGTCGGCGCCGACTTCCAAACCGTCGCGCCCATGCGAAACAAGTAGAAGGTACTGAGTTCAACTCGGGCGGCCCGCGTGCGTCCGACCAGCGTGCGCAACTCGCTGGGCGTGTACGCCCGCCGGACGGAGGCGGGAGCATCGTGTTTCGTTAGCGGGCTGCGAAATAACGGACGTGCGGCGTAAACGAGAGCGAGATGGAGGGGCGTGCGACGAAGGTCGTTAAGCAGCACCGCATGCCGGGTGACACGCAGCGCTTCGTCGACGAACGAAATGATCTCCTCCGGTTCGAGATGGTGCAGGAAGAGCGAGCAGCTGACCAAGTCGAAACTCGCGTCGCGCAACGGCATGCGGAGCGCGTCGGCGGCGATGGCGGGAAAACAACCGTTCAGATGGCCGGCGACTCGGTCGAGGACCGTGACTGCCAGCTCGATCCCTTCGTCGCGCAATCGCGACTGGACGGATCGAGGAACATCGCCGCTGGCGCCGGCAACGTCCAGCAGCGAGAGCCGCGCGAGCCCGCGCTGCCGGGCTGCTGCGCGCACGAGTTGGAATAGCGTTTCGGCGCCGCCGAAGCGTCGGTTGATGGCGCGCAAATCCGCGAGCGACGACTCGATCTCAGCGGGCGTTCCGGCGTCGGTATCGAGCAGCTCGGGGACCACGATGCGTCGCATACTCGGGCTCAGACCGTCTCGAGCTCTTCTTCCAGCAGTTGTTTGTTGTAGAGCTCGGTGTAGTAGCCATTGCGGGCGATGAGCTCGTCGTGGGCGCCAAGCTCGACGATGCGTCCGCCGTGCAGGACCGCGATCTGGTCGGCGTTACGGACGGTGGATACGCGGTGCGAGATGAAGATGGTGGTCCGGCCGAGCATGACCTCGCGCAGGTGGTCGAGGATCTTCTCCTCGGTATACGTATCGACGCTGGATAGCGCATCGTCGAGCACGAGGATGCGCGGATCGCGGATGATGGCGCGGGCGATGGCGGTGCGCTGCTTCTGCCCGCCGGAGAGGGTGATGCCGCGCTCGCCAACGATGGTGTCGTACTGCTTGGGAAACCCTTCGATATCCGGTGCGATGCTGGCGCCGGCTGCGGCGCGACGAATGTCTTCGAGTTCCGCATGCTCGGCGCCGAAGGCGATGTTCTCCCGGATGGTGTCGGAGAATAGGAACGTCTCTTGCGGAACGAAGCCAATGTTGCGCCGCAGGTCGGCGAGCGGATAGTCCGTGAGCGGGCGGCCGTCCAGCAACACGCTTCCGGCGGGAGCGTCATAGATGCGAGGAACCAGGCTCACCAGCGTGGATTTTCCGGAACCAGTCGGACCAACGACGGCCAGGCTCGAGCCAACCGGGATGCGGAGGTTGATGTTCTTCAACACCGGCTTGTCGCCATAGCTGAAGCTCAGGTCACGGAACTCGATGCCCCCGTGGATGGGCCGTGAGGGAAGGTCGGGGCGGGAGTCGCGTATCTGCGGCTGCTCGACCAATATCTCGTTGATGCGTCCCATCGAAGCAGTGCCCCGATGGAAGATGTTGATGACCCAACCGAGCGCGATCACAGGCCAAGTGAGCATGGCCATGTAGAAGTTGAACGCGACGAATGCTCCCACGCTCATGTTGTGCAACAGGACCTCGCGCCCGCCGAGCCAGAGCACGAGTATCTGCCCGAGGCTGGGAATCAATTCCAGCGTGGGCCAAAGCATGCCCATCAGGCGGACTAGCCTAAGGCTACGCGCGATGTACTCCCTATTTGCTGTCTCAAAAGCCCGGATCTCAGGCTCCTCCTGCGCATAGGCCTTGATCACACGTGCGCCGGAGAAGTTTTCCTGGGCTTGGGCCGAAATATCCGAGAACATCGCCTGGATGCGCTCGAAGCGCTCGTGAATGCGGCGACCGAAGTACTGCACGACGATAGAGACGATGGGCAGGGGCAGGAAAGCGTAGAGCGTGAGCTTCGGACTGATGCGGTACATGAAGGACAACGCCGCCACCGTGAAGACAACGGTGTTGGCGGAATACATGATGGCCGGACCCAGCAGCATGCGGACCGCGTTCAGGTCGTTCGTCGCACGCGCCATGATGTCGCCCGTGCGTGTGCGCTGGTAGTAGCTGTGACTCAGGCCTTCAAGGTGCCGAAAGAGATCGTTGCGCAGGTCGTATTCGATGTCGCGTGAGATGCCGATCATCACCTTGCGCGTGAGGTACTGGAAGATCCCTTTCGCCAGCATGATGGCGACGATCAGCAGGGCGAAGACCCGCAAGGTGTCGCGTGTAACACCGAGATGAAGAGCGTCAATCGCGGTACCGATGACGTTAGGGAAAAGCACCGCAATACCGTTGTTTGCAAGGACGCAAACGGCGCCCCAGGCGAGGGGCCAACGATACCTCCACAGATATGGACCGAGCGGCATAAGGCTCTTGAACATGGGTGCGATACGCGAGGAACTGTCTACAGATGAATGATAGCAGCGGGTGGATGCGAAGAACTCGAATGGCTACGTAGGGACTTTCAGGATCAAGTAGCCGCCGATCATGCCGAAGATAAGGTCGGGTGCCCACGCAGCGAGGGCTGCGGGTAGCTGGTGAACGTTGCCCATCGCCTCGAACAGCCCGCTGGTCATCCAATAGACGACCGCAATCCCGATGGCGATGGCCACGCCGGCGAGAGCACCGCGACGTCCTGCGCTGAGCGCAAAGGGAACTGCCAGTACTGCCATCACGAAGGTGATGAGCGGGAAGGCGAACTTACGGTGTAGTTGCACGCGCAGGCGCCCGACATCGAAGCCGCTCTGCTGCAGGTCGTGGATGTACTGTTGCAGTTCTCCGTAGTCCATCTCCTGCGACTGCTTTACCTCTTTCTTGAAGTAACTGGGCTGCTCAGCGACCTCGGGGAACGTGGTCGCGTCGAATTGGTCGAAGTGTTCGATGGCCGCCCCGCGCAGTACGCGCCGCCAGCCGTTCACGAACACCCAACGACCGAGGTCCTCTTCCCAGTGCGCGCGTGCGGCGAAGATGCGTTCGGTGATGGCGAACGTCTTAGGGTCAAATTTAAAGACGGAGATATTGCCGAAGCGGTTTTGGTCAGGGTCGTAGAACTCGTAGTAGTAAATGGTTGAGTTCTGGCCGAATATCCATTTCCGGTCGGGACGCAGGTACGTTTCCGGCGGGCGGCCTTTGATCGTGCTCCACAGCTGGTCTTGGCGCTTGTTGGTGTGCGGCAGATAGAAGTGGTCGAAGAAGAACAGCGCGCCGGAGATGACTGCCGCCATGATCAGCACGGGCAAGATCACTCGATACACGCTCACGCCGGTGGCCTTCATGGCGGTGATCTCGTTGCCTTTCTGCAGCAAGCCGAACGTGATCAAGACGGCTAGGAGCACCGACAACGGCGTCATCAGGTAAAGCATCGAGGGCACCACGTTGAGCAGATATTCGCCCACAGTGACGAGCGGGATCTTGTTCTTCACCACGTCTCCGAGGATCTCGAAGAAGGTGAAGATCAGCGTGAGCGTGACAAAGGCGAGCAGGATCAGACCAACGTAGCTGATGAAATCGCGAAGGATATAGTCGTCGAGGATCTGCGGAAAGCGACCGCCCAGGATCCTGCGGCTGCGACGCGTGATCACGGATTCTCCCTTGGCGGTACGACGGCGCTGCCACCACTTTTTCAGGGTCGCCGTGGAGATCCCGATGGCGCCGATCTCGAGCGGCATCTTGTCCACGCGCCAGAGCAAAGCCGCGCCGGTGGCCGCGAAAAACAGGTTGGCCATCCAGGCGCCGATAATCGGGGCTATTTTCCCCTGGCGCGCCATCTCCACGCCGGCGAGCGAAATGAAGTAGTAGACGAACACCAGCAGGATGGTCAGCACGAAGCCAGTGGATCGACCACCCTTCTTGGAGGAAAGCCCGAGAGGTATGCCGACCAGCGCGAGTACAAGACAGGCGGTAGGCAAAGCCAGGCGGCGATGGAACTCGGTCAGATACCACCTGTACCTGGGCTGGTGCGAAAGGCGCAACAGTTCGGGTGTCGAGATCTCGGAGAGGGACTGCCGCTGCTGCTGCTGCGCAGTGTCTTGCGGGATGTCGATGGGGACGTCGGTCTCTTCGAAGGTGGTGATGGTGTACTTATCGGGCTCGCGCGCGACGGTCTCGTGCTGCGAGCCGCTTACCAGGTGCAGCCTGATCTTGTTTTCGCCTTCGGGAATCGCGATACCCTCGCTGGCGAGCGTGATCTTTGGCGCGCCCGGAGTGCTGATGTCGGCGAGGAAAATGCCTTTCCATACGGCAGCGTGGTCGGCGGCGGTAGAGTCCTGCACGTAGAGCACGGAATTCCTGAAATCCTCGTAGAAGACACGGGGCTGCACTTCGAAGGACGCCTGCGATGTCTTCAGTCTGTTTTGGAGCGCCGCCAGTGCCGCCGCCGAGCGCGGCATGATGAACGTTTGATTGACGAGCGCGATGAGCCAGGCCGAGGCCGCGAAGATGGCGACCGTCTTCACAAAGAGTCCCACGCCCAGGCCGGAGGCGCGCATCGCGGTGACTTCGCTGTCCGCGGCGAGGCGGCTCAGTCCGATCAGGATGCCGACGAGCACACCCATCGGGATGGTCACGGTGAGCGCAGAAGGCAAAGCGAGGAAAAAGATCTCCGCGACGCTGGGCAGCGGCGCGCTGTTGCGCACCACTAGCTCGAGGATACGGCTCACGTCGCGCATGAACACCACGAAGGTGAACAGCGCGGTTCCGATGGCGGCGTGCGCCAATACTTCTTTCAGGATGTAGCGGGTGAAGATCCGCACGGCTCAAGTATAGAGGCCGCGGACTTGAATCTTGCAACGGCAAGCCTGAAACTGGCTCGGCTCCACCTCAGTCAACCCATGCCCGCCATCCGCGTCGTCTTCCTCTGGCACATGCATCAGCCCTTTTATAAGGACCTGGTGACAGGCGAGTACCGCCTGCCCTGGGTGCGAATGCATGCGCTTAAGGATTATTACGGAATGGTGAAACTGCTCGACGAATTCCCGAGCGTTCACCAAACCTTCAATCTCGTCCCATCATTGATCCAGCAGATCCAGGATTACGTTGCGGGCACGGCGCGGGACCCCTTCCTGGAAGTGGCGGCAAAGCCGGCGGCCGACTTGACGGAGGAAGAGCGGCGCTTCGCGTTGACGTATCTGTTCCAAGCCAACGAGACAAACCTGATGGGGCGGTATCGCCGTTATCGGGAGTTGTGGGAAAAGTTAAAGAACTCGGGGTCGGACGCGGCCCGCGCCGAGCGCTACTTCACCTCGCAGGACGTGACCGACCTTCAGGTGCTCTCGCAGCTGGCTTGGTTCGACGAGTTCTTTCTGGAAGAGCCCGACACCGCGGCGCTGATCCGGAAGGGCAGCGGCTTCTCGAGCGAAGACCGGGAGCATGTGGTGGCGAAGCAACGAGAGTTGTTGGGACGAGTAGTGCCTGCGTACGCCTCGGCCGCACAACGTGGTGGCATCGAGGTCTCGACCTCGCCGTTCTACCATCCCATCCTGCCGCTTGTCTGCGACACGGATGCAGGGCGTGTGTCATCGCCCGGGCTTGCCGTGCCGACGCAGCGGTTCCAGCATCCTGAAGACGCGCGTGAGCAGTTGTTGCGGGGCATTGAACTGCACGAGAAGACCTTCGGCGTGCGTCCCCGAGGCGCGTGGCCGTCGGAAGGCAGCGTCTCCGATGAAGTGATGCGTATCGCTCACGAACTCGGTCTCAAATGGATGGCCACCGATGAAGGCGTCCTCGCGCGGTCGCTAGGGGTGAACTTCACCCGGGACGGCAGCGGCGGTCTCCAGCCGGAGGCCGCCGGCAAGCTGTACTCGCCCTGGCGCTTCGAGCAGCCGGGCGCACAGATGGACTTGCTGTTCCGCGACCACTCGCTGAGCGACCTGATCGGCTTCGTGTACTCGGGCATGGCGGCGAAGGAAGCCGCGGGGCACTTCATCCACAGCATCAGGAAAGCCGCGCAACCGATTGTGGAATCAGGGAGGGACGCAACCATCTCGATCATCGTTGATGGCGAGAATGCGTGGGAGTATTACCCGGAGTCGGGAAGGGACTTCCTGCGATTCGTGTATGACGAACTCGCCCGCGACCCGCAACTGGAACCAGTCACCGTAGCGGAGGCGATTGCGCGTCAGGGGGAACCGCCGGTATTGAAGGCGCTTGTCCCGGGTTCGTGGATCAATGCCAACTTCAACGTATGGATCGGGGCGCCGGAAGACAACAAAGCCTGGGACTATCTTGCTGCGGCGCGGGAGCGGTTCGCCGAGTCAGAAGCGACGGTCACGCCAGCGCAGCGCGCCCTGGCCTACGAAGAGCTACTGATCGCAGAGGGCAGCGACTGGAACTGGTGGTACGGGCCGGAGCACCACAGCGCCAACGACCGCGACTTCGACGAGCTTTATCGCAAGCATCTTTCAAACGTCTATCACGCGCTCGGCCAGGCGCCGCCGGATTATCTGGCGCAGCCGATCGCGCACCCGGAGGGCCGTCCTTACTTTGTTCCGCAGACGGCCTTCATCCACCCGCGAATCGACGGTGACCCGGGGCGTTATTTCGATTGGATCGGCGCCGCAATGTACACCGCGGACCATCGCGCTGCAGCAATGCATGGCAAGCAGTTCATGCTCGACGCGCTGTACGCGGGCATCGACGAAGAGAATCTGTACGGTCGCTTGGACTTCATCGGTCCGCCACCACGGGAAAGATTGGAAGTGAAGCTGCACTTCGCGACCGGCGCCCCGGGAGAGGCGTTTCAGTTAAGCCTCACTCTTGCGAGCGGGATGGTAGTGGATTGGAGATTGGGGCACGCCGTCGAAGGAGAGGTCGCGCAGGCCCTGGCACCCGGCCCCGGCATCGAGGTCGCGTTGCAGAAGATGCTGGAGTTCAAGTTGCCGCTAGCGGCCATCGGCGTCAACGCAGGAGGCCGCATCGGCATCCGCTGCACTATTTGGCGAGACGCCTTACCGGTCGACGCCTTGCCGGCTGAAGGCGAGATGCGACTCGACGTCTTGAGTGAGACCGAACTAGGAACCCGAGCATGAAAAAAGGCAGACAAGTCGCCCGCCTTTGTCGCGTTTGTTCTGACTAGCGGCCGCTAGCGCCGGTGTTCAATTGCATCGGGCGGCTCAGTTCCATCGTGATCTCTGTCCCGGCTGGGAGCTCGGCGGAATGTTTGCGCCAGAGCCAGTGTGTGGCAGCCGCGGCGCCCCCGATAACGGCGCCAATGAGCGCGCCTTTGCCGCCGGCGGCGGCTGCGCCGATGCCGACGCCGGATCCAACGCCTGCGCCAGCGACCAGCAGGTCGCGCTTGTCGTGTCCGCGGCCTTTGATCTCACCTTCGTCATTCACGCTCGTACCGGTGCCCTTGGGAGTGTCAACCACCGCGGCGTTGATGGTGTACTTCTCACCCGTCGGCATGGTGATCACGTCGGGATTGATGCCGATAGTAGGCACTCCCTTGACGCGGCGTGGCTCGGTGATGCGGGCGACGTGTCCTTGCACCGTTGCACCCACCGGGATGACTTCTTTCCCGTTGAGCATCACGGGCTCGGTGATGCGTCCGGCGAACGAATCCCCCACCTTAGTGGTCGACGTCGAGATCGCCGTCTCGAGTTTCATCTTGACGCCCGTGCCCGCCGGGAGAGAGAGCTCCTCCTGGGCGACGGCGGTCATCGTGACGAGCGTGAAGAGCGCGAGTAGAGCGAGGTTCTTTTTCATCATCTTGTCTCCAGAAGTCTTACTTGGCTTGTTCCAGCGCCGCGATGGCTGTCTCGACCGGCGCGCGGTCGGTCTGATTGGTTCCCACGTAAAGAAAACGGATGAGTCCGGTGGAGTGGACCACGAAGGTCGCGGGACGCGCGATGTTGATCGCGTCGAGGCCGAGGCGGTGATGGATGCCGTATTGCTTGGTGATCTTGCGGTCTTCGTCGAGCAGAAAAGGGAAGCTGACGGGGTGCTCGGCCAGATATTTTTCCGGCTTGAACATGCCGCCGCGCTTCTCCGCGGCGACGTAGACTAGCGAGCCCGCTTTGGTGATGCGGTCCTTTGAGCGGCTCGAACTGAGCCATGCGCTTCACGCAGTTCGGTCACCACGTCCCACGCAGGAACTCGACGATGGCCGGGCCCTTGCGCAGGATGGCATCGAGGGAAACGATATCCGCGTTGTTGGCTGCGCCGAGTTCAAAGCCGGGCGCTCGGTCGCCGAGCTTTGGGGTGGCTGTAGTATCCATCAGTCGCGACTGTAAAACACCCATGAAACACGGACAATAGCGGAAGAAACACGGAATCGAGATAGATAACAGACGGGCCGCGGCTCCGTCGCTGCTCGTTTTCTAGCATGGCACCCTGGCGTCTTCATTTATTCTGGAAACGGAGCTCCACCATGGAAGGCGCCGATGAAGAGAACGTTCCGACTGTGGCGCACGCGACTGTTCTTCCTGCTCGCGGTGGTGGGGCCGGGGTTCATCACCGCCAACGTCGATAACGACGCCGGCGGGATATACACCTACTCGTTCGCCGGCGCCCGCTTCGGCTACAACTTGCTCTGGACCATCATCCCGATGGCCCTGGCACTTAGCGTGATGCAGGAGATGTCGGCGCGCATGGGCGCGGTGACCGGCAAAGGGCTGAGCGACCTCATCCGGGAAGAGTTCGGCTTCCGGCTCACGTTCTTCATGATGATTGCGTTGGTGCTGACGAACTTCGCCAACGTCGTCGCGGAATTCGCTGGCGTGGCCAGCAGCCTGGAACTGTTCGGGGTCAGCAAGTACTACAGCGTACCCATCGCCGCAATCGTCGTGTGGCTGGTCGTGGTAAAAGGCGATTACAAGACGGTAGAGAAGATATTCCTGTTCGCCTCGTTCCTATACATCATGTACATCATTGCGGCGTTCTTCTCTGATCCGAGTTGGAAGATGGCGGCGGACGGGCTCGTTCGTCCTCCGACGTTGGAGACGCTGAAGCGACGGGAGTACATCTACCTGACGATCGGCATCATCGGGGCGACCATCGCGCCCTGGCAGCAGTTCTACCTGCAATCGTCGGTGGTAGAGAAGACGGCGCACACCCGGCACCAGTTTGTCGCGGCGCGAATCGACGCCGTTTTCGGCGCGGTGTTCTCCTGCATCATCGCGGGTTTCATCATGGTAGTGTGCGCGGCCACGCTGAACCGCCATGGCTTGACGGAGATCACCAGTGCGGCCGACGCCGCAGCAGCGTTGCGTCCGCTAGCGGGAGATTATGCATACCTGCTGTTCGCGCTGGGGCTGTTCAATGCCTCGCTGTTCGCGGCTTCGGTCCTGCCTCTGTCGACCGCCTACACCGTGTGCGAGGGCTTAGGTTTCGAGTCAGGAGTGGACAAGAGGTTCCGCGATGCGCCGGTCTTCTACTGGCTCTACACGGCGCTGATCCTGGCGGGTGGCGGTGTTGTGCTATTGCCGAGTTTTCCGCTGTTGCGGATGATGGTGCTCTCGCAGGTGCTGAACGGCATTCTGCTACCGTTCGTGCTGATCTTCATGCTGCTGCTGGTGAATAACAAGGCCCTGATGGGAAAGCACGTGAACTCGCGCTTCTACAACATCATCGCGCTCACGACTACGGTGATCATGATCGTGCTGTCGGGCGTGCTGCTGTGGATGGGCTTCGCTAGCTAGAGCAGCTTGCCGGCGGCCAAGTCACGGACCAGCCCGAGATCGGCTTCGAGAAAATCGTAGGCCGGAAGTTCCTCGCGTGCGACCCAGCGCACGTCTTTGAAGATGCGGTTCTCTAATTCCCCGACGAAAGCACGCACGACAAAAAAGCGAAGCTCCACGGCGCCGCCGTTGCGGTACACGTGCTTGATGCGCGCAACCTCGTCGCCAACGGTCGCGTGGATGCCCAGTTCTTCTTCTAGTTCGCGGCGGAGCGCATCCGTGGGTTGCTCGCCGTGCTCGATCTTCCCGCCGGGGAACTCCCACTTCAGCGGCATCGGCTGATGCTTGGTCCGTTGGCAGATGAGGAGCTTGCTATCGCGGACGATCAGCCCGGCGGCGACCTGCTTCATTGTGCCGCCTCTTGCGCGACGGCAGAACGCTCGGGATCCACGCAGCTGGTGAATGTGAAAGCGAAGGCGGCGAGCCCCGGCTCAGCACAGAGCAGCTCGAGCGTGTGCGTGCCGAAATCATGGTTCTCGACGAGACGGTACATGCGGGCGTTCTGGACGTCGACGAAGCTTCGGCCATCCCGTTGTTGCACATCCTGCGTCGCATTCGCTGCTGTGAGCGGCTTGCCATCCTGGCGGAGCCCGACGGGGATCGGCCTTCCGTTCGTCGAGGCCATCACCAGGTTTACGCCGGACGCGGAGTACTTAAGGGCAATCTTTCCCGGCGCCGAGTCAAGCGCGCAGAACTCGCGCGTCGACGCCCACCGTCCCTGCAGATAGAAGACACCTTCGGTCAGGGGACCGTCGAATGCGTAGTCGGAGACCTGGCCTTCGACGAAGCCGCTCAGGTTGCCGATGCGTCCACGAGCATTGCCCAAGTACAGCTCGGCGGTGGGGGGATAGCAGACTGCGCCCGGCATGTCGCTGTCGCGCACCGGCGCCATGATCGCCGGCAGCTCAGCACCGGGAGAGATCTCTCGCAGCAGCTCCTGGATGGCCTGCTCCGTTTCCACGTACGCGCCTTCGCCGAAGTGCGCCCAGCGCAGGTAACCTTCCTTGTCAATCAGGTACTTGGCCGGCCAGTAGCGATTCGCAAATGTGTTCCAGAGTTCGCGGTTGCCATCGATCACGACCGGGTATGTGAGCCCGAACTCGCGAATGCCGCGTTCCACGTTAGCTTCGTACTGCGCGAAGGTGAACTCGGGCGTGTGCACTCCGACGACTACGAGCCCTAAATCCTTGTAGCGCTCATGCCAAGCTTGGACGTAGGGAAGGGTGCGCAAGCAATTGACGCAAGTGTAGTCCCAGAAATCGATGAGTACGGCCTTCCCGCGCAGCTGGTGAAGGGAGAGCGGTGAGGAGTTGAGCCAGATGCGGCCTATCTCCGGGGCGCGGACGGTGCCTTTCTCGACCTTCATGCGCCGGTCTTTTCCAGATAGCGGCCGACGAGAGCGGCACAATGTTCGACAAGGCGTCGATCGTCTGCCGTGAAGGCGGCGGGGGTATGACTATCAATATCGAGTTCGCCGACGACCTTGTCCCTCACGCGTACCGGCACAACGATCTCGGACTTGGTCTCGACGGAACAGGAGAGATAACGCGGGTCGGAGGCGACGTCGTCCACCACGATGGTTGCGCCGCTCGACGCGGCCGCGCCGCAAATACCCTGGTCGAGGGGGATCCGGGCGTGAGGCGTGGGCGCGCCAACGTACGGGCCAAGCACGAGCATGGCTTGGTCGCCGGGAAGCCTTCCGGTCTCGACCATGTAAAAGCCGACCCAGTCGTAGTGCGGCAGGCGCTCCTGGAGACGACCGACGATGAGCGTCATCAACGCCTCCACGGAGAGCGCGGATTCAGCCAATTGGTCGAGTTCGCGCGCGACATCTCGGGTGGCCATCGGCATGAGGTTCATTTAATCACAGGCTCCGCGGTTGGCTGGACGCGACGCAGTCCACGCGGAAGGCTTGAGAATGTCTCGGGATGGATAGCCGCCGCCAGGCCGTGGAGGCCACCGATGAGGGTGGATGCGGGGGTATTGAGCAACTCGTCCGCTATGCAATAGACATTGTTCATGCGCACTGCCGGCAAATCTTGCCAGCCGCGTTCGCGCACAAGTTTTTCCAGCGGGACCCGATCGCCGGCGCCGCACCACGCTGCAATGATCACGTCCGGCTGCGACGCTGCGATGCTGGCCGCGTCGGCGTGCGCACCCGGCGTGCCGATGAATTCACCACCTGCGGCGGTGACCAGCTCCGCGACCCAGGGTTGGGAGTGGATCAGTGGCTTGCCCCACTCTTCGCAATGGACACGCCGACGACCTAGGTCGCGCGTCCGGACTCGCATTGCCTCGACCTCGCTCTGCATGCCCCCAATGACCGCATTGCCACGCCCGGACGTGTGCATGATCCCGGCGATTGCAGCGATGTCGGCGTACACATCGGTCAAAGTCCGGGGTGCAAGGCCCAAAAAACGCGCGCCAGCCTTCAGTATCTCGGTAACGGCTTCGGCTTGATAAGGGACGGAAGCAATGACCAGGTCGGGATTCACAGCGAGAATCTCTGCCGCATCAGCCGTCCATGAGTCGGCGACCAGCGTCCGCTGGCTTCGGATCTGGGGCACGACCTCGGCACACCACTTGGTGCACGCGACCAAACGGTCGAGCAAACCGAGGTCCGCTAGAGTGACGGTCGCGCTCGGTTGTAGCGAGACGACACGGCGTGGGCTGTGGTCCGAAGACATAACAGTTAGGATAGCAGCGATGTATTCGCCGCAGCTCATCGACCATTTCGAGCATCCGCGCAATGTGGGAGCGGTATTGAGCCCGGATGCGCAAGCGCGGGTGGAGAACCCCGCGTGCGGTGACGTGCTGACGTTATCTTTACGGATCGACGCTGGGCGGATCGTTGAAGCAAAGTATCAGGTCAAGGGATGCGTTGCGGCTATCGGCTGCGGCTCGGCACTGACCGAGTTGTTGGCCGGAAGATCGATCCAGGACGCGCGCGGACTGGACCGCGCCGCGATCCAGTCTGCCGTTGGTGGCTTGCCGCCCGCGAGCGAGCACGCCAGTCATCTGGCGTGGGACGCCTTGCAAGGGGCGTTGCGGCATCTCTAAATGCGCTGAACAGTTAAAGGGCCCGCCTTGGAGCGGGCCCTCGTTTCTGGTTCGAAGGGAGAGAGTCCTCGTCACCAGATCTTGAGAGAGATCTTGTCGACCCACTCAGAATAGTCAGTCATCGCGCTGTTGCCGTCAAGCTGCACGGCTACGTTCAGTTCCCGCGTGGTCTTGGGCCGCGGCACCTGATAGCGGTCGACGTACGATTTCTTGCCATCGAGCGTGATCGAGAGGTAGTGCATTTTGCCGTTGGAGCGCTCGAACTCGAAGGTCAGATGGTGCCAGGCATATGCCGCGGGAAGGGTGCAGGGGATCCCGGTCGGGATCCAGTGCAGGTTGTAGTCCCAGATGTCCCACTGCTTGGAGCCCTTCAGATTGCACTGGGTGCCGAAGACGTACATGCTGCCGTTCACCGTCTGGTTGGCGTCGAACTCGAGGGCCTGCGAGACGCTCGGATTCTTCAAGTAAAAGTAGAGGTCGTAGGTGAACTTCGTGGCAGAGTCACGCGCGCCGAGCTGCTTCCACCACAGCGCGGCCGCGTACTTGGTATCGCCCCCCAGCCAAAACTCAGCCGCCTTGCCGTCCATGGCTGGGCTGGCGATGCTCTGCTTCATGCTGTGCGGCGTGGTTGGTCCAGCGCCTCCGGGTCCGGCACAGCTGTCGCAGCTCGCCCAATCGGTCATTTCGTCGATGTCGTTGAAGACGGCCAAGGGTGGCAGCGCAGTGGAGGTTGCGGTGCTAACGCTGAAGTTCACTGAGAGTTTGCCGGCGCCGCTCGAATCGAAGGCTTGCACGGTGAGCCTATGCGAGCCAGTCGCAATGGAGACGGTGGTCGAGAGACTGGAGCCCTTGCCTTCGTATTTCTTGGTGCCATCCACATAGATCTGCATCAAGGTTACGGTGCGGCTGGAGGTTGCGCTCGCTGAGACCTGCACGGGAGAGCCGGCGGTCGAACCGCCGGTAGGAGCTGTGATAGTCACGACGGGTACGGCGAAGGCGACGCCGGAGAGGAGCAGTATGCCGGCGAAGAGCAGCGACTTGCGGCGGATCTGTTTCATCCTTATCTCCAGGGGTGAGTCCTGACGAAGCGGCGGGGCCTGTTTGTGCTGGGAGGAGAGTACGAGTTGCTGCCCACAACTTGAATCGGGCGGAGAACCTAGGTGCTCTCAGGTTCCTTACCTAGGGATAGTTCGGGGGGTTACGGTGATGGACGGGCGGGGGTGACGGTCTACCGCGTGGAGGTCCTGGTTCCTAATGGCTGGTAGGTCGTCCAGTGCCTTTGGCGGGCGATCTGTGCGAGATCCGGATTGGGATTGATGGCGAACGCTCGCACCGTTGCCAGGTCGAGCATCGCTACATCATGGATGCTATTGCCGAATGCAAGCGCAGGGGGAACACGGGTGTGCGCCTGAAGTACCGCGGCCTTGTCCGGACCAGTGGGGACGCGTATCAATCGGTCGGTGGCGATGCCGTCTTTCTCTTCCGCTGCCGCAGCGAAGACGCGATCCTTGGCGAATCCGAACGGAACGGCTTCGGTCTCTATCAGCCACTGGTTACTCGAAGATACGGCCCACAGTTCGCAACCTGCTTCGCGTAACCGATTCGTAAGTTCGAGCATCTCGGGGAATATCCGTCCTTCGACCCTCTCCGTGAAAAAGATGCGGGAGGCCTCTCGAATGGTCGCCGTGGGTATGCCGCGGCAGATCCGTACCATCTCGCCGCACATCGTCTTTTCATCCACGCGGCCGGCGAGGTATTCCTGATAGCGCGGTCGCGCCCACGCTTCGGTCCTGGCGTCGACCAGGCCGTGGTCGAGCAGCCAATAGAAGAACTCCATGCCGCTGTCGGCGTCCCAGAGGGTGCCGTCGCAATCGAATGCGGCCGTCTTGGGGGCGAGCGCGAGGACGGATGCGATGAAGTGCTGTGCTTCCGCGTTCATCCCCGCGTCAGGTCCTGGTACTGCTCGGGGGTGTCGACGTTGCGGATCACGTTCGCGTCCGCCACGTGGACGTAGACGAGCTTCGACTGGTGAGCGTGCTCGACGTCGCGTGCGTTCGAGTGCAGTGGCGCGCGCAAGCATGCTTCCATCAACTCACGGCCCGCGATGATGGGATGGCCGTGCTTGCCTTCGTGCTCGGGGATGACGGCCCACATATCCTCTTCCACGACGCGCAGGAACGCGAGCTTGAGGTGAGCTACAGTCTTGGTGTTCGCCGGCGGGCGATCCACCAGCGCGACAATTGCGGCATCGCGTCCGCGGTTCAGCACCTCCTGCAGTCCGACCTGGAGCGAACTGAACTGGCCGTGCTCCGGGTGGTGGTTCTGCACCAGGTTGGCAGCGAGGGAATTGACGGTGGGCGCCAGCGCGTTCGCGTTCCTGCCCGCAACGACTATCACGAACTCCACGTGTGCCTTGAGCATTTCGATGGCCCCAGAGAGGAAGGTGCCGCCATCCCAGCGGAGCAGGGCCTTGTCCTGCCCCATGCGCGAGGATTCGCCGGCCGCGAGGATGACCCCGGCAAAACTGGGCGAGCGCGTCATGGCGCGAGCTCGGCAGGCTCTTCAAAGTAACGCATGCGCGGGAAGCTCGGAGTAGCGTGGCGCCGCACCGCGATCATCTCGGCGACGATGGCCACAGCAATCTCTTCCGGGGTGATGGCACCGATCGCCAGCCCGACGGGCGCCGCGACCTGCAGAAGTTTCTCGCGCGAGACATCTTCGCGTTCCAACTCTTTATAGATGGCGATCACCTTTCGCTTCGAGCCGATCATTCCGAGGTAACGGACGCGTTGCTCGATGGCCCACCGAAGCACGCGCATATCGTCGCGGTGCCCGCGGGTGGCGATCACCATGTAGGAATTCTCGCCGGGCGCGAGTTGCGTGGTGATCCGGTCAAAGTCGTCCGCATAGACGTCGCGCGCTTCGGGGAAGCGCTCGCGGTTCGCGTAAATGTCGCGGTCGTCCGCCACCGTGACGTCGAAGCCGGCGATGCGCGCCACCTTATAGAGGCTCTGCGCCACGTGTCCGGCGCCGAATATGTACAGGTGCGGAGCGGGCGCGACGGGTTCGACGAATACTTCCAGCGTCCCACCGCAAACGAGGCCAGTGTCGTACTTGGGATCGTTGTTCAGATCGAAGCGCAGGGTGCGTGGCTTCTCGGAGGTCATCACTTCCTTGGCCGCCTGCCAGACTTCGGCCTCCACGCAGCCGCCGCCGATGGTCCCGACGATGGTCCCATCGGCGCGCACGAGCATCTTCGCCGTCTCGAAAGACGGGATTGAGCCACGCACGTTCACGATGGTGGCAAGGGCACCCTTCCTGCCTTCGCGCCGCAAGCGAATAATCTCTTCGTAGACGTCCACAGCACATTTCTCCCGAGCACCATTCTACTGCGGGGTGCGTGGTAATCTCGTCCGTTTGCAGGATGGTGCGCGATGAAAGCTGTCCGTTTCCACGAGTTCGGCGGGGCCGAAGTGCTTAAGTACGAGGACGTTCCTGACCCGAAGGTTCGCAAGGACCAGGTGTTGGTGAAGGTCAAAGCCTGCGCGCTGAACCATCTCGATATATGGATACGCAAGGGCCTGCCCGAGGTAAAGGTGCCGCACGTCAACGGTTCGGACGTAGCGGGCGACATCGTGGAGGTCGGCGAGTACATCACCGACCTGAAGCCAGGACAGCGCGTGCTGCTCGCGCCTATGACGTTTTGCAACCAGTGCGAAGCCTGCATGCGTGGGCAGCAGAACTTTTGTCGCCAGTTCACCGTGCTCGGTTATCTCAACGACGGCGGCAACTGTGAACTGATCGCGGTGCCGCGCGTAAGTGTGGTGCCCATCCCGAGTGAGCTCACTTATGACGAAGCCGCTTCTGTGCCGTTGGTGTTCCTGACCGCCTGGCACATGCTGGTGACGCGCGCACAGATCAGGGCCGGACAGATCGTGCTGGTGCTTGGCGCAGGTTCCGGCGTTGGCTCGGCAGCCATCCAGGTGGCGAAACTCATGGGCTGCAAGGTCATCACCACGGCGGGTGACGAGGCAAAGATGGACCAGGGTCGCGAGCTCGGTGCCGACTACACCATCAATCACTATCGGCAGAAGATCTCCGACGAGGTGAAGAAGATCACCGCCAAGGCCGGCGTGGACGTCGTCTTCGAGCACGTGGGCAAGGCGACATGGGATGAAAGCGTGAAGGCGCTCAAGCCTGGCGGAACGCTGGTGACCTGCGGCAACACCACCGGGTTCGACGTTGGGCTCGACCTGCGTTTTCTGTTCTCGCGCCAACTGAACCTGTTGGGCTCGTATATGGGGACGATGGGCGAGTTGCTGGAAGTGCTGAAGTTCGTGTTCAACGGGACGCTGAAGCCTGTGGTGGATAAAACGTTCCCACTGCGCGAGGCGCGGGCCGCCCACGAGCGTCTCGAAAAGCGCGAGCAGTTTGGCAAGGTCGTGCTGAATCCGTAGCGAAGGAAGCAGAGAGGCATCTAGAATGGAGACATGGCGAAGACCAGCATACCGCCGGCCGAGATCCCCGAGAGCGGGGACCAGCGCTTCCTGAACACCGTGGGCGATCCGCAGGACATCCATCAACTGGTGCGCGCCACCTTCGGTGGTGATACCGACCAGGAAGGCGTGGTCCTTACCACGCTAGACAAGGCGGTCAACTGGGTGCGCAAGAGCTCGATCTGGCCGATGACCTTTGGTCTGGCGTGCTGCGCCATCGAGATGATGGCGATGGGCGCGTCGCGTTTCGACATCGCGCGCTTCGGCGCCGAGGTGTTCCGCCCCTCTCCGCGGCAGGCCGACCTGATGATCATCGCGGGTCGCGTCTCGCAAAAGATGGCCCCGGTCATCAAGCAGCTTTACGAGCAGATGCCCGAGCCGAAGTGGGTCATCTCTATGGGCGCCTGCGCTACGTCAGGCGGCGTCTTCAATAACTACGCGCTAGTGCAGGGTGTGAACCAGGTCATCCCCGTCGATGTCTATGTTCCCGGGTGTCCGCCGCGACCGGAGCAGCTCATCTACGCCATCACGTTGCTGCAGGAGAAGATCTCTCAGGAACGTGGGTCCTTCAAGCGCGCGCTGAACCTCGGGTAGGCGCAGCTCGCCTCTCCCGGTAATCCTTACACCTCCCTCATCTGCAGGCAGCAGCAGAGCACCTGCTGGCATCCCAATAGCCTGTACGACCAGCGTCTACCCACGACATGCGAAACCTTCGCGCTCTCCTTTGCTTCATGGGCTCTCTCCTCGTCGTCGCTTCGGCGGCGCAGTTGCGCCAAGTCGCCATCATCGACATCCCGGGACGTCCTGGTTTCGATGCCATGGCCTGGGCCGAGGGGAAACTGGTCATCGCGCACACCGGTGCGGATAAAGTGGATGTGTTCGATCCCGCCAAGCGTCGCGTGATCGCGCAGATCGGCGACATGAAGGGGCCGCGCGGCATCGCCGTGGACGCAGACGCAGGGAAGGTCTACATCGCGAACTCCGGTGCTAACTCGCTGGCCGTCATCGACAGCAAGACCTGGAGTGTCGTCAACCCCATCGCGCTGTCTGCTTCGCCGAACGCCCTGCTGCTCACGCCGGGAGGCCGGCTCTACGTCAGCCAATGGCGCAACGCGGCCGTAGCTGTCGTGGACCTGGCCAAGGGTGGCGAGGTCGCAAAGGTGGAGCTCGGCGGCATTCCGGAACAAATGGTGTGGGATGCGGAACAACGCGGTGTCCTCATAAGCGTGCAGGACCAAGCGACCGTGGCGCTCATCGGCGCCGACAATCAGGTTTCCAAGCGCTTCAAACTGGCCGCCTCGCAGCCCACCGGCTTGGCGCTCGATGCCAAGCAAAGGCACCTTTATGTCGCGGTGCGGTTCGCAGTGCTCGTCCTCAACGCGGATACCGGCGCGGAGTTGGCGCGGATCCCATCTGCTGGTGGGACGGACTCCCTCTGGTTCGACGAAAGCAAGAACACTCTCTACGCGGCTGATTCGAGCGGTTCGGTCAACATGATCGCCACCGACAACCGCCAGTTCGTCAGCGAGCATGAACTGAAGACCGACGTGAAAGGCCATACGCTCGCTTTCGATCCCGAAAAGAAGATGGTCTACATGCCAGGTGGTCGAGAAGGACGTTCAAAGTTAGTCATCCTGAAGCGCGTGGAGAATCCAGCTGCCCCAGCCATCAACGCGAAAGACGGCGCGGCGTCCCAAGGCGCGAAGAACCAGACGACGCAAGCCACCGTGACCAAGCGCTAAGCCTCCTCACTTCGATTCTGTACAATGGTCGGCTCGCATGGGCCGACTTTCTGTTTCTGACGAAGAATTCCGCGCTCTCGCTGCGCGCACGAGCGAGCTGGCAGCCGATTACCTTGCCCACCTCGACGATGTTCCCGCTTTTCCTGAGACCTCCGGCGAACGTACTCTAAAACTCTTCGCCACAGGTCTTCCGGAAGAGGGCATGGGAGCGTCAGCGTTCGATGGCTTGGGGCAGATCGTGCAGCATGTGCGTCCGAGCAGCCCACGTTTCTTCGGCTACGTTTTTGGCTCGGGCGAGCCGGTTGCAGCGCTCGGCGATTATTTCGCCAGCGTATTGAACCAGAACGTGACGGCGTGGCGTTCGGGCCCGGCGGCAGTGACCATCGAGCGCGCGGTCGTCCGCGGCCTGGCGGAAGCCATCGGCTGTCGCGGGTTCACCGGTTCTCTGTGCGGCGGTGGGTCGTCGGCGAACCTCATGGGCTTGGCGATGGCGCGCGAAAGCAAAGCTCCCGCGAATGAGGCAGGCGCACGTCCGGGGACCGTTTACGCCTCGCGCGAAGTGCATATGTCGATCCCCAAAGCCATGGCGCTGCTTGGGCTCGGCCGTTCAAACCTTCGACTCGTCGAAGTGGACGATTCGTTCCGCATGCGTGCGGACAAGCTGCGAGAAGCGGTCGAGCAAGACAAGCGCGCTGACAACCGTCTGCTAGCGGTGGTGGCGACCGCGGGCACGGTGAATACAGGCGCTATTGATCCGCTGCCCGAGATCGCCGCGGTCGCCCGCGAGCACCGCCTGTGGTTCCACGTGGATGGCGCCTACGGGGCGCTGGCGGCGTTGGCCATCCCGGAAAAGTTCACGGGATTGAGTGAGGCAGATTCACTGTCCCTCGATGCGCACAAGTGGCTCTATCAACCGGTCGACTGTGGGTGCCTGCTCTATCGCGACACGGGGGCCGCGCAACGCGCGTTCTCCCACACCGGCGACTATGCCAAGTCGCTGACCCAGGACCCGGTCGAAGGGTTCGTGTTCTTTGAAGAATCGATGGAACTCTCGCGTCGCTTCCGTGCGTTGAAGGTCTGGCTCTCCTTGCGTTACCACGGCTTGGCAGCCTTCCGTGACTCGATCGCAGAGGACCTCAGGCTGGCGCAATACCTGGTAGACCGCATCCGAAGTGAGGAGCAGTTGGAGTTACTGGCCTCGGGTGAACTCAGCGCCGTATG
Source organism: Candidatus Korobacter versatilis (assembly GCA_016185395.1). Taxonomy (GTDB): domain Bacteria; phylum Acidobacteriota; class Terriglobia; order Terriglobales; family Acidobacteriaceae; genus JACPNR01. The sequence goes on from JACPNR010000004.1 coordinate 183,658, forward strand.
CTTCCGCGCGCGCGGGGCCAGCGATGCGAACAACGCAGAGATATTGAAACGAGTGGTACAGCGTGGGCGTGTCTACCTTTCGAATGCGACGATATGCGGGATGTTCGCTCTGCGCGCGTGCGTAGTGAACCATCGCACGACCGAAAAGGACATGGATCTAGTCATAGAGGAAGTGCTCGCAGTCGCAAAAGGGGTGTGATGGCGAAGTCAGAGACCATCGTTGCGCACGCCGCCTGCCGCGTCGATCTGGCCGGCGGGACCATGGACATCTGGCCGCTCTATCTCTTCCACGCCGGAGCGGTCACAGTCAACTTCGCGGTGAACATCCTCACGCGGTGTCGCATCGCTCCCTTGCAGGGGAAAAAGATCCACCTCAAGTCTATCGACACCAGGCGCGAGGAAACGTTCGCGGACTTCCCTGCGCTATGCCGAGCGCGAACCTACAAACACCCGCTGGCAGCCTATCTGGTTCGCTTCTTCGAGCCCGAGGGTGGTCTTGAAATCGAGACGAACTCGGAATCGCCCGCCGGCGCCGGCATCTCCGGCTCGTCGGCTTTGATGATCGCGACTACAGCCGCCCTCGCGCGCTGGACCGGCCGCAAGCTATCCCGCGAGGCGATTCGCGTGCTAGCGCAGAACGTGGAAGCGCAGCTCATCAAGGTGCCGACCGGTTGCCAGGACTACTATCCCGCGCTTTACGGCGGCGTGAACGCCATCCATCTGGAAGCTGATGGGATACATCGCGAAGCCATCCTGGTGCCGCCGCAGGAGATGGAAGCGCGCTTCGTGCTCGCATATACAGGGGCGCCGCGCCAATCCGGCATCAACAACTGGGAAGTCTTCCAGGCGCACATCAATGGTAACCGTCGCGTGCTGCGCAACTTCGATGAGATTGGCGAGATTGCGCGTGGAATGCACTCGGCCCTCGCGCGGGGGGCCTGGCGCGACGTCGCTGGCCTGCTTCGCGCGGAGTGGAAACTCCGCCGTACGAACGCACCGGGGATCACCACCCCGCTGATCGAGAAGCTGATCGCGGAAGCGACCAAGAATGGTGCTACTGCCGCGAAGGTTTGCGGAGCCGGTGGCGGAGGATGCGTCGTCTTCTTCACGCCTCCGGAGCGCAAGCACCACGTGTTGAACGCCGTGAGCCAAGCCGGCGGCAGGGTCTTGCCATTCCAAGTGGCACGCGAAGGCGTCACGGTGGTCGGCACCCGCGGCTAGCATGCTCACCATTTTTCTATCGCGAGACGGCCGTCTGCGCGCCGGCTGGCGTTTCCTGCTGGGCGTAACCGCTCTCGCCGCAGCAGATCTTGGGAGCAGATATCTCGTAGGCTTCGTGATCGGCCCTGGCTCGCCGATCCTGTTCATCTTTCTACAAGAGCCCATCGCGCTCGCGCTGCAGGTGCTTCTCTTCGCTCTCTTGCTGACGGTGGCCGACCGCGTCTCCGGAGATCGGTTGGCAGCCCAAGGTCTACCGCGCTACGGACCGTGGCTGCACCAGTTTTGTGACGGTTTCCTTCTCGGCGGCGGGATGGTGACGGTTTGTGTAGTGGCGGTACGTCTCTTCGGTGGCTTAAGCTTCGTTGTCGCTTTCTCCGCCAAGAGTCTTTTTGCATGCTTCCTGATCTTCGCACTGCTGCTAGTGGGCGCTATCAAGGAGGAAGTCGCTTTTCGCGGCTATCCGTTCCAGCGGCTGATCGAAGGCGGTGGACCGCGCTGGGGGCCGGTTTTGGGCGTGGTCGTGCTTTCAGTGCTTTTTGGGTTGGTGCACTGGCACAATCCGAGTCGCACACTGTTCTCCACCGCGAACACCGTGCTGATTGGCATCGTGCTGGCAGTGGCTTACTTGCGAACGTGGGCCTTGTGGTTCCCGATCGGTATCCATTTCGGTTGGAACTTCATGCTGGGAGTGGTCTTCGGACTGCCGGTGAGCGGCATCGCCGACTTCGGCGTCCTCGTTCGGGGGACCGCGACGGGGCCGGCGTGGCTCACCGGCGGCGCTTACGGCATCGAGGCGAGCGCGGTGGCCACCGGCGTGGTCGCCATCTCGATGGTGCCCGCATGGCTGATGTATCGTCCGGCGGCGGCGGGGCTCGAACAGGTGTTGGGCTGGCCCAGAAAACCAGCCGGGCGCGCGGACGCGGATGACTCCGGCGGCATCAAAATCTAGCAGGCCGCCGCGAACGGCTTGCAAATCGCCTGCCGAAGGCGAATGATTAGCACCACAGGAACCTGCCATGAAGCGCACGCCTTTCGCTCTCCAGCTCGTGCTCGCGCTGGCAACGCTCGTCCCGCAGTCGGTGGCCGATAGTGGGAGCAAGCTATCTTCGGCGATCGCGACTGCCCCGATCACGATCGACACCCGCTTCACCATCGTGCGCACGCTCAACGCCGAGAAGGTATTCGTAAAGAAGCCATTTCCCCAGGGAGACAAGGGCATCACGATCCACAACGGCGAGGTCAGTCCCGACGACCGTACCCTGATCACTTGGTCCATGAACCGGGGCCCAGCAGCGCGCCCAGGAGAGCGTGCGCAGATCACCAACATCGAATTCAAAGACAACCAGATCATCTTCGAGATCAATGGTGGGCCAAAGAAGAAAGCAAAGTGGTACCAGCGGATCCAGATCGCCGGGAGTTCCGGCTCCACGCCCATCGCACCGGGTCCGAATCCGAACGCCAAGGGCTCGTTCGTGGCCCTGACGTTCGATAAGTACATTCCCGACATCACGGTTGACCAGGTAAAGCAGATGCTGCTGCCTGTATTCGACTTCGGGGCCGGCAAGTCTGCGACGAACCAGTACGAGGAGAGCCTGCCGCCCAAGGTGCGCGCCGCACTCAAGAGCCATCAAGCACTGGTTGGAATGAATCGCGAGTTGGTCGTGAGCGCCCTGGGCAGGCCTAGCCAGAAGATCCGCGAGAAAGACGGCGAAGTCGAATACGAAGAATGGATGTACGGCACGCCGCCCGCTGACGTGCAATTCATTCGCTTTGTCGGCGACGAAGTCAGCCAGGTCAAGATCATGAAGACGGATGGCACAAAGATCGTCCGCACCGAGCGCGAAGTCGATTTCCCGACGGGGAATGGCACGGCGGTAGCTCAGACCGCTCCCGCGCTGAAGCCGGTGAGTTCTGACCAGCGGCCCTCGTTGCGGCGTCCCGGTGAGGATCCTACTGCAATCGATAACTCGGTCCCGCCGCAGGCGGCGCCGCCAGTCATGGTGCCGGATAACGGCGGCCCACGTTTGCCCGACGGCGGCACGCCGCAGGACAACCCCGGCGCGCCACCCCACTAGGCCGTTTTGCCTCAATCTTCCGCGCGCCTTACACTCATAGGGTGAAGATCGCGCTGGGCCAGATCAACACCACGGTCGGGGATTTCAGCGGCAACGCGCAGAAGATCATTCTGTACGCGCATCGTGCCGCCGATGCCGGCGCGGGACTCATCCTCTTTCCTGAACTTTCCATTTGCGGTTATCCGCCGCGAGACCTGTTAGAGAAGCCCGCATTCCTGCGAAAAAACCAGGAGAGCGCCGAAGCCATCGCCGCAGCGACGCGGGGTATCGCGGTCATTTGTGGGGCAGTGACGCCGGCCGCCCAGGAAACCGGAAAGCGCGTGGCGAACTCCGCGCTGTTGATGCGCGATGGCAAGATCGAGTTCGTCCAGTCGAAGATGCTGTTACCCACTTATGACGTCTTCGACGAGCTTCGCCATTTTGCGCCCGCCGAGAAGCAGGAGTTGGTGCCCTTCTGCGGCAAGCAGATGGCGCTCACCATCTGTGAAGACGCATGGAATGATAAACATTTCTGGCCCCATCGCCTGTACCGGGTCGATCCGGTGGAGCAACTGATGAAGGCGGGTGGGAACTTCGTCCTGAATATCTCTGCTTCGCCTTGGCACCTGGGAAAACGCGAGACCCGCTGCCGCATGCTGACGACCATCGCGACGGAGTATCGCGTGCCCGTTGTGCTGGTGAACCAGGTCGGCGGCAATGACAGCCTCATCTTCGACGGTTCGTCGCTGGTCGTGGCGCCCGATGGGCGGGTGGTTGCAAGGGCGAAGTCTTTCGAAGAAGACCTGGTGTATTTCGATCCCGACCAGCTAAGTGGGGACATGAATGCGCAAACGGCCGGACGCGAGGCAAGCGCCTACGCCGCGCTCGTGCTGGGCACGCGTGACTACGTTCGCAAGTGCGGCTTCCAGAAAGTGCTGGTGGGGCTGAGTGGCGGCATTGATTCGGCCCTCGTTGCCTGTATCGCAGCCGATGCGCTCGGACCCGAAAATGTGATGGGCGTCGGCATGCCGACGCGATTCTCTTCCGCCGGTAGCATCGAAGACGCCCGCTTGCTGGCGCAGAATCTCGGCATCAGTTTTGAAACCGTCCCGATCCAAGCTGTTTTCGACACGTATTTGAAGGCCCTGCAGCCAGCGTTCCGCGGTTGCAAGGAGGACGCGACAGAAGAGAACATCCAATCGCGCGTTCGCGGCAGCGTCCTCATGGCGTTATCAAACAAGCGGGGAGCGCTGGTGCTGAGCACCGGGAATAAGTCGGAACTCGGCGTTGGTTACTGCACGCTCTATGGCGACATGGTCGGAGGCCTCGCGGTGATCTCCGATGTGCCGAAGACGATGGTCTACGCACTGTCCCATTGGGTGAATCGGGAGCGCGAGCGCATCCCGCAGGCGACCATCAGCAAGCCGCCATCCGCCGAGTTGCGGCCGGGACAGAAGGACACCGACGTCCTGCCGCCCTACGAGGTCTTAGACGCGATCCTGGAAGACTATGTTGAGGATTACAAGACAGCGGAAGAGATCGCCGGTGGACGTGGCTTCGAGCTGTCCCTGGTGAAGAGCATCATCCGGATGATTGAGCGCTCGGAGTACAAGCGCCAGCAGGCGGCGCCGGGACTGAAGATCACGGAAAAGGCATTCGGGATGGGCCGGCGTTTCCCGATAGCCCAGAAATCGGAAGTCTAGGGAGGAAGCTTGAGGACGATGATCGCATGTTCCATCCTCGCATTGATCCTGACGAGCGCGATGCTTGGCCAAGCCGCAGCGAAGTCAGCGCCGAGTAAGCCGGCCCCTGCCGCAAGCGCCAACGGCCCATCGCAGGCGACGGTTGACTCCTTCATCAAGCACTATTTCGGCTACAACCCTTCCTTCAGCTGGAAGATCGATTCGATCCAGCCTTCGGATATTTCCGGTATGTCCGAAGTGATGCTTTCTTACACCAGCGGCGACAAGCCACAGCGCATGCGTTTCTACGTGACGGCTGACGGCGCTCACGCCATCTTCGGTGACTCCGTGCCGTTTGGAGCCGATCCATTCCGTGTCGAGCGCGAACTCCTGCAGCAGAAGGTCAACGGTCCGAGCGAGGGCGCGGCGAAGTCGGCAGTGCAGATCGTTGAGTTCAGCGACCTACAGTGTCCACATTGCAAGATCGCTTTCCCGACGCTGCAACGGCTGATCGGCGAAGAGCCGCAGGCCAAGCTTGTATTCCAGAGTTTCCCGTTGCCGATGCATGACTGGGCCCAGAAGGCGGCGCAGTATGCCGACTGTATCGGCCAGAAGAACAACGAGAGCTTTTGGAAGTTTATCGGCGGTGTGTTCGACGTGCAGGAGAGCATCACTGCCGCAATGGCTGATGCGAAGCTCGCCGAGCTCGCGACCGCCGCTGGTGTGGACGGAAAAGCGACCGGCAGGTGCGCCGCGCTTCCGGCGACGGCAGAGCGCGTGAAGAAGTCCTTCGAGTTGGGCCGCGAACTCAACGTCAGCGGTACGCCGACGGTGTTCGTCAACGGACGGAGGATCTCATCCATCAATTCGCTGTCGTATGAAGAGCTGAAGGCGATCGTGGATTACGAGGTCAAGATAGCGGAGCCGGCCGCGAAGTGATCACTCAATGTTGGCTCCGCGCAAGCGCAGCGCGGCCGTTTCGCTGGTCACTGGAGTGAAGTAGACCTCTTTGAAGCTATACGATTTTGCTTTCCTGGCCAGGATGGGCAAGATCTCGATGTGCCAGTGGTAATCCTCGTCGATGGTCCGCCAATAATCCAGTACGTCCGACTTGTGCAGCGTGTTCGGTGTGGTATGCAGTACGAGATGGAAATCTTCCGTAATGGTGCGAATACGCCGCAGCGTCCGCTTGAGCAGAGACGCCAAGTCACGCAGATTGTGGTGGCGCGTTAAGACGCCGTGTTCGAAGGCGGCTTGGTGGGCGCGGGGCATGATCCAGGTTTCGTACGGGACGCGGGGCGCATAGGGGCAGGACGCGACGTAGTCGCCGATGGATTCCACCATCCGAACCGCCTGCCGCTCCTCCTGGGCAAGGATGTCGCAAAAGACGCAGCGCTCTTTCTGGACGTGGTACTGGCGGCCGGAGCGCAACTCATAAAGGACGCGGCGCGGGACGAACGTAGTCGCGGTGAGCTGCGAGCTCGGATGCTCGAATTCCTGCCCGGCCACCGCTCCATGGTTCTTGAAAACAGTGATGTATTTGAAACGCCGGTCCTTCTTGAGGTCCTGGATGCGCTGCGCTGCAAGAGATAGAAAGTTCTCGATATCGGCTTCCGGAGCCATCCATATCTGCCGGTCGTGCCGCGGGTTCTCGAGCAGCACCTCGTGGGCGCCGACGGCGCGCATCTGGTCATACAGCCCGTCTCCGCGGCGGGAGGGATCGCCCTCGATGCGATACACGGGCTGCGGATGGACGACGGCGCGCGCGCCCCAGGGGAAGCCTTCGGTCAACCCGGCAGACGCGATCACCTGCGGTGGGTCCGGCGCTCCCTGGCAGTAGGGACAGCCTTCCTGTTTGGTAGTCTCCACGGGCTCGTCGCCCGTGATGACCCACGACCGCGTGATTGGATCCTTGCGAAGCTCCATAGAAAGGAGGGAAGCGCTCCCCTTAGGAAAGCACCTTGTCTGGCGCGCGTCAAACTGCGCGAAATCCACAGCGAGAGGCGGGACGCCAAGTTGCTATAATCCGCAACACTCACGACTCTTCATCTACGAGTCCTGCGCGCGCATGACCGAGCCTTCCACGCCGCTGATGCGGCAGTACGCCGCCATCAAGAAGGAACATCCTACTGCGCTGCTCTTCTTTCGCCTCGGCGACTTCTACGAGCTTTTCTTCGACGACGCCGTGGTCGCGGCGCGCGAACTGCAGATCACGCTGACCGCTCGAAACAAGGAGAAGGGCAATGCCGTCGCCATGTGTGGCGTGCCGTTTCATGCCGCCGAGGGATATCTCTCCAAGTTGCTGCGTAAGGGCTTCAAGGTCGCTATCTGCGAGCAGATGGAGGACCCGAAGAAGGTGAAGACGCTGGTGCGCCGTGAGGTCACGCGCGTCCTGACGCCGGGGACGGCCATGGATGCTTCGCTTCCCTCCGAGGACAACAACTTCCTGGCGGCCTACGCGGCCTCCGGCGACAGCGTCGGCTTCGCCGCGCTCGATCTTTCCACCGGGGAATTCCGGGCGACCGAATTCCGCGGAGAAGATGCGCAGCGCCGTGTGCTTGATGAATTGCAGCAGCTGCGTCCGCGCGAGGTGTTGTTCGGGTCTTCCATGCCCTTGTTCGATCGCCAATCGCGGCGCGATGGCGCGACGGGCTTCACCGAAACGCCGCTCGACGACTGGATATTTTCCGCCGATTACGCCATCCCCCAGGTCGAGAACCATTTCGGGGTGATTTCGCTCGAAGGCTTCGGTCTGGCCGGCCGCCCGGCCGCCGCGGCTGCCGCTGGAGCGGTCCTGCATTACGTCCGCTCCACGCAGCGTGGATCGCTCGAGCACGTCGATCGCATCGGTTACTACGAACGCCAGGACTGCCTGGTGCTCGATGCCGTGACGGTTCGCAACCTTGAATTAGTGGAGCCGTTGTTCGCCAGTTCAGGCCCGGAAGTCACGCTGTATCGAGCGATGGATGAAGCTTCCACGCCGATGGGGAAGCGCCTGTTGCGCGCTTGGATGTTGCGACCGTCTCTCGATCCCGCTGAGATCAACGCCCGTCTTGATGCAGTGGGAGCGATGGTCAACGATTTGATGGCGCGCGAAGAGCTTCGCCGTTCACTCGATGGCATCCTCGATCTGGAGCGCCTGCTCAGCCGTGTCACGCTCGAGACCGCGAACCCGCGCGATCTCCTTGCCTTCGTCGCCTCGGTCGGCAAGGTGCCAGCGGTGCGGGCCAGTGTTGCACGCGTCACCACGCCTCGCCTGGCGCAACTCCATGAGCTGCTCGACGAACTAACTGACGTTCGTGAGCGGATCGAGAAAACGTTGGTAGACGAACCCCCGCTGACGTTCGCCGATGGCGGCGTCGTTCGCGGTGGCATGGATAAAGAGCTTGACGACCTGCGCGACATCAGCCGCAACAGCAAGCAGTACCTGGCACGCATTGAAGAGCGGGAGCGGGAGCGCACCGGTATTGGTTCCCTGAAAGTCAAGTTCAACAGCATCTTCGGTTATTACATCGAGATCTCGAAAGCGAACCTTCACCTCGCACCGGCTGATTACGAACGCAAGCAGACCCTGGTGAACGCGGAGCGCTTCACCACTCCGGAGCTGAAGCAATACGAAACGAAGATCTTGGAAGCGCAGGAGAAGATGGTCGAGATCGAGCGACGCATCTTCACCGAGCTGCGCACCGCCATTGCGTCGGAAGCGAAGCGAATCCGCCAGACCGCCCTTGCGTTGGCGGAGGTGGACTTGCTCGCTTGCTTTGCGCACCTTGCAGCCACGCGCGATTACTGCCGGCCGAGACTCGATGATTCGGGCGACCTTGAGATCATTGACGGCCGTCACCCCGTCGTCGAGCGCCAAGAGCTGATGCAGACGGCGGAGCGATTTGTCCCCAATGACCTGTATCTGAACGGGGGCGCCCAAGCCATCGTCGTGCTGACCGGGCCGAACATGGGCGGGAAGTCTACCTACCTCAGACAAGCGGCACTGATCGTGATCATGGCGCAGATGGGGTGCTTTGTGCCGGCACGTTCGGCCCGCCTCACCGTGATCGACCGCATCTTCACCCGCATCGGCGCGAGCGACAACCTCGCGCGCGGACGCTCCACGTTCATGGTCGAGATGACGGAGACTGCCGCCATCCTCAATACCGCGACGCCGAGATCGCTCGTCCTGCTCGATGAGATGGGACGCGGGACGGCCACATACGATGGACTCGCTTTAGCTTGGGCAGCGATCGAGTACCTGCATGCCCGCACCCGCGCTAAGACTCTCTTTGCCACCCACTATCACGAGCTCACGGAACTCGCCGGCCACCTCGCAGGAGTGAGGAACTACCACGTTTCTGTGAAGGAGGCGGCAGGGGGGATCGTCTTTCTCCGCAAGGTCGAGCCGGGCGCGGCCGACAGGAGTTACGGCATCGAAGTGGCGAAGCTCGCGGGTCTGCCACCCGAAGTCATCGGCCGCGCGCGCGAAGTATTGGCGCAGCATGAGAGTGCAGAGCGTCGCGTCTCGACTGATCTCGCTCACGAACGCGACGCCGCTGCGGTAGCGGCAGGTGCGGCTCAATTGACCATCTTTGCTCCGCTCTCGCAGAAGATCGTCGACCGGCTACGTTATGCCGACGTCGACAACCTGACTCCCATTGAAGCACTCAACCTGCTGCACGAACTGAAAAAGCAGCTTGACTGACATGGCTGACATCCGGCGCGCCGCGGGACAACTGCTCATCATGGGATTCGACGGCGCTTTCGTAGGTGACCGGCTGCACGGCATGCTGGCCGAAGTACAGCCCGGCGGCGTGATCCTCTTCGCCCGTAACATCGAGTCGCCATCACAAACGCATCGCTTGCTTTACGATTGCCAGGCGGCCCTCGCGGGGCCCGCGTTCCTCTGTGTGGACATGGAAGGCGGGACCGTGGACCGCCTGAAGAACGTTGTCTATCCGGCGCCGTCTGCGGTGGAAGTCTTCGGCACTGTGGACCGTAAGCTCTTCCGCACGCACGGACGCATTATCGGAGATGAGTGCCGCGCTCTGGGCTTCAACACCGATTTCGCGCCCGTGCTGGACCTTGCGTTTGCCCCTTCCCAGCCGGTGCTCGGTTCTCGCGTCGTCTCCCCTGATCCGAAGCAGGCCGTGCTCTATGCCCGTGAGTTCTTGCGCGGTCTGGCAGACGCGCGCGTCATTGGTTGCGGCAAGCATTTCCCAGGGCTTGGGGAGGCGAACCTCGATACCCATCACGAGCTGCCGTCGATAGCCAAATCGTGGAGGAAGCTCGGGACCCAGGACCTGGCGCCGTATCGCGCTCTGCGCGCCAAACTTCCATTCGTGATGGTGGCGCACGCGGCGTATCCAGATGTAACGGGGGACCGCGTGCCCGCCTCGCTTTCTTCGAAATGGATGGGGGACATCCTGCGCAAGAAGGTGGGGTATCGTGGACTCGCCATCTCCGACGATCTCGAGATGGGGGGAGTGCTCGCTAACACGTCCATTGAAGAGGCGGCCGTAGAAACGCTTCGGGCCGGTGCAGATATCTATCTTGTCTGCCATAACGAAGGACACGTGATGGGAACGTATGCGGCGGTGGTGAAAGAAGCCGAACGCGATGCGAAGTTCGCAACCTTGGTAGAGGCGCGCGCCCGGCGTGTGCTTGCGTATAAGAAGAAAGTACGTGGCTGGCTCAAACAGTCCTCTCCGCCTACCGCCCAGAAGGTGGAGCAACTGCGCAAGCGGTTGCGGCGTTTCGAACAAGACGTGCATCGCCGGTTGGCATTCTGATGATCGTTGCTGGAGTGATGAGCGGAACGTCGGCGGACGGCATCGATGTTGCCATCGTTAACCTGTTGGGCAATGGCATCGCCACGCGCTTGCGCCTGCTAGGACACACGCACGTCGCGTATCCGGCCGAAGTCCGCGCCGCAGTGCTCGCGGTGATGAATGCAAGGATCGCAGACGTGGCTGACTTAGCACGGCTGAACTTCACTCTGGGCGAACTGTATGCCGAGGCAATCGCCGCTACGCGAAAGAAAGTCGGGCTGAACATCCAGTTGGTAGGCTGCCACGGGCAGACCGTGTATCACCAGAGCACGAAGGCTGCCTTTCTCGGTCGCGAAGTAGCGTGTACATGGCAAACCGGCGAAGGCGCGATTATCGCCGCCCGCCTCGGTGTTCCCGTGGTCTCTGATTTTCGTCCCGCGGACATGGCGGCGGGAGGCAAGGGTGCGCCTCTCGTGCCGTTCATGGATTACATGCTCTATCGCCATCGCAGCCGCGCGCGCATCGCGCAAAACATCGGCGGTATCGCGAACCTCACCGCGATACCAGCCGCCGCCAAGCCTGAGCAGGTCATCGCTTTCGATACCGGTCCGGGCAATATGGTCATCGACGCGTGCATGAAGCGGCTCTTCGAGCGTGAATTCGATGCCGAGGGGAAGATCGCGGCCGCAGGTAAGCCCATCTCCAAAGTGCTGGCGGACCTGCTCCAAGATTCGTACTTCAGGAACAGGCCTCCGAAAACGACCGGCAGGGAAGAGTTTGGGGCGGAGTTCGTGCGCGACTTCTTGCGGCGTTGCGGGAGGGCTCCGAAGGAGGATGTGGTTGCCACAGCGACCATGCTTACGGCGGCGTCCGTCGGAAATGCGGTCCGTCGCTTCGCGCTCCCGCGATTCGGGGACAGGCCGGCAGAGATGATCGCATCTGGCGGCGGGACCAGAAACCGGACACTGATGCGTATGCTCCGTGAGCAACTCGCAGCAATGCAGGTCCGGTTGCAGACCTCCGACGAGTTCGGCATCCCAAGCGCAGCGAAAGAAGCCGCGGCATTCGCCGTGCTCGCGTATCAAACGTGGCACCGCGAGCCGTCGAACCTGCCGTCGGCGACCGGTGCCAAGCGCCCCGCGGTCCTCGGCAAGGTTTCCTATGCGTAGGCTGGTGCCGCTGCTGGTTTTGCTTCCGCTCCTGGCTTGCGCCGCGCGTTCGGACCGGCAGGCGCTGGTGATGATCATTGAGTCCAGCCCGTCGAACCTTGACCCACGCATCGGGACCGACGCCGCGTCGGAGCGTATCGGCTCCCTGATCTTCGATTCGCTAGTGCAGCGCGATGAGCACTTCAACCTGCAACCGGCGCTGGCTGAGCGCTGGGATATCCTCGATCCGAGGACATACATTTTTCATCTGCGTAGGGGCGTGCGTTTTCACGACGGTCGTCCCCTGACTTCGCGTGACGTGAAGTGGACCTTCGATTCTTTGCTCAAGGGCACCGTCGTGAGTGCACGCGCGGGCGCGTACCGTCTGGTGGAATCCATCGACGCCCCGGACGATGCGACGGTCATCTTCCATTTGAAGGAACCGTTTGCCCCCTTGCTGTGGAACGTGTCGAACGGCGCAATGGGGATCGTGCCTTACGGAAGCGGGAAGGACTTTAACCAGTCCCTCATCGGCTCCGGCCCATTCAAGTTCGCGCATGCGGAGCTGGACAAGGAAGTGGTTCTCGTACGTAATGAGGAGTACTGGGGAGAGAAGCCGAAGCTAGCTCGGATTCGTTTCGCCGTTGTTCCCGACACAACTACTCGTGCCCTCGAACTCGACAAGGGCAGTGCCGATATCGCCATCAATTCGCTGCCCGCCGACATGGTGGCAACGATGGCGAAACAGAAGAGGCTCATCGTCGAAAAGAGATCGGGGACGACGCTGGCATACCTGGCCTTCAACCTTCGCGACCCGGTCCTGCGGGACGTTCGCGTGCGGCGCGCACTCGCCTACGCCATCGATCGCCGGCCGATGATCGAGTATCTATGGCGCGGACTAGCTCGCCCTGCCGATAGCATCCTGCCGCCACAGCATTGGGCTTACGACGGTGACGTGCAGCGGTACGAGTACGAACCGGCCAAGGCACGCGCTCTACTTGACGCAGCCGGCTACCGGGTGACGAATGGCGTCCGTTTTCATCTCACCATGAAGACTTCGACGGAGGAGAGCACCCGCTTGATGGCTGCGGTGCTGCAACAGCAGCTGCGGGCGGTGGGCGTGGCGCTGGATATCCGCACCTTCGAGTTCGCTACCTTCTACTCTGACGTGCAAAAGGGTTCGTTCCAGCTCTTCTCGTTGCGCTGGATCGGCGGCAACGAGGACCCGGACATCTTCGAGTACGTCTTCCATTCCACCAGCACGCCGCCAAAGCGCGCCAATCGGGGTTACTACTCCAATCCGCGCGTCGATGCATTGGTCGATGCGGGCCGCCGTGAACTCGACCGGGAAAAGCGCAAGGCCATCTACTTCGAACTGCAGAAGATTCTGGCAGACGACCTGCCCTACATCAACCTGTGGTATCTCGACAACGTGGCCGTCCATTCTTCCCGGATAATTAATATCCAGGTCAATCCCTCCGGTAACTACGAGTTCTTACGGCGCGCAGAGTTGCGGTAGCGGCTCTGCTAGTATCGAAGTGTGCGGATTCTCTTCATTGGCGACGTGTTTGGCCGTGCCGGACGTGACATCCTGCACGACCACCTGCCGCGTCTGCAGCGCGAACACGCCATCGACCTGACCATCGTGAACGGCGAGAACTCGGCGGCCGGCTTCGGCATCACGCCACAGATCGCGGAAGAGTTCTTTGCTTCTAACGTGGACGTGATCACCACTGGCAACCACGTTTGGGACAAGAAGGAGATTTACGACTACCTTGCTGGGAAGAATGGTGACGCCGCCAACGCTGCCCGTTTGTTGCGTCCGGCAAACTATCCGGCCAGCAGCCCAGGGCACGGCCTCTACGAAGGCAAGACGAAAACAGGCGCCGCGTACGCTGTGATCAATGTTCAAGGCCGCGTTTTCATGGTGGACAACGACGACCCCTTCCGCGCGGTGGACGAATTATTGAAACGCGTGAAGGCTAAGGTCGTCTTTGTGGATGTACACGCCGAGGTCACATCCGAAAAGATGGCGATGGGTTGGTACTTGGACGGGCGAGTGACTGCCGTAGTCGGTACTCATACCCACGTGCCGACTGCCGACCAGCGCGTACTGCCGCGGGGTACGGCTTTCTGTACGGACGTCGGAATGACCGGCCCCTATGACAGCGTGATCGGCGTGGAGAAGGAACAGGTGCTGCAACGCTTCCTCACCAACATGCCGGGAAAGTTTTCGCCGGCGACCGGCGACCCATGGCTCTGCGCTGTGGTGGTGGATGCTGACGAACAAAACGGCAAGGCGCGCTCCATCGAGCACCTCATCCTCAAAGACCAGCCGGAAAGCTCGCCGCGAGCAGCAGAGAAGAAGTGAGTCTCAGCTCGAATCGCCGCCGCTGGCTTGAGGGCGACGCCTACCTTTTCGACATCGACGGTACGTTGCTCAACAGTCGCGACGGCGTCCATTACCAAGCTTTCCATTCCGCGATCCAGGCCGTGTTCGGCGTTTCGTCACGCATCGATGGCGTTCCCGTCCACGGGAACACCGACCTGGGGATTGTTCGTGCCGTGCTAGAGAGAGAAGGCGTGTCGCCGGCCATTTTCGAGCGCGACGTCCCGCGGTTGATCGCTCACATGGGCGAGGAGGTCACACGGAACGCCGCACAACTCGCTCCCGAGCTGTGCCCGGCAATCTTCGAGTTGCTCACTCTGCTGCAGAGCAAGGGAAAGCTGCTCGGAGTCGTTTCTGGAAACCTGGAGCGGATCGGCTGGCTCAAGTTGGAGGCAAGCGGCCTGCGGCCCTTTTTCGCCTTTGGCTCATTCAGCGATCACCACGAGAGCCGCGAAGACATATTCCGCGTCGGGATCGCGGAGGCGCGGCGGCGCCTCGGCCGAGACCTTGCTGAGATCTACGTCGTGGGGGATACTCCTGCCGACATTCGTGCCGCCCGCATGACCGGAGTCCCGGTTATCGTTCTGGCGACCGGGATATTTCCGTTCAAGGAGTTGTCCGCTCACCGTCCGGACGGCTGTTTTGCATGCTGCACCGATCTGCTCGCCGCAGGATGAGGCTCTCCACCCGAGTACAATTGTCCGTCCAATGACTCTGCATTCGGCCATCGCGGTGCTTGTTCTGGGGACGCTGGCATTGGCCGGCGATCCGCCTGCGCCGGTCTGCGCCTCCGGAGAGTTTGCGGCCATCTCCGGCTGTACGCCGTCTGCCAGCGACCTCGCGGAGGCGAGCCGCGCCTTCAAGCAAGGCTTGAGGTTCGAAGACCAAGGGAAACTGGAACAAGCATTTGGTTCGTTCGAACTGGCGCAGAAACTGGTCCCTGTTCATCCCGAGTATACCAGCGCGCGCGAAATCGTTCGGCAGCGCATGGTGATGAAACACCTCGAGCGAGGGAACCGCTACCTCGCCGACAAGCGGCAAGTCGAGAGCTTGGCCGAGTTCCGCAGCGCAGTCGAGTTGGATCCCACCAACGAATTCGCGCAACAGCGCCTGCGCGATGCCCTAGGCGACGACGCCCCCAGGATCGCAGCTTCACTTCGGCTGGTCGAGGACTCCGGCGAGACCGAACTGGCGCCACAATCCGGAACGCGCGATTTTCACTTCCGCGGTGACACGCGCGGCCTAATCGAAGAGATTGCCCGCAAGTTCAGCGTTGCGGTGTCGTTCGATTCCTCGTTCTCTGCGCGTTCGGTCCGCTTCGACGTGGAGGGGGCCGACTTTGGCGTTGCAATGTCGACGGCGATGAGACTCTCCAAGGCCTTCTGGGTCCCACTCTCGAGCTCGGAGATGCTAGTGGCGGCCGAGTCTCAAGAAAACCGCAGGCAGTTCGAACGGATGTCCGTGCGGACTTATTACGTGTCGGGCGTCAACTCCGCCGAAGAGATGAACCAGATTGCCGGCATCTTCCGCAGCCTGTTCGATATCCGCTTTGTTTCGCTGCATCCCGCCCATTCACTGATCCAGGTGCGCGGGCCGAAAGTGTCGCTTGACGCCGCCAACCGGCTGATCGAGCAGGCCGCACAGCGGCGTCCGCAGGTGATGCTCGAGATCAAGGCTTACGAGATCGATCGCAACCTGTTGCGCGACATGGGTGTGGCTCTCCCGCTGCAATTCCGTATCTTCAACATTCCCGCCGCTGCGCTGGCATTGCAGCAGAGCCCGGACATTCAACAGCTCATCAACCAGTTGATCGCGTCCGGCGGCATCAACCAGGCGAATAGTGCGGACATCGCCGCGCTGCTCGCCGCTTTACAAGGGCAGCAGGGTGGCATCTTCTCCCAGCCGTTCGCCACCTTCGGCGGCGGCGCCACGCTGATGGGTATCGGCGTTCCACCAATCACGCTCACGCTGAATCGCAACGAATCTGAATCGAAGGTCCTGCAGCACATGACGCTGCGTGCCGCAGACGGCTCGCCAGCAACATTCATGATCGGTACGCGTTATCCGATACTCAATGCCACGTTCTCGCCTATCTTCAACACCCCCGCCATCGCGCAAGTCATTCAGAACAACAGCTTTCGCGCGCCGTTCCCATCGTTCACGTACGTGGACCTGGGAATCACGCTGAAGGCCACGCCGCAGGTCCACGGTTCAAAAGACGTTTCATTGGCGCTTGAAGCCTCGATCAAGGGACTGGGTGGAACGAGCCTCAACGGCATCCCGATCCTGACAAACCGCGAGTACAACGGAAGCGTGCGACTGCAGGAGGGTGAGAGCGCGATGATCCTCGGCTATGTGACCGCCGCGGAGACGAAGTCCGTGGGCGGACTTCCGGGATTCTCGCTCATACCTGGGCTTTCCATGCTGACCAGCAGCCACCACAAGGAGCGGCAGGAGAGCGAGATCATGCTGATGATCACTCCGCACATCCTGTCTCCGGGCGACACTTTGTCGGGCCCTGAGGTCTGGCTGGCGCCCGCCGGGAAGGCACAGTGAAGACGCTCGCAATCGCCGCCCTTGTCCTGCTTTCTTTGCAGCTCTTAGCCCAACAGAAGCAGCCGTCGTGCTGTCCCGACGTGCCGACGGCAGAGAAGCAAGCGGTTCTCAACCGCAAACTCGAGGCGGAGGTGCATCGCATTTCTGATCGTCTCGACGGGGTGATGGGTGTCGCCATCCTCGACCTCAATACGGGTGAGAGCACCAGCTTGCTGCATCCGGACGACGTCTTTGCGCAAGCGAGTTCCATCAAGATCGCGGTGCTGGCCGAGCTCTACCGCCAGGACCAGAGTACCGGGTCGGGAGCGCATCTCGATGACGCCTACACCGTCCGCAAAGAGGACATGGTGCCGGACAGTGACATCATGCTCGGGCTCACTCCCGGCGTCACGAAGCTGACGAACCGCGATCTCGCGACCATGATGATCGCCGTGAGCGACAACAGCGCGACGAACGTCCTGATCGATCGCGTCGGGATGGAGAATGTCAACAAGACGCTCCGCGGGCTCGGCCTAAAGCAGACTGCCCTGCGTCGCAAGATGATGGATCTGAAGGCAGCCGCAGAAGGCAGGGAAAACGTATCAACGCCGCGCGAGATGATGGCCTTCCTCGCGGCCCTCTACCAGGGCAATCTCCTCGACAAGCCGCACACCGATGCGTTTTTCAAGATGCTCGCCATGCATAAAGATGACTATGCTGCACGCGCGCTTCCCGATGACGTAATGGCGGCAACAAAGCCTGGTGCGCTCGAGGCGGTCCGCAATTCCTCCGGGGTGATCTTCGTGGAGGGCCGTCCGTTCGTCTTATGCGTTATGACGGCCTACGCCGGCGATGAGCGCGCGGCAGAGCAGGCCATCGGTGACGTCGCGCTCGCGGCCTACCGTCATTTCTCCATGCTTGCGCGCGCGACGCCGTATGGCCGCGTGATCTCTCCCGGGAACAGCGGGACGGCACCCCGATGACGCTGCGCCGAATGAAGACTTATACCGGCCAGACCGGGTACGTTTATCAGTATTACTTTGTGGGCAAGCGCGTAGCCATGCCGGATGATCCCGATGCGCCGGCGATCGAGTACATTTTCGACGTGACTGCGGACCGCAAGACAATCTTCGCAGTCAGCGTTTTTCTCAAGCAAAGCGCACTCGACGAATGGAAGGCGGCACACGCACGAGCGCTCACCGACCCAGAGCAGTATGCCGCCGCGAAGCTGCGCCTCTTTCAGGGCTTTGATGAGGTCGACAAAATGCAGGCCTCCGGACGCCGGCTGGCGATTGAAGGCACGGCTATCGAGTCCCTTCTCGAGCAACTCGGCGTGGACTAGCATCGCGTAACCGCTTTAGAACCAGCACACATCACGATGTGACATACGTCACAACAGAAACCATCCACAGCCTATAATCTGATTTCGCCGCATATTTCGCGGCCCGTTGACGGGCCCGAAGGCGGCACTTGACGATGCCTATCTTATGGCTCAGGGTCGCGCTCGTGTTCTACGGAGTGGGGATGCTCTACGCCCTGAGCGCACTGGCCCGCCGCAGTGAGGCGACCGCCCGCATCCTGATGCCGCTGGCAGCTCTCGGCATGGCCTTCCATTTCGTCTCGCTGACTGAACTGACGATCCAAGTCGGGCACTTCGCCCCCGCGACGCTCCACCAGTCGGAGTCGCTGCTCGCGTTTCTGGTGATGTTGTTCTTCAACGCCGTCTACCTCCGCTATCGTGTGACCTCGCCCGGTATTTTCGTTTTTCCCGTCGTCTTCCTGCTCACGTTCGCCGCGGCCATCGCCCAAGAGCCGCCACAGTTCACCAGCCAGTTGCTGCGCAACAGTTGGATCATCGTCCACATAGCGCTCATTTTCACGGGATACGCGGCGCTCTTCTTCAGCTTTGCCAGCAGCTTGCTCTACATCTTGCAAGAGCGGAACCTGAAGGCGAAGCGGACAGGTGGCGTACTCGCCTGGCTGCCACCGCTCGAAATGATCGACGAGATCGGCTACCGTTCGCTGCTGCTCGGGTTCCCGTTCATGACTTTTGGCCTGATCGCAGGGGCGGTGGTGGCGGGGGCCGCTTACGGCCCCAAGTTCATGCTCGATCCCAAGATCCTGCTCTCCGGGCTCATGTGGATCGTATACATGGTCCTACTCTACATGCGCTGGAGCTCCGGTTGGCGCGGCCGCAAGGCGGCCTACTTGGTCGCCTTTGCCTTCGTCGCGGCGCTGGCAGCGTGGGCTGCGAATTACGTGAGCGGAGTCCATAGCTTCGTGGTGCGCCAATGACGGTGGGGGAATGAACTTCCAGCTTATAGGCGTGAACCACAAGAGCGCGCCTGTCGAGGTGCGCGAGAAGCTCGCCATCGCCGACTCACGCCTGGCGGATGTCACACTTCGCCTGTCGAAGCATCCCGGGATCGAAGAGGGAATGATCGTCTCGACGTGCAACCGCGTCGAGTTGCTCGCCCGCACCACCAACGGCCATGCCGACCTGCGCGGCTTCCTGCGCGAACATTTCCAGACGGATGTCTCAACCTATAGCAGTTGCTTGTATGAGAAGAATGGCCCGGACGCGGTACGCCATCTCTTCCGCGTCGCGGCTTCGCTGGATTCGCTCGTGGTGGGCGAGCCACAGATCCTCGGCCAGGTGAAGGAGGCATACGCCACCGCGCGCGCTGTGGGCGCAGTCCATTCGCAGCTCGACGCGCTCATCGCGCGTTCCTTTGCTGTGGCGAAACGTGTCCGCACTGAAACGGCTGTTGGTAGTTCGGCGGTGTCGGTGGCATCGGTCGCGGTCGAGTTGGCGAAGCGCATCTTCGGGACCCTCGAAGGCAAGGCCGTCTATCTGGTAGGAGCGGGCAAGATGAGCGAGTTGGCTGCCCGCCACCTCATCGCGCACGGCGCCGGCACCATTTTCGTGGCGAACCGCACCTATGAACGCGCGGCCGAACTGGCCCACGAATTCGAGGGGCAGGCCATCCTGTTCGAGCAGCTTTACGAGACCGCGGACAAGGCCGACATCGTCATTACTTCCACTGGCGCGCCCTTTGCCATTTTCCGTAAAGAACACGGCAAGCTCTTCCTCGAGCGCCGCAAGAACCGGCCCATGTTCTTCATCGACATCGCTGTGCCGCGCGACGTCGATCCGGAAATGGCGAAGCTCGATGGAATCTTCGTCTATGACATCGACGACCTGCAGCACGTGATCGGAGACCACGTGGCCGACCGCCGCCGCGAAGCCGATCGTGCCGAGGCCATCGTCGAAGACGAAGTACACAAGTTCGAAGGGCGCTTGCAGGCTCTTGCCGTGGTTCCGACCATCGTGTCGCTGCGGGAGCAGATCGAAACGATCCGTCAGGCTGAGATCGATCGTGTTCGCGGCCGCCTTGGCAAGCTCACGCCCGAGCAGGAACTCGCGGTCGAAGCGATGACGCGCGGCATCGTCAACAAGGTATTGCACGCGCCCATCACTACGCTGAAGTCGGCGGCGAAGGATCCCGAAGCCACCACGGTGATCGAACTCATCCGCCGGATGTTCAACCTCAACGAGAAAAAATCCGGTGAGGAACGCTGATGGCGCGTCTGCGCATCGGCTCGCGCGGGTCGCAGCTGGCGTTCTGGCAGGCGAACCACGTGGCCACCGAGTTGCGCTCGCGCGGTCATGAGGTGGAGATCCTGGTCATCAAAACGACGGGCGACAGGATCACGGATGTGGCGCTCAGCCAGGTCGGCACCAAGGGGATGTTCACCAAGGAGATCGAGGAGGCGCTCGCTGCCGGCGACGTGGACCTGGCGGTGCACTCGCTGAAGGACCTGCCCACCGACCTTCCGCCCGGTTTCGAGATCGCGGCCATCACCAAGAGGGAAGACCCGCGCGACGCTTTCCTCTCCGCGAAATATGGATCCTTGATCGAGCTTCCGCCCGCCGCTCGCGTAGGCACTAGCAGTCTCCGCCGGCAGGCGCAACTTCGCCAATTGCGCGCCGACCTTGACGTCCAGCCGCTGCGCGGGAATGTGGACACGCGTTTGCGCAAATTGCAGGCCGGCGAGTACGACGCCATCATCCTCGCCGCGGCAGGGCTGAATCGTCTCGGACTGACCACGCACGTCTGCTCCTACTTTGACACGCGTGAGATGTGTCCTGCGGTCGGGCAGGGTGCGCTGGCGCTTGAGATCCGCGCCGGAGACGCACACATGCGCGAGGCGCTGGCAGTCTTCGATTCACTTTCTGATCGCGCCTCTACCGACTGCGAACGCGCCGTGCTGCGTTCGCTGGGGGGCGGTTGCCAGGTTCCCATTGGAGCCTATGCCCACGTCGCGGACGGCGAGGTCAGCGTGGTCGCCGTGGTCGCCGACCCGACCGGAACGGCAGTCCTGCGTGAGGGCGGCACCGGAGCGGACGCGGAGAAGCTCGGGCGCAGTGTCGGTGAGACGCTGTTGAAGCGTGGCGCGGCCAAGATACTCGAGCAGGTCTACGGCAAGATGGCGGCGGCGCCCGAGCAGCCGTGAGCGCCGCAAAAGGAAAGAAGCCGCTTCAAGGCAAACGCGTGCTCGTCACGCGCGGGGCCGGCCAGGCTGGAGCCTTGTCGCGCCTTCTGCGCGCCCAGGGCGCGAACGTGATCGAGATACCGGCCATCGAGATTCGCACGCCGCGGAGCTATGCAAAGCTCGACGCCGCGCTCGCGGCGCTCACCCGCTACGACTGGCTCGTGCTGACGAGTGTTAACGGCGTAGAAGCATTCTTCACGCGCATGCGGAAGCGCCGCGTTCGCACCACCGCGCTCGCGCGGTTGAAGGTCGCCGCCATCGGTCCCGCAACCAAGCGTGCCATTGAGCATCATGGCGTACGCGTCGCGGTGATGCCGCGCGAGTACGTTGCTGAAGCGGTCGTACAGGCGTTGCGCGGGCGCGTCCACGGCAAGCGTACGCTGCTGGTCCGTGCCAAGGTGGCACGCGACGTGATTCCTCGTGAGTTGCGTCGCGCCGGGGCCCGCGTCGACGTGGTGGAGGCCTACGAGACGGTCGTTCCAATAGGTTCGGCGTCGCGGATAAGGGCGGCGTTGGGCGGCGAACGGCGACCGAATGTTATTACCTTCACGAGCTCGTCTACGGTGAGGAACTTTGTGGGGATGGTCGGCGATTTGAAGCTGCTGCGCAGTGCCGGCCTGGCTTCGATCGGTCCAGTCACGTCCGCGACGCTACGTGAACTGGGGCTTAAGCCCACCATCGAGGCGAAGCAATACACGATGGAAGGGCTCGTACGCGCCATCGCGTCGAGCAAGAGCTAGCAACAGGCTACAACGAGGAGCCGCAGTCCGCCGGCGGCACATGCCGCTTCAGGAAATTAGCCACGCGCTTGTAGGCGTCAATCTGGTTTTCCACCTTGGCGAAGCCGTGGCCCTCGTTCTCGTAGATCTTCACTTCGACTTTACCCCCGCACTTCTCGATCGCCTCCTGGACTTGACGCGTTTCGGAAGCAGGGCACCGCGGGTCGTGCCCGCCGGCCAGCATCATGAGCGGCGCCTTGTTCATGGGGTGAGGAGCATCAGGGCAAGAAGGGGACGCATGGCGTTCTCAATGGTTTCTAGTCGAAGGTCGAGTGTACATCGCCGTCACGGCTTGGCCCACCTGTGGACCTGGACCGTAGTCCAAGTCTTGTCGGCAGCGTGGCAAATGTTTTCCAGCGGGCACTCAGCGCATTTGGGCTTGCGCGCAACGCACAGCGCCCGGCCGTGATGGATGACCTGGTGTGAGAAATCGATCCACTTGTCCTGCGGGATGACCTGCATCAGGTCCTGCTCAATACGCTTGGGGTCGTCTCTCTCCGTGAGCTCCAGCCGCCGCGAGATGCGGTGGACGTGCGTATCGACGACGACGCCAACGGCCTTCTTGAACCACGTGCCCAGTACGACGTTCGCCGTCTTACGGGCAGCGCCGGGGACCTGGAGCAGTGCCTCCATCGTCTCCGGCACCTTGCCGCCGAACTCCTCCATGATCTTCTTTGCCGCGCCCACGATCGACTTGGACTTGTTGCGGAAGAACCCCGTCGACCGGATGTCCGGCTCGAGCTCCTCCGGCTTGAGGCGGGCGAAGTCCTGCGGCGTCGGGTACTTCCTGAAGATGATGGGCGTGACCATGTTCACGCGAACGTCGGTGCATTGCGCGGACAGGATGGTCGCCACTAGCAGCTCCCACGCGTTGCGATGGGTGAGCGCGCAAGTAACGTTGGGATAGGTGGCGTCGAGACGCAGAAGGATCTCCGCCACACGCTTCTGGGCTGGCGGAGTGAACTTCACCCGGTTTGAGGCGGTAGGCTTTCTGGAGGTTACCGGCTTGGGTACTCTTCGGACGGGCATGGTGAAGCGTCAGAGTAACTTCTGCCGCCCTGCGATTACAATGGACGCCTTCCTCCACGAGGGCAAAGCATGGCGACGAGGACCGAAGTAAGGGCGACGGAGCTGCCGGCAGTACCGCTGACGCTGGAGGGCGCAAGCTGCCTGCATCAAATGGCGCGCGTCCGTTGGCCGGAGTGGAAGAAGCTGCCCGCAGCCGAGCGCGCCGCGATCGCCAAAGAGTTCTCCGCCTGGCTCGCTCCGCTCGAAGCGGAAGGAAAGACGGCGCTGTTCGCCATGATCGGCCACAAGGCCGATCTGATGCTCATCCACTACCGGGAGTCGTTCGAGGGGCTGAAGTCCGCGGAGTTGGCCATGGCCAACCTCCGGCTCTGCGACTTCCTCGAACCCAGCACCTCCTACGTCTCCGTGGTCGAGCTGGGACTCTACGATTCCACCCTCAAGCTGTACCGAGAGCTGACGGAAAAAGGTATTGAGCCGAACTCGGCCGAGTGGAAGGCCGCTGTGGATGAGACGCTCGCGCGCCAAGCCGAAGCAATGAAGGCGCGGCTGTGGCCCAAGGTCCCGCCGCAGCGCTACGTCTCGTTCTATCCGATGAACCGGCTGCGCGGCGAGGACAAGAACTTCTACACGCTGCCCATCGAAGAGCGTCAGCGGCAGATGGAAGCCCATGGCCTCGTCGGGCGGCGCTACGCCGGCAAGGTGCAGCAGATCATCACGGGCTCCATCGGCTTCGACGACTGGGAGTGGGGGGTGGACCTCTTTTCCGATGACCCTTTGCAGTTCAAGAAACTGATCTACGAGATGCGATTCGATGAGGTCAGTGCCATCTACGCCCTCTTTGGACAGTTTTTCGTCGGCGTGCGCTGCGCGGCGGCAGGACTCGATGAACTGCTGGCCGGCAAGTTGCCGGCGAAGCCTTAGCTTACGAGCGTTGACGGCAGCGGGGCGCGCGTCTATCTTCATTCTGCTTTTCCGGGAGCCCAATGGCGGTCAAATCCATCCAACTCGGCCAGGTCTGGACGAACGACCAGACCAACGTGAACTACCTCGTGACCAAGCTGTACAACGAAGTTTTCACCCAGTACGCCATGTTGCGGCAAGCGGACGCTCAAGCAGCAACCACTGACACGGTCCGCGTCAAAGTCACTAAGACTGCCGACGGCGCTACGTTGCCGGGCTACACCTTCACCCAGGAATCGCAGGAGTTTTAGGAGGCTTCCATGGCCGAACCATTCACCTGTCCGCATTGCAATGGGCACGACTACGTCATCACGCTCACTGGCTGCAACATCACAAACGCCACCGTGCAAGAAGCCTTCGAATGGAATGAAGAGGAGCAGGACTACCAGTCGAGCGGTTCCATCATTGTGGATAGTGAGAGTGTAGAGAACGAAGGCGGAGAAGCGGTCTGCGCCAACTGCGAAAAAGATGTCTCCGACGCGGTCGCCGAGTATGAAGAAAAAATCGTGGGCGGCGCAGCGCAGGCTTAAGGTGCATCCAACCCTCCATCTGTGATTGCCCCCAATGATCGAAAAGATCCTTGCTGCCGTATTCCTGTTCATCAAGTGGGTCATCGGCGCCACCGGTTACGGAGGCGTCGTTGTGCTCATGGCCATCGAATCGGCTTGCATCCCGCTGCCGAGCGAACTCATCATGCCGTTCGCGGGATATCTGGTCTACGAAGGCCGATTCAATCTTTTCTGGGTGGCGACGGCCGGCGCGATCGGGTGCAACGTCGGCTCCGTATTGGCGTACGAGGTCGGCTATTACGGCGGGCGTCCACTGGTGGAGAAGTACGGCCACTACTTGCTGCTCTCTCGCAACGAACTGGATTGGGCTGACCGCTTCTTCCAACGCTGGGGAGAAGCGGCCGTCTTTGTGGCGCGGTTGTTACCGGTGGTCCGGACATTCATCGCCCTGCCCGCAGGCATCGCGCGGATGCCCCGTCTGCGCTTCCACCTCTACACATTCCTTGGCTCGTGGCCGTGGTGCTTCGGTTTGGCCTATCTAGGGATGAAGCTGGGCGAGAACTGGCGCTCGTTGGGGAAGTACTTCCACCAGTTCGACCTTGTCATTGGCATCATCATCGTCGCCGTGGTCGTCTGGTTCGTTTGGACGCGCTGGCAGCACCGCATCCGGATCGCTTCGGCTTAGCCGATCTTCGTATATCGTGCGATCATTTTCTCCCACATCTTCCACGGCAAGAAGCGCTTGGTCCAATAACCCATGTGCGCATCCGTCCCGGCGATGTAGCGCAGTCGCGGGTTCGGATCCTGCGCGATCCTCACGATGAGTTGGGCGACCTCGTGCGGGTCCCGCTTCGGCACTTCCTTCTGCACGAACTGCACAAAACGCTGGATGCGTTCGTAGTTGGGCGATTCCGGGGTGTTCACGCGCTCTCCGAGCACCACGTTCTTTTCCCAAATGTCGGTGGCATAGGCGCCGGGCTCGACCAGGACCACCCGGATGCCGAGCGAGTGCGTCTCGAGGCGCAGCGCCTCGCTCCAACCCTCGAGGGCGTGCTTCGACGACGAATAGCTTGAGATCGCGGGCTGCGCCACCAGGCCGCTGATCGACGAGATCATGATGATGTGCCCTGAACGCTGCTTGCGCATGATGGGAAGCGCGGCCTTGGTCATGGCGACGTGGCCGAAAAAGTTTGTCTCAAACTGCCGCCGTATCTCCGCGAGGAGCATGTCCTCTGCGAATCCGGAGACGGCCATACCCGCGTTATTGACGAGAACGTCGAGACTTCCGCGGTCACGCACCAACTGCTGGAGAAAGCCAGGCAGGGAATCGAACTCGGTGACGTCCAAACGACGTACATCCAGGCCCACGCCGGCTTCCTTCGCAGCCGCGTCGAGCAGTGCGCGTTTTTCCAAGTTTCGCATCGTGGCGGCCACGTCGAATCCCGCGCGTGCCATCTCGACCGCGGCAAGTAATCCGAACCCGCTCGAGCAACCAGTGATGAGTGCGACCTTCCCCATTCCGTCTCCTTCCGGCACCGTCCAAGCCAGATTTACCGCGCTTCGGGGCAATTGTCATTTACAAAGTATTGCGCGTACGAGAAGATAGCAGGTTTCCGGAATCATCCTGAATGAGACAAGGACTCCATGGCATTCTTCCGTAAAGAGAAAAATCCCCCCGCATCGAGCAGCGGGATCGCGCCGGCGAAGGGCAAGCTCGGCGTCATGATCCCTGGCATGGGCGCTGTTGCCACCACGTTCGTCGCCGGCGTGGAAGCGGTTCGCAAAGGTTACGCGAAGCCCATCGGCTCGCTCACCCAGATGGGCACCATCCGCCTGGGCAAGCGCACCGACGGCAATTCGCCGTTGATCAACAAGTTCGTTCCCCTCGCCCAGCTCGATGACCTGGTCTTCACCGGCTGGGACATTTTCACCGACGACATGTACACCGCCGGGCGCAAGGCTGGCGTCCTCGAGAATGAGTTACTCGATAAGGTGAAGCCGTTCCTCAAGACGGTGAAGCCGCGCAAGGCCGTTTTCGACCGCCATTACGTGAAGAAGTTGGACGGCACGAACGTCAAGAAGGGCAAGAACAAACGCGATCTGGCGGAGCAGCTACGCGCCGACATCCGCGATTTCCGCCGGAAGTCCGGCGCCGACCGCCTCGTGATGATCTGGTGCGGCTCGACGGAGATATTCCTTCGCCCGGGTGAAGCCCACTCTTCGCTCGCCAAATTCGAAAAGGCGATGGAGAAGAACGACGTGGCCATCGCGCCTTCCATGCTCTATGCCTACGCGGCGCTGATGGAAGGCGTCCCGTTCGCCAATGGCGCGCCGAACCTTACCGTGGACCTGCCGGTGATGCACGAGCTCTCGCGCAAGAACAACGCGCCCATCTGCGGCAAGGACTTCAAGACCGGTCAGACGATGATGAAGACCGTGCTCGCGCCCGCTTTTAAGGCGCGCATGCTCGGACTGAGCGGCTGGTACTCCACCAATATCCTCGGAAACCGGGATGGCGAGGTGCTCGACGATCCCGAGTCGTTCAAGACTAAAGAAGAGTCGAAGCTGGGCGTGCTCGAGCACATTCTGCAGCCGGAGATGTACCCCGACCTTTACGGGAACATCTTCCACAAGGTTCGCATCAACTACTACCCGCCGCGTGGCGACAACAAGGAAGGCTGGGACAACATCGACATTTTCGGATGGCTCGGCTATCCGATGCAGGTCAAGCTCGACTTCCTCTGTCGCGATTCGATTCTGGCGGCGCCCATCGTCCTTGACCTCATCCTCTTCCTGGATTTGGCGCAGCGTTCTCCGGAACTCAGCGGGATCGGCATCCAGGAATGGCTAAGCTTCTACTTCAAGTCGCCCATGACCGCACCCGGTCTCTATCCCGAGCATGACTTATTCATTCAGTCGATGAAGCTGAAGAACACCCTGCGCCATCTCAAGGGCGAGCAGCTCATTACGCATCTCGGACTGGAGTACTACGACTAAAGCTGGGCAGGGCGAGGCCGCGAATGGGAACGAGTCAGCATCATAGAGACAGCATGCTGCGCCGTCCCGCCCTCGCCATCGTTATCGCCGCGTTGTTCGTTCCCGCCGCGCTGGCGGGGACGTCGGGCAACTTCGGTGGCAAGGTGGTAAAGCCGGCAGCGGTGAAGAACCCGCCCGGCAAATGGCTGTACATCACGGGGCGCCCGGGCATGCTGCGGCGCGTCGAAATCTCAAACACTCGCTTTGAGTACGCGGAGTCCGTGCCGCGTGCCGCGCGTGCCCCTCTACCGGCCGCCGACCTCAAAGACGGCACGCTGGTGCAGGTGACTGCCGAACAGGATAAGGCCGGCGAATGGATTGCGCAGTCGGTACTCATCTTGCGGCTGGCAAATCAAGGCGTACCGCGCGGTCCGTCTTACCCACCCGCTGAGCTGCTATGACTTCTTCATCGCCTTGTACTCATCGAACGCAGCGAGGAAGCGATCGACGTCTGCCTTCAGTAAATAGTAGGGCGTCGACAGGCGAAGCTTGGATGGTTCACCGCCGCGGATGCGTATCTTCTTCCTCTTCCAGAGCCAGTTTTCCAAGTCCATACGCTGGATAGGCGGCACGTTGACGGTAGCGATGCCGCATCGCATCGCCGGGTCGGAAGATGTCCACGACTCGGCGCCGCGCTTCACCATCTCGCCGAGAATGTAGTCCGCCATCTTACGGTGCCGTCTCTCGATGCGTTCGATGCCGAGCAAGCGCGCGAAGCGAACGGCCTCGCGCAAGCCGTAGAGCGCGGGGACATTGGAACTACCGATGCGCTGGAAGCGCTCGGCCTTGAGCTTGGGATCATCCCACCCGGCGGTGACGATCGTGTTCCAGATGCGGTCCTGCACCTCTTCGCGGACGAACAGATAGCCGGAGCCCTTTGGCGCCTGCAGCCATTTGTGTGGGCTGGAAGCGAACATGTCGCAACCGAAGTCGCGGATGTTCAACTTCATCATGCCCGTGGTATGGGCGCCATCGATGGCGGAGAGTATTCCCTTGGAACGCGCCAGCACGCAGATCTCCTTCACTGGCAACACCACCCCAGTCACGGTACTCACGTGGCTCACAAAGATGATCCGGGTCCGCGGCGTGATGGCGTCGCTCAGCCGGTTCATGATCTCGGCCAGCGCCTTCGGAGGCTTCGGCAACTGGAACTGCTTCACAACGATGCCGTACCGCTTCGCGCGCAACCTCCACGGCTCGAGGCCGGATGGGTGCTCCTGGTCGCTCATCAACACCTCGTCCCCGGGCTTCATGTCGATGCCGTTGGCGATATAGCTGTTCGCCTCCGTCGAATTGCGGACGAGCGCTATCTCGTCGCGGGTGCAGCCAACGAACTCAGCCAGCGGGTCGCGAAACTCATTCCAAGGACCGTATCCCCAGATGGGGTAGTCCTCCGGGTCCGCCTGGTCCATTTTCTCGGTGTCTTCGTAGCCTTTGAAGATGGCCTGCAACACAGGGCGAGGCGAGGACCCTACCGTTCCGTTGTTCAGGTAGACCTCGTCAGGCGGTATAAGGAACTGCTGCCTGACCTGCGTCCAATAGGCCTCCTCGTCCGATTGGAACAATGGCTCGGGTGGCAGAGGAGGCGCCGGCGTCGTGACCGCCTCGAGCAAGCGTGACTGCATGACCATGGTGGCGGTGACGCCGGTCGCTGTGCGGAGGAAAGAACGACGGTCGAGCATGGGAACCTCCTTTGACCCGAGAGGAGCCCAATCTTATGGGCCTTGGCCGAGGGGAGCAAGGCCGGAACGGGTTGAAAATATTAAGGACCGGATAACGAAAGCAGCTGGATTGTGCGTCCAAACAGGTAGGGCCGGCGTCTAATCACCAGCAGGCACGTCTGAAGCATATAATCGCAGCATTCCGTGAAAAGACACGGCGTGCCCTTGTAAGGGAGTGCCCCATGAAGTCCCGAGCCTCTGTATTATCGGCCGTTTTTCTGTTGTCCACCTTTGGATTGACGGGCACCATGCTCGCCCAGGAGCCTTCAAAGTCTCCGACCCCAGGAACGGCCACGACACAGCCGTCCGCCGCACCAGCTGGTCAGCCCGCGCAGCTCGAATCACAGCCTTCCGCCACTGGCGACAGCAAGCCCGCCGACGACAAAAAGAACATCAAGAAGGGCAGCAAGCAGGACGTTGATGCGATCGGCGACCGTGGTATCGGCAACCGAGGATTGGGCAATTGGTACTCACTCGAGAAAGAGATTGCCATGGGCAAGAGCTACGCCCAGATGGTCGAGTCAAGCGCCAAGCTGGTGCAGGACCCGGTCGTCACCGAGTACGTGAATCGCATCGGCCAGAACTTGGTACGCAATTCGGACGCGAAAGTCCCGTTCACTATCAAGGTGATTGACTCCGACGAGATCAATGCGTTCGCGCTTCCTGGCGGGTTCTTCTATGTGAACACGGGATTGATCCTCGCCGCGGATGAGGAAGCCGAACTTGCTGGCGTGATGGCGCACGAGATCGCGCACGTGGCGGCACGGCACGCGACCCGGCAGATGACGCGCGGAAATTGGGCAAACATCGCCTCCATCCCGCTGATCTTCGTCGGTGGCGGAATCGGCTATGCGGCGCGAATGGCAGCCAACCTCGCCTTACCCGTCACCTTCATGAGTTTCTCCCGTGGGTACGAATCCGAAGCCGATTATCTCGGGCTCGAGTACATGTACAAGACCGGGTACGACCCGCAGGCCTACGTGGCGTTCTTCGAAAAGGTTCACGCCAAGGAGAAGAAGCATCCCGGAGCGTTGGCGAAGGCCTTTTCCTCGCACCCACCGACCCCTGATCGCATCGAGAACACGCAGAAGGAGATTGCGCAGGTGCTGCCCGCGCGTGACCAGTACCTCCTCAGCACTTCGGAGTTCGATGAGGTCAAGGCCAGGCTGGGGGCCATCGAGAACCGGCGCAAGCTGGTGGACGAGAAAGACAGCCGTCCAAGCCTGCGGCGCACCTCGACTACCAACCCGAACAGCGATAACAAGAAGGACGACGATCGTCCCACGCTGAAGAAGCGCGACTAGCGCAGTTCCATCCTCAGGGCCGAGGGCTTTTGCTGCCGGCTTTCATCATTGGAGTTCCGGGGCGGGAGCTCGCTTCGACTGATGCGGCTGGGTGTGCTGCTCGGACTGGTGTTTCTCCACACGCATCGCGTTCAACTGCAGACTGTCAGAGAACAGCGCGCGTATCAGCAAGCGCTGTGACTCAATGATGCGGCCCTGTTCGATTACCAGCAGAGCCAGTAAGAGGTAGGCACCAAGCAGGATCACGCTGAGCCAGTGCCGCCGGAGCCAGTGTTGCGTCGGGAGAGGGAGAGCTGTAGTGGCCATTTTCAATCTCTGGGTTTTGAGATGCGGCCATTAGTGGCGGGGAGACCTCAAAAAGAGGGACGCTCAGGCTTTTGCAGCAGTTGCGTTTGCTTTCGCGGTGGCGACGCGCGTGAGCAGAAGGCGGATGAGCTCTAGTTCGGTCGCGCCATCTTGCGGGTACTGCACCATGGCGGAAGATGACGCGACTTTGCGCGCGCTCTTACCGTCGCGGTACTCAATCACCGTGATGGCAGCCTCGACCTTTGCGACGACCGCGCTAGCGCGCTCCTTGCCGGTCTCCGGCATCACCAGCGCGAAGCGGTCGCCGGCGTATCGGCATACGGTATCGATGCTTCGGACTTGCCCCTTAATCGCCTGGGCAGCCTGTCGCAGCACGTTGTCTCCCTCATCGAACCCGAGAGCGGCGTTGACCTGCCGAAAATCCTTCAAGTCCAGCATTGCCAACGCGAATCCTTTGCCATAACGCTTGGCACGCGTTACTTCCTGCGCCACGACGGTATGGAAGTACCGCTGGTTGAACACGCCGGTGAGTGAGTCCGTACTCGTCACTCGCCGCAGTTCTTCTGAAAGCTGCACGTTCTTAATGGCTGTGGCGCAAACATCCGAAGCCGCCTGCGCGATGGCCCGGTCATCAGTCGTGAAGAACTGCGGACGCTCATGCGTGATGAGGACTACGCCCAGCGTCTCGCCGAAGCTGACAAGCGGGACGCACAGCTCCGACCCCGCGCCCGGGATCGCGACTGGCCAATCCGGCTGGGTGGTCACGTCGTGCACCACTACATTGCTTCGGGCCGAGAGGGCCTTGGCGATGATGCCCCCGCGTTCGGACGCAGAAAAGTCCACCCCGTGGTGCTCATGCGCTCCGGCGCGGGCCCGTAGTGCGAGCTTGCCATCGGAACCGCGCAGCAGGATGCAAACGTCGGTTCCCTCGAAAGTGTCGTAGGTCAGATCCGAAAGGTTAGTGAGGAACTGCTCGATCTCATTTGCAGCCGTCGCCGACCGGGCGATAAGGTTGATGAGCTCGATCTGCCGCATACGGCGCCGTTCGGTGGAGTAGAGGCGCGCGTTCTCTAGGGCAACCGCGGCTTGACCGGCGAACAGCGCAAGTAATCCGATCATGTCGTCGGTGAAGTAATCGATTTTGTCACTCTCGATGTCGAGGACACCGACAACCTCTTCCCGAACGACCAGCGGCAACGCAAGCTCGCTGCAGACAGAGGCATCGCCAGCCACATATCGGGGCTCTTTCGAGACATCGGGAACGTAGAGCGGAACGCCGGTGTGCGCGACCCATCCCGTCACGCCTTCCTCTCCGATGCGCAGCCGGTGCGTGCTGTCGATCTCTTCGCCATAACCGTTCTGAGCCCGGACGTACACGTGCGTCCGCGCGTCGTCCGCCAGGAATATTGCGCAGTTCTTGATGCCAAAATAATTTCGGACGATGAGCAGGATCTGGTGCAGAACGGTGTCCACGTCCACGCTGGACAGGATCATCTCCGTCGCTTCCTGCAGGACGGCGATCTCACGAACGCTGGGATGGACGTTGTCCACTGGACCTCAGGGTGGGGGAGATGGGCACATTATACGATTCTTTCCGATTTGCCCAGAGCAAGTATGGGCACGATAAATGTGCGGTCGGGCGGCGAAGCTTTGCTACAATCTGCCCCACCCAGGGAACGAGGGACCTCGACGATGTACGTCAAAGATTACATGACCAGCAACGTGACCACTCTGACCGATGATGCGCGTCTCATCGATGCCGCACTGTTGATACGCCGCACTGGCAAACGTCACGTACCCATCGTCAACAGCGAAGGCAAGGTCGTGGGCATCATCAGCGACCGCGACGTCGCGCGGATGGCGCCCTCCATCTTGGGACAGATGACGCCCGAAGAATACAACCGCATCTTCGAGTCCACCCCGATCACCGTGGCGATGACCAAGGAGCCCATGACGATCGGGCCTGATGAGCCTATCGCCAATGCGGTGAATCAGTTGTATTCGAAGAAGATCGGCGCTCTACTCGTCGTCCACGATGGGAGGCTGGCCGGTATCTTGACGGTGAACGACATGCTCGGCTTGCTCAATGAGCTTTTGGCGGAAAAAGGAAATGCCGCCAGCGCAGCCCTCGATTAGCTTCTGCCGGCACCATCACTCTTTACTGACTACTTTCCGGCGTAGGATTCTGCGGTAGCAGCCAGGGCGCGCTCGCCCTTGGCCTCGCCGTCCAATATCCTCATCTCCTGCCAGTCGTAAGGGAACTCCCTGCCGCAATCCAGGCACACTACATAAGTGCCGGTGAGTGCCGCCGCGCCGTTGCGCCGTTGTCCCTTCCTTGCAGTGATGGGGAAACTGTAGTTCTTGTGCCAGCAGCCGAAAAACATATCCACCAGACTCGCAATCATTTCAACCCCTTGGTTTGGGCCGCCCATGTCCCAATGGAATCTGCCTGTCGAGCAGCAGGTACTCTGCTCAAAGGGATTAGATTCAGAAACTCTGCGAAAGGTTCTCTGGGGGGAAATCAGAATGGCCAGCGTGGTGCCCTGAAACCAGGGCAGGAAGCGGGAGTCCCTAGCGCTTGCTCTTGTCGTCCGGAGCAGCGGCGTCGGGCTTCTTTGACTTGCACTTGCTCACGATAGCGTTATGCAGACGGCCGCGCAGGTCATCCGGCAATTCGTAGAGCTTGGATTCGCGATAGATGGAGATCGTCTTCTTCGTGGTATCGCAGACGACAAAGCATTCGTGACACCAAACCAGGTGGTCTTCCAGTTCCGCGCGGGTGCGCGAGTCGAGCGCGTCGTCAAGGTAATCGGTCAGTTCTTTGAGAAACTCAGCGCACGTCACCGGTTGTTGCCATCCTTTTGCGGATTCTTGAAATACTTGTTGAGGCGCTCACGCAGTTGCAGCCGGGCGCGCAGCAGTCTCGATTTTACCGCGGGAATGCTGAGATCGAGCGCCTCAGCCGTCTCCTCGGTCGATAGCCCTTCCACGTCGCGCAATACAAACACAGCGCGGAAACTCGGCGGCAATCCCTGGATCGTCTTCTGCAGGAGCTGCTTGAGCTCTTCCTGCTTGAATTGCTGCTCCGGATTCGGCGCCCAATCCGCGATCTCACGCGGGATGGTGTCTTCCTCCGTCTCGATGTCCTGGTCCATCGAAACGGTCTTGTCCGAACGCCGGCGCCGCAACTTCATCAGCGCTTCGTTCACTGCAATGCGCACCAGCCAGGTGTAGAACTTCGATTGCTCCTGGAACCGGTTGAGGTTCTGGTACGCCTTCAGAAACGCTTCCTGCACCACGTCCTCCGCGTCTTCCGCGTTGTGCGTGATGTGGTTGGCGATGCGGAAAACGTTGCGGTCGTAGCGCCGTACCAGCTCTTCAAACGCGCTGACGTCGCCTTGCTTCGCCGCGCGGACGAGCGCCATTTCGTCCGTATTCGCGCCTACCTGGTTGGATTGGATGAGTGCCATTCGTGCCGGATGCAGGATTCTTTCGATTTGAGAAATAGTATTCTACCAGCTACTCCCATCTTCGTTGGCAGGTGAAGAACGTGCCTATGACACGTGGAACCGTCCTTCTACTAGCGCCCCTACTCCTGTTACTTGCAGCCTGCAGCCATGAGCCCGACGTGAGGATAGGCGTCACGATGAAGAAATACGCGATCGAACCTGCCGAGATACGCGTCAAACGGGGCCAGCGGGTGCAGCTGACCGTCTCCACGCTCGACGTGCAGCATGGCTTCAGCGTGCCGGACCTGGGTATCAAAGAGCCCGTGCAGAAGAACAAGCCTGCGGTAGTGATCTTCAAGGCCGACCGCGCGGGCGAGTACCCGGTGCAGTGCAGCATCATATGCGGCTCCGGGCACGACGACATGCACGCCAAGATCTTTGTCGAGTAATTTCGACATCGGGCATATTTGACACCCGGAAAATCCACCTTATAATCGCGGCACGGACATGGCCTCCCGTGCGTGTCCTCCGCTTCTATGGCCGGACCGAAGGAAATCCAACAAATCATCGAGAACGCCGTCGGCGAGGTCTTTGACTCGCAGCTCGCGAAGCTGCGTGCCAAGGTCATCGAAAAGGTACTGGCGGACCTTGAGCCGGTGCTGAGTGGGCGTCCCACAGGCACGCCGACAGACCAACTCAACTCGGCGGTGGGTTCGGTCTATGACGTGAGTTCGCAGGCGGAAATCCTCGGCGCCCTCCTCGACGGCGCTTCCAAGTTCAGCGGCCGGGCCGTGCTGTTTGTGGTGCGGGGCGGGGAAGCGAAGGGGTGGCGGGCCCGCGGTTTTGACGACGACAACGCGGTCAAGGCTGTAACGCTCGATACCGGCAAGGGGCTGCTTGGTCGTGCGATGCAGGACCGCATGCCAGTCGCCGCCGCCGCAGCAGAATTCGATTCACAGTTCACGCAAGATTTTGGCAATCCCGGGGACGGCAACGCGCTCGTGCTGCCGCTGGTTGTGAAAGACAAGATCGCGGCCTTCATCTATGCCGATGCCGGCATGGATTCTCATTCCAAGATCGACGCCTCCGCGCTGCAGTTGCTCGTCCGGGATGCGGGCCTGTGGCTGGAGCTGCTCACCCTGCGGAAGTCGGGGGGCGCCGTTGCCTCCACTGCTGCAGAACACTCGCCCGCCGAGCCGATGATTGCTCCGCCGGAAAAGGTCACCGAATCGAGCATTGCGGCGGTCGCCGCGGCCGCTCCAATTCCGGAGCCTCCGCCCACGCATCCCTCAGTGCCGGTCAACATCCCGCCGGAAGATGAGGAAGTTCACAAGAAAGCCCGGCGTTTTGCGAAGCTTCTGGTGGACGAGATAAAGCTCTACAACCAAGCCAAGGTGAACGAAGGACGGCAGAATAGGGACGTCTTCGACCGTCTCCGCGAAGATATCGAGAAGAGCCGCGCCACGTATGACAAGCGCTATGGCCATACGCCGGCCGCCGCAGGCGATTACTTCACTGCGGAAGTGATTCGCGTGCTTGCGGACAACGATCGCAGCCTGATGGGAGACGCGTTTCCGCAGTAAGTGAAAGTGCGCACACGTCTCCTCATCCTTACGCTACTACTCTCGCTTCCGGGCAGCTTCCTCATTGCTCAATCCAGCTCGGCGAAAAAATCTTCCCGCACGACTAAAAAGAAAAAGCAGCCCGCGTCAACCAAGGCTACGAAGGCCGAGCGTGCTACGCGGCTGCAGCAAGCGTTCATTGCTTCCGCTGACCTGAAGTCGATGGCCTCGCAGCTCTTCGATACGCACTCCGCGGCCGCGTACAAAGGGGTCGAAGGCTATGCCCGTAAACATGATGGCGACGATGCGGGGGCGCTGGCGTGGCTCGTTCTGGGTTACGCATACATCACAGACGACCAGCCACAGCAGGCGATTGCGGCCCTCACCGCGGCTCAGAAACACGCCGGTGAGATGGGCGACTACGTCGAGTACCTGCTCGGCCAGGCGCTGCAGGCCACCGGACGCCAGGCAGATGCGGCCCGAACGCTGAAGGACTTCTCTCAACGGTATCCCAGGTCGCTACTGGTGCAGGATGCCGCGGTGATCGAGGCGAACGCGCTGATCGCAACCGGCCTGCCCGACCAGGCGGCGGCAGCGCTTGAGGCGCGTCGCGCGCCCGCTCGGGCAGACGTGGAACTCGTGCTCGGCCGCGCCTACGAGAAATCGAGCAAGAACGCCAAAGCGGCGGAATCGTTCCGTCTTATCTACTACACCATGCCCCTAAGCGGGCAGGCCGACAGCGCCAACACCGAGCTGCAGCTACTTTCCAGCGTGGAGCTTCCATCGGTTTCTCACGAACTGCGCCGCCGGCGCGCGGAACTGCTTTACCAGGGACGCCAATACGCCAACTCCGCTGACGAGTATCGCGGCTTGCTGGACAACGCCCCGTCCGCGGACCTGCGTCGGCTTCAGGTCGCATACGGCACTGCCTTATACAAAGCCGGGCGCTACAAGGATGCGCGTCTCGTCCTGGAGCAGGTCGCCGACGCGGCCGATGAGATTAACGCGCAGCGCATCTTCTATCTTTCCGAGCTCACCAAAGACGACAGTAAGCGCTGGGTCGCTCTGGTGAATCAATTGCGTGATACCGCCCCCGCGAGCCCTTGGCTTTCCGAGGCGCTGCTCGCGGCAGGGAACCGCGCGCTTCTCCGAAAGGATTACGGCAACGCACTCTCCTTCTATCAGGAAGCGTGGACACGCAGCCCGCAGGGCAAGTACGCCTCCTACGCGCATTGGAAGAACGCCTGGCTGGTCTTCCGAATGAACCGCACCGGGGATGCGAAG
This sequence comes from Candidatus Korobacter versatilis, assembly GCA_016185395.1. GTDB lineage: Bacteria > Acidobacteriota > Terriglobia > Terriglobales > Acidobacteriaceae > JACPNR01. The sequence continues at coordinate 220,942 of JACPNR010000004.1, forward strand.
CGGCTCTTCGAGGAGCAGATCAGTAACTATCCGGCCGGCATCGAGGTACCGGCGGCGCTCTATTGGCGAGCGCGCCTGGGTGAGGAGGGTGGCGAGTCCGCCAAGGCCAGAGCTTATTACCTGAAGTTGATCGAACGGTACAAGTTCTTTTATTACGGGGAGTTGGCAAGCGAACGGCTGCGGAAGCTGAAATATGACGGCCCGCCCGCGAACGATCTTGTACTAGCAAAGGTCCCGCCGCTGCTGCCGGCGCTGTTTGCTGCGGTAGCGCCGGCCGAGAACGTTCGCGTGCAGAGAGCGCTGGTGCTCGAGAACGGCTCCCTGCTTGAGTTCGCCATCCGCGAGCTTCAGGCAGCAGGGAGCGACCCCGTGACGTCTCTCTGGGCGCAGACCCGCATCGCGCGGATTTATCTCTCGCAGGACCGCGAGTATCGCGCCCTTCAAGTATTGAAGCGCGCCATCCCCAGCTACTATTCGTACGAGATCTCGCAGATGCCGCGCCCGGTCTGGGAGGTCCTCTTTCCCAAGATCTATTGGCCAGATCTGACCAAGCACGCCACCGCAAACAACCTCGACCCGTTCCTGGTTGCGGCGCTCATCCGGCAGGAATCGGAGTTCAATCCCTCCGCCGTCTCGCGGGCAAATGCCATCGGACTGATGCAGCTGCTCCCGAGTGTCGGCAAGAAGCTGGCGAAGGACTTGAAGCTCAAAGGCTACAGCAACTCGCAACTCACCGTGCCCAACGTCAACTTGCAGCTAGGCTCGACCTACTTCCGGCAGATGCTGGATAAGTACGATGGGCAGGTCGAATACGCTCTCGCGGCGTACAACGCCGGCTCCGACCGGGTGCAGGACTGGCGTGGCGAACCTTATCGCGACATCGTGGAGTTCGTGGAGAACATCCCCTTCACGGAGACGCGGGAGTATGTCCAGGCCATCCAGCGCAACGTCGGCGTCTACCGGCGCCTTTACGCTACGCCCTGACGACATGAGCAGAGTCAGCTCTCGTCGACCTCGATATCGAGGACTTTGACCTCTTCGCCGCTCACCGCCTCGGTGTGCGGATGTCCGCACGCGGAGCAGCCGAGGTCACGGGCTGAGCCGTCGAACGTCGCGCCGCATCGCAGGCAGTGCCGGCCGACAGGCAGCAGCTTCACCATCAGAGGCGCACCATCGGCGACCGTCCCACGCGCGGCATCAGCGAACGTGTGGTCGAGCAGCTCGAAATCGAAATGCCTGCGTCCGCCCACTGCGATGCGGACGCGACTCACATGATGCGCGGCGTTGCGATAGGCCACGCGGTCAATCGCCTCCAAGACGTGATTGGCGAGTTCGCGCTCGGTCATGGCGAGCCTCGGGCGAAGCGTTTGCAGCGTCCCAGGCATGAGGTAAAAAGGGAAGGCCTGTGACCACCTCCGACCCGGAGCATACTGCCGCGGATAGTCGAGGTCAACGTCTCTCCGCTGGTTTTTGTGGGCTAGCGGTTCAGGGTTGTTGCACGGGGCTTTCGTCGCCCGCTGGTTTGAACAATATCTCGGCGACCAGCAGCACGGCGCCGATCACGATCGCGCTATCGGCCACGTTGAAGGCCGGCCAATGGTGACCGTCCACGTAAAAGTCGAGGAAGTCCACCACGTGGCCGGAAAGCAGCCGGTCCCACAGATTACCGATCGCGCCGCCTAGGATGAGCGCGAGCGCGGAGCCGGTCATCGTCAGGGTGTGGCTGTTGCGCCAGAGCAATGCCGAGACCACGACCAACGCGACCAACGAGAACATCACCAAGACCGCGACCTTCCACTCGGAGGGCGATTCGGCGAAGAGGCCGAAGGCGGCGCCGCGGTTCTGGACATGCGTCAGGCGGAAGAAATCGGGGATGACTTGGATCGTGTCGTGCAGTTCGATGCGCTGTTCGACCAGCCACTTTGTCACGCGATCGAGCACCAGCACGGCGACAGCCGTCAGGAAGTAGAGTCGGCGCATGGCATGAGGACGCGTCATGAGCGGGCTCCGGTCATGGTCACGATCTCGTCGAGCGCTTCCACGCACCGCTCGCATACCGTCGGATAAGCGCTGCTCTTTCCCACCTGGATCGAATAGTTCCAACAGCGTTCGCACTTATCACCGGCAGCTTTTCTGACTTCGATCTGTAGAGCTCCGGTGCCGTTTCCAGCAGGGGATTGTTCCAGCGTGACTGCAGAAGTAATGAAGATCGGGCGCAGCCACCGCTGGTTACGCTTCAAGATCTCGAAAGTCTGGTCCGAAGCGACCAGCCGAACATCGGCCTCGAGGCTGCCACCGATCGCCTTCGCGGCGCGCGCCTCCTCCAACGCCTTGAGTACTTCCGGGCGCACGGTGAGCAACGCCTCCCAGTCGGAACGCAGTTGGACGGCGGCCTTGTCTTCGAGCTTTCCGCCGGCCGCGTCTGCTGCTTGGATAAAACCCGCCAGGTGCACACTAGTCTCGCGTCCCTCCACGTGAGGAAGGCGTAGCCAAATCTCTTCCGCGGTGAAGCTCATCGAGGGCGCCACCAGTCGCGCCAAGGCCTCCGCGATCCGCCAGATGGCGGTCTGTGCCGAGCGGCGCGCTTTTGAACGGCGGGCGAAGGTGTAGAGACGGTCCTTAAGCACGTCAAAGTACACGGCACTCAGGTCCACTACGCAGAAGTCCTTCACCCGGTGATAGGCCTTGTGGAAGGCGAACTCCTCGTACCAGCGAAGCACGTCCGCCGTCATGTCGGCGGTGCGTAGCAACATGTACTGGTCGAGCGGCTCCATTTCAGCCAGAGGCACGGCGTCGCGCGCGGGATCGAAACCGTCGAGGTTCCCCAGTATCCAGCGGAAGGTATTGCGGAGTTTTCGGTAATTGTCTGCGACACGCTGCATCAGCTCCTCGGATGCGTGCACGTCTTCGCGAAAATCGACCGATGCCACCCACAGACGCACGATCTCAGCGCCCAGCCGTTTCGCGATGTCCACCGGGTCGACCACGTTCCCCAACGACTTCGACATCGCGCGGCCTTGTGGGTCGAGCGTCCACCCGCTCGTCGCCACTGCGCGATACGGTGCGTGGTCCCGCGTCCCCACGGAGTGAAGCAACGACGAATGGAACCATCCGCGATGTTGGTCGCCACCTTCGGTGTAGAGGTCCGCGGGCCAGGGAAGTCCGGGCTCGCGTCCGAGGACGGCGGCATGGCTCGCGCCCGACTCAAACCACACGTCGATGATGTCCATCTCCTTCTTGAACTGCGTACCGCTGCAGTGAGGGCACTTTGTCCCGGCGGGAAGGATCGCGGCTGCTTCCTTCGAGTACCAGGCGTCCGCACCCTCGCGGGCAAAGAGCTCCACTACCGTGCGGTAGGCAGTTTTCGATTCCAGGACCTTGCCGCAACCTTCGCAGAAGAACACCGCGATGGGTGTGCCCCAAACGCGCTGGCGAGAGATGCACCAGTCCGGGCGCGTTGCGATCATGTTCGAGATCCGTTCTTCGCCCCATGCCGGGTCCCACTTCACCTTCTTGATCTCATCAAGCGCACGCTGGCGCAGCGTCGAACCGTCGAGTGTGGCTCCCATGGAAATGAACCACTGCTCGGTTGCGCGAAAGATGACAGGTTTGTGGCAGCGCCAGCAGTGCGGATAGGAATGCTGGATCTTCTCCTCGTGCAGCAGCGCGCCGCGTGCCTTCACCAGCGCGATGATCGCCGGATTCGCGTTGAACACTTGCTGGCCGTCATACTCCGGCAAGCCGTTCCGCAGGCGGCCGGACTCGTCCACGTTGCACGTCTGGTCGAGCTTGTACCGTGCGCCGGTGTAGAAGTCGTCCGCGCCGTGCGAAGGCGCTGTGTGGACAACACCCGTCCCTTGGTCCATCATTACGTAGTCCGCCAGCACGGCGAGTATCTTGCGCTGCTCCCACGGCAGGAAGGGATGATAGAAGTGCAACCCTTCCAGCGTGCGGCCGGGGAAACGCGCGACCTCTCTTGTACCTTCCAGGCCACACCTCTCGGCCACAACCTTCGCCAGCTTGTCGGCAACGATGTAGATTTCGTTTCCCGACTCCAGCGCGACGTATTCCTCGTCAGGATGGAAGGCCACCGCCATGGATGCCGGGAGCGTCCAAGGCGTGGTCGTCCAGATGATGGTCGAAACGTTCTTGCCTTCCCAGATGCGCTTATCTGCCACCTTGGCATCGAGGGTGCGTGGGTCTGACTGCATCCGGTACTTCACCCATACGCTGGGACTGGTGTGGTCCTCGTATTCGATCTCTGCCTCGGCAAGAGCGGTCTTATCGAAGATGCACCAGTAGACGGGCTTCAGCCCTCTGTACACCAGGCCGCGCTCGAGGAACCGGTACAAGGACTCGACGATCACGGATTCAAACCGCGCCGACATCGTGGTGTAGGGCTCTTCCCAGTTTCCAAAGACGCCGATGCGCTTGAACTGCTCCCGCTGCAGATCGATGTATTTCTGCGCGTAGTCGCGGCAAGCCTTGCGGACTTCGATCGCGGCCATCTCGAGCTTCTTGCGGCCGAGCGCTTCGTCCACCTTGATCTCGATGGGCAGACCGTGGCAGTCCCATCCGGGGACGTAGGGCGCATCAAACCCGGCCATGGTCTTCGACTTCACCACGAAGTCCTTCAGGCACTTATTGAGTGCGTGGCCAAGGTGGATCGGCCCATTGGCGTACGGCGGCCCATCGTGTAACACGTAGATTGGCGCACCCCGCCGTGCATCCCGGATGCGGTCATAGAGCCGCAGCTCATCCCACCGCGCCAGCATCGCCGGCTCGTTCTGCGGCAGATTGGCCTTCATCGGGAAGTCGGTCTTTGGCAGGTTGAGTGTCGATTTCAGGTCGAGGGGCGTGCCCATCAAGACTCCGCGGTGATTTCGTTAGGTGCTCATTATAAAGGGTTCTTTTCGCGCATCCTATTGGCCGAAGGTGGCAACGAAAACTACTGCTGGATGGTGTCCGAGTGGTGCCTTACTTGCATCTAATGTTGGCAGATACGGGGACACACCCCGGTGGGATGGCAACGTGAGCACCCACACGTTGGCATCCGGATACCAAATACAACTTGGTTCCCGCACCGGCCATCCTCTTATCGAACAGGCTCCGCGGGAGCGGGAACAGAAGGTTACCCAAAACGGCTATGTCGAACTCGGTCCTAATCCCCAGGCCACAGAAAGTCGACGGTCCTCTTCCAAGACTGCTGCTGAATGAAGTCGAGCAGTCCACCTGGAAGTCGCTGGCAAACAATCTGCGGGATGTCTTCTTCCCGGAAAAACTCCCACCGCTCAAGCTCACCTCGAAGCCCGTAAGGGTCCGTGAGATCTGGGGCGAATCAAGCCACAAGAAGAGCGCCGTGGCAAGCTCCCTGATGCTGCATCTGGGCGCAGTCGTGGCCATAGTTGCGCTCACCATCCTCGGTCGTGCGGTGGTGAAACAGGTACAGAAGACAGAGACCGTACAACTGGTCGCGCCCGACCTCTCCGAGTATCAATTACCTCTTTCGACTAAAAAGAACGACACCATCGGCGGCGGCGGTGGCGGCGGCGACCGGGACAAGCTTCAGGCCTCAAAGGGCCGGTTGCCCAAGCTGGCGATGCAACAGATAACGCCTCCGACGGCGGTGATCCGTAATCCGAATCCGGCCCTCGCAGTCGAGCCGACCGTGGTCATACCGCCTAACGTGAAACTGCCGCAGCCGAACATCGCTGCCATGGGTGACCCGTTGGCGAAACTGGGCGGCCCGCCCTCGAACGGCACCGGCTCCGGTGGCGGGATCGGTTCCGGTAGCGGTGGCGGCGTCGGTTCAGGCGAAGGCCCAGGTGTCGGACCTGGCAAGGGCGGCGGCATCGGTGGCGGCATCTTCCGCGTGGGTGGCGGAGTCAGTGCGCCGCGTGCGTTGTTCTCTCCTGACCCGGAATATTCGGAAGAGGCCCGTAAGGCAAAGTACCAGGGCGTGGTTGTTCTTTGGCTGATCGTTGGGCCCGATGGGCGTCCACGCGATATGAAGATCGCCCGCGGGCTGGGCATGGGACTCGATCAGAAGGCCATGGAAGCCGTGCGGCAGTGGAAGTTCGAGCCCGCGATGAAAGACGGCAAGCCGGTCGCGGTGCAGATCAACGTGGAAGTAAACTTCAGGCTTTACTAGAAGTAGACTAGCTAGTGGTAAGAAAAGGAGAGGCTAAGCGGCCTCTCCCTTTTTCTTACTTGAGGAATGCCTAATCGCCCGCGGTGGCGGTCTTGGCGGAGCAGCACTCGCCCGCGGGGATGGGGCTGCCGTGCGGACACGTCTTGGGGTGCCCGAGGAACGCGCAAATCTTCTCGGTGGCTTCCGGCGACAGGATGTGCTCGAACTTGCAGGCCTGCTGTTCTATCTCGCTCTCATCCTCGATACGCAGCGTCTCAGTGAACAGACGCTCCGCGAGCCGATGCCGGCGGATCACGTCCGCTGCCCTCTGTCGCCCCTTGCTCGTGAACTCGACGATCGTTGCGCCGTCGCCCATCGGGGCCCCGTGCGGCCAAAGCTTCTCGTGACAACGGCTGAGCACGTCCTTGTGGTCGTGCGGCTCCGGGCCATGCGCCTGCGCCGTCACCAGTCCCAGCTGGGCCATCTTTTCGACGGCGATGCTCACCGGAAGCGCCCCTTCCACGTCCATGCGGCCGATCTCCGCCGGCTCACCGTTCTCATGCAGGATCCACATTTCCTCGAGGACTTCGTCAATCTGCTGGTCATCGGCCATTGCGAACGTCTCGCTGGTGGTAATGCGGCCATGGTGGAGTTCAACGCGACGGTCGGCGAGACGTGCGACCACCGGATCGTGCGTCACCATCACAATGGTGCGGCCCTGCTGGTGGAGGTCTCGAAGTAGCCGCAGCACGATCTCTTCGTTAGCGGCATCAAGGTTGCCGGTCGGCTCGTCGGCCAGGACGATCTTTGGGTCATTGATGAGTGCACGCGCGATGCATACCCGCTGCTGCTCGCCGCCCGAAAGGTGCGCGGGCAGGTGGTTGGCGCGCTCCTGCAGCCCAACGCGAGCCAAAGCCGCCAGCGCTTCCTTCTCGTCCGTCATACTGTGGAAATACTGCGCCAGCATGATGTTTTCGAGCGCGGTGAGATGCGGGATGAGATGGAATTGCTGAAAGATGAAGCCAATCTTCTCCGCGCGAAACCGGGGCATCGCGTCCGCAGGCAGCGCCCCCACCTCCTCTCCTTCGATATGGATCTCGCCGGTGGTCTGGCGGTCGAGGCAGCCGATGAGGTTCGCGAGCGTTGATTTACCAGATCCCGATGGCCCCATCACCGCCAGCCACTCCCCATCGGCAATGCTCAAGCTTACATCGTCGAGTGCGCGCACGGCAGCCGCATCCTGCCCATTCTTGGCCGGGTAGATCTTGGTCACGCCTTTCAGTTCGATCGCCATCATTCTCCGCGCAACAACGCCGCGGGCTGTGCCCTTCCGAGCAAGACCATTGGAAGCGCTGCCGCAATCGCTGCTACTAGCAGTGTACCGGCAAGCACCATTGGCAGCACGCTCCACCGCGGCGTGACTGCCGACTGGAAGTTCACCTGTCCGATCCATGCGGATAGTCCCATGCCGAGCAGCATTCCAACCACGCACCCGATGGACGCAAACATGGAAATCTCAGCCAGAAAAAGCACATGCACCATGCCACGCGTCGCGCCCAGGGCGCGCATCACCGCGAAATCCTTGCGCCGGTCGAGGACGGAAGTGGTCAACGTTGCGAGCAAGCACATGGTCGCGAGCAGGATCACCACTACCAACGCCCCCAAGAGCACGCCGCGCGTCTTACCCAGGACGTTCGCTTCCGCTTCCACGATTTGGCGCACAGGCTCGACCCGCGCGCCGGGAACCATCGCTCGCAACCGTGCGGCGACACGCTCGACCTCCGCGGCGCTGCCTGGTACTGCAATCTCCAGCACGTTCGGCTGCAAGCTCGTCCATTGCATTAAGTCGGCCAACGAAAGATAGACGCGGCTGTCTTCATCGCCGCCCGTCTGCAGGGTGCCAGCAACTTCAACGTGGTGCGGCTTTCCGCCATAATTCAGGTCGAAGCCCGCACCATTGTGCGAAAGGTTCTTCCGTGCCCGAATACCCACCAGCGCCTCGCCGGGACGCTGTGGCCATGCGCTCACGCTCCACCATCCGTCGAGTCGCTTGGCCCGCGCGAAGTCAGTCGCGGCCACGATCACCGAAGACTGGTCGCTCGCTTTCGCTACGGCGTAGACGAACGGCGCGGCCACACTCCCGGCCGGCAAGCTCGCCTCGACCTGTTGCAGGGTTTCGGGCGCGAATCCGTCCGGTGTGCTCATGACGACATTGGCGCCATACCTGCGGAACTCCGTGTGCAGTTTCGCATCCAGGTCGGAATAGAGATTGAGAAGCGCAGTGGAAACGCCCGCCGCCACCACCACGGCGACCATCGCAAGCACGCTGCGCGAGCGGTCTCGCAACGCAGAACGCAGCATCATGCGGAAGAACATCCTCCGGCGAGTCAAGCGTCACCTCGCAGCACCATCGCCGGCTCGAAGGCCACCCCGCGCCGGATGGCCGCAGCACTCGCACCGCAGGTCACCAGGATTGCAAGCGCCACGACAAGAGGGAAGAGCACCGGCTGTACAGCCACGCTCGTGCCGAAGATCGCACGGCTGATCTGCTGCGCCAGCAATGCGCCGCCCGCAAATCCGAGAGCACCTCCTGCCAGCGCCAGCACTCCGGCCTCGGTGTAGAACACGGCCGCGATCATCCCGTTCGGCGCCCCCAGCGCCTTCATCAGGCCGACTTCCTTCTTGCGCTCGAGGATTGCGGTCGCCATCGCTGCCGCCACGGCCAGCGCGCTTGCGAACAGCGCCGCGAGCGTGACCAGCAGCATGAGGCCACGGATGCGGCCGAGGACCGCGCCTTCGTTCTGCGCCACCTGGCGTATCTGTTCTGCTTGCGCGCCGGGCAGCGCCTCTCGTAGCTGGAAGGCGATTGAATTCGCGTACGGCGAGCAATACCAGCGATCGCGGTCCGCAGGATTCATCGCCCCGGGATCGCGGCGGGCGAAAGCGTCTTCCGGCTTGGTGAGCGCGCTGACAAGCACACGCCGGACGGCATTTGGGCGACCCGCAATCTCCTGTACCAGTGCTAGCGGCGCGACGACCGCATCGTCTTCCGCGGCCCCGGTATCGAGCATTCCGGTGACGCGGAGGCGGCGACCTGAAAGCGTGATGAACTCCCCCGTTCGCGTCCCGAGCGTTGCTGCGAGGCGCCGCCCTATCAGGACGTCGTCCCGGCCATCGTCGGCCGGCCATGCACCCGTCACCCGCCACCAGGGATGTGTCTTCGTCACCCCGGTCGTAAAGTCGTCGTTGGAAAGCTGTATGCGCTTGTCGAAATAAGTCCCGATGAGCTCGACGTTACGCTGCTGAGTGCCCGTGCTCACTTCCACCGGTACTTGCAGGAAGGGTGCATAGCCAACGATGTTGTGCCGCCAGAAGATCTGCTTGATCTTCCACAGCTCGCGCTCGTCGAGGTAGGCGCCTGCCGTGCTCGGCTTGAGGTTCACGCCTCCGATCCGGACATCGAGGGTGTCCTCTTGCGGATAGACCGCGATATTCGCGCCGTAGCCGCGCAGCTCGCGGCTGATCTTGTCCCCAATGTCGCTCGCGACCACCAGCATGGCAGTTGTGACTGCCGTACCCAGCGCGACGGCCGTGGCGGCCAGCAGCTTGCGCCGCCGTTGGCGCAGGAAAGATTGGTAGACCAGGCGAACGAACATGGCTATTTGTGTCCGCTAAAGTGAGGCGCGACTGCCGCCAGGTCGGTGCGCGAGATGACAAGAGAACCGCCGGCGACGGATGCTTTCACCGGGACCGGATTACACCCACCGGGCTGTCCCATCGAGCTCGGCGCGATCGGCGCAGCGCAGTTCTTGCAGATGATCCCATTCGCGCCCTTTGCGAAGCCCACGCCACCGCAGATCTCGCAGGCATCTGCCACAGTCGCATACTTCCCGTCGGGTCTCTGGTAGACGAGGAACCGCACACGCGTCCCACCGAGATCGGCGGCGAACCGATGCAGGTCACCATCCGACACCTGCGTGAGCGGGATCGTGGCCTGGTCGTTCACAAGTGTGAGCTCGGTGGACGGGGGAAGGGCATTGGTCGTCTTGGCGTAGATGAATTCGGCCGTCACCAGCAGGATGAAGAGGAACGAACTGGCATAGACGGAGGCTATCCACAGCCGTTCGCGGCGCGCGCGCCACTGTTGCTTGCGCTCTGCGGCGCGCGACTCGGCCGCAGCCGCTTCCGGCACGCGACGACGATATTCGAACAGCATCATCAGCGCTGCGAGCGCGAGGATGGTGACGAAGAAGAACATATCGTTTCGCACGATCGGGCCGATCACCGCCATCTCGCGCCGGCTGGAGGGCAGCACTCCGTTCTCGGAGAGCTCGTGCAGCCCGGAAACGACCAGTTGGGCGGCGACGAAGACCAGGATTACCGTGGTGACCTTGAAGAACCTCTGCAGGTTGATGCGCACGCTGCCTTTTACAAACATGACGCCAAAGACTACGGCCACCGCAACGCCAACCAATGTCCCCAGCACGCTCAGCAGCTCGGTGCTGTTGAGCGATACCGCCGAGAGGATCAGCACCGTCTCGACCCCTTCGCGCAGGACCATCAGGAAGACAAAGAGGAAGAGCCCGACGGGGGAGCCTTTGTCCGCCAGCGTACCGATGCGGCCCTCGAGGTGGCCCTTCAGGTGGCGGGCGGTGCGCATCATGAACACGATCATAGTGACCACGAAGAACGCAGCCGCCAACATGACCCAGCCTTCGAAGACTTCCTGATTGATCTGCATCCGGGCGAGGACAACTGCCCCTACCAGGCTGGCGAGGAATGCCGCGCCGAGGGCCAAGAAGACGCTCCGCCGTAGTTCAGGCCGGCCAATCTTGTTGAGATAAGCGAGGGTGATGCCCACGATCAGGGCAGCCTCTACGCCTTCCCGTAGCGTGATGATGAGTGCTTGGAGCACGGGCCTTCCGGTGATGCGGATATGAAAGTGAAAATGAATTTCATTTTCAACTAGGATTCTACGCTCGGGGCCTTTCGCTGGTCAATGTATTGAATGAGTACTTACGGGCGAACGCATCCAGGGGCTCTCGTGCCGCTTCTAAGCTGCTGGACATCAACCATGCGCCGCTTACGTCTCGCCACCTCGGTTGCTGAACTCGGGCCCCTGCGCCCGCTGTGGGAGACACTTCAGTCCGCCGCTTCAGCGACAGTATTTCAGAGTTACATTTGGAACCTAGCAGCCGCCCGCCATTTCGGAGACCGCGAGCGGCCCTTCGTCGTCGCGCTGGAAACTGACGCCGGTGCTGCCATTGTCCCAGCAGCGGTCGTGACTCGGGGCGCTGCCACAATCATGGGCGAGATGTTGTTCGACTATCGGGATGTCCTTGCGGCTGGCGATCGCGGGCTGATCAGCGAAGCATTGGCAGAGATTGGGAAGGCCGGCTACGACCTGTACCTTCCTGCCATCCGCGATGGCGGGCGTCTGGACTCCGCACACGGCGACCTGGAAGCCTGGGTCGGGGCTTCGCTGCTTCGCGGCAGCGATCTGGGGCCGGATGCCTTCCTCGCGAAGCACTTCAAGGCGCGCAAGCAGATGCGTCGCCTACGTGCCGCCGGGGCTGACTTCGCCCGCTACCACGGGGACTCCTCCGCGCTAGTCCGGTGGGTTTACGCGCGCAAGGCCGAACAGTTCGCCTGCGCGTCCGTCGACATCTTCTCAGACCCCCTTCGCCAACGCTGCATGGTGGACATCGCCCGTGCCAGCGGCTCTCATTGCGATGTGTTCACCATCGAGTTCGGGAGCGCCACGGTGGCCGCCCTCCTAACATTTCGCGACAAGGGCGTCCGGCGCTTCTACACCATCTGGCACGACGTCCGCTGGGACGAGTTCTCGCCCGGCATCGTGCTGCTCCTACACGCGTGCCACGAGTCCCTGGGCGAAGGTCTCGACGTGGATTTCCTTACTGGAGAGCAGCCCCATAAGACGCGATTCGCGACGGGCCGTGTGCAACTCTATCGCCTCCGCGCTGCTGCGGCCCGGCTCGCGTCCGCGACCGCAGCCCTGCCGCTTGCCGCCTAGAGCCGCTTCAGGAACGCCTTCGCCTTCTCCAATTCGGGGAAGAGCCTCTCTTCTTCCTGGAGGGCAGCGGGATGCACGCACCGCCGAGCTCCCCGCAGTTTCACCGGATGCCGCAGGTGGAGCATCTCGTGGTAGACGAGGTATTCGACCGCGTAACGCGGCACTTGGGGCCGGTCAAAGATGCGGCTCACGACGATGGTGTTATGCGCTGGATCGTAGTGGCCCAGGCTGTTGCGCGCGTGCTCGCGACTCCACGTCATCTCCGGTCGCCCGAGCAGTCCATGAAAGAAGCGCGCATTCAGCGCGTCGAAGATCTCATGCAGGTCGTAGGTCTGTCCGCGCGCCCCGTGCAAATGCTTGCGGCCGCGCATGTTTCGGATAAGGTGCGCCTTCGAGGCCATTTCACGGCTCGAGACGTACTTACGATAGCGCGCGGCTTGCGCCGGCTCGATCGGCTTGCGATAGAGCTTTGCCAGCAGGATGTGTGCGATCGCCTCGACGACCGTATCCGGCGCTCCCTCGAGCAGGTCAGAGATGCGCGCGTACACGCTTCCGCCGCGAATCCGTATCGTGTTGTTGACGTTAGCAAAGCGGTAAAACGAGGCGTGGATCTCAGGCAGAGGGGTGCGTGGCCGCAACTCGCGGTGACAGTGCTGGAAGATGCTGACAAGCCGAGGATTCAATCTGCCTTCAACTTACCACGAGTCAACGGAGCGCTCATGAGGCGGTCGGCTTGTGGAGCTTCTTTTCCTTGGCGAGCTGTTCCTGTTCTTCGAGCGTCTGCCGCGCGTTATCGCCATCGGAATTGACCGCATCGAAAGCGTCTTCGAGCACGTACTTCCAATCTTTTGCTTCGTCCGCGTTCTCCGGCAGGCCAGCCGCCTCTTTCAAACCACGTAGCTTCAGTTGAAAATCGGCGTTCGCCTCGATCACTTCCTTGAGCGGCTTGCGAACGTCCTGCCTCTGCCCTGCGTACTGGTCGATATTTCGGTCCAGCTCGTTCACGATGGCGGTAAAGTCCTCGAGCATGTCGTGCACTCGCGTGCCCCGGCCTTCGACGAACTGCGGATCGCCACGCATCTGGTAGATGGCCAGCATGCGGCTCTTGGCAAAGGTGACCAGCAGGTGTAGCCGCTTGTCGCCTTGTTGCGCGACCTCGCGCATCTGGTCGATCTCGCTATCGTTCAGCGGATCGCGCCGGTCGGCCACCGCGGGTACGGACAACGCGCAGCCCACGGCGATGACCATCAGCCAACGCTTCATTGTTTCTTTTCCTCGGACTTGGATTTGCTTGGGTCCCGGAAAAGCAGGTCGAGCAAGTCACGGCGCGCTTTCTGGATGCGCTCCACCGCAGCCTGCACCGGAGGCTGGTCATCGAAGCTCAGCGATCGCCGGACGTCTTCTAGCCGGCGGCCGGCCTTGTAGAGGGTGAGCTCGGTGTCTTTCAGGTTGCTGTGGTTTTTCTGCGCCGCTTCGATGCACTTACCTGTGAGGTCCACAATCTCGGCGATCACACTCTGCGCTTTGTCCACTTCGCCGGCGGTGTAGTACTGGTTCGCCACCTCGATCTGTCGCCGTACGACTTCGGCGTATAGCCTCGGCTGATTCTCCCGGAAGGCCCGCGCCTTCAATGCGTCGAGTGATTCGTCCTTGGCGACAACGGATACAGCCACCGCGAGTAGCACCAAAACGACTTGGACTGCCTTGGTAAGCATATTAGCGCGACTTTGGGTCGATCGCTTTCAGCCGGTGCCGGGCCTTCCATTCCATGTCAGGGAACTGGCCGCCGGCCGCCTCCAGGAACGTCTTATAGTACTCAGATGCTTCCTTGAACAAGCGCAAGTTGTCCAGATTCGTGGCGCGGAGGTACAGGGTCGCCGGCGACTCTGGCAGGTAGATAGCCCGAGCGTCCAGCGCCTGCAAGGACAGCTGATAGTTCTTGTTGTCCGCAGCCGCCACGGCTAGGTCGCCGTAGGCGTCGGTGAGTTTCGGGTCGGTTTTCAACGCCAGGAGTAGCTGTTGCTGTGCCTCGGCATAGCGCTTCTGGTGGAGCAGGGCGACTCCATACACGCGACGCAACTCGGCATCCCGCGGCTGCTGCTGGACTAACCGCTCGTAGAGAGGGGCTGCCTTCTCCCACTGGCCGCCCGCAGAATACAGCGACGCAAGTTCACGTGCCAATAACGGGTCCGCTGGCGCTGCCCCTTCCAGCTCCGCAATCGCCTCGGGATACTTCTTCCGTGCCGCGAGCAGTCGACCCAGTTGCAGATGCGCTCTCGCATTCGTGGGGTCCGCCTCGAGGTACTTTCGCAGCATTGCCTCCGCGCCCGCAAAATCCTTCTGTGCAGTCGAGACATTAACCAGCCCAGCCAGGGCCTCGCCCGACTTCGGATCGAGTGCCAGGGCCTGCCGGAATTCGGCTGCGGCCTCAGCATGCTTTTTCTGGCGTTCCAGCAGGGCGCCCATCTCGACGTGGACATCGGGGTCCTGCGGCCGCAGCTTCGCAGCCTCACCGTACGACGCGAGCGCGTCATCTGGCTTGGTCCCTTCGAGCACGCGTGCCAGAGAGAGCCAAGCCCTCGCCTTGCCGTCTTCCACCTTCGCCGTTGGTGTAAGTTGAGTGGCGGCGCGCAGGTACTTTTCCGCGTCAGGCTCATTCTTCCGCGCCAGGAGCAGGCCCAGGTTCAGGTTTGACTCGAACACGTCGGGCTTCGCGGCGATGGAGTGCCGGTAGGCGTCGATGGCGGCGTCGGGACGCTGGGTCTGGCTGTAGACGTGTCCCAGATAGAACCAGGCTTGGAAGTCGTTCGGTGTAGTGGCCGTCGCCTCTTTGAGCTTCTGTTCCGCAGTAGCGTAGTCCTGCTTGTCGAGGGCAGCCTCGGCCTGTCGGACCAATGCGGACGTTCCCGGTTGCTCTTCCGCGACGCGGCGATGGCGCACGGTCGCACCGCTCGATTGCGCGCCGGCAGCACTGGCCAGCAGGCAGAGCGCCAGGCCCGTCGAAATAAGCTTATTTGCGTCCATTGGAACGTGAGTTCCCGTTACTGGATAAGATGCGGCCCAGCCATTTTCCGGTATGCGATTTCGCGCTCTTAACGATGGCTTCCGGCGGACCCACAACTACCACCTCGCCGCCGCGTTCCCCGCCCTCCGGGCCAAGGTCGATCACCCAATCGGCCACCTTGATCACGTCGAGATTGTGCTCGATCACCAGGATCGAGCCGCCTGCCTCGATGAGCCGGCGAAACGCCGCCAGGAGCTTGGAGACATCGTCGAAGTGTAGTCCCGTCGTCGGCTCGTCGAAGATGTAAAGCGGCCCTTTCACAATCGGGTGCTTTTTCCCCGGCTGCTCCGGAGAGCTCGGCTCGCGGTTGGACCGCGGTTGCAGATGCGCTGCCAACTTCATGCGCTGGGCCTCGCCGCCTGAGAGGGTGGTCGCCGACTGTCCCAGCCGGAGATAGCCCAATCCGACTTCCTCCAACACGCGCAGTTTGTCGGTGATCTTGGCGACGCCGGAATAGAACTGCAGGGCCTCGCGTACCGTAAGGTTCAGCACCTCATGGATATTCTTGCCGTGATAACGGATCTCGAGGACCCCCGGCTTGTAACGGGTTCCCTTGCATTCCTCGCAGATGAGTTCCACGTCGGCGAGGAACTGCATCTCCACTGTCACCGTTCCGTCGCCCTCGCACGCGTCACACCGGCCGCCGGGGATGTTGAATGAGAAATGCCCCGCCGCGTAACCGCGCTTCTGCGCTTCGGGCAAGGTAGAGAAGACTTCGCGGATGCAGTCGAACGCCTTGATGTACGTGACCGGATTCGAACGCGGCGTGCGTCCGATGGGCGACTGGTCTACCAAGATGACCTCGCTCACGTACTGGGCACCCTCCAGCCGTTCGTATCTGCCGGCAGCGGAGCCGGGCGCAATCTGGCTGGTGGCAGCAGCGAGCGCGTTATAGAGCACGTCATGCACCAGTGTCGATTTGCCGGAGCCCGACACGCCTGTCACAGCGACGATCATTCCGAGCGGGATAGTCAGGTTGAGTGCCTTGAGGTTATGTGCGCGAGCGCCGAACAGCTTGAGTTCCCGTGAGCTCGGTTTACGCCGCGTCTGCCCGGTCTGTATGCGCAACTCGCCCGAAAGATATCGCCCGGTAAGCGACTGCGGCATCTTCTTGATCTCGTTGAAAGTGCCGCTGGCGATGACTTTTCCTCCCGTCTCGCCAGCGCCCGGGCCGAGATCAAGGATGCGGTCGCTCGCTCGCATGATCTCCGGGTCGTGCTCGACCACAAGGATTGTATTTCCCAGGTCGCGTAGGTTGTGCAGTATCTTCACCAGCCGGCTCGTATCGCGACTGTGCAACCCGATGGAAGGCTCGTCGAGAACGTAGAGCGCGCCGACCAGCCGCGAGCCCAGCGAGGTCGCGAGTTGGATGCGTTGCGCCTCGCCACCTGACAGGGTGGACGATAGCCGGTCCAGCGTCAGGTATTCCAGGCCAACGTCGAGCAGGAACTTCAGCCGCTCCTGTATCTCCTCCAGGATCTTGCCGGCGATGCCTTCTTCGAGCTTGGAGAGCGTCAGGGACTGGAAGAACTTCGCTGCGCTTTCCACCGTTAGGGAGCAGACCTCGCAGATGTTCTTGCAGTTCACTTTCACTTGGCGCGCTTCGAGCCGCAGGCGGGAGCCGCCACACGTTGAGCAAGTCGCGTGACCACGATAGCGGCTGAGGAACACACGCACGTGCAGCTTGTACTTCTTGCGTTCGAGGTAAGCGAAGAAGCCGGTCACGCCGTCAAAGGTGCGGTCGCCCTCGACGATCAGGCGCTGCTGGTCACGCTCTAGCTCCTCCCACGGAACATCCATGGGAATGTTCTTGCTGCGCGCGAACTTCCGCAGCTCCTGGAAGAGCGGCCGGTATTTCGGCTTCGTCCAGGGTTCGACCGCGCCCTCTGCAAGCGTCTTCGTCTTGTCCGGGATGACGAGGTCTAGATCGAAATCGATGGTGTTCCCGAAGCCCTGGCACTTTGGGCACGCGCCGTAAGGGTTGTTGAAGGAGAACAATCTCGGTTCGGGTTCTTCGTAGCGGATGTGGCACTTCTTGCACTCGAAGCGCTGGGCGAACCGCAGACGCAGCGGTTGGGTGCCTTCTTGCATCGCGCCCTCGAAGACCACTTCGCCGGACTCGCGGTACGCGAGTTCGACCGCGTCGACCATCCGCGCCCGTATTTCCTGCGTCACGACAATACGGTCGACCAGCACGAACACCGGCTGCTTGAAATCGAGATCGAGCAGCGATTCCGGGGTGGAGAACTCGACCACCTGCCCGTTTTGAAACAGCCGGTTGAAGCCACGCTTGCGCAGGTCGAACAGACGGTCGCGCAGTAGGTCCGCGTCCGGCCTCACCTCGCCCTTCGCGGCCTTGTGTGCGCCTTTCCTCTTGGGTACCGCGGCGGGCTTGTGCGTGTGCACGTGCAGAGGAAAGAGCACGTTCAGGCGGGTGCCTTCCTCCAATTCGAGTACCACAGCGGCGATCTCGTCCACGGTGTCCCGCTTGACCTCAGCGCCGCAGTTGTAGCAATAAGTGCGGCCAACGCGCGCAAAGAGCAGCCGCATGTAGTCATAAATCTCGGTAGCCGTGGCGACCGTCGAGCGCGGGTTGCGCGTGGTGTTCTTCTGCCGGATGGCAATGGCGGGAGCGATGCCGTCGATCACATCCACGTCCGGCTTCTCGATCCGTTCCAGGAACTGCCGCGCGTAGGCGGAAAGGGACTCCACGTATCGGCGCTGTCCCTCCGCGTAGATCGTGTCGAAGGCAAGCGAAGACTTGCCGGACCCGGAGACGCCCGTCACCACCGTCATGGTGCCGTGCGCTATCTCAAAGTCGATGTTCTTCAGGTTATGGACGCGCGCGCCGCGCACGACAATGCTTTCGCTCGACATGCCCTCGGGACCGTTACACACCGCTCCCAGCGCGGCTGGAAGGGTGAGTGAATCTTCTTATTATACCTTGCGATCCCGGAGTCGGAGAGGAAGGGGAGCTAGTGGTCGCGCTTGTAGAAGAATGCCAGCCCGACGAGCCCCGCCATCATGCTCACGGGCGGCACAAGCAACACGAGCACGCCGCGCAATAGCGACTTTTCGGTCTTGGTGCCCGCAGCGTGGGCGCCCGTAGAGCACATGACGCATTGCGCGGAAGCAGGCGCGGCCGCGGAGAGCAGCAGCGCCACCGTGGCAATCAGGGAGAAACGTTTCATCGGCCGGTCCCCAGCTTCAGGATCCGTTCGGCGTCCACGAAGAACACGAACATCAACAGCAGGCACATGACGAGCGAGCCCATCAGCACCCATTTCATCACGATGGTCTCGCCCTTCAGGTGCATGAACCAGCCGATGATGAGCACCGACTTCACCACCGAGAGCGCGAGCAGGACCTCGAGCATGTGCAGCGGATTCGGGAAGACACGGTTATAGGCCAGATAGATCTCAACCACCGTCAGGACGATCAGCGCACCCCACACATAGAAGTAGGTCGCTTTCCCCTCGGCGTGCTCCCCATGTTGATGCCGCTCTGTCATTTCCATTCGTTCGCTCCTAAGTGATCCGCGTCGACATCAGGTAGACGAGCGGGAAAATGAACATCCATACCAGGTCGACGAAGTGCCAGTAGAGTCCGCCGACCTCGATATCGGGCGCGTCATACTGCTTAGGCTTCAGCCACAGGATGATCCCAATCACTACGATGGCGCCGATGATGGGATAAGTCAGCCAGTGGAAGGTGCTCCACGCCGGGATGAAGAATGTCCCAATCGCTGCCAGCGCCATTACCGGGAGCCACTTGCGGCCGAAGGCGAGCACGCCCAAATAAATCACGCCGATGGTGACGTGCAGCATGTGCATGCCGGTAAGCGCAAAGAAAGTCCCTGCAAATTGCGGGACCGCGCTCGCTTGTTTGCCCATTTCCGTCGCCTCCGCATGCGGGATCGCAGGGAAGATGGACAACGTCATGCCCTCCGCGCGAAGCCCGTTCCATTCCCAGGCGTGCAGCACGATGAACGCGGTGCCGAAGATCATCGTCGCGATCAGCCAGTTGCGCGCCCACGGGCGGTCATGCCGTCCGGCAGCGAGCACTGCCAGCACCATCGTGACGGAGCTCGAGAGCAGGCACGCCGTCATCACGCTGGCATTGATGATCGAGTGTTGCCCGAATGGTGTCGGCCAGTTCGTGGTGGCGATACGCCCGTAGCTGTAAGCGAATAGTAGCGCTCCAAACGTCAGCGAGTCGGAGAGCAGGAACAGCCACATCCCGATCTTCTTCGAGTACGCTCCGAGGAACGGTGGCTCGAAAGCGCCTGCCTCACTCGGATGATGTACGACCGCGTCCGCCATCGTAGAGACCTCTCCTGGTCTTATTTCACGAACTGCAACAGTACGAAGATGTACACCCACAGCACGGCCATGAAGTGCCAATAGATGGACGTCACATCGACCACCAACAACCGCTTTGCCACGCTGCGGTGCAGCAGCTCCGTGCCTTCCGCGTAGAGCAGCGCCGCCATTCCACCGGCAAGATGGATGGCGTGCAGCACCGTGAGGATGTAGAAGAACGAGCTCGACGGGTTCGTCGAGATGTACACGCCGTGCGCGCGCAACTGGTTCCAGACGAATACTTGCCCCACTAGAAAGCCGATACCGAGGACGACCGATACTGCCAACCAGGGCGGCGCAGGCGCTTGCCCCTCGCCTACGGCCTCTGCGACCGCGTACTGCCGTTTCAAGCTGCGCCGCGACAACTCGAGAGCGATGCTGGAGAGCAGCAACAGCGCAGTGTTCAAGCCGAGGGCCGCGACGGGCAAGGTCATCGGACGCCAGTCGTTGCTGTAGAAGCCGGTATTCGGATCGATGGTGGAAGCGCCCTGGCGTACGACGTACGCACTCGTCAGCCCAATGAATACCATCGAGACCCCGATCAGTCCGACGCACACTCCCAGGCGATAGCGCTGCAAGCGATCGCGGAAATCCGGCGTGCCGTCGCTGCTGCTGCGGCTTTCGCCCCCACCACCGCCGCGGCGGGGAGGCAGTGTCGGACCGCCGCCACCATGCTTCTTATCGAGTTCGAATGTCGCCGGCATCGTGGACATGCCTATTCCGCCTCCAGGGGCTTGTCTTCCTTCGGCACGTGGCCCCCATGCGGTGTGGGATCGGTCTGCATCACGTAGTCATTGGGCGCGCCCGGCACGGAGTATTCATACGGCCCGTGGTAGACAACCGGCGTCTTGCAGCCGAAGTTGTCGTGTACCGGGGGCGTGGCCGTGGTCCACTCCAGCGTCGTCGAGTGCCACGGATTGTCCGTCGCGCGCTGGCCCTTGAACATCGACCAAAACAGGTTGAATACGAAGATGAACTGCGCTGCGATGGTGATGAACGCAGCATAGGTCACGAACTTCTCCACCGGCATCAGGTGCTGCAGCCACGCGACCTCGGTCAGTTGCGAGTAACGCCGCGGGCGCGCCGCCATGCCCTCATAGTGCATGGGCATGAAGATCGCGTAGGTCCCGATCAGCGTGAGCCAGAAGTGCGCCTGCGCCATCGGCTCGTTCATCATGCGGCCGAACATCTTCGGGAACCAGTAGTAAGTGGCGGCGAAGATGCCGAAGATCGCGGCCACGCCCATGATGAGGTGGAAGTGCGCGACTACGAAGAACGTGTCGTGCAAGTAGATATCAAGCAGCGGCTGCGCCAGGAATGGTCCGCTCAGTCCGCCGGAGACGAACAGCGAAACGAAGCCGACGGCGAACAGCATCGGCGAATCGAACTGCACCCGCCCGCGCCAGATGGTCCCCAGCCAATTGAACGTCTTGATGGCGGAAGGAACGCCGATGGCCATCGTCATGAGCGAGAACGCGAACGCAGAATACGGACTCATACCGCTCATGAACATGTGGTGGCCCCAGACGAAGAAGCCGAGGACGCCGATGCCCACGATGGCATACACCATCGCCTTGTAGCCGAAGATCGGCTTGCGCGAGAACGTGGAGAGCAGCTGCGACGCCACCCCCATCCCCGGCAGGATGGCGATGTAGACCTCGGGATGCCCGAAGAACCAGAACAGGTGTTGCCACAATAGCGGCGAGCCGCCTTTGTGCTGGATCTGCGTCCCGTTCACCACCAGTCCGCCGGGAACGAAGAAGCTGGTCCCCAGGTTGCGGTCGGCCAGCAGCAGGATCCCGGCGGAGAGCAACACGCCGAACGCGAGCAGCCCGAGGATGGCGGTGATGAACCAAGCCCAGCAGGTCAGCGGCATCCGCATCAGCGACATGCCTTTGCAGCGCAGGTCGAGGATGGTGGTGATGAAGTTCAGCGCGCCCATCAACGACGCGATACAGAAGATGGCAATGGAGATGATCCATAAGTCGGCGCCCAGCGTCTCGCCCGGTCCCGCGCTTGGGATGGCACTCAGCGGCGCGTATCCCGTCCAGCCGTGCAGCGGTGCTCCGCCCTCCACGAAGAAGGCAGCGATCATCACTAGGAAGGCGACGAACGTCGTCCAGAACGAGAGCATGTTCAGGACAGGGAACGCCATGTCGGGCGCGCCGATCTGGATCGGCAGGAAGTAATTGCCGAACCCGGACTGCGGCGCCGTCGTCAGCACGAAGAACACCATGAAGGTGCCGTGCATCGTCAGGAGCGTGAGGTACATCTCCGGCTTGATCTCGCCCATCAGCGGGATGTGCGCCGTTGGCCAGATCAAATGGATGCGCATCAGCAGGGACAGCAGCATGCCGATGAACACCGAAGCCAGCGCCAGGAAGTAGTACTGGAGGCCGATGACCTTGTGGTCAAGGCTGAAGATGTATTTGCGGATGAAACCCGTCGGCGCTCCGTGCTCGTGGCCGGCGTGCTCGTTATGTTCCGCCATAGGCTCTCTGCTTCTCCTCTGTCCGTCGTCCTGAATAAACGTCGCTGGTTACTGCGCTGCCTTCTCCGCCTCGCGCTCCGCCAGCCACTTGTCGTAATCCTGCTGGCTCACCACGCGCATGATGCCGTGCATCTTGTAGTGGCCGAGCCCACACAGTTCCGCACAAGCGAACTCGTAGTCGCCGATCGCCAACGGCCGGAAGTGCATCGGGATGATCAACCCGGGGACAGCGTCCTGCTTGAAGCGCATCGCCGGCAGGTAGAAGCTGTGGATCACATCCTGCGCGCGCAGCAATACTTCGACGTCGCGGTTCACCGGCACGACCATCGTGCCCACGACGATGTCATCCTTCCCTGCAGGATCGGTGGTGTCCACGCCGACCGCCCCCTCGTTCCCGGCGGAGGCGTCGATATCTGCCGGATTCACTTTGGCGAACTTGCCGTCCGGTCCGGGATAGCGGAAGTACCAGGCGAACTGCACTCCTGTGACCTCCACCTTAGTGGCATCGGCCGCCGCCGGCTGGAAGCGCTGCTCGCTCCACGCCTTTGCCCCCGCCAGGTTGAGTCCTATAAAGAGGATGGCGGTCAGCACCGTCCAGATCATCTCCAGACCGGTGTCGCCGTGGCTGTAGTGCGCCTTCAGCGCCTGCTTGTCGCGATACTTCCAAACGAAAAGGCCCAGCGCGAGCTGGGCGGCGAGGAAGACGATACCCATCAGCGCGTAGGTGATGGCGAACTGCCGGTCAATACCGGCCGCTGCCGCTGACGCGCCCACAGGCATCCACCAGGTTTTAGCGAAGAAGAACCATGAACTGGCCAAAGTGATCAGCCAGATGACGAACAGCAGTGCCAGCCCCATCCTCGGTCCTCGTCAAAAGAATTGTGGACGACTGGTGCGAGTGCGCGGGCTGCAATCGCCAGCGCGAGCAAACGCGCCAGTCTAGCGGAACACGTGAACGCACGCAACCCCGCTCATTCTCATCGCTGATGGGGTGAGGAAATCTGGCGGAAGGGAATCGCTGCCGGACTACTTCGTGCCGTTACGCGCCATCTTTAGAAATTCTTCGTGCACGCGCGCGCTCGACGAAAGTTCGGGATGGAACGTCGCCGCCATCACCTTGCCCTGGCGCACCAGCACCGGGTCGTCCTTTTCCGTCGCCAGCACTTCCACGCCGGCTCCGACGCGGGTGATCTTCGGTGCGCGAATGAAGACCAGCTCGAGCGGGCCGAACTTGCTTTCCACATCGATGATGAAGCTTTCATTCTGCCGTCCGTAAGCGTTGCGACGCACTGCGAGATCGATAGCGCCCAAACTCTCTTGTGGCGGGTTCTCGACGTCCTTCGCCAGCAGGATCGCGCCCGCACAAGTTCCGAACGTCGGTTTGGCACGGACGAACGCGCGCAGCTTCTCGAGGAAACCATGCTCGACAAGGAAGTTGAGAAAGGTGGTGGACTCGCCACCGGGGATGATCAGCGCGTCCACTTCGTCGAGCTGCTCAGGCGTGCGGACAAAGCGGACCTTAGCGCCCAGCTTCTCGAGCACACGTCCGTGCGCTTCGTAGTCACCCTGGATGGCAAGAATGCCGACAAGCATGACGGGCGGCTACCAGCCGCGCTTCTGTAGCAGGTCCCCTTCGGCGATCGCGGCGACCGCGAGACCCTTCATCGCGCCGGCCAGATCATTCGAGACTTCCAGCAGGACCTTCGGATCGTCGAAGTGCGTGCAGGCGCGCACGATGGCGCGGGCGCGGCGCTCGGCTTCGGCCGGGTCGCAGAAGTTGGTGGAGTCCTTCATGAAGATTCCGGAACCTACGAAGACGGCTTCCGCGCCAAGCTGCCGGACCAGCGCGGCATCCGCCGGAGTGGCGATCCCACCAGCCGAGAAGTTCGGTACGGGCAGTTTGCCTTCCTTGGCGACCATCTTCACCAGTTCGTACGGAGCCTGCAGCTCTTTCGCCGCAGCGTAGAGTTCCTGCTCGCTCAGGACGGTGAGGCCCTTCATCTGTCCAGTGATCTCGCGCAGATGCTTCACCGCATGCACCACATCGCCGGTGCCGGCTTCGCCCTTGGTGCGGATCATCGCCGCGCCTTCCGCGATGCGCCGCAGCGCCTCGCCCAGATTGCGCGCGCCGCAGACGAAGGGCGTTTTGAACCCATGTTTGTCCACGTGATGTGCTTCGTCGGCGGGAGTCAGCACTTCCGATTCGTCGATGTAGTCCACGCCCAGCTCTTGCAGGATCTGCGCCTCGGCAAAATGTCCGATGCGGCACTTCGCCATCACCGGGATAGAGACGGTCTCCATGATCTCGCGGATCTTCTTCGGCGACGCCATGCGCGCCACACCGCCCTCAGCGCGGATCTGCGCCGGCACGCGCTCGAGCGCCATCACGGCAGAGGCGCCGGACTTCTGCGCGATCTCCGCCTGGCGGGCGTCGGTCACGTCCATGATCACGCCGCCCTTGAGCATCTCGGCCAGCCCGGTCTTCAACCGCAGGCCGGTGTTCCCGTTCTTCTCGGACATACGTCTCCTTGCGCTCACGTCCACTCGGCAGGTATGTGGCTCGGAAGCTTCATTTTACATCCTTAAGGATTCAGCGCAGTGCTCGAAGGACGCAGAACTAGTGTGCCGTCTCAATGTCCCTTGGGCAGATGCTTGGCGAACAGCTTCATGGGGTCGATGGCGATGAACAGCCCCGTCGAACGCGCGAGTAGCGCGCCCTTGGCGTTGCGTATCTCGGCGGCGTTGGTGTGCTTCCGTCCGCGGACGCGTACCTCGTAACCCTCCACCACGATCGGTTTCCGCAGCGGCACCGGGCGCATGTACTCGATCTCCATGGTCTTGGTCAGTGCGATCACGTGGCGCAGCTTGTTCACCTTGCCCATGGCTTCGTCAAGCAGCGTTGCGATGACCCCCCCGTGCGCGTGCCCCGGAGGGCCTTGATAACGCTTCGGCAGGCGAAAGCGTCCAACACAGCGCTGGCGTTCTTCGTCGATATAGAACTTGAGCCGCATGCCTTTGGGATTGTCCTTGCCGCAACCGAAACACTCGTTCTTCGGCATACTCGCGTGCTTCGTGTTGTGTCCGGCCAGATGCTTTGTTTTTGCCATAAGGGAACGGTCTGCCGCGATTCTAGCACTGCGGATTTTGCCCGTCGTTCGTGTATAAGAGTCAGTTCCTGTCGTCATCGGCCTGCATGTTCAGCGCACTCCAGGAGACTACCCTTGAAGCGAATCCTCGTTCTTGCCGCCCTTTTCTTCGCCTCCACTCTTACGTTGGCTCAGGCAGCGCCGCCGCAGATCAAGGCGCCCGCCATCGCCACGACTCCGGAGTCAGTCGGCGCCGAGCCCGACGCTGACACGCAGCAAAAGGAAAGGGAGAAGTCCAAGCCCGGCGCTGCCGAAGAGAAGAAGGCCGCGCAGAAGCCGGATAAATCGAAGACCGGCAAGCCTGCTGAGGCGAAGAAAGACGAGAAGAAGGACGAGAAGAAGGACGAGAAAAAGGACCCGTTCTCGAGCGGCAACTTCAGTGGCATGAAGCTGCGCAACATCGGCCCGTCGTTCACCTCCGGCCGCGTGGTCGACATCGCCGTCAATCCCCAGGACAAAGCCGAGTACTACATCGCCGCCGCTTCCGGAGGCGTTTGGAAGACCTCGAACGCGGGCATCTCATGGGCGCCCGTGTTCGATGGCGAAGGGTCGTATTCCATCGGCGTCGTGGTGCTCGACCCGAAGAACCCGTGCGTGGTCTGGGTGGGCAGTGGTGAGAACGATTCGCAGCGCTCCGTCAGCTACGGCGACGGAGTCTACCGCTCGGAAGACTGCGGCAAGAATTGGAAGAACGTCGGACTCAAGCGCTCCGAGCACATCGGCCGCATCCTGATCGACCCGCGTGACTCGAACGCCATCTACGTAGCGGCGCAGGGCCCGCTGTGGGGTCCGGGAGGCGACCGCGGCGTCTACAAGTCCACCGACGGCGGCAAGTCGTGGCGGAAGTCGCTCTATATCTCCGAGAACACCGGCGCCAGCGACCTGGCGCAGGATCCGCAGGACCCGGACGTCCTCTACGCGACGACTTACCAGCGTCGCCGCCACGTCTTCAGCTTCATCGACGGTGGTCCTGAATCGGCCATCTACAAATCCACAGACGCCGGCAAGACGTGGAACAAGATCAACTCCGGCCTGCCCGGCGTGGACCTCGGCCGCATCGGCATCGCCATCTCACCGGCGAATCACAACGTCTTGTACGCGGTCGTCGAAGCGGCGGAAGGGAAGGGCGGCATCTTCCGCTCGACCGATCGGGGCGCGAATTGGGAGAAGCGCAACGATTTCCAGAATGGCGCGATGTACTACGGCCACGTCTTCCCCGATCCGAAGAACGTGGACCGCGTTTTCATCTCGGATACTTTTCTGCGGGTCTCCGATGATGGCGGTAAGACCGTGCGCCGCGTGGGTGATCGCAACAAGCACGTGGACTCGCACGTCGTCTGGATCGATCCGGAGGACACCTTGCACATCCTGGTCGGCACCGACGGCGGTGCGTACGAGAGCTATGACCGCGGCGCGACCTGGGGGTTCAAGCAGAACCTGCCCCTCACCCAGTTCTACGACGTGGACGTGGACAACTCTTCACCCTTCTATTACGTCTGCGGCGGAACGCAGGACAACCTCTCGATGTGCGGACCCTCACGCACCCGCAGCGCATCGGGCATCATCAACGCCGATTGGTTCGTGACCAACGGTGGCGATGGTTTCCGCTCACATATCGATCCGGAAGATCCCAATACCATCTACGCCGAGTCGCAGTATGGCGGCCTAGTGCGCTTCGACCGCCGCAACGGCGAGATCATCGGCATCCAGCCGCAGGAGGCGCGTAACACCGACCCGCATCGCTGGAACTGGGATGCCCCCTTCATCATCAGCCCGCACTCGCACACCCGGCTGTATTTCGCCGCGCAGCGCCTCTATCGTTCGGATGATCGTGGCAACACGTGGAAGCAGATCTCCGGTGACCTGTCGCGGCAGCTCGATCGCGACAAGCTCCCGATGATGGGGAAGGTTTGGGGAGCGGACGCCGTTGCCAAAAACCAGTCCACCTCCTTCTACGGCAACGCGGTCGCACTGGCGGAGTCACCCGTGAAGGAAGGCCTGCTCTATCTTGGCACCGACGACGGGCTCATCCAGATATCCGAAGATGGCGGTCAGAACTGGCGCAAGCTGGAGGCATTCCCCAGCGTGCCTGGCATCACGTACGTGAGTCGTCTCGCCGCGTCCAACCACGACGCCAACACCGTCTACGCCGCTTTCGACAACCACAAGAATAACGACTTTAAGCCGTACCTCCTCAAGTCCACCGACGCTGGGAAGACTTGGACGTCGATCGCCTCAAACCTGCCGGAGAATGGCCCCGTGCTCGCCGTAGCCGAAGACCCGGTCAGCTCGAAGCTGCTCTTCGTCGGAACGGAGTTCGGGCTGTACTTCTCGAACGACGGAGGAGGGAAGTGGATCCAGCTCAAGGGTGGCCTGCCCACCATCGCCATCCGCGACGCCGTCGTCCATAAGCATGTCGGCGATCTTGTGCTCGCCAGCTTCGGGCGCGGCTTCTATGTGCTCGATGACATCACGCCGCTGCGGGCCGTGACTACCGACATGCTGAACCAGAAGGCGGCGCTCTTCCCGGCGCGCGATGCGCTGCTCTACATCCCGGCGCTGCGCTTTGGCGGCTTCGGCGCAAGCTCGCAAGGCGCGAACTTCTATCACGCAGATAATCCTCCCTTTGGCGCCACCCTCACCTATTACTTGAAGGACAAGCTGAAGACCAGGAAGGAACAGCGCCAGGAGAAGGAGAAGGAAGCGGAGAAGAACAAGCAGACTGCGCCCTATCCCACGAACGACCAGCTCCGTGCTGAGGCCGAGGCGGAAGCGCCGCAGGTGTTCCTCACCATCTTCGACGAGAGCAACACGCCGATCCGACGTATCCCTGCGGCCAACGCTGCGGGCCTCAACCGCGTGAACTGGGACCTGCGGCTGCCGGCGTCTGAACTGCCGGATGACAGCGGTGGCGGCTTCTTCGATGACCCCGAGGAAGCGGCGTTCTTCGGCGCCATCGGGCCGATGGTCCTGCCCGGCAAGTACACCGCCGCGCTGTACCAGAAACAAGATGGGCAGATCACGCAGCTCGCCGGGCCGCAGCCGGTGAACGTCACCGTGGAAGGCGTTTCGAGCATGAAACCGGAGGACCGGCAGGCACTCGCCGACTTCCAGCATAAGGTCATGCGCCTGAACCGCGCCCTTGCGGGCGCGCTCGGCGTTGCGAATGACCTCAAGGGCAGGCTGAAGGCGATCAAGCAAGCGCTGAACCAGACTCCCGGCGCCTATCAGAAGCTGATCGCCGCGGCCGACCAGCTCGACCAGCGCAACACCGACCTGCTGCGCGAGCTGCGGGGCGACGTGGTTCTGCGGCGGCGCGATATTCCCACGCTGCCCTCGATCGCCGACCGCGTGAACGCAGTCATGGACAACGAACGGCTCTCCACCTCGCCGCCCACGCAGACCGACGTCGCCAACTACGGCATCGCTGCGGAGGACTTCAGCAAAGCGCTGGGCAGCCTCAAGCAGTTGGTCGAAGCCGATCTGGCGAGCCTGGAACGCGAGATGGAAGCGGCCGGGGCCCCCTGGACGCCTGGTCGCATGCCTGCCTGGTCTCCAGACCAGAAGTAGGGCCGCAAGGAAGCGGAGGGGCGGGCCTCGGCCCGCCTCTTTCTTCTTAAGGAACCATGCGGTTGATTTTTCACCGTTCGCGCAGATTATTTGCCATAATCGGCGGACGCCCTTTCCTCCGTGAGGACGCATGCGTACCACTGCCGCCACTCGCGCTCCGGAAGCGACCACGCACCACGTGGCCATCGTCACGCCTGATGAAGGGGTCCTGCCCGAAGTAGAAGAATTCCTCGCCAAGAACTTCGCGGTCAGCTTCCTGCACTCCGCCCCCGAGTTGCTGCCGTTGCTTGCGGAAGTCCCGCTCGACGCAGTCCTGCTCGACTTGGACACTGTTGGGGACAAGCCGGAGGACGGCATCGCCGCGCTTGAAGAACTCCGTGGCATCGATGAAAACTTCATCCTCATCGCCCTCACACGTTCCAAGAACCGCAGCCTGCGCCTGAAGGCCGGGCAGGTTGCCGACGAATTCTTCGTCGCGCCCGTCGACTTCCAGGAACTGCAGATCGTCCTCTCGCGTGCCTTAGAGAAGCGCGACATGGAGATTGAGAACCGCCGGCTGCGCGAGCAGATCGTCAGCAAGTATTCCCTCGGTGAGCTCATCGGCGGCTCCGAGCCCATGCGCCGCGTCTACGACGCCATCACCCGCCTGGCCGAGAGTCCCACCACCATCATCATCCGCGGTGAGAGTGGCACCGGCAAGGAACTGGTGGCGCGTGCCTTAGTGCAGTTCTCCACCCGCAGCGAGAAACCATTCATCAGCGTGAACTGCGCCGCGCTGCCGGAGAACCTCATCGAGGCCGAGCTTTTCGGACACGAGAAAGGCGCATTCACTGGGGCGCATGCCGCACGCGCCGGACACATTGAACTCGCTCACGGTGGCACGCTCTTTCTTGATGAGATCGGTTCGCTCGCCCACTCTCTCCAGAGCAAACTGCTGCGCGTACTGGAGGAGCGGAACGTCCAGCGACTGGGTGGCAAGACGCCCAAGAAGGTGGACTTCCGTCTGGTCACCGCCACCAACGACAATCTGGAAGACATGGTGCGCGAAGGCCGTTTCCGTGAAGACCTCTACTACCGCATCCACGTTGTGCCCATCTTCTTGCCGCCACTGCGTGAGCGTCCCGGCGACATCGCTTTGCTGGTCGACCACTTCCTCCGCATTTATTGTGCGGCCAACAAATTGCCGCTCAAGAACGTGGAGCCAGGGGTCATGGACGTGCTCGAGGACTACCCGTGGCCCGGAAACGTCCGCGAGCTAGAGAACGTTGTCCAACGTCTGGTGCTCATGGCTGAAGGAACGACCATTACGGTGAAGCATCTGCCACAGCAGTTGCTCGCGTCATCCAGCGCCAAGCAGGAAGCCTTGCTCATTCCCGAAGACGGTCTCGACTTCGACGAGGAGATGCGCCGCATCGAGATCGCTTACCTGCAAGCCGCGCTGCGCCGCACCGAAGGGAAGAAGTCCGCCGCTTCGGATCTGCTTCGCATCGATCCGCAGAAGATGAAGTATTTGTGCCGCAAGTACCGCATCGACGTAGACCGCTGAACCACGCTTCAGGTTTCCTCAGGGCGTCAAGGTTAAAAATTAACCTCGCGTCGTTTGATTTTTAACCACAAATCCAGGAGGACGGCCACAAGCTTGGCCGGGGGGCCTGTAAGTCATTGAAAACGGGACGCCTCGTTTTCCACACCGCCAGGACGGGTTTGGTATTCCCCGTGCAGTATGAACATGCGTAACGGCCAGCGCGGAAAATATAGAGAGTTCTGAGGAGAGGAACCAACATGGCGATCCAGAAAAAGAATCTGATCAGCAGCATGACGACGATGAAGAAAGCCATCATCGCTCGCGAAAAGACCAACTTGAGCGGCGGCAAGGGCTTGAGTGGGGGCAAGGGTCTCAGCGGTGGTAAGGGTCTTTCGGGCGGCAAAGGCTTGTCCGGAGGCAAGGGCTTGAGCGGCGGCAAGGGCTTGAGCGGTGGCAAGGGTCTGTCCGGAGGCAAGGGCCTCTCCGGAGGCAAAGGTTTGAGCGGTGGCAAGGGTCTGTCGGGTGGAAAGGGTCTCTCCGGCGGAAAAGGCCTGTCCGGTGGCAAGGGTCTTTCGGGTGGCAAGGGCCTCTCGGGTGGCAAGGGCCTCTCGGGTGGCAAGGGCCTTTCGGGTGGCAAGGGCCTCTCGGGTGGCAAGGGCCTCTCCGGTGGCAAGGGCCTCTCCGGCGGCAAGGGCCTCAACTAAGCCAGCTCAGCAAGTGTTGTACAAGGGGGAGGGAGGTTGCGAACTTGTTCGCAGCCTCCTTTTTATTTTGTGAGTGCTTCTCACGCGACGGCAGAGAAATGCTCGCGCGGGCCTACCAAACCTTGCGTGACACCGTATCCCACAAAGGTTCCCAAAGCATGGCGGCCACGCTCTTGCGTCCATGGAAGAGCTTGGCGGTTCCGGGCATGCCGACCTTGAGCGGATCTGACTGGTTCTTCACCAGGATGGTGACCACGTAGAACTTGGGTGGCCGAATTCCTTTGTACTCCGTCTTGTGCATCAGCCCTTCCTGGATGTCTTCCGAGGCCGGCAGGATCGACTCCACCGTCCCGCTCAACGGCCGCATGCGGTCATCGCACAGCATCCGGGCTTCTTCCCCTACCGTGACCTTGCGCAGATCGAATTCCGGGATGTAGATGCGGGCCTTCAGCGTAGACGTGTCGACCACATCCAGCAGCACGGTGCCTTCCTTCACGTAGCGGTTCTCGAGGTCCTGCGGACGCACGGAAGCCACCTGTCCGCCCAACGGGCTGCGGATCGTGAGCCGTTCCACGCGGTCAGCAGACTGGCGCGCGCTCATCTGCGTCTGCTCACGTTCGTGCTGTGCTGGGACGTAATCCGCAAAATGAAGTTGCGCATCCGCGAAGCGTGCGTTGGCGACAAGGTAGTCCGCCCGGTCACGGCCCGCTTCCGACTGTACTTGCAGGTTCCGCATCCGAATGAGCACGTCGCCGGCATTCACCGCCTGGCCTTCTTTCGCGTTCACCTGCTCGACCACTCCCGGCACCGCTGCGCGCAGCACAGCGTGGTCTTTCGGTTCGAGGACGAAGCGCCCTTCGATAGAGTCCTGCCACAGCGGAGCGAAGATCAGCACCAGCCCGGCGACTCCCGCTGCCAGCGAGCGTTGTGGAGTGAACCACGCCCGCAGCCGCTCTTTCTTGTCGAGGTAAACAGTCTTCATAAAGGCCACCAAGGTTTTGATCCGCGATTTAAAGATGAGGAGGCCGGCCAGAGTCGCCGGGACGAACGCCCAATCGCCACTGATGCCCCGCGTCAGGTTTCCGGCAAAGAGGGCCACAATGTACAGGATCATGTAGCTATACGCGCCCGACGCAAGCGCGTAGAGCACGTAGCCGACCCGCCGCTTCTTCGGTACATATGGGATCTCGATCGGGAGCCGCCATACCCACCGCTTCACCAGCGCTGAGGTATATGCGGTCGCATCCTCTTTTAGGTTCGGGATGGCAATGATCTCGGTGAGCAGGTAGTAGCCGTCGAGCTTGATGAGCGGATTCCAATTGAAGAAGAGCACGCCCAGGCCGGTGATGAGGATGAGCTTGTATGCGAATTCGTGCACCCACGTCCCGTACGGCGTTACGTACCAGATGGGCGTTGCGATGGCACAGATCATCATCTCCGACCATGCCCCTGACACGATCGTGACCACGCGCTCCCATTTGTCCGCGTACACCCACGCTTCTGTCACGTCGGTGAAGAACGCCGGTGTCAGGTAGATCAGGTGGAAGCCCATGCGATGGACGTGTCCGCCGTAGTGCTTGCACGAGATACCGTGCGCCGTCTCATGGACGAAGAGCACGAAGCACGCCAGGATCCAGAACTCGGCTATCTCCCAGGCGCTCTTCGCCGTCATGTTGTAGAACTGCAGCGTGTCGACGCCGATCTCGTCCCACTTGATGATGAAGATGTACGCCATGAACAAGAAGCTGAGTAGCGTGAGTAGCGTGAACCACGGCTTGTACATGAACCCCAGGACGTTGTTCACCTTCTCCAGGTAATCGTCCGGGTCCCAGGCGTTGAACTCGATGTGCGAGACGTCCCCGTACTTGGAGGTCTTTTTCTTGTGCTTGCCGCGCTCTTCCGCCAGCTTCTGGCGCAGCGCGATGTTCTTCTCCAGCGGTGTCTTGAACCAGAAATCGACGGAATCCAACTCCTCCGCGTAGGTCTGGATCTCTTCCGCACCATAACGGACGCCGCTCTGCTTGAAGTAAAGCTCGGCTATCTCTTCGTAGGAACGCTTGCCATCGAACAGATTGACGATGGCCCACTGCTCGGGCGTGAACGTAAAGAGTTCCGGACGCTTGGAGATGATTGCGCTGACTACCCGCTCATCGCCCTCCATGTGCTCTTTTCCGACCAGTGCCGGATGCAGCTTGAAGTATCCCTTCCGCTGATTGTGGATGGGGATATCGGGAAGCGCGACGTTGAGCGTCTCGGTGAGGTTCATTTGCGGTTCAAATAGAAGTAGGCTATTTCGGACTGAAGCTTACCGTCGCCGACATGCCCGGCTTCAAGTCACCCAGGGGCGGCATCACTTCCGCCGACACTTCGATCGTTCCGCTAGCCGGGTCGATCACCGGACTCACCAGCAGGATGCGGGCGCTGTGCTTCACTTCCGGGGCGTCGGTTATAGTCACCGTGAGCATGTCGCCTTTGTGGATTTTTCCCACGTATTTCTCTGGAAGCGTGAAGCGCATCCGGAGCGGCGCCGTCTGCGTGACCCAAAACAGCCGTTCGCCCATAGTGACCTTATCGCCCACTCGCACGTAGCGGCGGCCGACTACGCCTGGGAAGGGGGCAACGATGCGCGTTTTAGCGAGCTCGAGTTCGGCCGTTTTGAGCTGCTGGCGGGCACTCTCCAGGTTTGCGCGATAGCGCTCCGTTTCGAACCTGTCCGCTTCGACCTTATACCGCGTGTGGTCCAGGTCCTGCTTTGTGATGAGCTGCGCCTCCCACATTTTTTCAGCGCGTGCCAGATCGGCCTCCAGCACTTTCGTCTCGTACTCCCAGCCCTTCACGTCGAACTCCAGGCTCTTCACCCGCGAGGCAGCGGCGTCCCGGTCGGCCATGACTTGGCGGTTATCAAGCTCGCCTAAGAGCTGGCCCTTCTGTACCAGCGTGCCGGTATCCACGGAGATGTGACTGACCATACCCTCCCGCTGCGCCTCCACTTCGACCTGGTTCTCCACGATCAGCGGACCGCTCGCAACCACACCATCGTTCTCTGTCGTGGGAGTCGCGGCGGCTGTGGTCACCACGGGCTTCGGTGCCGGTGCCGACGGTTTGTTAGCGGCAGCGTTCGTTCCGCTGCAACCGGCCATTGCGGCAGCGCTCAGCAGCAGCGCAAGATTCATAAAATGACGTTTCAAGGCAGTCTTTC
Organism: Candidatus Korobacter versatilis; assembly: GCA_016185395.1. Lineage (GTDB taxonomy): Bacteria > Acidobacteriota > Terriglobia > Terriglobales > Acidobacteriaceae > JACPNR01. Next base: position 255,166 of record JACPNR010000004.1, read on the forward strand.
TCCTCTTCGAGTTCACCATGGCATCAGCGACCATATTTTCGCCCACGCCCACAGGAATGGTTTGCGGAACAGCACGTAGCCGGCAGGATGCCAGCCCGCTTCAATCTTGCCGCGTCCTTGCATGCCCGAGCGCACTGAGCCTTCCGGATTCTGCACTTCGACGCGCGCGAAATAGACGCGATGGTCACCTTCCGTGGCGCTCATGGGGCTGACCACGTTCACCGTCCCGCGGAACGTTTGCGTCGGCAGGGCTTCGAGCTTGACCCAGCCCTTCACGCCCTCCTGCAGCAACCCCGCCTCACTCTCCGGAATGCCGATGTCCACCACGGCTTTGTTCGTATTGATGACCTCGGCGAAGGGCTCGCCCACGTCCAGGTGACGTCCCGCAAAGTTCTCGACGTGCGGCGTGGCAACGATACCGTCAATGGGCGCGCGCAACCGTGCATGCTCCAGCCTTTGCTGCGCTCGCTGTGTTTCCGCAGTCCAATAATCGGCATCAGCGCGCTTCACTCCGGCGGTTGTGCTGTCCCCGGTGGCGAGCGCATGGCTCATTTGCGCAACCGCATCGGCGCGCTTCGCCTCGGCCGCGGCTAGCGCCGTCTTCAGGTCCCAATCCTCCATCTCCGCGATGATCGTCCCTTTGGTCACGCGCTGGCCTTCTGTCACGAGCACGCGCCGCACCACGCCCGCTACCTCCGGCTGTATCTGCGCCGTGGCGGCTGGGGCGACCGTGGCGTCGCCATCAAGGCGCATCGGCAATGGAAACACCGCAAGGAACACTGCGGCGGAGGCCGCGAAGATCATGTAGTTGCGGCGCCGATGTTTGTCCATGGAAAGGAACTTGTCACGCCTTTTCAGGAGCGGTTCGAGCACCCCGATAAAAGGCACTTCCTTGTACATCTCGGCGTTGCGGATGGCGACGGTCGCCTGTCCCGCGAGCACCTTGATCATCTCGAAGTGCGCTTCGTTGAGGAAGTCTGGGTCGCTTGATTCGAACGAGATGATGCCGACCCGGCCCTGCTCATCCGTCAGGGGAAGGGCAAAGAAGCCGCGCGCGCCGCTTTCGGCAAAGTACTGCCGGAACTTCTCCTCGCTGCTCGGTGGCGCCGCTTTGATCTTGTCTTCATGCTGTGTGGCAAATATTTCCTGCTGCACTCCGGCGACCCAGTGCATCAGCTCGTCGAGACGCCGGATGTTAGCGTCCGTCTTGTCTACGCGCGCCTCGCCGGACACCGCCTTCATCTGCAGCTTCCCGTGCTGGTCGAGCGCGATGGAAGCCCGTTCGTACGGGATGACCTCCTGTGGGCCGTCGACCACTGCCTGCAGCACGCGATCGAGGTTCAGGGTGGAGGTTATCTCTTTGCTGACCTTGACGAGCGTTTCCAGGATCTCAACCTTGCGTTCCGTCTGGAGCAGCGCCGCGTTGTGCAGGGCGCCAGCCGCGGCTTCGCAGATGGTGGTCAGCAGGAAGAGGTCGTCTTCGTCGAACCCGGAGCCGTCAAGACGGTTCACGATCTCGATGACCCCAACCTCCTTTTCCTTCTCGATGACGGGCGCGACCATCACGCAGTAGGCGTCGCCGTCCACGCCGGCGTTGCGCCCCTTCAGGCGTTCGTCGTTGGGGTCATCGATCAGCAGTGGCTCGGCCTTCTCGGACACGTCCGCAGCAATACCTTCGCCCACCTTCTGTGTCGCACCCAATTCGTAGCGTGGGTCGTCGCCCGCTTGTCCGGTGAGCAGCAGCTCTTCGTCGCTCACCACCCACAGGTTCACGATCTGAGCGTTCAGGATCTCCTGGAACTTGGCGCAGATGATCGGCACCAGCGCGTCAATCTCGAGCGTGGAGTTGAACACCTTCTCCAGGTCATACATCTGGGTGACGCGCGTGATGGACTCCAGCTGTTGGTTGCGCTCGTTCTCGTAAATGATGGCAGAACCGAGCCCGATCGCCGCTACTTCGGCGGCATCGAGCACTGGCTGCACCAGTGCCTCGCTGATCTGCTTGCCGAAGCTCACGATCTCGATGGAACCGATCAACGTTTCGTCGTCCACAAACAGAGGGACGTACGCTAGCGATTGGATCGTGCGGCGGACGTTCAGGTGCGCATAGTCCTCGCGGGCGAGCTCTGCCGCTTCATAGACCACCGGCTCGCGTTTCTCTGCCAGTGCGCCCAGCGTCCCGGCGCTATACTCCACGACCGTGTCCTGCATAGCGATCTCGCCCAGCAATGCCTCGGGCTTCCAAGCGGGCTCGTCCTGGTCGTGGATCGCATAGACTGCGACTGCGGCTTCGGGGATGAATCCGGAGACGAACTCGGCAATGATGCGCGCGCGGGGGCTGATCTCCCGTTGCGCGAGCATGGTGGCGGCGAACTCCGCCAAAGGCACGGAAAAACCCGGACTCTGAGTCGCCATGGCAGCGGCTCCTTCTATCTACGAGAATTCTGAATTAAGACGGCTCAGCAGGAGCGGGGGAGACTATTGCCTTGCAAATTTCCGCAGGTTCTCTTAATTTGAGCGCGACTGTAGCAAACAGGTATTGTGGTGTCAATCAGCACCTAGCCGTACAGCGCCCATTCCCCCGGAGGCTGTTTTTGGAGATCGACGTTCGCAAGCACCAGGAAATAGAAGTCATCCACCTCCACGGCGACTTGAAGATCGGCGAACCTGTCGATAGCTTCCGTCAGACCGTGGAAGAATTGTTCGGCAACGGCGACAGTCGCATCGTCGTCAACCTCGCCGATGTCCCCATGATCGACTCGAGCGGCATCGGGGCCCTTGTCCGCCTGCTGACCATTGCTAAGCAGCGCGGCGGAGCCCTCAAGCTGGTCAGTCCATCCAAGCTCGCCGTGCAGACGTTGAAGATCGTCGGCTTGCTCAACCTCTTTGAGATCTTCGACGATGAAGGCCAAGCAGTCTCGTCGTACCAATAGACGCGCACCGAACAGCAAGCACACTTCTCGGCACGCCTCGCGAGCCGCCGCACCCGGCAGCGCCGCGAGGCCGCTGATCTCCACTGTCATTTTCGATCTGGACGACACGCTCTACGATTGCTTTCGTCAGCGCGTGCAGCTCGCACATCGTTATGCCGCGCAGGCGATGGCGAAGGCCGGAGTGAAGGCCGCCGCCGACCAGATTTTCAAGGTCCGCATGGCGGCGTTCAAGAAAGACCCTCACCTCCACGCTATCGACGCCGCGGTGCTCCAGCGCTTTGGCGCCACTAATCCCGAGTTGGTCGAAATGCGGGCTCGCGCCGCGTACTTCTCCACGCCCGTCGGGAAACTAACGTTGTTTCCTGCCAGTCGGCGCGTCCTGCGGACGCTCGCCAAGCGTGGCGTCCGCAACTTCATCGTCAGCTTCGGCGACCCCGAGACCCAGCACGCCAAGGTGCAGGCGCTCGGGCTTGGCAACGAAAGCGCAGTGAAGAAGATCTTCTACGCCGACACCGGCAATCTGATGACGAAAGAGGCGATATTCAAGGTTATCCAGCAGCATGAAGAGAGTGACCCCTCCCGGATCCTCGTCGTCGGCGATCGTCCTTCGAGCGAGATCAAGGCAGGAAAGGCCTTGGGCTTTCACACCGCGCGCCTGCGCCACGGCGAGTTCTCCAGCCTCAATCCCATAGGCCCCGAGGAAGAGGCCGACCGAACGATCAAGTCCATCGCCGACGTTCTGAAACTCCCATTCCGCTTCGGAAAATGAAAAGGGCATGGTTTCCCACGCCCGAATCATGACCCATTGACTGACGACCAGTGACTACCAGACTCCCTTATCGCTCCCGGTCAGCTTGTACGCCACTGCAGCGGCAGTCGCCAACGGCGGCAGTAGCGTGAGGCGGAACGCGCCTTCCATGTCTCCGCGAGCGGCCGTCTTCGTGAGCTGCGTGGTGTAAAGCTGCGCGCCGTGCGGCATGATGGGCACCCGCAGGAACCGCGCGCGGACGTTGACCTCGTCACCATTGACGCGGGCCGCGTGGAGCACCTCTTGCGGCAGCGCCAACGGAGTCCCGCGATACTGCTGCACTTTGTCCGAGACGATCTTCAGATAGCTCGCCACGCCCGCCCATATGCCCGCCTGCTCCGCTGCCTGGCGCAATTCGGTGTAATCAATTCGACCGGCGTCGACATCCTGGGACGTGTTCGCGATGTCGCAGACGCGGAAGTAGAAGTGACGGTACATGCGCTGCAGCGTCGCTACGATCAGGGCTTCTTCTGGCGCGGGCGCCTGGAAAGTCAGTCCAAGTAGCGTCTTCGGTTGACGCCGCGAGACAAACCGCTGCGCGAGAGAGGTGTGCTCGCCCGTCTGCCCCAGTCGTTGCGCGTGCACTTCCACTGCCTCCGGCAGTCCGGGCACAGCGAAGTTCCACTTGTTGGCGAGACGGTCGCCCCAGCTCCGCGCTTCAATGTGCGCGCTGAACTTTGAGACCATCCCACGGATCACCTTGCGCTCACCGGCGGTCGTATAGAGATCGAGGTCGTTGCCGAGGTCGGGCCAGTGTTCGAGCGACTTCATCACCACGGTCGGACACCCCCCGGCCTCCAACTCGCCGACGATGGCATGCAGACGCGTCAACGCATTCTCGATGCGCCTACGTTCTTTCCCGATCGCGGCGGACGCCCAGCGTTCCAGCTCAGCATTCTGCTCGCCCGCGGCGCAGTTGCGCACCGGTTCCAGCGCCCGTATCACCACGTGGTGCGCGTCGGCCAATGCGACGAACTCCGCCCGCTCCTCTTCGGTGAGACCAGCCACCAGCCGGCAGGCGTCCTGGGCGTGCTTGGGGTCAAGGGTGAGGCTCAGGAGTGCGTTTACAAAGTCGTTCTCGCGAGGGAGTAGCGAAGCCATGGGTCCTATGATTCCTTGAAGTGACGGATGAGCCCGGGTGGGCGCTGTGCTGTTGAGATTGGATGTGAGCGGCTGCTCCTGAGTTTGCTCCGTCTATAATCGTCCGTTCCACAGGAGACCCGCTTGGCCTATACCGACCTTAGAGACTGGATTGCGGAACTGGACCGCGCCGGCGAACTGAAGCGCATCTCTGCCGAAGTCGACCCCGTTCTCGAGATCACCGAGATCACCGACCGTATCTCGAAGGCCAGGCAGGGCGGCGGCCCTCCCTCGGGCGGGCAGGCGCTGCTCTTCGAGAAGGTCAAGGGACATCCCGGGGCCACGGTCCTTATCAACCAGTTCGGTTCGGAGCGTCGCATGCAGATGGCACTCGGTGTCGGCTCGCTCGACGAGATCGCCGAACGCATCCACGAGTTCCTCAACGTCAAGTCGCCCGAAGGCCTGCTCGATAAGATGAAGATGTTGCCCATGCTGGCCGACCTGGGCAAGATCTTCCCCAAGACCGTCCCCACTGGTCCGTGCAAAGAAGTCATCAAGAAGGGCGACGCTTCGCTGCTCGACCTGCCCGTCCTGCAATGCTGGCCGAAGGATGCGGGCCGCTTCATCACCCTGCCGCTCGTCATCACCCGTGACCCGAAGAGTGGCAAGCGCAACGTCGGCTGCTATCGCATGCAGGTCTACGACGCCAAGACCGCCGGCATGCATTGGCAACGGCAGAAGGTCGGCGCTGAACATTATCGCGAAGCCATGCGCCGTGCTGCGGCGGCGTCAGAAGGAACAAGCGCAGCTGCGGTAGACGTGATGGCTCGCTCCGGTGGCGGCGCCATCGCCGCGGAAGGGAACCGGCCGGCTGGCAAGCTCGAGGTCGCTGTAGCCATCGGTACCGATCCCGCGCTTACTTTCTCCGCCATCGTTCCCGCGCCGCCCGATGTCGAGGAGTTCATGGTCGCCGGCTTCCTGCGCCAGAAACCGGTCGAGCTGGTGAAATGCGAGACGGTCGACCTTGAAGTCCCCGCACACGCCGAGATCGTCCTCGAAGGCTACGTGAGCCTCGACGAACTCCGCACCGAAGGCCCCTTCGGCGACCACACCGGCTTCTACTCGCTCGCCGACGAATACCCGGTCTTCCATCTCACCTGCATCACGCACCGCAACGATCCCATCTACTCCACCACCATCGTCGGCAAACCGCCGATGGAAGACGCGTGGATGGGCAAGGCCGTTGAGCGCATCTTTCTGCCCCTCATGCGCGTCACGCTGCCCGAGATCGTTGACGTGAACCTTCCCGTCGAGGGCATCTTCCACAACCTCATGCTCGTAAGCATTCGGAAGTCGTATCCCGGACACGCCCGCAAAGTGATGAATGGCATCTGGGCACTCGGCCAGGCCATGTTCACGAAATGCATCGTCGTCGTGGATGAAGACGTGAACGTGCAGGACCTCGGCGAAGTCACGCTGAAAGCGCTGAACCATATCGATCCCGAGCGCGACATCCAGTTCACGCTCGGCCCGGTGGACTCGCTCGATCATGCCTCACGCCTGCCAGACTTCGGCTCGAAGATGGGCGTGGACGCCACGCGCAAGTGGCCGACGGAAGGCTTCAACCGTCCGTGGCCCGACGAGATCCTGATGGATGAAAAGACCAAGTCTCTGGTCAGCAAGCGGTGGAAGGAATACGGCCTGGAATAGCCGTGTCCATGGCTCCGCGAATCGCGCTCTTCCATCCCGCGCTGAGTTTCGGTGGTGTTGAGCGCGTGATGTTGAACCTCGCGCGTGGTTTTCTCGCGCGCGGGGACGCAGTCGACTACGTCGTGGCGAATGGCGAAGGGGAACTCCGGCAGGAGCTGCCCGAGGGCGTCCGCTTCTTCGACCTGCACTCGCCCCACGTGAGCAGGAGCCTGCCGGGACTTGTCCGTTACCTGCGGAAAGAACAGCCTCCAGTCCTGCTGGCAGCTTCAGACCATGCCAACACGATCGCGATCTGGGCCAGGCGGCTCGCCGGCGTTTCCATTCGAATGGTCATCAGCCAGCACGCAGTGTTCTCGCACGCGCACCGTTTCGCGTTCGGGTTGCGTGGACGCCTCGCGGTGAGCGCGGCGCGCCACACTTATCCCTACGCCGACGGATACATCGCGGTGTCCCAGGCGGTCGCCGATGACCTCGCGCGCTCCATCCCTCTACCTAGGGCCGCGATCGACGTGATTTATAACCCGGTGATCACGCCGGGGTTGGTGCAGCAGATCCGGCAGCCGGTGGAACATCCCTGGTTGAAACCGGGCGAGCCGCCGGTGGTCATCTCCGCGGGCCGCCTTTACGAGCAGAAAGATTTCGCGACGCTCATCCGCGCTTTTGATCTCGTTCGCAAAGAGCAGCCGGCACGGTTGATCATCCTTGGGGACGGTCCGGAGCGCGCGAATCTCGAGAAGCTATGCGACGAGTCAGAGCTGCGGGACCTCGTAGCCTTGCCCGGATTCGTTCCCGACGCCCCGGCATGGTTTGCCAGAGCGGCTGTCTTTGCACTCTCGTCGCTGTGGGAGAGTTTTTCCATCGTACTGGTGGAAGCGATGGCCGCCGGTGTTCCCGTCGTCTCGACCGACTGTCCCGTGGGACCGGCAGAGCTGCTCGATGGAGGACGCTACGGCCGCCTCGTTCCGATCCGCGACGCAGAGCAGATGGCATCGGCGATACGTGCGGCAATGAACGAACCGCGAACCCCTGTGCCGGCGGCGGCGCTCGACCGCTTCCGGCTCGACGCGATTGTCGACCAGTACCTACGGGTGCTAAAGGGTGACCACTCGGATTGGTGAGCTACCCCCTCCCCCTCCCGCGCCCCTCATGTGTTTTCATTCACTTAGCGGGTGAAATCCCGGTTAATCCCGGTTCCAATCCCGGTTCTCCCGCCCCCCCCCGCCCCCTCCTACGTCCGGTCATTTAGTTTCAATAAGTTAGCGGAGTAAATCTCGGTCAATCTCGGTCAAATCTCGGTCAGCTATCAAGTCGGCGGGTGTCCAGAGCCGGAGTCAGAGAAGCACAGGTAGCGAAAGAATAGCGAATAGTGTGGATGGTGTCAAGGGAATACTTTTGACGGGTCACGTCAGCAAAGACGCCTGTTTTCGGAACATGAAACACAAAGCAGAAAGACAGATCCGCGGTCTCATGTTGCAGCCGCAAGTACCTCCCTGTATTGCCGGACATATTCATCTGCTGTGGCCTCGATGCTGAACTGTTGAACTTGCCTTTGAGCGAGAGCGCCGAGGCGCTGGCGCTCCTCCGACGAAGCGAGCAGACGTCGCAGTGCGCCTGCGAGGCTATGGAAATCCCCTGGCGGGACAAGAAAGCCAGCGTCCCCCACCACATCCTCTAAGCCCTCGTTGCGGGTCGAGACTACTGCGCATCCTGCAGCCATCGCTTCGGCGACAGCAATGCCGAATCCGTCTGAGTGGGAGCAGTGAACGTATATGTCTGTAGCCTGTAGCAGCTCAGGTACATCCGTACGATGCCCCAAGAACTGCACCCGATCGGAAACCCGCAACTCCGCGGCGAGACGCCGCAGCGTTGGCTCTCTCGGACCCACACCCACGAGCTGGAGGTCGGCGTTGGGAACGTACGTCATCGCGCGAAAAAGTGTGTCATGGTCCTTGAGGGAATCTAGCCGCGCGATAAACGTCAGAACGTAGCGCTCGCGGGATTCATGCGATCGCGGGCTACGCGTAAAGCGCGCGAGGTCAATGCCGTTTGGGACAACCGTGGTCCGCGCCGTCACACCTGGAACCCATGCGATGAGCGACCGCGCCGTGGCGTCACTGTTGCAAAAGATGCGGTCGTAGCGGGAATACATCCAGCGCTCTACAGGCCGGAACCACCATCGCCGTCGCAGGTTGGTCGTGCCGTGCTCCGTGATGACGAGGGGAAGAGGTGGCGACCATCGCAACGCCGCTAGCGCAGTCCAGAATTGTGCAGGGAACAGGTGGGCGTGAACAAGGTGGTGTCCGACAGCGTTCCGAGCGAGATGCACGATCTGTCTAGGCGAGTAGACACCGCCACCGGCAACCGGCAAGAAGCGGACTCCGTGCGCACGAAGCTCCCGCTCAAGAGGGCTATCGACAGCCTGCAGGATCGCAAGGGTTATTTCCACACCGCGCTCTTCAAGACGCGGGACGAGATCGAAGACCAGCCGTTCGGCGCCGGCCAGGACGAGACTGTTGATGACCGTCAGTACTCGCATTGAGTTCGTGGCCGCCCGCGGCCGTTCCGTCTCAGGCTAAACGCGCTATCCGCAGCGCGCGCTGTTCAGCGCGCTTGATTCGCGGCGTCGGCACACGGCCGCCGCCGACAATCCTCACCGTCGCATTGTATCTTCAAGTTACAATGTTTCACTCCAAGCGCTGTTCACCCGGGCCACTGATGAACCTTTCGACCAATTTTCCCGCAGGCTCCAACGCGGCGCTTCGCACCGCACTCGAGGGGCCCCACTCCCTCACTTCGCGGGTACAGTTTTTGCTCGCGACATGGAACCTGTGATGGATGCGGGGATGAACCAGGGCGCGACTGTGCGATATACGGCTCCCTTGCAGATCATTGCTGCGTTCGTCCTGCTCAGTGCACCATTCTGGCTCCCGTTCTTGCTATTTCCTAGCCGGGGTATTTCGACGCCGTGGGATTGGATAACCATCCTGCTGCTGATTGTTTTCGCTTTTGGCGCGGTGATGTTTGTGTCGCGCGCTGACGGCTTCCTCCGTCGCGTTATGGTTGTCGGGCTGCTGTGCAAGCTGGTGGCGTGTTCGGCATCTATCTACCTGGCGTTCTACGTATACAACAGCTCGGCGGACGCGTTGAATTACGCGAATGCCGGCCGCATCATCGCCACGCGCTTCCTTGACAGCGGCGAATGGACCCTGCTGCAACCCGTCTGGAGCAGTAATTTCATCCGCACGGCGACCGGGGCGTTGTTCGTCGTGACCGGGCCATCGCTGGCCGTGGGGACCGTGGTGTTCGCCCTGATCGCATTCTGCGGTCAGTATTTGTCTTACCGCGCATTCTGTCACGCGATAGCGGCGTCCGCCGCGGACCGGCGCCTGGCCGCGATGCTGCTCTTCCTCCTGCCGTCGCTGGTCTTCTGGTCTTCGAGCATCGGCAAGGACGCCTTGTCCGCATTCTTCATCGGGCTGGTCTGCTACGGATACGCGCGGCTCGATAGGAGCTCCCGCGCGAGTTACTTCGTTCCCATGCTTGCAGGTCTCGCCGGGATCCTATTGGTCCGCCCCCATGTGGCGCTGATGATGGGCATCGCCCTCGTCTTCCCCTACCTGTTGGCGAAAAACGCCAGTGGCATGCGCGGCATGCTGGTGCGCGTGGTTGGTCTGCCGCTATTGCTGGGAGTGACGTTGTATCTCGGCGTGGCCGCGCGGCAGTTCCTCGCGATCGACGACCTGTCCCAGAGCTCCAACGCCATCAATCGAGTGAACAACAACAATCGCAGCGGCGGCTCCGCCATGGACGCCGAAGGCAGCAGCGCCGTGCGCGCTCTCAGCGCTCCCTTCCTGTTCTTCCGGCCGTTCCCGTGGGAGATACACAACGTGCAGGCGGCATTGGCGTCTGCCGAGGGCATGCTGTTGCTCATCATCTGCTATCGCAACCGGCGACACATCATCATGGCGGTCCGGAATTGGCGTTCGACCCCCTTTACCGTTTTCTTGCTCGTGTTCCTGGTCGAATTTTCCTTGATCTTCTCTGCCGCGATCTCCAACTTCGGCTTGCTGGCCCGCGAACGGATCATGGCCACGCCTCTGTTACTCATGATATGTGTCCCGGCGGCACAAGGCAGAATGCTCCGCCGGGAAGAAGAAGTGTCTCTAGAACAATGGCCGGACCCTGTGCAGGCGTCGTCGCCGGCGTATCGGTAGGGTCCAGGTCTGTTGGCTCGGTACTTTGTGGGGTGGTCTGTGTGTGGATTCGCGGGTTGCGTTGAGAAGAGCGCGCGCAGTGGGCCCGAGGCATTGCGCCGGACGGCGGGCGCAATGGTCCGCACGCTCGCGCATCGCGGTCCGGACGACGAGGGCGTGTGGGCCGACGCGGACGCCGGCGTCGCTCTCGGCGCGCGCCGGCTCGCCATCCGCGACCTATCGGCGGCCGGACACCAGCCGATGCTCTCGCCAACCGGTCGCCTCGTGCTTGCCTATAACGGCGAACTCTACAACGCTGAGGAGGTCCGCGAGTCGCTGCTACAGGCAGGAGAGCTAACTTTCCGCGGACACTCGGACACCGAGGTCTTGCTAGCGGCGCTCGAGAAATGGGGCGTGGAAGCAACGCTGGTCCGATTGAATGGCATGTTCGCCTTCGCTTTGTGGGACCGTGAGCGCCGCCAACTCAGCCTCGCGCGCGACCGCATGGGCGAGAAGCCGCTGTACTACGGCTGGGCAGGAGACTCGTTCCTCTTTGGCTCCGAGTTGAAAGCCTTGCGCGGCCATCCCGACTTTGTCCCCGAGATCGAGCGGAGCGCACTGGCGCTCTACATGCAACACAGTTGCGTGCCGGCGCCGTATTCGATCTATCGCGGCATACGGAAGCTGCCGCCCGCTTCATTCGTGGTGATAAGTGCGGATGCGGAGCGCGAGCCGGCCGTGCGGACCTACTGGTCGTTGGCGCAGGTAGCGCAAGCGGGGGCAAGCAACCGGTTCCTGGGCAACGATGCCGAAGCCGTCGAGCAGCTCGATGCGCTGCTGCGCGATGCCGTGCGGAAACGCATGATCTCTGACGTCCCGCTGGGTGCGTTCCTCTCCGGCGGGATCGATTCGTCCACGGTCGTGGCGCTGATGCAGGCGGCAAGCGGTCACCCCGTGAAGACATTCACCATCGGCACCCATGACGAAGCCTTCAACGAAGCAAAGGATGCCGCCGCGGTTGCACGCCACCTCCTCACCGAGCACACCGAGCTCTACGTCATGCCGGAAGAAGCGCGCGACATCATTCCGCTGTTGCCGCGGCTCTACGACGAACCGTTTGCCGACTCGTCGCAGATCCCTACCTATCTCGTCGCGAAGCTGGCGCGACAGCACGTTGCCGTGAGTCTTTCAGGCGATGGCGGCGACGAGCTGTTCGGCGGCTACAATCGGCATGTCTGGGCGCGCCGGCTATGGAAGCGAATGTCATGGATGCCTCGCGGTGTCCGCGCCGGTGTAGGGCGTATGTTGGCGACCGTGCCGGCGGCCCGATGGGAAATGATGGCAGGAGCGCTGGGCTCCATCGCGCAGCATCGCATGTCTGGTCACAAGGTCCACAAAATGGCAGCCGCACTGCACGCAAAAGACCTGCCAGAGGTCTACCAACGCCTGGCGACGCACTGGCAGGAACCGGTTGTGCTCGATGCTCAGACGCTCCCTACGCAACTTGACGAGCCGCCCGAAATCCCCGACTTCATCGAGCAGATGATGTATTTCGACAGCGTCACATATCTGCCCGACGACATCCTGGTAAAACTCGACCGAGCCACCATGGGAGTGAGTCTCGAAGGCCGCGTGCCGTTCCTCGACCATCGGTTGGTGGAGTTCGCGTGGCGACTGCCGCTCGCGATGAAGGTCCGCGGCACCACGGGCAAGTGGATACTGCGGCAGGTGTTGCACAAATACGTGCCGGGTGAGTTGGTGGAACGTCCGAAGATGGGATTCGGTCTGCCCATCGGCGATTGGCTCCGCGGCCCATTGCGCGATTGGGCTGAGGCTTTGCTTGACGAGAAGCGCCTGGGCGATGAAGGCTACCTCGATGCGAAACTGGTGCGCGACAAATGGCAGCAACATCTGGCGGGGAAGGCCAGCTGGGCCTATCACCTGTGGGACGTCTTGATGTTCCAGTCGTGGCACGCGGAATGCGCGCATGACCCGGTCGAGTCCACGCTGGCGGCGCGGCCGCACTCCGCATGACCAAGCCCGTGGTGGTCACGAACATCCTGAGCATCGACCTCGAAGACTGGCACCAGCTCGTGCATCGCCGGCTGAAGAACGCCTCTAGCTCGCCGAGCGCGAATGTCGACCGCCAACTCGAGACCTTGCTCGCGCTTCTCGACGAGCACAAGGTCAAAGCGACGTTCTTCACCCTCGGCATGCTGGCGGAAGCGCGGCCCGAGCTGGTACAACGCGTAGCCAACGCGGGACACGAGATCGCGTCACACGGCTACGCGCACCGGCGCGTCTACCAGATGACGCGCAGAGAATTCCACGCCGACACCAGCAGGGGAAAGGCGTTGCTCGAATCGATCACCGGGCAAGAAGTCTGCGGGTACCGCGCAGCCGAGTTCTCCATCACGCGTCCGGCACTTTGGGCGCTCGAAGTGCTGGCGGAGCTTGGGTTCGAATACGACTCGAGTATCTTTCCTATTCATCATCGGCGCTATGGCATCGCCGATTTCGATCCACGGCCGGCGCGCTACCAGCTCGCTGACAGACGTTCGCTCATCGAGATACCGCTAGCGACGCAGCGCCGTGCCGGGCAGAACGTGCCTTTTTCCGGTGGCGGGTACTTCCGTCTATGGCCGCTCGGTACACTGGTACGCGGCTTCGAACGCGTGAACGCCACGGGGTTGCCGGTCACAACTTACTTCCATCCCTATGAGTTTGATCCCGAGCGGCTGGATGCTCTTGCAGGGCTGGACCGGCCATCTCTCAAACAGCGCGTCAGCGGAATGCGCCTGAACTGGCACCAGAACCTGGGCCGCAACAGCCTGCGCGTTAAACTGGGGGAGCTGCTGCAGCGCTTCCGCTTCACCACATTCCGCGAATACCTCGAAGGAGCCGACCTGGGTGAAAGTCGAACGCTATTTTCAGCAGCAGGCCGATAGTTTCGACCGGCTGTACGAGACCGGCGGCGCGTGGCAGCATTTGCTGAACCGCACGTTCCGCAAGGGATTGTACGAACGGGTCCGCCTCGCCCTCGAAGACCTCGGGCAGCTCGGCCCGCATACGCTGCTCGACGTGGGCTGCGGTTCCGGGCGCAACGAGCCACTCTTCGTGACCGCTGGCGCCACGCGCGTGACCGGCATCGATTTCTCACCGCGCATGCTGGAGCTGGCACGCTCGTTCACCAAAGCGTCTGGCGTAGATAGGCAGTGCGAATTCATCGAGGGCGATTTCCTCGGGCACGCATTCCCCGAGAAGTTCGACGCCGTGGTCGCACTCGGCGTGTTCGATTACTTTGCCGACCCGGTGAAGCCGCTCACGCGCATGCGCGAGTTGGCGCGGAAGCGTGTGATCGCCAGCTTTCCGCAAGTCTCGCTCGTCCGCGCGCCGCTTCGGAAACTGCGCTACGCGCTGCGGAATTGTCCCGTGTACTTCTATCGCCAGGAAGCGCTGTGGGAGTTCGCGAAGCAGGCGGGACTGAAAGCGCGCATCGTGCCGTACGCTTCCTCTGGCCTGCTGCTCATCGGCGAGCCCGCGTAGCCCTACTTCGAGATGCCGTGCGGCTTGTCCGGCCGCTCCCTGGGCAGCAGTTCCTTTTCCTGCTGCCGGCTCCTCGGGGGCAACTCCTGCCGCTGCTTTGCACCGCCCCTCTCGAGCGGCAGGCGATAGTCTTTCGAGGATGCGTGTCCCGCCATGATCCACGCGACGCGCGTGATGAAAGAGCCGACGAGCGTGCTCATCGCGGCGGCCCGGCGGAAGTTACGCGCGGTCTCGCCCCGCGTGCTGAGCGCGGCCAGCCGCAGCAGCAGTGGCACCGGCCCGGAGAGGACTCCGCCCGAGCGCGTCACCCATCCCGAGACGCCCGCCCGCAGCGGCTCGTTCGCGGCCGTGGGGTGCGTCTCGATGTGCAGGCCTTCATAGGCTTCATACGCCGCCGCACCGATGCCGAGCGTATTCAGCGCAGTACTGTCGTCGTGTCCCATCAGTTCGAGCACGGAGACGGCCGAGCCCACGCCCGATGCCGCGAAGTGCAGCGGCAACGTACGAACGTTCTCGTTCCACACCGGGATCACCGTCGCGCCGATCAGTACGCCGGTGTAGCTCGACATCACTACACCCGTCGAAGCCGCCAGCGCTTCGGCGGCATTGCCGAGGACGCGCACCGGCATCAGCCCGCCGAATCTCCGGTCGACCGCTTCCGCGAACGCGGAAGCTGCGCTCGCGCTCGCAAAGGCGCTCAATGTCCACGCCCCGACCGACATCGGGCTCTGCACTTTGAAGACGCGCAGCATGTTCAGGAAGCGCGCGGGACGTCCGAGGTCAGAGATGAGCAGGCCGGTCGAGATCGGTCCGCCGAGCGACGCCACCCAGCGCGCGTCGCGCACGAGGCGCTTGTCTGCACCTGTCCAGTTCGCCATCGCGCCGATCACCGCTGCGGCGCCCGCAGCGCCGCCCACGAAGAAGTACACGGGGACTTCCCAACTCCATCCCGGCTTCTTCAGCAGGGGCATGCCGTAGTAGCCGGCTTCGGGAGAGGCTTGCGGGAAGGGAGCGCCCGCGGGCTTGGCGCCGGCACTGGTCACCATGCCGCGCTGTTCCGCTTCGCGACGGAGTTCGAGCAAGCGCGCTTCGCTGGCGGCATCGGGCAGGCGGCTTTGTCTAGGCGGTTTCGGCCCGATGCTCACCGGCGGCTATCTCCGAGGAACGCGATAAGCGCTCCCGCAAGCATCGCGCCGGCAGCGATGGCAGCCGAGGTCCAGCCAGCGCTCATGTATTCGCCCGGGACACGCGGTTGCGGTGGCAGGTTGTAAGTCCGCGGATCACCGCGCAGGATGAAGATGGAATGCGTCCCGCCCACGCTCGAATCCCGCGGGTCGTAGATGCGCGCGTCCTCCACGCCGCGCTCGTGCAGCGCTTCAACCCGCGCTTGAGCTGTTTCGCGTAGTTCGCTGATCTCGCCGAACTTAATAGACTCCGTGGGACACGCAGTTGCGCACGCTGGCGTAAGGCCGACCTTCTGGCGGTCGTAACAAAACGTGCACTTGAACGCGCGGCCGTCACTTTGGTTGCGTTCGACCACCCCGAAGGGACACGCCACCACGCAGTAGGCACAGCCGTTGCAAACGTCCGGCTGGATGTAGACGCCGCCGAACTCGGTGCGCACGATCGAGCCGGTGGGACATGCCTCGAGACATCCCGCTACCTCGCAGTGCTTGCACACGTCTGACGAGAATCCCCAGGCAGGAAACTCGAGCGCGTTGCCGCCGAGTCCGATGACGGGTCCCTGCTCCACGAACTTCACGTGTCGCCAGGTCGAGTGACCCACGGCGCCGGTGTTGTCGTAAGAGAAGCCGCTGAACTCCAGCCCGTCGGCTTTGATGCCGTTCCATTCCTTGCACGCGACCTCGCAGGCTTTGCAGCCGATGCAGATGGTGGAGTCGGTGAGGAACGCGGTGACGGGACTCATGCGGGGTGGTTCATCTCTTTCTTCAATTGTTGCAGGTCACCTTTGCCGCCGGGCCGCCGGCCGGCGCGGACATTGCAGAGCAGGCCCTTCGTCTCCATGATGCGGACGTTCGGCTCCTCGGAGATGGCGATGAGGTCGTTGACCACGTCGCCCTTCACCAGCCCGCGGAAGCCCCAATGATACGGAAGTCCGACCTGGTGCACCCAGCGGCCCTCGATGGCGAGCGGCAGCATGCGGCTCGTGACCAGGGCGCGCGCTTCGATGATGCCGCGGGGCGTGGAGATCGTGGCCCACGCACCGTGTTCGATGCTAAGTTCCTGCGCAAGCTGCGGCGATATCTCGCAGAACAATTCCGGCTGCAGTTCGGCGAGATGCGAGAGCGTACGCGACATGCCGCCGGCGGTGTGATGCTCCGTGAGCCGGTAGGTGGTGAGCACGTAAGGGAAGCGCGCGTCGCCCGGCGAGAACGCGTACGCGTTGTCGGGCCGCTCCTTTTTCTGCGCCGCAGGGTTCTCGCCGTGCTCCGGGTAGAGCGCGTTGGCCACCGGAGACTCGAATGGCTCGTAGTGCGCGGGCAGCGGGCCGTCCTTCAATCCGCTGGGAACGTAGATCCATCCTTCGCCGTCGGAATGCATGATGAAAGGCTTGTCGCCGCCGAGCGCGTCATCACCCTTTGCGTTTTTCTTGGGCCTGTAGTCGGGAGCCTTGTCCGGGGTGAAGTCGGGTGTGTCGTGGCCCGTCCACTTCTTTTCGTTCTCGTCCCACCAGACGAGAGCCTTTCGTTCCGACCACGGCTTGCCATCCGGACGCGCCGACGCGCGGTTGTAAAGGATGCGGCGGTCGCTCGGCCACGCGTACGCCCAGCCGTGTCCGTAGCGCCCATTCGGCTTGCGCTGTTCGATCTTCAGGTCGTCGGGCGTGGGGAAGATGCCGGAGTAGATCCAGCAGCCGCACGCGGTGGAACCATCGGCGGCGAGGTCGCGATAGCCGGCAACGTGCTTGCCATCGCCGACGGTGTAGCCGTTGATCTCGCGCAGCACTTCGCGGATGTTCGGCTCGGCGTGCTGGCCGTGCGTGCCATAGTCCCAGGTGAGGGCGCGCAGGCCGGTGTTGCGGGGGCGACGGTCGTCTGCCGCCTTCGCTTTCAAGCGGCGGCCGAGGTGATACATGAACCAAAGCTCGCTGCGGCAATCTCCGGGCGGATCGACCGCTTGCTGATGGAACTGGATGAGCCGCTGCGTGTTCGTGAACGAGCCATCTTTCTCGGCGTGTCCGGCGGCGGGCAGGAAGAATATCTCCGTCCCGATATCTTCCGGCCGCAGTTCACCGCGCTCGATCTCCGGACCGTCGTGCCAGAACGCCGCTGTCTCGGTCTCGACCATCTCCCGGACGACTAACCATTTCAACTGCGCCATCGCCTTGCGCTCGAGGCGCGAATTCGCCGCGCCGACAGCGGGGTTCTGGCCCATCACGAACAGGCCTTCGAGCTTGGCATCGGCCATGTCGAGCCAGTAGCCGAAATGCGAGTGGTCGCCGGTCACGCGTGGCAACCAGTTGAATCCCCAATCGTTGTCTTCGGCGGCCGCTTCGCCGTACCACGCCTTCAGGATGCTGACGATGTATTTGTCGAAGTTGTGCCACCATCCCGTCGAGGCACGGTGCTTCTTGATGTAATCCTTCAGCTTGTGCGAATCCGCTTCGAAGAACGGCATGGGAATGTAGCCCGGCAGAATGTCGTAGAGCGTGGGCACGTCGGTGGAGCCTTGGATAGAAGCATGCCCGCGCAGCGCCATGATGCCGCCGCCGGGACGCCCGACGTTGCCGAGCAGCAACTGCAGGATGGCTGCCGTGCGGATGATCTGCACGCCGTCAGAATGCTGTGTCCAACCGACCGCGTAGCAGATCGCTCCGGTGCGCTCCGGTCCGGCGTTCGAGACGAAGACCTCCGCGATCTCGAGGAACTTCTCTTTCGTGATGCCGCAGGTGCGCTCGACCATCTCGGGCGTGTAGCGTGAGAAATGTTTCTTCACCACCTGGTAGACGCAACGCGGATGCTGCAGCGTCTTGTCCTGGCGCCGCTTGGACATCTCGCCGGCTTCGCCACCGCGGTCCTTGCCGTGTCCGCCACCGGCATCGGCATGACCTGCGGGGGAAGCAGTGTTCTTCGCTGGCGAACCCTCATAGAGCCAGCTCTCCGGGTCGTACTTCTGCTTTTCTTTGTCCCAGCCGGAGAAGAGTCCGCCGAGGTCCTCGGTGTCGCGGAAGTCTTCGCGCAAGATGGTGGACGCATTCGTGTAGTGCACCACGTACTCGCGGAAATCACGCTCGCCCTGGAGGACGTAGTTCACCAGCGCGCCGAGGAAGACGATGTCCGAGCCGGCACGCAGGGGCAGCCAGTAGTCCGCCATGGCCGAGGTGCGCGTGAAGCGCGGATCCACGTGGATGACCTTCGCGCCATTCTTCTCGCGCGCCTCGATGACCCATTGGAAGCCGACGGGGTGGTTCTCCGCCATGGACGAACCCATGATCAGGATGGCGTCTGAGTTCGCGAGGTCTTGCGGCGCCGTGGTGGAGCCGCCCCGTCCGAAGGATGTGCCCAGACCGGGCACGGTGGAGCTGTGTCAGATCCGGGCTTGGTTGCTCAAGCAAACCA
Organism: Candidatus Korobacter versatilis; assembly: GCA_016185395.1. Lineage (GTDB taxonomy): Bacteria > Acidobacteriota > Terriglobia > Terriglobales > Acidobacteriaceae > JACPNR01. The sequence goes on from JACPNR010000004.1 coordinate 274,016, forward strand.
TGCCCAGACCTCCGGTAAAGAGTTTTTTGATCAGGTAGTTCTCTTCGATGTCGAGGGTGGCGCCGCCGAGATGCGCCATGGCGAGCGTTTGCATCAGCGACTCGCCGTCTTTGTTTTCCTGGAAGCTCGCTTCGCGCACTTCCCAAACGCGGTCCGCGATCATGTCCATCGCGGTCTCGAGGTCGAGCGCTTCCCACACTTTCGAGTACGGCCGCCGATATTTCACTTTCAGCTCGCGGCCGGGATGCGTTAGCAGCTCGAAGCTGTCGGCGCCTTTGGGGCAGAGACGCCCGCGCGAGATGGGCGACTCGGGATCGCCCTCGATGGAGATGAGCTGGTTGTTCTTGTGGAAGACGAGCTGGCCGCAGCCCACGGCGCAATACGGACACACCGAGCGAGCGATGTCGGCGCCGTAGTGCTTGGGAAGAAGGTTCCGCGTGGCGTCACTCATCGCCTCGGGACCGGTGCCGTCGCCGCCTTCGGTCATCTGGCGGTACACGGGCCAACGAGAGAGCAGGTCTTTGAGCATGGTCGAAACGGAATGCGACTGGAGCAACGGGCCGATACGGCTTAGGAGCCAGCCATCGTAGTCAAAGGTTGCCGCCGGCGCAAAGTGGAGGCTGGTAGGATTACGCGCATGTTCGCGCGACGCACCGCATGGCAGAGCGAAACGAACCGGTTTACCCAGGCGCTTGAGGCGCGCCGTGCACGTGGAGCGCTGCTCGACCTCACGGAATCGAACCCTACGCGCTGCGAATTCGACTATCCCTCCGGCCTGCTCGACGGGCTGAACGTCCCGGCCGCGCTCGACTACACGCCGCAAGCCCAGGGGATGCTCTCGGCGCGCGAAGCCGTGAGCGCCTACTACGCCGAGCGCGGCGATACAGTCCCGCCGGAACGGCTACTGCTGACCACGAGCACAAGCGAGGCATACACGTGGGCGTTCCGGCTGCTGTGCGACCCGGGCGACGAGGTGCTGGCGCCCGCACCGAGCTATCCGCTGTTCGAGTACCTGGCCTCCATCCAGGATGTGACGCCGGTACGCTACCCCCTGTTCTATGACCACGGGTGGCACGTGGATATGCACGCGCTAGAGCAGGCCATCACGGAACGGACACGAGCCATCCTGGTTGTAAATCCCAATAACCCGACCGGTTCGTATCTGCAGTCCGCTGAACTTGAAGCGATGAATCGGCTGTGCGTTGCGCGCAGTCTCGGGCTAGTCGCCGACGAAGTGTTCTTGGATTTCCCGGCTGACAGCAAGCCCCGCCCTTCGCTCGCCAGCAATCCCGCGGCACTCACATTCACGCTGAGTGGCCTGTCTAAGATCGCCGAGCTCCCGCAAATGAAGGTCGCTTGGATCGCAGTCAGTGGCCCGGACGGGGAGGTGAGGCACGCGCTAGGGCGCCTCGACGTCATCGCAGACACCTATCTCTCGATGAACACGCCCATGCAGCTCGCGATGCCGGCGCTGCTCGGCAGTCGCAGCGGTTTCCAAAATCAGTTACGCGACCGGGTCCAAGCGAATTCGAAGGCACTCGACGTCGCGCTTGCGTCCGTTCGCTCCGTCGAGCGGCTTAAGGCCGAAGGCGGCTGGTACGCCGTGCTGCGGGTCCCGCAGACGGCGAGCGACGAGGAGCTCGCGATTGCACTGCTCGAAGCGCAGAGAATCGTCGCGCATCCCGGACACTTCTACGACTTCGGCGCCGAGGGTTATCTTGTTCTCAGCTTGATCACGCCGTCCGCAACCTTCCGCGAGGGCGCTTCGCGCCTCGCTGCATTCCTTAGGCAACGCTTCCGCTAAGGTGTACTACTCAGTACACGACCGGCAAAAGCCCCAACCGCTGGTTGAACGCTCCCAATCCGCGCTTTCCACTCTGCTTCCGCCGCAAAGTCACTTTTTAACGGCTAAGAGTCGTGGTACTTTACTTATCCACCCCAGCGGCTTCTCGCAATAAAGTTGTGCTTCCGCTCGGCTTCGGTCCCCCAGGCAGCCGCGGGCGAGCGCAACGTGCGACGGGCCGGCTGCGGGCAGGGAACCGTTGCTTATTCGATAACAGACTGGCGCACTCGTCGGGTCCATTTGTCTTCGGATCGCGACCCGTGGAGTGGTAGGGACCGAATGCCTCAAGACAGCGTCACGCAGATCATCCAGAGCTCGCGCGGGAACGCGGAGCTGCTGGCGGAGCTGGAAAAATTCCGGCGCACGATCACCGTGATGTTCACCGACATCAAGGGCTCCACCGCCTACTTCGAGAAGTATGGCGACGTGGCCGGCATGATGATGGTGCACCAGTGCAATGACATGCTTCGCCAGATCGTGGAGCGGCATAGCGGACGAGTGGTCAAGACCATCGGCGACGCCATCATGGCGACCTTCGAAGATGCGGGCGAGAGCGTGCAGGCGTCCATCGAGATGCAACAGGCCCTCATCGCATTCAACGCGCCGAAGCCGGAGCAGGACCACGTCTTCATCCGCATCGGACTGAACCATGGCTCCGGCATCGTGAAGTCCAACGACGTCTTCGGCGACGTGGTGAACGTTGCCTCGCGCGTCGAGAGTGTCGCCTTGCCCGAGCAGATCGTCATCTCTGACAGCGTGAACCAGCAGGTTGCGCCCCTGGGCAAGTTCAAGCTCTCGCATCTCGGGCGCTTCGCGCTCAAAGGCAAGGAAGGCGACCGCGACCTGTTCGAGGTCAGTTGGAGCGAAGGACAGTCCGCGCGCGCCGTCGCGGTGCATACGCTGGTGGCGGGCGCGAAGGCCTCCATGGTGCTGCCGAAATACAAGCTGCAGCACATCAAGAAGGACGGCTCCGTCGGCTCCGAACACGAACTCAAGGACGGAAAGCTGGTGGTGGGGAAGACGGACGGCGACCTCAAGTTCGCGGGTGATCCCCAGCTCTCATCGAAGCACGCGCAGTTCGTCGTCGAGCGGGGACAGCTTCTCGTGGAAGACCTGGCGCCGGAAGGGCGCGGCGTTTATGTCCGCCTCATCGCGACCTACACGTTGCATGATGGCGACGTGGTGATGATGGGCCGGCGCGCGTTCCGCTTCCAGGCAAAGCCCGAGGCGATGTCGGCCGCAGCCGCCGTGGGCGGTACGGTCATTGACCTGGCGAAGGCGCTCAAGGAACCGGTGGCGGAGTTCGTGGGACTCAAGCTCGATGGCACGCTCGACGAAGCCGTGCGCTTCCCGATGTCCGAACAGGAAGTGACTTGGGGACGCACCAAGGGGACGTACACCTTTCCCGAAGACGGTTTCATGAGCCGCGCGCACGCCAAGGTCTACCAGCGCGGCGAAGATTTCTTCCTCGAAGACAGCGGCAGCCGCAACGGAACATTTGTGAAGGTGCGCGGCAAGTCGCCGGTGCCGGTGGGTGCGATGGTGCTGGCGGGCGGTCAACTGCTCAAGGTGACCCAGTAAATGGCCCCGAACACGCTAACCAAGATCGGCAAGTACGACGTGGTCGAAGTCCTGGGCAAGGGCGGCATGGGCATCGTCTACAAGGCGATGGACAACCGCATCGGCCGCCTGGTCGCCATCAAGATGATGACCGGCGGTTTCGCCGAGAATCCCGATCTGCTGAAGCGCTTCTATCGCGAGGCGCAATCCACCGGGATGTTGCAACACTCCAACATCGTCATTGTCTACGACCTTGGCGATCAAGACGGCAATCCGTACCTGGTGATGGAGTTCCTCGAGGGCGAGCCGCTCGACAAACTGGTTGCCACGCGGCGCGAGCTCAGCCTGGTGCAGAAGCTCGACTACATCATCCAGTGCTGCAATGGCTTGAATTACGCCCATCAGCGCGGCATCGTCCATCGCGACATCAAGCCGGCGAACCTGATGATCCTCAAGGAAGGTTCGGCGGTGAAGATCGTGGACTTCGGCATCGCGCGCATCGGTGATGCCTCGCTCACCAAGACCGGCCAGGTCGTCGGGACCATCACCTACATGTCGCCCGAGCAGATTAACGCGCAAGTCGTCGACGGACGTACCGACATCTTCTCCACCGGCGTGATGCTTTACGAGCTGCTGACCTACACGCTTCCGTTCGACGGACGCGACACCGCCGCCACCTTGCTCAAGATCATCCACGAGCCGCCGCCGCCGCTAAAGAACTTCATCTCGGGCTATCCGCCCGAGCTGGAAGAGATCGTGCTGAAGGCCCTCGCCAAGGACCGCGAGGACCGCTACGCCACCGCGGAGGACTTTGCCTTCGACCTCTCGCGCGTGCAGGAACAGCTCAAGAAGAGCATGGTCTCCGATTACGTGTCGCGCGCGAAGGCATCCATCGAGAAGGAGGAACTGAGTCGCGCAAAGGAACTGCTGCAGCAAGTGCTGAAGGTGGACACGCAGCACTCGCTCGCCAAGGAGCTGATGCACGACGTGCAACAGCGTCTGCAGAAGCAGGTGCGCAGCGAGCAAGTCCGGCAGTTGCGTTCGCACGCCGAAGACGCGCTATCGCAGCGCTTGTTTGAGGACGCGCTCTCTTACATCGACCAGGCCATCACTCTCGACAAGACGAACCCCGAGCTGCTCAACCTGCGCGACCTGGCGCACGAAGCCAAGATCCGGCGCGACAAGACGGCAGACGAACTGCGCCGCGCGGAGTCAGGGCAATTGAGCGGGCACCTCGAAGACGCGCTTCAGCATGTCGAGACCGCGCTCAAACTCGACCCCGAGAGCGCCCAGGCGAAGGCGCTCTACGCGTCCATCAGCAAAGAGATCCAGTCGCGCTCCAAGGACCAGAAGATCAAGGGTTTCGTTGACGAAGCGCGCAAGCACATCTCGGGACGCAAGTTCACCGACGCCTTCGAAATGCTGAAGCGCGCCGAGCAGATCGATCCTTCGAGCCCCGAGGTCCATGCGCTGATGAACCTGGCTTCCTCGGGCAGGGAGCAGGAGCTGCGGCGTCGCGACCTCGAGCGCATCACCACCGAGATTGAAGAGTTGCTGGCCAAAGATGACTTCGCCGGCGCGAGCGCCAAAGCGGAGGCGTCGCTGCAGACGCATGCGAACGAACCGGCGCTTTTGAAGTTGAAGGCGCTTGCGGACAAGCAGCGCGACGCCGTTGACCGGCGCAGGTTCATCGACGAACGCATGTCCGCGGCGCGTAAGTTGCTCGATGCGGGCAAAGCCAACGAGGCCCTCGCGCTTCTCGAAGAAGCGTCGCGGAAGGTCCCCGGCGAAGCGCGCCTCCAGTCGCTGCTCGCTATCGTGAAGGACAGCGCCGACCGCGAGCGCAACGAGCAGATCAAGACGCAGTACGTGCAGAAGGCCAAGGAGGCGATGCGGCATAAGGACTACGCCGTCGCCGTCCAGATCCTCGAAGCCGCGAGCCGCGAGCTCGATGATTCCGCCGAGATCTACGACCTGCTCCAGTTCGCTCGCGAAGAAGCCAGCCAATCGGACCGCCGCCGGAAAGTCGATTCCGTCGCCGACGAAGCACATCGGCTGATGAATGAAGAGGACTACGAGCGGGCGGTGGCATTGCTCGAGGGCATCCTCAAGGAAGCCCCGGACGAAGAGCTTCGCGTGGTGCTGACCGAGGCGCGCCGCGGCGTCCACGAATTCAGCCGCAAGCTGGAAGCCGCGCTCAATAAGGCGCAAGGCCTCATCAAGGATGGCCGGGTGAACGATGCGGTGGCCTTCCTCGAGGCGCAGCCGCCGGCGTATACGCGCTCGAGTGATTTTTGCGCCGTTTTGGAACGGGCGCGAGGGCAGCAGGACCAGACCATGGCGGTCGGTTCCGCTATCGAAAAAGCACGGCAGGCGCTCGCCAAGGGCGACGTGGCCGCTGCACTGAACATCGCGTACGCCTGCCAGAAGACCTATGGCGAAACGGCGGAGATCAAGGCAGCCATCGCGGAGATCGAGACAAGGCGCGGGGCGTTGGCGAAGAGCACGGTCGAGAGCGCCGTCAGTGACGCTCGCCGTCTGCTGCTCGGCCGCCAGTACACGCAAGCAGTGGAGCGCCTCGAGCCCGCCGCCCCGTTCGTCATCGAAGTCAGCGAAAGCCTGCAGAAGCAGTACGAGTCGCTGAAGAACGACGCAACTGCCGGCGCATCACGTCAGCAGAAGCAGACGCAGCTCGACCACACCATCGTGGCCGGTTCCATGGACGCGGCCCAGCCCGGCGGTCAGACGATCGTTGCCGGGTCTTATGATTCCGCCCCCGCGCAGCGAGGCGAAACCCGTGTGCAGATGCCCACACCCTCGGCGGCGGCGTCACCCGCTCCCGCCCGTGCGTCGGCCGCTCCGGTGGCCATGCCGCAGCCAGCACCTGTCGCTGCTCCCACGCGCCCGCGTACCAGCGCGCCCGCGGCGGTTGCGCCCGCGCCTCCGGCCAGGAAATCTCCCGTCACGCTGCTCGTCATCGTTGCAGTCGTAGTGCTGGCAATCGGCGCCGGCGTCTTCCTGTTCAAGGACCGGCTCTTCCCGCCGCAGGCGACGAGCTACATCGAGATCAACGTCACGCCCTGGGGCAAGGTGAAGAGCATTACCAGCGTCGACGGCAAGCGCAGCATCGAGTTGCCCGCTGACACCGTGACACCGTTGCGCATCAACGTGCCCCCGGGCGATTACAAGGTCACGCTCGCCGGACCGGATGGCTCGGAGCAGAGTGAGATGGTCAAGGCGGCCGACGACACTCCGGGCACTTGCTGCAACATCGTCTTCCAACAGATCGACGTCGAGAAGGTGCTCAATGCGCAATAAGACCTTCTCACTGCTCTTCGTACTCGCGCTGTTCGCGCCGTTGGCGTCTGCCGGACGCAAGGAGGACTTACAGCGGCAGGCGCAGCAGGCAGCGCAGGCGCGCAAGCTGGATGAGGCAGCGGCCGCAATGTGCGAACTCGCAAAGCTCGACTCCTCGAAGCAGCCGGACTGCGAGGCCGCGCGGCAGGAAGCCACCGCCGAGTCGCGCCGCAATGACGACCGCTTCAATCAAGGCGTGGCCTTCTTCAACCAGGGCACCAAGGATTCGCTCGACGATGCCGAGCAGCGTTTCAAGAACATCCGTTTCGGCCCACACTACTCCGAAGCGCAGCGTTACCTCACGCAGTCCATCCCTTCAAAGCGCGCGGAGTTGAATCGTCCTCCGGACGACACGCAGACCTTCAACGACGGCATGCAGGCCTACAACCGCAACGACTTTGGTGCGGCCAAGACCGTGTTCTCGCAGGTGAAGGGAAGCAAAGCCGGCGAAGCGCAGACGTATCTCAGCCGCATCCGGCAATACGAATCCGCCATGGCCGAAGGCGACAGGCTAGCCGCGAACGGGAACCACCGGGGCGCACAGCAGTCCTATGAAGAAGCCGGTCGGTTGAAGGGCGATGGCCCCGGCGATCCGCGCGGCAAGGCAGGGCGCGAACAGGTCGCGGTGAACTTGCCCGCGGGCCCTACGCCAGTAGCGATCCAGACCGCCGCACGGACGGCGTCCCAGGGCGAAACACCGGCGGGCACTGCCCCGCCGCCGCTCCAGCGGCAGGCTGCGATTAAAGAACCGGCGCGTCCCAAGGTCAACATCGAGAAACTGCTTCACGAGGGCTATCATGCCCGCTCGGAGGGCAACGCCGCCGAGGCCAAGAGCAAGTACATCGCCGTCCTCGCCGAAGAGCCGAACAACGCGACCGCGCGCACTGCGCTCGACCAGATCGCGCAGGAAGAGCAAGCCAAGCCGCAGGTGGGAGCGCAGCAGGCACAGGCCACGCCGGAAGCCGACATCATGCTGGCGCGCGCCATCGGTGAATACTACAAAGGCAACTACACCGAGGCCGAGACCCACATCAAGGACTACCAGAACGTGAACGGGTCGAAGAAGGCGCTTGGCTACTTCTTCTCCGGCGTGAGCAAACTGACGCGCTACTACCTGGGTGGCGGGAACGACAAGAAGTTGCTCAACGATGCTGAAGCCGCGTTGCGCATCGCCAAGGGGACGCAAGGCTTCAAGGCGCCGGGCGAAGAGTTCGTGTCACCGAAGATCCTAAAAATCTATAGTGGGCTGTAGAGAGAAAGGCATCGCGCAGGGCGGGCCGGCCGCCGTTTTTGTTTCTCGCTGACTTAGCGCTAACGCCGCTGCAGGAACGGATTTGTCGCGCGCTCCTCGCCGATACTCGTCGCCGGTCCATGTCCGGGGATGACGACCGTCTCGTCCGGCAGAGCCAACACTCGGCTGTGCAACGAGTCGATGATCTTCTCGAACGAGCCGCCGGGCAGGTCGGTGCGTCCGATGGAGCCAGCGAAGAGCGTGTCCCCGGCGATGAGCTTCTTCTCTGCCGGAAGGTAGAGGCACGAGCTGCCGGCGGTGTGTCCCGGCGTGTGCATCACGGTGGCTTGCACTCCGCCAGCGTTGACCGTAGCCGCGTCTATCAGCAACGCATCAATCTTCACCGGTGACGGCGGCGCCACTCCGATCCATGCGGCCTGTATTTCCAGCATCGGCAGTTGCTCGAGGTCGCCTTCGTTCATCAGGATGGGAGCGCCCGTGGCGGCCTTCAGCTTCATCGCGCCCCCGATGTGGTCGATGTGTCCGTGGGTGATCACAATCTGCCTCACGGTGAGCTGATGCTTTTGCAACACGGCGAGCACGTGCTCGATGTCGTCGCCCGGATCCACCACCATCGCTTCGCGCGTGCGTTCGTCGCCCATCACGGAGCAATTGCACTGCAACGGCCCGACAGGGAAGACCTCGTGGATCACCACTCCATTCTAACTGTTCAATGAAAAAAGCCTCCGCCATGGCGGAGGCTTGAGCAGATCCCGGAGCTACTGCTTCGGAGCGGGCGGCGTGGTGGCCGGCGCCTGCTGCTGCGGCTGCGGAGCCGGGGTCGGCGAGGTCTGCGCCGGCGCCGCCTGGGTCTGGCCCGCCTTCTCGTTCTGCATCGCGGAGCCCGTGGCCCCCTCATTCTTCTTGGCGAGTACGACGAGCGTGAAAGACGTCACCATAAAGATGATCGCCGACCAGGTCGTCGCCTTCGAGAGAAGCGTGGCGGCGCCGCGCGGACCGAATGTCGTCTGGCTTCCTTGCCCGCCAAAGGTCGCGGCAATGTCGGCGCTCTTGCCGTGCTGCAAGAGGACAACGATGATCAGGAATAAACAAACGATGATGTGAAGCGCGGTGACGAGTGCGATCATTTTCATCCGGCCCGTGGCCGGCCCGACCCTTTCTTGAACTTCAGGACTTATGGTGCGGAAGGGGGGATTTGAACCCCCATGCCTTTCGGCGCCACCCCCTCAAGATGGTGTGTCTGCCAATTCCACCACTTCCGCACGCGCTTGGAGCCACGCGCACACAGGACCGCAGACCGGCTGCGACCTCCTGCACTGGCGCGGGGGCATTACTGAGAGGCAGGAGTGATTATAGCAAACAGCCGATGGCGAGCCGGTCGGTCCCGCCTTCGAACCAACCTACATACCCCACTTCACGATGCTGGTGAATGACTTCGGGTCGAGAGACGCACCGCCGACCAGAGCGCCGTCAATCTCCAGTTCAGACATCAGGGCAGTGGCGTTATCCGGCTTCACGCTGCCGCCATAAAGGATGCGCAGCGCCTGCGCGGCGGGCTCACCGAAGGCCTTGGCCGCCTCCGCGCGGATGAGCCGGTGCGCTTCGGCCGCCATCTGCGGCGTGGCTGTCCTGCCGGTGCCGATGGCCCATACCGGTTCATACGCCACGGTAATGGGTGCGGACTCGACGGCGCCGATGCCGCGGAAAGCGTTCACCGTCTGGCGGCGCAGCACGTCTTCGGTGAGGCCCGCCTCGCGCTCCTGCAATAATTCTCCCACGCAGACGATGGGCGTGAGCCCGGCGGCCAGTGCCGCCTTCAGCTTCTTGTTCACGGTGTCGTCCGTCTCGCCGAAGAACTGACGACGCTCGGAGTGTCCGATGATCACGTGCGTGCAGCCGGCGGCCCTGAGCATCGCGGTGGATATCTGGCCGGTGAACGCGCCTTCTTTCTCCCAAAACATGTCCTGCGCGCCGATGCCTACGTTCGAACCTTTTGCCGCCGTGACGGCGGCGGCGATGTCCACGAACGGCGGACAGACGGCGATCTCGTCGCGCGAGTGGCCGGCGACCAGCGGCAGGAAGTCGCGGAAGAAAGCCGTGGCCTGCTCGGGTGTCTTGTACATCTTCCAGTTGGCGGCGATCAGTTTCTTGCGTGGCATCGGTTCGGAGAAACCTCAGGCGGTGGCGTACGACCGCTCGCGCGCCATCAGGCGGGCGGCGGCTTCGAAGGTGTGAAAAGTCGCGGGGTCGTGCAGGACAAAGCGCACGGTGCGCAGGTTCTTGGTGTGAAGCAGCGCGTCTGCCACCTCGCGCAGCGCGACCGGTGCGGCCTTCTGGGTGGGGAAACCAAAGATGCCGGTCGAGAGCGACGGCGTGCTCACGACCGTGGACTTGAGTTCCTCATCGGCCAGTTTCAGCGAGTGGCGATAAGCATTCGCCAGGGTGGAGAACTCGCCGTGCTCGCCGCCGCGCCACACCGGGCCGACCGCATGGATCACGTGCTTCGCGCCCAGGCCGCCGGCGGTGGTGGTGCGCGCGCTGCCCGGCTCGATCTCGCCGTGACGCTCGAACGCGTCGCGGCACTCCTGATGGAAGGCGTCCCCCGCGACCGCGAAGATGGAACCGCAGACTCCCGACCCGGGCGCCATCTGCGAGTTGGCGGCGTTCACGATGGCGTCGGTACGCTCGTGCGTGATGTCGCCGATCTTCAGTTCGATGGCGTGTCCATTGGGAAGCGTGACGGTCAGGTGTTCCACGGCGGTGGGTTTCGGGCTGCTCACTTCTTCGCACCCGTCGGCTTGTGGCCGTTCCCCCTGGGGGTGGCATGCTTGGGCGCGTCCGAAAGCGCCTCCACTCCGGGAAGCTTCTTGCCTTCGAGAAACTCCAGGGAAGCGCCGCCGCCCGTAGAGATGTGCGACATCTTGTCCGCGAGGCCCGCGGTGTGCACTGCTGCGACGGAATCTCCCCCGCCCACGATGGACGTTGCATCCTGGTTCTCGGCGATCGCCCTGGCGATCGCCATCGTCCCATGCGCGAACGGCGCCATCTCGAAGACACCCATCGGACCGTTCCACACGATGGTGTTCGCGTCGGCGACCTGCTCGCTGAACAGCTTGACGGTCTCGGGCCCGATGTCGAGGGCGATCATGTCGGCGGGAATCGGCTGTCCGGTCTTGATGGCAACGGCCTTGGCATCGTTACCGACGTGGTCAGCGACCACGTGGTCCACGGGCAGTAGCAGCTTCACGTCGCGTTTGGAGGCGTCTTCGAGCAGCTTCTTCGCCAGGTCGACCTTGTCCGCCTCGAGCAGAGATTTCCCGATCGCGTGGCCCTGCGCCTTGAGGAAGGTGTAGGCCATGCCGCCGCCGATGAGCAGCGTGTTCACCTTGGTCATCAGGTGCTGGATGACGGCGATCTTGTCGCTGACCTTCGCCCCGCCAAGGATGGCGACGAACGGACGCGCTGGATCGTGCAACGCGCGACCCAGGTATTCGAGCTCCTTCTGCATCAGGAAACCGGCAGCGGACTTCGAGACGAACTTCGTGATGCCCGCGGTGGAAGCATGGGCGCGATGCGCGGCGCCGAACGCGTCGTTCACGTAGAGCTCGCAAAGCTTCGCCAGCGCCTTCGAGAAGCCCTCATCGTTGGCTTCCTCTTCCGGATGGAAGCGCAGGTTCTCGAGCAGCAACGCCTGGTGCTTTTCCAGCTTGCTCGCCAGTTCCTCGGCTTCCATGCCGACGCAATCGGGCGCGAAGCCAACGTTCACGCCGCGCTCCATCTTCTGGTCGAGCAGCATGCGCAGTCGCTCGGCGACCGGCTTCAGGCTCATCTTCGGGTTCGGCTTGCCCTTGGGACGTCCGAGGTGCGAGGCCAGGATGAGCCGCGCGCCGTGCCGCAGCGCGTACTCGATGGTGGGGAGCGTCTCGACGATGCGGGTATCGTCGGTCACGCGGCCTTCGTCGTCGAGAGGCACGTTGAAGTCCACGCGCATGAACACGCGCTTATCGCTGAGCTCAAGGTCCTTGATCGTCAGCTTATTCATGCTTGCCTTCGCGCTTCGCTTACAAGCCTTTGGAACCGAGGAACTTGATCAGGTCGCGGACGCGGCAGGAGTATCCCCACTCGTTGTCGTACCACGAGATGACCTTCACGCAGTTGCCCGCGACCACGCGCGTCATGGGCGCGTCGACGATAGACGAATTCGAATTCCCCTTGTAGTCGGACGACACCAGTTCCTGCGTCTCGTATCCCAGGATGCCCTTCAGCGGGCCCTCGGCCGCGGCCTTCAGTTTCGCGTTCACCTCTTCCGCGGTGGTTGCCTTCTCGCAGAAGGCCACCAGATCGACCACCGAAACGTTCGGCGTAGGGACGCGCATCGCGAACCCATCGAGCTTGCCCTTCATCTCCGGGATCACGAGATAGATCGCCTTGGCTGCGCCGGTCGAAGTCGGGATCATGTTGATCGCCGCCGCCCGTGCGCGCCGCAGGTCCTTGTGCGGGAAGTCGAGGATGACCTGGTCGTTCGTGTAGGAGTGGATGGTCGTCATCGTCCCACTTTGGATCTTGAAGTTATCGTTCACCACCTTGGTGATGGGAGCGAGGCAGTTCGTGGTGCATGAAGCATTCGAGATGATGTGGTGCTGCGCCGGGTCGTACTTGTTCTCGTTCACGCCGAGGACGATGGTGATGTCTTCGTTCGTGGCGGGCGCGGAGATGATGACCTTCTTCACCGGACCGCGCATGTGCTTCTTGGCGTCCTCGGCTTTGGTGAAGCGTCCGGTGGACTCGATCACGACCTGCGCGCCGACCTCTTCCCACTTGATGGCGGCGGGGTCCTTCTCGCTGAACACGCGGACCTTCTTGCCGTCCACGGAGATGGAATCGGCCTCAGCCTTAACGTCGTGATGCAGGTTGCCGAGCACGGAGTCGTACTTCAGCAGGTGCGCCAGCGTCTTCGGGTCGGTGAGATCGTTGACCGCTACGAACTCGAGCGCGTTGTCGCCCAGGGCGGTGCGCAGGATATTGCGGCCGATGCGTCCGAAGCCGTTGATGCCAACCTTGATCGCCATAGTGCCTCCAGGATGATTGCGGATGCAGTGAGTACTGACGAGCCGTGAAACAGGCCGTAAAAATCATGTTCGGCAGACCATGAATCCTAGCATCCGAGACCGTCAGCGGCAATCAACTGCCCGGTATGACACGGCCTGAGTGAGCGACTAGAATGCAATGTTTCCTACCGGAGGCCATTCCCCATGACGCTGCCCGAATTCAAGTTGCTGGTTGACGATGCTAAGAAAGAGATCAAAGAGATTGACGCCGAAGAACTCAAGCGGATGCAGAAATCAGGCGAGCCGTTCGTGCTGCTCGATGTCCGCGAACCCGATGAGCACGCGCGCGGCGTCATCCCGGGCGCCGTGCCCATTCCGCGCGGCATGCTCGAGGTGAACATCGATCAAACCACGACCGACAAGAACGCCAAGATCGTGTGTTACTGCGGCGGCGGCAGCCGTTCGGCCCTCGCCGCGCAGTCATTAAAGAGGATGGGCTTCAAGAATCCGATGTCGCTCATCGGCGGTTGGCGTGGCTGGAAAGAGGACGGGAACTAGATGGACCTGCACGGCATCAAGCTCACCTGGCTGGGCCACGCCTGCTTCCGCATCGAGACGCCCGCCGGCAAGACGCTGCTTATCGACCCGTGGCTGAAAGAGAACCCTGCCACACCCGACGAGCACAAGGACCATCCCAAGTTCGATTCCATGCTGCTCACGCACGGACACTTCGACCACATCGGCGATGCCGTGGCCCTGGCAAAGAAATATCAGCCGATGGTCGTTGGCGTCTACGAGCTCTGCATGTGGATGAAGTCGAAGGGCGCGAAGAACGTTGCGCCGATGAACAAGGGCGGAACGCAGATAGTGGGTGACGTGCTCGTCACCATGGTCCACGCCGATCACTCCTGCGGCATCCAGGAAGACGACGGTTCCATCAGCTACGGCGGCGAAGCCGCGGGCTACGTGCTGGAGTTCGAGAACGGCGTGAAGCTCTATCACGCCGGCGACACCAACGTCTTCGGCGACATGCAGATCATCCACGAGCTTTACCGTCCGGATGTCGTGATGCTGCCTATCGGCGGGCAGTTCGTCATGGCGCCGAAAGAAGCGGCATACGCCTGCAAGTTACTTCGTCCCAAGACGGTCGTCCCCATGCACTTCGGCACCTTTCCCGCGCTCAAAGGACGTCCCAACGAATTGCAGAAGATGGTCGAAGGGATGGGCATCGAGGTCTTTGAGATGAAGCCTGGTCAAACGGCATGAGTGAGATAACCAGCGCGAAGGTCGAGCAGTATCTCTACAGCGTCCTGCCGGAGCGCGACGGCGTCCTGCTTGACATGGAGGAGCAAGCCAAGCAGCGCGATATCCCTATCGTGGGGCCGGCGGTCGGACGCCTGCTCTACCAGCTCGCTCGCATGGTCAACGCGAAAACCGTCTTTGAGGCCGGCTCGGCCATCGGGTACTCGACCATCTGGTGGGCGCGCGCCGTGGGCGAAGGTGGGCGCGTGGTGTACACCGACAGCAGCCAGAAGAATGCGGACGAAGCGCGTGGCTACTTCGCTCGCGCCGGTGTTGCGGACCGCGTGGACATCCGCATCGGTGACGCCCTCGAGATCCTCAGCGAGCAGCGCGTCGCCAGTTACGACATCGTGTTCAACGACGTGGACAAGGAAGATTACCCGCGCGTGTTCAAGTTGGCGGTGCCGCGCGTGCGTCCCGGTGGGCTGTTCATCACCGATAACGCGTTGTGGAGTGGCAGAGTCGTCGCGCCGGAGGACGAGAGCTCACGCGCGGTCGCCGAGTTCAACCGCATGCTCTATGCGTCGAAGGACATGTTCACCACCATCATCCCGCTTCGGGACGGCGTGGCGGTGGCGATGAAGGCGCACGAATAGCTAGATGGATTTCACCGGGATCGCGGTGAGGTCTTCCACCAGGTCCACTTCCTTCTGCAGGAACGGCTCGGCGTAGGTCACGCCCGCTAACATCCCATAGAAGCGCGCCATCGCCGCGACGCGGTCGCGGATCTCGGCCTGCGCGGGGAAGTCCGCCGCGCCGGCTTCCTGGTCGGTGAACTGCGAGGTGTATGCGTACACCGCTTCGAGCCGTTTCTCGAACTGCGGGGTGATGTCCACCACGAACGTCGGACGAATGTCGTAGTACAGCGTGGCGTACACGATCTTGAAGGGACGATGTGGCTTGCCCGCGAGCGCGAGCTTCGTTAGTCCGGCGAGGAAGCACGCCTCGTAGCCGAGCGTGGAGCAGGTGTAGTGATCGGGATGGCGTCCCTTCCAGTAGGGAAGGACGACGACCCGCGGCCGCGTCTCGCGGATGACCCGCGCGACCTTCAGCCGGTTCTCCCATGTGTTCTCCACACGGGCGTCTGGAATATCGAGCGCCTGCCGCCAATTGATTTTCAGGATGCGTGCGGCGGCGTTGGCTTCCGCCTCGCGGTCGGCGGCAGTGCCGCGCGTCCCCATCTCGCCGCGCGTGAGGTCGAGGATGCCGGTGCGCTTGCCTTGCTCGGCCATCTTCAGCATGGTGCCGCCGCAGGTCTGCTCCACGTCGTCGCGGTGCGCGGCGATGGCGAGGACGTCCAGCGCTGTCATAGAGGGCGTGCTCATATTGGACGGATTAGAGTACGGAGAATCGCCGAGCGTCGCAAGAAATCGACGCTCCCTACTTCTTTCGTTCGACGAGGAAGTTCGCGAGCTCCTTCAGTGTCTCCGCGTTCTCCCCGAAGAGTGCCAAGGCGCGCTCTCCGCGCCCGATCAGCGTCTCCGCCTGCACCAGCGATTCGTCGATGCCGAAGAGCGCGGGATAAGTCGCCTTCTGCGCCGATTTGTCCTTGCCCGCGGTCTTGCCGAGCTGCTCCGACGATTGCGTGAGGTCGAGCACGTCATCAATGATCTGGAAAGCTAATCCCACGCATTTGCCGAAGGTCCGCAGCGCCCTCTCCTGTTCAGCGTTCGCGGCGCCGTAGATGCCGCCCGTCACGAGAGCGGCGGTGATCAGCGCGCCGGTCTTCGATTCGTGGATGAGCGTCATGGTGGAGGAGCCCGGCATGGTTTTTTCTGCCTCCAGGTCCATGACCTGCCCGCCGATCATGCCGTTTACCGTGCCGGTCGCGCGCGCGATCTCGTGGATGATGCGGACGCGCGCCTCCGCCGGCGCCTTCAGGTTGCTGAGCACTTCATACGCGAATGTCTGGAGCGCATCGCCGGCAAGGATGGCGATGGCCTCGCCATAGACCTTGTGGCAAGTCGGCTTGCCGCGCCGCAGGTCATCGTTGTCGAGTGCCGGGAGATCGTCATGGATGAGCGAGTAGGTGTGCAGCATCTCCAGCGCTGAACCAAGTTCTTCGACGCCGTCGGGCAGCTTGCCTGCCACCACGCGTGCCGCTTCCATCGCGAGGATAGGGCGCAGCCGCTTGCCGCCGGCGAACACGCTGTGGCGCATCGCCTGGTGGATGGAGGCAGGCGCCGTCGTGCCCGGAGGCAAAAGGCGCTCCAGTGCGACGTCCGTCAGACGCTGGCCTTGTTCCAAGACTTTCTTGAGCATGGATGGCTGGGAGTATATCGAAGAACGCGGCCATCGGTCCGGTCAGGCCTCAAGGCGCGGTTCGGGGCTTGAGCCATGAAAACGGCGCGGGCGTTAGCCCGCGCCTCGCTAGCTGAGATCCGACAGGCAAAAACAGTTAAGCGGCGGTGCTGCGCGCCATAGCGTGGTCATGGTCCGCGGCGAGCACAATGCCGCGGATGTCCGATGTATGGCAGCAGTCGAGCGCACCTGCGGCGAGAGCGCCCGCCCACCGCTCGTCATCGGCGAGACGGTGGGTGCAGACGACCTGGGTGGCAGGCATCTCCTTGCGAAGGTGCTCGACCTGCGGCAGGGAAACGAGTTCGAGGTCCACGACCACCAGGTCGGCGCGGTGCTTCGCGATCGAACGGCGGAGTTCCTCGAGATCGCGGGCAACGTGGACAGCTTTGAAGTGGCTGTGCAGCGAGGCGGCCAGAGATTCGGCTGACTTCGGGTCGCATTGCGCGACGACGACGGTCAAGGGCTTCATAACGCACCTATCGCCGGCCGGTGTGCCGGCGTGAAGAGAGCGCTGCGCAGGGCGCGGCGCGGTGGTCATCGTTTAGCCTGCGCCTTTTCGGTCAGAGCGTCGAAAGGTTCAGGCTGAAGCTTTCCGTTCTGCTTGAGCAGGATCTCCACCTTGCCCTCGGCCGTCTCCAGTTCCTTGCGGCAGGAATTGGAAAGCTGGATGCCTTCTTCAAAAAGCGTGAGCGCCTTCTCGAGAGGGAGGTCACCCTTCTCGAGTTCGTTCACGATCTTTTCCAGACGTTGAAGACACTCCTCGAATTTGGGCAAAGTGACCGGCTCCGACGTGGATTTTACCTCGGAATATTTTCTGGCGGCCGAAAATCCAAAGTAGATGCTGGAATCGCCAAGTGAGACCTTAGCCAATTGCGCAACTTGGCATCACATGGCGCACTCACACCGGCGCACGATGCGAGGATCCCAGCGCTTCGAGCACGTCCACCGCAGCCGAGTAGCGCCCGAGCGGCGCCGAAATCTGCGCGCCCTGCACCACGCCGCGGATGCGGACGAGCATCTCGCGCGCGATGGCCACGCCTTCCGCGCGCGCTGCATCGGCATTAGGGCAGCGCGCCATGCGCCCAATGATCGCATCCGGCACCGAGACGCGCAGCTCGTTCTTCATGAACTCCGCGTTGCGCACGCTCACCAGCGGCCAAATGCCGGCGATCACTGGGACCTTGTGGTGCTGCACGCGCTTGAGGAAAGCCTCCAGCAGCGCCGCATCGAACACCGGCTGGGTCACGGCATAATCCGCGCCCGCCTCGACCTTGTACTCAAAGCGCCGGACCTCCTCGTCGATGTTCGGCAACCCGGGGTTCGCGCCCACTCCGATCACGAAAGCAGTCGGCTCGCCGATGGGATTGCCGCCAATGTCGAGTCCTTTATTCAGGTTCGCGACCAGGTTGACGAGGCCGATGGCGTCCACGTCGAACACGGCGGTGGCGTCGGGATAGTTACCGAGCTTTGGCGGATCGCCGGTGATGCAGATCAGGTTGCGAATGCCCACCGCGTGCGCGCCCAGAAGGTCACTCTGCATCGAGAGCACGTTGCGATCGCGGCAGGTGTAATGCAGGATCGCCTCGATGCCGACCTCCTGCTGCGTGAGGTAGGAAAGCGCTTGCGCGCTCATGCGCGCCGAGGCACGCGGACTGTCGGGAATATTCACCGCGTCTACGCCCACGGATTGCAGGAAGCGCGCGCCTTCGATCTCCTTGGTTGCGTCCGTCCCTTTGGGCGGGACGATCTCGATCATGGTGACGAATTCGCCGGCCGCGAGCTTCTTTCCCAGTCGCGAACGATGCGCGAGCGGGACCGTCGTGACTTGGCACGAAGGCTCGCGCGCCCCGGTCGAGATTTGGAATCCTCTGCCGCCGTCTTTCGCGCCCGCGGCGGAAAGTGCCGAACGCATCGCGCGGATGTGCTCCGGTGTCGTTCCACAACATCCACCGACGAAGCGCACGCCCGCGGCCACGAACTTGCGCGCATAGCTCGCCATGTACTCCGGCGAGCAGAGATAAATGTTGCGGCCTTCGACCGCGTGCGGAATGCCAGCGTTCGGTTGCGCCGACAGCGGCTTGGTGGTCGCAGCCCTCACGCGTTCGACCGTCTCGAGCATCGCCACCGGCCCCACGCTGCAGTTGATGCCAATGACGTCCGCTCCCCAGTCGGCCAGCTTCGCGGTGAAGGTTTCCGGACTCGACCCGTCGAGGCAGTTGCCTTCCTCGTCGATGGTGACTTGCGCGACCAGTGGAAGCGAGGGATCGACTTCGCGCGCAGCGAGCATCGCCTGGTGGATCTCCTCCAGGTAGCCGAAGGTCTCCACGATGAGCAAGTCCACCCCGCCTTCCTTCAGGGCGGTGATCTGCTGATGAAAGGCGGCGCGGGCCTCCTCGCGCGAGGTCTTCCCGAGCGGCTCGATACGGATACCCAGCGGCCCCACCGAACCGGCAACGTAAACCTCGCGGCCCTTGGGGATGGCGGCACGTGCGAGCCGCGCGCCGGCAAGATTCAAAGCGTGCACCTGGTCGGCGAGCCCGTGGCGTGCGAGGCGAAACGCGTTCGCGCCAAACGTATTCGTTTCGAGCACTTCGGCGCCGGCTTCCACATAGTCGCGATGGATGCCGCGGATCAGCTCCGGCTGGGACTGGTTCAGCTCGTCGTAGCAGCGATTGATGAACACACCCTTCGCGTAGAGCAGAGTGCCCATGGCGCCATCGCACAACAGCGGTGCACGCTCCAGCCGCTTTAGGAAGGGATGTTCCACACACCGAGGATAGCAGCGTCGCAGCGGGAGAGGAGCGGGGAGGCGCCGAATGCGTTAAACCGCCACCCGAACGGCGGAATCCGTGGGCTGACGGGAGCAGGAGGCCGCACGCTGTCTGTTATAATCCGCTACTCAGCCTCTTATCATACGTACTCAAGGAGCCTGCTTTTGCGGCGACCTGTTTGGGCCATCATCCTTATCATCCTTGCTTCGATGTTCGCGGCGTCTTGCGGCGGCGGCTCCAACCCTAACGCTCCCATCGTCAGCAACCTGCTTAAACGCGCGTTCGTGTCGAACCAATTCTCGGGGGCCCTCGACATCGTTGATGCCGCCACCGATACCGTCAACAGCCGCCGCGTCATCCTCGATCCCGGCCCCACCGCCATGAGCATGTCCCCAGACAAGAAGACCGTTCTGGTCTTCACCGGTGGCAGCAACCGCTTGGATGTGGTCAGCACCGCGCAGGAAGTCCAGGCCGGCGCTCTGCAATTACAGGACAAGAGCGAAAGTTTCTTTTACCTGAGCGATAGCAAGACGGTGTACGTGGCCGTGCGCAACGCCAGCCAGGTCATCAAGTGGGACACCGGTGCCGGCAGCACAATCGGCATCACCGTGCCCAACGTTCGCTGGATCGTGCGCAGCAACAATAGCCAGTATGTCCTCGCTTTTCCTGACGATAACAGCGACAAGGCCTATTTCATCGACACTACGGCGACCACGCCGGTCGCGGTGCAGATCCCGGTCGCGTTCAATCGGCCTGTTTGGGCCGTGTTTTCCAGTGACGACACCAAGGCATACGTCATGAACTGCGGACCTGAGTGCGGCGGCACAGGCAGCGCGAGCGTGCAGACCATCAATCTGCCTGCGTTGACCGCTGCTGGACCAGCCCAGCCTGTCCCGGGCGCCACCCACGGACTCCTCACCGGGACCACGCTCTTCGTAGCGGGTACTCCGCCGGCCACCGCCTGTGTTGGCAACACCAACCAGCCCACCTGCGGTTCGCTCTCCAAACTGGATGTGTCTGCCGGACTCGGCGCTCCCACTTCGTACGAGATCAACAACGGATACCACGACCACATGCTGCTCGGCCCGAACAACAGGTTGTTCATCGGCGCTGAGTTCACCTGTACCGTGACGCAGCCCAACGGTAACGGATGCCTCTCCATCTTCAACACCGGCTCGAACACAGCCACGATCGTTGCGCCCTGCGACAGTGAATGCGGCGGATTGAATGACGTGACTGGCATGAGCGCCATCACCGGCCGCAACGTGGTCTACGTGGTGGAAGGCGGGGAGCTGCACATCTACGACACCGCGACCGATGCATTACAGGCGCGCCAGGTGGATACCGTCGGACGCTCGTGGGATGTGGTCTCGCCGGATTAGCGAAGTATTTCCCGAAGGCCGCGCTTCGGCGCGGTCTTTTTCATGGGCCTAACGCGCCGGCTCGAGCGTGAGCGTATGCGCGGCGGCGTGGCGCACCGCGTCACGCGAGAAGGGGAGCGGGAAGCTACCGCCTTCTGACCACGCCCTCCACTGGTCCATGTAATAAGAACTGAAGATCTGCCCGGACTGCCCGGTCACGATGTTGGAGAGCGAGTCGTCTAGGTTTGCCATATCGATGGTGGAACGTTGTGAGGCGCCGAAGCCGCGTCCCGCCGCTTTCACGGTGTAGGCGTTCCCCGCCTGTGGCACCATTCCGGGCCCGGACCAATGGCTCAACACCGGCACGGTGCCGAAAAGAGGATGCTGCATCACCACCGGCAGCACCTGGCCCCAAGTCCATTGGCGGAGGTCGCGAGGGGCGTCCTTGTCGGAAACGGTGTGTTCCAGCGCGGTCGCGATCAGGTCATCCCAAGTGGCAGTACCTTTCGGCAGCCAGCGCTGCGGCCGGCGCATGAGTAAGGTCTCGAGCGCGGCCGACTGCATGCCCCACGAATACTCCTTGTAGACGCCGCTCACGATCCGTTTCGGCCGGGTGCTCCCGGCTTCGGCG
Organism: Candidatus Korobacter versatilis; assembly: GCA_016185395.1. Taxonomy (GTDB): domain Bacteria; phylum Acidobacteriota; class Terriglobia; order Terriglobales; family Acidobacteriaceae; genus JACPNR01. Next base: position 295,442 of record JACPNR010000004.1, read on the forward strand.
TCCGGCGGACCAAGGTAGCCCTCGAGCAATGCTTGCCAAAGATATCGCCGCGCGACCCCGGTGAGCACGGGCGCGACTGAATCCGGCGTGACGCGGCCGTCCCACGCACGCAGGATGTCCGCGGCCTTGCGCGCGCGGTCAGACGGATTGCGCGCGTGGTCGATGGCGTACACGATGCGCTCGGCGATGAAATGGTCGTAGTCCGAATAAACATCCATCTGCAACGCGAGCATGTCGGCGGGAGCGAACTTCCGTCCCGCGCCCAGCATGCGATAGATGCGCTCCTGGCGATAGGGCGGGAACCACTGGTTGCCGGTCATGTACTTGTAGCCGTCCGGCGTGATGCGCGCGTTCGCGGTAGCCAGGATGCCGCTCTCCGGATCGTAGACCTGCGGCAGCTCAGCGAAAGGGATGTTGCCGCTCCACTCGTGCGTGTCGTCGGCGCCGGAGACAGGCAGGTTGCCGTCCCAGCCATTGCGGATCGGGATCATGCCGGTGGCCTGGTAGCCGATGTGTCCATCCACGTCGGCATAGACGACGTTCAGCGCCGGCGCGACGTGCCGCGACCATGCGGCGCGGAACTCCGTCCAGTCGGTCGCCGTGTTCAAGTCCCAGTAGATAAGCGAGGGCGGGAGCTTAGGATCGTAGATGTTCCAGCGCAGCGCGAGCTTGCGTGTCTCCTCCGGCACCAGCGCGGTGATGATCGGCCCATGGCGCGTGACCACAACGTCGAGGGTGACGTCGGGTGCGTGTTTTACCTTGATGGCCTCCCGTAGATGTTCCGGCTTCTGCCAGCCCTGCGGCGTGCGGTATTCGCCCCCAGCATTGAAGTCTTCAATGTAGACGTCTTCCACGTCCGGGCCGAGGTTGGTGTAACCCCACGCGATGCGCTGGTTGTGTCCCGCGATGATGTAGGGGAAGCCGGGCACGGTCACACCGGCGGCATTGAACTGGCGTCCGTCTATCGGCTGCGACAGTTCGAGATGCGCCTCGTACCAGACGTTCGGGATGTGATGCTCGAGGTGCATGTCGTTCGATAGCAGCGGCTTGCCACTCACGGTGTACGCGCCCGAAACCACCCAGTCGTTCGAGCCCGGGACAAGTCTCGCCTCCGGTTGCGCAGTCGGGATGGGCAAGGGCACCAGCCAGTGCCGCAGGCGCGTTACCGCGGAATCGTCGTCAGGGTCGTCTTCATTCGCCGGCGGCTCGTCCGGCGAGATGCGCTTCGAGCGCGCCGTTGGCGGGTGGTCGCGCCAGGAAGTCGTAGGGTAAAGGTCCTTCAATAACTCCGCCGGCACCTTGGCCGCGACTCTCTCGCGTGCCAGATCGTCCGCGTAATAACCATGGTTGAGTGACTCCACCAGGTTCAGCACGACGACCATGCAATCTTCGGCCGTCCACACCTTCGGCTCGTACCCGAGCAAGCGGAACTCGATCGGGAACTGATGCCGCGCGCGCTGCTGTTCGATGAGTGCGTTCACCCCGCGTGCATATGCTTCGAGCTGCGAGCGTTCGCGCGCCGGCAATGCCGCCAAGGCGCGCTGCGCCACCGGACGCAGCATCAACGTCCGCTGCGCGCGATCGAGCTTGAGCATGTCGGCGCCGAAGAAGGCCGCGCCGAAGACCTCGCTCATCTCGCCCGCGGCGAAGCGCCGGTTGATGTCCATCTGCCAGAGGCGGTCTTGCGCCGTGACGAACCCCTGCGCGAAGAACAGGTCGTCGTCCGTCGCGGCGACGATGTGCGGCACGCCGATATGGTCGCGCGTCACGGTGACCGGCGCGGAGAGCCCGCGCAGCGCAAGCTTGCCATCGAGCTGCGGCAGGGAAGCGTGCGCGACGGAGTAGAACCACGTGGCCACTCCAGCGGATGCGAGCAGCACGATGAGGAGTAACGTGCTCGCGATGCGGAGCACGATGCGCCGGACGCGGGGACGGGCAGGAGCGAGTGTGGGGGTGGCCATGTCTGGTTTTCGTCCGGAGGCGCGAGTGTGACCCGATTGTATGGACGCAGCCTCCCGCCGACAATCGGGGAAATCGCGTATGGCCAGGCAGGTGGATGGTATTCTGATGGCCGCTTCAGGCGGAAATCCTCACCAATGCTGCAAAAACGCATCGACGATCAGGCTTCTATCTCGCGCGAGCAGGTGCGCGAAGCCCAGGAGCTTTTTTACAAGCACCTGAAGAGAGTCGGGCTGAAACATACCGACCAGCGCGACACCATCCTGCGCACCTTCCTCGAGACCCGCGACCATCTCTCCACCGACGAACTGCACCGGCTGGTGAAGAAGAAGGACCCAAAGATCGGCTTCACCACCGTCTACCGCACGCTCAAGCTTCTTTCCGACTGCGGCCTCGCCAGCGAGGTGGCATTCCACGACGGCGTCGCTCGCTTCGAGCACCAGTACAACCGGCGCAGTCACCATCACATGGTCTGCACCGAGTGCGGCGGCTCGGTCGAGTTCTTTTCCCCGGAGGTCGGCAAGCTGGAGCAGGAGATCGGACGCAAACACCACTACCTCACCACGCGGCACACCTTCCAGATCTATGGCCTATGCGAGGAGTGCCGCAAGAAGCAGGCGCGACGCATCGTTTAGCAGGCCGCCGGCTACTAGGCCCGAGTCTAAGGCGTTTTCCGCGCCTTTTTTCCTTTGCGCTGACCGGTTTATTTGGTAACGTCCCGCCAACACTTTCAGCTGACGCGCGTTTGCGGACGGGGGTCTGCGACCGGCGCGCGGCAACCATTCGAGTTTAGGAGGAAGACATGGGTTCACCAGGCGCAGCGCCGGCACCGGCCGGGAGCGGTTCGTCGGATAACATTATCGGATTGCTCTGTTATTCGCCCGTCGCGATCATCGCAGATATTTTTGTTCTCGTGGCCGAGCCGTACAAGAACAGCAAGTTCCTGCGTTTCCACGCCTTTCAGTCGTTGTTCCTGTTTGCCGCCTGCATCGTGGTAAGCATCGGCCTGACGGTCATCGGCATCGTCCTCGGCATGATCGCTGGGCCGCTCGCGCTGATCATGTTCCCGATCCAGATGCTTTTCAGCCTGGGCATTCTGATCATTGCCGTGATGATGATGATCAAGGCATATGGCATGCAGATGACACAGCTTCCGGTCATCGGCAAGATGGCAATGGACCAGGCCAACAAGTAGACCGCCTAATCCCGAAAGCGCGGCCTGCGGGCCGCGCTTTTCTTTTGCGAAGCAGTCGCTCCACTTGACACCCCGCTCCGGGGATGAGATTCCTATCTACTTCTGTCTGGCAGGGAACATCGGACAGGAAGGGGCGGCTTGCAGGTAAAGGTCTTTTACCACGACAAATGTTTTGACGGCGCCGCCTCGGCCGGCCTGTTCGCGCGCTTTTACCGGGAGCGCATCCGCGAAGACGTGGAATTCGTCTTCCACGGCCTGGTGCACCGCGCCGGCGCCCTGTTCGACGAGGCCACTTTCACCGGCGACGAGAACGCCATCGTCGACTTCAAGTACTCCAGCTCGCCCAGGATCACCTGGTGGTTCGACCATCACCAGAGCGCCTTCCTCACCCCTGCCGACGCCTCCCACTACGAGCGCCAGCAGAGCAACAAGAAGTTCTTCGACCCGGACTACAAGTCGTGCAGCAAGTTCATCGCGGATGCCACCCAGCAGCGCTTCGGCTTCGATCCCAAACCCGTGGCCGAGCTGGTCGAGTGGGCTGACATCATTGACGGCGCCCAGTTCAAGAGCGCTGACGTAGCCGTCGAGATGAAGGAGCCGGCCATGCGGCTGGCCATGATTATCGAGGCCACGCAGGACCAAACCTTCACACCCAGACTTATTCCTGTGATGGTGACCAAGCCCCTGGCCGGCGTGCTGCAGGAGCCGTTCGTCGCCGAGCTGCTGCCGCCGCTGCTCGAGCGCCACAAGAAGTCCATCGCCATCATGCGCGAGCGCACTGAATCCAAGGACGGCACCGTTTTCTTCGACGTGACCGACCAGGACCTCGAGGGCTACAACAAGTTCGTCCCGTACTACCTCCACCCCGAATGCGTATATTCCGTCGGGTTGAGCAAGAGCTCCTTCCGGACTAAGGTCTCGGTCGGCTCCAACCCCTGGACGCAGGCCAAGAACATGGTGAACCTCGCGCACATATGCGAGCGCTACGGCGGCGGCGGTCACGCCCGAGTAGGTGCCATCTCGTTCGAGCCCGGCCAGACCGAGCGAGCGCGCCAGGCCAGCCGCGAGATCGTCGAAGAACTTCGCGCCAGCTTCCTCCACTCTTAGATAAAGTTGCTGCCCCACCTTCAACGTACTAAGGCCCGCCCGTAACCCCAGCCTACTACCTGATTCCACGTATCTTAGCGGACCCATTGAAGCAGAGTAGATGCGCCGCTAAGGTCGTTACACCCATTGGAAAATGCTCTTGTGCGATGCGCAAGATGGACATCGTTCATGAGCTTTTTGTTCGTCAGGGCAATCCAGTCCAGGAGTACAGCATTGCAGTCCCAATCATTCTCGCGTTTTGTTCGGCTGGCGGTATTGGCGGGTTTCGGGTTCGTGGCATCCGCTGCTTTCGGCAGCACAACCATCTCGAACATCGACTCGAAGACCGGATGGCAAGGTTGCAGCGCATGTGCCGGCAAGGCAGGCGCCGGCCCGGTCGCGACTTTCAGCAGCACGTCCGGACATTCTTCCCCCTCGATGGACGGCAATTCCCGGCAGTTCAACCTCGGCGGCGCCACCCCTTACGCCAACGCTCTCTGGTGGAAGCAGCTCGGCGCGAACAGCGGGGTAAAGAATTTCAAATACGACCTCTACTACTACATCAAGAACCCGCCGGCCGCGCAGGCCCTCGAGTTCGACGTGAACCAGTCGCTCGACGGCAAGAAGTACATCTTTGGCACGCAGTGCAACATCAAGGACGGCCGAGTGTGGGATGTCTACGATCCCTACAACCGGGCTTGGAAGCACACCAGCATCAGCTGTGCGACCCCAAAGTCCTACACCTGGCATCACGTGGTGCTCGAGTTCCAGCGCACCTCGGCGCCGAACGTAAATTTCATCGCCGTCACCATCAATGGCACCAAGCACTACTTCAATCGCTTGTACGCCCCACGCAGCAGCTCGGCCAACGAGATCAACGTTGCCTTCCAGATGGACGGCAACGGTTCGATGACGGATTACTCGGTCTGGCTCGATAAGGTGACGCTGACTTACTGGTAGACCCAAAGCAATGGATGAGATCCACCGGCAAGACAACGCACGGCAGGTGGCGAGCCTCTGGCCTATCGAGGACGTCCAGCAGTAGTAAGCACGCTAGGGCCCGCGCCTGATTGTCCATCGCAGCGAACGGGAGGACACTGACTGAGGCCTCCAGCAAAAGACATCCGCTCCACGAGGTTTGGTTTTGCAGAAGAAGTTTGCCAACATCGCATTCGCACTGGTGCTCGCAGCCCTGCCCGCAGCCGCCGGCGCCGCGTCCCCGCGCGCGACGAAGGCAGCCAGACCCGGCGCTGGGTCTCAGGTTGCGCGTAAGCAGGCGAAGCAGAAGTTCGTGCTCGACGTGGTCCGCATGGCGGTGGCGCTGCCGCAGCCCGATCCGCAGGACCGCCTGCGCGTGTTGAACTCGGCCACGGGCGTCATCGGACCGATGAACAGCGCCATGGCCCGCCAGTTCACCACCGAAGGCGCGCGCCTGGAGGCCGAGCTGATTGCCGGCGGTGGCAGGCCTGCCGTCAGTATCTTCTCGGCGGGCTCGGTGGATTGCGCCGTCGCTGCCCAATTCATGGACATGGTCCCGCAAGACGCCGTTGCGCGCGCGGAAGACTCGCTGCTCGCCGCGCTCTCCGTCTGTCCGAACACCACGCGCGAACCGCTACGCCGCAAGTTGGAAGCCGCGCTCGAGAATGGCATCGTCTCGGCGCGACCGCTGCTTGCGCTTATGGAAACAAGCGGCCCGTCTTCGCGTTGGTCGCAGGAGACCTTCACCAAGATGTTTTCCGCCCTGCCGAAGGGAGCGGAGCAGCTCGCCGAGGCCCCCAACTACGCTGCCATGCTGATCCAGATGGCGCCCGCAGTGGAGAAGGACGTCGCCAAAGATGCCGGCGTCAGGTTCCTGGAGTGGCTCGGCCAGTTCGGGCAGGGAAGCCAGCGCAATCTGGCCGTCAACATGGCGATGGGAGTGTTGCGCGATACGCTGGGCGAGGCCAAGCTGAGGGAGGCCCTTGCCAGCAACGTGGTGGCGCAGAGCGTCGCCGGCACCGAAGGACAGCCCGGGGAGATCGAGCATCCGGAAGAGGAGAGCGTTTCGGTGCTTGAGGCCATGGGCGCAAAGGGGGATCAGAGCGAGCGCTTGCGCGGCCTACCGGCCTCGCTGCGCGCCCGGGAGGCCGCGGCGCACGGCTTTGCCACCGGCACCCGCGGAGACCGTAAGCTGGCCGACCGTTACTTCGATATGGCCTACTCGGCGCTCGATGAGGTCTGGTCGGGCCGCACCCCGGAGAAGAACGTCCCCGCCGTGGTCGAGGAAGTGAGCGAAGCGGCCGCGCAGGTGGACGCCGTTGCTGCCCTCCAGCGCGCCCAGAGACTCACTGAACCCTCGGCACAAGCGATCAGCATGCTCGCCGTGGCTCGCGTCGTCGTCGGAAGCCAGAACTAGCCAAACCCCGGATGCTCCAGCCGGGCTTTTGCTTCCGCCCTGCCTCCGGTATCTGCGCCGATAGGTGTGCGCTGGCGCACGGTGGCTCGGGTTTGCATCCCGCCCCCCGAAATCGAGAGGTGCACGAGGACCGAGGCGTATACTCTGGGGGTCTCGTTCGCATCCTTCCGCCACGCTGTCCTCGACGGTTTCTTGCGCAACTGACTTCGGACTAGCTCCGACAGCTTGCAGTCTCGTGGAGAAAATACGTGAAGATCTACGTTGGGAACCTTCCTTTTGACGCAACCGAAGATGAAGTGCGCCAGATGTTCGAGCCGCATGGCGCAACCACCTCAGTCAGCATGGTGAACGACAACATGACCGGCAGGTTTCGCGGTTTTGGTTTCGTCGAAATGAGCGATGCGGACGCTGCCAAGGCCATCGCAGCGCTCAACGGTAAAGACCTGCGCGGACGTGCCTTGACCGTCAACGAGTCCCGCCCCAAGACCGGCGGCGGCGGCGGACGGGGCGGCGACCGTGGCGGACGCGGCGGCGGTGGTGGTGGCCGTGGCGGCTACGGCGGCGGCGGTGGTGGCGGCGGACGCGACCGCTGGTAGCAATCCTCTCGCAATAAGAACGGCACGCCGAAGCGTGCCGTTCGTTCCTTGGCTGGAGAACTGCGCTTAGACGTAGCGCTGCAGGACTTCTCCCGGCAGCTTCATCATGCGTGAGTCCTTGCTCGCGCGCGTGGGCACGAGGTTCGATGTGTCCACCGGACCAACACGTTCTTCCGCTTCCAGGTCTCCCGCCACGTTCATGCGCTCGATCTTCACCCCGAGTGCACGCTCCAGCTTGATCAAGTCGGTGCGTTCCGTCCAATTCACGAAAGTGGTCGCCACGCCGCGCGCACCCGCGCGAGCAGTGCGGCCTACGCGATGGACGAAATCTTCCGCCAGGGTGGGGAAGTCGTAGTTGACCACGTGCGCGATGTCGTCCACGTGGATGCCACGCGAGGCAACGTCCGTCGCGATAAGCAATTGCGAACGCCCGCGCTGGAAGTCCGCCAGGGCTGCGTTGCGCTGTGGCTGCGAGCGGTCACCGTGGATCATCCCCGCCTTAAACCCGTCGCGCGTAAGGCGTTTGGCCAGCCGCTCGCATCCGCGCTTGGTGCGCGCAAACACCAGGTAGCGGCCCGGCTCGTCCTTCAAGAGCTTCTCGAGCAACGCCATCTTCTTGTCGTTCGACACTTCGTACGCGCGCAGCGTCACGTTCTCGTGCGGCTTGAGGATGGAACCGTGCTCGATGCGTACCGGCTTCTTCACGTAATCCCCGATGATGTGCTGCACGCTGGCTTCGAGCGTCGCCGAGAAGCACATCGTCTGGCGGTTCTTCGGCAGCGCGCCCACGATGCGCCGGATCGCCGGGATGAACCCCATGTCGAGCATGCGGTCGGCTTCGTCGAGCACCAGCACCTTGAGGTGCTTGAGGTCGATGAGGCGGCGGTCCACCAGGTCCTCGAGGCGTCCCGGGGTCGCGATCACGACCTCCGCGCCTTCGCGGATGGTCTTGATCTGTTCCTTTTCCGAGAGTCCGCCCACGATCTGGGCCGCCGGCGGGAACTTCTTCCCGCGCAGCAGGTTGTACTGTCCCACGATCTGCATCGCAAGTTCGCGCGTCGGCACCAGCACCAGCGCGTAAATGCCGTTTGGTTTGCTGTGCAGCATGTGCTGCATGATGGGCAACAGGAACGCCATCGTCTTACCGGTGCCCGTCTGGGCGGTGGCAAGGACGTCTTTACCTTCAAGGGCGGGCGGGATGGTGCTCGCCTGGACCGGTGTTGCGGTCACAAAGTTGGCTGCTACCAGACGGTCCTGTAGATAGGCCGATAGCGGCAGTTCTGAGAACTGTTTCATTTTAAGTTGTAGCTTTCCTAAGACGCGTGGCGGCTGCAAACGAGAATCCGCTGTCTGCTGGGCGCGGGACGCCGTCTTCGGCTGATGTCGCGGAATGCTTAGACGGGAGGAAAAACGAGGTAGGGGTTTCAGTCAGTGACTTGATACCTACCGCACGCTCACGTGCGATATCAACGCATACTCAGAATAACACAGATGCACCAGAGTAGTTGCAGGTGGGCTGTTGACCAAGTGGAGGCCCCGGGCAGATTCGAACTGCCGACCTGCGGTTTAGGAAACCGACGCTCTATCCATCTGAGCTACGGGGCCTGGTCGCCATTTTAGCCCAGCACGGAAACGGTTCCCCAGAACATGCCCTGGGAACCAGCATGGGCAGCTCTGGGGACCGCCCATCGCGGCTATAATAGGGACATCGATGTCGCTCAAATATTCCATCGTCGTCCCCTTCCACAACGAGGAAGAGTCCGTCACCGAGCTCTACGACCGCCTGAAAGCCGTCATGGAGACCGCCGGCGAGCCCTTCGAGTTCGTCTTCGTCGACGATGGCTCGCGCGATCACACCTTCCGCCAGCTGCAGGACATCGCCGCCGTGGATAGCCGCGTCGTCGTCGTCAAGCTGCGCCGCAACTTCGGACAGACCTCCGCCCTCGCCGCCGGCTTCGACCACGCCCAGGGTGAGTACGTCATCGCCATGGATGGCGACCTGCAACATGATCCAGCCGATGTCCCCCTGTTCCTCGAGAAATTGGAAGAGGGATACGACATCGTCAGCGGCTGGCGCAAGGAGCGCGTGGACAACTTCGTCATGCGCCGCATCCCGTCGCGCATCGCCAACTGGACCATGTCCAAGCTGAGCGGCGTGGACATCCACGATTTTGGTACCACCTTCAAAGCGTATCGCCGCGAGCTGCTCCAGGAGGTCCCGCTCTACGGCGAGATGCACCGCTTCATCCCGGCGCTCGCGTCCTGGTACGGCGCCTCGATCTGCGAGATCCCCATCAAGAACATCGTGTCAGCGCGCAAGTCGCACTATGGCATCTCGCGCACCTTCCGCGTGCTCTTTGACCTGATGACCATTCGCTTCCTGCTCCGTTACCTCGCGCGCCCGCTGCACTTCTTTGGACGCTGGGGCATGTTGAGCGCTCTCGCCGGCTGCGGCATCGGCGTCTGGCTGGGATGGGAAAAGTTCGTTCGCCACGTCGTGCTCATGGACCACCACGGTCCCATGATGATCTTCGCTGCCGTGCTGGTCCTCGCCGGCGTCCAACTGCTCGCACTCGGACTGCTCGGCGAGATGCAGGTGCGGCATTACTACACCGCCTTCGAAGCCACGCCTTATTCCGTGGCCAGAGTCATCCGCACCAAACAAGAAGCCAACGCTTAGAGAAGTAGTTAGGAGCTAGTAGTTAGGAGTTAGGTCGGCAAACTCCGCACTAACTGCTAACTCCTATCTTTTAACTACTGGTTTTTCGGTACCAGTCCACCGTCCGCTTTACTCCCTCATCGAAACCGACCAGCGGCTTGTAGCCGAGCGCTTCGCGGATGGCACTGATGTCAGCTTGCGTGTGCTTCACGTCGCCGGCACGCGTTTCCGCGAACGCTGGTTCGCCTGCGAAGCCGGTATGCTTTTTCACCACGTCAAACACCTCGCGGACAGAGTGCCGCTCGCCGATGCCGACGTTGAATACGCGGCCGGCACACTTTTCCGCCGGCGCCGTGCACGCGAGCAGGTTCGCGCTGACGCAGTTGTCGATGTAGGTGAAGTCGCGGGACTGCTCGCCGTCACCAAAGATGGTCGGCTGCTCGCCGGCCAGCATGCTGGCGATGAACTTCGCGAAAACGGCGGAGTATTGCGACGCCGGGTCCTGCCGCGGTCCAAAGATGTTGAAGTAGCGGAGCGCGACCGTCTCCAGTCCATAGCACTTCCAGAAGGAACGCATGTAATGTTCCGCTGCCAGCTTTGCGACTGCATAGGGCGAGACCGGAGCAGGCAGCATGTCCTCGCGCTTCGGCATTGCCGGGTTGTCGCCATAGGCGGAAGACGAAGCCGCGTACACCACGCGTTTCACTCCCGCACCGCGCGCCGCCATCAGCAGCGCAAGCGTGCCATCCACGTTGGCGTGGTTTGAAAGTTCCGGCTCGCGCACCGACCGCGGGACGCTCGCGATCGCCGCTTGGTGCAGCACGTAGTCGGCGCCGCGGCAGGCGCTCGACATCGCGCGCGCATCGTTGATGTCTGCCTCGCGGAAGTCTACGCGCTCGCGGATCTCGGCGATGTTCTCGGCTTTGCCCGTCGACAGGTTATCGACGCCGATGACCTGGTCGCCTTGTTCAAGGACGGCGCGCGCCAGCGCCGAGCCGATGAATCCGGCCACGCCGGTGATCACATAGAGGGCCATGGCCAAAACGATACCACGGTGCAGTTGGTGGTTCCCGCTGGGTGCGGGCAGGGCACTCGCACCATCCGGCGCGTTATAATCCAGGGTTCCTGAGGTGCATTTCGACCCCATGAGTAAAGCCGTACAGAGCGAACTCAAGCTGGCCAAGCGCATGGCCCGCCTCGGCACCGAGACCGCCTTCGAGGTCCTGGTCAAAGCCCGCGCCCTCGAGGCCAAGGGCCGCGACATCGTCCACCTCGAGATCGGCGAACCCGACTTCGATACCCCCGCCAACATAGTGGAGGCGGGCGTCGACGCACTGCAGAAGGGCTTCACCCATTACGGACCGTCCGCCGGACTACCGCCACTGCGCGAGACCATCGCGCAGTACGTCAGCGAGACGCGCCACGTCAAAGCCACGCCGGAAGAAGTGGTAGTCGTCCCCGGCGGCAAACCAATTATCTTCTTCACGATACTGGCACTAGTGGAAGAAGGGGATGAGGTCATCTACCCGAACCCCGGCTTTCCGATCTACGAGTCCATGATCCACTTCCTCGGCGCCAAGGCGGTGCCGGTAAAGCTGCGCGAGGAACTGGATTTCCGTCTCGACGTGAAGGAACTCGCCGCCGCCATCACCGACCGTACCAAGCTCATCATTCTCAACTCGCCGCAGAACCCGACGGGCGGCGTCATGGAAAAGGCCGACGTCGAAGGCGTCGCCCGCGCCATCGGCGACCGCGACATCATGGTGCTCAGCGACGAGATCTACAGCCGCCTCATCTTCGAAGGCGCGCACCACTCCATCCTGTCGGTGGACGGGATGAAAGACCGCTGCATCCTGCTCGACGGTTTCTCGAAGACCTATGCCATGACGGGATGGCGGATGGGCTACGGCGTCATGCGCGCCGACCTCGCCACCCACGTCGCCCGGTTGATGACAAACTCGAACTCCTGCACCGCCAGCTTCACCCAGGTCGCCGGCATCGAGGCGCTCCGCGGTCCGCAGGAATCGGTCAACGAGATGTGCGCCGAGTTCAAGCGCCGTCGCGACGTCATGGTCGCCGGCCTGAACAACATCAAAGGTTTTTCCTGCAAAAAGCCCAAAGGCGCGTTCTACGTCTTCCCCAACATCAAGCAGACAGGATGGCCCTCGAAGAAACTCGCCGACGCGCTGCTCGATGAGGCCGGCGTCGCCGCTCTTTCCGGGACCGCCTTCGGCGATTTCGGCGAAGGTTACCTGCGCTTCAGCGTGGCGAACTCCATCGAGAACATCGAGAAGGCGCTCGAGCGGGTCAGCGGCTGGGCCAACAAGAATCTTTAGCTATTGATTGCAGCCCTCGTCCGCCGCGGCGGACGAGGGAGCCCTATTGCGATAGGGATCTCTACCTTCGCTCGAGACGTTTGAGGCAAACGCTGTGATAGCTTGTATCGTTTATGGCACAGAAGACATTCCGCGTCTTCGCCACCTCCCGCATCGGCGACCCCGCCGAGAACCGTCTCCGCGGGCGCGGCTATGACCTGGAAGTCTTCCAGGGTCCGGAAGCGCCGCCGAAGAAGCTCATCCTCGAAAAAGTGAAGGCCGGCATCGACGGCCTCATCACCACGCTGCGCGACCCCATCGACGCCGAGATCTTCGAAGCAGGGAAGGGCACGCTCAAGGTCGTCGCGCAGATCGCCGTCGGCTTCGACAACATCAACCGCGCCGACGCCAACAAGTACAAGGTCCCGTTCACGCATACTGCCGACGTCCTCACCGAAGCCACCGCCGAGTTCGCTTTTCTCATGCTCGGCATGTTGGCGCGCAAGATGTGGCAAAGCGAGTTGCTGGTTCGCGAGCAGACTTGGCCGTCGTGGCACCCGTTCCTGCCGTTCCTCGGCGACGAGGTGACAGGCAAGACCATCGCCGTCATCGGCACCGGCCGCATCGGACTGGCCCTCATCAAGAAGGCCACCGGATTCGATATGAACATCCTTTGCTACGACCCGGCCTTCCACAACGACAAGTACATCGCCGGGATACAGGAGCTCATGGACCTGCGCCACGCGAAGGGCATGCAGAAAGAAAAAACGTGGATCAAGTACGTGGCCTTCGAGGAAGCCATGGCAGGCGCGGATTACGTCAGCGTTCACGTGCCGCTCCTGCGTGAGGGCGAGACCGACAAGCCCACCTACCACCTCATCAATGAGAAATCGCTCAAGCTCATGAAAGCGACCGCTTACATCGTGAACACCTCCCGCGGACCGGTGGTGGATGAAGAGGCCCTCGCGAAAGCGCTCAAGGACAACGTCATCGCCGGCGCGGCACTCGACGTCTTCGAGAAAGAGCCGTTGCCGCCGGACTCGCCTCTGCTCGATCCGGCCATCGCCGACCGCTGCCGTGTCTTCCACCACTTCGCTTCCGGCGCGCAGATCACGCGCCTCTCCGCCGACCCCGACAAAGGCATGGCAGGCCGCACCGCCCAAGGCGTCATCGACGTGCTCGAAGGGAACTACGGCGGCGACGTCACCAAGATGCCCTACGTAGTGAACAAAGAGGCATTCGGGAAATAAGCCCTCAGGCTTCAGTCGTCAGCAGGAAGAAAGGCCTCGCGCGTGCGAGGCCTTTCTTGTTGCAGTCTGCAGACTGACGTCGGAAGACTACTTCTTGCTCTTGACCTTCAGTTCGTTCACGACCTGCGCCACGTTCGGAGTGGCGGCGGCGACCTTCTCGGCCATCTGACGCTGCGCCATCGTGTCCACGTCACCCTTCAACGTCACGACGCCTTCTTTTACGTCCACGTTGATGCGTTGATCATCGAGGTGATTGGCGACGAACGCGGCCTTCAGGTTGTTGTCGATGCCGTCGTCCACGTTACCGGAGATCTTGCGCGCGTCACCCTCGGCGCCTTCCGGGCGCACCGAGATCTCGTTGGCCACGATCATGCCGCCGGCGTTGGCCTTGGCGATCTCTTCGGCTTGCGCCTTGGCTTGTTCGCTCTTTACGTCGCCCTTCAGCGTGAGGACGCCCTTGTCGCGGTCTTCATCCACCTTCACGTCTTTCAGGCTGTTCTGGTCGAGGGATTTCTCGACGTTCTCCTTCACCGACGGGGTATTAGCCCGGTTCTGTGAGCATCCGATCATGACGGCGACGGCCAGAAACAGCGTCGTCATCAGTGCGATAAGTTTAGTGCGCATACACGCTCCCGTGTCCGTAGTCCGGAACTAGCGGGATGAGATGCGACATAGTGGGACAGGGAGGGCTGCTGCCGAGGAGAGCGGAAACGCAAGCTGCTGAAGGTGAGTGGCTGCGGGAGAGGCTAACGAGTGACCATCGCTCGCACCAGCGACTCGAAGATCTTGTAGCCGTCGGTGCAGCCGAGTTCGACCTCCGACGCCCGCTCCGGATGCGGCATCATCCCCAGGACGTTGTGGCCTTCGTTGCAGATGCCGGCAATGCTCTCGAGCGAGCCGTTCGGGTTCGCGTCCGGCATGACCCTTCCGTCCGCGGTCGAATAGCGGAAGACGATGCGCTTGTCTTTCTTCAGCGCGGCCAACGTCGGCTCGTCGCAGAAGTAATTGCCTTCCATGTGTCCAATGGGGATCTTCAGGACTTCGCCCTCGTGACAGGCAGCGGTGAAGGGAGTCTCCGCGTTCTCCACCCGCAGCCAGATGTGCTTGCACACGTACTTCAGCCCCTCGTTGCGCATCAGCGCGCCGGGCAGCAGGCCCGCCTCGCACAGGATCTGGAAACCATTGCACAGGCCGAGCACCAGCCCCCCACTCGCGGCGTGCTTCCGTACCTCATCCATGATGGGCGCAAACTTCGCGATGGCGCCGGTGCGCAGATAGTCCCCATACGCAAAGCCGCCAGGGACGATCACGCAGTCCGCGCTCTGCAGGTCATGCGATTCGTGCCACAGGGAAACGACCGGCTGCTTGGCGACCTGGCCGGCCACGTAGAAGGCGTCGTGGTCGCAATTGGACCCGGGGAAGGTGATGACTCCGAATTTCATCGCGCCCGCTCGCTGGTGGAGGAGTCCACATTCAAGAGTAGCATGGCCTGGCAAGCGCATCTGAGTATGGTATGCAACTGCATCCCCACGTGAAGACCGCCGGTTCGGCGATCAAGGACTGGTTCCTCGCCACGCTGCAGGACGCCCTCGCCGTCGGCGCCATCTGGCTCGTCGGCCTGCTCATCATCGGTGTTCCGTGGGCGCCGTTCTGGGCCTTCCTCGGCGCGGCATTCCAGTTCATCCCTGGGGTCGGTGCGGTGCTCTCGCTCATCGGCCCGGCCATCTTCCTGTTCTTCAAGGACCCCGAAGACCTCATGCCGCTGGTCTACCTGCTCATCCTTTACGCTGTGATCGCGGTGGGAGACGGCGTGGTGCTGCAGCCCTACTTCATGAAGCGGACGGCGAAGGTCCCGCTCTGGGCCTCCATCCTCGTCCCTCTCGTCTGCGCCTTCGTGCTGCCGTTCTGGGGACTCCTTCTGGCCCCGCCCCTGCTGGCGATCATCTACGGATTCCGCGCTAAGAACCGGGCTGCCGTGGCGCGGATGAACCCTCCGCAAACAGCGATTGGAGGGCCGGAGGACAAACCTCGTCTGCTATAATTTTTAGTCGTTCTCATCCTGTTGCGGCCGATTGTGTCCTCATTGTCGGCCCCGGAAATCTGCGAAAGCTACTTCGCGAACTAGAGGTCGGTCATGTCTGGTCACTCAAAATGGGCAACGATCAAGCATAAGAAGGGCGCGCTCGACGCCAAGCGCGGCAAGATCTTTACCCGCCTGATCCGAGAGATCACCATGGCGGCGAAGCACGGCGGCGATCCGGAAAAGAACCCGCAGCTCCGCACCGCAGTGGCGGCAGCGAAGGCCGAGAACATGCCGGCCGATAACATCAAGCGCGCCATCCAGCGCGGCACCGGCGAACTGCCGGGCGCAACCTACGAAGAGGTCATGTTCGAGGGCTACGGCCCCGGCGGCGTCGCGCTGCTGGTCGAGGTCTCGACCGACAATCGCAATCGCACCGTCAGCGAGATACGCCACGCGTTCGGGAAGAACGGCGGCAACATGGGTGAGGCCGGCTCGGTCGCATGGATGTTCCACAAGAAAGGCTCCCTCATCGTCCCGAAAGCTGCCGCCGCGGAAGATAAGCTCATGGACATCGTGCTCGAAGCCGGCGGGGAAGACCTGCGGGACGATGGCGACAATTGGGAAGTCCTGACCGATCCTAGCGCTTTCGAGGCTGTAAAGAGCGCCGTCGAGAAGTCCGGCATCAAGGTGGAGCATGCCGAAGTCGGCATGCTGCCGCAGAATTACGTGAAGCTCGAGGGCCACGCTGCCGGCAC
Organism: Candidatus Korobacter versatilis; assembly: GCA_016185395.1. Classification (GTDB taxonomy): domain Bacteria; phylum Acidobacteriota; class Terriglobia; order Terriglobales; family Acidobacteriaceae; genus JACPNR01. The sequence continues at coordinate 311,675 of JACPNR010000004.1, forward strand.
CATGGTGCGTCTGCTCGAGGCACTGGAAGAGCACGACGACGTCCAGCACGTCTGGTCGAATTTCGACATGGACGCCAAGACCCTGGAAGAAGTCGCCTCGTAGCGCTCCCCGGAACCAGCCACGGCCGGCTATCCGCCGGCCGTTTTGCTTTGCGGGTTCATCCTGTGCTTTTCTCTCGCGCTATCCCGTCCGCGCCTGATACCTTTTTCTCGCCAACTCTCTCATCGAGGAACAGAATGAAAGCCACCACCATTGTGCTCGCGCTGCTGTGCGTCTGCGGACTGCTCGGCCCGAACCAAGCCACCGCACAGGGCTTGCCGTCCCAATCCCTCACCAAGGGCACATGGGACCTGGGTATCGACGCCACCGGCGGCACCAGTGTCTCCGGCGGCGTGGAGGACGTGAAGATCTTCAGCGCCGGCTTTCGCGTCGGCAACATCCTCACCCAGGAGCACGGCTCCGGATGGCTGCGCGGAAACCTGGAGTGGGCACTCGACGTACACCCGGTCAACGTCTACTTCCTCGATCCCGAGAACGTCTACGGCGCCAGCATCACGCCGCTGAACCTCAAGTGGAATTTCACCAAGGGAAGCCGCCTTGCCCCCTACGTCCAGCTCGGCGAGGGCGTCCTCTTCACCAACAAGGACCTGCCATTCCCCGGCACGTCGCAGGTGAACTTCCAGTCCGCCTTCGGAGTCGGCATGCACATCTTCACCCGCGAGAAGCGCGCCTGGACCGCCGAGGTGAAGTACCAGCACATCTCGAGCGCGGGACTAGGCGACCTCAACCCCGGCATCAACACCATCCAGTTCACCCTGGGGTACAACTGGTTCAAATAGGCAGTACCCAGTACCCGGTACGCAGCACCCTTGCGCACGGCAAACCGGATCTCTGTGCCTTTCCGGGTACTGGGTACCGGGTACTGAGTACTCCATCCCTGATATTCTTTCTTTTCCCAATGAGCACCCTGATCGAGTGCGTACCTAACTTTTCGGAAGGCCGCGACCAGGCCAAGGTCGACGCCATCATCGAAGCGATGAAGCTGCCGGGCGTGTGGCTGCTCGATCGCGAGATGGACTCCGATCACAACCGCTGCGTCATCACACTCGTCGGCAGCAGGGAAGCCATCGGCGAGGCTGCCATCCGCGGCGTGGGCAAAGCGGCGGAGCTCATCGACCTCACCAAGCACCAGGGCGCTCATCCGCGCATGGGCGCGGCAGACGTTGTCCCGTTCATTCCCATCGAAGGCGTGACCATCGACGACTGCGTCACGATCGCCCGCCAGGTCGGCGACGAGATTTGGAAGCGCTTCCATATCCCCGTTTACTTTTACGAAGCCGCGGCAACGCGCCCCGAGCGCGTTGGACTCGAGAACATCCGCCGCGGACAGTTCGAAGCCATTCGCGACGAGATCGCCACCAAGCCGGAGCGCAAGCCCGACGTCGGCGACCCGCGCGTACATCCCACCGCCGGCGCCGTGGTCGTCGGCGCGCGCAAGCCGCTCATTGCGTACAACGTCTTCCTCAATACGCCGGAAGTGGACATCGCGAAGAAAGTCGCCAAGGCGGTGCGTTTTTCCTCGGGCGGATTGCGCTTCGTAAAGGGCGCGGGCTTCAGCGTTCGCGGCCTCGCGCAAGTCTCTATGAACCTTACCGACTTCGAGCAGACGCCGGTGGCGCGGGTCTACGAGTACGTGAAAAGGGAGGCCGCGCGTTACGGTGTACAGCCGCTCGCGAGCGAGATCGTCGGACTCATCCCCAAGAAAGCGCTCGAGGACGCAGCCGAGTGGTTCCTGCAGGTCGAGAACTTCGACGCGTCGCTCATTCTGGAAAATCGGCTGGCCGCGATCATGAGCGGCAAGGCAGCCGTTGGCGGACTCCGTGCCGGCATCGAGCCATTCGTCGAACAGCTCGCTGCGCCCACCGCCACTCCCGGCGGAGGCAGCGCCGCAGCCGCAGCGGGCGGCATGGCCGCCGCACTGGCACATATGGTCGCCGCGATGTCCCGTGGCAAGAAGGCTTATCTTCAGTTCGACAAAGAACTGGGGGAGGCCATCGCGCGCCTCGCCACCCTGCGCGAAGAGCTCAAGGCCGCCATCGACGCCGACGCCGAGTCATTCAACGTCGTGATGAAAGCCTTCAAGGCGGCGAAGGATTCGCCAAACGGTTCCGCGGGGATCACCGAGGCGCTCAAGGGCGCTACCAACGTTCCGCTCTCGGTCGCGGAGAAGGCCAGCGAAGTGGCGCGCATCACGGAGAAGCTCAAGCTCATCACCAATCCCAAGGCCGCTTCCGACCTCATCGTCGCCGCGGCGCTGGCGCAGGCCGCCATCACCGGGGCGCTTGCCAACGTGGACATCAACCTCGACGGGCTCGAAGATCCTGCCTTCGTTGCCGATATCCGCCGCAAGACCGCGGCCCTGAAAGCCTAGGCCGAACGAAGGTAGAATAGGAACAAGCCAGCAGCCGTTCACAACTAAGTCCCTGCCGGCATCGTCTAACCGTGTACCACCATTTTACCGAGGTTTCATGAAGCGCAGTCTCATCTCACTCCTGCTCGTCGTCGCAGCCGCCGGTGTCCTTCCGGCGTCAGCGGCAACGCTCAACACCGCCGCGAACTCCGTCATCCCCGCCGAGACGCAGCAGATCATCAGCGTGGACTACCGCAAAATGAACGATGCTCCCAGCGCCGTCGCGCTCAAGAAGCGCGTGCTGCCGGATGCGCTCAAACAATTCGAGCAGGCCCTCCGCGGCGTGAACATCGATACCGCCACCGACGTGGAGACGCTCACCTTCGCCGCCTTCAAAATGAAGAAGGAAGGCCTGCGCGTAGTCGGCATCGCGCAGGGAAACTTCTCGCGCGCCAAGGTGCTGCGCAAGCTCAAAGCAAAAAAGGTGAAGGGCGAGAAGTACCGCAACGCAACGCTCTATCCCATGGTCAGCGGCCTCGAGATGACGTTCCTCGACGACAACACGCTGCTCTTCGGCGACCAGACGGCGCTGCAGAAAGCCCTCGACACGCGTGACGGGGAAACGCCCGGCCTGAGCGGCAACACCCAGATCAGCAACCTGGTCGCCAACGTCGACCAGGCGACCGTGTGGTCGGTGCTCGATACCGCCGGCACGCAGCACATGCTGCGCCAGGCGCTGGGCGACGCCTCCAAGCTCGCGGATTACGAGACCATGAAGAAGCGCATCCAGGGGTCGTACTACACCGCCGACTTCGATCGCGGAGTCGCCTTCGATCTGACCGTCATGACATCCGACTCGCTCACGGCGGGCACGCTTTCCTCCGTCATCCGCGCGGGCATGCTCTATCGCAAGATGAGCGCGTCCAGTGGTGCGGAGAAGCTGGCACTCGAGTCTACCCAGGTGGAATCCGATAGCGATAAGCTCAAGCTCCACTTCAAGGCAGACGACAAGCGTTTCCAATCGCTGCTCAGCTCCGACCTGTTCGCCGCCGTCTCGCGCTAGGCAAAAGAAATAGGGAAGGGAGCGCTGCCCGCGCTCCCTTTTGTTTTACTTCGCGCAGCAGGGTTGCGGTGCTTCGCTGCGCTTCGCCGCTCCCGCGTTCAGCTTCGCTTGCGCGCTGCAACAGGGCGCTTCGCTGCGTCTCTCCATGAGGGGCGCCGGACGCGACGCCTCCTCCGGCGCGCATTCGGTCGAAGAACACGGCGCACCTGCCGCAACCGCCTCCTCGTGCGCATGGTCGGCGACGGCGTCGCTGTCACCCTTGAACACGTAGACCTCCCAGCGATAGCCGGTCGGGTCGGTCACCCAGATCTTGTCCTGCACGGCATAGCAGCAAGTCGTGTTCGTCTCGGCGAACGTCAAGAGGCCGGCTGCCTGTAGCCGCTGCTTTGCTTCGCTCAGCTTCAGCGTGGAATCCACGCGTACGCCCATGTGGCTCACGCCGGTGATGCAACAGGGCGCGTTCTCCTGCAGCGTGAGGTTCACCGCGGGCTGCTCCAGGTCGAACTTGGCGTAGCCCGGCTTGACCTTGGTCGGTTCACTACCGAACAGGGTCGAGTAGAAGCGCACCGAGTCTTCGATGCTCTTGACGTCAAGAGAGAGGTGGAACTTGGGGTTCGTGGTGTTCATAGGTCCTCCGTGGCTGTTATTCAGATTGATAATCATCGATATACAAAACCAAAAAAAAGGGGCCGGCTCCTAAAGCCCTTCCGCCAGTGCCGCCGCCAGTTCCTGCAAGGCGCGGTCATTGCGCTGGTACCACATCCATGGGCCTTGCTTTTCCGCTTGGACGAGGCCGGCCTTCCGCAGGATCGCCATGTGGTGCGAGATGGTCGGCTGCGAGAGCCCGATCTTCTGCTCGATGTCACAGGCGCACATCCCGCTCGGCTTGCCGATGGAGCAGCATCCCTTCTGCTTCAGCGCCTTCAGGATGCGTCGCCGCGCCGGGTCAGATACCGCATGCAGCAATTGAGAAAGCCGCTCGTCCGTGGTCCGATTGCTCGACTTGGTGGCCGTCGTCATATCGATATATATCTATACCCTACCATATTGATGTATGTCAATACCGGTTCGCAACTTCATTTTGCCCATCCGCCCGGGCCAGCAGGACCGTACTGGCAGGGAAGCGGGAGGGTAGAATCGACGCATGTTCGGCGAAGGCAACGAGCGCAAGGAACTCGAGCGGAAGATGCAGCAGGAGGGCCGGTTGCCTCCCGGCCAGGCCGCCACGCTCAAGTGGCCGGTGCTCCACTACGGCGGCGTTCCGCGCTTCGATCCCGCTTCTTGGGACTTCAAGGTTTGGGGCCTGGTCGCCCAACCGTTGCGCCTGACGTGGGAAGAGTTCGGTGCGCTCCCGCGCTTCCACATTACGCGCGACTTCCACTGCGTCACGCGCTGGAGCCGCTTCGACAACCAGTGGACGGGAGTCGCCTTCCGCGAACTGCTCAGGCGCGTGCAGGCAAAGCCGGAAGCCGCGCACGTGCTCATCCACGCCGAGCAGGGGTTCACCGCGAACGTTCCGCTCGCCGACCTCGACCGCGACGACGTGCTCCTTGCCACGCATCACGATGGCGAGGCACTCACGCCCGACCATGGCTATCCGCTGCGGCTCATCGTGCCGCATCTTTATGCGTGGAAGTCAGTGAAGTGGGTCCGTGGCCTCGAGTTCCTCGACCGCGACGTCCCGGGCTTCTGGGAGCGCAACGGATACCACATGTACGGCGATCCGTTCCGCGAGCAGCGCTTCGATACCGACCCGTAGGGAAGAGCGTCCTGCTTCTTGGCCTACTTCTTGACGATCGCGTTGTATCCGTCCGCCGCCAGCTTGCTCTTCATCGCCTCGGCGTCCTTCAGTTCCGCGAACGGGCCCACTTGGACGTGCAGCAGCTTGTCCGTCCCTGTCCCGGGCATCACGAATACCGGATATTGCTTCTTGCGCAGGGCTCCTGCAAGCGCGTCCGCGTCTTCCTGGCGCGAGACCGCGGCCACCTGCACCATGAAGCCGCCTTTGCCCGCCGCTGCCATTTCCGGCGCGGGCTTCGCCGCACCTGATTTGCTCGCGGCTGCCTTGGGCTCTTTGGTGGACATAGGCATCGCGCTCGCGGAAGAAGCGGGCGTTTCCTCCGCGCTCGTTTCCGCCGGAGTCTCTGCGGGACGAGCTGGCGCGGGCTTGGCGGCGCCGCTGCCCGCGACCGTGGAAACGGGTGCGCCTGTCTCCGCCGTCGGGGCGGGCACAGAACGCCGGCCTAGCGTGTATCCAATGGCGAGGGCGACAGCGCACAGCACGACTGCGCCAAAAAAGTAGAACAGCACTCTGCCCGTGCCGCCGCTCTCCGGCTCATGATGCGGCGTGCGTTCGTCGTTCCATTCCGTCATGTTTTGCCCCTGTGGTTCAGCCTGCGGTCCAGTCCGTTACGGCTTCGCGTTGTCCTTCTCCAGCAACTTCGTTAGGCCGGAAATGATGTCGATCGGGATCGGGAACACGATGGTGGTGTTCTTCTCCACGCCGATCTCGGTCAGCGTCTGCAGGTAGCGCAACTGGAGCGCCGTAGGGTTCGTCGCCAGCACATTGGCCGCGTCGGTCAGTCGCTGCGCCGCCGCGAACTCGCCCTCTGCATGGATGATCTTCGACCGCTTCTCGCGCTCGGCTTCCGCCTGCTTCGCCATCGCGCGCAGCATGGTCTCGGGTAGGTCGACCTGCTTGACCTCCACGTTCACGACCTTCACGCCCCAGGGCGCGGTGTGCTGATCGAGGATGGACTGGATGCGCGTGTTCAGCTTGTCACGATGCGCCAGCAGCTCGTCGAGTTCGACCTCGCCGAGCACCGAGCGCAGCGTCGTCTGCGCGAACTGCGACGTCTGGTAGAGATAGTTCGCCACTTCCACGATGGCTTTGCGCGGCTCGATCACGCGCATGAAGATCACCGCGTTCACTTTCAACGTGACGTTATCGCGCGTGATGATGTCCTGCGGCGGGACTTCGAGCGCTTCCTGCCGCATCGAGACCCGCACGATGCGGTCGATGGGCGCAAACACGAGGATGACGCCCGGGCCTTTCGGCTGGTCCAGCAAGTGACCCAGGCGGAAGATCACGCCGCGTTCGTACTCCGTGAGGATCTTGATGGAAGCAAGGAGATAGATGCCGATGATGACAAACACAACCAGCCCAAGTCCGCCCATGCTGGACCTCCGGCGCTTGATTAAGCGTTAGTAGCTGCGGCGGATTGTATAACAGCACGTCCGCGCGGACTGCCGGTTTTCGTCTGTGGAAAACCAGCCCTGTGCTCGGCGCTGCCGGTTACGTGCGCGCGACCGACTCCTGCGGCACTCCGCCGACCGGTTCTACTTCGAGTCGCAGACCATCCACGTGCCGCACCACGACCTGCTGTCCGCTCGAGACCGGCGCGTGCGAAGTCGCGTCCCACAGTTCACCGTGGACGAACACCTTGCCGGCCGGCGCGAGCTGCGTCCGCGCCACGCCGATCTCGCCCACCATGCCTTCTCTGCCGGTCGAGACCTTCAGTCGCCGCGCGCGCAGCGCCAGCGTCATCAGGAAGACGGTGATGATCCCGAACGGGATGGTGACCGCCAGCGCAGTCAGCCACTTGATGCGCATCTCGGGGATGGGTGCGTCGATGAGCAGCACGGCGCCGATCACCATGAGCACCACGCCGCCGATGCCCAACACGCCGTGACTCTGAAACTTTGCTTCCAGGATGAACATGACGAACGCGCCCAGGATCATCACCAGGGCCGCGTAGCGGATGGGCAGCAGGTTCATCGCAAAGACTGACAGCAGTATTGCGATGCCGCCCACCACCCCGGGCACGATCGCTCCCGGATGATTGAACTCCGCGTAGAGCGCCAGCATGCCGATGGAGAAAAGGATGAAGGCGATGTTCGGATCCATCAGGAACCCAAGCACCCGCTGCTTTGTCGTCATCTCATAATCGCGGATGGTCTTGCCACCGAGGTGCAGCACGGCTTTCTCGCCATTGAAGCGCGTGATCTCCTTGCCGTCGAGCTGCTTGATCAGGTCGTCCATCGAACCGGCGACCACATCGATGAGCTTCTGAGTGAGCGCTTCCTGGTCTGTCCAGGACTTCGACTCGCGTACGGCGCTCTCCGCCACCTCCACGTTGCGGCCGCGCTTGCCGACAAAACTGCGCATGAAGGCGGCCGCATCGTTCTCCAGCTTCTTACTCATCACCTCGTCGATCTTCACCCCCATCACCACCGGATGCGCCGCGCCGGTGTTCGTGCCCGGCGCCATCGCCGCCACGTCCGCCGCTTCGAGGATGAAGAACCCTGCAGAAGCCGCGCGGCCGCCACTCGGCGTCACGTAGACGATGACCGGCACCGGGGAGGCAAGCATCTTCTCGATGATGGTGCGCATGGAGTCGCCCAGCCCGCCCGGCGTCCGCAGCTCGATGATGACGGCATCCGCGCGTGTGCGTGCGGCGTCTTCCAGACCGCGCGTGATGTACTCCTCGGATATCGGCTGGATGGTGTCGTCCACCTTGATGCGGACGATCTCCGCGAACGAGGGCAGGGCGGCAAGCACCAGTAACGCGAGCAGGACTATCCGGACCACAGTGTGACGGCTCATCGGTTGGGCAGCGGCTGCGCCTTCTCCGCAAGCTTGGCTGCAATGGCGGTCTTCAGCGCCTGGGCGGCAGGATCCGTGGGTTCCAGCTGCAAGGCCTTCTCCACGCTCTCCGCCGCCGTCTCTGGCTTATTGTCACGCAGATCGAGCCGCGCGAGCACAAGAAACGCGTCCGCGCCGGGCTGCAGACGGATCGCGCTCTGCGCCTCGGCGCGTGCCCGCGCAGCATCCCCATTGAGCTCATAGACGCGCGCGAGGCCAGCATGCGCCCCGGCGTTCGCCGGCTCGAGCACGGCAGCCTCGCGAAAATCTTTCTCCGCCACCGTGAGGAAGTTCTCCGCCAGCATCTGCCGGCCGTGCTGCACGTGGAATGCAGTGTGGCTGTGCGGGCCTCTCTCCGTCATGCGCTCCTCGTTCAGGTTCTCGATCTCGAGAGCGAGCTGCCGAAATGACGCCTCGTCGTAATTCGACTTGATGCGCTCGAGCGGCAGCTTCGGAACCGGCGCCGCTTTCGCCGCGTCCGGCTGCGGCGTAGGAAGCGAGCCGGCGCTCACGCGCTCCAGGAAGCCTTTTGCCTCGGCGTCCGCCGGACGCAGTTCGAGAGCGCGACGCAGTTGCTTCGCGGCCGCAGCGGCGTCCCCGGCGCGATACAGCGCGACCGCGTAGTTGAAGTGGTAGTCCGCGTCACCCGGATCGGCTTGCGTCGCGCGCTCGAAGTGATCGGTGGCCGTCTTCAGGCCTCGCCGTCCGGCGATGACGCCGAGGTTGTTGTAGACCTCGGTCAACGGCATTCGCGTCGCAACGAAATCGAATGCTGCTTGCGCCCGCGCATAGTCGCCGGTGTAGTAGGCCGCCATGCCAAGGAAGAACTGCGCCTCGCGCGCCGCCGGGTCCGCCAGCGGGATCCTTCCGAACCATGCGATGGCGTTCGCGTAATCGCGGGCGCCGTAATAGGTGCGGGCGAGTTGCAGCACCGCGGGCGTGTATGCCTGGTTGAGGCGGACCGCTTCGCGCAGGTTGCGCAGGCGTTCCGGCCGGTCCGTCGCGATCACGCCGCGGATATATTTCTCGAGCGCATCCAGGCGGACGAATGACCCGGAGGCAACGAAGACGTTGCGCGAGGTCAGTTGGTTCGGGTTCATCAGCCGGAGCAGGTCCCAGGTGAGCCCGCGCTCCAGCTCGAGCAATTTCGTTAGCGGACCGCTGCCTTTCACTTCCGGCGAGAGCCGCAGGTTCTTCATGTCGAGCAACTGCGCCGTCGCGGTGAAGAGCTGGCCGTCGTACGTGTAACGCCCCACGACCAGGAAATCCACGTCCATCTCTTCGCCCAGGCGCAGCAACGTGGCCAGTGACGGACGCGCGCTGGCAGGGATGCCCAGCCGGTCGAACGCGTAAACCCGCTGGCTGCGCGGAACAACGAAAAGGGAAGACGCGGCCATCCGCTGCGCGCTGCCGGGCTGGCCGCTCCCCTGGGCCGACATCTGCTGCATCCCGATCTGCTGTCCGACTATCTCGGGAAACGACTCGCCGATCCATTCCAGCCCCGGCGCCTTGGACGTGTTTTCGAAGGGCAGCACGACCACCGTCTCGGTGGCGGCGATGGGCGCCTGCGCTCCGCACACGGCGGTGAGCAAGCAGACGATGACGACTGCGAATAGGGGCTTCAAGTCAGAACGATTATAGGCGGAGGCCTGCACGTCTCGAAGACTTGACTCCAGCCCCCTGCGGGTTAAGATTCTGCCCGCCTGAAATCCACCCGGAGGTTCCCGCATGCGTTCAAGGGTTCTAGCCCTATGTCTCATCGCGCTCGTCGCAGCTTATGGCCTCGGCGCGCAGCAGTCTGCCGCACCATCAGAGGCACAAACGGCCAAGCCGACGGATGGCTACAACATCCACGTCATCGCGCCGCACGTCGTCAAAGGCAAAGAGATGGGGCCATTCCACCACTACTGCAAGGTCATCTCGCCGGACGAACCCATCATCCAGTGCCAGATCTACGACTCCACTGACGCCAACGCCCCCCTCACCCAGATCGAATACATCATCGGCAAGAAGGTCACGCGTGGCGGCATCCTCACGCTGAAACAGTGGAACCGCGACTGGCACGACCACAAGCAGGAGATTGAGACCGGGCGCGTCAAAGTCCTCGACGTCGGGCCGGAAGACCAGGCCAAGATCGCCGGCATCGTGCTGCACACCGACGGTCTCATCTTCGACCTGTGGCCGCATGGCTCGAAGATCCCGACCGGCGCTTCGAGCGTCGCGCAATCCGTCGGGCACGTGAACCTGAAGTCGTTGAAGGAAAGCTCGGAGTAGCGAGACTCGAAACGCGGACGGGCACCCACCCCTGGTGGACGCCCGTTTCGTTTGCTGCAGTTCCTAACGCAGGCCGGCAAGCTCCTGGAGCCGTCGCCAATTCTGTAAGCGGTCGAGTTGCGCGGTCTTTAGATGCTCGTCAGGGGTGTCGTCCGCGGAGAAGTGGCGAGCGAAGCGGCCCTCTGTGCGCGCAAAGGTGATGAAGTCGACCGGAGCGCCGGTGTGCGGGTCGCTGTACCAGTCGTCTTTCATCGCAGGATTGCCTTGCAGGCTGAGGCACTCGCGCAAACGCTCGCCCTTCCGCGGATCGAAAACGAACAACGGAAAAGTGCGCGACTCGACCGCTAGCTTGGCCTGCCGTATCGAAGCATCGTCGGGGACGCCGTGCTCCGGCTGGCAGGTGGAGTACACGATCACGATGGCGGGGCCGGGGTATTCGTTCGCCGCCATGATCGTTTTGTAGAAGTGGTTCATGTGCGCGGCGGTTGTCTGTGCCACGAACACTTCCGGGTGCATCATCATGATGCGCCCCAGCTCTTTCCGGTGTTCGCGCTTGCCGTTCTGCGTCTTGCCAACCGCCGCCATCTTCGAATCCTGTGAGGTGAATGTCGCCGTGGAAGTCTGGCCCCCGGTGTTCGAGTAGACCTGGGTATCGAGCACGAGGACTTTCACGTCCATTCCCGACATCATCAGCCGCGAAAGCGATTGGAAGCCGATGTCGTACATCGCGCCGTCGCCGCCCAGCACCCACAGCCGGCGCTCTTTGTGGCCCTCCTGGTCCCAGCGCAGCCGGATGCCCATTGCGTCCGCCGGCGCGTTCTCGAACAACGAGTTCGTCCACGGCACCGCGTAGGGGTTGTAGGGATAAGTGGAGCCGTAGACGCTGTTGCATCCCGTCGCCGCTACGATGCCGATGTTGTCTTTGCCGTAGACCATGCTTGTCGCCGCGAGCATCATGCGGATAGCGGTCACTTCACCGCAGCCCATACACGAGCCTGCGCCGCCGGAGTAGAGCAGGGAATCGGAAGCCAGCATCATGTCGCCCAGCGCTTTTTCGTTCAGGTAGCGCCGCGGCGTCTCGGGAAGCGTCGCATACAGCGAGATGGACATGTCGTACTCGCCCAGTCCCGTCTCCGCCTTGTGCACCATCTTTAGCGCGGCATGCGTGCCGCACGCGGTCACGCACTCGCCGCAGCCCTTGCACTTATCCGGGTCCACGAAGATGCCGAACATCCCCGGCTCCTCGCCCTTGCGCTTCGGCAGGTCGTGATACTTGCTGGTCACGCAGAACCCCTTCGCCATGTCGGGAAGGTCAGCGATGCCGGCGTCGTAATACTGCTTCTCCACGATCTTGGCGAGGATCGCCGTATCCGGACAACAGTTCACGCACTCCATGCAGCCCACGCACGCCGCGGAGATGAACGTCGGGATCTCCGCTGCCAGGGTGCGGAAGCTGCGCTCGCTGCCGGTCGAGGCCGGGATCAGGCTACGCGCAATCTGCACGTCCGCTTCCAGTTCGGAGTCGCGGCCGCTGGCATACGAGCCGATGATGCGCTCGCAGAAGTCCGCCGGCACCGGGCATGCGGAACCGTCGCGACTAACGCCGTCGCCGTGGATGAGTGGAAGTACGCCGGCCTCAGGCGCAGCGCCGATCGGCACTTCGGCCACTTCGCGATGACCGCGCAACGCCGCTGCCAGATTGTCGGCCACGACCCGTTGCCCACGTTTCCCAAAATACTTGCTCAGCGTTTTCTCGAGGGAAGAGAAGAGCGCCGTCTCGTCCAGCCCCGCCTGGGCTGCAAACGGTGACAGTCTCAGGAACGCCCCCAGCAGCACGATGCCCTGCATGCGCACCTGCAAGTCGGTACGGCTCGAGCTATCGCGCGCGATCTTCTTGGCGTCGAGCGCAAAGAGCCGCAGCTTGCGCGCCACGATCGCTTGCCGCGCTTTCGCCGGCAGGCTCTCCCAGATGTTTTCCGGAGCCAGCGCTGACTGGTAATACACGATGCCGCCTTCCGCCAGACCCTGCAGCGGATCGCCTGCCGCAAACGCGTTCTCGTCCTGGATGGCGACGAACTCGACCTGGTTCAACTCGCAGTGCAGCCGGATGTGCTCCGGCGCGAGCGTGAGGTAATAGTTCGTCGGCAGTCCTTTTTTCTCGGAACCGTATTTCGGGAACGCCTGTACTTCCAATCCAAACAGTTCGCTCGCCACGGTCGCGATCACCTTGTTCGTCGTTACCGAGCCAAAGCCGCCGATGGAGTGTCCGCGCAGCGAGAACGCGCCCGCAGGACGCACGTCGGGATCTTCCTTCACCTTGAGCGCGTCCGCGTGCTTCACGCCCAGCACAAACGACTTCTTGGGATGGAGTTGCAGCATGTTCTCGAATGCGGCGAGGAAATGTCCGGGGCGCAGGTCGCGTCCGCCGAGTCCGCCCACGCCCGAGTACACCGCGGGGACCCACTCGAGCTGCACGCCATCCCCGCCGGTCTGTGCGTCCGCTAGCGCAGCCTTCACCTCGGAGGCGAGGGGGTTCGACTGCGCTAGCGGCACGTCCGCGCGCTCGATCACCGAGACTGCGCGGCAGTCACGCAGCGCCTCGGCGAGTTCGCGGGAAGGGAACGGACGGAAACTGGTCACACTGATCGCGCCCACGCGTTCGCCACGCGCGCGCAGATGGTCCACCGCGGCCTCGGCGGTCTCCATCATCGAGCCCATACCGATCACCGCGTACTGCGCATCTCCCATGCGATAGCTACGCAGCAGGCCTTGCGGCCGCCCGGTCAGCTCGGCATAGGTCTCCATCGCAGACTCGAGTTCCGTCTGCACCTGGTCGTAGAAGAAGCGCTGGCCGATCTTGCCTTTCATGTAGCTGTCTTGGTTCTGCACGCAGCCGGTCACCATCGGCGCCGCGGTATCGAACAACTTCCGCACCATCTCCTGCGGAGGTCCGACGAACGTCTTCATCAGCTCCGGTTCCGGCAGCAACATGGTCTCGAGCGTGTGCGTGGTAAGGAACCCGTCCTGGACCACGAAGAACGGCGTCTCCGTCTGCTCTGCCACGCGGCGCGCGATCACGGTGAGGTCGGCGGCTTCCTGCGCGTTCCGTGCCCAAATGATCCCCCAGCCCACGTCGGCCACGCCCATCACGTCGTCATGTCCGCAGTGGACGTTCAGCGAATGTGAGGTCAATGCGCGCGCCCCGATGTGGAACACTACCGGCAGCCGCTTGCCGCTGATGACATACAGCACTTCCTTCATCAGGATGAGTCCTTGTCCGGAAGTGAAGTTGGTCACGCGTCCGCCGGCCAGCGCGTAGCCTTCGCACGCCGAAGCCGAGCTGTGCTCCGATTCCGGCTCGAGGAACTGGATCGGCTCGTCCCACAAGTTGCGCTTGCCGTTCGAAAACTCGGCGGCGAAGCCGTCGCCCATGGGAGTCGATGGCGTGATGGGATACGCGCATGCCCCTTGCGAGATCGCCGACTCCACCCACACCACCGCGCCAGAGCCGTCCGCCGTTGCGCGCGTGCCGGGGAATGCTGCCGTGCCGGTTTCCGGCAGAAGGCCCCGCGGTGCTCTAGATGTTAAGACGTTCACATTGCCCCCCAGTCGTCGGCTTCCGCTGCTTTCGGGGCCAGCAGGTGGTAGCGGCGTTCCTCGGCCTGCATGTGCGCGACCATGGAACGAGCGAGCTCTTCGCCCTCGTCCTTAACGTTCTGGATGGCTTCGTTCGGGTCCTCCGCCTGGCTCAGATACAGCAGGTCGGTGGTGAAGCGCTGCAGTTGCCGGCGGATGCCGTCATGCTGGCGCTGCATCTCGCTCACGAAGGTTGGGTAAGTCCGGCCCAGCGCCGGAAGGATGGTGCGCTCCTCGTGATCGAAGTGGCGCAGCACTGTCTCCAGCATGCGTGTGGCGACGCCACATGCTTCGCCGGCGCCCTCGAAGGTGGCGTAGACCTCGCTGTAACAGTTCACGCGCGCGAGCGCGGCTTCCAGGGTCTCCAGTTCTCCGAGCAGGTAGTCGTGCTCCTGCCGGATGTTGGTGGCATGTTCCAATAACGCCTGCGGATGTGTCATGGTGTTCTCCTCACCGCGAGCTGCCGATGTCGCGATGGTAGGTCGGTATCCTCGGAACGCGTGTGACTCGCGTCACAATCCGTCGTGATGCCTAGTGACCCCCAAGGGCGCGTCATGGTGAGGGGCGTCGTGAGGCTGCGCTTTTCCCCGCGACCGAACAACGGCGAAGCATCCAGGTTCCGGGTGATAGACTGGACGATATTTACCGAGCGGGAGTAGTTCAGCGGTAGAACGCCAGCTTCCCAAGCTGGATGTCGCGGGTTCGATCCCCGTCTCCCGCTCCAAATCTCTTCAGGAGCAGCATGTCCGCCGCCGGCAAAACGTTCTACCTCGAGACCTTTGGCTGCCAGATGAACGTGCATGACTCCGAAAAAGTCATTGGCACGCTCGTCTCGCAAGGCTATCGCCAGGTCGAGGAAGAGACCGCCGCGGACCTCATCCTCTACAACACGTGCTCCATCCGCGATAAGGCCGAGCAGAAAGTCTTTCACCGCCTGCAGGACTACAAAAAGCTGTTCGTGGAAGGGAAGCGCTTCGGCGTGCTCGGCTGCGTGGCGCAGCAGGAAGGCGAGAAGATCTTCGAGCGCGCGCCTTACGTCTCGCTCGTCGCCGGTTCGGCGAGTTACCACAGACTGCCGGAGCTTCTCGTGCAGATCGAGTCCGGAGAACGGCGCGTCACCGGGCTCGATGACCGCCAGACCGAGCAGACCTTCGAGACCGAGTTCACCGCGCGCTCCAACCCGCATCGCGGATACATCACCATCATCGAAGGCTGCGATAAGTTCTGCGCCTACTGCGTCGTTCCCTACACCCGCGGCAAGGAGCGCAGCCGCACGTCAGACTCCGTGCTCGCCGAAGCGCGCGCCATGGCCGACCAGGGATACACCGACATCCAGCTCCTCGGCCAGAACGTGAACTCGTATCGCGACCCGCTCGGCAAGAAGTCGTTCGCTGAATTGCTGACGGCCGTCGCCGAAGTCACCGGCATCCGCCGCGTCCGCTTCACCACCTCGCACCCGCGCGACTTCACCAAAGACATCGTCGACGCCATCGAGTCCGTCCCGTCGCTCTGCGACCACGTCCACCTGCCGGTGCAGAGCGGTTCGTCGCGTCTGCTCAAGGCCATGCTGCGCGAGTACACCCGCGAGCAATACCTCGACCGCATCGCCTGGATCAAATCGGCCAAGCGTCCCATCTCGATGACCACCGACGTGATCGTCGGGTTCCCGGGCGAGACCGCCGAGGATTTCGACGAGTCGCTCGCGCTGCTCGAGCACGTCCAGTACGACGGCGTCTTCGCCTTCAAGTACTCGCCCCGTCCGAATACCCCGGCCCTGCATCTCGCGGACCCCATCCCAGACGAAGAAAAGTCACTCCGCCTGCAGGCCCTGCTGGAGCGCCAGCGCGAGATACAGCGCGTGAACTACGCCAAGCACGTGGGACAAAGACTTGAAGTGATGGTTGAAGGCAGGAACACGCCGCGCGGCCAGATCGTCGGACGCAGCTCACAGAACAAGACCGTGAACTTCACCACCAAACATCCCATCGCGCCCGCGACCGGCTCGTACCTCCACGTCGAGATCACGCAGAGTTTCCCCAACAGCCTCGTCGGCGTAATGGCCTAGGAGCGCCGGCGTCCCCGCCCGCGCTCGCCGCAGCACATCCGTCGCAAGCGGGGTTAGAATGTCGGCAGGGAACCGGTCTTTGGGCCAGGGAGGCGGGTGAGCGCGGAGCGAGTGCCGTACAGCACGAGCAAAGCGCGAGGGCGTAGCGGCCCCACCGCGAAGCCCTAGGAGAAGAAGATGGAAGTCGAGATGAAGATCCGCGGTCTGATGATGGACCCGGTCACCAACATGCCCATCGTCATCCTCAAGGATCCGGCCTCCGATTCAGTCCTGCCCATCTGGGTCGGCATCTACGAGGCCAACGCCATCGCGCTCGAGATCGAAAAGGTCGCGACGCCGCGTCCCATGACCCACGACCTCATCAAGAACTTGCTGCTCGGCCTCGATACTCAGGTCCACAAGGTCGTGGTCAGCGAGCTGCGCGAGGATACCTTCTACGCCGTCATCTGGCTGGAGCGCGATGGACACATCATCAGCGTGGATTCCCGGCCGTCAGACGCGCTCGCCGTCGCCCTCCGCCTCGATTGCCCCATCTTCGTCGAGGACCAGGTGCTCAAGACCTCGAAGCTTGCCAGCGCCGTCTCTGACCGCATCTCCTCCGACGAGCTGCGCAAGTGGCTCGAAGGCCTGAACGACGAAGACCTCGGCCGCTACAAGATGTGACGGCGTTTTGCGGGCGTGAGCGGAGCCGGAACCCGCTGCCGTCATCCTGAGCGAGGCCGCCGCCTTTGCGGTCGAGTCGAAGCATCCCTACCTAGACCGCGCGGCGCCCGCCCGACTCCTTCGCGCGGCGCACGCTCGCCACCACCACGCGTATCTCGTCGAACGAGATCTCTTCCGGCAGTGCGTCCTTCAACGGACGCAGCCGCTCAGTTCCAAGCCGCGCGCACTGCTCCTCGATCGCGCGCCGCTTTTCGACGTCGACGCATCCATCCGGCACCTCTGTCTCGCCACGCTCGATCAGCGCCGCGACTGTTTCCGCGATGGTGCCCACGGTGCGCGCGCGCAGCGCGGCGATCTCCGCCAGCGACCGGCCTTCGCGCAGGCACCGCAGCGTGTCGCGTTCGGGCAAGGACATCGAGACGCGCCGCTCGGCCGCCCGCGCGCCTTCCTGGTAGCGTCGCATCGCATCGAGCAGTCCGCGCCCGTAGGTCGCCAGCTTCTTCTCGCCGATGCCCGCGACCGCGCGCACCTCGGCCAGCGTGGTCGGACGCGCGCGGCAGAGTTCATCGAGCGTCGTGTCGTGCATCACCACGAACGCGGGGACGCCCTGGTCCGCCGCTGTCTTACGGCGCCACTCGCGCAAGTAGTCCTTTAACTGTTCGTCCGGGACAGCGCCCTGCGGGTTCGCCGCCGTCGCAAACCCAAGCCGCGCCGAGCGTGTGGGAGCGAATCCATTGTCCGTCTTCAACCACGCCGGCAGGCCGCTGCACACGTCGCACCCTTGGCACTCTTGCCACTTCGGCGTCTCGCCAAAATGCAGGCAGACCTGCCGATGCCGGCAGCGCGGGCGCGCCACGAAATCCTGCACCTCGCTGTACCGCTTCCACGCGCGCTCTTTCTCGCCGGCGTCCTGTATCTGCGCGATGAAATGCCCGTGCAGTCCTGAATCGCGCCGCTGCCACAGCAAAAGACAGTCGGCAGGCAAGCCGTCGCGCCCGGCGCGTCCCGCCTCCTGGTAGAACTGCTCCACCGATTTCGGCAATGCCAGGTGGATCACCGCGCGCACCGCGGCTTTGTTGATGCCCAGTCCGAACGCGACTGTGCCGACCAGCACGCGCACATCGTCGGACATCCAGCGTTCCTGGTTCCGCCGGCGCTCCTCGGCAGGAAGCTTTGCGTTGTAGGGAACTGCGACCACGCCCTCTGCCGCCAGTTCCGCCACGGTCTGCTCCACCCGCTTGATGGTCGGCGCGTACACGATGATGTTCCCGCTTGGATGGGCACGCAGCGCGGCCAAGAGGCGCTCCGTCTGTTCCGTCTCGCCCGCGCATTCCATCACCAGGTAGTTGAGGTTCGCGCGATGGAAGCTGGCAATGTACTTGTCCGGAGCGCGCAGCCCGAGCTGCTCGATGATGTCGTGCCGCACCCTCCGCGTCGCGCTCGCCGTGAACGCCGCCAGCGGACGCTCCGGAAAATGCTGCCGCAGCCGCTTCAGCTGGCGGTAATCGGGACGGAATTCGTGTCCCCACTCGGAGATGCAGTGCGCTTCATCAATCGCAAAGAGGGAAATCGGCACCCGCTCCAGCCACGCGAACGTATCCGGACGCGCCAGCCGCTCGGGCGAGAGATACAGCAGGCGGTAGCCGCCGTGCGCCGCCTTCGCCATGATCTCCGGCTGCTTCCGGGATTCGAGCGAACTATTGAGGAACGCCGCCGGAATGCCCATGGCCGTGAGCTGCACGACCTGGTCTTGCATCAGCGCGATCAGCGGCGATACCACGATGACCGTGCGCCCTTCGCTCACCGCCGCCGGCAACTGATAGCACAGCGACTTGCCGCCGCCCGTCGGCATCACCACGCAGGCGTCGCGCCCGCCGAGCAGGCTAGCGACGATCCGCTCCTGCATCGGACGGAAGGTGCTGTATCCCCAATAGCGTTCGAGCACGGACATCACGGCAGCGTTCACTATGCCGCGCAGTATACATATAGGCGAAGAGACAGCGAAGCAGATTCGGCACGGCTTTGCGCTCGCGGACCTAGAGCAGTATCCTGACCGGGAGTCGGCACCAGCTCAGCCTCCATGCCAGACCCAGCCCAGCAACTCGCCGAGCTTTACGCCGCCGGATTCGAGGTGCAGAGCTTTGACCGGTATCCACGCGCCGTGGGCGTCCTACGCGACGGTGCCATCGCCCTGGTCGAACCCACGCCCGAGGGTCTCCGGATGATCGGCACAGCAGGCTGGCGCATGGGGGAAGTCATGGGCGTGTTGGTCGAGAAAGATGGCCGCCCGGTCTTCCAGGCCAAGCAGGAACTGCTGGACGCCACCCCGGAAAGGGTAGCCGCCGTAAAGCGGCTCAAGGCGGATATTGAAGCTCTAATGGGAAAGGGATAGTCGCAGAAGGCCAGCGTTCACCGGCCTATTTAGTAGGTAACATAATATCTGTTATCGGACGTTATGGATACAGAAGGAGCGCTAAGGATGTCTGGCCCTGTTGCCGTTGCTGCTACTCCCGAGCCTCCTTATTACGCCGTCATCTTCACCTCCCTCCGCACCGAGGGCGATAACGGATACGGCGAGATGGCTGCCCGCATGGCCGAACTCGTTGCCCAGCAGCCCGGCTACCTCGGCATGGAGTCCGCGCGCGAGGGCTTGGGGATCACCGTCTGCTACTGGAAGGACCCCGCCTCCATCGAAGCTTGGCGCACCGTAGAGGAGCACTTGCTCGCGCAGAAGTACGGACACGAACGCTGGTACAAGCAATTCGCCGCCCGCATCTGCAAGGTCGAGCGCGCCTACGGCGGACCCAAGCGCTAAACGAGAACGATCTTCGGCTGGAACAGCGTCCCTGCCACGCGCGCCGCTATCCCAATCAGCTCGTTCTGCCCTGCGAATACCTTCACCAGCCCGGCCTTCGACATCTCCGCCAGGTTCACCGCCATGCCGTGGCGCATCTTCGCCGCCGTCTCGTCGTCGGCCGTGACCGCCGGCATCGTCGGCATCAGCCTGCGCGGATGGACAAACAGCGCCGCCAGCTCCGCCTCGCCCGCCGTCGCGGCTTCCTGCAGCTTCTCCAGCGTGTGCGTCTGCGCCAGGTCGAACTCGGCGACGCTCAGCCGCCGCAGGCTCGCCAGGTGCGCGCCCACTCCCAGCTCTTGCCCAAGGTCATGCGCGATGGACCGCAGGTAGGTCCCGCCGCTCACGTGCGCCTGGAAGGCGGCGTCCTTCCCCGTGAGCGTCTTGATGACCAACTCTCTCACTTCCACCTCGACCGGCTCGAGACTCACTTCCTTATTCTTGCGTGCGAGTTTGTACGCCGGCACTCCGGCTATCTTCTTCGCCGAGAACGGCGGCGGCGTCTGCTGGATCCTCCCCATGAACCGCAGCGCCATCTCCCGCAGCCTATCCACCGTGACGTTCACCGGCTGAGGCGGACCCAGCGCCTCTCCCTCCGCGTCGTAGGTGTCCGTCGCGAACCCAAGCCGAATCGTCCCCTCATAGCGCTTGTCGGACTTCAAATAGAACTGGGCCAGCCGCGTCATGTTCCCGAGCACCAGCGGCAGGACGCCGGTGGCCATAGGGTCGAGCGTGCCCAGGTGTCCGACCGAACGCTCGCCCACTATCTTCCGGACACGATAGACCACATCGTGCGACGTCATCCCCGCCGGCTTGTCGATCACCAAAACGCCGTTCACGCGCTTCCCTCTCGCATCGCCCCGTTACCTTGCTGCCAGCCTTCTGCTATCGTGGATGTCGTTCGCACCGCGGTCAACTTTCCCCGAACCACCGATGATCCCTTTACGCGACGACGCACCGCGCTCGACCGTCCCCTTCGTCACTTACTTTCTCGTCGCGCTCAATCTCATCGTCTTCATCTTCGAGATCACGCTCGCGCCCCAGCCGCGCATGGACCTGGTCTACGAGTTCGGCGTCGTCCCCTCACACATCACTTCGCTCGTCCATGGCAGGGACATGACCGGCACCGGCTGGCTCAACTTCCTCCCCGTGTTCACCTCCATGTTCCTGCACGCATCGTGGCTGCACCTCATCGCCAACATGTGGTTCCTGTGGATCTTCGGGGACAACATCGAAGACCACCTCGGCCACCTGCGTTACTTCATCCTTTATCTGGTGTGCGGCATCGCCGCTTCCGCCACCCACATCCTGTTCAACCTCGGGTCAGATGTGCCCAGCGTCGGCGCCAGCGGCGCCATCGCGGGAGTCATGGGCGCCTACTTCGTCCTCTTCCCTTCCGCCCGCGTGCTCACGCTCGTGCCCTTCTTCTTCCTCTACCTTACATGGCTGCCGGCGTGGCTCATCCTGGGATACTGGTTCGTCCTGCAATTCATCAGCGGCGCGGCCACCGCCATCACGCCCGCGGGCCAAAGCTCCGGCGGCGTCGCCTTCTGGGCGCACGTTGGCGGGTTCCTCACCGGCGTGGCGCTCATCAAGATCTTCCCGCAGCGCGCCCGCCGCTATACCTACGCGAATTGGGAATGATTGGGAACTAAGAGCGTGGTTCGCAATTAAGAGCTGTGCCCGGTGCATTGCATCACGCCCAGGTAGGCACGCCACGGGCCGACCGCTTCGCGATACTGATGCGCCATCACGCGCGCGAGCTGGTGCAGATGCGTGAGGTCGTGCGCCGCCCACGTCGCCAGCAACTGCGCGAGCGTGACCACTCCCAGCGCCGGATGCCTGCCGCGCAGCGCGAGCTTCTCCGGCGTCAGTTTCATCCCGAGCAGGTCGTCCAGGTTCCGTGCGCGCAGCCGGGCAAACTCGTTCAGCAACTCGCCCAAAGACTTCGTCTTACTCAGCCGCTCCTGCGCCGTCCGGTCAAAGGGCTCGAACGCCTTCGCCTCGCCGTGCTGCAGGATCACTCTTGCCCGCGGTATCCAGTCGGTCTCTTCGCCGTGGATCAGATGACCAACGATGCCGTAGGCGCTCCACGTCTCGCCGCCTTCGTTCCGCAGCGTCCAAGTCTCCGGCAGCTCGCGCAGCAGCGCATCCAGCATTGCCGGAGTGCGCGCGAGCAGAGCGATGGTGTCTTGTAGAGACGGTTTCATGCTTGGATTTACAGCGCGCCCGTTGTGGGCATGATGCGTACTTCTTCGACCACGCTGTTGGCGGGAAGCCGCACCGCGTTGATCACCACCGCCGCGACCGTTTCCGGCGCCATCATCCTCTCGCGCGGCGCCTCCGGCCAGAACTGGTCCCAGATGTCGGTCTCGACCGCTCCCGCCAGCAGCGCGATCACGCGGATGCCTTGCCCCTGCACTTCCATGCGCAGCGCCTTGGTGAAGCCGAGCGCGCCGTGCTTCGACGCCACGTAGGCCGAGGCCTTCGGGAACGCCATCTCCGCCACGATGGAGAGGTTATTCACGATGGTCGCGCCCGCCTTCATCAGCGGCAGCGCCGCGCGGCAGCACAGGAACGTGCCGGTGAGGTTGGTGTCGAGGGTCTTGCGCCAGACGTCGAGGTGCGTCTCGGCCACGGTCCCGCTCGGCGCTATCCCCGCGTTGTTGATGAGGATGTCCACGCGCCCGAAGCGGCGGCGCACCTCCTCGAACAGCGCGATGACGGAAATCTCCTGCGTCACGTCGCCTTCGACCGGCAGCACCGGATTGCCATACTTCGAGAGGACCGTCGTTGCATGACGCAGCGCCGCGCGGTCGCGTCCGAACAGGATGACCTTCGCGCCCTCAGCCGCCAGTGCTTCCGCAATCGCGAGACCGATGCCCCGGTTTCCGCCGGTGACGACCGCGACCTGGCCCTGCAACCCCGGTCCGCCCGAAAGGACGAACCTTCCACCGCGCGGCTTGCGCGTTTTCTCGGCCGCAGCCGCCGGCTCCGCCGGCATCGGCCTCTTGCTCGCAGGTTTCTTCTTGGCCATCACTGAGTTCAGGAAGCGTTGCTATTACGGCTGCGGATCAGTGACAGGAACTCCGACCGCGTCTCCTGGCAGTCGCGGAACAGGCCGAGCATCGACGACGTCACCGCGGCGGAATGCTGCTTCTCCACCCCGCGCATCATCATGCACAGGTGCCGCGCCTCGATGACCACGCCCACGCCCTGCGGCTGGATCGTTTCCATGATGGTCTCCGCGATCTGCGTCGTCAGCCGCTCTTGCACCTGTAGCCGCCGCGCGAACACATCGATCAACCGCGGCACTTTGCTCAGCCCGATCACTTTGCCGTTCGGCACGTACGCCACGTGGACCTTGCCGTAGAACGGCAGCACGTGGTGCTCGCACATGCTGAACATCTCCACGTCTTTCACGATGACCATCTCGTCGTAGTCCTCGCTGAAGAGCGCGTCGTTCAACACGTCTTTCGGATCTTCCTGGTAGCCCTTGGTCAGGTACTGTAGTGCTTTCGCCATGCGCTCCGGCGTGCGCCGCAGTCCTTCGCGCTGCGGGTCTTCTCCCAACCGGACCAACAACTCGCGCGTGAGCTCCTCGAAGCTCGCGCTGGTGAGTGAAACGGGTTCCGTCGTTCTAGCCATCAGATCCTCAGTCCCCTTTCGCCGGCGTACTCGAATGCGTTCAGCATAGTCTCTTCCAGTCGCACTTTCTCGACACTTGCCGGCCTGAATCCCTTCTCTAGTACGTCATAGACCAAAGTACAGATGTTCTCCGTCGTCGGCACCGCGCCGCGGAACTCCGCCAGCGCATTCAGGTTCGCGTGTCCGAATTTCTCGAGGATGTTGGTCTCGACGAACCGGTCCAGCGCCACCAGGTCGCACACCATCCCAGTCGCCGGGTCCACGCTCCCGCTCACCGTGACCTCGAGCGCGTAGTTGTGACCGTGCCCGTAAGGGTTGTTGCACTTGCCGTACGTCCGCCGGTTCTCCTCCTCCGACATCACCTCGGAGTGCAGCCGGTGCGAGGCGGCGAACCAGTAGCGTCTTGTCAGGTGCGCTTTCATCACTTTCTGTAGATCAGTCCCCGTACACGTCCACAAACAGGTCGGTCGTCTCATGCACGCGCACGCGATGCAGCCGCGCGACTTTTAACTTCCCCTCGAGACGCTTCCAGATGGCGATGGCCAGGTTCTCCGTGGTCGGTATCGCCGTTTTGAACTCCGGCACTTCCTTGTTGAGGAAGCGGTGGTCCATCGCGTCGAGCACCTCGCGGTTCATCGTCTCCTTCAGATCCTTCAAATCGACCACGAACCCCGACCGCTGGTCCACCTCGCCCTTCACCGTCACCTCGAGCGTGTAGTTGTGCCCGTGGCCGTTCGGGTTATTGCATTTGCCGAAGATGCGCTGGTTCTCCTCCAGCGAGAACGCGGGGTTGTGGTAATAGTGCGACGCGCTGAACTCGGCCTTACGCGTTAGATAGACCACCTTCATCTCGGCCCCGCCTCTGCCGGCTGCTTGACTTCATACTCGCGGCCCTTCCACGTCACGCTCTTTCGCACCTTGTAATGGATGTGCGAGCGCAGCAAAAGGAGCGAGAAAACCGGCAGCCCAAGCAACGCCAGCAGGCTCGCGCCCATTCCGAAGTGCGCCCGCCGGATACGCGCGAAGAACAGCGAATAGAACATCACCGCCACCACCGCCAACAACCCGGCCGGCGCCACGCGTGCCCGCAGCAGCTCGGACATCGCGACCGCCACCGTTCCCACGATGACCACGAACTCGGCCATGCGCAGCAGCGCCAATCCCACCGTCGACGGAAACAGCAGCGCCAGGTTCTTCGTCCAGCCCTCGCACAGTTGCGGAAAGTTGCGATACATCCGCGTCCGGACTGCGTCCCCGCCGAACCGGAACCCGATCGCCCGGCCGCTCCGCTTCAACGCGCGCGCCAGCTCCACATCTTCGAGCAGGCTGGTCGCCACGCCGGCATGCCCGCCCACCGCAAAGTACGCTTCGCGCGCGATCAATAGATATTGTCCGTTCGCGGCCGCGGCCGCGCTCTTCGGATCGCACACGTCCTGCGGACGAAACCTCGCCGCCAGTTCCGCGAAGATGACCGGCATCACCGCGTTCTCCCACACGCCGCGGACTTCCTGCTCCGGCGAATAGGAAAGCAGCGCCACGTCTGCGGCCTTCGCTTCCGCCACCGCACGCGCCAGCGAGCCCGGCAAGTGGACGGTATCGGCGTCCGTGAACAGCAACCAGGCGCCGCGCGCCTGCTGCGCCGCCCTCCAGAGCGCGTTCGATTTTCCGCCCCAGCCGTCGCCGCGCGGGCCTGCCTCGAGCACGCGGACTTCAGGGAATCCCGCCGCGATCTCGCGCGTTCGGTCGGTCGACCCGTCGTCCACCAATATCAGTTCGCGCGTCACGCCCGTCTGCCCGACCAGCGACACCAGGCACGTCCCGATACAGGCCTCTTCGTTACGCGCCGGCACGATCACGCTCACCTCCGGCTCGCTCTGCTGGCCTGCCACGCTGATAGCTCTGTCGCTCATAGCGGAACCATTTATTATAGCGGCGTGAAGCGCATCGCTTGTCTTCTCGCCCTGCTCGCCCTCGTCACTGCATGCGACCGCGGCGAGCGTCCGAAGTTCGTCAACCACGCCGCGCCCGACTTCACCGTGCAAGACGGCGGTCGCAGCGTGGCGCTCAGCAGCTTGCGCGGCAAGGTCGTGGTGCTGAACTTCTGGGCCACCTGGTGCCCGCCCTGCGTCGACGAGGTGCCGTCGCTGGTCAAGATGCAGGCGCTGATGCGCGACCACGTCACCGTCTTCGCCGTCAGCGTGGACGAAGATGAAGCCATCTTTAGAAAGTTTCTCCACGACTACGGCGCCGAGGGACTGCTCGCCGTCCGCGAGCCTTCGCGCAAGAGCGCGGAACTCTACGGCACCACCGGCTATCCCGAGACCTTCATCATCGACCGCAACGGCGTCGTCCAGCGCAAGCTGGTCGGCCCGGTCAACTGGACCGACCCGGAGGTGATCGGATATCTCCGCCAGGTCGCAGCCGGCGCTACAGCGCCGCCCGCCGCAGCCGCAGCGAATTCCCGATAACGCTCACCGAACTGAAGCTCATCGCCGCTGCCGCCAGCATCGGGTTCAGCAGCCCCGCCGTTCCCAGCAGCGGATAAAGCACGCCCGCCGCCACCGGAACTCCCAGCACGTTGTAGAGGAAGGCGAAGAACAGGTTCTGCCGGATGTTCCGCATCGTCGTGCGACTCAGCCGCCGCGCCCGTACGATGCCGCGCAGGTCGCCCTTCACCAGCGTGATGCCGCCGCTCTCCATCGCCACGTCCGTGCCCGTGCCCATCGCGATTCCAACGTCGGCTTGCGCCAGCGCCGGCGCATCGTTGATGCCATCGCCCGCCATGGCGACCACCTGCCCCTGCCGCTGCAATTCCTGGATGACTTTGAGCTTGTCTTCCGGCAGGACCTCAGCGCGAAAGTCACTGATGCCAAGCTTGCTTGCGACCGCCGCCGCCGTCGCTTGACTGTCGCCGGTAAGCATTACCACCCGCACCTTCTCTTCTTTCAATTGCCTCAGCGCCTCTGCCGTGGACTCCTTGATAGGGTCTGCGACGGCAAGCAGTCCGGCAGCCTTGCCGTCGATGGCGACGACCATCACCGTTTGTCCATCTTGTCGTAGCTGCTCGGCGCGACCTTCGAGTTCCGCCGACTGGAGCCCCAACTCTTCCAGCATCGCCCGATTCCCTACCCCGACTTGCTTCCCGTCCACTCGTCCTGTGACACCCTTGCCAGTCAGCGAACGGAAGTCGCTCGCCGCCGCGAGCTGAAGCCCTTCCGCGCCGCGCACGATGGCCGCCGCCAGCGGATGCTCGCTCGCCCGCTCCAGGCTCGCCGCCAGGCGCAGCAGCTCGTTCTCGCTCAGGCCGCCGAAAGCGACGACGCCGGTCAACTTCGGTCTTCCCTCGGTCAGCGTCCCCGTCTTGTCAACGACCAGCACGTCCACCTTCTCCATCGTCTCCAGCGCCTCCGCATTGCGGATCAGCACTCCCGCGTGCGCTCCGCGGCCCGTCGCCACCATGATGGCCATCGGCGTCGCCAATCCCAGCGCGCACGGACACGCGATGATCAGCACCGCCACCGCGCTCACGATGGCGTGAGCAAGGCGCGGCTCTGGTCCCCACGCCATCCAGCCAAGGAAAGCAACGACCGCGATAACGATGACCGCCGGCACAAAGTAGCCCGAAACTTTGTCCGCCAGGCCTTGGATCGGCGCCCGGCTGCGCTGCGCCTCGCCCACCATGCGGACGATCTGCGCCAGCAGCGTTTCCGAGCCCACGCGCTCGGCGCGGATCACCAGCGCGCCCGTGCCGTTCACCGTCGCGCCGATCACGCGCGCCCCGGATGCCTTCTCCACCGGCACCGACTCACCGGTCACCATGGACTCATCCACCGCGCTGGCGCCCTCTATCACCACGCCGTCCACCGGGACCTTCTCTCCCGGACGCACGCGCAACTTGTCGCCAGCTTGCACGTGCTCGAGCGGGATTGCTTCCTCCGTCCCGTTCGGACCGATGCGCGTTGCCATCTTCGGCGAAAGGTCGAGCAGTGCGCGGATGGCCGAACCAGTCTGTGAACGCGCCCGCAATTCCAGGACTTGCCCGAGAAGAACCAGCACCGTGATCGCCGCCGCGACCTCGTAGTAGATGTCCGGCTGCCCCATCTTGCCGCGGAGCGACGCCGGGAAAATGCCCGGCGCGACCGTCGCCACCACGCTGTAGCCGTATGCCACCGCCACGCCCATCCCGATCAGCGTGAACATGTTGAGGTTTCGCGTGCGCACGGACGTCGCCGCGCGTTCGAAGAACGGCCACCCGCCCCACAGCACCGGCGCCGTCGCCAGCGCAAGCTGGATCCACACCAGTGTCCGCGCGCCCAGCGCATGCTGCAGCGGTATTCCCGGCAGCAAGTTCGCCATCGCAATGGCCAGCAGCGGCAGCGTGAACACGAGCGACACCCAGAAGCGCCGCGTCATGTTGCGCAGCTCGCCGTCATCCTGCGGATGCGCCGTCACGGTGCGCGGTTCGAGCGCCATCCCGCAGATCGGGCAGCTCCCCGGCGCGTCGCGCACGATCTCCGGATGCATCGGGCACGTGTACTCGGTCTTCGTCGCCCGTGCGGACGAAACCATCGGCTCGAGCGCCATGCCGCACTTCGGACACGCCCCCGGATGGTCCTGCTCGACCTCCGGGTCCATCGGGCAGAAGTACCTCGCCTTCCCTGCGGACGCTCCCGGCGGTGCCGCCGCCGTAGGCTTCACTGCCCCGAGCTTCACCAGGGAGGGCGCGACCGCCGGCGCCAGATACTTCTCCGGCTCCGCCTTGAACTTCGCCACGCAACCATGACTGCAGAAGAAGTAAGTCTTTCCGGCGTGCTCGGCGACCTTCGGGGGCGCGGCCGCGCGCGCTTTCTCCGGCTCCATCGTCATCCCGCAGACCGGGTCGACCACTTTCGTATTCGTCTCGTTCGTCATCTCGTGTCCGCCCTCAGCGGATATGCTTGTACATGAGTTCGATCAGTTCGTCGTGCATCGCGTTCGCTTGCGCCTTGTTGCCCTTCGCCATCGCGTCGTGCGCGCATAGCCGCAGGTGGTTGCGCATCAACTCGCGTCCCACCGCGCGCAGCGCCTCCTGCACCGACGACAACTGCATCAGGATGTCCGCACAGTAGCGGTCGTCTTCCACCATGCTCTCCAGGCCGCGCACCTGGCCCTCGATCCGGCGTAGCCGCTTCAGGTTTGCCGCCTTGATACTCGGGTCCACGCCGGTGGCTTTTCGTTTGTGCTTCGTCATGCCGGCTACCATACATACCCCACGGGGGTATCTGTCAAGCGTGGATGCTGACCCCCGGGCGAACGATTCCCTTCTCGCCCCGGCCGCCAGGATTTATATTGATGTTGCTAGCGACTAGAGACTGGCGACCAGCGACTGCCCTATGACGGCCCTCGACGTCTGTTACCGCTACAACACGCCGCCCGGCGAGCGCGAGCTCCGCGCCATCAACGCCGTGCGTGAGGTCTACGGCATCCGCCGCCTCGGCTTCGACGAGCGCAACCGCACCGTCACCGTGGAATACGACGCCACCCGCCTCAACGACGCGGCTATCGCTTCCCTGCTGCGTGGCGCCGGGCTCGACCTCAAGGAAAAGATCAAGCTCGTCTGAGCCAGGCCACCCGGCGCGGGTAAAAGTTGCCGGATCCAGGAAATTCCTTCCCGCAATTCTTTCCTTATCCCGGCTAAATGACTTGTTTTCAGTAAGCAGCGGGTTGGCATCGTAGCTGCTCTACATCACGGCAGACGAAGTGGCGCGTAAAACGGACGCTCTTGAAGATAAACTTCGGCCAGAGGTTTTCTGGAGCGTCCGTTTTACTTTTCCACCTGCACCGCGCCATCCCACTCGCTCGCCCGAATCTCAGCTCCTCTGATAAACTGGATTCACCTGCTCGTTTCTTCTGAAGCGCGCCCATAGCTCAATGGATAGAGCATTCGGCTACGAACCGAAAGGTTAGAGGTTCGACTCCTCTTGGGCGCGCCATCTCTTTCTCCGGCCGCCACCAGTCTCACACTCCCGCGGCCGTCGCCTTCCTCCGGAACAGCGTCCCCAGCTCGATCTTCTTGTCCTTCATCCGCGTGCGCGCGAGCGAGAGCAGCAGCATCGAGAGCGTGATGATGGCCAGCCCCGCCGATGCTCCCGCCAGGCTCTGCTGCCCCTTCCTCAGGATCGAGAAGCGTCCGTAGACGAACTCGATGTGTACCCAATAGACCAGCAGCGACGTCTGCCCCAACTGCACCAGCGGACTGAACCCCCACTGCCCTGCTCCCCAGCGGCACCACGCGTACGCCCCCAGCACGATCATCATCAGCATGCCCACGCGGATCAGGAAGAAGTTCGGGCTGGTGTGCCAGAAGTCATACACGGCGTAGAGCTGCCCCGGACGATGGTCGAACCACCGCCCGATCAGGATCGCCGCCGCGCCCGCCGCACCGACGGTCGCCACCGCCGCCGCCAGCCTCGACTTCGCCCACTCGCTTTGCAGCACGAACCCACACGCCAAGCCGGCAAACGCAAACGCCGTCCACGGGAATATCGGGAACAGCCACGCCTGCGGCACGCCGAGGTTGTGGCAGCCATCGAAGAAGGTCTCGACCGGCCACGGCATCCAGGACATCAGCGGCGTCGCGCGCCACGTCGTCCACACCAGCGGCGTGACCATCGCGACCGCCAGCGCGGTCGCGCCCGCACCGGCCACGCCACGCTTCCGCGCGACCGCCGCATCGGGCGCCGATGTCAGCCAGCACATTGCTCCCATCAGCATCATCGAGATGCCGATGTTGTTGAGTACGTCCATGCGCACCAGGTCCTGCCACGGCGCCCACGGAAAGCTGATCATGAATTCCTGCAGACGGAACAGCAGCGCGAATCCGTAGATCTCCGCTCCGCGCCGGATGGTCGTCTTCCCGACCTCCTCCGCCGGCGCTCCCTTGGAACGCAGCTTGTCCGTCACCAGCGCGAACGAGATGCCGGCAAGAAAGAGGAACAGCGGCGCCGGGAACGTCCCCAGCAACTGCGACCACATGAAGAATGCGGACTTCCGCGCCGCCGGACTCAGCCACGCGTCGTACGCGTGCGTCTGGAACATGAGGATGCACGCGAGTCCGCGCATCCAGTCGATGTAAGCGAGGCGCTGCTGTGGGCCGGGCATTTTGGCTTGGGTGTCTGACGACGCCGCAGAGTCTCACATCTACGCGCCGAGCCGCAATCGTTTTGCGACTCCGGTTTTTCTACAGCGCATTCCTCCGCGTTCATCAGGGTAAGTCTTTGACCTTCGGCTCTCGCGAAACGTTGACCCATCCCGCCGTTCACAGTACGCTGCCATCTCCGCCGATGGACATCCATTTCCTCTTCCGCGATCTCGCCTACGTCTTCCTCTCGGCCATCGTCGGCGGATGGCTCGCGTGGCGCTTGCGCCAGCCGCTCATCCTCGGCTACGTCCTTGCCGGCATCGTACTCAGCCCCCTGACGCCCGGCCCCACCGTGCATGACGTTTCCGCGCTCGAGACCTTCGCCGAGCTTGGCGTCATCTTCCTCATGTTCTCCGTCGGCATCGAGTTCTCCATCAAGGACCTGCTCCAGGTGAAGTGGGTCGCGCTCGTCGGCGGGCCCATCGGCATCATCCTCGCCATCGGCCTGGGCGTCGGAGCCGGCAAGCTGCTGGGATGGCCCATGGCCACCGGCCTCGTCATCGGCACCGTCGTCTCCGTCACCAGCACCATGGTGCTCATGCGCCTGCTTATGGACCGCGGCGAAGTGCAGACGCAGCACGGCCGTATCACCATCGCCATCACCCTGGTCGAGGACCTCGCCGCCGTCGTGCTCATCGTCCTTATCCCCACGTTCAAGTCTCCCGACCTGCAATCACTCGGGCATCTCAGCCACGAATTGGGGAAAGCCGCGCTCGTCCTGATACCCGCCTTCTTCCTCGCCGCCAAGGTCATTCCGCCCATCATGCGACGCATCGCGAAGACGCAGGACCAGGAGCTGTTCTTCGTCGTCGTCATCGCCATCTGCTTCGGGGGCGCCGCGCTCACCCAGTCCATGGGACTCTCCCTCGCCCTCGGCGCTTTCGTCGGCGGACTGCTCATTTCCGGTTCAGATTACGCGCACCAAAGCCTTACCCAGCTCTTCCCGCTGCGCGACATGTTCGTCGCGCTCTTCTTCGTGACCATCGGGCTCCTGATGGACCCGCAATCCGTCTTCGCCAGCGCCGCGCTTATGAAGATGGTGCTGGCCATGGTCGCCCTCATCATCGTCGGCAAATTCCTGCTGTGGCTCGCCATCGTCAAGCTCTTCCGCTATCCCTTCTGGACGGCGCTGCTGGTCGCCGTGGGCCTCACCCAGATCGGCGAGTTCTCCTACGTCTTCGTGCAGGTCGCACGCGGCGCGCAAGTTGTCGGCGACGACGTATACAACGCCACCCTCGCCGCCTCGCTCGTTACCATCCTCATCAACGCCGGCTTGGTGAAGTTCGCGCCCGGCTGGGCCGCGAAGCTGCGCACCTCGAAGAAGGCCGCTGACGTCGAGGTCACCGACACCACCATCGAGCGCCTCGCCGGCCACGTCCTCGTCTGCGGCTACACCGAAGTCGGCGCGATGGCCTCCAAGGCCTTCGACCAGTTTGGCGTCACCTACGGCGTCATCGACCTCGATCCCGATCAGGTCCGCAGTCTGCGTCAGCGGCGCATACCCTGCATCTTTGGCGACGCCACGCAAGCGCACATCCTCGAACACGCGCACGTGGCTACCGCCGCCGTCATCCTGGTTGCCATTGCCCAGCCTGCCCGCGCCGAGGCCATCATCCGTCACGTCCGCAAGTTGAATCCGCGCGCCCCCATCCTCGCGCGCGCCTTTCGCCAGCGCGATTACCAATTCCTCTTGAACGCCGGCGCGTCCATCGTGGTGCAGCCGGAGATGGAAGCCGCCACCACGCTCGTGCGCGACGCGCTCAGCCTCCTCAAGCAGCCCGAGCAGAAGACCTCGGCCTATGTGGCCGCGCTGAGCAAGGGACCCGCCCACGGCGGCGCCTGAGGTCCGGCGATGGAGAAAAAGATATTCTGGCTGACCTTCTTCATCCTCTCCATCATGGCAGACGCGCTCCTCGGCCTCTGGTGGGGACTGCTGGCCAGCATCCCGCTGATCTTCGTCAGTTGGTGGATCGCCTATCGCAGTGGATGGTTTGACTAGGTCCTCAGGAATGAAGCGGCTCATCTATCTCGCGACGTCGAACTCCGGCAAGCTGCGTGACTTTGCCGGCGCCGCCGCCGTCTACGGCATCGAACTCGACGCTCTGCCCGGCTTCGCTTCGTTGCCGCTCGTCGAGGAGTCCGGCGTGACCTTCGACGCGAACGCGCGCCTCAAGGCCGAGGCATACAGCCGCCACGCGCCCGAGCAACACGCCATCGTCCTGGCGGACGACTCCGGCCTGGAAGTAGATGCGCTCGGCGGCGCGCCCGGGGTGGCGTCTGCCCGCTACGCCGCCATGGCCACCGACCCAGGCTTCACCGCCAACTCCGGCGACGCCGAGAACAACGCGCGCCTGCTGCGCGAGCTCGCGACCACTCCGGAAGCCGAGCGCACCGCGCGTTTTGTGTGCGTCATCGCCGCCGCCCGCGCCGGGCAGATACTCGCCACCTTTCGCGGCGAAGCTCCAGGACGCATCCTCACTGCGCCGCGCGGCACGCGCGGCTTCGGCTACGACCCATTGTTTTACTCGGTGCGCCTGAAGAAGACGTTCGCCGAGCTCTCGCCAGAAGAAAAAGCCGCGGTGAGCCACCGCGGCCTTGCTCTCGCCAGGTTTCTTGATTGGTCCCGCTCTATTTGAAGACTTTCCCCAACGCCGTTGCGATCGTCACCAGCCGTTGCAGGTCTGCCGGACTGAAATCCGGCCCCGCCGCCGGCGCGCTGGTTCCCTTGCGCGAGATCTGGATCACTCCCACCACGCCGGCCGCCGTCACCACCGGCACCGACATCAACTTCTGGATGACGTGCGCGTGCTTGTCGACCTTCTCCCCTGGCGCGCCGCCCTTCGGCTTGGCGCCCAGATCCACCGACTCGAACACGCTCGCGTGCTTCGTCTGCGCGAAGTTGTTGATGATCTCCGCGCGCTTCGTCGTCGCCGTTCGTCCCGCGATCGACGACGACGCGTTGATGGGGATGCTTCCCACGTGGCCCAGCTTCGTCGGATACGCGAACGCCAGGCTCTGCTTGTCGACCTTGAGCACCGCGACCTCGTCCGCCTGCACGTTGAACGTCTTCGCCAGCTCCGCGCCGATCTTCTCGGCGTTCTTCGTGGCAAGTCCTTCCGCTTCGCATTCATTGGCGAGTTGCGCGAAAGCCAGTACCGGTGTGGCCATCTGAGGCTCTCCTGCTTCGGGGGCGAGTGTCGCGGTCATTATATCCAGCCGCTTCCCGCGCACAAGCGGCGCGCTCCGGAAATCGCCGCGCCCGATGTTTTCTTGACGCCACGGGAAGCTAGCTTCGATAATGCAAGGTTGGGCACGTGAGCGCCGCGCAGCAAGGCGCAGCCAAGGAGAGCACCTCGCAATGGCTTCCCGAGTAAGCCCCCAGCCGGAGACCCACACCATCGCAGCCGGCGTGGCGCCATTGCGGGCCGGCCAGGGACACTCCTTCCTCCTCCGCCGCCTGCACTCGCTCAGCGGCATCGTTCCCGTCGGCGCCTTCCTCGTCGAGCACATCCTGGTCTCGAACGCCACCGCCATGAACGGGCCGGAGGCTTACGCCAACCAGGTCAAGTTCCTCGCCTCCCTCCCCATGGTGCTGTTCCTCGAGGCCTTCGGCATCTGGCTTCCCATCCTGTTCCACGCGCTCTACGGCTTCTACATCTGGTATCGCGGTGACGGCAACACGATCAGCTACCCCTGGCAGGGCAACTGGATGTACACCCTGCAGCGCTGGACCGGCCTCATCGCCTTTGCCTACATCGGCTGGCACGTCTGGCACCTGCGCTTCGCCGGCATCGATCTGCACGCGCATCCCGGCGCCTCGTTCGGAAAAGTCCAAAGCGAGTTCGCGGTCGCCTGGCAATTGGCGTTCTACGTCGTCGGCTTGCTCGCCGCCTCCTGGCATTTTGCGTACGGCATCTGGCTGTTCTGCGCCAAGTGGGGCATCACCGTCGGCGAGCGGGCGCGGCAGCGTTTCCTGGTCGTTTGCATGGTCATCTTCTTCACTATCAGCGCTGTAGGCCTGCTGAGCATCCGCAGCTTCCTCACCACGCCGCGCCAGCCAGCGGACGCCAGTGCCGGCGAGTTGCACGCCAAACCGGCTCCGCCTACCGCTCCGGTGGACAAGAAGTAAGCCATGCTAGAAAAAAGAGAGACGAGCTAACGAATGCCCGCAGCACCGAAAGTCATCGTCGTAGGAGGCGGCCTCGCCGGCCTGGCCGCCGTCATCAAGATCGCCGAGCACGGCGGACACGTCGACCTGTTCTCCATCGTGCCCGTGAAACGCTCGCACTCCGTCTGCGCGCAGGGCGGCATCAACGCGGCCAAGAACCTCAAGGGCGAGGGCGATTCGCCGTGGAAGCACTTTGACGACACCATCTACGGTGGCGACTTCCTCGCCAACCAGCCGCCCGTGAAAGAGATGTGCGAGGCCGCCCCCGGCATCATCGACCTGCTCGACCGTATGGGCGTCACCTTCAATCGCACGCCCGAGGGATTGCTCGACTTCCGCCGCTTTGGCGGCACGCTCTACAACCGCACCGCCTTCGCCGGCGCTACTACCGGACAGCAGTTGCTCTACGCGCTCGATGAGCAGGTCCGCCGCCACGAAGCCGAAGGCCGCGTGAAGAAGTTCGAGCACTGGGAGTTCCTCTCCGCCGTACTCGACGAAGAGAAGACCTGCCGCGGCATCTGCGCCATGGACCTCCGCACCATGGAAGTCCGCACCTTCCCCGCCGACGTCGTCATCATCTGCACCGGCGGTATCGGCGCCATCTTCGGCAAGTCCACCAACTCGGTCGTCTGCACCGGCTCGGCGCAGTCCGTGCTCTACCAGCAGGGCTGTTACTACGCCAACGGCGAGTTCATCCAGGTGCACCCCACCTCCATCCCGGGTGAAGACAAGCTGCGCCTCATGTCCGAATCCGCCCGCGGCGAGGGTGGGCGCGTCTGGGTCCCCAAGCAGCCGGGCGACAAGCGCAACGCGCTTTCCATCCCCGCGAACGAGCGCTGGTACTTCCTCGAAGAGTGGTATCCGAAGTACGGCAATCTCGTGCCCCGCGACGTCGCCACGCGCGCCATCCACAAGGTGGTGTACGAGTATCACCTCGGCATCGACGGCCAGCCCATGGTCTATCTCGACCTCACGCACATCGACCGCGCCATCCTCGACAAGAAACTCGAGGGCATTCTCGAGATCTACGAGAAGTTCGTCGGCGACGATCCGCGCGAGGTGCCCATGAAGATCTTCCCCGGCATGCACTACACCATGGGCGGGCTCTGGGTCGATTTCAAGCAGCGCACCAACATCCCCGGCATCATGGCCGCAGGCGAGTGCGAGTACCAGTACCACGGCGCCAATCGTCTCGGGGCGAACTCGCTGGTCTCCTGCATCTGGGGAGGCTTCGTCTCCGGCCTCGAGGCGGTCAACTACGCCAAGGGACTGAAGACGCGCTACGAGAGCGTCTCCAGCACGGTCTACGAAGCGGAGAAGAAGCGCCAGGAGGACACCAACGCGCGCCTCATGTCCTCTGACGGCGCCGAGAACCCGTTCCGCATCTGGCGCGAGATGGGCGAGATCATGACCAAGGACTGCACCGTCATCCGCTACAACAAGAACATCAGGGAAGCGGACGCCAAACTGGTGCAGCTCCTCGAGCGCTATCGCCACATCAACTTGAGCGACCGCACCATGTGGGCCAACACCACCATCGCCTTCGCCCGCCAGCTCTACAACATGTTGCAGCTCGCGCGCGTGGTCGCGCAGGGCGCCGCCGCTCGTGATGAATCGCGCGGCGCGCACTACAAGCCCGACTTCCCCGACCGCGACGACAAGAACTGGCTCAAGACCACCAAGGCGTCTTTCGCCCCGGATGCGGACGAGCCCAAGTTCGAGTTCGAACCGGTGGACATCTCGCTCATCCCGCCGCGTCCGCGACGGTATGACATGGCAACGTAGCGTGAATCACCGGTAGAGATGGCCTACTGGCCGTCTCACGCAGTAGCAGGATCTGGGTTCGACAGGAGATCTGGTTCGAAAGAAATAGAGTGGGCGCCGGCGACCTCGCCGGCGCTTGCGAGAATGATTGGTAGAGAAGGCCTACAGGCCGTCTCAGGAAGTGAGGAGAATGAGCGCCTTGCGCATCGTGTTCATCGTTGTCGGCGTCGCGCTCCTGGGAGTGATGCTCTACGCGCACGCGCTCATTCCCGGCTGGGAACTATTGCTGGGCATCGTACTAGGAGCCGTACTGGTGGTAGCAGGGCTTCGAGGACGGGTTTTCTAATGGCAGACAAGACCATCCAACTCAAGATCAAGCGCCAGCCGAATCCGGAGGTCGCCGCCTACTGGGAAGACTTCGAACTCCCCTGGCGTCCGAACATGAACGTCATCTCCGTGCTTATGGAACTTGCCATGCTCGCGAAGACCAAGGACGGCAAGCCGACCACGCCCATCACCTACGACTCGAACTGTCTTGAAGAAGTCTGCGGTTCCTGCGCCATGCTCATCAACGGCAAGGCGCACATGGCGTGCTCTGCCCTGATCGACGATCTCGAGCAGCCCATCAAGCTCGAGCCGCTCTCGAAGTTTCCCATCGTGCGCGACCTCGCCGTCGACCGCAAGGTCCTGTTCGAGAACCTGAAACGCGTCAAAGCCTGGATCCCCATCGACGGCACCTACGACCTCGGCCCCGGGCCGCGCCAATCCGAAGCGCAGCAGAACGAGGAGTATCCTTACTCGCGCTGCATCTCCTGCACCTGCTGCATGGAAGTCTGCCCGCAGTTCAACGAAGACACTGGCTTCGTCGGCGCAGCCACCATCGCGCAAGTCCTGTTGTTCAACTTGAACCCGACCGGCCAGATGCAGGCGCCGGAACGCCTGCGCGCGCTGATGGGCGATGGCGGTATCCACGAATGCGGATATGCGCAGAATTGCGTGGAGATCTGCCCCAAAGACATCCCGCTGACCAAGGCCATCGCCACCGTGGGACGCGCCGTAGTCGGTCAGGCCGTCAAAGATCTCTTCACCACCTAACCAAATCATCGGTAGAGACGGCCCTCTGGCCGTCTCAGGCAGCAAGAAAATCTTAAATGCGCAGACTTCTGCTACTCTCGACCGCCCTGCTCTTCACCGCAGCCGCCATGTCCCAGACCGCCGCCAAGCCAAAGAAGCCCGCCCATGCGAACCCCGCCGCCGTCCACGCCGGCGCCCTCGTCATCGACACTCACGCCGACACCCCGCAGCGCCTGCTCGACGAAAAGTTCGACCTCGCCACCGACACGCCCGTCAGCGAAGGCCATCTCGATTTCGGCAAAGCGAAGGCCGGCAACCTCGGCGCCGAGTTCTTCTCCATCTGGGTCGAGCCCGACTTGAACAAGGGACACTACGCCAAACGCGCACTCGACCTCATCGACAGCGTCTATCAGCAGGCGGAAAAACATCCCGACAAGATGGTCATGGCCTTCAGCACCGCGGATATCGTCAAAGCCCGCACCGGTCCGAGGAAGCGCTTCGCGGCGCTGATGGGCGTCGAGGGCGGACACGCCATCGAGAACTCCCTGCCCGTGCTGCGCGACTTCTACCGCCTCGGCGTCCGCTACATGACGCTCACCTGGTCGAACACCAACGAGTGGGCCGATTCCTCCGGCGACATTACCGACGAAAAGGTCGAGCACCACAAGGGGCTCACCCCCTTCGGCAAGCAGGTCGTTCGCGAGATGAACCGCCTGGGCATGATGGTCGACGTCTCGCACGTCTCTGACAAGACGTTCTACGACACCATGCTGCTGAGCCGCGCGCCCGTCATCGCATCGCACTCGTCCTCGCGCGTGCTCACCAACCATCCGCGCAATATGACGGACGACATGCTGCGCGCCATGCAGCGCAACGGCGGCGTCGTGATGGTCAACTTCTTCTCCGCGTTCATCGACGAAGACTTCCGCAAGGCCTTCACCGCCCAGGCCAAGGACCGCAACGCCGCCGTCAAAGCCGCCGAGCAGGCCTACGCCGCCCAACATCCCGGCGAACAGGTGCCGTGGATGGTCGCCGACCGCGTCGGCAAGGAGTGGGCCGCGAAGCTCCCGCGTCCACCGCTCAAGTCGCTCATCGACCACATCGACCACATCGCCAAGGTCGCCGGCGTGGACCACGTCGGCCTCGGCTCCGATTTCGACGGCGTATCTTCCCTGCCCGCCGAGATCGATTCCGCCGCCGACCTGCCCAAGATCACCGCTGCGCTCATGCAGCGCGGATACACCGCCGCCGACATGAAGCAGGTCCTTGGCGGGAACCTGCTGCGCGTCTTCCGCGAGGTCGAGCGCACGTCGAAACAGATCCATCAGGAAGAAGCCACTGGCTTCCACCGCGACCCCGCGCTGGAAGACAAGGGCCAGCCGTCGCCGCCAAAATGATGACCGTCTGATCTTTCGGAGGGGCGGCGTTTCAACGCCGCCGTTGCATGCAAGCTTAGGTTCCGGCTTTAGCCGCTGAGGGAGATTATGCGAAACGCGATCGTGATTGTGCTTCTCGGAACTGCTCTTTCATTCGGGCAGGCGGCCAGTAAACCAGCCGCCTCCAAACCCACGCCGCACGCCGCCGCGGCCAAGCCCGCCGGCCGTCCCACCGCCGTCTTCAACACCACCGCCGGCAAACTGACCTGCGAACTCTTTCCCGACAAGGCGCCCAAGGCGGTCGCCAACTTCGTCGGCCTGGCGCAGGGCACCAAGGATTGGAAGAACCCCAAGTCCGGCATGTACCGGCGCAACCTGCCGCTCTACAACGGCACCATCTTCCACCGCGTCATCCCCAACTTCATGATCCAGGGCGGGGATCCCCTGGGCAACGGCACCGGCTCGCCCGGGTACACCTTCGAAGACGAGTTCGATCCCAGTCTTAGGTTCGACCGCCCCGGACGCCTCGCCATGGCCAACTCCGGCCCCAACACCAACGGCTCGCAGTTCTTCATCACCGAGGTCCCCACGCCGCACCTCAACAACCTCCACACCATCTTCGGACAGTGCGACGCCGCCAGCGTTGCCCTCGTCAAGCAGATCGCCCGCAAGCCCGCCGACGCGCGCGACAACCGCCCCTTCGATCCCGTCAAGATCAACACCATCACCATCATCGGTATGGGCGGCGCCACGGCAAAACCAGCAACGACGAAGAAGCCCGCGCCGAAAAAACCGTAGAGTAGAGACGGCCTCCTGGCCGTCTCACGCAGCACATGAACTCTTACTCGTAACCGAAAGGAAACACATGGCCCGCCAGCCCGGAACTTATGCAACGCTCGACACCAGCGAGGGCAAGATCGTCTGCCGCCTGTTCGAGGGTGACGCCCCCATCACGGTCAAGAACTTCACCGACCTCGCCGAGGGCAAGCGCGAATGGACGCATCCCGTCACCCGCTCCAAATCCAAAGACAAACTCTACGACGGCTCCATCTTCCACCGCGTCATCCCCGACTTCATGATCCAGGGCGGCGACCCGGCCGGCACCGGCTACGGCGGTCCCGGCTACCAGTTCGGCGATGAGACCGCCGGTTCGCCCCACAAGTTCGACAAGCCCGGCAAGCTGGCCATGGCCAACGCCGGCCCCGGCACCAACGGCTCGCAGTTCTTCATCACCGTGGCGCCGACCACCTGGCTCACCGGCAAGCACACCATCTTCGGCGAGGTCGTCGAGGGCATGGACATCGTCACCAAGATCTCCAAGGCCAAGACCGTCGCAAACGACAAGCCGGCCAAGGAAGTCCGCATCAACTCCGTGACCATCGAGCGGACATGAGCCTAGCGTCTGGCAAATCCCAATGTCTCGTCTAGCGTCACCGAGTCTCTCTTAGTCGTTCCCTCGAACGGTCTATCCAGCGTGACGAGGGTCATTGCTACGCCTCGCCCGTCTGGAAACGAAATGAGCACTACATCAGAGTTTCCATTGCTCGCGTGCTCATGTCGGACCGAGACAGTCGCGGTTGTTTCTGAATCCGGGAGAGCGCGACGAAGCGCCTTCGCAAAAGCAACAACGTCCTCACTTGAAGGATTAATCTCATCCCCGCCAAGCGTCCGAGTCATCCCTACGATGACGTTTCCCGAAAAAGTAACCGTTCCGACGGACTCTTGGTTTTTCTCGCCTTTTAGCAGTATCAGGTGTCCTAACAACCTTCCATGCACCGCAGGTTGCCTCTCGATACCGGCGCTGAGGGGTGGCGAGAGTACACAACATTCGTCAAACGCTCGAGCCGCCACATCCTGTGACATGCCCACATGAAATGCCCTCCCGCCAAAATAAAACGTTGGCGACTCAGACCCGGTTCGTGCTGAGCCGAGGGCAGCAGTTAGACACAATACGAAAGCGACGATCCCGAGGTTGAGGCGTCCGAAAACAGCGTTCTTCATAATAGGCTCCGGCGATCGCGACATTCTAGGACCGAATCGACGAATGGAGAACTACGTTTCGTAGACGGTTCTTCATCACCGTCGCGCCCACCACCTGGCTCACCCGAAAGCACACGCAGACTGAAAATAGTAAAGGCGGCGCCGCCGCGCCGCCCTCATGCTTTCCTCTACCTCTACGCGCCGATCACGGCAACCAGCTCCTTCACCGAGTCCGCGCTCTTCTGCAGCGCGGCCTGCTCCTCGGCCGTGAGCTTGATCTCGATGATCTGCTCCAGTCCCTTCGCGCCCAGCTTGCACGGCACGCCCACGTAGAGCCCCTTGATCCCGTACTCGCCTTCGAGGTACGCCGCGCACGGCAGTATCTTCTTCTTGTCCTTCAGGATCGCCTCGACCATCTCGCACACCGCTGCCGACGGCGCGTAGTAGGCCG
Organism: Candidatus Korobacter versatilis; assembly: GCA_016185395.1. Classification (GTDB taxonomy): domain Bacteria; phylum Acidobacteriota; class Terriglobia; order Terriglobales; family Acidobacteriaceae; genus JACPNR01. The sequence continues at coordinate 352,927 of JACPNR010000004.1, forward strand.
AACCGGTCTTCAGATACTTCACGATCTCCGCCCCGCCATCGCGCGTGCGCTGCACCAGTCGGTCGAGCGTGGCCTTGTCCATCAATTCGGTGATGGGGATGCCGGCGACGGTCGAGTAACGGGCCAGGGGCACCATGGTGTCCCCATGTCCGCCGAGCACGAACGCCGTCACGTTCTCGACCGAGACTTTCAGGTCCTCGGCGATGAACGTCCGGAAGCGCGCGCTGTCGAGCACCCCGGCCATGCCGATCACGCGTTCGCGGTTGAACTTCGAGATCTTGTAGGCGGCCTGCGCCATCGCGTCGAGCGGGTTCGACACCACGATCAGGATGCAGTTGGGCGAGTTCGCCACCACTTTCCCGACCACGTCCTGCATGATCTTGTAGTTGGTGTTGAGCAGGTCGTCGCGGCTCATCCCCGGCTTGCGCGGGATGCCGGCCGTGATCACCACGATGTCGGAGTTTGCCGTGTCGCCGTAGTCGTTCGTCCCGACGACGTGCGAATCGCGCTTCTCGATCGGCATCGCCTCGAGCAGGTCGAGCGCCTTGCCCTGCGGCACGCCCTCCACGATGTCGATCAGCACCACGTCCGCCAGCTCTTTCGCGGATATCCAGTGCGCCGCCGTCGCGCCCACGTTCCCCGAACCCACGATCGTTACTTTCTTCCGCATGCAGGAATCCTTTCTCTATTTGTCATTCCGAGCCCGCTCGCGGGCGAGGAATCTGCTTCTACGCCCGCTCCGGATGCAACTGCTCGATCTCTTCCGCCGCCGCACCCGGCCCCACCGTCTCCATGTTGCGGATGATGGCGTCGGCGAACTCGCTCGTCTTCACCTTCTTCGCCCCTTCCATCAGGCGCTCGAAATCGTAAGTCACGACCTTCTGCTGGATGGTCCGCTCCATCGCCACCTCGATCAGCCGCGCCGCTTCCTTCCACTCCAGGAAGTCGAACATCATCACGCCCGAAAGGATGACCGACCCCGGATTGATCACGTCCTTGTCCGCGTACTTCGGCGCCGTGCCGTGCGTCGCTTCAAAGATGGCGTGCTGGTCGCCCACGTTCGCGCCCGGCGCGATGCCCAGCCCGCCCACCTGCGCCGCGCAAGCGTCCGATATGTAGTCGCCGTTCAGGTTCGGCGTCGCCAGCACCGAATACTCCTCCGGACGCGTGATGACCTGCTGGAAGATGGAATCCGCGATGCGGTCGCTGATCATCAGCTTCTGCTTCCACGCGCCCTTGCCGTGCGTCGCGTAGATGGCGTCGAGCACAGACTTAACTTCCGCATAGATCTGCTTGCGGAAGTCGCCGGACGCGAACTCCAATCCGGGCTCGATCAGCGCTGCGTTCTGCTCGACCGTCAGGCCGGGGTCCTTATCCTTATTACCGACGATCCAGCTCTCGCGCTCGGTGATGACCTGGTCGCGGAACTCGCTCGTAGCCAGCTCGTATCCCCACTCGCGGAAGGCGCCCTCGGTGAACTTCTGTATGTTCCCCTTGTGCATCATCGTCACGGACTTGCGATGGTTCGCGAGCGCGTACCGTATCGCCATCCGCACCAGCCGCTTGGTCCCGCTCGCGGATATCGGCTTGATGCCCACACCCGAATCTTCGCGCACGCGCTTCTTCGTCCCCTTCAACATCTCGTGGTTGATGAAATCGATGATCTTCTTCGCCTCCGGCGTTCCCTGCTTCCACTCGATGCCCGCGTACACGTCCTCCGTGTTCTCGCGGAAGATGACGATGTTCATCCGCTCCGGATGCTTCACCGGCGAAGGCACGCCCTGGTAATACCGCACCGGCCGGATGCAGCCGTAGAGGTCGAGCGTCTGCCGCAGCGTCACGTTCAGCGACCGGATGCCGCCGCCGACCGGCGTCGTCAGCGGTCCCTTGATGGCGACGCGCAGGTCGCGGATCGCGTCCACCGTCTCGTCCGGCAGCCACGTCTTGAACCTGGTGAAGGCCTTCTCGCCGGCGAAGACTTCGTACCACGCCACGCGCCGCTTGCCGCCGTATGCCTTCTGCACCGCCGCGTCGAACACGCGCCGCGACGCCTTCCAGATATCGCGTCCCGTCCCGTCACCCTCGATGAACGGCAGGATGGGATTGTCGGGCACGTGAAATCGTCCCCCGCTGTACTCGATGCGCGCGCCGTCTTCCGGCACCGCCACGCCGTTGTATGAGGCCGCCATGCTGGTTCCCCTTAAGATGTTCTATGAAACCCTCGATTATATCCGCCGAACCTCGCCGCGGTCTCGGCGGCGGTTCTCTGCGGCCTCTGCGTTTCAAGCCTCTGGCGGATCAGCGCACGATCCGCTCATACACCGCCCGCACCTGCGCAGCGGACTGCGCCAGTTCCTGTTCCAGGCCGCCGGCGAATGCGCGACCGAGGACCCTCCCCGTCAGCCGCTCGGTGACTTCTCGTGCGTGCTCCACCACCGGCAGCGACTTGCGCGCGCGTCCCAGGACAAGCCGTATCACGTGCTCGAGCGTCCGCAGCAGTTCCGCCGCAGCGTCGAGCGTGGCGCAGTCCGCGTCCGAGAGCAGGCCGCGCTCCGCCAGGCTGTAAAGGCGCTCGCGGATGTTCCCGCGCGTTTCCCCGATGCCGTGTCGCACCAGCAGATAGCTGGCGCTGAAATCCACGTCGTAGAATCCGCCCGGGGCGACTTTGAAGTTCGCGGCACTGTCGGACTTCTCCAGCTTCGTCCGCATCGCACGTACTTCTTCGGCCAGCGCGTTGCCCACCCGGAACCGGCGCATCGCCTGCTGGGTGGTCGCGATGGCCTGTTCCGCCAACGCTTCGTTGCCGGTGACAAAGCGGAGCTTGGTGTAGGTGAGCGCCTCCCACGCCTGTGCTTCCGTCGCGAAGTATTGCGCGAGCGCCTTCGGTGTCGTCACCAGCTCCCCCTCGGCGCCTCGCGGACGCAGCCGCGGGTCCACGGCAAACACCGTGCCCTCCTGCGTGTACGAGGCCAGCGCCTCCATCATCCGTTCCGCCGCTCGCGTCGCCGCCTTGATGTCCGTCCCCTCATCGTGGATGAACAGCAAGTCGGCGTCCGACGCCACGTCGAACTCCTCCGTGCCCAGCCTTCCCAGCGCAACCACCGCGAATCCCGCCGGCGCGCCCGCGATCGCCAGCGCCGCTTGCGTCGCCTCGTCGGCCGCCGTCGTCATCTCCGCCAGCGAGTCGTATACCCCGCGCAACTCCATCACGTCGCACGCCGCCGCCGCGAACACGCGATGCCGGTAGTGCTGCCGCAGCAACGCCAATCGCTCCGGGTGCGCGAGCTTCGCCTGCGCGACGTAATCGAACACCGGGTCCGCGGAGGCCGCGCTCATCGGTTCGTTGCCAAACAGCGGCGCTTCGCCCGCGCGGTTCTCGCCGCGCAGCCGCGCCAGCGTCGCTATCTCTTCCGGATGGCGTATCAGCATCTCGGTCAGATAGTCGCTCGCCCCGAAAAGCCGCAATGCGCGCTCCACCGCTTGCGGCTCGCGCAGGATGGCGCCGTAACGCTCCGACCCGGTGAATGCCGAACTCAGGAAACGATGCAGGTTGCGCCGCGTGTGGCTCGCGAGTTCCCGCCGCACCGCCACTTCGTAGAGCGCGGGAGAATCCGCCGCCAGCCGTTCCAGCAGTTGCTGATACGACTGGTCGCCGCTCGACTCGATCGTCGCCGCCAGCCGGAACTCCGCCTCGCGGTCCTTGCCTTCCTGCTGTTGCTGACTGTGGATGATGCGCTGGTAGATCCCGGCCACCGCCGCCATGCGCTGCTCGACCAGGTCGCGGAATTCTTCGCCGGTCTTCGCCTCTTCCGTCACCGACCGCGCTATCACGCGCAGCTCATCCTGCGACTCTGGCAAGCGATGCACCTGCTGTCCCCGCCGCAGTTGCAGCCGATGCTCCACTTTGCGCAGGAACTCGTAGGCCAGCGTCAGCTCGTGGAAGTCCTTGCCCCCAAGGTGTTGCTTGTCATGCAGCTTCTGCAGCGAGAACAGCGTCCCGCCGGAGCGCAGCCAGCGCTCCTTGCCGCCATACACGCGCTGCAGGCACTGCACTAGGAACTCGATGTCGCGGATGCCGCCGCGGTCGAGCTTCACGTCGATGCTGGCGCTCTCCTGCCCGCTTGCGACCGCGCGCCGCCGCTGGTTTGATATCTTGTCGCGCGTGTTCAGCGCCGTCTCGATGGCCGAGAAGTTGAGCCGTTCTGGAGGCGTGAGCGAAGCGGGGGCCGACTGGCCAGATCCCGAGCGCAGCGAGGGACCTCCACCCGGAATGTCCTCCTCGGTCCCGCCTTTGTAGACCCGCGCCTGCACTCCGCGGATGAACTCCCGCGCCAGCCCAACGTCCCCTGCCGAATGCCTCACTTTGATCAGCGCTTGCAGCTCCCAGTCGTGCGCACGTTCCGAGTAATAGCGGTGCGCGTGCGAGAGCGCGACTGCGGGCTCGCCTTCCCGGCCTTGCGGACGCAGCCGCAGGTCGATGCGGAACACCTGCCCTTCCGCCGTCACTTTTCCCAGCGTCTCGGTGACCTGCTGCGCCAGGCGGATGAAGTATTCGCGGTTGGTCGTCTCGCGCAGCTCGCCCCGCCCCTCACCATGACGCTCGCCGTCGCCGAAGAGGTACAGCAGGTCGATGTCGGAGCTGTAGTTCAGCTCGTTGCCGCCAAGTTTGCCGAGCGCGAGCACCGTGAACGCCGGTTCCACCGCGCGTCCTTGCGCGTCCGTGGTCTGCGGCGCGCCATACCGCTTTTGCAGGTCGGCGGAAGCCGAGCGCAACGCCTCCTCGATCAGCACGTCCGAGAGCGCGGATATCTCCGCCGTCACCTCCGCCAGCGTGGCGATGCCGAGCACGTCGCGCAGCACGATGCGCACGTATTCCCGCTTCTTGAAGCGCGCCAGCAGCAGCGCCACGTCTGTCTCGAGGGAACGCGAAGCGAAGCGCGCGAAGTGCTCGCGATAGTCCTCGCGGCCGTGCGAGCGATCGAGGTTCTTTTCCCGCGCCAGCGTGTGCAGCAGGTCGGAGTTCTGGATGAGGGTCTCACCCAGGAACTGCGAATGGGCAAAGAGTTCGACCACGTAGTGGAGTAACGCCTGGTCTCGCGGCGTCGAGCGGGCAAACAGCTTCAGAACCGGCTCCTCCGCGGTCGCGCACAGGCGCTCCAGCAGGTTCAGCGCGGAATCTGGGTCGGTCGAATCAGCCAGCAGGTTGGGCAGCGCGTCGTAGGCGATCGCCGACAGCCGCTGGCGGATGCGCTCGAGGTTCTGCTCCGCGACCAGGCGGTCTCGAAACGGGATTTTCACCGTGCTCGCCACGGAGAAAACCTAACACAGACGCCGACACTCACCTTCGCGCTACTTCTTCGCCGGCATCGCCGCCATGCGGCGCTTCATCTCTTCCGGCGTCACGTCTTCTACGTGCGTCGCCAGGCGCCAGAGATGACTATCACGCCGTCCCGAATCGGGACACCCTTCGCGCCGCGCCTTCATTCTCCAACCGTTCTCCTTTACCCAAGTGGTAACCCTGCTACATGCCAGCGCTACTCAGGGGACCATCGACGGCAGCGCCAAAAAGAGGCGCGCAACGCGCCGAGCGCCGGGCCGTCCGCGGCATCCTGGCGGGAACGTTCGCCGTGGTCGCGCTGCTCGTAGCCATCGGCTGGATGAGCCTCAGCAACCTGCGCAGCATGGACCTGGCGCAGCGCCGCCTGGTCGAGCAAGGCAGCGCGCAGCTCATCGAGATCTCGCAGATCGCCACCTCGTTCCAGCGCCTGCGCGTCGCTTCCCGCGACCTGCTGGCGGAGAACAGTGAGGCCGAGACTTCTCTCTTCGTGGGCGAGATCGCCGCTCTCTCCGCCGACGTGCGCGCTACCACTGCGGCCTTCGGTGCGCGCGCCGACCTCGCGCCCGAGGTGCGCGCCGCTCACCAACGAGTTGCGGCCGTCCTTCACACCTACTTTCTCCAGCTCGACAAGATCGAGTCGCTGGGACGCACCGGCCACGAGCGCGAGGCCGGGAAGTTCCTCCACAGCGCCGAGTACAACGCCGTCATTCAGGAGGTGATCACCGCGATCGACGACTTGAAAGTCCGGCAAGTGCGCTGGATCCTCCAGACCGAGGAACAGAACCGCGCGCTGGCCGAGGCTTCGCTCCTTCGCGTCGCGACTGCCGCGAGCCTGGCGGTGCTCGGCACGCTGCTCGGCGGCTTCCGGTTCCTCCGCGTCACTCGCCAGACGGAGCGGGCGCGCTACCTGTTGCAGGAGAGCGAGAAGCGCTTCCGCCTCATCTCCACCGCCACCAGCGACGTCCTCTGGGACTGGGACCTGCTCACCGACAACGTGTGGTGGAACGAGAACTTCCAGCGGCTGTTCGGATACAGCGCCGGCGAGGTGCGGCACGATATCCAGGCCTGGAGCGCCCGCATCCACCCTGACGACGCGCACCGCGTCGAGCACGATATAGCGCACGTCATCGCCACCGTTTCGTCCAGCTGGGCGGCGGAATACCGCTTCCGCCGCCACGACGGCACGTACGCATCGATCTTCGACCGCGGCGAAGTGCTGCGCGATGACTCCGGCTCGGCCATCCGCATGGTCGGCGTGATGATGGATATCACCGAGCGCAAGCAAGCGGAGACCGAGCTGCTCGCGGCCAAGACCACCGCGGAAGCCGCCAACCGCGCCAAGAGCGAGTTCCTCGCCAACATGAGCCACGAGATCCGCACGCCGATGAACGGCATCATCGGCATGACCGAACTCCTGCTCGACATGGACATGACCAGCGACCAGGTCGAATGCCTCGCCATGGTCAAGAGCTCGGCTGATTCCCTGCTCACCGTCATCAACGACATCCTCGACTTCTCCAAGATCGAGGCCGGCAAGCTCGAGTTCGAGGCCATCGAGTTCGACCTGCGCGACGCGCTCGACGACGCCATGCGCACCATGGGATGGCGCGCCGACCAGAAAGGCATCGAGCTCGCGTGCTTTGTCCCGCCGGAAGTGCCGCAGTCGCTCATCGGCGATCCATCGCGCTTGCGGCAGGTGGTGCTCAACCTCGTCGGCAACGCCATCAAGTTCACCGAGCAGGGCGAGATCGTCGTGCGCTGCGAAATAGAAAACGATGCCGAAGGCCACTCGCAGCCGCAAGACATCACGCTGCACTTCCAGGTCACCGACAGCGGCATCGGCATCGCGCGCGAGCAGCAGGAGCTGGTCTTCTCCGCGTTCACCCAAGCGGACAACTCCATGACCCGCAAATACGGAGGCACTGGCCTCGGACTCACCATCTCCGCGCGGCTGGTCGAGATGATGGGCGGACGCATCTGGGTGGAGAGCGAGCCCGGCAAGGGCAGCACGTTCCACTTCACCGCGCGCGCCGGCATCGCTTCCGCGCGTCCGCGCGCGTCCGCCTGTCCCGTCAACCTCGTCGACTTACCCGTGCTCGTCGTCGACGACAACGCCACCAATCGCCGCATCCTGCACGACACGCTTTCCCAGTGGCACATGCGCCCGACCGAGGTCGCCAGCGGACTGGGTGCGCTCGCGCTGCTCGCCGGCTCTTCCGCCGCGCAGGGCTTCCCGCTCATCCTGGTGGACGCGCAGATGCCCGAGATGGATGGCTTCACCCTCATCCAGCGCATCAAGCAGATGCGCGAGCTCGACCACAGCACCATCATGATGCTATCGTCCGCGGGAATGCGCGGCGACGCGGCCCGCTGCCGCGAACTCGGCGTCTCTGCCTACCTCACCAAACCCATCAAGCAGAAGGAGCTGCTCAGCGCCATCCTGACCGTCCTCGGCAAGCGCGAAGGCCGCCAATCGCTCACCACCAGGCACAGCCTGCGCGAGCGATCGCGCCCGCTGCGCATCCTGCTGGCGGAAGACAACGTGGTGAACCAGAAGGTGGCCACGCGCCTGCTCGCGCGCCAGGGACACGCCGTCATCGTCGCCCTCAACGGCGAGGAAGCGGTCGCGCTTGCCGCGCGCGAACCGTTCGACCTCGTTCTCATGGACATCCAGATGCCCGTGATGGATGGCTTCGAAGCCACCAAGGCCATCCGCCGCGCCGAGAAGGCGACGGGCAAACATGTGCCCATCGTCGCGCTCACCGCGCACGCGATGAAGGGAGACGAAGAGCGCTGCCTCGCCGCCGGCATGGACCGCTACCTCTCGAAGCCGGTGCAAGCCAAGGAACTGCATGCGGCGATCGCCGCGCTAACAACTCCAGCGAAAATGCCATTTGCCGCGAAGCCAGAAACGCCGGTCAAGCCGCAAGCGAAACAGAAGCGCTCGTCGCCGAAGCCCGCGCAACCAGCGTCACGCGCGGAACCCGTGCTCGACCACGCCGCGCTCGACCGCAGCCTCGACGGCGATGCCGAGCTGCTGAAGGAGCTGGTCGCCATCTTCCAGGCGGATTCGCCGCAGCATCTCGCGCGCATCTCCGCCGCCATCGTGGCGGCAGACGCGACGGCGCTGCGCGACTCCGCGCACGCGCTCAAGGGCGCGGTCAGCAACTTCTACTGCGGGGCAGCGGCCGAGGCCGCGCTGCGCCTCGAGCGCATGGGACGCGACGGGGCCTTCACCGCGTCCGAAGCGCAAGCCGCGTTCAGCGCGCTGCGCGGCGAGCTCGCGCGGCTGCTGGCGGAACTCGAGAGCACGGTGCAGCAGCCGACGAACGGCCGAGGCGATCTTTTCGCCGCGGATGAACGCGGACCGCGCTGATAAAACCCGACCACAACGCCGAGGCGCAGAGGCGCGGAGAACGAAAAGCTTACGGTACCAGCCGCTACATCACGCCCGTGTACGTTCCCGTGCAGGTGAAGTCGGCCGAGCCGTCCTTGTTCCCTTTGCCGGCGCACGTGCCCGAACCCTTGGCGCCCTTAAATTTCCCAGTGCCGCCCTTGACCTCGAACTTGTTCGAACCCGACTGCATCATGCCGTTCTTCCACGTGGACTGCGAGGTGAAGCTGTAGTGGACGTGGTCGCCGTTGGCCATGGTGGCGACGAACATCCCGTGGCCGCTGGACTTGTCGCCGGACATCTCGCTGAACTCCGTGCTCGTCCCTTCCTTCTCTTTGACCGTGGCGATCTCGCCCTTGCTCGCCGTGCAGTGGTACTGGACGAGCGCATAGCTGTGGCCCGGCTGGTCGCCGATCTGGTAGTTGGCGCCGCCCGCCGGCTTCGGACAGTGCCATGTGCTGGCGATCTTTCCCTGCGCGGCGGCGAGCGTCGCGCTCAGGCAAACGAGGCCGAGGACCCATGTCTTACAAATCAACGAGGGGTTGCGCATAGTCATCTCCTGGAGTGAAGTGCCGCGGATTGTAGGCCTGCCAGAACCGAAAATCCACCAAACCCTTTCTCGCCGCAGATGGACGCGGATGAACGCAGATGAAACCGAACCCCTTGGGGCGAAGATCTACGGTAGAGACGGGCTTCTGCCCGTCTCGGGAGACGCCCAGAAGGGCGTCTCTACCCTGGTTTCTAGGCTGGGGTGGGCGCCTTCTTCTCGGTCGCGGCGGGGTTGTAGGGCGTCTCGCCGCGGACGAATTTGGCAAGTTGGTGGCAGAGTTCGCGGGCGTGGTCCTGGCGATCGGGCGGAGCGTTGAGGCGGAGGTAGATGTGCCAGGCGAGGTCGTAGGGATGGTCGGGAAAGGCGTCGTTCTCGAGCGAGGGCATTTCTTCGCCGAGGCGGCGGAGGTTCTGGCTGGCGAGCTGGAGGCCGTAGAGGATGAGGCCGGCGGCGCGGGGCTCCATGGCGCCGTTCTGCAGGCCGCGGATGACGCGGGCAATCTCGATCTGGACGCTGGCAGCGTCTTCGGGGACGCCGCTGGCGGGGACGAAGGCCTCGTAATCCACGGCGTGGAAGACGCACCAGTTGCTGTCGCGGCGGGCGGGAGCGCCGCAGCGGTGATTGTTGTAGCGGATATGCTGGCAGCGCGGCGACAAGGCGGCGGCGGCGAGCATGCGGTTGGCGGTTTCTCGGGAAGACGGCATCGGGTTACTTCCTTTTCATTCTTGAATGAAACGATGGTGGCTGGTGGCTAGTTTCGCGACCCGACCCACCATGGAGGTACAGAGACACGGAGTGGAGGGTGGCGATGACGGTCATCGGGTTATACCCCTCCCCCCTGGGTGGCGGAGTAAGAGTCGTGGAATGAGTAAGTTACGCATCGGGTATCCCGATGGCGGATCGGGTATCCCGATGCGTCCGTTCTGGCCGGTTCGCATGGACTGTAGTTGGTCGGATCACCAGAGGCGAACATAAAGAGAAGACGATAATAGGCGGAATGGATATTCCTTGTCAATGACAAAGATTGTCATATATCTGGTTGCTAATATGTCAGGAAAGGGCGAGTGGGGGGACTGCGGCTGTTCCAGAAACAGAACAGCCTGACTTTTCTTTCCCGTGCCTTCCTGCGCGGCGGTAGATTCTCTGGCATCGAGCGCGAGCATGCCTGGAGGCGGAGAATGAACTTCACTGAGGTTGCGCACGGATTCAGGCGGAAGCTGCAGGAACCGACGGGGGTGGAGGCGAACAGCTATCGGTTGCTGCGCAAGGTGGTCGGCGTGCTGGGGTGCGCGCTGCCGTTCGCGGTGTGGTGGGGCGCGTGGCTGTACTGCCGCGAGGCGCGGCAACCTTCGATCAGCGCGTATTACTACACGTCGGCGCGGAACATCCTGGTCGGGACGCTGTGCGCGATCGGCATTGTGCTGGTGTGCTATCGCGGTCCGCAGGTGAAAGACCGATTGGCGAGCCTGCTGGCGGGAGGGTTCGGCATCGGCGTGGCGCTCTTCCCTACTACGCCGGAGCATCCAACGCCGGTGCAGGACCTGGTCGGCACCCTGCACTACACGTTTGCGGCGATATTCTTTCTCGCCATCACGGGGATGGTGCTGCTTCTGTTCACCATCAACGGGAAAGGCACGTGGCGCAACAAGCTGTTCTGGGCGTGCGGGCTGGTGATGCTCGCGTGTGTGGTGATCATGGGGACGCAGGCGTTGCTCTCGGACGATAGGAAGCTGGCGTGGAAGGCGTCTGGATGGACGTTCGTGTTGGAGACGGCGGCGATCGAGGCGTTTGGCGTGGCGTGGCTGGTGAAGGGCGGGGCCGGCGGTGGGGGAGGAGAAGGAAAGGCAGTGACGCGTAGCTAGTGGTTGGGGACTAGTCCAATGGACGGAGGAAGGTCCACCGTGGGCGAAGGGCCGCGGGCGGGACGCCCGCGGCACAGCCGGCGGGACGCCGGCGCTACAAGAAAAAGGCCCGCCGATCCTCGGCGGGCCTGGGTATCTGAGGCAGCGTTAGATGTCGTAGTACAGGGCGAACTCGAACGGGTGCGGGCGCAGGGCGATGGCCTTCACTTCCTTGTCGCGCTTGTAGTCGATGTAGGTGCGGATGAGCTCCTCGGTGAAGACGTCGCCCTTGAGCATGAACTGGTGGTCTTTCTCGAGGGCATTGAGAGCGGCGTCGAGCGAGCCGGGCATCGAGGGGACCTTGGCCAATTCTTCCGGACCCAGATCGTAGATGTCCTTATCGAGCGGCTGACCGGGATCGATCTTGTGCTCGATGCCGTCGAGTCCGGCCATCATCATGGCAGCGAACGCCATGTAGGGGTTGCAGCTTGGGTCCGGCGGACGGAACTCCACGCGCTTCGCCTTGGGGCTGGCGGAGTACATGGGGATACGGCACGCGGCGGAGCGGTTGCGGCGCGAGTACGCCAGGTTCACCGGCGCTTCGAAGCCGGGGACGAGGCGCTTATACGAGTTGGTGGTGGGCGCGATGATGGCGGCGAGTGCGGGGCCGTGCTTGATGAGTCCGCCGATGTACCAGAGCGCCATCTGGGAGAGTCCGGCGTAGCCGTCGCCGGCGAAGAGCGGCTTGCCCGCCTTCCACAGCGACTGGTGGGTGTGCATGCCGCTGCCGTTGTCCTGGAAGAGCGGCTTGGGCATGAAGGTGACGGTCTTGCCGTACTGGTTGGCGACGTTTTTGACGACGTACTTGTAGATCATCATGTTGTCGGCCGAGCGGACCAGCTTGTTGAACTTGAGGTCGATCTCGGTCTGGCCGCCGGTGGCGACTTCATGATGGTGGCACTCGACCTCGAGTCCGCACTGGAGCATGGTCATCGCCATCTCGCTGCGCAGGTCCTGGTAGTGGTCGGTGGGCGGGACGGGGAAATAGCCTTCCTTGAAGCGCGGGCGGTAGCCGAGGTTGTTCTCTTTGCGGCCGGAGTTCCAGCGGCCTTCGTCGGCGTCAATGTGGTAGTAGCCCTCGTTCTCGCGCTGGTCGAAGCGGACGTTATCGAAGATGAAGAACTCGGCTTCGGCGCCGAAGAACGCGGTGTCGGCGAGGCCGGTGGAGGCGAGATACATCTCCGCCTTCTTGGCGATGTAGCGCGGGTCACGGTCGTAACGCTGCTTGGTCACGGGATCGATGACGTCGGCGACCATGACGAGCGTGGGGACCTCGGTGAAGGGGTCGAGCATGAACCAGGCGGGGTCGGGCATGAGCAGCATGTCGCTCTCATGGATGGCGGCCCAGCCGCGGATGGAAGAACCGTCCATGCCGAAGCCGTCTTCAAAGGAGGCCTCGGTGAACTGGTCGATGGGATAGGAAACGTGGTGCCACAGTCCCGGCAGGTCGGTGAAGCGCAGGTCGAGCAGCTTGACCCCGTTGTCCTTCACGAACTGCATGACCGTCTTCGGATCGGACATGAGAGCTCTCCTTTGAGTGCGGTTGGCCGCGGTTGAAATACTTCGGCGCTGGAGCCGGCGGCTTGCGTCGCCTTCCCTGGCGCCCGGTGAACTTGTTGGCTGGTAGACTCGCCCGCGGCGAGCCTGAAGACATCTTCAGGGCTGCGCGCGGGTTTGTGAAATCGAATGTTTTTATCGGCGGGATAAGCGCTGGTTATGGCGCTGGAGCCGCCGCGGAATCAGCGATTTACGCGGTGGAAAGCGAGGAAAAGGCGTTCCCGCGAAGGGCACGAAGTCCGCACGAAGGTGCGAATGGAGGTCCTTCGTGAAACCTCCGTGACCTTGGTGTGATGCGTTTCGGTTGTGCTTTTTGGCTGCGTACTGCACCATAGCTGCAGCATGGATTTCGATCAGCTAGAGACGTTCCTCGAAGTGGCGCGGCACGCGAGTTTTTCGCGCGCGGCGGAGAAACGTTTCCGCACGCAGCCGGCGGTGAGCGCGCAGATCCGCGCGCTCGAGGAAGAGATCGGCGCGAAGCTGTTCGACCGCTCCGGCGGAAAGGTCGCGCTCACCGCAGCTGGCAAGGCGTTCCAGAGTTACGTGGAGGAGACGCTGGAGCGGCGCAAGGCGATGCTCACTTCGCTGGCGGAGATGGAGCGCGTGCCGCGCGGCGAGATCGTGGTGGGCGCGAACGAGGCGACGTGCCTGCACATCCTGCCGGAGGTGTTCGCGGAGTTCAAGAAGCAGTATCCGAGCGTGAGCGTGAACATCAATCGCGCGGAGCGCGCGAAGATACTCGAGTACATCATCGACAACACGGTGGACTTCGGCGTGGTGTCGCTGCCGGTGGCGGACAACCGCATGACCGTGGTGCCGATCCACCGCGACGAGCTGGTGCTGATCGCGCCGGTGCACCATCCGCTGGCGAAGATGAAGTCGGCGACGCTGGCCGAGGTGGTGAAGTTCCCGCTGCTGCTGCCGCGTTTTGGGCGGACGCGTGATGCCATCGAGAACCTGTTCGCCGAGCGCAAGCTGAAGGCGAACATCTCGATGGAGCTGGATTCGAGCGAGCTGCTGAAGCGGTTCGTCGCCGCCGACGTGGGCGTGGGATTCATTGCCAGATCGAACGTGGCGGAAGATGTGCGGGCGAAGGTGCTGGCGGCGGTCCCGCTGGGCGACGCGCACATCAAGCGCGACCTCGCGCTGGTCTTCCGCAAGGACAAGGCGCTCTCGCGCGCGGCGCTGGCGTTCATTGACATCGCGGTGAAGCTGAAGCCGGCGCAGGCGCAAAGCCTTTAGCCACGAAGGTCACGAAGGTCCACGAAGGAAAGGGCGAACGGGTTTTCCTGCCTTCGTGTACTTAGTGTCCTTCGTGGTTGGCTTTTGTGTTAGATTTTTTGATTCACCCACACTCTCGCGGCTCTTTCGGAGGAACAAGAATTGGGCAAAGACATGGTCCCCACGCGCATCTTTCTGACGAAAGGTGTGGGACAACACAAAGAGCGCCTGACGAGTTTTGAGTTGGCGCTGCGCGACGCGGGCATCGCGTCGCAGAACCTGGTGCGCGTTTCGTCCATCTTCCCGCCGAACTGCAAGCTGATCACCCGTACGCAGGGATTGAAGTATCTGAGCCACGGCGAGGTCGTGTTCGCGGTGGTGGCGGAGAACTCGACGCGCGAGCCGCACCGGCTGCTGGCGTCGTCGATCGGGCTGGCGATCCCGGCCGACCGCACGACCTACGGCTACCTTTCGGAGCACCACTCCTTCGGCGAGACCGACGACATCGCCGGCGACTACGCGGAAGAGCTGGCGGCGGAGATGCTCGCGACCACGCTCGACGTGGAGTTCGATCCGGACTCTTCGTGGGACGAGAAGAAGCAGATCTACCGCATCTCGAACAAGATCGTGCGCACGATGAACAACACGCAGTCGGCGGTGGGGTCGAAGCGCGGATTGTGGACGACGGTGATCGCGGCGGCGATATTGATCTTTGATTGAAAAGCAGGAGTTCGTAGTTAGGAGATAGGAGTCAGCAGAGGCTGCCGCGAGGCGGCCTTTTCGTTTGTGCGGACGAACAGCAGATTCTTCGTCGCCCGCATGGCGGGGCCCTCGGAATGACAATCCGCGGGAGTGCCCGGGCGAGGTGGGCGGCTGTAACGGAGCATCTTCGAGGTGCCGCGCCTATCTCTTTTTGCTCAGGCGTTCGAGGACGGCGGCGACGATGATGGGGAGTCCGACCGTGGCGTCGACGAAGACTTCGCCGAATTTGCCGCCTTCATCCGGCGGGACGAACTTGCCCCAGGAGATGGCCTCGGAGTACGGCGAGCCGGAGAGCCCTCCCCAGTAGACCGGTTCGGGACAGATGCGCAGGCCATAGTGGTAGCGCTTGAGCGGGACGTCTTCACCGGCGCGGCGGTGGCGCAGCTCGGTGTAGGGACCGAACTGTTGCGCCCAGTTGCGCGGGACGCCGCCGCCGATGGTGAAGATGCCGATGCGCTTCTGCTTGAGCATGGTCTCGGAGAAATGGTCGAGGTCTTCGAAGGGATCGTAGCGGAACTTGGGTTTGCCGTCGCGCACGCGGATGCGGTTGGTGAGCGCGACGTCGAGGCCGAGCTCGGAGTCGGTGAACGCGGGGACGAAGACGGGAACGTCTTTCTCGAAGGCGGAGCGCAGGATGCCGCGGCCTTCCACGTTCTTGTGCAGGAACTTTCCGATGGCGTGGTTGAGCTTGTAGGAGCAGAGGATGTCTTTCGGGTCCCAGGCTTCGAGCACTTCGAAGACGATGGCTTCGATGTCGTCGAGGTTCTTCTCCGGCTCGAGCGTGTCGTAGACGCGGTTGTAGCCGGCTTCGTAGAGCTGGACGTCGTTCATCGAAGGGTCGTAGCGGTAGTGGTGGCGTCCGGAGGCCTCGACGAGGCCGTGCGCCATGAGCGCGCCGGTGGAGACGATGGCGTTGACGATGCCGGTGTCGACGAGGTCGGCGATGACGAGGCCCATCTTGGCGACGGTCATGGCGCCGGCGAGCGTCATGACGACGAAGCAATCTTTGTCGCGCGCCATGGCTTCGAGGACGTCGGCGGCTTCGCCGAGCTGGCGTCCGGTGAAAGCGGTGTCGGCCATCTGGCGGACGAGGTCGTCGACCGACTTGACCTTCGAGAGGTCGAGCGGGTAGACGGGCTGCAGGTGGTCGGCGATGGGGTCGTGCAGCTTGCGCTCGATGCCGGAACCTTCGCCGGGAGGCGGCGTGCGCTTCTTCCCTTTTGCCGGTTTCGCTTCCTTGCCGTGGCCGTGCCTGGACTTCAAACCGTCACCTCGTGATGTGAGCGCGGGCAAGATGCCCGCGCTCCAGCCGGCGGGACGCCGGCGCTCCAAGATTGCGGAACTTGAGAAGCTACAGTGTGCGGCGCGTCGGCGTCAATGCGCGCGGCGGGAGGCTTCTGCCCGGAATGACAACGGTCGTGGTTTTGTTATGCTAGGAATCGATGGCCGAGAAATTCAATGTTGGACTCGTGCAGATGTCGTGCGGGCCCGATCCGGACGCGAACGTGGCGAAGGCGGTGGCGCGGGTGAAAGACGCGGCGCGGCAGGGCGCGCACGTCGTCTGCTTGCCGGAGTTGTTTCGCACGCAGTACTTCTGCCAACGCGAGGATGCGGCGCTGTTCGACCTGGCGGAGCCGATCCCCGGCCCCACGACGGACGCGCTGGCGCAGGCGGCCGAAGACAATAAGGTCGTGGTGATCGCGTCCGTGTTCGAGAAGCGGGCGCGCGGCGTGTACCACAACACCGCCGCGGTAATCGACGCGGACGGGACGACGAAGGGGATCTACCGCAAGATGCACATCCCCGACGACCCGCTCTACTACGAGAAGTTCTACTTCACGCCCGGAGACCTGGGCTTCAAGGCGTTCGACACCGCCGCCGGGCGGATCGGGACGCTGGTGTGCTGGGACCAGTGGTATCCCGAAGGCGCGCGTTTGACGGCGCTGCAGGGCGCGCATGTTTTGTTCTATCCGACGGCGATCGGGTGGCATCCGGCAGAGAAGGCGCAGTTCGGCAAAGCGCAACACGACGCGTGGCGGACGATCCAGCGGGCGCACGGCATCGCGAACGGCGTGTACGTGGCGGTGGTGAACCGCGCGGGCTTCGAGCACGGCGACATCCGCGGAAACCGGGCGGAGGGCGAAGGCCTGGAGTTCTGGGGCGGCTCGTTCATCTGCGATCCGTTCGGCACGGTGCTCGCCGAGGCAAGCCACGATAAAGAGGAGATACTCGTCGCGGAGATGGACCTGGGGCGGCTCGAGGACGTGCGGCGCAACTGGCCGTTCCTGCGCGACCGCCGCATCGACGCGTACGCGCCCATCACGCAGCGGGTCATTGACTGATGGCGCGCTCGCTCGCGCCGGCGGGTCGCCGGCGCCCACCCAGTCCGAAGGGACGTTCCCCGATTCCTCAAGCGACCGGCCTGCGCATGCCGGCGGAGTGGGAGCCGCACGCGGCGACGTGGATCGCGTGGCCGCACAAAGAGAGCGACTGGCCGGGCAAGCTGGCGTCGATCCCGTGGATCTACGCGGAGATCGTCCGATGGATCGCGAAGGGCGAGCGCTGCGAGATCCTGGTGCGCGACGCGAAGCAGCAGCGGGCGGCGGCCGATGTGCTCTCGCGCAGCGATGTGCCGCTGAAGAATGTTCGGTTTCATCGCTGTCCGACGGACCGGGTGTGGACGCGGGATTCCGGACCGATATTCGTCAAACGGAGGACGGACCTCGTCGCGACCCATTGGAAGTTCAACGCGTGGGCGAAGTATCCGGACTGGAAGAAGGACCAGCGCGTGCCGGAGTTCGTGGCGAGGAAGCTCGGCGTGTCGCGCCTGGTGGTCGAGCACGAGGCGCGACACGTGGTGCTCGAGGGCGGCTCCATCGAGGTGAATGGGCGCGGCACGCTGCTGACGACGGAAGAGTGTTTGCTCAGCCGCAAGCAGGCGCGCAATCCGGGGATGTCGCGCCGCGACCTGGAGTGGGTGTTCGCGACGTACCTCGGCGCGAACAGGGTGATATGGCTGAAGCGCGGCATCGCAGGCGACGACACGCACGGGCACGTGGACGACATCGCGCGCTTCGCCGGACCGCGAACGGTCGTCGCGGCGAGCGAGGGCAATAAGAAGGACGCGAACTACAAGGCGCTGGCAGAGAACGTGCGCGACCTGAAACGCGCTGGCCTCAACGTCGTCGAACTGCCGATGCCCGGCCCGGTGGTGATGGAAGGCCAGCGGCTGCCGGCCAGTTATGCGAACTTCTACATCGCGAACGCGGCGGTGCTGGCGCCGGTGTTCGGCGACCCGAATGACAAGCTCGCGCTGGATACGCTGGCGCGGTTGTTCCCCACCCGCGAGATCGTGCCTATTTACTCGCGCGACTTCATCTGGGGATTGGGCGCGATGCACTGCATGACGCAGCAACAGCCACGCTAGTGCACAGTGGACAGTCCACCGTGCACAGTGGCCGAAGGTCAAAGGCGCAGAGTCAAAGGCCGCTGCCGAGGGCGGCCGCGCCATCCGGGTCCTGACGATCGAGAAAACAAAAACGCCCGGGCATTTTGCCCCGGGCGTTCGTGTTTGGTGCTGGTGAAGCGGCTCTTACCGCTTGCGACGCGAGAACGCGCCGACAGCGAGCGAGCCGAGGCCGAGCAGGCCGAGCAGCGGCAGCGGAGAGGCGGTCTGCGGCAGCTTCTTGCTGGCCGTTTCCGTTCCCTGCTGTTCGCCGGCGTTGGCTTGCGCGGACTGATCCGCCGGTGCGGCAACGGACTGGTCAGCAGCCGGTGCAGCGGCGGATTGGTCTGCCGGAGCAGCAGCGCCGGTGGTCACGTTCGCGGTGCTGGTCTGGCCGGCGGCGACATCCGTGGTGGTGCTGCCGGTGCTGGTAGAGGCGGAAGCGGTGTCGTTCGCCGGCGGGTTGGCGGCGGCGGCGCCGGCTTCAGGAGCAGCCGAGTTGCCGGTGGCGGCGGTGGGGCTCGACTGGCTATTGACGTCCGTGGAGGTCGCGCCGGTGGTGGTGGATGCGCTGGCCGAAGGCTCGGAAGCCGCCGACTGGCTGCTCATGCCGCTCGAGGGCTGCGTGGCGCCGGCCGTCGAAGCTGACTGATCGGTGGTGGAGGTCCCCGCCGCCGGCTGAGAAGCGGCGGCCGACTGGGTGCTCATGTCGGTCGCGGGCTGGGTGGCGGATGCCGGAGCCGCGGAGCTGGTGCTGGAAGCGCACTTGTCCGCGATCATCTGGACATCGTTGACGATGAAGACCGGCTGCGAGGCGGCGGTGGACGAGCCGGTGCTCGCCTGGTCGCTGCTGCCGGAGCTGGTGGAAGCGCTCGAGTCCTGATGTCCGTTGAGCTGGAGCATGTGGCCGACGTGGTCCTTCAACAAGCTGTCCTGGCCGGAGAGCTTGAAGGTGGAGCCGGTCTGCTCCTGGGAGAGTGTGAAGTTGCCTTCCGCGCCGCTCAAGCACCCGCGGATGATGGTGGACTGCTGGTCGGCGGGCGCAGGCGAGCCGCTCGGATAAGACTGTTGCGCCAGGCCTACGGCCGCCGCGAGCAGCAGGATGGAGAGGACAGAGATTGCTTTCTTCATGGTGGTACTCCTGTGGGTTCCCTTTGGGCGTTCTGTAACCGCGCCCGCGCTTGCGGCGCGAGCAGAGAAGCAGTGCTGCGTGGTTAGAAAGTGGTTAACAGCGGCGGGTTTGCCGGGGTGGAAGGAAGTTCGCCGTAGAATGGGCCAGCAGCTACCCTGCTTTTCGACGGACGCGCATGGACCAGCGACTGCAACAGGACATCCTGTACATGGAAGAGGCGCTGCGGGAGGCGGCGAAGGCGCAGGCCGCGGGGGAGGTCCCGGTGGGCGCGGTGGTGGTGCGTGACGGCAACGTGGTTGGACGCGGGCACAACCGGAACCTGCTGGACAACGATCCCACGGCGCACGCGGAAGTGGTGGCCATGCGCGCGGCCGGGGCGGCGATCGGGAACCATCGGTTGCTGGGGTGCGAGCTCTACGTCACCATCGAGCCGTGCGCGATGTGCGCGGGAGCGATGACGCACGCGCGCATCCGGCGATTGATCTACGGCGCGGATGACCCGAAGGCGGGCGCGGTGCATTCCGTGATGACGGTACTGAACGCGCCGGAACTCAACCACAAAGTGGAAGTGGCGTGGGGCGTCCTGGGCGGGCGCTGCGCCGAGATGATGCAGGCATTCTTCCGGGAGCGGCGCGGCAACGCGGAGTGAGAGCTTGGCGATGGCGCTTTGCTAAAATAGAGGCAGGCGCGACGCTCGTCGCGCTTTCAATCTGTAGGGTCACCCGGTGCGACCACCACCGGTGACTGCGGACGGCGCGGAGAGGTGCGTGAGTGGTTGAAACGAGCCGCCTCGAAAGCGGCCATACCTGAAAGGGTATCGGGGGTTCGAATCCCTCCCTCTCCGCCAGTTTCTCTTCTCTTTTCTCCTGCAAACCTATTCGGAACCGGATGGGATGGCGGCGGAGCAGCGCCTGGCGGCCTGGCGCAGGGCGGGAAAATCCTGATGGCTGCGGAGCTTTTCGAGGAGCGGGTCTTTCTCGAGGGCGTCGGTGGCGCAGTAGTTCTGCGCGATGGAGCTGCGGAGGAGTTGCATGGCGAGGTCCTTCTGCCCGCAGTAGGAGAGGACCGTGGCGTGGTGATACTTGAGCTCCGGGTCGCGCAGGCCGAGCAGCACCGGTGAAGCGGCCTGCGCGAGTTGCTGCGCTTCCCCACCCTGGTTGGCGTCTAGACAGGCGCGCAGCAGGTCTCCGAACCAGACGGTGTTGCGGGTGACCTTGGCGGAGGCGTCGCGCGCCTCGGTGATCTTTTCTTGCCGTAACAAGACGGTGGGCAGCACGTTGGTGGAATACTCCGAGCCGTAGTCGAGGCGGAGATACTCCATCGCGCGGTCGGCTTGGCCCGCTTCGGAGAAGGCGAAGGCGCAGGAGCGGAAAACGAAGTTGCCGGGGTCGAGTCCGAGGGCGGCGTCGCATTCTTTGCGGGCGGGTTCGAGCATACCGGCGTAGCGCAGCACGTAGCCGAGGGTGAAGTGCGCCTCGGCGCTCTTCGGGCGCTGCCGCACCAGTTCCTGCGCTCGCTGGTAGGCCTTGGCGAGTTCTCCCTGCTCGACCCAGTTGCGGGTGAGGTGGGCGGCGGCGGGGACGAGGTTGGGGTCGAGCGAGAGCGCGCGCTCGTGCGCGGCGTTGGACTTCTGGAAGGTCTCGCGGCCACCGCCGGCGTAAGAAGCGTCGTAGTAGTAGCGGCGGCCGAGGGCGTCCCATGCCGGGGCGTAGCTGGGGTCGAGTCCGACGGCGCGCTCCAGGCTGGAGATGGCTTCCTTGTTGGGCGCGGGGTCGTGCGGGATGGAAACGCTGCGCAGGTAGAGGTCGTAGGCCTGCGCGTTGCGCGGGCGCGTGGCGCTCTCGACCGAAGTGACGCCTAACACGGGCAGCAGCTCGCGGCGAACGAGGGTGGCGAGTTTGTCCTGGAGCGGCGTGAGGTCCTTGGCGGGGCCGATGACCTCGCCCTTCCAGAGCAGGCGGTTGCTTTCGACGTCGATGGCTTCGACGGTGACGCGCGCTTCGTCACCGGAGCGGAGGAAGTGTCCGGCGAGCACGGTGCCGACGTGGAGGTCTTTGCCCGCATGCTGCGGATCTTTGTCGGCATATTTCTCTGACGAGGAGACGGGGCGGACTTCGAGGTTGGGTGAGTAGGTGAGCGTGCTGGCGACCTCGTCGGCGAGCGCGAGGCTGAGGAAGTCTTCGCCGCGATCGTTGCCGGCATTCTTGAAGGGCAGCACCGCGACGGTGTTCAAGCCGGCGTGGACGGTGCCCATCCCTCGAGTGTGCTTGTTCCAGAGCGCCACGATGACCACGATGGCCATGAGCAACGCGACGCCAAGGGCAACCTGGATATAGCGGGAGCGCCGGCGCCCGGTGCGGAAAGCCCCGGTGGAGGCGGCGGTGAGGCGGGAGGGCAGCTTGCCGCCGGCGGCAAGGAGCTCCAGCTCGCGCTGCACGACCTCGAGGTCCTGGCGCAGCTCTTTGGCGGACTGGTAACGCTGGCCACGGTCTTTCTCGAGCGCCTTGCCGATGATGGTCTCGAGGTGCGGCGGGATGCGCGAATTCGACTGGCGAGGCGGCAGCGGCTTCTTGTGCAGGATGGCGTGCAGGGTGAGGACGACGTTGCGTCCGCGGAAAGGGCGCACGCCGGTGGCCATCTCGTAGAGGACGACGCCGAGCGAGAACAAGTCGGTGCGGGGATCCAAGTCGTCGCCCTTGATCTGCTCCGGGGACATGTAGAAGGCGGTGCCGGGCATCTGGTCGCCGCTGGAGGTGGGCTCGTCGGCGTAGGGGAGTCCGAGGGCGGTGTCGTCGTCGGGCGCTGCTTCGGTGGGCGGCTGCATCACTTTCGCCAAGCCGAAGTCGAGCACCTTGGGGCCGCGGGGCGTGAGGTAGATGTTCCCCGGCTTGATGTCGCGATGGATGATGCCCTGCGCGTGCGCGGTCTCGAGCGCCTCCGCGACCTTGACGGCGATCGAGACCAGTTCGCGCGGGTCTCTCTGATTGCCAGCGATGTGCCTCGACAGGGGCTCGCCCTCGAGGTATTCCATCACCAGGACGGGCTTGCCTTCGTCCTCTTCGATCTCGTAGATGCCGCAGATGTTGGGATGATTGAGCAGCGCGGCGGAGCGGGCCTCGCGCTCGAAACGCTCCAGCGCTTGCGGGTCCTTATACAGTTCCGGAGCGAGGAACTTGAGCGCAACGATGCGCTTGAGGTTGACGTCCTCGGCCTTGTAGACGACGCCCATCCCGCCGCCGCCGAGTTTTTCGAGGATGCGGTAATGGGAGACGGTGCGGCCGAGCACGACGAAGGCACCTCCGCGGGCCTGGAAGGGAGAGGCAGGATGTTAGTCGCGGCGCACAAAAAGCTCAACCACGAAGGACACGAAGGTCTAAACCACGAAGTATTTCGCTTGCGGGTGGTGGACAACGAGGGCGCTGGTGGACTGTTCGGGCTCGAGCTGGAAGCCGGAGCTGAGGTGGACGCCGATGGCCTCCTCCGGCTTCAGCAGCGCGAAGATCTTGGTCTGGTCTTCGAGGTTCGGGCACGCAGGATAACCGAAGGAATAGCGCGAGCCGCGATACTTCTGGTGGAAGAGGTCGCTGATGCGGGGCGCGTCTTCGCCGGCGATGCCGAGTTCTTCCCTCATCTTCTTGTGCAACAGTTCGGCGAGGGCCTCGGCGGTCTCGACGCCGAGTCCGTGGAAATAGAGATAGCGGGTGTACTCGCCGTGCTCGAAGAGTTTGTGCGCTTCTTCGGAAGCGCGGGCGCCGACGGTGACGACGGAGAAGCCGATGACGTCGAACTTGGCGGAGGAGCGCGGCAGGAAGAAATCGGCGATGGAGAGCTTGCGTCCCTCGCGCTGGCGGGGGAAGGTGATGCGCAGGAGCTCAGTTTCGAGTTTCGGGTCTCGAGTTTCGAGGAGCCGCGGATCGTACACAACCACGTCGTTACCTTCCGATTGGCAGGGGAACCAACCATAGACGGCCTTGGGCTCGAAGACGCCGGTGGCGGCAACTTCCTCTTGCAGCTTCCTGAGGATGGGGCGGAACTTCTCTTCGACGAGACGCTTGTAGTCTTCCTGTGAAGCGGTCTTGAGCTGCCACTGGTTCTTGAAGAGAGCGGTCTCGTTGATGTAGCGGAAGACCTGGCGCAGGTCGAAGTCTTTCTTGGCGCGCACGCCCCAGAAGGGCGGCTGCGGAATGTTGGGCGAGGGAGAGATCGAGGGGGAGGGCTGCGCCGGCGGGCCGCCGGGGTCCGCCTCGAGGGTGGCGGCGGCGCGGGCATACTCCTTCACGGTGCGGCCCTCGGTGAGGCGCTTCTCGCGCGGGCCATCGGCGGCAATCTTTGCCGTGAGGTCCTGCATGATGTGGAGGCCGCTGAAAGCGTCTTCACCGTAGAAGACGCCGCGCTGGTATTCGCGGCGCAGGTCGTCTTCCACGTACTTGCGGGTGAGCGCGGCACCGCCGCAGATGACGGGGAAATCAAGCGCCTGCTGGGTGAGGTCCTGGAGCACGTACTTCATCTCGACGGTGGACTTCACGAGCAGGCCGCTGAGCCCGATGGCATCGGCCTTGTGCTCCTGCGCGGCGCGGATGATGGCGTCGGCGGGCTGCTTGATGCCGAGGTTCACGACCTTGTAGCCGTTGTTGGAGAGGATGATGTCCACGAGGTTCTTGCCGATATCGTGGACGTCGCCCTTCACGGTGGCAAGGACGATGGTGCCCTTCTGCGAGCCTTCCAGCTTCTCCATCTTTGGTTCCAGATAAGCGACGGCCTGCTTCATGACGGCGGCGGAATCGAGCACGGAGGGGAGCTGCATCTTGCGGGCGCCGAAGAGGTCGCCCACGGTCCGCATGCCGTCGAGCAGGACGTTGTTGATGAGGTCGAGCGGGGTGTAGGTGGCGAGGGCGTCTTCGAGGACCTGCTCGAGCGAGCGGCGGCGGGCGCCCTCCCCGAGCGCCTTCTCGCCGGAGATGATGCAGTGCTTGAGCTGGTCTTCGACGCTCAGTTCCTCGACGTGGACACGCTCCTCCGGCTTCCTGCCCTGGTTCTCGAGGCCGGTGAAATAGGCGATGTACTTCTGCAGCGGGTCGCCGCCGGAGACGTCGTGGTAGATGAGCTTGCGCGCCAGCTCAACTTCTACATCAGGTATCTTGTATAAGGGATAGATCTTGCTGTAGTTGACGATGGCGATGTCGAGCCCGTGATTGACCGCTTCGTGGGTGAAGACGGAGTTCAGCACGCGGCGCGCGTAGGTGTTGAGACCGAAGCTGATGTTGGAGACGCCGAGGATGGTATGGCAGAGGGGCAGCTCGTGCTTGATCTGGCGGACGGCGTTGAGCGTCTCGATGCCGGCGTTGCGATATTCGTCCTGCCCGGTGGAGATGGGCAGGGTGAGGGCGTCGAAGACGAGGTCCTGCGGGCGGATGCCGTACTTTTCGGTCGCGAGCTGGAAGATGCGCCTGGCGATGGCCGTCTTTTTGGCGGCGGTGAGCGCCATGCCGTCTTCGTCGATGGTGAGCGCGATGACGCCAGCGCCGTAGCGCTTGGCCATGGGCAGGACTTTCGAGGTGCGCTTCTCGCCATCTTCAAGATTGATGGAGTTGATGATGGCCTTGCCGGGGATGCGCTTGAGCGCTTCTTCGATGACGTCTGCCTCGGTGGAATCGACGAGCACGGGCGCGGGGACGCGCGTGGCGATCTTCTCGAGGACGGAGGTCATGTATGCCTTCTCGTCCTCGCCGACGATGGCGCAGCAGAGGTCGAGCATGTGCGAGCCTTCGGCGACAAGCTTCTTGGCGAGCGCGAGGATGTCGTCGTACTTCTTAGCGCGGACGAGATTGCGGAAGCCCTCGACGCGCGTGGTGGTGTTCATCTCCTCGGCGACGACGAGCGGCTTGGGATCGAGATCGAGCGGGACCATGGAGTACGCGCTCGATGCCGCAGCGGTGAGCGCCACTTCCCTCTTGGCGGGCTCGATGCCACTGACGGCCGCGACCACGGCCTGGAGATGTTCGGGCGTGGTGCCGCAGCATCCGCCGACGATGCGCGCGCCGTATTCGGCGACGAAGCGCTTGTGGAACTCGGCCAGCTCGGCAGGCGTGAGTCCGTAGACAGCCTTGCCGCCGACGTTCTGCGGCAGGCCGGCGTTGGGCAGGACGGAGACGTGCTTGGGCGAGTTGTGGCAGAGGTAGCGGACGGCGTCGTTCATCTCGCGCGGGCCGGTGGCGCAGTTGAGGCCGATGGCGTCCACGTCGTAAGGCTCGAGCGCGGTGAGCGCGGCGCCGATCTCGGTGCCGAGCAGCATGGTGCCGGTGGCTTCGAGCGTGACCTGCACCTGCACGGGCAGGCGCTTGCCGGTGTGGCGCATGGATTCGAAGGCGGCGACGAGCGCGGCTTTCGTCTGCAACAAGTCCTGGCAGGTCTCGATGAGCAGGAGGTCGACGCCGGCCTCGATGAGCGCCGTCATCTGCTCCATGTAGCTGGCGACCATGGGGTCGAAGCCGATGTGTCCGAGGGACGGCAGCTTGGTGGTGGGGCCGATGGAGCCGGCGACAAAGCGCGGCTTGGCTTTGGTGGAGAACTGTTGCGCCGCTTCACGCGCGAGCTTCACGGCGACGCGGTTGAGCTCGCCGACTTTGGATTCGAGCTGATACTCGGCGAGGACGATGGAGGTGGAGCCGAAGGTGTTGGTCTCGACGACGTCGCAACCGACGGCGAAGAAGCTGGCGTGGATGTCGCGAATGATGTCCGGCCGCGAGAGCACGAGGAGTTCGTTGCAGCCCTCCTTGCCCCAGAAGTCGTCGACCGAGGGCTGGCGCACCTGGATGTTGGTGCCCATGGCGCCGTCGTAGACGACCACGCGCTGAGCAACGGCTTTAAAGAATTCGGACATAACGTCAAACGCTTGAAACGCAGAGGCCGCGGAGGAAACCAGAGAACGCAGCGCAAACCTGAGTAGCTGGTTTCCCTACGTGAGTAGCTGGGTTCCACCGGTTACCAAATCGTAAATCCCCGTGCCAGCCTACGCCAACCAGCAACCCTCGTGCTTGCAACAAGGTGCGCGGAATGGCATCTCTGGCGGTGCAATTGCTTTTACATAAGGCGTCTGCCGGCCAGCAACGGATATACGGCCAACGGCCGACAGAAGCAGTAAGCGGTCCCAACGCAGTGCTGTTCCCTTGATCCGGCGGGTTGGGCGAATGCGGTGCGCCCACACCACCGTTGGCAAGTCCGAGGAAATAATACGGGCCCCAGCTCTAACCAACGGCGGACATAACCCAGCTCGACGGACAACGATTCCTCGGACGCGGCTTCATACATCTCCTCCTGAGTGTGGTACTGCCGGATCCCGCAAGGGGCCCGGCATTTTCTTTGCGATGAGCGCGGCTGATCAGCGCGCGTGCGCGGGACGGTTGCCGGTGCCGGCCGGCATTCGCTGGGCCACGGAAGACGGTGGCAGCTGGGCCGGCGCCGGCGTGTCGAGCTTCACGAGAAGCTGTTCCTTGCGGTAGATGAGGTTCGAGGCGTTGAAGGTCGCAATCTCGAAGCCGTGGCCGTGTGTGATGGCGTCCGTGGGGCATGCTTCCACGCAGTAGCCGCAGAAGATGCAGCGGTTGTAATCGATGTTGTAGACGGCGGCATAGCGCTCGGCGCCGGAGATGCGGCGCTCGGCCGTGTTCTCCGCTGCCTCGATGTAAATGCAGTTCGAGGGACACGCGGCGGCGCAGAGGAAACAGGCGACGCACTTCTCCAGTCCGTCCTCGTCGCGCTGGAGGACGTGCACGCCGCGGAAGCGTTCCTGGAAGACGGCGCCACGGAGCGGACCTTTGCCGTCGGGATAGTTCTCGACCACGGTCGGGGCGAACATCTCCCGGAAGGTGACGGACATGCCCTTGAGGACAGCGAAGATGCCGCGGACTGCGCCCACGGAGACAGGATAAATAATCGCCCGGGCGTTGTCGATTGATTGCGGCGTTGCGTGGTGCGGCGTTGACAGGACCCGAAGCGCGCAGGAGAATCGCCCGATGTCCCTCGCCGCCAAGCTCGCCCCGATCACGCTGCCCGACGCCGACGGCAAGCCAGTGCGGCTCGGTTCGCTGTGGGCGGACCGGCCTGCCGTGGTCGTGTTCCTGCGGCACTACGGGTGAATCTTCTGCCGCGAGCACGTCGCGCAGTTGCGCGCGCATCAGCAGGAGTTCAGCGCCAAGGGCGCCCGCATCGCCGCCATCGGGCTGGGCGGGGCGGACTATGCCCGGCTCTTCCGCGAGGAGACGGGCATCACGTTTCCGCTGCTGATCGACGAGCAGCGCGAGGCGTATCGCGCGGCCGAGCTGCGCAAGGCGAACATCCTGCATCTGTTCCGCGGCGACAACGCGAAGGGACGCGAGCGGGCGAAGGCCGCGGGACATCGTCAACATGCCTTGCATGCGCTGACGCAGGATCCGTTCCAACTGGGCGCCAGTTTCGTGTTTGGTCCGGGTGACGTGGACCGCTTCATGCACGCCAGCGAAACGTTCAGCGACAACGCGCCGGTCGACGACTTGTTGGCCGCCGTCCCTTGAAATCGGCGTATACTTCGCGCCTCTGGCCCTCAAAGGAGGATTGCGATGAACCGATTGGCGCGTATCTCCCTGCTGCTCGTCGCCGTGCTCGCGCTGATGGCGGCAAACCCGACCGGACCGGCGTGGCGGATGAAGGCCGATTACGTGGAGGCCTGCTCCTGCCACCTGTTCTGCCCGTGCTACTTCAACAAGCACGCGGAACATCCGACGTGCGAGTTCAACATGGCGGTGAAGGTGAAGGAAGGCTACTCAGGCAAAACGAACCTGGCGGGCGCGAAGTACTGGCTCACCGGCGACCTGGGCGACAAATGGGGTACGGATAAAAAGGGCGCGTGGGTCGTGGTGTCGTTCGACCCGTCGACGACGAAAGCGCAGCGCGACGCGCTGGCGCCGATGATCCTGAAGACCTACGGGCTGGAATGGTCCGAGTTGAAGGTGCAGGAGGCGCCGGTCGAGATCACGAACTTCGGCGGCGACGTGGTGGAAGCCAAGCTCGGCGGCGGCAAGATGGCCCACATGAAGCTGAAGCGTGAGCCCGGCATGGACGGCAAAGGCGTGGTGCTGAAGAACGTGAATTACTTCGGCGCGCAGAACAACAGCGGGTTCTGGATGTACAAATCCATGAACCACAGCGCCGACGTGATGGGCCATCAGTTCGACTACGCCGGCCGCAACGCCTTCCTCATCTCCATCGATTCGTACGAAGGCACGGCGGCGCCGGCGGCGATGGGCGGGGCGGCGAAGAAGAGCAAGTAGTCCCCCGCGGTATTGGACAGGCGGCGCCCAGCGCCGCCTTTTTCATTTCGTTCTGCGGTCATGGGCATCACCGCTTCCCTTCCGCTTCGTCTTCCACTTCGTTCTGGCGGAACTCACCGAGGGTGCTGTAGATGCCTTGGTCTGGCAGGCCGAGGAAGCGAAGCACTTGCTTCACGATCCGGCCGCTGGCTTTCCCATCGCCATAAGGATTCGGCGGAGGCTTGCGGCTTGCGCGCGCGGAACTGCCGAGCGCTTGCACCGCGTGCTCGACGATCGAACGCCGTCCGGTGCCAGCCAGCTGGATCGTGCCGATGCGGAGCCCCTCGGGACGCTCCGTGTGGTTGCGCAGCACCAGCACGCGCACGCCGAGGGTGGGGGCTTCCTCCTGAATGCCGCCCGAGTCGGTCAGGATGAGTTCCGCCCGCGACATGGCGTGCACGAACGACAAGTAATCGAGCGGCTCGGTGAGCACGATGTTGGCGGTGGAGCCGAGGATCTCCTGCGCGGGCTGGCGGACGTTGGGATTCAAGTGGACGGGAAAGAAGATCAGCGCGTCGGGAACGGCGGCAGCCAGGTCGCGCAAGGCGTGAAATATCTCCCGCAGTCCTTCCCCGAAACTCTCGCGGCGATGGATAGTGACGAGGACGAGGCGCTTCCCCTCGAGGGAGGGCAGCTTGTCCCTGTGGCCGGGGCCGACTTCCAGGGCCGCCAAGAGCATGTCTACCGCGGTGTTGCCGGTGACGAAGACATTGGCGGCAGGAACGCCCTCGCGCAACAAATTCTGGCGGCTCTCGCTGGTCGGGGCGAAATGCAGGTCAGCCACCACTGAGATCAGCCGGCGGTCGAGCTCCTCGGGAAAGGGAGAGTACTTGTCGTAGGTGCGAAGCCCGGCTTCCACGTGACCGACGGGGAGCTTGGCGTAATAAGCGGCAAGCGCGCCCATGAACGCGGTGGTGGTGTCGCCCTGGACGAGTATCAGGTCCGGCCGGAACTGTGCGAGAACACCCTCGAAGGCAAGGAGCGCGCTGCTGCTCAGCGCGTAAAGGCTCTGGCCGGGCTGCATCAGCGACATGTCGTGGTCCACGCTGAGATCGAAAGGCCGCAGCACCTGGTCGAGCATCTCGCGGTGCTGGCCGGTGGAGATGACCAGCGTACGAAGGTGGTCCCGGTGGCGGCGCAACTCCCGCAGGACGGGAACGAGCTTGAGCGCTTCCGGCCGCGTGCCGAGCACGAGGGCTGCCACCTTCTTCGGTCCGCCCGCTGGAGTGCTCACGCGGCAGTCCTCCGCCGTACCAGTTCGGCCAGCAAGAGAAGAGTGTTCTGGAGGCGGGTGCGCTGCGCGCGCAGAGCGATGACGATGCGGTTCCGGAGCCAGCCAGCGGAGGTCTTCAGGACGTCGCGCCGGTGGGCGAGGTCGCCCGAAAAAGGCTCATCGTGGTCATGCGCGAATTGCACGATCGCGTCCATCGCTGCGTAGTCACGATACAGTGCGGCGGTGGAGAGGCGATCGTAAAACAACTCGCGCAGGTCCAGCTGCTCCACGCCGCGCGCCACCAGGTCGTAGTGCAGGCGGAGCGAGACGAACTGCCGGTCCGCGGTATGCCGGGCACTCAGGCTGTTCTTGTGGATCCGGTACTTGTAGTACGGGCGCGAGATACGCGCGATGGGCCCGCCGTAGTGCCGCAGCCGGAGAAAGAAATCCACATCCTCGACGAGGGGAAATTCGGTGCGGTAGGGCCCGGCCAGGGCGGCAGCCTCAGCGCGGTAGAGAAAACAGCCCCAGCCCTTCCGTTCGTAGGCGAACGTTCGCCCCGCGTCGTCGATGAGCAGGCAATCGGTACACACCATGGCAGAGCCGGGATGCGCCTGCATGTAGTCCCACATCACGGCGAGGGCGTTCGGCAGGTAGATGTTGTCGTCCGACGTCCAGCTCAAAAGGCGCGCGCGGGCCTGTGCGAAGCCGGCATTGAGCGCGGCGGGCAGCCCCTGGTTGGACTGTTTGAGCACGCGCAGCCGCGGGTCGGTGTACGCGCTGAGGATGGCTTCGGTATCGTCCGTGCTGCCGTCCACGACCACGATCAGTTCCAAGTCTTCGAAGGTCTGATTCAAGCATGAGTCCACCGACTCACGGAGATGCGCCGCCCCGTTATGTGTCGGCAGAACGATGGAGACCGAGGGCGATCTTGCTTCCGCCGCCATCTAGGCGCCTGTCCTTGCACGCGGGTGGATGCGCCAGAACACGTACGCACTGGTAAAAACATGGATGCCGTACGCGATCAGCGTCGCGAGCGCGTAGCCGTAGGCACCGCTCTGGCGAAAGAGCCACAGAAAGCTGACCAGGGCCACGGCCCAGACCAGATTCAGCGCGAAGCCCCACCACATGTTCCCCGAGCTGGCGATGGCCTGACCCACGCACCACACCGCCGCCGAGATCACCGCGGCGAGCACCAGCAGGACGAGCGCCGGCACGCCGCTGACGAAGCTGCTGCCGTAGCTCGCCATGATCGGCCGCGAAAGCAAGATGACGGCGCCGGCCGCGACCAGCGCGACCAGAGTGTTTGCCAGGATGCCCGTCGTCAGGACCTTCATGTACTTCGCTGGTTCGGTGCCGAACAGGCTCGAGAGCACCGGCAGGAACGGCGCGCTGAGCGTGAGGGGAAGGAACAGGACCAGGCTGTGCCATTGGTTGGCGGCGTTGAAGAGGCCGAGTTGGGCGTATCCCCCGGGCTGGTTCACCAGGATGGTGGAGCATACCCAGGCGACCGGTCCGGTCATCGCGACGGCGAGCAGAGCCGGCGCGCTGAAGCGCGGTAACACGCGCCACTCCGCGGTACAACCGCGGTAGATGACTGGTAACTTGCTGTGGCGCAGCTCGTGGCTGAGGCAGATCCAGTAACCGATGCCCTGCAGGGCCACTCCGACGACCAGGCCGACGATGGCGCCGGGCAGGCCGTGCGTGCGCAGCCCCAGGACGACGGCGCCGAAGCCGAGCAGTCCGGCGATGCCGTCCACGAACGCCACCGCCTTGAAGCGTTCGAAGCCATAGAGTGCGCCCAGCACCGTTCCGTTCACCACGCCGAAGAACAGCAGCCCGCAACCGAGCTGCAATGGCCAGCCGATGCCGGGCGCGGCGAGCGTCGTGCGCGCCAGCCACGGGGCGGTCGCGACCAGGACCAGCGTCATCGCTGCGCCGCTGATCACCGCCACCAGCCGGGAGAGTCCGAGGATGCGCCCCAACCGCAGCGGGTCGGAGGCGCGAAGTTCGGCCACGTACTTGGTGGCCGTCACGCTCATGCCCAGCCCGGCGAACAGCCCGAACATGCCGACGGTGCTCTGCACCAGGCCGAATTCGCCGAAGACCTCGCGCCCCATCGCGCGCGCAACGACAATCGAGATGAGCAGCGCGAAGCCGCGTTTGAATCCGGCGTCGAGCACCGACCAGAACGCGCCCCCGACCAGGCGACGGCGGAGGGGCGAATCGACGGCACCCAGCGCTTCCGACCAGCGGACAAGCAAGGGCCGCGCAGCGGAGAGTTGCGGTTCGAGCTCCGAGAGCTCAGGCATAGAAGAAGTCGGCGCGATAGGAATCGCGCACCTCGTGCATCCATTCGGCGGTGCGGCGCAGGCCTTCTTCGAGCGGCGTGGCCGGTTGCCATCCGAGCAACTGGCGGGCGAGCGAGGGATCGGACTCGAGCGCCATGACCTCGCTCGCCTCGGGGCGCATGCGGCGTTCTTCCTGGACGGCGCGCGCCTTCTTGCCGGTCACGCGGCAGGCGGCCTCGAAGAGTTCGCCGATGGTGACGCTCCTTCCGGTGCCGAGCTGGATGACCTTGCCTTCGATGCCGGCAATCTCGCCGGCGGCGAGAAAGCCGGCGACCACATCGGCGACGAAGGTGAGGTCGCGGCGGGTGTCGAGACGGCCGAGCTGGACGGTGTCGCCACCGTCGAGCAGTTGCGAGAGGATGGTGGCGGTGACGGCGCGAGTGGATTGCCGCGGGCCGTAGGTGTTGAAAGGGCGCACGACCGTGACGGGCACGCCGAAGCTGAGGTGATAGGACAACGCGAGCTGGTCGGCAGCGACCTTGGTGGCAGCGTAGGGCGATTGCGCTTTCAGCGGATGCGTCTCGCGAATGGGAAGCGAGTCCGGCGTGCCGTAGACTTCGCTGGTGGAGGTATGGACGAGGCGCGCGACACGGGCGCGGCGGCAGGCTTCGAGCACGTTCAGCGTGCCGTCCACGTTCGTCTGCACGAAGGACTGCGGCGCGATGTAGGAATACGGGATGGCGATGAGCGCGGCGAGGTGGAAAACGACTTCGACGTCGCGACATGAGTCTTCGACGAAACGGGCGTCGCGTACGTCGCCGAGTCGCACGTCGAGCTGCGCGCGCACGCCGGCGGGGCTGTGCTCGAGCCAGCCGAGTTTGCCTTGCGAGTTGTAGAGGCAGAAGGCGCGGACGTGGGCGCCGGCGCAAGCCAAGGCTTCGGCCAAGTGGCTGCCGATGAAGCCATCGGCGCCGGTCACGAGGACGCGCCTTCCCTTCCAGCTCATCGCGACGTCTCCTGGGCAGCCGACGCGCGGGCACG
This sequence comes from Candidatus Korobacter versatilis, assembly GCA_016185395.1. Classification (GTDB taxonomy): domain Bacteria; phylum Acidobacteriota; class Terriglobia; order Terriglobales; family Acidobacteriaceae; genus JACPNR01. The sequence continues at coordinate 386,116 of JACPNR010000004.1, forward strand.
CGCCTCTTCGTAGTCTTCCGGACGGCCGATATCCACCCAGTACTCGTGGATGGGGAAGGCGGCCACGCGGCGCTGGGCGGCGACGAGCGCGGCGATCAATTCGGTCATGTCGAAGCGGCGGCCCTGCGGGACGAGCGCGCAGGCCTGCGGTTCGACGAGGTAGACGCCGGCGTTGACGAACATGCGCTGCGTGGGCTTCTCGGCAATGCCGACGACGAGTGCGTCTTCGGTGTGCACCACGCCGTAAGGCACGTTGAATTCGTAATGGCGCACGCCGACGGTCATCTCGGCGCGCTGCTCGCGGTGGAAATCGAACATCGCGCGGTAGTCGAGGTCGGTGACGATGTCGCCGTTGACGACCAGCAGCGGTTCCTTCTGCGCATGGAGCTTGCCGAGCGCGCCGGCGGTGCCGAGCGGGACCTCTTCGTCGACGTATTGGATGTCCATGCCGAAGGCGCTGCCATCGCCGAAGTGGCGGCTGAGGGCGTCCGCGCGATAGTGCGTGGCCATCACGACCTGGCGGATGCCGGCGGTGCGGAGCTTCTCCACCATGTGCTGCACGACGGGTTTTTCTCCCAGCGGCAGCATGGGCTTGGGCGTGCTTTCCGTCAGCGGCAGGAGGCGAGTTCCCATGCCGCCGGCCATCACCACGGCGGTGACCTTGGGAACTTCGGGGACTTCGACCAGGTCGTCGAGCAACTGCAGTTCAGCGACCTTACCCTGCGCGTCGAGCAGCGGGACCTGGCGGATGGAGTTCCGGCGCATCAATCGCACCAGTTCGGCTGCTTTGGTACCGACGGGCGCCGTGGTCGGGGGCCGGTTGCGCAGGCCCTTGAGCGTGGAGACGGGCTGATCGAGGCTGGCGCCTGCCAAGACGGCACGGCGCAGGTCGCCGTCGGTGATGGTATCGAGCAGGCGGCCGGCATCGTCCACGATCAGCACTGCGCCCTTGCGATTGCGATTGATGGCCACCATCGCGTCTCGCACGGAGGTTTGCTCGCTGATGCAAGTGTCTTTCATCTAAGGAACCACATCTGGAGAACCGCTGGATCGGGCGTGAAGGGCGGCCCCATTATGACATGACTCAGGAACCGGGCTTCCTACGCACGATCGAGCGCACCAGTCCGTGCAGCCTGGGGAACCTGCGGAGCCCGCGCGCGGCCCCGCCGCGCGCCGACAGGTAGGCGTAGCGGGCCGCCGATGTGGTCAAGATGTACCCGCGGATGTGTTCCACGCCGTTGGCGAAGCGCGTCTTGTAATCCTCGTCTCCCATCCCGAGGTCAACGATCTCCGCCTGGTCGTCCGCCAGGGCGGCCTCGATGACCATGCGCAGCAAGAGCAATCCGGGACTGAAGCGCGTGTGGGAGGCGGCGAAAGTGGGCATGTACCACAGCCAACGCTTGCCGGTCACGAAGACGATCGCCCATGCCAGCGGCGTTTCGTCCAGACGCAACCGAAACATCCGCGCTTCACCGGTGGCAGCGAGCGCTTCCAGAGCGCTGGTCAGGAACTGTTGTTTATCCGGATCGCTGTATGGGCCTTGGCGTCCACTTGCCTCGAAGCGCTCGGTATGGGCGCGGACGAATCCCGGTAGGGCGGCGCGCAACGCACCAGCGTCACGCCAGCAATCCAGCTCCACCGATCCGAGCTTGCGCAAGGCAGAGAGCTTCTCCTTGAGGCGGCGCTTTCGCGTCAACTCCTTGTGCAGCGCACTTCGCGCTTCGCCCGTTCCCAGCCGAACGACAGGACAATCACCCACCACCAGCCCGACCACGCGGAAGCCGGCGGTCTTCGCTGCTTCATGCACCGCCGGGACGGTGGGCGAGTGCTCGGGGACGTTGGTGAGGACTACCTCGTCAATCCCCTGCCGTCGGAGCTCGCGCAGGAAGGCGTTGAGGACTAACGGCTGACTGCCCGGTGCAGCGAGGACGTCACAATAATCCGCGGTCCCATGCGCGAGCCAGCCGACGCTCCTTTTCGAGAGCTGCGCAAAGGCGCCGATGCCGACGACCTGGCCGCCTTCCTTTGCCACGAGAACCATGGGCTGCACCAGAAGGTGGCCGGCCACCGCGCGCGCCCACTGGTGGGTGTAGAAGACGGGGGACTCCGACATGGTGGCCAGCAATGCGTCCCACGCGCGCTGCACCGCAGGCTCATCCGGGACCGCGTTGTAGGTGGTGATCTCGGGCATCTGTCGTCAGGTTTTTTGCAGCGCGAAATAAAACCAGTCGGTGCCCAGAGTAGTGGGCTTGCGGGGATAGCTGCCGCCGATGCGGCATAGCGTCCGGAACCCCGCGGCAGCGAATTCCTTCTCGGCTATCTGCGGCGTGGCGGCATAGAGAGTCTGCTCCGGCTGGAGCGGGTCGGGCAGGAAGCCCACGCCACGCCAGAACCCACGCCGAAGAAGGCGGTGGCGCCAGCGCCGGAGATTGACGACCGCCCAGGCGGCGGGTACCGCCACGACATTTATCCCCGCTGCCATCCACTGCGCGCGCAGCCGCGAAGCGAGCGCCTTCGACTTCCGGCGAACGATGCTGCGATCGAGCGTAGTGAAGAGACAGCGCGGATTGTGGGTTGAGACGATGAAGACCCCGCCTTCGCGCAGGACACGCGCGCACTCCGCGATGCATCTCTGCCGCAGAGCCTCGGTAGGCAGACAATCCAGACCGTTGAATGAGAATACGACCGCGTCGAAGGAGCCATCGCGGAACTGCGAAAGGTCGGAGGCATCCAGCGCATGGAAGTCCAAGTGGGGGAACTGGGAACGGCAAGCCTCGACCATGCGCGGTTCGAGGTCTACGCCTACGTAGATAGCGGCACTCTCCGCCAGGACCTTCGTCGTACGTCCGCCGCCGACGCCGAGATCCAGCACCCGGCTGCGCGGCGGGACATAGGTGGCAAACAGATGCTGCTCCGCCGGGGTCAAGGTGTCATAGCTGGAATAGAACTCAACCGTACTCGGGTCAGAATAAAAGCGGCGCACCCCTTCCCCGCGCAGTCGTTCGTCACGGCCCAGAGCGGCATCGTTTGCGCGGTCCGCTTCGCTCATCGGCGGCCCTCCCAGCGGCGGCGCCAGGCGGCGCGCCAATTTGAACGGGGCGTGAAGCGCAGCGCGTCGCGCACTTCGAGGTCCTGGTCACAGTTGAAGGTGTGCACGCGGAGGGCGCCGTCCACCGTGGCAGCGGTCATGCGGTCAACCGGTGTCTCGCGGTACGACGCCTCGGACAGCTCATCTACGCGGTTCATGATCACCGCCTGGCCGTATTGGGCGGAGCAATCCTGGGAAGGACGATAAAGCGTTCCATCGCGCTGGAACAAGGCCCCGGCGGAGCGCGTCCGCAGACCATCGGTTGATATCGGGTTGGCGCGGTGCGGCGTCCAGGGACCGCGCGGCGAGGCAGCCCAGAAGAGATGAAGGGGGCCGTAGTACGAGGCTGCGTCGGGCGCCAAGCTGGTGAACATGCACCAGCGGCCGTCGCGCGCATGATGGAGCGTGGTATCCGCCGCTTTCACGTCCCGCATGAGGACCGAGTCGAGCTCCCAGCGATGCGGGAACCCGACGGCGCGGTAGAGCTCGATGGTGTGGTTCGCGGATGTCTCGGGGACCATGTACACCTCGCCGCCATCGGCGAAGACGCAAGGGTAGGACAGATGATAGTCGCGCTCGAGCACCGTCTGCGCCGGGGTCCATGTCCCGTCGGAACGCTGTTGCATGAAGGCGACCATCCCCTTACCCAGATCGTGGTCGTAGTCCTCGAAGAAGAGGAACTTGCTTCCGGCGTGAGTCAGCAGGAACGGGTCGGCAAAGAAATGGCCACGCGGAGGAGTGATGCGGCTGGAGGCGGCCGGGTCGGTCTCAAACAAGCGCCCCTGCGCGCGGGGCGCGACCGCCAGAAACCAACCCTCTTGAAACAATAGGTGGCGCAGGTTCAGCATCGCTTCTCTCGCAGCCCGTGCAGCGCCTGCTCCGCGGGAAGCTGGAAGAGCGAATCCGGTGCGAGCGGGACCTCGGGATACAAGCGGGAGGAGGTATTTTCCACGTAAAGCTCGATGCCGGCCGGGTCGAGGACGTGGCGCTTCATCTCCAACACGACCTGTGAAGCAGGCACACGCCATGCCACGGGTTGTTCCGTCAAATGGAGCTGTGCCCGGTGCATGAACTCCAGGTCGCGCGTGCGCGGGTACCGCACGGAGTCCTGATAGAAGTACCGGCCATCCGAGAGGTCCACTCCGCAAAGAACTATCCGGCGATACTGCATGCGGGCCCCCAGCGCCACGATGGAGGTGAGCGTGGAGCCGTACTTGAACAGTGACTGCACGGGGGACGAGGCGCAAAAAGCACCGCGCGCGCGGAAGTAGCGCAGGCCGTAGGCGACTTCCTCCGCGGTCCGCGCGGGCAGCGTGAGTTCCATCACGGCGAACAAATGTGCGCGCCACTGCTCCGGCAGGTCCAGCACCAGAGGCAGCTCACAATCGTCGAAGTCCATCACGATCTTGGGGACATCGCGGTAGTCGGATGCGCGTTCTTGCATGGCCGCGCGGAGCCGGTCATACGTCTCCGGAGCATATGAGCGCCAGACGTTCTCGAAAATGAACAGCGACGGCACGAAGCGATGATAGAGCCAGAAATTGAAGCCCACGCTGTCGTGCTGCGCGATGGCGTCCCACCGCGCCGCGGAGATCTGGTTGATCGACGAGCCACTCGCCAGCACGAACAAGGTGTCGCTGCGCTTGTGGCGCGAGAGATCCAACCCATCGAGAAGCGGGAGCTTCGCCTGCGCGGCGACACGCCGCTCTTTCGGCATCGCTAGCAGCCGGCGATGCAGACTGAAGAGGCGAAGGAAGAGCGGGTAGGGCAGCGACCGGATCGCGGACCCGAACAACTGAGTCATGCCAGGCCGCTCCCCTTCTTCTTGTCGAAGGCCTTCGCGGGGACGCCGGCCACGGCGGCGCCGTCGGGTACGTCGCGGATGACGGCGGCGCCGAGGGCGACGAGGGCGCTGCGTCCGATACGGGTTCCCTGCTTGATGGTGGCGCCGGCCCCAATGAACGCCATGTCGCTGACGCTGACCGAGCCGGAGAGCACCGCGCCGGGCGCGATGTGGACGTGATCGCCGATGGAGCAATCGTGGTCCACGGAAGCGCGCGAGTTGATGATGACGTTCGCGCCGACCACGGTGCCCGGCCCGACGATCGCACCGGCGAGCACGACCGTCCCCTCGCCCAGCCTTGCGCTGGGCGAAACGACCGCGCTGGGATGCACTACGTTGACGAACGTGAACCCCATTGCCTTGATGCGGGCAAAGAGCTCCGCGCGCTGCGAGTTGTTGGAGACGCTGCCGATGGCCACCACGGCGTGGCGGGTCCCCTCGCGGAGCAGGCGCGGAAGTTCCTCGTCTCCGCCGACGATGGGAACGCCGTCGAGCTGTTCACCGCGCAGCGCGGGCTGTGCATCCACAATGGCCTTGATGTCATACCCGCCCTGCAAGCGGACGGCATCGAGCAGAACGCGACCGTGGCCGCCTCCGCCGAACATCACGACTGGGATGGGAGCGCTCATCGTGCGGCCTCCCGCGCGGTGGTTGGCAGATCAGCAAAGCTCTTGATGAGGAGGTCGCGGCCGGCGGTCGCGGTGAGCAGCACGCGGGCGATCTTCTCCGCCGAGTCACCATCGCCATAGGGATTGCGCATCCCCTTCAGCGCTGCGCGGAAGCCCAGCGCCAGCACCTTGGCGATGGCAGCGAAGATCGCGGAGCGCATGGCGGCAGCGTGTATCACGTTCTTTCCGTGGATGCGGCCGCGCTGGCGATCCCCGATGTCAACTACCGGCAGCTCGAAGCTGGCGGCTTCAATGATGCCGCTGGAGGAATTTCCGACCATGGCGGCGGCGAGCTTCATCAGCGAGAGATATGCCTGGGTGCCGAGGCTTGGGACCAGCTTGCTGCGCGGATGGGCGGCGACGAAGGCCTCGATGGCGGAGCGCACGGTGCGGCCGGAGGTGTCCGCATTGGGCGCGGTGAAGACGATGGGGCGCTCGGAGTTTTCGAGCGCTGCCAGAAGTTCGGCGACGTGGAGGCTGGTATTGGCGTAGTCGAGCGTCTCGGGATGGAAGGTGACGAGGAGCGGGGCTGGTAGAAGCTCGAGTCCGATGAGGCGCTCGAGTTCCGCGCGCGAGAGAAACGTCAGGGTGTGCAGGTGGTCGAGGCCGGGATCGCCGGTGAGGTGGACGCGCCAGGGCTGCTCCCCCATCTGCAGGACGCGGTCGCGGTCGGGCGCGGTGGCGACGAAATGGAGATGGCTCAGCTTGGTGATGGCGTGGCGCATGGCGTCGTCGATGGCGCCTTCGGTGATCTGTCCGCCGCCGATGTGGGCGATGGGGATGGTGAAGGGGGTGGCGGCGGCGGCGGCGGCGAGGACCTCGAAGCGGTCGCCGAGGACGAGCAGGATGTCCGGCTGGGCGCGTTCAAAGAGTTTGCCGAAGCCGGCGAGCGCGAGCGCCATGGAATGCGCGATGCCGGCGGGAGTGTCGGAGGTGAGGCCGATGGGCACACGTTCCGCGATGGGGATGCCGTCCGCCTCGATCTGCTGGACGGTGTTGCCGTATTCGGCGGCGAGGTGCATGCCGGTGACGTAGAGGCGGAGGGCGAGTGCGGGCTCGCGCTGGATGGCGCGCAACACGGGGAGAAGGATGCCGTAGTCGGCGCGGCCTCCGGTGACGACGCCGATGGTCCTCACGCGAACATCTCCGGGGAGAGGAGGGTGCCGGCGGAGACGTCGCGCAGCACGCGTTTGCCGAGGATGCGCTTGCGCTCGGCCGGCGGCATGCCGGTGCCGGGACGCAGGATGGCGATGTGTTGCGAGGCGATGGTGGCGCCGGCGGGGATGTCGCAGGCGGCGACGAGGCTGCGGCGGGCGACGCGGGCGACGTCCTCTTCCTCGGGCATGCGGCGCTTGCGGCCGTCGCCGAGCGCGGCCTCGACGGCGCGGATGCCGCGGACCATCTCGGCGAAGTCTTTCGGGTCGAGCGAGGCTTGGTGGTCGGGGCCGGGCAGGCGGTTATCGAGCGTGAGGTGCTTCTCGATGACGCAGGCGCCGAGGGCGGCGGCGGCGAGCGCGACGGAAGCGCCGAGGGTGTGGTCGGAGTATCCGATGGGGACGCTGAACTCGTCGCGCAGCGTGTGCATGGCGCGAAGGTTGGCGCTGGCTGGGTCCGCCGGGTAATTACTCACGCAATGCAGCAGGACGAGCTCGCGGTTGCCGGCGGCGCGAAGCGTCTGCACGGCGAGGCGGACTTCCTCGAGATCGGACATGCCGGTGGAGAGGATGACGGGCTTGCCGGTGCGGGCGACGTGCTCGAGGAAGGGGAAGTTGGTGACCTCGCCGGAGGCGATCTTGAACGCAGGTACGCCGAGATTGGCGAGGTCGTAGATGCTTTCTTCGTCGGCAGGGGTGGAGAGGAAGAGGATGCCGAGCTTGCGGCAATGCTCGTTCAGTTCGGCGAAGGCGGCGATGGGGAGCGCGAGCTTCCTCACCATGTCGAGCTGCGACTCGGCTGCGCCCGTAGTGCGCTGCTGGTAGGCGGCTTTCGGTGCGGCGGGGGAAACGACTTTTTCCGCGCGAAAGGTTTGATACTTCACGGCGTCGGCGCCGGCGGACTTGGCGGCGTCTGCGAGCTGCCTGGCGGTGGCGAGGCTGCCGTTGTGGTTGACGCCGGCCTCAGCGATGACGAAGCAGGGCGCGCCTTCTGCGATGGTGCGTCCGGCGAGCTGGATGGTGGGGGCGGTCACGGCGCCGGCGTCCTGGAGGATACGGAGACGGCGCGGGGCGCGGCGAGCGGTTTTTCGGTGAGCCAGGGGAGGGTGACGAGGCCGCTGGCGAGCGTCCACTCGGCGAGGCGGAAGTCGTATTCGTCGTCGATGTCGATGGCGCGCTCCTTGGGCAGCAGCAGCGTGCGGTGGGGAGCGGTCTTCAAGTCGATGGCGGAGACGCTCATCAGGTAGTCGCGACGCCAGAGGTAGAGCATGCCGTTGATGCGATAGATGGCGGGGAGGTCCTGGCGACGCGTGACTTGGGGCGCGTCCGGAAAGGCGCGGCGGAGGTAGCCGCGTCCGTCATCCTCGGCGCAGACGTAGCGGGGATGGAACGGCATCTCGGAGACGGCGATGGCGCCGACGGCTTGCGGATCAGCGGCGAGCGCGTGGACGGCGGCGCGTATGTCTTCAGGAAGCCGCAACGGGCCGGTTGGCTGGAGCAGCAGTACGGAGTCGACGCGCTTGCCTATGGCCTCTTCGTGCCAGCGGACGGCGTGCTGCAGGACGGGGAGCGTAGGTGTGTCGTCGCGGGCGAGTTCCTCGGGACGGAGGAACGGGACCTCGGCGCCGGCAGAGCGCGCGACCTCCGCGATCTCGTCGCTGTCGGTGGAGATAAGGGTGTCCGTGACCTCGGGCGAGTGGCGGGCCAGCTCGATGGCGTGCACGAGCAAAGGCACTCCGGCGAGCGAACGAATGTTCTTCCCCGGTAGTCCTTTGGACCCGCCGCGCGCAGGAATGACTGCCAGCAAACGCCCCGACATGCTTCGTAATGTAGCGTGAAAGCACGCTATGCCGCGAATAATTTGCGCCACGGTTTATGATGTGCGGCCATGGAAAGCCCGGGCAGCCACGCTATCGCGGCGCCAAAATACCGCTGGGACGGCGCCGTGCTGTGGGGCGCGCTGGGGCTGCTGATGTTCGCGGTGCTTGCGTTCGGCGCGACGGAGGCGTGGTCCATCTTCGTGGTGCGCGCGGGCGCGGTGATGCTGCTGCTGGTTTGGGCGGTGGGACGGGCCGCGGGCGGCGGCGAGCAGCGCATCGCGGTCCCGCACATCTTCTACCCCGCCGCGCTGTTCATGGCGCTGGTCGCGGCGCAGTGGGCCGGGCTCTCGGCGTATCGCTACGCCACGATGGTCGAGGGGATGAACTACATCGCATACGGCATCCTGATGTTGCTGGCAGTGCAGTGCGTCCATGGAGAAGAAGACGCGCGGCGGGTGGTGCTGGCGTTCGCTATTTTCGGCGGAGTGCTGGCGTTCGTTTCCGTGATGCAAGGACTTTCCGGCTCGGTGAAGCTGCTGTTCCTGCGCACGCCGCGCGTGGCCGCGGTGGGATACGGCTACGGGCCGTATGTGAACCACAACCACTACGCCGGGATGATGGAGATGGTCGCGCCGTTCCTGATCGTGCTGGCGGCGAGTGACCGGCCGGCGGGAGCGCAGCGCGCGTTCACGGCGTTCGCGGCATTGCTGGCGGCAGGGTCGATCGTGCTCTCGCGGTCGCGCGGCGGCATACTGGCGTTCGCGCTCGAAGCCGTGTTCCTCGCGGCGTTCCTTCTTCCCGCGAGTGCGGGACGGCGGACGCGACAGATCGGCGCGCTCGCCGCCGTGGTGCTGCTGGCGTTCCTGTTGTGGCTGGGCGGCGGCCCTATCCTGGAGCGCGTTGGGAGTATCGGCGACATCGCGGCCAACCAGATGCGCATCGACATCACGGGCGACAGCCTGCGGATGTTTGCGCAGCGTCCGGTGCTGGGCTGGGGCGTGGGGACGTTCCCGGTGGTGTATCCGACGCAGCGGAGTTTCTTCAGCGACTTCTTCGTGAACGAAGCGCACAACGACTACGCGCAACTGCTGGTCGAGGCCGGGCTGGCCGGCTTCGTGGCGATGCTTTGGTATCTCGTGGTGCTCTTCCGGCAGGGATTGCCGAAAATAACAGCGCCGCCGTTGCGGTCGTGGTCCGCGATCGTGACACTCGCCGCGCTGACCGGGGTTGCGGGATTGCTGGTACACAGTTTCTTTGACTTCAACCTGCACGTGCCCGCGAACGCGGCGCTGTTCTTCTTCCTGGGCGGGATCGCGGCGGCGGAGATGCGCGGGGAGAACAAACAGCCGGCGAGGCGTCCGCGGGAAAGTTCCGCGCGGGTGAACTAGCGCGCGCTGGCTTGCTGGCGCAAGAGCGTGGCGCTGGTGTGGAGATGGCAGATGGCGATGGCGAGAGCATCGGCGACGTCCGCCGGCTCGGGGCGCGTTTCCAGTTTCAGCAGACGCATCACCATCTCTTGCACCTGTGCCTTCTCTGCCTTGCCGTAGCCGACGACGGCGGACTTGATGGTGAGCGGTGCGTATTCCGCGACGTGGAGCTCGAAGCTCGCGGCCGCCAGCATGGCGACGCCGCGCACGTGTCCGAGCTTGAGCGCGGACTTGGCGTTGACGGCGTAGAAGACGTCTTCGACAGCGACGGCGTCCGGCCGGTAGGCTTCGATGATCTGGCAGAGCCCGTGAAAGACATGCGCGAGGCGCGCGGGCAGGCGGTCACGACCGGTCAGGGTGATAGCGCCCGAGGTGAGGGCACGCAGGTCGCCGCCGGGGGCGTCCTCGACTACGCCGTAGCCCGTGACCTCACTGCCGCAATCGATCCCCATGACCCGCATGGCGGCAGTGTAGCCCAGTTCGCGGAGAGTTTCCTGTGGAAGCTGCTTACGAGAGCTTCTTGCGAAAGCCCACGGCGCACCAGAAAGGCGCGTGCTCGGAGAAATGGATGCCCTCGAGTCCGGCGCGCTCGAACATGGCGGCAATGCCGGCGCGGCTGAAGCGCTTTTCCAGAGAGGTCCCGAAGCGGTCGAGGGCGTCGGTGCGCATCTGGTAGTAGCTGCGCGTGCGGTAGGTGGCGAGCGGAAGGTTGGTGACGTTCTTCCCCATCTTCTCCAGCCCGGCGGCGAGCTTCGCGAGCGGCCAGTAGACGGTGGCGGCCGCGAGCTCGCTCACGCCGCGTTTTGCCCAGAAGGGCAAGCGGCAGACGGCGCGCCGGAACAGATCGGAGGTGCGCCAGAGCGCGCGGAACCAGAGCGGCCGGTTCTCGAAGTCGTAATAGAGGTAGACGAGGAACGGTGCGCCCGGCTTCAGTTTCCCGGCGCAGGCGGCGATGCCGGCGGCGGTGTCGGGCACATGGTGCAGCACGCCGAGGGAATAGCCGAAGTCCATGGAGGCGTTGGGCAGCGGGATGGCGTCCACCGCAGCGTGATGGAAGACGACGTTGGGAAACTCGCGCAGGTCACGGCGCGCCACTTCGAGTGCCGCGCTGGGATCGATGCAGTGCAACTTGCCGACGCGCGGTGCGACGAAGCGCGCCCAGCGGCCGGTGCCGCATCCGAGGTCGAAACCGGCTGCGCCTTTCGGCAGACTGTCCCACGGGAAAATGTTGAAGTAGGTGTTGAAGATCCGCTGGAGTTCTTCCGCAGATTCGGTGGATTGGTCGAAGGCCTGCCACTCGCGTCCGAAGGACGCGACGACCTGAGGATCGATATTGCGGGAGCTGGGCACGGGAGCGTGATCCGCGGGTTTCAATCCGGCTCGGCGGCGCTTGCCTGGTGGACCAGGCTGACAAAGTCGCTCTCGCGGTCGAGGAACCATCCGGCCAAAGCTGTCTTGCCGACGGCGCCGGTCACCGATGTGACCCGATGCTGCAGGTCGGGGGCGAGCGCGAAGAAGATGGCGTCGCCGGGCCCGGTGTTACGGATCGCCCAAAGCACCTGCTTCGAGCTGCGCGAGCGCATTTCTAGGGCTCCGCCTTCATACACTTCGCCGAGGTTCAGGGTGATGGAAAGCTGGCGGCCGTCTACCAGGTCGTCGTGCCAGGAATCGAAATGCTCGGGGCGCGGCAGCATGGTGTAGACGCGTCCCCAGAACCCGCGGATGGACTCGATACCGCTCAGTGCGCGCGCGAATGCGAGCGTCGAAGGCTGGTTCAGCATGAAGCGGAGCATCTGCACGGCGATGGAAGGCTGCAAGGTCAGGTCCGCGCCGACGCCCTTGCTCACGAAATCGCTAAACTTTCCGGAGGCAATGTCTGCGCGTACCTTCGCCAACAACTCGGGCGGCAGAAACCCGCGGAAGACCACGTGGTGCTGGCGCTGGAACTGTTGTGCCAGCTCACGCATGGTCTCCGGCACGGGCACGGTGACGCCGCTACGGTCAAGCCGGACCTGTGTCGCTGTAGAGGACGCGGTCATCGCGGGCCATTACCTCCGAGAAGCGCTTGCGCGAGCGGCCCAAACGGCGCCAGCAGAGGTTCGAAGCGGGTGTAGCTCAGCAGGCTCCGGCTGATGAGTTTGAGTCGGTGGTCGAGGCTGGGTAATGGTCCGCTGAGCGCGACGACCGTCTGGTCCGGCTTGAGCGCAGCCTGGGCACGCGACGAGAATTCCATGGCGGTGGAGATGCGGGGCGTGGCGCCGCCGTGGCAGGTGGAGCCCCAGTGGATGACGTTGAAGTCCCAGCCCATCATCGCGCCGGCGCGGGCGGGCAGAGCGCGCGCTGCCTGAAGCAACTGTTTCGTTTCCGGCAAGGTGAAGCTCTTGAGGTCGAGGAACCCGCGAACGATGTTCTCGGGCACGAGGTCCTGCGGGACAACGTACATGCAACCGTTGTCGAGGGTGGCGTCGGAGAGCGCGAACCAGACACCGATGGCCTCGGGACGCTCGCGGTAGCCGCCCGAGTCCACGTGCGGCGGCCAGCCGTGTGAGCCGCGGGTGGGGCGCACGTAATGCGTCCATATGCCTTCGAGTTGGACGCAGTCTTCGCCCAACACTCGCCGGAGGAAGCGGAGCATGGGCGCAGTGCGAGTGGCGCGCCAAAATTCGTCGTAGACGAAGCTGAAGCCGGCCGGCCAGCCGGCGGCGACGAGGGCTTCGACCGCTTGGCGCATCGCTGCGGTGGCCTGGGGGGCGAGCGCTTCTTCAACATGGAAGTATCCGTGATTGGCCACGGCGCCGGCCGCCGCGGCGACGGTCTCATCGGTCATCGCCGGGCCGGCCATCTCGGCGCCCGCCGCGCCTTCCACCGAGAGTCCGGGCACGAGCTTGCGCCAGTAGTCCGCAGAAAGGGCACGTTCGCGCAAATCGGCGGGCAGGGCCACGATCGCGCGGCGGCGCATGAGCTCCGCCGCGACTCCTACCAACTCTTTTTCGTCGAGGGACACGCGTGGATTATAAGGCTGCTCGGGCGTGCGGGAAGCAGCGAATCTGCGGCCGCGCCGGTGAGCGTGCGGCGTCAGCGGCCGTACTTTTGCGACAGCTCGCTCACGCGCGAGAGGGCTTCTTGCCAGGTGTGGAAGCGCTGGGGAAAGGCGCTCGCGACACGGCGCGCGATCTCTTCGAGGAGGTTCTTTCCGTCCATCAACGCGAGCACCGTGCGATCGATCTCGCCATCCTGATCGAGCACGGGAGTGTGGGCGGAGGATTGCCGCTGCAGCCGCTCCGGCGACAGCGGCGCGCCGAACAAAGTGGACTGCCGAAAGGTGGCTTTCGAGCGGCCCCCGGGATCGGTCACCTGGGTGTTCCAGCGAAAGACGTAGCCATCGCCGACCAAGTCCGCGGCCAGGTGGATGGTGATGGAATCGCCCGTTTGGATGGGGACGGGCTCGGACCAAGGGAAAAACCCGCTGCCGTATATCAGTTCGGGCTCCCAAGGAGCACTGGTGAAGCGGACATCGTCGAACAGAACACTATCGAACCAGAGCGCGAAGCCATGGCCGATGCCATCGGCAGCGGCAGTCCAGGTGGCTTCGCGGCTGACGTTGGGGGATTCGATGGTGCGGTAGTCCAAGGTGACCCAGGGCTGCGGGCCGGCGAGGCACTGTTCCCTGCGCACACGTTCCTTGCGCCACATGTTGGTCGCGTGACGCAGGCCGGCGTCCAGGACGAGGCCGTAGTGGTTGTGTTCCCAACCCCGGCGGAGGCGTTGGGATATCTCGGGCGCGGTCACGGGCGCGAACCACAACGCATCTTCTTGTGGAAGGAGCACGCCGCCGGGTGCGAGGAACCTGCGACGAGCGTCCACGATGGAGGGGATGAGGTGTTGGTACAAAGGCAGGACGCCGCGCAGGTCGGAGACGATAACATCCACTTTTTCGGGTAGTTGCACGCGGGTGGAGAAGTCCTGGATGAACACGATGCGGTCGGCGTAGCCATTCGCGTGCGCCAACGCGCGGCCGAGCTCGATGGCGTCACCGTGCTCGATAGCGTAGACGCGCCGCGCGCCGGCGCGACAAGCGAGCAGACTCAGGATCCCGGGGCCGCAGCCCAGGTCCAGCACCACGCTGTTTGGCCGGACCGCTTTGCGCAACGCGTTGTCATACGCGCCGGTGCGCCGTTCATCCGCCACCATGTTGGCATACGCAGCGAGGTTAAACATCGGCCGCCACCCGGCCGTTCGGGGCGTTCACGAGAGCGAAGTCTTCGAGGATGGCCTCACACAACTGCCGGACATTCGCGGGATCGTCCGCGGGAGTGACATGGCGGAGCGTGACCTGATTTGCCAGGAGACCCACGCGCTCGAGCTCGCGCGCCCGCATGTCGCCATCGAGCAAGTGATTCGAAGTGGTGTTGGCGACCAGCGCCATCAGGGCTGCACTACCACTGACCGGCACGATGTTCGTACCCATGCCCCTCCCCGCGCGTGCTCCCAGCAAATAGATGACGGCCAAGGGAAGCGTCAGGGTCTCGAAGCGGTATGAGTTGCCGCGCAGATCGAGGTAGCGCTTGTCCCAGGTCGGAGTAAGCCGTGGGAGGGCCTCGGGCGTACCGAAGAGACAGGTCACGGAGTCATCCCACAAACGCACCAGCGGATTGCCGGGGCGCACCATGAAGCCCCCCGCTTGCTCGACCACCACGGCGGTATCGTCGGTGAGGATGGCGTTACCAAGCTGTGCGAATGCTGCGGCGGTGGTGGACTTGCCTGCGCCCTGTGGCCCGACCAGCGCGAGGGCGCAGTCTCCGACGCGGACCGCACTGGCATGCAAGCTGAGATGACCGCGGAGCCTGAGGACATACGCCAGCACAGGACCGAGCAAGTAAGTAGCGGTGTCTTCGAGTGTACCGGCCGGCGATGCGGCCCAAACGTTCGCGCCTGCGCGGTCGACCACAAAACTAGTGCCGTCCGCGTACAGCATGCGCAGGTAGGCGCCGCCCGCGAGACGACTCGCGGTGAGCAATGGCCGGCGATTGGCGGCAAGCTGCGGGCTGACATAGAACTGCTCACACGGGCATGACGGAATATCTATGGGAGGCGGGGCGGCGAGGAAAACACGAAGATCTGGAGGTGTGAGGGTATTAGAGAGCGGCTCCAGGGCCGGCAGGCTGGAGTCCGCGGCGATCAACAGGCCGAATAGAGAATAGAACCACACTGCCTGAGTTCCCCACGAGACTAACTCCTGGCGTTCTTCCCGTCATTCGACTTGGTAACGGTCGTGGTCTGGGTGATGGCGCGGATGTCGCCATAGACGACGAGCTTCGGAGCACGGTACAGCTTGGGCGTCGCCATCTGGCTTTCTGCTTGATTCTTCATGCGCTCATCTCCCCACAAGTTGCTCTTTTATATCGAATGGGCCCTGGGAATGCAACCATAGATTCAGTACGACGGCGCGTAGATTCACGCGGTAGGCCTCGCGCCACGCCCCTGCCGGGGTGGGCAGCAGCTCCCAGTCGGAGCGGACGTAATGGGCCAGCGCGGGATGCCGCGGCACCGAGCGAACCGGATCCAACCTTCCCGCCTCCAGATATTTGCGCAGCGGGTCGGCTGCCATCACGGCCTTGGGGCGGCGGCGGACGGGTTCCGGCAGTACGCCGCGCATCGCTTCCCGGATGAGCAGCTTGCGCAGGGACCACGGCACCGGCGGCACGCCCATCATGTAATCGATCATGCGCAGGTCGAAATAGGGATAGCGCACCGCGATGGGCTCGTGCGTCGTGCCCGGGTCGTAGCCTTCGAAAAGCTGTGGCCAGGAGTATCCGGTCAAGGAGCTTTGGAGCCAGGCGCGAGGATGGTCGCCCGGCGGAGTCTGCGCGGAGCGTTGTTCCCACAGCCGATGGAGGTCCAGCCGCGCGGCGAGTCCCGGTTCGAGCCACTCGGGGTACGGGACCCAATCGGTCCGCCGGTCGACCTTATTCTTCAGTCTTGCCCAAAGACCGTTGAGGAACGAGCGCGGCTCTCCGAGGGAGGCGCGCAGGGCCTCCGCGATGAACGGCCGATACTGCTTTTTCCGCAACGTGGCGAGCAGGGAGCGGCGGATGGAGGCGACAAAGAGCGGATCGCCGCCGTTGCCATCGAGCAGCACGCGGCTGTGCTTCGCCATGACGGCGAACTCGTCGGCAAAGAGCGCTGCGCCGGCGCTCTTGATCTCCGGCTCGGGCGCGCGCCACGCCGCTTGCTGCCAGCGCTCGAAGAGTGCGTAGTCGTCGCCGGTGAAATAGTGGATGGGGATGCCGAGTTGTTTTGCCACCAGGCCGGAGTAGTGGCGCTCTTCGTCGGGGAAGAGATGGTCAAAGACTTCGGTGTAGGCGCGCAGAGAGAAGGGCGCTCCGCCGGACTTCAGAAGGTCAAGCGCTGTGGCGGCGATGGATGAGGAATCCAGCCCGCCGGTCATGGATACGCTGACCGTACGCGTGCGCAACCGGTCGCTCACTGCTTTCTGCAACAGGTCACGGAAGCGGTCCACGTAGTCCTGCTTGCGCTGGTAGCGGACGGTATCGCCGGGCTGGAGCGTCCAGTAGCGCTCGACGCGAAGCCCGGCTGCATCGCAGAGAAGGAAGTGTGCCGGCGGAAGACGGCGGATGTCCGCGTAGGAGGTGGCGCCCATCTCGTGGTTCACGTCGAAGAGCAGGAAGCCGGCGATGGCGCGGTCATCGAGAGCGCTGGAGACTTCGGGATGCAGCCGCAGGCAGCTCAGGGTGTTGCTGAACAGGAAGTGCTTCCCTTTGTCAGCGTAGTAAAACGGCTTGACGCCGAGATGGTCGCGCGCGCCGAAGAGGAGTTTGCGCGGGGCGTCCCAGATGACAAAAGAAAAATCGCCAAGCAGGTGCTCGACGCAGCGCTCGCCCCACTGCTGATAACTGGCGAGGATGAGGCGGGCGTCGTCGAGAGCGAGGGCGATGGGAGTTGTGCGTCTCGCGTTCAGCTTGGCGAGGAGTTCGTCGCGGGCGTCGATGCGGGCGTCGGCGACGATCCAGACCTGGCCGTCGAGCGCGAGCGGCTGCTGCTGCTCAGGGAAATCTTCGGCGGTGCGCAAGAGAGCGTGGCCGAGACCTATGGGGCCGTCGGCCCAGGTGGCGCACCCGTCTGGGCCGCGAAAGACGAGGAAATCGGTCATGCGGCCGAGCAGCCGCGCGTCTACCGGCGCGCCGTCCCGGTGATAGATTCCCGCATAGCCGCTCATTCGTCCGTCACTTTAATGCATCGCGGAGCCGTTCCCCAAGCGCGGTTTTAGTTGTGAGGGACTGCTGGATTCACTATCCTGAGCGCAGAATTCTTGCTGACTTCCGCAGCCACTTGCCCGCTGAACTCAAACCCGCCACGCCGCCTTCGCCGGAGTTTGCGTTGCTGCTCGCCTGCGCGCGTGCAGCCGTGAATCCATCTGTGGGTGCGGCGCGGGTGGGCGAGCTGGCGCGATCCAAGGACCTGGATTGGGAGAAGCTGCTGATCGTAGGCAGGAAGCACGCGCTGCGTCCGCTGCTGCACGAGCAGTTAAAGGCAGCCGCTACCGGCCTGGTACCACCGGCGATCCGCACGCGCCTGCACGACGTGGTGAACGATAACGCCCACTACAGCTTGCGGCTTACCCATGAACTGCTGCGGGTGGAGGCGGCGCTCCGCGAACGAGGAGTGCACGTCATCCCTTACAAGGGCCCCGTCCTAGCCGCGACTGCATACCGAAACTTTGCCACGCGGGTATTTCTCGATCTCGACATCCTCGTGCCGCCGGCGGAGGTGCCCGCAGCCAGGGCAGCGCTGCTGGCCCTGGGATACCGCTCCACGCCGGCGCTCACCCCGCGGCAACAAGCCGCGCTGCTGCGCTCGAATTGCGAGTCGTCCTTCGAACACCAGGAGCTCGAGACGTGGATCGAGTTGCATTGGCGTATCGCGCCAGTGCAGTTCGCGGTGGAGTTCGACGTGGAGCAAGGCTGGGGGCGCACGCGACGCCTGGCGCTCGGCGGCGGCGAAGTTCGCACGCTCGCGTCCGAAGACCTGTTACTGGTGCTCGCCGTGCACGCGGCGAAGCATCTGTGGCAACGCCTGTGCTGGCTCACGGACGTGGCGGCGGTCCTCGGTAGCGAGCCGAGCATCGACTGGACACGGCTCATGGCGGAGGCGGAACGGGTCTCCGCGCTGCGTATTGTTCTGATCACACTGCACCTGTGCGCCGAATCGCTGGGCGTCGCGCTGCCGGCAGAGGTGAACGCGGCGATCAGCGCCGACGCGGAAGTGAACGGCGTGGCGGACGCAGTGATGGCCGACATGTATGCCGAAGCCGGAGAGACCTCCTCCCTGCGCACGCATCGCCTGCTGCTACGCACGCGGTCGAGATGGCGCGATAAGGGACGCTACGCGTTGCGCGTGCTGTTCACGCCCGGGGTGAGCGAGTGGGCCCTGCTGTCGCTGCCGGCGCCGCTCGCACCGCTTTATCCGGTGATACGCCTGGGGCGTGTTGCCGGGAAACTCCTGCGCGGTGCTGTCCGGACTCCGGCGCCACTCGACCCCTCGGCGCGAGCGCGCTCTTGAGTCGCGCGAGCGCTTCGCCGAACGTGGACGCGGTGGTCCTCGAGTCCGTCAGCAAAGTATTTCGACACCGCCCGGCGCTGCTGAACCTCGCGGGACGCGAGCGCAGCGGAGAGACGCGTGCGCTCGATGGCGTTTCGCTCAGCGCACGCAGCGGCGAGATCCTCGTGCTGCTCGGTCCCAACGGCGGCGGCAAGACGACGCTGCTCAAGCTGGTGGGGACGATCCTGCTGCCGGACAGTGGCAGCGTGCGGGTGAATGGACTGGAGACGCGGACCCACGGCGACGCGGCGCGGCGGACCATCGGATTCGCCGTCGCGAATGAGCGGTCGTTCTTCCCTCGCTTGACCGCGTTCGAGAACCTTGACCTCTTTGGCGTGCTCGAAGACCTGGCGCGCAAGGAACGCCACGAGCGGGTCGACTGGACGCTCGCGACCACCGGCCTGGCTGCCGCGCGCAATACGCTGGTGATGAAGTTCTCGAGTGGGATGTACCAGCGCCTGGGAGTGGCGCGCGCGCTGCTCAAGCGTCCGCGCGTGCTGCTGCTCGACGAACCGACGCGCAGCCTCGACGTTCGCGGCGCCGAACACCTGTGGCAGGTCTTCCGGCAGATCGCCGCCGAAGGCAGCACCGTCCTGCTGGCGACCCACGATTTCGATGAGGCCGCGGCGCTGGGGAGCGAGGTCGTGATCCTGCAACGCGGCGTGATACGCGCACGCGAGCGGCTCGCGGGCCACAGCAGCATCGATGCGCTGCGAGCGTTCTACCTGCGCGAGACGCAGTCCGAAGAGGGCGAAGCCGACGCAACGCGGAACGAGGTGCGCCGGTGAAGGCCTCGCTGCTCGAGAAGCTTTATCTGATCGTGCTGCGCGACTTGCGCACCGGCATTCGCTATCGCGGCGGGTTCTGGATGGAGGTGGCCGGGACGTTTGCCGAGCTGAGCACGTTCTTTTTCCTAGCCGCTGCGATCGGCGGCAGCTACCGCCCGCAGGGGATGGACTACTTCAGCTTTCTCGTGATCGGGACGAGCGTGCTGGGATTCCTCGCCGCCGGCGTGTACCTGTTCGTGAACACGGTGCGGCAGGCGCAGATGACGGGCACGATGGAAGTGCTGATGACGACGGCGACGCCGGGATGGATCATCATCCTGCTGACGGCGATCTCGTCGTTCACTGCGCGCCTGCTGCCGACGGTCCTGTACATCGCGGCGGGATTGTTCCTGTTCGGTGCCCCGGTCGGAGCGGTCCGCCTGGCGCCGGCGGCGGTGGTCTTCGTGCTTTCCATCCTCGTGGCACTAGCGATCGGCATGCTGGCGGGCGCGATGCAGGTGGCGTTGCAGCGCGGCGGAGGCGTCACGACGCTGATTGCGACGGTGGCCTCGTTCTTCTGCGGCGCGATGTTCCCTATCAACGCGCTGCCGCGGACGCTGCAGCTCGTCTCGCGCGCCATCCCGTTCACGTATTCCATCCATGGCTTGCGCGCGACGCTGGTTGCCGGCAGCTCGTTGGGCGATGTTTCCACGGACATCGTGGCGCTCGCGGCGTTCGCCGCCGTGCTGCTGCCGATAGGGACCGGCGTGTTCGCGCTGGCCCTGCGCCGCGCGCGGCAACAGGGCACGCTGTCGTTTTACTGACCTACGGTTTGCCCGGCATGGGGAGCGGCGTGGCGCGGATGCGCGCGATCGCGGCAATGCACGCTTCGCGCTCGGCGGGAGCAAGTGCCGCGCTGCGCCGCGCGATGAGCCTGTCACGCAGTCCTAGCGCCGTGGCTCCCACATAGACGCCGCCGCGCGCGAGGTGCGCGGCGACATCCACCAGCGCAGGTAAGATCCCGTTCTGGCGCTCGCGCCAGGCCACCCTCGCGACGTGCGCGCGGTTGCGCAGGTACTTCGCCAGCAAGAAGGAAGCGTACTCGCGGTAGTAGTACAGCAAGTCCGGAAGGTTGGCGAAGCGGCTGCTGCGGTGCGCGGCAAGCCAGAGCTCGAGGTCTTCGCATCCGCGGTTGGATTCGTTGTAGCGGAAGCGCCGCCACCACTCGGCCCTGGCTATGACGGTTGCGTGACAGAGCAGCGGTCCGACCACGGCGGTACCCATGAGCTGTTCGTGCTCGGCGGGGTAGACGCGCGCGCCTTTCGGTTCCGAAGCGTGGCCGAGCGAGACCAGGCTGCAACCAAGCACATCGATGCCGGAGTTCCGCTCGAGGAATGCGAGCTGCCGCGCGAGTCGCTCGGGATGCATCATGTCGTCTGCGTCCATGCGGGCGATGTAGCGGCCACGGGCATGGGCGTGGATGAAGTTGAGGCGCGCCGCCAGGCCGCGGTTCTCTTTTTCCAGGAGGACGTGCACGCGCGGATCGCGCAGCTGCGCGAGAAACGCGCCGCTGCCGTCGGTCGAGCCGTCGTCCACGGCGAGCAGTTCCCAGTCGGTGACGGTCTGAGCGAAGACGCTGCGCAGGGTGTCTTCAAGGAAAGGCCGGGCGTTGTAGACGGGCAGGCCGATGGTGATGAGGGGTGTGGTCATGCTGTCCGGGGCTGGGTCATTGTAAGCGGGAGGGGTGAAATCTTGTCCGCGCGGGCGTCTGGTCTGGAGGCATCGCGCGGAGCCGTTTTGGGAACGGCATTCCATTTCAGAACGCAGGCGGGGACGTTGATGAGGACGTGGCGCCGAGTCTTCCCACAGAGTCAACGGGTTGCGCAGCTCTGCGCGGCGCAACCCGTTGGCCACTGACGTGCCTCTATCTCTGTGCCGGGAGAGTCGCCGGTGAGAGTGAGGGTATGCCATGTCTTTCGCGCGGGTGGCAAACACGACCGCGCTTGCGCTTCTGTTGGCGCTGCTGCTCGCCGCTAGCCTGGCGCGCGGGCAAAGTTCCGGAAGCGCGGGTTTGGCCATCCGTGTCCACATCACGCAGACGCTCTCGAGTTCGATCCGCTCCGCCGGGGCATGCCTGCCGCTGGGCGGAGCGTACCTCACACTCGACGAAGCCGCGCTGCCGGCGGATTGCAACGCGAACACCACGGGCGCCGAGCCGCCTGTCCTCCTTGTCCGTGCGACGTTACCGGTCGCGCTGCCAGTCGCGACCAACGCACAAGCGCCAGCAAGCGCGGCGGAGGCTGGCGCCAGTGCAGGCACGCCCTGCCAGGTCACGACGAGTGAGCCTTCGGCGTGGAAGGGCGAATTGCCGGAAAACGCCAAGCTCTGCACCGCCACCGTCATTCCAGACTGACGGAGCCGGTCCACGGTCCACCTTTCGGTTTTGACGTTATCGCTTTCCGGTGGCAGACTGTTCGCCGTCCGTCCTTTCATTGCGGAGTCCAGCGTGGCGAACCGTCTTCTCGTGTTGTTCATCGCGGCACAGCTGGCCGCCGTCAGCGTGTTCGCCGCTTCGCCACCTGTTTCGAAACTGCAAACGCAGCTCAACGCCATCGCGCGCGCGCATCACGGCAAGGTCGCGCTGTTTGCGCGACATCTGCGCTCGGGCCAGACGGTGGAGATCGATGCGGACCGTGCCGTGCGCACGGCCTCCGTGATCAAGCTGGCGATCATGCTCGAGGCTTTCGTGGAGCGCAAGGAAGGCAAGATCAGTTTTGCCAAGAAGCTCAAGCTGCGCGCGGAGGACAAAGTGCCGGGGTCGGGGGTACTCACGCTGCTGCGTCCTGGACTCGAGATCACGCTCGATGACGCCATCGTCTTGATGATGGACGTGAGCGACAACACCGCCACCAACCTGGTGATCGACGAACTCACCATCCCGGCGATCAACGCGCGGTTGGGACGCATCGGATTGAAAGAGACGCGGCTGTACAAGAAGCCTTATTTGCCGGCGGAGACTCCCATCCCGGCGGGCGAGGAATCGTTCGGCATCGGCAAGAGCACGGCGCGCGAGATGGCCAGGATCATGGAAGTGATCGGGCGCTGCGACCTGCAGGACCAAGAGTATTGCACGCGCATGGTCGACATCATGCGTAACCAGCAGTTCCGCTACATGATCCCGCGATTGATCGAGCGTTCCGACGCGTCGGAGACGACCTCGGCCATCGCCGACAAGATCGGCGAGCTGGACGATTCCCGCAATGACGTGGCGCTGGTCTTCACCAAGAGCGGGCCCATCGTGATCTCCATCTTCACGTGGGACAACAAGGACAGGAGTTGGACGGCCGACAACGAGGCGTATCTTACCGTCGCGAGACTGGCCAAGGCGATCGTGGACGCGTGGTCGCCGGGCGGACTGCCGCCGGGAGTGAAGGACAAGGCGAAGGCGGGTGAGCCGCCGGCAAAGGCGGCGGACACGAAGTGAGTCACTGCTGCGGCTTCGGTTTTTCGACGGGCGCCGGCATGAGGTAGGGCAGCAGTTCCTGCTTGGTGATGACGATGCGCGCCGTCTCCACGTCCACCGGCTCCACGGGAAGCTGTACCCTGCCGCTCGGAGCCGGCGTCCCTTGCGGCAAAGGCTGCAGCGGGACGATGGAGACCGTCAGCGGTCCGGCGGGCAGGTCGCGGAAGACGAAGTAGCCGTTCGCATCGGTTTCGACGATCTGGCCAGCCACCGTCAACTTCACGCCCGCGAGCGGCTGCAGCTCTTCCGGAACGGCGGCCCCGGCGGACGTGCTGCCGTTGCCGTTTCCGTTGCCATTCCCATTGCCGTTACCGTTTCCATTGCCATTCCCGTTGCCGCCGTTCTCGGGGTGGCCCTTGAGGCGTTTGGGGATGCCGCGCAGCTTCATCCCGGCGCCATTGCCATTGCCGTTCCCGTTTCCATTCCCGTTGCCGTCGTTGCGGCAGGGGCCGTTGCCATTTCCGTTTCCGTTACCACCGTTGCCGTTGCCGCCGTTCCCATTGCCGGAGTTGCGGCGGACGTTGCCGGCGTCGGTCAGGGCCGGGCGTCCATTGCCCGCGCTGCGGTTCCCGTTGCCATTGCCATTGCCGTTGCCGTCGACACGCCAGCACGGGACCGCCTGCCGATTGGGTCCGAGGTGCGGGCCCTTGAAGTAGACGCGTCCGCCGATGGTGCGCAGAGCGCGCACCGGCATGTCGACCACCGCGCTCGCGGTGGGCGCGACGTGCAGGTGCTGCGGAGCGTTGTCGGCGAGGTAGCGCTCGGGCAGCGTCGTGGTATCGAGTTGCAACTCGTAGTCGCCCGGCGGGAGATCATAGACCTCGAAGTTGCCGGCGCCATCCGTGGGGACGGTGCGCTCTTTGTCGCCACTCTTGAGTTTCACGCTGACGCCGCGGATGCCAGGGGCATCCGGCATCTTCTTTCCCGACAACATGTAATCGTTGTAGACGTTGCCGAGCAGACGCGCGAAGTTCACCACACCGAACTCGACGTGCGTCGTCTTGTCGCGCTCGAGGTCCAGCGCGACGTCAGTGGCGGAAGTAACGCGGATAGGATCTTTGAACTGGTCGAGCGGCATCTCCACGCGATAGGAGCCGCGTTCGAGGTGGTCGAACTCGTAGCGTCCGGAGGCGTCGGTCATGACGGAGCGGCCGTCGCTCAGACGCACGGCGATGCCGGCGATGCCGGCCTCGCCATCGTTGTATGCGCCGTTGATGTTCATGTCGCGGAACACACGGCCGGCGATACGGTAGTTGTGGCCCGTCACACGCAGCCAGTTGGGCGCGCCGACCAGTTGTTTGGTCACGCCGAAGTTGAGCATAGTGGTGCGCTGCATGTTGCTGCTCGTGCCGCTCCATGCCAGTCCGTTGGTAAGCGACGACTGGAGCTGCAGCGTGGGCGCAAGCTGGTAGACCAGGCTGTAGCCGAAGAAATGCGACCGCGAACCGCCACCGAGGTTCTGCTCGTCGCGCAGATAGGTGTAGGTGGGGCTGATGGTCAGCTTGCGGGCGATGGCAAATTGTCCCTGGAGGTAGAACTGCATCGTGGCCGGGTCGAGGGCGTTGAGTAGGGAGCGCAGCTCCGGCGGCATGTTGGGTGAATTCACGAAGGCGAGGGGGTTCTGCTCGAACAAGTCGCGCAGTGCCGGCGAGAGCAACTGCAGTTCGTGCTGCAGGCGCGTCGCCAGCGCGGGATTCAAGTTGGTCTTCAAGAACCCGAAGGTCAACACGCCCGGTTTGGTGCGAACTTGCAGCACGTCGTGGATGCTGAACGTCCCTTGCGAGGCGATCTGGAAGGGATCGTTGACGGAGCCGAAGCCGACCTCGGCGGAGTTGCTGAAGCGGCCGAGCGCCGCCCTCCAGCCGACGTCCATGCGGTTGCCGGAAGAGGAGGCCACGTTCGAGAGGCCGCCCTCGCTGCTGGTCCGCAGGTAGCGCAGGTTCAGCGACTGGCGCTGCGTGAGGGCGTAGGAAACGCTGGGCGAGAAGGTGGTGGCGCGGGCAGGCGCGACGTTGCCAATGCCTTCCGCCTGGACGTGGGTGAAATAGGACGAGACGCGCAGACGCTCGGAGACGGCGTAGCCCATGCCGCCCTGCAACGACGTGCTGGCGGCGTAGGAGAACTGCAGCTGTGCCGTCGGGAAGCCAGGACTTCCCTTGAGCGCGGAAACGTATCCGGTCAGCTTTTCGCCAGTGAAGACGGCGGCGCCTTGGGCGAGGAACCCGCGCGTGCTCGCGCCGAGGATGCCCTGGAACGCCCAGCGCTTGCTGAGGTTGTAATCCACTCCCATGGTCTGGAAGAAGCTGTTGCGACGCTCGTTGCCGCCGGCGAGCAACTGCGTTGGGACGCTGGCGTAGCCGGTGGTGGCGAAGAGCGTCATCTTCTCGCTCTGGCGCCGCGTGAAGTTGAAGCCGAACAACTCGCGCGCGCCGTAAAGCGAGAGGAAGTAGGTCTGCTGGCTCACGCCGCCGAAGAACTGATAGTTGTTGTCACCGCGCTCGAAGCTCGCTTCCCCGCCGCGCAGCAGAAAGGTCCTGGCGCCGGTGAAGGAGGCGACGTGTCCCTGCCCGGCTCCGGTGAAGTCGAGGAGGAAATCACCGGCGGTGAAGCTCTTGGTGGGGGTGCTGTACTGCACGTATCCGGTATTCAGGTTGAAGGGGTGAGTGGACGAGCGCGCGGGGAGCAGGTCGTAGATCTGGCCTCGCACACGGAGGTGGCGCTCATCGCCGAGCGGCTGATCCCACGACATGGTGTGGACGAGGTAGTACGCCGGATCGCCGCCCGAGGTAAGCGTGGTCTGCATGGCGGTGCCGACAAAGCCGCTGCCCAAGGTGTCTGCGGCGCCCGTCAGGGACGGCGCGATGAGCTGCTTTGGCGGCGCGAGCACGCTGACTACCACGGTGTAGCGCGAGCCATTGGCCCAGACGAAGGCAACCGTCTCGCGCTGGCGCAGCAATCCGGTGAAGCGGACAACGTCGGCGCCGACCTCGGCGTGCGCGACGTCTTCATCCATCACCAGCACCTGCGTAGCGCCGGGAACGGAGACGGTCCGCGTGGTCTGCCAGGTCACCTCGACGGTAGCGGGGACGCCGTACTGCGCGCGCGCCGACGCCGCAAACGTCAGTGCGAAGGCGCACACCAGCACGAGCGTTGCGAGCTTCGAGTTGTGGCGCTGGCAGGTCATCGCTCGCTATTCACTGACGGTGAATGGGAACTCCTGCGTGTACGCCTGGTTGTCGCCGTACACCAAGGTGAGGATGGCGGTGTACGTTCCCGGTTTGAGCGCGCTCGGCCAGGTGATGCTCATGCGGTCGCGTTGCTCGGGGAGGAAACGCTGCGTCTTGCCCTCGGCCTTGCCGACGAGTTGTTTCTGCGCATCGAGGATGGCCAGGCGCGGCACCGGGTAGATGTGTGAGTTGCTGCGATTGTGGACCTCGAAGTCCACTCGCAGGTTGCGGCTCTTGTCCGGCTGGGAGAGCTTCGCGTCGTTGACTTCGACGTGGAAGACTTCAGTGTTCTCCTGCGCGAGCAGCAGCAGCGCGCCCAAGCGGATGTTGGTGTAGAGCGCCTTGCTCTCCGCCGTGCCGGCCTGCACCAGCACCGGTTTCGATTCGAGGAAGAGGACGGCGTAGTGGCCGCCGGTGGTCTCACCACTCGCGGGCGGCGTGACCACCACGTGGACCTTCTTGGTGCTGGCCGCCGGGATCTCAAACTGGCGCGGCACGAACTCTACCCAGTTGGCCGCCGAGCGCGGGAAGGTGCCGGGAGCGTTGAACACCTTCTCGTTCTTGTCGTTGTACCACCAGTCCATGACGGTGCCCTGCATCACGATGGGCTTGTCGGTCTCGTTGGCGACGGCGATATCGAACGCGAGCGGCTGGCCGGCCTTGAAGCGCTCGTTGATGAGCGCCGGCGCCATCGCCACGCCCTGCCCCAGTGCGACGTGCGCGGACAAAAGGGGCAGCAGGTATGCGAGAAAGCGTGTGGTCAGGCGAAGAGTTTTGAAGGATCGCATCTAGGGCACCATCAAGGTGTAAGTGATCACGGCGGAGTCGGAAGTCCCGCCGCCCGCGGGAACGAATGTGTTGTTCGGCGTCACTGCGACGCCGAGGACACGCGATAGCGGCGTGGCACTGACGATGGCGCCGGCGGTGCCGAGCGTCTGGGGCGCGCCCGCGTTCGTGCTCATGTTCGTGGTGAGGCCGGCGGAGGTTGCAGCCTCACGGATCTTGAGGAAGGTGTTGTTCACAAAGTCGGTGGAGACGTAGGCGGTCAGCGTGCCATTGGTGCCCGACGTGAAGCCGGACCAGGTCGGCGTGACCCTGTAGTTGGTGAAGTACACCACAGGGTTCGTGCCGGTCGTCTGGACGCAGGCGCTGCTGGTGACGCCCACGCCGTTCACGCTGCCGAAGTTGATCGAATAGGGGCCAATGTTGTTCGCCGGTGAGACGGTGCAGTTGGGCGCCGCCGCTCCGGTAGAGAGCGCGAGCCGCATGGCGTTCTGCGAGTTCACGGTGATGGCGAGCGTGACGGTGTCGGTGTTGCCGTTGGTCGTGTCCAGCGCGACGATGCTGACGGTAACGGTGGCGGAGCCGGTGAAGGCGCTCGCGCCGTTGAGGTTCAACGCCTGGATGCCGATGTTCCCGATGACGGTGCCGTTATCGGTGCTGGTCTGGAGGGTTGCGGCGGTGGCGAGGCTGTTGCCCAGTACCGCGTACGAGCCGGCCGCGGCTCCGCAGTTGTTGCTACAACCGACGGCGCGCAGAGCGTTGACCGCGGCCGCCGGGAACGGCGTGCTCACGAACCCCTTGATCGCAGTGAGGTGAGGCCCGGGCAGACCGGAGATGACGAAGTTGATGGAGCTCTCGTAGATGGCGCCGGTGGCGGATATTGGGGTGGCGATGGTGACGTTCGCCGCGGGTGTACCCACGCCGAGGCCGTTCATCGCTCCCATGTTCCAGGTGTAGCCCGCCGCCTTGGAGCCACCGACGGGCAGGCCATTGGTGGTGAGGTTGATGGTGACCTGCGCCGCCTGCGCCGCTGGGACGACGAGCACCGCCAGTCCCAGCAGAGCAAGCATCGCCATACGCCATAGCTCCCGCCGCTGCGATGAAGCAGCGGGCGGGAGCTGTGGACGCGGTGTCCGAACCATCGGCACGAGGGTCACTTCTGTATCAGCCTTGGTTACGGCACCGTGAGCGTGTAGGTAACGACAGCCGAGTCAGCCGTGGGGCCGGCAGCAACCGTGTTATCGGGAGTGACCGCCACGCCCAATGCACGATTCAGCGTGGTGCCGCTCACGATGTTGCCGGCGCCGATGGACTGCGGGGCCGCCGAGTTGGTGCTCAGGTCGGTGGTGAGACCGGCGACGTTGGCCGCTTCGCGCATTTTCAGGAACGTGTTGTTCGTGAAGACGGTGGAGACGTAGACGGTCAGAGTGCCGTTAGTGCCGCCGCCGAGAAAGCCCGTCCAGGTCGGCGTCACTTTGTAGTTGGTCCCGTACACCACTGGATTGGTGCCCGAGACGGCCACGCAAGCGCTAGGGCTCACGCCCAGACCGTTGACTTGACCGAAGTCGATCGAGTACGGGCCGGTGTTGTTGGCCGGGGTGATGGCGCAGTTCGGTGCGCCGGCGCCTGTTGCCAGGACCAGGCGCATCGCGTTGACGTAGCTGACGTTGACCGTCAGGGCCGAGGTTTGCGTGTGCGTGCCGCCGGCGAGAGCGACGTTGCTGCTCTCCTCCGCCAGCGCCGGTACAGCCGCAATCGCAATCGCGACCACCAACAGCAGGGTCATTTTTAGACGCATCTTTAGTTACTCCTATCGGTCGATTGAGTTGGACACACCAGATCCCAAGGTCGTGCTCGGGTGCAGGGCGCGCTTCTTCGACAACCGAAGACGCACCGCTGGGGACCTTCACTGGGAGAGTTAAGTAGTTTTACCGTGAATCTCTTAATCAGGCAAGTAACAAAAGTAACGTGCCCGTCCCGGAACGGAACGGCCCAAAAAGGGATTTACAAGGGAAAAGGGTTCGACTAGGCGGGGACGCGGGTCACGGTGCACAAGCGGCCGTTGGCTTCCTTGAGCAAGTCACGCCAGGCGGAGGAATCGGGATCGAGGTTCGGATTGCAGGCGCGGAGGCGGTGCCCCTTGGGCCACAGCACGACGGTGGTACCGGCGACGCCGGCCGCGCCCACAAGGGGCGCCCATCCGCTGCCGGGATGCCGAGGCGGCGCAGGCGGCGGTGTCTGCACGCCCGGCGTGACGGTGAGGTTCACGCCGATGGAGGCAGTGCCTCCGGTCGCAAGCATGGCGACAATGAGTAGCTTGCCGATCATGGATTGCTCAGCATTCTCAGCCGTCGCCGCGCACAAGTCAACGGCTTTCGGAGTGCCGCACGGGCGGCGCGGGTCAGCAACAGCGGATGCGGGTGGCATCGCGCTCGCGCAGTTCGTCGAGGAAGGCTTGGTAGGAGGCGCGTGAGCGCGGCTTCCCAGTCCGGGCGAGGAAGCGGGCATAGGCGTTCTCGTCGAAGATCTCGCGCAGCGTCATGGCCAGGGTGGTGAGCGGCACTTCAAGTAATGCTTTAAGGCGGGTCATGCCGGCTCCTCGCTGGCGAAGCGTGTGGCGACGAAGGGCGATTCCTGCACCTTCGCGACCTTCTTCCCGCTCAGCACGCGCACCCACTCACGCGCGGATTCGAGGACCATGAGCGCGACGAGCACGATGAGCAAGGCGGTCACGGCGGCATCCAGACGGTCGTTCAGAATCTGCTTGGCAACGCCATGGGCTATCTCCGGCGGAAGTGACGGGAGTTGTGCCGCGTAGCGGTCGGCTTCGGCCAGGAACCCAATGCGCGGGTTGGGGTCGAATATCTTGTGCCACGCGGCGCTGAAGGTTGCCGCCACCAACCACGCCAGCGGTGCGAGCGTGACCCAGGCGTAGCGCGCCTTGCCCATCTTGATGATGATGGTTGTCGCCACGCAGAAAGCGACGGTCGCCAGCAACTGGTTCGCGATGCCAAAGAGGGGCCACAATGCGTTGATGCCGCCGCGCGGATCGTTCACGCCCTGCCACAGGCCGTAGCCCC
The DNA here is from genome assembly GCA_016185395.1 of Candidatus Korobacter versatilis. Lineage (GTDB taxonomy): Bacteria > Acidobacteriota > Terriglobia > Terriglobales > Acidobacteriaceae > JACPNR01. The sequence continues at coordinate 416,115 of JACPNR010000004.1, forward strand.
ATGCGCCCACGATGAGCGCGCTGGTGGTGAGGATGCTGGGATACCAACTGGTGCGTCCCAGCGGCGCCCAGATGTGTCCGAGGGCATCCTGGAGCATGAAGCGAGCCACACGGGTGCCGGCGTCGAGCACCGTCAATATGAACAGCGCCTCGAACATGATGGCGAAGTGATACCAAATGGCCATCAAGGCATCGCCGCCGATGGAACTGGCGAAGATGGTCGCCATGCCGAGCGCGAATGCGGGCGCGCCGCCGGTACGGTTGTAGAGTGACTTTTCGCCGACTTTGTCGGCCAGCGTCTGCATCTCTGCCGGCGTGATCGGGTAACCCCAGCTCGAGATGGTCTGGGTGGCGGCCGCAGGCGAAGTCCCTACCACGCCAGCCGGACTATTCACCGCGAAGTATGCGCCGGGCTGGAGCGTGCACGCCGCGATCACGGCCATGATGGCGACGAACGATTCGGCCGCCATGGCGCCGTATCCGACCATGCGGGTCTGGGGCTCGCGCGCGATGAGCTTGGGCGTGGTCCCGCTGGAGATGAGGGAATGGAAGCCGCTGATGGCGCCGCACGCGAGCGTGATGAAGGCGAACGGGAAGATGGTGCCCGCGAAGACCGGACCGCTGCCGTCGATGAACTGCGTGAGCGCCGGCATGTGCAGCGTGGGCCGCAGCGCGAGGATGCCCAACGCGAGCAGCGCGATCGTCCCTAGCTTGACGAAGGTGCTGAGGTAATCGCGCGGCGCGAGCAGCAGCCAAACCGGCACGGCCGAGGCCGCGAACCCATAGACGATGATGAGGATGGCGAGCGTGGTCCCGCTGAGGGTGAACCACAGTCCTACGGTGGGATGGTGCGACACCCACTGTCCGCCGAAAATGGCTGCCATCACGAGCACGAAGCCGATGGCGGAAGTCTCGAGGACGCGGCCGGGCCGCAGATACTTCAGATAGATGCCCATCAGGAGCGCGATGGGGATGGTCATGGCGATGGTGAACGTTCCCCAAGGGCTCGACTTCAGCGCGTTCACCACGATGAGCGCGGCGACCGATAGAAGAATGACGATGATGCTGATGACAGCGACGAAAGCGACGGTGCCGCCGAGCTTTCCTACTTCTTCCTTGGCCATCTGGCAGAGGGATTTGCCGTCGCGCCGCACGGAAAAGAGCAGGATGACGAAATCCTGGACGCATCCGCCGAAAACGGCGCCGGCGAGGATCCATAGCGTCCCTGGCAAGTATCCGAACTGGGCGGCGAGCACCGGTCCCACCAGCGGGCCTGGCCCGGCGATGGCGGCGAAGTGATGGCCGAAGACCACCCACTTGTTGGTGGGGACAAAATCGCGTCCGTTCTCGAGACGCTCGGCGGGTGTGGCGCGGACAGGGTCGAGCGCCAGGACTTTGGCCGCGATGAACGCGCTGTAGAAGCGGTAGCCGAGCGCATACGAACAGAGCGCCGCGACGATGAGCCAGAGCGCATTGATGGGCTCGCCGCGGCGCAGCGCGATGGTCCCAACGGCGAGCGCGCCGAGGGCAGCGACAAACGTCCAAAGCAGGTACTTCCCGACCTTGTTGCCTTTAGCTGCCTGCGTCGTGGGAGCCATTCGGTCACATTCTGCTTACTCACTGCGTATTTGGCAAATCGCAGACGGCGACGAGAGCTCCTCGAGGAGCTCTCCCCAGCAGCTCCGAATGTGAGCCAACGTCCCGCGGGCCGTAGCTATCCAACCTAACTGACGCGATCTTGCGCATCACCCGCGAACCGTTCGACCCGAGCAGTCCAACAAGATCTTTAGCTTTCCGGAGGCACTATGAAGAAGACAATCCTGACCCTTGCAGCGTTGCTGGCGTTCGCGCCGTGGACGCTGGCGCAGAGCAACAACACGCATGCCGGCATGCAACACAACACCGGTGACAACGTGCGGATCACCAGCGGCCCCGACGTGGTGAACACCACGGACAACTCCGCGACCATCCGCTGGAAGACCGACGATCTCGCTTCCACCAACGTGAAGTACGGCACCGATCCGAGCAACATGAGCCAGACGCGGAAGCAGTCGGGCGGCGCGCGCGACCACAACGTGGTGCTCAGCGACCTGCAACCCAGCACGACGTACTACTTCGCCATCATGACGAATGACGGCGACGTGCGGCAGCAGGGCCAGTTCACCACCAAGGGCACGGCGGCGAACAACAACCCGTCGAGCAACTCGACCGTCGCGAACAACAGCGCCTCGGTGACGACCGGCGGCGACAACATCCAGATCACGATGGGCCCGGAGCTCCGCAACTTCAACGGTTCGACCGCGACACTTTATTGGCAGACCGACAAAGTCGCGGCGAATGACGTCCGTTACGGCACCGACCCCAACAACCTGAGCCAGCGCGCGTTCGAGCGCGGCGGCTCGCGTGAGCACACGGCTGAGCTGAGCAACCTGCAGCCGGGGCAGACGTACTACTTCGAGATCCTGCGTCGCAACGGCAGCGAGCGCCGGAACGGCTCGTTCACGCTTCCCTCGAACGTGAGCGCGAATGCGGCCATGACGCGCGGACAGTACGCCTCCATCCCGGTGCAGATGAGCGACGGCACCGTGTACAACAACGGCAGCCAGACTGGCTCCGTCAACTCCAGCGGTCCGGTCCAGATCGTGGGCGGCCCGACCGTGCAGTCGGTGAGCGACACGCAAGCCATCGTCAGCTGGAACACCAACGTTCCATCGAGCTCGACGGTACGTTTCGGTCAGTCGTGGCTCGCGTTGAACCAGCAGGCGCAGGCGCCGTGGGGCGCGCAGCACACCGTGACCATCAGCGGGCTGAAGCCGAACACGAAGTACTTCTTCCGCGTTGAGTCGGCGCAGGCCGAGAACACCGGCCAGCAGGCGCGCAGCCAGTTCGGTACGTTCCAGACGGGCGCGCCGGGACAGTCTGCCCAGGCCCCTCGCTAAACCGTTCGTAACCGATCAGGCCGCTCTTCGGAGCGGCCTTTTTCATTGCCGCAATCTTTTATTACTATCTCCGGCATGAAGGCGCACACGGAGTACCTGAGGTTCCATACCAAGCAGCGGCGGGAGTTCGTCCACATCACGCCGCAGGTCGAGCAGGCGGTCGAGCGCAGTGGAGTGAAAGAGGGGCTGGCGCTGGTCTCGGCGATGCACATCACGGCGGCGGTCTACGTGAATGACAACGAGAGCGGGCTCATTGCCGACATCCAGCAGTGGCTTGAGGAGCTTGCACCCGCCAAGCCCGAATATCGCCATCATCAGACCGGCGAGGACAACGCCGATGCCCACCTGAAGAACCTGGTCCTGCACCACCAGGTGCTGCTTCCGATCACGAAGGGAGAGCTCGATCTCGGGCCGTGGCAGGCGGTGTTCTATGCCGAGTTCGACGGCCAGCGGGAGAAACGCGTCATCGTGAAGATCATCGGCGAGTGAGGACAAAAGGAATGGCCGGCCCGAAGGCCGGCCATGGGAGAGGGTTGGATTGAGTTACTTGCTGCCGAGTCGGAAGACGATACCGGTCGAAACGGCGACGTTGTTCTGCCATTCGGAGCCGAACCGGGTCGGCACGTAGTCGGCCTGCACCACGCGCCACGCCAGGCGGTCGTTGATGTTCCAATCGCCGCCGCCGCCGATGCGCATCGCGAAAGCGCTATCGGAAGCGCCACCGCCGGAGAGGCGCGCGCCGCCGAACAGGGCGTGGGCGAACAGCTTGCCCTTGTCCCCGCGGCGGCTGAACTCAGGACCGAACGTGAAAGTGTGCAGCTTGCCGCTGATGCCGGTTCCCAGCAGGTCACCGTTGTAGGCGCCGCTGAAATCAGCCTTGATCCCGAACCAATTGGTGAGATTGCCGTTGATGGCCGCTTCCCAGCCATTGGCATTGATACCATCGATGCCGCTGCCAGGGTTGAATCGCAGGTACTGATAGCCGCCGAAGACTTCGGCTTTCGGCGTGGTTTGCGCCATTGCCGCGAATGAGAGAGCGACGACGGCCATGATTGCGAGAATGGACTTGCGCATTCTGAGAATCCTCCAAGCGAAATGAACGAATGGTTGTGCCGCCCAGCGCGGAATCCTCCGCTCAGCGCGGCGGTTGTGGTTGATCAGCAAGAGTCGCGTTTATTTGCTACAGGATTAGACGCATGAGCGGCTTTGCCGTTGCACTTTTATCGCGCATCGTGCGGCTTTAGTCGCCGGCGATACGACGCGGACCGCTGCCTACGGTCTCTTCTTCGCGCAGCAGCTCTTCCTCCGGCTTCGTCCGCTTACGCCGCGCCCACTGCTGGAAGGTCTCCATGTAGGTGTAGAACACCGGGGTGACGTAGAGGGTGAGGACTTGGGAGACGAGCAGGCCGCCGACGACCGCGAGGCCGAGTGGACGCCGCGCCTCGGCGCCGGCACCCCAGCCGAGCGCGATGGGCAGCGTGCCCATGAGGGCGGCCATGGTCGTCATCATGATGGGGCGGAAGCGGACGAGCGAGCCATCGTAGATGGCCGTGGCGGCGTCCTTCCCTTGCGTGCGCTGCTGCTCGAGCGCGAAGTCGATCATCATGATGGCGTTCTTCTTCACGATGCCGACGAGCATGATGATGCCGACGAAGGCGTAGAGGTTCAGCTCGCTACGGAAAATGAGCAGCGTGAGCAGCGCGCCGAATCCCGCCGAGGGCAGGCCGGAGAGGATCGTGATGGGATGGATGAAGCTCTCATACAAGATCCCGAGCACGATGTAGATGACGAGCACGGCGAGGACCAACAGCAGTCCCAGACCTTTGAGCGACGATTCGAAGGCTTGCGCGGTGCCCTGGAAGCTGGTGCTGACGGTCGCAGGCAGCGTCTGCGCGGCCTCGCGATAGACGGCCGCCACGGCGTCGCCGAGCGACGTGCCTTCCTGGATGTTGAACGAGATGGTCACCGCCGGGAGCTGCCCGAAGTGGTTCACCGAGAGCGGCCCGAGCGTGCGCTTCACCGTGACCAACGAGTCCAGCGGCACCAGCTTCCCGGTCGACGAACGAACGTAGAGCATGGAAAGGGATTTCGGGTCGCCGTAGTACTCGGGCTGCAGCTCGACGATGACGCGATACTGATTATTGGGCGCGTAGATGGTCGAGACCTGCTGCGAGGCGTAGGCCATCTGCAATGCTGTCTCGATCTGCTCCGCGCTCACTCCCATGGTGGACGCCTGGTCGCGATTGATGGCGATGTCGAGCGTCGGACTCTTCAACTGCAGATCGCTGGTCACGTCGGTGAGCATGCCGAGCTGATGCATCTTCGCTTCCAGCCTGGGTGCGCTCTCGTAGAGTTCGCCGGTGTCGGAATCCTGCAGCGTGAACTGGTAGGGACTCTTGGTGAGGTTGCCGCCGATGCGGATGGGCGGCAGCAATTGCGGATACGCCACCACGCCGGGGACGGTGGCCAGTTTTGGACGCAGCTCGGCGATGACTGCCTCGGCCGACGGCCGCTGGTTGCGCGGCTTCATGCGGGCGAAGAAGCGTCCGACGTTGGTGGCCCCGCCGAAGCGATTATCCACGCTCGAGATGAAGGAATCGATGTACGGGTCCGCGAGCATGATCTTCGAGAGCTCTTGCTGGTGCTTGACCATGCTTTGGAACGAAGTCCCCTGGGCGGATTCGGTGAAGATCAGGATCTGTCCAAGATCGTCGTTGGGCAGGAAGCCCTTCGGCACCATGAAGAAGAGCCCGACGGTCGCGAGCAGCAACAGGCCGGAAACCACCATGGTGGCGAAGCGGTGCCGCATCACGAAGCCGAGCGTGTAGGCGTAGTAGCCGAGGGCGGAGTCGAACACCTGCTCGGAGCGCTGGTAGAACTTGCCGTGGTGCTGCTCGGCGTGCGGCCGCAGGAAGCGCGAGCACAGCATCGGGGTCAAGGTGAGCGACACGACGCCCGAGACCAGAATAGCGGCGCTGATGGTGACGGCGAATTCGTGCAGCAGGCGTCCAAGGATGCCGCCCATGAACAGCACGGGGATGAACACGGCGGCGAGCGACAGCGTCATGGAGATGATGGTGAACCCGATCTCGCGCGCGCCGCGCAGCGTGGCCTGGAACGGCTTCTCGCCGGCTTCCATGTGGCGCACGATGTTCTCGAGCATGACGATGGCGTCGTCGACCACGAAACCGACGGAGAGCGTGAGCGCCATCAGCGAAAGATTGTCGATGGTGTAGCCAAGCAGATACATCACGGCGAACGTGCCGATGATGGACATCGGCAATGCCATGCTGGGGATGATGGTCGCCGAGATGTTGCGCAGGAAAAGGAAGATCACCATGATGACCAGGAAGATGGTCAGCACGAGCGTGAACTTCACGTCGTCCACCGATTCGCGGATGGACTGCGAGCGGTCGTATACCACGTTGACGGTGACGGCGGCGGGGATCTGCTTCTGGATCGTGGGCAGCAACTGCTTGATGGCGTCCACGACGGCCACGGTGTTGGTGCCGGGCTGCTTCTGGATGGCGAGCGTGATGGAGCGGTCGGCGTTGAACCAGCTGGCGATCTTGTCGTTCTCCACGCTGTCGATGACATTTCCCAGCTCTTGGAGCCGTATGGGCGAGCCGTTGCGATACGCCACGATGAGCGGACGGTAAGCCGCGGCGTCGGTCAGCTGTCCACTCGCCTGCACCGTCATCGCTTCCTGCTTGCCGTAGATGGTGCCGGTGGGCAGATTGACGTTGCCCTGCCGGATGGCGTTCACCACTTCGTCCACGCCGAGGCCGCGGACCGCCAACTGGCGCGGATCGAGCTGCGCGCGGACAGCATATTTCTGCGAGCCGAAGACGCTGACTTGGGCCACGCCCGAGACCATGGAGATGCGCTGTGCGAGGAGCGTCTCCGCGTACTCATCGACTTGCGAGAGCGGCAGCGTGGAGGATGCCAATGCGAGGTAAAGCACGGGCGAATCCGCGGGATTGACCTTTTGATACGACGGCGGCGAGGGCATGTCCTGCGGCAGGTCGCGCTGCGCCTTGGCGATCATCGCCTGCACGTCTTGCGCGGCCGCGTCGATGTTGCGGTCGAGCGTGAACTGCAGCGTGATGGAACTCGAGCCGAGCGAGTTCGCGGAAGTCATGGAATCCAGGCCGGCGATGGTCGAGAACTGCTTTTCGAGTGGCGTGGCGACGGCGGAGGCCATCGTCTCCGGGCTGGCCCCCGGCAGGTTCGCGGACACCGAAATGGTTGGAAAATCGACGTTGGGCAGGTCGCTGACCGGCAACGCGCGATACGCCACCACGCCGAACAATAGGACAGCCGCCATGACCAGCGTGGTCATGACCGGGCGGCGAACGAATAGTTCGGCGACGTTCATTTTCCGCTCCCGCTCGCGCCGGCGGCGTGCTTGATCTCCACGCGCGCCCCGGGCACGAGGCGCATCTGGCCGTCGGTCACTACGCGCTCGCCCGCTTGCAGGCCTTCTTGCACGACGGTCTGGTCGTCCACCGCGGCGCCAATCTTGACCGCGCGTGTCTCGACCGTCATGTCATTCTTCACGACGTAGACGTACTGGCCTTGCTGCCCGGTCTGCACCGCCATGGTCGGCACGAGGATGGCGTTTGGGACTTCCGCCAAGGTCATGGTGACGTCAACGAATTGTCCCGGCCACAGGCGGCGGTCTTCGTTGACGAACTCGCCCTTGAGGGCGATGGTGCCGGTGTCGCGGTTGACCGCGTTGTCCACGAAGCTCACGTAGCCGGTGGAGACGGCCGTGTCCGTCTTGGGGACCAGCGCCTCGACTTTGAGCTTGCCCCTTGCCATCGCGGCCTTCACCTGCGGCAACAGCGGCTCGGGAAGAGTGAAGCGCGTGTAGATAGGACGAAGCTGATTGATGACGACGAGCGACGCTTCGTCTGCTTTGACCATGTTTCCCGCGTGGACCTGCAAGCTGCCAGTGCGGCCATCGATGGGCGAGTAGATGGTGGTGTAGCTGAGTTGAACTTTCGCGTTCTCCAGCGTCCCCTTGCTGGCTTCGACCGAGGCACGCAGCGACTCCATGTTCGCCTGCTCCTGCTCGTAACGCTCGCGGGCGACCACGCCTTCCTGCATCAGCTTCGCGTAACGGGCGGTGTTCGTCTCTGCCTGCGCGAGCTCGGCCTTCGCCTTGGCGAGGTTCCCTTGCGCTTGCGCCACCATCGCTTCCGTCGGCCGCCGGTCGAAGGTGAACAGGAGTTGCCCTCTCTTCACATCTTGTCCTTCGCTGAAGTGGACGCTGACGAGCTGTCCCGCCAGGTGCGACTTCACCTCAACGGTAGAAAACGCTTCCACTTCGCCGATGGCGCGGACGGTGAGCGGCACCGTCTTCTGCACCGCCGGCGATGCCGTGATGGGCACCGCGACGGGCGCGGCGCTCTGCGCCTTTTCCGAGGAACAGCCGATGATGCCGGCGAGGACCAGACTGAGTATCGGTGCGAGAAGTATGCGCGTGCGGGCCAAGTTATCTTTTTCTCCCATTGCCATTCTTGTGCAAGCCATTCTTGTGCGGGCCACTGTTCTTAGACGCGTGACCGTTGCCATTCGTTTTGGCCGGCGCCAGCACGCCGCGCAGCCAGGTGTCCGCCAATTCGGCGCTCACGGTCTCCGCGTCAAACTTCTGATATAGGCCGCCGCCGAAGATCTCTTGCACCAGGTTGTGGTAGAAGATCATCCCCATGAATCCCCGGGCGGCGAGCAGCGGGTCGACGCGCCGGAACGCTCCCTGGTCGATGCGCCGCTGGATGTGCGCCGCGAGGATGCGGTAATAGTCCGCCACATACGTCTTGAAGAAGCGGCGCGCCAGGCGATGGTTCTCGAGCCCGCTGAACAGCAATAATCTGGTCCGATTCTTGTCGTCGTCGCTGCGCCGCAGAATGTCTTCGGCGATCGACCGGAACACTTCAAAGTCGGAGGCTTGCAGATCGACGGTGGCTTGCAGGCTCTCGCGGCGGCGTGAACGCGTGCAGCGGTCCTCGATCACGGCCCAGTAGAGGCTTTCCTTGGTGGGAAAGTGGCGGAACAGGATGGCTTCATTCACGCGCGCGCGCGTCGCGATCTCCCGCGTGGTCGTCCCTTGAAAACCTTTGCGGGCAAAGAGACGCGCGGATACATCGAGGATCTGCTGCTTGCGGTCCTGGGCGGCGACACGCATGTAAGTGAGTACTTACTATGATACTGCCGCGGGGACCGGTGTCAACCATGAGTACGCGAAACGTGCATTACGCTTGCCGCAAGCTCGTCCTTACTTCGCCGCGGCAAATATCTGTCGCAGCACGAAGGGCAGGATGCCGCCGTGCTTGTAGATATCCACCTCGATGGGGGTATCGATGCGGACGCGCACGGGCACGTCCTGTGTGCTGCCGTCTTCACGGTGCACGACGAGGGTAGCCAGTGCGCGCGGCGTGATCTCGTCGACGCCGGTCACGTCGAAGGTCTCATTCCCTTTCAGCCCGAGGGACGCTGCCGAGACTCCCGGTTCGAACTGCAGCGGGAGCACGCCCATGCCGACGAGGTTCGAGCGATGGATACGCTCGAAGCTCACCGCGACCACCGCCTTCACCCCAAGCAGCGCGGTGCCTTTCGCCGCCCAGTCGCGCGAGCTGCCCATGCCGTAATCCACGCCCGCGAACACGAGCAGCGGCACGTGCGCGCCCTGATACTTCATGGCGGCGTCGTAGATGCTCATCTTCTCTCCGCTGGGATAGTGGATGGTCACGCCGCCTTCGGTGCCCGGCGCCATGAGGTTCTTGATGCGGACGTTGGCGAAGGTGCCGCGGACCATCACGCGATCGTTTCCGCGCCGCGAACCGTAGCTGTTGAACTCCTCGACCGGCACGCCGCGGTCTTGCAGGTAGAGTCCCGCCGGCGACGTGGGCTTGATCGAGCCTGCGGGCGAGATGTGGTCGGTGGTGACGGAATCTCCGAAGATGGCGAGCGGACGCGCGCCACGGATCGGCCGCACCTCTTGCGGCTTCATCGCGAACTTCTCGAAGTAGGGCGGATCCTGGATGTAGGTGGAGTCGTGGTTCCACACGTAGGTCTTGCCGGCCGAGCTCTGCACCTTCTGCCATAGGTCGCTCACGTTATCGAGCTGGCCATACATCTCGCGATACGTGTTCGCGTCGCGCGCGGCGCCGGCCAGAGCTTCGACCTCTTCCGGCGTGGGCCAGATGTCCCTGAGGAAGACGTCTTCACCGTTCTTCCCTTTTCCCAGCGGCTCGCGGGTGAGGTCGATGTCCACTCGCCCGGCGAGTGCAAAGGCCACCACGAGCGGGGGTGACATGAGGAAGTTGGCCTTCACGGACTGGTGCACGCGGGCCTCGAAGTTACGGTTGCCGCTGAGCACGCTGGCGGAGATCACGTCGTTCTTCGCGATCACGTTCTCGAGCACCGGGTCGAGCGGCCCGGAATTGCCGATGCAGGTGGTGCATCCGTATCCGACGAGCCGGAAGCCGAGTTGGTCGAGAAACGTGTCGAGCCCCGTCTTGCGGTAGTAGTCAGTCACCACGCGCGAGCCCGGCGCCAAGGACGCTTTCACCGTGGGCTTGGTCTTCAGTCCGCGCGCCACGGCCTTCTTGGCCAGCAGTCCGGCGGCGAGCATCACGCTCGGGTTCGAGGTGTTGGTACAGGACGTGATGGCAGCGATCACAACTTCGCCGTGCCCGATCTCCACGCGCTCTTTCGGGAACTCTTCGGTCAAGCGGTCGGGCGCGGTGACGCTGTCGGGCGTGGGACGGTTGTTCATCATTTCTTCTTCCGTCACCACCGCGGTGTTGCGGATGCTCACCAAGCCGGAGCCGTGCGGCAAAGTATCCGGCGCCTGCTCGCCGCCGCCGGCGACCGGGCGCTGCGGATAGCGCACGCCGATCTCGGCGAAGAAGCGCCGCGACGCTTCCTGCGGCTCCTTGCCGTATCCGTTCTCCTTGACGGGCGCCTGTAGCAGGTGCGTCCATTTATCTTTCAGGGCGTCGAGCGTGATGCGGTCTTGCGGGCGCTTGGGTCCGGCCACGCTGGACTGCACGGTGCCAAGGTCGAGGTCGAGGACCTTGGTGTACTCGATGTCGCCTTTCTTCGGCATACCAAAGAGGCCCTGCGCCTGGTAGTAGGCGCGGACTAGGTCGCAGTGCTCGACGCTGCGTCCGGTGAACCTGTAGTAGTTGATGGTGTGCTCATCGACCGGGAAGAACCCCATGGTCGCGCCGTACTCCGGCGCCATGTTGGCGATGGCGGCGCGGTCGGTCACCGGCAATGACGCCGCGCCTTCGCCCAAGTATTCGACGAATTTTCCGACGACCTTCTCCTTGCGCAGCAGTTCGGTGAGCGTGAGCACGACGTCGGTCGCCGTTGTCCCCGGCTTGAGCTTGCCGGTAAGGTTCACGCCGACCACGTCTGGCGTGAGGAAGTAAACGGGCAGGCCGAGCATGGCGGCTTCCGCCTCGATGCCGCCCACGCCCCACGCCACCACGCCCATCGCGTTGATCATGGTGGTGTGCGAGTCGGTGCCGACGAGCGTGTCCGGATAGCAGACGCCGTCTTTCTCGAGCACGCCTTTCGCCAGGTACTCCATGTTGACCTGATGGCAGATACCCACGCCCGGCGGCACGACCTTGAACGTCTTGAACGCCTGCATGCCCCACTTCAGGAACTCGTAGCGCGAGTTGTTGCGCTTGAACTCCATCTCCATGTTGAGGCGAAGCGCATCCTGCACGTTGGCAAAGTCCACCTGGATGGAGTGGTCGACCACGAGGTCCACCGGCACGAGGGGTTCAATGAGGCCGGGGTCTTTGTCCATGCGGACAGCGGCAGCGCGCATCGCCGCCAGATCGACCAGCAGGGGCACGCCGGTGAAGTCCTGCAGCAGGACGCGCGCGACGGTGAAGGGGACCTCTTCGGTGCGCTCCTCTGCCGGCTTCCAGTTCGCCAGCGCGCGGACGTCTTTCTCGTGGGAAGTTTTGCCATCGCAATGCCGCAGCACCGACTCCAGCACGATGCGGATGCTCACCGGCAACCGCGAGACCTTGGCTACTCCCGCCTTCTCCAACTGCGGCAGCGAGTAGAACCTGGCCTTCTTGCCCTTGCCGGCCGCGAATTCCTTGGGCGAATCGAACTGTGAGTGCATTGCGAGCGTCTCCCGGGGCCGCGCTGCGCACGGCCAAAGTCCTGCAGCAAAGTGAAACCTAACAATCTACACCTAGGGATGAATCCGGTGCGAGTGGGGATTCACTTCGTCAGCGCGAAGGATTACTGCGTCCCGCCGTGGCAATCGGTGCAGCTCACGTCCTTCATGTCGCCGATGTCCACCGGATGCTTGAACTGCACCCCGCTGATCGCCGAGGACGGGGTGCCGCCCGCCTGCTCGCTCACAAACGTGTGGCAGGACTCGCAGTCTTTACTGATGACCCTGCCTTCGGGGCTCACGTGGTTGCCATCGTGGCAGCGGAAACATCCGGCAAAGTACATGTGTCCGATGTTGTTGGGATGCGTGCGCCAGTCCACCTTCATCTCGGGAAAGATGGTGGTCTGGAAGATGCGCTGCACTTCCGTGATGGCCTGGCGCAGGCTCTCCTGCTTCTGCTTGTAAGCCTCCGGATACTTGGTGAGATAGGTGCGGTCGAGCGTGGTGGCGATCTTCTCGAGCGCTTCGGGCGTGCTGGTGTAGGCCTGCGACAGGACTTCGACGGCGTTCTGCTTGATGGCCGGCAGCGTGACGTCGATGTGCTGCGCGAACATCGCTTCTTCCACTGAACGGTCGGGCGGGACGTAGACGTGGCTCGGGCGGTTGTGGCAGTCCACGCAATCCATGGTGCGCTTATCGGCGGCGGCCAGTTGCGCCGGCGTGAGCTTCGCGTCCTTCGCGGTGTACTCGGTGACGCGTCCCTGGCGGTCCTTGATGCGCACCCACGGGATGGTCTGGCGCTGCTCGTCGGTGGCGACGTAGGTGACCTCATTGGCGATGTTCATGTGCCAATGGATGCCGGCGACGATGCCGGTGGTCGGACTTCCCCCGCCCGTCTTGATGAGCAGGCGCACTTGCAGCGGCGTGTTCTTCTCGTCGTTCGCGTAGTGCGTGATGACCTTGAGCTGGCCGCCGTAGAAACGCTCCGGCCAATGGCACTGTTCGCACGTCTCCCGCGCGGGGCGCAGATTGTGGACCGGCGTGGGGATGGGCCGCGGGAACTTGTTGAACGCGGCCGCGTAGAGCTGCCGCGCTCCCGACAGTTTCGAGCGCACGTACCAGCCCGCTCCGGGCCCAACGTGACAGCTGACGCAGGGCACGCGGGCGTGCGGCGACGCCTGGTACGCGGTGAACTCGGGGTTCATGACGACGTGGCACAACTGCCCGCAGAACTGCGTGGTCTCGGTGTACTCATAGGCGCGATAGCTGCCCAGGGCGCTGAGGAAAAGGAAAAACAGACCTCCGGTAAGAAAGAAGACGAACGCACTGCGCTGCCGCGGGCTGTTCAGATCGATGCGCGGATACGGTGGATACTGCCCGGGGAGGAGCTTCCGCCGCCGCCAACGTTCGATGACCATGCCGATGGGAATGAGCAGCAGGCCCAAGATCATGACTGCCGGCAGGATCATGTACGCGATGATGCCGACGTACGGGTTCGTTTTTACTCCGAACAGGTCGAGCAACAGCAGGAACAGGATGTTGGCCAGCACGACGAGGGCGATGGCGGTGCCCGCCCAACTGATCCAGTTCCGGTACAGCCCGGGGATGGGGATGCGTCCGCCTGCCGGAGTATCTTTCTCGCCTGTCTTCTCGGGTTCCTGCTCAGCCATGGTTCTCCTCGATGGCGGCCGGTTCGGTGAAGTTGGTACAGTAAAGTACGCCTACTTTCCCGGCTTGCCTTTCTCTCTGTCGCGGTCTTCCTTCTGCGGCGCCTCATCATTCGGCGGAGCATCCGCAGGGACTTCCTGCGCGCGCGGATGGTGCTCCTTCGCGCGTTCTTCGGTGATCTTTCCGTCCCAGAACGCCCAGTCAACGGGATACACGTCGGGATCGAACATCACCTGGTAGAAGTGCCACACGACGATGGCGAGCACTGCCAAGATGGCCTCATAGAAGTGGATGGCGGTGGCGATGTCCACTGCGGCGCCCGTCCACCACGCGGCGGCGCCGACCTTGAACCACAGCACCATGCCGGTCATGGCCATGAGCAGCGTTCCCCACAGCAGCGACAGATACTCGACCTTTTCCCCGTAGGTGAAGCGGCCGAAGCGCGGACGCTCGGTCCGGCGGCCGAGGTGGTAGAGCAAGTTCCATTTGAGGTCGGTGGCGTCTTGCAGCGTGGGCAGGAAGTCGCGGAACAATCGCCTGCCCTCGGGCGAGAACGCGACATAGACAAGGTGATACAGGCCCACGCCCATCAGCACGACCGCTGCGACGCGATGTCCGATGCGCCGCACCGCGTCGCTCGAGCCGAGCAGCCAGGCCAGCGGCGAGTCCGGATACTTCAAGGCAAATCCGGTGACCGCCAGCGCGATGAAGCTCACCAGCACCAGGCCATGTTGCAAGCGCTGGCGCGCGTTCATCCGCTCGACCGTCCGCTCGGGAGAGCGCCGCCGTAGCCTCAGTTGCCGCTGCCAGAGCAAGCCGTTGTGCAGCAGCATGCCGCCAATGACCAGCGCGATGAGCCAGAGATAGACGCGGCGCACCCACCACGCGCCCAGGCTTCCCACGTCTTTCGAGAGCGGCACGCCGACGTGCACCTTGGTCAGCGCGAAACGCTGGCTGGAGCCGCCATGGCATTGTCCGCAAGTCGCGGCCAGGTTCGCGTGGTTCACGGTGGAGCGCGGGTCCGCCGAGCGGTAGATGTTGTGCACGCCGTGGCAGCTCGCGCAGTTTGCGACCACGGCGGAACCCATCTTGGAGGCCAGCCCGTGGTAGCTGTCCATGTAGGAAGACGCGCGCTGGCTGGCTACGCCAAACTCCTGCGAGAGCCGCACGCCTTCGTGACACTGCGCGCAGGTGGTGCGGGCCAGCGCCGCCGAGGCGACCGACGATTCCGGATCGAGGTGCGACTTGATGGAGTGGATGCCGTGACAATCCGTGCATCCGGCGCTCTGCCAGTTGCCGCGCGCAAGCGCCTCGCCGTGGACGCTCGGCGCGTATGCCTGCGCGATCTTTTCGTGGCAGCGCCCGCAAGTCTGCGGGACGTTGAATTTGAAGATGGGTGACTTCGGATCGCTGGCCCGCAGGATGTCGTGCGCGCCGTGACAATCGGTGCAGACCGCAGCCGTCGCCGAGCCGGCCGCGACTGCCTTTCCATGGACGCTCTGTTCGTAGGAGAGGAATGGTTGCGCGCTGAGGCCGCGGCCCTCCATCACGAACTTCACTCCGTGGCATGCGCCGCACGTCTGCGGGATGTTGGCGCGGCTGACTTTCGACTTCGGGTCGGCGGCAGGGACGATGCTGTGGGCATCGCCGTGGCACGCCGTGCAGCCGGGCACGGCCGCCACGCCTTTTGCCTTGGCGGCGCCGTGGATGCCTTTCTGGTACGCCGAGTGCTGGTCGGCGTGGCAGGTCTCGCAAGCGACTGGCTTCGGCGCAGGATCGTGGGGGACGTCGTTGACATCGGCGTGGCAGGCCGCACATTCGAGCGCCCCGTGGATGGAGTCGTGAAAGGTCTTGGGATCGACTTGCAGGCCCTTGGTCTTGCCAGCGCCGTTGTCGGCGATCATGGCGGGGTCTTCGTGGCAGGAAAGGCAATCCAATTTGGCGGGGCCGGTGCCGGCCGCCGCCGCACACCCGCACAACAACCCTGCGATAAGAATGCCGTACCGCATAGAAAGCCGCTTCCGCTAGCGACGTTCGAGCTGGCGGATGAACAAGAACAGTCCGGCGATGGTCAAAAGGATAAGAACGACGGCGATTCCCAGGCCTTTGCGGCGGTAGTCGCGCTCGGCCATCGCCTGCTCGCCCGCGTGCAAGTCATCTTCCGCCAGCTTCAATCCTGACTCGATGTCTGCCTTCATGCCCGCGGCGCCAAAGCTGTGAACGCTCACGCGCGCTTTGGTCAGCGCCGCGCGTGCCTGCGCCTGCACGAGTTTTGCCTGGCTCACTTCCATGCCGGAGCGTTCGGCACGTTCCAGCAGTTCGTCTGCCTGGTCGATCTTCTGGTGTAAACGCTCGAGGCCGCTCTTCATGGCGATGGCCTGTTTCATGCCGGCATCGTCGCCGGTGTGGCAATTGCTGCACACCGACTGCGGACCGCTGCCCAGCATGGCGTCGCTGGGACGCACGATCTTGTGATTGCTATGGCACGTCACGCATCCGGGAAGGCCGGCAGCGGCGAAGGGCTGCTTGTGCGGACTGCCGTCGAAGAGCTGCCCCTGGAAGACGTGGCAGTTGGCGCAGACGTTCTCTACCGACGACAATCCGGGCGGGGCTGCGCCGTGGTTCCCGTGGCAGGTGACGCAGGTGGGCGCGCTCATGTCGCCACGGACGGTCAACGCCTCGTGATGGACGCTCACGTTGTATCCCGCGACCTGGTCGGTGGGGATGCCGTAGGGCTTCATGCGGGCGGCGTCGGCGTGGCAGGAACCGCAGGTGCTCACGACGTTGAGCGCGTTCACCTTCGAGCGCGGATCGTTCGCCGGCAGGATGGTGTGCGGCGTGTGGCAATCGCTGCAGACCGCGACCTTGTCGTCCCCGGCCTTTAACTTCTTGCCATGGACGCTGGTGCGGTACTGCGCCAACTGGTCGGTGCGCAGCGATGGGTTGTACTTGCGCATGTACTCGCCGTTCGAGTGGCAGCTCGCGCAGAGCTGCGGGATGTCCGAACGCTTCGGCTTACCTTTGAACCCCTTCGCCTTGCTCATGGCGGAGTCGTCGTCCGCGGTCGGATCGCCGCCGTGACAAGCGGCGCAGTCGATTCCCTTGCTGGCGTGGATATCCTGGGCCGCCATCTCGGGGGTGACTTGCAGCGGGCCGTCGAGCACGGAGTGGCATTCGACGCAGCTGTTCTTCTTGGCAGGGGGCGGAGCCGCAGGCTTTTCCTGCGCCCAGGCGGAGGCGGCGCAGAGCAACACGGCGAAGGCGGCAGCGCGCAGTGCGCCGGCGACGCGCGGAGAGAGGTTATTTCGCGTAGTACGCATAGAGAGTCATGCCTGCAATGAAGACGATCGCCAAGATCCCGACGACCGTGACTAATCTGCGCCGCTTGCCCGCTTCCCCTTCGAGGAACGGGAGGAGCGTCCAGATAGCGGCGAGGGCGCCGAAGATGAATATCCCGGCGAGTTCGCCATCGATCTTCCACAGCCGCGGCGGGATGAGCTTCAACGTCTGGAACACGGAGAGGAAGTACCACTCCGGCTTGATGCCGGCGGGCGCGGGCGCGAAGGGGTCGGCCTTGCTGCCCAGTTCCCACGGGAAGAACGCCGCGAGCGCGCCCAGCACCGCGAGGCCGATGTACCAGGCGATGGCCTCGCGCAGGAAGAAGTTGGGGAAGAAGCGCATCTCGCGGCGCTTCGAGGGATCGGCCGTCCATTCGGCGTCGATGCGGCGCGGCACGCTCATTCCCTGCCGCTGGATGAAGGCGAGGTGAACGCCGATGAGGAGGGTGGTGATGCCCGGCAACAGGGCCACGTGGAACCCGAAGAAGCGCGTGAGCGTGGCGCCGCTCACTTCCTCGCCGCCGCGCAGGAAGACCATGATGGGGTGGCCGATGACGGGAAGCTGCTTCACCATGTCGGTGCCGACCTTGGTGGCGAAATACGCGAGCGTGTTCCAGGGGAGGAGGTATCCGCTGAAGCCGAATCCGAGGATGAGGAACAGCAGCACCATGCCGGAGACCCAGGTGAGTTCGCGCGGCTTTCGATACGCGCCCAGGAAGAGCACGCTGAACATGTGCGCCATGGCGGTGGCGACCATCAGGTTGGCGGACCACGAGTGGATGGAGCGCACCAGCCATCCGAAGCGCACTTGCGTCACGATGTACTGCACGCTCTCGAAGGCTTCATTCGACGTGGGGCGGTAGTAGAGCAAGAGCAGCATGCCCGTGCCGACCTGCACCATGAAGAGGAAGAGGGTGATGCCGCCGAGGAAATACCAATAGGAATAGCGATGGACAGGGACGGTCTTGTGCGAGAGGAAGCCGGTGATCTGGCTCAGTCCGATCCGCTCTTCGAGCCACGCGCGCACGCGAGAGATCATGCTTAGCTTCCCTTGTGGCGGCTGACAAAGATTTCGTCGCCGCGCACGTTTACGTCATAGGCTTCAAGGGGGCGAGGCGGCGGTCCGGAGATGTTGCGGCCGGACAGGTCATACATGCCGTTGTGGCAGGCGCACCAGATGCGTCGCAAGTCGCCGCGGTACTGGACGATGCAGTCGAGATGGGTGCAGGTGGCGGAGAGCGCCTTGTATTCCCCGACCGCGTTGCGCACGATGATGCCGGGACGGCTGCCGAAGCGGAAGATCTTGCCGCTGTTCAGCTTCAGTTCGCCGATCTTGCCGGCGACCACTTCGTCGCTGTTCAGTTCCGCCGAAGCAGGCGGGATCATGTAGCGCAGGACGGGATAAAAGAACGAGGCCAAAGAACCCAGCAAGCCGGCCCCCAACAACATCTGCAGGAAAGTCCGCCTGCCGGGGCGCGGTTCCGCGGGCTCTCTGGCCGCCACGTTCACTTTTTCCCCAGCTCTTTCACGTAGCCGGCGAGGGCCTTAATCTGCTCCGCCGTGAGCTTGGTAGCGTAGGCGGGCATCTTGTTCTTGCCCTTGGTAATGGCGTCGATGATCTGGGCCTCCGTGAGTTTCATGATCTCCGGCGAGTGGAAGTCGCGCGCGCCCATCTTCGTGCCGGTCGGCGTGCCTTTACCGTCCGGGCCGTGACACATCTGGCATTTGGCCTTATACAGATCGCCGGTGCCGTCTGCCAGCGCCGCCGGGGCCAGCGTGAGGATCATCGCCGTTATCAGGATCGCTACCGAAGTCTGCCGCATTTGGTTCTCCTTGGTGGATTTCCCGCTTCTCGTAAGTTACCGAATCAGGGGCCTTTGCAAAAGAGTTTTCTTACCAGTGATATTCCAGCGTGACGGTGAGCACATGCGCGTTATACGAGGGCTGGTCGGCACCTAGAAACAGGTAGCGCGCCGCCGCCGTGTCACCCACGAGGAAGTACGGATAGAACGGGCTTGGTGACTGGACGGCCAGGTTCGCGCCGACGTTGACGCACGGCGGCAGCACCGTGACGGCGCCGGCGCCGATGCAGCCCATGTACGGAGTCATGGCGGAGGTCTGGTAGTCGCGGTTATCGAACTGCTGATACCGGTACTCGACCTTGGGCATGATGTTCTTAGTGAGCTTGTATTTGAACGTGGTCGCGAACTCGTGGATGCGCGTGGTCGTCTCGGGATAATCCTGCGCCGTGCTGCCACCCGTCAGATTGAACTTGTCCGGGCCGGCGAGGATGGTCGGATCGCCGAGCGCACGCGAGAACACGTTGCCCTTGCCTGCCGCCAGCGAGTAGTACGGCGAGATCCACAGTTTCTTGAAGAAGAAGAAGTCCAAGCCCGCGGCGTAGGTGTCGAACACGTCGCGGTAGGTGCTCTCCCAGTCGTTGTTGGCGGTGTCGCAACCGGTGCACGTCAGGATGGTCTGCACGCCTGAAGTGGGAGTGCGACTGCGTGAGATCATCCGCTTGTGATAGGTCTCGTGTGCGTATTCAGCGAAGGCGGAAATGTTTGGAGAGAACGCATATCCGGCGTCGACGGTGTACGTC
The DNA here is from genome assembly GCA_016185395.1 of Candidatus Korobacter versatilis. Lineage (GTDB taxonomy): Bacteria > Acidobacteriota > Terriglobia > Terriglobales > Acidobacteriaceae > JACPNR01. The sequence goes on from JACPNR010000004.1 coordinate 435,815, forward strand.
CAAGACAGGTCTTTCAGCGCCCCGTACAAGTAATAAGGGCTGGTGACACCGGGAACGAAATTCAGCGGGACCGGGCTGTTGGAGCCACCCTTCTGGTTGAAGTCGAGCTGAGTGGTCTGGAAGCTGCTGCCGAGCGTCAGGTTCCGCCAGTTCCACTGCACCAAGGCATCGCCGCGGTCGAGCGTGCGCGCCGCCTCGTCGAACCGGCGGTGGCACCGCTGCTCCGCGGTGAACACCACGCTCGTCGAAGTGCAGCCGATCTCTTCACCCGTGTTTGGATCGCTGGACGCCTCATCCTGGTAAACCTCAGGATTGCGGCTGGAATGGCGTCCGCTGATGCGGAACAACAGGTCCAGAGTCGGGCTGTAATCCACAGAGCCGAGGAAGGTGTTCTCGAACGTGCGCGAGACGTCGCGACGCGAGCGGTCGAACCACTCGCCCTCCCACCCTAACCTCACCGAGCTGCGCTTGGCGAAGAACCAATCGCCGCTCAGTTCCAGCGTCTTCTTATTGAAGCTGGTGGTGTGTGCCGTAGTGTCCTCGGCTTCTGGCGTCGCTTGTCCGGTCGCGGTGGGATTGGCGCCGATGGTGTCGCCCTGAATCAGCGTCAACTCGAGTATGGAGGTGTTGTTGTTGTAGTCGTACTGGCGGTACTTGCTTTTGAGCTCAACGCTCTTGCCCACCTTGCCGACGACGGTCCAGTTCATCGCGAGCGTCTGCTTATTGCCGTTCAAACTCGACGCCGGCAACGGATCCAGGCCGGTGATCGCGGTGTTGATGGTGTAGGGGAGGAAGGGGTCATTCTGTCGCAGCCAGCCGGGGTTGATCATGCCGATGATGTGGACATGCTTGGTAACGTCGAACGCTCCGGCGAAATAGAGGTACTGCGCCTGGTTGTCCGGATAGAGGTCGACCCGGCCTTGCGACGGAACTGCGCCGATCGCGCAGTTGACCGCCGGCGCAACCGGCGCGCAACCGCCGCCGGGAGCGATGATCTGCACCGGAATGTCGGCCGTTGCAAACGGCGCATCGAAGGTCAAGGTGCTGATGTTGTTCTCGAAGAACGAGCCGTTGTAACCCATCTGGACGGCCCAGCGCCTGCGGCCGTACTCGGTGAATCCACGCACCGTGTTGTTGAAGTAATCGATGGGTTCCGGAAGCTCGACGCCGGTGCCTGGCGACTGCCGGTTCTGCGTAGTGCCTGGCTGTGAGCTGCCGGAAGCGCTCGGGCTGGAGTTGAGGAGCAGCCCGATCGGGCGGGTGCCGCTCTGACGCTCGCGCGAGAACCCAAGCGAGAAGTTCCAGTCCGGCGTGATGTTGAACGTGAACAGGCCGCTGCCCATGCGCCGCTCGATGCGCGGCGTGATGAAGGCCTCGCCGGGAATGAGCGTCGTCTGGATGAAGCTCGGCAGGTTGTTGTTGACCTGCGAAGCTCTCCCGGTGGAGGAAGCTGTCTGCAACGCCTGCCGCAGCAGCAGCGGCATGGTGTACACGCCGGGTGCGGTCATCACGTAGGGCGAGCGCGCCGTATTGGTGTAGACGTGCGGGATCTCGTCGTAACGCAACTGCAGCTTGAAGCGGTTGTACTGACCGAATACCAGCAGATGGCTCTGGTTCTTGTAGAACGCGCTCTGCGTCTGGTAGTCGATGTAATTGTTCGTGCCGAAGATATTGTCGAGATGGATGCGGCCACGGCGAAGAATGAAATTATTGCGGATGTCGCTGTATTCGTTCAGTTTTGAAGTACCGAGGTTCGGTGTGAACGGCAGGTCAGGGCGGCCGTACACGTCTCCCCAGTAGCCGCGCACGCCGAACTCCACCATGCCATGCTCTTCATCGGGTGTTCCCACTTCCGCTGCCGGTTGCTGTTGCGGGTCTGCTTTGGCTTTTTCCTGCTTCGGCTCCTGTTTCTTTTCCGTCGCTTCGCCTTGGCCGTAGCCGGTCGAGACGAATAGGGCCGCCAGGAGTCCAAGCGCGAACAGCCTGGTGATCGATTTCATTGGCCGTCTCCTCTCTCCTTACCGCAGGAACGTAGCGCCCGACGGGTGGTTCGACCCGTGGATGGCTGAGTGGCAGTTGGTGCAGCCGCGGTTGAAGTCACGTACAGAGTTCAACAGCGTCGGCGTGGTCGGATGGCGGCTGCTCACGTGGCAGGTATCGCACACACGGGGCATCCGCACCTTCAGCAGCTGCGGATTGTTCGTCCCGTGCGGCTCGTGACAGTTGGCGCAGTTCTCCATGACCGGCGGGTGCTCCCAGAGGAACGGGCCGCGCCGCTCGGTGTGGCAGCTCAGGCAGTTCTCGTTGGTCGTTGCCTGGATGAGCTGCTTCGGGTTCGGCGTGCCGTGCGGGTTATGGCAACTGGTGCACGTCACCTTGCCTTCGCGATAGGGCATGTGCGATGAACGTTGCAACTGCGCGCGCCGCATCTGGTGGCAGGTGAGGCAAAGTTCCGGCTGGCCTTGCTTCAGGCTATGCACGTCGGTGAGCGGCGCGCTGAAGCGCGAGTCGGAGGTCAGCTTTTTGGTCTGCGGCGTGTGGCCGACATGGCAATCGACGCAGGCGATGTTGCGCGACTCGTGCGAGCTTCCCGGCCAGAACAATCGGTTGCCGCGCTCGTGACATGTAAGGCAGGCGCTGTTCTTTTCTTCAGCGCTGTTCTTTGAATCCTTGGTGAAGCGGACCGGGATGGTCTCTTTGCCGCCACCAGCCTCCACGTGTCCCTTGCCCGGACCGTGGCACGCCTCGCAGCCGAGCTTCTCGGCTGCCGTCTTGGGATGCGAGAAGGCCTTGCCCATCGGCGTGTTGGCGAAGTGCTTGCCTTGCTCGTCGTGGCAGGTGACGCATGTTTCCTGCCCGACATAATCCGAATCCTGGGCGCTGGCTGGAGCCGAGGCCGGGGCGGCTTTTTGGCCGGTGGATTGGCCGGCGGGCGGGGTCGCCGCCAGCGCAGAATAAAGGAGAGCGATTCCGAAGATGATTGCGAGTAAGGCTATCGTCCTTGAACGGTGGCCCATGTGTTGCCACCTCCCTTGCCGCTGATTTTTTCCGCGGCTAGCGTTGTCAGTGTCGGTGAAGCGGACATTCAGCCGGTGTGACCGCTGTCACATAAAGTGGTGCGCGCGTCACTGGACGGAACTCGCGTCGCGGGCAGTGGCGGGGTGGTCGCGACACGTTATTTCGCGACATCGTACGCCGCCCATCGTCATTCATGAAAGGGAAAATGCAGGTGTGTCAAACAGGCAGAACCGCTTTGGTCGCGCGGTGTTATCGCAGGTCGATGGCAGCGTGCACTATGTCGCCACTACCGGAGAGCTTGAGCTCGTAGCCGAGGCGCCCAGCGACGATCTGCATCTCGCGGTTTTCCGGCAGGATGGCCGCGGTGATGCGGTCGAGCCTCTCGGCGCGCCCAATCTCGATCAGGCGGCGCAGCAATTCGGTCCCGAGTCCGCGCCGCTGATAGAGGTCGCTCACCAGGATGGCGAATTCGGCCTCATTGCTGCCGTGCAACTTGCTCAACCGCCCGACGGCGACCACTTCCTGCTCGTGAGTGGCGGCACCGGTACGCAGCGCCAGCAGCGCGATCTCGCGGTCGTAGTCGATGAAGCAGATGCGCGTGAGCCGGTCATGCTCGGTGCGATTGCTCAAGCTGGTCACGTGGAAGTAGCGCAGGTAGACGCTGCGCTCGGAGAGCGTCTGGTGGAAACGGACCATGGCCGGTTCGTCTTCCGGGCGTATCGGGCGGATGGTCACTTTTTGCCCGTCACGCATCGCAAACTCCGCGGCGTACTGCGCGGGATACGGGCGGATCGCCAGTCGCGGAACGTCTTCGAGCTTGGTTTCCGCAGAGTGCAGCACGACGCGCGCGTCCAGCGCCATCAGGGTATCGCCGGAGGCCAGCAGCGGATTGATGTCGATCTCCTTGATCCAATGTTGCTCGGCGACGAGTTGACTGAAACGCACGAGCAAGAGCTCGAGCGCCGCCATGTCCACGGCGGCGCGTCCGCGCGCTCCGCGCAACGCCGTGTAGATCTTGGTCTGCTCCATCAGCCGCCGCGCCAACGTGGTGTTCAACGGCGGCAGCGCCAACGCCCTGTCCTGGTAGACCTCGACGAGCACGCCGCCGGAACCGAACATCAGCACCGGGCCGAACTGCGGGTCCTGGCTGCTGCCGAGGATGAGTTCGTGACCGCGGGTGCGGACCATCGGTTGCACCGTCACGCCTTCGAACTTGCCGGCGCCTAGCTTCGAATCGACTGCCTTTTCGATGGCCGCGTAGGCATCGCGCACGTCGCGCTCGTCCTTGAGGTCGAGCCTCACGCCGCCGATATCGCTTTTGTGCGTGATCGTGTGCGAGAACAACTTCAGCACCACCGGGAAGCCGCACCGCTCCGCGGCCGCCAATGCGTCCGGCAGCGTGCGCGCGACCTCCGTGGCCACGACCGGGACCCAATACGCCGCCAGCACTTGCTTCGATTCGGCTTCGTCGAGCAGCGCTCGTTTCTCGCTGCGCGCGCGCGCGATGATGCCTTCGACTTTGCCCCGGGCCGCGCTGCCGATCTCACTGGAGATGGTCGGCGTCTCGTAGAGGGCGCGCAGGTTGTCGCTGTAGCGCCACATCGAGGCGAAGATGCGCGCGGCGGTATCGGGATACGAGAAGGTTGGAATGCCGGCCTGGTTCATCACCGCCACGCCGCCGGCAACGTCTTCTCCGCCCATCCAACTGGCCAGCACCGGCTTGCCCGTGCCATGCGCGAACGGGGCGAGCGCCGCGGCAGTGTGGGCCGGGTCGCTCATGCCTTGGGGCGCCATCACGGCCAGCAGTCCATCGGTCGCGGGATCGGCGATGGCGGCCGTGAGGGCCGCGCTGTAGCGCGCTGGGTCGGCGTCCCCGAGCACGTCCACCGGATTCCCGTGGCTCCAGTGCGCGGGCAGCACGGCGTCGAGCCTTGCGAGCGTCTCCCCGGAGAGCGTGGCGAGCTCGCCCTGATTGCCGATGAGCGCGTCGGTCGCCAGCACGCCGGGACCGCCGGCATTGGTGACGATGGTCAGGCGCGGACCGCGCGGACGCGGCTGCTTGCTCAGCACCTCCGCCATGTGGAAAAGGTCGGCGATGCTCTGCACGCGCAGCACGCCACAGCGCTTGAAAGCGGCGTCGAGCACGTCGTCGCTGCCGGTTAGCGCGCCGGTGTGCGACACCGCGGCCTTCGACGCCGCCTGCGTCCTGCCGGCCTTGATCACGATGATGGGCTTGGTCAACGCAATCTCGCGCGCGGCGGAAAGGAACGTGCGCGCGTCGCCCACCGACTCCATATACAGGAGGATGGCTTGGGTGTTGGGGTCGTCGCCGAAGTAGTAGATAAGGTCGCCCCAATTCACATCGAGCATGGAACCGGTGGAGACGAAGGCGGAGAAGCCGACCATCTCGGCCATGCTCCAATCCAAGATGGCGGTGCACAGCGCGCCGCTCTGGCTGAGGAACGCGATGTTCCCTTTGCGCGCCATCTTGGCGGCGAAAGTAGCGTTCAGTCCGGCGAGCGGATTCATCACCCCGAGGCAGTTCGGACCGATTACACGCATGCTGCTGCCGCGCAGCTCGTCCTGGATCGCCCGCTCGAGGAGTTTCCCCTCGGCGCCGCGCTCGCGGAAGCCGGCGGAAATGATAACCGCTCCGCCTACTCCGGCTTGCACGCACTCGCGCACTACGCCGGGCACGGTGGCGGCGGGCGTGACGATCACGGCAAGGTCGAGTTTCTCGGGGATAGCGCTGATCGCCGGGAAGGAAGGCGCGCCGAGGACTTCCGTGCGTTTGGGATTCACCGCGAAGATGCGTCCCTTGAACTCTGCCCGGAGGTTCGCGAGCACCGTGCGGCCGACGCTGCCTTCGCGGTCCGTGGCGCCGACTACGGCCACACTCTGCGGATGAAAGATGGCATCCAGCGCGCCGCGTTCCGAGCGGAGAAAGTCGTGCGAAGGATCGCCCGAGCGGGGCGCGGGCTTCGACAGGCCGGTGGACATGCGATCGAGTATGGGCCGGTGACGGGAAGTGAGCAAGTCACCGTCACCGGCTGCCGGGGTCGGTTCACCCGGCTTTATGCGCGGACTGTCAACACTGGGCATCGAGCGTTCCGTATCACGCGTGCCGCGACCGAATCGCGGAAGTGCGTCGCCGCTGCCGGATGTTGGGTGCGATGCGCCCCGATGACGATCAAGCCGGTCGGCCGCTCTTCCGAGATGGCCAGGATGCGGCCCACCGCTTCGCCCGATTCGAGCACGATCTCCGGCTCGCACCACAACTCAGCTTCCGCCGGCACCAATGCCCTCAGTTGCTCGGCGCAGTAGGCGTTCACCCGATCGTAGTCCGCACCGGACTCATACTTGTTCGCTTCGAGGACGTGTGCGAGCGTGAGCTGCGAGCCGTATTCCTGCGCCAGCGAGACGGCGAAGGACGCGGCCTTGGCTTCCGGCGATGCCAGGTCGGTCGCGAACAGGATGTGCTGGAAGCTTTCGTCGTTCGCTTCCGCGCTGTTCGGGCCGACGGTCAGCACCGGACACTTGGCCCGCCGCAGGATCTCTTCCGCCGCCGAGCCGAGCACCACCCGTTCGAGACCGCGCCGCCCCGCGCTGCCGAGCGCGATCAAGTCAATGGCCTGCGTCTCGATGACTTTTTCCAGTTGCGGCCAGAGCGCACCCTCGGTGATGTAGGTGTCGTGCGTCACTCCGCGGAAGCGTTCGTGCAGCGCTTCCATGCGGTCATGCATGTCGCAGCGCAGGCGCATCGCCGCGAGCGCGAGGTTCTCCGGCGGCAACGCGCCGTACAGGTCAGGAGAGAACACGTGCACCGCATGGATGGCCGAGCCATACCTCTCGGCCAGGAGTTTTGCGTATCCCGCCGCTACTTGCGCTTGTGGCGAGAAATCCGTGGGCAGCAGGATGTTTTTGATGGCGACCCTCGCCGCCTTCGTCTTCGTTGTTTTCGACATCGTTGCGGTCGTCATGGCAATACCTCCTTCTCAGTGTCCTCTTTCAAGAGACGCGGTCTTCTTTGCGATTGTGGTGGTTCGCGACTTCAATCGCGACCTTGATCACGCCATCTTGCCGCGCGCCGAACAGGCGGTAGGCTTCCGTGATCCGCTCCAGCGGGAAGCGATGCGTGAGCAGCGGACGCAGATCGACCTGGCCATGAGCCACCAGCTTCATCAACCGGCGCATCCGCTCCTTGCCGCCCGGGCACAATGAGGTCACGATGCGGTGGTCGCCCAGCCCGGCGCAGAATGCATCGAGCGGCACCGCGAGCTTGCCGGAGTACACTCCCAGGCTCGCCAGCGTTCCGCCCGGCCGCAACACGCGCAGGGCGTTCTCGAATGTTTCTTGTTGGCCTAGCGCCTCAATGGCCACATCGACGCCGCGGCCTTCCGTCACGCGCCTTATCTCATGCACCACGTCGTGCGTTCGCGGATCGATGACGAAGGTCGCGCCCATGCGCTCTGCCATGTCATGGCGGACGGGGTCGCTTTCCACTCCGATGATCAAGCTTGCGCCGCGCAGCTTCGCGCCCAGCGTGGCGCACAACCCGATGGGACCTTCGGCGAAGACGGCGACGGTGTCGCCGAGCTTCACCTCGCCGGCTTCGGCGGCCGAGAACCCGGTGGACGCGATATCCGCCAGCAAAAGCACCTGCTCGTCTTCGAGCGTCTCCGGCACTTTGGCCAAGTTCGCCTGCGCGTGCGGCACGAGCATGTATTCCGCCTGCGCGCCGTTGATGGTGTTGCCCAACTGCCAGCCGCCAAGCGGGCCACCGCATTGCGAGAGATTCCCGCCGAGACACGGATGGCATTGTCCGCATGGTGTGATCGCGCCGACGAGCACCCGGTCGCCGACGGCATACCCTTCCAGCCCGGGACCGAGTTCGTGGATCCGACCGACGGCCTCGTGTCCGATGATCAGTCCCGGTTTCACCGGGTACTCGCCGCGCACGATGTGCAGGTCGGTGCCGCAGATGGTGGTGAGCTCGACCTTGATGACTGCTTGTCCGTATCCCGCTTTGGGGACCGGGACTCCTTCGAGGGCGATGTCGTTGGTGCCACGGAAGACCAGCGCCTTCATCGTCGCCTGGGTCTTCTCATGGGTTCTCGTTTGCGATGTCCTTTGCGTCTTTCCTTGCTGGGCCGTTTCCTCCTGTATGAGTGCCGGCATATGACACCTCCACAACGTACCTTGTTACGCCCGGGCAGCCGGCGGAGCCGTGACGGCTGCCTTCCCTGTTTGTGACGCACGACACACAGGCATCGCCTCCCCGGGGATGAAGATAGGGTGAGCGAATAGGAGGCTTCATGAGGACCATAGAGCGCCGCCGCCGAGCGGTACTCCAGCTCAAGAACATCATCGTCGCCACTGATTTTCAGCGCCATTCCCGAGCGGCGCTGAATTATGCGGCCATGCTTGCAAGGCGCTTCGGTGCCCGGCTGGAAGTGGTGCATGCAGTCCCGCTCGCTGGTGAGCTGCTCGTCCCAGGCGTGCGCCGCTCCTCTGGTTACCTTGGGCGCCGGACTTTATCGCAGCGACTCATGCGCTCGTTGGCTTTGGTGCCGTCTCTTGCCGGCTTACGCCACGCAGAGCGTGTCCTCGAGGGCGAGGCGAGCGACGTCGTCAACCGCGCTGCGACCCGGGCCAAGGCCGACCTGCTGGTGATTGGTACCAGCGCACGCGTCGGCATGGGCCGAATCCTGCTGGGCTCGGTCGCGGAAGAGATCCTGCGCACCGCGAACTGTCCCGTCTTAGTGATCGGGCCGAAGGTGCGCCGGCTGCGGCAGGTGTCGCTGGACCGCATTCTTTTTGCGACCGATCTCAGCTCCAACTCGCTGGTCGCCGCGCCGCACGCCTTCGCGCTTGCGACCAACCGGCGCGCGCGGCTCACCCTGCTGCGCGCGGTGCACCCGGACATTCGCAGCGCAAGCGAGCGCATCCGCATCCGCAGGGAGCAGACGGAAGGCATGCGCGCGCTGCTTCCCCGTCCCCTGCTCTCGCGCACTCGCTTGGTCGTATCGTTCAGGCACCCCGCGGAGGCCGTCCTCCGCGTCGCGCGGCGGTCTGGCTGCAACCTGATCGTCATGGGGGTCCGGGGAGGCGGTGCGTTGCCGCGCGCTCTCACCCACTTACCCGGCTCCACTGCATGCGCCGTGATCGCCGGAAGCACGTGCCCGGTGCTTACCGTGCGTCGTCGCTGAGGTGGCCTTGTCGCCTGCGCTCACAGCTCGCACCACACCTCCGAAGGCCGATCTGCGCGGCCTTTCCGCCGCGGAGGTCCGTTCGCGGCAACAACTCGAAGGCTACAACGAGCTTCCCACTCGCGGACCGAGTTCGCTGCCCCGGCTGGTCATCCACGTAGTGCGTGAGCCCATGCTCGCACTGCTTCTGGCGGTCGGCGTGGTCTACGTCTTCCTCGGTGACCTACGCGAGGCCGTTGCACTGCTCGTCGCCAGTCTGCTGATGCTGACCATCACGCTGGTGCAGGAGTACCGCACGGACCGCACTCTCTTCGCGCTGCGCAATCTGGCCAGTCCGCGCGCGTTGGTGCTCCGCGATGGCGAACAGGTGCGCATCGCCGCGCGCGAGGTCGTGCGCGGCGACGTGGTCCTGATCGCGGAAGGTGACCGCGTCCCGGCGGACGGCGCCTTACTCGCGGCCGTAAACCTTTCGGCAGATGAGTCGCTGCTCACCGGCGAGTCGCTCTCCGTCTCGAAATCCGCGGACAGCCCGGGAGAACAGCGACTTCTGTTTGCCAGCACCCTCGTGACGCAGGGATACGGCAGCTTCGAGGTCACAGCGATCGGGGCAGGCACACGCGTCGGCGCCATCGGCGCCTCCACGGCTGCGATCGCTCCCGAGAGGACACCCCTGCAACGCGAGATTGGCCGCTGGGTCACGGTGCTCGCCATCCTCGGCCTCCTGAGCTGCGCTGTACTGATGCTCGCGTATGTACTGCTCGGCCGCGGCTGGCTCAACGGCGTGCTGGCGGGCCTCACGCTCGCCATCTCGATGATCCCGGAAGAGCTGCCCGTCATCCTCACGGTGTTCTTCGCGCTCGGCGCGTGGCGCATTGCACAGCGTCGCGTGTTGGCGCGCCGCATCGCTGCCATCGAAGCTCTTGGCGCCGCGACCGTGCTGTGCGTGGACAAGACCGGCACGCTGACCATGAACAGGATGTCGGTGGCCCGCCTGTTCGTCTCCGGGCAACAGGCCGACGTCTCGGGCGGCGCCGAGGTTCCGGAAGGGTTCCACGATCTCGCGAAGAGCATGTTCCTGGCCTCGCGCGAGAACGTCGCTGACCCGATGGAGGTAGCATTCCGCGAATTCAGCAGCGGCTTTGCGCCGGGTGTTCCGTCGGACCTTTCGGCGGCGCGCGAATATCCATTGACCAGCGCAGTCCCGGCGATGTCGCGCGCGTGGGGCTCCAGGCTGGACCGCTATCAGGTTGCAGCGAAGGGCGCGCCCGAAGTCATCGCGAGGTTCTGCCGGCTCGATGCCGTCGCGACCGAGTCGGTGCTCCGGGCTGTCCGCTCGATGGCGGGCAATGGCCTGCGCGTGCTCGGCGTGGCCGCGGGCGAGCACAACGGAGAGCTTCCCGCTTCGCAGCAAGAATTCGTATTCCGCTTTGCCGGGCTGGTTGGCGTCGCGGACCCGGTACGGGGAGGGGTGCCGGAAGCCGTCCGTTCGGCGCATGAGGCCGGGATCCGCGTGGTGATCGTGACCGGCGACCACCTCGCGACGGCACAGGATGTTGCCCGCCAAGCCGGGTTGGCCGATCGCGAGCGCGCTCTGACCGGGCAGGACATCGCGCGCATGAGCGACGCCGAACTGAAAGACGCTGCCGCAAGCACGGTCATTTTTTCCCGCATCACTCCCGAGCAGAAGCTGCGCATCCTGCGGGCGCTGCAGGCCGCCGGCGAGGTCGTGGGCATGACTGGCGATGGCGTGAACGACGCGCCCGCACTCAAGGCGGCCGACGCCGGCATCGCCATGGGCGCTCGCGGTACCGACGTTGCTCGCGAAGCCGCGGCCCTGGTGTTGCTCGACGACAACTTCGCCTCCATCATCGCCGCCATCGCGCTCGGCCGCCAGATCTACGCCAACATCCGCAAGGCCATCACTTACGCGCTCGCCATCCACGTCCCCATCATGGGCCTGGCGCTGCTGCCTGTGTTGCTCCAGTGGCCCACGCTGTTGCTGCCGCTGCACATCGTTTTGCTGGAGTTGGTCATCGACCCGGCATGCGCGATCGCTTTTGAGGCGGAACCGGCGGACCCTTCGAGCATGCGGCGACCACCGCGCAGTGCTCGCGCGAAGCTCCTCGACCGCCGCCGCGCCGGGTTGGCATTCCTGGAGGGTGGGGGCGTCCTCGCCGTCCTGCTCGTCGCCTACGGAATTTGTCTGGGGGAGGGTTACCCGGTAGCTGAAGCTCGTACCCTTGTATTCGTCGCGCTGATTGTCGCCAACCTGGCGCTCATCTGGACGAACCGGTCTTCCCGGCGAACCATCCCGCAGCTACTTGCTTCCGCCAACAGACCGCTATGGTACGTCACTGCCGGAGCGCTGCTCACCGTCGTGCTGCTGCTCTCCGTGCCGTTGCTACGAGAACTCTTCGGCTTTACCGGGTGGAGTTGGGAAGTTGGCGTGGCGGTGCTGGCCGGTGCGAACACCGTGTTCTGGTTTGAACTGCTGAAACTCTTCCGGCCGCGTCATCCCGCGTCGACTATGCCGGCCTAGCCACCGCAGCGGGGGCTGCTGCGCCATTTCCATTGTGTAAGTGCAGGCAAGGAAAACGGGGCGCCCTTGGACGGAACGCCTCGCATGTTGTATCGCGGCGCGATTGGGTGTGCTGCCATGGCAGGCCGGTCAGTTCACCGTTCCCGGCGGGTTGTAGGAGCAGCACGGGTCCGAACTGAGCGGGTCGCCATTGAAAGCGTAGGCGCGGGCACGCGAACCGCCACATATTTCGCGGAACTCGCACACACCGCACTTCCCTTTCAACTGGTCTGGATCACGCAGGGCCATGAACAGCGATGACTTTCGATAGATCGCCGCCAAGCCCTCCCACAACACGTTCCCCGCCGGCAGCGGCAGGAAGCCACTTGGGAATACCTGACCAACGTGGCTCACGAACATAAAGCCTTTCCCGTCGCCAAAGCCGCTTTGCGCGCTGGCGAGCATCTCCGGCAGCGTTCCGGGGCCGGCGGCTTCTGCCTTCTTCTGGAGGACGAAGCGGCGGTAGTGCGGGGCTTCCGTCGTCTTGATGCGGAACGGCATGCGCTGCGACAACTCCCACATGCGCGCAAACACTTCTTCGTGCTCCTCCGGCGTGAGCAGGTCGGCGGCCTGGCCGCGTCCGACGGGGACGAGGAAGAACAGGCTCCACTGGACGACCTTCTGCTCGGCCAGCAACTGGGCCATGGCTTCGAGGTCGTGCGCGTTGCGACGCGAGATGGTGGTGTTGATCTGCAGCGGCAGGTGGACTTCGCTCGCCCACTTCGCGGTCTCGATCGTCTTCGCCCACGAGCCGGCAACGCCGCGCGTGCCGTCGTGCAGCTGGGGAGTGGAACCGTCGAGGCTCAGCGCCAGCCGTGCCAGTCCAGCCTCTTTCAGTTTGCGGACAGCCTCGCGCGTGAGCAGCGGCGTGGCGGAAGGCGTGAGGCAAGGCTTCAGTCCCTTGCTCACCGCGTATTTGATCTGCGCGAACAGGTCGGGGCGCTTCAACGGGTCGCCGCCCGTGAGCACGAAGATGGGGACGCCCATCTCGGCCACCTGGTCGATGAGGTGATACCCCTCCGCCACGGAGAGCTCGAGCGCGGCGCGGTTCGGCTGCGCGTTGGCGCGGCAGTGCGCACATTTCAAGTCGCACGCCTGCGTCATCTCCCAGATGACGACCAACGGGCGCTCATTGAATTCCTGCCTCAGCTCGCGGCGTCTCGGGGAGCGCAGGATGACGGGTCGGATCAGTTCGGGGCTCATTGGCCCTCCTTGGCGGCGCCACGCAGGCTCTCTTCCAACCCCTGCGCCCGCGGAAACAAGATGTTGTTCTCCAAATGGACGTGTTGATGCAGGTCGCGCTCGAACTCCGCGAGCGTGGCATAGAGCGCGCGGAACGAATTGCAGCCCGTACTGACGACCACGTAGTCGTGAGTGAGCGCTCGTATGGCCTTCATCTGGGCGCCAACGTCATCATGCTCGAGCTTCAACACACGCACCGGATTTTCAACGCGGCCGAAGGGCGCGGGCGGCAACGGCTGTTGCGCCAATGCCGCTTCTTCCAACCGCAGGATGTAAGGAAACAACACCTGCTCTTCCTTGAGCATGTGTTGCACCATGCCGTCAGCGACAGTATGGAAGAACCGCAACAAGGGGCGCAGCTCGCTGTGCGAGGCGCCGTGCGCGGTCATCACCTGGTCGAAGAGCTGGTTGAGACGGCCCAGCGTGCGCCGAACGTACTGGTGATGGAAGTCGACGATGTGCTCGACCAACTGCGAGAGCGGAACGCTGCGCCAGTCGATGCTGTCCGCCGAACGGTTCTCGCGGCCGACCGCTTCCAGCTCGCGCTCGACGGCCTCCACCGACACATGCGCCTTTGCGCAGGCCTGCTCGAGCGAGAGTTCACCGCCGCAGCAGTAGTCGATGCCAAACTCTTCGAATACGGCCGCGGCGCGCGGCATTTCGGCAGCGATGGCGGCAACCGTCCTCTTGACCGTGCTAGTAGTCATCCTTCACCTCTGGCCTTTGAATCTAGGCGCGTGCGCGCTCGCCGACCGTGACCCTTCCCACCACTTCCCGTGATGGACATCACACTGCGATCCCCATGCCGAGACCGCCGACGGCGATGGCGGTGTACGCCAGCTCGGTAAAGCCAAGCCGTCGGAATGACACGCGATTCCCGTTTCGCAGAAAATGCCAGAAGCCGCGCACCAGCATGGGCGCGAACCCAAGGAGAGCAACCGGCGTGAGCAGGCCGCGTTGCACGGCTAGCGCGAGCGCGACCACGGTAAAGCTCTGGAACAACAAGAAGAGCCAGCCGGTGCGCCAGCGCGCCACCCGGGTCCCGTTCTGCAATGTGGCGACCTTGAGATGGACGAAGCTGACTTGATCGGCTGTGATAAATGCCGCGCCAGCCAGCGCACAGAGCAGCGTGGTACGGCGGATGCCAGTGCCCGCCAAAGCGATACAAGCCAGGGGCGCGCCCGCGGCCATGGCGAGCGCCGCGAGCAACTGCGCGCTGCGCTTCGAGATGCCGGTGGACCAGCTCGCGCCGTAAGCCGCCGCGGCGACGATGCCGGCGAGCAGGACGGGAACAATGGGCAAGAGGGACAAAACCAAGCCTGTCGCGACCAGGGCGACGGTTCCAAACCATGCGACTCGAGCGTCGGTCGCGCGGCGTTCGCGCTCATTGGCGACGCGCACCACGCCGTGTCCGATGCGCGCTTCAAGCGGAGTGCGCAGCAAGAAGAGGGCGACTGCCGCTACCACAAATGCCGACCAGGACATCCAGTCGCTGCCCGCGGCGCGCCGCGCAACGATGGTCCCGAGCAGAAGCGGTGCGCTCAGCAAGCCCCATGCGCCATGCTCGCGCGGCCAGAGGACGGCGGCGCGTACGCGCTCTATGGAAAGCTCCTGCTCAACGAGGGCTTGGCTGCTCACGGGGACATCATCGCGGAGAGCAGCGGTCGCTTACGGTGACGGACTTTACGCTATGTAGTGACGTATGTCACAAATCCGGGAAAGGCAGGCCGGAGCTGATTAGGGTTCGTGCGCAGGCGGTGGCAGGATCTACGAGCTGACCATGCGGGCGAGGGCGTCGTGGTCCTTCAAACTGATGGATGAACCTTTTACCGTGATCAGCTTGCGCTTCTTGAGGTCGGCGAAGATGCGGGTCACGGTCTCGCGCGAGCTGCCGATGAGCTGCGCGAGCTCCTCGTGGGTGAGGGACACGTTGATCTTCCCGTTCGCGGATCCTTTGCCGCCGTGGTCGTCCCATTCGAGCAGCAGTTTCACGAGCTTCTCCGTGGCCGAACGCGAGAGCCCGAGCGAGCGTATCTCCTCATAGGCGGAATGGTAATTCCGGCTCAGTTCCTGGGCCACGCGCAGCGCGGCGTCGCCATGTTTTTGCAGGAAATCGAGAAAGTCCTGGCGGCGGATGAAATTTGCCTGCGTCGGCTCGAGCAGCTCCGCCGTTACTTCGTACGGCTTGCCCGAGACCGAGGCGCTCAATCCCAGCACCTCGCCCGCTTCGGCGATGCGGATGATGATGCTCTTGCCTTCCTTCGAGGTCGTGGTCAGCTTCGCCCGCCCGCCGCAGACGATGAAAATGCCGCGTGGCAGCTGGCCTTCCACAAAGAGCAGGGCGCCTTTCGGATAGGACGCCGTGGTCTTGATCGCGTCGAGCGTCTTCAGGCTCGCGGGCTGCAGGTTGCAGAACAGGTAGTCCTGCCGCATGGTGCAGCTCAGGCAGCTCTCGATGATGTCCAGGCCGTATGGGGACTTCATGGATTGATATCGTAATAATACCCCCAGATTCTCCCACCATCCACAGTCACTTTGCTTTGTGACGCGGCTCACATCGGGTTTCCGGGAGGGGGTAGACAATCGCCGTATCAGCTGGAGGTGAGTATGCGAGCACCAAAGCAGGTTGATTCCTTCGGCCGGACACCCCTCGAGGTGCTCCAATTCGAGCTCGACTTCGTGGAGCAGGGCGGCTATGGACGCTCGGTCCGGACGCCACGCACGCCGCGCGTTCCATTCATGGATTCACCGAGCTGCCTGAACTTCCTCGAAGCCGACCGCCCGCACGCGTGCAATGGATGCGCCCTTATGGAGTTCGTCCCGGAAGCGGCGCAGGGCGAGGCCGTTCCCTGCCACCATATCCCGCTCGATCCGCAGGGCCACACCATCGCGAGCCTTTACGACCCGAACGACGAGAGCCGCGTGCTCGACGCCGTAGCGCACTGGCTTCACTTCATCGTTGGCCAATTGCGCTCGGAGCGCCACGCCGCGGAAGACGCCTGCGAGCACCAGGGCTCGAGTTGCCAAACGACGCCGAAGGACGCGAGTAAGTAAGCAAGGAGGACGCGATGGCGTTCGACGACCGCGATCTTCTCCGGGTACTGCGGGCCGAGCTGGCCTTCCTCGATGCCGGCGGCTACGACAAGAGCGTGCCGAAATGGCGCGCGGGACTGATGTTCGAGGATTCACCGAGCTGCCTGAACCACAACGATCCCGCGCGGCACCGGCCGTGCGAGGAGTGCGTGCTCTCCCACCTTGTCCCGCGTGATGCCCGGTTCACCGCCGTGCCCTGCCGCCACATCTCGCTCGACGCGAATGGCACCACGCTCGACCAGCTCTACCGCTCCGCTACGTACGAGGAAACCAAGCAGGCCGTCCGCGAGTGGCTGCGTAATACCATCGCGCAGATGGAGCAGAGCCTCGAGGTCCGCAGCCACCACTAGAAGCGCGGTTGCGCTGCCAAAATCCGACGCGGGAACATGAGAAGAAGAATGGTGGCCAGGGACGGAGTCGAACCGCCGACGCCAGCCTTTTCAGGGCTGCGCTCTACCAACTGAGCTACCTGGCCACACTCGTGCCGCGCGGGCGCGGCTCGTTTCCGGTTCACGCGATGAGGAAGACTGCTTAGGCGGAGCCGTTGCAGGATGCGTGCGGAAACCTGATTATATCAACTTCGCTTTCTCTCTCAAACCCCCGCCAAAACCAGGTTGCGCCGCTCTCTGCCGTGCTACACTGCCCCCTCTCCCGCTCAGAACACTCTTAGGGAAGGTGTATGCATTTCCTTCGCGGCCGGCTGTTCTCGCTTCTCGCTGTACGCTTGTTGCTCTCGCTCTTAGCCGGTGCTCAGACGCCGACTCCGCCGCCCGCGACTCCCGCCACTGTCCAGCAGCTCTCCACTTCTGCCTCCGGCGCGCAAGCCGCTCCCGCGGACGCGTCCCCCCGGAATCCGAACGACCCAGCCCAGCCGCGCCTGCGTCTCGGCGGCGGTGATCTGATCGACGTGGCCATCTTCGGCGTGCCTGACCTCAGTTCCAAGGGACGCATCTCGAATGAGGGCGAGTTCTACATGCCGCTCATCGGCTACAGCAAGCTTGGCGGGTTGAGCGTGGAAGAAGCGCAGGCGCTCATCGAAAAGAAATACATCGAGGGTGGCTTCGTGAAGACTCCGCACGTGACCATCAACGTGCTCGAGTACGTGACGCAGGGCGCGTCCTTGCTCGGCGAAGTCCTGCGCCCGGGCATCTATCCCGTGCTCGGTTCGCGCCGGCTCTACGACGTCATCTCGGCCGCGGGCGGGTTCACTCCCTCCGCCGGACGGACCGTCACCATCACGCATCGCGGGTCGCCGCAGACGCCGGTCGTCGTCACCTTCGCGGATACCGCCGACAAAGCCACGGAAGCGAATGTGGAAGTCTTCCCCGGCGACACCATTGTGGTCGCGAAGGCGCAGGTGGTCTACGTGGTCGGTGAAGTGGGAAGGCCGAGCGGCGTGCTGATGGACAACAAAGGCATGACCGTGCTGAAAGCCCTCGCTCTCGGAGGCGGCCCGGGGCAGCGCGCCAAGCTCGATGGCTCGAAGCTCATCCGGCGCAACGCCGATGGCACCACGCAGGAGATCCCCGTCCCGCTGAAGCAGATACTCTCCGCTAAGGCGAGCGACATCGAGATGAAGCCCGAGGACATCCTCTTCGTCCCCGGACGCAGCGTGTTGGCGCTGCAGACCATCTTGCAGATGGCCGTCGGGTTGGCAACGCGCATCCCGTATTAGCGGCCGCCGTCTAAGCAGACGCCGCGCTCATCACCTTCTCCACCGCCGTCACCACGTCGCGCATGTCCGGCTCCGCCAGTGTGCTGTGCACATGGAACATCAGGCTGGTCTCGCCTAACGCCCGCGCCACTGGATAGCGAGCCACCTTTCCGGCTTGTTGCGGCTTCCACTCCGGCGGGAATGCCTGCTCCATGTAGATCTCGGCGGAGCCGCCGGTCGAACACGGAACACCTTCTGCATTGATGGCATCGAGTAAGCGCTCGCGCGTCCATCCTGCGGCCAGCTTCTCCGGACGAACGTAGGCGTAATACTTGTAATAAGAGCAGCGCTCGGTCGACTTCGGCTTCACCACGCGCAGAGCCGGGATGCGGCCGAACGCTTCGTCGAGCACGGCTGCGTTCCGCCGCCGCTGCGCCACCCGCGCGTCGATTTTCCTCAACAGCACGCGACCTAACGCCGACTGCATCTCCGTCATCCGCCAGTTCGTGCCGAATCCAGTGTGCACCAGCCGATAGCTATGCCCGCTGCGCGGCGCGGTGGCCAGGTCGTGGTCCTTGCCGTGGTCCTTGTAGGACCACGCGCGCTTCCACGCGGCTTCGTCATCGAGCAGCAGCATGCCGCCTTCGCCGCCCGTGGTCATGATCTTGTCCTGGCAGAAGCTGAATACGGCCGCTTCGCCGAACGCTCCCACCGGTTTCCCCTGGTAGGTCGCGCCGTGCGCTTGGGCGCAGTCTTCGATCACCTTGAGCTTGCACTCGCGCGCCAGCGCCATGATCTCGTCCATCGCGCACGGCCAACCGGACATGTGCACCGGGATGATCGCCCTTGTCTTCGGAGTGAGCGCGGCGCGCAGCGTCTCCGCCGTGACGTTGCCGCTGTCGGGATCGACCTCCGCGCATATCGCGCGGCCGCCATGGACGGCCACGCAACTCGCCGTCGCAACGAAGGTGCGCGATGGGACCACCACTTCGTCCCCTGGCCCGATGCCCAAAGCGATCAGCGCCAGTTCCAGCGCCAAAGTGCCGTTGGCAAGGGCGACGCCGTGCTTCCGTCCAACGTACGTCGCGTACTCGCGTTCGAACGTATTGCCTTCCGGGCCGGTCCAGTAGTTGATCCTCCCCGAGCGCAGGACCGCCGCCACGGCCTCGATCTCATCCGGCTCGAAATGAGGCCAGGGCGCGAACGGTCGTGTCCGCACCGCGGTGCCGCCTTCAATCGCTAGTTGAGCTTTTTGCGCGATCGCCTTCATTTACCGACGGCTCCTGGCTCCCTGCTGCGCTCGCTCCCCATGAATTCCGGCATGGTGGCGTGGCCTTCCTGCGCGATGCCTTCCTTCTTTACCACGCTGGCCATGGTGCGCCAAATGATTCTCGCGTCGAGGGCCAGCGACCAATGGTCGACGTACCAAACGTCGAGCGCGAAGCGGTCTTCCCAGCTCTGCCCGTTGCGCCCGTTCACCTGCGCCCAGCCGGTCAGGCCCGGCTTCACGTCGTGCCGCCGCGCCTGCTCGGGAGTGTAGCGCCCGAGATACTGCATCAGGAGCGGGCGCGGCCCGACCAGGCTCACGTCCCCACGCAGAACGTTCCAGAATTGCGGCAGCTCGTCGAGCGTCCAGTCGCGCAACGTGCGGCCCAGCGGAGTGAGCCGCTGCGCGTCGCGCGAGACGTTTGCCGCGTCGCCGCTGGCCACCGTCATGGTGCGAAACTTGTACACCGTGAACGGACGCGCCTTGTACCCGGGGCGCTCCTGCCGGAACAACACCGGCCGCCCCATCTTCAGGCGGATCAGCAGCGCGATGATGAGCAGCAGCGGCCACAACATCAGCAACGCACCCGCGGCGACCACGATGTCAAACAGCCGCTTGAGCGCGCGGGCGATCACTGCGTCACCTCTTCGCCTCTACCTTGGTCGATTCCACGAAACTGGAATCGAGGAAACCGGTGGTCACCGGTTCGCGCGCGGGCAGCGGCAGACCGCGCTCCTCCAGCAAGCGGCGGTATTCCTTTTCCAATTCCCGCCAGATGCGCACCGGACGGAAATCGCGCAGCACCCAGCGCCTGCCTGCCTCGCCCATGTCCTTGCGCGTGATCGGAGACTTGAGCAGCGACTCGAGTGCCGCCGCCAGCTCGCCAACGTCGCCCACCGGGACCAGCAATCCTGTTCCCTCTTGCATCACGGCGTCGATGGCGCCGGTCGCGCGCGTGGCGACTACCGGCTTCCCCGCTGCGTACGCCTCGAGCACGGTGTTGGGGAATCCTTCGCGATGCGTCGGCAGCGCGAGCACATCCATCACGTGGTAATAAGGAGCCGCGTCATCGACGAAGCCGGTGCACACGATGGTCTTGTCCGTCTTCAACTGCGCGCGCGTCGCCGCGGGGAGCGGGTCGCCCACTTCGTTCCCGCCGACGACTAGAAGGCGCACATCCGTCACCACCTTCTTTAAGCGCTCGTGCGCCTCGAGAAGTTCGGGCAGGCCTTTGTCGCGCGTGAAACGGCCGACGTAGCCCACAACGGGCGCCTCTTCCGGGATGTTCAGCTCATGCCGCAAGCGCTTCGCGCGCGCGACACGGTCGCCCGTGGGCGCGAAGCGGTCGGCGTCCACGCCGTTGCTGGAACCGGAGGCGAGCACCGCAGACTTCTCCGGCGTGAGCAGCCCGTGGATCTCCAGGCGCCGCCGCACGGATTCGCTCACGCACAGAGCGCGGGTTGCGACGTTGCACGCGAGCTGCTCGGCGCATTTCATCAGCCTGCGACGCACGCCGCTTGCCGTCTCATAGCGGATGCCGCGCAGCACGTAGACACGCACCGGCACGCCAGCGGACCAAGCCGCCAGGCCTCCGAGTAGTCCGGCTTTGGTGGTGCTGACGTTCGTGATGTGCGGCTGTTGCTGCTTCATCAGGCGTCGCAGCGCACGGAAAGCGCGCCAGTCGGCAGACAACGAGAGTTCGCGCTCCATGGCGACGGCGACCGTGCTCACGTGGTCATGCTCGGAGGCGCCATCTAGTTCCGGCCCGGGAGCGGAGACAACGGTCACGTCGAAGCCCGCCGCGGCCATGTACCGCAGTTGCCCGCGCAGCAGGTTGACCGTCAGCGGCGACGTGACGACATACATCAGCCGCGGCCGTTGGCCGGCGCCGCTCGGAACAGGATTTGCCGGGGAGTCTCCCACTGCCCGAGAGTTTAACCCGAAAATCGCAAAACTCGTGGCGAAGGGACGACCTCGCCCGCCGGCATGGAGCAAGAAAGAGGCGCGGCCTTCGCGGACCGCGCCCGTGACACGACTCCTATGCGGCTATCGGTAAGTCTCCGTGGTGGAACTGCTCTTCTTCGGTGGAGCCCTTCAGCGCGGTCACCGACGACTGGCCGCCGGCGATCACCTGCGCCACGTCGTCAAAGTATCCCGTGCCGACGAAGCGCTGGTGCTTCACCGCGCCATAGCGGCTCTCGCGTTCCTGCGCGAACTCGCGCTCCTGCAACTCCGAGTATGCCGCCATGCCACGGTCGCGATAGCCCAGCGCCAATTCGTAGGTCGCCAGGTTGAGTGCATGGAAGCCAGCCAGCGTGACGAACTGGAACTTGTACCCCATCGCGCCGAGCTCTTGCTGGAACTTCGCGATGGAAGCGTCGTCGAGCTTCTTCTTCCAGTTGAATGAGGGCGAGCAGTTGTACGCGAGCAGCTTGCCCGGGAACTTCGCATGGATGCCCTCGGCGAACTGCCGCGCCTCCTCGATGTTCGGCTCCGATGTCTCGCACCAGATCATGTCGCAGTAGGGCACATACGCCAGCCCGCGCGCGATGGCCATCTCGATGCCGCCGCGGATGCGGAAGAACCCTTCCATCGTGCGCTCTTCGGACAAGATGAACTCGCGGTCGCGCTCGTCCGCATCACTGGTGAGCAACTGCGCACTGTTCGCGTCGGTGCGCGCGATGAGCACGGTCGGCACGTTGCAGATGTCGGCCGCCAGGCGCGCGGCGACGAGCTTTTGCACCGCTTCCTGCGTCGCGACCAGGACCTTGCCGCCCAGATGCCCGCATTTCTTCGCCGAACTCAATTGGTCTTCGAAGTGGACGCCCGCCGCTCCCGCCTCGATCATCGCCTTCATCAGCTCAAAAGCGTTGAGACAGCCCCCGAAGCCGGCCTCAGCGTCGGCGACGAGTGGCGCCATCCACTGCACGCCATCCTTGTTTTCGGCGTGCGCGATCTGGTCCGCGCGCAGCAACGCGCTGTTCAGTCGGCGGCAAAGGTTCGGCACGCTGTCCACGGGATACAGGCTCTGGTCCGGATAAGTCTGGCCGGAGTCGTTCGCGTCGGCGGCGACCTGCCATCCGCTCACGTACACGGCTTTCAGGCCGGCGTGCACCATCTGCACTGCCTGGTTGCCGGTGAGCGCGCCCAACGCGTGCACGTAGGGCTCGGAGTGCATCATGTTCCACAGCCGCTCCGCGCCGATGCGCGCCAGTGTGTGGTCGATCTGGACGGTACCGCGCAGCCGATCGACATCCGCCTGTGTATAAGGGCGCTCCACGCCATCCCAGCGCGACGCCATACCGTTGCTATGACCGTTGGACTTCTTCGCGTGACCGTTCGCCTTGCTCACGCCGTTGCCGTTGCGCTTGCCGTTCGACCTTCCGTTACCTTGCTTCATTGGGCCCATGCACCATTTTCCAAGGATGGGACTGCGACTGCCACCACACACACTTCGTACGCTTGCTCTTTCTGGGGGAACAACCGGCCGGGACTAGACCGGATCGAACTCTCCCGCCCGGATCATGTCTTCGCTGATCCGCCGCGCGCGCGGGAATGTCTCGCGCTCCGATTCCTTTGCTTCCGAGGGCAGCTCGCGCAATATCCGCTCGAGTTCTTCATCGAACAGGCTGCTGACGAACCCCGGCGTGTGCTCCACCCGCTTGCCGGGATCGTCCACGATCTCGACCTGCTGGCGATGCTTGATGCGCTGGGCGATCATCAGGCGGTAGATGCGATCGGTCGCCAGGTCTTCCATGTAGCCATCGAGCAGGCTGGCGCCGCGCCCGTTGAGCACGCCGTTGCGATACCGGATGACGGTGCGCACCGCCGCGCGCGTTCCCGCCAGCGTTTTTTTGCCCACGCCCTTCGGCTCGGGACGCAGATCAGGCTGTGCGTTCGCGCTCTGCGGACGTTTCTTCATCTGGTTCGGCGCCGGGAACTGCTTCACCGCGATCTCATTCTGGTCGGGATGCCCCGTCCAAGCGCCATCCATCAGGCAATCCGCTTCGTTCTTCTTGTCTTTTTCGAGCACCGCGAGCGCGCGTGCATTCAGCTCCGCGTCGGTGCGGCTGGGATAGAGCGCAGTCATGCCGCCGATAGCCATGGCGCCGTGCTTGTGGCAGATCTCCGGCATCAGCGTGCGCAGGTTCTGAAAGAACGCCACGTCGTGCGGGATGGTGTTGCGGTCGGGCAATACCCACGCCGGGTTTGCCAGATTGAAGTGGACGAGGCTCGCCATGTAGTCCCAGCGGCCAAGGTTCAATCCCAGGATGTGCTCGCGCAGGTTGTAGAGGAACTCCTCCATCTGGAACGCCAGCGGATGCGACTCGACCAGCGCGAAGCAACGGATGGACCCGCGCGCCATCCCCTTCAACGTTTCCAGTTCGTTGAATAGGTCGTTCCACCACAGCGCTTCTTCCGCCGACTCCGACTTCGGGATGTAGAACACCAGCGGATGCTTCAGCGTCTGCGGGCCGATCTGGTGGACGATGTACGCCACGTCCAACAGCGAGGCCGAGACCACGCCGTTCTTCACCAGGCCGGCTTGCGAGATGTGCAGGCCACGCGCGCGCGTCATCAGGACGGTCTTGCTGTCCCTTATCTTTACTTCGCTGTTGCGCTTCTTGTCGAAGTAGTTCAGCTCGCCCCGCAGCGCCGCCAGCGTGTTCTTGTAGCCGGTCATAAGGTTGGGCCAGAAGTTCGCCATCGAGTCTTCGAGGTCGATCATCACGCCCGGCGCGCCCGAGTTCAGCATTTTCACCACTAGCTCGGCGTCGTCCGACGGGCCTGTCATCTGATTGCGCTGGTCGTGCGCCCACTCCGGCACCTCGATTTGCCAATCCGTAGTCGTCGCCGCAGACGGCGGAAGATACGCCGGCAGCTTTCCCTGATGCGATTGCGCGAGGGCATGGGCACGTTTGGCCAGCAGCGCCTGCTGCCGTGGCGTGAAGCGCTCGTGGAGCGGCAGAAAAAACTCCCAGAAACCAGCGGGAAACCCGCGCGCCGGATCGAAGTCCGCGGGCGCGGTGTTCATGCGAGGATCGAGGCGCGGCTCGGTGAGGAGAGACATAGCGATTCCCTCGTCTGAGATTAAGAGTATTAAGGCCGGGTTGTCCCCGCGAGTCTACGCTCCGCCTGTCAACACGCGCCACTCATCCACGGAGACAACTCCGTCCGCCTCGCGTGCTTCCATCCTTGTACGAGCTGCTCTGTCTGGCCGGCAGGAGCTCTGCGCTGCGCATGTTCAAGTTCCCGTTCAGGACCCCTGGGCCTCATGCATACACGGACCTTCGTTCTTGCTGTTCTGCTCGCTGTATTTCTCGCGGCCCCTGCGTTCTCGCAGTGCACGCTGAATACGGCATCACCTTCGGTGACGATTTGCACGCCGGCGAACGGCGCGACCGTCACCTCCCCCGTGCACGTCGTCGCCGGCGCCACGGACAATGAGTTCAACGTCACCGTCCTGCAGATCTATGTGGACGGCGCCAAGGTCTACCAGGTCCTGGCGGCTTCGCTCGACACGAACATCGCTCTCGCGCCCGGCACGCATCGCCTGACGGTGCAGGCAATGGACTCCGGCAATCGCATCTTCAAGGCGACCGAGTCCATCACCGTAAGCGGTTCCACGCCGCCTTCCGCGTGCGCGTTGAACCCGGCACAACCCTCGGTGACCATCTGCTCGCCGGCGAACGGCGCGACCGTTAGTTCCCCCGTACACGTCGAAGCGCAGACGAACTGCCAGTGCACCGTGCGCTACGTGCAGGTGTATCTCGACGGCAGCAAGATCTACCAAGTCTCCGGCGCAAGCCTTACCGCGGACATCGCCATCGCGAGCGGCTCGCATCGCCTGACCGTGCAGGCCATCGACTCGGCTAATGCGACGTTCAAGTCGTCCATCAACATCACCGTCTCGGCGGGTCCGCCGCCGCCGCCTCCTCCACCGCCGCCGAATGGGACGAACTCGCCCGTCAAGCACCTGATTGTGATCGTCCTGCAGAACCGCGGCTTTGACCACCTGTTCGGCACGATGCCCGGCGTAGAAGGCATCAATCCTTCCGTCCCGGGTTATACCCAGCTCGACGCGAATGGCAATCCGGTCACGCCGTCGCTCATCACGGCCGCGTCCACCTCGGACGTGAACCACAGCCGCAGCACCTACCTTGCCGCCTGGGACAACGGCGCGATGGACAAGTATGCCGCCACGAACGGCATGCTCTCCATGGGCCACTACGACGATTCCATGCCGGGCGTCGACAAGCTCTGGACATGGGCGCAGACCTACGCGCTCGCCGACAACTACTTCTCTTCCACGATGAGCAACGGGCCCTCACAGCAGCTCTACCTGGCGGCCGCATCCGACAACAATTTTCCGTACAGCGTGCAGCCGTACTACGGCCCCTGCCAGAAAGCGGACGCGGCCGCCAAACCGTTCTCCTTCCGCACCGTCGGCGACCAGATGAACGCGAGCAGCGTGACCTGGGCATGGTTCGCCGAGAACTACGCGCAATGTGGTGGCGGATACCTGCCGGTGCAGAACCCATTCCAGTACTTCACCTCCACGCAGAACACGTCGAACATCAAGGACCTCTCGAACTTCTACACCGCGCTCACCAACGGCACGCTGCCCTCGGTCTCCTACATCCAGCCGAATCCGGGGCACAGTACGCATCCCGGCTCCGGCTCCATCACCACGGCGGCGAACTGGCTCGATGGCTTCATCAAAAAGGTGCAAGCGTCGAGTTCGTGGCCCGACACCGCCGTGGTCATTACCTGGGACGAGAGCGGCGGATGGTGGGACCACGTTCCGCCGCCGCAGATCGATTCGCAGGGACTCGGCGCGCGCGTCCCGCTCATCGTTATCTCGCCTTACGCGAGAATGGGACACGTCTCCCACACCCGCATGGACCACGTGTCCATCCTCAAGTGGATCCAGTGGAATTGGGGATTGGGTACGCTGAATCCGCGCGAGGACTTGAGCGCCGACATCAACGACATGTTCCAGTTCTGAGGAAGAGTCACCGCGCCACGCTGTTGAACACGGCCGCGCAGGTGCGGTTCCGTCCGCCATGCTTTGCACCGTAGAGCGCCTGGTCCGCGGCGGAGAGCAGCGTCTCGCCGCGGTCCTTTTCATCCGGATGGTAGGACGCCACGCCCACGCTGATGGTCACCTTCTTGTTCCCGGAAGTCGCCGCCTCGTGCGGCATGGCGAGCGCTTCCACGCGCTGGCGCAATCGCTCGGCGGTGGCAATGCCCTGCTGCTGGTCGCTGCCGGGCAGCACGACCACGAACTCCTCGCCACCGTAGCGCGCGACCATGTCAGACGCGCGGGTCAGTGCGGCCTTCAGCGTCTCGGCGACTTTCTTCAGGCAATCGTCGCCGCCCTGGTGTCCGTAACGGTCGTTGTATTTCTTGAACTCGTCGATGTCGATCATCAGCAGCGCGATCGGGCCTTTGGCGCGCTGTGCACGGCGCCACTCGCGCTCGTAAACGTCTTCGAACTGGCGGCGGTTCGCGACTCCCGTGAGCCCGTCGGTACGCGAGAGTTCCTCCAAGCGCCGGTTCGCCTCCGCGAGCGCGCGGTTCGCGTGCTGCGCCTGCTGGAACAAGCGCGCACTATGGATGGCGCCGGCGATCTGGTCGGCGATGGTCTGCACCAGCGGCAACTGGTCGTGGAACTCGCGCGGGCGCGTGCTCTCGAGGTTGAGGATCGCGACCAGTTCGCCGCGATGCAGCACCGGGACGCACAGTTCCGAGCGCGTCCCAGGCATGGTCTCCACGTAGTTCTTCGCGGTGAGCACGTCATCCAGCAGGATTGGCCGCGCCAGTGACGCGACTTCGCCCACCACGCCGGAGCCGAGCTCGCGGCTGTAGCCCACGTCGATGTCGGTATTCTGCGTGGTAGTGACCGCCTCGCAGGTGAACCGCTTGCGGTCGCGGTCCACCGTGACGCACGCCACGAACTCCCACCCGAACTTCTGCGCCAGCGCGTCCGTGATGCGCTGCAGCATCGGCCGCAGCTCGAGGTCGAGCGTGGCGATGCGTACGATCGCGTTCAGGATCTCGAGCTCCGTGCCGCGTCCGGGTGGTTTCTTGGTCGCCATCGAGTATGTGTCAGTCGTCCTATCGGTCGCTAGTAGAACGCGGCCCCGGGCCAGGTGGATGTGTATAAAGAGATGTTGGAGCCGGCGTGCCGGCCGTGGCTATGAACTGCCTTTGGCTGCGGATGTTTGCGTCTTCCCCGATTCCGTGCGCAACTCGCGCCGCAGGAACGCGGTCGGACGCTCCTTCACGTGCTCCGGACGCACCATCTCCGGATTCAGCCATTCGATCACGGCGGCATATCCCATGCTCTCCGGGTCATCGGTCAGGTAATGCGGCACCACCGCGATCACGTGGAAGCCTTCGCGCATCTGGAAGCTGAGCGTGGGATCGTGCAGCGTGCCGTTCGCCACGTCCACCACGTACTCCGCGGGACCATGTGTCGCGGCGTAGCGATGATAGTCGCGCAAGCGCGCGCCCGCGCGGATGCGCAACAGCTTTAGCCGCTCGGTCAACTCGCGCCGCGCGGCATACAGCTTGTCGCCCACGCCCTGGTGCTGCACGCGCGGATCCACCATGACCTCCGCGCCGTAAAGCGTGCGGCCCTTGCGGTCGTGGCAAGTGAACATGCCGTCCGCGGTGAACGTTTCCCAGCTATCGAGCATCTTGTAATCTTCCCAGTTCACCACCAGGCTCGCGCACATCCCGACCACATGCTCGTCCGCGCCTTGCACCGCGACGAACTGCCCTTCCGGAAAAACGTGGCGATGCGAATCCAATTGCTCGGGGGCCCAGGGCGCCGTCTCGGGATACGTCGTGCGGCAGAGCACGGCGATCTGCGCGTAGTGGCGCTGCTCCGTGTTGACGACGCGGACTTCATCTCCCGCGGGACTCATAGGGGCGCAAGCGTATTCCGAGTCGCGTCTGGATTACAAGAGAATCGCGGCGCGCGACCTGTTATCCTTCCGCGCCTGCACGAAAGGAAATGCATGATGCGTCGTCTCGCCCTTCTGTCGCTCGCCCTCTTTGGCGCCGTCTCGCTGTACGCGCAGTCTGCGGCCGGCGACCTGCAACTCCAGCAGGTGGTCATCGTGAGCCGGCACGGCGTCCGCTCACCCACGGACACACGCCCGCCGCTCGCGCAGGTCGCCGCCGACCCGTGGCCGAGCTGGCCGGTCGGACCGGGCGAGTTGACGCCGCGGGGCCAGCAGTTGGCGACCATCATGGGTGGTTACTATCGCGACGCCTTCGCGCAAGCCGGCCTGCTGACAGCCTCCGGATGTCCGCGCGCCAACGACATCTACCTGTGGTCCGACGTCGAGCAGCGCACCCGCCTCAGCGCGCAAGCCATGCTCGACGGCATGTATCCCGGCTGCGGCGTCAAGTTGCACATGAAGCCGGACCCGGAGAAGGACGACCCCATCTTCCACCCGACCACGACCGGCGTCTGCAAGGTGGACGGCCCCACCGCGCGCAATGCCATCTTCGGTCGCATCGGCGGTGACTTCGCCGCCGTGATGAAGGCCCACGCCGAACAGTTCGCGAAGCTGCAGGCCGTGCTCAAGTGCTGCGCGCCCACGCTCTGCGCCGCCAACAGCTCGAGCTGCACGCTGCAACAAGTGCCGGCGACCATCACGCCGGAAGGCCGCCTGCGCGGGCCCATCCCCATCGCTTCCTCGACGACCGAGATCTTCCTGCTCGAGTATGGCAACGATCTTCCGGCTGACCAGGTCGCATGGGGACGCATCGACGAGCCCACGCTCCTCTATCTCTCCGAACTGCACGACCTGCACGTCGACATCGCCGAGCGCACGCAGTATCCCGCGCAGCGCGCCGGCTCTAACCTGCTCGACCAGGTGCTCAACACCCTGCGCGGCAAGATCAGCGGCAAGGCAGCGCCGCGCGCCAAGGCCCCTGCCAACACCAACGCCGTCCTCTATTTGGGACACGACACCAACATCGCCAACCTCGGCGGCATGCTCAACGCGGACTGGATGGTGGAGGGCTACCAGGCGAACGCCACGCCGCCCGGCGGCGCGCTGGCGTTCGAGCTTTTCCGCGGCAAACCAAAGACGGCGAACGCGGGCAAGCACTTCGTCCGTCTCTTCTATTATGCGCAGTCTCCCGGCCAATTGCGCGAAGCGGTAAGACTGGATGCGTCGCACCCACCCTCGCGCGCCGAGATCGCCATCCCCGGATGCGCCGTCCCCGCGGCGAAAGCCGGCACCGGCATGGCGTGTCCGTGGCCGGTCTTTGAACGCCTGGCCGCCGCCGCCATCGATCGCGAATGTGTCGGCAACGGTTCGGCCGCGCCGCCGAAGCGGATAGAATCGATGCGGTAAGTGCCTGGGTGGCGAAACTGGCAGACGCACGGGACTTAAAATCCCGAGTCCCGAAAGGGACGTGAGAGTTCGAGTCTCTCCCCGGGCACCATCTCCCCGCCCTCTTCTCGTTGACGCAATCCTCCACTCGCAGTACTCTGCGCCTTCCCTCATCCCAGCTCAGGAGCCGTTCCCGTGTATTGCAACAACTGCGGCGCCGTCAATGAAGACAAAGCCAATTTCTGCGTGAACTGCGGCGCGAAGATGCTTGCCGCCACGGCGGTCGTGAATCCGGGGGCGATCATTGCCGGCACCGCTGCCCCGCCGACGCCCGCGCAGATGCCCCCGGCGGTGCTGCCGAGCGCCGCGCCCGCTGCCGCATGGCCCGCCGCGCCCGATCAGCAAGCCGTGCAGACCAGCGGCAAGGCCGTCGCCAGCCTCATCCTGGCGCTTTCGAACGGCCTGTTCATGTTCTTCTGCTTCCCGCTCGCCATCCTCGCCGTCGTCTTCGGACACATCTCGCGCTCCGAGATCGCGAAGAGCGCGGGCCGCCTCAAGGGCGCGGGGATGGCGCTTGCTGGCCTCATCATCGGCTACGCCGGCCTTAGCGTTCTGCCGCTCCTCATCATCGCCGCCATCGCCATCCCCAACCTGCTCGGTGCTCGTGTATCTGCGAACGAGGCGGCAGCGATCGGCTCGCTGCGCAACATCACCACCGCCGCCGTCACCTACCAGGCCGAGTATCCAGATAAGGGCTACCCGCTCTCCCTAGAGGCCTTGGGAACCGCCACCGGGGACCAGCCCGCGTTCATCGACTCCGAACTGGCCTCCGGATCTCGCAGTGGCTACCGGTTTATCTACACGCCGATTGACGACAATGGAGACGGAATGGTCGAGGGATACCTGCTCAACGCCGACCCAATTTCCCCTGGAACCACTGGAAAACGCCACTTCTTTAGCGACGAAACGGGGGTCATCCGCGTTGAGACCAGCCAAATGGCCAACAAGCAAAGCCCGCAGATTGAGTAGGTTACTGGTGTCCTGGGACTGGAATCCCCGCCTCTCTGTGAATGACCGCTCAGTTTCTGCATTGCTTTTTGGGCAATCAGTGCTAATCTATCCCGTTTCCCAAGGGGTTCCAGGTCTCGCAGGGCAACGAAATTCCGCTTCCGTGAATCCGTAACCCGAACGGCCGAATCCAATCTTAGTAAGCATTAACCAACAATCTTAAAGAAGGCAGAAACGCAATCATGGCGAAGCGTCGCGGAAATCCGAATTGGGGCAAGCCGGAGCCGATCGGACCGATCATCCCGGTGGTCACTTCCTTTGAGCAGGCAGTGAAGGAGTTCAAACTCGCCCCTGACCAATACCTGCGTTCCACCCGCCTGCGCGAGTGGGCGCGCCGTAACAAGAACTCGAAGTTCATCCCTGAGACACTGCTCCAGGCCTGGGGATTCGAGATCGAGTCCACCCTGTAACCATCCTTTTGATAAGAGCCATCCGCCGTGGCGGATGGCTTTTGCTTTTCCAGCGCCTCGACGCGGCGTTCCCGCCTTCGGCATCTAAAATCCTAGCGGTGGACCTGAGCCTCAACACGACGCACCTGCTGGCCATCCTGGTGACGGCCAGTTTTGCCTCCGGACTCAACGTCTACGCCACTGTCGCGACCCTCGGCCTGCTTGCTCGCTTCCACCTTTTCGCGCTTCCGCCCACGCTCGACCCGCTCGCGAGCTGGTGGGTCATCGGCATCAGCACCGCGCTCTTCCTGGTCGAGTTCTTCGCCGACAAGGTGCCGGCGTTCGACCTGTTGTGGAACGCGCTGCACACGTTCATCCGCGTGCCGGTGGCTGCGTTGATCGCTTGGGGCGCAACCGCGCAACTCTCCCCTGCCGACCAGGTCCTGGCCGCTTCCCTCGGCGCTGCCATAGCCTTCGCCGCCCACAGCGGCAAAGTGGCCGCCCGCGCCGCGGTGACGCCCTCCCCCGAGCCCTTCTCCAACATGGCGCTGAGTATGGGCGAGGACGCCTTTGCCGTCGGCCTGACCTGGTTTGCGACGCAGCATCCGTACATCGCCGCCACGATCGTCGCCATCCTCCTGCTGGTCATCATCCTGCTCGTCCGCCTGGTCTGGCGCGCCATGCGCAACCTGTTCAAGGGCGCCGGCGAAGAGCTGCACGAGTTGCAAAGGGCTGGGTAAACGCTCGAGCGCCGCGTGTTTGACCGTGTTCTGAGCCGCATGAGATAGTTGTCCGTTTTACTGCGCTTCACTGCCCCAGCAAGGAGCACCAGCCTCATGGTCCGTCTCGTCCCCAGGGAAACCAAGTTCTTCGACATGTTCGCTGAGATGTCGAACAATCTCACCGAGGGCGCTCGTCTTCTGCAGAAGCTGCTCACCGACTACCAGAACGTGGAAGTCCGCGTGCAGCAGCTCAAGGACATCGAGCACAAGGGCGACGACATGACGCACTCTATCCTCACCAAGCTCAACCAGACCTTCATCACACCGTTCGACCGGGAGGACATCCACAAGCTCGCCTCCACCATCGACGACGTGCTCGATTTCGTCTATGCCGCCGGCGAGCGCCTGGTCATGTACAAGATCACCCACGTCCCGCCGGACGTGGCCGCCCTCGCCGACGTGGTGGTGAAGCAGTGCGAGCAGATCGGCCAGGCGTGTTTGAAGCTCGAGAAGCAGGACCGCGTGCTCGACTACTGCGTGGAGATCAATCGCCTGGAGAACGAGGCCGACCGCATCACCCGCGGCGCCATCGCCAAGCTCTTCGAGACCGAGAAGGACCCCATCACGCTGATCAAGATCAAGGAACTTTACGAAGTCCTGGAGACGGCCAGCGATAAGGCTGAAGACGCCGCCAACGTGCTCGAAACCATTGTCCTGAAGAACGCATAGATGCGCCGACCTGCAGTCACTCCCTCTTTCGCCAGGAGCCAGCAAGCGTGACCACAGAGCAGTGGCTGCTTATCCTCACCGTCGCCGTTGCGCTCTGCTTTGATTTCATCAACGGCTTTCACGACGCCGCGAACTCCATCGCGACCGTCGTTTCCACGCGCGTGCTCGCGCCGCGCGTGGCGGTCATCTGGGCGGCGTTCTTCAACTTCGTCGCCGCATTCCTGCTCGGCACCGCTGTTGCCAAGACCATCGGCAAAGGCATGATCGATCTGCACTACGTGAACCAGTACGTGGTGCTCGCCGGACTGCTCGGCGCCATCGTCTGGGACCTGCTCACGTGGTGGTGGGGGCTTCCTACTTCTTCGTCGCACGCCCTCATCGGCGGCTACGCCGGCGCGGCTATCGCCAAGGCCTGGACGCTGCAAGTCATCATCCCGGCCGGCTGGTACAAGACGCTCATCTTCATCGTGCTCGCGCCGCTCATGGGTTTCATCCTCGGCCTCGGCATGATGGTCGCCGTCTCCTGGATCTTCAAGAGCAGTTCGCCGCGCAACGTGGACACATGGTTCCGCAAACTCCAGTTGCTCTCCGCCGCGGCCTATTCGCTCGGACACGGCGGCAACGACGCGCAAAAGACCATGGGCATCATCGCCGGCGCGCTCTTCACCGGCGGCATCCTCAGCCGGGAGCAGATGGCCGGCGACTGGGGGCCCTATAAGTGGTACATCATCCTCTCCGCGCACGCCGCCATCGCGCTCGGCACCTACTTCGGCGGATGGCGCATCGTCCACACCATGGGCTCGAAGATCACCAAGCTGAAACCGGTCGGCGGATTCTGTGCCGAGACCGCCGGCGCCATCACTCTGTTCGGGACCGCTCTCGCCGGCATCCCGGTCTCGACCACGCACACCATCACCGGCGCGATCGTCGGTGTGGGCGCCACGCATCGCCTCTCCGCTGTCCGCTGGGGCGTGGCGAAACGCATCGTGTGGGCTTGGATACTGACCATCCCCGCATCTGCCGCCGTCGCCGCGATCACCTTTTGGCTGATGCGCTTCTTCATCGCAAAGGCTTAGGGCTACCCAGGAGGAACGCCGGCAGGGCGTCTTTGCCTGTGACTTTGGGCTGGAGGCTGACGACCCTCCGGCGCGGGACGAACCCTAAGCGCGCGACTTCACCTGCACCGGGATCTGCTCCACGATCTCGATGGTGAAGCCCTCGAGCGCGGCGATCTTGCGCGGATGGTTGGTCAGCAGGCGCACGCGGTGCAGATTCAGATCAGAGAGTATCTGCGCGCCGATGCCGACCTCGCGCTGCGTCTTGCGCTGGTGCTCCGGATGCGCCGGCTCGCGCACGTCGCGGTGGAACGCCAGCGTATTCTTGTCGTCTACCTTCTCGATGGAGAACCCCTTGCCGGTCTGGTGCAGGTAGATCAGCGCGCCGCGGCCTTCCTCGGCGATCATCGCCAGCGAACGCGCGATGACCGCGTGGCAATCGCACCACGTGGCGCCGAACACGTCACCGACGAGGCAGTGGGAATGCATGCGGACGAGCACCGGCTCATCGCCGGCGTGCTCTACGTCACCCTTCACCAGCGCCACGTGCGACTCGCCATCGAGCTGGCTCTCGTAGGCGATCATGCGGAACTCGCCGTGCGCCGTCGGCAGCAGCGCCTCGCCCACGCGCTGCACGTAGCGCTCGTGCTGCATGCGATAGCGGATGAGCTCCGCCACGGTCAGCATCTTGAGGTCGTGTTGCGCGCAGAACTTCACCAGGTCAGGGACGCGCGCCATCGAGCCATCGTCGTTCATGATCTCGCAGATCACGCCCGCGGGAATCATCCCCGCCAGCCGCGCGAGGTCGACGGACGCTTCCGTCTGCCCGGCCCGCACCAGCACGCCCCCTTTGCGCGCGCGCAGTGGGAACATGTGTCCGGGACGCACGAGATCGCCGGGCCGCGACTTCGGGTCGATGGCCACGTGGATGGTCCGCGCCCGGTCGTGCGCCGAGATGCCGGTCGTCACGCCGTCGCGCGCGTCCACGGCCTCGCAGAACGCGGTGCCGTACTGTGACGTGTTCTCGGCGGTCATCGGCCCGATGCGCATGTGGTCGAGCCGCTCTTCGGTCATCGCGAGGCACACCAGCCCGCGGCCGAACTTGGCCATGAAGTTGATGGCTTCCGGCGTGATGCTCTCGGCGGCCATGGTCAGGTCGCCTTCGTTCTCGCGGTCCTCGTCGTCCACGACCACGATCATCCGGCCGGCGCGGATTTCCTCCAGCGCGGTCGCAACGTCCGTGAATGGGGCTGTCCCAGGCATTTACAGAGAAGATTCTAGCAGGCAGGAAAAGTCGCGGGTTTACTACCGGGATTACCAGGCGGGAATCTTCGACGCTCCAGGCGGGACTCTGCCCGCCTCCGCGCGACCACTCGGATTCCGCCCGCAGCCGTTAACTCGGCTTGCGGACCTTGATCTCTTCGTCCTTTATGAAGAACTGGGCCGGACAGCAATCGGACCCGCAGATCACCGGGATCAGCCCGACCACCTGCTTGCGCGTGATCAATCCCAGGGTTGCGCACTCCGGACAAGAAAGAACGGCCCAGTACGGGTCTTCGTTCTCGCCCACGTCACCGGCATTCTCCAGCACGAACAGCGTCCCCGGCCCCATCTGCTCCGGGATCCATTCGCTCAGGATGTTGAGTTCCGCGACCATCTCACCTCCGTGGAACGTCTTGCCACTGACAACGGATATGATGCCCGTGCTGCCCGCTAGTACAGTAAGTAGCCTTGCTCAGACTCTCCGCCGCCGGCGCGGCCTCTCTTCTCCCGCCGACGCGCTCGCCTTCTTCAATCCTGGGTCACGCAAGGAAGAGATCTCCGCGTGGACTTGCTTCACTGCATCGCTCAATCCGATGGCCAGCATCGGCTGCCGAGCGTTCTTCAGCAAGTCCACAATGTCCTTGGCCGAATGCTCCAGGTAGATCGTCTTGCCGTCGGAAAGCAGGTGGTAGTCGGAATCACCGCTCACCGTCTCGATCAGGCGCTTGCCCAGCTCGCGTTGCAGGAAGCGCATGACCTTGCGCACGCGCTGCAACGAGAACCCCTTGTCGCGGAGCTCCACGATGACCGCGACCTCGGCCACATCGTCCATGGAATAGAGGCGCCGATGGCCCTCGCGCTCGGGCCGAACGATGCCACGCTCATCCCACCACTGCAGGTGCCGCGGCGTGATGCCCGTGAGCTCGACCACTTCGTTCGATGTGAACCGCTGCGCCATCTTCTGTCTGCTTCGATGTGCCCGTTCATTCCAGCGTTGTTTGTTTAAAACAAACAGCGCCTAAAATGTTTGAAACATTCTAGGCGTGGAACGTGCGGTGTCAACAGAAAAGGGACCCTAGATGGTTAACAGGCGGGGATGGGCTGGGTTGGTGGAGCGGCAGTCCGCGGCGACGGCCTGACTTGCCTTTGCTAGCGACCAGCGACTAGCGACTTCCCTGCGGGGCCGCCAAGCACGGCGGCTGCTCGGGCTGGCTTTCCGCCGTGAGCGTCACGGGATCCACTCCCGCCTTCTGCAGCACAGGGCGCAGCCGCGCCATGCCGTCCTTTGCTTCGCTCGCGCTCTTCCCTTCCCGCTCGAGCTTCACGACGGCGTCGTACTCCAGATACGCGCGCTCCGCCGCGCCTAGC
Organism: Candidatus Korobacter versatilis; assembly: GCA_016185395.1. Lineage (GTDB taxonomy): Bacteria > Acidobacteriota > Terriglobia > Terriglobales > Acidobacteriaceae > JACPNR01. Next base: position 471,831 of record JACPNR010000004.1, read on the forward strand.
TTTTCCCAGCCGCGCGCAAGGCGCAGATGGACGCCGGCGTCGCCCGGCTTCTCTTTTAAGGCATCGGAGTAGCGCATCAGCGCGCCTCGATAGTTATTCTCGTGGAAGTAGTAGTCGCCGACGTCCGCATCGCGTGCGGCGCCGATGGGATCGTAGGTCGATATCTCTGCCGCTGGGGTCGTCGCAATCCCCAGGTCTTCTTTCTTGCTCGAGCTCTCTACGTCGTCCACGGGCCGCGACGCCCGTGTATCCGCCTGCGGCCTCTCCTCGGCCTCCTCCGCCTTGGGCCCGCTCTTCGGCTTCGTTTCGGCGGGGCCAGCGCCCGCGTTCTTACACCATCCGAAGATGCACACGTTGTTCGGCAGCGGATTGTGCGTGCCCTTTTTCTTCTGCAGCTTCTGCAGCTCCGCGATGTACTCGTCGATGCCCTTGTCTTTGTAGCAGGGGTTCTCAGTCTTCGCCGCCGGCTCCTGTGCCAAGGAAGTGGCGAGGGCGAACAGCAACGCGAAGGTCATTACCCATCTCATGGAAGAAAGAGTGCACTTCCGCATCACCCACCCCCCACAAAGTGGACGATCTCCAGTTCGTCGCCGTCGCGCAGCGCGGTCGCCTCCCAGCGCGCGCGGGGGACGATCTCGCGGTTCAGCTCCACCGCCACCCGGTCCGCCTTCATGCCGAGCTCTTCCACGAGCGCCGCCAGCGTCGCCGCCGCGACCGACCGCACGTCGCCATTCAGCCGCAGCTTCATACCACTACTATATAAGGATAGGAAAACTCAGGAGGGGCTGCCTAGTTCTTCTTCAGGACGAACTTCCGCGTGGTCACACGCTCACCGGCCTTCGCCTGCACCAGCACGGCCGCATCGCGGAGCGCGTTCTCGTCGAGGAATATTTTCATCTCCGCGCAGCCATTCGCATCCGTCACGGCCTGCGAATAGATCGGCGCTTCTTCCGCCACGTTCAGGCGCGAGGTCAGTTGCGCTCCGGCGACGGCCACGCCCTTCTCCGTCACGCTGAACTGCATCACCACGGAGCTCTCCGCATAGACCGCGCCGGAATTCATCCACTGGATGGCCAGCCCACCCGGCTCGCCGGCGGCAGCCGCCCCGCCGTTCCCGCCGGCAGCTTGATCGAGGCCCAGCATCTCGTTGAGCTTGCCGTCGCGGATGCCATCGAGCATGCCGCGGTGCTGCACCTTCAGCATGTCGTGCATGTGGTCTTCGGTGAAATCGGGCTGCTGCTCCATCTCGGCGTAGGAAGTGGCCTTCTTGCCGATGCAGCGTCCCCGCACGAATACCTGCGTCTGCAGCAGTTTTTCGGCCTTCCGGGCCTCGCTCTGCACGTGGTAGACGGTGTCGCCCCACTTGATGTCGGTATTGAATCCGAAGATCATTCTCGCGTCTTCTCAGGTGGGCGAACACAGCGCGAAGAGCGGCCCGCATTGCCTTGACTCATCTGCGCGCGACTTCTATATTCGACTGTTTCACCAATACTATTTTACTAACCTGAGTGGCGCGGATTATACACCGCTTCCTATGCCGGACAACTATCTCGCCAGCTACCTGCCGTTGCTCATCCAGTTCCTGCTCGTTGGGGCCATTGCGGGCGGCATGGTCACGCTTTCGTGGCTCATCGGAAAGCATAAAAACACCGCCGCCAAGCTCATGCCATACGAGTGCGGCATGGCCCCGGTGGGCGACGCCCGGCAGCGCTTTTCGGTGAAGTTCTATCTCGTCGCCATGTTGTTCATCCTGTTCGACGTGGAGGCCATCTTCCTCTACCCCTGGGCGGTCATCTTCCGCGAATTGAAGATGTTCGGCTTCTGGGAGATGCTGATCTACGTCCTCGTTGTCCTCGGCGGCTTCATCTACGTATGGAAGAAGGGCGTGCTCGACTGGTCCAGGGCGGACAGCGACCAGATCGTCGCTCTGCCAGACCGCGCGCCCGCGGGGAGCCGCTAGATGCCGCCGCTCACGCCCGCCGTCACGGGTATCGAGGCGCTCAAAGACCGCCCGGAGCTCGCGCGGCTGTTCTCCGTGAACGCTGCCGCCATCCCGGATGCCAAGCTCGACCGTGACGAACTCACCATCTGGGTCGACCGCTCATTCATCCGCGAAGCGGTCGAGCTGTTGCGCGACCCCATCGACCTGCAACTGCGCTACAACTTTTTGTCCGACGTCACCTGCGTGGACTGGCACCCCATGTCGCCGCGCTTCGAGGTCGTCTACCACCTGCTCTCCATTCCGCGCAAAACGCGCGTGCGGTTGAAAGTGCGCTTGGCGGAAGACGAGGCCATCGAATCCATCACCAGCGTGTGGCCCTCGGCGAACTTCTTCGAGCGCGAGATCTTCGACCTCTTCGGCGTCCGCTTCGTCGGACACCCCGACCTAACGCGCCTTCTGATGCCCGAGGATTGGGAAGGCCATCCGCTGCGCAAGGACTACCCCGTCGAGGGATACCGCTGATGGCACATCTCTCGCCCACTCCCGTCCTCGACGCGGGGCAAGAACGCACCATGATCCTCAACATGGGGCCGCAGCACCCGTCTACTCACGGCGTGCTTCGCCTCCTGCTGGAGATCGATGGCGAGACGGTCGTGCGCATGGCGCCCGATATCGGCTACCTGCACACCGGCATCGAGAAGACGTGCGAGGCGAAGTTCTATCAGCAGGTCGTGCCGCTCACCGACCGCATCGACTACCTCTGTCCCATGACCAACAACCTCTGCTACGTGCTGGCGGTCGAGAAACTGCTCGGTCTCGACATTCCGCCGCGCGCGCAGTGGGTGCGCGTGATGCTCAACGAGCTCACCCGCATCAGCTCGCACCTGGTCTGGCTCGGCACGCACGCGCTCGATATCGGCGCGATGTCCGTGTTCCTCTATTGTTTCCGCGAGCGCGAAGATTGCCTGCGCCTCTTCGAGGCGGTCAGCGGACAGCGAATGATGACCTCCTACTTCCGCGTGGGAGGCCTCGCGCTCGACCTGCCGATCGGCTTCCTCGACCGCGTGCGCGACTTTGCCAACAAGTTCCCCGAGCGCGTGGACGAATACGAAGACCTGCTCACTTCGAACCCTATCTGGGAGCGCCGGACGAAAGGCGTGGCCCACATGTCCGCCGAAGACGCGCTCGCTCTCGGCGTCACCGGCCCAGCCTTGCGCGCCTCGGGCGTGGACATCGACCTGCGCCGCGACATGCCCTACTCGAGCTACGAGAAGTTCCAGTTCGATGTCCCCGTTTCCAGCGACGGCGACGTCTTCGCGCGCTACATCCTGCGCGTGCGCGAGATGCGCGAGTCCATCAAGATCGTGAAGCAGGGGCTCGACGGCATGCCCACCGGTGCCATCAAGGCGGACGCTCCGAAGGTCGTCCTGCCTGACCGCGAGAAGATGAAGACGCAGATGGAGGCCCTCATCTATCACTTCAAGATCGTGACCGAAGGCTTCACCGTTCCCGCCGGTGAGGTCTATCAGGCCATTGAATCGCCGCGCGGCGAGATGGGCTACTACGTCGTCAGTGACGGAACATCGAAGCCATATCGCGTCCACATGCGCTCGCCTTCGTACGCCAACCTGCAAGCACTGGCGAAGATGTGTGAAGGCAAGCTCATCGCCGACGTCGTCGCCGCCATCGGTTCCATCGACATCGTCCTCGGAGAGATCGACCGCTGATGCCCGTGGTCTCAGAACAACTCGACAACTTCTTCAACGAGAAGATGAAGGAGTACCCTACGCGCCGCTCCTTCCTCGTCCCCATGCTGCTCTACACGCAGGACGAACTGGGCTATCTCTCGCCCGACGCGATCTCTTACCTCGCGCAGAAGACCGGCCTGCCCGAGATCGAGATCCGCAACGTCATCAGCTACTACTCCATGCTGACGATGAAGCCGCGGGGCAAATTCAACGTGCAGGTTTGCACCAACATCAGTTGCATGCTGCGCGGCGGCGAAGAGATCTTCCAACACTGCAAGCAGCAGCTCGGCATCGGACACAAGCAGACCACCGCCGACAAGGTGTTCACGCTGGAAGAAGTCGAGTGCATCGGCGCCTGCTCCTGGGCGCCGGCCATGCAGGTGAACTACGACTTCCACGAGAACCTCACGCCGGCGAAGGTCGACAAGATCCTGGAGTCGTACGAAAAGAAGGCGGCGCAATGACGGCGGGCTTCTAAATGGCGGAACTGGTCTCCCATCCCGACGAGAAGAAGGTCGTAAGCGCGCGCTTCGGCAAGGGCGCGGCCAACATCGACCGCTATCTCGAACTCGACGGTTACAAGGCCGTGCAGAAGGCGATCGCGCTCGGTCCCGATGGCATCGTCAACGAGATGAAGACATCGAGCCTGCGTGGACGCGGCGGCGCGGGCTTCCCCACGGGAATGAAGTGGTCGTTCGTCCCCAAGGAATCCGCCAAGCCAAAATACGTTCTTTGCAACGGCGACGAGAGCGAGCCCGGCACCTGCAAGGACCGCCTCATCCTCGAGCACGACCCGCACGCCGTGATCGAAGGCGTGATGATCGCCGCGCTCTCCATCGGCGCGAAGACTGGCTTCATCTACATCCGCGGCGAGTATCGCTACCTCGTGAACATCATGCGCAAGGCCATTGCCGACGCGTATGCCAAAGGGTTCCTCGGCAAGAACATCTTCGGCAGCGGCGTGGACCTCGACGTCCACTGGCACACCGGCGCCGGCGCTTACGAAGTGGGCGAGGAATCCGCGCTGATGGAATCGCTCGAAGGCAAGCGCGGCATCCCGCGCATCCGCCCGCCGTTCCCTGCCGTCGTCGGACTCTGGGGGGGGCCCACGGTCATCAACAACGTCGAGACGCTGGCCTCGGTCCCGCACGTCATCTTCGGCGGCGGCCAGTGGTACGCCGACCTCGGGACGCCAAAAAACGGCGGCACGCGGCTTTTCTGTCTTTCGGGACACGTCAGCAAGCCCGGCGTTTATGAGCTGCCGCTCGGCTATCCGCTCCGCAAAATGATTTACGAGGTCGCCGGCGGCATTCCCAACGGACAAAAGCTCAAGGCGGTCGTCCCCGGCGGCTCGTCCACGCCGATGTTGAAGGCCGACGAGATCGACCTTCCCATGGACTTCGACTCCTGCGCCAAGGCCGGCACCTTCCTCGGCTCGGGTGGCGTCGTCGTGCTCGATGACACCACGTGCATGGTCAAGTTCGCGCAGCGCGTTATCAAGTTCTATCAGCACGAATCGTGCGGCTGGTGTATCCCGTGCCGCGAAGGTACCGACTGGCTCAAGAAGACGCTCACCCGCTTCCACGCCGGCGGCGGATTGAAGAAGGACATCGACAACATCCAATACCTCGCCGAGAACATGCTGGGACGCACTTTCTGCCCGCTCGGCGACGCCGCCGCCATGCCCATCATTTCCATCGTCAAGAAATGGCGTAACGAGTTCGAGGACCACTTGGAAGGACGTCCGTGTCCCTACGGCGAGAAGACGGCCGAGCAACTGCTCCCGGTACTGAGCAGATAAGGACAAATGCCTGACGTCACCATCACCGTAGACGGCAAGAAGCTCACCGCTCCCGGCGGCACGCTGCTCATTGAGGCGTGCAAGCGCGTCGGCATCGAAGTGCCCGCGTTCTGCTACTACCCAGGGCTCTCGCTCCAGGCCGCGTGCCGCATGTGCCTGGTCGAGATCGAGAAGATGCCGAAGCTGCAGACGGCCTGCACCGTCCCCATCACCGACGGCATGGTCGTCACCACGGAATCGGAAAAGGTGAAGCAGGCGCGCAAGTCCATGCTCGAGCTCGTGCTCGGCAACCATCCCCTCGACTGCCCGGTCTGCGACGCCGGCGGCGAGTGCGAGCTGCAAGACATGACCTTCAAGTACGGCGCGGCCGACTCGCGCTACATGGAAGGCAAGCTGCACAAAGACGAGCAGCAGTGGTCGCCGGTCGTGTTCTTCGACCGCCCGCGCTGCATCCTGTGTTACCGCTGCGTGCGCGTCTGCGGCGAAGGCATGGACGTGTGGGCGCTCGGCGTCCAGGGACGCGGCGTCTCCTCCGTCATCGCGCCGAACCAGGAAGACCACCTGGAGTGCGAAGAGTGTGGCATGTGCATCGACATCTGCCCGGTCGGCGCGCTCACCTCCGGCGCTTATCGCTACAAGACGCGCCCGTGGGAGATGAAGCACGTTGGCACCATCTGCACGCACTGCGGCGATGGCTGCAAGACCACGCTCGGCGTCCGCCGCCACGACACCGGCATGCAGATCGTTCGCGGCGACAACCGCGACAAGAGCGGCATCAACGGCGACTTCCTCTGCATCAAGGGACGCTACGCCTTCGACTTCACCGATCACCGCGCGCGCATCACCCAGCCGCTCGTCCGCAAAGACGGGCACCTCCGTCCCGCCAGTTGGGAAGAAGCCCTCGAAGTCGTCGCCCACGAGTTCCGCGACGTCCGCGAGAGCAAAGGCGGCGCCGCTATCGGCGTGATCGGCTCGACGCGCACCACGAACGAAGAGAACTACCTACTGCAGAAGTTCGCGCGGCTCGTGCTGCAGACGAACAACATCGACCACCATCGCACCGCCGACTTCCCCGCTCTTGCCGCAGCTCTCAAGGGTAAAGACGGCGCGACCGCCGGCATGCGCGACGTGTTCAGCGCGCCCGCGATGCTGCTTATCGGCAACGATCCCACCGACCAGCATCCGCTGCTCGCGTGGCAGATCCGCTCGAACGTCCGCCTGCATAAAGCGCGGCTCTACCTCGCGAACACGCAGCCCATCAAGCTGCGCCGCCAGGCCGCCGTTTTCGCGCACATCGCCGACGGTGGTTACGCCGCGCTGCTCAAGTTCCTTGCCGGAGACGATTCCGCCACGGCCACGCTTCTCCGCGACGGGACACCACGCGAGACGCTCATCGCGCTGCGCGACAAGATCAAAGCCGAGCCCGACCTGATCATCATGTTTGGGGCGGAGATCAAAGGCGCAGACGTGCAGGCGCTCGCCGCGTTCGCTGCGTCGCTGCCCAAAGCCCGACTCATCGCCCTCGCCGACTATGCGAACTCCCGCGGCGCCTCCGACATGGGTCTCTATCCCGACCTGCTCCCCGGCTACACCGCTTCCGCCGACCATTTCGCGCGCGAGTGGGATGCACAGCTTCCCGCGCAGCCCGGCATGAGCCTCGCGCAGATGACCAAGGCCGCTGCCGACGGCAGACTCAAAGCGATGTATGTGGTCGGCTCCAACCCGGTCGCGCGCTTCGACTTCGATCCGTTCGTCCTGACCAAGCCGTTCCTGGTTGTGCAAGACATGTTCCTCACCAACACCGCCGCCATCGCCGACGTGGTTTTACCCGTCGCCTGCGCCTACGAAAAGTCCGGCACCTTCACCAACAGCGCGGGCGACCTGCAGCAGGTGCAGAAGGCCGGCGACCTGGCCGGCGTGAAGCCCGATTTCGAGATCATCGTCCGTATCGCCGAGCGCATGGGATTCGACGTTCGCAAGCTCGTGCCGTTCGGACGCGAGGGCGTCCGCGCCGACATGGGACAATCCCGCGGCGCGCAGTCCGGCGAGGCTGACCGCCACTACGTTTGGCTGAAGGCGCAAAACCTCGAACCCAAAATGAGCCCGCTCGATCCGCAAGCGCTCTTCGACGAGATACAGCGCGTCGTGCCCGGCTATCAGATTTCGCGTGCCGCGTTGTTCAGCGGCACCGAGGTCCGCACGCACGCGCTCACCGCCGGGAACGGCGGGACGTCTGCCGGAACGGACCTTATCCGCTCCTCGAACGACACTTTGTTCACTTCTGGCACCTTGGGCCGTTACTCGCACGCGTTGAACTCGGTCATGGAGAACCGCCGCAGAGCGCCCGCCGGCGCCGCCGCGGATTAAAGGTTTCAGCAGTTCAAGCATCACTTGAAGTGTCATCCTGAGCGCGCTTTGTGCGCGAAGGATCTCACAGAGATAAATGCCGACTTGGGCACAATTCGTCCTCCTCAGCGCCGCCAAGAGCGTGGTGGTCATCATCATCCTGCTCACGGCCGTCGCCTACGCCGTGTGGCTCGAGCGCAAGGTCGTGGGACGCATGCAGAACCGCTGGGGGCCCACCCGCGTCGGCCCGTTCGGCTTGCTCCAGCCGCTGGCGGATGGCATCAAGTTCATCCTCAAAGAAGACATCATCCCCACCAACGTCTACAAGCCGCTCTACATCGCGGCCCCGATGATCTCGGTGGCACTCGCGCTCATGTCCATCGCTGTCGTGCCGTTCGGCGAGCAGTTGCGCTTCGGCAGCTTTTCGACGCCGGCGCAGATCACTGACGTGAACGTCGCGCTGCTCGTCCTGCTCGGCGTCACCTCCGTCGCGGTCTACGGCGTGGCCTTGGCGGGATGGTCCTCGAACTCAAAGTACTCGCTCCTCGGCTCGCTCCGCGCCAGCGCGCAGATGGTCAGCTACGAAGCTTCGCTCGGACTCTCGCTCATCGGCGTGCTGCTGCTCTCCGGCTCGCTCAGCCTGCGCGAAATCGTCAACGGACAAAGCGGGACCTACTTCGGCTTCCTGCCGCGCTGGAACTTTTTCCCGCAGTTCATCGCGTTCTTCGTTTATCTGACGGCCGCCTTCGCCGAGACCAACCGCATCCCATTCGACCTTCCCGAAGCCGAGACCGAACTCGTTGCCGGCTACCACACCGAGTACAGCTCGATGAAGTTCGCCATGTTCTTCATGGCCGAGTACACCAACATGTTCACCGTGGCCTGCGTCGGTACGCTGCTCTTCTTCGGAGGATGGCACGGCCCCGCCCTCACGTTCCTTCCGATGGTGGTGCAGAGCTTTGTCCCACTCTTCTGGTTTGCGTTCAAGATCTTCTTGTTTCTGTTCCTCTACATCTGGATCCGCGGCACGCTGCCGCGCTTCCGCTATGACCAACTGATGGCGTTCGGCTGGAAGGTTCTCCTGCCCATCGCCCTCGCCAACATCGTTCTGACCAGCTTGTACATCGGGCTAACGACGCCATGATGCATACCGTCTTATTCATCATCTTCGCCGTTGTCTGCGTCGCCGCAGCTATCAACCTGCTGGCGCAGCGCCACCCGATCAATTCGGCGCTCTCGTTGATCGTTGTGATGGGCTCGCTCGCCCTGCTCTACCTGCTGCTTGGCGCGGAGTTCGTTGCCGCCGTGCAGATCATCATCTATGCCGGCGCCATCATGGTGCTGTTCGTCTTCACCATCATGCTGCTCAACGCCGGTGAAGAAGAACTCTCGAAGAGCAGCCGCGTCGCCATCGTGTTCGGCGTCCCCGCCGTAGCCGTCATCGTCGCTGCGCTGGCGTACATCCTGAGCCGCGGCGCCGGCACCGCCGCGCTCGGTGACTTCATCGGCGGGCCCAAAGAGATCGGACGCCTCCTCTTCCGCGACTTCCTGCTGCCCTTCGAAGTCACCTCCGTCCTCATCCTCATCGCCATCATGGGTGCGGTCGTGCTCGCCCGCCGGGAGGAGAGATGATGAACACAGTCCCCATCTCCTGGTATCTCGTGCTCAGCGCGGTGCTGTTCGCCTGCGGCGTGACCGGCTTCATCATCAAGCGCAACATCATCACCATCTTCATGTCCATCGAGCTGATGTTGAACGCAGTGAACCTTTCGTTCGTCGCCTTCGCTTATCAGTGGAAGCAGCTCAACGGGGAGGTCTTCGTCTTCTTCGTGATGGTCGTGGCGGCCGCGGAAGCCGCCGTCGGACTGGCCATCATCATCTCCGTATTCCGCACGCGCGAGACGCTGAGCGTGGACAAGGTGGACTTGCTGAAGCTTTGATTCGCAAAATATGACCACCAACCTCCATCTCTGGCTCATCCCGCTGCTGCCGCTGGCCGGCGCGGCGCTCAATGGACTGCTCGGCCGCGGACTCTCGAAGCGCGCCGTGGCCATCATCGGCGTGGGATTCCCTGGCGCGGCCTTCGCCTGGGCGCTCGTCGTCGCCTCGCGCTTCGTCGCGCTGCCTTTCGAACGCATCCCCTACACGGAATACATCCTGCCGTGGATCGCCGCCGGCAGCTTCCAGGCCAACATCGCGTTCTACCTCGACCAGCTCTCGCTCGTCATGCTGCTGGTCGTCACCGGCGTCGGCCTGCTCATCCACGTGTACTCGGTCGGATACATGGAGCACGAAGGCGGCTACTACCGCTTCTTCGCCTACCTGAACCTCTTCATGTTCTTCATGCTCATGCTCATCCTCGCCGACAACTACCTGCTCATGTTTGTCGGATGGGAAGGCGTCGGCCTCGCGTCGTACCTGCTCATCGGCTTTTTCTTCCTCAAGCAATCCGCCGCCAACGCCGGCAAGAAGGCTTTCATCGTCAACCGCGTCGGCGATTTCGGGTTCCTCCTGGGGATGTTCCTGCTCATCCGCCACTTCGATTCGCTGAATTTCGCGGACGTCTTCAAGGCGGTATCGCACTATCCCGTCGAGACGGCCGGCGCCGGCCTGCTCACTGCCATCTCGCTGCTCCTCATGGTCGGCGCCACGGGAAAATCCGCGCAGCTCCCGCTTTACGTCTGGCTCCCGGACGCGATGGAAGGCCCCACGCCGGTCAGCGCGCTGATCCACGCCGCCACCATGGTCACGGCCGGCATTTACATGATCGCGCGCTCCAACCCGCTGTTCAGCCGCTCGCCCATCGCGCTCACCGTGGTCGCCGTCATCGGCTGCCTTACCGCCATCTTTGCCGCCACCATCGGCATGACGCAGACGGACATCAAGCGCGTCCTCGCCTACTCCACCATCTCGCAGCTCGGCTACATGTTCATGGCCTGCGGCGTGGCCGCGTACTCCGCCGGCATCTTCCATCTCATGACGCACGCCTTCTTCAAGGCGCTGCTCTTCCTCTGCGCCGGCTCGGTCATCCACGCTCTCTCCGGCGAGCAGGACATGCGCCGCATGGGCGGCCTCCGCAAGCAGATCCCGTGGACGTTCTGGACCATGACCGCCGGCACCTTCGCCATCGCCGGCTTCCCGCCCCTCGCCGGCTTCTTCTCCAAGGACGAGATCCTCTGGAAGGCCTGGTCCACTACGGCGCTCCGCTCCGTCGCCGGGCCGGCGCTCAACTACACGCTGTGGACGCTCGCGCTGCTCACCGCCGGACTCACATCCTTCTATATGTTCCGGCTTTGGTTCCTTACGTTTTTCGGCGAGTTCCGTGGCGGCAGTGCAGACGCGCATGGACATGGCGACGCGCACGCGAGCCACTCGCCGCACGAGAGTCCCGGCATCATGCTCGGGCCGCTCGTGCTGCTCGCCATCCTTTCCGTCTTTGGCGGATGGGCCGGCGTGCCGCACGCACTCGGCGGCTCGAACCGCTTTGACCAGTTCCTCGCGCCGGTCATCCAGTCGAGTTCGGAAGCCATGTCCGCCGGCCAACGCGCCGGCGAGCCGCAGCCGGAAGCCGCGGAAGAGCACGCCGAACGCAATGCGGAACTCGCACTCACCGCCGCCTCCGTCGGCGTCGCCGCCATCGGCTTTGGGTTCGCCTGGCTCTTTTACTTCAAACGTCGCGACCTGCCAGCGCGAGTCACCGCCGTACTCGGTGGCATCTATGACACGGTTCGCGACAAGTACTACGTGGACGAGCTCTATCACGCGCTCTTCGTCCGCCCCATCGTCGGCATCTCCAACTTTTTCTGGCGGGACATCGACGTCGGCGTGATCGACGCCACCGTCAACGGCGCAGCGCACGCCTCGCAGGACGTCTCCGACAGCCTCCGCCGCATGCAGTCCGGCAACATCCGTTCCTATGCGGGATGGATCGCCACCGGCGCCGCCCTGGTCATCGTTTACATGATCTGGCTGGGGGCGAGGTGATGGGCATGCTGAACCTGGGCGCCATCAACGCGAGCATCCTCACGCTGGTCACGTTCCTGCCCGCCATCGGCGCGCTCGTCCTTGCCGTCTTTCCGCGCAAAGTCATCGCCGAGCGCTGGTTCGCTCTCGGCATCTCGCTCGTCAACTTCATCTTCTCGCTCCATCTGCTGCGTTCGGACATCCCGACACAGCTCTCGACTGCGACCGTCTTCCAGTTCGAGATCGACATTCCGTGGATCACCTCGCCAAACATCCACTACCACCTTGGCGTCGACGGCATCTCGGTGTGGCTCGTCATCCTGACCACGTTCCTCGTGCCGCTCAGCATCCTGGTCTCGTGGCACTCGGTGTCGCATCGCGTGAAGGAGTTCTACGTCCTCATCCTGCTGCTCGAGACCGCGATGATCGGCGTCTTCCTCGCGCTCGACATGTTCCTGTTCTACGTTTTCTGGGAAGCCACGCTCATCCCCATGGCGCTCCTCATCGGCATTTGGGGACACGAGCGGCGCATCTATGCTTCCGTAAAGTTCTTCCTCTACACCGCCATCGCCTCGGTCTTCATGCTCGGAGCCATCATCTGGCTCTATTCGCACTTCCACACCTTCGACTTCGCCACCATCAAGCAGGCGCTGCAGACGAACCCGAGCGAGATCTCGTGGATGGCCTCTTTCTGGCTCTTCCTCGGCTTCTTCATCGCCTTCGCGGTGAAGGTCCCGCTCTGGCCGCTGCACACCTGGCTGCCGGACGCACACGTCGAAGCGCCCACCGCCGGCTCCGTGCTGCTCGCCGGCGTGCTCCTCAAGATGGGCACCTACGGCCTGCTGCGCTTCAATGTGGGACTCTTCCCCGACCAGGCGCGATTTAACGGCCCCTGGATCATGACGCTGGCCATCGTCGGCGTGATCTACGGCGCGCTCGTGGCCATGGTGCAGCCCAACCTGAAGAAGCTCATCGCGTATTCGTCCGTGAGCCATCTCGGCTTCGTCGTGCTCGGAATCTTCTCGCTGACCACGTTCGGCATGGACGGCGCTGTTTTCCAGATGCTCAACCACGGCGTCTCCACCGGCGCTCTCTTCATGCTCGCCGGCATGCTCTACGAGCGTCGCCACACCTACGAGATCAAGAACTATGGCGGACTGGCCACGCCCATGCCGCTCTACGCCACCTTCTTCCTCGTCATCACGCTCTCCTCCATCGGGCTGCCGCTGCTCAATGGGTTCGTCGGCGAGTTCCTCATCCTCGCCGGAGCATTCCAGGCGAAGGCGCTGTGGGGGGCGCTCGCCGCGACTGGCGTGATCTGGAGCGCCTGTTACATGCTCTGGATGTACCAGCGCGTTTTCTACGGCGCCGTCACGGACGATCACAACGCCCACTTGCCCGACATCGACGCGCGCGAGCGCCTCGCGCTCTGGCCCACCGTGATTGCCGCGCTCATCATGGGACTCGCCCCGTGGTGGTGGCTTGCTCGCATCGATTCCGGCGTGCTCAAGCTGCTGCCCACGCTAAAGACCATCACCCAGGTGATCGGACGCTGACGATGAATCCCATCACCAATACCGATTACGTCACCATCCTGCCCGAGCTGGTGCTCGCCGCCTTCGGTCTCATCGTGATGCTGGTGGAGCCGTTCGTCACCAAGGGCGGCAGCCGCAAGCCGCTCGGATACCTCGCCTGCCTCGGCGCGCTCGCGTCGCTCGCCGCCACCTGGTACCAGGCCGGCTCGCCCTACACCCAGGGATTCTTCAAGATGGTGCTGGTGGACCACTTCAGCGTCTTCTTCCACGTGGTCATCGCGCTCGTGCTCTTCGTTGCGCTGCTCGGTTCGCTCGATTACGTCGAGCGCCAGCACATCCGCGCCGGCGAGTTCTACGCGCTTATGCTCTTCGGCGCCGTCGGCATGGACTTAATGTCCTCCGCAACCGAGCTCGTCCTCATCTTCATCGCGCTCGAGATCTCGTCCATCTCCACCTACATCCTCGCGGGCATGCGCCGCCGCGTGGCCATCAGCGCCGAAGCCTCGCTGAAATACTTCCTGCTCGGGTCGTTCGCCACCGGCTTCTTCCTCTACGGCGTCTCGCTGATGTTCGGCGCCACCGGGACCACGAGCATCCTGGCCATCGGGCCGCAGCTCCACGCCGGCGGCTTCAACCCGCTCGTGTTCGCCGCCGTCGCCCTCATGTTCGTGGGGCTCGGCTTCAAGATCGCCTCTGCGCCGTTCCACGTCTGGACGCCCGACGTCTACGAAGGCGCGCCCGCTCCCGTGGTCGCCTTCATGTCCACCGCGCCCAAGGCCGCCGCTTTCGCGGTGCTGCTCCGCGTACTCTTCGCCGCCTGGACTCCGGGCTGGTTCTGGCCCGTCTGGATCTCCGCCGCGCTCTCCATGACGCTCGGCAACATCGGCGCGCTTCGCCAGACGAACATCAAGCGCATGCTCGCGTATTCCTCCATCGCGCACGCCGGATACCTGCTCGTTGCTTTTGCTGCCTCCAAAGCCGCGGACACCGCCGGCATCTCCGCCGCCATCTTCTATACGGCCGCCTACGCCGCCATGAACGTGGGCGCGTTCCTTGTGATCTCGCACCTCGCTGGCGAAGGTGAGCGCTTCGTCGCCATCGACGATTACGCGGGACTCTCCCGCCGCCAGCCCGCCGTCGCGGCCTCGCTAGCCCTCCTGTTGTTGAGTTTGATCGGCATCCCCGCGACCGGCGGGTTCTTCGCCAAGTTCTACGTCTTCAGCGCGGCGCTGCAGGCGAACCTCGTCGGACTCACTATCCTCGGTCTCATCAATAGCGGCATCGCGGCGTACTACTATCTGCGCGTCATCGTCGTCATGTACATGCGCGAGCACCCGGCAGAGCACGAGCACGGACACGGCGCCGAACGCATCACCATCCCGGAAGGCGTCGCCCTCACGCTGAGCGTCCTCGCCACTTTGTATCTGGGGATAATGCCAAACCGCGTCCTGCAGTTGGCCATCGAGGCCGCAAAGGATTTGCTCCGGTAACGGCTACTCAAAGCCCAAAGCTCACAGCTCAAAGCTCGAAGCTCACAATTCACTCCACCGCCAGCGTGACGTCCCGCCGCTCGAATATCCATCCCGCGAGCAACCACAGCGCCACGCACTCCGCCAGTGCCAGCGTCAGCACACCGCTCTCGACTGCCAGCGGCTGCTCCAGCGTGAAGCTGAGCGCGTGCTTGATGAGCGCCACCGCCGGCATCGCCCGCGCCCACCATGTCCACCCCATCTTCTCCAGGGCTATCGGCGCCGCCAGTACCATGCCTGCCGCGCCGGTGGCGAGCAGCGGATGCAGGAAGGTCGTAAAGAGTATCGTCACCACCGAGACCAGCAGGCTGGCCACCAACAGGTGCAGCATCATCACTACTGCGGTCTGGATCGGCGCGTGCCGAAACAGCACGAACAGGCTGGCGAACACCGCGGCCTGGTAGCTGGCAGTCGAGAGATTCACGCCCCCGATCATTCCGGCAATGTACTCGCGCCGCGTGACCGCCTTCGACAGCACGGCGATGATCTGCCGCGATTTGCGGTCCGTCTGAATCAGCGATGCCGCGATCACCACGCTGAAGAACGTCCCATAGGCCGCCACTTGCTTGAAGACGGCCAGCACGTCGTCCTCGCGCCCGTCTCCCGCGAACAACATCATCCCCGTGATGCCCGTGATATAGGCGAACATCACCAGCAGAAACCAGCGCTGCTCGCGCACCACGTTCGTCGCCAGCAGCCACACGCGCCTCATCGTGCAGCTCCCGGCTTCTGCACCGTGGCACCTGGGCCAGCCTGGTTCGCCAGTGAGACGAACAAGCCTTCGAGCGACCGCCGCGCCGGATTCACCTTCACGACTTCGCCCCCCGCCGCCCAGACTTTCTCTATCGTCGCTCGCTGCGCCGACTTCGGCACGGTAACGCGCAGCATTTCGTTCTCGAGGACAGCCTCGGGGAACGCGGCCCCACTCGCGCCACTAAACACGACCTCCGCCTCATCGCGCGACTCGAGCAGCTCGTTGGTCTTCCCCACGCGCGCCACGCGTCCCCGCACCAGGATGGCGATGCGGTCGCATATCAGCTCGATCTCCGAAAGCATGTGGGAGCTGAGGAACACCGTCTTCCCCGCCGCCTTGGCGCGCAGCAGCAGCTCGCGGACGGCGACTCTTCCCAGCGGATCGAGCGCCGACGTCGGCTCGTCCAGCACCAGCAATTCCGGATCGTTCACCAGCGCCTGCGCCAGTCCTGCGCGTTGCAGCATCCCGCGCGAGAGCTTCGCCACGTTGCGCCTGACAACATCTTCGAGCTCGAGCAGCTCCAGCATCTCCCGCGTCCGCTTGGTCAGCGTCACGCCTCTGAGCCCGTTCAGCGCGCCGTAGTAACGCACCGCCGATTCCGCCGGGCGATGTACCAGCGCCACGTTCTCCGCCAGGAACCCGACGCGCGCCCGCGTCGCCGCATGCCCGAATCCCTTCTCCAACATCTGCCCGGCGCCCCGCGTCGGCTTCATGAAGCCCATCGCGATGTGGATCGCCGTCGTCTTGCCCGCGCCGTTCGGTCCCAGAAAGCCGAATATCTCGCCGCGCTCGACCGTCAGCGAGAACTTATCGAGCGCGGGGACAGGTGTGCGCCCAAGGAACCCGCGGTACTCCTTCGTCACGCCATCGAATCGCAGCGCCGCATCGTTGCCCATCGCGCCTGTCATTCTATAGACAAAACGAAAGGCCTCCGCAAAGCGGAGGCCTTTCCAAGAACGCCTGCGTTAGAGCGCGCGCAGGAAGATCATGACCCAGATGAACAGCACGAGCGACTCGATGAAGGCCAGGCCCAGAATGAGCGCCAACTGGATCCCCGGACGTGCCGCGGGGTTCCGCGCCATGCCTTCGCACGCCGCCGACGCCACCTTCGACTGCCCGAACGCGGCCAGTGCGACCGCGAGCCCCAGACCGATGGCCGCATACGACCAGTTTCCCGGCCCTGCCGTCTGCGGCGTCGCCTGCGCTGCCGCTGGCATAGCCCCCACCAGCAGAACGGTCCCCATCATCACGAACATCATTACTTTCCGCATTTCACTTTCTCCTGTCGTACCGCATTATGATCCGCCGCCAGTGGGTGGTTGACGCCATCCTCGTGCAGGCGCCCTCACGCTCGCAGCTACCTCGATGAAGCCGAATGAACCTTCCTGAGTACTGAGTACCGGCTACTGGGTTACTGCTCTCTAGTGCTCTTCCGACAACGCCCCGCCCAGGTACACCGCCGACAGCAGCACGAAGATGTACGTCTGGATGAGCGACACGCCGATGTGCAGAGCCAGGAAAACGATGGGCACGCCGATGGGGATGAGCGAGAAGAACGCCAGCGTCACCATGTCGCCCGCGAAGATGTTGGCGAACAAGCGCACTGTGAGCGAGAGCAGGCGCGCTAGGTGGCTCACCACTTCGATCACGATCATCAGCGGCGCAATGCCCATCACCGGCCCGGTAAACTGCTTCACGTAATGCCAGCCCTGATGCTTGATGCCCTGGTAGTGATAGAAAGACCACGTCACCAGCGCGCAGCCGAGCGGCACCGCCGGGCTCGCCGTCGGCGAAACGAAGCCCGGCACCAGCCCGATCAGGTTCGACGTCAGGATGAACATCCCGAGCGCAGTCAGGAAACCGGTGAAGCTCTCGTGACCGTGTCCGATCAGACTGTGGCCGAGTTCGTCGACGAATCCATAAATGCCTTCGAACACATGCTGCGTCCCGCCCGGACTCTCGACCGAGAGACGCGACCGCACGAAGATGAATACGGCCGTGAGGAAGAGGACGACCAGTATCTGCATCGCGACAAAGTTGTTGATGGGCGCGGCCGGGTCATGCGGATGGATGCCGAGCGCCGTCAGCAGCGCCGTCACCGGCGCGCCGAGGATGCGATTCAGGAACCCCGTAAAGGGCAGTTGTGTCGCCGAAGCTAAAACAACCAGTGGCATGTTGGATGAAGACTACAGACTAGATTTCGTGCCGCAGGGCGCTCCACGCTTCGTACGCCGCTTCGCAGACCATCGCCGCCACCGGCACGAACAGGCCTGCAAGGAAGCCGTACCCACCCTGACCAGAACCTCTCAAAATAACATAGACGATAATCGCCAGCAATCCATACCGCAGCACCGACTTCGCCACGATGCCCGCGGTCGACCGCTGCCCCGTCTGCGTGACCACGTCCGCCAGCGCGCTCACCGCCGACTTCAGCCAGAAGAAGTTCCCAGCCGCCACCACCGCGCCTGCCAGGAACCCAAGCGCGAACCGCCAACCCAGCGGCCACGCCAGCACCGGCGCGACGACAAGGGTAAGGGCGACCATCGCGCGCCCGATCCGCCCGTACGCGCCGGCAAAGAAGCGCTCGCTCGGCGACTCTACGCTTAGTTCATTCGGACTAGGCACATCATTCACCAATGTCTATTCTGAGATTGTCGTTCGACAATCGCCGCTCCACCAGCAACCCTGCTCCCCTATTATCATCTAAGTAACTAGTCGCCGCGTCCACGCAGCGCACCACTATATGTCCCCCAGGCCCCTCGTAGTCGCCATCGCATCCCTTCTGCTCGTCTCCCTTGCAACTGCACAGGACCAGACCTCGCGCCCGGGCTTCGTCGATGACGGCGTGCGCGTCTTCGGACCTCCCGGCCCCGGCCGCGTGCGCCCCCCGGTGCGCATCATGCCCGCCGTCACCTCGAGCACGCCGACCGGCATGACGCCGTCGAAGGTCCGCAGCGCCTACGGCTTCTCGTCCATCGCCAACAAAGGCAAGGGACAGACCATCGCCATCATCGACGCCTACGATCATCCCAACATCGAGAACGACCTCGCCGTCTTCAACACCCGGTTCGGCCTGCCGCCCTGCACCACCGCCAACGGATGCTTCGTAAAGGTCTACGCCTCCGGCGCGAAGCCGGTCACCGATGCCGGATGGGCACTCGAGATCGCGCTCGACGTGGAGTGG
Organism: Candidatus Korobacter versatilis; assembly: GCA_016185395.1. GTDB lineage: Bacteria > Acidobacteriota > Terriglobia > Terriglobales > Acidobacteriaceae > JACPNR01. The sequence goes on from JACPNR010000004.1 coordinate 490,633, forward strand.
GCGCACGCCATCGCTCCGGAAGCGAAGATCATGCTGGTAGAGTCGGCCTCCAACTTCTCCAGCTCGCTGCTCCATGCCGTCGACGTCGCCGTGCAAAGAGGCGCGACCGTCGTCTCCATGAGCTGGGGCGGCGACGAGTGGAGTACCGAGTCTTCGCTTGACTCGCACTTCGCCGCGAATGGCGTTTCCTTCCTCTCCGCCTCGGGCGACGACGGCACCGGCGCTGGCTGGCCCGCCGTCTCGCAGTACGTTGTCTCCGTGGGCGGTACGTCCTTGCGCCTCACCAGTACCAGCGCGTGGAGCAGCGAGAGCGCGTGGACCGGTTCCGGTGGCGGCCGCAGCACGTACGTCACGCAGCCGAGCTACCAGAGCGCCTACGTGATCGCCGGCGCCAACGGCAAACGTTCCCAGCCTGACGTGGCCTTCAACGGCAATCCCAACACCGGCTTCGCGGTCTACGACTCCCTCACGCTCGACGGACAGTCGGGATGGTTCCAGGTCGGCGGCACCAGCGCCGGCGCCCCACAATGGGCCGCGCTCATCGCCATCGTCAACTCCATGCGCCGCGCGCAGGGCAAGGGCAACCTCCCCAATCCGGCGAACCAGTACATCTATCAAGTCGCCAAGGCGGCGCTCACCACGCGCTTCCATGACATCACCACCGGCACCAACGGCACCTGCGGCTCGCTCTGCAACGGCAAAGCCGGATACGACTACGTGACCGGACTCGGCACGCCCAAAGCCAACACCCTCATCCCCGCGCTGGTTGCAAAGTGATTGGTAGCGCGGCCGCCCTCGGCCGCGGCCTTTGACTTTCCCCCGCTAGCGACTAGCGACCGGTGGCTAGCGACTGGCTCTGAGCGCCACCCGTATCATCTGCACAAACCCGGTCACCACGCCCAGGAGCACGCCCGTCAGCGTTCCCCACTTCGTTCCCTGCCAGCGGTCCAGCCCCGCGCCCAACGCCCATCCCACGAACGTGCAGGCGGGCAGTAAGAACCCCAGTTCGCCATACTTCGCGACCTGCTGCCACGACTTGCGCTCACGCTTTTCCGCGCCCGTCTCGCGTTCTTGGCCTGGGGAGTTGGGTTCACCGTCCGGAGACTGGGGCTCGTCGGTCATAAAGGACCAGCTAGCGCAGGAAGGCTTGCGTCACCGCGCGCGGCGCGGTCATCGTCCACGCGGCGGCGCGGATGAATATCTCGGGGAACAACCCAATGCCAACCGTGGCCAGCGCCGTGACCCACAGCGCGAGCCGCAGGCCGAACGCCGGCTGGATCGGCTCGGCGTCCAGCGCCGGACGCATCAGCATCGCATTGATGATCCGCAAGTAGTAGTAGAGCGACACCGCGATGTAGAACACTGCCAGTGACGCCAGCACGTAGTGCCCGGTCTCGATCAGCGACAAGAAGATGAAGTACTTGCCGTAGAACCCGGCCAGCGGCGGTATGCCGCCCAGCGACAACAGGAAGATGACCATGAGCAGCGCTTCCACCGGGCGCTTGAACCACAGTCCAGCGATGTCGTCGATCTCGTCGCCAATCAGGTCCCGCCGCCGCAGCGACACGATGACGGCGAACGCGCCCAGGTTCATGAACGTATAGACCAGCAGGTAGACCAGGATGCCCTTGATGCCCGTCTCGTTCCACGCCACCAGGCCGAGCAACATGTAGCCCACGTGGGCGATGGAGGAATACGCCAGCAGCCGCTTCAGGTTGTTCTGCGTCATCGCCGCCAGGTTGCCGCCGGTGAGCGTCATCACCGCGACTGCGATCACCATCGGCATCCAGATCGTTTGTTCGTAGCGCAGCGCGAAGGCGAAGATGCGCAACAGCAGCGCCCAGGCCGCCGCCTTCCCGGCCACCGACATGAATCCCGTGATGGCCGTGGGCGCGCCTTCGTAGGCGTCCGGCGCCCATTGGTGGAACGGTACCGCCGCGATCTTGAAGAACAACCCCGCCAGCGTGGTCACGACGGCGAGCATCAGGATGGGATGGCTGCTTTCTGGCAGCCCTGCCAGCCGCCGCCCGATGAGCGTGACGTCCGTCGTACCGCTGAGCCCGTACATCAGCGAGAGTCCGTAGGCGAAGATGCCGCTCGAGAACGCGCCCAGCAGCAGATACTTCAGCGCCGCCTCGTTCGACCGCTTATCGCGCCGCAGGAACCCGACCAGCACGTAGGTCGAGATGGCCATCAACTCCAGGCCGATGAACAGCAGCACGATGTCCTTGCCGCTGGCCATGCACATCATGCCCACGACGGAAAACAACATGAGCGCGTAGTACTCGCCGTGGTCTTCCTGCTCGATCTCCATGTAGCGCACAGAGATCAGGATGGTGATGCCGGTCGCGATCAGGAACAGCCAGCAGAAGAAGATGGCCATCGGGTCCATCACCACCGAGCCGTTGAACGCGGAGACGCCCAGCATCCCCTGGTGCGCAAGCGTAGCTTGCACCCGCCACAGCGAGCCGCCGGCGAACAGAAGCCCCAACGCGGCCGTCGCCGCATTCCAGCGTTTGTCGCCCGCCGGCAACAACAGGTCGATGATCAGCACCCCGCACGCGAACAGCGTGAGCATCACCATCGGCATCACGACCATCAGGTCGTGCGCGTTCGCGAATTGGGCGGCGAACGTCTGCACTAGCGCGTGCCCTCAGGTGTCGCAGCCGGCTGCGCCGGCGGCGCGGTCTCGCCCGCATGCGCGTTGAATGTGCCGTACTCACTCGGACGCACGATCTTCACGATCGTCTCCACCGGCTGCTGCAGGATGCGGAAGATCGGTTTCGGATACACGCCCATCGCTACCGCCAGGATGACCAATGGCACGAACGTCGCGATCTCGCGCGTCGTCAGGTCGGGCAGGTTCTGGTTCTTCGGATTGTTGACCGGCCCGAAGAACACGCGCTGGTAAAGCCACAGCAGGTACGCCGCTCCCAGCACCACGCCCCACACCGCCCAGAAGACCCACACCCGGTTCTCCATGAACGCGCCCCCCAGGATCGTGAACTCGCCCATGAACCCGTTCAGCGGCGGCAATCCCAGCGAACTCATGAACATGATCAGCGTGATGGTCGCGTACACCGGCATCACGCTCGCGATGCCGCCGTATTCCGATATCTCGCGCGTATGCCGCCGCTCATACAGGATACCCACGATCAAGAAGAGCGCTCCGGTCGAGACGCCGTGGTTCAACTGCTGCAGCACCGAGCCGGAGAGGCCCAGCGGATTCAGCGCGAACAGTCCCAGGGTGCAGAACCCGAGGTGGCTGACCGACGAATACGCCACCAGCTTCTTCATGTCTTTCTGCATCAGCGAGACCAGCGCGCCGTAAAGGATGCCGATGATCGACAGCGTGATCATCCAGAAGCGCACCGTCGGATGCATCGCTGCCGCCGGAAAGAAGGGCAGCGAGAAACGTATCAAGCCATACGTCCCCATCTTCAGCAGGACGCCCGCCAGGATGACCGAGCCCGCCGTCGGCGCTTCCACGTGCGCATCCGGCAGCCATGTGTGGAACGGGAACATCGGCACCTTGATAGCAAAGCCGACGAAAAACGCGATGAACAGCAGTATGACGTACTTCAATCCCCACTTCGTCGCGATCGAGGCCGCGCTCGCCCACACGCCGCCCATCGCCGCCGTCCCGGCGCCGGTCACGTCCACGAACGCGAAGGTGTATGGGTTCCCCATCGCGTGGTGGTGGAAGTAGAGGAACAGGATGCCGAGCAACAGCAGCACCGAGCCGACCAGCGTGTAGAGGAAGAACTTGATGGCCGCGTAGAGTTTCCGCGGGCCGCCCCAGATGCCGATCAGCAGGTACATCGGCACCAGCATCACTTCCCAGAAGACGTAGAAGAGGAAGAAGTCGAGCGCCATGAAGACGCCCAGCATGCCCGTCTGCAATATCAGGAACCAGACGTAGTATTCCTTCACCCGGTCCTGGATCGCCTCCCATGACGAGAGGATGGATATCCATCCCAGCAGCGTCGTCAGCATGATGAGCAGGAAGCTGATGCCGTCGATGCCGATCAGGTATCCCGCGCCGATCGAGGGGATCCAGTTGTTCGCCGCGCCTTCCACGAACTTGAACCCCGGCTGGTCCACCTTCGCCCAGAACCACGGCACCAGCGGCAGCGAGATCACGAAGCCGCCCAGCGCGAACAGGTTCGCGATCCACCGGATCGCGTTCTTGTTCTCCTTGGGGACGAACAACAGCACGATCGCCCCCACCAGCGGCGTTAAGAGAATGATGGACAGTATGTGATTCTGCATTTTGTTGGCTCTTACTCAAACTTCCGCGGCCCCTAACTACTAACTCCTAGCTACTTCCACACGTAGTACGCCACGAATCCGATCAATCCCATCACCATCACCAGCGCGTACCACTGCACCTGTCCCCACTGGAACAGTCGCGCCGGATACGACGCAACCCGCGTCAAAAAGGCCGGACCATTGACGCCGATGCCGTCGATGATCCACTTGTCCCACCAGGTCGATATCGTGCCCGTCAGCTTGGTGAGCCAGCCGGCTCCATTCACTCCGCCGTCGATCACGTTGGCGTCGAACTTCCACAGCGCGTCGCCTAGGCCCATCGCACCCAGGCGCACGCCGCCGGCCTTGCGCCGACCGGTGAACACGTAGTCGTACGCCTCGTCCACGTAGTACTTGTTGTAGAGCGTGTTGTAGACCGGACGCGACGCCTGCTCGATGGGCTCGCGATAACCGGTGTCGGAGTTCTGGTACGCGCGCTTCGCCAGGCCCCAGCCCGCAAACGCCGCCCCGACTGAAAGGAACATCAGGAGGTATTCAGTGGAGTCCGACTTCTCCTGCGCGCGCTCACCGGCGGCCAGTTGTTGCCCTTCACCGGTACGCTCCACCTGCGTAGCCTCGCCTTGGAATACCGGCTCGAGGAACTTCTCGAAACGGTTCGACCCGCCGAGCGAGTGCGGCAGGCCGAGATAGCCCGCGAAGATCGCGAAGAACGCCAGGATCACCAGCGGCAGCGTCATCGCCTTCGGCGATTCGTGTACGTGGCTCTCCACCTCCGCCGTCATGCGCGGACGCCCCGAGAACGTCAGGTACATCAGCCGGAACATGTAGAAGCTGGTCATCAGCGCCGTCGCGAACGCCAGGTACCACAGCAACCGGTAGGCGCCGTTCTGGCTCGACCACGTCTGCCACAGGATCTCGTCCTTCGAGAAGAAGCCGGCGAGTCCGGGGATACCCGCGATCGCGAGCGTCCCGACCAGCATGGTCGCGAACGTGACCGGGATCTTGTTCTTCAGCCCACCCATGTTCCGCATGTCCTGCTCGCCGCTCATCGCATGAATGACGGAACCCGAGCCCAGGAAGAGCAGCGCCTTGAAAAATGCGTGCGTGAACACGTGGAACACGCCCGCGGCAAACGCGCCCACCCCCAGCGCGAGGAACATGTAGCCCAACTGCGAGACGGTCGAGTAGGCCAGCACGCGCTTGATGTCGTTCTGCACCAGCCCGATGGACGCCGCGAAGATCGCCGTCAGCGCGCCCACGATGGCCACTGTCTTCATCGTCTCCGGCGCCAGCGTGAACAGCGCGTTCGAGCGCGCCACCATGTACACGCCCGCCGTCACCATGGTCGCGGCGTGGATCAGCGCGCTCACCGGCGTGGGGCCTTCCATCGCGTCCGGCAGCCAGACGTAGAGCGGTATCTGCGCCGACTTGCCCACCGCGCCGACGAAGAGCATGAGCGTGGCGAAGGTGATCACCGCGTCGCCGGAAGCGAAGTGCCCGCTGCGCGCCAGTTCCGTCACCGCCGTGTACTTGAACGTCCCAAAGTACCACGCGATGGTGAACATCCCCAGGATGAACCCGGCGTCACCGATGCGGTTGACGATGAACGCCTTGTTCGCCGCTGTCGACGCTGACGGACGCAGGAAGTAGAAACCGATGAGCAGGTAGGAGCACAGGCCCACGCCCTCCCAGCCCACGAACATCAGCGCGTAGTTGTTCCCCAATATCAGCGTGAGCATGGAGAACATGAAGAGGTTCAGGTAGCCGAAGAACCGGTAGTACCCGCCCTCGTGCGCCATGTATCCGGTGGAGTAGATGTGGATGAGCATGCCGACGCCGGTCACGAACAACAGCCATATCGCGGACAGCGGATCGAGCAGCAAGCCGGCTTCGATCTTGAATTGCGCGAACCCTCCCGCGCTCGGATACACCGTGCGTCCGGTGTCCGTTCCCAGCCAGGTGTAGCACCCGCCGCCGGGCTGCGCGCACGTGTCGTACGCCGCATGGGCATGCGCGGCCGCCCAGTTGGTGTATTGCCATACAGCCGCAACCGACCACAGGAATGCCAGCACCACCGCGCCCACGCAGATGGCATTCACGAACGCCTTCGGCAGCCGCTCCGGCGCACCGTGCGCGTGCGCATCGTGTCCCGCAGCGGCGTGCTCATGATCATCCGCCGGACCATGTGCGGCGTGCGTGTCGTATGCAGTGTCCGCTGGCGACGGGCCAGCGTCGCCGTAATGATCGTGCCCCGCTCCCGCCGGGGCGGGCGTCCGCCACGTCCTGCCGAAGAAGAACATCACCGCCGCGCCGGCCAGCGGCAGCAGCGGCACCACCCAGATGTGTTCTAAGAAAAACATTCAGCTCTCAGATTCTCTTCGCGTCCTTCGTGAGACCTTTGTGTCCTTTGTGGTTAGCTTTTCGGCCACTCGCAGCTCGCAACTCGCAACTCACCACTTCAGTAGGTCGACCTCATCCGCATTGATCGTCTCTTTGTTCCGGAAGAACGCGATCAGGATGCCGAGCCCGACCGCCGCTTCCGCCGCCGCGTCCGTGATGATGAAGATGGAAAAGACCTGTCCCGGCAACTGCCCGTGCATGCGCGAGAACGCCACCAGGTTCAGGTTCACCGCATTCAGGATCAGCTCGATGGACATCAGGATGATCACCACGTTCCGCCGCGTGAGCACCCCGATGGTCCCGATGGCGAACAGCGCCGCCGCCACCACCAGATAATGGATTGTGCTGATCTCGCCCATGCTCTTCTCTCTGCTCTCCCTCTTCCCTCAGCGCAGTCTGCGTTGCAAGCTTTTCCGGTTACTCGGTACTCGCAACTCGGTACTCGGTACTAGATTCTTTTCTTCGCCATCACGACCGCGCCGATGATCGCCACCAGCAGCAGCACCGACGCGATCTCGAACGGGAACATGTACGCCGTGTACAGGCTCATGCCGATCTGCTGCGTGTTCACCTGCTCCGGCGTCGGCGGCACCGCGGCCGGGAAGAACCCTTTGCCGTGGTAGTACACGTAGCCGAACAACGCGCCCAGCACCACCGTCGCGATCGTCGCCACCAGCCATTGCTTGTTGAACTGCTCCTCGCGCAGGTTGTGCTCGATGTTCACCAGCATGATGACGAACAGGAACAGCACCATGATGCCGCCCACATAAAGAATGATCTGCACGCCGGCCACGAACGGCGCGTACAGCATCAGGTAAAGCCCGGCCAGCGAGAGCAGCGTGAATACCAGCGAGATGGCCGAATGTACCGGGTTCTTGCGCGTGATCACCATCAGTGCGCTCACGATGGCCACCGCGCTCAGTCCGTAAAAGAACCAGCTTGTCGCTACCGGCTGCATGCTCTAGTCTCTCCGCGTCCTCTCTGCACTCCGCGCTCTCTGCGTTTCAAGCTCTTGACCTTACTCGCTACTCGCAACTCAGTACTATTTCTTGTAGACCGTTGGCTGTGGCCCCTGCTCCAGCGTCTGGCGGTCCCAGATCGCGCCTTCGCGCGTGTAATTCGCCAACTCAAAGTCTTGCGTGAGCTCGAGCGCGTCCGTCGGACAAGCGTCTTCGCACAGCCCGCAGAACATGCACCGGCTCAAGTCGTACGTAAACGTGGTGAGCTCCTTGCGCCTCGTCTTCTCGTTGCGCTCGCTCGTCACCACGATCAGGTGCTCGGGACACGCCAGCGCGCACAGATCGCACGCGATGCACAGCGTCTCGTTCGTGTCCGGATTCACATTCAGCCGCGGCGCGCCGCGATACCGCTCCGCCACCTCGGGCCGCTGCAGCGGATACTGCTCTGTGTAGATCTCCTTCGGGTCCTGATAGCGGAACGTCAACGACAGTCCCTGCAGCAGATCGAGCAGCAGCACCTTCCGCAAGAGCTTTTTCATGGTCATGAGCCCAACCCCAGAGCCGCCGTCAGGATCAGCACCGCGATGCCCGTCGGAATCATGAACTTCCATCCCAGGTGCATCAGCTGATCGAAGCGGTACCGCGGGAACGTGCCGCGATACCAGATGTACATGTACATGAAAACGGCGACCTTCAACGAGAACCAGAAGATGTCTTGCACGCGGTCGCGCACGTGCGGCTCGAGCAGCACCAGCCCGATGAACCCGAGCGCCAGCGCGAAGCCGGCCAGTCCGATGGTCTGAACGCGGAACGCGCGGTGCTTCGGCATCCGCACCGTGCCGATGAACGCGAACAGCGCGAGCACGAAGAACGTGAGCGCCGGCACCAGCGCGAACGCCAGGTCGATCGCGCCGCCCGACCAGTAATTCGGTATCTCAACGTTCGGCCCGTGCAGGCTCGCGAACGGACGCATCCATCCGCCCAGCCACAGCGTCACCGCGATCGACGACACCGCGATCATCGCCGCGTACTCCGCCAGGAAGAACAGCGACCAGCGGAAGCCGGAATACTCCGTGTGGAACCCGGCGACCAGCTCGCTCTCCGCTTCCGGCAGGTCGAACGGCGCGCGGTTCGTCTCCGCCACCATCGCCACCGCGAAGATGAAGAACGCGATCAGCCCCAGCGGGAAGAACTTGAACAGGAACCACGTCTGCTGCGCCTCCTGCGCGCGCACGATCCCGATCATGCTCAGCGTCCCAACGCTCGCCCCGCCGGTGCCGTATATCTGCCGGAAGAAGTTCCCGCCGCCCTTGAAGCTGGTCATCAGCACGGCCGAGACGACTGCCATGCCCATGGCGATCTCGTAACTCACCATCTGCGCGCTCGAGCGCAGCGAGCCCATCAGGGGATAGTGCGAGTTTGAAGCCCATCCCGCCATGATGATGCCGAGCACGCCGATGGACGACACGCCCAGCATGAACAGCAATCCGATGTTCATGTCCGTCACCGCGTGCGTCGGACCGAACGGGATCACGATGTACACCGTGAACGCGGTGATCACGATCGTCACCGGCGCCAGCCAGAACACGACCTTGTCGGCCTGGTCCGGCATGATGTCTTCCTTGATCAGCAGCTTGAGCGCGTCCGCGATCGGCTGCAGCAATCCATGCGGACCAACGCGCATCGGACCAAGCCGCACCTGCATGTGCGCCAGGATCTTCCGCTCCAGCCAGTTCATTGCGATCACCGCGATCGATACGCCGGTGAAGATCAGGATGATGTAGATCAGCGCCCATATCGCCGACGCGACCGGGTCCGCGTACCACCCCGGCGTGTTGTTCGACTTCGTGACGTAGTCCACCACGCTCTGCAGCCACTGCGGCATCAGCGGTCCACCTCGCCGAGCACGATGTCGATCGTGCCGATCACCGCGACCACGTCCGCCACCAGCGCGCCGCGCACCATCATGTCCAGCGCCTGCAGGTTCACGAACGATGGCGGACGAACGCGTATCCGGTAAGGCTGTGTGCTGCCGTCGCTTACAATGAAATATCCAAGCTCCCCTTTAGGGCTCTCGATGCCGTGGTACACCTCGCCCACCGCCGGCTTCACCACCTTCGGGACCTTCGCCATCACCGGGCCTTCCGGCAGTTTCTCCACCGCCTGCTCGATGATCCTGAGCGACTGCCGCATCTCCGCGATGCGCACCAGGTACCGGTCATACGTGTCGCCGTTCGTCCCCACGGGAATATCGAAATCAAAATTCTGGTAACCCGAATACGGCTGTGCTTTGCGGATGTCCCACTTCACACCGCTCGCGCGCAGCACCGGCCCGGTCACGCCCATCGCCTTGCAGTCGTCCCCGGAGATATATCCCACGCCCTTGGTGCGCTCCACCCAGATGCGGTTCGTGGTCAGCAGCGTCTCGTACTCGTCGATCTTCGGCCGCACGAACTTCACGAAGTTGCGGCACTCGTCCTCGAAGCCCTCGTAGGTCTCGTAGAGGCAGCCACCGATGCGGAAGGCGTGCGTCGTCAACCGCGCGCCGCAATACTTCTCGAAGATCTTGAGGATCTCTTCGCGATCGCGGAAGGTGTAGAACAGCGGCGTGATCGCGCCGATGTCGAGCGCGTGCGTCCCGAGCCAGAGCATGTGGCTCGCGAGGCGATTTAACTCCGCCAGGATCACGCGGATGTGTTGCGCCCGCGGCGGCGCTTCGATGTTCAACAGCTTCTCGACCGCTTCGCAGTAGCCCAGTCCGTTCGAGACGGCGGCCACGTAATCCATGCGGTCCACGTACGGATTGAACATCGCGTAGGTGCGGTGCTCGGCGATCTTCTCCACACCGCGGTGCAGGTAGCCGATCACGCACTCGGTCCCCATCACCTTCTCGCCGTCGAGCTTCAAGATCACGCGCAGCACGCCGTGCGTCGACGGATGCTGCGGCCCCATGTTCAGGATGAGCTCGTCGGAATCCAGATACGCCGGGCTCGGCGTCGCCTCCAACTCGAGGTGCTTCACCGAACTCGCGCTCTGCTCGCTCTTGAGGATCTCTGACATTTATTTCGAAAAGCTCTGCTTCAAGCCCCTTACTGCCCGCTCTCGATCCCGAGATTGATCTTCACCCACTCGGTGTCCTGCTGGATGATCCCGTAGTCCTTGCGCAGCGGGAACCCCTTCCATCCATCCGGCAGCAGGATGCGCCGCATGTCGGGATGCCCATCGAACTCCACCCCGAACATGTCGTAGGCCTCGCGCTCGAGCCAGTTCGCCGTGGGCCACAGCGCCACTACGCTCGCTGCCTTCTCCCCTTCTTTCACGGAAGCCTTCACGCGCAAGCGTTCGTTATGCGGGAACGAGTACAGGATCCACACGATCTCGAACGGCTCCGCGCGGTCGGGATAATGCACGCACGTCACGTCCACCAGGTAGTCGAAATTCTCGTCGTCGCGGATGGCCCGCAGCACGTCGAACGCCGCCTCTTTGTTCACGACCAGATAGTTCTGCCCGAGGTAGGTCAGCGCTTCCTTGATCGCGGAACCATACAAGCGTTTCAACCGCGCAACGCGCTCGTGCTCCCACGGAGTCGCTGCGATCCCCGGCGGCTTCGGCGGCGCTGCATGTGCGGCCCCGGAGCCTTCGCCCACTTTAGGTTTTTCGGGAATAGCGGCTTTGCCGGCCGGCGGCTTGTCGCCGCCTTGCGCGCTTTGCTGGCCCGAGGGAGTGCGTTTGGTTTCGTCAGCCATTCACTGTTGACAGCCAATCGCAAAAATCGTGGAAGAACCTTACTTTCTAACAGCTTGAATGTGGAGTGTCAACGCAGCAAAAACACAACGGGGCGGCCTCAGCCGCCCCGACAATCGTCAATCGGAGATCGGAAATCGACAATCGCCTACACCCACTCCAGCGCGCCCTTCTTCCATATCCACACGTATCCGACCACCAGGATGGCCAGGAACACCATCATCTCCACGAAGCCGAACCAGCCCAGCATCTTGAACTGCACCGCCCACGGGAACAGGAAGATGGTCTCCACGTCGAACACCACGAACAGGATGGCCACGATGTAAAACCGCACCGTGTAGCGCGCCCGCGCCGTGTCCACCGGATCGATGCCGCACTCGTATGGCATCAGCTTGGTCGCGTGCGGATTGTCCGGACGCACCGCCTTCGCGATCACCAGTGTCACCACCGGGATCGCCAGCGCCACCAGCATGAACAGGAATATCGGGATGTAATTCTGCGGCATCTCTGATCTTCACGTATTACGACGCGATAATAAACGGGCTTTCTATCCAGAAGCAACACCCACCAGTATTGTCATTCCGAGCGAAGCCGAGGAACCCCTATAGTCACCGAACTTCTTCGTGGGTGCACTCCTACTTCGCTTCGTAGACAGTGCGGCCGCCAACCACCGTGCGCAGCACTTTCGTCTTCAGTATTTCCTCCGGCGCAACCTTGGTGATGTCGCGGTCGAGCACCACGAAGTCCGCCAGCATCCCCGGCGCAAGCATGCCTTTGTCTTTCTCCGCGAACTCCGCGTACGCCGACCCGCTGGTGTACGCCGCGATGGCCTCGTCAATGGTCAGCTTCTGCTCCGGGTAATACGTCTTCGTGCCCGCTTCATTCTTCCGTGTCACCGCCGCGTACAGCCCGCGGAACGGCGTGATCGGCTCCACCGGATAATCCGTCCCGAACGCCAGTGGTATCTCGTTCTGCAAGAACTCGCGCCACGGATACGACGTCTTCGCCCGCTCCGCCCCGATGCGCGCTTCCGCCCAGTTCATGTCCGTCAGCAGATGGTTCGGCTGCACGCTGGCGATCACGCCCAGCTCGTGCATCGTCTGGAACTGGTCGGGCGCGATCACCTGCGCGTGCTCGATGCGGAAACGGAAGTCGGGCGTCTTGTTGCGGTTCTGCGCGCGCTCATGCCACTCCCGCCAGGCCTCGCCGAACCCCGCCAGTGCTAACGCCGCGCCGCGGTCCCCGATGGCGTGGAAGCCGATCTGGAAGCCGGCGTTCACGCGCTCCCACGTCATCTCCTCGAGGTCATGCTGCCGGAACTGCGGCAGCCCGCTGTTCTTCGGGTCGTCGGAATAGGGCGCGAGCAGCGCCGCGGTCCGTGACCCGAGCGAGCCGTCCATGAAGCCCTTCAACATAGTCGTGTGCAGCATCGCGTCGGTCGCCGGATGGTGAGCGCGATGCTCCTGCAACAACTTCAAGTCCGCCTTGAACGGCAGCCACTCGGCGATGCGCAGCGTCAGCTTCCCTTCCCGCTCCAGCTCCTCGTAGACGAGGAAGTCTTCCCACTCGGAGTTGTCCTGCGCGCTGGTGATGCCCTGCTCGGCCGCGTCCGCCAGCGCTAGCTCCAGTCCGCGCCGCCGCTGCGCCGGCGTGGGAGGCGGTATCTTCGAATAGACGAGTTCGCGCGCGCCCTCGCGCAGTATCCCCGTCGGCTCGCCCTGCGCGTCCACATCGATGGCGCCACCGTTCGGCACTTTGGTCTTCCCCGTGACGCCCGCCGCCTTCAGCGCCGCCGTATTCGCCACCGCGATGTGTCCGTCCACGCGCCCGAAAATCGCCGGATGGTCTCCCGTCACCGCGTCCATGTCCTGCCGCGTCGGCAGCGTTGCATCACCACTCCCGGACTTCGCCCACTTGGTGTGGTCCCAACCGCGCCCTTGCAGCCACTCGCCCGCCGGCCGGTCTTTCGCCGCCGCGGCGATCCGCTGCTTCATCTCCGCCAGCGACTTCGAGCCCGTCAGATTGACGTTCAGCTTCTCGAACCCGCCACTCGCCAGATGCACATGCGCGTCGTTGAACCCCGGCATTACGAACGCACCGTGTAGGTCGACCATCTTTGTCTTCGTGCCTTGGTAGGCGCGCGCATCGTGGTTCAGCCCGATTCCGATGACCCTCCCGTCCGCGACCGCAATCACTTCGGCGTATTGGGGCTTAGCTGCTCCCACAACCCACTCGACTGCACCGCAATCGAATCGCGGTCTTGTGCAATCCTTTCTCGGCTCCCAGCTCCTAAAGGCACCCGCTCCCGTGTATACCCGTCCGTTGACGTAGATAACCTCCGCCGTCTTCTTCTCCTGCGCCACACTCACCGCCGCAAACACGAAAAGAAAAAGAAGTATCCGTGTGAATCCGTGGCCATCCGTGGCCAAAGACTCTCCTTTGTGTCCTTCGTGGGACCTTCGTGTCCTTTGTGGTTCGCTTTTGACGTTTTTCATCTGCGTCCTTCTGCGTTCATCTGCGGCAAAAAGGTTCACTCCACGCCCGCCAGAGTCATCACCGTCATCACGATCCGCTTGAATCCCAGATCCCGGTTCGTCGGGTCGTACCACTCATGTAACGTGTGCGCCCCCCCGCCCGCGCCGCCCGCACCGATGGCGATCGCCTCCATCCCCAGCGACAGCGGGATGTTCGCATCGGTGGACGCCCGCTGCATCCGCGCCGTGTTTCCCAGTTGCGCGTCCACTGCGCGGATGACCTGCAGCATGCGCGCGTCGTCCTTCAACTCCGCCGCCGGCCGGCTCCCGATCCCCTTGATGTCATAGCTCAGCGCCGCCTGCCCCGCCTGTGCCGCTTTCGTTTCGGTGACGGCCTCGTGAACCGCCCGCCGCAGCGCGGCCTCCAGTTTGTCGATCTGCTCGCCGGACGCTGACCGCAGGTCCACGCGCATCGTCGCCGACTCGGGAATGGAATTGACCGACGTCCCGCCGCTCACCGCTCCGATGTTGAACGTGGTCTTCGGCTCCGTCGGCACCTGCACCACGGAAAACCTCGCCACCGCGCGCGCCAGCGCTACGATGGGATTCGGCACGCCGAAATCGCTCCACGAATGTCCGCCCGCACCGCGCACCGTGACCTCGAACCGACGGCTACCCAGCCCCTGCGCGATCACCGTATCGGTGGCCGCGCCATCCACGACCAGCGTGTATTCGATCTTCTCCCGCCACGGACCATCATGACGGAATATCTGCCGCATCCCGCGCAGGTCGCCTTCGCCCTCTTCGCCGACGTTGCCGATAAAGACGACCGGCATCCCGAGCGCGATCTTCGCCGCCTCGAGCGCCTGCGCCATGGCGAGCAGCGCGCTCACTCCCGCGCCGTTATCGCTGATGCCCGGCCCAAGCAGCTTCACGCCCTCGCGCCGGACGTCGATCTCCGTCCCCGCCGCAAACACCGTATCAATGTGCGCGGTCATCGCCAGATACTTCGCCGCCTTACCGGCGCCCGCTGCCCGCCGCACGCCGAACACATTCCCCACCTCATCGGTCTCCACGTCGCGCAACCCAAGCTCGCGGAACCGTTCCGCCAGCCACGCCGCCCGCTTTGCTTCGCCGAACGGAGGCGCCGGGATCGCCGTCAGCTCCATCTGCCGATCGGCTATCTCGCGCGTGTGCGCCCGCAGCCAATCCATCACCGCGTGGAACTGGCGCGCGCCGGCCACCCGCGCCACTTCCTGCTGCGGCGTGAGGGACTGCGTGGAGGCGTCGATGCGCGGGGCACTCATCGGGTCATTCACTATAGCCACGTTGGACCAAACCCTGAAACCACGAAGGACACGAAGGGCCACGAAGCAGGGGTCGAACCGATTTCCCTCGTGGATCTTCGTGTCCTTCGTGGTTAAGGTTCTAATCCGCGCCCTTCGCCGCTCCCTGACAGCACTCCATGATCTCCGCTTCGGTCAGCAGCCGGTCGCTCTTCTTCGCCCGCGCGTAGATCTTCTCGATGTACGTGTCTTCGAGCGCGACGCCCCGCGTCTCGAGCCAGTGGATGATGTTCGACTTTCCCGACATCGGCCCGACTTCGATCGTCTGCTGCATGCCGAACTCGCTCGCCGGCACGCCCGAGTACACCTCGTCCGCCAGCGCGCGGTCGCCCTTCTTGATGGCCTTGATCACCGCCGACGCGTGCACCCCGGTCGCCGTGCGGAACGCGTCCGCGCCCACCACCGGATAATTCTTCGGGATGGGCACGCCGGTGTATTGCGACACCTTCTCGCAATACTCCTTCAGCTTCGAGAGGTCCTGCTCCGCCCACGGCGAGATGCCCATCAGCTTCAGGTTCACCAGCATCTGGTCCATCTGCGTGTTGCCCACGCGCTCGCCGATACCGATGGCGCACGCGTGCACGCAATCAGCGCCCGCCTCGAGCGCCGCGAACGAATTCGCGATCGCCAGGCCGCGGTCGCAGTGCCCGTGCCAGTCCACGCGGATCTTTTCTCCGGAAGGTTCCACCACCTGCGTCATCACGAACGTGATCAGCGCGCGGACTCCATCCGGCGTCGCGTGCCCGCACGTGTCGCACACCACGATCGCGCGCGCGCCGCACTCGATGGCCGTCGTGTACAGCCGCTTGACCGTTTCCGGATCGCACCGCGAGGTGTCTTCGGTCACGTACATCACGTCGAGGCCGAGCGACCGCGCGTAGGTCACCGCTTCGGCGGTGGTCTTCTGCAAGAAATCGTCCGACCAATCTTCCGTGTAGCGCCGTATCGGGCTCGACCCGATGAAGGTCGCGCACTCGATCGCCACGCCCGTCTTCTGCGATATCTCGGCGACCGGCGTGATGTCGTTCTTGTGCGTGCGCGCCGCGCAGTTCGGCTTGATCTTCATCTTCGCGGACGCGATCTCGCGCGCCAGCCGCTCCACGTCGCCATACGCGCGCGGCCCGGCACCCGGCAATCCGATGTCGAGCATGTTGATGCCCAGGCTCTCCATCAGGTGGAGGATCTCGATCTTCTGTTCGATGGTGGGATCTTTGACCGACGGCGACTGCAACCCGTCGCGCAGCGACTCGTCATTCAGCAGCACGCGCTTGCCGCCCGGCTTCAACGCCGCTTGCTGCGTGTTCCAGTCGTGGATGAGTTGGTGATGTTTCATTCCGTCATCGACATTGATGAGGTGTCATGCTGAGGAGCCCGCCGCGGCGGGCGACGAAGCATCTCACCGCCCGACTGCTTGCGTGGGCGACCAGCATGCTCTACTTCTTGTCGTCCTTCGGCGCGATTGTCAGCCCGAAGTCCGAGATGCTCCCACGCCCGGCCACATTCAGCGCGCCCGGCTCCTCTGGATTCGGGAAGTACAGAGTCTTGCAGTGTTCGCAGCGATAGACCTCAGCGTTCGGACCGAGCTGCCGCGCGATGTCGCCGCACGCCTGTTCCTTCACGTCGGTCATGTAGAACCAGCGCTTCAGGTGGCCGCCGCACAGCTTGCCCTTCTCGTTCTTCTCGTTGCACGAGCGCTGCCCCGGCTTCTTGACCTTCGTCTTGTGGTTCGCCAGTTGCGGGGCCTGCGCGTTCGCCATCGACGTTGCCATTCGTTCTCTCCTGCGAAAGCCGATTGTAACTGATGCCGCTAATACTCCACTGAGATCAGGGACAGCCCTTCCGCCGGCGCCGTCGCTCCCGCCGCCGACCGGCTCCTTTTCTCGAGGATGGTCTTTAGATCCGCCGGCTTCAGCGTCCCTTTCCCCACTAGCAAGAACGTGCCCACCAGGTTCCGCACCATGTGATGAAGGAAACCAGTGCCGCGTATCTCGTAGATCAGTTCCTCGCCCTCGCGCCGGAACTCCGACGCAAACACCGTCCGCACATTCGAGCGCTCCGCGTCGTCCTTGCCCTTCTCCGCATCCACCGCCGCGAAGGACGTGAAGTCGTGCTCGCCCACCACCAGCCGGGCCGCTTCTGCCATCGCCTGCTCGTCCAGCGGATAAGGATGATGCGTCACGTACCGCGCCAGGAATGGTGGGCATATCCCCGCCCGCCACACGCGATACCGGTACGTCTTCGCCTTCGCCGACCGGCGCGCGTGGAAGTCCTCCGCCACCTCCTCCACCCGCAGCACGCGGACGCTCTTAGGCAAGGTGTCATTGAGCGCGATCACCATGTTCCCGGCCGGGATCGGGCTGGCCGTCCGCACCGTAGCGACCTGCCCCAGCGCGTGGACACCAGCGTCCGTCCTCCCCGACCCCTGCGGCAGCTCCACTCCGCTCGCCCCCGTCACGCGCTCCAGGGCCTCGGCCAGCGCAGCCTGCACCGTTGGCTTCCCCGGCTGCACCTGCCAGCCAAAGAAGTCGCTGCCGTCATACGCCAATGTGATTTTGAGGGTCCGCACCAAAATATTTGCCAACCGCCGCCGCCCGACCGCGTCAAATCCTAGCGGGCCGGGGTTCGTAGGATGTCTTCTCTAATGCTTCGCTGCGACCGTGGTTTATACTATGCCACTTCCAGAGACACACGTCGCCGGCCCACGCCGTTCCACCGGGGCGCTCGGATTTCGGAACTTGCTGCCCCCAAACTGCGTATAACTCGTTGACGATTTCAGGTTTAGGCAGTCTTTAAGGAAGCTTCACGCAAAACTACCAGGACCTCACCGCTCGATTCATGGGAGATATGGGAATGCCGATCCGCACGCTCTTTGGTTCCACTCTGCCTGCCGCCCGCCGCACCGTCGCGCTCGGCCTCGCACTCGCCATCGGTCTCGGACCGTTTGCCGCGCCTGCTTTGGCACAAGACACCACCCCGCCGGCGACGACCTCACAACCGGCGCAGGCGCAGATGCAGGCGCCTTCTTCCGCGCAGGCCGCGGTCGTTCCCACCCGGCAGGATTACTCCAAGCCGCGCTCCCATTTCATCAATCCCGTCGCTCCCTACATCGGGCGCGACGTTCCGGAGCCGTCCTTCGCCAACACGGCGCGTATCGACCAACTCATGCGCAACGGCACGCTCTACCTTTCGATGAACGACGTCATCGCGCTCGCCCTCGAGAACAACCTTGATCTCGCCATCGCGCGCTATAACCTCTCCATCGCCGATACCGATATCCTGCGCGCCAGTTCCGGTGGCTCCACGCGCGGCGTCGCCAGCGGTCTGGTGCAAGGCACGCCCGGCGGCGGCGTCGGCGGCTTCGGCACGGGCGCGTCCGGCGCGGGCGCCGGCGGAACCACCTCCGGCGCGGGTGGCGCCGGCACCGGTACCGGTGGCCTGGTCTCTTCCACGCTTGGTACCGGCACGGTGATCGATTCTCTTGACCCGATCCTCAGTTCCAGCCTTAGCCTCGGACACCTCACCTTTACTACCCCCAACACCGTCACCACTGGTATTCCCAACGTGCAGCAGAATACCGGCACGGTCAACTTCAATTACTTCCAGGGCTGGAGCACCGGCACCGCTCTGAACGTCGGTTTCAATAACGGTCGCAACGTGACCAACAGTCCCTTCACCACCATTAATCCCAACCTTACCTCCAGTTTCCGCATGACGCTCCGGCAGCATCTTCTCGCCGGCTTCGGCACGGCCGCCAACCGCCGCTTCATCCGCATCGCCAAGAACAACCGCGAGATCTCTGACATTGGCTTCCGCAATCAGGTGTCTACCACCGTGTCGCAGATACAGAACATCTACTGGGATCTCGTCAACGCCTACGAAGACGTGAAAGTAAAACAGCGCTCACTCGACCTCGCCAACAAGACTCTCTCCGACAACAAGAAGCAGGTCGAGATCGGCACTCTCGCCCCCATCGAGATCACGCGCGCGCAGAGCGAAGCGTCCACGCGCGAGCAGGACCTCATTGTTTCGCAGACCAACCTTCAGCTCCAGCAATTGCTGATGAAGAACGCCATCAGCCGCAGCCTCACCGATCCGCAACTCGCCACCGCACCCGTCGTTCCTACCGACACCATGGCCATCTCCGACCAGGAGCCGGTCGTGCCCACGCAAGACTTGATCAACGACGCGCTCGGCCACCGCCCAGAACTCGCCCAAGCCCGCATCGACCTCACCAACCGCGACATCACCAAGAAATCCGCGCGCAACGCCTTGCTGCCCACCGCCGACCTCAGCGCCTGGTACGGTGGCTCTGGACTCGCTGGCGATCAGAACCCCCTTTCCCCTTGCGGCGCGCCGGCGCCCCCTTGCGTCCAACGCACGGGGTATCCCCAAGCCTTCAGCAATCTCTTCACTGGCAATCTGCCCGACTACGGTGTTGGCATGAGCTTCTCCATCCCCATCCGCAACCGCGCGGCGCAGGCCGACCAGGTCCGCTCCGAGCTGGAGTATCGCCAGGCGCAGATGCGCTTGCAGCAACTCCAGAACCAGGTGTCCATCGAGGTCCGCAACGCGCAGTACGCCCTGCAACAGAACCGTGCTCGCGTCGAGGCCGCGCAGAAAGCCCGCGACCTCGCGCAGCAATCGCTCGACGCCGAGCAGAAGAAGTACGCTCTTGGCGCATCCACCAACACGCTCGTCCTGCAAGCGCAGCGCGACTTGGCGCAGGCCTCTTCCAACGTCGTCCTCTCCACCACGGCGTATGAGAAGTCCCGCGTCGAGCTTGACCGCGTGACCGGGCTCACCCTCGACCACAACAACATCTCGCTGGCCGATTCCGAAGTCGGGATCGTCACCAAGATGCCGAGCGCCCCGGGCGTCACCCCGCGCACCGACCTCACTCCCGACCAGCAGCAACCGCAGCAGTAGGTTCTTTCTCTGAAGGCCGTCCGCCTAGGCGGACGGCCGTTTTCTTTCGCGTTATAATTCCCGCCTCCCATGGAATGCGACGAACTCATCCGCCTGCGCTCCGAAGCGCAGCAGCTCCGCAAGGAACTCGAGGACCGCCGCGCCAAGGCGCGCGAGCGCAAGAGCCTGGAGCGTCCCGACCGCCCCAACGCCTTCGATTTCGATGGCTTCCTCAAGCGCAAGATCCATCGCGCCGCCCTCGCCATCGAGCAGCACGTCGCCAAACACCAATGCCAGGATTAAGACCTCCGGCGCCGTTTCAACTCTCCGACTTAGGCTGGCATCCAATCCCTCGGCCCATGGGACTTATCATCCGCTCCTCCCGTATCCACGCCGCCGGCTGCTACACCACCGCCCCGATCAAGCAAGGGACGAAGGTCGTGGAATACACCGGCCCGCGCCTGAAGCCGCAGGACTGCGTCGATCTCTACGACGACTCCGGTTCCACCTACTTGTTCGGGATGGAAGGCGATATGTTGGTCATCGACGGACACGGCATGGCTGCCTTCGTCAATCACTCCTGCGACCCCAACTGCGAGACGGACGAGGTCGACGGGCACGTCTGGATCGTCGCCACCCGCAACATCGCTCCGGAAGAAGAGCTCACCTACGACTACAACCTGTACGACGGCGAGGACTTGAACGACGCGCCCTGCCACTGCGGCGCAAAGAAGTGCCGTGGCACGATGTATGAGCCGGAGGAGATCGCCCGCCTCAAGCGCCTTGCCCGCCAGGGCAAGGCCAAAGCTCCTGCCAAAAAGAAAAAGCCGCACCGGCGTGCGGCTTAGGTCTTGCCGGATTTCAACTCTTCATGGAAGCGTCATGCTGAGGAGCAAACATCTCACTCCTCATCGCTCTCAGGCCCTCTGCGTTTCCCGTTTTCAGGCCACTCGAAGCTCGCGACTCAAAACTCGTAACTCTACGCCTTCGCCGTCGCTCCGAACGAGCTCACGGCCTTCTCTTCGCTGTCAAACACTTCAAACACCGTCACCAGCTTGGTGATCTGCAACTGGTCGCCCACGCGCTGCGTGAGGTTCGCCAGCTTGATGTCGCCACCCGCGGCGCGCGCCGAGGTGTAGAGCCCGACCAGCGTGCCGAGCCCGCCGCTGTCGATGTAGCTCACTCCACCCAGGTTCAAGACGATGTTTTTCTGCGTCGTCAGCAGGTTCTTTACCTGCTCGCGTAAGTTCGCCGCTTCTTCCCCAAACACGATTCGGCCATTGCAGTGGACTACGGTCACGCCCTCCAACTGCTTCGTGCTTATCTTCAAGCTCATCTCCAACCTCCTGCCGACAAAGGGGTAGCGGCAGTACGGACGCACATCCTACGAGCCTGCTCCTCTGTTTGCAAGCACGCACTGTCCTTGCTGGTCATTTCTGAGCGGAGACGCGACTCTGACCCAAGCTATAATCACAATCTTCCATGAGCTATCAGGTCCTCGCGCGCAAGTACCGCCCGCAGAAGTTCTCCGACGTCATCGGGCAGGAGCACGTCACGCGCACCCTGATGAACGCCATCTCTCAGGCGCGCATCGCCCACGGCTACATCTTCAGTGGACACCGCGGCATCGGCAAGACCACCGTCGCCCGCATCCTCGCCATGGCGCTCAACTGTAAGGCGGGCAGCGGTCCCCAGGCCGAGCCTTGCGGCGTGTGCGATTCCTGCCGCGAGATACGCGAAGGCGCCGTCGGCGCCATGAACGTCATCGAGATCGACGCCGCCACCAACCGCGGCATCGACGAAGTCCGCAGCATCATCGCGACTTCCGAAGGACAGCCCGCGCGCGGCGATCGCTACCGCATCTTCATCCTCGACGAAGCCCACCAGATCACCGAAGCCGCCTTCAACGCGCTGCTCAAGACCCTCGAGGAGCCGCCGCCGTGGGTCGTCTTCATGATGGCCACCACGCAGCCCGAAGACATCCCGCAGACCATCCGCTCGCGCTGCCAGCACTTCAGTTTTCACGCGGTCAAGTTCGCGGACATCGTCACCCAGCTCCGCGACATCGCCAGGCAGGAAAAGATCAAGCTCGATGACGACGCCGTCGCCGTGCTCGCCGAAGCCGGCGATGGTTCCATGCGCGACGCGCTCAGCATCATGGACCAGGCCATCGCCTGCTGCGGCGCCACACTTACCGCTGAGCTTGTCCGCTCGCTCGTCGGCGCCGTGCCCGCCGAAACGCTCGAGCGCGTGATGGACGCCGTCGAGCGCAGCGCTGCCGACGACGCCCTTCGCTTGGTCGACCAGCTCGTCACCGAAGGCCAGAGCCCCACCCACTTCGCGCGCCAGCTCGTGCGCTTCCTGCGCAACGCTCTCGTCGCCAAAGTATCGAGCAGCGATTCCCCGCTGCTCCAGATCTCCGCCGGCGAACGCGCCCGCGTCGCCCGCATCGCCGGCAAGTTCTCGGAAGAAGATCTCGCGCGCTTCCTCGCCATCATGCTGCGCACGCACGACGAACTCGGCTACCGCCAGGAACAGCGCTTCCACCTCGAACTCGGCATATTGAAGATGGTCCACGCCCAGCGCCTCCTCCCACTCGAACAGCTCCTGAGCAACGCTCCTCTCCCTGCACGCTCGCCCTCGCAGCCGGAACGTAGCGCCGGTGTCCCGCCGGCTGTGCCGCGGGCGTCCTCGCCCGCGGCGAAAACGCCCGAGCCTCCCCGCGTCTCGCCCTTCGAGCGCGACCGCGCGCGCAAGACCGAACAGAGTAGCGTCGGCGTCTCGCCCGCCGCCACCGCAACCGCGGTCGTCCTCGCCGAACCACCGCCGGAGCCCGCCGCCGACCTTTCCCCCGATTCCCTGTGCGAGCGCGTCGTCGCCGCGCTCGAGTCCGCCGGACAGCGCACCCTCGCCTACATGCTCGCCGATGGCGAATGGAAGCTCAGCGGCGCCGAAGTCCTCATCAACGTCCCGAAGTCACCTGCCGTGGTGGACATGGCACTTGGCCCTGAGCCGAAGCGCCTGCTCACCACGGCGCTCAACGAAGCCGCCGGACGCGCGCTGCGCTTCAAGGTCGTCGGCGTCGGCGCGGCGGCCAACGGCGGGAACGGCAATGGCGCTTCCGCTAATCCGCAAGCCGCAGCGCCCCGCGGACGCGTTGCCGATGAGCCCGTCGTGCGCCGAATGCAGGAAAAGTTCAACGCCGAGATCCGCAGCGTCATCGATCACAAGAACAAGAAACCGTGACCGGAGAAAGAAGAGACCCGTAGTTATGGGTGGTTTTGATCTTCAGCGCCTGATGTCGCAGGCGAAGCAGCAATACGAATCTCTGCAGAAGAAGATGCAGGAGACCGTGATCGAATCGTCTTCTGGCGGGGGCACCGTCAAGGTCCGCATGAACGGACAGAGGCAGTTGCTCGCCATCACCATCGATCCCGAAGCCGTCAAGGCCGGCGACGTCGAGATGCTCCAGGACCTCGTCCTCGCCGCCGTCAACGAGGCGGCTCGCAAGATCGAAGACGAGATGAAGTCCACCGTCGGCGGCATGCTCGGCGGCATGGGCATGTAGCCAAGCTTTTCAGGAAGTGTCATGCTGAGGAGCGCGCTCGCGCGCGGACACCGACGAAGCATCTCAAAGGCAATAAATGTCTCGTTTCGCAGAACCGATGACGCGCCTCATCGACGAGCTCAAGAAACTCCCCGGCATCGGCGGGAAGTCGGCGCAGCGCCTTGCCTTCCACATCCTGCGCTCCTCCGACGACGACGCCCACTCGCTCGCCCAGGCCGTCCGCGACGTCAAAGACAAGCTCCGCCTCTGCTCCATCTGCAACAACATCACCGACGTCGACCCCTGCACCTACTGCACCAGCCCCACGCGGAACCTCCGGCTCGTCTGCGTCGTCGAGGAACCCACCAACATCGCCGCCATCGAGAAGACGCGCCACTTCAACGGCGTCTACCACGTCCTCCACGGCAGCATCTCGCCACTCCACGGCGTCGGCCCCGAACACTTGCGGATCTCGAACCTCACCCGCCGCATCGACAAGAACGAGGTGGACGAGGTCATCATTGCCACTAACCCCACCGTGGAAGGCGAAGCCACCGCGACTTACCTCTCGCAGACCATCAAGCGCGCCGGCGTGAAGGTCACGCGCATCGCCATGGGCATCCCCGTCGGCTCCGACATCGAGTACGCCGACGAAGTCACCATGCTCAAGGCCATGGAAGGCCGCCGCGAACTCTAGCTGTCCCCAACGAAATGGCCGCCCGGAGGCGGCCACTCAGAGCTCGCAACTCACAACTCGCAACTAGCTCTTCAGCTTCGCCAGCAAATCCGCTGGATGCACCGGCTTCGCCAGGATCTCGAACTCATGTCCTTGCTGGCGCGCATTCTCCAGCAGGTCGGCGGTCGCGGCCTGTCCCGAGAACAATAGGATCTTGCACTTGGGCAGCAGCTTGCGGATCTGTATCGCCGCCTCGATGCCATTCATGTCGGGCATGATTACGTCGCTGATGATCAGGTCGGGCAGCACCGTCCGGGCTTTCTCCACCGCTTCCTTGCCGGTGTAGGCCGCGGCCGCCTCGTACCCGTTCTGCCCCAGGATGATGGCCAGCGTGTCCGCGATCACTCGCTCATCGTCGACCACCAGTACCTTCGGCTTAGGACGGCCCGTGCTGCTCATCAAGTTTCCTCCCGCTGCGGGTACCGATACGCTTCCGAATACGGTCGCCGGTTACGATTGCTAGGTACACTTTTTTAACACATCCACCGGTTGCGGTCACCGCTCGGTCACCCGCCATTCCCCGCCACGCACAACCCTGCTTCCGAGATACGCCCTCCAACTACGTGAGGTTCCCCGTGCGCTCCAAGGCCTTGCTTCTGCTATTCGCTGTCCCTCTTGCCTTCGCCCAAACCGCGCGCACTCTGCCCGCCGGCTCCGGCATTCGTGCCACGCTCGATACCCCACTCTCCACCAGGACGTCTCTCCCCGGCGACCGCTTCACCGCCACCATCGACGATCCCAGTCTCCCCGGCGCCCGCCTCTATGGCGAGGTCGCCGCCGCTGCGGGAAAGACCGCCACGCTCGATCTCCGCTTCCGCGAACTCATCCTGGCAGATGGCATGCGCATCCCGCTGGCGGCCCGCGTCCTCTCCGTCATGGACGCGAGACGCCCGCGTGACGCGAAGGAGAAGAAGCAAAAAGAAAAAGACGTCAACCTCCCCGCGTCCAGCCCTCTGACCGTCCGCCTCGACCAGCCCGTCACCCTCCCCACCAACAATCCCAGGTAGAGACGGCCTACTGGCCGTCTCCGCGCGCGCAACCTTGAACCATCGCTTTAACAACGAAAGCCGCCTCTCGGGGCGGCCTTCACTCGGCACTTGGTGCTTGGTACCGGGGCTCACACGATCTTCAACCCCGCACACGCGCGCCGTATCTTCTCGCGCTCCTCCGCCTGCACGTCGAGGAACTGGAAGCCGTAGTGGTTCACATGATGGCAATGCCGCACGGCAGCGCGCAGCTTCAACGGCGCCAGGCTCATGGGGAACCGGAACTCGAGTACTACCTTCTGCCGCGGTCCCAGCCCGCTCGGCTCCGCCGTGATCACGATGCAGGCGCCGCCCAGGCCGATGTCCACCATGCGCCCGTTGATCGCCGGCGGGTCACCGCTCGCGCTCACGTGGACACTCGTTTCCAAGTCGATGGCGAAGCGCGGAAAGCTCCGCACGATCTTCCACTTCGGGTCCGGCAGTGGATTACTCGCCGCCATCTTCGTTCTTCGTTCCTTCCGGCCCGCCGTTCGCGTTCGCCTTCGGCGCGTACGCCCCCGGCGAGAAGCGGAACTTCCCCGTCGCTTCGTGCGGCTCTACTTCATGCGGCTCGGCCACATGTTCGGCCGTCAGCGCCATCGCCTCCGCCGCGGTGATCGCCTCTTCCTGGGATGCCGCGCGCAGATAACGCATCACGATTCGCCGCTGCTCCGCCGTGATCTCCACAAACGCGAAGCCATGACTGAAGCCGTGACGGTTCTTCACCTGCGCCGTCACTTCCAGCGGCTCCGCCAGCAACTGCAGCACGAGCTTGGCGTGCGCCACCGTGCCGATCTCCAGTTCGCCCGCGAGCACCGCGCCGAAGCCGGCCTCACTGATGTTCGAAGCGCGCCCGCGCACCTTCTCCGCCCCGTCCGGTTTCTCCACCGTCAGGACCACGCGGTTGTCGGTATCATGTCGCGGCAGCCGCCGCGCCATCTCTTGCTTGGGTGCCGATGCCGATCCGTCCACTTGCCTCCTTGCGGACTGCAAACTGCGCGATTTCAGGGGAGAGGGAACCGCATCATACCGCTTTTCGTTGCTTCTCAAAACCGGGAAGCCGCACCGGCCAGGTGACCAGGGTAATCCTTGTGGGGGTAAAGGTGTTGCCCCTCGGCTGCTCGCAACCCGGCACTCGCAGCTCGCAACTCCTATGGTTGCGTCGGCGCCGCTGCTTCCGCCTGCTGCGCCACGATCAGCCGCCGCGCATGCGGACGCAGGCTCGGCAGCACCATCCCGAACAGCGCGCCCGCCACGATGCACGCCCCGCCCCCGATGGCCACCGTGTACGGCGCCCCGATATGCTGCGCCAGCGTCCCACTCACCAACGCGCCCACCGGAGCCATGCCCATGAACGTCGCCGTGTAGAGCGCCATCACCCGCCCGCGTAGGCGGTTCGGGACCATCGACTGGATCAGCGTGTTCGACGACGACATCTGCACCATCATCGCGTACCCCGCACCCAGCAGCACCAGGCACGAGAGCCACGTCATCCGCGATTGTCCGAAGACGATGAGCGCCACGCCAAAGCCGCTCGCGCCCAGCATGATCCAGCGTCCCAGCCCCTTGACCTCGCGCTTCAGTGCCAGCGATATCGCGCCGCACAGCGCGCCGATGCCCGCGCTCCCCATCAACAGTC
This sequence comes from Candidatus Korobacter versatilis, assembly GCA_016185395.1. Classification (GTDB taxonomy): domain Bacteria; phylum Acidobacteriota; class Terriglobia; order Terriglobales; family Acidobacteriaceae; genus JACPNR01. Next base: position 517,680 of record JACPNR010000004.1, read on the forward strand.
CCAAGCCGCGCGGACCGGCATGCAGTATCTGGTCCGCGAACACCGGCATCAGCACGGAATACGACATTCCAAAAAGACTCACCACCGCCAGCAGCGACAACAGCGCGCGCACCGGCTTCTCATGCATCACGAAGCCAAAGCCTTCCTTGATCTGGCTCCACACGGAAGCCACCTGCGGCGAGCTCGGATTGACGCTCCGTGCCGTGGTCATCATCCACAGCCCGGCGATCACCGCGAGGTAGCTCACCGAATTCGCGAAGAAGCACCAGCCCTCGCCGATCGCCGCCACCACCAGGCCCGCCACCGCCGGACCGATTACACGCGCGCCGTTGAACATCGAGGAGTTCAGTGCGATGGCGTTCATCAGGTCCTCGCGGCTCACCATGTCCACCACGAACGCCTGCCGCGTCGGCATGTCGATAGCGTTCACGATGCCCAGGCCGGCCGCCAGCAGGATCACGTGCCAGATGGTCACCACGTGCGTCAGCGTCAGGATGGCCAGCGCCATCGCCTGCACCATGCTCAGCGCCTGCGTCCAGATGAGGATCTTCCGCCGGTCATAACGGTCGGCGATCAGCCCGCCGATCGGCGCCAGCAGGAACACCGGTATCTGGCTGGCGAACGCCGCCACGCCCAGTAATAAAGGAGAGTGCGAGAGCCGATAGACCAGCCAGGCTTCGGCCACGGTGTCCATCCACGTGCCGATCAGCGAGATGAGTTGGCCGGTAAAGAACAGCCGGTAGTTGCGGTGCCGCAGCGAGCGCAGCAGTGCCGGTGCGTCCATGCTCATTCGATGCTAACCCGATGCGCTTGGGACCGAAAGTCTGGTTCACCGCCGACACCGCGGGCGTACAATTCCATCCCCATCCGCCCCAAGGAGAGAACCATGCGCCGCCACGGAGTGCTCGCCTTCCTCGTTCTGTTTTGCGTCACCAGCTTCGCCCAGCTTCCCACTCGCGCCCAGCTCACCGCCAAGCCTAAGTTCACCGAAGACGTTCCGCACACCTTCAAGGACTTCACCGAAGCCGAGCTGCGCGAGGCGATCAAGATCGTTCCCGCGCGCAGTTACGCCATGTTTGGATACAACACTCCCGAGGTCCGCCTCCAGCTGCCCAAGGTCAGCAACAGCGTTTACACGACCATCGACTTTCCTGACCCCGTGGTGCTCGACGACGCCGGCAAGCCCGTCGCGGTCGAGATCGAGCGCGGCGGCTACAACGACGCGCGCTTCTCCGACGAGATCCGCTTCCGCGTCCCCGACAACAGCGACGCCATCGTCCAGTTCGCCCACGCCACTGGAACCGTCAAGGTGAAGTATCCCCTCTCCGTCACCACGCAGACCTTTGCCCCACTCAAGCCCGGGCCAAAGGAGTTCGCCGTCAAGATCAATGGGCCGTTCGTGAACCTCGACCAGGAAAAACTCCAGGTGCCAGACGTCTCCAGCAAACTTCATCCCATCCGCGCCTACGACGCCTCCGGCCACCAACTCGAATCGGCTTCGTACTCGGAGACTGGCTACGACGACGCCGGCGCCTACGTCACCAAGATGGCGTTCTACGGCAACGTCGCCAAACTCGAAGTGGATTCAGTCGCGGAATGGGTTGAGCTCGAACTGCCTTACGACGTGAAGCCCGGCCCCATGCTTCCCGCCGGCCACGAAGGCGAAGACCCGGCCAACTACACTCCATAGGCGCAAGAGGAAAATGAGGGGCCCACACAAGCCGGTTTTGCTTGTATGGCAGGAACCCTGCCCCCATCGCCGGTTTTCCTCACCGGCGTTCATCAGCGTTCCTCCGCGGTAGGCTTTCCAGCTCTGTGTCTCTGTGTCTCTGTGGTAGATTTTTCGTCTCTCGGAGGAAGTATGCGCAAGCTCATCGCCATCATCTTCGCCCTCGCTATATCCACCTCCGCCCAGAACGACTTCTCCAAAGTCGAGATCAAGGTCGAGAAAGTAGCGGACGGCGTCTACATGCTCTCCGGCGCCGGCGGTAACATCGGCGCCTCCATCGGCGAGGACGGCATCGTCGTCATCGACGATGAATTCGCCCCGCTCGTTCCCAAGATCCAGGCCGCGCTCAAGGGCATTACCGGCAAGCCGGTGCGCTTCATCCTGAACACGCACTACCACGGCGACCACACCGGCGGGAACGCTCCCATGGCGCAAGCGGGTTCCACCATCATCGCGCACGAGAACGTGCGCAAGCGCCTCGCCGCCGGCACCGAGATCAAGAAGTTCGGCAAGCCCACGCCGCCCGCCGCCAAGGACGCGCTTCCCATCATCACCTTCGACGATCAGCTCACCGTCCACCTCAACGGCGAAGACATCCGCGCCATCCACTTCCCCGCCGGACACACCGATGGCGACAGCGTCATCTTCTTCCCCAAGGCCAACGTCGTGCATATGGGCGACGATTTCGTCACCTACGGCTATCCGTTTGTCGACGTCGAGAATGGCGGCTCCGTCAGCGGCATGATCGCCGGCTGCGAGAAGGTCCTCGCCTCCGTTCCAGCGGACGCCAGGTTCATTCCCGGCCACGGCCCGGTCTCGACCGCCGACGCCGTGCGCGCCTTCGTCAAAATGTTGAAGGACACGCGCGCCATGGTTGCCGCTTCCGTCGCCAAGAAGCGCACGCCCGCGCAGATGAAGCAAGCTAAGATCCTCGGCGCCTGGGACGCTAAGTACAACGGCAAATTCATCACCAGCGACGACTGGGTCGACGCGCTCTACGACGACGTGACTCACGGCAAGACCGGCAAGGAGCAATACAAACCGCACGGCCACGCCACCGAAAAACCAAAGCCCTAAGGGCCATGCCGCAACGCATTTGTCATTCTGAGCGCAGCACGAGTCCCGCAACGCGGGGCTCGTGCGGAGTCGAAGAATCCCTACCTCACCGAGACTCTGCACGGAGCAGCGCGCCACCAATAATCTGAACCTTGACTCAGATTTCAATCATCTGGAGCTCTCATGGACACCACCACGCAACCCTCGAAGGCCAGGCTCTGGACCAGCTACATCCTCTCCGCCGGCGTCGCGCTCTTCATGCTCATGGGCGCCGTGATGAGCTTCGCGCACGCCCGGCAATCTGTCGAAGGCATGAGGACGTTCGGCTACCCCGAATCGTCCTTGGTCACGGTCGGCATCCTGGCGGTGCTCTCGACTGTGCTCTACCTCATCCCGCGCACCGCCGTCCTCGGCGCCATCGTCATGACCGGATACTTCGGTGGCGCCATCGCCACGCACGTCCGCATCAGCGATCCGGGCTGGCCAGTGGCCCTCACCTTCGGCATCATCATCTGGCTCGCACTTTACTTGCGGGAGCCGCGTCTCGGTGCACTCCTCCCGCTGCGCAAGTCGTAACTCGCGTCCAAAACACAAAAGGCTCCGCGATTTTGCGGAGCCTTTTGGCTTGAACTTATGGCGGGGACGACGGGACTCGAACCCGCGGCCTCTGCCGTGACAGGGCAGCGTTCTAACCAACTGAACTACGTCCCCGCATACGTCGCGCGCGGGAGGATCTGCGGCATCCTCCACTCCTTCACCAACCGATTGGCAGGAAGGGCTACGGCGTGGACTACTGGTGGGCAGTGCAGGACTCGAACCTGCGACCTTCTCGGTGTAAGCGAGACGCTCTAACCAACTGAGCTAACCGCCCTCTCCTACAGATTACCGCAGAAGCGCAAGCACGCATCCGAAAGTGATCGCTCACCTTCCCTTTCAGTATACCGGCCAGATGCAAAATCGGTCTAGTGGAGACGATCTCGCTATTTCAGTTCCGCCAGTAGCTCCTGGATGCCGCCGCTGATTGACGCGCAAGAATCCAGCTCTGCCGCCCCTCTCCGCCCTACATCGGATGTACAATCCTCAGCACTCGCCGCCGGATTCCAGCCCCTTCGGCGTGAAATTCTTACCGCGTAGGCATCCTTTGTACCTGCTCGGGAAATCTCACTGAGAGCAGTCGGCGGCGTTCCGGGGGCCGCGCGACGCCACTTCCACCCGGCAGTCCAAATCCTTCGACCAGAGAACGCACGAAGACGGGAGCGGCCCCTTATGCGAGCGATTCTGTTTGTGGATGACCACGAAGTATTGGCGCGTCTCAGCTGCGAGATCCTCGAGATGCACGGCTATCGCGCCGTTTCCGCCTTCAACGCCCAGGACGCCCTCGATAAGTTCGACCAGCAGGACTTCGACATCCTCGTCACCGACTTCCGCATGGACGGCATGAACGGCGTCGAGCTCGCCCAGAAGATCCACGAGAAACAGCCGCAGATCCCCGTCATCATCGTCACCGGCTACGGCCCCGTGGATGGCGGCAAAGACGTCAACGCCTGCCTGCAAAAAGAAGAGCTCTTCCCCGCGCTCCTCGAGAAGATCAAGCTCTACCTCGGCGAGAAGCCGGGCAGCGCCACCATCAACGAGACCGTCCCCAGCGACCACAGCGTCCGCCGCCCCGCCAAAGCTGTCTAGCGATCAGCGTTCAGCATTCGGCCCTCAGCCGGTCGGCTGAGGGTTTGTTTTTGCTGACTGCCGATTGCTGACTGCTATCCTGTCGCGTGCGCCGCCTCATCATCAACGCCGACGACTTCGGACTAACCCCCGGCGTCAACCGCGCCGTCCTCGAAGGCCACACCCACGGCGTCATCACCTCGGCCACGCTCATGGCCAATGCCGCTTCCTTCGACGAAGCCGCCCTCCTCGCGCGCACCAACCGCTCGCTCCGCGTCGGCTGCCACACCGTTCTGCTCGACGGCTACCCCGTCGCGCCGCCCGCGAAAGTCCGGTCGCTGCTCGATGACGACCGCGAGTTCCACCGCAATCTCTCGACCTTCGCCCGCCTCGCCATCCGCGGCTCGTTCTCTCCCGGCGATATCGAGACCGAGGCCGCCGCGCAGTTCCGCAAGATAAAGGTCGCCGGCATCGCCGCCACCCACTTCGACTCTCACAAGCACGCGCACATGTTCCCGCACGTGCTCCGCCCGCTGCTGCGCGCCGCGCAGGCCGCCGGCATTCCCGCCGTACGCAATCCGTTCGCGCCCCTCAAGCCGCTCGCGTATGCGCATCTCTTCCGCCGCCCGCGTCTCTGGACGCGCTACGCCGAAGTCAAACTTCTACGCCATTACGCGGCACAGTTCCGCCGCGCCGTCGCCGAGGCCGGTCTCGCCACCACCGACGGCACCTTCGGCATCCTCGTCACCGGCGCGCTCGACGAGCGCCTCTTCAACGCCATCATCGGCTCCATCCCCGAGGGCACATGGGAGTTCGTCTGCCACCCCGGCTACAACGACGCCGCTCTCGGCAGCGTCCGCACCCGCCTCCGCGCCTCGCGCGAATCCGAGCTCCGCGTCCTCACCTCGCCGCGCGCCCGCGAGATCATTGCCAACCGCGGCATCCAGCTCATCTCCTTCGCCGACCTGTAACGCTCACAGTCTCGACGGCCTCGAGCCTTTGAGCCCTCTGTGCTCCTCTGTGTCCCCTGTGTCTCTGTGGTAGGTTTTCACTCGGTACTCGGTACTCAGTACTCAGTACTCGGTACTCGGTACTTCTTCCCAACAATCTGAATCCCCGCAGCGCCACGGTCATCCATTCACCAGCACCTTGATAAAGCGATGAAGATCGGCATCACCTGCTACCCCACCTACGGAGGCTCTGGCGTCGTCGCCACCGAGCTCGGCATGGAGCTCGCCGAGCGCGGCCACGAGGTGCATTTCATCACCTACAAGCAGCCCATCCGGCTCAACGCCCAGCATCCCAACATCCATTTTCACGAAGTCGACGTTTCCAATTACCCGCTCTTCGAGTACCCGCCTTACGACCTCGCGCTCGCTACCCGCATGGCGGAAGTCGCCGAACTGCACCAGCTCGATCTGCTCCACGTCCACTATGCCATCCCGCATTCGGTCTCCGCGATGCTCGCGCGCCAGATGCTCGCCGCCGCCACGCCCGCCCGCCACTTGCCTTTCGTCACCACGCTGCACGGCACGGACATCACCGTGGTCGGCGCCGACCGCTCCTACCTGCCCATCACCCGCTACTCCATCGAGCAGTCCGACGGCGTTACCGCCATCTCCAGCTACCTGCGCGACGTCACCATCCGCGAGTTCGAGATCAACTACCCCATCGCGGTCGTCCCTAACTTCGTCAACTGCGACCTCTACCTGCGTTACGCCGACGCGAAGAAACTGCGGAAGGAATACGCCTCTGACGACGAACGCGTCGTCGTCCATCTCTCGAACTTCCGTCCCGTGAAGCGCATCCCCGACGTCATCGAGATCTTCGACCGCGTACAGAAAAAGCTGCCCGCCCGGCTCCTCATGATTGGCGATGGCCCTGACCGCTCGCAGGCCGAGTGGCTCACCCGCCGCAAGGGCATCCAGGACCGCGTCCACTTCCTCGGCAAGCAGAATGAGATCAACATGAAGCTCGGCATGGCCGACCTCATGCTCATGCCCAGCGAGCTCGAGTCTTTCGGATTGGCGGCCCTCGAAGCCATGGCGTGCGAAGTCCCCAGCGTCGCCACCAACGTCGGCGGCGTGCCGGAAGTCATCGACCATGGTGTGACCGGATTCTTGGCAAACGTCGGGGACGTCGAGACCATGGCGCGTTACGCCATCGGCCTCCTGTCCGACGAGACCAAGCTGCGTGAGATGGGGAAAGCCGCGCGCCGCGCCGCGCAATCGCGCTTCTGCGCCTCGAAGATCATTCCGCAATACGAAGAGTTTTACCGGACGGTGCTCGAGCGCGTCTCGTAGATCACCGTCGCAGCGTTCGCCACCGGGCCCGAGTCGAGTTGCTCGAGCACCGGGAAATCCAACGTCACGCGCGTCCCGCCCTGCCCATCGCGCTCGCCGATGGTGAGCCCCGCACTCTCGCCGTAGAGGACCTTCAGCCGCTCCGCCACGTTCGCCATCCCGATGCCGCTCTGCGAGGTCGCCGCTGTCCCCGTCGGCGAGACGCCCACGCCGTCGTCTTCCACCTCGATCATCACGCGCTCGCCGCGCAAGCTCGACCGCACCGTGATGCTGCCGCCTTCCACCTTCGGCGCCAGGCCGTGCTTGATGGCGTTCTCCACGATGGGTTGCAGGATCATCGCCGGCACCACCACGTCGAGCGACGCCGGGTCCAGCTCCTTCGTCACCCGCAGTTTGTCCCGCCCGAAGCGCACGACTTCGATGTCCAGGTAGTCGTCGATGAACTCGACCTCCTCGCGCAACTGCACGAACGCCTCATTCCGGCTCAGGATCCGCCGCAGGATGTTCGCCAGCTTCACGATCATGTCGCGCGCCGTCTCCGGGTCCACCCGCGTCAGCGACGAGATGGAGTTCAGCGTGTTGAACAGGAAGTGCGGGTTGATCTGGCTCTGCAGCGCTTCCATGCGCGCCATCAGCAGCAGCCGCTCCTGCTCTTCCAGCTTCATCTCGATGCGCGTCAGGTTCCAGATCTTCAGCGGGATGGCCACCACCGCGATCGCCGTCGCGTACTCCGCCAGCGTCACCAGCCACTGCCCCGGCGGCGAGTCCAGGTAGAACAGCATTCCCGGGAACGACCTCCCGATCTGCTGCTGCGCGAACGTCAGCGCGATGATCACCAGGAAGAACGAGGTCTGCCAATCCAGCCGCGGCTTGCGGGTGTTGCGCTTGATCCAGCGATACACGCTGATGTCGAGGAACGGAGAGAACGACCATATCTCTTCGTGGTCGGTGGCAAAGTTCCGCAGCATCCCGCACAGGAACCCGACCGCCGCGAAGAACGGCGCCGCTAGATACTCATGATTGAACAGCGCTGGCGCGCCCACCAGCACGCCAAAGAGCGCGCCCGCCAGCGGCCCGCCCATCACGCCCATCAGCATCACGCTCTCGAACGAGATGTCCGCGGCGAGGAAGTTCTTCACGTTCTGCCGCACGATGATGCCCAGCCCGATCGGCACCGCCATGAACGTGATGAACCCGACCGTCTGCCCGAACGTGCGGTCCTCGCGGAACAGCAGCCGCTTGAACTCCTTCGACCGCCCCACGGCGCTCGCCACCGCTGCCGCCACGCCCAGCTTCACCAGCAGCGTGATCAGGATGAGTTTCTGGTCCATCAAGCAGACTCTAGCATCAACCCAACAAACATTGTCATTCCGAGCGAGCGCGACCGAGCGCGCAGGCGAAGGAGCATGACTCGAGGAACCTCTCTAGTGCCTACCGTCTTCCGTGAGCCCCTTGGTGCGCCTTTCCTTCGTGCTCTTCGTGTGAACGCCTTTCGGCCGGGTTTTTCTAGCTCCCCCTCCGTGTCTCCGGCCTCCGTGGCGGGTGTTGCCTTTCGGACCCGGTTTCAGCCAACGACCAAAGACCAGCGACCACCGACTGTCTATAATCAGACATGCTCAAGAAGATCGCCGAGGCCGACTTCCCCACCCGCTGGGGACACTTTCGCATTCACGGCTTTGAAGCGGCGAACAAAGAGACCGCGGTTGCGCTGACCCTGGGCGACCTCACCAAGGCCGCGCCGCTCGTCCGCATCCACTCGCAGTGCCTCACCGGAGACGTCTTCGGCTCGCTCCGCTGCGATTGCCGCCAGCAACTCGAGCTCGCGCTTTCCGCCATCGCCGCCGCCGGCGCCGGCGTCCTCGTCTACGAACAGCAGGAAGGCCGCGGCATCGGACTCATGGCTAAACTCCAGGCATACGAGCTGCAAGATAAGGGACGCGACACCGTCCAAGCCAACGAAGACCTCGGCTTCAAAGCCGACGAACGCCTCTTCGCCCTCCCCGCCGAGATCCTGAAATCACTCGGACTGAAGCAGGTCCGCCTGCTCTCGAATAATCCGGACAAGGTCGCCGCGCTCGAACGCGCCGGAGTCAAGGTCGCAGAGCGTGTCCCCTGCGAGGTCGAAGCCCACTCCGCCTCCGAGAACTACCTCAAGACCAAAAAAGAGAAGTTGGGTCACCTCTTTACGACTCGCTAGGCTCCAGGCCCGAAGCGCCGGTCGCCAATCGCCCAGGGCGGAAGCCCTGGGTAAAAGGAACCCCAAAGATCGAGCCCGCTTTAGCGGGCGACACTTTCTGTTGCCCGCAGCTTCAAAACATCCTCTCCATCTCTCGCCTCCGTCCCACCGGCAGCCTCCCCATCGCCCCTCTCGCCAGCGCCCGATAAACCTCCAACGCCCCTGGCACTTTCCGCAAGTCCTTCAAGTGACGCTTCACCGTCACCAGGTCGCCGCGCCGCATCGGACCGCTGAACGCCGCCGCCGCCCCATCGCGCAGATAGTTGAACAGCGTCCGCTGCAATATCGCGCGCATCACCTTGCGTGTCTGCGCCGCCGACAGCCCTGCGGCCCGGCCCACCTGCTCCGCCTCACTCAGCAGCATCACCAGCAGCGGCGACGAGAACGATCCCAGCGCGTGATACAGCGGCTTATTCTGCTTCCGAATGGCGAACGCCTCCCCGCCAAGGCCCGCAACGATCCCCCGCGCTGCACCCACCGCGCGAGCGTCGCCCTCCACCGCGAACGTCAGCCCGCGCAACTTCACCCTCGCAGTGCCCACGAACGTCATCATCGGGTGCACCGACGCCACGCTCGCCCCACGCGCCTTCAACGCCCGCAACTCGTCACTGCCCAGCGCGCCGCTGGAATGCAGCGCGACCTTCCCACGCCAGTCGTCGCTCTTCGCCAACCGGCGCGCCACCTGCGCAATCGCAGAATCGCTGACACACAACCAGATCACGTCCGCGTCCAGCTTCGCGTCGGCAAATCCCACCGCCCGCGCTCCTGCACTTCGCGCCACCGCGCGCGTCCGCGCGCGCGAAGTCTTGCCTTCGCGCCCCACGACCTCGCGCACGCGATACCGCGCCGCGCGCAGCGCCGGCGCCAGCGCACGCGCCAGATTCCCCGCGCCAATGATCGTCACGCTCGGCCTGGCTCCCCTACTCATTCGCGGACGATACTAACTTGTCCTTTGTTCTTTGTCCTTTTCCTTCTTCCGTTCTTCTCTGCGTCCTCCGCGTCCTCGGCGGTTGTCATTTCGCCGCGCGCCACTATAGTGATGTGGCCATGCCGAAAGCCCGCATCCTCTCCCGCCGCACCCTCTTCCGCGGCAAAGTCTTCTCCGTCACCACCGAACTCGTCCGCGAGCCCAACGGCATCACCGCGCGGCGCGACGTCATCCACCACCCCGGCTCCGTCGTCATTCTGGCCGTCGACCACAAGAAGCGGGCCCTGCTCGAGCGCCAGTTCCGCCACGCCGCCGGCAAGTATCTCTGGGAGCTTCCCGCCGGACGCATCGATACCGGCGAATCCGCGCTCGCCGCCGCCAAGCGCGAGCTGCGCGAAGAGACGGGATACACCGCGCGCCGCTGGCGCCGCCTCCTCTTCTATTACGCCAGTCCCGGCTTCCTCTCCGAGACCATGGCCGTCTACCTCGCCGAATCCCTCACCGCCGGCCGCGCCACTCCGGAAGCCGACGAATCCATCGCGACGCGCTTCTTCCCTATCGCTCCGCTCGTCCGCGCCGCCGCCGCCGGCAGACTCGAGGACGGCAAGACTATCTCCGCCGTCCTTGCCTACGCCGCCCGTCGCCAGCGGGACTAAGGCGCATACTTCCTGCTACCTAGTCCCGCCGAAGTCACTCCGAACCTCTATTCTTGCCCCTTTCCGCATGTTTACTATCTTGACAACTTCGCCGCGCGATAAGAGAATAACGACAACGCTCTTAACAGTCCCAGGTCCCCTACCGGCCCCATCTTGAGCAGGACTCTCCTTCTCTCAAGCCCAGGTCTTCGGGCGTCCCCAAAATTGTGAGGAGCAACGCACGTGCACCGCGTTGTCTGTTCTGTTCCCGGGCCCCGGTGCGGGAGGAAGAAAGCAAGTGGCAAGACTGAAGGGCAAAGTGAAGTGGTTCAACAACGCCAAGGGTTACGGATTCATCGGCCGTGAGGATGGCTCACCCGACGTCTTCGTGCACTACAGCTCCATCCAATCCGAAGGCTACAAGAGCTTGCAGGAAGGCGACGATGTGGAATTCGAGATCGCCCAGGGCGCGAAAGGCCCGCAAGCAGAGAACGTGGTGAGACTCGACGGCGAACAGAGCAGCGGCGCCGGTCCGCAGAGCGCCGCCCAGTAGTCCACCACAACGAACCATTTGCGCCGACTTTGCAGCGCACGAACCTGGCTCCCGTAGCCGGGTTTTTATTTTCCGGAACATATGGGTGGGCGCCGGCGACCTCGCCGGCGCGCCAACATTTACAATCTCACTCGCGTGCCCACCTTCGACAACAAGACCATCGCCAGCATCTTTTATGAGACCGCCGACCTCATGGAGGTCCGCAACGACGACCCCTTCCGCATCCGCTCCTACCGCCGCGCCGCCGAAGCCATCGAGTCGCTCCCCACGCAGGTCGCCGACATGATGTCCGAGCCTAAGCGCCTGCTCGAGATCCCCGGCATCGGCAAAGGCATGGCCGCGAACCTCACGCAGCTTTTTGCCGAAGGCAAACTCGCGCTCCACACCGAACTGCTCAACCACTACCGCCCCTCGATGCTCGAGCTGCTCAAGATCTCCGGCCTCGGCCCCAAGACTATCGCCCTCATCTGGGACGCATTCCAGATCTGCGACCTCGACGGTGTTGCCAAGCTTGCCACCGAAGGCAAACTGCGCGAGCTGCCGCGGCTCTCGGAGAAATCCGAGCAGAAGATCCTCAAGTCCATCGAGAACTACCGCCGCATCTCCGGACGCTTCCATCTCGACGACGCCGACCGCACCGCCGAACAACTCATCGCGCACATCGCCGCCGCTCCCGGCGTCGAGCGCGTCACCCCTGCCGGCTCCCTGCGCCGCGGACGCGAGACCGTCGGCGACCTCGACCTGCTCGTCACCGGCAAGATCTTTGCCGAAGCGAAGAAGCCCGGAAAGAACGGCAAGCCCGGCAAGCTTGGCAAGAAGAATGGCAACGCTTCCGACCCCAAGCGTCAGGCCGTCATCGCCCACGTCCTCCGCTCACCCGGATTGCTCGACGTCCTCGCGCAAGGCGACAACAAGGTCAGCTTCAAACTCCGCAGCGGCATGCAGGTTGACGTTCGCTTGCTCCCGCCGGAATCCTTCGGCGCGGCGCTGCAGTATTTCACCGGCTCAAAAAACCACAACGTGAACCTGCGCCAGCGCGCGCTGAAGCAAGGCCTCACCCTCAACGAATACGGACTTGCCACCATCAAGGGCGACAAGCGCGTCGCGGGCACGACCGAGGAAGAGGTCTACGCCAAGCTCGGACTCGACTTCATCCCGCCCGAGCTGCGCGAGGATTGCGGCGAACTCGACGCGGCCGCCACGCACGCCCTACCCAGACTCATCGAGCAGCGCGACATTCAGGGAGACGTCCACGCGCACACCGTCGAGACCGACGGCAAGAACTCTATCCGCGAGATGGCCGAAGCCGCCCGCGCCCGCGGCTACAAGTATTGCGCCATCACCGACCACTCCAAGAACCTCGCCTTCGCCAACGGACTCGACGACAAACGCGCCGTCGCGCACATCGCCAAGATCCGCAAGCACGCGGAAGACATCGAAGGCATCACCGTCCTCGCCGGCATCGAGGTGGACATCCTCGAACACGGCGACCTCGACCTCGCCGACGAAACGCTCGCCGCCATGGACCTGGTTATCGCCAGCGTCCACTCACATTTCAATCAGGATTCCGCCAAGATGACCGCCCGCCTTTTGCGCGCGCTCTCCAATCCGCACGTTTCCATCATCGGACATCCCACCGGACGCATCCTCCTCCGCCGCGACGCTTACGCCTTCGACCTCGACGCCGTCCTGCGCGCCGCCGCCGCGAACAAGATCGCCATGGAGCACAACGCGTATCCCGATCGCCTCGACCTCTGCGACACCCACCTGCGCCGCGCCCAACAACTCGGCGTGAAGATCGTCATCAACACTGACGCGCATCACACCACACACTACGACAAGATCCGCTACGGCATGCTCCAGCTCCGCCGCGCCTGGCTCACCAAGGCCGACGTTCTCAACACCCTCCCCCTCGACCGCTTCAAAAAAGCCATGAAGCGCCAAGCGTAGCGCCGGCGTCCCGCCGGCTGTAGCGGCGGCATCCTGCCGCCGCTTACAAGCCGCGCCCGGTCTTAGCAAAACCTCCGTGCCTCCGTGGTAGATGTCCGGCCCCGGGCCGCAGGCGTAGACTTCTCTATCCAATCCTGCATCTCACGTTAGCGAGAGAAAGCCATGCCCGACCAGCCGCAACCCACTCCCCCACCACCCGTGACTCCCGCGCCCAAGCCGCCCTACGACGCCGGCCACACGCCCATCACCGAAGAGATGGACTCCGCCAAGTGGACGCTTCCTCCCATCATCCCCATCCTCATCGCTGTCGCCGCTGTCGCCATCGTCATCGCCATCGTTTCCTTCGCCAATCGGCAGACTCCCGTGCTCAACGGCGAGATCACCGACGTGCAGTCCGTCGAGACCTCCGCCGGCGCAAGCACGCTCGTCGCCGTCAACGTCAAGGTCCACAACGCCACCGCCCAGACCATCCATATCAAGTCCGTGAGCACCACCGTGCAGCTCGCCGACAAACCCGGGCCGCTCACCGACGAGGCCGCGTCCTTCGGCGACTTCGATCGCTACTACGCCGGCATCCCGGCCATCAAGACCAACGCCATTGACCCGCTCAAGCCCGACACGCGTATCGCTCCCGGCACCGACCACGCCGGCCGCGTCATCTTCAGCTTCCCCATCCCCAAAGCGCAGTTCGACGCGCGCAAGTCCCTCGCCATCAAGATCAACCTCTACGACCACAACCCGGTCGTCATCACGAAGTAGGATTTTGATTTTGATGGGCGTGTGTGCCGGGGCCCCCGCCGGCACGGGTGCTACCAGGACTCGTCTGGACGCGAACGGCCCCGCGCTACCGGCGCCGTCCCAATAACCGCAAGAGCATCAGGAACAGGTTGATGAAGTCCAGGTAGAGCGCGAGCGCGCCCATCACCGAGCCCTTCTTCGCTTCTTCCGACCCTTCCACGCTGGCTGCGTGCATCTGCTTTATCTTTTGAGCGTCGTAGGCCGTCAGCCCCACGAAGATCAGGATGCCCGCGTAGGTCGTCACCCAGTAAAGCGCCGTCGAGTGCAGGAACACGTTTACTACACTGGCCAGGATCAATCCGATCAGCGCCATGAAGCAGAAGCTGCCCACCGACGTCAGGTCGCGCTGTGTCGCCATGCCGTACACGCACATCGCGCCGAACGTTCCAGCCGTCACGAAGAAAGTGGTCGCAATCGATTCCCGCGTGTAGGCGAGGAAGATCACCGCTAGCGTCATGCCGTTCACGCCCGCGTACACCAGGAACATCGAGGTCGCGATCCCCGCGGACATCTTGCCGATCGCCGCCGTCAGGATCCACACCAGCGCCAGCTCGAGCAGCAGCAGTCCCCAGAACACGGCCCGGTTCATGATGATGGCGTTCACCATGTCGGCATCGTTGGCCACGACCCACGCGACCATGCCGGTCAGCGTGAGCCCGGCCGCCATCCAGCCATAGACGCGCTGGATGAACGTCTTCTCCGCCGCCGCGACGTTTCCGAGTGTGTAGCCTTGCGCTGACATTCGCTCTCCTATCGCGCCGGGAATGGCGGCGCCTTGGGCGTTGCCAGATACCCGCGGATCACATTCTTGTCCACCGACATGACCACGATCTCGTACATCTGGTGCTCGCGCCCGGTGATGAGCTGCATTGGCTCGAACGCCGTGCGGTCTTTCTTCTCGATGGTCTTGTCGTCGGCCATCACGTTCATCGTGAACTTGCTTTTCTTCGGGTCCGCCTTCTTCAACTGCAGGCTGATGGTCCCGACCGGCGTCGGCTTCGCGCCCTTCTGCAGCGTGAACTCGATGATGTTGCGGTCGCCCTTATGTTTCAGAAACTCCAGGTCGTCGCGCGTCTTCGCGATCAATCCGCTCTGCTGGCCGAGGTCGCCGATCGTCCGTTCCAGCTTCGCCTTGGTTGCTTCCAGTTCGCTTCTCGTGGATGCCACGTCCGTCTTGACCGCGCCCACATCCGTCTTCACGCCCGCCACCTGCGTGCTCACTTCGCCGATCTGCGCCTTCTGCTGCTCCGACAAACGCGACTCGCTGGCGCGCTGCTGCCGCTGCAAGTCCGCCGTCCGCGCCGCCAGCTCTTTTTCCGTCATGCCGACCTTCGACGCCAGCGTCTCGGTGGACGCCTTCAGCTTCGCGTCCGTCTCGGTCAGCTTTTTTTCCATCTCCGTCTGGCTCTTCTGCATCGTCGTCAGGCGGTCGTTCAGGTTGTAGAAAAAGACCAGCGACGCCACCACGTACATCCCCGCGATCGCGATCAGCACGTACTTCAGCGGACTTCCCTCGTTCATCTCGACTGGCTCGTCAGACATGGCACTCCCCTCGTTCTCTTAGACGGTTCGTGCGCACATTGTTGTGCAGGAACTCTGGACTGTCAATCTGTCGGAGGTTTCCTTCGCCGGCGGTGACGCATCTGTGCGTGCCACATCCTTTGCGGGGCCGGTTCATCGCACAGCAAAGGTGGGAGGAAAGCTGCCGGCACAGCGCGCAGGACTGGTGTGGGCGCGGTTAAGCGCGCCCACGCCTTTAACTTGGCGAGCGACGGACGACTAGCGACCTCTTTAGTGGGTCGCCGGTGTCCGCGCCGAGGTCCGCTCTTCCCGGCCCATCAGGTGGAAGTCCGCGTACTGGCGCGCGTTCTCCGCGATCGCCGTCCACGGCACCTCGAGCCCGGTGACGAACACTTTCTTGAAGCCGAGCTTCGCCGCCGCCATGCACACGCGCGACAACGCCTCGATCTCCGAGAACGAGTAGGTCACGTGCAGAAAGTGGCTGCCGTTCTCTTCTTTCCACTCCGTGCACGTCGCTTGGTTGTGGGCCAGTTTGCGCGCCCGCTGGAATTCAGGCGTGCCGTCGTTCTGCAACAGGACAGTGAACCCGTCAAAGCCCAGCATCAGGCCGCAGCGTTCGCACAATGTGTATGGCGGAACGCCGGAAGAACAACGCGGACATCTCGTCATGCAAGATCCTCCGTTGGTGTTCCCGCTTCTTTCCTCGTGCGGTTCCCTATTCTCCCGTTCAGTCCGCGATTCTTCTTACCTCTGCCTATCGCGTCCTGTTGTGATTGAACCACGATTGCATTTCGAATCGCAATAACTTTTCTGGCACGCGCACTTTCACGCACACCGATGTGGTGCCCGACGCCACGTTGAGTCACACTCTTTGCGCTTGTCGAGCTGGATCGGATTCACACTCTTTGTGATTTCTAATCGAAGTCGCACTCATTGCGAATGTCATTCTGAGCGTAGCGCTCGGTTGCCGAGGCGAGACCCAGCGCGCAGTCGAAGCATCACTGCCGCCACGAGACGCTGCGCTGGGAATCGGCGGGTTCGCACCTTCCGGCAGCAACGGTTAAAGTCCCTGCGCCACAATCCACACCTAGACCCTTCTCCGAGACATCTCCCGCCACCACTTCGCACTCCCATATTCAACAGTTCCCCAACTGTGCTGTTTGGAGTGACGAGCCATGAAGCTCCGTCTGTTTTTGGTCCTTGCCTTGGCGATCACCGTGGTTGCGATCGCCCAGACCGCGACGCCCGCGCAACCAACCCTTCGCATTGTCTCGCCCAAGTCGGCGGAAAAAGTTTCCGCGAGCTTCGTCACTGTGCGCTGGGAGTTGCTCAATCCCGCCAGCAGCGCCAACAGTTCCCCCACGTTCATGGTCCGCCTCGATGGACAAG
Source organism: Candidatus Korobacter versatilis (assembly GCA_016185395.1). Taxonomy (GTDB): domain Bacteria; phylum Acidobacteriota; class Terriglobia; order Terriglobales; family Acidobacteriaceae; genus JACPNR01. The sequence goes on from JACPNR010000004.1 coordinate 534,440, forward strand.
ACGCCATCCGCACCACCGACACCGAGTTCACCTTCAGCGGACTCGCCGCCGGTCGCCACAGCCTGGTCCTCCAGCTCGTCGACGCCAACGACACTCCCATCAACGGCGCGCACGCCGAAGTCACCTTCACCGTCTCCGCCCCTGTCCCCATGCCGGCCGACACCACTCCCGACCACACCGACATCGTCCGCCAGACCTCCCTCACCCCGCCGCCTCTCGTTCTAGGACGTTGCGAGACTCTGGATTCCCGCATCTAAGGATCCATGCATCGGCTCTCCGGGCTTCGGGCCCGTCTCTCGCAACTCGGCACACGGCCCCTCGGGCGCGGCATCACCGTGCGCCGCGCCTGGCCCTTCGCGCTCATCCTCGCCGGCCTCGCGCTCGTCATCTACGTCGCCGCGCAATACGGCACGATGGCCTGGGAGCAGCACCGCCTCGCCCGGCAGTGGGAGGAGCACTACGAGGCGCAGCAGAACGCGCCCGCCGGCTCGCCCGCCATCATCGACGGCGGACTCATCCGCGTCTCCATCCCCAAGATCGAGCTCGACGCCATCGTCGTCGAAGGCACCACCTACAAGAAGCTGCTCGTCGGTCCCGGACACATGGAGAAGACCGCTCTCCCCGGCGAGACCGGCAACGCCGTCATCACCGCGCACCGCGACACTTTCTTCCGCCGCATCTTCGAGCTGAAGAAAGGGGACGAGATTCTCGTCCGCCGCCGCGGCGAGGTCTTCCGCTTCCAGGTCACCGGCAAGCAGGTTGTCGACCCGAGCGACATCTCCGTTACCCGGCAATCTGAGGACGCGCGCCTCACCCTCATCACCTGCTATCCCACGTACTTCATCGGCCCGGCGCCCGAGCGCCTCGTGGTCTTCTCCAAACTCCTCGACCGCTCGCCAGACACCGCGCGCGCGGCGGCCACCTCCCCCACCAGCGAACTCCCAGCGCCACGCGACTCCGCCGGCGGTACGTCGCACTAGCATTTCTCTGTGAACCTCTGTGTCCCTCTGCCTCTCTGTGGTTGGTTCTTCCTGATTCGCACTAGAATCAGAGCATGACCCACCACGATGCCATCGTCTGCGGCGCCGGCGTCATCGGCCTCTCGCTGGCGCTGGAACTCCGCAAGCGCGGCCTCCGCGTCCTCATCCTCGAACGCGCCGCTCCCGGCGGAGAATCCTCGCACGCCGCCGCCGGCATGCTCGCCTGTTGTGCTCAAGAAGCGCCGGAGTCGCATCCGCATCGCGCACTCCATGCCCTCGCCGAAGCCAGTTACCGCATGTATCCGGGATTCGTTCGCGCGGTGGAAACCGCCTCCGGCATGAAGGTCGATCTCCGCCGCGAAGGCACGCTCCAGCTGCTCGACGCCGCCGAGCCATTGCCGTCTTCCGAAAGCTCACGCGTCCTTGCTCCCGGGGAGCTCGCGCGTCTCGAGCCGCGCATCGCCGGCGAATACCGCGCCGTGCTGCTCAATGAAGCCACCCTCGATCCGCGCGCGCTCTGCGTCGCCCTCGAACGCGCCGCCCGGCACGACAACATCGATCTCGCCACCGGCTCGCCTGTCACGTCGTTGCGCTTCGAGGCCGGCAAGCTCACCGGCGTTCGCACGGATCGCGCCGAGTACGCCGCGCCCATCGTCGTGAATTGCTGCGGCGCTTGGTCTGCTGAACTGGAGTCTGTTGACCTCGAGTCGAGCGACGGTACCACCGCCAGTACGCACCTGCCCACGCGCCCGATGAAAGGCCAGATGCTCTCCGTCGTCGGCGCGGTGCCCGTCGTCCGCCACACCATCTGCGCACACAACGTCTACCTCGTTCCCCGTACCGACGGACGCCTCCTCATCGGCGCCACCGTCGAAGATGTGGGCTTCGACAAGCGCGTCGTCCCCGAGGCCATCCAGCGCCTCCATCAGGCCGCCGCTGATCTCATTCCGGACATCGGTGAGATGAAGATCCACGAAGCCTGGGCCGGCCTCCGCCCCGCCACGCCCGACGACCTCCCTATCCTCGGCCCCACTTCCATCCCCGGATACTTCGTCGCCACCGGACACTTCCGCGACGGCATCCTGCTCGCCCCCATCACCGCCCGCGTCATGGCCGACCTCATCACCGGCGCGCCACCAGCCTTCGACCTCGCGCCCTTCAGTCCCGACCGCTTCGCCAAGTGATTCGGTTCTGACTTACATCTCGAGCCCGCCGCGGCGGGCGAGAGAGCCCTATCGCCACCATACCGTTCGCGCAGCCCACGCTATGCTCACGCTCTCCCATGGAGGACCTTCGTGCGCCTTGCCTTCGTGCCCTTCGTGTGAACGCTTTCACTCTTTTATCTCCGTGCCTCCGTGGTGGGCTTGGTTTTTGCACTTTTCATTCCGACGGAGGCGCAGTCGAAGACCCTACCGCGCCCACGTCCTCAACTTCGCTATACTAAAATGTTGCTCACTCTCCACGGAGCCCCCATGTCCGCAGCCGCTCTCGACTTCGCTCGCGAAAACAGGCAGCGCTTCCTCAACGAACTCAAGGACCTCCTCCGCATCCCCAGCGTCAGCACCCTGCCCGAGCACCAGGCCGACGTTCGTCGCGCCGCCGCCTTCGTTGCCGCCGAGCTCAAACGCATCGGCATGGAGCACGTCGACATCATCGCCACCGCGGGACACCCGCTCGTCTACGCCGACTGGCTCCACGCCGCCGGCAAGCCGACCGTCCTCTGCTACGCGCATTACGACGTTCAGCCGCCCGACCCGCTTGACGAATGGAAGACGCCGCCCTTTGAGCCCACCGAGCGCGATCAGAACATCTACGCCCGTGGCGCCGTCGACGACAAGGGCCAGCTCTGGATCCATGTCAAGGCACTCGAGTCCCTCTTCAAGACCGGCGGCGGAAGGCTTCCACTCAACGTCCGCATCATCATCGAAGGTGAAGAGGAGGTCGGCGGCGAAGGCATCGCCAAGTTCGTTCGCGAACACTCTGACCGCCTCAAGGCCGACTTCGCGCTCGTCTCCGATACCGAGATGTTCGCGCCCGATCTCCCCACACTCTGCGTCGGCTTGCGCGGCATGGTCTACACCGAGCTCGAGGCCGTCGGCGCCATGACCGATCTGCACAGCGGCATGTACGGAGGCGCTGCGCCCAACCCGTTTGAAGCGCTCGCGCGCATCATCTCGAGGTTGAAAGATGAGAACGGAAAGATCCTGATACCCGGCTTCTACGACCGCGTCGGGAAGCCCGCGGCCGAGGAACTCAAAGCCTGGAAGTCGCTGCCTTTCAACGAAGAGGAGTACCGCAAGAAAGAAGTCGGCTCGAAGGAGCTCACCGGTGAAGCTGGCTACACCGTGCTCGAGCGCACCTGGGCGCGGCCCACCCTCGAGGTCCACGGCATGCCCGGCGGATTCATCGGCGCCGGCGGCAAGACCGTCATCCCCGCGAAGGCCGCGGCAAAAGTCTCGATGCGCCTCGTCCCCGACCAGCGTCCCGACGAGATCTTCAAGCTCTACTCCGAATTCGTGAGGACGCTCGTCCCCAAAGGCATCGAGCTCAAGATCAAGCAGTTCTCCATCGCCGATCCCATCGTCATCAAGACGGACAACAAATACGTCCAGGCCTCCACCGTCGCGATGAAGGAAGTCTTCAACAAGGAAACCGTTTACATCCGCAGCGGCGGCTCCATCCCCATCGTCGCCGACTTCGAAAAGTTCCTGAAGATCCCCAGCGTCATGATGGGCTTTGGATTACCCGACGACAACCTCCACGCCCCCAACGAGAAGTTCCACATCCCCAACTTCTACCGCGGCATCGAGTCAATCATCCGCTTCTTCCAGCGCGTCGGGAACGAAGGGTAAGAAAAGGGACCCACCAGGATGTCGGTGCCCCACGCAAGCCGGTTTTGCGTGTGTGCGAGCGAGGCTGTCGACGCCTAAAACCCATTCGTCACACCGCATTCGACATTCGTCATTTCCTGCGCTACCAGGCCCCACTCTGCCCTGCATTCTGTGCTATGCTTCTCTCGCTCCGGCAAACTCCCGCCTCCTTCTCACCACAACCGGTACGTCTCGTCGCACCGCACCATGTGCAACATCCTGCGGTACACCTGACGTACCCACAACATATTGTGGATAAAAGGCTTGACCTCTGTTAACTAGGCGGGTTACATTTCGCCCAAGCAGAACGGTTCCAGCCGGGTGGGCGCCCGACGCGCGCCGTATAGCGCGTCGTCGGGGGCGAGGGCGGAGCGGGTTTACCCCGTAGCCCTTGAAGAGAAGAGGAGCAAAACGTTGCTGAAGTTAAAGAAATTACAGGTCCTCGGCTTCAAATCATTCTGTGACCGCACCGAGCTCAAGTTCCACGGTGAGGGCATGGCCGCCATCGTCGGCCCCAACGGCTGTGGCAAATCCAATATCGCCGACGCCATCTCCTGGGTCCTCGGCGAGCAATCCGCCAAGTCGCTGCGCGGCGCCCGCATGGAAGACGTCATTTTCGCCGGCACCCGCGACCGCAAGCCCATGGGCATGGCCGAGGTCTCGCTCACCCTCATCGATCCCGAAGTCTTCGAAGGCGCCGATCTCACCAGTGCTACCGAGGTAGACGTCCAGGCCGACCTGCCCGACGATTGGGACGAGGCCCATCTCCGCACCGCGTCGCAGGAATCCGCCGAGCAGTACATCGAAGAGGTCCAGCCCAACCCGGAAGAATCCGCGGACGCCGAAGACTCCCCGGTGGAGACGGGCGACAGCCCGTCTCCCGCTGACGCCACCGAAAATCCCTCCGCGGTCGTCCCGGGCGTCGTCTTGAAGATCCGCCGCCGCAAATTCGCCGCCCAGGAAAAGCGCGGACAGATCGTCGTCACCCGGCGCCTCTTCCGCACCGGCGACTCCGAGTACCTCATCAACGGCAAGCTCGCCCGCCTGCGCGATATCCAGGAGATCTTCATGGGCACGGGCTTGGGCCCCGAGTCCTACGCCATCATCGAGCAGGGACGCATCGGCCAGATCCTCTCCTCCAAGCCGCACGACCGCCGCGCCATCATCGAAGAGGCCGCCGGCATCACCAAGTTCAAGACGAAGAAGCGCCTCGCCGAAGCGCGCCTCGAGGAAGCCAAGCTCAACCTCTCGCGCGTCAATGACATCTTTGAAGAAGTCACGCGCCAGATGAACTCGCTCAAGCGCCAGTCCTCCAAGGCCGAGCGCTACGCGAAACTCCGCGACGAGATGCGCGAGAAGCTGCGCCTCGTCCTCGCCTCCAAGTACGCCGAGCTCGAGCAACAGTCCGCGCAATTCGAAGCCGGCCTCGCCGCGCTCACCGCCGAGCTGCACTCGCGCACCGCCGAGGTCGAGCGCCTCGAAGCCGACCATTCCGCCGCCAACCAGCGCACCTACGCCCTGCAATCCGAGACGCAGCAGAACGCGCACCGCGCCAGCGAGATCACGCTCGAAGCCGACCGTGCCGCCGCGCAGCGCAAGCACAACGACGAGCGCTGCTCTGAGCTCGAGGTCCGCATCGGCGCCAGCCAGTCCGAACTCGAACGCAACAACGCCCAACTCGCCACTCTGTCGACCGAACTCGCCGCCAACCAGGCCATTGTGGAATCGGCCGCGTCCGGCGTGGCCGCCGCCCGCGCTGAAGCCGAGCTCGCCGAGCAGCGCGCCCGCTCCGCTGCCGAGACGCTCGTTTCCGTCGAGCGCACCCAGGACCAGCGCCGCGGCCAGATCATGGAACTGGTCGCGCAGCTCTCCGGCGTCCGCAACCAGATCACGCAGGCCGCGGAGAACATCGCTGCCCTCGACCGCGAAGCGCAGCGCCTGGCGCGCGAAGCCGCTGCGGCGAATGCCGAGATCGAACAGCTCGGCTCCCGCCGCTCGCAGCTCTCCATCGAGTTCGAGTCCGCCACCACTCGCGTCAACAAGCTCGCCGCCACCGTGGCAGACGCGCGCCGTGCCATTGAGGAAAAGCGGGCCGCGGAGACTGCCGGCAAGCAGCGCCTCGACGGGCTCCGCGCCGAGTTCGCTTCTGCCCTCGGCAAGCGCAATTCGCTCGAGTCCGTCATCGCCGAGCACGGCTACTCCACCGAATCGGTGAAGCGCCTTTTCCAGTCCGGCATCATCGATCAGGGATTCCGCCCGGTCGGCGTGCTCGCCGACTTCCTCGAGGTCGAAGGCAAGTATGAAGGCGTGGTCGAGGATTTCCTCCGCGACGAGCTCAACTACGTCGTCGTGAAGTCGTGGGACGCAGCCGATGCCGGCCTCGAGATGCTGCGCACTGGCGTCGACGGACGCGCCACCTTCCTCGTCCATCCCAGCGACTCCCAAGCGCGCTTCAGCTTCGCCGTGGACGGATCCCGCGGCACGCCGCGCGGCTCCATGCCGCCCACGCAGCCCATCGTTCCCTTGAAGAGCTGCATCAAGGTACTGAACGGTTTTGGAAAATCGCTCGAAGTCATCCTCCCCAAGCTCGGCAACGGATACATCACCGCCGACGCCGGCATCGCGCGCGACCTGGCGCTCGATAATCCCGACGCCTTCTTCCTCGCCGCCTCCGGCGAATGCTTCCACAACGTCACCGTCACCGGCGGCAAGCAGCGCGCCGAGGGACCGCTCTCTATGAAGCGCGAGCTGCGCGAGGTCGAGAAGCAGCTCAATGAACTCGAGCGCGCCGTGCGTGAAGATGAATTAAAGGTCGCCACGCTCGGCCGTGAGATCGCCGAACTCACCACCCTGCTCGACCATCTCGAAGAAGAGCGCCGCGAGGCCGACAAGCTTGCCCTCACCGCCGGCCACTCCCTCGAGCAGATGTCCACCGATCTCGGCAAAACCGACTCCCGCCTCGCCATCTTCCGCGCCGAGATGGCGCGCGTCGAAGCCGACCGCGCCGAGAAGCAGTCTTTCGTCGCCGGACGCGAAGCACATGTCCAGACTCTCGACACCGCGCGCATCCAGGCCGAAGCCGAGCTCGCCACCGCGCAAGCCTCGCTCGCCGGGCTCAACCTTGCGCGCGAGACCGCCGCGCACGCTGCCAGCGACCGCCTCGCCGCGCTCGCTGCCATGGACGAGCGCCGCAAAGGCGCCGAGTCCTCGCTCCAGCGTATTCAGGCTCTCGTCCAGGAAGTCGCGCTGCGCGTCAACGCGCTCACCGGCCAGATCGCCGCCGCCGGCTCCGAGCGCGAGCAGCGTCAGCAGCAGAACGTCCAGCTCGCCGGGCAGCTCGTCACCCTCGAAGCCGAACGCGCCGCCGTCCAGGAACGCGGCGTTGCCCTGCAGCACGAGTCCGAGCAGCTCCGCGCCTCGCTCGCCGCCATCGAAGACCAGCTCAAGACCATGCGTGCCGCGCTCGACGCCGCCCGCGACCGCCGCGGCGAGCTCTCCGCCTCTGCCGCCAAGCTTACCTCTGACATGGAGCACATGGCCGAGAGCTGCCTCAACGAGCTCTCACTCACCATCGCCGCGCTCCAGGCGGACGACACCGTCCTGCGGGTAGCCGGCGAGACGCTCGCCACCGAAGAAGCCATGTACCGCGAGATGCGCGCCCGTCTCGAGGCCATGGGCCCGGTCAACATGATGGCCCTCGAGGAGTACAAGGAGACCGCCGAGCGCCACGCCTTCCTCGAGACGCAGCGCAACGACCTGCTCGAATCCATCGAGAACACGCAGGCCACCATCAAGGAGATCGACCAGATATCCAAGGAGAAGTTCCAGGAGGCCTTCGACCGCATCAACGAAAACTTCCAGCTCAGCTTCCGCAAGCTCTTCGGCGGCGGCCAGGCCTTCATGCGCCTCACTGACCTCGAGAACTCCGCCGAGTCGGGCATCGACGTGGTCGCCTCCCCTCCGGGCAAGAAACTGCAGAACGTCCTGCTGCTCTCCGGCGGCGAGAAAGCGCTCACCGCGCTCTCCCTCCTCGTCGGCATCTTCCAATACCAGCCCGCGCCCTTCTGCATCCTCGACGAGGTGGACGCGCCGCTCGACGAGACCAACGTCGGCCGCTTCAACGAGCTCGTCCGCGAGATGAGCGCCGGCACGCAGTTCGTCCTCATCACCCATAGCAAGAAAACAATGTCGATGGCGCCCGTCATGTACGGCGTCACCATGCAGGAGCCCGGCGTCTCCAAGGTCCTGTCGGTAAAATTCGGCGCGGATCAAAAGGACATGAAGTCCGGCCGCCCCGCCGCCATCGGCGCATAGAGTTTGTTGTCATTCCGAGCGAAGCCGCCGATACCCAAGAAAGACCTGCGTTTGCCATTCCGAGCGAAGCCGAGGAACCCCTACCTCACCCGCACTGCCGCGTGAGCACGGGCTGCAATAGTTGCCAACGCCCAAAGACGAACCACCACATAACCAGTTCACAATTATTTTTCTTCACACCATCCACCCAATTTCCTTTTCCCACTCTCTTGTCAAGGTTTTTGCGGTAAAAACTTTTCCGCTCGTCACACTTCACTCTTTTCACAACGTTGACAAAGTTTTTCGGCTAGCTAGAATCTCCTCTGCTCTTCCTAAGAAAGAAACCAAATCCTCCCGTGACCCAAACAACTGACCGCGTGCTCCTCCACACCGACTTCCCCGGACTTCCTTTGCACGCTTCCGGCAAAGTGCGCGACGTTTACGCGCTCAACGGACACCTGCTCTTCGTCGCCACCGACCGCATCTCGGCGTTCGACTACGTCCTCGCCACCGGCATCCCGCAGAAGGGACGCGTCCTCACCCAGCTCTCGCTCTTCTGGTTCGACTTCCTGAAGTCGCTCGTCCCCAACCACCTCGTCACCGCCGACGTCAGCAAATATCCCGCCGCGCTCGCCAAATACAAGGACCCGCTCGAGGGACGCTCCATGCTCGTCGCCAAGGCCGAGATGGTCGCCGTCGAGTGCGTCGCCCGCGGATACCTCTCCGGCTCCGGCTGGAAGGAATACAAGCAGTCCGGCGCCGTCTGCGGCATCAAGCTGCCCGCCGGCCTCAAGGAATCCGACAAGCTCCCCGAACCCATCTTCACGCCCGCCACCAAGGCCGCCAGCGGGCACGATGAGAACATCTCGTTCGCGGACATGGTCAAGCGCGTCGGCCCGGAACTCTCCGAGACCCTCCGCGACCTGACCATTAAGATCTACAAGACGGCGGCCGATTACGCTCTGACCAAGGGCATCATCATCGCCGACACCAAGTTCGAGTTCGGACACACCGCCGAGGGCCTCGTCCTTGGCGACGAAGTCCTCACCCCCGACTCCTCCCGCTTCTGGCCCGCCGACAAGTACAAGCCCGGCGGCGCGCAGGAGTCTTACGACAAGCAGTTCGTGCGCGATTATCTCGAGTCCATCAAGTGGAACAAGCAGCCTCCCGCGCCGGCCCTTCCGGAAGACGTCGCCCGGAAGACCAGCGAAAAGTACATCGAAGCGTATCGCCGTCTTACCGGCCGCGAGCTAAAGGGATGAACGGTAGAGACGGCCTACTGGCCGTCTCTGCTGGTAGCAACGAAAGTGTGAGGTCGCCGAGCAGTAGATGACCGCGCTCGATTGGGTTTTGGTCGCCGTCGTTGCCTTCTCGGTTTTGTTTGCAGCTCTACGTGGTTTCTTGTACGAAGCGTTTTCTCTGGCTGGCGTGGTCTTCGGATTTGTCATCGCCGCCTGGGGATACGCCAGAGTCGCACCCTGGTTTTTGCAATATGTGAAGGCGCAGCCGATCGCAGACTTCGGCGCTTTTTGCGCGCTCTTTGTGTTGACGACCTTGCTGCTCTCGCTGGCGGGTGAGATTGCCCGCAGCGCCGCGAAGTCCGCCGGACTCCGCCCCGTAGACCGTGTCCTCGGTGGCGCCTTCGGCCTGCTCCGTGGCCTGCTCGCCGGCGCCGTCATCGCGCTGGCTGTCGCCGCGTACGTCCCGCAGGCGATGGCAGGCTCGCTGCTCGGACGCCATTTCCTGGTCGGGGCCCGCGCCCTCTCCTGGATCACCCCCGAGGACGTGCGCCGCCAGTTCCAGGAAGGCACGCTCGCGATCCGCAAGGCGGCAGAAGAAAAGCTCGCACCGCCGAGCGAGAAACAAAAGTAGAGACGGCCAACTGGCCGTCTCCGCTGGCAGCACCAGGATTCGTGTGGAGGCGGGTGAGGTCGCCCGCCGTAATCGCGACACCTACGTAGCCCGGCACGTAAGTGCCGGGACGAGGTCGCGATGGATGAATGAGTCGGCTTTAGCCGACGACACAAGTTTTTCGCCCGCTTTAGCGGGCGACAGAAGATTGAGAAAGAAGGCCACGCGTGAAGGACCAACTCGAAGCGCTCGTTCAGCAGATGCACAAGAGCGGCATCCTCTATTCGGAAGCCGTCCGCGAGTTCAAGAAACGCTTCCTGCTCACCGTGCTCGAGCAGAACGGCGGCAACCAGTGCCGCGCCGCGCGCGAGCTGGGCATGCATCGCAACACGCTCTCGCGCACCATCGCCGAGCTCAAGCTCGACATCCGCTCCGTCCGCGGCATGGGGCGCCGCCCTCCACGCGCCGAGCGCCCCCTCCCCGCCTTCGACAAGAAGGCCGCGAGGTAGCGCCGGCGTCCCGCCGGCTGTAGCGCGGGCATCTTGCCCGCGCATTTTCTTGCCCACAGCAACAAAACGGCCGGAGCTTTCGCCCCGGCCGCAGTGCACAGGAAAACTACCGTCTATGTTTCGGCGCAGGTTTCTTCGCTCCCGCCGGCTTCTTCTTCCCGCCCGCGGTCAGCAACGCGCCTTCGTTCATCTTGATCATGACGGTGGCCGGATTCGCACCCTGCGCCGGCGTCACCTGGTAACTCACCGGGATGCCTTGCAGCGGGATCATCGTTCCCACCTGCGGCGCCATGCTTGCCGGGATCGGTCCCGCCATCGTCAGGTCCACGCTGGCACGGTTGTCCTCGATCGCCGCCGCGCTGAACGCCACCTGCAAGGTCGTCTTCGAAGGTGCGCCGATGATCTTTCCCTGGAACTGTTGCGGCACGCCCTTGAATCCCGCCCATAGCTTGTCTGCCGCCGGCTGGTTGCCGCTCGACAGGATCAGCTCGATCTCATCCGGCGAGAGCTCGTTGATCTTTTTCGTGTCCATCAACTTCTGCGCGAACTCTGCCGGCGTCGGCGCCGGCGTCACGCTCCATCCCGCCGGCGGATTGGCCTGCGCCTTCGCGGACGCGAGCAGTTCATTCCATCCATCCACCTCGCCGTGGAAGCGGCGATACCGGCCCTGTCCCCAGGTCCCGATCTGCTGCGCCGCCTGCGGGGTCGGCGCCAAAGCAGCCGCGCGTGCCGCATGCCACAAGCCTTCCATCACCATCGGCTTCGCCTGCAACTCGGCCACGGCCAGCGCATACGTGTCGGCATAGCTGTCCGGCACCGCCTGCACCGCCGCCTTCAAGTGCTGCTGCGCCGTTGGATAATCCTGCGCCTGCAGCGCCGCAAAACCCACCGCGCCTTCAAACACCGACGCGAACGCCGTCTTGCGACGCGCCCAGTCCGCGTCCGACATTCCTTCCGGCTTCGCTCCGGCTTGCAGCGCTTGCACCCCGCGCTCCGCCATCCCGCGCATCTGTTGCAGCTTCGGGTCGGTCGCGCCCGTGATCTGCGAACGCAGTTGCAGCACGTTCAGCGCCAGCGCCGCCAGATTGTTCGGGTCCGCCTGCAGCAGCCGGTTGGCCGCTTCCATCGTCTTCGCACCGTTCCCCATCTGCTGATACGCGCCCATCAACTGTTCGAGCGCGTCCGCCTTCACCACGCTGTTCGGATACCGCGCCAGGAAGTCTTCCAGCCCCGCCACCTTCTGCTGCGGATCCGGCGCCTGGATCGCGCCCACGTATGAGTTGTACTCCGCCGGGTCCTTGATCTCTTTCTTCTGCGCCGGCTGCTGCTGTCCTGCGGGCGTTCCGATCCCTTGCGCCGCCGCGGCCACCGCCAGGGCGAGTACCACGGTCACGAGCTGCTTCTTCATTACCTTGCTCCTTCTGAACTCTTGGGCTTGAACTCTGGGACTGAACTCTTACGAAGCGCAGGACGTTCCCATGGGACTCCCTGGCACACTCGTCCGAAAGTCGCATCCCCTGTCGGGAAGTACGACCGACTTGCAGACGGTGGATTATAAGAATGCACCGCAGCTAAGGCAAGTTGCGTCGCTTGGAGTGTTACCCTTTCTTGTACTAACTATGATGCGCCCAGCAGCGTTGCTGGATGTTTTTGAGACACCACTGGTTGGCACTTTGGGCCTTGAAAAATGCGTAACGCAGCCTGCAACCGCCCTACGTAGCGCCGGCTGTCCCGCCGGCCGTAGCGGCGGCATCTTGCCGCCGCTCGGTTGTCGCAGCGTAGCACCGGGCCCACCGAAGCCGTTTTGCTTGTATAGGCTCCAGATAAGGACATCCCATGACTTCCAACCCCCTCGCCGGCCAGACCGCCCTCATCACCGGCGCCGGACGCGGCATCGGCGCCGCCATCGCCGCATCGCTCTCCGCTCTCGGCGCCACCGTCGTCCTCACCGGACGCACCCGCGCCCACCTCGAGCAGACCGCACGCGCGCTGCCGGCGCCTAGCGAAGTCATGCCCTGCGACGTCCAGGACCTCGCCTCCGTTGAGCAAGTCGCCGCGCGCATCCGCCAGACCTTCGGACGCCTCGACATCCTCATCAACAACGCTGGTATCGGCGGCTTCAGCTCTCCGCTCCATAAGCTGCCGCCCGAGCAATGGGACGCCATCCTCAACACCAACCTCCGCGGCGTCTTCTACTGCATCCGCGCCTTCACCCCGCTCCTCCTCGAGCGCGGCGGACACATCGTCAACATCAGTTCGCTCGCCGGCAAGAACGCCCTCCCTAACGGCGCCGCCTACTCCGCCTCCAAGTGGGGCCTCAACGGACTCACCTACTCCGTCGCCGAAGAACTCCGCGCCTCGAACATCCGCGTCTCCGTCGTCTGCCCCGGCTCCGTCAACACCGAGCTCTCGCCCCACGCCGGCAAAGATCACAGCAAGATGCTCCAACCCGCCGACGTGGCCCACGTGGTCGCCATGCTTGTCACCCAGGCCCCACGATCGTTCGCCAGCGAAGTCCTGCTCCGCCCGTCCCAAAAGCCCTGAACGTACTTGGGACGGCTGACGACTGCAGTCTGAAGACCGAAGACTATCGTCCTGCTAGCGACTAGCGACCAGCGTCTAGCGACTGCTCTTTGTGCTACCATCCGAGGTTCTACTTATCCCCCAGGAGGGCTGTATGTCTGATAGAGACGGCAATGGTTTCATGTGGTTCATCGCGGGTCTGGGCATGGGCGCCCTCGTCGGCGTGCTCTACGCTCCCCGCTCCGGCCGCGAGACGCGCGAGCAGATCTTGAAGTCGGCCGAGGAAGGCCGCGATTGGGCCAACGAGCGCGCACGGGACGCTCGCGAGCAGGCCAATCAGTGGGTCGAGCGCGGCAAGGACGTCGTCCGCGCGCAGAAAGAACAGCTCGGTTCGGCACTCGATGCGGGACGCCAGGCGTATCGCTCCGCCACCGAAAAATAATCTCGGACCCCACACGGGTTCATCCCGTGTGGGACCAAGGCTCTAACGGACTAAAGAAATGGATTCCAACCTGCTCACATTCTTCGTCGCCGTCACCTCGATCGCCGTCGTCATCCAAGCCGGCATTCTCGTCGCTCTGTTCCTGACCATGCGCAACCGCAGCGCCCGCGCCCTGGCGATGATCGAGCAAGTCCAGTCCCGCGCCCTGCCCGCCCTCGAATCCGCGCAGGCCATCCTCGCCGACGCCGGCCCCAAGGTGCAGACCATCACCTCGAACCTCGTCGACGTCACCACCACACTCAAGACCGAGGTCGAGCGCGCCGACCTCACCGTCGCCGACCTGCTCGACCGCACGCGCCTCCAGATCATCCGCGCCGACGAACTCGTCTCCCGCGCCATGGACAAAGTCGAAGAGACCACCGAGCTCGTGCAGCATTCCGTCATCTCGCCCGTCCGCCAGATCTCCGCCATCATCCAGGGACTCACCGCCGGCCTCGGCTCCTTCCTCGGCCGCCGCACCCGTGGCCCCCAGGCAGACGCCGCCGAACAGGACGAAGAACTCTTCATCTGATGTAGCGCCGGCGTCTCGCCGGCTGTAGCGCGGGCGTCTTGCCCGCGCTTTCGTTCTTACGCAGGCGTCCTCTCCCTGCGACGGCTCGTGTGGAGGCGGGCGACCCCGTCCGTCTGCCCTTGACGTTGAGCTTCCACAAAACAAGAACGGCAGCCTCTTTCGGCTGCCGCTCCATCTGAAAACCTCCGTGCCTCCGTGGTGGGTGTTGCTCTTCGGCCCCGGTTTTCAATCTGCAATCTGCAATCGACAATCGGCAATTGCCTTACCCGATCCAGCCTCCGCCCACCACCACGTCCCCGTCATAGAACACCGCCGCCTGGCCCGGCGTGATCGCCCGCTGCTCCTGCTCAAACTCCACGCGAACCGTCTCTCCGTCCGGCGAGATCACAGCCGCCGCGGGCTCGTGCCGGTTCCGTATCTTCACCGTCACTCGCATCGGCTCGCCCGCCGCGGCGGGCTCCTCCACCGCGATCCAGTTCAGCTTCCGCACCACCATCTTGCGCGAGTAAAGTTCGTCGCTCCCGCCGACCACGACCTGCTTGCGGTCGCCGCGCAACTCAATCACGTACAGCGGAGACCCGGTCGCCACGCCCAATCCCTTGCGCTGCCCCACGGTGAAGTGGTGTATCCCCTCATGCCGCCCGATCACTTCACCCGACGACGCCACCAACTCGCCCGCCGTGTCCGGCAGCGTCTCGCCCTGCTCCGCCAGATACGAATCCAGGAACTGCTTGTAGTCGCCGTTGGGGACGAAGCATATCTCCTGCGAATCCGGCTTCTGCGCCAGCGCCAACCCGTGCTCGGCCGCGCGCGCGCGTACCTCGGGCTTCGTCATCCCGCCCAAGGGGAATAGCGTCCGCGCTAGCATCTCTTGCGACAGCCCAAACAAAAAGTAAGTCTGGTCCTTCGCCAGGTCCTTGGGACGCTTCAGCAGCCACCGCCCGCGCTCTTCGTCGTGCTCCACGCGCGCGTAGTGTCCGGTCGCGATCTTGTCCGCTCCGATCTGCTGCGCCTCGCGCAGGAAGTCGGCAAACTTGATGTGGCTGTTGCACAGCGAGCACGGGATCGGCGTCCGCCCCGACAGATACTCCGCCACGAACGGCCTCACCACGTCCGACTCGAACTGCCGCTCGTGGTTCACCACGTAGTACGGGATGCCCAGCTTCTCCGCCACCCGCCGCGCGTCATACACATCATCCAGCGAGCAGCACCGGCCCGTGACCTCTTCCGTCATGCCGTTCTTCCCCGCCAGCCGCTTCTGGTTCCACAACTGCATCGTCAGCCCGACCAGGTTGTGCCCCTCCGCGCGCAGCATCGCCGCCACGGTCGAGGAATCCACCCCGCCCGACATCGCCACCGCGATCGTCTGCTGTTCGGTCATTGCCAGTTAGCTCTTCCAGATTGTCATTCTGAGCGGAGGCGCGGGCGCATCATCCCCGCGCCGTAGTCGAAGAACCCCTACCGCGCCCATACCCTTCCGGGAGGAGCGACTACCGGCTAGCCACCGGCACCTTCCGCCAGCTCGGCGAAATCTCCCGCAGCCGCGCCACCGCGTCCGGCACAACGCTCAGCGTGTACTCAATGTCTTCCGCCGTCGTCAGCTTGCTCAGGCTCCACCGGATTGACCCGCGCGCCCGCTGCGGACCCATGCCCAGCGCCACCAACACGGGCGAAGGTTCCACGGCCCCGCTCGAACACGCGGCGCCGGTCGCGACGGCCACGCCTTTCAGGTCGAGCGCGATCAGCAGCGGCTCGCCCTCGATGTGGCTGAAGTACAGGTTGCTGGTGTTCGGCACGCGCGGCGCGCCCTCACCATTCACGCCACACTCTTCGATGGCGCCCACGATGGTCTGCTCCAGCCGGTCGCGCAGCGCCGCCACGCGCTGCATCGTGCCGTCGTCCACCGCCTTCTTCGCCAGCTCGCACGCCTTCCCCAGCGCCACGATCCCCGGGACGTTCTCCGTCCCCGGCCTCCGCCCGCGTTCATGCGTTCCGCCATACATCAGCGGCCGGCATTGCGTGCCCTTCCGCAGATACGTCGCGCCCACGCCCTTCGGCGCGTGCAGCTTGTGTCCCGAGATGGCCAGCATGTCGCATCCCACCTTCTCCACGTCGACCGCGATCTTCCCCGCCGCCTGCACCGCGTCCGTATGGAAGAAAACGTCCGCCTCGGCCGCGAGCGCGCCGATCTCTTCCACCGGCTGGATCGCCCCCGTCTCGTTGTTCGCGTACATGATGGAGATCAGCTTCGTGTTCGGCTTCAGCGCCTTCTTTACCTCGCCCGGATCCACGACCCCGCGCTGGTCCACGCCCACCACGGTCACCTCGAAGCCGCGCTTCTGCATCTCCTGGCAGGTATTCCGCACCGCCGAGTGCTCGATCGCCGACGTGATGATGTGGTCACCCGGCTCGCACAACCCGAATATCGCCTTGTTGTCGCCCTCGGTCCCGCCGGAGGTGAACACGATCTCCGCCGCCCGCGCCCCCAGCAGCGCCGCCACCTGCTCGCGCGCCCGCTCCACCGCGCCGCGCGCCTGCTGCCCATACCAGTGGATCGACGACGCATTCCCAAAGCTCGTCTCGAGATAAGGCTTCATCGCCTCCCAGACCTCGGGAAGCACCGGCGTGGTCGCGTTGTTGTCGAGATACACCCTTCGCATGTCTTCTATTCTACCCGTGGCCTTGCCCGGATTGTCATTCTGAGCGCAGGCGCGGACAAACCATCCCCGCGCCCCAGCCGAAGAACCCTACCTTCACCAAATTTTTCCGCAAAGAAAAACGGCGGCCCTTCGGCCGCCGCTGACTCCTAACTACTGACTCCTAACTACTAACTCCTAGCTACTAGTGTCTTTGCTCCATCGGCACATACGTCGCCGGATACTTCGGCCCCACATAGTCCGCCCGCGGCCGTATCAACCGGTTGTCGTCCAGCTGCTCGATCACGTGCGCCGTCCATCCCGAGATGCGGCTCACCGCGAAGATCGGCGTGAACAGGTCGATGTCGATCCCCAGCGTCGTGTACGTCGACGCCGAGTAGAAGTCCACGTTCGCGTTCAGCTTCTTGTCTTTGTTGACGTTGTTGAGGTACAGCTCGATCGCGCGCGACATGTCGAACCACTTCGGATTGCCGCTGGATTTCCCCAGGTCCTCGCTCATCTTCCGCAAGTGCGTCGCCCGTGGGTCTTCGGTGTGATACACGCGATGCCCGAAGCCGGGGACCTTCTTCTTTTCCGCCAGCATCTGCTTCACGAACTCGACCGCGTCTTTCTTTTGCTTGTCGATGGAGAACAGGATGCGCATCACGGCTTCGTTCGCCCCGCCGTGCAACGGGCCCTTCAGCGCGCCGATGGCGCCGGTGATCGCCGAGTGCACGTCGCTCAACGTCGCCGCGATCACGCGCGCCGCGAACGTGGAAGCATTCAGCTCATGGTCCGCATGCAGGATGAGCGCGATGTCCAGCGCCTTGTCCGCCGTCTTCGAGGGCTTCTCACCGTTCAGCATCCACAGGAAATTCCCCGCGTGCGAGAGCGTCTGGTCCGGCTCCACCACTTCCTTGCCCTTCCGGATGCGGTCATACGCCGCCACGATCATCGCGATCTGCGAGGTCAGCCGCAGGCTCTTCCGCACGTTCGCATCGTGGTCGTTGTTGTTCTCGTCCGGATCGTAAAAACTCAGCGCGCTCACCACCGTCCGCAGCACTTCCATCGGCAACGCGTGCTTTGGATACTTGCGCATCATCTCGTAGATGGCCGGGTCCATCTTCCGTTCCAGCGCCAGCTTGCGGCGCAGATCGTCGAGCTCCTGCTGCTTGGGCAGCGTCCCGTGCCACAACAGGTAGCATGTCTCCTCGAAGGTCGAGTGGTCGGCCAGCTCGTGGATGTCGATGCCGCGATACGCGAGCACGCCCTTCATCCCGTCGATGTAGCAGATGCTCGACTCTCCGGCTACAACGTCTTCCAGGCCTCTCTTCGGGGCCTGCGGCGCCGTCGTGGTGGACATGGTTTTTCCCTCTCCGCTGCTTAACCGACCTTTATACCCTATCCCCCGCACCCATTTCCAACCGCGGTTTGGGGCCACGTCCCTTGTGTAAAGCCGGGCGACACGCCCGCCCGCCCCTACCAACAATCCTGCGGGAAGTGTCATCCTGAGGCGGCCGAAGCCGCCGAAGGATCTCACCACCAACGATCTTTCGTGGGCCTGAGCAGTCTGCCTGGCGACCCGCGACCACCGCCTGCTACACTGACCGGTTCCTCATCTCATCCCGGAGTCACCTTGTATGACTTCCCTCTTCAACCGCCTCGCGGCCCTGCTCTGCCTCGTCGCCCTCTTCGCCCTCTCCGCCCCCGCCGATGAGGGCATGTGGCTCTTCAACGTTCCCCCGAAGGACAAGATCCAGAAGAAGTACGGATTCACCCTCACCCAGCCATGGCTCGACCATCTCCGCATGGGCTCGGTACGCTTCAACAACGGAGGCTCCGGCTCCTTCGTCTCCCCCGACGGTCTCGCCTTCACCAACCACCACGTCGGCGCCGACTGCCTGAGCAAGGCCTCCACCGAGGGCAAGGACTACATCAAGACCGGCTTCTATGCCAAGACGCAGGCCGAGGAGGTCAAGTGCCCTGACCTCGAGCTCAACCAGCTCCTCGACATCACCGACGTCACCGCCAAGGTCAACGCCGGCGCCAAACCCGGCATGTCCACCGCCGACCTCGCCAAGGCGCAGCGCGCCGCCATGGCGGCCATCGAGTCCGAGTGCGCCGACCCCAAGCAGAACATCCGTTGCGACGTGGTCACCTTCTACTCCGGCGGCATGTTCCATCTCTACAAATACAAAAAGTTCACCGACGTCCGCATCGCCTTCGCCCCCGAGTTCGGCATCGCCTTCTTCGGCGGCGACCCCGACAATTTCGAATACCCGCGCTACGACCTCGACATCACTTTCTTCCGCGTCTATGAGAACGATAAGCCCGTACACCTCGACCACTACTTGAAGTGGTCGACCGCCGGCGTGAAAGATGGCGAGCTCGTCTTCGTCTCTGGCCACCCCGGCTCCACCGGACGCCTCAACACCACCGCCCAGCTCGAGTTCCTCCGCGACGTCAGCTACCCGTGGCGCCTCGACCTCTACCAGCGCCTGATCCCCAAACTGAAAGCCTTCGCCGCGAAGGCCGACGAGAACCGCCGCATCGCCCAGGAAGACATCTTCGGCTTCGAGAACTCGCAGAAGGCCATCAAGGGATACCAGTCCGGCCTCACCGACCCCACCGCCATGTCCAGGAAGACAGACGCCGAAAAGAAGATGCGCGCCTCCATCGACGCCGACCCGAAAGAAAAAGCGGAGTTTGGCGGCGCTTGGGACGACATCGCCAAAGCCATGCAGGTCCAGCGCGATATCTTCTTCCAGCTTCAGTACATCGAACGCGGCTCCGGCTTCCGCAGCGAGCTCTCCGGCAAAGCGCGCGACCTCGTCCGTCTCGCCGCCGAGAAGCAGAAGCCGAACGCGGAACGTCTCCGCGAGTATCGCGAGTCCGCGCTGCCATCACTCGAGCAAGAGCTGCTCTCCACCGCGCCCATCTACAAGGCGCTCGACGTCGTCACCATGTCCGACGCGCTTGCCGACATGGCGCAGCGCCTCGGCCCCAACGATCCCACCGTCAAGCGCGCCCTCAACGGCAAGAGCCCCGACGAAGCCGCCGCCTTCTATATCAACGGCTCGCATCTCGACGACCCCGCCGTCCGCAAGCAGCTCTATGAGGGCGGCGCTGCCGCCATCGCCAGGTCCGACGACCCGCTCATCGCGCTCTGGCGCGACATCGATCCCGCCGCGCGCGCCGCCCGCAAGCGCTACGACGATGAAGTCGACGCCGTCGTCCGCCGCAACGGCGCGCTCATCTCCAAGGCCCGCTTCACCTCCGGCGGCGCCGGCCTCTATCCCGACGCGACCTTCACCCTCCGCCTCAGCTATGGCGCGGTGAAAGGCTTTGTCGAAGATGGACGCGGCGACGTCGCCAAGAAAGGCGAGCGCGTTCCCTACTTCACCACCATCGCCGGCGCCTACAAACACGCCGCCGCTCACGGCAACAAAGATCCCTACATGCTGCCGGACTCCTGGATGAAGGCGAAGGCGGAGAAGAAGATCAAAGAGGCCACGCCGCTGAATTTCATCTCCACGCCCGATATCATCGGCGGCAACTCCGGTTCGCCCGTCGTCAACCGCGCCGGCGAAGTTGTCGGCATCATCTTCGACGGCAACATCCAGTCCCTGCCTTGGAACTTCCAGTACGAAGACCAGATCGGACGCTCCGTCTCCGTCGACTCCCGCGGCATCATCGAGGCTCTGCGCAACGTCTACGGCGCCGAGGCGCTGGCCAATGAGCTGCTGAAGGCTCCGCCCAAGCCCTACGCCGCCGCCCCCGGCCATGCCGCCGACACCAACAAACCCGCCAAAGAGGTGAAGTCCAAGCCAAAGAAGTAGCGCCGGCGTTAAGTAGCGCCGGCCTCCCGCCGGCTGTAGCGCGGGCGTCTCGCCCGCGCTCGCCGCAACGCCGTTGTAGCCCGGCCGCCCCCGGCCGGGCAGCGACCAGAAACACCACGGGCCGCCCGCAGGGCGGCCCTTTTCATTCTTGGATTGTCATTCCGAGCCCGCAGCGGCGGGCGAGGAACCCCTACCCTAACCGTGCTCTTCCGTGGGCCGGTTTTTCTAGCGTTCCATTCCGCGTCTCCGTGCCTCCGTGGTAGGTTTTCGGCCCCGGTTTTCAACGTTCCCCTCCGCGCCTCGGCGTTGAGGTTCGGCCCCGGTTTGTCTAACGTTCCCCTCCGCGCCTCCGCGTTGAGGTTCGGCCCCGGTTTCCAATCCGCGTGATCCGCGAAAATCCGCGGCGGAAGACTCACTCCGGCCATATCCCCAGCGCCGTCCGTGACAATATCTGCTCCTTCGCCGCATCAGTCATCGCCAGCCCGCGGAAATCCGCCAAGTTCCGCTCCATCTCCGGTATCCCCGGCCCCGGCCAATCCGTCCCGAAGAGCGTCTTCGCGGCGATCTCCTCGATGCGCGGAAAATACTTGAGCAACGACTTCGGCGGTATCCCGGAGATATCCAGAAACACATTCGCATGCCGCCGCACCAGAAAGAACGCCGTCTCCATCCACAGCGGCCTGCCGCCGTGCGCCAACAGTATTTTCAGCTTGGGGAAATCGACCGCGACGTCGTCCACGTACATCGGGTCACCGTACTTGTTCCGCGCACCCGGGAATATCGACGTCCCCGTGTGGAACATCACCGGGATCCCGTTCGCCTCCGCCGCGCGATAGATGATCTCCAGCTCCTTCACGCCGTTCAGGTAGTCGTTGGGATAAAGCAACTGGTGCGGCGGATGCACCTTCAGCATCCTGATCCCCAGCCGCACGATCTGCTCCATGTCCGCCAGCACGTTCTGCGTGTGCCGCGGATGCACGCTGCCGCACGGGATCAGTCGCTTCGGCGCCGCCTTCACGTACTCGGCGATGAACGTGTTCACCTCCGGCGTGAACCCCATCACCTCCGGCGCCACGTAGTTGATCAGCACCGCGCGCTCCACCCCGATCGCGTCCAGGTGCTTCAGGAACACCGCCGGCGACTCGCAGCAGCGGATGACGAAGTCGAAGTCCGCCCGCTTGCGCTTCATCGCCGCCAGCGCCTCCGGCTTGAACAGCTTCCACGGCTGGATGTGTACGTGACAGTCAGTGATCATCGTGTAGCGCCGGCGTCCCGCCGGCAGTAGCGCGGACGTCTCATTCGCGCTTCAGGACCGTCCTAGTTTTCAGTTGTCATTCTGAGCGTAGCAGCCGGTCGCGCAGCGGCCGGCTGTGAAGCCGAGGAACCCCTATACCCCGTGCGATGCTCGCTGAGCCAAACGCCGACCAGTATAGAGGATGGAGGCGAAACGATCGGGTGGCGCGGCCGCCCTCGGCCGCGGCCTTTGACTTTGAACTTCGGGTCAAAGGTCGATCCGCGTTCATCCGTTCATCCGCGGTAAGCCTTTGACTTTTCCGAGCTTCCTCTGTGCCTCTGTGTCTCTGTGGTAGGGATTGGGTCTCGCGACTAGCGCCTACGCTCTCGCCGCCTTCATCACCGCCCGCTTCGCGAACACCCGCACCATCTCCCGCCGATACTCCGGCGTCAGCGCACTCGTCGTCAGCGGCTTCGCCGTCCGCGCCGCCAGCTCCCCGACCACCTCCGCTGCATGCTCCATTGCGTCCATCGCCTTCCCGCGCAGCGCGTTGTCGGCGTCTTTCACCAGCGCCGGCAGCGGATTCACCGCCGTGATCGCCACGCGCGCGTCCTCGACCACGCCATTCTTCTTCATCGCCACCGCCACGCCCGCCAGCGGATAATCAATGGACCCGCGCAGCCGCAGCTTCAGGTACGCGCCCTTCCACCCCGCCGTTTCTTCCGGAAGAAAGACCTTCGTGAGTATCTCGTCTTTCTCGAGGTTCATCCGCGCATCGCCCTCGCCGGTGTAGAACTCCGCCAGCGGCACCCGCCGCCGCCCGCTCTTCCCAACGATCTCTAACTCCGCGCCCAGACACAGCAGCGCCGGCGCCGTGTCGCCCGAGAACGCCGCCCAGCACTTCTTCCCGCCCGGCGCCACGTGGCACAGGTCGCCGTCTTTCTTGATGCAGAAGCCGCACGACTTCCGCCACGTCAGCGACTGGTTGTACCAAAGGCAGCGCGTGTCCAAACAGATGTTCCCGCCGATCGTCCCCATGTTCCGCAGGATGGGCGACGCCACCGTCATCGCCGCCTCCTTCAGCACCGGATAATTCGTCTCGATGTACCCCGAGTCCTCAATGGTCGTCAGCGTCGTCAGCGCGCCTATCTCCACCCCCTGCCCCGGCTTCACCTTGATGCCGCGCAGGTCCGCGATGCCGGAAATATCCAGCACGTACGCCGGCGTGAACAGCCGCTGCCGCAACGACGGGATCAGGTCCGTCCCGCCCGCCACGATCTGCGTCGTCGCCGCATTCGCGGACAAATACGCCATCGCCTCCTGCACCGTCCGCGGCCGTATCAATTTGAATTCCGGAAGACTCATGCTTCTGCGTTTGACCTGCTTCTAGATTTGCATTCCGAGCCCGCCGTGGCGGGCGAGGAACCCCTACCCCTCAAAACTCTCCCGTGATGACCTTCGTGGGCTCGTCCTTCGTGCCCTTCGTGTGAAGCCCTTCGGCCCCGGTTTTTCTTAAGCGCCTCTCCGTGTCTCGGTGCCTCCGTGGCGGGTGTTCGGCCCCGGTCTCATTCGACATCCGACATTCTTCATTCGACATTCCGGGTTTCAATTGTCCTTTGTCCTTCCGCTCAATCCCCTGCCACCGCAGGATTCTTCACAACAGAGGGATCCTGGGCATGCCGCTTCGGCCCCTTGCCCTTGAACCAAAGACTCCCGCCATGCTCCCGGAACCTCTCCGGCGCCGTCGGATCCACACCCTCGGTCATGTCGATCTTCTTCGCGACGCCCTTCTTCGCCCGCAGCGCCGCCAGTACGCGCTCCGGCGTGAACGGCGCCTCGCGCAACCGTATTCCCACCGCGTCATAGATCGCGTTCGCGACCGCCGGGATCGCCGCCGCCAGCGAGCCCTCGCTCGCCTCCTTCGCGCCGAACGGCCCTTCCGGGTCCACCGACTCCACGATGATGCACTCGATCTCCGGCGACTCCACGACCGACGCGCTGCGATACTCCAGCAATCCCGGATTCATCAGCAGCCCGTCTTTCCACACCATTTCTTCCTGCAGCGCCTGCCCCAACCCCATCCACACCGAGCCGATGACCTGCCCTTCGACCGACACCGGATTCAGCGCCCGCCCGCAATCATGCGCCGCCCAAACCTTCTGCACCGTGACCACGCCGGTGTCTTCGTCCACCGTGACCTCGGCCACCTGCGCCGAGTACGAGTACGCCGGCGAGGGCCCCACGCCGCCGCCCTTGTGCTTCCCGCCGCGCGCCTCCTGCGGAGGCGAATACGATCCCGTCCCCGTCAGCGCGCGATGTTCCGAGAGCGCCACTGCCACCGCCTCTTCGAAGCTCATGTACTCCGGCGTCTCATCCGACCGCCGCTTCATCTGCACCTGGTCGCGCAGCACCTGGCCATCTTCTATCTTCCGCGTCTCGCGGACGCGCAGCAGCTCGTGCGCGCGGTGCTCTTCACCCTCCGGCACCACGCCGCGCTTGAACACGAAGTCGTCGCGCATGATCACGTCTTCCGGCGCGCACTGCATCCGCTTCGCCGCCGCGGAGACCATCTTCCCCTTCACATCCTGCGCCGCGCGTATCCCCGCGTTCCCGTTCATGAACGTCACCCGCGACGAATACGACCCGATGTCGATGGGCGTCAGGTCGGTGTCCGCGGCGATCACCTTCACGCGCGCCAGCGTGCAGCCCAGCGTCTCCGCGACGACCTGCGCGATCATCGTGTCCGACCCTTGCCCGATCTCGCTCGCGCCCGTGTAGATGACCACGCCGCCGTCGCGGTCGAGCTTCAGGTTCACCGTCGAGTGCGGCATGTCCGACCGGATGATCGAGTTTGCCGCTCCGCTCACGTAGTGCGAACACGCGATGCCCAGCCCGCGCCCGCGTCCCAGCTTGCCCTTGCGCGCGTGCCACGCCGACCGCGCCACCGTCTTCTCGATGCACTCCGGCAGCCCGTAGCTCTGCACCCGCAGCCCGTTCACCGTGATGGTCGGCGCCTGCAGCAGGTTCTTCTGCCGGATACTCGCCGTGTCCATCCCGATCTTCGCCGCCAGCTCGTCCAGTTGCGACTCGAACGCGAACCGCACGTTCACCGTCCCGTGCCCGCGCATCGCGCCGCACGCCGGCTTGTTCGTCAGCACGCGGTAGCCGTCGTACTTGATGTGGGGAATGTCGTAGAGCGCGCCCAGCAGCGCGCCCGAATACAGGATGGTCACCACGCCATACGAGCAGTACGCGCCGCCGTCCTGGATCACCTTCGCCGCCACCGCCGTGATCCGCCCATCGCGCTTCACGCCCGTCTTCAGGTCCACGATCGTTCGCGGACGCCCGCGGTGCGCCCAGAACACTTCCTCGCGCGTGTACGTGATCTTCACCGGGGCTTTCGCCTTGCGCGCCGCCACCGCCGCGATGATCTCCAGCGGGATGACTTCA
The DNA here is from genome assembly GCA_016185395.1 of Candidatus Korobacter versatilis. Lineage (GTDB taxonomy): Bacteria > Acidobacteriota > Terriglobia > Terriglobales > Acidobacteriaceae > JACPNR01. Next base: position 559,638 of record JACPNR010000004.1, read on the forward strand.
CTCTTCCCGCCGAACCCGCCGCCCACCAGCGGCTTGATCACCCGTATCTGCGCCATCGGCATGTCGAGCACGATGGAGAGCTTGTGCTGCAGGTAGTACGGCACCTGCGTCGACGACCACACCGTCAGCTTCGTCGGCTGCCCCGTCTGCGAATCAATGTCGAACTGCGCCAGCGTCGAGTGCGGCTCCATCGCCGCGTGCGTCACCTCGTTCGCGATGTACCGCCCCTCGATGATCTCATCCGCCTCCGCGAACCCCGCATCCGGATCGCCGAACACGTGGTGATAGTCCTTCTCGATGTTGTTCGCCTTGTGATCATGAATGAGGTCGGAGGTCGCCTTCATCGCCTCTTCCGGATCGAAGTATGCCGGCAGCGGCTCGTACTCCACCTCGATCAGCTCCATCGCGTTCTCGGCCGTCTGCTCGTCCACCGCCACCACGCACGCCACGTTGTCGCCCACGTACCGGACTTTGTCCACCGCCAGCGCCGTCTCGTCGTGCCCGACGGGAAGAATGCCGTACTTGTTGGGCGCGTCCGTCCCCACCACCACGCACACCACGCCCTCGAGCAGCATCGCCTTGCGCGTGTCGATCTTCGCGATGCGTGCGTGCGGCAGCGTCGCATGCAATATCTTCCCGATCAGCATTCCCGGGACAGCCAGGTCGTCGGTGTACTTCCCCGCGCCCGTGGTCTTCCCCGCGGAATCGATCATCGCGATCCGCTTCCCGATCACCGAGAACTGATTCCCGTTTTTGCCGTTATCTGCCATGTCTGCTGTTTAGTTACATTCCGAGGAATCCCTACCGCCACCAAACTCTTCCGTGAGTCCCTTCGTGGCGCTTCCTTCGTGCCCTTCGTGTGAACGGTTCTCGGCCACTCGCAACTCACGACTCGCAACTACTTCGCCGCCGCCATCCCCTTCTGTTCCGCCTCGATCGCCGCCTTCACCGCCTCGTACATCTGCGTGTACCCGGTGCAGCGGCACAGGTTGCTCGAGAGCGCCCGCCGCACCTCTTCCTCCGTCGGCTCAGGATTCGCGGCGAGCAAAGCCTTCACCGTCATCAGGAACCCGGGCGTGCAGTATCCACACTGCGCCCCGCCCCAATCGCCGTATGCCTTCTGGATGGCGTCCAGCGCGCCGTGCTGCGTGATGCCCTCGATGGTCAGGACCTCGTGCTCGTCACCGCTCACGCTCGCCGCCAGCACCGTGCATGCCAGCACCGGCACGCCATTCACCTGCACCGTGCACGCGCCGCAAGACGAATCATCACACCCGCGCTTCGACCCGGTCAGGTCCAGGTCCTCGCGCAGCACGTCCAGCAGCAGCTTGTTCGGCGGGATCGCCACCTCCCGCCGCCGCCCGTTCACCCGTAACTCGATGAGTTCTTTTTTCATTTCCACGGCTACTCACAGCTCGCAACTCACAACTCGCGACTCAGTACACCGGCACCTTGCTATCCACCTGTTTCGCCCACGCATCGATGCCGCCCTTCACCGACTGCGTCCGCGCGTAGCCCTGCTCGCGCATCCAGCTCGTCACCTGCAGCGAACGCCGTCCGTGATGACACAGCACCAGGATGTGCGCGTCCGGATCCAGTTCCTGCACCCGCGCCGGCAGGTCGCCCATCGGGATCAGCTTCGCCCCCGCCAGGCTAGCCGTGTCAATCTCCCATGGCTCCCGCACGTCCACCAGCACGACTTTCCCGCCCTCGATCTCCCGTTTCGCGTCCTCTACCGTGATCTCGAATTCCATCGTTCCTGAATACTCCGCTTTTGAATTGTCATTCCGAGCGAAGCACTCGTCCCGCTCCTGCGGGACGAGCGCGAAGGCGAGGAACCCCTACCTCACCAACACTCTTCGCTGTGCCCCTTCGTGCGCTCTTCCTTCGTACCCTTCGTGTGAACGCCTTCCGTCGCTAATAACCAAAGTCCGCCTTTGCCGCATACGCATGCCGCTTCACCGCCAGCTCCTCCAACCGGCACGCGCCCAGCAGGTTCGCATACGCGCGCCGGTCCTTCACGCCGTACACCCACCGCTCCGCCCACCGCGCAAAATCTTCCGGCGTCTTCGTCTGCTCATGATACTGCCTGAAGTACGCATCATCGCGCGCGTAATACCCCTGCACCGGCGAAGGATGCGCACCGTACTTCGCCTCGACCACGGCACTGACCAGAAAGCCGGGAATCACCGTCCGGTTCGGGTCGCTCGCGATCACCTCCGCCGGCACGATCTCCTCGCACGTCACGATCACGCGCTTCGCCGCCCGCACCGCCTCGATCATCACGCCGAAGTTGCCCCAGCAGTGCGCGTTGCCCTGCTCATCCGCGCGCTGTACATGGACGACCACCACATCCGGCACGATCGCCCGCACCGCGTGTAGCGCTGGCGTCTCGCCGGCTGTAGCGCGGGCGTCCCGCCCGCGTTTCTCGGTACTCGGTACTCGGTACTCGGTACTTGCAAACGGGTCCGCTATCTCCGCAAAGAACGGATTGCTCTTCGCAACATCCGAACCCAGCGCCGTCCGCGTCGGCAGAAACGGCACGCCCATCGCCGCCGCCTGCAGTCCCAGCGCCACCGAGAAGTTCGTCATGTTGACGACCTCGAGCTCCCCCGACTCCGCCGCCCGACGAAAGTTGTACGCCGACCCCATCATCACGTTCCCCACCCACGCCGCGATGACTCTCTCCGCGCATCCCGCCCCGATCATCTGGTCGAACAGCACGTCGGATATCGGCCCGATCAGCGTCAGCCCGCACCGCCTCTGCCGCATCATCTCGTGCCCCGCCCCGAACGGGATCATCTGCTCCATCTGGCAGCCCAGCGCGACGCTCGCCCCATCCGGCACCAGCTCCGCCACCGCCTCTCGCATTGTCTGCAGCTTCGTCATCACGGATGACTTGTCATTCCGACCAGAGGGAGGAATCTGCTTCTCGGCTCCTGTCTCACTTTGTCCTTTGCCCGTGTACTTTGTACTTCTCCGTGTCTCCGTACCTCCGTGGTGGATGTTCGGCCTAAGTGTCTCTGTGCGCCTCTGTGTCTCTGTGGTAGGTTCGGTTATGCTAGCGACTAGCGACTGACGACTAGTGGCTCCACCGCGCCTTCCGCTTCTCCATCCACGCCGCAATCCCCTCCGAACAATCCGCCGTCTTCACCAACTCATCCAAGTAAATCTTCTCCGCCCGCGCCAGGCCCTTGTCGAAGTGGACAGCGTCCCACATGTACAGCGCCTTCTTCGTCAGCGCCAGCGCCGCCGGCGACAGCTCACTCAGCCGCGACGTCAGCTCGCGCGACCGCGCTTCCACTTGCCGCGCGCCGCAGACCACGTTGGCCAGCCCGATCCGCTCCGCCTCCGCGCCCGATATCGTTTTCCCGGTAAGTATCAGCTCCGCCGCGCGCTTCTGCCCCACCGCCGCCGCCAGCGCCACGCACGCCACCGGCGGATAGCACGCCAGGGTTATCTCCGGGAAGCCCCACTGCGCGTCGTCGGCCGTGATCACGATGTCGCACACCAGCGCCATCTCCGCCCCGCCGCCCAGACAATTCCCGCGCACCTCCGCCACCAGCACCTTCTTCGACGCCACCATCGCCCGCACCACCGCGTGGAACTTCTCCAGCATCCCGGCAACTTTGTCCGGCGTGTGCGCCGCAATGTCCACGCCCGCCGAGAACGCCTTCTCCCCGCCGCGGAACACGATCGCGCTCACGTCACTACGCGCCTCGAGCTCCGTCAGCGCCGCCCGCAGCTCCTCCATCATCTCGATGTCAATGACGTTCTGCGACCGGTTCGCCAGCGTGACCCGCGCCACCGGCGAGGCCACCTCTACCTTGATTCTCTTCGTGTCCTTCGTGGGCTTCTCCTTCGTGTCCTTCGTGTGAAGCTCCTCGGCCCCGGTTTTTCTAGACGTTCAACTCCGTGCCTCCGTGTCTCCGTGGTAGGTGTTCGGCCCGGTTTCCAATCGGCAGTCGTCAAGCGACAATCACGTCGTCCAGAATCCTTCCTTGTCATACTCCCGTATCGCCTTCAGCTCCGCCTCGTTCGGCTCCTGCGTCTGCTTCATGGAAGCCGCTACCTTCAACGTCCATCCCGTATTCCCCACCACGTCCTCCACCGCAACTCCCGGATGCACCGAATCCAAGTACGCCCCGCCGTCCTCGCCGAACCGCAGCACGCACTTTGTAGTGATCACCGCGCTCGGCCCGCCGCGCGGCAGCCCGACCTTCGTCCTCCATCCCGCCCCATCGCCATTCCCCGGCGACGTCACGTACGCCACCCGCTCCGGCAACCGATGCTTCGCGTGCTCCAGCACGACCACAAACCGATTCGCCAAAGACGCAATGTCACAAGCCCCACCACTCCCCGGAAGCCTGATCACACGCCGCTCGATTTTCTCGGTACTCGGTACTCGGTACTCAGTACTGACCTCCGTCGAGTTCAGGTTCCCGAACCGGTCCACCTCTGCCGCGCCCAGAAATCCCAGGTCCACCCGCCCCGACTGCAGCAGGCTCATCACGCCCAGCATGTTCAGGCACTGTGTCGCTTGAAAAATATTCGGAGGGTCCGCCATCGTATAGATCAGTTCCGCCGACGGCGTAGCCCGTATCACGCCATTCTCGAACAACCCGATCGCCTCCGGCGCGTGCGTCTTCTTCGCCACGACGAACGCGATCAGCGGCAGCCGCATCCCCACGAACACCACCTCGCGGTCGCGTATCTCCCGCGCCGCCGCCGCCACCATCAGCTCCCCCATGGTGTATGGAAGAGACGACAATGTGGGTGCCCCACCCGAGCCGGTGTTGCTCGGGTGGGAGGCAGACCGTTTCCCCGGTTTCTCTCTCGTCTTCACGCGACCCTGCATCTTCTAAGAACTTCCCCGATTCTGCAATCTGCAATCTAAAATCTGCGATCACATGGACGTCACTCTCTACACCCGCGCCGGCTGCCACCTCTGCGACGAGGTCAAGCAGACCCTGCTCCACGCCCGCGCCAAGGCCGCCTTCACCCTCCACGAGATCGACATCGATACCGACCCCGCCCTCATCGCCCGCTACAACCACGAAGTCCCCGTCGTCCTCATCAACGGCAAGAAGGCCTTCAAGTATCACTTGAACGAAGCCGACTTCCTCCGCGTCCTCAACGCCCGCTGATTCAGGGGTGCTCGGCCCCGGTTTTCGCTAGCGACTAGCGACCGGCGGCTAGCGACTGCCTCTGCGTCTCTGTGGTAGGTTCTAGGCAACGACCATGCGCACCCTCTCCCACCCCTACAGAAACGTCTTCCTCCATGACGCCGTCCTCGACGCCTGCTCCCGCTTCCCCTCGAACACCGCCATCATCGACACCTCCAACGACCGCCGCCTCACCTACGCCGAATACGGAGACCTCGTCTCCCGCATCGCCCGCAACTTCGCCGCGCTCACCCGGCCCGGCTCCGTCATCGCCATCTACCTCGCCAACTCCTGGGAGTTCGCCGCCGCCTGCCACGCCGCCACGCTCGCCCAGTGCATCCCCACGCCGCTCAACCCCAGCTACCGCGAGCGCGAGGTCCGCTACCAGCTCGAGAACTCCGGCGCCGCCATCCTTATTTCCGACGGCCCCCTAATAAAGGATATGGACCTCGCCGGACTCCCCGCACTCCAGCGCATCTTCACCACGCGCCAGCACGCCGCCGGCGCCGCGCCCTTCGACGACTTGCTGAAGCCCACCTCGCACCCGCTGCCCGCCCCCGGCCAACCGGCCAGCGCCACCCTCGCCGCGCTTCCTTACTCCAGCGGCACCACCGGACTCCCCAAGGGCGTCATGCTCTCGCACGAGAACCTCGTCGCGAACGCCTACCAGTTCATCCGTCCCACCGAGCTCGCTTCGCCGCGCGCCGGCGAGATCACGCTCTGCTTCCTCCCGCTCTACCACATCTACGGACTCAACGTCATCCTCAACCCATCCCTCTTCCTCGGCGCCACGCTCGTCCTCATGCCGCGCTTCGACGTCGACCGCGCCTGCGACCTCATCACCCGCGAGTCCATCACCTGGCTCCCCATGGTCCCGCCGGTCATGAACGCGCTCTCTCACGCCGCGGAAGCCGGCAAGTTCCCGCGCGACCATCACGTCCGCTACGCCAAGTCCGGCGCCGCGCCGCTCGCGCCCGAGCTGCCGCGCCGCTTCACCGAACTCACCGCCATCAAGGTCGCCCAGGGATACGGCATGACCGAAGCCTCGCCCGTCACCCACGTCGGCTTCATCGAGCCCGGCCGCTACCGCCCCGACACCATCGGCCACCCCGTCGCCGAGACCCGATGCAAACTCCGCTGCGACGACGGCGCCGAAGTCGACGTCACCAGCCCCGCTCCACCCAACGGGAAACTGGAAACCGGAGACTGGAAACCGCAATTCGCCGAAGGCGAATTGCTCATGCGCGGCCCCCAATTCATGCTCGGCTACTGGAACGCTCCCGAAGCCACCGCGGCCGCCCTCCGCAACGGCTGGTATCACTCCGGCGACGTCGCCCGCGTCGACTCCGGCGGCTTCTTCCAGATCGTCGACCGCCGCAAAGAGATGATCAAGTACAACGGCTTCCCCATCGCGCCCGCGGAAGTCGAGGCCTGCCTGCTCGAGCACCCGCAAGTCCGCGACGTCGGCGTCATCGGACGCCCCGACCCATCCACCGGCGAACTCCCCATCGCCTTCGTCGTCCTCCGCGATGGCGACCTCGGCTCGCCCAAGCTGGCCGGCGAACTCGGCGCCTGGGTCTCCGACCGCCTCACCAAGTACAAACAGCCGCAGGAAGTCCGCTTCGTCGCCTCCATCCCGCGCAACCCCTCCGGCAAGATCCTCCGCCGCGACCTCCGCTCGCTTCTGTAGCGCCGGCGTCCCGGAAGCCGGCTTCAGTCGGGGGGAGCGTCGGCATCCTGCCCGCGCTCCCCGCCGCCCTGACCCTCCCCCCTAGTCCTTTCGTACATGTACCAAATTCTCCTGCCCCAGGCCTTGCAAGCTGCTGCTGCTCGTAGCAACATCCCGCCGGGTTTTCGGGCTTCACTTTTTCGATCCGTCCGCGTCCCCGCAGGAGTCCTTTCGATGAACATGCGTCCCTCTGCGCGCGTGCTGGCTCTGGCTGCGCTCGCCGCCACTTCTCTCGCTCTGTTCACGCTCAACATCTCCGCCAAGGAAAAAGTCTCGAACCCGCTCATCACGCAGGACGCCACCGGCGCCCTCGGCACCTTCACCACCACCGGCAGCATCGACATCAACAATCCATTCTTCCAGGAACTCGGCGCCAACGGACGCACCTGCAACTCCTGCCACGTCTCCTCCGAAGGCTGGACCATCACGCCCGCCGGCGTGCGCGCGCGCTTCAACGCCACCGGCGGCGCCGATCCCATCTTCCGCACCAACGACGGTTCCAACTGCCCCAGTGCGGACGTCTCCACCGTCGCCGCGCGCCAGTCCGCTTACAGCATGTTGCTCGATCGCGCAGTCATTCGCGTCTCCCTGCACACGCCCGCGACCGCCGAGTTCACCATCGTCAACATCTCGGACCCGCACAATTGCGCCGAGACCACCATCACCGACCCGTCGCTCTATCGCCGCCCGCTGCCCAGCACCAGCGTCGCCTTCCTCTCCACCGTCATGTGGGACGGCCGCGAGAATGCTCCTGGAAAATCCATCGCGCAGGACCTCCAGCAGCAGGCCATCGACGCCACCATGGGACACGCTCAGGCCGCCACCCCGCCCACGCCGCTGCAAGCCAAGGCCATCGCCGACTTCCAGCTCGCCATGTACACCGCCCAGGAAACCGATAAGCTCGCCGGCGATCTCATCCAGCGCCGGGCCACCGGCGGCGCGTCCAACCTGTCGCAGCAGGAGTTCTTCCTCGGCATCAACGACCCGCTCGGCGGCAATCCCAGCGGCAAGGCCTTCGACCCGGTCGTCTTCACCACCTACTCCGCCTGGACCGGCCTCGCCGGCTCCGACGCCACCACCCGCGCGCGCCGCTCCATCGCTCGTGGCCAGGCGCTCTTCAATACCCTCCCCATCCCCATCACCGGCGTGGGCGGATTGAACGACGCGCTCGGTGCCCCCGTCATCAACGGCACCTGCACCACCTGCCACGACTCGCCCAACGTCGGCAACCACTCCGTCGCCGCGCCGCTCAACATCGGCATTGCCGATGCACCCGCGCTGCCTCCGCTCAACACCACCGGCCTCCCCGTCTACACCGTGCGCTGCAACGCGACCGGCGTCGAAGTAAACGTCACCGATCTCGGACGCGCCCTCGTCACCGGACGCTGCGCCGATATCGGCAAGTTCAAAGGCCCCATCCTCCGCGGGCTCTCCGCCCGCGCCCCCTACTTCCACAACGGCTCCGCCGCCACCCTCGGCGATGTCGTCGACTTCTACAACCAGCGTTTCAACCTCAACCTCACCACGCAGCAAAAGGCCGATCTCGTCGCCTTCCTGCAGACCTTGTAAGGAGAGCGCCGGCGTCCGCCGGCGGGTGGGGCGGCATCCTGCCGCCGCTCATGTGGGCCCAGGAGGATCGTGCAACGAAAAAGGCCGCGCTGTTTAGCGCGACCTTCCTAACTACTAACTCCTAACTACTATCTACTTCTTCTCTCCGTAGATCGTCACCTGGTCCTGCGGCTTCTTCACCCGGATATTGATCTCCATCGCCGGCTTATTGATGTCGAAGTCCTCGCCAAATGTCTGGAACCCGGTCGCGATCACCTGGATCCGCAGCTTCCCATACGGGATGCCGGCGTAGTTCGCCTGGCCCTCGGCGTTGGTCTTGAGCTGCAGCCCGCCTTTTTCCTGCTTCCCGTTCTTGTTGACCGCATGCAGTATCACGCTCGCGTTGCGCACCGGCTTCCCGTTCGCGTCCTTCACCACCACGAACTTCAGGTCGGAATAACCCTTGTCGCCGGCCAGCGCGCCAACGCTCAGGATCGCCACCACCGCCGCCACCAGTAGAGATCTCTTCTTCATAGGGTCTGCTGCCATTTTACCTCGGACGGACAAGACTCGTGTAAAAGCGGGCGACCCCGCCCAGGAGCGCCGGCGTCTCGCCGGCTGGCGCGGCGGCATCCGGCCGCCGCTGACGACGACTCGTGGGGAGGCGCGCGACCCCGCCCGCCGGCAACCATCACTCCTTACGCCGGCCGCTCAGTTCCTCGCCGCCACCTGCCGCGACGCGTAGCACCCATCGCGCGACTGTACCGTCCGGTCGCTTCGTTTCGTCGCCACCTGGATGCGCCGATACTCCCCTGCCGCGACCGTGCGGTCCGGCGGGTATCCCAGGTTGTACTGATTGCGCAGCTCGTCTTCTATCTGCTGATATGTCTGGCGCGTGGCACACCGTAACTGTGGGTGCCCCTCGCGCTTCGGGTTCGACGACCGGATGGTCAGCGGGTCACCGGCCTTGTCGTAGGTGTAGTTGAGCGTGCCCTCGGGCGTGAGCTTCGACGTCACGCGGTCGCGCTGGTCGTAGATCCACGTGGTGGTGCCGGAGACATCCGCCATGGTCTGGCGGCGGCCCACCGGCGTGTAGGTGAAGCTGACGGTGGACGCCGTGCCGAAGGCCGCGTCCGGGACCTTCTTCTTCAGCCAGTTGTTGTTCGCGTCGTACTGGTAGGTGGTGGTGCGGCCGTTGAAGTCGGCCTTCGCGGTGAGATTGCCAACCGAGTCGTAGGTCACACGACTTGGACTGGCGCAAGACCAGCCCCTCGCCATTTATTCTTCAGGATCATGTGGACCACACGTCGCGATACCAAGATCTCTCGGCGGGCGGCCCTCCCGCTTCCAAACCATTCATCTGTCATCTGGAAATCTACATCGGACCTTAGGGCAGACCTGCGTAACGGCAACATGCCGCGACTGTAGTACAAGTGCCAGGTTCGCCCGCAGCAGGCGCATTTGGTCGACCGGAAGTGTTCGTGCTCGACAAGATCTTCGGCCAGCGCCGGCCCGGCTACATTGCTCGCGATGACTTGTTTCACATTGTTGCTCGCGCAGCGCTCGCGGTTGATCAGCACTGGCTGTATCTCAAACCCGCGAACACCCTCGGTTGCGAACTGGGAAAGGACGGCATCCGTAGAGAACAACTCGTCTCCGCCCAAACTTGCGAAGGCATTCCGGCGGACATTCGGCTCCATCGAAAGCCTAAATGGGGCAATCTGCGTCCAGCCGCTACCACAAACTGGACACATTCCCCCGTAATAAAGAGGGCTCCAGTATCCTCCCTCCGGCTTTGGTAACGTGTACAAGCCACGCAGGATGCACCATTCCGCCGCTAGCCGCTCCTCATCGGTGAAGATCGTGTTAAGAAAGTGCGGCCTATCTCCCACATAGGCCTTGGCTTCCGGCCACAGGCTGCTGCTCTCACTCACGTCACCAACCCAGGTCTTCGCGGTTCCGTCGGGATAAAACGCAGACCGAATGGGGTTAACCTTCAAGCCGCGTCCGCGCCAATCCTCTACATCCTTGCCATCAATCCAAATACGGTGCCAAATCTCCACTATCAGTTACTCCCCAATCATTTGTTCATAAACCTTCGAACGGCTTCCAACAAACCAGGATAGTCCGCGTAGACCTTCTGTGCAGCTTCCCAAATCTGATCGACCGTCGCGGTGGCCGTATCTACCGGGTTCTTGCCGCTGACATAGCCTATTGCATCACGCCAGGCGTTAGTGAAGGGCTGATGTTCGCTCGGCGTAAGCACGATGGTCGGAATGTCGCCAGGCAGCACACCCAATCTTGCGGCGAGTCGTTGCTCGATAAGGTGGTGCCTATGCAGCCCCCTTCCGGTGGGCACGATCCCTTCGAGACTTCGGAACGGGGCAATCCCGTTAGATGGAGTTCAAGGGTGCAACGTCGGTCTGGTGAGGTGTAGGTCTCCCGATCCCAAGACCATTCCCCGTAATTCGAGTAGTAGGCCTGAGCAGCTAGGCTCTCCTCCTGCGTGACGTCACTTATGGATATGGTTGGCAACATGTTTATCAGCGCATTACAGAATCTGCCGGGTGCCCGACGCGAATGTGGGTGCCCCATACAAGCGTCCGCTTGTGTGGGAGCGAAAGTGACCGCAGCGAAATCCTGTCAAGCACTTGATAGGTGTTCGGCTACTCGCGCCTCAGAGCTCGCAACTCGGAGCTAATTCGGCTTCCGCAGCACCGGCCCGTTCCCGCCGCCCGGCGCACTCGACGTCCCGCCGCCGCTCGACCGCGTCCTCAGCCGCGGCCGCCCCGTCCCCAGGTCCACCATCCGTCGCGACTCCAGCGCCGCCAGCCGCGCCCGCACCGTCTCGAACTCGCTCGTCGTCACCACGTACTGGTCGCGTGCCGGCAAGTAGCGGTCAATCGTCTTCTGCGCGTCCTTGATCCGGTCGCCCGTCATCGGATGGCTCGAGAACGCCTTCGCCAGCACCGAGCGCTTCTCTTTTGCGCGCGCGTCCAGCTTCTCGAAGAATTCCAGGAACGCCCCCGGATCGTAGCCCGTCGCGTACATGTATTCCATGCCCAGCAGGTCCGCCTCGCGCTCCGCGTTGCGGCTGAACTTCAGGAAGCCCATCGGCACCAGGAGACTCGCCGCCTGCCGCACCGCGTACCCCGCCGGCCCGCCGATGAAGATCAGCGGGATCGACGCCAGGTTGAACAGCTCCGCCTTGGTCTGGTTCTTGGTCGCGTGCCGCGCCGCCACGTGCGCGATCTCGTGCGCCATCACCCCGGCCAGCTCCGCTTCGTTCTCCGCCGCCACGATCAGCCCGCTGTTCACGTAGAAATATCCCCCCGGCAGCGCGAACGCGTTCACCTCTTCCGAGTCGATCACCTTGATGGTAAAAGGCACGCGCGCGTCCGAGTTCCGCACCAGGTTCTGCCCCAGCCGGTTCACGTACTCCGTCACGACGGGGTCGCTCAGCAGGCGCGCCGACCCTTCCACCTGTCCCGCCAGCTCGCGTCCCATCGCCGTCTCGCGCTCGATGGAATAAAAGTTCATCCCGCCGCCGATGCCGCGCATCCCGATCTTCGCCACGTCGTACTTCGGCTGGACCTTCCGCTCCGCCGCGATCTTCTCCGCCAGCTCCGGCGTGACTTCCGGCTCGATGACCGGCCACTCCCCTGCCGCGCGCGGCAGGTCCACCACCTCCCGCGTGGCCTCCTCCGCCGCCACCGGCGGAAGCGGCGGCGACGCCAGCACCAGCCCAACATCCTGCCCCGCCGACACCCCCGCGAGGCTTAGCAGAAGAACGGATGTATAGAAGAGGAGAGGACGAGCCTGCCGGGATGGGCCGAGACGCCGCAACGAAGACACCACAAAGAAAGATGGACGCACTTTCAAACTCTCGCCCATCCTACCTCTATTCCATTAGACCCGCGCCAGGAAACTCCCGTTGCCACCGCAATCCGCGCCGCGTCCCGCGGAGACTTGACAGTCCCCTGCTCACATTCCTATAATTAGCACTCAGAGTAGATGAGTGCTAACCGGCTTCTCTGCTCTGTTGTACCCCGCAACGCAACGCCTTTCCTATCAATGATTTCCACAGTCCACCCGGTTGACAGAATCGGGGCTGCGGAGGCGGGCGGCAGGGGCGGATTTCGGCCGTATAAGCAGGCAGGACGAGCAAGAGGTTCATCAGCAACAAGGGCTCTCATGAGTTTTCGGCGCGACCGCGCCACGACTGAAGCAACGAACACATCCTGAAAGGAGCAACACGAATGGCTACGAAGCTTACTCCCCTGCACGATCGCGTGCTGGTACGCCGGATCGAAGAGGGCGAAACCGTACGCGGCGGCATCATCATCCCGGACACGGCGAAGGAAAAGCCGCAAGAGGGTGAAGTGATCGCCGTTGGCAAAGGCAAGAGCAACGAAGAGGGCAAGGTCCGTCCGCTGGACGTGAAGGCCGGCGACCGCATCCTGTTCGGCAAGTACTCCGGCACGGAGATCAAGATCGACGGCGAAGAGCTGCTCATCATGCGCGAGGAAGAAGTGCTCGGCATCCTGAGTGGAGCGGCCAAGCCGGCCGAGAAGCACGCTACGTCTTCGCGCCGTTAAGGGACCGGAAGCATCCCGGGCGATGATGCCCGCACAACGAAATCTTGAAGGAGCAACGAAATGGCAAAGCAGATCGTACATGGTGAGGAGAGCCGTCAGGCCATCCTCCGCGGCGTCAACGTACTCGCGGACGCCGTCAAAGTCACGCTCGGCCCCAAGGGCCGCAACGTCGTGATCGAGAAGAAGTTCGGTTCGCCGACCATCACCAAGGACGGCGTGACCGTAGCCAAAGAGATCGAGCTGAAGGACACGCTCGAGAACATGGGCGCGCAGATGGTGCGCGAAGTCGCCTCCAAGACGTCCGACGTCGCGGGCGACGGCACCACCACCGCCACCGTGCTGGCGCAGGCCATCTACCGCGAAGGCGTGAAGATCGTCGCCGCCGGCTCCAACCCGATGGCGCTCAAGCGCGGCATCGAGAAGGCCGTCACCGCCGTCTGCGGGTCCTTGGACAAGGAAGGCAACCGCAAGAAGGGCGCGCTCGACGAGTTCTCGAAGCCCGTCTCCGGCGACATGATCGCGCAGGTGGGCACCATCTCGGCGAACAACGACGAGACCATCGGCAAGATCATCGCGGAAGCGATGAAGAAGGTGGGCAAGGACGGCGTCATCACGGTCGAGGAATCCAAGACCATGGAGACGCAGCTCGAGGTCGTGGAAGGCATGCAGTTCGACCGCGGCTACCTCTCGCCCTACTTCGTCACCGATCCGGAGCGCATGGAAGCCATCCTCGAGGACCCCTACATCCTCATCTACGAGAAGAAGGTCTCTTCGATGAAAGACCTGCTGCCGCTGCTGGAGCAGATCGCGCGCGCCGGCAAGCCGCTGCTCATCATCGCGGAAGACGTGGAAGGCGAAGCGCTCGCCACGCTCGTGGTGAACAAGCTGCGCGGCACGCTGCAGGCCATCGCGGTGAAGGCGCCGGGATTCGGCGACCGCCGCAAGGCGATGCTCCAGGACATCGCCATCCTCACCGGCGGCAAGGCCATCACCGAAGACCTCGGCTTGAAGCTCGAGAACATCAAGCTCGAGGACATGGGCCGCGCCAAGCGCGTGACCATCGACAAAGACAACACCACCATCATCGAGGGCAAGGGCAAGGGCGCTGAGATCGAAGGACGCGTGAAAGAGATCCGCGCCCAGATCGACAAGACCACCAGCGACTACGACCGCGAGAAGCTCCAGGAACGCCTGGCGAAGCTCGTGGGCGGCGTGGCGGTGATCAAGGTCGGCGCCGCGACCGAGACCGAGATGAAGGAAAAGAAAGCCCGCGTGGAAGACGCGATGCATGCGACGCGCGCGGCGGTCGAGGAAGGCATCGTCCCCGGCGGCGGCGTGGCGCTGGTGCGCTGCATCCCGGCGGTGGAGAAGCTGGCGAAGTCGCTCACCGGCGACGAGCAGTCCGGCGCCACCATCGTGAAGCGCGCGCTGGAAGAGCCGCTGCGGCAGATCGTTGCCAACGCGGGTGAAGAGGGCGCGATCATCGTGGGCAAAGTGCGCGACTCGAAGGACTCCGGCTTCGGCTACAACGCGCAGTCGGACGAGTTCGAGGACCTGATCAAGGCCGGCGTCATCGACCCGACCAAGGTCACGCGCACCGCGCTGCAGAACGCCGGCTCCATCGCGGCGCTCATGCTCACCACGGAAGCGCTCGTCAGCGAACTGCCGGAAGAGAAGAAAGAAATGCCGATGCCGGGCGGACACGGCGGCGGCATGGGCGGCTTCTAAAACCAGTGGCTAGTGGCTAGTGGTTAGTGGCTAGCAAAACCTAAGCCCCGTCCCGCGCTCGCGGGACGGGGCTTTTTCTTTGTTCTTCAAATCATCCGCTTCAAGGGCATCGCGTCAGCGAGTTTTTCACCAGCCACCAGCCGCTCGCCACTAGCCACTGTCATTTCTTCTCGATGACGAACACCAGGTCCGAGCCCTGTTCGCTGCCCCAGGCCTGTCCCGGCCGGCCGTTCATCTCCAGCACCTGCGACTGCGGCCTGAGGCCGGGGAAATCGACCCACGACTGCGTCTTCGGGTCGAAACGCAGCACGGCGTTGGCCGTGAAGTCCGACACCCACACGATGTCGTCCTCATCCACGTAGGTGGAATACGCGCGCGGCCCCCAGCCCGGCAGCTTGTAAGCGGTCCAGGACTTCGCAGCAGGCGAATAGCGCAGCAACTCGCCGCTCGCCCAGGTGCCGAGCCACAGGTTCCCTTGCGAGTCCGACCACACGCGACGAGCGCCGGTGGGACTCGGATACGGCAGCTCGACCACGGTCGTCTTGAAGGTTGCGGGATCGATGCCGACCAAATGGTTCGCCGCAAAGTTCGTGTACCAGACCGTCCCCTGCGGCGTCACCGTGATGCCATACGGGCCAAACCCCTTCGGCGCGCGCCACAACTGAATCTTCTCGGTCGCCGGGTCGAGGCGCCCATAAAAACCATTCTGGCCGGTGAACCAGAACGCGCCCTTGTGGTCGAACACGCCGGTGTTGAGGTTGAGGTCGCCTTTTTCCTTGGGCATGCGGAACAGCGTGAGCTTGTGGTCGCTGGAGTCCACGCGGACGATCGCCTCCTGCCCGCCATCCATGACCCACAGGTTCCCATCCGGGCCCATCACCATGCCGTGCGGCGAGGAGCCGCGCCCGAGCAGCACGATCACGTACTTCCCTGTCTTCGGATCCAGGTTGCCGACGCTGCCGCTGAACTGGTTCGAGAACCATACGGTGCCATCCGGCGCCGGCGCCACGTCGCGGTTCCCCATGCCGGACTTCAGCGGGAAGCGCGTCAGCTTGAAGTCGTTCGCGGTCAGGGCGCGCTTCTGGCCATCGTGCTGCGCGAAGGCCGCGCCCGCGCAGGACGCAACGCAGACCACCGCTGCCGCCGCACTGCGCAAGAGAACGCCAAACTTTTTCGTCATCATCTAGTTACACCCCTCGACTGACAGCGTGTAGGTAAAACCCTTGGCGTTCGGTTGCAGCGCGTAGTTCTCCTGCACCTTGACGATGAGAATGTCGGGAACCTTGGACTTGGGCACGTTGGCGGGCACGGTCTCGAGCGGACCCCACGCGATGGGCGTGCCGGCCTGCGGGGTGATGGCGCCCATCACGTTCTCGTAGATGGTGTCGTCGATGTAGCGGGTGATGATCTTCACGGGATAGACGGCGTCGTCGGACGTCCCCGGCTTGAGGTGGACGACGACGTACTTCACCGGATGCGGCATCATGAAGAACGAGTTCCCGGTGGTGCTCGCCTCATTCGGGCCGATTTTCTCCTGCAGCACCATCGTCTCGTCGCTGCGATAGAACGGTGGCAGCGGCTCGCAGCGCATGTCGGCGACGCGCGGCTTCTTCGCGGCCGTTCTGCCGCCGGCATTCTTGGCGGGCGCGGCGTTCTGCGAACCAGCCACCAGGGCGGAGAGAAATAGGACTACCGCCAGCATCGTGCGCATCGAGGGTCTTTTCACTGCAGAATGGCGTCGCAGCGTAACGCAACGGTGCTGTGAATGTCTAGGGGACCAAGAGCCTGCCAAAGGCGCGGCCTTTGGTTTTTATGGTTGACAACGCTAGGTAGCAGTAGCACCATGCTTAGCATGCAGGGCGATCTAAAGGCGAAACTGGTACTGCACATTAACCGCAAGGCGTGGTGGCACGTTCCACCAGCCGATCCGAAGGCTTATGCGAAGCGTGGCAAGTTCTACGCGTCGAGTTTCTCGGAGTGCGAGTTCTGGGGGCGCCCTTTGGATACGGCGCATCGGGTTTCAATCGAGAACCCGATATTCGGAGATGAGCGCACAGTTCAACGGAAGCTCTTCGGGAAGATTGTTCGATATCCCGGAGACGAACACCCTCGACTCCTTGAGTGGCGTTGGAGGTTGGACGCACGGATGAAAAGGATGGCCCTCGCCAGAGGGTACGACTCCATCGTCATCCTCAGCACTGCCGGTTTTGACGCGTTCCGGGCGTCGCAAAGAATTCCCCGAAGCATAGAACTCAATATTCTCCTTCCAAAGGAAGCAGCTTGAGGCGCGGCAGTTGTCGGAATCTTGATTGCTGTGCGCGGTGTGATTTAAGGCAGTTGCCTTCATACGATTATTGCCTACAATCCTGCTAACGGCCTTATGAGCGTAGCTAAACAACTGGCGTTTCCTGAACTTCACGCTACCGCTCCCCCGCCCGTGCCTGCAGGGCCTTCGCTTAGACCGCCGCTGAAATGGGCGGGAGGCAAACGCTGGCTGGTTCCGCATGTTCGAGAGTTGTGGTTTCCGCATGCGAACCGCAGACTGGTGGAACCTTTTTGTGGAGGCCTAGCCGTAACGTTGGGTCTTTCCCCCAAGCGTGCACTTCTTAATGACATTAATCCCCACGTCATCAATCTCTACAGTTGGTTGAAGAAGGGGTTGGTACTCCAAAACCCGATGAGGAACGATGAGCGCTTTTATTACCGCGCTCGAAAGCGTTTTAACGAACTTATCGAGAGAGAGACTGCAGACAGCAGTGAAGCTGCGGAGCTGTTTTACTATCTCACCCGCACGGGCTACAACGGATTGTGCAGGTTCAACAGAAGCGGCTTTTTCAATGTGCCCTTCGGACGCTACGTAACGATTAACTATCGCCAGCATTTTTCTGAGTACAAGAGAGCCTTCCGATCTTGGAACTTCACGAGCGACCCTTTCTCGATCGTGGACTTGGATCGGGAAGACTTTGTTTATGCTGATCCCCCGTACGACGTCGAATTTACTACTTACTCGAAGGATGGCTTCTCCTGGCGGGACCAGGTGAAGACGGCGGAATGGCTTTCGGCCCACAAAGGACCAGTTGTCCTATCTAACCAATCGACAACGAGAATTCGAACTCTCTATGAGCGCTTGGGATATGACCTGACGTTCCTTCAAGCGCCGAGAAGAATCAGTTGCAATGGCGATCGCACACCGGCAATCGAAGTCGTCGCTACGAGAAACCTATGACGCCACGGGGGACGAGGACAGGAAACGTTCTTGAGAAGATGATTCTGCCCGCGCTAGAGGAGGGTGGCTATACCGTGCAGAAACAGGTGCACATTGGCTCTCGCCTGGGGTGCGGAAAGCACGTTGTCGACGTTTTGGCAGAGAAGGACTCCAAGCGATACTTGGTTTCCCTCAAGTGGCAGCAGACAGGCGGTACGGCCGAGCAGAAGGTCCCGTATGAGGTGATTTGTTTGGGCGAAGCAGTAACCGAGCAAGGATTTGCTAAGGCTTACCTGGTCCTTGGTGGCGAGGGCTGGACGCTGCGGGGGTTTTTCGTAGACGGTGGACTTTCGCGACATTTGACGAAGCCCGAGGCGGTTTCAATCGTCACACTCGAATCGTTTGTTGCAAAAGCAAATAAGGGGAAGCTGTAGTGGCCGGTGAGGACAACCAAAGGAAAGCGTTCGATTTCCTGCTAGATCACCTCGATAGTCAAGAGCCCTTTTCAAAGGAGGAGTTCGAGAGGTCGACGAGCTGGGAGCACAAGAGTTTTCAAACCTACTGGTCAAAGCAATTCAAACCGTTCGTCGCAGAGCGGCCGGATGGCAAGTTCAGGGTTACCGAAGCATTCCGTCCATATTCATTTTGGAACCGATTCCGGCAACACGTCAGCCAAGTTCGTAAAGGCGCGCCGACTTATGAAAGAAACCCTGTCGAGAACGTTATTATCTTCGAGTTCTTCCTTCCACTAACGAACGAGGAACACCTGCGAACGACACTGGATGCGTTGTTCATCCGGAATACGGTTCTGGCGCGACTTAGAGGTGCATCGGCCGAAGCGCTGGAGCAACACTTCCCGCGCGAAGGTAGAGAGGACATTAAGTACACCGAAGCGATCTGTGAATGGCTCGCAGAACGTTTCCTCGGATACTCAATCAACCATGTGAGTGGTCGCTTCCGTGCTGGCCCGCTACGTACACGCGAGGAAATCGCCGCGTTGCAGCCTGGGCAGCGCTACTTTATCGACGAAACAACTGCCGTGGTCCGGTTTATCTTTCCCTGCGCTGATGAGATAGAGGGCGACCGAGTTCGTTGGTTCTTCAACCAACTTTTTACACAGAGCATTCTCGAATTAGTAGGCGAGGACGAAGTGTGGGTCGTTGAGAGCGGAATGCAAAGCAGAATGGATCGCTGGAAAAGTAAGGATGTCGACGAAGAACCGAACGACTGACGCGCGGCACTGGCTCATCGACTGGGGATATCCCGAGGTCATTGAGAAGATGGATCGCGTAACTGCGGCGCAGAAAGCTGCGGGGAAAGGCACTCGTCGCAGCTGGTGGGAGGCTCTGGCTGGAGACTCCGCCGGACGACCGAGGACTGTGGAGGGCATCGAGTTCCCCGTAATCAAGGCCTTCCAAGTACGGCGATACGGTACGTCCACTCCCAACGCAATTCAGAAGGATTCTAGGGAGAAAGCGCCACCCGCCCGAGCCCAGGCGCGCTGGGGTTCCCGACGCCCAAAGCGATTCAAGCTCAATAAACCCATAGAACCCGAATAGATCGTTGACGATCACTCATCTCGATCGAGATGATGCGGGCATGATTGACCTTTGCGAGTATTGCGCGCTGCATGGCGCGGAGCGGAATGGCTACTGCTCGGACGTCTGTCGGCGGTCGATGGAGTTGTTGCGGGCGGCGGAGAAGCTCCTTGCTTCCCACCCGAGCACAACCGGCTCGGGTGGGGCACCCGCGGCGTCGGTGCGTCGGCTTGCGGCGGCGGTGGATGCGCTGCGGTGAACCCGCTCGACGCGCATGAAGCACCGGGGCTGAAGCCCGGAATCATCATCGTTGCGTCCTTATCGCGGGCCTGAAAGGCCCGCTCTTCCACCGATTGACGCCGCTGCGCGGCGCTAGCGACGCCCGCGCTACAGCCGGCGAGACGCCGGCGCTACTCTGCCAACCTCGCGGCGCGGCGCGAGGGTGGCGGTTTTGTTCTGGGGGCGGAATCTTGTCAAGGGGTCAAAAGTGTCCATTTCGGCGTAAGTAGCTGAAATGGTGGGAGATTGAGGTGGGAGATGGATGGCCTGTTTGGGGTGGGGAAAGTGGGACAATAGATGTATGGGCAAACGGCGGAGCCGTTTGCCCATTTTCGTTGGGGACGCGCGGAGCGCGTCCTTTTTTTGTTTCCTGCGGCGGCAGGATGCCGCCGCTACAGCCGGCGGGACGCCGGCGCTACATGGCGGGCGGGGTCGCCCGCCTCCACACGAGCCTACCGCCGGCAGGGTCGCCGGCGGCCACCCTAGGTTTGAAAACCACCCTAATAGTTGAAGGAGGTAAAAACGATGGCGGAGTTGGTTGATCTGGCGTATCGGCGGATACGCGGCACGAAGGAATGGAAGCAGGAGCAGGAAAGAGTACGGGCGGCGTGGGGGGTGATCGAGGAAAGGATGATGGAGATGGGAGTGCGTCCGCTGACGCTGGAAGGGAACGAGCCGAGTCCGGCGGCGCGCGAGGAGCACAGCCGTTTCCTGGCGGCGATCGGGATCACGCTGAAGCCGGCGGAGGCGGCGCGGGCGGTACGCGCGGCGCGGCTGATGCGGTTGCTGGCGGAGCATGGGCAGGTGAGTCGCGCGATGTGCCAGGAGCGGCGGGCGGATGGGCGGCAGTGCCGGTATCCGGTGAGCGAGGGCGAGGCGATGTGCCGCGCGCACGCGGAGTGGAAGGCGGGTGCGCTGGGGCTGCTGCCCTTTCCGGACGACGCGCTGGGGCTGCAGCGGTTGATGGCGAAGCTGCTCAGCGGATTGCTCTACGAAGGGATGGACGCGGCGAAGGCGCGGGTGGCGGCGGATGTTTGCCGGACGATGCGGCAGAATTTGGAACGGTGCGCGCTCGAGGCCGACCAGGCGGAGCGGGAGTTCTTTCTGTAGTTTCGAGTTTCGAGTGGCCGAAAACCGGGCCGAAGGGCCTTCACACGAAGGGCACGAAGGAAGGGCCACGACGGTCTCCGCGGAACCACGTTTGCGCGCGGACGCTTCCCGTCGTACAGTGTCCGCCACACTTTTGTCGCGCTTTGGCGCGGAGGAAACTCATCCATGAATCGTTCACGCAAACACTTCGTTCTCGCGCTGGCGCTGCTGGTCGGGTCGGCGCTGGCCATCCTGGGCTGCAGCAGCGGCGAGCTGGCCCACATCTTGGGCGGCACCAACGGGACCATCGGCATTCCGGCCTTCGTCATCACCGGCGACTTCGACGGCTTCCTGCGCTCCTTCAGCGTGAACACGACGACGGGCGCGCTGACGGAGGCCCCCGGCTCGCCGTTCAGCGCGGTGGGGTGTCCGTGGGGCGTGATGGCGCATCCGAGCGGCAAGTTCGTCTTCGTGGGTGACGACTGCGGGTCCGGCGGCGTGGAAGTGTTCAGCGTGAACACGACGACCGGCGCGCTCACCTCCCTCGGCCAGACGCCGCTCTCGAAAGGCAACGCCAGTTGGACGAACTCCATTGGGGTGACGCCGAGCGGCAAGTGGCTGTACGTGGCCAATGGCACCGACCTCGATGGCTTTGCGGTCAACACGACGTCCGGCGCGCTCACGCCGCTCGCCGGCTTTCCCGTGAGCGTTGGGGGGGGCGGCGACCTGGCGTTCTCGGTGTCCGTGGATCCGCAGAGCCGGTTCGTGGCCGCGCTCGACCGCAACAGCGGCGAGGTCTACATGTACACGCTCAATGATTCCACCGGCGCGCTCACGCCCGTGGCGGGTTCGCCGTTCGATTCCACTCTCTCGTCGCCGGAAGTGGTGCTGTTCAGCGGCACCGGCGGGTTCGTCTACGTGTCGTCGCAGGACAGCGTGGCCGTGATGGGCTTCAAGGTCAACAGCACGACGGGCGCGCTCACGCCCATCGCCGGCTTGCCGGTGGACACCGTGAGCACCGAGCCGTTCCAGATCGTGGCCGATCCGCTCGGGCGCTTCCTCTACGCGCTTACCGATAACGACGCGCAGGTCGTCGCGTATTCCATCGACCCAACGACGGGCGCGCTCACGGAGATCGCTGGTTCGCCGTTCGATCCTCCCGGGGAGTCGCAGGGCGGCGCGGTCGATCCCAGCGGTCGCTTCCTCTATCTCGGCGATTGCGACAACGCGCAGACCGATGGCCTGACCATCGGCAGCACCGGCGCGCTGACGAACATGGCAGGGTCGCCGTTCGGCCCGGTGGGCGATTGCTCGAGCGGCGTGGCGGTCACTCGGAAGTAAGCGGCGGAAGTAGATTCCCGGCGCGCTTCAGTAGCCCGCGGATTTATCCACCACGCCGGTGAGCGGCTGGCCGGCGAGGAAGCGGCGCAGATTCTCCGTGAAGAGCGCGTAGTGGCGCTCCCAGAGGCGCTCGGTGAGCGCGGCGGAGTGGGGCGTGATGAGGACGTTGGGGAGCTGCCAGTAGGGCGAGTCGGCGGCGAGCGGCTCGCGTTCGAAGACGTCGAGCGCGGCGCCGGCGATGCGGTTTTCGCGGAGCGCGGCGATGAGCGCGGCGTCGTCGATGAGCGGTCCGCGGGCGACGTTGATGAGGTAGGCGCCTGGCTTCATCCGCGCGAGGCGCTCGGCGTTGATCATGTGGCGCGTCTTTGGAGTGAGCGGCGCGGCGAGGAGCACGAAATCGGCGCGGGCGAGGACGGCGTCGAGCTGGGCGTCGCCGAACTGCTGGATGGAGTTGTGAGGCGCGAGTTGCGAGCTGCGAGTAGCCGGTTCCGGATGTTCGCGGACCACCAGGACGTCCATGCCGAAGGCGAGTGCGAGTTGGGCGGCGGTCGAGCCGATGGCGCCGTAGCCGATGAGCGCGAGCGTGGCGCCGGAGAGTTCGCGCGGGCGCGGCGCCTGGTCCCACAGCGACTGCTGCGCCCAGGCGCGCTGGTCCTGATAGTGGACGATCTGCGGGATGCGTTTGGCGAGCGCCAGCATGAGTGCGAGCGCGTGCTCGGCGACCACCGGTCCGTGGACGGCGCTGGCGTTGGTGACGACGATGTTGGTGGCGGCGAGCTCCGGCGAGAGCAGCGCGTGCACGGCGGCGGCGGGCGAGTAGATCCAGCGCAGACGGTGCGCGAGCGCGAGTTGCTCGGGCTTGAGCGACCATCCGATGAGGATGTCCGCGGCGGGGAGTTCGGCGGCGAAGCGGTCGTATCCAGCGAGCCGCGTGACTTCGAGTTGTGGGAAGGCGGCGCGCAGGCGTTCCGCGAACCACGGCGGCGCGTTCCACAGTTCGAAGCGGTGGTGCGTGGTGATGAGCAGCTTCATCGGATCGTCGATTGCCGATTCTCGATTGTACGAGCAACAGCAGATTCCTCGTCGCTGCGCTCCTCGGAATGACAATCGTCAATCGGACTTCGGCACAAGCAGTGACCGGCCCGTCATCTCTTTGGGTTGCGGGATGCCGAGCACGGTGAGGATGGTCGGCGAGATGTCCTGCAGCGCGCCGTCGGGACGAACAGAAAAGGCCTTGGCGTTCTCGGAAACAACGATCAGCGGGACGGGATTGGTGGTGTGCGCGGTGTGCGGGCCGCCGGTGGCGGGATCGATCATCATCTCGGCGTTGCCGTGGTCGGCGGTGATGAGCATGGCGCCGCCTTTGGCGCGCACGGCGGCAACGATCTGGCCGAGGCAGGCGTCGACGGTCTCGACCGCCTTGATGGTGGGCGGGATCTGGCCGCTGTGTCCGACCATGTCGGCGTTGGCGAAGTTCACGATGATGACGTCGAAGGCGCCCTTGTTGACGGCGTCCGTGACGGTATCGGCGATGCCCTGCGCCGACATTTCCGGCTTGAGGTCGTACGTGGCGACCTTGGGCGAGGGAACGAGCGTGCGCTCCTCGCCAGGGAACGGCTGCTCCACGCCGCCGTTGAAGAAGTAGGTGACGTGCGCGTACTTCTCGGTCTCGGCGACGCGGAGATTGCGCATGTTCTCCGCGGCCATGACGTTGGCGAGGATGTTGAGCAGCGCGTCCGGCTGGACGACGAAGGGCAGCGCGAACTGCTTGTCGTAGCGCGTCATGCAGATGTAGGTGAGATTTTTCGGGACGCGGCCGCGCGGGATGGCGGCGTCGAGGCCTTCGGAGTCGGGCAGGTCGCGGCCGGCGTCAGCAGTGAGGCCGCTCTCGCGGGCAAGCGCGCGGGTGATCTGGCGGGCGCGGTCGGCGCGGAAGTTGAAGTTGATGCAAGAGTCGTCTGGCCGGATGGTGGCGAGGGGCTCGCCGCTCTTCGACACACAGACGAACGGGACGACGAACTCGTCGGTGACGCCGCGGTTGTAGGAATCCTTCATCGCGGCGACGGGGTCGACGAACTTGCCGCCCTCGCCCGCGCCCTCGACCATGGCGCTGAAGGCCTTGTTGATGCGCTCCCAGCGCTTGTCGCGGTCCATGGCGTAGTAGCGTCCGCTGACGCTGGCGATCTTCGCGGCGGAGCCGAGGTTGCGGACCTGCTGTTGCAACTGCTCGATGTAGCCTGCGCCGTTGGTGGGGAGGGTGTCGCGTCCGTCCATGAAGGGGTGGACGAAGACGCGGTCCACGCCCTGCTGCTTGGCCATCTTGAGGATGGCGTAGAGATGCGCCTGCTGCGAGTGCACGCCGCCGTCGGAGAGCAATCCGAAGACGTGCAGGCGGCGGCCGCCGGAACGCGCGTTCTTCATGGCGGAGAGCAGGATGGGGTTCGAGAAGAACTCGCCGTTCTCGATCATCAGGTCGATCTTGGTGATGTCCATGTAGACGACGCGGCCGGCGCCGATGTTGAGGTGTCCGACCTCGGAGTTTCCCATCTGGCCGTTGGGCAGGCCGACGGCGCGGCCGGAGGTCTGGATGAGGGTGTTGGGAAAATCGTGCAGTAGCTTGTCGTAGACGGGCTTCGTCGCCAGCGAGATGGCGTTGGCGGGCGAGGCGGGCGCGTAGCCCCAGCCGTCGAGGATGACCAATACCAGCGGTTTCGGACGAGTCATGAAACCCCTTACCGCGGATGAACGCGGATGAACGCGGATTGTAAATGAAGATGGGGCCGTTCAACGCCGAGGCGCTGAGGCGCAGAGGTTTTTGTTCCTCTTCTCACGGAAGAGTTTGGGGGCGGTAGGGATGCTTCGACTGCGGGTGAAAGCGCGGCGGAGCAGTTCTCGCAGGCGCGTTTCATGGCGAGGGCGATGTTTAACGCTCGGGCTGACGCCCTCGCTCCTCGTGTGCCGCCCCTAAAGGGGCTCGGGAATCATTATGCACGTTTTCCCAGGGCTTACGCCCTAGGCTATTAGCGCGCGAGGACGCGCGCTTTCCGGGCCTACGGCCCTGGAGTGTCGCCAACGCGCGGAGTTCCGGTGGACGCAAAGATCAGGTCGCGGCGGGCCAAGAACCGAACCCTCTTGTGCTCGCTCTTTGGCGAACTTGTGATTTCGCTTCTTACGCCAATTGCCGAACGTAACCAAAGCGGCGAACTGAAGAAATGAAAGAACGCCGCCGCCAACCCGAGAACGAGATAGCCGGCGAGGGCGTCCGTCGAGACGCTACACTCCGGCTTTGCTCGCTAGGTCGCCGTGGTAGTTGAGGGCTTTGAGGCCGAGGAAGCGGGCGGCGGCGCCCAAGTCTTCTTCGATGCGCAGCAGCTGGTTGTACTTGGCGATGCGGTCGGTGCGGGAGGCGGAGCCGGTCTTGATCTGGCCGGCGTCGGTGGCGACGGCGAGGTCGGCGATAAAGGTGTCTTCGGTCTCGCCCGAGCGGTGGGAGATGACGGCGGTGTATCCGTTCTGGCGGGCGAGCGCGATGGCGTCGAGCGTTTCGGAAACAGTGCCGATCTGATTGACCTTTACGAGGATGGAGTTGGCGACGGCGGAGCTGATTCCCTGCTGCAAGCGTTTTGGGTTCGTCACGAAGAGGTCGTCGCCGACGAGCTGGACCTTGGCGCCGATCTCTTTGGTGAGCGCACGCCAGCCGTCCCAGTCGTCTTCGGCGAGGCCATCCTCGAGCGAGACGATGGGATATTGGCGGACCCAGTCGGCCCAGTAGCGGACCATCTCGTCGGAGGTCTTGGAAGTCTTGTCGGACTTCCAGAACATGTACTTCCCTTTTCCTTCCTTATATAGCTCGCTGGTGGCGGGATCGAGGGCGATGGCGATCTGCTCGCCGGGCTTGTAGCCGGCCTGGGTGATGGCTTCGAGAATGACCTCGATGGCCTCGACGTTGGACTTGAGCGAGGGGGCGAAGCCGCCTTCGTCGCCCACGGCGGTGTTGTAGCCGCGCTTCTTGAGCACGCCCTTGAGCGTGTGGAAGACCTCGGCGCCCCAGCGCAGTGCCTCGGAAAACGAGTGCGCGCCGACGGGCATGGCCATGAACTCCTGGAAGTCCACGTTGTTATCGGCGTGCGCGCCACCGTTGATGATGTTCATCATGGGGACGGGGAGCAGGTTGCCGTTGACGCCGCCGAGATAACGGTAGAGCGGTACCTGGAGCGCGTTGGCGGCGGCGCGGCAGGCGGCCATGGAAACAGCGAGAATGGCGTTGGCGCCGAGGCGGGCTTTGTTCTCGGTGGCGTCGAGCTCGAGCATCTTGTTATCGAGTTCGCGCTGGTTGGCTGCGTCCATGCCGGCGAGGGCGGGAGCGATCTCGGCCTGGACGTTCGAGACGGCCTTGAGCACGCCTTTGCCGAGGTAGCGGTGCTTATCGCCATCGCGCAGTTCGACGGCTTCGTGCTCGCCGGTGGAAGCGCCGGAGGGGACGGCGGCGCGTCCCATGACACCGCCGGCGAGGATGACTTCAGCTTCGACGGTGGGATTGCCGCGGGAATCGAGGACCTGGCGCGCGGTGATCTCGACGATGTTGGTCATGGCGGGCTCCTGGACGGACGGCGATTATAGAGGATTGCGGAACTGCCGAAGTGCCGAACTGCGGAATTGAGATTCCGCAGTTCCGCACTTCCGCAGTTCGGCAATCTCGAATC
The DNA here is from genome assembly GCA_016185395.1 of Candidatus Korobacter versatilis. Lineage (GTDB taxonomy): Bacteria > Acidobacteriota > Terriglobia > Terriglobales > Acidobacteriaceae > JACPNR01. Next base: position 586,561 of record JACPNR010000004.1, read on the forward strand.
TGTTCATTTACAGGCGGCGTATATAAAGGTACGCTCACGCGAAGTTGGGCGAGGACATGGCCGAGGGAAACCTGTTTCCGGCGTTTTATCGCCGATGCATACGCAACCTGGTGGCCGGGACGGCGCTCTCGATCGTGCCGGCGGGGGCGTTCTATCTTTTCGTCTTCCCTTACACCCCGGAACAACTCGCAGTACTGGGCGTGCTGGGGTTCGTGGACCTGCTGCTGTTCCTGCCCCTGGACATTCTCATCCTGAGGTGGACGCTGCGGCCGGTGGCAGCAGCATGGGCGGAACTCTCCGGGCCTAAAGGCCCGATCCATCAAGAACCGCCTGACGCGGGGCAGAAGCCCCGCTCTTCCACCGAAGTGCTGCGGCGTGGCATGGAGCGGCTGCTCGATGCGCCCTGGATCGTGGTGCTGCGCGTGTACGGAGCCCATGCGCCGGCGGCCTCGGCGGGGATCACCCTGTTGGTGATGGCGGCGAACCGGTGGCTCAACCTGGGAATCCCGGCGAACACGTTCCCGCTGTACTGGATACTGAACATGACAGTGATCCCGGTGGCGCACGTGGTGTACGAGTTCGCGGCGATGGAGAGGGCGATCCAGGGACCGGCGAGCGCATTGGCCGCAGAGGTCGCCTTGAGCAAGGTCCGCGCGGTGCCATTCACCATGGGGCGGCGCATGGGCGTCTTTTTTCCGCTGCTGGCGCTTGCTCCGGTGCTGCTGGTCTCCACGGCGGCGTACTTCAAGTCGCAGGCCCTGGGAGCGCAGGCGCAAGAGCTGCTGCGGGCGCTGGCGCTGATCGGGACCTGCTGCTTCGGATTGCTCCTTTTCCTAATGTGGACGCTCGGCGGACAACTGAAACAGCAAACCGCGACGCTGATGGAGACCCTCGATCGCGTGGGACGCGGTGAGTTCCAGTCGCGGGCGGAACTGTACTCCACCGACGAATTCGGGCAGATCGCGGGACACGTGAACACGATGGCTTCCGGGCTGGCGGAGCGCGAACGGCTGCGCGACCTGTTCGGCGCGTACATGACGACGGAAGTGGCGACGGCGCTGCTGGCGAGGGGCGGCGGCGCCAGTCTTGCGGAGCGGACGGAGAAGCGCTACGTCGCCATCCTGTTCCTCGACGTGCGCGGCTTTACCGCGTTCAGCAACGAGCGGACGCCCGAAGTGGTGGTCGGAGTGTTGAACAGGTTGCTGGAGGCGGCGGTGGAAGCGATCGCGGAGAAGCGCGGCACGGTGAACAAGTATCTGGGGGATGGGTTGCTGGCCATCTTTGGCGCCCCTATCGCGCTCGAGAACCCATGCGCGGCGGCGGTGGAAGCGTCTTTGGAGATCGCGAGACGGGTGCGCGCGCTGAATCATCTATTCGCGGCGACGGGCGTGCCGCCGATGAAGATCGGCATCGGGATCCATGCGGGCGACGTGGTGGTGGGCTCGATCGGCTCGGCGAAGCACAAGCTGGAGTACACGGTGATCGGCGACGCGGTGAACGTGGCGTCGCGCATCGAGCAGTTGAACAAGCCGCTGGGGACGGAGTTGCTGGTGTCCGAAGAGGTTTGGTCGAAGTGTGGAGCATTGCAGCCGTCGTTTGGGCCGGCGATGACGGAGCAGGTGAAGGGCGTGGAGAAGCCGGTGACGGTGTACCCCATCCTGGCCGCGCAGGGCGCCGCCATGAATTGACGATTGCCGATTGAAAAGCGGCGCTTCAATGATTGCCGATTGCCGATCAGTGAGGCGCCCTGGTGGGGTAGCTCTGGCCGGAGAGGCGGCTATCGAGTTTCGCGACCTCGTGGGTGATGTCGATAAAGCGATGGAGCGAGAGCCGGAGCATGGCGCGGACTTCCTTTTGCTTCTCGTCGTCGGTGGTGTTGAGGGCAAGGTCGAACTGGAGCGCGAGCTCGTGGGCGTTGTTGCCGATCTGGTGAACGAGGCCGCGCATGGTCAGCAAGGCGTCGAGCGCGGTGGCCTCGGCGGTGCCGGCGGCGGGCGGCGGCAGGTGAAACGCGGACGCGCGGTGCTCGCGACGCTCCGCCCAGAAAACCAGGCCGAAGCACACCCCGAATGCAAGCAGATAGAGTGAGCCCAGCCAGAGATTGGTGAGGTCATGCATTTTGGGGTCGCTGCCAGGGAAATAGTAGTCCTTTCAGGAGCGGGCGCAAGGTTACCGAGGTAACCGGAGGAGTGGACGGGGACAGTGCACAGTGCACAGTCCACAGTGGCCGAAACCTCAACACGAAACGCAGAGCAATCCCGGCGCATTGAGGAAGTCCGGAGCGGCGGCAGAATGCCGCCGCTACAGCTTGCTGCGGAGGAGGGAGATGACGTCGTCGGCGGTGATGACGCCGGTGAGTCGTCCGTGCTCGTCTAGTACGGGGAGCGTGAGCAGGTTGTATTTGTCGAACAGCTCCGCGACTTCCTTTTCGTTGGCGCCGGCGTGGCAGGAGATGAGCGGGTCGACGGTGAGGGAGAGCAGCGGCGTGTTTTCGGACGATAGGACGAGGCGGGCGAGCGGGACGGCGCCGACGAGTTTCTCGTCTGGCTCGACGAGGTAGATGGTGCTCACGCTCTCGATGCCGCCCTCGAAGCTGCGCAGCATGTCAATGGCGTCGCCGACGTTGGCGACGGGCGCGAGCGAGATGTACTCGGTGGTCATCTTGCCGGCGGCGGTGTCGTCACGGAACTCGAGCAGCTCGGCGACTTCGTCGCGCTCCTCCGGCTCCATCTCGTGAAGGATGCCTTCCGAGGTCTTTTCCGGAAGTTTGTCGAGGAGGTCGGCAGCGGCATCGGGATGCATCTCTTCCACGATGTCGGCGGCGTGCTCGGGGTCGAGTGATTCCACGAGCGATGCCTGGAGCTTCGGATGGATCTCTTCGACCACCTCGGCGGCGACCTCTTCGTCGAGCGCCTCGAAGACGGCTTCACGTTCGGCGGGGGCGAGGTCCTCGAGGATGTCCGCAATGTCGGCGGGATGGAGCTGCGAGAGGCGGTCGTGCGCGATCTTCAGCCGCACGCGGCGGGCGGGATCGGTCTCGATGAGGTCGACGAACTCCCAGGGAATGTGTCTCGCATGGATCTTCGAGAGCAGCGAGCGCAGGGCGCCGCGTGGGACGATCCCCTGCAAGAGCTGGCGAACGGCGCCGCGCATGCCGACGTCGACGGCGTCGACCTTGAGGGTGACGGAGCCGTTGTTGCGGTGCGCGGAGAAGTCGACATCGTTGACGCGGACGACCTTGCGTCCGTTGACGTCGATGATCTGCTGATCGAGCAGGTCGCGGGAGAGGAGCAGCAGCGTTTCGATACCTTCCACGGGAAGAAACTCGGCGGAGGAGACGCTCAGGCCGGAGGGAGTGACGCCGGCGAGAGCGCCGGCAGCGAGCATGCGCTCGCCTTGCCTGGTGCGGATGATGAAGTTGGTGACGCGCGCACCATCGTGCTGCGGCGCGAGGGTGACCTCGCGGATGCGTCCGGCGACCGACCCGGTGGGGCCGAGGACGGGGGCGCCGAGCAGTTCGGTGAGGGCGATGGACATCAGTGCAAGTTTCCCGTTTTCAGTTTCCCGTTTCCAGTTTCCCGTTTCCAGTTTCCAGTTTCCGGTCCCGGTTTCCAGTGTAACGCCGCGGTGAGTAAGAGCTCGTTGAATCTGCACGGCGAGATGCCCGCACGGCAGCCGGGCGAAGGGATGCCGGCGCCTGTCCGAACGGGTTTCGTTGACAATTACGGGAGCGACAGGCAAACTACCGCATTCCTGATCTGGTGTGGCCGCAAGTGTGTGGACGACGCGGGCTTTGTGCCGGCGCGTGATAATGGGCCGAAGGCCCGAGGCAATAATCCTGAAAATGACCGAGAAGCGGGTCTCGTTCACGCTGGAATCGACGCTGGACAGCGTGAACATGGCCGAAGAGAAGACCGAGAAGCTGGCCTCCGAACTCGGGTTCAGCGAAGAGGATTGCCATCGCCTGGCCATGTCGGTGCGCGAGGCGATGGTGAACGCGGTGCTGCACGGCAACGCGTACGATCCGAAGAAGAAAGTCCACATCTCGTTCGAACAACTGGGAAAGCGGCTGACGATCACCATCGCGGATGAAGGCAGAGGGTTGGACCAGAGCGACCTGCCGGATCCGCTGGCGCCGGACAACCTTTTGAAGCAATCGGGGCGCGGGATCTTCCTGATGCGTTCGTTCATGGACGACGTACAGATCAAGAACCTGCATCCGGGAACAGAAGTGCGATTGATGAAGACCGCCGGCAGCGAAGCCGCGGATACCACGGAGGAACAGCAGCGATGATGAAAACAAGCACGCGGAAAGTGGACAACGTCACCATCGTGGACCTGAGCGGCCGCATCACGCTCGGCGAAGGTAGCGTGGTGCTGCGGGATAACATCCGCGACCTGATCGCCAAGGGTGACAAGAAGATCCTGCTCAACCTGGGCGAAGTCACCTACATCGACAGCTCGGGGATCGGCGAGCTGGTGAGCGCGTTCACCACCGTCCGCAATCAGGGCGGCGAACTGAAACTGCTCAACCTGACGAAGAAAGTGCACGACCTGCTGCAGATCACGAAGCTGTACACCGTGTTCGACGTGAAAGACGACGAAGCGGCGGCGATCGGGTCGTTCACCAAGTAGGCGGGCACATGCCTAGGATCTCCCGGCTAGAGCGCGAGCAGGTCGAAGCGGAGAGCCAGGCGATCTACGACCATTACCTGAAAGTGCGCGGGAACGTGCCCAACATGTTCCGCACGATGGCGCACCGTCCGGAAATATTCCGCACCATGATCGCGCACTTCCGCGCGGTGATGGAGACCGGGACCATTCCGGTGAAGCTGAAAGAGCTGGTCATCGTCCGCGTGAGCCAGCTCAACACCTGCGAGTATTGACTGTCGTCGCACACCGCCTTGGCAAGGCGGCTGGGATGGAATGACGATTTGCTCGCGCAGCTTGCTGAATACCAGAAGCGCGACGATCTCTCCGGCAAAGAAAAAGTGGCACTGCGTTTTGCGGAGCGCATGACGCTCGATCCGAACAACGTGGACGAGGCGCTGTGGGCGGAATTCCGCAAACACTTTGACGAGGGAGAGGCCGTGGAGCTGGCGGCGGTGATCGGGTTGTTCAACTACTTCAACCGGTTCAACGATGCGTTGCAGATGGAACCGACGAAGTAGGAACTGGATCGGGAGATCGGGTGATCCGGAGATCGGTTGATCTCGGCCGGGCCCTGGCCGTCATGGCGGTCCTGCTCTTCCCTGCCTTGGCAGCGCCGGCGGCATGCATTCCCTTCACCGCGGCGCCGGAGCACGTGGGCGAGAGTGTGTGCGTGACCGGCAAGGTGCTGAAGGTCGCCGAAGGCAAGAACGGCGCCTGGTTCCTCGACCTTTGCGACGATCACAAGACCTGTCCGTTCACGGTGGTGGTGTTCGCGCGCGACTTGCGCGACGTGGGCGACGTGCGCCAACTCGCGGGCAAGCAGATCCAGCTATTCGGGAAGATCAAGTTGTATGCCGGGAAGGCGGAGATCATCCTGAAAGACGCGCGGCAGTTGCATGGTGAGGCGGCGAAGCTGCCTCCGATGCCGAGGGAGTACGACGCTTCGCGGCACGGCAGCTACCGCGCCGGGCGGTATCGGACCAAGGGCAAGCCGGCGGACCTGGATCCGGAAAAGAGATAGTCCACAGTGGACAGGGCACAGTGGAAAGTGGCCGAAAAGCAGGTTTCTCGTCGCCCGCCGCGGCGGGCTCCCCGGAATGAATCCGAGTAGAGATCAATCCCAGGGCTTGGGCGAGGCGCGGCGAAGTTCTTCGGTCGAATACTTGGTGCCGCGCCAGATGATGCCGCCCTGGCGGACGGTGACGACCAGCGACCGAAGCATGGCGTAGGCCATCAGTGAGCCGGCGACGGGGTTGAGGAAGAAGTAGGCAGGATTGATGTTGTAGAGCTTGCGCAGACGGAAGTAGATCCAGAAGAGGCCGGCGAGTTCGATGGCGAAGCCGAGCTTGGTCCAGCCGGGCGCAAACCAGATGGCAAAGAACGGCACAACGTGGAAGGCGAGCGTCGCAAGGACGAGCGCGAGCGCGAGCCACCAGCGGAAGCCGAGTCCGGCGTAGGCGTTTTTGGTGAGGTTGCGGACGGGGCCGAGCGCGCCGCGTCCCCAGCGTATCTGAACAAGTTGCGGGCCGGTGGCGAAGCGCGAAGCGAAGCCGGCGCGCTTGATGCGGCGGCCGAGTTCCATGTCTTCGACGACTTGAAGACGCAGCGGCTCCATGGCGCCGATGCCCTCGTAGGCGCGGCGGCGGACCATGTTGAAGGCGCCCCATCCGAGGAACGCCCTGGACTTGGGATCGCGCACCTTCCACGGACGCAGCGCGATCATGGCCATCTGGATCATCGCGGTGATCATGCGCTCGCCGACGGTGAGGGCGAGCATGGTGGGCGCCAAGACGAGATGGTCGGCGTGTTCGCTTTCCGCATAGGCGACGGCGCGACGGAGGGAGTCGGACCGGAACATCACGTCGGCGTCGGTGAAGAGCAGCCACTCGCCGGTGGCGACCGCGGCGGCCTTCCACATGGCGTGGGGCTTGCCGAGCCAGCCAGGCGGGAGTTCGGTGATGTGGATGACCTTAAGGTCAAAGGCCGCGGCGGAAGGCCGCCGCGCCACCCGGATCTTTTCCATGATGTCGCCGGTGGAGTCGGTGGAGCGGTCGTTGACGGCGATGACTTCGAGGTTGTCGTAGTCTTGCTCGAGGAGCGAGCCGAGGCAGGCGCCGATGGCTTCCTGCTCGTTGAGCGCGGGGACGATGACCGACAACCGCGGCTTCCCTTGCGGCTGGATATCCCACTCCGGTTTCGTCAGATCGGGGATGGTGCGCAGTCCGCGGGCGGCTATGGTCACGATGGTGAGCATGGCGGCGCCGATGACGCCGCCGTATATCCAGCAGAACCAGATCACGCGTGGACTCCGGCGGCGGGCTGCGCGGGGACGGGAGGGGCGAAGCGCATGCCGTAGAGCAGCACGGCGACGGAGAGCGCGATGGCGACGATGGTGGTGGAGAAACCGGTCTGGAGCGAGGTGTGGTCGCTGATCCATCCGATGAGGGCGGGAGAAAAGGCGTCGCCGAGGAGATGGATGGTGAGCAGGTTCACGGCGATGGCGGTGCCGCGCATGGAAGCGCCGACGGAGTTCACGATGGCAGCGTTGAGCGGGCCGGTATTGAGCAACAGGAGGAACTCGGCGAGGAAGATCGAGGGGAACATCGCCGGACCGACGAGGTAGATGGCCATGGCCATGGCGGGGAGCCCGAAGAGCATGCCGACGGCGGAGACGAGGTAGTAGGCCCGGTTGGTGCGGCGGAGGTAGTGGTCGCCGAGCCATCCGCCGAGGAGCGTGGCGGTGGTGCCGGCGACGACGGTGAGGCCGCCGAAGATCAGGCCGGCGTCCTTGAGCGAGATGCCGCGGACGCGCGAGAGGAACGTGGGCATCCAGACCTGGAGTCCGCCGAGGGCGAAGGTCAAGAAGGCCATGCCGAGCGATGCGGTCCAGAAGGCACGGTTGCGGAAGAGTCCGACGAAAGTGCCGCGCTCGGCGGTGAGCGCAAGAGTGTCAGTGCGGCCGCGCTCGGGCTCGCGCATCCACATCATCACGATGGCGAGCGCGATGCCGGGGAGGGCGGCGACATAGAACGGCATGCGCCAGCCGTGCGTTGGGCCGAGCCAGCCGCCGAGCAGGTAGCCAGCGGCGGTGCCCACGGGGATGGCGAGGTAGAAGACGGCGAGCATGCGTCCGCGCTGGTGCTCGGGAAAGAGGTCGGCGATGTAGCTGGGCGTGACGGTGACAAAGGTCGCCTCGCCGACGCCGACGATGACGTGGCGGATGAAGAGCGTCTGGTAATCGTGAGTCAGGGCGGTGAGCAGCGTGGCGCCACTCCACACGATGGCGCCGATCACGATGATGAGCTTGCGCGGGTAACGATCGACCAAGGGGCCGACGAAGGGCGCGGCGAGCATATAGAAGATGAAGAACGCGCTCGAAAGCAGGCCGACTTGCTTATCGCTCAGGTGGAACTCGCGCTGGACCAAGGGCTGGACGGCGAACAGGATGGAGCGGTCGATGTAGTTGCAGAAGTTGAGCGCGGTGAGGATGAGGAGCGTGGTGCGGGGATGGATCTGCTGGGGCATTTGGGGATGCGGGAGTGTAGCAGGAGAGTCGCCAGTCGTCAGTCGCTAGTCGCCGGCAAAGTCCAAACCGTATCGCGGATGAACGCGGATCGGCGCGGATCAGGAAGCGCTTCACGCGAAGGACACTAAGGAAAGGCCACGAAGGGGGCTTACCGGAAGAGTATGGGCGTGATAGGGCTCCCTCGCTACGCTCGGGATGTAAATCAACAACGACGCAGAGCAACGGAACGTCAGTCCACGGAACGTCCGTCCAGTGAGCTACTTTTTGGGGCGGGGGTAGCGGGCTTCGACGGTGGTGCCGATGCCGCCGCGGCGGTTGAACTCGCCGCGGACGACGGCCCAGACGGGCTTCGCGGCTTTGACTACGTCTTCGAGGACGCGGTTGACGATGTTCTCCTGGAAGATCCCGAGGTTGCGGTACTCGAACAGGTATTCCTTCAGCGACTTCAGCTCGAGGCAGGCGCGGCGAGGCATGTACTTGATGTAGAGGACGCCGAAATCAGGCAGGCCGGTCTTGGGGCAAACGGAGGTGAACTCGGGGACGTCGATGGTGATCTCGTAACCGGGAAACTGGTTGGGGAAGGTCTCGATGGCGGGAAAGCGATGGTCGAGGCCGGCGCGGGCGTGGGTTTCGGTGTAGCGGGGGCTCTTTGGCATGCGTGAACATTGTAAAGGGGCGCACGCGGGACTTGTTAATTTGGAAACTTGTTAACTTGTTAATTGAGAAGCGCTAGGCCGCCAAGTCGGCGCCGGCGGCCTCAGCTTCGGCGGACTTCTGAACCATCTCCTTGAGCGGGAGCCTGGGGGCGCCACAGGCGGTGACGAGTTCGGCGTTGAGTTCGGCGCCGAGCAGGATGGCGAACCCCGACCAGTAGAGCCAGACCATGAGTGCGACGGCGGCGGCGAGCGTGCCGTACGTCCGGTTGAAGTTGGCGAAGCTGCGGAAGTAGATACCAAGGACGTGGGAGAGTCCGATCCAGCAGATGAGCGCGGTGATGGCGCCGGGAAGGGTGCATCCGAAGCGCTGCTTGACGTTGGGGCCGAGGAAGTAGAGCAGCTCGATGGCGAGGATGGCGAAGGCGATGGCGATGCCCCAGCGCAAGTAGGGCCACGAGGCGACGAACGCGGGACCAAGATGGATCTTGCCGGCGATCTTCCCGCCGTAATCCGGGCCCATGATCATGAGCGCGAGCGCGGCGATGAAGAGGGTGCCGGTGAGCGCGGCGAGTAGCAGGGCGAGCGGGCGCGTCTTCCAGAACGGGCGGGTCTCGGGAACGTCGTAGGAGACGTTGAGCGCGTCCATCATGGCGGAGAAGCCGCCGGAGGTGGCCCAGAGCGTCCCGATGATGCCGAAGGAGAGGAAGGTGCCGCGGCCGGGGCTGATGACGTCGGCAACGATCTTGCGCACGAGGCCCATGCTGTCGGGCGGGATGAAGTGGCCGAGGATCTCGAGCGCCTGGTTGAACAGGTCAGGGATGGGCAGGTAGGCGACCAGCGCGGCGAAGAGGATGAGCGCGGGAAACAATGCCATCACAAAGTAGTACGAGAGGCCGGCGGCGAGGACGAGGACGTGGTGCCGGTCGACGTCGCGGGCGGCGTTGTTGATGGCGCTGCGGAATTGGGTGAAGGTCACGTTATTGGGGTGCACATTCTCGGGATGGGGTTGGACGGGTTCTCCTCGCAGTTCGTGGGCGCGGTAGGGGTGCTTCGCCTTCGGGACGCGCGATGGAGGCGCGCTTCCTGCGCTCAGCATGACTCGCGCCGTGGCCGTGGACTTCCCGGTAGCGTGTGTTAATTCGTGTCTTATCGAGGCACGTCTGCATCTAACTGGAGACAAAGCAATAAAGCTTGGTTCCGAGGCGGACGGCCCGGTTAGTGGGAGTGGTTCCGGCGGTGGAAAGTGCGGGCTTTAGTCCCCTATACTTAAGGTCCCCCCTTTGAAGGAGAGGTCCTGCTCCGGCGGCAGGCCGAGCCAGGTTTCAGCTACCAAGATCACGCAACCCAGGTTGGCGCATAGGAAACGATGAACGGTAGGCGTTGGAAGGTGGTAGGAGCGGTGTTGGTAGCGGCGTTGCTGCTGGTGGCGTTCGTGAGCCGCGGCGGCGAGATACCGGTGCGCGCCGAAAAGGCGCTGCGCGAGCCGATCGTGAACACCATCTCGACCAACGGAAAAGTAGAGCCGCTGGACAATTTCGAGGCCCACGCGCCGGCGCCGGCCACGGTGAAGCGATTGTTCGTCCACGAGGGAGACACGGTGAAGGCGGGCCAGAAGATACTGCGACTGGACGACGCGAACGCGCGCGCCGACGCGGCGCGAGCATTGGCGCGATTGAAGGCCGCCGAGGCCGATCTGGCCGCGCTGAAGACTGGCGGGACGCACGAGGAAGTGCTCGACCGGCAGGCGGGACTGGTGAAGGCGCGGGCGGAACGCGATTCAGCGCAGCGCAACCTGCAGGCGATGAAGGAACTGCAGCGGCGCGGCGCGGCGAGCGCGGCCGAGGTGCAGGAGGCGGACAACCGCTTTAGCAAGGCGCAGGCGGACGTGACGGCACTGGAGCAGAAGCAGAGCTCGCGCTATTCGGGTCCGGAAGCGGCGAAGGTGATGGCGCAGGCGGGCGAAGCGCGCGCGGCGTATGAGGCGGCACAGGCCTTGCTGAAGAACGCGAACGTGACCGCGCCGCGCGATGGCGTGGCCTATTCCCTGCCGGTGCGCGAGGGCCAGTACGTGAACGCGGGCGACCTGCTGGTGCAGATCGCGGACTTGAAAAAGCTGCAGGTGCGCGCGTTCGTGGACGAGCCGGAGATCGGCAAGCTGGCCACGGGCCAGCCGGTGAACATGAAGTGGGACGCACTGCCGGGACGGACATGGTCGGGCGTGCTGACGCGGGTGCCGACCACGGTGACCCCGCGCGGCACGCGCACCGTAGGCGAGATCACGGTGGGGGTGGAGAACGGTGACGCCAAGCTGCTGCCCAACGTGAACGTGAGCGTGACGGTGACGACGGCGAGGCACGCCAACGCGCTGACGCTTTCGCGCGAGGCCGTCCATCAGGAGAACGGCAAACGGTTCGTGTTCGAGGTGGTGAAAGACAAATTGCAGCGCAAGGACGTGGAGACGGGCGTGATGAGCCTGACGCGCATCGAAGTGACGAAAGGCGTGGGCGACGGTTCGCAAGTGGCGCTGGGCGCCGTGACCGGACAAGCGCTGAAGAACGGGATGGAAGTGAGGGTGATACAGCGGTGAAGAAGTTTCTCTTCATTCTCGTGATGTGCGCGGGGCTGGCAACGGGGGCGTTCGGCGTAGGGGCGGGCGCGAAGGAAGCGCTCAAGGCCGGACGCATGGACGAGGCCATCCGCTTGCTGCGCGCGGCGACACAAGAGCGCGCGAACGACGCCGAGGCGTGGCACCTGCTCTCGAAGGCGTATCTCGCGCTCGAGCGTTGGGACGATGCGGTGAAGGCGGCGGAGAAGGCTTCGTCCCTCGAACCGAACAACAGCGATTACCACCTGTGGTTGGGGCGCGCTTACGGCAACAAGGCGGAGAATTCTCCCTTCTGGACGGCGTGGGGCATGGCGAAGAAAGTCCGCCAGGAGTTCGAGAAGGCGGTCGCGATCAACGCGAACAACGTGGACGCGCGCAGCGACCTGGCAGAGTTCTACGTGGAGGCTCCGTCGATGCTGGGCGGCGGCAAAGACAAGGCCGCGGCGGAGGCTGACCGGTTGGCGGCGAACGATGCGGACGCGGCGCACTGGGTGCGCGGATATCTGGCGGAGAAAGACAAGGACTACGGCACGGCGGAGCGCGAGTACCTCGCGGCGGTGCAATCGAGCGGCAACCAGGCGGGGCGCTGGCTGGATGTGGCGTCCTTCTATCGCCGCAGCGGGCAGAAGAGCAAGATGGAAGCGGCGGTGAACAGCGCCATCGCGGCGGAAAAGAAGAGCGATGGTACGTTGTATGAAGCAGCGTCTATCCTGTTTCGCGCCGGACGCAATTTCACCCTCGCCGCGAAGCTGCTGCGGAACTATCTGAAGAACCCGGCCAGCGATGAAGCGCCGGCGTTCAAGGCGCACTACCTGCTGGGCGAGATCCTGGAGAAGCAGGGCGACAAGCTGGGCGCGGCGGCCGAGTACCAGTCGTCGGTCGAGCTGGCGCACGACTTCCAGGGTGCGCAGACCGCGCTCAAGCGCGTGCGCGGACAGTAAGCCAATGATGTCCCGGGCCCTCGCGTCCCTTCTCGCCGTGATGATGCTGGCGAGTCCCCTGCCCGCCACTGACCTGGCTGCGAACGAGTGCAGCATCCCCAACGCCGCGGACCTCGCGGTGAACTTCCATCGTGTGGATTCCGAGCTGTATCGCGGCGGGCGTCCGGCGTATCGCGAGGACGTCTACATGAAGTTTGCCGCGATGGGGATCCGCACGGTCATGAACCTGGAAGGCGGCGACCAGGCGAAGCGCGAGAAAGCGGTGGTCGAGCGCGTGAACCTGAAACTGCTGGAGCAGAAGAAAGAACCGCTGCGGTTCGTGTCGTATCCCATCAATGCGTACACGGAGTTCATGGATGCGCCGTCGACGCGGGAGATCACGGCGTTGTTCGGCGAGATACAGCAGGCGCCGAAGCCGATCTATCTGCATTGCAAACACGGGCGCGACCGCACGGGGATGGTGGTGCTGCTCTACCGGTTGTGGCGTGGCGAGTCGAGTTTCGAAGACGCCTACGCCGAGGCGCGGTACTACCACTTCAGCAAGTGGAACTTCGGGCTCAAGCGCGCGCTCGAACGCTATCGCGCGGCGGAAGCGTTGAAGTCGTTGGGCGAGCCGCCGGGGACGACGAGCCTGGGCGTGTGCCGTCCGGAGAAGTTCGCGGCAGCCGCAGCCGCGGCGGCTGCGACAGAGAAGGCTGCACCTTCCGCTTCTGCACCTTCCGCTCCCGCGAAGCGCTGATTTCCCGTCAGCGCCGGCGTTGATCCTGAAGAGAAGGATTTGTGTGGCAGCGCGCGGGCGGTCGCGGTAGGCTTTGCGCGTGACGATGAAGATCATCCATGACGTGGAGCGGCTGAGCGAGTACTGGTGGCTGGTGCTGCTCCGCGGCGTGTTCGCGCTGGCGTTCGCGGCGGTGGTATGGGTCGCGACCGGAGTGCTGCGTCTCGATTACGGGCAGTCCATCGGGTTGGTGTTCATCGAGGCGTGCTTTGGCGGATACCTGCTGGTGGCGGGGTTGTTCTCCATCAGCATGGCGGTGATGGTGTTGCGCGACCATCACTGGCCGGTGACGGTGGTGCACTCGGCGCTGCTGCTGGCGCTGGCGGCGTGGCTGATGTACTCCGACGCCGATCCGATCGTGCCGCTGGCGGCGCTCGTGGCCGTGCACGCGGTGGTCAGCGGCATGGGAGAGATCTCGCTGGCGCGGCGCATGCGGCGGCACCAGATGCAAGGCGCTGCGCTGGTCGGGGCGGCGCTGTTCTCGTTCGGCGCGGCGGTGGTGCTCGTGCTCGAGATGCGCAACGTGGAGCGGCTGATCGTGGTGACGTCCGCATACGCGGCTGTGTTCGGCGCGGTGCTGATCGCGACGTCGTTCCAACTGCGCGCGCTGCGGCGGCAGGCGATGTCCGCGGCGCAAGCGTAGCGCAGTACCGCCGGCGAGCCGCCGGCGGCCACCCCTTTTGTAAGCCCTCGGAGAGCCTGTTACGATTCCCTGCTTGGAAAGCCGCGTACAGACCGTGAGCAGCAGTGCGTCCAAAGCGAGCGTGAGGCGTCTGCAGAACTACGTGGACGGGCGCTTTGTGGGCGGCGCGCGCGAGTTTGACGACGTGAATCCGGCGGACGGCAGCGTGATCGCACGCGTCAGCGAGGCGGACCGCGAGTTGGTGGATGCGGCGGTGCGCGCGGCGCGGCGGGCGGTGAATGGTCCGTGGGGGAAGGCGGGCGTGCGCGAGCGGGCGGCGATGTTGAACAAGATCGCCGAGGGCATCGAGCGGCGCTTCGAGGATTTTCTTGCCGCCGAGGTCGCCGACACGGGCAAGCCGGTCTCCCTGGCGAGGCGATTGGACATTCCGCGCGGCACGGCGAATTTCCGCACGTTCGCGGACATCATCAAGACGGCGGGCGTGGAGGCGTACCAGACGGAAACGGCCGATGGGCGGCAGGCGCTGAACTACGCGGTGCGCAAGCCAGTCGGCGTGGTCGGGATCGTGACGCCGTGGAACCTGCCGCTGTTGCTGCTGACGTGGAAGGCGGCGCCGGCGCTGGCGTGCGGTAACGCGGTCGTCGTCAAGCCGAGCGAGGAAACACCGGCCACGGCGACGCTGCTGGCGGAAGTGATGCATGAGGCCGGCATGCCGGCGGGCGCCTTCAACCTGGTGCACGGGTTTGGGCCGGAGTCGGCGGGCGAGTGGCTGACGACGCATCCGGAGGTGGACGCGATCACGTTCACCGGCGAGTCGAAGACCGGCGCCGCCATCATGAAGGCGTGCGCGCCGGGCGTGAAGCCGGTTTCGTTCGAGCTCGGCGGGAAGAATGCCGCCATCGTCTTTGCCGATGCGGACTTCGACGCGGCGGTCGCGGGCGTCGCGGAAGCCGTCTTCATGAACACGGGGCAGGTCTGCCTGTGCGCCGAGCGCGTGTACGTGGAGCGGGCGATCTTCGACAAATTTGTAGCGGCGCTGAAGCAGCAGGCCGAGGCGCAGGTGGCGGGTTGGCCGATGGAGGCGAGGACGACGCTAGGTCCGCTGATATCATCCGCTCACCGCGATAAGGTGATGGGATACTTTAAGCTGGCGAAAGAAGAAGGCGCGAAGGTCGTCACCGGCGGCGGCGCGCTGAAGTCTGGCGACGCGCGCGATCAGGGCTTTTGGGTGCAGCCGACCATCCTGACAGGATTAGAGGAGTGCGCGCGCTGCGTGCGCGAGGAGATCTTCGGGCCGGTGGCGCATGTGGCGCCGTTCGATTCCGAGGAACAGGCAATCGCGCTGGCGAACGACACGCAGTATGGCCTCGCGGCTTCGATATGGACCTCGCGACTCGACCGGGCGCATCGCGTGGCGCAGGAGATGCGCACGGGCATCACGTGGGTAAACTCGTGGTTCCTGCGCGACCTGCGAACGCCGTTCGGCGGCGTGGGATTGTCGGGCATCGGGCGCGAAGGCGGGACGCACTCGCTGGATTTCTACTCGCAGTTGAATAATGTGTGCATCAAGATCTAGCGCGGGCGGGACGCCCGCGCTACAGCCGGGGAGACGACGGCGCTACGGAGACCATGGACGCAAAGGTCGTTGCTGGCAAGGCGAAGCCGCTGGGCAAGTACTCGCACGTGAAGCGCGCGGGGGATTTCCTGTTCGTTTCAGGGACGAGCGCGCGGCGGGCGGACAATACCGTCGCGGGCGCGGAGCCTGGTCCGGACGGGAAGATGAAGCTCGACATTCGCGCGCAGACGCGGGCGACGATCGAGAACATCCGCGACATCCTGGCGAGCGACGGCGCGTCCTTGAAAGACGTAGTCGAGGTGAATTCATATCTCGTGGACATGAAGGATTTTGCCGGCTACAACGAGGCCTACGCGGAGTACTTCGATGACGACCCGCCGGCGCGAACGACGGTCGCGGTGCGCGAGCTGCCGGGGCCGAACCTGGTGATCGAGATGACGGCGCGGGCATACAAGCCATTGAAGAAATAGAGGACGGACGATGCCATCGATCAAGACGCTCAAGGCGTTCAACTTCCAGAAGTGGATCGACGAGAACAAAGACAAGCTGAAGCCGCCGGTGGGCAACCAGCAGGTGTGGGAAGACGGCGAGATGATGGTGACGGTGGTCGGCGGGCCGAACCAGCGGCGCGATTACCACGACGATCCGACGGAAGAGTTCTTCTATCAGTTGAAGGGCGACATCGTGGTGCGGCTGATGCCGAAGGAAGGCGAACCGCCGGTGGATGTGCACATCCATGAGGGCGACATCTTCCTGCTGCCGGCGCACATGCGGCACTCACCGCAGCGTCCCGCGAATACGATCGGCGTGGTCATCGAAGTGCCGCGGCCGGAAGGCACGGTGGACGCGTTCGAGTGGTACTGCCCGAAGTGCCACCATCTTCTGTACAGGGCGGAAAAGCGCATCGAGAGCCTGGTGAAGGACCTGCCGCCGATCTTCGACAAGTTCTTCGGCGACGAGAAGGCACGGACGTGTAAGAAGTGCGGAGCGGTGCATCCGCCGAAGGGACAATAGTGCAGGGCTTCATGGCGCAGACCATCGACATCCATACGCACTGGTTCCCGGAAGCGTGGCCGGACTTCGGCAAGCGCTTCGGCGGGGACGACTGGCCGCAGATACGGCACGCCGGCAAGGGCAAGGCGGAGATTTACCTGGGAGAAAAGCCGTTCCGCCAGATCGACGCGCGCTGCTGGGACGCGCAGGCACGCATCGCGCAGATGGACCGCGATGGCGTGGACGTGCAGGTGATCTCACCGACGCCGGTGATGTTCGGCTACCAGCGGCCGGCGGAGCAGGCGGCGGAGGCGGCGCGCTTCTTCAACGACGCGCTGCTCGAGTTCTGCGCGCGTGGGAAGGGCCGGTTCCAGCCGCTCTGCCAAGTGCCCCTGCAGAACCCGAAGCTGGCCGTCCGCGAGCTGGAGCGGTGTATGAAGGCAGGCCATGCTGGGGTGGAAATCGGCACGCACGTTGGGCCGAAGAACCTGGACGACCCGGACATCGTGGCGTTCCTGGCGCATTGCGCGCAGGTGGGCGCGGCAGTGTTCGTGCATCCGTGGGACATGTTGGGCTGCGACCGCATGCCCAACCACATGATGCCGTGGACGGTCGGGATGCCGGCGGAGACGCACCTGGCGATCGTTGCGTTGATCAAGAGCGGCGCGTTCGACCAGTTACCGCGCGAGTTGCGCGTGTGCTTCGCACACGGCGGGGGGAGCTTCGCCTTCCTGCTGGGGCGACTGGAGAACGCCTGGAAGAAACATTCGGGCGCACGCGGCAGAAGCGCGCTGGCGCCGCAGGAGTACGTGAAGCGCTTCCTGGTGGATTCAGCCGTGTTCGACGCCAAGGCGCTCGAGTTCCTGGTGAGCGTGATGGGCGACGAGTGCGTGTGTCTCGGCAGCGACTTCCCTTACCCGCTAGGCGAAGAGCACGCCGGACAGTTGATCCGCGAGAGCCGCTTGCCTGCGGACGCGAAAGCGAAGCTGCTGGGCGGGAACGCTTCGAGGTGGTTGAACCTTTCGGGGTCCCACCCGAGCCCGCCGCGGCGGGGCTCGGGTGGGGCACCCACACACGTCACTCAGCCGGCGCATGGATAAAGAGATGAAGGACGAGAAGAAGCAAACGATGAGCGGTGGATGTCCGGCCGGTACGCACGGACACGGCGAGGCCTATGGCGGGACGATCGACACCAAGACCGACGCGCTGCTGACTTACGCGTCGTACCTGCAGGTCCCGGAGCTGCTGCGGTTGCAGAAGCCGCAATCGCAGCCGCCACACCACGACGAGATGATGTTCATCATCATCCACCAGACGTACGAGCTGTGGTTCAAGGAGCTGCTGCACGACCTGGACGCGGTGACGGCGGCGTTCCGGCATGTGGCGGAGAGCGCGGCGAAGCGCGACGAGATCTATGAAGCCGCCCGCCTGCTGCGGCGCTGCACCGAGATCATGCGCGTGGCGGTCTCGCAGTTCACCATCCTGGAGACGATGCTGCCGAGCCACTTCCTGGCGTTCCGCGGGAAGCTGGAGCCGGCGAGCGGGTTCCAGTCGGAGCAGTTCCGCGAGATCGAGTTCCTCTGCGGCCTGAAGGACGAGAAGCTGCTGCGCCACCACGACGCCGCGCCCGAAGCGATGGCGGCGCTGCAACGGCGGCTACGCGAGCCTTCGTTGCATGACGTGTTCTTCGACGCGCTGCACACGGTCGGAAAACTGAAGGCCGCACGTCCCAAGGCGACGGATGAGGAACGCGCGCTGGCGGTGCGCGACCTGTACATGGATGAGCAGCACTTCCGCGACTGGATCGACGTGTGCGAGCGGCTGGTGGAGTTCGACGAGCTGGTGATGAGCTGGCGGCTGCGGCACATCCAACTGGTCGAGCGGACGATCGGCATGCGCTCCGGCACGGGCGGCTCGGCCGGATCGAGCTACCTGCGTACCACGCTCGACAAGAAGTTCTTCCCGGAGTTGTGGGAAGCGCGAACGATGTTGGAGCAACCTCCGCAATAAAATGATCAGCGCCAAGGCCGACATCACGCTGGTTGGTTCAGGACTGGCGGGGCCGCTGCTGGCCATCGAGCTGAAGAAGCGCGGCCACGGCGTGAAGCTCTACGAGCGCCGGCCCGACATGCGCAAGGTGAAGATCAGCGCGGGCCGCTCGATCAACCTGGCGCTCTCGACCCGGGGCATCCACGCACTGCGCGCGGCGGGCGTGTGGGGCGAGATGCAGCCCATCATCATCCCCATGCGCGGCCGGATGATGCATTCGACGGCGGGCGAGCTGACGTTCATGCCGTACGGCAAGGACGAGACCGAGGTCATTCACTCGATCTCGCGCGCGGAGCTGAACATCGCGCTGATGAACGCCGCCGAAACGCGCGGCGTGAGCATCGAGTTCAACCAGCGCTGCACCGGCTACGACGCGCGCACGGGCGAGGTGCGGCTGCGTGACGAAGAGAGCGGTGACGAGCGCGTGGTGGAGCCGGGCGTGACCATCGGGACGGACGGCGCTGTCTCTGCGATACGCCTCGCGATGCAGGTCACGCTGCCGCGCTTCAACCTGTCACAGCAGTATCTGGACTACGGCTACAAGGAGCTGACCATCCCGGCAGGCGCGGATAGTCGCCATCAGTTGGAGAAGAACGCACTGCACATATGGCCGCGCGGGAACCTGATGCTGATCGCGCTGCCGAATATTGATGGCACGTTCGGGTGCATCCTTTTCCTGCCGTTCGAGGGCAAAGGCTCGTTCGCCGAGCTGGACTCGGATGCGAAAGTGCGCGCGTTCTTCGAGGCACAATTCCCGGACGCGCTGCGACTCATGCCGGGACTGCTCGAAAACTACAACGCCAATCCGGTGGGCGCGATGGTGACGATCAGGTGCTCGCCCTGGCACATGGAGGGACGCGCGCTGCTGCTCGGCGATGCCGCGCATGCCATCGTGCCGTTCTTCGGGCAGGGATTGAACGCGGCGTTCGAGGACATCACGGTGCTGCTGGAGATGCTGGACAGGCGCGGGCGGGACGCCCGCGCTACAGCCGGCGGGGACGCCGGCGCTACACGGTGGCGGCAACTGTTTGAAGAGTTCGAGGTAGCGCGCAAGCAGAACACGGACGCGATCGCCGACCTGGCGCTGGAGAACTTCGTCGAGATGCGCGACAAGGTGGCTGACCCGCGCTTCTTGTTCCGGAAGAAGGTCGAGCTGGCGCTGGAGGCCCGCTATCCGGGACACTTTGTCCCGAAGTATGCGATGGTGACGTTCCATCGGCTGCCGTATGCAGTGGCGCTCTCGCGCGGACGGGTGCAGGACCGCATGTTGGGCGAGCTGTGCGCGGGCATCGAGCGGGTGGAGGAACTAGACTGGGAGCGGGCGGAGGCGCTCATCCAGCGTGAGCTGGCGCCGCTAGGAGAGCTGCAGAATGCCTGAGACAGCCATCATGCGCGAGACGGCCGCCGGACTCGACGCGCGCGACCCGCTGGCGAAGTATCGTGAGCGCTTCTACCTGCCGCGGACGGCGCGCGGCGAAGAGTCGGCGTATCTCGTGGGGCATTCCCTGGGCCTGCAGCCGAAGACGGCGCGAGCATACCTCGAGCAGGAATTGAAAGACTGGGCGGAGCTGGGAGTGGAGGCACATTTCCGGGCGAAGTATCCGTGGATGCCGTATCACCGGTTCCTGACGGACTCCACGGCGCGGCTGGTGGGAGCGAAGCCGGGCGAAGTGGTGGTGATGAACTCGCTCACGGTGAACCTGCACCTGATGATGGTGTCGTTCTTCCGTCCCACGGCGCAGCGGCACAAGATCGTGGTGGAGCGCGGCGCGTTCCCTTCCGACCAGTACGCCATCAAGAGCCAACTGCGGTTCCACGGGCTCGACCCGGCGACAGGCCTGATCGAGCTCACGCCGCGCGCGGGCGAGGCAACGCTGCGGGATGAGGACATCCGCGCGACCATCGACGGGCTGGGTGAGACCATCGCGCTGGTCCTGCTGGGCGGCGTGAACTATTCGACCGGACAGGCCTTCGACCTGCGCGGCATCACCAAGGCGGGCCACGCGCAAGGCTGCGTGGTGGCATTCGATTGCGCGCACGCGGCCGGCAACCTGGCGCTGAAGCTGCACGACTGGGACGTGGATTTCGCGGTGTGGTGCAACTACAAGTACGTGAACGGCGGGCCGGGCTGCGTGGGCGCGTGCTTCGTCCACGAGCGGCATGCGCACGCCTTCGACGTGCCACGGTTCGCGGGATGGTGGGGGCACGACGAGGCAACGCGTTTCCGCATGGGCCCCGACTTCCAGCCGATGGCGGGCGCGGAAGGCTGGCAGGTATCGAACCCGGCGGTGCTGTCGATGGCGGCGCTGCGAGCGTCGCTCGAGATATTCGACCAGGCGGGAATGGAAGCGATCCGGCAGAAGAGCGTGGCGCTGACGGGATACCTGGAATCGCAGCTCGAACAACATCGGGGCCCGCGCTTCACCGTGATCACGCCACGCGAAGCGTCGCGCCGCGGGGCGATGCTGTCGATCCGGATCAGCGAGAATGCGCGCCGGGTGGTGGAGCGGCTGGCGGAGCAAGGCGTACACACGGATTTCCGCGAACCGAACATCCTGCGCGTTACGCCGGCGCCGCTCTACAACTCGTTCACCGACGTGGCGCGGTTTGTGGAGCAATTCCTCGCCGCGCTCGGCTAGCGCCCGCCGAGCGTTCAGTCTTCAGTCTTCGGTCTTCGGTCTTCAGCCCTGTAACAATCCCCTCACAGTTGTTAAGACGGTCGGCCAGGCTTGCGAGGCGGGGTCGATGAGGTCGAAATGGGTCGCATCCGCGAGCTCGACTAGCTCGACCTTGCCCCCGTCGGCACGGCGCTTCTGAATAAAGGAGTGGCTGAGTGCGATGGGGACGACGTCGTCGTGCGTGCCATGAATAAGGATGCGCGGGACGCCCGCGGCGTGGAGGGCTGCGTCGGCTGCGGCGTAGACCGCGGGACGCTCGGCGGGAGTGCCACCCAGGAACTCGACAACGGCGTCGTTCGAGAGGTGAAGGTCGTAGGCGAGTCGGAGGTCGGCGACGGGAGCGAGCGCGACTACACCTTTGAGGTCCGTCGCGTCCGAAGCAAGGCGGAGGGCGAGGTGGCCGCCGGCGGAGTGTCCGATGACGACGGGTGCGGCGGCGAAATGTTGCCGCGCGGCGGCGAGCGCGGCGCAAAGGTCGTGGAGGGTGGCGGGCCAACCTCCGCCGTTGCCGGCGCGGCGGTATTCGAGGTTCGCCGTGGTGATGCCGGCGGCGGCGAGCGCGGCGCAGAGATGGCTGGCGTGGCTGAGGTCATACTTCGCGCGCCAGAAACCTCCGTGGACCATCACCGCGAATCCGGGGACCGAAAGGTCCGCGCGTTGGGAGTTTGGAGGCGGCAGAAAAAGGTCGAAGAACTGGCTCGCGTCCGCGCCGTAGCGGAGACGTTGAGTGGCGAGAATGGGTGTCGCAATAGTGATATCGCGTGCCATGCGGCAGACAAGTCTACCGGGAGAATCCATCCCCTTGGAATCTGAACAGCTGAAGACTAGTCTTGACACTGCCGAAGCACCGAAGTAACGTGCCAGCGGACAAAAGTCTCACCCCAGGGGGCTATTGATGTCCCGTCTGCGCACGCTCCTCGCCGCGTTCTGCGTGGTTTCCTTCCTGCTGCTCTCCACCCTTAACTTGTCTGCCCAGAAGATCACCGGTGACATCACCGGCACGGTCACGGACAGTAGTGGCGCCGCGCTGACGGGCGCCAAAGTGACGGCGGAGAACACCGGCACGACGGAAACAGCCACCGTCACCACCAACGATACCGGCTACTACCGGTTGCTGAACCTGCCGCCGGGGGTCTACAAGCTTTCGGCGACGGCGCCGGGGTTCAAGACCACGACGCGCCAGGCGCAGGTCGCCATGGCGCTCGTCACCAGCGCCGACTTCAGCATGCAGCCGGGCGGCGTGGAGCAGACGGTCAACGTGGAAGCGGCGGCGCCGCTCATCGAGACGGAAGAGAACCGTCTCAGCACGCTGATCGAGAACCGGCGCATCGAAGAGTTGCCGCTCAACGGCCGCGACTTCAACTCGCTGCTGGTCGTGGTCCCCGGCGTGCAGCGCTCCCCGGGCGGCGGCTTCCTCTCGGTGAACATCAACGGACAGCGGTCCACGGCGAACAACTACGCGGTCGACGGGATCCCGAACAACGACCGTTACTACGGCGAGTCGGCGATGAACCAGACCGCCATCCTCGGTACGGCGGCGACGCTGGTCCCGCTCGAAGGCCTCACCGAGTTCAACGTGCAGTCGAATCCGAGCGCGGAGTACGGCGTGCGCGGCGGCTCGGTGGTGAACGTGGGCCTGAAGAGCGGCACCAACACCTTCCACGGCTCGCTGTTCTGGACGCGCCACACCGACACGCTGGATGCGCGCAACTGGTTCACCCAACCCACCGAGAACCCGAGACTGCGGCTGAACCAGTACGGCCTGGTCGTGGGCGGTCCGATCATCAAGGACAAGACCTTCTTCTACACGTCGTATCAGCGCTTCGAACTGGCCAGCACCTTCCCGTATACCGCACCGGTACCGACACCGACTGAGATCAACGATGCGATGGCTTGCGTGGCGACCGGCGGCGGCGGCTGCCTATTGGGCACTCCGGGCCCCGGCTCCGACATGATTTTCGGCACCGCGGACGACGGGACCCCGAACAGCATCGGCACTGCCCTGCTGGGCCTGTACCCAGTGAACCCGACCGGCGAGTTATTCATCGCTATCCCGAACACCGTGAAGGTAAACAACTTTCACGTGAAGATCGACCACATCTTCAACCAGAACCATCGCATCTCCGGCAAGTACCTGTTCGGGGACAGCGCGAACTCTTCGCCGGCGTTCGCGGGCACGCTGCCGGGTGGCGCGGGCCTGCCGCAGGACTTCTACAACTCGGTCGCTCCGAGCCGCGCGCAGTTGGCGGGCATCAACTACAGCTGGACCATTTCTCCGACGAAGATCCTGGAAAGCCGCATTGGCTGGACGCGCTTCTCGCAGATCATTGACGTGAACAATAAGATCGACCCCGCATCATTGGGCATCAATACCGGCCCGCTCGACCCGGCGGATTTCGGCGTGCCGGCGATCTATTACATGGGCTACTTCGGATATGTGGGCGGCGTGCTGGGATACCCGATCACCACGCGTCCGGACTCGAGCTACGACTGGCAGGAGCACTTCACCTGGGTGAAGGGCAAGCACACCATGAAGATGGGCGGGCAGTTCCAGAACGCTTACACCAAGAGCGTTCGTAACCGCGCCCGCACCGAGGCGGACGTTGCCTTTACCGACGATCATGTGCTCGCGCTGCAGCAGTTGCTGCTCGGTTATTGGGACGGCGCCAGCCGTTTTCAAGGCAGCACCTACCGGCGCATCCATCAGAACTCGTTTGGCGTGTATTTCCAGGACAGCTGGAAGATAAACCCGAGCTTCACGCTGGAATACGGCGTGCGCTACGACATCAGCGGCGCGCTGGGTGAAGACTTCGATAACGGCGCCAACTTCCTGCCAGACAGCCCTCTGGCCGATCCGGGCGGGTTGATCCCCGGGTTCGTCCCGCTGAGCGCGCAACCGCTCTACGCGATCGACAAGGACAACTGGGGGCCGCGCATCGCCTTCGCGTGGGACATCACCGGCAAAGGCCGTACGGTGCTGCGCGGCGGTTACAACATGAACTATGACGTGCCGAACTTCGGCACCATCCACGCTCCGCAGGTGACGGGAGCGTTTGGTCCGGGCGCGCGTCTAGGATTGTTCACGCAGATCCCGCAAGGAAACTTCGGCATCGATACCGCGAACAACCCCCAGCCCACGCCGTCCAACAACATCGTGACGTTCGGCGGGAACCCGGATTGTTTCACTTACCTCTGCGTTTCCCCGGGGGTCGATATCTACGGCGGAAGCGTGACCCCAACCGCGCCGTACACGGTGATGCAGATCGTGCCGGACTTCCAGACGCCACGGCTGCAGAACTACAACCTGTCCCTCCAGCAACAGGTCACCAAAGAATCGGCCGTCACGCTTTCCTACGTGGGCAGCCGCGCGAGCGACCTGCCGGCATGGCGAGACCTGAACGCCGCGGTGGTGGGTTCCGGCGTGAGCGGTTGCGACCGCGACGCGAGCCGCGCGTTCGATGTGAGCTACGCGGGCACGTTGTGCCACGTGATCCAGCTCAACAACGACGGCCATTCGAACTACAACAGCTTGCAGGCGAGCTACCAGTTGCGGAGCTGGCACCGCTTGAGCGGGCAAGTAAACTTCGTGTGGTCGCGCACGTTCGATACAGGCTCGGCCAACCGCGGGTCTTCCGCCAGCGGCGTGAGTCCGTGCCAAAACCCATACAACGTGGACTGCAACTACGCGCCGGCTGACTTTGACGTGCCCATCAATTTCAACTTCAGCCTGGTGTACGACGTGCCCACGGTCCGCGGCCTGCCCCGGTTGATCGGGGAGGGCTGGCAGTTGAACACGATCTTCGTGTCCACGACCGGCCGTCCGTTCACGCCGTTCGTGGGCTTCGATGAGTCAGGCCAGGGACTGAGCTACAACCGCGCCCAGTACCTGGGTGGTCCGCTGAACTACAACTATTCCAACGTCGGCCAATTCTTCGACACCACACAGTTCGTGGACCCGACACCGGGGACGATCGGGAATGCGGGCAGGAACATGCTGCGCGGCCCGAACTTCCGGCAGTGGGACGCTTCCATCTTCAAGAACTTCCAGTTCTCGGAGCGTTACAAGCTGCAGTTCCGGTGGGAAGTGTTCAACGTGTTGAACCATCCCAACTTTTCCATCCGTACGGGCAACAGCAACAGCGGTTCGTTCGGCCGCTTCCGCGAGACGGCGGACGTGGCGGCGTTCAACCCGGTGCTCGGTTCGGGGGCGCAGCGCAACATGCAGTTTGGCGTGAAGTTTATCTTCTAGCCTGCTGCTGCACTGCGACTTAGGGCCTCGACTTAGAGGGGAGTCTGCCGCATGGTAGACTCCCTTTTTCATGCTCGCTCGCCTGCGCATCCTCTGCCTGTTGGTGATCAGTTCGGCGCTGGCAACGGCGGCCGCGGGCCCTCCCAACATCATCCTGATCACGCTCGACACCACGCGGGCCGACCGCATGGGCTTCCTCGGTTCCACGCGCGGGCTCACGCCGAACCTGGACGCGCTCGCCAGGCAGAGCGTGGTGTTCGAGCACGCGTACTCGCAGGCGCCGCTGACGACGGCGTCGCACGCGACCATCCTCACGGGGACGTATCCGCAATACCACGGCGTGAACGATTTTGGCGTGCCGCTGCGCGCGGACGTTCCTTCCCTGCCCGACCTGCTGCACCAGCGCGGCTACCGGACGGCGGCGTTCGTGGGCTCGATCATCCTCGATCCGAAAAGCGGGTTCGCGCCGGGGTTCGAGCGCGGCTTCGACGTCTACGACGCGGGCTACCGGATACGGCGCGGCACCGAGGACCGCTACACCACGATGGAGCGGCGCGCCGACGAGGTGGCGGCGCGGGCCATTGCGTGGCTGAATAAAACCAGCGGGAAGCAGGCCGGGAAGCCTGCGCCCCGGCCCTTCTTTCTTTGGGTGCACCTCTACGACCCGCACGACCCATACGAGGCGCCGGCGCCCTATGGGCCGCGTTACAAGGCCGAGCCCTACGATGGCGAGCTTGCATACACCGACGCAGCCGTTGGCCGCCTGCTCAACGCGCTGCGCGCCCGCGGCCTATACGAAGGCGCGGCGGTGGCGGTGATGGCCGACCATGGCGAGGCGCTGGGACAACATGGCGAGAACACGCACGGCATCTTCCTTTATGACGAAACCATCCGCGTGCCGCTGCTGATCAAGCCGCCGGCGGGAAAGGCGCGGGTCGCGCCCAGCCGGGTGAGCGAAGCGGCAAGCCTGGTGGACGTAGCGCCGACTCTGCTGCAACTCGCCGGCATTGTCGCACCCAGAACCATGCAGGGCGCCCCTCTTCCGGCAGCGCTTCCGAAGCGTGCGGGGCCGGGGCCGCTCACCGTGGAAGAGCGTCCTTATGCGGAGACGGATTATCCGCGGCGCGCGTTTGGATGGAGTCCGCTGCGCGCGATCCGCTCGGGAAAATACTTGTTCGTGCTGGCGCCAGAGCGCGAGCTCTACGACCTGGCGAAGGACCCGGGCGCGACGAACAATTTAGCGGCGAGTTCGAGTGCCGTAGCGGACACGCTCGCAAACGGGATGAGCGTTTTTCGCGCGTCGACGAGCGGTGGCGACGCCGCGAAGGCGGCGCTCACGCCGGAGCAGACGGCGAACCTGGGCGCGCTCGGATACGTAGCAGGCAGCTCCCCGAGCGGCGGTAACGAAGCCGCCAGCGGCATCGATCCCAAGAAGAAGATAGGCGTGGTGAACCTGCTGCACGATGCGCTGCTCGACGTGGAAGGCGGAAGGTACGAAGAGGCCATTCCGCGGCTCGAGAAGGTGCTGGCCGGCGATCCGCAGATGTTCATTGCCAACATGCAGATGGGGACAGCATGGGCGCGCAAGAAGCAGCCCGCGAACGCCGCCACGTGGTTCCAGAAAGCGGTGACGCTGCAGCCGGAGAACGCGATGGCGCAGTACGAGCTGGGGCTGGCGCTGTTCGCGACGGGAGAGTGGAAGGAAGCGGCAACGCATTTCGAAGCCGCGGTGGAACGCAGCCCGAAGTGGCCGGACGCGCAGTATTCACTCGGTTCGGTGTATGCGCGCATCGACCGCGTGCCGGAGGCGAAGGAACACCTGCTGGCGGCGCTCGCGCTCAACCCGGAGCTATTCCCTGCCAACCTGCTCTACGGGCGCATCCTCACGCTGCAGCGGCAGCCGGGGGCGGGCCTTCCCTACCTGGAGAAGGCAGTCGCGTCGCAGGCCGATTCTGCCGAGGCGCACGCTTTCCTGGCGGACGCTCTCCTGGCCGCGGGCCGGAAGGCGGAGGCGCTGCGCGAGTACAACGCGGCGAAGCGCCTGATGCCGCAGCGTTAGCTACTGCTTCGCCGCATGACGCAAGACTTTTCCCGGCAGCGCGCCGGTGATCTTGCCATCGCGCACCACCCATTGTCCGCTGACCATGACCGCGGGTATGCCGAGCGGAGGCGCGTCCCATTTTTCGAGGGTGGACTGATCGAGGATGGTCGCGGGATCGAAGAGCACGAGGTCGGCGACGTAGCCGGGCGCGACCTTGCCGCGGTCCGCGAGGCCGAGGTGCTGCGCCGGCATCGACGTCATCTTGCGGATGGCCTCTTGCATCGAGAGCAGCTTGAGGTCGCGCGCGTAGCGGCCGAGGATGCGCGGGAACGAGCCGGCGCTGCGCGGGTGCTGCATGGTGAGCCCGCCATCGGTGCAATACATGATGTTGGGATCAGCGATGAACCAGCGCAGGTCGTCTTCGCTCATCGATTCCACGATGACGTCTTCTTCGGGCTCCTTGCCGTCGGCCTGTGGCATGGTCGCCTTCACGATGCGCATGTACGCCTCGACGGGCGTCATGTGCCAGGCTTTGGCGATCTGCGCGAGGTCCTTGCCGTTCATCGCCGGCTGGGGCCCGTAATGCACGACGTGAATGCGGTCGGCGCCGCCGTTCTCGGCGATCACCTTCGCGACCTTCTTGGGATTGAAATAATCCCGATCGAGCATGATGACGCGAATGTCGGAGTGCCAGAAGGTGTAGGGATAAACGTCTGCCGTGAGGCGGATGTGGCCGCGCCCAGCCGCGGCAAACAGCAGCGGCATGCGTTTTGCGGCGAGATGCCACACCGGCGTGGTGCCGAGCTTGATGTGGGTGATCTCGACGGGCAGCCCGCCGCGGCGACCGATCTCGAGGACCTCGTCGAAGGACTTGAAGACCTCATTGCCTTCATCGCGCACATGGCTAATGTAGAACCCGCCATAGGCAGCGGCGACCTTGGAAAGCTCGACCACTTCATCCGTGGTGGAGAAATGGGCGGGATCGTATTCCAGCCCGGTGGAGAGGCCGAACGCTCCGGCCTTCATGTCCGCCGTGAGCAGCGCGCGCATGCGCCCGAGTTCGGCGGCGGTGGATGGACGCAGCAGGTCTTGTCCTTTGCCCATGACCTGCTCGCGCAAGGTGCCTTGGCCGGACATGCTGGCAAAGTTCATCGCGGCAGGCTCGCGGTCGAGGTGGGCGAGGAAATCGGCAAGCGGGAATTCCGACCCGCCATCCTGTCCGATGAGTGCGGTGGTGATCCCCTGCCGGACCATGACGCCGGCGGTGCGCTGCTTGAAGATGCCATCGCCGGCGTGGCTGTGCATGTCGATGAAGCCGGGAGCGAGGGCGAGTCCGTGCTCGTCGATGACGGTTTCGCCGGCGAGCGGCGCTAGGCCGGCGCCGACGGCGGCGATGCGGTCGCCAGCGATGCGGACGTCGCCACGCACGGGCGCCGAACCGGCACCATCGAAGATCAGGACGTTGCGCAGCAGCGTGCCGGGCGTTGTCGGCGAAGTCTGCGTGGGCGACATCTGCGCAGACACGTCGACCGCGAGCAACAGCAGCGCGAAGAGAAAGCTTACGCGGCGCACGCTACTGCGCCGCCTTTTCAAGGATGGCGGACGCGGCATCGATGGCAGCGGCGGAATCTCGCAGCGTTTGCGCCACGCGCGGGATGGCGGCCTCGGCCTGCTTGTACTTGCGCTCCTCGAGCGGTTCGCGGATGGCGGCCAGTGTCTTCACACCATAGCCGGTGTAAACGCCGGGCGTGTAGATCTGGTGTTTGTACCAGGCGCGTCCGGGGAGTCCTTCGGGCACGATGAGCGCGCGCTCGGTGAGGATGAGCTTGGCGTTGAGTTCACGCGCAACGTCCGGAGAGAGGACGAGGTCGCCGTTCTTCTCCGCTTTCTGCATGGCCTTGCGATACCGCTCGGCGCTGGCGGTAAGGGTTTCGAGCCCGTTCTGCAAGGGAGCGAAGTTGAGGAAGGGCGGCCGCTCGAGAGTTGGGGGCGGAAGGGTTGGGTTCTTCGGATCGCTCATCGCGGTGTAGACGCCCTCCTCGAGCCGCTTATTGCGCTCTTCGGCTTCCTCCTGCTTGTCCTTCAACAGCTTCTGCAGTTCGTCCACGTACTTCTTCACTGTGTCGGCGAAGTTGGTGAACTCGTACGGCAGGACCTCGGAGTCGGCGAGCCGCATGACGGCAGTGCCGATGGTCTGCGAGAGCGCGCGGCCGTAGGCGAAGTCAGTGTCCGAGTAGTGCGTGAACCAGTAGAAGTCGTCGTAGATGGAGTGGTACACGCCGGCGTCATCCTCGCCGCCGTATTCGATGGCGAGCGACGAGACGCCGAGGTGGTCGAGGAAGGGCGAGTAGTCGGAACCGTCGCCGAGCGCCTCGATGCGCAGGTCTTCGCGGTTGCGGATCTCCTTGCGATCGTCGGCGGACTTGGCGTCGTCAATGCGCCACATCTGGTCGCGCTTCCACACGGAGATCTTCTTTTCGGGGTCCTGGATGTCTTTCTCGATAGCGTTGGCGAAGTTCTCCAGGCTATGCGAGCCGCCGATGTAGATGAAGCCGCGTCCGTTGGAATCGCTGTTGATGTAGACGACGGCGTGCTGGCGCAGTTCTTCGGCGTGCGTCTCGACCCATTCGGTGGAGCCGAGCAGGCCGGGTTCCTCGCCATCCCACGCGGCGTAGAGGATGGTGCGCTTCGGGCGCCAGCCCTGCTTGTAGAGTTCACCGAGAGCGCGCGCTTCCTCCAGCAACGCGACCTGGCCGGAGATGGGGTCGTCGGCGCCGTTCACCCACGCGTCATGGTGATTGCCGCGCAGGATCCATTCATCGGGATATTCGGAACCTGGCAGCTTGGCGATGACGTCGTAGAGCGGCTTGGTGTCCCAATTGAACAGCGCTTTGAGGTGCACCTTCGCGGCGCCGGGACCGATGTGATAGGTGATGGGCAACGCGCCGCGCCATTCCTTGGGTGCCACGCGTCCGGTGATGGCGGCGAGCAAAGGCTGCGCGTCGGCATAGGAGATGGGCAGCACTGGGATCTTGACGATGGTCGGCGCGCCTTTGAGGGCGATGCGCTTCGCGCCGGGCACCGAGCCGATGCCGGGAGTGAGCGGGTCGCCGGGATACTGCGTGTCCGTCACGGCGCCGCGCTGCACGCCTTGGCTAGGGCGGAGTCCGCCCTTGGGGAAAACGTCGCCGACGTTGTAGCCATCCTGCTGCGGGTCGGAATAGAGGATGCAGCCAATGGCGCCGTGCTCGTACGCGACCTTGGGCTTGATGCCGCGCCAGGCGTGGCCGTAACGCGCGATGACGATGGCGCCTTTGACCGATATGCCCATGCGGTCGAGCGTCTCGTAGTCCTCGCGCAGTCCGAAGTTCACGTAGATGAGCGGCGCGGTGACGTCGCCGTCTCCGGAGTACGCGTTGTACGTGGGAAGCTGGAGCGCTTGCTGGCCGGATGTGGTATCGCCGGCGACGGGCGCCTCTTGCAACTTGGCTACGAACTTTGTCGGCGCCACGAGTTCCAGTAGGCGTTCTTTCGGTGTCGGGAACAGGACGTCGAAGGTCTCGATGTGCGCGTCCCATCCCCATTCCTTGAAGCGCGCGAGCATCCACTCGGCGTTGTCCTTGTCGTAGGGGGAGCCGACGTGGTGTGGTTGCGCGGTCAGGCGCTGCATGTAGGCGCGCAGGTTCGCAGGCTCGGGCAGCGCGCGGAACTTCTCTTCCCATTCGCGCTGCTTGGCAGATGCTGCGATCGAATACCCGGCGAGCCGGGCCTGGGGGGCGGAGGAAGTCTGGCCGGGCGCGGCTCCGAGCGAGACGAGACAAAGCAGGACGACGAGGATGATGCCGAGCTTCCGCATGGGGGACTCCAGTCCGATGAGACGGCAGTGGATGCAGCCCGCGGATTATAGCCGCGGTGTTGTGCTTTGACACGTCGCGCTTTGACAGCCGGCGGCGCGGCACAGGATAATTCCGTCCCCATGTCCCCCAGCACGCCTACGGCTGCGCCCCGGACAGCAAACTTTCCCCGTTCATTCTCGAAGGCGTACCCGGTCGCGAGCCGGGGCGAGGGCGTCTACCTGTGGGACGCGCCCGGCAACCGCTACCTCGACTTCTCCGGCAGCGCGGCGGTCAACTTCGTTGGACATGGCGACGCGAGCATCGGGCGCGCCATGGCGGAGCAGGCCGCGCACCTCGAGTTCGCTCACACCAGCCAGTTCACCACCGCGTTGGCGGAGGAGTTTGCCCGCGAGCTGCTGGAGTTTGCCGGTGAGGGCTTCCGCGGCGGCTGCGTCTTCTTTACCTGCGGCGGTTCGGAGGCGGTGGAGAGCGCGCTGAAGCTGGGGCGGCAATACCAGGTGGAAGTGGGCGAGGCCGGCCGCAGCGCGATCGTCAGCCGCAGGCAGGCGTATCACGGGGCCACGCTGGGCGCGCTCGCGGTCTCCGGCAACAAGCGGCGGCGCGAGATGTACCTGCCGATGGTGCGGACGTTCGAGCAGGTCGCTATCCCCTACCGCTATCGCTGCGCCTACGATTGCGCCGATGGCTGCGCCGCTTGCGGCGAGCGCTATGCCGATGAGTTGGCGGCATTGTTGGGGCGGTCTGGAAAAGACACGGCGGCGTTCATTTTCGAGCCGGTGAGCGGCGCGACTCTGGGAGCGGCCGTCCCGCCGGCGGGATACTTGAAGGCGGTGAGCGACGCGTGCGCGCGACACGGCGTGCTCACCATCGCCGACGAGGTGATGACGGGCATGGGCCGCACCGGACGCAAGTTCGCGGTCGAGCACTGGGACGTGCATCCGGACATTCTTGTGACCGCGAAAGGGATTGCCAGCGGATACGCGCCGCTCGGCGCCGTGCTCGCCACGAAGAAGGTAGTCGACGCGCTCGCGCGGGGTTCGGGCGCGCTGGTGCACGGTCTCACGTACAACGCGCATCCGGTGGCGCTGGCGGCGGGACGCGCGGTGCTGGCGCGAATCCGCAAAGAGGGTTTGGTACACGCGGCGGACTCTGCGCCCGCGGGCGGTGCGCGCACAGCCGGCGCGAACGTGAAGCGCGAGTTGCAGCGGCTGGCGGAGCACGCGAGTGTGGGGGACGTGCGCGGCATGGGGCTGTTGTGGGCGGTGGAGTTTGTCGCGGAGAAGAAGACGAAGCAGCCGTTCCCTGCCGAGCAACAGTTCGCCGCGAGGGTGGCGGCGGCGGCGTTCAAGCGCGGGGTGCTGGTGTATCCCATGCAGGGCTGTGCGGACGGCATCGCGGGCGACCATTTGTTGCTCGCGCCGCCGGCGATCATCAGCGGCGAGCAGATTGCCTGGGCGGTCGGACAGTTATCGGATGCGATCAAGGACGTCGAAGCCTCTGGAGCCTAGTGATGGAAGTGCGTAAGCGCGAAGTGTTGGTGAGCTCCTCGCTCCTCCTCTTGCTGGTGGCCGCGGGAGTCACGGCGTTATTCGCCCAGCAGAACGGCGGCGCTGCCATCATGGGCTTCAGTCCGAAGGCAGCGGCGGCCGAGGCGAATGTCGAGACGAAGTTCAAGACGATGATCTCGCCGGAGAAGGCGCGCGAGTTCCACCGCATTTTCACGGCAGAGCCGCATCCGGCGGGCACAGCGCGCAATAACGAGCTGGCGCAGTACATCGCGCACACGTGGAAGAAGCAGGGCCTCGATGTGGCCGTCCATCGCTACGACGTGCTGAATTCCTCGCCGCGCGAGCTGGCGCTGGAGATGGTGTCACCCATCCAGTACAAAGCGGGCTTGCGCGAGGCGGCGTATGCGGAGGACCCGGACACATCGAATCCGCGCGTGAGTCCCGGGTATAGCGGGATGTCGACCTCCGGCGAAGTGACGGCGCAAATCGTCTACGCACACAGTGGAAACCCGGAAGACTACGCCGTGCTGAAAAAGGCCGGCATCAGCGTGCGCGGCAGAGTGGTGCTGGTGCGCTACTCGAACCCGTACAGCTATCGCGGCTTCAAGGCACTCACGGCGGAGCGCGAGGGCGCGGTCGCCATCCTGATCTATTCCGACCCGGCGGAAGACGGCTTCAGGAAGGGCAAGGTGTTCCCGGACGGCCCGTGGGGGCCGGAGACGCACATCCAGCGCGGCGCCATCACGTATGACTTCATCGTGCCAGGCGATCCGCTGACGCCGGGATGGGCTTCCGTCCCGGGCGCGAAGCAGATCAGGCCGGAGGAGGCGCAGTCGCTGCCGAAGATCATGGCGATGCCGCTCTCCTGGCACGACGCCCAGCCGCTGCTCGAGAACATGGGCGGACCGAAGGCGCCGAAGTCCTGGGGCGGCGGATTGCCCATCACGTACCGGCTGGGCGGCGAAGGGCGCGTCCATGTGAAGATCGACATGGACACGAGCGTGAAGCCGAACTACGTGGTCGAAGGGCGCATCCGCGGCAGCGAGCTGCCGGACGAGTGGGTGGTGCTCGGCAATCATCGCGACGCGTGGGAGTTCGGCGGCGTGGACCCGAGCAGCGGCACGGCGTCGATGATGGAGATGACGCGCGCTTTCGGCGACCTGTTGCGCCAGGGCGTGCGGCCTCGGCGTACCTTGATCTTCTGTAGCTGGGACGGCGAAGAGGTCGGGCTGACCGGCTCCACGGAATGGGGCGAGGATTTTGCCGAGCAGCTCCGCAAGAAGCTGGTCGCCTACTTGAACGTGGATTCGTCCACGTCCGGGCCGGACTTCGACGCCAGCGCGGTGGGCTCGCTCTCGCCGATGCTGGTGGAAACCTCGAAGACGCTGACTGACCCTTCCGGCAAGTCGCTCTATGAGGCGTGGCGAGCCTCGACCGAGCGGTCGCGGCGCGAAGCCAAAGGCAAGCAGCCGGTGGCCGACGCCACATTGGTGGATACGCGCATCGGCAGCGGTTCCGACCACACCGTGTTCCTGAACTACCTGGGGCGGCCGACGATGTTGCTCTCGTTCACCGGCCCCTACGGCGTGTACCACTCCATGTACGACAACTTCTACTGGATGAACCACGTGGGCGATCCCGGCTATCGCTATCACGCGCTGATGTCGCAACTGTGGGGCGTGGTGGCGATGCGCCTCGCCAACAGCGAGCTCCAGCCCTTCGATTTCGCCGTGTATGGCTCGACCATCCGCGACTGGCTGAAGGAGATCGAAGCGAAGAAGGGCGCGCGCGGAAACGTGGACGTGAGGGGCGCGCTCGCGCGCGCAGCGGCCTTCCAGGCCGCAGGACGCGACCTCGACGCCGCGACCAAGGCGGCGCTCGCGCGCGGCGCGGACCCGAAGGTGTTCGACCGCGTGAACGGCCAGATGATGGAAGTAGAAGCGAACTGGCTGAATCCCGCCGGAATCCCCGGGCGCCCGTGGTTCAAGCACATCCTCTACGCGGCGCGTTACACGTATGCACACCTGGAACTGCCGGGCATCACCGAAGCGGTGGAGAAGGGCGACTGGAAGACGGCGCAGGAACAGGTCCGGGTCCTCGAAGCCGCGCTCGACAAGAACACCGCGCTACTGAAGCAGGCACGCGCGGAACTCGAGAAGACAGCGGGCGCTGCGGAGACCAAGTGATGCGTCTGCGAGCCGCGTTGGTAGTCATCTTGCTCTGCGTGGGCGCGTTTGCGCAGACCGCGCAACCCACCCCGCAAACCAAGCCGCGGGCGCGCGACCTCGGCGTTCCTTTCGACGGCACACCCGGGCCGCTGAACGCCATCACCGACGTAAAGGGCGTGGAAGTGGGACACACCACGCTGATCTCCGGAAACGGTCCGCTGAAAGTTGGCGTTGGGCCGGTGCGCACGGGAGTGACGGCCATCCTGCCGCGCGGGAAGAACCTCGCGGATGCGGTCTTCGCCGGGTGGTTCGCGCTGAACGGCAATGGCGAGATGACCGGGACTACGTGGGTGGAGGAGTCCGGATTCCTGGAGGGCCCGGTGATGATCACCAACACGCACAGCGTGGGCGTGGTGCGGGACGCCGTGATCGCGTGGCGAGTAAAGCACGGCCCCCGGGATGCCGGCGGCTATTGGTGGTCGTTGCCGGTGGTGGCCGAGACCTGGGACGGCGACCTGAATGACGTGAACGGCTTCCACGTGAAGCCGGAACACGCGTGGGCAGCGCTCGATAGCGCGAGTTCCGGGCCGGTAGCCGAAGGCAACGTGGGCGGCGGCACGGGGATGAGCTGTCTCGGTTTCAAGGGCGGCATCGGTACGGCTTCACGCAAGCTGGCGGTAGACGCGGGCGGATACACGGTCGGCGCGCTGGTGCAGTGCAACTTTGGCCGGCGTCCGCAGTTGCGCATCGCCGGCGTTCCAGTGGGCCGCGAGATCCCGGAAAAGGAAAGGGAACGAAGCGAGTTGAGCTCCATCATCATCGTGCTGGCGACGGACGCTCCCCTGCTTCCGCACCAGCTCAAACGCATGGCGCGCCGCGCGGCGCTGGGCGTGGGGCGCATGGGCGGGATCGCGACGAACGGATCCGGCGACATCTTCATCGCGTTCTCCACGGCGAACCCGAAAGCGTTCAGCGCGAAGAAGCAGGCGCAGTTGGCGATGGTGCCGAACGACGAGATGAACCCGCTGTTCGGAGCGGCGGTCGAGGTGACGGAAGAGGCCATCGTGAATGCGATGATCGCCGCAGAAACGATGACGGGCGTGGACGGTCACACGGTCGAGGCCATCCCGCACGAGCGCCTGCGACAGATACTGAGAAAGTACAACCGGCTGGTGGAGACCCCGGCGTCTCCTGCGCGCTAGCGCGCGGCGAAAGTGTTCTTGTAGACCGCGCCGTCTTTCATCACGAACTGCACGTTCTCCAGCAGGCGGACGTTCTTGAGCGGGTCGCCTTCCACGGCAATCACATCGGCGAGCTTGCCCGGTTCGATGGCACCCACGCGGTCGGACCATCCCAATAATTCGGCGGCGTTGATGGTCGCGGTCTGGATGGCGAACAGTGGGGACATCCCCAGCTTCACGTAGCTGTTGAACTGCTTGCCATTGTCGCCGTGCGGGATGACAGCGGCGTCCGTGCCGAACGCGATCTTCACGTTGAGCTGCAGCGCGCGCCGGACACCCTCGCGCTGGCGCTCGCCCGCGGCCTTTTCCTTCTCGCGATACTCGGCGGGATAACTCATGTTGGCGAGGATGACTTCGTCGTCATAGAGGTCGGGCACGAGGAACGTTCCGTGCTGCTTCATCATCTGCATCGCTTCCTCGTCGAGGAAGCTGCCATGCTCGATGGAGTTGACCCCGGCGCGGACGGCTGCCTTGATCCCAGCCGGAGCGTGCGCGTGGCAGGCGACGCGGAGCCCCGCCTTGTTGGCCTCTTCGACGGCGGCGCGCAGCTCCTCTTCGGTGAACTCCTGCGAGCCGGGCTGGCTGTGGCGGGTGAGCACGGCGCCGGTGGCGAGTACCTTGATCACGCCCGCGCCGTGGCGAATGATCTCGCGCACGCGCTCGCGGACTTTATCGGGACCGTCGGCCACGCCGTAACGCAGCTCGAGCGGCAGTTCGATGTCCGGAGCGTAGCCGGTGAGCGCGCCCGCGCCGCCGGAGATGGTGACGTACGCGCCGGCGGGGACGATGTGCGGGCCGGAGACGATGCCGGCGTCCACGGCGTCGCGCAGCGCGACATCCACGAACGCGCGGAAGGTGCCGACGTCACGCACGGTGGTAAACCCGGCCAGCAACGTGGCCTTGGCGTGGGGAATGGCGCCTAACGCCATCTGCGCGCCGGTGCGGCGTAGCGGGCGGGCAGGGTCATACTCGCCGTCAGCACCGTCGATGAGGTGGGTGTGCATGTCCATGAGGCCGGGAAGGCATGTCGCCTTACTCAAGTCGACGAGCGTTGCGCCCGCAGCCGGCTGGTACGCGCTCGCCGGAATGATGGCCGTGATCTTCGGCGGCTCGACGACGATGACCTGGCCGGCGGCGAGCTTGCCGGTGCGAACGTCGAGCAGCCAGCCGCAGCGCACGGCCACGGGCGTGGGCGGCTTCGCTTGCGCCTGCTCTTGGGCCATCGCCGAGACGCCGCCGAGGATGACAGCCGCGAGGAGAAGCGCGTTCACTCCCAGGTGAAGCAATCCGCCGTGTGTCGCACGGGTCCGCATTCTTTGAGGCTCCTGCACGTTACCGTGTCTTGATGAATGTGACGTAGACGTAATACGCCCCGCCGAGCAGCGCGACCATGCCGAGGCCGATTGCGAATGTGGTGAGCACCTGCTTACCATGCAGCGCGGTTTTCCGCGCCCAGAACCTCGGCTTGGGCGAAAGCCACGCATCGAAGCCCTTCTTCATCTTCCCTTCGGCGGACTTGTAGCGATACGAACCCATCGGGTAGATGGGGACGTCTATTAGTGTGAACCAGAGGGTGCGGACCACGGAGCCACATTGCGGACATTCTTCCGCGGCGCCATAGAACTGGCGTCCCACGCCGTTCACGGTGGAAATGTTTCCCGGGCTGTGATCGCTGGACGCGGCCGTACATTCTGCGCAGAAAGTCTCCGCCATGGGTCCTCCTCAGGACGGGAGGTTATGGGCCATCTTCCTCTAGACGCGCGAGTAATCGGGCCGCCACTTGGTGATGGCCTTCTTGATGTCCTTGCGGCTGAGCTTCTCGTCGAGTGTCCGCTTGACCAGGCCGGGCAGCTCCTCGTCGGAAGCAAAGCGCAGGCCGATGCATTGGGCATCGGTGAGCTCTGGGATGCGGGAGTGCATCGCCGCGGGCAACAGGGCTGCCATCCGCAAACGCTCTTCCAGACGGATGAGCCGGTCCTGGACGCGCAGCGCGTTCAGCCGGATCTTGAGCACCGCAGTGGCGGCGGCGACGGCGACGACGATCATCCAGAGGTTCCACCAGTTGGGATCGCGGAAGGCGCGCACCGCGATGGCGATGCTGGTGATCAGCACCACCGGCACGATGAAGAAGTGGAACGGCGGATCGAAGCGGGTGTGGTTGGCAAGATTCTGAGCTTTGTTCTCCATGTCATCCTCGAGTAAGTGGGGTCAGGGCTGAAGTCTACTCGTCGAAAGATGATGGTAGCGAGATAATGATTCAAAAATGCGAGAGTCGCCGCCCATCTTCTCCGACGGAGCCCCGTACTTTCCGCGTAAAGAGTAGACGCACGCTTGACATGTCTCCTTGCAGAGGGCAGTATCCCTTCCGACTTCATTCCTTGCAGCCCCTACTGACGGCAGTCCAGCACCGCACGGCCACGGCACGGAGGCAAGATGCCAGCCCGACTCAAGCGATTTCCGGTCATAGTCACTATGCTGTTGGGCATTTACTTCCTGATGACGGCTGGTAGACTTGCGCCGCGAAGCGCGCCCCCGGCCCCGACTGGTCATACCTTCCCCCGACTGCCAACGACCCTGCTGGGTGCCTATCTTCGCCCTTCCGGTTTCTGGCTGCTGCAAAAAACGGGGTCCGGTGGCGGAGAACAGGGCAACTGTGGAGATAAGAAGAAACTCAACGACGAGCTGAAGGAAGAGCTCGACCCCGGCCACAAGAACCACAAAATCAGTATCGGACCGATGGTCACCCAGGGCGACCCCACCGCCGGCACGTACACGCCGGTGGAGGGTGGTATCTGGGACGCCATCCTGCAGCGTGCCGGCATCAAGCCCTGCGAAACCGACCCCAAGGATGGCAAGGGCAAGGATGGATTCCTCGAATACGTTGACGACTCCAACGTGCTGAACTCAGGTGGGACACGCTCCACCTTCGGGTACTTCATCTCGAATGGCGCCGAGGGCGCCCTGGCCGCGGACTACTTCCTCCTGTTCAGCTACGACCGCATCAAAGACAAGAAAACAGGAAAGATCCTCTGCGCTTTCGAGGTCTTCAAGTTCGGCCCGTTCCCTCATAACCGCAAACCAGGCGAGGTCCATCCCGAGGCGGATCCGCCCGAGTGGGTCTTCGGCTATGCCGTCAATGGCGATGGTTGTCTATTGCCGGAGGTGCCCATCGAAGTGGCGCGCGTCTCCAACTTCGCTAACGCCCCCGACAGCGAGACCGTGAAACCTGGCGTTGATGACGAGAAAAAGGGATGCCGCAAGTGCCACGACCGCGAAAAAGGCCCTGGGAGCACCTTCCCCTTCCCCTGGGTGAAGAAGGGAAAGGAAGAAAAGAAAGAGGAGGAGAAGAAAGAGGAGAAAAAGACCGAGTCAGAGACTCCTGGCGGGAACAAGCCCGGCACCACCCCTAAGGAAACCGTTCCCGAGCAGCCGGAAGAGAGACCCAAGCGTATCGGCAAGGCAGAGATACCTGGCAAGAAACCCGAGGGCGAGAACGCAGGACTGCCGAGCGGCCCCACGGAAGATACGCTAGTCGGTCTGATTGTGCCCGCCGACACGCGCCCCGAGGACACCATCACTGGGACTGTCGTTACCAATCCGGAGGAGTATCGCAACAATCCGGCGCTGCGTGTCATCGAGACAAAGCTGCCGCTGATCAAAACTGCCGCCGGAGCGACGTTGCGTGGGGTGGAGGCGCTGATCCGTGGCCGGGAGCCACAGGCAGCCGACGGTCAGATCGTCTTTCATACTGGTCATGAGGGTTCGCTGCCTGTGACCTTCACACGCGAAGGCAGCACCACAACGCTCGGGCAATCGAGCGTCCCGGTATCGTCGGGGAATCCGCCCACCGGATGGCCCGGCACCCGCGGCGTGTACAAGGCGTCGAGCATTTACCAGCGTGGTGGTACGGCCGAGATCAGCGGTCCATTCGACGGCAATGCCAGCAACACCCACGTTCAAATCGCGGGGCAAGACGCCAATATCGTGGCCGGCAGTCCGCGGGCGCGTTATGTGAAGGTCCCAAGCAACTGTGCGACCGGTGGCACCGACCTCGTGGTGCAGGATGGACTGCGCTCCGTGCGTTTTCCGGTATCGGTCGTCAGTTTGCAGATCAGCGCCGATAAACTACAGCTCAGGCGCGGCGAGACCACGCGCTACCGCATCGTCGTCTCCGGCTTGGAGAGCCTGCCCGATTCGGCCTGGCACGCGAGCCCGAGCTACAGCGCCATAAGCGAGATCAGGCAGGCCGTTCCGGGATTCCATTTGCCTAGAGAGGACGAAGAAGGAACCATCGTGTTGCTGTTGCGCAATCTGTCCCCGCAAGTGATCACCATGGAGCACGCGGGGAGCGGCGTGGCAGCCATCACCATCCATAAGAGCGATGTTCACGGTGGAAAGTTCAGTCTCGATGGTGCGATCCAATCGAAGGTGGCCGGCGGCTTCACCGCCGAAGCGAAGCTGGTCTCGCTGCTCGCGCCCGCGGTGGGGACAAGGGGCTCCGGTGCGATGTTCATCGGTGCGCTTACCGGTCCGGTGCGCCGAAACCCGTCCGAAACACGAAAGCGATCCCGCTAAGCAGGACCGCTCTCAGATTGGTTGCGGGGGGTGGATTTGAACCACCGACCTTTGGGTTATGAGCCCAACGAGCTACCAGACTGCTCCACCCCGCAGAACCATACTAACAGCGGCGTTCGTGAGGGTCAAAGCGGGCCGCGGATTTGACGGCGGGAGGCTGGCTACCAGCGCGCTCCTCAGTCCTTCCGGCGCTTTGACCGTGGGGCGGCTGCGAGCACCCGATATTCCGTCTGGACCAAGCCACTCTTGTACTGCCGCGTGGTGACGGCGCGGAGGTGGACGTCCCTAAGCAGCTCGCCGAAGAGCGGGATGCCCTGCCCGATGAGCACCGGCACGCGGGTGATGATGAGGCGCTGGATGAGGCCCGCGCGGAGGAAGCTCTGGACGGTCACGCCGCCGTCCACGTAGATGTGGCGGATGCCGCGAGCTTCGAGGCGCTTCACGATATCGGCCGGGTCGCCGGACATATGCTCGACGATCGCTTTGGGCGGAGCGGGAGGGAGCGGTTTGGAACTCAGCACGAAGACCGGCTTTTTACCGTAGAACCATCCTCCGAAGGCGAGCACGACCTCGTAGGTCTTGCGGCCGATGACCAAGGCGTCGACGCTCTTATAGAACTCGTTGAAGCCGTGCGGCTCGCCGCCGTCGGCGGGCAGGAAATCGAGCGCGCCGTCCGGACGGGCGATGAAGCCGTCGACGCTGATGCCGATGAAGACGGAGGCTTTCATCTTTATAACTAACCTCGCGGGAACCATCTTCCTAAAACAAGAGGGCAGGCGAAGGCGCCTGCCCCGTGAGTCTCGTCGCAGCTACTCTTTGAGGCGGCGCGCTTTGCAGGCGTCGACGATCTTGGTGGGGTCAATGGCCTCGTTACCGTCCTGGACCTCGAGGACCTTGCCGTTTTTGCCGATGAGATAGTTCACGCGGCGTCCGGCTTTGTACTTGTCGCTGTAGATGCCGAAGATCTCCTTCGTCACGCTACCGTTGTTGAACCAATCGCTGGCGATGGGAAACTTGATGCCTTCCTTGTCGGCGAAGGCTTTGTTGGCGAAAGGGCTGTCCATGCTCACACCCACGACCTGGGTGTCTGCCTCCAGCTCCGGAAGATGGGCTTGGAGGTTCTTCATCTGCTGCGTTCAACCACCGGTGAAGGCGAAGATGAAGAAGCCGATGAGGACGTTCTTCTTCCCTTTGTAGTCGCTCAGTCTGAAGTCCTTCATAGCGGCGCCGTCGTAATACTTGAGCGTGAAGTCAGGGACGGTGTCGCCAACCTTGAGCTTGAGTGGCGGCGGGCCGGGCTGCTGTGCCGGCTTGGACTCCTGCGCCGGGACGGACGCGGCCGCGAGCAGGAAGAGCGTGAGGAAAGCGGTGATGCGACGTCTCATGTGCACCTCTGGACGAGGGCCTAAGGTGCTACAGCTTACCCTCGTGGCGAGGGAGGGTCAATGCGGCGGGATGATTTGCCGCGGGCCGCTGGATGCCGTAGATTTGTGGCGGCGAAAGCGCTTCCCTGCTGATGTCTACACAAGACAAACAGTGACCATCAAGCCCACGGAACCGGCGGCGACGACGCGTCCTGCACGCGGCGGCGATAAGGTGCAGCGCGGCGATAAGTCGCAACGGATCCTGGACGCGGCCGTGGCCGTGATCGCGGAGAAGGGTTACTGGCAAGCGCGCGTCTCGGAGATTGCCGACCGGGCGGGCGTGGCCGACGGCACCATCTATCTTTATTACAAGAACAAGGAACAGCTGCTGATGGCCGCCATCGACAGCGCGTTCGACGCCTTCCTGGAGCGGGCGCGACGCGAGCTGGCGGCGATCAAAGCCCCCAAGCAGCGGCTACACCGGTTGGCGTTCCTGCATCTGGATATGTTGGGCGCGAACCGCAACCTGGCCATCGTGTTCCAGACGGAGTTGCGGCACAGCGCGAAATTCCTGGGCCAGTTCTCGCGCCATCGCCTGGTGGAGTATTTCGACATGATCCGCAGCATCGTGCGCGAGGGGCAGCAGTCGGGCGAGTTCCGCGCGGGGATATCCGACAAGATCGCGGCGAACTGCCTGTTCGGCGCGCTCGACGAGATGGTGACGTCGTGGATGCTGAGTGAGCACGACTATCCGCTGGCGGGCGCGGCGGATGCGGTGGTCGACGTGATCCTTGCGGGACTGGAGGCGACGCCAAGTGGCCACCGCTGAGAATCCCGTTATCGCAAGCGCGACCGCACATCCCGTGATCGAGACGGTGAATGATGTGCTCTTCACCGTGATCGACCGCGACCGCGCGCGCGTGATGATCCATCTCTGCAACGGTGAATGGGCCGGCATCTCGGCGCGTCAACTCTATTCCCGCGTGGTGACGACGGCGCGCGCGCTCACCCAGTGGGGCCTGTGCAAGGGTGACCGCGTAGCCATCATGGCGGAGAACCGTCCCGAGTGGGCGGTGGTGGACTTTGCGTGCCTGGCCAGCGGCGTGGTCGATGTTCCTATTTACCCCACGCTCACCGCGGAGCAGGCGGCGTTCATCCTCAAAGATTCGGGCGCGCGGGTGGCGTTCGTTTCGTCGAGCGAGCAGCTAGAGAAACTGCGCACCGTCCGCGGCGAGACGGCCATCGAGAAGATCGTGGTGATGGATGAACTCGACGGCGCCGGCATCGACGGCAGCGACGTGGTGCGCATGAGCAGCTTCGTCTCCGATGGCGTGACCGGGCGCGACGCTGGGTTCGATGCCGCGGCCGGCGCGATCACGCCGGATGACCTCGCGACCATCATCTATACGTCCGGGACCACGGGCACGCCCAAGGGCGTGATGCTCACGCACGGCAACCTGGCCGCGAACCTTGTCTCGCTGCAGTTCTACGATTGGGGCGAGGCGGATAGCTGCATCTCGTTCCTGCCGCTGTCGCACATCACGGCGCGGCATCTGGACTACGTGTGTTTCACCTACGGCGCGCTGATCGCGTACTGTCCGCTGTTCGACCGGCTGCCGCAGACGCTGCAAGAGGTGAAGCCCACGCTCTTCGTCGGCGTGCCGCGCGTCTATGAGAAGGTCCGCAACGGGGTCGAAGAGAAGATCGGCGCCGGACTGAAGCGCAAGGCGTGCGAATGGGCGCTCGAGGCCGGCAAGAAGCATCGCGCAGAGACGCTGGCGGGCAAGCGGCCGGAGGCGCTCGATTGGAAGCTCGCCGACAAACTGCTGTTCAGCAAGGTGCTGGGCGCATTCGGCGGACGGACGCGCAACTTCATCTCCGGCGGAGCGCCGCTGGGGGTGCGGTTGGCCGAGTGGTACGCCGACTGCGGCATCCGCATCCACGAAGGCTACGGACTGACCGAGACCTCCCCGGTGATCGCCATCAACACGCCGGGAGAGCATCGCATCGCCACCGTCGGCAAGCCGCTGCCGAACGTGGAGGTGCGGACCTCGGCGGAAGATGGCGAGATCGAGGTGCGCGGGCCCTCCATCTTCCGCTCGTACTGGCAGAATCAGGAAGAGACGGCGAAGGCGTTCACCGCCGATGGCTGGTTCAAGACGGGCGACATCGGGGAGATCGACGCCGATGGCTACCTCTCCATCACCGACCGCAAGAAGGATCTGATCAAAACCTCGGGCGGAAAATTCATCGCGCCGCAGCCGATCGAGGGGCATCTGCGGGCGAACGTGCTAGTCGCACACGCGGCCGTCCTCGGCGACCGCCGCAATTTCCCCAGCGTGATCGTGGCGCCGCACTTCCCTCTGCTGGAAAGTTGGGCGCAGGCGAACAACGTGGAGTTCCACTCGCGCGGCGAGCTGATCGCGCACCCCAAGGTGCGCGCGATGTACGACGGCATCGTGGCGGACATGAACACGCACCTGGCGCGCTACGAGAAGATCAAGAAAGTGCTGCTGGTACCGGATGAGTTCTCCATCGCCACCGGCGAGCTGACGCCCTCGCTCAAGCTGAAGCGGCGCGTCCTCGAGCAGAAGTACAAGGCGCAGATCGAGGAGATGTACGCGGGGCCAAGTCCCAGCGTGACCGAGGCAGCGAGCGTTTCGTAAGACAGCACTTAGCGATTCGCGATTCGCTCAGTACGCCCCACCGAGCTGCTATCCTCTGTGTGTGAATCCGGTCCAGACTGAAACCTCCACGCAGCTCGTTACACTCGCGGACATCCTGGCCGCGCAGCAGCGGGTCAAAGGCGTGGCCTTCCACACGCCGCTCATCCCGCACCCGAAAGTCGCGGGACTATATTTCAAAGCCGAGAGCCTGCAGCCCATC
Source organism: Candidatus Korobacter versatilis (assembly GCA_016185395.1). Lineage (GTDB taxonomy): Bacteria > Acidobacteriota > Terriglobia > Terriglobales > Acidobacteriaceae > JACPNR01. Next base: position 631,548 of record JACPNR010000004.1, read on the forward strand.
GGGGCATTCAAGATCCGCGGCGCGTACAACAAGATCGCCAGCCTGCCCGACGCCGAGCGCAAGCGCGGCGTGATCACGTACTCGAGCGGTAACCACGCGCAGGCGGTGACGTATGCCGCGCGGGCGTTCGGGATAAGAGCCGTCATCGTGATGCCGAACAACGCTCCGCCGGTGAAGCAGGAAGGGACGCGCGCGCTGGGTGCGGAGATCGTGCTGGTGGGTCCGGCGAGTTCGGAGCGGCTGGCCAAGGCGGAAGAGCTCTCCGCGAAGCACGGCTACGTGATGGTGCCGCCGTACGATGACCCCGCCGTGGTCGCCGGGCAAGGCACCTGCGGGCTCGAGATCCTGGCGGACCTGCCGGACGTTGAGCTGGTGCTGGCGCCGGTCAGCGGCGGCGGGATGTTGAGTGGCGCGGCGACCGCTATCAAGCTGAGCGGCTCGAAGGCGAAGGTGTTCGGCGTGGAGCCGGAGCTGGCCGGCGATTCGCAGGAGAGCTTTCGCTTGGGCAAGCTAGTCGAATGGCCGGCGGAGAAGACCACGCGGACGATCTGCGATGGCCTGCGGACTCAATCACTTGGCCGCCTGAATTTCGAGCACATCCGGAAGTATTGCGATGACATTGTGACGGTGACCGAGGACGAGATCCGCCGGGCCATCCGGGAGCTCGCCACCGAGGTACACATCGTAGCGGAGCCGAGCGGCGCGGTGACGTACGCGGCCTGGCGGTGGCATCGGAATGAATTGCCGCCGGCGGAGAAGATCGCGTGCATCATCACCGGTGGAAATATCGACCCGAAGCTGCTGCGGGAAGTGCTGGCGTAGTCCGCCCGTCTCCACGCGACCCGGCGCGGTGTAAAATCCTCGGTTCACTGCAAGGGCCCATTCTTCCCGTGAGGTGCGCTTTGCGTCCAGCCAGAGTTCGGAGAGTCCTCTCTCTTCTCCTCTTGATCTTGTTAGCGTCAGTCGCCTTCAGCCAGGCGGCGCCCGAATCGAAGCCGATGAAACCCGGCGTGATCGCGCAGCACGTGGCGCCGGCCGGCGGTGCGAAGATCTATCCCTATCCCATCATCACGCGGACGCTGCCCAACGGCCTGCGCGTGATGGTCGTCCCGGCGCATGAGTTCAAGGACGCCGCAACGTTCGCCACGCTGGTGATGGCCGGGTCGCGCAACGAGGTCCACAAGGGCAAGACGGGGCTCGCCCACTTGTTCGAGCACATCATGTTCCTGCATGAACACGGCGGGAAACCCGGCGGCTACGAGACGGAAATGAAGCGGATGGGCGCGGACAATAACGCGTTCACCGACTACGACATGACGTTCTATCATCCGACCACGTTCACCAAGAACCTGTTCGCGCAGACGGGCGCGAACGGCGAGCGCCTGCCGGGCGTGATCGAACTGGAGGCCGAGCGCTTCAAGGGGCTGAAGCTCGACCAGAAGGATTTCCAGACGGAAGCGGGCGCGGTGCTGGGCGAGTATCGGCGCATCTTCTCCTTCCCGGAAGAGAAGATGATCGAAGACCTTTCGCCGGTGGCGTTCCCGTCGCATCCGTACGGACACACGGTCATCGGTTATCGCGATGACGTGGAGAAGATGCCCGAGGCGTGGGACGTGGCGTGGGAGTTCTATCGCAACTATTACTCGCCCAAGTCGGTCGCGCTGATCGTGGCCGGCGACGTGGATCCGGAGCAGGTGTTCGCGGAGGTGCACAAGTACTACGCGGACTGGAAGCCGGTGACGCCGCCGGCGATCCCGGCAGAGCAGGAGCCGGACGGCGAGAAGACCGTCCACGTGAAGTGGGAGTCGGACGTCTCGCCCAAACTGATGGTCGGCTACCACACGCCGGCGATGAAGCCGGGGACGAAGGACGCCGCAGTGGGCATCGTGCTCAACGAACTGCTGACTTCACGCAGCGCCCCGCTGTTCCAGAGACTGCGCTACCAGAAACAGACGGCGACGGACTTCGGCATGTTCTCGCAGCCGGACTCGACCGACGCCCACTGGATGCTGCTGAGCGCCGACCTGGTGCAGGAGCGCTTCCAAAAAGAGGGGCAGCCCTACGTGCATGACGTTCGTAAGGACATCATCGACGGCGTCGAGGCGCTGCAGCATTTCTCCACCGAGAAGGACGCCGCCAAGACGCTGGCGGTGGTAAAGAGCAAGGTGAAGAACGACTTCCTCGCCGGCATGAACAACACGCTGAGCGTGGCGACGATCACCGGCGCCTACTACCGCTTCACCCAGGACCCGGAAGCGATCGACCATGCTTTTGCGGCACTGAAAACGCTTACGCCGAAAGACGTCGACGAGTACGCCAAGAAGTACTTCACCGAAAAGCGCCGCGTCACGGCGACGCTCTGGCACGACGCCGCACCGGCGGCCGCGCCGAAGACGGAGGGAAAATAATGCGCCGACTCGCAGCACTCCTGATCACAGTCCTCACGGCGTCGAGCGCGGTCGCGATGGCGCAGGGCGCCACCCCTGCTCCGGCGGCGAAAGCCAAACGCTCGGCTACGACCACGAAGGCCGCCGCAATGGCCGGGAACATCGTGTCGATGCCTTCGCCTTCCCCGCTGTACCAGATACAGATCATGGTGCGCGCCGGTTCCGCAAATGATCCGGTGGGCAAGGAAGGCACGGCGTCCCTGGTGGGGGACGCGCTCATCGAAGGCGGATTCGGCAGCACGAAGGCCCCGGTCACGAAAGAGAAGCTGGCGGAGATCACGCGTCCGTGGGGCGAAGCGGCGCTCCCGCGCATCCGCGTAGACAAGCAAGCGACCACGATCTCCATGCTTGTGCCCAAGGAGAACCTGCAACAGTTCCTGGCGCAGGTGCTGCGGCCGATGCTGCAAAAGCCGCTGTTCGATGCGAAGGAAGTCGACCGGCTGAAGAAAGAAGCGCTGGTGAACATCCAGTCGCGCATCCGCTTCGAGCAACAGGAGCAGCTTGGGTTGCTGGCGCTCGATGGCGGGATCTTCGCGGGGACCCCGCTCGGACATCTCGCGGGCGGCACGGTGCAGGGCGTGAGCGCCATCACGCGGCAGGACCTCGCCGACTTCTACAAGCAATACTTCACGCGCGAGAACGTGTTCATCACCACCACGGCAAGCAGCGCGGCGGAGCAAAACGCCATCGCGGCGGTGCTGCCGGCGGGCGGAACCGCCGCGGCTACCATGGACGTGAAGCCTGCCGCGGTGAAGGGGCGCGAGCTGCTCATCATCACGCAGCCGAACGCGATCGCCACGGGCATTCACTTCGGCTTCCCCATCGACGTGAAGCGCGGCGACGCGGACTACTGGCCGCTGTTCGTGGCCAACGTGTTCCTCGGCACGCATCGCGACGGCTTCGGGCACCTCTACCAGACCATCCGCGAGGAGCGTGGTTACAACTACGGCGATTACTCGTACATCGAGTGGCTGGTGGGACGTCCGTTCTTCCTCTTCCCGCCTCCCGGGACGCCGCGGAGCGCGCAGTATTTCTCGGTGTGGGTGCGCCCGGTGGCGACGCAGTACACGCAGTTCATCGCCAAGGCGGCCACGGCCGAGCTCGACAACTTCATCAAGAACGGCATGACGCCCGAACAGGTCGCGGCCGCGAAGAACAAAGCACGGACGCTGTATTTGAAGTATTCCGACAGCAAGTCGCGCCAGCTCGGCTACAAGCTCGACGACATGTTCTACGGCATGCGCGACCACGGCTATCTCGACGAGATGTTAAAGGACGTGGATGCGGTCACCCCCGAGCAGGTGAACGGCGCCATCAAGAAACATCTGCAGACGGCGAACATGAAGTACGTGATCGTGACCAACCAGAGCGTGGGCGACAAGCTCGCCGACGAGATCGCGAACAGCGCGAACATCGTGAGCAAATCGCTGGCGGAGTATCACATCACCGAGCCGGTGCCGGCCGAGAAGCAGGCGATGCTGAAGCAGGATGAGGCGTGGAAGACATATCCGTTGAACATCGCGCGCGACCGCATCAAGGTGGTGAAGGCGGAGCAGATGTTCGAGACGGATGGAGGCGCGAAGTGAAGCTGGCGCGGCTGGCGGCGATGATCGTGGTGCTGGCTGTCGCCGCGCAGGCCGCGATCGAAAAGGGGATCCCCATCCGCGAGACGACCGTGTACATCTCGCCGGACCGCAGTTCGCAGCGCATCGGCGTGGTCCCGCGCGGGCGCGAGACGAACATCCTCGAGACCTCGCCCGGATGGCTGCACGTGTTCGTCACCACCGACCAGGGCAAGGACGTGAGCGGATGGGCGGAGGACAAAGGCATGGTGCGGCCGAACACGCCGAACGGCGACCGTGTCCTGTTCGGCGAGGCGGTGGATTCGGAGTCCGAGGCGCAGAAGCGGCACGGGCGCAAGGGGGCGGACATCGACGCGGGACGCCTCTACATGCGCATCGCCGAGTTCTTCCCTAGCTCTCCGCTGGCGGGCGAGGCGATGTATCGCGCGGCGGACATCCGCTGGCAGCTCGATTCGATCGACGTCTGGACGCGGCCCTCGGCGAAAGAGCAGGACCCCATCATGCGTCCGAAGATCGAAGAAACGCTGATGAAGCAGGTGAAAAAGAAGTTTCCGGGCACGAAGTGGGCGGACCTCGCCGACTACGCGATGATCGACAACAAGATATGCGGCGATTGGAAGGGCGAGTCGAAATGTCCGGAGAAGGAAACGGAGATCTACACCAAGTACGTGGAGGAGCATCCCAAGTCGCCGAAGGCGGCGGAGGCGCTCTACAACGCGGCGTGGCGGCAGTCGGCGCTGGTGGAGATCTATAAGACCGAGGAGAACGCGGGGAAGTCCGCCGCCGCGAAGAGCAAGGCCGCGGCGCTGGCACAGCGCATCGTTTCTTCGTACCCCGAAAGTGACTACGCGACGCGCGCGCAGCGGCTCGTTTTCATGGTGGACCAGGGCCTGCCGACCTACGGCAGCCCGAGCGACTGACTGAATGCACGACTACCTGGTGTCCTTGTTGCTCGGCGTCGTCGAAGGGCTCACGGAGTTCCTGCCGGTCAGCTCGACCGCGCACCTGCGCATCACGGAATCCTTCCTCGGGATCGACCTGGCGAGCGGCTACTGGAAGATGTACTCCATCGTGATCCAGTTGGGCGCGATCCTAGCCGTGCCGCTGTATTTCCGCAAACGCATCACCGAATCCCTGCGGACGTTCCCGCGCGGCATTCGCGGCGACAAGACCTGGCTCACGCATCCGCTGTCGCTCGTCGGGATCGCGTTCGTGTGTACGGCGGTGCCCTCGCTGCTGCTGACCAAAGTGATCGGCCACAACCTCGAAAAACTGAGCGTGATGGCGTGGTCTCTGATCATTGGCGGCGTGCTGATGTGGCTGATCGACTACTACTACGGCGCGCCGGTCACGCCGCATCCCACGCAGTCCATCGAAGACGTGGGAATCGGCCAGGCAATCTGGGTGGGATGCTGCCAGGTGCTCTCGGCCGTCTTCCCGGGCACGTCGCGCTCGATGGCGACTATCGCCGCGGGACAGATGGCGGGGATGTCGCGCGCGGCGGCGCTCGAGTTCAGCTTCTTCCTCGCGATGCCGACGATGGCGGCCGCCGTGGTGTATGACCTCTACAAGTCATTCCACGTGAAGCCGGGCGGGGCGGAGATCGGGGCGGCCCCGGCGAGTGCGCACGAGTGGCTGGTGCTGGCCATCGGGTTCGTGGTGAGCTTCCTGGTCGCGCTGGGAGTGGTGCACTGGTTCATGCGCTGGGTGCGCCGGCGCGGCTTCTGGCCGTTCGCGATCTATCGGATCGCGGCGGGCGTGCTCGTGCTCTGGTGGGCCGCGCGCGCGTAGCGCGTGCGTGGTTCGTCTGGCGACTTGCCGAAGATGGTCATCATGTCCTCGAAGCCGGTCATGATGAGCACGACCACCGTGCCGATCAGCCCCGCGGCGAAAATCAGGTCGAGGACGCGGACCCCGAAGTGAATGAGAGACGTCATACGCCTTCTAGGATGGACGCCTGGCCGCCGGGCAGCGCAAAGGGGGCGTAGAAAGGTCATAAGGATTCCGTAAAGACGGGTGGCAGAGGCAGGACAGGCCTTTTATTTTCTGTTGTTTCCGCGCGGGACTTGCATCATAATCAGGACGCTCTGGTGTAGTACGCGCACATTCAACGGCGGTGTCTTTCACGGACACGGCTCATGAGCCGGCTGGGTGTGTATTCCGGAATGAAGTATTTCGTACGCGTATTCACCCCGACCAACAACAAACGCTTCAATGAACTGATCGGCTTCCTGCTGCTGGTGGGGGCGGTCTTGTTGTTGCTCTCACTGGTTTCGTATTCCCCACTCGACCCATCGCTGAACACCGCCGCCTCGTCGTCGGGAGCGCTGCGTCCTACGAGCGCCGCGGCGCGGAACTGGGTAGGCATCGCGGGCGCATTCGTCGCGGACCTGCTGCTGCAATTCTGGGGCATCACCGTATTCCTCGCGCCGGTGATGGTGTTCCTGCTGGCGATGCGCTGGTTCCGGTCGCGTCCGGTGGACTCGCCGGTGGCGAAGACGATCGGGGCGACCACACTGCTGGTGTTCACGCCGGCCCTGCTCGGGCTCATGCCCTGGCCGCTGCGCTGGATACACGCTGTCCCCGTCGAAGGGCTGCTGGGACGCATCGTGGGCGACGCCCTCATCCACTACTTCAACCTGACGGGCGCCTACATCGTGAGCCTGGCGGTGATCCTCGTCGCACTCTATCTCTCGACCGCGTTCTCCTTCGGCGCGATGCAATTGTGGGCGCAGACCCGCTTTGCGTTCGCGTTCGCAGCCTGGGACCGCTTGCAGGACTGGCGGACGGAGCGCGCCAGGGCGAAAGCCGCGCGCGAGTTGGAACGTCGCAGGATGCAGAAGCCGGTGGTCACGGCGCAGCTGGTCACACAGAAGCGTCCGTTGACGCAGCCGGCGATGTCCGCGCCGCAACCGGCGCAGCCGCAAACGGCGTATGCACCGCCTCCGCCGCTGCCGATCGCCGTCGCGAGCTATGCCGAGCCGCAACCCGCCGCGGTGATGACGGTGAACGTGGCCGAGCCGGGCATTGGCACGCGCGCCGACGCCGGCGCGAAGACCAAGACGACCATGCCGCGCATCGCCGGTGGGTTCAAGCTGCCTTCGACCTCCCTGCTGCACCGTTCGGAGGAGCAGCACGCCATCGACGAGGTCGAGGTCAAGACACTGGCGCAAGTGCTCACCGATAAGCTGGCGGAGTTCGACGTCACCGGACAAGTCACGCACATCAATCCGGGTCCGGTCGTAACGACGTTCGAGTACAAGCCGGAGGCGGGCATCAAGTACAGCCGCGTCACCGGGCTCACGGAAGATTTGTGTCTCGCCATGCGGGCGGAGAGCATCCTCATCGAGCGCATGGCGGGCAAGAGCACGGTCGGCATCCAGGTGCCGAACCGCGAGCGCGAGACCATCTGGCTGCGCGAGGTCATCGAGTCGCAGGAGTTCATGGCGTCGAAGTCGAAGCTGGCGCTCGCCATGGGCAAGGACATCAACGGACGCATCGTCACGGCGGAACTCCAGACCATGCCGCACCTGCTCATCGCCGGCTCCACCGGCGCGGGCAAATCGGTGGCCATCAACGCCATGATCATGTCCATCCTGTACAAGTCCACGCCCGACCAGGTGCGCCTGATCCTGGTCGACCCGAAGCGGCTGGAGCTGGGCGTCTACGAAGGCGTGCCGCATCTGTTCACGCCCATCATCACGGAGCCGAAGGTCGCTGCTTATGCGCTGCGCAACGCCGTCCGCGAGATGGAGCGCCGGCTGAAGCTGCTGGCGGAGAAGGGCGTCCGCAACCTCGAGCAGTACAACAAGACGTTCGACGACACGCGCACGCCGAGCTTGTTCCAGGAGGGCGACGATACCACCAAGCCGCTGCCCTACATCGTGATCATCATCGACGAGTTGGCCGACCTGATGATGCTTGACCAGCACAACGTGGAGGAATCCATCACGCGGCTGGCGCAGATGGCGCGCGCGGTGGGCATCCACCTGATCCTGGCCACGCAACGGCCGTCGGTGGACGTGATCACCGGACTCATCAAAGCCAACTTCCCGGCACGCGTGTCGTTTCGCGTGGCTACGAAGGTGGATTCGCGGACCATCCTCGACGCGAACGGAGCGGAGTCGCTGCTCGGGCGCGGCGACATGTTGTATCTACCGTCGGGTTCGGCGCGGGTACACCGGCTGCATGCGCCTTTCGTCACCGAAAAAGAGATCGGGGCGGTCGTCGAGTTCTGGCGCGCCCAGGGCCTGGCGCAGTACGAGGAGAAGTTCCTGCAGGCGCCAAAGGAAGAAGGCGGCGCGGTGGGCGGCGGCGCGGGCGACGGCGAAGAGGGCGAGCCCGAGCACGACGACCTGTTCGAAGACGCGGTACGGCTGGTGCTGGAGTTCGGCAAAGCGTCCACTTCCCTGCTGCAGCGACGGTTGCGCATCGGCTACGGGCGAGCGGCGCACCTCATTGACCTGATGGAGCGCGACGGCATCGTCGGCGCGCCCGACGGTCCAAAGCCGCGAGAGATATTGAAGCGGCCCGACTGGCTGAAGGAAGTGGAGGAGAGCCTGCGTTAGCGCGCCGGCTTAGGCGGGTGCGGCGGTGGCATCTGGTGCGGTGCTGAGCTGCGCTGCTAAGTCGCGGATGCGGCGCAGGTCGAGCTTCCCTGTTCCCAGATAAGGGATGGCGTCCACGTGGACGAACTGCTGCGCGCGCGGCTTCCACAGCGCCGGCAGGTCCGAAGCGGCGAACTTCTCCAGCACCGGCTCCAGCTTCTCTTCGGGCAGCGTGTGCAGCACCATGAGGCGCTCACCCTTCTTCTCGTCCGGCAAACTGGTGACGGCGAAGATCTGCTCGGTCGCTTCCGCCAGCTCGTGCAGCTTTTCTTCGACTTTGAGATGCGGGACCATTTCGCCGCCGATCTTCGAGAAGCGGCTCAGGCGGTCGGTGATGGTGAGGAAGCCGTCCTCGTCGAGCGCAGCGATGTCGCCGGTGGTGTACCAGCCGTCGCGCAGGACTTCGGCGGTCTTCTCGGCGCGGCCGAGGTAGCCCTGCATGACGTTGGGGCCGCGCACGAGCAGCATGCCGGGCGTTCCGATCGGCTGCGGCTCGCCCGAACCCACGTCTAGCACGCGAACGCTCATGCCGGGCAGCGGATGTCCGATGCCGCCGCGCTTCGCGCCCACCTGGCGAAAGCCCGGGGCGCGGTAGTCGCGCGTGTTGACGGCGACGACGGGCGAGCACTCGGTGCAGCCGTATCCCTCGAGCGGACGGATGCCGAAGGTATCCTCAAACGCGTCGGCTAGGCGCTGCGGGAGTTTCTCGGCGCCGACGATGACGAACTGCAGGCTGCCAAGGTCTTCCGGCGGGATGCGGCGGATGTAGGCCTGCAAGAACGTAGGCGTAGCGACCATGAAGGTGACGTGATACTTGGCGACCAGGCCGCCGATGACGCGGGCGTCCAGCGGATTGGGATGGTAGACCACGCCGATGCCGAGGACGGCGGGCATCCACAGGCCGACGGTGTAGCCGAAGGAGTGGAAGAACGGCAGGATGCCTAGCACCTTGTCGCCGCCTTGTAACGCAAATGTCTGGCCGACCTGCTCGATATTCGACCCGATGTTGAAGTGCGAGAGCATCACGCCTTTGGGGTCACCGGTCGAGCCGGAGGAAAAGATGATGGTCGCAAGGTCGTCGATATTCGGCGCTGCGGAGCGGCCCAGCGCGCGCTCGAGCAGCGGCATCGGCAGGAGCCACGCCATGAGGAACGCGGTGAGCCTCTCCAAGAGGCCCGCATCAGCGGCGAGGTCTTCGATGAGGATGGTCTTCCCCTGGACGGTGATCTTCACTTTCTCCAGGAACTGCTGCGACGTAAGGACGGTCGTGAGGTTGCACTGGCGCGCGCTCGAGGCGACGGCTTCGTCGCTCGCGGTGTAGTTCAAGTTCACCGGAACTTTACCGAGGATGAGTGCGGCGTAATTCACCAACGCACCGCCGACGGAGGGCGGCATGAGGACGCCGACCATCTCTTGTCCAGCCCACACTTTGCGCAGACGCCGCGCGAGAAAGACCGTCTTGACCAGCGCGCCGCCGAAGCGCAGCTTCTCCGTCTTCCAGTCCGCCATCATGAAGCGCAGCGGATGATGCCGCGCCACGTGAGTGAAGGCGCGATGCAGCGGCAGCATCTTCTCCTTGCGCTGGCGGGGCCAGGCTTCGGTGTGCAGCTCCTGCACGGCGCGGCGGACTTCGAACGCGGTCGACTCCGGCGGCATCGGCCTGCCAAAGCTCACCGTGACGGGATACGGGATGCGCCGCGGCCACTTCCAGAGGAAGCGGCCGGCCTCGAAGCTGAAGATGGAGCCCCAGACGCCGTCAAGATGCACCGGCACGATGGGCGCGGTGACGCCCTTCATGATGCGCTCGAAACCGCGGCGGAACGGCAGCAGGCCGCCGATGCGCGTGATCTGGCCTTCCGCGAAGATGCACACCACCTGGCCGCGCTCGATGGCGTCGGTCGCTTCGCGCAGTGACCGGATCATCTCGCGCGGGCGCTGCGTGCTCGAGATGGGGATGGCCCGCATGATGCGCGCCCACGGCTTGATGAGCGGGTGGTTGTAGATGTCCTGGAAAATGAGGAAGCGGACGAAGCGGTCGGTGGAGGCGACGAGCAGCAGCGCGTCCACGAATGAGAGATGGTTGGAGACAAGCAGCGCGCCACCGCGTTCGGGGATGTTCTGGCGTCCCTCGACGCGGATCTTGTACACGGTGCGCGTGGCGAACCATAGGCCGAGGCGCAGCAGCGCCGCCGGCAGCAGCCAGAGCGCGTATACCGTGGCCGCGACAATGATCACGCCGGCGGCGAAGAAGATGGCGCGCGGCGGCAGCCCGGCAGTCGTCTGCAAGACGAAGTAGACGCCGGCGGCCAGCGCCACGCCGACGACCGAGAGCAGGTTCGCGGCGGCGATCACCCCGCCCTTGCGGTCTTCCGGCGGGCGGTGCTGGATGGCGGCGTTGATGGGGACGGCGAAGAAACCCGCAAAGAAGCCGAGCATGCCGAGCAGCAGCATGGCCGAGCGCAGGTCGTGCCCGAAATACGCGAGCAGCATGGCAAAGATGCTCATGCCGATGGTGCCGAGTGGAACGAGCCCGTACTCGATCTTGTGTCCGGAGACGAAGCCGGCGATAAGCGAGCCTACGCCGATGCCCACGGCGACGGCGGCCAGCAACAGGCCGTTCTCGGTGTCGCGCAGGTGCAGGTAGTCGTGGCCGAAGAAATAGACGTTGTTGGTGAGCAGCGCCGCGATGAAGAAGAAGAACGTATTGCCGGCGACGCAGAGCGTGAGGACGTTGTCCTGGCGGATGAGCTGGATTTTTTCCCAGAGGTCAGCGAGGAAGTTGACGCGGAAGCGGCGGCCGGGCGCGGCCGCAGGCACGCGCGCGATACCGAAGCTGGTACTCAGGCCGGCGAGCGAGAGCGCGAGCAGGATGGCGCCGGAGAGCCACGCCTTGTCGTGGAATGCGTCCGAGAAGAACGCTCCGGCGATGGAGCCGGTGAGGATGGCGAGAAACGTCCCCAGCTCGATGATGCCGTTTCCCCAGGAGAGTTTTTCTGTGGGCAGCAGTTCGGGAAGCAGTCCGTACTTGGACGGTCCGAAGAGCGCAGCCTGCGTGCTGAGCAGGAAGACGGCGGCGAGCAGCACGTAGACGTTACCGAGCCAAAGCCCGGCGAGCGCGACCAGCATCACGCCGATCTCCATCCCCTTGGTCGCGATGGTGACGGAGCGCTTGGAGTAACGGTCGGCGAGATATCCGCCGGACATCGAGAACAGGATGAACGGGATGGAGAAGAGCGCGTTGATGAGCGTGCTGTAGCGGTTGCGCGTGGCCTCGGCGACGCCGAGCGAGAGCACGAAGTAGATGGCCAGGTTCTTGAGGACGTTATCCGAGAACGCTCCCTGGAACTGTGTGGCGATGAGCGCCCAGAAGCCGCGTGTGGCCTTTCCCTGCAAACCAGGGCGTAGCTCGGGTTGCGCTGAGACGGCGGGCGTGGTCATCGTTTGGGCGGGTCGGGGCGTGATTCTATCTCATCACTAGAACGGCGCAGTAGATTCCTCTTGCGCGGAAACGCCACATCCGGCAGTCTCGTTCGTTCCAAGCGGCGGCAGGATGCCGCTGCTACCGCCGGCGAGACGCCGGCGCTACGAGGGCGAATGGACGCGATCGCGCGCTACTTCCGCTTCCAGCAGCACCGCACCAGCTACGGGCAGGAAGCCGTGGCCGGCCTGACCACGTTCATGACGATGAGCTACATCATCGTGGTGAACCCGGCGATCATGGCGGCGGCGGGACTGCCGCGCGAAGCCTCGATGGTGGCGACCATCGCGACCGCCATCTTCGGCACGGTGCTGATGGGGCTGTATGCGAACCGCCCATTCGCCGTGGCGCCGTACATGGGCGAGAACGCCTTTCTCGCGTTCACCGTCGTCGCGCAACTGGGCTTCCCCTGGACGCAGGCGCTGGGCGCGGCGTTCATCGCGGGCGTGCTGTTCATCCTGCTCACGCTCACGAAGGTCCGCCAGTGGCTGCTGGACGCCGTGCCGCTGAACCTGCGTTACAGCTTTGCCGTCGGCATCGGGCTGTTCATGACGTTCATCGGGCTGAACGAGACCGGCATCGTGACGCTGGGCGCCGCAGGAGCGCCGGTACATACCGGCAACCTCACCTCGCGCGCCGTGCTGGTGGCGCTATTCGGGTTCCTGCTCATCGCGGTGCTGATGATCCGGAAGTTCCCGGGAGCGATCCTGGTGGGCATCGCGGCGACCACGCTGCTGGCGTACGTCACGGGCGTGGCGCAGGCGCCGGGAGCCGTCGTCAGCATGCCGCCGAGCCTGGCGCCCATCTTTCTGAAGATGGACATACGCGGCGCGCTCTCCATGGGGTTCTTCGGCGTGGTGCTGACCATCTTCGTGATGGCGTTCGTGGACACCATGGGCACGCTCATCGGGCTCTCCGCGCGCGCAAACCTGCTGGTCGAAGGGACCCTGCCGCAGATCGAGCGGCCCATGCTGGTGGACGCTCTGGCCACCACATTCGCGGCAGTGAGCGGCACTTCGACCGCGGGCGCATACATCGAGTCCGCCACCGGCATCGAGAGCGGTGGGCGGACGGGCTTCACGTCGCTCGTGACCGCGGGCTGCTTCGCGCTGGCGCTGTTCTTCGCGCCATTGGTCGCCGCCGTGCCGCCGCAGGCTTACGGGCCGGCGCTGATCATCGTCGGCCTGCTGATGCTCGCGCCCATCGTGAAGATCGACTTCAACGACTACACCGAGCTGATACCGGCGTTCGCGGTGGTCGCGCTGATGAGTTTTACCTACAACATCGGCATCGGGATCACGGCCGGGTTCGTGCTGGCGCCGTTCTGCAAAGTCGTCGCCGGACGCTGGCGCGAGGTGAAGCCGGGATTGTGGGTGCTGGCGGGATTGTCGCTGGCGTTCTTTGTGTTTTATCCGTACGTGTGAGGCGCGCCGGCTCACGGAAGAGTTTGGTTTAGGTAGGGGTTCCTCGACTGCGCAGGAGTCCCGCCGGAGCGGGACTCCTGCTTCGCTCGGAATGACAATAGAGAAGAGGGCCGGCTCTGGCTGCGGGCCTCAGGACTCGGGCCTTCTTCTCCCTACTTCTGCTTCTTGTTCCAGTCGTCGCGGGTCATCACGGTGATGGGAGCGAGTTTCTTGCCTTCGAGGCCGGGATTGACCGCGGGGAGCGCCTTGCCGGTCGCGGCCTTGAAGTCGGCTGCGGCCTTGTCGAGGCGTCCGCTCATGGTGGTGAAGTTGTCGGCCTGGTCCTGCGTCGGGCGGCCGTCGTACTGATTGACGGCGCCGTAGAGGATGCCCATCTTCTCGCGGATGCGCTCCTCACCCGTGATGCCGCCGCCTTCCTTGACGGCGACGAGCACGCTGCGGAGCGTCTCCATGTCCTTGGCCAAGGTGTCGAGCTGCGCGCGCAGCGCGTCATTCTCCGCGCCCCCGGCGGGAAGCTTGGCGGCGCGGTCACGCGCGGCGTCACGCGTAGCGACCACGCTCTCGACCAGGTAGGTGAGGTCGGTGAGGCGGTTGTAGAGCTTCATCACCAGCTCGTGCTGCGCGGCGCGGTCCGCCGGGGTGTAGGTGGAGCGCGGATCGGGCACGAGCTTGAGCTGCGTGGTGTAGTTCTCTTTGCCCTTCGTCATCTTCACCGTGTAGGTGCCGGGGGCGATGCGCGGTCCGAAGAACGCGTACTGGTTCTGGATGATCGATGCGCCCGCCGGGACCTTCGGCGACTTCATCCGCGTGGGGACCTCGAGGCGCACCAGCCCCTTGCGCTTGCTGCCGGTGACGGTGGTGACGAAGTTGCCTTTCGCGTCGGTCACGTCGACCTTCAGGTCCCCGAAGACGTGCCGTTTTTTCTGGTAGTAAGCGAGCTTCGCGCTCTCGCCCAGCGGCACGCCTTGCCACTCCTGGTCGCCATCGAAACGCTGCTCGTTGATGGGGATGTAGAGGATGGAATCGCGCACCGGCAGGAAAGCGGCGTCGGCGCCGAGTACCTCTGCGGTCATGTTCCGGATGGGCGTGAGGTCGTCGACGATGTAGAAGCCGCGACCGTGGGTGGCGATGAGCAGGTCGCCGTCACGCGGGTGCACCTGCACGTCGCGCACCGGGACGTTGGGCAGGTTACCGGTGAACTGCGCCCAGGTCTTGCCGCCGTCGAGGGAGAGGAACAGGCCCATCTCGGTGCCCACGAACAGCAGGTTGGCCTTCACGGTGTCTTCGCGGACGACGTGTGCGAAGCCCGTAATGCCGCCGCCGGGCGTGGCGAGCGACGTCCACGTCTGGCCGAAGTCTTTCGTCATGTAGACGTAGGTCTTCATGTCGCCGGTCATGTGGCCGTCGAAGGTGGCGTAGGCCGTGCCCGGAGTGAAGCGGCTGGCGATGATGCTCGATACCCACGTGTTCGGCGGGAGGCCGGCGATGTTCTTGGTCAGGTTCGTCCAGCTCTTGCCGCCATCGCGGGTAAGTTGCACGTTGCCATCGTCGGTGCCCACCCAGATGACCATGGCATTGAGCGGCGACTCGTAGATGCTGAAGATGGTCTCGTACTTCTCGGCGTCGGAGTTGTCGACGGTCACCCCGCCCGACTGCTCCTGCTTGAGCCACTCGGGAGTGTTGGTGGTGAGGTCGGGCGAGAGACGGTCCCAGGTATCGCCGCGGTTGGTCGACCGGAAGAGAAACTGGCCGCCGAGGTAGAGATTGCCGGACTTCGCGCCGATGTGCATGCCGGTGTTCCAGTTGAAACGCAGCTCGGGCTCGTTGGGACGCGGCAGCGGGCGGATGTCCTTCATCTCGCCGGTGGACTTGCGCACGCGCGAGGCGTGGCCGCCCTGGTATTCCACGTAAACAACGTCCGGGTCCTTCGGCTCGACCATCGCCCAGAAACCGTCGCCGAAGCCGATGTTGCGCCAGTCGCGGTTGTAGACGCCGTCCGGACCATTGGACGGGCCCATCCAAGTGCCATTGTCCTGCAGGCCGCCGTAGAGGTGATAGGGGCGGTCCATGTCGTAGCTCACGTGATAGAGCTGCGCGATGGGGATGTTGGAGAGGAAGCGGAAGTGCGCGCCGCGGTCGGGCGAGCTGTAGACGCCACCGTCGGTGCCGACCAGCAGGCTCTCGTTGTTCATGGCGTCGATCCACACAGCGTGATAGTCACCGTGTGCGCCGCCACCATCGCCCAGGCCGGTACCGGAGAAGGTCTTGCCGCCGTCATCGGACACGGTGAAGTTGAATCCCGGCTTGTAGATGCGGTCCGGGTTCTTCGGATCGACCACGAGACGCGCGAAATAGAACGGACGTCCGGTGAGATTGAACGAGTTGTTCATCTCCTTCCAGGTCGCGCCCGCGTCGTCGGACCGATAGAGCGCGGTGTGCTTGGCCTCGACGAGCGCGTAGACGCGGTTCGGTTGCGACGGCGCCACGGCAACGGCGATGCGTCCGATGGGGTCCTTCTCGCCGCCGGCGGGCAGGCCCGCGGTCAGCTTGTTCCAGGTCTTGCCGCCGTCGGTCGACTTGAAGAACGCACTCTTCGGCCCGCCCGACTCGAACGAGTACGGCTTGCGGCGGAACTGCCACATGCCGGCGTAGAGCACGTCGGGGTTCGTGGGATCCATCGAGACATCGGAGCATCCGGTGTCCGCGTCCACGCTGAGGACCTTGGTCCAGGTGGCGCCGCCGTCGGTGGTCTTGTAGAGGCCGCGCTCTTCGTTGGCGTTCCAGAGGTGTCCGGTCGCGCAGACATAGACCGTGTTGGAATCTTTGGGATTGATGGCGATCCGCGCGATGCGCTCGGAATCTTTCAATCCCATGAACTGCCAGGTGTCGCCACCGTCTTTGGAGCGGTAGAGCCCGCCGCCGACCGAGACGCTGTTGCGCGTCCACGATTCGCCGGTGCCCACCCAGATGGTCTTGGCGTCGTTGGGATCGATCTTGATGGCGCCGATGGAAAGCACCGGCTGCTTATCGAAGATGGGAGCGAAGGTGATGCCGCCATCCTTCGAGCGGAACACGCCGCCGGCGGCCGAGCCCACGTAGATGGTGAGCTTCTGCCCTTCGTGGACGGCCTCGAGGTCGGCAACGCGTCCGCCGGTCTGCGCGGGACCGATGGCGCGCGCCTCGTAACCGCTGAAGGTGTCGGCATCGATGGGAGCGGACGCCGCCGCCGATGCTGCCTTGGTTCCTGCCGCTGCCGCCGGCTTGGCCGCCGCTTTCTTCGCGGCGGGTTTGGCCGGCGCGGCTTGCGCGAATCCACTCACGGCCAAGGCAACGACAAACAACACGGAGAGCACAGGGACGCGTAGGTCCCGGGCACGCTTCAACATATTCCCTCGCCTCTTTACCAACTTTGAACCGCTTCTAAGTGGTGCAGCGTCACAGGGCCCAGTCGGCGAAGTAAGCCGAGCTAGTTCTTCGGTTTGTCGGTCGTGGACTTCGGTTTGTCCTCGGGCTTCGCGGGCGTGGTTTGCGACGGTTCCTTCTTCTCTTCCGGCGTCGCCGCCTTCGGCGCCGGCGGCGGCATCACGAACTGCGCGTGCTCGAGCGGCACGTTGAACTCGTACTTCTCGATGATCATCTTCTGCCGGCCCGGGCTGCCCTTGCGGCCGCTGTCCATGGAGAACGGCATCACCAGTCCGTTCACTTCTTTGTAGTCGCCGATCACGGTCTCGGACTCGACTTCGCTGCCGCGGACCGTGCGCTTGGTCTCTTGCCGCACTTCCAGGAAGCTGTCGGCGTCAATGAAGAACGTTTCCACGTCGCCACTCTTGCGCGTGAGCTTCAGCTTGTAGACGTCCGAGCCCTCGACCTTGTCCTTGCCGAGGAGTTCGACTTTGTCACCGCGCGCGGCGTAGCCGACGAACGGCCCTTCAAGCCCATCGGCAGCCTGCTGCGACATCTCACGCGCCTCGTCGGGGGGCATCTGCTCGGCGTCCTTCTTCCCGCCGAAGGGCATGATGGCCCAGGCAGTGCTGCTCTGGCCGTCATAGGCTTGCGTGCCGGTCAAGCCTTGGAGGGTGAACTCCATCTTGATGTCGCCAGGACGCCGCATGTACATCACGATCGGGGCTTCCATGCTGCCCTGCGGGCTGCTCATGACCATCTTGCCGGTGGCCTTGGCGGAGTTGATCGTCTTCATCTTGGCGAGGCCGCCGTGCGCTTCAATGTTTTTGGCGATGACCTGCTCGAGCGTCATGTCCTGCGCGAGCATCGGCAGGGACACGAGCAAGGCCAGTACTACGAGCGATAACTTGCGTTGCATGCGAGTGTTCTCCTCTAGGAAAGCGATGGCTGGTACTTGGACGCGCGGGCGCGCCAAAGGCGGCGGCATCGGATGTAAGTTACAGGAACGATTGAAGATACGCCCGGCCTCCCGGGAGTGTCAAATGGTGCCGCGACCCTCCGCAGTATGCAGTACGCGGACCGGCGGCAGGAAGTTCCGGAGACCTGCGGACGAGAGGCACGAGCTCGCTAGGCGATCTCCAAGAGCTCTTTGTCTACATCGGGGCTGCCTTCGGCACCGGCGCCGGCATGCGCGTGAGTCCGCGCCAGGAGGACATAGATCGCTGGGACCACGAACAAGGTGAATGCCGTGCCAATGATCATTCAGGTCACGAGCATCATGCCGATGCTGTTACGAGCGCCCGCGCCCGGGCCGCGGGCAAACACGAGCGGCAGGTGTCCCATCACGGTCGCGGCGGTCGTCATCAGGATGGGCCGCAGGCGGGTGGTCGCGGCTTCGATCACGGCGTGCAGCTTGTCCTTGCCCTGTTCCTGAAGCTTGTTGGCGAACTCCACGATCAGGATGCCGTTCTTTGACACCAACCCCACCAGCGTGATCAATCCGATCTGGCTGTAGACGTTCAGCGTGGTAAGTCCAAGGAACGAGAACAGCAGCGCACCCGAGAGAGCAAGCGGCACCGAGCCCGCAAGGATGATGAGCGGGTCACGGAAACTCTCGAACTGTGCCGCCAGCACCAGATAGATGAGGATGCCGGAGAGCACGAACGTCGCGAAGAACGTTCCACCTTCGGTACGCAACTGGCGGGATTCGCCGGCGTAGTCCACGGTGAATCCCTGGCCGGGCGGCAGGATGGTCGCGGCCTCATCCTCCAGCATGCGCAGCGCGGTGTCGAGCGAAACGTTGGGCGGGATCACACCCTGGATGCGGACGGCATTGAGCTGCTGGAAACGCTGCAGATTGCGCGGCTCGGTGGTGCTCTTCAGCGTCGCGAAGGTGGAGAGCGGCACCAGCTTGTCCCCCGCCCCGGTGACGTAGATGTCCTTGAGCTGTTCGGCGGTCAGGCGCTCCGAGCGCTTGATCTGCGGGATCACCTTGTAGCTGCGTCCCTGCACGCTGAATCGGTTCACGTAGTTGCCGCCGAGCATGGTGGAGAGGTCCGCCCCAGCCTTCGATAGGTCCACGCCCTGCGCCCGCAGCTTGTCGCGATCGAACACCACCTCGGTCTGCGGCTGGTCGAACTTCACGTCCGTGTCCGCGAACATGAACAGCCCGCTGGCCATCGCTTTGCCCACGAGCTGCTGGGCAAACTGGTCGATGCGCTCCGGATCCGCGGTGGACGCGATGACGAAATCTACCGGAAAACTGCCCGCGCCGGGAAGCGGCGACGGCGTCAGCGAGATGACCCGCACTCCCGCGATGTTCGAAAGCTTGGCCGCAGCCTCGAGCTGCAGCTCCTCGGTGTTCTTCTTGCGCTCGCTCCACGGCTTGGTCACCATGCCACCAAAGCCGCCGCCCGGATTCACGATCTGGAAGAAATTCTGGCCTTCGGGGAAGGAGCGATAAACATCCGTGACCTGCGACGCAAAGAGCTGGGTCTGCTCCAAGGTGGAGTTCGGCGCGGCCTGGATGACGCCGAAGACGATGCTCTGGTCCTCCTTCGGCGCCAACTCCTTCTGGGAGAACATGTAGAACGGGATGGTGAGCACGGCCACGATCGCCCACAGCATGAACACCACCGGTCGGAAGCGAAGCGTCCCCGTGAGGGCGCCGGTGTACGTGCGACGCACGGTATCGAAACGGCGATTGACCCAGCCGGCGAAACCACGTTCCGCGTCGCCGCTGCGCAACAGGCGCGAACCCATCATGGGGGAGAGCGTGAGCGCGACCATGCCGGAGACGATGACGGCTCCTGCCAGCGTGAACGCGAATTCGCGGAACAGGGAGCCCGTCAATCCGCCCTGCAGCCCGATGGGGGCGTAGACCGCAGCCAAGGTAATGGTCATCGCGATGATGGGGCCGACCAGCTCGCGGGCGGCTTGGATCGCGGCCGCGAGCGGCCGCTGGCCGAGTTGCAAGTGCCGTTCCACGTTCTCCACGATCACGATCGCGTCGTCTACCACCAAGCCGACCGAAAGCACGATGGCCAGGAGCGTCAGCAGGTTGATGGTGAAGCCGGCGATCAGCATCAGGAAAACGGCGCCGATGAGGGAGATGGGGATGGCGATGGCAGGAATGAGAGCGGAACGCGCGGACCCGAGGAAGAGGAAGATCACGATCACGACGATGATCAGCGTCTCCGTGAGCGTCTGGAAGACTTCATCGATCGCGTCCTGGATGTAAGCCGTGGAGTCGTAGGGGATGCCGGCTTTCATCCCGACCGGCAATTGCGCCTGCACTTCCTTCATCGCCGCGCGCACGCGCGCGATGACCTCGAGCGAGTTCGCGGTGGGCAGCACCCAGATCCCCATGAAGGTGGAATTCTGGCCGTTGAAGCGGACGTCGGAATCGTAGTTCTCCGCGCCCAGCACCACGTCCGCGAGGTCGCCCAGGCGGACGACCGTGCCGCCCTCCTGCTTGACCACGAGCTGGCGGAATTCCTCCGCCGTCTTCAGATCGGTGTTGGCGACCAGGTTCTCCGACGTCATGGAGCCCTTCGTCGTCCCCAGGGCGGAGAGCGCATTGTTATTCGCGAGCGCGCTGCGCACCTGCGAGGGCGAGATGCCGAGTGCCGCCATGCGTTCCGGCTTCAGCCAGATGCGCATCGCAAAAGTGCGGTCGCCGAGGATGTCCGCCCGCTGCACGCCGCTGATGGCGCTCAGCTTGGGCTGCACCACGCGCGTCAGGTAGTCGGTGATCTGGTTCTGGTCAAGCGAGTCGGAAGAGAAACCCAGATACATAGAGGCGAACTGGTTGTCCGCGGTCTGTAGGTCGATGATCGGCGCCTGGGCCTCCGGCGGAAGGTCGTTGCGGACCTGTGCGACCTTGGCTTGGATCTGGGTGAGTGCGGCGTTGGTGTCGTAATTGAGCGTCAGGTGCACAGTGATCGTGCTGATGCCCTGCGCGCTCGATGATTCCATGTAATCGATACCATCCGCGCTGGCGATCACGCGCTCCAGCGGGGTGGTGATGAAACCCCGCACCAGATCGGCGTTGGCGCCCACGTACACGGTGGAGACTTGCACGGTCGCAATGTCACTGCGCGGATACTGGCGAACGCTCAGCGAGCGGATCGACTGCAACCCGGCGATGAGGATCACCAGGTTCACCACGATGGCGAGAACGGGCCGCCGGATGAAGAGGTCGGTCAGTTTCATCTAGCGGTCCTCGACCTTGGGTGTGGCGCTATTGGAAGGCTGCACCTTGTTGTTGGGGCTGACGGACGCGCCATTGCGCAGTTTGAACGCACCCGAAGTCACCACCTCGTCCCCGCTCTTCACGCCGGATGTGACGGCGACCTGGTCGCCTCGCGCCGCCCCAAGCTTCACGAATTGCTGGCGCACGCCACGGTAGGTCTCGCCTTTGGGGCCCTTGAGGTCCGCGACCACGAATACGGAGTCGCCGTAGGGCGCGTAACTGATGGCGGAGGCCGGCAGCGTGATCACGCTCTCGCTCGAGCCCAGTGCGAGCGCGATCTGCACGAACATGCCGGGGTGCAGTCTGCGTTCGCGGTTCGGGAATGTGGCCTGCACCTGGACGTTGCGGGTGGCTGGATCTACGACGGAATCGATTGCCGTGACCCGGCCTGCGAAGTCGGTATGCGTACCGTCATCCGGGCTGACGTGGACGGTCTGCCCCGGCTTTAACCGGCCGACCACCTGCTGGGGCAGGGAGAAATTCACGTAGATCGGATCGAGCGCCTGCAGCGGCACGATCGGGCTGCCGGCCGAGAGATACTGCCCCAGGTTGACCTGCCGGATGCCCAGGCTCCCGGAAAACGGGGCGCGGATGGTCTTGCGCGCAATCGTCGCACGGATCTCCGCCACCTTGGCGTCGCCCGCGCGCTGCTCGGCCGTCGCGCGGTCGTACTCCTGGCGCGAAATCACGCCCTGCTTCACCAGTTCGCCCATGCGCGCATAGTTCGCATTCGCGAGCTCGCGCTGCGCGTTCGCGTCGGCAAGCTGGGCCTGCTCCTGTTGCGTGTCGAGTTGCACCAGGACCACGCCGGCAGCGACCGATGCGCCGGACTCAAAGCTGATCTTCTGCACGATGCCTGGCAGATCGGCGCTCACCGTGACGCCCCGGATGGCAACCACGCTGCCGATCGCGCTGATGGTCGCCGGCCACGCTTCCTCGCGCGCCACCGTCGTGGTCACCGCTTCCGGCGGCGGCTGAAAGCTGGCCTGCGCTGCCATCCCGCTCTTTACCTGGCGAAACTTCACGAATCCAAGGCCACCCAGCAGGAGCGCGGTGACCGCAAGCACCAAGAGCATCCGTCTAAGCATGAGACCTCTATTACTGCATTTGCCGTCCAGGAACGATAATCGGAAAAGCCGTTCCTGTGCCGCCTGTACATCAGAGTCGCCAGGATACGAAAAGGATTCTGAGATTGCGGAGGGTTAGCTCGGCGGGACGGTGCGAGCTCAGCGGGTGATGCGAACCATCTTCCGCAGCACGCGGCCTTGCGCCACGTCATGGGCCAAGATCGCACGATGGCGCGAGCACTACATCAACCGCGAGCGCCCACACTCGGCCCTGGGCTACAAAACACCGGAAGGTATGCGGCAGCGAGCAAGAGCTTCTACGGCGGGCGAACAAAATCAGGAGAAAGTCTCATTCCTTGGACTAAAAACGGGGAGCATATATGGACCTATCCGGTTTGCTAGAGCCGACGAATCGCGACGTGTGAAAGAGACGCGTGCATATATCCGCCTCTTAATCGGAAGAGGGCTTATCTTCCCGGGCCCTGTTGGAACCTGCGCTTCTTGTCCTAATCAGGTCAACGGCCTTGAAAGGCCCCGCCCCCGCGGGTTCTGAAGAAGCTGGTCTCACCTCTTTCGCCCGGCCAGTCAACCCGCCGGAGTGGGTTGCTTGAAGCGGTGTCCCTAATGCGACGGGAGAGCATGAACTAAGCGAAGCCGGCTATCGTGACCTACTCCGACGAAAGTAAAACTTTGGCCGTCGTAACAGGCGAAAGCGCTTCCAAGAGCGGGGTCGCGTTGGAAGAACGAGCGACTCAGTTTCCCATCCACCCCATACTCTTGAAGTTGGACCTCGGCGATCTCCGGTGACCCGGGCGCCTCCAGCTTGACCAGTGTAAGTAGGATTCGGCCAGCGTGTTCGTGGAGTCCCTCGAGATATCCGGGCTCCGGAACCTTCGGCTTTATCGTTGTCAAAAGCTCGAGAGATGGCGACAACACATGGACTAGCCCTCGTTGCCCATAGTGCATTATGTAAATTCGGCCATCGCTGGATTGCTGGAGGGCGGAAAATGCCAGCGATTGGTTGAACTCGGCCTTCTCCGAGGCCTTTGCTCCAGCAGCCGGTTGAAGCAAATCTTTAGAGAGCACCACCCGGTGGCTGCGGGACCCGGAAGCGTCAAAAGCCCAGATGGCCTGCGACTGCCTTTTTGGATCGGTCTTCGAGGTTTCGGCACCGAGTGCCAGGAGGCCGCCGTCAGCAAGCGGCGCGAAGTGGCGGGACCTCCAGCCCGCGGTGTCCAATTGCAACGTCGATTTCAGCTTGCCATCCTCATCGAATGTGAGGACGTACTCATCACCTTTCGGAGGGGTGGCAACCAAGATAGCCACGTCGTTCTCGCCAGAGAATGCGAAATCGATGATGCCGCCGTCGGGAACCCGATCCAAGCCCTGCACCCGATATCGGACGGTGCGCTTTCCGTCTGACGCAATGCGCAAGATGGGACCGCCTCGGAAGTGCTCTGACTCCGCAAGCCGCATGAGGACAGTCCCTGATGAGTTGCACTTCAGAGGCAGGGAGATGGAGTCTGCTACTTCGCCCTCAACCGTGACGTAGTTGTCGGGAGCCAGTTGCAATCGTGTTGTCTGGCTCCAACCAGGGCTTGCAGCTAGCATCAGCACGGCAACGTATACGGCTCGAATCATGAGGGACGCTTCCTTGACATCCTCTTGAGAGGGATGAACCCGCCAGCACAGTTAGGTACTAGGACACGTATATCTTCCGAAGCGGACGCAAGCAGGTATAGGTCATCCTTTGTCAAGCGATCGGAATTGAAGTGACATGGGCCGGTGGAGGTCGCCGAAGGGAAGAATCTCCCGCAGCAGGTGGCCGTTCCCCTCTGGCAGTTCATGCAACTGTCCTGCGCGTGTATGGTGTCGCATCCGACAATCGCTATTTCCCCAAAACAACCCTCCGCGCTACAGGTTCTGATTTCCTGCGTCTCGATGTTTGCGCAGGTGCACCTCTCCTGGCCGTGGGAGAGGACCGCAAAGAAAAAAAGTGACAGACAAACTAACAGAGGTCTTCTCATGGCAACCTCCTTTGAGATGCTCTCGGGACCCCGATTGCCGGATTCTACCCCCCCCCGAGACGCTCCAGTCGAGTTGATTCTTCGGAGCGTGGTGTCCTGGACTAGGAGGCTGGCGGGTGGGAGCCATGGCAATCAGCGTGCCTCCGCGTTCATCAGCGATAAGCTTTTGATCTTCCTCCGTGTTCCGTGTCTCCGTGGTGGAAAAACTCTGTCAAGCCCCTCTTTCTTCCGATTTCCCGCTAAGTCTCTCCATCCATCCCAAATCGAGTTTCCTAACGGTTGGCACGATTGCCCTGCCCGTTCTGTCATACTGGATGTGGCGAAGTGTGCCTGCGCACCGCCGGTAGCTTAGTTCTTTGAAGTCAAGTTGAGCCGTCTTGCGGGCGTCCGCGCCCGCAG
>JACPNR010000005.1 GCA_016185395.1 Candidatus Korobacter versatilis
CAATGAGTCGTTTCCCAAGTGACGGCGCCCACCCTTTGCGCGGCCAAACCCGCGCCGCGCAAAGGATGGGGCACCCTCAAGATTCTTCCGGACTATACTTTGTCGTCATGCGGAGAGAAGAAAGGGTGGGCCACCCGCCTTGGCACCTGCGTGATGGGGGTCTCAGTCGGTTTTGTTATCGCTCAGGGTACGGTCGAGCTTGGAATAGCTCTCGGATCAGACGGCATGAGCTTAGCGGACGAGGCTTTGGTTCATGAAGTGAACGCGTGGATTTTTGCCGCGCCAACTGCAGCTGCAATAGGCCTCTGCTTTCGAACGTACGGCGGCGGCTCGTAACTCTTCACCGCGCCGGACTAAATGACGGAAGCACGCGGCCCCGAAGTTGGAGGGAGGTAAGCAATGAATGGACTCGGACGCTTTTTTTTGATTCTGGGTGCGAGTGTAATGCTGTTGACACTGGTGATCACATACTATGGGCTTTGGCAATCATGGCTGGTTTATCTTGGGGCGGTCGCGCTGACCGGTCTCACGCTTGCTTTGTGTTGGGTTTACTCGACGCGTCACCGTTGGAACAGTCGAAGCAGGACAATCATTATTGCGAATGTGCTCGTGTTAACCGCAATCCTTTTGCCGAAAGGTGGTTTGCCGAAAGGTCGCTCGGTCGGCACGGAACTCTCCGTCGCTGTGGTTGTGGTTTGGATCGGTTCGCAAGTCTTCCTGTCAGTACGTCGACGCATTGAGGGACACCGACAATGACCCCGGGTGCCCCCACCCGAACTTCACCGGGCGGGTGGCCCAGGTAGAATGGGGGTGGCCCAGACAAGCCGGTCTTGCTTGTCTGGGAGGCAGAATGTCCGTCGGCTCAACCATCACGACTTACGTCTTCTCCGGCTTCAAAGTCTTAGCCGAGTACACCGGCGCCGCGCCCGCGCTCTCGCGGGAGTACATCTACGCCGGTGGCTCGCTGCTCGCCACGCTCGACTCCAGCTGCACACCGGCCTATCGCCACATGGACCACCTCTCCGCCCGCCTCGAGACCGACGCCGGCGGCAACGTCACCCGAACCTTCGGCCAATTCCCTTATGGCGAAACATGGTACGAGACCGGTAACGTCAGTAGGTGGAAGTTCACGAGGCGGGTGGCCCACGCTTTCCGGGGTTGAAGTAGAGGCTGACAGAATGTGGGTGCCCCATCCTTTGCGGAGCAGCTTCACCGCGGAGCAAAGGGCGGGTGGCCCACCCTAACTGTGGGTGGCCCATCCTTTGCGGAGCAGGGTTCTCGCGGAGCAAAGGGTGGGAGCGAGGGTCGGTGAGATTCCAAGACGTCCAGCCTCGGATCAGCGTTCCTCCGCGTTCCTCCGCGGTAAGCCTTTGCCTTCCTCCGTGCCTCCGTGGTGAAAAATCCTTGTCAAGCCCCCAAAATCTACGTTTTCACGCTAACTCTCTCCATCCATTCCAAATAGAGTTTTCAGATGAATGGCCAGATTGCCCTACCCAATCTGTCATACTGAAAATAAGGCAGGGTGTGCCCGCCGGTTTCAGTCGCTCATTCTCATAGCGAACCGAATCTCTGGGGATACCTCGGGAATCCCCGGGGATTCTTGGGGATTTCGGGCAAATCCCCGGGGATTCCCTGGGGATTCTTTGGGGATTTATCTCCCTAACTCGCTGAAAACAAACACTTCGCGTCGGATTATACCGGGGGAGTGGAGGGGAGGGGGAGGACGCGAAGCTAGTTCGGGAAACCGGAAACAGGAGACTGCTTCCATAGAACTCGTCGCACTCAGTCTTTTTTGAGGTCTAGCTTGCCCAGCCCAGGAAGAGCGCGAGCACTCCAAAGGTGTCGATGAGACCGTGAGCGAGGATGCAGGTCCAAAGATTCTTCCGGTTCAACATGTAAGCCGCGCCAAGGATCAGGCCGGCGATGCCGGAATCGAGCACGCCCGCGGGTCCCTTGTAGTAATGACCATAGCCGAACAGGATCGAGGTTGCGATGACCGCGGCCCAATAAGCGAGCGTCGTTCGCTTGCCCAGGTCCGCGGCGCGCGTGAGCAGATATCCGCGGTAGCTGATCTCCTCGCCGAAGGCAGCGAAGGTCCAGATGAGCCCGAGCCAGAGCAGGGCTTGTTTCCAGTCCGCGTGGATGGCCTCGCTGCCAGCGGGCGCGTTGATGGCAGGCCAGAAACGCGCACTGACTCGCTCGACGACTTCTCCAACCCCGATGCGAACCGCAGCGGCGGCGAGCGCGATCCCGATCGTCACCTTCCACGACGCCGGACGCGCCAGGCCCACGTTCTTCAAACCGTCGCGCCAGTGCAACGACAGCAGCCCGAGCACGAACAGGATGGGCACTTCGTTCGGGACCACGTGGTAGACGTTGTGTCCGATGACGATGGCGGCGCCGAGCACGAACTCCAGCGCGCTGAGCCAGCGCGAACCGGTCGGGGCAAGCGTGGGCGCGGGGGCGTTCATCGCACGCCATTCTATCGAAGCTCGCTCTCCGCGGCTTGGCGAGTGCAGCAGCTAGCGTTTCTTGCGGTAGATGAAGATCTGGTCGCCGTCTTCGGCGCGCTCCGAATACACCGTGGTCACGTAGCCGAGCGACTCCATGCCGCTCGATGGCGTATCGGGCAGCAGGTTATTGGAGAGCAGGACGCCACCAGGACGCAGCATCTGCGCCGCATTTGCCAGTACCAGGCTCTGCTCGAACGGCCCGTAGTACACGAAGATGTTGGTGCCGATGATCACGTCGTAGCGCTCGCTCGCGGGCAGCGTGAGCCGCTCGTAGACGGCGTTCAGGTCGGCGGCATCCACGCGCAGCACCAGGTCGGCCGGCACGCGGACGGCGCGCGTCTTTAGTTTCCCGGCGTTCGACGGGGGCTGCACCGCGACCGCGGGCTTGGCGATCTGGTCGGCGAAGCTGTCCCAATATTTTTTCGCTTCCGCCGTCCACGGGACGTTCGTCTCGCGCAGCATCTGGATGTTGTATGGCTTGCCCTCCGCGCCACGCTGTCGCATGCGCGCCAGGTGCTGGTTCACGCGCTCGCTGATGTCGAGCGACGTGACGCGGACGTGCTCGCGGTCCGCAAGGCCGAGGCGCAGGGCCGAGTCCATCAGCGCGAACGGCTGGATGGTCTGCAGCGGATAGAAATCGTAGCCCTCGCTCTTGTCCACGAAATCGAGCCCCGGACCGACCACGGCGAGCCGCTGCGCGCTCGATCTCGTCAGCACGCCCTTGGCGAGCAGGTCGCGCAGCGCGTCTTCGATCGCCATGTTCGGGCGCCACGAGGTATCGAGCGAAACGCCGCGCGTCGCGAACAGGCGGGCGCGAACGGCCATCTCCTGCGCCTGGTCGCCGCCGGCTTGCGCTTTGCGTATCTCGTCTCGATAGCCCGTGAACTCGGCACGTGCGCGGTCGAACTCCTGCACCAGGAAGAGCGCGGTCTTTTGCTTCTCCTGCGGCGTTGAAAAGCCGAAGCCCTTGGCCACGACCAGGCGCCGCATGAAGGCGATGCGCTCGTTGCGCTGCGGCGCAGCCATGGCGACGACCATGTCGTGCGCGCGTCCCGCGATTGCGCGCTGCAGCTCCGCCTGCATCTTGTCCGAGTCGCCGCCGGCGCGCAGCTTCTCGAAGAACTCCGCGGCAAGCCGCGGCTGCCGCGTGAAGCTGGTGCCGAACAGCAGCAGGTTGACCAACGAATCTTCGTCGCCTTTGGCGAGCCGCTCGCGGACTTGCTTGTCCTGCTCGCGGACCCAGTCGGGCCACATGTCCATGAGCTGCTGCGGCTTCTTGCCCGCGATGTCTTGCGGCAACGCGTCCGCGGCGCTGGAGGCAACGATGGGCGCCGCTTCTTCCCACGGCATGAACTCGGCGCGCGGGCCCGTGGGCGCGGCGAGCGCGAAGGAGGCGATCAGGAGCAGAGCGATGCGGAAGCCGGTTGGGCGCAGGTTCATCAGTCGTCTGGCGTTGGCAGGTTCAGGAAGCGCTCTTCAGGAAGCGACGAAGGAACCAGTATAGTATGCGGGTGTCCGACGCCGCGACGCCGCACGCTTCCGCCCAGCACGGAGTCTTGAAGCGCGTCCTCGGCCCGATGGACGCGGCGGCGCTGGTGGTCTCGAACGTCATCGGCGTCGGCATCTTCACCACTCCAGGCATCATCGCGCTGCTCTCGCCCGCGCCCGGACCGATGCTCGCGGCCTGGCTCGTCGGCGGGTTGCTCGCCTTCGCCGGCGCTATCTCCTACGCACAGTTGGCCGCGCTGCGTCCGCACGCGGGTGGCGAATACGTTTACCTGCGCGCCGCATTCGGACCGCTCGCGGGGTTCCTCACCGGATGGATGTCGTTCGTTGCCGGATTCTCGGGCGCCATCGCTGCCGGCGCGGTGGGCTTCGCGTCGTATCTCAGCCGCTACGCGCCGGGAATGGCGAGCGACCATCCTCTACTTTCCGTGCCGCTCGGACTCGGAAGCTTGGACGTCTCGCCGCGCGCGCTCGTCGCCATCGGACTCATCCTGATCCTCTCGCTGGTGCATACGCGCGGCCTTGGCCCGGGACGCGTGGTGCAGAACAGCCTTGCGGGCATCAACCTGTTCGCGCTGCTGGTGCTGATCGTTGGCGGCTTCGTCTTCGGACGCGGCGCGACCGCGCACTTCCACGAGGCAGCGGGCCCGGTGCCTCCGGCCGCCGTGCATTTTGGGGCCTGGCTGGTCGCGCTCATTCCGGTGATGTTCACTTACAGCGGATGGAACGCCGCCGCCTACGTGGCGGAGGAAGTCCGCGAGCCGGAGCGCAACGTGCCGCGAGCGCTCGCCGGCGGGACGCTGCTCGTCATCGTGCTCTACCTCGCGCTCAACGCCTTGTACCTGTATGCCATTCCCATGGCCGGGATGGCGGGCAAGCCTTCCGCCGGAGACGCCGCCGCCGAAGCGCTCTTCGGACCGCGCGGCGCGAACGCGCTCGTGCCCATCATCATGGTCGCGCTCGCCGCCGGCATCAGCGCGATGATCGTCGCCGGACCGCGCGTCTATTTCGCCATGGCCCGCGACGGACTGTTCTTCCCCGCCGCTGGCCGGGTGCATCCGCGGTTCCACACTCCCGCGGCGTCGATCCTGGCGCAGGCGCTGTGGAGCTCTCTCTTGGTGCTGACCGGGACGTTCGAGCAGTTGCTCATCTATACCGGCTTTGCCGTCGTGCTGTTTTCTGCGGTCGCCACCGCCGCGCTGTTCGTGTTGCGCTCGCGCCCGCACGACGAACGTGTGCCGCGCTGGGGATACCCCGTAGCGCCTGCGCTGTTCATCGTGGCTTCGCTCGCGATGCTGGTGAGTTCGGTGATGCGCGAACCCAAGCCTTCGGCCGCGGGCGTGGGCATCATGGTCGCCGGCGTCCCGCTGTTCTTTCTCTTCCGCCATCGTCACCGCTCACGTCCTCGCGCACACCAGAAGCTGTGAGTCTTCATCGCATTTTGCAGCTAACCACGGCTATCGCGGACCGTCCGACCATTGACCCTTCGGCCACGAATCCTGTATCAATCGAGGTTCTTCCTAGGAGATGCCCATGCGTGTGCTGCGTGCAGTCCTGCTGCTTTTCCTCGCGCTTCCCGTTTTCGCCCAGACCGGGCAGAAGTCCATCGTGGTCGAGGACATGAACAAGTCTGCCGACCCGTGCAATGACTTCTTCGATTACTCGAACGGCGCGTGGCGGAAAGCGAATCCCATCCCGCCCTCGATGCAGCGCTGGAGCCGTCGCTGGCAGGCAGGCGAACAGAACAAGGAGGCGCTGAAGGTCATCCTCGACGACGTCTCGCGGAAAAAAGACTGGCCGAGCGGGTCGGTGGAGCAGCTCATCGGCGATTTCTACGGCGCGTGCATGGACGAAGCCACCGTGAACCGCCTGGGGACCAAGCCGATCCAGTCGTGGACGAAGCAGATCGACGGGATGAAGTCGACCGCCGACGTGCAGAAGATGATCCGCAAGCTGCACGACGCCGGTGTGGGCGTTCCCTTCGGTATGTACGGCGCGCCGGACAATCACGAGCCCACGCAGACCGTGGCGAACCTCTACGCGTCCGGCCTGGGGCTTCCCGACCGCGACTACTACTTCAAGACCGAAGACCGTTTCCAGCAGTCACGCGCGAAGTACAAGGAATACGTCGCCACCATCTTCAAGCTCGACGGCGCGAGCGAAGCAGACGCCGCCAAGGCCGCCGACACCGTGATGGCGATGGAGACGCGCCTCGCCGATGCTTCGCTTGATAATGTGGCGCTGCGCGATCCCCAGGCCACCGACCACAAGACGACCTTCGCCAACCTGGAGAAGATGACGCCGCACTTCGACTGGAGCGCCTACTTCAAGCAGGCCGGCCTGCCAAACGCCGACCTCAACGTCACTGAGCCAAAGTTCATGGCCGAGGTGGACAAGGAGCTGGCTAGCACCCCGCTTGCCGATTGGAAGACGTATCTCAAATGGCAATTGCTGAACGCGGCCGCGCCCTCGCTTTCACAACCGTTCGTCGAAGCGAACTTCCAGTTCTACCAGGCGTACCTCGGCGGCTCGAAAGAGATGAAGCCGCGCTGGAAGCGCTGCGTGGAGCAGGCCGACAACCTTCTCGGCGAGGCGCTAGGCAAGAAGTACGTGGAGAAATACTTCCCGCCCGAGGCGAAGACGCGCATGAAGGAACTCGTCCACAACGAGCTGCTGGCGCTGCACGACATCATCCAAGGCCTCGACTGGATGAGTCCGGAGACGAAGCAGAAGGCAATGGAGAAGCTCTCCACCTTCAATCCGAAGATCGGATATCCGGACAAGTGGCGCGACTACAGCATGGTCCCCATCTCACGCACGGATTATTTTGCCGACGTGATGGCGGGCAACGAAGGCAACGTCACCCACAACCGCAAGACCGTCGGCAAGCCGACGGACCGCGGGCAGTGGGGCATGACGCCGCCGACCTCGAACGCTTACTACAACGCGCAGCTCAACGAGATCGTGTTCCCGGCCGGCATCCTGCTGCCGCCGGCATTCAGCGTGGATAATCTCGACGCGGTGAATTACGGCGCCATCGGCGTCATCATCGGCCACGAGATCTCGCATGGCTTCGACGACCAGGGCGCGCAGTTCGACGCTCTGGGACGCCTCAACAACTGGTGGACCGCCGAAGACCTGAAGAAGTTCCAGACCAAGGGTGCGTGCGTGGTGGACCAGTTCGAGAATTACTACATCGAGCCGAATATCCATCACAACGGCAAGCTGGTGCTGGGCGAATCCATCGGCGACCTCGCCGGCGCCAAGATCGCCTACCTGGCGTTCCAAAAAGCAAAGCAAAGCTCGCCCGCGCCCACGGTGGACGGCTTCACTTCCGACCAGCAGTTCTTTATCGCCTGGGGGCAATTCCGCGGTGACGAGACGCGCCCCGAGGCGCAGCGCGTGATGATCCAGGGCGATGAGCACCCGGTGGCGAAATTCCGCGTCATCGGGCCGCTCTCGAACTTCCCGCCGTTCGCGAAGGCGTTCTCGTGCAAGGCCGGGACGCCGATGGTGCGTCCGGCGGAGAAGCGCTGCGAGGTCTGGTAGGCGGCCCTGGGTGCGCAGCGTTGTCGTCGTTGATTCTCTGCTTGGAGTGAGCGGCGACACGCACTAACCTAGGCGGACGATGGCCAAGCGAAATAGTGGACCGGGATTCGGCATGGTGCTGGCGTTTGCTCTGTTGCTCGCCGCTGGATTTGCTATGTTGCTTTACTGGCGCACCCACAAAAGCGATTTCCAGAACACCGTAAGTAACGTGCTGACGCAACCGGAGACTCCGCCTGCGGGGAAGGCGAACGACGGCGCGCCCCCGGCGAAGACCATCGACGCGCCGCCGGCGAATGCGCAGCACATCGAACTCTCGCCCACCGCGACGGTCTATTACTGGCCGGCGGCAGACTTCATGCACTTCTCTTTCGACCTCGCGGCGGCGGAGTCGCCGCTCATCGACGTGGACGTCAACCAGAACGGACGCGTGGACGCGCGCGTCGACCGTTCCTATGGTCTCGATAGCGGAGGCGCGTTTTGTGCGGTTTACTTTTTACGCGACGGCGTCTCGGGCTGTGGCGAAGCGCCTTCGGCAGGTTTCGCCGACGTCGCCCAGGGCACGGAGGGCCGCCGCGTCGCCTTCGTGGTACCGCGTCGCGAACTGAGCGCCGATGTGGCCACCGCGCGCGTCACGTTCGGCATCTGCCACGGCGCCGAGTCGGCGTGCGACCGCTTCCCGGCGGATTCGCCGGGCTTCACCAAGTCCTATATGATCGCCATCCGCTGACGCCGCTCACGCCGCCAGCTCATAGAGGAACTCCACGTAGGAACGCACCGCGCCGTCGATCCCCTGCACTTTCGGGTTCGACGATTCGATGACGTAATACTCATCGGGCGCGTGCGCGCCGGAGCCGTGTCCGAGGCCGAAGTGTCCGGCGGCAAGGCGCAGCGGTTCCCCGGTGAAAACATAACCCGGCCACGAACCGGCGTTGCGCGGCAGCATGATCGGGTCGATGCCCGCCCGCTTGTAGACCGTTTCCTCTACCTTGATGATCTTGGCGTCGGGCGAAGTAGAGTTGGGGTCGTAGCCGCCGGTCATGTTCACGTCGATGTCGCCATATCCGTGCTTGGCAAGATGTGCCTTGAGCGCCGCGAGCGCTTCCGCGGCCGTCATGTCAGGCACGAGCCGCAGGTCGAGCTTCGCGACGGCTTTGTGCGGCAGGATTGTCTTGCCACCCGGGCCGGTGTAGCCGCCGACCAATCCCTCGATGTTCACCGTGGGACGGGACATCAGCATATCCAGCGATTCCTGGAAGCTGGCGTCGTGGATCCAGCGCTTCACGCCGAGCGACTTCTTTGCTACTTCCTCGTTCATACGCGAGGCGGCCACGGCGATCATCTTCTTCTCCGCAGCGCTCAACGGACGCGCTTTGTCAGCAAAGCCCGCGATGGCAGGATCGTTGCCGTCTTCCGACACCAGCGTGGAGAGCGCCTTGACCAGGTGCCACGCGGGACTATCGACGCGCGCCTTCAAGCTGGAGTGGATATCTTTCTCCGGCCCGCGTCCCCAGCGCTCGCCACTCGACGTGAGCTCGCACTCGATCACGCCCTTCGCGCCGAGCGTGAGCGTGACGCTGCCGTCGGGCGCTTGCGAGGCGCTCGGCATGAAGATGCCTTCCGCCTTCTTCAGCGCCGCCAGGACTTCCGGACGCCGCACGACCTGCGGAAAATGCGGTGAACCGATCTCCTCTTCACCCTCCGCGACGAGAACAAGATTGACCGGCAGCTTGCGTCCCGCGCCGCGGATGGCGTGGAGCGCCGCGATGAAAGCGGCCTCCGGGCCTTTCTGGTTCACGGCGCCGCGTCCCATCACGACTTTGCCGAAGCCGGGCTTGTCGACCAGCGCCGCGTCCCACGGCGGGGACGACCACTCCGCGGGATCGACTTGCTTCACGTCGTACATGAAATAGAGGCCCAGGGTGCGCGGCGCGCCGGCATCGAGCGTGGCGAAGATGCCCGGCTGGCCGCCGGTCGGGAGCTTCGTCACCGACTGAAAGCCGGCGTCCTTGAGCATCTGCATGGTCAGGGCGCAGCCTTCGTTCACGCCGCGGTTCTCGGCCGCGATCGAGGGCTGCCGTATCCACTGCTGCAAGCGTTGCACGGTCTCGTCGTGCCGCTTCTGGATCTCGGCAACGATCGGGGCCAGGTCGTCGGTGGGCTGGGGGAAGGCATAGCGCGGCAGCGCCATCGCCGCCCCGCTCATCGCTGCGCCGTAAAGAAGCTCGCGTCGGTTCATGGCCGAAAAAGATAGACCGGCGGGATAGCGCGTGTCCACCCGCCGCGGCGATTCAGCCAGACCTTCGCGCAGGATATGCGCGCTGGTCCCGTTCGGCCGTTAAGGACGTCTACGCCGCGGCCCTGATGTCGGGATCGGCGGCGCGTCCCTTGCTCAGGACGTTCAGCGCGAGCGGGATGGTGGTCAGCCCGCCGACGACGGCCAGAGCGATGCCCGCCGCCCGGCGCTGGTCGTTGCTCAGGCGTCCGGAGAGCAGCAGGCCGACGCCCATTCCAAGCGCGACGCGAGTGCCGCCAATGAGGAATATCTCGGCCAGGGTGAGCCTTCTCTCGATCATGGTCTACCCACTTCCGTCTCCGTAAAGTCACCGCGGAGACTCATTGTGTAGGATGCGCCGGCGGCAATCGCGTTCTGCCTGCCCGGGGTGCTTATCGCGCCCGCGAGAGCTCCATCGCCGCCATCGCGCGACGCGCGGACGTTTCCACTCCCCGCGGCGCCGTGGCCGGTGGCGGGGCGAGGATGTCGTCCACCGGCGCGCTGTGCGCCAGCAACCTGCCGAGACTGCGCTGCAGTTGCTTGCGATACGTCTCCAGGCCGATGGGCATCTGGGCCACACCGGTCTCCATCGCCGCCTGTGCGACCGCCATCGCCTCCCACACCAGCACGCGCGGGTCGAATGGTTTGGGGATGAGGTAATCACGTCCGAAATGGAAGCTTTCGCCCAGATAGGCGCGGCAGACCGATTCGGGGACTTCTTCCTTGGCAAGCGCCGCGAGAGCTTTTGTGGCGGCGAGCTTCATCGCTTCATTGATGGTCGTGGCGCGCACGTCAAGCGCGCCGCGGAAGATGAATGGGAATCCAAGCACGTTGTTGACCTGGTTCGGATAATCGGAGCGCCCTGTCGCCATGATCACATCGCGGCGCGCGGCCTTGGCTTCTTCGTAGGTGATCTCGGGATCGGGGTTCGCCATCGCGAACACGATTGGGTCTTTCGCCATGGTGCGCAGCATGTCGGCGGTGACGGCGCCCTGGACGGAGAGTCCTACAAACACGTCGGCGCCATAGAGCGCCTGCTCGAGCGTGCGCAGTCCCGTCGCTTGCGCGAAGTGCTCTTTGTAGGCATTCATTCCGCAGCTGCGTCTCTTGTAGACGACTCCCTTGGTGTCGCAGAGCGTGATGTTCTCGAGCCGCACGCCGAGGCGCACATAATGCTTGGCGCACGCGATGCCGGCCGCCCCCGCGCCGTTCACTACCAGGCGGACCTTCGCGATGTCCTTGCCGACGATCTCGAGCGCGTTGAGCAGCGCCGCGCCCGAGATGATCGCGGTGCCGTGCTGGTCGTCGTGGAAGACGGGGACCTTCATCGTGGCCTTCAGCTTCTCTTCGATGTAGAAGCATTCCGGCGCCTTGATGTCCTCGAGGTTGATGCCGCCGACGGTGGGCTCGAGCAACTGGCAGAAGCGCACGACTTCGTCGGGGTCCTTGGTGTCGATCTCGAGGTCGAACACATCGATATCCGCGAACCGTTTGAAGAGGATGCCCTTCCCTTCCATCACCGGCTTGCCGGCGAGCGCGCCGATGTCGCCGAGTCCGAGCACCGCCGTGCCGTTCGAGACGACGGCGACGAGATTTCCTTTGGCGGTGTACTGGTAGGCCTTGCCGGGATCGCTCTCGATCTCGCGGCACGGTTCAGCGACGCCGGGGGTGTAGGCGAGGGAAAGATCACGCTGCGTCCAGCACGGCTTGGTCGAGACGACCTCGATCTTCCCCGGACGTCCGCCGCCGTGGTAGTCGAGCGCTTCCTGCTTCAGGATGGACATGGAACCTCCAGAGTGCCCCGTCGCGAATGGAGAAGGTGAGCGCAAATAGGCGCGTACTAAGGCTAGGGCTATACACATACTGGGGATGTGACAGGGGTCACATCGGGCCACGGCAAAGGTCACGAGGCGTTGCGCGCGGCCGATTTGCCAGCTACACTCCGGCACACATCTCTTGCAGACCATAGGGAAATACGAGGTCCTGGAAGTCATCGGCCACGGCGGCATGGGGCTCGTCTACCGCGCCCGCGACAATGCCATCGGCCGCCACGTCGCGCTCAAGGTGATGGCTCCGGCGCTGGCCGAGCAAGCCGAGCTGCGCGAGCGCTTCCTGCGGGAGGCGCGCGCGGCCGGCAACCTGCAGCATCCCAACATCGTCGTGATCTACGACCTCGGCGAGGACAACGGCGCGCCCTACATCGCGATGGAGTTCCTCGAGGGCGAGCCGCTCGACAAGGCCCTGGCCGCGAACCGGCTCACCACCCGCACCAAGCTCGAGACCTTCGCCCACATCTGCGATGGATTGCACTTCGCCCACCTGAGCGGCGTGATCCACCGCGACGTGAAGCCGGCGAACGTGATCCTGCTCGCCAAGGGCGGCGCCAAGCTGGTGGATTTCGGCATCGCGCGCACCGGCGGCGCCGGCCTCACGCGCACCGGCATGATGATCGGCACGGTGGCATACATGGCGCCGGAGCAACTCAAGGCCAAGCCGGTGGACGCGCGCTCCGACGTGTTCTCCGCCGGCGCCATGCTCTATGAGATGCTCGCCGGCAAGCTTCCCTTCGAGGGCGAATCCACCGCTGAGACCATGATGCGCATCCTGCAGGAGCCGCCGCCGGAGCTGAAGGTCGAAGGCACGGTCTCGCCGCAGTCCCTCGCCGAGATCGTGCAGCGCGCCCTCGAAAAAGACCCTGCGGACCGCTACCAGACAGCGCGCGAGTTTGGCGAGGCGGTCCGCGATTACTTGTTGGCGCAAGACCTCAGCGGCATGAGGGCCACGACGGCCCGGCCCACGCCGCCGCCGCCGCAGGCACGGCCACAGGCAGCCGCGCCAACACTCGCGCCCACCCGCGTGAATGTGCCCGCTCCCGAGATTGCAACACCCCGGCCGACAAGGATGAGGGCCGAACCACCGGCGGCAGCAGCCGCACGAGCTGCCGATATACCGGGCGAGGAAAACAAGAACCCCGCCAAGAAGGTGGTGTTCATCGCGCTCGCGTTGGTGGTGGTATTCGGCGCGGCACTCGCCTGGAACCAGATGGAAAAGGGAGCGGCACAACGCGCGTCGTCGGAGATTGCGGACGCGACCCGATCGCTTGGAGGCAGTAACTCGCCGGCGGCGACGCCCGTGACTCCGACCAGCCCGATCCAGGGACCGAGCGCGAGCGCGCCTGCGTCCACGCCGACCCCAACACCGTCAGCGCCGGAAACAAAAACCGAGCCAAAGCAGGGTGAGCGCGGCCTCGTCAAGGTTGTGCCGGAGAAGCCCCCGCTTCCCACGTGGCACAGCACGGCATCGGGCGTTCAGTACCTGGATTCGAAGGTGGGCACGGGGGCGGAGGCCGTCCCGGGGAAAGACGTCATCGTGGTATACCGCGGGCACTTGCTCGATGGGACGCCGTTTGACGCCGCCAATGCCGGTAAACCCGTCACCTTGCCGCTCGGGAAAAATATGTTGATCAAGGGCTGGGAGGAAGGCATTCCCGGCATGAAGGTTGGCGGCAAGCGCCGGTTGCGCGTGCCGCCCGAAGCCGGTTACGGCGCCGCCGGCATAGGCACGGACATCCCGCCGAACTCCACTTTGATCTTCGACATCGAGCTGCTCAAAGTCGAGTAGCGCCTTACTCTTCGGTCGCGCCCACCGGCACCGCGCCCTTCTTCGGGCGGCGGTTCGATTGCAGGACCTTCTTCCGCAGACGCAGCGACTTGGGCGTGACTTCCACGCATTCATCGTCGGCGATGAACTCGATGGCCTGCTCCAGGTTCAGGTTGCGGAACGGCACGAGGCGAATGGCGTCATCGGCGGACGACGAGCGCATGTTGGTGAGCTTCTTTTCGCGGACGGCGTTCACGTCGAGATCGTTCTCGCGTGCGTTCTCGCCCACGATCATCCCTTCATAGACGTCCGTTCCCGGTCCCACGAACAGCTCGCCGCGCTCCTGCAATCCCCAGAGCGCGTACGCGGTGGTGGAGCCGTTGCGGTCGGAGACGAGCGCGCCGGTGAGACGATGCGGTATCTCGCCTTGCCACTCGGTGTACCCATCGAACAGCGAGTTCATCACGATGGTGCCGCGCGTGTCGGTGAGCAGCTCGGAGCGCAGCCCGATGAGCCCGCGGCTGGGCACGCGGAACTCCATGCGCACGCGGCCAAAGCCGTGGTTGTGCATCTTCACCGTCTCGGCCTTGCGCATGCCGAGCTTCTCCATGACCACGCCGATGAACGTCTCGGGCACGTCGACGGTGAGGTGCTCCACCGGTTCCATGGTTTTGCCGCCGATGGTCTTCGTCACGATCTCCGGCTTGCCGACCATGAGCTCGTAACCTTCGCGCCGCATCATCTCGAGCAGGATGCTGAGCTGCAACTCGCCGCGTCCGGCGACCTTGAAGGAATCCGGGCCGTCGCCATCTTCCACGCGGATGGAAACGTTGGTGAGCAGTTCCTTTTCGAGGCGCTCGCGCAGATGGCGCGAGGTGACGTATTCGCCTTCGCGCCCGACGAAGGGCGACGTGTTGATGGTGAACAGCATCGCGATGGTGGGTTCGTCGATCACGATCGGCGGCAGCGGCGCCGGGTTCTCCACGTTCGTGATGGTCTCGCCGATGGTGATGCCTTCCACGCCGGCGATGGCCACGATGTCGCCGATGGCGGTCTCGGTCTCGTCCACCCGCTTCAGGCCGTCGAAGGTGAAGAGCTTGGTGATCTTCGTCTTCTGGAAGCTGCCGTCGAGTTTGGCGATGGCGACTTCGTCGTTCGTCCGCAGCGTGCCGTTGGCGACGCGCGCGATGGCGAGACGACCGAGATAATCCGAGTAGTCGAGGTTCGCGACCAGGATCTGCAACAGCCCTTCGGGGTCGCCCGTCGGCTCCGGGATGGTCTTGGTGATGGCCTCGAACAACGGCTGCAGGTCCGTGCCGGGTGTGGCGACGTCGGGCGTGGCGGTACCAAGCTTCGCGTTGGTGTAGAGCACGGGAAAATCGAGCTGGTCTTCCTCCGCGTCGAGGTCGATGAACAGGTCGTAGATCTCGTTCAGAACCTCTGGCGAACGTGCGTCCGGGCGGTCGATCTTGTTGATGACCACGATGGGTGGCAGCTTTTGTTCGAGCGCCTTGCCGAGCACGTAACGCGTCTGCGGCAGCGGGCCTTCGCTGGCGTCCACGAGCAGCATGACGCCATCCACCATCTTGAGCGCGCGCTCGACCTCGCCACCGAAATCGGAGTGGCCGGGCGTGTCCACGATGTTGATCTTCACGTGGTGGTAGAACACGGCAGTGTTCTTCGCGAGGATGGTGATGCCGCGCTCGCGCTCGAGGTCGTTCGAATCCATCACGCGGTCGACCAGCTCCTGGTTGGCGCGGAACACTCCACTCTGGCGGAGCATGGCGTCCACCAGCGTGGTCTTGCCGTGGTCAACGTGCGCGATGATGGCGATGTTGCGGATTGCCTGTTGCAAAGTGATCTCTTTCGTGTTCGATTAGCCCGGCGCCGGGCAAAGTGTCCAGGCGAAAAATGGCTCCTCAGGTAGGACTCGAACCTACAACCCTCCGGTTAACAGCCGGATGCTCTGCCATTGAGCTACTGAGGAGTGTGGTTGACGGCACGCACCCTGGCAGGCGCGTAACCTCTTTATTGTTGCACATTTTTCCGCGCCTTGTCATCCGCGAGACTCCATGATTGGATGATGGTTGCGATACCCAAGGAGCCACACTCCATGCGCATGTGGATGGTCGATCCGCGAAAGATGTGCCGCCAGCACTTGCTGGGTGAACACGTGGAACTGCACATGCTCGTGGGGTCGCTGCGCAAGGGGAAATCGCTCGCCGGTTTCCTCGCCAACGGACTCATCGAAGTGCACAGCGTGCGCGCGCGCCATGCGCAGCTCGTCCGCGAGATGCGGCGGCGCGGCTACCGGCATCGCTCTCCCCTGCCTCGTTTCACCGCGCGGAAGTTGGGGCGCGTCGTGCGCAAGAAGAGCCTAGCCGACTTGCTGGCGCGCTGCCATGCGTGCCGCACGTTGTTTGTTCCCGCAAGATGACTCACTGCTTCGCGGGCGGCGGTTCCGGGCTGCCGACATCGAGCGCGGCTTTCCACGCGCCGTTGGGCTTGCGGCGCCAGATGGTGGTGTAGCGTCCGTGCGAGACCTTCTCGCTGCCATCCTTCTGCTTCACGCGGAGCTCGTACGGACCGGTGGTGTAGCCGAGTCCGCCGGACGCTTCCACGATCTCCGGTGACCAGGTGATGGAGACGTTCGGGTCCTTGAGGAACTCCCAGTTCTTGCGCTGCGCCGCCATCCCACTGGACATTTTGCCGTCGTTGAAGAAGTGGATGTCTTCATCCCAGAAGCTCATCGCCTTCTCGTAGTCTTTGGCGCGGGCGGCGGCGGCAAAAGCGATCTCGGCGTCGCGCACCTGCTGCGTCTGCTTGGCCTCGTTGGCTTTCTTGCCTTCCGGGTCGATGGCGAAACCCAGGGCGCCGGCAAGGAACACGGCGAACAACAGGAGGAGTATCCGCTTCATGGCGTCCTTTCGGTGCTGCGGGGATGACCAGCGTAACGCTTTGCGCGGCGCTTTCCAAGCGCGGTCATTCCTTGACTTGGGCGGCTCGCCCGCGATACTTTCCGAGAGCCTTCAGCACGTCAACGTCTGCGTTTTCAAGGGGAATCCGTGGCCCAACGCCTGATCACCATGACCTCTGACTTCGGCGCCTCCGACCATTTTGTCGGGACGATGAAGGGAGTCATCCTGAGCATCAATCCCGAGGCCAAGATCGTGGACATCTGCAACTCCGTCCACTCGTTCGATATCCTCGACGGCGCTTTGACCATCGCGCAGGCCTACCGCTACTTCCCTTCCGACACCGTGCATATGGTCATTGTGGACCCCGGTGTTGGGACGAACCGGCGTCCGCTGCTCGTCACCGCCGACAAGCACATGTTCCTCGCGCCGGATAACGGTGTGCTCTCACTCGTCTACGAGCGTGAAGAACGGCTCAGCGTGCGCCACATCACGGCCGAGCACTACTTCCTGCAGCCGATGAGCCATACCTTCCATGGACGCGATCTTTTCTCGGCCGTCGCAGGATGGCTGAGCAAAGGCGTGGAAGTCGCGAAGTTTGGCGAAGAAGTGACCGACTTCGTCCGCTTCGCCGCACCCAAGCCGAAGCCGGTGAACGACACGCTGATGAAGGGCGTGGTCCTTAAGTCCGACAAATTCGGCAACCTCATCACTAACTTCACCCCCAAAGAGGTGCCACAGCTCTTCGAGCCCAGCCCGCCGACGTTCAAGATCCTGGTCGGCAAGACCGAAGTCACCCGCATGCGCGACACATATTCGGGCGGCGCCGCCGGCGAAGTCTTTGGCGTGCTCGGCAGCATGGGATACCTAGAAATCGCCGTCAACCGCGGCTCCGCCGCCAAGACGATCGGGGCCGACAAAGGCTCGGACGTCGGCGTTTTGTTCGAAG
This sequence comes from Candidatus Korobacter versatilis, assembly GCA_016185395.1. Lineage (GTDB taxonomy): Bacteria > Acidobacteriota > Terriglobia > Terriglobales > Acidobacteriaceae > JACPNR01. The sequence goes on from JACPNR010000005.1 coordinate 17,305, forward strand.
CGGCAGCGGCGGCGCCAGCCGCAACCTAACCGCGATCAGGGGTTCTTCGGCTTGGGGCGGGCGTAGCGGTCCATGTCCGACGTCCATTGCAGGAAGCGTCCGAGCTGGTTGCGCTCCTTCCACATGAAGCGCCAGAACTCGAAGAAGCCGATCTTGTCGGCCTTCAGGCCGGCATACGTCTCGATGCGCCACTTGAGATACGGACTGCGCCAGGGCGCGAGCCGGTGACCGCGAGACGCGTTCCAGAGAAAGCGAAGCAGATAGCGCATGCGTTTGTTTCAGGACCCTAGCCAGTATAGCTAGAGTTCGTACTTCTTCATCAAGTGGCGGAAGCTGCGGTAGGAAAGCCTGAGCATCTCGGCGGCCTTGGTCTGCACGCCTCCCGACTGGCGCAAAGCGGATTGCAGCAGTGAGCGTTCGACGTCGGCCACGTAGCGCTCCATGTCCATGCCGTCGGTGGGCACGCCGACGGCGCCATTGCCGCCCGCACCGGCAGCGGCGGCGCGGGCACGCTCCACGGGGATCTCCACGTGGAGCTCGTCGGTGGTCTCCATCGCGACCGCACGCTCAATGGTGTTCTCGAGCTGGCGGACGTTCCCGGGCCAGCCATAGTCCGCGAGGAGCTCCAGGGCCTTCTTGGCGATGCGATGGATGCCCTTCCCCGCCGCGGGCCCGTACTTCTTCAGGAAATGGTTGGCGAGCAGCGGGATGTCCTCGCGGCGCTCGCGCAACGGCGGCACCGTGATGGGGATCACGCTGATGCGGTAGTAGAGATCCTCGCGGTACGTCTTCTCCGCGACCATCGCTTCGAGATTCTTGTTCGTGGCAGCGATCAGGCGTACGTCGATGGCGATCTCGTTCGTCCCGCCGACTGGACGCACCACACGCTCCTGCAACACGCGCAGCAGCTTGACCTGCATCGCCAGGGACATTTCGCTGATCTCGTCGAGGAACACGGTGCCGCCATTGGCTACCTCGAAGAGGCCGCGCTTGTTCTGGTTCGCGCCGGTGAACGCGCCCTTCACGTAGCCGAAGAGTTCGCTCTCGAGCAGCGTCTCGGGGAACGCGCCGCAGTTGATGGAGATGAAGGGTTCGTTCGCGCGCGGCGAGCAATCGTGCACCGCGCGGGCGACCAGTTCCTTGCCGGTGCCACTCTCGCCGAAGATGACCACCGTGGAGCCGGTGGGCGCGACGGTGCGAATGGTCTGCTTCAGCTTCTCCATCGCCCCACTGGTGCCGATGATGTTGTCGAGCGAGTTCCGCGCGGAAGCGTCCCGCTTGAGCGCGAGGTTCTGGCGCTTGAGCTCTCCCACCGCGAGCGCGCGATTGAGGAAGACGCGCAGCTCCTCCAGCAGGCTGGGGCCTTTGTGGATGTATCCGTAGGCGCCGGCATTCACCGCAGCGACGGCGGCTTCATAGTCCTCGAACCCGGTGATCAGGATGACGGCGGAATCAGGCGAGACGCGGCGGGCGTGCTTCAGCACCTCGATGCCGTTGATGCCGGGCATGTTGATGTCGCTGATGACCACGTCGTAGAGCGCGCCATCGATCTTCTTGATCGCAGCTTCGCCGGCGCAGACGGTCTCCACCCGGTGGCCTTCCTTGCGGAAAGCGATCTCGAGCATCGAGCAGGTATCGCGGCGGTCGTCGCAAACCAGCAGGCTAGCCATGCGCCACCTTCCTGGCCAACGCCTGCGGCAAGCGCACCGGCGCTTCCGCCACCTGTCCTTTTACCTCCAGAATGAACTCTGCGCCCTCGCCCGGCGTCGAACGCACCGCAATGGCCGCTTCATGCGCTTGCACGATCTGATAGACGATGGCCAGACCCAGTCCAGTCCCCTCTTCGAACTGCGATTGGAAGGGCTCGAATATCTTTTCCACCTGCTGCGGCGTGAGTCCCGGACCGGTATCGCGGAAGCTGATGCGCCAAGCAGCGCCTTCGGGAATCTCGGCGGCCGCGAGCGCCACGCGCAGCGTCCCGCCTTGCGGCATGGCGCGCATCGCGTTCTCACAGATGTTCCAGAACACCTGCTTCATCTTGTCGCCATCGACCACCGCCCAGGCTTCCTTGGCCTGGAAATCGCGCTCGATGCGCACCGGCGGGCCGCCGGCCGCGGGACGGTTCTCGAGCAGCGTGAGCGTGTCTTCGACGAGCGATCGCAGGTCGCAGCGCGTGAAACGGTAGTTCTTCTCGCGCGAGAAGATGAGAAAGTCGGTAACGATGGAGTTCAGCCGGTCGGATTCGCGCGTGACGATCTCAAGCAGCTCGCGCTGTTCCTCGGTCAGGGTTGCGATGGACGACAGCACCTTCACCGAACCGCCGATGGACGACAGCGGATTGCGGACTTCGTGCGCGATACCGGCGGCCATGCGTCCCACGGCGGCGAGGCGGTCGCGCATGCGCACTTCGCGCTCCAGACGGCGGATGTCGGTGAGGTCGTCGAGCGTGTAGACGTGTCCCAGGACGCCGCGCTCGGGCACGACCAGCGCGGAGCCGGTCACGGCGAGCGTCTTCTCTTCCATCTTCGGCGTCGCGTAGCGCACCTCCGCGTGCGCGGTGGTCGAGCGGACGGCGGGCAGGCGGTCGAGGAAGAGTTGCGTCACCGGGCGCCCGAGCAGCTCGCTCGCGGGCCGCTCCAGCAGCATCTCAGCGCGCGCGTTGACGACTGAGACGCGTCCATCGAGTCCGGTAGTGATGAGCCCGCCGGACATCGAGTTGATGATGTTCTCGTGCAACGCCTGCAGGTTCTCGAGCGCGCCGCTCATGTCCGCGAGTTCCACGTCGGCCATGCGCAGCTTGTTGCTCAGCGTGGTCGCGAGGTACGCGATGGCCATGAAGGCGAACAGGTTGATGAAGATCACGGCCTGCAGCGACTTCGGGTCAGGCCGCGAGGTCGAATAGGAGTGGATGGCGTCGAAGTAGGTGAGCTCGACCAGCGCGCCGAACAGGATGAAGCAGAACGCCGCCGTCAGGTAGGCCCATATCCGCGAGAACAGGATGCTGGCCATGATGATGACCAGCGGATAAAGAAAGATGAACGAGGTGTCCTGTCCACCGGTTAGGTAGACGATCCCGGTAGTGAACGCGAGGTCACTGAACACCTGCAGCCGCGCCTGGTTGCGGTAGTCATCCCAGAGGAATAGCAGCAGGACGTAGAACACCGCGATGGTGAACCAGAGCACGATCACGCTGACGAACAGCCGCTCCGGCACCGGAGTCGGCGTAAGCCGCGTGATGGCCAGCTCGATGGCGAGCAGGAAGGTGATGATGATGATGCGGACCTTCGCCAGCCAAGTGAGCCAAGTGCGCTCGTTGAAGTTTGTTCCCATGATGATCTTCGGTCCCGGACACACCACGCCTGCCATCGCAGCTTGCGTCGTTGCCGGGGGACTCCTGGCCTAGCCGGAGAGCTTGGCGATCAGTGAGAACAACGGCATGTACAGCGAGATCACGATGCCGCCGACGGCCACACCGAGGAAGCCGATCAGCAACGGCTCCATCAACGTGAGCATGTCTTTGGTGGCGGCGTCGACTTCATCTTCGTAGAAGTCGGCGATCTTCTGCAGCATGGCGTCCATGGCGCCGGTGGCTTCACCCACGCCGATCATCTGCGTCACCATGTTGGGGAACACGCCCGATTCACGCAGCGGATCCACGATGGTGCGGCCTTCTTCGATCGCTTTGCGAACTTTCAAGAGCGCTTCTTCGAGCACAGCGTTGCCCGACGTGCGGGCAGTGATGGAGAGGCCTTCCAGGATGGGTACGCCGGAAGTGATCAGCGTGCCCAGCGTGCGCGTGAAGCGCGCGACCGCGATCTTGCGCAGCAGCATGCCGATGATGGGCGCGTTCAGCATGATCTTGTCGAGCGCGTAGCGCCCTTGCGGAGACTTGCGGATCTGCTTGATGCCGAAATACGCGGCGACCGGCAAGCCGATCAGTCCCCACCAGAACGTCTGCACGAAACTGCTGAGCCCCATCACGATCTTGGTGGGCAGCGGCAGTGGCACGCCCAAGCCTTGGAAGAGGTTGGCGAACGTCGGGACGACGAACTTCAACAGGCCGGCGACGACGATGAGCGCGATGCCGATGACGGACGTCGGGTAAATGGACGCCGACTTGATGGCGCCCTTCAACTTCACCGCCTTTTCCACGTAAGTCGCAAGGCGTTGCAAGATGACGTCGAGAATACCGCCGGTCTCGCCGGCCTCGATCATGTTGACCGTGAGGTCATCGAATATCTTGGGGAAACCGCGCATGGCGTTGGCGAGCGTAGAGCCGCCTTCCACCGAGCTGCGCACGCCCGCGAGACACTTCTGGAAGGCGAGGTTTTCCTGGTTGGCGCCCAGGATCTCGAGGCACTGTACCAACGGAAGGCCGGCATCGATCATGACCGAGAATTGCCGGAAGAAGATGGCGATCTCCTTCGTCGCCACTTTCCCGCCGCCGATCTTCGGCAGCGCGAATTCCTTACCCTTCTCGGTGATCTTTTCGGCACGGATGCGCTCGCGCTTCAGGGCAGCTTCGAGCACGCCCTTGTTCTCTGCGGCACGCTCTCCGCTGACCTTTTTGCCGGCGGCGTCCGTTCCCTTGAATGTGAATACTGGCATGTCTGACCTCCGTTACGGGTTCCCACTTCCAGGTTCTGGTGCGTCGTGCTGGTCTTACCGCTTTGCCGCTGCGGCGCCCGGCGCCGGACGCGCCACGCCTCCGCTGCGATTGATGATCTCCTGCAATTCGTCCGGGTTCGACGACCGGATCAGCGCCGTGTCGAGCGAGATCTGCTTCGTCAGATACAGCGTAGCGAGCGACTGGTTGAACGTCTGCATGCCGAACTTTTCCTGGCCCGACTGCATGGCAGAATAGATCTGGTGGATCTTGTCTTCACGGATCAGGTTGCGGATGGCCGCGTTCGGCACCAGGATCTCCATCGCCATGGCGCGTCCCTGGCCGCCGATCTTCGGCAGCAACGCCTGGCAAAGGATGCCCTCCAGCACCAGCGAGAGCTGCGCGCGGATCTGAGACTGCTGGTGCGACGGGAAAACGTCGATCACGCGGTTGATGGTCGAGGAGGCGGAGTTTGTGTGCAAGGTGCCGAAAGTGAGGTGGCCCGTTTCGGCGATGCGCAGCGCGGCTTCGATGGTCTCCATGTCGCGCATCTCGCCGATGAGGACGACGTCGGGATCTTCACGCAGCGCCGCGCGTAGGGATTCCGCGAAGCCCTTCGTATCGGAGTGCACCTCGCGCTGGTTCACCAGGCAATTCTTGTGCTGGTGCACGAACTCGATGGGGTCTTCGATGGTGATCATATGCTCGTGCCGCTCGGTGTTGATCTTGTCGAGCATGGCGGCGAGTGTGGTCGATTTGCCGGAACCCGTCGGGCCCGTGACCAGGATCAGTCCGCGCGGGCGGTCGCAGAGCTTCGCGACGACCGGCGGCAGCGCGAGCTGCTGGAACGATTTGATCTCGAAGGGGATCACGCGGAAGACGGCGGCGGTAGCGCCGCGCTGGTTGAAGCAGTTGCCGCGGAAGCGCGCCAGGCCTTTCAATCCGAACGAGAAGTCGAGTTCGAGGTTCTCTTCGAAGCGGTGCTTCTGCGCATCGGTGAGCACGCTGTAGGCCAGCGACTTGGTGTCCGACGGCGTGAGCGGCGGCATGTCGAGCGGTTGCAGGTGTCCGTGGACGCGCACCTGCGGCGGGGAATTCGTGGTGATGTGCAGATCGCTGCCGTTCATCTCGAGCATCTTCTTGAGCAGGTCACTGAGCGTTGCTGTCGGCATGCCTTCTCTTCCCCTCGTCGGTTCCGAACTCTGTTTTTTAGTGGACGGTCTCGCGCGCCACTTCTTCCAATGTCGTCTGCCCGGACATCGCCTTGATCAGTCCGCTGCGGCGCAGCGTGATCATGCCGCGCTCGATGGCCTTCTTCTTCAACTCCACGGCGGAGGCGCCCACCAGGATCAGTTCGCGCAGCTCGTCGTCAATCTCCATGACTTCATACAGGCCGCAGCGTCCCTTGTAGCCGCTGTTCCCGCATGTCGCGCAGCCCTTGCCCTTGTAGACCTTCACCGTCTTCGACTCTTCCGGCGTGAAGCCGTTCTCGATCATCGCCTGCGGCGGCAACGCGACCTCTTCCTTGCAATCGACGCAGATGCGCCGCACCAGGCGTTGCGCCACGATCAAGTGCACCGAGGTGGCGACCAGGAACGGCTCGATGCCCATGTTCATCAGGCGGCTGATGGTTTCCGGCGCGCCGTTCGTGTGCAGCGTAGAAAGCACCAAGTGGCCCGTGAGAGCGGCCTTGATGGCGATCTCGGCCGTTTCGAAGTCGCGGATCTCGCCCACCAGGATGATGTTTGGATCCTGCCGCAGGAATGAGCGCAGTGCCGCGGCGAAGTTCAGCCCGATGGCTTCCTTCATCTGCACCTGGTTCACGCCGGAGAGCTGGAACTCGACCGGATCTTCCGCGGTCATGATGTTGGTGTCCGGCTGGTTCAAGCGCGAGATGGCGGAGTAGAGCGTGTTCGTCTTGCCCGAACCGGTGGGGCCGGTGACCAGCACCATGCCGTACGGCTTCAAGATGGCTTTGGTGAATTTCTCCAGCGACTCCGGCTCGAAACCAAGCTTGGTCATGTCGAGACGCAAGTTCTCTTTGTCGAGCAACCGCATCACGATCTTTTCGCCCCAGAGCGTGGGCAGCGTGCTCACGCGGTAATCGAGCTGCTTTTTCTTGCCGCCGATCTGCATCTTCAGCATGATGCGTCCGTCTTGCGGCAGGCGCTTCTCTGAGATGTCGAGCTTCGCCATGATCTTGATGCGCGACGTGATGGCGTCCTTCAATTTCGCCGGCGGGTTCATGATCGAGTGCAGCATCCCGTCGATGCGGAAGCGCACGCGATATTCCTTCTCGTAGGGCTCCACGTGGATGTCGGAAGCGCCGCGCTTCACCGCGTCGGTGAGGATGAGGTTCACGAGCTTCACGATGGGCGCTTCGTCGGCCGCCTTCTCCAACTCACCCAGACCCATCTCGGTCGGGTCTTCGGTCAGCTCGACGTCGGCCTCGCCCATCTCCGCCACCGAGGCCATGACCTTCTCCATGTCCTCTTCCTGGCTGGAGCCGTAGGCCTTCTCGATGTGCTCCATGATCGCGCTCTCGCTCGCGACCACCGGCTCGATGTTGAAGCCGGTCATGAACTTGATGTCGTCCATGGCGAATACGTTCGTGGGATCGACCATCGCGATGGTCAGCGACGCGCCCACGCGTGAGAGTGGCAGGATCTGGTAGCGCTTGGCCGTCTCCTGTGGGATCAGCTTTACCACCGAGCCATCGATCTCGAAGAACGAGAGGTTGATGGCCGGCACGCCATACTGCCGCGAGAGGAAATTGGTGACGTCCTCGTCGGAGAGGAACCCCAGCTTCACGAGTGCCGAACCCAGGCGCGCCCCCGATTCCTTCTGGGTCTTGAGCGCCTGCTCCAGTTGCTCGGGGGTGATGACCTTCTCTTTAACCAGCAGATCGCCGAGACGCTGCGACATACTTCTTTTTTCCGATCGGAACTGGATTCGACTGCGCCCCCGAATGCGCGGGGCCCTGAAGCTGACTGGGGGAAAGATGTGCGCGCATCGTATGTCGCATTGACACAAATTGTCAATCGAGAATTGTTGCTCGATTGGTAACCGGACGCGAACTCGGCAACGTCCGCATCGTTTTACGGAATCAGGTATTTAGCTGGGTCGCAGGATGGATTTCGGCTGAGTCCAGCCGACGCGAAGCCGGCATGCTCCACGTCGTAGACTGGGGGCGTGCGGAAACAAAGGAAAAGCGGAGTGCGGGACGGTTCGGACGGCGCCGTCCGCCGCTACTACGCCGCGCTTCTCGCGCGCTGGGGAGCGCAGCATTGGTGGCCGGCGCAGTCCCGCTTCGAGGTGATCGTCGGCGCCTTCCTGACGCAAAACACCTCTTGGACCAACGTGGAGAAGGCGATGCGCAATCTGCGTCGCGCCCGCAAGCTCTCGCTCGATGGGGTCCGCTCGACGCCCGAGCCGGCGCTGGCGCAGCTCATCCGGTCGTCGGGGTATTACCAGCAGAAAGCGCACCGCTTGAAGCGCTTCGTATCGTGGCTAGACGCGACGCACGGTAGCTCGCTCGACCGCATGTTCGCGCAGCCCACGCCGATCCTGCGGGCCGAGTTGCTGGCGCTCCACGGAGTCGGCCCAGAAACAGCGGATTCCATCCTGCTTTATGCCGGCGGACATCCGGTGTTCGTGGTGGATGCCTACACGCGGCGCGTCTTCGAGCGCCACAGGCTCGTCTCACGGAAAGCGCCGTATGACGAACTGCGTGCGCTGGTCGAGGGTTCGCTCGTCGCATTGGGCGGAGAGCTGGAACGCGGGAGCGAGCCGATGCATCCACCCTCGCGCATGAGCCGCGCACCACGCGAGGAGCTCGCGCAGCACTTCAATGAGTTTCACGGATTGATCGTTCGCACCGGCAAGGACTTCTGCGGCACCAAGGCGACCTGCGCCGGATGCCCGCTCGAGCCGTTCCTGCCACATCGCTGATCATCGGCGGGCAGAACGAGAAACGGGCAGCCCGAAGGCTGCCCGTTGTTGCAACGTTATGTTGATCGCTTACTTGCGTTTGCGAGAGACAGCGCCCGCGGCGAGCGAGCCCAGTCCAAGCAGTCCGAGCAGCGGCAGCGGCGAAGCGGTCTGCGGCAGTTTCTGGCCGCTGGCGCTTTTGTTGCCCATGTTCTGGTCAGTCGCCGGAGCAGCGCTCTGATCGGCCGCCGGAGCGGTCGTGTCGGCCGCCGGAGCAGCAGTCGTGTTCTGGTCCGTGGTGGTGGTGGTCGGCGAGTTGGTGGTCGAAGTCGTGCTCGCCGCGTTCGGATCCGTTGCCGGCGCGGTGGTCTGCGGCGTGGCGGTCTGGTCGGTCGGCGCCGGCTGGGCAGGCTGCGCCTGCTGGTCGGTCGAGGAAGGCTGGGCCGTGGTGCTCTGCGGCTGCGCGTTAGGATCGGTCGTTGTGCCAGTGCTGCTCTGGGCGAATGTCAGGCCCGCGATGAGCAGTACGAAGAGTGTGAGGAAAGCGTATTTCCGCATGTAAGAAGCTCCTTACCGGATTTTGGGTACTTCAAGCTCTTGCAGTTAGAAGTAAGTTACTAGCGGCGGGTTTGCCCGCTCTTCCTTTCGTCCTAGGCAGCGCGAGGAAGCATCGAGGGTTGCTGCGGGACGGCTACTCTGCGTCCAGGTCCACGACCAGCGTGAGGTTGGGCGCGCCGGAGGGGCAAAGCCCATCTCGCAGATAGCGGAAGCGGGCTTCACAGGCCGGATTGGCACGCTTTGCCGGCATGAGACGAAGAGGGTTTCGTGTACCTCAGATGCCCTGCGCGACGGTGGTGCTTGCTCCCTTACCCGCGGTGCATCGCGCCAATGCGCGTCTATAATGGCGGCACAGCTCCGGCCCATCTCCTGCAGTCAGGCTCTCTCCGGAGCGTCTCCTAGTGGCTTCGACTCCGCAGAACCCGAAGAGCTCCGGCCGGCGCATGACGGGCGTGATCATCCTGCTTGTCGTCGTGGTCCTCCTGTTCCTGGCCCTCGCCTCGCAGACGGCCTTTAACCTCACCTTCCTGCGGCCGGAGACCTCCGAGCAGACGCTCCTCTTCACCGCGCTGTCTGCCCTGATCTTCCTCGTCTTCGTCGCACTCACTTTCGTCCTTGGACGCAACCTGCTGAAGCTCTATGCCGAGCGACGCACCGGCGTCCTTGGTTCCAAGTTCCGGACGCGCATGGTGGTGGGCGCACTGTTGCTCTCGTTCCTGCCCGTCATCTTCCTATTCCAGTTCGCGTACCTGCTGATGAACCGCTCCATCGAGAAGTGGTTCTCCGGTCCGGTGGAAGAGTTGCGCGAGGAGTCCGGACGCGTCGCCACGATGATGGCGCGCTACGCCGCCGACAACGCCCGCAGCGAGGCCGATGCCATCGCCAGCACGCCCGAAGTGCGGCGCGCCTTTGCCACCGGCAACTACTCCGCCGTACTGGCCGAGTTCCATCGCCACCAGCAGACGCTGCAAGGAGGCTTCGCGGTCGCCACCGTCGCCGATGACAGTGTCGCGAGCCTCGGTTTGCCGCAACCCTGGGGAGTGTTGCGCTCCAAGCTGCGCGCCGCCGCCGAGGCGCACGGCAAGCAGCTCCCAGCTTTCATGCTCGGCGACAAGGAATACATCCTGGGCGCCGCCTCGATTGAAGACGGTGGCCGGATCATCGTTGCCATCCCGTTGCCGGCGCAGTTCTCATCGACGCTGAGTGAGATCGAGCAGACGCAGCGCCGCTACTTCGAGCTGGCGCAGCAACGCAAACAAGTTCGCCGTACTTACATCGGCTTCCTACTCCTGCTCACCGTGCTGGTACTCTTCGCCGCCACGTGGCTTGCGCTCTTTCTGTCGAAGCAAGTCACGCGACCGGTCTCCGCACTCGCGGAAGCGACCGACCAGATATCCAAGGGGAACCTTACCTACCGCGTGGACGTGCCCGCCGCGAACGAGCTGGGCGACCTGGTGGCCAGTTTCAACCGCATGGCCACCGAGCTCGAGAGCAACCGCAAGCAGATCGAAGCTTCCACGCGCGACGTGGAGGACGCCAACGTCGAACTCGAACAGCGGCGCCGGCAGATCGAGACCATCCTCGAGAGCATCCCCACCGGCGTGCTCTCGCTCAACGACGACAAGCGCGTTACGCGCACCAACCATGTCTTCCTCCGCATCTTCGGCGCCGCGAAGGTGGCCACCGGCTCGACCCTGCGCGACCTATTTCCGCCCGAGGTCGTGGACGACATCGAGCACATGCTGCGCAAGGCGGACCGCATGGGTACCAGCTCGAGCCAGATGGAGATTGCCGGCGCTCGCGGACGCGTCCACGTCTCGCTCACCGTCGCATCGCTCCAACTCGAGCGCCAGCGATTGGGCTATGTCCTCGTCTTCGAAGATCTCTCAGACCTTCTAAAAGCACAGAAGCAAGCCGCGTGGCGCGAGGTCGCGCGGCGGGTGGCGCACGAGATCAAGAACCCGCTCACGCCCATCGCGCTCTCCGCGGAACGCATCCGCCGGCATCTCGAGCGCGGCGCAATCCCTGACGAGGAATCCATCGCCGTCATCCACGGCTGCGCCGAGACCATCGCCGGCGCCATCGAAACCGTGCGTACGCTGGTCGACGAGTTCTCCACCCTGGCGCGTTTCCCCGCTTCGCAGCCCGAGCCGGCGGACATCAACGCCGTCATCGAAGGCGCCCTCGCCCTGTTCAACGGACGTCTCGACGGCATCGCCGTCCGCACCGAGCTCGACCGCTCGTTGCCGAAAGTGCTTGCTGATCCGGAAGCCATCCGCCGCGCCATCGCCAACCTGGTGGACAACGCCGCCGAAGCCATGCAGGAATCGCTGCTGCGCGAGGTCCACATCTCGACCGCATTGCTCGGCAACAGGGACGCGGTCGAGATCGTGGTCGCAGACACCGGCCACGGCGTGACGCGCGAGCTCAAGGAAAAACTGTTTCTGCCATACTTCTCCACCAAGAAGCGCGGCACCGGACTGGGGCTCGCCATCGTGAGCCGCATCATCGAAGACCACCACGGCTCCATCCGCGTGGAGGAGAACCTTCCGGTGGGCGCGCGCTTCATCGTGGAGCTGCCCGTCGCGAGCGAGAGCGAAGCTCATTTGCCGCCCGAGGATCCAGCCAAGACATCTCATGCTCAACATCCTGATCGTTGACGACGAAGCCGCCATCCGGCAATCGCTGCGTGGCGTGCTCGAGGACGAAGGCTACAAGGTCGCCACCGCGGAGAGCGGCGAGGCCTGCCTCGACGCCGTCGCCCACCGCGCCTTCGACGTCATCCTGCTGGATATCTGGCTCCCCGGCATGGACGGCCTCGAGGCGCTCGAGAAAGTACGGGCGATGGAAGACGCGCCCGAGGTCATCATGATCTCCGGCCACGGCACCATCGAGACGGCGGTCCGCGCGACCAAGCTGGGCGCTTATGACTTCCTTGAGAAGCCGCTCCAGCTCGAAAAGACGCTCATCCTGGTGAAGCACGCCGCCGAGGCCAAGCGTCTGCGCAGCGAGAACCGCGAGTTGAAGAAGAGCCTGCAGGCGAAGAGCGTGATCGTGGGCGAGAGCGTCCCGATGAAAGCGCTGCGCCAGCAGATCGGCTTGATGGCGCCGACGAACGGACGCGTCCTCATCTACGGCGAATCGGGCGTAGGCAAGGAACTCGCCGCGCTCGCCATCCACGCGCAAAGCTTGCGCAAAGACGCGATGTTCGTGGAGGTCAACTGCGCGGCCATCCCCGAAGACCTGATCGAGAGCGAGCTCTTCGGACACCGCAAAGGCTCGTTCCCCGGCGCGACCAGCGACAAAGAAGGCAAGTTCCAGAAGGCCGACGGCGGCACGCTCTTCCTCGATGAAGTCGGCGACATGAGCCTGAAGACGCAGTCCAAAGTCCTGCGCACGCTCGACGAGCAACGCATCACGGCGGTCGGCGGCGATGAGGCCGTTGCCACGGACGTCCGCGTCATCGCGTCGACGAACAAAGACCTGGAAGAGGAGATTGCACGCGGCAACTTCCGCGAAGATCTGTTCTACCGGCTGAACGTGATCCCGTTCTTCGTGCCGCCCTTGCGCGAGCGGAAAGAAGACATCCCGCTGCTCGCACGCTACTTCCTCAAGGAATTCGCGCAGACCTACGGCCGCCGCGCGCGCGAGATCACTGACGACGCCATCGAGACGCTCGCGCGCTACGCCTGGCCCGGCAACGTGCGCGAGTTGCGCAACGTGATCGAGCGCATCGTCATCATGAATCCCGCCGCCGGCAAACTCGACCGCAAGCACCTGCCGCCGCTCGTCTACCGCGATGGCTCGAAACGCCCCGGCGGTGATTTTTCCACCCTGCACCAGGCGCGCGCCGCGTATGAGCGCGACTACATCCTCAAGAAACTCGACGAGAACCACGGCAACGTGAGCCGGACAGCCGAAGTCCTCGGCCTCGAACGCTCGCACCTGTATCGTAAGATGAAGACGCTGGGGATTGCAGTGAAGGAGTAGATGGTTTCGGTTTCGGTTACATCCCGAGCGTAGCGAGGGAACCCTACCTTACCCATGCATTTCCGCGGAGATAGGGCTTTCTCACCCGCCGCGGCGGGCTCGAAATGTAAGGAAGAATCTACTCGTCGATCGGTGTCAGGTCTTCCAACTGCCGCCGCCAGTCGAGTTCTTCCACGAACCCGCGCGACTGCCGCCAGTCCGGCTGCACCTTGACGAACAGCTCGAGGAAGACCTTCCGCCCGAGCAGCTTCTCGATGTCGATGCGCGCGGTGGTGCCGATCTTCTTGATCATCTCGCCGCCCTTGCCCACGATGATCTTCTTCTGCCCTTCGCGCTCGATGTAGATCACCGCCGCGATGCGCGTGATCTTTTCCTTCACTTCCCATTGCTCGATGCGGACCGCCGCCGCGTACGGCACTTCCTCCGCTGTGTGCATGAGCACTTTCTCGCGGACGATCTCGGCGGCGATGAACCGCTCCGGCTGGTCGGTGATCTGGTCCTGCGGGAAGAACGGCTGGCCGTTGGGCAGCGCGTTCGCGATCTTTCCCACCAGCACCTCGAGCCCTTCCTTCTTCTTCGCCGAGATGGGGATGATCTCGCGGAAACCGTGGCGCTGGCTCCATTCCGCGATCATCGGCAGCAGCTTTTCTTTGTGGATCATGTCCACCTTGTTGAGCAACAGGAACACGGGGCCGCCGGCACGCTTCACCGCGTCGAGGGTGAACTGGTCGCCCGTCCCGAACTTCATGGTCGCGTCCACGATGAGCAGCGTGAGGTCGCGCGAGGCGAGCGCGTCATACACTTCCTGCATCATGCGGCGGTTGAGCTGCGAATCTGGTTTGTGGACGCCGGGAGTATCCACCAGGACGATCTGCGCCGCGGGCACGCCCTTGCGGGCGCGCAGGTTCATGATGCCGAGGATGCGATTGCGCGTGGTCTGCGGCTTGTGCGTGACGATGGCGATCTTCTCGCCGACAAGCGCGTTCAGCAGGGTGGACTTCCCTGCGTTCGGTCTTCCGATGATGGAAACGTACCCAGCGCGCATAGTCTTCAGGCGCGCTTGGCAGTGCGCGGTTCTTTCTGCCGCGTCTTCGGCTGAGGCGGGGTCGGCGGCAGAGGCGGTTCATCCTTCGCCAGGCTGATGCGCACCCGCTCCACACGCCGGTCGCTCGAATCGAGCACCTCGAAGCGCAGCCCTTCGGAGTCGACCACCGCGCCCGGTTCCGGGATGCGTCCCATCAGCTCGCTGACCAACCCGCCCACGCTCGTGGCCTCGCGCGATTCCAGGCGGATGCCGAACAGTTGCGGGATGCGGTCCACGTCCATGTTTCCAGGGACGACGTAAGAGTTCGGGTTCTCGTGGACGATGTCGGCCTTGGCTTCGTGCTCGTCGCGGATCTCGCCCACGATCTCTTCCACCAGGTCTTCGATGGTGACCACGCCGGCGAGCGAACCGTACTCGTCGATCACGATCGCCATGTGGATTCCCTCGCGCTGCATCTCGCGCAGCAGTTGCGACACGCGCTTCGTCTCCGGCACGTAGAACGCCGACCGCATCATCTCGCCCACGGTGCGCGCCTTCGCCTCGGTATCGGGGACCTGCAGCACGTCGTGCGCGAACACCACACCCTTGATGTGGTCGATGGTCTCGCCTTCGTACACCGGCACGCGCGAGTACGGTTTCGTGCGTTGTAACTCGATGAACTGCTCCACGGACATCGCGAGCGGCACGGCCACCACTTCGGGACGCGGCGTCATCACTTCGTGCACCCGCTTTTCGCTGAACTCGACCACGGAGTGGATCATGTCGCGGTCGGCTTCTTCGAGGATGCCCTCCTCCTGTCCCGCCTCAATGAGCGCGTCGACCGCTTCCGAAGGATGCTCGGGCTGCTGCGGCTCCTTCGACTCCGCCAGCGACGCTACCGAGAGCGCGAAGCCCAGGATGATGGTGATGGGGAAGACGATCCAGATGAGCAGCCGTATCAGGAACGTGAGCGGGCGCACCCAGTCGCCCCTGGTCCGCGTGAAGAGCACGAACGGTAGCAGGCGATTGAAGATGATGATGGCGAGAACGACGATCACGCCCGCGCGCGCCAGCTCTCCCCCGTTCCAAGTGCCGTCATAAAAGACGTAATACGCGGTGAGCAGCGAAATGGCGGCCGTGGTGAGCTGCGCGAGCACGCTCATCGAGAGCGACGCGCGATTACGGGCCACTCCCAGCCGTGCTTCAACGTCACGCTCGAAACACTCGATGTTTTCCTGGAACTCGCGCGCGAGGAACTTGCCCATCTCGTTGTAGACGCGCTCCACGTACGACACCAGCGTGAGCAGGCCAAGCAGCACAGCCATTGCCGGAATGATCGCCCAGATCATTGGCGTCCGGCCTTCTTGCGCGAAGGGGTTGCGCTGCGCGAGATCAGCGCCACGGGCAGGCCGAGACGCGCGCGCAGCCGGTCTTCTTGGCGGCGCATCTCGCCGGAGTCTTTCTCGTGGTCGTAGCCGGCCAGGTGCAACAGTCCATGGAGGATGAGGATCTTCAACTCACGCGCGGTGGAATGCCCGAGACGGCGCGCGTTCGCCTGTGCGATGGTCGCCGAGATGGCGATGTCCCCTGCCTCGCCTTTGGCTACTTTTTTTCCCCGAACGGCGGGGAACGAGAGCACATCGGTCGGCTTATCTTTGCGGCGAAACTCACGGTTCAGGCGGCGCAGCTCGGCGTTGCCACCCACGAGGATGTTTGCTTCGCCACGCAGTCCCACGGCGCGGCGCGCGCGCGTTGTGAAACGCTCGAGCTCCGCCCGGCTTACGCCGCTGATGGCTGTTTGCATGATGACCAACGCCGCTCCGTCACTGCATTCCAGAGGAACGCCCAAAACGAACGGGAGGGCTGTTCTTACGGCCCTCCCGCCCACACATTGTACAAGCACTAGTCCGCGATTCGATCTTCCGCCCCGTCCGCGTTCCCCCGGCGTTCCATCTCGCGGTCGTCCATCCGCGGCTGCGGCCGCGCGTCTGACCGGGTTCCGGAAGGCCCCGCGTTCCCGAGCGAAAGCTGCAACTGCGCTTCCCGCGCGGTCTTGGCATCGTCGTAGGCCCGGATGATGCGCTGCACCAGATGATGGCGCACCACGTCCCCTTCGTCGAAGTGGCAGAAGGAAATGCCTTCCACGTTGCTGAGGATGTCCATTGCCTCGAGCAGGCCGCTGCGCTTCGCTCCCGGCAAGTCGATCTGCGTGACGTCACCGGTGATGACCGCCTTCGAGTTGAAGCCCAGCCGCGTGACGAACATCTTCATCTGTTCCGACGTGGTGTTCTGCGCCTCGTCAAGGATCACGAACGCGTCGTTGAGCGTGCGCCCGCGCATGAACGCGATGGGCGCGATCTCGATCACGTTCTTCTCGAGGAAGCGGTCCACCTTCTCCGCGTCGAGCAGGTCGTAGAGCGCGTCGTACAACGGACGCAGATACGGATCCACTTTCTCCTGTAGCGTGCCGGGCAGGAATCCCAGCCGCTCGCCCGCCTCCACCGCCGGACGCGCCAGGATGATGCGGCTCGCCTGCTTGTTCAGCAGCGCCGCGATGGCCATCGCCACGGCGAGATACGTTTTGCCCGTGCCCGCCGGCCCGATGCCAAAGATCATGTCCGTCTTTTCGATGGCCTCGATGTAGCGCCGCTGGTTGATGCTCTTCGGCTGCACCGCGCGCTTGCCGAACGAGCGCTGCTTGCCCGCTTCGGCCAACGACCGCAGCGTGACGTTCGGGTCCTGCGTGACCACGCGCAGCATCGAGCCCAAGTCTCCGTTGGTGAACTTGTGGCCGGCGCGCTGCAGCGTCTCGTAGTCCACAAAGACCTGCTCGGCGCGGCCCACGTTCTCCGCTTCGCCCTTGATCTCCACCGAGTCCGCCTTCAAGTCGATGGTCACATGGAGCCCGTCTTCGATCACGCGCAGGTTCTCGTCGCGCGTGCCGAACAGCCCCTCGATGTTCTTCCCGATCTCGATGTTCTTCTTCATTGCGTTGGGGATCGCAGGCCTCCATGGGTCGCCGCCGCCACGGCACACGCTCGCCGCGATGCGGGTTGGTGAGTAAGCAAAGTGTCGGTTGGGATGTTCGGGATAGCGTGTTGCTCGCCACGTTGCGTGGGGCAAACCACCATTGCGGAGAGAGTACCCCGCTCTCGACTGCCAGTCAATGCCGTAACTGCGCCTCCTGCATGCGCGACTCGGACACCACATTTAGATGGCAGGACCTCGGCAAAGGGAGCTCGGATTCCAGAGTAGCTACTTCCGCGCCGCCGCAGAATCCGGAGCGGACGCCGCCACCGCCCGGTCGCGCGCCCACGTCCGCAGGCGCTCGATGTCCTCGGCGCGCGTGGTCGCCAGCGGCACGCTGTCGCGCACCGCGTCGACGATCGTCTCCGTCGAGAGCGGCTTCCGGTCCGTGAACGACGCATAGAGCGAGGCCTGCACCGCCGCCTCGATCTCGGCGCCCGAGTAGCCCTCTGCTTCGCTGACCAGCCGGTCGAGGTCGAACTGCTTGGGATCGCGCTTGCGCTTGGCGATGTGCAGCGCAAGGATGGCGCGCCGCTCCGTCGCGTTCGGCAGATCGACGAAGAAGATCTCGTCGAAGCGTCCCTTGCGGAGCAGCTCCGGCGGCAGTGCCACCACGTTGTTCGAGGTCGCCGCCACGAACACCGGCGCCTTGCGGTCCTGCATCCAGGAAAGGAACTCACCCAGCAAGCGTGACGAGACGCCGGCATCCGCCGAAGCGGAGTCCGGACCCGAGCCGGCAAAGACCTTTTCCAGTTCGTCGATCCAGAGCACGACGGGCGCGAGCTGCTCTGCCACTTTGAAAAGTTTGTGCACCCGCTTTTCCGTCTCGCCGATGTACTTGTCGAAGATGGCGCCGGTATCGAGCTTCACCAGCGGCAGCTTCCACGAGCCGGCGACGGCGCGCGCGGCCAGGCTCTTGCCGCATCCCTGCACACCCATCAGCACCACGCCGCGCGGCGGCTCGAGCCCAAACTCGGCCGCGCCCGGCTCGAAGGCCCCGCGGCGCAGCGTCAGCCACTTCTTCAGGTTTTCGAGGCCACCGACGGACGACAGATCGTTCACTGCATCCACGAACTCCAGCATCCCGCTGCGCCGCAGCATCTCCTTCTTCGACGCCAGCACGTCCGTCACGACCTCCGGCGACAACGCGTAATGCGCGACGATGCCCTGCGCGACGGCGCGCTCGGCTTCGTCCTCGGTCAGCCCGGTGAGGTTGGCGGCGAGCGCGTCCATGCCGGCCTTGTCGAGCGTCCGCTTCAGCGAACGCGTCTCCGCAAGCCGTTGGTATGTCTCTTCCGCGATCGCCCGCAGCCGAGCGCGGTCGGGCAGCGCCATGTCCACGTACTCGACTTCCTTTTCCAACTCGGCGGGAAGCTCGAAGGAGGGACCAGTCAATACCATCGCGCGGCGCTGCCGCCCGAAATCCTGGGCCGTCTCGCGCAGCAGGCGGCAGGTGGTGGCGTCGTCGAGCTGGCGGTGAAAGTCTTTCAGGATGAAGACGGCGTCGATGGTGATGGTGCCGATGTGCGCGAGCACGCCAGCCGCGTCTTTGGTGTTGAGGATGGGGCCCGATTGGGATGCCGGCTTCTCCGCCTCGCTAAAGTCGAGCTGCGGGACGCCCGCGTGGTACATCGCCTGCTTCGCCGCGGCGATCTTACGGCTGAGGTCGCTCATCACCACGCCGCTCCCCGGCAGCACCGCGGGAGGGACGCGTGCCGGATCGGCGGCCGCCGCCTTTTGGTCCCCGGCAGCGGTCCGCGTGAGGCCGTCCGCAATGCTCCACTCGAATACCGGCAGGTTGAGCGCAGCCGCGGCCTCATGGACGACCGCAACGGCGCGCGTCTCCTCCACCGTTTCCATCAGGATGATGGGGGTGGCGGAGTTGATGAGGACCTGGATGCGCTCGAGGGTGTCCATTTAGGGGTGCGACTCTAAACGCTGTGGCGGGTTTGACCCAGTGCTGTAGATGCCGTAAAATACTACATTCTGCTCCGGTAGAAATCCTTTTCCGTAAGGACCAGCAAACAGCCATGGCAAATCATTTTTCGGCGCTCAAGCGCGCCCGTCAGACCACGAAGCGCACCGCCATCAACGTGTCGAACACCTCGCGCTTCCGCGGCGCGATGCGCAAGTTCCGCACCGCCCTCGACGCCGGCGACAAGAAGGCCGCCGCGGCTGCCTTCGGCGCCACCGTCTCGGCCATCGATAAGGCCGTCCAGAAGGGGACCATCCACCGCAACACCGCCGGCCGCTACAAGAGCCGCCTGAGCGCGCGCCTGGCGAAGTTGAAGTAGCTTCGAAGACTCTCCCAGTCTTCAAAGACGAACGGCAGGCCGAAAGGCCTGCCGTTTTGCTTCTCACGGGCAAACGTCAGACCGGCAGCTCTTCCTGCTGCCACAGGCTCGCCGCCATCGCCGGCTTGGCGTCGGCGCACAGGTCGAGCACCAGCTTTTCCAGCACCAGCCGCTTCGACACCGGATTCGACCGCAGCGCGAGGTCGGCCTTGGCGATCAGGCGCAGCGCGCGCGTGAGGTCGCGGCGCGACTTGTAGCGCCGCGCCTGCCGGATGATGTCCTCGGCCGCGAACGGCGGCACCCGGAAGCCTTGCCACAGCGCCTGCCAGATGGCGCGCGAGTCGCGCACGTTCTTCTCGAGGATGACCAGCATCTGGCGGAACGTCTTCGCCAGCATGTGCAGATGTCCGATGGCAGCCTCATCGCCGTCCCCAGAAGAAAGGATGGCGTCGAGCGTGGCCAGCGCGCGCGGACGGTCTTTCGCCGAGATGGCGTCTGTCAGCTCGTAGAGCGAGCGCTGCTTGGCCGCGAGCACCATGGTCTCGACGTCCGCCAGCGTCACGCGCTTCTTTTCTCCCACGAACAAGAACAGTTTCTCCAGCTCATTGGCGACGAGTAGCATGTCGGCGCCGAGCGAATCCACCAGTTCGCGCGCCGCGTCCGTCTCGACCTTCACGCCCTGTGAGCCGGCGGAATCCACCACCCAGCGCATGCCTTCGCTCTCATCCACGCGCGCGAACTCGATCACCGTGCAGTACTCGCCCAGCGTCTCGCGGATGCGCTCGTAGCGGTCCTTGTCCTGCAGTTCCATCTTGCGGACGTCCGCCGGGATGGCGATGTGGTCGGCCACGAAGATGAGCACCGCGTCGGGATTCGGGGACTTCACATACTGCTCGATGGCGTCGAACTCGGCCTGATGCGAGCCGCGTCCGTAGAGCGCCTTGACGTTGCGGATGAAGAACACCTGGAACGGCGCCATCAGCGAAGGTGTGCGCGCGCGGTCGAGGACTTCCGCTACTTCGACCTCTGCCAGGTCAAGTTCGTAGAAGCTGAACTCGCGCAGCTCGCGCGGGACAAGATGCTCGATCAGCGCGGCGCGGCAGCGGTCGCGGAAGAACCCTTCATCGCCGATGAACAGATACGCCGGCGCGAGCTTCCGCGCCTTCACTTCGGAGACGAAGCGTTCCGTGGGCGCAAAACGTCCGGCCATTCGCTAGAACCCCTCGAGGATGTTGGCGACCAGCGACCGCGCGAAGTCGCGCGACATGCGGTCCACCGCCGGCGATTCCTCTTCGAAGAACGACGAGACCTCACGCGAGATCTGGTACTGCTCGCGATAGACGTAGTTCGGGTTGTCGAACAGCACCTTGCCCGCCTTGTCCACCAACTGCACCTTCATGTTGACGGTGATGAGCGCGGAGGACGCGCGGCCGGTGCGCGAGTCATAAGTAATAGGCGCCAGCTCGGCGGAGACCACGGTGCCGCACAGCGTGACGTCGGCATCGCCGTCGGGCGTTTCGCGGTTGGCGATGCGGTAGTTCGTCCGCGTGGTGAACTCGCGGACCACCGCCGCGGTGAGCACCTGCTCCACGCGGTACGTTTGCGTCTTGTTGACGAACGCCTGGATGGCGATGGTGCGCACGTCCGTCGGCAGCTTGGAGGCGTGTCCGGCGGTGGAATAGCCGCACCCGCCGCTGAAGAAGGCGATTGCGAGTAGAACCAAGCTCAGAACCAATGACGAAGGACGAATGACGAATGACGAATCAGACCGGTGATCCCCATTCGTCATTCGACATTCGACATTCGACATCAGCCCTTCCTCATTTCCAGCGCCTGCTTGGCCGCTTCGATCGCCGACAACGTCTCGATGCGCAGGTTATCGGCCGCGGCCCACAACCAGAACGCATGGTCGTTTTGCGCATCGCGCCGCAGCGAGACCAGCACCTCGTCGCGCCCGGCAGCGCCCACGTTGTTGGGCGACTCACCGGCGCGAGCGATCTCCACGTGCGCGCCCGCGAGCGCTTGCGCGAAGTCGCCGACCGCCGCTTTCTTTTCGAGCTCAATGTAAACCGAGAAGCCGTGCCCATGAAAGATTGGCGGCTGCACCAGCATCAGCGAAGGTATTGGCACGCGCGACGACGCGATCTTCTGGAAGTGGTCGGCGATGCGCCGCTCCACTACGTCCAGGTTCCGCGACGCCTTGTCGCCATAGCGCGCCAACATGTTGAACGCGACCTGCGCGTCGTAGACGGCGGTGGGCAGCGGCTGGAAGCTGAGCAGGTTGATGGTCTGCTGATGCAGCTCGTCCATCCCGCGGCGTCCGTGCTCGCTCGCCGGCTCGAAGATGGTCGCGACGACGGTGCGCATCTCCGCCACCGCCCGCGCGCGCTCGAGCAACAACGCCAGCACGACCGCCGCCGGATGCGCTGGCACGACCAACTGCGAGGAAACATTCCGCTCCGCGATCTCCCCCGACGTCCACGGTGAACACAACATCGCGTCCTTCTCCGAGTCCAGCGCGTAAGAAAGGTCCACCACGAGCGCGCCCGAATCGCGCGCGACCGCCCAATGCTTGCGCGTGAACGCTTCGTCGGACGCAAAGAACGCCACCTTCACGTCAGTGAGGTTCGCGGCGGTCACCGCCTGAAAGAAAGTGGCCTCGTCGCCCACGGCGTCGAGCTGTCCTATGGACTCGTCATCGTCCAGCAGCTTGATGTCCACCGCGGGAAAATCGCTTTGGTTGAGCGTGTCCTTCAGCTCTTTGCCCTTGAGCGTTCCCGCGCCGACGATGGCTACGCGATATAGGTTTGCACTCATCAGAAGATTCGACTCAGTGTCCCGGCGCTTCTTCGTAGGAAGGCGGCGGTGGTGAGGGCGGCGCAGGTTTGCGTACGAATATCCATTGCAGCCGTGCCAGCACGCCGCTCAGCATGTAGGTGAGTCCGAGAAAGAACAGCACGTAGCGCGAGAAGAACCAGATGCCGCCGATCAGCGCAGCGATAAAGATCACGGTGCGGAACGGCACGCGCTTGCGCCAGTCCAGACCCTTCAGGCTCACGTAGCGCCACGTGCTCACCATGAGGAAGCCGACCGTCACCAGCAGCACCGCCCAGATGGTCGAGAGCCACCAGTCCTGCGGCGGACGTCCCGCGCTGAAGTGCACGATGGCCGCGAGCACGCCCGCGCCCGCCGGGATCGGCATGCCGACAAAATACTTCCTGTCCGGACGTCCGGGATTCGAGGGCTGCGGGTTCTTCTGGATGTTGAAGCGCGCCAGCCGGCTCACGCCCGCGATCAGGTAGAGGAACGCGCAGATCGCCCCGATCTGGATAAGCTTCGCGCGCCAGTCCACCAGGCCGGCAAGCGGCAGCCAGCGGAACCCCCACACCCAGGCAAGTACAGCCGGTGCCACGCCGAACGTGATGGCGTCCGCGAGCGAATCCAGCTCGCGCCCGAAGTCACTGGCGGTGTGCGTCAGCCGCGCGATCATGCCGTCCATGAAGTCCGCGACGATGGCGATGCCGATGGCTTTGGCCGCGTGGTCAAGATGCCAGGAGTCGTCGGGCGTCGCCAGGATGGTCTGAAAGATGGCAAAGAATCCGAGCGCGATGTTCGCCGTGGTGAAGAGTGAGGGCAGGATGTGCATGCCGCGCCGCAACCGGCGTTTCTGCGCGGGATCATTGAAGCGCCGCATCTGCATCGTCATCGCCGCGCCTCCCTCTCCTCACCGCCGCCCGGCCTCCGCGCTCTGACCGCCGCACCCGCCAACATGATCGCCAGCACCGAGCTGCCGCCCGCGACCTTGTCGCCCACTTTCACGCGCAACTCCGCATCGGCATCGAGGATCACGTCACAGCGCGAGCCGAACTTTATCAGGCCGATGCGCTCGCCACGTCCCACCGTGTCGCCCACTTCTTTCGTGAAGACGATCCTGCGCGCCAGCAATCCGGCGATCTGCTTGAACACCAGCGTCTGGCCTTCGCCCGCGACGGTCACTATGTTCTGCTCGTTCGCCTCGGCGGAGATCGCGCCCATCGCGTTGCCGAACTTCCCCGTACGGTATTCGACCTTTTCCACCACGCCGCCGATGGGCGAGCGGTTCACGTGCACGTTGAACACGTTGAGGAAGATGGAAATGCGGGTCCGCGGCTTGCCCTCGATCTCGACCGTCGCGACCTCGGTGACCTTGCCGTCCGCGGGGGAGACTACCACTCCCGGCTCCTGCGGGATGGCGCGCTCCGGATCGCGAAAGAACCATAGGAAGAATCCGGCCAGCAGCAGCGGCGGCACCGCCCACGGCCACGCCGTGAGCCAGCCCACGACCGCGGCTGCGGCCACCAACCCGAGCGCGTAGAAGATGCCGTCTCTCACCATGGAATCATTGATTATATCTGCGAGCTCGCGCGTGGCCTCGCGCAATCCGATTGTTTGAAAGAGCCTCAACAAGCAAAACCCCGGCGCAAGGCCGGGGCTTCGGCTAGTTCGGAGCTTCAGTTGCTTATGCTACCTGGTGCGCCTGCCGCCTGTGCTGCTGCTCCATGATCTCCATCTGGTCTTTCAACCGGAGCTTCAGCTTTTTCAAGCGGACCTCTTCCACTTTCTCGTCTTCGCTTAAATATCTTTTTTGGATGAGGGAATCGAGGCGTTGTGCGTACTGCTTGTGTTCTTGCGCCAACTTGCGGAATTCTTCGCTGTTGGCAATGAGCTCATCTTGGAGCGTGGCCATCCAGGAGTCCTCCTACCAAGACTTGGACAACCCACGCTAGCACACAGGTTTTCCCGCTTCAACGCTTTTCAGGGGGCAAAATGCGTCTGCACCAGTTTTGGGTCAGGGGGCAGGTTAAGCCTAGGTCAAACCCAAACAAGAGGATAGGAGGATAGGAGGGAAAGCGGAGGAACTCTGAAACCATTAGAAAAAAGAAGGCCTTCTCTCCTCCCCTCCTCCTGTTGTTATTTGATCTTTCGTCAGGAGGCGAAGGTGAACTTGAAGACGACCGCATCCTCCTCTGGCTCGCGGTAGTACTGCCTCCGCCGTCCACTCTCGACGAACGCCCACTTCTCATACAGCGCCCGCGCGGCCCGGTTCGATTCGCGGACCTCGAGGAACACCGCACTCGCCCCCTGTGCGCGCGCCATGTCGAGCAGCTCGCCCACGAGCCGCGTGCCCAGCCCGCGACGCCGCGCGTCCGCGGCGATGGCAACGTTCTCGATCTCCCACTCGCCGCCGACTGTCTGTGCGACCAAGAAGCCTTGTAGCTTGTCCTCTTCGATGACGAGCGCGATGCGCCGCCAGTCGGTCTGCAGCTCCGGCGACTCGAAGATCTTGAGGTAATCGGAATCCGTCCAGTGCGCCGCCGTCGCAGCGTGCTTCTCGATGGCCTGCATCGCCGGGATGTCTTCCGATCTGGCCGCCCGGATCAGCATCTCGATGCTCTCATTTCCCCGGCTTCGCGAATATCTCGGCATCGGTCACGCGGATATAGTTCGCGTCGAGCTGCTCCACCGTGACCGTCTCGCCGCGCGCGATCTTCCCCGCCCCGGTCCTCGCCATCTCCGCCGCCCCCGGACGCTCCACGATGATCACCACCAGCCCCGCCCCCGCCAGCACCGACGCAATGCTCGAGTCCGACGTAACGACGGCAACCCCCGCCTCCGACGCTTTTCGCGCCCGGTCGATCATCCCCGCTTGGGTGTGCAGCTCCTCGCGCAGCATCTTCGCGCCGCCGTCCGCGGCGTCGTACTCGCCGACGTACGCCTCCTGCCGCTGCGCATCCAGGATGGCGACGACATTACCCTTCACGCCGGAAACAATCGCCAACGCTTCCAGCACCGGCACCGTCGCGATCGGCTTGCCGAGGATCTCCGCCAGTCCCTTTACCGCCGCGAGTCCCACGCGCAGTCCCGTGAATGACCCCGGTCCGCTCGCCACGGCGAACCCTTCGATGTCTTCTTTCTCGAGTTTGTTTTTCGCGAGGAGCTGAGAAACCAGCGGGATGAGCTGCGCCGAAAAAGTTCCGCCTTCGATCGGGGCGGAGTCGAGCACCTCGCCATCGCGCCACAGCGCGATGCCGCCCTGCTTACCGCTCGTGTCTATTCCAAGAATGATCACAACTTCAACGCGGAGACGCCGGGTTCGCCGAGGGTCAGGAATTCAGGAAACTCTGCGCCGCGACGCCTCGGCGTTGTAGTCACACGCCCTGCGGCGGGTCTTCGCACAGCTCGAGCAGCACGCCGCCCGTGGCCGAGGGATGCAGGAAGACATAAAGATGTCCGCCCGCGCCCACCTTGATCTCGTCGGTGATGAAGCGCGTGCCACGCTGCTTCAGCCGTTCGACCGTTCCGGCGAGGTCTGGAACGCGCAGCGCCACGTGGTGCAGTCCTTCGCCGCGCTTCGCGATGAAGCGGCCCACGGGAGAATCCGCCGACGTCGCTTCCAGCAACTCGATGCGGCTCTCGCCCACCGGCAGCATCGCGACCTTCACCTTCTCGTGCTCGACCGTCTCTTCGCCGACCACGGCGAGCCCGAGCGCCTGGTAAAACTCTTTGGCTGCGGCGAGCGACTTCACCGCCACTCCCAAATGATCGATCTCTAGCATCCCTTCCCCGCTTCCTTTGCCGGCCGCTTCACGATCTCCTCCACCAGCGCATACGGATCGCGTTTGTGCTCCGCTACCTGCGCTGCATACTCGCCGAGCTGTCCGTCGTTCAACTGCTCGCGCAGCAACCGCTCCATCAGCGCCTCGCGCAGCATCTCGAGCAGGCGCTCGCGCCAGTTCTCGGCGCGCTTCTTCGTCACCAGCCCGGTCTTCTGCTGGAACTTCTGGTATTGCTCGATGGCAGCCGCAAGTTCCGTGATGCCCTGGCCATCGCTCGCCACCGTCTTCACGATGGGCGGCGTCCAATCGTCTTTGCGGCCGGCCAGCGTCTGCATCGCGCGTATCTCGCGCTCCACCCGCTCCGCGCCCTCGCGGTCGCTCTTGTTGATCACGAAGACGTCGGCAATCTCCATGATGCCCGCCTTAATGGTCTGCACGTCGTCGCCCATGCCGGGCACGAGGATGACCACGGTGACGTCCGCCAGCCGCACGATGTCGATCTCGTCTTGCCCGACGCCGACCGTTTCGACCAGAACAATGTCTTTGCCTGAAGCGTCGAGCACGGAGGTGATGTCTGCCGTTGTGCGCGCGAGGCCGCCGAGGAAGCCGCGCGTCGCCATCGAGCGGATGAATATGCCGGCATCCGCGTGGTGCGCCTGCATGCGGATGCGGTCGCCGAGGATGGCACCGCCGGTGTAAGGCGAGGTCGGGTCCACCGCCACGATGCCGAGCGTCTTGCCCTGCTTGCGATATTCGCGCGCGAGCTGGTCGACCAGCGTGCTCTTGCCCGCGCCGGGCGCCCCGGTGAGTCCGATGACTTGGGCCTTACCGCTGTGCGGGAAGAGCGCTTTCAGCAGCTCGACCGACTCCGGCTCACGGTTCTCGATGGAAGTGATGGCCCGCGCCAGCGCGCGCACCTCTCCCGCGCGGATGCGTGCAACCCAGTCTTGGAGTTGGCCGGCCATGAACAGGTCAGTGTAAATGATGGTGGCGGCCAGTCTGAACGTGCGGCCAAAACTTGAACGTCTGCCCGATTTCTGCAATCGCGCAGTGCCGTTGTACAGTGCGCTCAGTGGAGCAAGCCATCGCCAGCGAACCGCTTTCGAGGCCGCGCCCGGCCGTGGGACGCACCCTGGCCGAACTGGTCCCACTCCTTCTTCTTCCCGCCGCGGCGTTCCTCGCGTACTCGCGGCCCGCGTGGCAATTCATGTGGCTGCTGGCCTTTGCGCTGTTCTTCGCGGTGAAATGGGCAACGTGGCTGCGTGCCTGCGGCGAAACGCATCCGTGGCCACGTTCCTTCGCCTACCTGTTTCTCTGGCCAGGAATGGACGCCGAAGCCTTCCTCGACACGCACCCCGACGTCGCGCCGCCGGCGGCGAAGCAATGGCTCGGAGCATTCCTCCAGACGGCGCTGGGCGCGGCATTGCTATGGCTCGTCGCGCGTCGCTTGCCGGACGTCCCACTCCTGCGTGGGTGGGCCGGAATGATCGGCGCGGTCCTCCTGTTGCACTTTGGCAGCTTCCGCCTCATCGCGCTCTTCTGGCGTGCGCGCGGCATCAACGCCGAGCCCATCATGGACGCGCCTCTGCGCTCGACCGCGCTCGCCGAATTCTGGGGCAGGCGCTGGAACCTAGGCTTCCACGACTTGGCGCGCATGCTCGTCTTCGCACCGACGCGCCGCGCGCTCGGCGCTGCCGGCGCCACCCTGCTGGTCTTCCTCGCTTCCGGCCTCGTCCACGACCTCGTGATCTCCGTGCCCGCCCGCGGTGGCTACGGACTCCCCACGCTCTACTTCCTGCTCCAGGGATTCGGACTGCTGCTCGAGCGCTCACGCTTGGGAAAGCGGACACGGCTGGGCAGCGGCATCAGCGGATGGCTCTATACCGCCGCGTTTACCGCCGGGCCAGCGGTCCTTTTGTTCCATCCCGTGTTCATCGCGCGCGTCATCCTGCCATTCATGCACGCCATCGGTGCTCTATGAACGCAAGCTCGTTATTCGACCTCGCCCTTTGGGTCGCGGGTGTCGGACACTTCGGCATCCTGCTCGCCAGCTTCCAGGTGCCCGCGCGCCTGAAATGGAAAGAGGACCTCGCGCACCTCATGCCCTTCAATCGCAAGCTGCTCTGGGTGCAATCCGGATTCACCGCCGGGACGATCATCGCCTTCGGCGTCCTGACGCTTACCTTGCATCAGGAGATGATGCGCGGCGACCGCGCCGCTCTAGCACTCGTCCTCTTCATCGGGCTCTACTGGACCGCCCGGCTCGCGGTGGACGCTGTCTATTATGCGCGCGAGGACTGGCCGAAGGGGCGCACGTTCGCCATAGGACACATCATCCTGAATGTCGCTTTCGTCTGCCTCGCGGCAACGTACCTGGGATTGTTCGCGTGGAAGACCTGGGGCTAGCAGCCCGGCTAGTCCTTCAGTAACTGCCGCGCAATCACCATGCGCTGGATCTCGCTGGTGCCCTCGCCGATGGTGCACAGCTTCACGTCGCGGTAAAACTTTTCCGCCGGATAATCCTTGATAAATCCGTAGCCGCCGTGGATCTGCACGCTCTCGTTGGCGCAGCGCACCGCGACCTCGCTGGTGTAGAGCTTCGCCATCGAGGATTCCAGCGTCGTCTTCATGCCTTTGTCTTTCATGTCGGCGGCGCGCATGGTGAGCAGGCGCGCGGCGTCGATCTCGGTGGCCATGTCGGCGAGCTTCCACTGAATGGCCTGGAACTCCGCGATCGCTTTGCCGAACTGCTTTCTCTGCTGCGAATACTTGAGCGCGGACTCATACGCGCCCTGCGCCATGCCCAGGCCAAGCGCGGCGATGGAGATGCGTCCGCCATCGAGCACGCGCATCGCGTCGACGAAGCCGTCGCCTTCCTTGCCGCACAGGGCTTCGGCCGGCACCCAGCAGTCTTCGAAGATCAGCTCCGACGTGTCGGACGCGCGCAGCCCCAGCTTGTTCTCTTTCTTGCCCGGGCGGAAGCCCTTGGTGTCCTTGTCCACGATAAAAGCCGAGAGCCCGTGCGTGTGCGCTGCTTTGTCCGTGACCGCAATGACGACGGCGCAGTCGGCGTAGTGTCCGTTGGTGATGAACGTCTTGGTCCCGTTCAGCAGCCATCCGCCCTTGTTCTTGGTCGCAGTCATGCGCGCCGAGCCGGCGTCGGAGCCGGAGCCGGGCTCGGTCAGTCCCCACGCCCCGATGAACTCCCCGGTCGCGAGTTTCGGGATGTACTTCTTCTTCTGCGCGTCGTTGCCCGCGATGTAGATGTGGTTCGAGCACAGCGACGTGTGCGCGGCCACGATGATGCCCACCGAGCCGTCGACGCGCGAGAGCTCCTCGATGGCGATCACGTACTCGATGTAGCCCAGGCCGGAGCCGCCCAGTTCGGACGGGAAGAGCACGCCCATCAGGCCCAGCTTGCCGAGCTCACGGACGATCTCCAGCGGGAAGTGCGATGCTTCGTCCCACTCCATCACGTGCGGCAGGATCTCGCGCTCGGCGAACTGCCGCACGCTCTTGCGCAACTGTTGCTGCTCGTCGTTTAGTTGGAAATCCAAGCGGAGACCCTCGCAGACCGCGGTCGCGGCGGAATCAGGAACCCACGCTTATAACACACGGGCAAAACCGAGTGGGACAAACTTCAGGCCGCAGCACCCTCGGTCACCGGCTTCCGGGCGGCGAGCAGCGTGTTGACTTGCTCCACCAGCACGTTCGCTCCGTCCGCTTTCACGTGCAGGCCGTTGACCAGGTTGATGGCCGCTTCCGGCGGCCACCAGTAAGCGCCACACAACATGAGGATAGGAACATCCGGTCGCAGCGCGCGCATGCGCAACGCGACTTCCCCGCCGTAGACTTCGCGCGCGCGATAGTCGAGCACCACCAGGTCGAGCGGGCATTGGACGAAGAGTTCGAGCGCGCGCTTGCCGCTCGACGTCGAGAGGACGGTGTGTCCGGCCTCGATCAACGCCGCCGTCCATTTCTCCAGCAGGACAGCGTTGCAGTCCACGCAAAGCACTCTCGCCATCGGGAAAGCTCCGGGGGCCCGTTTGCTGGAGAGGGGGGAACCAGCATCTACTCTGCTCAGATGCGTCCCGGGCGTCTGGCGTATGTATCTTTTGGCCGCCGCTAGCTGGCGGGAGGGGTCCCTGCCCCGAACAGGCGTCGCGCCATCCAGACGGGCGCCATCACGATGGCGGCCGGATTGGTCACGGTGGCGGGCTGGTTCCCTTCGACCATGTGCCCGACCCAGGCCAGCGCAAACGCTGCCGGAACGAGCAGCAGCGCCGCCACCCAATGGAACCAGACGACCACCAGCGCGGAGAAGCCAAGCGGGATGGCCAGCATATGAAGCGCGCGGTTGACGGGATGCTTGTGCTCGTTGTCGTACTGCGAGTACAGGCTCATAGCTGCGGATCTCCTGGCGGAAGAGGTCCTTCAAAAAGCGTGCGTAGTGTACGGGAACGGCGGAAGGCACGTCTATCGTGGTCATGCTTGGCCCAGTGTGCGGCAGATGCCGGCCACGATCTCGACGGCGCGCTCGCAGGCGGCGCGGTCCACATCCATGTGGGTGAGCATGCGGAGTCTCTGCGCGGAGATCGGCCCGGCCAACAGGCCCTTCTCTTTAAGACGGCGCGAGAACTCGGCCGCCGTCATCCGCTTGGGGTCGACTTCCATCACGACGATGTTCGTCTGCACCGTCTTCATGTCGATGCTGAGGCCAGGGAGCTTGGCGATGCCCTCGGCGAGCACGCGCGCGTTGGCGTGATCTTCGGCCAGACGCGCCGGCATCTTTTCGAGCGCGATCAACCCCGCGGCCGCGAGGATGCCCGCCTGGCGCATCCCGCCGCCGAGCGCTTTGCGCGTGGCGCGGGCCCGCGCGATGAAGTCCTTGGTCCCGAGAAGTAA
Source organism: Candidatus Korobacter versatilis (assembly GCA_016185395.1). GTDB lineage: Bacteria > Acidobacteriota > Terriglobia > Terriglobales > Acidobacteriaceae > JACPNR01. The sequence continues at coordinate 48,235 of JACPNR010000005.1, forward strand.
CGACCCGACCGGCGCGCCCAGTCCCTTCGACAGGCAGAACATCAGGGAATCGAACTTGGCGGTCAGCTCGCGCACCGGCTTCCCCAGCGCCGTGGCCGCATTGAAGATGCGCGCACCATCGAGGTGCACGGGCAGTCCGAGTTCGTGCGCGCGGTCGCATATGTCGTTGGCGACCTCCGGCGGGTACACCGTGCCGCCGGCCATGTTGTGCGTGTTCTCGAGCGCGATCAGGCCGGTGCGCGAGACGTAATAGATGTCTGGGCGGATGCGCTGCTGGATCGCCGCCCACGTGAGGATGCCGCGGTCGCCGGCGATGGTGCGCGGGATGCAGCCGGAGAACCAGCCCAGCATCGCCATCTCGTAATCCACGATGTGCGCGCGCTCTTCGCAGATGATCTCTTCGCCCGGCGCGGTGTGCAGCTTGATGGCGATCTGGTTCGCCATGGTGCCGCTGGGAACGAAGATGGCCGCCTCGCGCCCGAAGACCTCCGCGGCGCGCTGCTCTAGTTGGTTGATGGTGGGATCTTCGCCGTAGACGTCGTCGCCTACTTCGGCCTCGGCCATGGCGCGCCGCATCTCCGCCGTGGGCTTGGTGACGGTGTCGGAGCGCAGGTCGATCACGGATTCAGCGGACTTGGGCATGGGTCTAAGGCGAGGCCGCCGTGGGCACCGCACCCGCCGGTGCTCCCTCGGTTGCAAGGAATCGTTCGAACACTTCGTTCGAGACCATGCGGCCGCGCGGACTGAGCGCGAAACGGCCGGCAGTCTTGACGAGCAGGCCGTCTTCCATGAGCTCGCGCAGCACGGGCTCGAGACGCATCAACCTTGCCGGGCCGAACTCCATCCGCAGCTCCCTGAGGTCGATGCCGCGATTCAGCCGCAAGCCGAGGAAGAACGCCTCTTCGAGCGCCTGCTCCTCGCTCACCGGCGTCACGCTCACGGGCCCACCGCGCGTGTATTCCTCGAGATTGTCGGCCGTCGAGAACCGCACTGCGCCCGCGCCCGCGTGCAGCATCGACGCCGCGTCCACGCCGAACCCCAGATAGGGCTGCCGCAGCCAATATTTCAGGTTGTGTCGCGACTCGTGGCCCGGACGCGCGAAGTTCGAGATCTCATACTGCGGGATGCCGGCGGCGCCGAAGACCGCGCACGCCTCTTCGTAGAATGCCGCCGTGGTGTCTTCGTCGGGGACAAAGTGCGCGTGATAGCGCGTGCCGCCGGCGATGAGTTCGCGCCCCAGGCGCGAGTCGTCGTCGACCTCGAGCATGTAGACGCTGGCGTGCGGCGCGCCGCTGGCGACCACCTCGGCCAGCGAACGGCGCCAGCTTTCCGGGGTCTGGTGTGGCAGGCCGGCGATGAGGTCGAGGTTGAGCTCCGTGATCCCGGCGGCGCGGAGCCGCTCGATATCGCGCAGCGCGATGTCGCGCGTGTGCAGCCGGCCGACCGCGCGGGACTCTTTGTCCACGAACGACTGCACGCCCAGGCTCACGCGATTCACGCCGCAGCGCAGCAGCGAAGCGACGATCTGGTCGCTGACCGTTCCCGGGGCGCACTCGACGGTGATCTCGGCATCCGGTGCGACGTTGAACCGTGACCGCACCGCCGCGAAGATCTTCTCGAGCTGTTCGGGGGCGAGGACGGACGGCGTGCCACCACCGAGGTAGATGGAATCAGCCGCGCGTCCCAAGATCCCGCCCGTCTCTTCCGCCATGCGCTCCGCAGCGGCAACATCCGCGCACACGCGCGCGACGTACTCATCGAAGCGGGCTTGCGAGAACACGTCGGAGGCGAAGTTGCAGAACGAGCACTTCGTGCGGCAGAACGGCACCGAGATGTAGACGCCGATGGGCACGGCATTCATTCTACTGGTCGGACCGCCACAGACCCAGGCGGCCCCCGATACATCCCTTATGTTGAGAACAAAGAAGTTACGATGCCGGGAGGGGTGGGCCGTTGACGTATCCCGTAGGTTCCAGTGCGGTCCTTAATGGAATCAATGAGTTACAAGCAAAAGTCCGTCGAGATCTGACGGATATCCGTGGGACATCCGTCGCCCTTCTATCTCTTATAGTTATGCGAGAATCAGAAGACATACCTGTAAATAGCGCAGCGGGAGGTTAAAGTCAAGGGAATTATTCGCTTTTTATTCGTATTGATTGTGAACAACGAAGGGATGGCCGGCGCGATGGGGTCCGGCTCACCCGGCCACTCGTCTAATAGAATGACCAAGTCCCCCCTTATGACCCACCGCGTCGTTATCACCGGCATGGGCTCGCTCTCCCCGAACGGCGTTGGCAACGAGGCCTTTTGCCGCGCGCTGCTGGCCGGCACGAGCGGCGTCCGGCGCGTCACGCGTTTCGACGCCAGCGACCTGCCGGTGCAGATCGCGGGCGAAGTGGATTTCGACGAGGCGCAGTTCTACGACCCGCGGGAGCGCAAGCACGTTTCGCGCGTCGTTCCCATGGCCATCGCCGCCGCGACGGAAGCGCTGCGCGAGGCGGGCCTCGAGTGGGAGGCGATGTCGCAAGCGGAGAAGCGCGCGATCGGAGTCATCCTTGGGTCGGGCGGGGGCGCGCAGGAGTTCAGCGAGGAGCAGTACCGGCTGTGGATGGCGGGGCAGATCAAGAAGGTCTCGCTCTTCTCGATCCCCAGCGGCACGATGGGAACGCTGTCGTCGGAAGTCTCGATGCGCTTCGGCTTCCGCGGGCCGAGCCACGTGGTCAGCACGGGCTGCACTTCGTCCACTGACGCGCTCGGGTACGCCTTCGATCAGATACGCCACGGACGCATCCCCGCCATGCTCGCCGGCGGCGTGGATGCGCCCATCGCGCCCGGCATCATGAAGGGCTTCACGCTGATGCGCATCATGACGCCGAGCTGGAACCACGCGCCGGGGCGCGCCTCGCGTCCGTTCTCCGCCGACCGCGACGGCTTCGTCGTGGCCGAGGGCGCCTGGATGTTCGTGTTCGAGGCCTATGACCGAGCGAAAGCACGGGGCGCGAAGATACTGGCCGAGATGGCCGGTTACGGCTCGACCTGCGAGGCGTTCCATCGCGTGCGCCTGGAAGAGTGTGGCGAAGAGCCCGCCCGCGCCATCGCGATGGCGATGCAGGACGCGGGCATCACCAACGACCAGGTGGACTACGTGAACCTGCACGGCACGTCCACGCAGCTCAACGACCGCATCGAGACGCGGGCGCTCAAGCTCGTGCTCAACAGTCGCGCCGCCAAGACGCCGATGTCCGCGCTGAAGTCACAGATCGGCCATCCGCAAGGCGCGTCCGGCGCCGCGGGCGTAGCGGCCACGCTCATCGCCATGCACCACGGCCAGCTCCCGCCCACCATCAATATCGAGAAAGCCGATCTCGAGTGCGACCTCGACTACGTCCCCACCGCCGGACGCAAGCACGCGATCGAGCACGCGGTGTGCAATTGCATCGCTTTCGGCTCGAAGAACTCTGCGCTGGTACTGAAAAAGGTGTAATGTATTACATGTAATACGGAGGTTCAGGAGTGCTAACCGTCCGACTCACACCCGAACTCGAGAAGCGACTCGCGCGGCTGAGCAAGCGCACCGGCCGCGCCAAGGCCTACTATGTGAAGCGCGCATTAGCAGAGTTCCTTGACGAGCAAGAAGACTACGCGATCGCCATGTCCAGGCTGGAAGACGAGCTTCCCTCTATCCCACTCAAAGAGGTAGTCAAGCGACTTGGCCTGGACCGTACGAGTTGAGCCGCGCGCCCTGCGTGAGCTGGAAAGACTTGACCGTAGCGCGCAGGTCCGCATCTTGCGGTTCCTGAAGGAGCGCGTGGAGGGCAGCTCTGATCCACGCAGCAGCGGGAAGCCCGTGCGCGGCGAACTCGGTGAGCTTTGGCGCTACCGACTTGGCGACTACCGGATCGTCTGCCGCCTGGAAGACAAGATCCTGGTCGTGTTCGTTCTTCGTGTGGCGCATCGGAGGGACATCTATCGATAAGCTCCAACGTTCCGCATCCGAACGCCCCGTTCCCGCGTCTGTAGAATGGTCACTGACGCATGGCAGACGCCCACGAAGAGGAAGTACTCGGAAAAGCATATGACGCGCGGCTGATGAAGCGGCTGCTCGGCTACTTGCGTCCGTACAAACTGCAGACGGCCATCGCGCTTGGTTCCATCGTGCTCAAGGCCCTCGCCGACATCCTTGGGCCGGTGCTGACCATGGTCGCCATCGACCGCTACCTCGCGGGACAGGCCGGCACCGGGGGCGCGTATCGCTTGGCGTATTCCCTGCTTTCCGGCCGGCTCAGCCCGGACGCGTACACCGGCATCGCGCAGATCGGCGGGGTCTACATCGGACTGCTCGCCTTCAGCTTCGTGGTGGAGTACGGGCAGACCTACTACATGCAGTGGGTGGGGCAGATGGCGATGTTCGACCTGCGCGCCGAGATCTTCCGCCACCTGCAGCGCATGCACGTGGGCTTCTACGACCGCAATCCGGTGGGACGCCTGGTGACGCGCGTGACCACGGACGTGGACGCGCTGAACGAGATGTTCACCGCCGGCGTAGTCTCGATCTTCGAAGACATTTTCGTGCTCGCCGGGATCATCGCCATCATGCTCGGGATCGATTGGCGCCTGGCGCTCATCACGCTGTGCGTGGTACCGCTCATCCTGGGCGCGACCCTGGTGTTCCGCAAGTTCGTGCGCGATAGCTACCGGCGCATCCGCACCGCGATCGCGCGCATCAACGCCTACCTTCAGGAACATGTGAGCGGCATCGTGGTGCTGCAGCTTTTCAATCGCGAGGAGCGCTCGTTCGACGAGTTCGAGAAGGTCAACCGGGCGCACATGGACGCGTACAAAGACGCGATCCTCGCCCACGCCATCTACTATCCGGTCGTCGAGATCCTTTCGGCGGTGGCCATTGCGAGCGTGATCTGGTTCGGCGGGATGCGCGTGCTGGTTGGCGCGGCGACCATCGGCGTGGTGGTCGCCTTCATGCAGTACGCGCAGCGTTTCTTCCGCCCCATCCAGGACCTGAGCGAGAAGTACAACATCCTGCAGGCGGCGATGGCCTCGAGCGAGCGCGTGTTCAAGCTGCTGGATACGCCGGCCGGCATCACGGCACGGCCCGGCGCCCCCCAGCCGGAAGGTCCCGGACGCATCGAGTTCGAGAACGTTTGGTTCGCCTACGGCGATAACAAGGAGACGGGCGAGCCGGATTGGGTGCTGCGCGACGTGAGCTTCGCCATCGAACCGGGCGAGACCATCGCCATCGTGGGCCACACCGGCGCGGGCAAGACGACCATCATTTCGCTGCTGCTGCGTTTCTACGACGTGCAGCGCGGCGCCATCAAGCTCGACGGCGTGGACATCCGCGAGTTCGACCTCACCGCGCTACGGCAGCGCTCGGGCGTGGTGCTGCAGGACCCGTTCCTCTTCACCGGGACGATTGAGCAGAACATCCGGCTGGGTTCCGCGCACGTCACGGCTGAGCGGGTGGAGCGGGCGGCGGAACAAGTGAACGTGGCCGAGTTCGTCCGCACGCTGCCCGGCGGATTCCAGGAACCGATGCAGGAGCGCGGCTCCACGCTCTCCACGGGGCAGAAGCAGCTCATCAGCTTCGCGCGCGCGCTGGCGCACGATCCCAAGCTGCTCGTGCTCGATGAAGCCACGTCGAGCGTGGACACGGAGACGGAGTTCCGCGTGCGCGACGCGCTCTCGCGCATGGTGGAAGGGCGCACGTCGGTCATCGTGGCGCACCGGCTGTCGACCATCCAGCGCGCCGACAAGATCCTGGTGATGCACAAAGGCAAGCTGCGCGAGATGGGCTCGCACCAGGAGCTGCTCGCGCAACGCGGCATCTACTGGAAGCTCTACGAGCTGCAGTACAAGGACCAGGAGCTGCCGCCACCATCCGCGGTCGCGAGCCCGGACACGGTCAGCGCGGACGACTAGCGCGCCTCGGCTCCGTTACACTTTCTCCGACTCAATGAAACGCATCCTTATCTCCGCGGGCGAGGCCTCGGGCGAGCTCTACGCCGTGGGACTCATGCGCGCTCTTAAGCAGCGGATCCCAGACGCCGAGTTTTTCGGCGTGGGCGGCGAAGCCATGCGCGCGGCGGGATGCGACATCGTGGTGGAGTCGAAGCACCTCTCGGTCGTCGGCATCACGGAGATCGTGTCGCACTTGCCGAAGCTTTACGGCGAGTTTCGCAAGCTGATCCGCGAAGCCGGGCGGCGCAAGCCGGATGCTGCCATCGTGATCGACTCGCCCGCCTTCAACTTCAAGGTCGCGAAGGAGCTGCACGCGCGCGGGGTGCCGGTCATCTATTACGTCGCGCCGCAATTGTGGGCTTGGCGCGAGAAGCGCATCGCGCGCTTCCACAAGTGGATCAAGAAGGCGCTGGTCATCTTTCCGTTTGAAGAGCACTGGTACAAAGACCGCGGGGTGGATGCGGAGTTCGTGGGGCATCCGCTGGCGGAGATGCCGCCGCCGAGCATCACGCGGGACCAGTACGCGGCGAAGTACAAGCTCGATGCGAAAAGACAATGGATCGCGCTACTGCCGGGCAGCCGCAAGAAGGAAGTTGGGATGAATCTCCCAACCCTACTCGACGTCTCAAGACTGATTCCAAAACTAAATCAGGTGGGCGGCGGCGACCCGCCGGCGCAACTCATGCTGCCGGTAGCGCCCGCCATCGATTCACCCTGGGTCACGGCGCAACTTGGGAACGGCGCGATTCACCTCGTCGAAGACGCCCCCGCCGCCCTCCACTTCTCGCGCGCTGCGGTGGTCGCCTCCGGCACCGCCACCGTCCAGGCGGCGCTCGCGGGGACGCCCTTCGTCATCGTCTATCGCGTCTCGCCGCTCACGTGGAAGCTCGGACGCGGCTTGCTCAAAGTCCCTTACGTCGGGATGCCCAACCTCATCGCCGGACGCCAGATCGTCCCCGAGCTGCTGCAACACGACTTCACGCCGGGGAACGTGGCCAAGGAACTGCGGCCCTTGCTCGAGGACACGCCCGCGCGTGAGAGAATGGTGCAAGACTTGGCCGAGGTGAAGGAACGTCTGCAGGGAGGCCCTCGCAGCAGCCTTCCGGCAGCAGAGCGCGCGGCCGAAGCCGTGCTGCGGGCCCTCGGCTGGGCCTAGCGTTCGGCCCGGCACTGCACCAAAAACGCAACAAAGCACCTTTTAGGGCCCTAGAGCCATCCAACAGACAGTCAGCTATTCTGGAGTCCCAAAGAATGCGATTCGCACATCGGCCCCTGCGACGTGCCGGGCTGTTGCTCGCCATCCTGTGTCTCTCGCTCTCTGCCGGCGCCGCGGAGAAGGCGCGCCTGCAGGTCGACGACTACCAGATCGACGTTGACCTCATGCCGCAGACGCACCGCCTTACCGCCAAGGCGAAGATCAAGTTCACCGCCACCGACGACATCAACACCGCCGTGTTCGAGCTGCACAACGCCATGCGCGTGAACAAGGTCACGGACGCCGGCGGCAAGCCGCTGCAGTCCGAGCGCGTGACGCAGGATTCGACCATCCGCGTGCCGCTGCCCGCCGGGCTTAACAAAGGACAGAGTTCGCAACTCAACTTCGAATACGAAGGCCTGCTCTCGGACGCCGACGATTCACCCGTCGAAGGGCTGAAGCTGGCGCACGTCGGCGAAGACAGCGTCTACCTGCTCTACGCCGGCCGCTGGTTCCCGCTGATGGGCTACGGCGTGGACCGCTTCACCGCCACCATCAACGTGACCGTTCCTACCGGGATGAAGGTGATCGGCAGCGGCGCGAGCGCCGCGCGTCCGGCGACGCCCGCCGCACCGAGGGCCGCGGGCGCGGGGAAATCCACGTACACGTTCGTGTGGGACCGCGCGAGTTTTCCCGGGACCATCCTGGCGGGGAATTATCAGGAGTTCAAAGGCGTCTCGGGCGGGATGACGGTCAACGTCTTCTTCACGCCGCAACACAAGGCCGAAGGCCCCGCATATGCCGACACCGCCGCGCGTGAGAGCGAATACTTTGCCTCGCTCTACGGCCCCGCGCCCTCGCGCACGTTGAACCTGGTGGAGCTGCCGACGGACACGGTGCCGACCGCGTGGGCGCCGGAGATCGCGGCCATCACCGGCAACGCCGTCAGTCCGAAGACGAACTATCGCCTGCTCGCCAACGTGATCTCGCACCAGTGGTGGGGGGTGTCGCTCAGTCCGGCGTCGAAGGCGGACATGTGGCTCTCCGACGGCTTCGCGCGCTATTCCGAGATGCGCTACGTGGAATTCGCCGCCGGACAAGCCGGCCTCGAAGAGGCCGCGAAAGACATGGCCGTGGGCGCGCTCGCGTATGACAACGTGCCGCTCGCGCAGGTCTCGAAACTCGACACGTTCTCGCCCGAGTTCCAGTCGCTGGTGAGCGATAAAGGCGGGATGATCCTGCACATGCTGCGCTGGGTGCTCTCCGACGCGGTGTTCGATCGCACCATGCGCGCGTTCGCCATGCAGTACGCGGGCAAGTCCGTCACGGCGGAGGATTTCCGCAAGCTCGCGGAGGGGACTTCCGGCCAGCGCCTGACCGCGTTCTTCACGCAGTGGCTCGATTCCACCGGCGCGCCGGAATTCAAGAACAAGTACACCATCTATCGGCTGGGGAATAACAAGGGCTTCCGCGTCTCGGGCCAGATCTCACAGGACCTCGACCTGTTCTCCATGCCGCTCGAGCTGCGCGTGGACACCGACGGCAAGACGGAGATGAAGCGCATCACGGTCTCCGGCACGGAGTCACCGTACGTGGTGGAGACGTTCGGCAAGCCGCGGCGCATCACGCTCGATCCCTACAGCCGGGTGCTGAAGAATTCTCCGGAGCTGAAGGTGCGCGCTTCCATCCTGCGCGGGCAGCAGTTGGTCCGCGAAGGCGACCTCACGGAAGCGCTCAAGGAGTTCCAGAAAGCGCTCGACGCCAACAAGGCCAGCTCGCTCGCGCACTATCGCATCGCGGAAGTCTTCTTCCTGCAGAAGAATTACCAGTCGGCGGCGAACGAGTATCGCGAATCGCTCAACGGCGATGGCGACCCGCGCTGGACTGAAGTCTGGAGCCACATCCAGCTGGGCAAGATCTTCGACGTCACCGGCCAGCGCGAGCGCGCCACCAACGAATACCGCCAGGCGCTGCAGACCAACGACAACACGCAGGGCGCGCTCGACGAGGCGCGCCGCTTCCTTCAGGCGCCGTACTCGCAGAACGCCGATCGCAACGGCAACTGAAGGAATCAGCAGTCAGCAGTCGGCAGTCAGCAATCAGCAATAAACGATAAACAAGCAGCGTGAGGCCGCGCTCATCGCTTACTGCTGAACGCCAAGCCGCTGAGATTCGCGTCGGCGATGCCCTTCGCCAGCAGCAGCGCGTGGAAGGTCTCGCCCATTCCTGCCGGCGTTACCAAGTGCTTCAACTGCAGCGCGACCTTCGCATGCTCCTGCGGCAGGGTGCAGCCCTCGAAAGCGTCCGCAAACCGCGACTCTTCCCCGATGCCCAGCAGCAACTGCGACTGCGTCACCAGGCCGAGGCGCGACATCCCGGCCGCCTCGGCCGCCGCTTCGAGCGCGGTGAAGTTCACGTGCGCGGTGATGTCCTGCTCTCCCGGCGCTTCATAGGGGTCGCTGCTCATCGCGTGCTGCCGGTAGCACGCCAGGGTGTCCAGATGCCTTCCCGCGACCTGCTCGTGCCGCGTGTACCCGTAATCGATGATGAGCGCAAAGCCGCGCTTCATCGACCCTGCTATCTGTTCGATATGCCGCAGACCCTCAAGTGACACTTCAACGCGCTCCCCGGCCTGCGGACGCACGCTGTAGCGATCGAGATAGTCGAAGTGCTCGTCACCGGGATGCACGAACGTCTCCACGGGCTTCCCGTCCGCCTCGCCCACTCGCAGCAGCCCCGCATGGGCGATGACGTCCACCGGTAGGGCGTCGAAGAACTCGTTGGCGAAGACGATGGCGTTCTCGCGCCCGGTGGGCAGCGCCTGCGCCACCTCGGCCTTGCCATGGTTCACATGCTCGCGCAGCGTGTCGAACAAGCGCTGCCGTAACAGTGGCGAACGCTCTACCAGGACGTAGTGCAGCGCGCTAAAGAACGTCGGGAACTTCTTTGCCGCCCAGTCGAGCACGTCGCGCGCGAACAATCCGCGCCCCGGCCCGAGCTCGACCAGTTCGAGCCGCGCCGGCTCGCCGAGCGCGCGCCACATCTCTTCGAACTGGCGCGCCAGCAATCGCCCGAAGACGGCGTGGACGTCACTCGAGGTGTAGAAGTCACCGGCCTTGCCGAACTTTTCCTGTGAACGGGTGTAGTAGCCGAGGTCGGGGTGGTAGAGGCACAGCTCCATGTAGCGCGCGAACGGGATGGGCCCATCTCGCCGTATCTCTTCGGTGATGAGGTCGCGCAAGCTGGCCACGCTAGTCGCCGGTGCGCTCGCGGCGCTGCCGCTCCTTCTGGTCCTGGGGCGTGCGGATGAACATCTCGACAAAATAATCGTGCAGGCAGTCGTAGAGCATGCGCTGGAAGACCCACTCGAAGGTGGGATGGTCGAGGTCCCGCGGATGCAGCATTGCGGAATACGTGTGCACCTTCACGGCCGCGTCTTTGAAGTGGATGAGCAGCTCCACGCCCTCGCCCGAAGGCTCGGCCGAGAAGTCCAGCAGCGGATGCTCGTAGAGGCGCAACTGCTCGCGAACACGTTCGACGCGGGTCATGATGGGATTGTATCCGACGGTCTAACGGCGCGGCTGAAGCCGGCGCCCCTCGGAAGGAAGCTTCACTGCGCTCGCGATCTGTGACTTAGGCGCTTACTCGTAGCGCAGCGCTTCGATCGGGCTCAGCCGCGCGGCCTTGACGGCGGGCAGCATGCCGCTCACGATGCCGACGAGAATGAGGATCAAGGTCGCGACCAGCAGGTTCATAGGATCGATGATGAGGCGGATGTCGCCGGCGTCCGCGTTTTTCGCCAAGGCGCTGTAGAGGGTGAGCTTCCCCACGCCGAGCGAGACGGCGTAGGCGAGCACGATGCCGCACAGGCCGCCGGCAAAGCTGATGGTCAGCGCTTCGGCGAGGAACTGCAGCAGGATGGAGCGCCGCTTCGCGCCCAGAGCTTTCAGGGTCCCGATCTCGCGGGTGCGCTGCTGCACCGAGACGAGCATGATGTTCATGAGGCCCACGCCGCCGATGCCGAGGGTGAGCGTCCCGATGAACGCGAGCAGGATCTTCAGGCCCATGGTGATGATGCGGAACTGCGAGAGCCGTTCGAGCGAGTTGAACACGAACACGGCGCGACGATCGTCGGCGCGGAAGCCGTGGGCTTGTCCCAGCGTGCCGCGCACCATGCGCTCGGCCTTCTCGTAATCCAGGCCTTCGTAATCGATCCAGATGCCGTCGAGGTACTGCGTGTTCTTGATGTCGCCCATGGTCGTGAACGGGACGTAGATGATGCGATTGATGTTGTCGTCGCCCTCTTGCATCTTCGGTTCGAGCACGCCGATGACCTGGAAGCTGACGCCGTCCACGCGGATGTACTCGCCGAGCGCGTAGCGCCCGGAGAACAGCTTGGTCTTGGCCTCGCTGCCGATCACGGCCACGCGCGCGCGCTGCAGGTAATCCTCGTCATTGAAGAAGCGGCCGGCATCCGGGCGCAGCTTGCGGATGTCCTGCATCCCGGTGTTCACACCATTCACGAAGAACTGGTAGCTGCGATTGTCTGACGAAACGTTGGCCGTCTTGCCGGCGTCCGGCGAGATGTGCCGGATCATCGGTACCGAGTTCACCAGGCGGTCGAGGTCCTCGTACTGGAAGCGCACTTCCACGCCGGCCTTGGCTCCGCCCGCTTGGAGCGACGTGCGACCGGGGAACACGCCGATGACCTTCGAGCCGAAGGACTCGAAGATGTTGGTGATGGCCACGCCGAAGCCGGCGCCGTAGGCGAGCAGCAGGATGACGGTGGCGATGCCCCACGCCATGCCGAGCATGGTGAGGGCGGCGCGCCGGCGGTCGTGCTGCATGGCGCCGTAAGCTTCGTAGAGCAGGTCGCGAAACATGGTCCGTAGTCCTCGTTATTCCTTCCGCAGCGCTTCGACGGGCGGCAGCGCCGCGGCTTTGCGCGCGGGATACACGCCCGCCACGATACCGGCGAGCGAGAGCGAGCCGATGGCGAGCATCGCGCTCGAGGCCACGAGCGTGGGCGGATCGAAGCCCGGCGGCGATGGCAACTGGTGCAGTGCCGTCATGATGGCCCACGCCACGCCCATGCCCATGCCGCCCGAAAGGATGGTGAGGATCACACCCTCGAGCAGGAACTGCGTCATGATGTTCTTGTTGGTCGCACCCAGCGCCTTGCGCAAGCCGATCTCTTTGGTGCGCTCGGCCACCGAGACCAGCATGATGTTGATGATGCCGATCGCGCCGAGCGCGAGCGTGACCAAGCCCACGCTGCCCAGGAACATGTTCATGGCGTCGAAGATCTTGCCCACCATCTCCTGGCTCTTGACCGTGTCCCAGTCTTCGAAAGCGTCTTCGTTCTTCACGTCGAAGCCGTGGTTCTTCGCCACCACCGCGCGGGCTTCGTCGCGCGCGAGCTGGTGGTCTTGTTTCGAAGTCGGGGTGTAGTTCACGAACGAGAGCGCTGCCACCACATCGGTGGCGTCCTTGACCGGAAAATACACGGCCATGGTGGAGTAGGGGATGAAGCAGCGCACGTTCGAGGAATTGCCTTCGTCCTTGGTGAAATTCGAGATGAAGCCGATGACCTCGAAGCGCAGTCCGCCGATCAGGATGTGCTTGCCGATGGGGTTCGGATCGTCGGGAAACAGGTTCTTCTTCATCTCCCAGCCGATGACGGTGACGTTGCGGCGCTGTTCCTCGTCGAGTTCGTTCATCCAGCGTCCGCGCGCCAGGGGCAGGAAGCGGATGCTCTTGAACACGGGGAGCACGCCGGCGACCTGGCCGTTGGAATTCTGCGTGTCGCTCACCACGCGGATGTCTTGCCGCACCAGCACCGGGGACGCATACTTCACGTGCGGCTGCGTGGCGATGCCTTCGTAGTCCGCGTAAGTCATCCAGTAACGGCGCATGCCCGTGCTCTGCCCCTGCACCGCGGGGATGCGGCCGGGGAACATGAACTGGATGTTCTCGCCGATCTGGTCGAGTTCCTTCTTGTTGCCGGTGCGGAAGCCTTCGCCCAGCCCGACCAGCAGCAGCAGCGAGAAGACGCCCCAGGCGATGCCGAACATGGTGAGGAACGAGCGCAGCTTGTGCGACCAGAGGGTGCGGATGGTCTGCGCGAAGATGTCCAGGAACGTACGCATGCGTAGTAGGAGATACGAAGAACCGGTCGTGACGGTTCCCTGCCGGCCTAGTCGGGAAGCAGGATCTCGCCGGTCCTCTCTACTTTAACAGAGGCGGAAAAAGGTGCGGATGCGAGCGCCCCTGAGGTGTATGCGCTCAAGGATCACTCGTAGCGCAGCGCCTCGATGGGGTCCAAGCGCGACGCCTTGATGGCCGGCAGCATGCCGCTGACGATGCCCACCAGCCCGAGGATGACCGTGGCCACGATGAGCGACGCCGGCGAGATGAGCAGCCGGATGTCCCCAGCCTCGGCATTCTTCGCCACCGCGCTGTACAGCGTGAGCGTGCCGATGCCGAACGAGACGAGATAGGCGAGCACCACGCCGAAAAAGCCGCCGAGCGCCGTGATGGCCAGCGCCTCGGCGAGGAACTGGACCAGGATGGACCGCTTGCGCGCGCCCAGGGCCTTGAGTGTCCCGATCTCGCGGGTGCGCTGCTGCACCGAGACGAGCATGATGTTCATCAGTCCCACGCCGCCGATGCCGAGCGTGAGCGTGCCGATGAACGCCAGCAGGACTTTCAGTCCGGCGGTGATGATGTGGAACTGGGTGAGGTCTTTCAGCACGTTGGCCACGAAAATGGCGCGCTTGTCTTTCGGATCGAAGCCGTGTCCGGTGGCGAGCACGGAGCGGACCGACGTTTCCACCTTCTCGTAGTCCATGCCTTCGTAGTCGATCCAGATGCCGCCCAGGTACTGCGTGTCTTTCAGGTCGGCCATGGAGGTATAGGGGATGTAGACCTGGTTGTTGATGTCGTCGTTGTTGCCTTCCTGCATCTTCGGCTTCATCACGCCAACGACCTGGAAGCTCAGCCCGTCGATGCGGACGTACTCTCCGAGCGGGAATTGCCCGGAGAACAATTTTGTCTTGGCGTCCGAACCGAGCACCACCACGCGCGCGCGCTGATTGACTTCTTCCTGGTTGAAGAAGCGTCCGTTATCGAGGTCGAAGTTGCGTATCTGCTGGAAGGAAGGCGCCACGCCCGCGACCGACCACTCGTAGTTACGCGAATCGCGCGAGATCTTTCCCTGCTTCCAGAACGCGGGCGAGATGCGCTTGATGAGGGCGACGTTGGTGCGCAGGCGGTCGATGTCGTCCATGGTGAGCCGGACCTCCTGGCCAGCTTTGGCGCCGCCGGCCTGCAGCGAGGTGCGGCCGGGGAAGACGCCGATCAGCTTGGTGCCGAAGTTCGAGAAGATGGCCTCGATGGCGCGCTCGAAGCCGGAGCCGTAAGCGAGCAGGAGGACGACGGTGGCGATGCCCCACGCCATCCCGAGCATGGTGAGCGCGGTGCGCCGGCGGTTGAAGCGCATGGCGTCAACGGATTCGGTGAGCAGATCGCGGAGCATGGCTCCTCCTCTGGCGCTTACTGTTCTTGCCGCAGGGCCTCGACCGGGGTGAGCAGCGCGGCCTTCCGCGCGGGATACAGTCCGGCGACCACGCCGGCGAGCGAGAGCGAGATCATGGCGATGGCCGCGGACGAAGGCACCAGCGTGGGCGGGTCGAAGCCCGGAGGCGCGGGCAACTGGCCCAGCGCCGTCATGATCGCCCACGCCACAAAGATACCGAAGCCGCCGCTGAGCGTGGTCAGGAACGCGCCCTCGACGAAGAACTGCATGAGGATGCTGCGGTTGGTGGCGCCGAGCGCCTTGCGCAGTCCGATCTCGCGCGTGCGCTCGGTGACGGCGATGAGCATGATGTTGATCACGCCGATGGCGCCGAGCACCAGGGTGATGAGCCCCACGCTGCCGAGGAAGGAGTTCATCGCGTCGAAGATCTTGCCGATGGTCTGCATCGAGTCGATGGTGTCCCAGTCGAACCAGTAGTCGTCCACCGTAGTATCGATGTGGCCGCCGTGGTTCGCGCCGACCAGCGCGCGCACCTCTTGCCGTGTCTCCAGGTGCCGGGCCGGGTCCTTGGGCTGGTAGTTGATGAAGGAGATGGTGTCCGTCTTCTCGGCGTTCTTCAGCGGGAAGTGCTCGTGCATCACGCTGAACGGGATGAACACGCGCATGTCCGTGGCGCTCGATTCGCCGCGCATCTTCTTCACCGTGCCGATCACGGTGAAGCGATAGCCGTTGAGCGTGATCACCTGCCCCAGCGCCGGCTTGCCTTCGAACAGGTTCTTGTACATCTCGGCGCCGAGCACGGCCACGTAATGGCGGTCCGCATCGTCGGTCTCGTTCATCCAGCGCCCGCGGTCCACCGGCATGTAGCGGATGCGGTTGTAATTCGACGTGACGCCGAAGACCTGGCCGTTGGTGCTCTGGCTGTCGTAGATCACGCGGATGTCTCCGCGGTTCAACACCGGCGTGACCTCCGCCACTTCATGCGCGTTGTTCTTGATGGCGAGGTAGTCCTGGTAGGTCGGCTGGTATTCACGGCTTGCCGTGTGGCTGCCCTCGGCGGCGGGGATGCGTCCGCCGAAGAAGAACATGATGTTCTCCCCGATGGTCGCCATCTGCTTGCGGTTACCGCTGCGGAAGCCTTCGCCCAAGCCAACCAGCAGCAGGAGCGAGAAAACGCCCCACGCGATGCCGAACATGGTGAGGAACGAGCGCAGCTTATGCGCCCAGAGGGTGCGTAGCGTCTGGCCGAAGATATCCCACAGCGCCTGCATGGACATACCCCATGGTACGGGCCCAAGTGGCTCCCGGTTCCATTCTTAGACCGCTAGGACGCAGGAAGGTCACTGCTGTTTTCCAGTCTTTTTTGACAACGGGGTAGGCCGGGCGGGAGGGCGAACGGGCCGGGCGCTATTTCGCTGCGGGCTTGGCCGCTTCCGGATAATCATAGACGCCGCGGCCCGACTTGCGGCCCAGGCGTCCGGCCTTGACGTACTGCACCAGCAGCGGGCACGGCCTGAACTTTTCGCCGAGCGAGCGGTGGAGGTATTCCAGAATGTGCAGCCGGGTATCGAGACCGACCAGGTCCACGAGCTCGAACGGTCCCATGGGATGGTTCAGCCCGAGCTTGAGCGCCTTGTCGATGTCCGCCGCGCTGGCCACGCCCTCTTGCAGCATGTAGAAGGCCTCGTTGCCGATCATGGCGTTGATGCGGCTGGTGATGAACCCGGGCGCTTCCTTGATGACGACGACTTCCTTGCCCATGCGGCGGCCTACTTCGGCGGCGGCGGCGATGGTGTCGTCGCCGGTCTCGAGCGCGCGCACGATCTCGAGCAGCTTCATCTTGTGCACCGGATTGAAGAAGTGCATGCCCACGCAGCGCTGCGCGCGGTAGGTCACGCTGGCGATCTCGGTGACCGAGAGCGACGAAGTGTTGGAGGCCAGGATTGTGTTCGGCGCGCATATCTTGTCGAGCAGCGTGAAGATCTCGATCTTCGACTCCAGCTCTTCGGGGACGGCCTCGATCACCAGGTCGGCGGCGCGCGCGGCTTCTTCGACGGAGCCGGCGAACTCGATGCGTCCGAAGGCGGCGTCGGCGTCCTGCTTGGTGACCTTGCCCAGTTCGACCGCCTTATCGAGGTTCGCGCGGATCTCGCCCTCGGCCTTGCGCAGCGACGCCGGCATGATGTCTTCGAGGATGGTGCGATAGCCGCCGAGCGCGGCGGCGTGCGCGATGCCGCGCCCCATGATGCCGGCGCCGATCACCGAGACCGTGCGGACTTCCGCCATCAGTGGCTCCCGCCTTTTTCGAGCTGGTCGATCAGCGCCTTGAGCTGCGCCTCCTGCTTGCGCATGTAATCGGCGAGTTTCTTTTTTTCCTCGTCGCCCATGAAAGGGATGTTCGCGCTGATGCGCCGCATCGTGGTCCCCAGGTCGTCCACATAATTCATCATGCGGATGATCTCACCGCTGGTCGGCATGCCGGCTCCTGTTCGCTCCGCGTCGGCGGAGTGAATCAACTATTCTCAGCGCAGATGCGGATTTAGTAAAGCCGGGCCGCCGTTGCCGTGCTCCGATGCGCGATAATGGTGGGATGCGCCGCGACCCTGCCCTCATCCCGCTCTCGCAGCAGCACCATGACGCGCTCGCGCTCTGCGTCTACATCGAGCGGGCGGCGAAGTCCGGACACCTCGACCTTGCCCACTGGAACCGCGAAGTCGCTGCTGCCTGGCAGTCGGAGATACGCTGGCACTTCCAGGCGGAAGAGGAAGTCGTGTTCCCCGCCGCCCAGCGGGTGAGCGAACTTCGCTTGCTCGTCGAGGGACTGCTCGTCGAGCACGCCGAGCTGCGCCGCTTCTTCGACAGCGGGGAGAAGAACGCGCTCACCGCGCCCGACCTGCACCGTTTCCGCGAACGGCTGCACGACCACGTCCGCAAGGAAGAGCGACAACTCTTCCCGCCGCTGCAAACCGCGCTTCCCCCCGAGGAACTAACCGCGATCGGCGCCGCTCTGCAAGCCTTCTTCGAGCGCCACACCGGCGGACCGGCGTGCGCTATGCGCCATCCGCAGCCCCAGGCGAAGCCGTAAGTTTCTCTTCCACGGCTGCCGACGAAGCAGCTTCCACCCTGCATCTAAGGTTAGGTGGCAACCGATCTCCGTATTGGCGCGCCCACAGGCGCGCCGGAAATCTCAGGACTAGCGGAATGTCTCGACCATCTGGCGGCGCGCAAGCGCCAACTGCGGCCGGTCTCGACCTATCGCCTGCAGTTCCACGCCGGCTTCCGCTTTGCAGACGCCCGCGCGCTCGTGCCTTACCTGCACGCGCTCGGCGTGACGCATTGCTACGCCTCGCCCATCCTGCAAGCGCGCGCTGGCAGCCAGCACGGTTACGACATCACCGACCACAACTTGATCAACGCCGAACTCGGCACCTACGAAGACTTTGCCGCGCTCTCGGACGAGCTCCGCGCCCATGACATGGGGCTCATCCTCGACTTCGTTCCCAACCACATGGCCATCGGACACGGTACCAATCCGTGGTGGATGGACGTGCTCGAAAACGGCCCCAGCTCCGAGTACGCCGACTTCTTCGATATTGATTGGAAGCCGCTCAAGCCCGAGCTCGCCGGAAAAGTGCTGCTCCCCATCCTCGGCGACCAGTACGGCGCCGAACTCGAGGGCGGGAAACTGCGCGTGGAATCCACGGACGGCACGCTTCGCCTGCGCTACCACGACAAGGTCCTGCCGTTCGATCCGCAAACGCTGCCACTGGTCTTTACCGACGTCCGCGAGCAACAAACGAATGACCCGCGCGCTCAAGGCGCGCTCGCGCATCTGCACGAGTTACTCGATGAACTCCGCGCCCTGCCGCCGCACACCGCGCGGGAGGAGTCCCTCGTGGAACGGCGACGCCAGCTAGCACCCGAACTGAAGCGGCGCTTCGCCGCACTCGCCGAACACTCGAGCGCGGTCCGCGACCATATCGCGCGCGCGCTGCCGCGCATCAACGGAAGAGTCGAGGACGCGCGCAGCTTCGATCCCTTGCACGCGCTGCTCGAAGCGCAGGCGTATCGCCTGGCGCACTGGCGCGTCTCGGCGGAAGAGATCAACTACCGGCGCTTCTTCGACGTGAACGATCTGGCCGGGGTCCGCATGGAGAACCCGCGGGTCTTCGAAGCCACGCACCGCCTGCTGCGCCGCCTGCTGGCCGACGGACTCATCCAGGGACTGCGCTTCGACCATCCCGACGGGCTGTTCAATCCGCCACAATATTTCGCGCGCACGCAAATGCTCTATGCGGCCAGCCAGTGCTGCGGCGCGGAACCGTGTCCGCCGCTCGGCGATAACGGCATCGAGCAGGGCATGGCCCAGGTCTTCGGACAGCACGAGTGGACCGGCAACCTGGCGCCGATGTACGCGCTCGTCGAGAAGATCCTCGGCCCCGGCGAAGAGCTGCCCACCGACTGGCGAGTAGACGGCACCGTGGGCTACGAGTTCGCGAACCTCGTGAACGGCATCTTCATCCAGCCGCGCTCCGCCCGCGCCTTCACCAACTTGTATCAGCGGCTCACGGGCATGTCGTCGGACGTGGACACGCTCATCTACGACTGCAAGAAGCTGATCATGGATACGGCCCTTTCGAGCGAAGTCGCCGTGCTCACGCACATGCTGGGGGAGATCTGCGCGCGCGACCGCCGCGCCCGCGATCTCACCCTGGGAACGCTGGAAGAATCCATCGTGGAGACCATCGCCTGCTTCCCTGTCTATCGCACCTACATCGACGAGCGTGGCGCCATCAGCGAGCGCGACCGCGGTTACATCACCGAGGCCATCGTGCGCGCCAAGCGACGCAATCCGGGGCTGCCCGCACCGCTGTTCGATTTCCTGCGCGACGCGCTGCTGCTGCGCATCAACCCCACCGCGCACGATTACGGCGACCGGCTCTATTTCGCGCTCAAGTTCCAGCAGCTCACCGGCCCGGTGATGGCCAAGGGACTCGAAGACACTGCTTGCTACGTCTACAACCGCTTCGTCTCCGTCAACGACGTGGGCGGCAATCCGAAGGCCTTCGGACAGCCGGTGGACGAGTTTCACCGCGCCAACCTGCAACGACTCGAACGCTCACCATATTCCCTGGTGACCACCTCCACGCACGACACCAAGCGCAGTGAGGACGTGCGCGCGCGGCTGAACGTGTTGTCGGAGATGCCGAAGCAGTGGTCGCAGGTCGTCACCCGCTGGCGCCGCATGAACAACGCCAAGAAGCGCGTGCTGCCCGATGGCACCAGCGCGCCCGACGCCAACGAGGAATACCTGCTCTACCAGACGCTCGCCGGCACGCTGCCCTTCCGTTTGGACGAAGAGGCTGAAGACTACATCGCGCGCATCCAGCAATACATGTCCAAGGCGCTGCACGAGGCCAAGGTCAACCTGAGCTGGATCAATCCCAACCCCGAGTACGTGGACGCGGTCAACGACCTCATCGCGCGCCTGCTCGCCCCCGGGACGGACGCCCGGCCCAACCGTTTCCGCGAAGAGCTGGAGCGCTTCACCACGCCGGTGGCGTTCTTCGGCGCGATGAACTCGCTCGCGCAGGCGCTGCTCAAGCTGACCGCGCCCGGCGTGCCCGATGTTTATCAAGGACAAGAGCTGTTCGACTTCTCGCTCGTCGATCCCGATAACCGACGTCCGGTGGACTTCACCACCCGCGAGCGCGACCTGAGCGAGCTCGCCCACCGTGCATCGGCTGACTTGAGCGGATTACCGGACGACCTGTTGCGCGACTATCACGACGGACGCATCAAGCTCTGGACCACGCAGCGGGCGCTCGCCTTCCGTCGCGACCACAAGCAACTGTTCTCCGCCGGCGCCTACCGCCCGCTCTACGGCGCGGTCGAAAAGACGGAGCACCTCATCGCCTTCCTGCGGACGCACGAACGCCAGTCGGCGCTCGTCGCGGTCCCGCGCTTCAGTTACACGCTGATGCGTGGCGAGATGCGCGCGCCGCTGGGTGACGCCTGGGAAGCCGCGGAACTCGCGCTGCCGCCGGGCGCGGCGCCGGAGTTCGAGAATGTGTTGACCGGGGAGATCGTGCGGCAGACGCCGGCACGTTCGCTGCTATGCCGCGAACTCTTCGCGCGCTTCCCCGTCGCGCTGCTGCGCGGCCTGTAGCGGCGCGCGGTCGCAATTCACCGCGAGGTCCGCCAGCTTCTTCGCCAGCTCCGGGGTGAGGTCGCCGCGGCGGAGGCGCCAGGCCCAGTTGCCATCCGCTTCGCTGGGGACGTTCATCCGCCCATCGGCCCCGAGGCCGAGCACATCGCCGAGCGGGATCACGCACAGGTCTGCCACCGAACCTTCCGCGGCGCGGATGAACGCCCAATGCATGCCGTCCGCGGGCTCGCCGAGATACGCGCTCGCGGCCGCGCGCTCCGCGGGCGTGGCGTAATGCTCCCACCAGTCGCGGACGGTCGCGTTGTCGTGCGTCCCGGTGTAGACCACGGTGTTGCGCTCGAACTTGTGGGGCAAATAGATGTGCGCGCCCGGATCGCCGAAGCCGAACTCCATCACGCGCATCCCGGGAATGTTCAACCGCTCGCGCAACTGGCGCACTTCCGGGGTGATGAACCCCAGGTCCTCGGCGATGAAGGGCAGCTCGCCCAGGTGCTCGCGCAAGGCGTGGAACAGATCGTCGCGCGGTCCGGCGACCCAGCGTCCGTTGACCGCGGTCTTCTCCGCCGCCGGTATTTCCCAATACGCCTCGAAGCCGCGGAAGTGGTCGAGCCGGATGATGTCGCACAGTTGCAGCGACGAGCGCAGCCGCCGCACCCACCAGTCGTAGCCGCGCTCGCGCAGCGCGTCCCAGCGATACAGCGGGTTCCCCCAGCGCTGACCCGTCTTGCTGAACGCATCGGGAGGCACTCCCGCCACCACAGTCGGCCCGAGGTCGTGGTCCAGGTGGAACATCTCCGGATGCATCCACACATCAGCCGAGTCGTAGCTCACGAAGATGGCCACGTCGCCCACGATCTTGATGCCGCGCGCGCGGCACTCGCGGCGCAGCGCCGCCCACTGTTCAAAGAAGGCGAACTGCAGCGCCTTGGTCGCGGCAATGTCGCCGGCGAAGTCGTGGCGTGCGCGTTCGATGGCCTGCGGCTCGCGGCTGGCCAGCTCGCGCGGCCACTCGCGCCACGTCTTTCTTCCATTGCGCTCGCGCAGCACGTCGAACAGCGCAAAGTCTTCGAGCCACCATGCGTTGTCCTGCTGAAAGCGCTGGAAGCGGGCGCGCGCCGCGTCACTTCCGCCGCGGACAAGATTCCGCGCCGCCTCGCGCAGCAGCGGCAGCTTGCTCGCGCTCACCTGGTCGAAGTCCACGTTCTGAGATTTCCGGGAAGCGGCGGCGCCATCCGGCAGCCCCGCGAGGCGCTCCTTCGCGATCCAGCCGCGCTCCGCCAGGCGCTCCAGCGAGATGAGCAGCGGGTTCCCCGCGAACGCCGAGGTCGCGGAATAAGGAGAGTTCCCCACGCCGCCCGGGCCAAGCGGCAGCACCTGCCACAATCCTTGTTTCGCCGCGCTCAGGAATTCGACGAAGCGATACGCTTCCGGCCCCAAGTCGCCGATGCCGCCCAATGACGGCAACGACGTGGGGTGCAGCAGTATCCCGGAGGCGCGCTCGAAGGGCATAGGGCGAATGAGGATTGTAGATGCAGCGGGTGAGTAAGAAGTCAGAAAGGCAACGAAAACTCAGGCTTCCAGTTCGGCGGTGATGAGGAAGCCCTCTGCCTCGGCGTCCCACTCCAGCGCGAGGACGTTGGGCTTGCAGCAGACCTGGCAGTCTTCCACGTAGCGTTGCCGGCGGCCGGCGCTCACGTCGGCAGAGGTCTCATTCCACTCGCCGCAGCCGGCGCACTGGAAGCGCGCTTCCATGGTTGGCTTTCCGGAAGGACGCGGCGCCTAGCTGCCGGCCGCGCCGGCCAGTCCCTTGGCGAGGCGGTCCTGCTCGGCCTTGTTGTACTTGATCTTGCCGTCCTTCTCCATGCGCTGCTTCACGCCGGCGGCGAAGATGGCCATGGCCTGGCTGCGCTTCTGGCGCAGCAGCGTCTCCCGCACCTCGTCGCGCCGCGCGGTCAGTTCCGCCGCCGTGGGTTCCTGGCGCTCGACGAGTTGCAGCACCACGCCGTTGCGTCCGGCCTGCATCGGGCTGCTGATCTCGCCCTGCTTCAGGTCGAACGCCGTCTCGACGTTCGCCATCTGTCCGATGTCGGGCACCTGGCTCGACGCTCCCACCAGCTCGCTCGTCTTGATCTCGGCGCCCACTTCCTTCGCCGCCTGCTTCAGGTTGTGCAACGCGCGGGCGCGGTCGGAGAGCTCTTGCGTCTTCTGCGCGAGCAACTGCGTGGAGCGCTCCTGCTTGTATTGCGTCTCGAGCTGGGCGCGCACCTGCTCGAAGGCCGGCGTCTGCGGAGGCTTGACCGCTTCCAGTTGGAAGATGGCATAGCCTTGCTGCACCTTGGCCATCGCGGGGCCGGATTTTTCCTTCGCCGAGAACACCGCGGTCATGAACTCCGGCGCTTGCCCGATGCCGGGCAGCACGCCGTTCTGGTTGAAGAAGTCGGTGGTGACCACGTTCACGCCGCTCTTCGCCGCTGCCGCGTCCAGTCCTTCCGAACGCGCCGCGCTCAGGACCTTGTTCGCCAGGGCCTCGGTGGCCTTCTCCGCTTTTTCCTGCGCCACGATGGGGCTGATCAGCTCTTTGACTTCCGCGAGCGTTTGCACGTGCGCGGCGCGCTTGTCGTCGATCTTGATGATGTGGAAGCCGAACTGGCTCTTCACCAGGTCGCTGGTCTGGCCCTTCTGCAAGGCGAACGCCGCCTGCTCGAACTCGGGCACGGTGCGTCCTTTGCCGATCCAGCCGAGCGAGCCGCCGTTGACGGCGCTCACGGTGTCGTCGGAATCCTTCTTCGCCAGCGCGGCGAAATCGGCGCCGCCCTTGACCTGCTTCAGCAGGCCTTCGGCCTTGGCGCGCGCGGCATCCACTGCCTTCTGGTCGACCTTGCCGTCGAGCCCGGGCGGCGGCGTCTTCACCAGGATGTGGCGCAGGTTCACTTCATCCTGCACGCGGAACTGCTCGCGATGGTCGTCGTAGTAGCGCTTCAGCTCGGCATCGGCCGGCGTCGCCTGCCCCGCCACTTTGGACGCGTCCACCAGCGCCAGCTTGACCTTGCGCTGCTCGGGGATGGAATCCTTCAAGCGCGCGAGGTTCGCCTGGTAGTACTTGCGCAGCTCCGCCTCGTTGGGGTTGATCTGCTTCGACATGCTGTCCGGGGTGAGCACGGCGTACTCGAACTTGATCTTGACGTTCTGCTTGATGAATTCCTTCTGCACTTCCGCATCGGAGGTGGTCGCGCTCGCCTGCACCATCGTCTG
Organism: Candidatus Korobacter versatilis; assembly: GCA_016185395.1. GTDB lineage: Bacteria > Acidobacteriota > Terriglobia > Terriglobales > Acidobacteriaceae > JACPNR01. Next base: position 72,364 of record JACPNR010000005.1, read on the forward strand.
CAGCTTGCGGATGAGCAGGTCGTCCTTCATCGCGCGCTCGAAGTCGGCGATGCTGTAGCCATTCTCCTGCAGGAGCTGGTCGTACTTGTCCTGCCCGATCCATTGCCCCTTGGGATAGAAGGTGGCGGAGAGCACGCCGTTCTTCAGTTCGTCGCGCAACTCTTCGTCCGTGGTCTTGAGGCCCATGCGGTGCGCCTCGACCAGCAACGCCTTCTGCGAGACGACCTGCTCCGCCACCTGCGGCACCAGGAAGCCGAGGAACTGCGCCGGCACGCCGCGCTGCTGCGCTTCCTTCTGCGCGCGCTTCTGGATCTCGGCGGAGGTCACCTGCTCGTCGCCCACGTTGGCGTAGACGCCCACCTGGTTCGCGTCCGCGGTGCCGAACAGGTCGAGCCCGGTGCCTGGGATCAGGGTGATGACCATGGCGACGCAAATGAAAAGAAGCATGCCGCCAAGGATGACTTTCTTGGCGAGGCTGGGTGTCTGCAGGAAGCGGATCATGGATGTCTAGCGGCTCCGGATTGGGGTGCGGAAAATGCCGTACGGCAAATGCCGTGCGGCGAATGCGTGCGGAATCCCTGATTATAAACCAAGGCCCGCCCGCGGACTACGGCGGCTCAGCGCGCCGGCAGCGCGAACACCAGCTTCTGCTCGTGGTCCCTCAGCTTCGGCGCGCGCGGGTCCATGGTCGCCTTTACCAGCGCCACACCGCGGACGCGCTCGCGTGCCCGCGCCGTCTCGCCGGAATACGGGCGGTATTCCACCGTGAGCTTCCCCGGGCCCTTCGGCGATATCGGCTCGGCGAGCAGCACCTGCGACTCGTAATTGCCCGGGACGAAGGCGTAGTTCACGTGCAGCTCCGCCACGGCGCCTGCGGGAGGCTCCGGCAGGTCCACGGTGAGCTCCTCGCCGGGCAGCAGGAGCCCGCTCTCGAAGGCCACGCCGGTCATGCGCTGCGCCACGGTGTTGTGCTCGACCGTGCCGTCGCCCTTTTTCATCGTCGCGCCCTGTATCGGCGCCAGCCACTTTTTGCCGTCCGCGTCCTGGCCCTTCCAGTGGACACCGCGCAGCACGACCGCCATCAGCGTCATGGCGACGCCATGCCGCCCGGCTTCGAGCACGCTGTTGCGTATCGTTACCTTGACGGCCAGATTCGACCCCTCCGCCGCCTTCGCCGGCGGCCACTCGACGCGCGCCGAGACGGGATACGTCACGTCGCCATTCGGGGCGATGGTCTGGGCGGAGGTCTGTCCGAATGCGCGCGCACCCGCGCCCCACACGCCGAGCGCCATCACCGCGACAGCCACGAGCTTACGCAGAGTCATAAGGCCGTTACTGTTACAGATTTCGCGCCGCCGCGAAAGTGAAATCCAATCTGCTTTCTCGTTGACTTCCAACCGTACTGGCCCGAACATAGCGCCCACAAAACCAGACAGCCGGCCCTGACCCAGGTTTCCTGACCTACGTTTCTCTACGCGCGTTTCTGTAGGAGGGCTTATGCCGTTCCTCTCTGTCGTCTTGCTTGGGCTGTTCACGCTCGCCGTGGTGCGCCTGCTCGGCGCACGCGCCACCCTGAGCAACCGCACGCTGTTCGCCTTCCTCGCCTTGGGTGCGCTGCTCGGTCCGGCGGCGTTCCAAGTGACGTACCGCTTCTTCGATCCGTACTCGGCTTGGGGAAACGTCTTCAGCCGCAACGTGGTCATCTTCTTCGTGAGCCACCTGCTGCTGCTGCTGCCCGTGTTCGTGTACTTCTTCGGACGCCGCGTGTACACGGCCGCCAGTGTGGCGGACGCCTTCCTGCTCGGCTTCGCTTCCGGCTTCGGCTTTGACCTTGTCGCGTCGCTGTTCGCCGCCGCCTACGCCACACAGCCGGTGCGGCAGCTCACCATCGTGCCGCCGTTCACTTTTGACGCCGGCGGCTTCGCCCTCGCCGGCTACGGATACTGGACCGCCATCGGCGCGCTCGCCATGGCCGCCGGACTGCGCTTCCTGCGCAATCGTTATGTCGCCTTCATCATCGCTGCCTTCGTGGTGCTCTTCTTCGCCGCCGAGCAGGCCGCGCTTATCCAGCCCGCGGAGGCTCCCGGGCACTGGTTCGGACTCATCACCGTCCGCGGGATGTTGACGCCGTATCTCGCGCTCGTCGCGCTGGTCGTCTGCTCCTTCCTCGAATATCAATGGATGAACCGGCTCGTTCCCACCGCTTCGCAGCGCAAGCTGCAGGTGCTGGGCGAATGGCAGGCGCTGGTCAACGCGCTGCTCGCGCGCCACTTCCACGAGTTCCGCAAGCTGGGCGTCCGCATGCGCCTCGAGCGCAACTCAGAGATCGCGCGCGCCGAACTCGCCGCCCACGCCAACGACCCCGCGCTCAAGCGCGAACTCGACTACCTCGACGCGCGCCTGGCCGCGCTGCCCGGCGGGGCTTCTTCGACCGTCACCGACCTTGCCGGAGTAATAAAGATGAAGGGCGCGAGCCGCCAGGGCGTTTTCCAGCTGCTCGTGACGGTGTTCTTTGTCGGCGTCTGCTTCCTGCTGCCGATGTTGCCCGCGCCCGTCGCCACGCAGTTCTGGGGGTTCCAGCTCTTCCACTACGTGCTCCCCGGCATCGGGCTGAGCGTGCTGAATACGCTGCTGGTCATGCTCATCGTGTGGCGATATCTTTCGGCGCCGGCGTGGCCGGCGAAACAATACGATCCCGATGAGCTGCTCGACTACTCGAGTGAGAACACCATCCTTCGACTCGCGCTGTCGCTCTCGCTCATCGCTATCTTGTACGGCCCGCTGGAAGAGCTTTACAGCTTCATGGGCTCGGCGCCGTCGTACGTGAGCATCTGGCTTCCCGGGATGAACCGCCTGCAGCTGACGACCAACGTCCTGCTGCTTGGCGCCTGGGCCACCGGACTCGCGCTCCATCGCCAGGCGACGTGGAAGGCTTCGCCGCTGGCGCTGCGACGGGCTTCCGCCATCCACAACTCGCTCGTCGTGCTGGCGTCGTCGGTCACGATCTGGGCGGCGCTCATCTTCTTCTCGCAGATGCAGTCCTGGGTGCACGTGAAATACGGCGCGTGGCTCTTCGACCACTTCGCCGCTTCGGGAAACTCCGTTGGCGACATCTTTGCCGCCGTCCTCACCGCCGGGTTCACCTACGCCATCGTCACCGGATTGATGATGGTCTCCGACCGCGCGCAGGCGTTCCTCGCCGGACCAGCACCGCGCCCGCGCGCCGCCGCCGACGCCACGGGAGCAGGCCGCTAGGTGCCGAGCATGGACAAGCCGGACGCCGTGCGCGCTGAGGCCAAAGCCGCGCAACGTCGCGCCGTGGAAGCGCGCCTGCGTTGGTGCGCGCTGGCGCTCGCCGCCGCCGGCATCGCGGCGTTGTTCCTGCACGTCTTCGGATGGCTGCGGATGCCGTTCTTCCTCGCCGTCTGCGGCGTGCCGTCTGTCCTGCTGCTGTGCGCGCTGGCTGCGTACGCGCGGCGCATCGACGCTGACCTGTTCCTCAACTCGCTCTGGGTCGGGATACTCGGGGGAGTTGTCGCCACCGTCGCCTACGATGGCACGCGCGCCCTGGTCGAACGCAGCCACATCTTCGGCTACGACTGGACCGTCCCCATCCTCATGTTCGGCAACTGGATCACCGGCGCGCCGACCTCGAGTGCGCTCGCCAAGTTCGCCGGCTGGACCTACCACTACTGGAATGGCGTCTCTTTCGGCGTGATGTACGCGCTCGCCTTCGGACGCATCCGCTGGTACTGGGGCATCGCCTTCGGCATGTTTCTCGAGGCCTGCATGCTCGGGCTGTTTCCCATGTTCCTGCGCGTGAGCAACAAGTTCGATTTCATCCTCATCAGCATGATCGGCCACGTCGCTTATGGCGCCGCGCTGGGCGTCGTGGTGGAAAAGTACGCGCTCCCCAGCGAGCGCGTCGCGCTCTGGGCCACGAAAGATTGAACGTATCAAGGGTCACGAAAAGAGGAGGTGCAGCATGAAGACCATCATCTATCGCGTGTTGTGGGTGCTGTGGATGGCCGTCTGCCTCGCCGTGCTCACGCAAGGCAAGGCGCGCGCCGGCGACTGCAGCGGACCAAGCGACTGCGGCGCCATCCCCGATAACGCCACCAAGGCCGCCGCTGGGGGCGGGATCGCTGCCGGGGCCGCCGCCGCCGGACGCAAGAAGAAGAAGGACCCCGAAAAGGACTTCGGCGCCGGCGAAGCCACCGACGAAGATTCGTTGTTCGGCAAGTAGACGGAGACAACGGCCAACGGCCCGGCACGTATTCGTTCGCTGGAGGTTCTCATGCTGCGCAGGTCGTCGCTTCTGCTGCGCAAATCGTCGCTCGTCCTCGTTGCGCTGTGGCTGTCGGTCGCGCCACTCGCCGCGCAGCGTCCCCAGACCGTGGACAAGTCCGCCAAGATCGACTTCACCGGCACCTGGGTCGACGATTCCGGACGCGAGTGGGAGTTCACGCAGGATCAGAACTACCTCACGATGAAGGCGCCCTCCGGCGCCAGCTTCGAGGGCCAAGTCAACGGACGCACCTTCAACGCCTTCCACGAGCTCGTCTTCGCTGAGACTCGCAAGGACCTGCCGCCGCCCATCCGCCAGATGATCGCCGGCGAGCGCGTCACCCTGGACGGCACCCTCAGCTATGACGGCGAATCCATCGACGCCACCTACGGCGACAAGGACCCCGAGTGGGAGCGCGACAAGGACACCGGCAAGTACCGCATCACCAAGATGAACGAGGGCCAGCGCGGCATGCGCTTCAAGCGCCCTGAGGACATCCACATCGGCCGCATCCGCGTGGACTATGAAGCCGGGCAGCAGCGCGTCCGCCAGATCAAGAGCCAGATCAATGACCTCGACAGCAGCATCAAGTCACTCGACCCGCTCATCCAGGAAGCACGCCAGCGCTACGAAGCCGCTAAGGGACCTTACGAGCGTGCCAAGCAGATCGAAGCCGACATCCGCGCTCGCATCGCGAAGGCCCGCCCCGACCCGAACCTCCAACTGCAGATCGACTACCTTGATCAGCTCAAGTTCTCTCAGGACTTGCAAGATGCCGGCGCCAACGGCAGCAACCAGGCCTATGTGGATGCCCTCAATCAGCGGAACGCGCTCCTGAAACAGCTCAAAGCCAAAGGCATCAAGGTCCCGCTCTCCTACCAGAAGACGGGCGCGCAGATACAGGCGATGATCGACGCCCTCGAGAAGAAGCAGGGCATCTCCAAGGACGAGGTGGCCAAGCTCGAAGACCAGGCCATCCTCGCTCACGGGGAGCTCGAGAAAGCCGGCTGGGAGCGGGAGTTCGCCATCAACAGCCTCAACCGTCTCAATGACAAACGCTATCCCCTCGCCACGGAGAAAGAGCGCCTCGAGAAGTCCATCGCAGACGCGCGCCGCGACGGCGACCCGCAGCTCACCACCGTCGAGGTCGTCGGCTCCAAGGGGAAGGTCTACAACGCGGAGTGGTGGGACCCGCAAGACGCGCTCGCCGACCTCAACAAGTCCCTCGCCGAGCTCGATCAGGGCATCTCCGGCGCACGCCAAAGCGAGGAGATGCTGCACGCCGCCTTCGAGGACGCCAAGCGCGAAGAGGCCGCCGCGGGCGACCGCGTCATCTCCGGCATCTGGAAATCCGCCTGGGCGCAGTGGGGCGTCGAGGCCGTGGACTTCGTCGGCGACATCATCAAGAACTCCAAGGAAGAGGGCTTCGTCATCGGCGGTACCCACGCCGTGCTCAAGAAGGTCTTCGATATGGGCAAGGACGTCATCTGGGCCGGCGGCGATTTCAAGGAGGTCGGCGGTTACGAGTTCATGGATGGCGACCAGATCCGCGCCGAGATGCTCCAGGGCAAGATGCGCGACGAATGGCCCGACCCGCTCGACGAGTTCACCGAGGCCGACAAGGCCTCCGTCAAGGAACTCATCAACACGCATGCCACCAAGTCCATCATTAAGTGGGGACCAAAGGTAAAGACCATCGTCGCCTACTGCGTCCTGCGCAGCCGCGGAGCCGAGAAGATTGCCAAAATCGGCGCGAAGCAAGCCGTAACGGGCGGACTGCGCGGCTTATTCAAGGAAGTCGGCCTGCCGCGCACCTACGGCGACATGGCGCTCGACGCTTTCAAGGACTACGCCAAGTCCAAGCTCAAGGCCGGCGCGCGCGAGACCTTCGAAGGCACAGCGTGGCGCGAGTACTTCAACGCCGAGTTCTACCGCATGGCGCTCCACCATCAATGGGGCGGCGCCGTCGTGCGCCTGCGCGCCCTGCAAAAACTCCGCGCCAAATTACAACTCATGCACGACGAGATCATTCGCGACTACCAGCAGAATGATCTTAACAACTACAAGGGACAGGAGGATTCCCCGCTCAAGCAGAAGAAGGATTACACCGCTCACCTCAAGTGGAAGGGCGCCACACCGACGAGGCTGGAAGTCCATTTCGGCCCGGCGCCCGCTAGAGGAGATGCGGCCAGCCAGTCCTTCAACACCGCCAAGATGAAAGGCACGTACGATCTCTACGTGAAGGTGCTCGAGTACTAGCGCGCGCCCCCGGGATCGTTCGCAGGAAAGGCAGTTTGTTATAATCCTTACTGCCTTCCTGCGTTAGTTCCTCCTGGACAATCGTGGGCGCGTAGCTCAACTGGCAGAGCAACTGACTCTTAATCAGTAGGTTGAAGGTTCGATTCCTTCCGCGCTCACCATCTTTTCAATCACTTACCGTGGTGCCAGTTTGTAGGTGTGCCGCAAAGTGTGCCGTAGATTTTTTTCGACGCGCTCGCTTCTTTGGCCTCGCTGCCTTTTTCGAGGGCTGCACGCACGATCTCAAGCTCGGGATGCTGGTACTTCATCGCCGTTTTGACATCGCGGTGGCCCATCACTTTCATTACAGCCTTCAGATTGCCAGTCCTCTCCATCATCCTGGTGCCGTAGTCGTGCCGGCCGCAGTAAAGGACCATCTCCGGCGAAATGCCCGCTTTCTCGCGCGCGTCCCGAAAGCGTTCCGCCAGGGTTGTCAGGTGAGGCCGGAGAGCCCGATGAACGGGATACCCACACCGGGCGTGGCATAAGGTGTGATTCGGCTCCATGGCGCATGCCGATCGGGCCGCAGCAGGGCATTAACAGGCAATACGGAACCGGGAAGAGAAAAATCAGTCTCCACCCTTTGTCCGATTACCGTTTTCTTGTCTCACCCGCCTCATTCGATATAGCACGAGATAACCAAACGTGTAGGTAAATACGACCCACATGAACCCATAAAAGCCAAGGAACGGGATGCCAATTCCAGGGGTCGCATACGGTGTGATCAGCACGCCAGTTCTTGGGAGACCGGGCGCCGGGGGCAGACCAAATTCCACTTTCTGCCGTGATGTGGCGGGCGCGAACTCGTCGTCGCCGCTGAAGCTGACGGTAATCGGGTACGCGCCATAACGCTGGTCGCGTAGAACGAGTTCCACATGTCCGCGTGCGTCGGTGGGGCGGCTCCCCAGCTGCAGCACACCGAATCCGGTCTGGAGCGCGAATGTCACGGCTTTGTAGGCGGCAGGCGTACCGTCCGGATTACGCAGCGAAGCCACGACCGCGATCGCGGGCGGCTCGGTCTTCTCCTCCTGCCCCCCGAACGGAGGGGGATGGTTCAGCCACGGTCCGGCATAGAAGTAGACGCGATGACTGTCCGGCTGCGATGGGGCGGCTTCCCCTGTTGGTTCTGAGGCTGGCGTTGGGACTACGTGGGATTCGATCGTGATCACCGTTGGTTGCGGAGGAAGCTTCCGCGGTGCCTTGGCTTGCGCGCGGGATGGGAACACAAGAAGAGCCGCTAACAGCACGAGGGCCGTGGTGTTTGCGGCGGTGCCGCGGCGCCACCACCGCGATGCGCCGGCGACGCTGACCTCGGAAGTCGGTTCCCCCTCTGCTCGCGTTTCCCAGATTGAGACGATTGGAAACAGCTTCGAGAGCAAGGTGTAGATCAGCAGAAAACCTGCAAGTGCGGCCGCAGTGATGCTCCACTCCACCCAGGTCGGCGTGTAATTCGTCCAGTTCTCTGGCAGATGCTGAGCCGGCAGGAACGGCGTCTGTAGCGTAGGAACGATGATCAAATAACGCTTGGCCCAGGCCCCGATCACCACTAGGAAGGCGGCCAGCGAAACACCCTGCACGGTGAACTGGCGATAGCGTGGCCAGGCGAGCACGGTCAACATCAGCAAGAGTGGGACTATGACGCCCACAGTCTGTACCGTCCAGAATGCGCCGGCATAACGGCCGAAGAAGAGGTCGTAGACGAGTCGCCGCTCTGGTCCCTCCACTTTGTAGCCGATTGTCAGGTACTCGTTGATGTTGAAGTAGAGATAGAGCAGCGCGAAGGACAGCAGGAGCAGTCCAAGGTTCCGGAAGTGTTTGATTTCGATGTAGGCCTCGAGCCTGTAGATCCGCCGGAGCACAAACATCGAGAAGACAACGCCGGCGGCGCCCGAGTAGATTGCGCCAATTACAAAGTACGGTCCGAAGATGCTGCTATCCCAGCCCGGCCGGAGGGTCATCGCGAAGATCCAGGAGACGACGGTATGGACCGAGACCGCCAGCGGTATAATCACTACCGCCATCACCCCGATCGCCCGCTCAAGCAGCTCCTTCTCGCCCGGCGTCCCCGTCCAACCGAGAGACAAGCGCTTGTAGAGACGCCGCCGCCACGGCGCAAGCTCGTGCCGGTCCGCCAGCAGCGCCAGATCGGGAATCATTGGGATGAAGAAATACAACAGGCAGCCCACCAGATACGTGGAGACCGAGAGTACGTCCCAGATGATCGGTGATTGGATACGGCCATAGCGGAACAGGTTCCACATGCGATCGGGCCGGCCAAGATCCACGATCACCATCGGCCCTCCGATGCAGAGCGCGAACACTGTGATGGCCTCGGCCATGCGGGTGATCGGGCGGCGCCATTCGGTATCTGTCACCCGAAGAATCGCGGAGATTAGGGTCCCCGCATGGCTGATGCCGATGAAGAACACGAAATTCGTAATGTACAGGCCCCATGAGACCTGGTCGCGCAGCCCCGTCACGACCAACCCTTGGCGCAGTTGCAGTACGTATGCGTAGGCGCCCACGGCGAGAACAGCCAGCAGAAAACCGACCCAGATACGAAACCGCCAAGTGGTCACGGTGACGGACTTTAGAAGGTTCTGCTCGCGCGCGTTCATCGCTCCTCCTACGCGTGCTGCTTCTCCACCGGAGATGGATACTTCCGGTTGGCCGGTGGCAGGTAGTACACCCGGGGCTCAGTGCCAAGCTCCTCCATGAGCCGGAAAGCGGCGCCGCGCTTGGTAATCTTTGTGAACTGGATGGTCTCGCCCTTACTGTTGGTGACAGCGTCTTCCAGCTCATCGCCGAAATAGACCGCGCCCATGGTGCATGCCGAGGCACAGGCAGGTAGCTTGCCTTCGCGCAGATGGTGCGGGCAGAAACCACATTTCTCGACGGTCCCCTTCCGATGCGGGTACATGTATTCCATCGAGTACGGTCTAGCCATCTCCTGCGCAGTGTGGGGCGGGTCGGCCCAGTTGAAGGAACGCGCACCGTAAGGACACTGGGCAATGCAGTTGCGGCAGCCAATACAACGGTCGTTGTCCTGCATCACGATCCCGTCTGTGCGCTTGAATGTGGCTCCCACGGGACAGCCGCGAACACAGGGTGGATTGTCACAGTGCATGCAAGGGCGAGCCAACCAATATGCGCCTGCGGTTGGGTTATCGGTGATCTCAAAGACCTTGATCCAATCCTGCATCGGGGGGACGAAGTGCATCGCTCGGCATGCCTTCGTGCAGTCGCGGCAACCATCGCACTTCGCCAGGTCTATGACCATCACCCAACGTTGATTGCTCGGTGCGATGGAGCGCGCCGGCAGCTCTTCGCGGAAGATGCGCGAAGCAAGCGCCTTCGAGACGGCGCCTACCGCCACGAGCGCAGCCGCTCCTCGCACCAGGAATCCGAAAAATCCACGCCGTGATACGTCCATACAACACTCCAACGCGAGCGGCTAGCTAGGGTGCGACTACCAGCTTCATCTTCATGTCGTCGTGGCCCTCGCCGCACTTTACGGTGCATTCGACGACGTACTCACCTGGAGTTGTCGGCGCCACCACCGTGAATTCCTGAGTACCTTCCTTGAGCCGCAGGTCCCATCCCTGGTCTTTCAGGGCATTGATCGTGAAGCTGTGGACGGTCCCATCCTTCTCCGATTCGCTGCCTTTGCGAGCGGTGATCTGAAGACGTAACACCTCTCCAGGCTTGGCCGTTATCACAGCCCTTTTCTGACCCGCGAGCTTGAACGTGTTATCGCTGTTCGCGGTGATCTGTACAATGCGTGGCGCTCCGCCCAGTACAGGCAGGACAGCCACAAGAACAACGCACGCCAGTAAAACGATTCTTCCTGCTCGTCTTCCGTTCATTTCTTGGGCTCCTTCCTCACTTAGTGAGGTATTCCAGGACCAGTCGCGCCTCTTCCTCTGTCATGTTGGCCCGAACACGCATATGCCGCAAGATGGTCTTCATGGCGCGCTCGGAGTACTTTCGCGGTTCGCCGTGGCAACGAAGGCAGTTGGACTTGTACGCTGCATCGGCTGTCAACGCGCGTTTCTCCGCGTCCGTCTGGGACGCGGGAGTCGGCGCAGCTGGCGCCGAACGTTTCTTTGGCGCGGGGTGCGATCCTGCGACCGCAGGAATCGCGCTACTGGCTAGTAAGGCCATCGTGCAGAGAAGCAGCAGTGCCGTCTTCACTTTCATGACTACTTGCCTCCCGCGAGCGGAATCGTGAAGCGGTATGCCAAGCCAATGCTTTCGACGTTGCGATCGCCGTCGGTGCTGAAGGAGCGACCGCCTGCTACCGCCAGCTTCAGGTCATCCCGGAAGTAGTAGTTCCACCCCACGGTGAAGCGGGTCGTGTCGCTTTCCGGCAGCTCCCTTTCTCCGCCGCCACCCATACCCATCTCCGGGACGAAATACTGCTCGACCCGTGCTATCACCTGAGAACGCCGGAAGAACTTCCGTGCGAAAGGAACCCGACGAAGCCGGTAAGCACCCTCCAACCAGTAGCCTTGACCGAAAAGTTCGCTGTTCGCATACTCCGCGCGGAAGTCAAACGGTTGGGCCTTCGGCTGCCAGGTGAAGTCGATTCCGACAGTGTTGAAGTTCTCGTCCTGAAGCGTGCGTTGGTATGACACACCCACTTCCACGCGCTTCCGCGGGAAGAATAGAGCTGTCCGAAAGCCAGCGGCACGCGACGCTTTGAAGGCGCGCACCGCACTCGCCGCCGAGAAGTAGGTCGCATAATTGAAGTTGACGTCATCGCCGAGCCGGACGCCGCCCCGAAACTGAATGCCGTTTCCAGACCCTTCCTCCAGCGGCATGATCAGAGGCATCGTCTGGAGGTTCTTGATCCAGCTCGGGTGTAGCCGCTCGTTGTAGATCCCGAATGGAGTCAGAAATCTCCCCCCCACCACGGTCAGATACTTATTGGCGAGGTAGTCCACCTGCACGTACTCGACGCCCTTCTCCCATTCCCTTTCCCAAGGCTCGCCGGTCGTGTGCATGTAATCGCCCTCGAACTCTCCTTCCGCTTCGATCAGCCACTTGTCGCCGAAGGGGATCAGAAGAATCGGTGCGACCGTCGGACTGAGTTGCTGCTCGCCCGGGCTGAAGCTGCTCACAAATGTGGCGTAGCCGGTCAGGATCGGCACGGCCTCGGTCTTAGGCCGGCCAGCGCTTGGCGCGTCCGCAGTGGCTTCCTGTGGATCGACCACATCTTGCGCCATACCCGCCCCCAACAAGAGGGACGCAAAGAGACAAACTAGTTTCGGAATGATTCGCATGAGACCACCCCCACGATGGTCGCACCTAACGCTTGCTAATCAACGTTTCTTCGCGGCATTCAAACCCCATGAGTCGGGTCAGGTCTTCAATCGTCAGTTCTTCCATGGCGGCGCAGCACGGAGCTGTCACCGTTTGGAGTGCCTTGATGAGCGGAGTCGCAGCGTTCGCGTCGGAGGATCGGTCGAAGAATCGGACGACTTCTGAAACGCGAATCTGGCTCGACGGTCGGCTGAGCCAGAAGCCACCCCTACTGCCGCGAGCAGACTCCAAAAAACTGCCCCACGCGAGCAGTTGGAGGATCTTTGCAGCCTCTGCAGGGCGAATCCCTGTGCAGCTAGCTACGTCCCGCGCGTGAATCGGCTGCTCCGAGCGAGCGAGGCAACAAAGCCCACTCAAGGCGGACTGCACGCGTCGAGATAGTACCGGGGGCAGCACAGGCTTTCCCCCTTTCGGGCATTGATTGTCTGAATGTCCGAATACAGTTACGGTGATGTCAATCACTCGCGGTGGTGACGAAGCGCACGTTCTGCGGTAAACAAATCAAAGCCCACCCAATTGGGTGGGCCTTCATCGTCAGTCCATCTTACTTACAGAGCGGGCAACAGCCGGTCTTGGCCGCGGCAGAGATGATCGGCCCGCTCTGGGCGAACCGCCACTCCCAGCATCGTCAAGAGCGAGGCTGCCAACGCGTATAGTTTCTTCATCCGGATACCGACCGGCAAGGCTGCAACACCATCTTCGACGGCGGACCGGCTCCAAGCAGCGTCCTCGACGTGAGCAGCATCTCACTTGCAGCCGTCACTTCGTCCCTATATCGCCTAGGAAATCGATCATGAAATGGACTGCCTTCGACCAGGAAACTGCCGCCACGCTCTCCGCGCACGTCTCCGACGTGGAGCTTGCGCAGGCCGGCGCCGACGAACTCGATCGCGCGCTGAATACTGCCACCGGCGGCGCTTCACCCGCGGCCGTGGTCGCGCCCGCGGCTGACCGCGACCACGCCTTGCTCATCACCATGCGCGCCAAAGACCCGAACGCGGCGACGGATGGCGAACCCACACCCGAGCCCATCTCCTATCAGGCCGGCGGCTTCCTCGGCCTCGCCGACGAACCCGTCTTCGACGACAAGAAGAAGAAACAGCTCCCACCAAAGCAAAAGCCCCGCTGATCAGCGGGGCTTTGTCTTTATCTCAATCTCACTCTGGCTTATCGCTTATTGCTTATCGCTTCCCTAGAAACTGAACGCCACTCCGCCGCGCACCGACCGCGCCGCCTGCACCAGGTAGAGTGTCTGTCCGTCGCGGCCCAACACCGGCACGTAGCCTTGCGCGAGAAGATTGCGGACGTCCACAAGCAGCTCCATGTGCTCCGGCAGGAAGCCGGCGGCCGGCACCGGTTGCCGCACGAAGAGGCTGAAATACGGATCAGCCTGCCCCGGCGAAGCGTCGAACCAGTCGACCGGCGTGAGCGCGTGGCCGTTGGTCCAGCGATAGGAAGCCACCCAGCGCGTGTTCGCGCGCGGCACGATCCCCGAAAACTTTGCCGCCACCGCGTGGCGACGCTCGTTGCGCAGGCTGCGTTGCACCGCGTCCCACGCCACGCCGTCGCCGCGTGCCGCGATCACCCCGCCGGTCGCGTAGGCGAGCGTCGCCGTGAACCCATCCGAGAACCGCTGCTGGACCACCAGCCGCGCTCCCGTGGTGTTCAGGTCGCCGCCGTTCCACGTGAACGTACTGGAGTAGACGTCGGGCAGAAAGTCGCCACTCTCTGCCGTGACGTCGCCTACGCCCAGCAGCGCCGCGTTTCCCACGTTGTCCATGTACGCCGCCGCTTGCAGCCGCGTGTTGCCGAAACGATGCGCGAGCGAGAGCTCCTGGTGACGCGCGCGCTCGAGCACCGGACGGTCGCCCGCGAGCGACATTCTCGGACCTGACTCGGTCAGGTCCGCAGGCGCGCTATCGAACCCTTTGGCGGCGCGCATCGCGCTCTGCGCAGAAAGCTGCGAGCTGGCGTAGCGGTATTCCAGCACCGTATCCGGCGTGATGTGAACGTCTACCGTCCCGAACGGTCTCACTGCGCTCACGCGGCGCGCGAACTGCACCGTCTGGAACTCGCTGCCCGCGGTGATCTCCACCGCTTCGGTAAGCGTCATGGTGTTGCTGGCGGCGAGGGAAAAGGCTTCCAGCGCGCCATACTGCTGCGCCGTTCCGGCAGTCGCAAAACGCCGCGCCGTCAGCGCGATCTCCGGACGCGAACCGCCCACCGGTTGCGCGTAGCTCGCGCGAATCACGCCGCCGGGCTCGCCATTGCCGTAACCCACATCGCCGCGGAAAGCGAGCGTCCCGGTGGTGAACATCGAGCGTTCCAGGGAGAACACCGTGCTGGCGTCCGCGCTCGAGCCGAAGCCGGCCGATTCCGACCCGGCCACGAACGACACGTGCGCCTTCAGGTGACGGTCGCCGCCGTTCTCCGAACTCGAGACCATGACCGACTGCCCATCGTCGAGCACGCGCAGGATGGGCCGGTTCCCCACCGAGCGCAGCGTCCATTTCCATTCTTCGTCGCCGGTGGTGGGTCTGCGCCGTTCCGGCAGCAACTGGATGGCTTCGAACAGCGTGTTCAACGTCAGGTTGATGAGTTGGTGCGCGCCGCCGGTGAGCTGTACGTTCTCGCGCAAGGAAGGAAGGAAGGCGGCAGCGCTCGCCCGCAACAAGTAGCTGCCGGGCGCGATCTCGCCGGCGCTGTACTGCCCGTGTTCATCGGTGTAGACGCGCCTGGTCGCGCCGCCGTTTGCCGGGATGATCTCGATGAGCGCGCCCATCTGGCCGACGCCCGCCGAATTCCGCACGGCTCCGGAGACGCTCGCGACGCGGGAGGTCGCCCACGCCGGCAACGCCAGCGCCAACATCACCAACGACCATCCCAGCTTGCGGGCCAACTTTGAACCTCTCACAGTGAGGGATCTTCCTGGCCTTGGACGCTACGTAAAGCCCTACTCCACCGAAAACTTCGCCGTCGGACTCACCGTCTGCTTCGATATCTTGTCATCGACCTTGATGGTGATCAGATACGTCCCCGGCTCCAGCTTGTCCAGCGTGAAGGTCTTCTCCAGCGTCATCTGCGCGCCGATGTTGCCCATCTGCGCCGTCGATTCCGCCGTGTGCAGTACCGCCTTGTTGGTCGCCGTGTTCACCACGTCGTACTCCACCGTGGCTTCCGGCTTGTTCGTCTTCTCGTCGATGCCGAGGTTGTAGACCTGCATCCAGAAGTTCACACGCTGGTTGCGCTTGAACGTTGCCGGCTTGCCGTTGGCCGCGTCCAGCCGCGGACGCACCTTCGTGGTGCCAATCACGAAGTTGCCGCTGCCGATCGTTTTCGACGACACCTTCTCCATCTGGTCGGCCAGGATCAGGCTCGAGTACGCCAGCTTGTCCTCGTCGAACGCCGGCACCTGGATGCCGCGGTTCCACGTCCCGAGGCGGTCGCCGTTCACGTCCTTCACGACCACGTCCAGCCGGTACCGCCCCGGACGCAGCGGCACCGCCTTCCAGTACAGCGAAGCATTTTCCTGCGTCTTGGTCAGCAGGTCGTTGGGCACGTCGATCTGCACCGTGTCCTCGAACGTCTGCGCGATGCGGCCGGTCATGGTCGAGATGCGGCCGAAGATGTTCACCACGCCGCGCTGGATCCCGTCCTTCGCCGCGAACGTGATGTCCTTGTTCTTTACCTGGATCGTGACCGGCACCAGCACCGTGTCACTCGTCACGCGCACGAAATCGGTGCGCACGTCGAACGGCATCAGGTTGTAGCGGATCTTGTGGCTTACAATCTCTTCCAGCCCCTTGAACTTGACGGGCGGCGTTTTCTGCAGCTTGTAGAAGGTGTCCATCCGGTCGAAGAACTTGCTGTTGTCCACGTTCTCGAAAGGATTGCGGCCCAGCCGCTCGATCTGCCCGCGGTTGAAACGGTCCGCCTTGCCGCTCAATCCCATCTGCTCGTACTGGGTCAGTCCCCCGTTCGGAGTGTTCAGCAACGCATCTTTCTCCGACCGGTCGAGCGTCATGCGGTACTCGCCACTGACCGACTTATCCACGAACTCGATCTCGATCTCCTGCCCGATGTTCTCGAGGTAGCGGTACCGCCAGATCTCGAATGGGTAGGTCGAAGTCGAGCCGCCGCCCTCGCTCATCGGACGCTGGTAGTACCCGCCGCTGGGGTGCGAATCCACCTCGTCCGGTGGTCCGAAAACGATGTAGATGCGCCCGCGGTCGGTGCGCCAGCCCTGCTTGCCGGAAGCGTAGTGCTCGTTCGCGTAGGCGATGCGCCGGTAGTGCTCTTCCTTGTATTCGTTCTCCACCGTGTCCGGCGTGGGATCGCGACGCAGCCAGAACTGCTCGATGAACTGGTCACGCTCCTCATCGTTCGAGAGCTGTTTGAACGCCGCCAACTCCTCCCCGGTGATGATGTACGTCACGTCCTCTTTGAGCCACCTCTGGTAAGTCTTGCTCAGCTCCTGCTTGAGCGACTTCTCATTCTCTTTCTTCTGCTTTTCGCTCAGCGGACGCTTCAACGGGTCCTGCTCGCCGCTCGCGGCGGCCCCTGCCTTCGGGTCAGCCGTCTGGGGTGGAGCGGCCTTCGCCGCCGGCTCGCCCGGCTTGGTGTCTTGCGCGCGCAACACTCCGCCGCTGAAAGACAGGAAAATGGCCACCAGCAATGCGGCAAAGGGACGAGACTGGATGCAACTCATACGCAAACACCACTCCTTAACAAGCGCGGTTCGAGGTGCATACATTGTAGGTTCATTCCCCACCAGTGGCAAGGCAGCGGGCTGCCGAAATGCCCTTAACCCATACTCTTAGACCGCCTCCCCCGGGACGGGTTGCGCATTTTTTCGGGACACCGCGGCCTTTGTCCGGACGCCCTCCGTTGCGCAATTCTCCATTCGTCTCTCCGCGCAGTCGCGGGTATAATCCTTCGACGGGCACCCGCGATATCCTCCAACGCTGAGAGCTGTCGCAAGCCGACTTGCGCATTTTTTCTCCGCGAGCCGAGGCAGGGCTGCGCGTTCGCGAAGGAAGCTCATTCAAAAATGAACAAGAAACTCATCATCGGCATCGTCGTCCTGGTCGTGGTCATTGGCATCGTCTGGGGGACGGTCGCGTTCTCCGGCGGCAACGCTCCCGAGGTGCAGAGCGGCAAGGTCGCGCGCGAGGACCTGGCCACCGTGGTCAGCGCCTCCGGCGAGATCAAGCCCAAGACTTACGTGAACATCGGCGCCAACGCCTTCGGCAAGATCACCCGCCTGTTCGTGAAGGAAGGCGACCACGTGAAGAAGGGCCAGATGCTGGCCCAGCTCGAGAACGTGCAGTCCAACGCCGACGTGAACGCCATGCGCGCCTCGCTCGACGTCTCGCGCACGGACGCCGTGGCCGCGGCCGCCGGCATCGAGCGCGCCAAGGCAGACGCTGACCGTACCAAGCTCGACTGGGACCGCGCCCAGGGCCTCTACCAGCAAGGCCTCATCCCCAAATCCGACTACGACACCAAGAAGAGCGCGCATGACGCCGCGGTCGCGGCTTACGCCCAGGCGCGCGCGCAGAATGAATCGGCGTCGAAGCGCATCTCGCAGAACGCCGCCACGCTCACCCGCGCCTCCGACGTGCTGAGCAAGACGCAATACGTGGCACCCTACGACGGCGTGGTCACCAGCCTGCCCGTGCGCGAGGGTGAGACGGTCGTGGTCGGCATCCAGAACTCGCCCGGCTCCACGCTCATGACGCTGGCGGACATGTCCGTCATCACCGCCGAGGTCCGCGTGGACGAGACCGACATCGTCAACGTGAAGCTGGGCCAGGCCGCCGAAGTCACCATCGACGCCATCCCAAATACGAAGTTCCCCGGGACCGTCACCGAGATCGGCAACATCGCCATCCTGCGCTCCACCGGCCTGGCCACGTCGCAGACCACCGCCGGGTCGCAGGAGGCCAAGGACTTCAAGGTCGTGGTGACCATCACCACTCCGCCGGCGAACCTGCGCCCCGGCCTTTCCACGACCGCGAAGATCACCACCGCCTCCAAGCAGAACACGCTGGCGATCCCGCTGCAGGCGCTGACCATCCGCACCAAGGCGGACCTGGAAGAGAAGAAGCCCGGCAAGGGCGGCGTGCAGGCCGCCACCCCGGCCAAGCCCGATAAGGACGCCAAGCAGGAGCTGCAGGGCGTCTTCGTCCTCACCGGCAAGGGCGACAAGCGTAAGGTGGAGTTCAAGAAGGTGGAGACCGGCATCACCGGCACCACCGACGTGGAAGTCCGCAGCGGCCTTAACGAAGGGGACGAGATCGTGACCGGCAGCTATAAGGTGTTGCGTACCCTGAAGAACGGGGCCAGCGTCAAGGTCAACAACGCCGCACCGAAAAAAGAGGATAAATAGTAAACCTTGGAACCATTCAGCCGTCTATTACGTTTACACCAGTGAAGTGGTGTGGCGGCGGGCGACGTGCCCGCCAGAAACGCAAAGGCGGCTACGATGGCATCGGGACTACTCACCATGGCTGACAGCGCAACCGTACTCAGTAACGCCGCACTCAATGCCCCGCCCCGCGAGGGCATGATCGTCACCGACGAGCTGTGGAAGACCTACGACATGGGCTCCGAGCAGGTGCACGCCCTCCGCGGCGTGGACATCACCATCGGCAAGAACGAGTACGTTGCCATCATGGGCCCTTCCGGTTCGGGCAAGTCGACGCTCATGAACCTGATCGGCTGCCTCGACACGCCGTCCAAGGGCAAGTACTGGCTCAACAACCAGCTCGTCTCCGAGCTCGATGACGACGAATTGGCGCGCATCCGCAACAAGGAGATCGGGTTCGTCTTCCAGACGTTCAACCTGCTGGCCCGCGCCACCGCGCTGCACAACGTGGAGCTGCCCCTCATCTACAACGGCACCGCCTCCGACGAGCGCATCGAGCGCGCCAAGGGAGCGCTGCGCAAGGTCGACCTCGAATCGCGCATGACGCACAAGCCGAACGAACTCTCCGGCGGCCAGCGCCAGCGCGTGGCCATCGCCCGCGCCCTGGTCAACGACCCCTCCATCATCCTGGCCGACGAGCCCACCGGCAACCTGGACTCGAAGACCGGCACCGAGATCATGGCGCTGTTCGACAACCTGCATAGCCAGGGCAACACCATCATCCTGGTGACGCACGAGCCGGATATCGCGAGCTACGCCCACCGCATCATCCACATCAAGGACGGCAAGGTCGAACTCGACGAGAAAAACCCCAACCGCCGCGCCCACTAACGGCAGTAATCTCCGGTAGAGACGGCCTTCTGGCCGTCTCTTTTCTTGCTGCGTAGGACCGGCTGGGGATTCCCCTCCCCTGCTCCGGTATAATCCGAGGGATAATGTTTGTTTTCAGCGAGTTAGGGAGATAAATCCCCAAGGAATCCCCAGGAAATCCCCGGGGATTTGCCCGAAATCCCCAAGAATCCCCGGGGATTCCCGATGTATCCCCAGAGATTCGGTTCGTTATGAGAATGAGCGACTGAAACCGGCGGGCACACCCTGCCTTATTTTCA
The DNA here is from genome assembly GCA_016185395.1 of Candidatus Korobacter versatilis. Classification (GTDB taxonomy): domain Bacteria; phylum Acidobacteriota; class Terriglobia; order Terriglobales; family Acidobacteriaceae; genus JACPNR01. Next base: position 91,814 of record JACPNR010000005.1, read on the forward strand.
GTATGACAGAACGGGTAGGGCAATCTGGCCAACTATCTGAAAACTCTATTTGGAATGGATGGAGTGGGTTAGCGGGAAATCGGAGATTTTGGGGGCTTGACAAGAATTTTTCACCACGGAGGCACGGAGGAAGGCAAAGGCTTACCGCGGAGGAACGCGGAGGAACGGCGGGTGGCCCACCCTTTGTCTGTGCGCGGCGCCGACTGAGTATAGTCCGGAAAAATCTTGAGGGTGCCCCATCCTTTGCGCGGCGCGGGTTTGGCCGCGCAAAGGGTGGGCGGCGTTACTCGCGAAAAGACTCATTGAG
>JACPNR010000008.1 GCA_016185395.1 Candidatus Korobacter versatilis
CCACGCCGGCCCCCTGCCCCACTCCCCCATCCCCGCTCCAGGGCCACCGTTGCGGGGCGCACAAAACCCGGAGACCGTGTCACTATGACAGGACCAGACATGGGGGGCAGGTCAGGGTTGGGGGAGCGCCGCAGTAAAGAATGTGCTGGTGTTGGCTTTTGCCTTCGCATTCTCTTTATCGGCACCTCCGCAAGGAAACGCTCAAGAATCGAGGAGGACTGTGACGGGCGAAGCCATTGCGCGGCACCGTATTTACATAATCGAGTCGTCCGATCCACAGTTCGACGATCTCTACCACGGTATTGTGAAAGGCTTTTCCAATCGGGCTCTCGACTTGATGCGCCCCTATTCTGTGATGCTGGTAAACAAAAACAGCAGGGCCGTAGTTGCATATGTTTTGATTTGGGAATTTGTCAGGGAAGACGGCAGTACGTTTCAGAAGGAGTCACGGTTTGTCCAAGAAGGCGCATTCCTCGACGGTACCGTCAGGCACTACTCAGGTCCAGGCAGCAGGGCAGGTGTTCTAATCGAAGGCAGTTCGCAGAGACTTGCGTCTCCGATGTTTAATCTTGCGGAGTCCAGTGATTTGACAGCATGGGCGGATTCATCGCTAAGGCAATTGGACCGAGTAGAGTCCGTCCAAAAGGAGCTTTCTCAACTGAAGGGTATAAGCGTATCGGTCGATGGAGCATTCTTCGAAGATGGGACATTTGTAGGTCCTGACAGGTCCGGATTCTTTAGCGCATTCAAAGCGGAGTTCAATGCGAAGCAGGATCTTCTGACGGAGATTCTTGCTGACGTACATCGCGGATCGAAACGACAAGAAACACTCGCAAAGCTAAAGGGAATCGGTGAACCAGCTTCTGCTCTCTCATCCGACTCCGAATACGAAAAGAATCGCAAGGCTTTCGCCAAGGAGATGTTTGCAACCTTCGACGTCGGATTCGATACAGGACGAGCTTACGCATACCAGGCCAGCTACAAACTCAGACCAAGTTTTCGTAAATCCGAGTAATAGCGAAATCAGCCCATGGGCTGAAAAGGGACTGGATATGAATGTTTTGCGAGGGTGCTCATCCAGGATTTATCTCGCCATTGTCATTTTTCTTCTGTCGAGTTCCGGCTTCGCTCAAATTGTCAGCGGCTTCGGTTTTTCTTGCCGTGACATGGAAGTCGATGGACTTGCGATGTGTTCGGCTGGCGCTGTTTGCAGCCCGGGTAATGTCTCAGAAGTATTGGCCGTTAGCGTTTTTGTAGATGTTCGATGCCCCAACAATCCAGTGGTGAATGAGGCACAGACCGACGCGGCGGTGTTGGGAACTCAACTAAGCGGCACCTCGAAGGCGACAACAGTGTTCTATGGCCGCTTACATTCGAGACACACCGAGGTCAGCGATTGCTATAGGTCCACTACCATGACGTCGGATTTTATAGATCCACAGGCGTGCTATCCACCGCCTCCAGTTCCCCGTGGGGGCGGCGGTTGTAATAGCGACGAGTTTATCGCGGGGTGTAACTTCGACCCCAACTCGCCAATCATCATCGATATGGCGGCTGACGGCATTCAACTTACAAGCGCAGCGAATGGTGTACCCTTCGACCTGCGTGGCGACGGAACTTTGCTGCACCTTGCGTGGACAGCTCCCGGCTCGGATGCAGGCTTTCTAGCCCTTGACCGTAATGGAAACGGCCGGATTGAGGACGGTAGGGAGCTCTTCGGCAACTACACCCTGCAAGATCCTAGCGGTGCTCCGAATGGTTTTCTGGCACTCGCAAGGTATGACCTTTCCGAGAACGGTGGGAACGGCGATGGCACAATCGATCAGAGCGACAATGTCTTTTCGACTCTTCGATTCTGGCGCGATTCAAACCATGATGGAGTATCGCAACCGGATGAGTTGTTGCCGCTTCAACGGGTAGGAATTCAGTCAGTCAGTTTGGAATTCAAAATGTCCGCTCGCCGCGACCGGTTCGGGAACATGTTCCGCTACCGCTCGACCGTCAAGGTCTTGAATCCAAACGGGGCCACCATCGACAGGAACGCTTACGACGTCTTTCTGGGAACTGAATAGTGCCCGTTTTTCGTCCCTACCGCGGAAAAATCGAGGGCTGCTGCTGCTTTGAGGCAGCAGCGCGCGCGCATCGGCAATCCAAGTACTCAGTCCCCGAACAGGAGAATACTCAGATGGACGATCGCAATCGTGGTCAGCAGCAGGGCGGCGGCATGGAAGAAGAAGGCAACCGCGAACAGCAGCAGGGCGGAAACCAGGGCGACATGGGTCAAGGCGACCCGAAGAAGCCCGCACACGGCCAGGGCGGCCAGCATCAAGGCCAGAACCCGGGTCAGGGCGGAGAGAAGCAGGGCCAGCAGGACCGCGAAAAGAAGTCCGCGTAACCGCGCTGCACCAACGAAGAATAGGTGATGCCCGGCAGAAATGCCGGGCATTTTTCTATCCGCGGGAAGTCAAAGTCAAAAGCAAATGACGACAGGAGGAGAGGAGGACGGCAGAAGCTTGAGAGTCTCCGCTCAAGCCTCAAGACTCAATCCTCAGAATTCGACCTTACGCCCTGGCGATTTCCACCAAACACGAATAGAACGTGGCGCCGCGGCCGATGTCGGTGAGCCGCTCCGAGGTGAGCACATTGATGTTCTGCCCGCCGGGCGTGAGCTTCGCCCAGTTCAGATACGTCGCGACGACGCCGCGCGGGGTGGTGTTGTGTCCGTTGACCTTGGCGCGCAGCGTGATGGCGCCGCGGTCGTTGAACACACGCACCGGCTGGCCGTCGCGGATGCCGCGCGCGGCCGCGTCGTCGCTGTGGATCTCGAGCACGCCGGGGTCTTCCATCGCCTGCGTAGCGGGAAGATTGGCGAAGGTCGAGTTCAGGTAGTTGTCCGCCTTGCGGCCGAGCAGCTCGAGCGGATACTTCGCCGCCGCTTCCGTGTGGCGCGATTCGCGCGGCGCAACAAAACTCGCGATCGGGTCGCGTCCCTCTTTCGCCAGCGTCGCACTGTAGAGCTCGGCCTTGCCGCTGGGGGTGGCGAAGCCGCCGCTGGCGAAAGGCAGGTAAGGCGTCGGCCCTCGGCCCTCGGCCGTCGGACGTGACGAGCCATCCAGCCGCAAGCGGATGTGGCCTTCGCGTTCCAGGTCCTCGCGCGTGATGCCCTCGAGGGTTGGCGCGCCGCCCGAGAGCGCGCCTTCGATCATCTCGTCCACCGGCTCGTCAAAGCATTCGTCGGTGAAGCCCATCGCCTTGGCCAGCGCGCGGAAGGTTTCCACGTTGGAGCGCGACTCGCCAAGGGGAGCGATGGCCTGGTGCGACATCATCAAGTAGTAGTGTCCGTAGGCGGTCTGCAGGTCTTTGTGCTCGAAGAACGTGGTGGCGGGCAGGATGATGTCCGCGTAGTCGGTGGTGTCGGTGAAGAACTGTTCGTGCACCACGGTGAACAGGTCGGGACGCTTCAGCCCGCGTATCACGCCGTTGTGGTTGGGCGCGACCGCCGCCGGGTTCGAGTTGTAGACGACGAGCGCTTTGACCGGCGGCCCGTCACTGTTCGAACCAACCTCATTCAGCACGCGCGCCAGCTCGCTCATGTTAAGCAGGCGCGCCGGGCGTCCGAGGGGCGACTTCCGCATCAGCTCCGGGCGCTCCAGCGCTTGCTTGTTGAGGCCATAGGCCCCCGAGGTCGAGAGCTGCAGGCCGCCGCCCACTTCTTTCCACGAGCCGGTGATGCAGGGCAGCATGGCGATGGCGCGCACGGCGGCGCCGCCATTCTCCGAACGCTGCACGCCGTAGTTGACGCGGATCGCGGCGGGACGCACCCGCGCGTAATCGCGCGCCAGCTTGCGGATATCGGCGGCGGCTGTCCCCGTCCACTGCGCGACTTTTTCCGGCGGATACTCCGCCACCCGCGCGCGGAGCTCGTCGAAGCCAACGGTGTGCCGCGCCACGTAATCGGCGTCGTAGATTTTCTCGCCGATGATGACGTTCATCATCCCCAGCGCGAGCGCGACGTCGGTGCCGGGATGGATGGGGATGTACCAGTCGGCGCACTTCGCCGTGCGCGTCTGGTAAGGATCGATGACCACGAGCTTCGCGCCTTTGCGGCGCGCGTCCTCGATGAACGGCCACAGGTGCACGTTGGCGCCGTGGATGTTCGCGCCCCAGGCAAGGATGAGCTTGGACTCGGCGAACTGCTCGGGCTCGGTGCCCAGTTTTTTGCCGAGCACGCTGATGAGCGACTCGCCGCCGGCGGTGGCGCAGATGGTGCGGTCGAGCTGCGAGGCGCCCAGCCGGAAGAAAAAGCGCTGGTCCATCGAGGAGTTGCCGAGCGCGCCCAGTGTCCCGCCATAGGAGTAAGGAAGGATGGCTTCCGGCCCGAACTCGTCGCTCACCTGTTGCAGCTTCTTCGCGATCGCCGCGAGCGCGGCGTCCCACGAGATGCGCTCGAAGGCTTCCGGACCGCCCGTGCCTTTCTGCGCGCGCCGCTGCATGGGATAGAGCAAGCGGTCGGGCGAGTAGACGCGGTCGAGGTACTTCGCCACTTTCGCGCACAGGAAGCCGCGCGTGACGGGATGCGCCGGGTCACCCTGGATCTTCGTCGCGCGTCCGCTGAGCTCGTCCACCGTGATGAGCACACCGCAGCCGTCAGGACAATCATGCGGGCACGCGGCGTGGACTGTCCTGCTGGGCATGGTGGAGTGATTATAAGTCTTCGGAAGAAGTCCTCGGTCTGCAGACCTCAGTCGTCAGCAAACGAAAGCGCGTCCGCCAGGACGCGCCTGATGAAGACTGGAGACTGGAGACTGAAGACTGTTCTTCACACCTGCATCACTTCTTTTTCCTTCGCCGCGCTCATCTCTTCCATCTTCTTGATCTCGGCGTCGGTGAGCTTCTGCATCTCCTCGAGCGCGCGGCGCTCCTCGTCTTCGGAGACCTTCTTGTCCTTCATCGCCTTCTTGATCAAGTCGTTGCCGTCGCGACGGATGTTGCGCACGGCCGTGCGGTGGTCCTCGAGGATCTTGTGCAGGTGCTTCACCATCTCCTTGCGGCGTTCCTCGGTGAGCGCCGGCACGGGGATGCGCACGATCTTGCCGTCATTCTGCGGATTGAATCCCAGGTCGCCCGCGCGCACCGCTTTCTCGATGGCCGGAAGGGAACTGGGATCGAAGGGCTGCACGGTGAGCATCTGGGCGTCGGCGGCGTGCACCTGCGCGATCTGGTTGAGCGGCATCTCGGTGCCGTAGTAATCCACCTTCACGTTGTCGAGCATGTGGATGTTCGCGCGGCCGGTGCGCACGCCGCCCATGTGCGTCTGGAAATCGCTGACGGCTTTATCCATGCGCGTCTTCAGCTTCACGAACTCGTCTTTCAGCGCCGGTACGTTGGCCATCGCCATGGCTAGGTTCTCCTTGCTGGCTGGAAACGAGGGATTATAAATGACCAGACAGGAAAACCCTTGGCCACGGATTGCACGGATGTCACGGATTTCTTTTTTTCTTGTTTTGTTGGGTGGCGAAGGCCTAGGCTCGCGTCGCCATGAAGCATGAAGAGCTGACCGAGAAGATCATCGGCGCGTTTTACACGGTCTATAACGAGTTAGGTGCGGGTTTCCTTGAGTCCGTGTACGAAGAGGCCATGGTCATCGCGCTGGCGGAGGCTGGCGTGCGCTTTCACCGGCAGCATCCCGTCCCGGTTCATTTCCACGGCAAGCGTGTCGGGGACTTCAGGGCTGATTTTGTCGCGGAAGATTGTGTAGTTGTTGAGTTGAAGGCTTGTTCCATGCTGGAGAAATCACACGAGGCCCAGGTGATCAATTATCTGCGCGGTACGCGGATCGAAGTCGGGCTATTGCTGAATTTCGGGCCGAAACCTCAGATACGCCGCATCGTTCTTGATAACGAGCGCAAAGAAGTTCAGGCTATTCCGCCCAGTTCCGCCGCCAAGGCGGGTCTTTAAGAGAAGAAATCCGTGACATCTGTGTAATCCGTGGCCAAAGGTTTTCGGTCCTAGAACTGAAACGCACCCGCCTCAGTCGAGGATCTCGCGGATCTTGCGCGCGAGCGAATCGGCGGTGAAGGGCTTCTGCACGAAGGCGGCGCCGGCGGAGAGCACGCCGTGGTGCACGATGGCGTCGTCGGTGTAGCCGGACATATAGAGCACGCGCATCTCCGGACGCGCCTGCACCAATCGCTTCGACAACTCGCTGCCGCTCATGCGCGGCAACACCACGTCGGTGAGCAGCAGGTGGATCTTGCCACGCTCCTTTTCCGCCATCGCGAGCGCCTGGTCGCCGCTCGCCGCCTCGAGCACGCGGTATCCGGAACGCTCGAGGAACTTGCGGACGAGCGCGCGCACGCCGGCCTCATCCTCCACCACCAGCACGGTCTCCGTGCCGCCCTCGCGGTGGGCGACGGGGACGGCGCGGCCGGGTACGGCTTCCGCGGGCGCATCCACGCGCGGCAGGTAGACCTTGAAGGTGGTGCCGACGCCGATCTCGCTATAGACCCAGATGTCGCCGCCCGACTGCTTCACGATGCCATAGACGGTCGAGAGCCCGAGGCCGGTGCCTTTGCCTTGCTCCTTGGTGGTGAAGAAAGGCTCGAAGATGTGCGCTTGCGTGTCCGCGTCCATGCCCACGCCGCTGTCGGAGACGGCGAGCAGCACGTAGCGTCCGGGCGTGATGGTGGGATGCTCGCGCGCGTACAGCTCATCGATCTCCGCGTTGGCGGTGCCGAGCGTGAGCTTGCCGCCGCGCGGCATGGCGTCGCGCGCGTTGATGGCCAGGTTCATGACCACCTGCTCGAGCTGGCCGGGATCGGCGCGCACCTGTCCCACGCCTTCGCCGAGCAGCGCGCTCAGCTCGATGCTCTCGCCCAGCAGGCGGCGCAGCAGTGCGTCCATGCTCTGCACGACCTGGTTGAGGTTGAGCGTCTTGGGCGCGAGCACTTGCTGGCGGCTGAAGGCGAGCAACTGGCGGGTGAGCGCGCCGGCGCGGTCGGCGGCCTTGCGTATCTCTTCCACTTCCGCGCGCCGCGGATCGGCCTCGCCGTAGCCATCGAGGAGCAGCTCGCTGTATCCCTTGATGACGGTGAGCAGGTTGTTGAAGTCGTGCGCCACGCCGCCCGCCAAGCGCCCCACGGCTTCCATCTTCTGCGACTGCCGCAATTGTTCCTCGAGGTTGTGGCGCTCGGTGACGTCGACGACGGTGCCCTCGGTCACGTCGTTGCCGGATTCGTCTTTCACGATGGCGACGTTCTGGATGGCGCGCACCATGCGGCCGTCCTTGCGGCGATAGGTGGTCTCGTAGTTCGACATCTGGCCGGCGCTGCGGAACTCGCGGATGCGCGCCGCGCGCTCCTCCGCCCCGCCGGGATAGAGCACGTGCGAGGGCAGGCCGAGCAGCTCGTCGCGCTCGTAGCCGAACATCTTGGCGAAGGCCTCGTTGCACTCGAGCATCTCGCCGTCGAGCGCGCTGCGGAACACGCCCGCCATGTTGCGCTCGAAGAGCGAGCGATAACGCTCCTCCGAGCGCTTCAACGCCTCCTGGTCGCGGCGGCGCTGCACGGCGTTGGCGACGTGTTGCGAGACGAAGGTCAGAAGCTCCTTGTCCGGGTCGCTGTAGCGGATCTTCTCATCGTAGGTCTGCACCGCGAGGACGCCGAACGTGGTCTCGCCCTTCTTGAGCGGCACGCCCATCCAGTCGAACGACGGGGCGCCAATCCGCTTGACGGCGCCATCGGTGACGAGGTCTTCGAGGTTCTCGAGGCGCGAGAGGAAAGGCTGGCCGGTGGTGAGCACGTATTCCGTGAGTCCGCGGCTGGGCTTGCGCGAAGCCGGCGGCTGCTCGGTCTCGTCGATGTAATAGGGGAAGCTGATGAGGTCGGCGGCGGCGTCGTAAAGCGCGATGTAAAAGTTCGGGGCGTACATCAGCTCGCCGATGATCTGGTGGATCGAGGCATACATCTGCTGCAGGTCCTCGGACATCGCCGCGGTCTCGGCGATGCGGAACATCGCCGACTGTAAGGCCTGGCTCTCGCGCAGCGCGTCCTCGGTGCGTTTGCGCGCCGTGATGTCCTGCACCGTGCCGACGAAGCCGCAAAGTTTGCCGGCCGGGTCGTGGACGGCGCGTACGTTCTCCGTCACCCAGATGATGGTGCCGTCCTTGCGATAGACCTGCGATTCGGCGGCGATGAGCTCGTTGGTCTCCGCGAGTGCGCGCGCGAAGCTGGCACGGCGCACGGGATCGACGTAGAGCGTCGTGACGTCGAGCGAGCGCATGAGCTCCGCGGGAGACCCGTAGCCCAGGATCCGCGCCAGGCTGGGATTGGCCGTGACCCAGTGGCCCTCGATGGTCGTCTGGAAGATGCCCTCGGCCACGCTCTCGAAGATGTTGCGATAGCGCTCCTCGGCGTCCTGCAACGCGTCGCGCTTGCGGCGGTAGTCGATGGCGCTGGCGATCTCGTGCGAGACGAACGTCAGGATCTCCTTCTCCTGCTCGCCGTAGTGGTGGAGCGCGTCGTAGCTCTGCAGCACCAGCACGCCGAACACCTGCTCGCCCTTCTTCAGCGGCACGCCCATCCAGTCGTTGGAGAACGCGCCGATCAGGTCCACCTCCTTGCGGTCGATCAGGCGCTGCAAGGCGATGGCATCGAGCAGGAGCGGCTGGTTGCTGCGCAGGATGTATTCCGTCAGGCCGCGGCCGAACCGGCGTGAACGATGGCCGGTCGGCGTGGGCGCGGGGTCCTTCTCGTCCACCCAATAAGGAAAGTGGATCATCTGGTGGTTCTGGTCGGCGAGCGCGATGAAGCAGTTGCGCGCATACATCAGCTCGCCCAGCACCTGGTGGATGAAGCTGAACAGCTCCTGCAGGTCCTCGGCGGAGTTCGCCTTCTCGGCGATGCGGTAGAGCGCGGACTCGAGCTTCTCCGAGTCAGGACGGGTGCCCGCGACGCGGGCGCGGGTGGGCGCGGCGGCATGCGCGCCGCTCACCGGGCGCGGACGCGTGGCGCTGCCCTGGGCCTCGGGGCGCTTGGCGTCAGGGTCCTTTGCACGTTCGTCAATCTTCCGGGCCATGGGGAGACCTCTGGCGGTCGGGGGGAAGCGAACGCCGCGCCGGGGGTGCGCGGTAGTGCGCAAGTTATAGCGCGGCAGCCGGGAAGAAGCAATTAGCATTTAGCGATTGGCAACCGGCGGGGCGCCAAGGGTACGCAACGCCTTGCCGGAAGGGCGGCGCGGAAACGGTTTTGCCAATGGCCAATTGCTAATTGCCAATGGCCAAGGGCTGGCTCAGGCGCTGACCAGGCTGCCGACCTTCTCGCCGGCCACGACCCGCTTGATGTTGCCGGTCTTGTTCAGGTTGAAGATGACGATGGGCAGGCCGTTCTCACGGCAGAGCGCGATGGCGGTGGCGTCCATCACCTTCAGTCCCTTTTTCAGGACGTCGAGATAGGTGATGTGGTCGAACATCTTGGCGTCTTTGACGACGACCGGGTCGGCGTCGTAGATGCCGTCGACCTTGGTGGCCTTCATCACCACGTCGGCCTTGATCTCCATGGCGCGCAGCGACGCGGCCGAGTCGGTGGAGAAATAGGGATTGCCGGTGCCGGCGGCGAAGATGACCACGCGGCCTTTTTCCAGGTGCCGCAGCGCGCGGCGGCGGATGAACGGTTCCGCGACCTGGTCCATCTCGATGGCGCTCATCACGCGCGTCTGCACGCCCTTTTTCTCGAGCGCGTCCTGCAGGGCGAGCGCGTTGATCACGGTGGCCAGCATGCCCATGTGGTCGGCGGAGACGCGGTCCATGTCGCGCGCCTGCTCCGCCACGCCGCGGAAGAAATTTCCGCCGCCCACGACGATGGCGATCTCCACGCCCAAGGTGCGGACGTCGGCGATCTCGCCCGCGATCTCGTGCACGCGCGTGACGTCCACGCCGAAACCGTGTCCCGCGGCGAGCGCCTCGCCCGAGAGCTTCAGCAGGATGCGTTGGAAGGCCAGGGCCATGGGCTTGAGTATACAAGCGTTGCGCGCGTGCACGCCCTGGATGTGAGGACAAGGCGTTCACACGAAGGTCACGAAGGTTTCACGAAGGTGCTGGGTGTGGCATCCTGCCGCTTCGCTTTCCTTCGTGCCCTTCGTGCGACCTTCGTGTCCTTTGTGTTAACGGTTTTCGCTGATGGAGCTTATTTGGCGGCTGCTGCGGCCGGCTTCTCCACGTCCGTCCCCGGACGCAGCGTGCCTTTGGCGCGCGCCACCGGACGCAGCGTGGGATAGAACTGCACGAACGTGTCTTCCACGCCGCCGTTCTTGGTGTGGCACTGCGTGCAGGGGTTGTTGTTGCCGCGCGCCTCCGCGGGCTTGCCGTCTTCTTCGAAGCCGTAGAACTTCCACAGGTCCCCGGGGCGCGAGGAATCCTTCACGTGCGCCTCCACCCCGCCCATGGACGCCAACTGGTAATAGCCGCCCTTGTTGATGGAGCCTTCGGTGCCGGAGCTGTACATCTCCATCACCAGCATGGTGCCGTCAGGCCACTGCCCGGTCTTGAGGAAGGCGTGGTAAGCCTCCGGCGCGGCGTAGACGTTGGTGAACATGGGATGGTCGTCCGGGCCGCTCTTCGCGTACGTCATGCCCAGGCCGCTCGAGAGGTAGTTCCAGTCGCGATAGTTCGCCGGCAGGATGAGCTTGCCGTCCGCGGTGTAGTGCGGGGTGTTCTCCGCCGGCGAAGCGTGCTGCACCGGCTGCCACACCAGCCCGGCGATGCCGAGCAGGATGAGTGCCAGGCCTGTGGCGCGAGTCATGGTGCGAGAGATGTTGCGGTTCATTGCTGCCTCCAGATCTCGAATGCTTGGGCCGGCTACCGTTTCGACGTGCTGTTTCCTGTTCGGCGAGCGACCTTCACCCGACCTTTTCGGACTTGCGCTTCCCGCGACGGCGATAGGTAGAGACGGCCTTCTGGCCGTCTCCTCTTCCTCCGCCAAATCTCTGCCGGTAACTCCGCGGACTAACGCCGAACCTGCGTTCGAAGGCGCGACGGAACGCGTCTGCGCTGGCGAAACCGACTGATTCCGCAACGGCGGCCACGGAACTGCCATGCGCGCCCAGGCGCCGCCGCGCTTCATCGAGCCGCAATTTCTCCACGAAGTCGGCGGGGGTCAAACCAAAGACTCTCGTAAAGCGCCGCGTGAACTGTCGCGGCGAGAGACATGCCTTCGCCGCCAGAGCCTCGACGGAGAGGTCGTGCTTGAGGTGCGCCGGTATCCAGCCGCCGAGTTCAGCGAGCCGGTCCGACGACGCCGCGACCTGGAACTGCAGCGGCTGCGAGTACTGCTCCTGGCCGCCATCGCGCTTGAAGTGGACGACCATCTCGCGCGCGACCTCGAGGGCGAGGGCCGCGCCAAAATCCTGCTCGATCAGTCCGAGCGCGAGGTCGATGCCGGCGGTCACGCCGGCCGAGGTGTAGTAAGGGCCATCCTGAATAAAGATGGCGTTTGCTTCGAGCTTGAGCAGCGGGAAGCGCTCGGCCACGCGCTTTGCCCAGCGCCAGTGCGTGGTGACGCGGCGCCCGTCGAGGAGGCCGCTGGCGGCGAGTCCATAGATGCCGGTGCAGACCGAGCAGATGCGGCGGATGTTTTTCGCGTGCGCGCGCAGCCACCCGACGACCGCAAGTTGAGTCGCCGGCACGCGCAATCCGGAGCCGCCCGGGATGATGACCGTGTCGAGCGGTGGCGCGTCGGCGAGTGTCCGGTGCGGCTGGAATACGACGCCGGAATCAGCGGTGAACGGTTTCTGGCTAACCCCGAGCACGATGGTCTCGTAGCGCCGAGGAGCGTCTTCCGTCTCGACTTCGCGCACGGAAGCGAATGCCTCCAGCGGCCCGGTGAGGTCCACGGCGTTCACGCCGTCGAATCCGATGATGGCTACGCGCAATGGAGTGGCGTGCATGGGAGCGACGATAGCTCCCTGGCGCCGATGTCGCAAGGACAACGATACGACAGTTCAGGACATGCGGGAGCCAAAGCAAAACGCCGGAGGTTTCGCTCCGGCCCAGTGAAGGAGAGACTCCTACTCCATTTTCGGGTTGGCGAGAAGACCGTCCGCCATTTCGGCAAGTAAGAACGCTTTAAGCGGGTTGTTACGAAGGCCCGAAATCTGTTCGTAGGTCCATGCTGGGTCGAATCGGGCGCCGACATTCGCCACTTGCGAAAGTTCTTCAAATCCGTCGCAGTCGGCAAGCAAAGCGGCAGGTTTGGCGTCGAGTTGTTCCGAAACCAATTCCTCCCCTATAGCAAACAACTTATCAAACACCTCGCGGAAGGAAGAGCTATCTTTAAGCGCAAGCGCAGCCTTCTCAATCTCGATACCCGCGGAAAGCTTTGCGTCCCCGGAGTCGAGTTTCTCCCATTCTTTGGCGGCGCGACTCAGGAGGGACACCCCCTTGTCGTGATTTTTCACCGAATAGCCGCCCGCAGCGCGCGCCATCCCAGCCACGCGCAGGGAGGGGGTGGTCAGTTCGTCAGCGAGCGCGGTCGCTTCATCCGGGTCATCTGAGGCAATCACTCTGATCCTAGACATCCGTGATCGCTCAATACCACGGAGCTCTGCCTGAGGGCCAACTGCGCCCTCTCCGTGGATCACGACCGCTTCGATGTGATGCGGCTGGCTGCCGACTCTCAACAATCCTGCGTTCGTCGGGTCTCGTTCCAATTCGCTCGATAGGTAGTCGGGGTCGATCCGCTGAAGAACGGGCAGCAGATCGGCAAGGTAAATCTGCGCTTCGCTCGTCACGGTAATGCTTTCCGTGTTTGATCGAATGGCTGCAACGAAGTGCCCCGGCGATTTCAGATCGGACTGCAGACGGTCAATGGCAAGTCGCCCACCTTCGCGCAGGATCGAGGTCGGGGCTTTCCCTTCCGCAAGCCTAAGAAATGCCACGAAGTCCTTGGACTCCCGTTGGAACTTACTCGGCCTCCGATAGTGTTCAACAGCAGCCGATGCGAGCGAGGCGGCACTGGGTGCGGGAAGTCCGGTATGGATTATCCCGCCGATCGCCTCATAGGGGTACTGACCGGTCTCCCCGAGATACTGCGCAACTCGAGTGATTCGCGGCAAGGCGCGCAATGCCGCTTTCTTGAAATAGGCGGCGAAGATGGCGTTCGCCGCGTGCGCTCGAACGTCTTCGGGGAATGTCCCTCCTGCTGTTGCCAGAGGAGGTTCTAACTTTCCAAGGCGCGCAATCGCCGCATAAGGGTGAAGAGCTGACAGCGCCACAAGCAGGTTCTTCTGGAGAGCGAGCCGATTCCAACCCTGAGGCGCTTCCTCGGCGCTGCGGAGTCCCTCTTTCGCAAATGAGCTGGCTAACTGCGGGTAGTTCCGCTCGGCGACTTCAGCCAGTCTCCAATAGAGCCACCCGCGTTCCTCTGGAACGAGTTCGTCCCCTAACGCACTGCTGCGCTGAAGCAATGCCTCCGGATCAAGATAGAGCCTCTTTTGTTTCGCCTGCGTGGGACCGGGTGAGGGCAGTCGCGCTCCCTGCGCGACTGCCACGGCAGTGATCATAAGTAAAGCGAACATTGCCCGCATGACAGTCCTTTAGCGCAAGCTGGCGGTTTCCAGTTGTGCTGGCGTGACATACGGTGTCGCTAACAGCGCCGCGATTCCCACCGACTGCAGGGACAACATACGTAACTCTGTCCCTCGCGCTATCTTCAGTGTAACTGTAGTAGGAACGTCACCGCCCTCCAGAATGCTGCCGCTTAGGGGCACGAGTCGGCCTCGGAGCCACACTTCGAGGATTCGATCCCCGATCCTCAGCCCTCGCCGCTCAGCAGGAGAACCGAGAAGGATATCCCTTGCCACAAGGGCCCCTCCTGAAGGGATAACCTTGAGGCCAAATGAGAATGGATGCGGCCGATAGCTTGTTGGAACGAGTTGAATGGAAACCGATTGAACTGAGGAAGCGGCGCCAGACCAGCGTGCGGACAGGTAATCACCTAGGGGTTTCAATGGCACGTGAAGTTCTAGCCGCTCCCCATTACGCTGAACCAGAATCAGTGATTCGGGGCGACCTTTGTAAGCCCATGCTTGAGGGTCACAGCGAGGTGAGCCTACTGGTTTGCCATTCACGGCGATGATCTCGTCACCAATGGCGAGAAAGCCAGTCGGAGATGTTGGTGCTAGGAAACCCGCTACTATGAACCGACCAGCAATCTGGCGGATCAAGGCGCCAGGGTGGAGCGTGTCTGCCCACGCAATGGACTGCGGCTGGCCACTCTCACACGTAATGATGCAGTTCGGGTAGCTTGAGAAACTTACGCCTGTGCAATGGTTGGAATCAGTTCTACACCCGAGGCAAGTACATTGGGCCCATGACAGGGTTGAGATTGCTAAGACGAGGAGTACAACGCGGAAGGAGAAGGGAAGGGGGCGGTATCCCATACATACCTCCAAAGAGCGGGAAGTGTAGTCTTTAGCTCACGGGAAAAGCAATGTGTTGCGTGCGTCAATGTGCGCCGCTCCGCTTTGCGGCAGTGCGTTCTCCAAACAAAAAGGCCGAAGCTCTCGCTCCGGCCTTTCTGCTTCGCATGCCCTTACTCGGCTTTTTCTTCCTGCGCCGGTTTGGAGAGGGCGATGGTCTCGCCAACGTCGCCGACCTTGAAGCGCGCGAAGCGCTTCACCGAGATGTTCTCGCCCAGCTTGCCCACCTTCGAGGCGATGAGCTGGCCGACGGAGATGGTCTGCTCCTTGATGAAGGGCTGCTCGTAGAGGCAGACCTCCTCGTAGAACTTGCCCATCTTGCCCTCAACGATCTTCTCCACCACGTTCGCCGGCTTGCCGGTCGCGGCTGCCTGCGAGCGGTAGATGTCCTTCTCGCGGTCGAAGTCCTCGGCGGTGACGTCTTCCTTGCGGACGTACTTCGGGTCCGCCGCGGCGATGTGCATGGCGATGTCCTTCACCAGCGCCTGGAAGTCGTCGGTGCGGGCCACGAAGTCACTCTCGCAGTTGACCTCGACCAGCACGCCGATCTTGCCGCCGGCATGGATGTAGTGCCCGACCATGCCTTCGCTGGTCACGCGCGCGGCCTTCTTCGCCGCCGTCGCCATGCCCTTCTTGCGCAGCAGCACGACCGCCTGCTCGATGTCACCCTTCGACTCGGTGAGCGCGTTCTTGCAGTCCATCATGGGAGCGCCCGTCTTCTCGCGGAGCTCTTTCACTTGTCCAGCAGAGATGTTCGCCATAGTAGTGCTCATAGGTCCCTTGCTTTCTAATGTTTCCGGTTCAGACAAAACCCGCGCCGGACGAGCGCGCGGGCCATCCCATCACAAGATGATGATGAATATTAGATTCCGCTGGGGCCGGAAAGACTCACCGCGCCGCCCTTCCGAACACTAGACCGTCTCGACGTGCGCTGCTTCGGTCTCCGGCTTCTCGGCCGCGGCGCCCTTGCGCGCCGGCTGAGACTCAGCCGCCGCTTCGCCTTCCGCGCCCGCGCCGGCAGCCTGCGCTTCCGGAACGCCATCCACCGAGATGTCGCTCGACACGCCTTCGCCCTCGCCTTCGGTCGCGCCCGAGGGGCCAAAGCCCATCTTGTCGGTCGCGGCCTGCGCGCCCTCGACCACCGAATCGGCGATCTTGGAAGCAAACAAACGGATGGCGCGCAGCGCGTCGTCGTTCCCGGGGATGACGTAGTCCACTTCGCTCGGGTCGCAGTTGGTGTCCACCACGGCGACGACCGGAATGCCCAGCTTGCGCGCCTCGCGCACCGCGATCTGCTCCTTGTTGGAGTCGATCACAAACACGACGTCCGGCAGGCGGTCCATCGCCTTGATGCCCGCGAGGTTCGCCTGCAGGTGCTTGCGCTCGCGCTCCAGCTTGATGACTTCCTTCTTCGGCAGCAGCTCGTAACGGCCGTCCACGGCCATGTCGTCGAGCTCCTTCAACCGCTTCACCGACTTCTGCACCGTGACCCAGTTGGTCAGCAGGCCGCCGAGCCAGCGGTTGTTCACGTAGAACCCGCCGCAACGCTTGGCTTCTTCCGCGATGGCATCCTGCGCCTGGCGCTTGGTGCCGACGAACAGGATGGTCCGCCCTTCCGCCGCCGATTCCTGCACGAACCTCGACGCGTCTTTGAACATCTTGAGCGTCTTCTGCAGGTCGATGATGTAGATACCGTTGCGCTCGCCGAAGATGAATTCCTTCATCTTGGGGTTCCAGCGCTTGGTCTGGTGCCCGAAGTGGACGCCCGCTTCGAGCAGCTCTTTCATGGTGATGGTCGCCAAACAACCCTCCTTATTGGATTGCATCCTCGGCGGCCCGACTGCCCGCTCCGGATTACTCCCGTCAAACCCCGCCTCACCATGTGGCGAGGACGGGAAATTAGTGGCTAGTGACTAGTGGCTGGTGGCTAGCAAAACCACCGCCTCATTCCGCAGCGGCTAGCCACTAACCACCAGCCACTAGCCACTGCGCGAAGCGCGTTACCGCTTCGAGAACTGGAACCGCTTGCGCGCGCCCTTCTGGCCGTACTTCTTGCGCTCTTTCTGCCGCGGATCGCGCCGCAGCAGCCCTTCCGACTTCAGCTTCTTGCGCAACTCGATGTTGAAGAGCAGCAGGGCGCGGGCAATCCCCATGCGACACGCATCGGCCTGGGCATTCACGCCGCCGCCGGCCACGCGCGCGATCACGTCGAAGGTGGCCAGCGTGTCGCTCGAGACGAGCGATTGCTTGGCCGCCACGCGCTGCGCTTCCGTCACGAAGTACTCCTCGAAGGGACGGTCGTTGATGGTGAACTTGCCTTCGCCGGGACGCAGGAACACCCGTGCCGTGGACGTCTTGCGGCGTCCGGTGCCGTAGTACTGGACTTGCTCTGCCATGCTGACCTCAGGGGCTAAAGCCCCGATTTATTCGAATACCTGTTCGGCACGACTGAAGCCGTGCCCTGATACAAACCTATGCCCGCTTCGCGCCGCGGTCGTGCGCCGACTTCGGCGAACTCTTGCGCGCGATCTCGAGCGCCTGCGGCTGCTGCGCCTGGTGCGGATGCTTGTCGCCGCGATAGACCTTAAGCTTGGTCGCCATCTGGCGGCCGAGCTTGGTGTGCGGCAGCATGCCGGTGATGGTGTCTTCGATCAGGCGCTCGGGCGCGCGCTCGAAGCGCTTCTTGAATTCTTCCGTGCGCAGTCCGCCGGGGAAGCCGGTGTAGCGGTGATACTTCTTCTGCTCCGCCTTCATGCCGGTCACGCGGACCTTCGCCGCGTTGATGATCACCACGTGGCTGCCGGTATCGAGGAACGGGGTGTATTGCGGGCTGTCTTTGCCGCTCAACAGACGCGCGACACGGGCCGCCATGCGGCCAAGGGTCTGGCCATCGGCGTCCACCACGTACCAACTGCGCGCAATCTCCCCCTTGGGGAAATACGTAGACATTGAAACTCTCCAAAAAGATAAAAGCAGGACTAGAAGACCGCTGAGGACTTCCGACTCACGCAGGATGTACCTGAAGAGCGCCTCTAGACGGGCAACTGCAGACCAGCAAAGACTTTACGATACAGGAATTTGACGGAAACTGTCAACGCGAGGAACCCCATGATTCACCGCCGAGGCGCCGGGGACGCAGAGGTTTCTTCATCCTGCTCCTCGGCGTACTCCGCGCCTCTGCGTTGAAGATTCACTCGTACGCCAGCGCGTCAATCGGGTCTTTCTGCGCGGCCTTGAACGCCGGATACAACGCGCCCAGCAGCGCTCCGGTCACGGCGATGAGCGCGGCGTAGACCAGCCACATGCGGTCGATGCGCACCTGCAGCGTGGGGACGTAGCGCACGATGGTCATGCTCACGCTGTAGCTCACCACGATGCCGAGCACGATCCCCACCACCGCCAGCAGGATGGTCTCCCGCAAGATCAGCCGGATGATGTAGACCTTCGAGGCGCCCAGCGATTTCAGTATCCCGATCTCGCGCGTGCGCTCCATCACCGCCGTGTACATGGCCTGGAAGATGACGATGAAGCCGATCACGACCGCCACCCCGATCACGACGGTGATGAACGCGGAGAGCCCGGGGACGTGCTCCGGCGTCATCAGCGACATGTACTCCTGCATCGAGCGCACCACGTACTGCTCCATGCCGGGGATGGCGTTGACCGCGCGGTGCGCTTCGTCGGCGTTGCGCGCGTCGTCGAGCTTCACATAGAAGATGCTGGCTTTGCCCTGCGCGCCGGTCAGCTCCTGCAGCGTGGCCATGGGCAGGAACTTGCGCGCGCCCTTGCCGTGCTCCACGATCCCGCAGACGCGGAACTGGTGGTTCAGCACTTCCACCTTGCTGCCGATCTTGATGTTCTTGCTGCGCGCAAAAATGTCGTCGACGATGATGTCGTCAGCCTTCTCGAAGGGGCCGCCGGCCATGTAGTGGAACGGGCCGCTCACGTTCTCGAACGAATCGGCCGGGTCGCCGAAGGGCGGCAGCGCGATCCCATTGATCACTTCGAGGTTCCCCGAAGTCGTGACTTGCGTGGTCACCGGGACCGCGGCGGTGACGTGCGGTACTTTCTGGCGGATGACGCCCGCGATCTTCTGCGACACCGGCGCGCCGCTCAGTCCGATGAACGTGCTCGAGCCTGGAGGCTGCACCATCAGGTCGGCGCCAATGCCTTTCTGGCGCGCAGTCGCGTCCTTCAACATCCCCAGCGCAAAGCTCACGATGACGAGGATGAGCGTGACCTCCACCGCGATCGCGACGATGGAGATCAGCGAGCGCAGCGGGCGGTGGACGAGATTGGAGACGACCATGCGGTTCATGTCAGGGGAAAGGATAGCAGGTTCGTTTTACTTACATCCCGAGCGCAGCGAGGGGGCCCTATCGTGCCGTAAATCGGGTCTTGTAGGACGCGCCGCGCACATCTGGCGCTATAGGGATTCCTCGGGTTCGCTCGGAATGTAAGGAACAAGATCAACGCAGCCCCGGACCCGGCGGCTTCGCCGCGGCCGGCGCCGGAGTGGTTGCTGTAGGCGCGGGCTGATCGAGGCGCAGGAGCTGCGAGCCGGTGGGCTGCGCCAGTTCGAACTGGTCGTTGCGGATCTGCTCGTTGAGTTTCACTTTCACGATGCCGAGCTGCACCGTGTACTCCTCCTGCGGCCGGTAGATGGTGATCAGCGAAGGGAAGAGCAGGTTGTCGAAGACCTGGAAGTTGTCGTAGCGCGCGTCGGTGGCGATGTTGCCGTTCTTGTCGTAGACGATCTGCCGGTGCGGCTGCAGGTCGTCACGCGTGAACACGATCTTGCGCGCGAGCAGCCATTTGCCTTCCGCGGACTTGCGGAAGACGATGATGGTGTAGCTCGGCATCTGCACCTGCGTCTTCGACTTCGGGTTCTTCGGGTCGTTGACGATCTCGACGGTGCTCTCGAGCGCTGCGATCTCGTTCTGCGGGTCGATCTCCTGCAGCAGCAGCGCGTCGAAGATGTGCTGCGGGCGCAGGTTATCGAGCGTTTGTCCGGCGGCAGGACGCGTCACGTCGTTGCGTCCCACGATGAACCGGTTCTTGGCCGGGATGGAGACGCGGAAGGTCTGGCCGTCGCTCACCATGTCGAAGGCCTTGTTGCGGACGACGGGCAGCAGCCCGATCATGCGGATGTCCTTCGGCTTGCGCACGAGGATGTAGCCGCGGATCTCCTGGTAGTCGGTGATCTTGCCTTTTTTCTCGCCGCCGGAAGAGGCCGCGATGTCCACCGTGGCATTCATCGTCTTGATCTTGAGCGCTTCCGCGTTGATGCGCTCGATCAGGTCGTCGCGGTTCGATTCCTTGTAGTTGCCGGCGATGTTCCGCTTCGCGACGGTGTGGGTGCGGAACAGGCACCCGCCCAGCGGCAATAGCGCCAGCAGCGCGAGGAGGAGCACCACAGGATGTTGTCTTGCGGGAGACTTCATGCGTTGCTTACTTGGATGTTGCAGCGTGCGGCTTGGCTGTCGGGAACCGTAACCGACAGTATAAAGCACCGCTTAGCGCGGTGCCGTCGCGCGGCGATATGCGTCCACGTTGCGGGCGTGCTCGGCGCCGGTCGCGGCGAAGCGGTGGTGGCCCTGGTTGTCGGAGACGAAATAGAGAAAGGCGGTCTTCGCCGGATGCATCGCGGCCTCGAGCGCCGCGCGCCCCGGGTTCGCGATCGGCCCCGGCGGCATCCCCGCAACCTTATAGGTGTTGTAGGGCGAGTCGAGTTGCAGGTCGCTGACGCGGATCACGCCGTCATACTTCCCGATGAGCAACGACGCATAGACGACCGTCGGGTCCGCACCGAGCGCGACGTTCTTCTCCAGCCGGTTGTAGTAGACGCCCGCCACCACCGGCCGCTCCTCCGGCACTGACGTTTCCTTTTCCACGATCGAGGCCATCGTCACCACGCGATGGACGTCCGCGGTGGTGGGGGCGAGACCGATCTGCTGCGCGTTCTGCCGGAAGCGCCGCACCATCGCGGCCGCCATGTCGCGCATCGTCTGCGTGCGCGTGAACTCGTAGGTGTCGGGGAAGAGGTAGCCCTCGAGCGACTTCGCCTGCGGATCGAGGTCCGCGATCAAGGCGGTGTCCTTCGCCACCTTCAGGAAGTCGGCGCGCGGTCCGAGCCCGGCCTGCTCCATCAACGTGGCCACCTCGAACATGTTGTAGCCCTCGGGGATGGTGACGGTGTGCGCGAAGATGTCGCCGCGCGCAATGCGGTCGTAGACCGCGATCGCGTTGGCGGGATGGTCGAACTTGTACTCCCCGGCCTTCAGCGTCTTGGCCTTCCATGCGTGGAGCGCGATGAACGCCCATTCGCTCCGGATCAAACCATTGGCTTTGAGTTCGCGCGCGATCTTCCGCGCCGGAGAGCCGGGCTTCAGCAGGACGAACTGCTCCGCCGCCGGCCCGGTGGGCACATAAAGTCCCCACGCCACAAGGCCCGCTGCGACCAGGACAGCAAGAACACCGAGCTTGAGCAAAGTGCGCACGGGAGTAGAGTAGCAAGTCGCTGGTCGCTAGTCCCTAGTCGCTAGCAAAAAGGCAGGTAGCTCCATGAACGACTCATTCGCTGAATGTCCTGATTCAGGAGGTCGGCAGGATGCTGAACGGATTGATCACAGCATTAGAGAAGAGCGCGAAGGCAGCGTCCGCAGGTCCTGGCTACGACCAGCGACTAGAGACTAGCGGCTGCTTTACTCCCCCATCCACGCCCCATACGGCTGCAGCGCCTCGATGTGGTCGAACAGGATCTTCATCGCCGCCGTCAGCGGGATGGCGAGGATCAGTCCCCACGCGCCCCACAGCCATCCCCACAGCAGCAGCGCGATGGTCACCGCCAGCGGATTGAGTTGCAGCCGGCGTCCCAGCACCTTGGGATAGAGCACGTTGATGGCGAACAGGTGCAGCCCGAGGATGGTCAGCACGATGACCAATATCTCCGGCGTGGTCTCCTGGCCGAGCGCGGCGATGAGCGGTGGCACCATCGCCAGCACCACGCCTAAATAAGGTACGAGGCTGAGGAAGCCGGAGAGGAACCCGAGCACGAACGCGTTCGGCAATCCGATGAGGAAGAACACGATGATGGAGAGCACGGAGGTGAACAGGCCGATGAGCAGGTTCCCCAGCATGAACGCCTTGATCATCTTCGAGATGCGTCCGAGGGTCACGTAAGCGGTGTTGCGGTTCTCCATCTTGAACAACATCACGGTGGCGGCGCGCACGTGCTCCTGCCACGTCAGCATGAAGAACACGAGGAAGGGGATAAAGGATACGGCGAGCACCGTCTCGGTCACGCTGCCCAGCGAGCCGGTTACGTATTCCGTCCAGTTGGTCTCCTGTTGCACCTTCACGGTGTTCTTGTCCGGCGGCGGCACCGGCGCCACGCTCGCCGTCGTCTGCTCGAGCTTCTTGGCTTTCTCGCGATACTCGTCCGCGATCTTGCGCACCTTCTGCGAGTACTTGGGCAGCTCGTCGATGAACGCCATCGTCTTGCCGTAGATGTAGTAGCCGCCGAGGTAGAGCAGGATGGCGATGACCAGCATCACGATGCCGGTGGCGACGGCGCGCGGCATGCGCGTGCGCTCGAGCAGCGAGACCGCCGGCTCGAGCATGAAGGCGAGCAGCACGGAGAGCAGCAGCGTCACCAGCACCAGCTTGGCGAGATACGCCACGGCGAAGACCGCGA
The DNA here is from genome assembly GCA_016185395.1 of Candidatus Korobacter versatilis. Classification (GTDB taxonomy): domain Bacteria; phylum Acidobacteriota; class Terriglobia; order Terriglobales; family Acidobacteriaceae; genus JACPNR01. Next base: position 22,169 of record JACPNR010000008.1, read on the forward strand.
TGGTCGCCAGCAGCACGTTGGCCGCGGCCTGCGTGCCGGTCGAGCGCTCGATGTGGCGCGCGGCGCTGGCGCCCAGCAGCGGGCGCAGCTCGCCTGCTTGCTCCGGCTCCACGCCCAGCATCTCCGTCAGCTTGCCTTGGGGTTCGTGTGGACTCACGGTTGGCTCACGCTGTCGTCATCTTAGCCGAGGTTCCACGCCAGATGCCTATAATCGCAGCGTGACGAAGCCAGAAGAGCAAGGGGGACACCGCCGCATTTTGGCGCTCGACGTGGGCACGCGGCGCATCGGCGTGGCCGTGTCGGACGCGCTCGGCATCACCGCCCAAGGGCTCGCCACCATCCAGCGCAAGAACAAGAAGACCGACTACGCCGCGCTGCGCAAGCTCGCGGAGGAGTATGCCGTCGCCGAGATCGTGGTCGGGTTCCCGCTGCGCATGAGCGGCGAGGGCGGCCCGATGGCCGAGAAGATGACGCTCTTCGCCGCGGAACTGCGCGCGAGATTCAATCTTCCCGTCCATCTCTGGGACGAGCGCCTTACCTCGGCCGAGGCCAACCGCATCCTGCGCTCGACCGACATGAGCATCGAGAAGCGCGCCGGCGCCGTGGACCGCATGGCCGCCGTCCTCATCCTGCAAAGCTTCCTCGCCGCGCGCGGTTCCAGGTAGGACACCAGGAACCCACCACGGAGACACGGAGGCACGGAGGAAAACAGAAAAGAAAAACCTCCGTGTTTCCGTGCCTCCGTGGTGGATTTGGTTTTTTGCGGAGGTCGTCAACGCCCGAAGTAGCGGTAGTGGCCGGTGAGCTTCCAGTCGAACAGCACGTCTTCCACCTGCGGGCCGCCACCGATGTTGTGCTCCACCATCCAGCGCCCGCTCGCGCCGCGGACGTTGACTACCATCCCCACGTGCGGCAGGTCGCCGTCACGCACCAGGTTCCACATCACGATGTCGCCGGGCTGGTAATCGGCGGCGTTCGTGGAGAGCGCGAGCGTCTCGCCGTGACGGCGAAAGAACGCGGCCAGGTTGGGCACGCGGCGATGGTCGATGTTCTTGTCCGGCCGCCGCGCGCCCCACTTGTGCGGATAGTCCGCCCACGCCGCCACCATGTCCTCGTGCACCTTCTGCTGCAGGTCGATGCCGGCGGCGCGATAGACGCGCACGATCTCGTCCGCGCACACCCCGGTGTCGCCGGGCACGTCGCCGTTCGGATACGGGATGGCCACGTACTTCGGCTCGTATCTCGCCGGGTGGTTCGGGCGGTCGAGCGCCGCCGCGACCAGCGCCGCCGTCATTTCTGCCTTCGATAGGACTGGCGGATTCGGCGGCTGCGGTGCTTGTTGCGCGCGAAGAAGGACTGCGGCCAGCACTAATAAAGCGCCGGCCAGGAGATAGGGTGGGCGCCGGCGATCCGCCGGCGCAGCGATCGTCATGCCGCTAATGACACCACGGCTACGCCTTCCGTTCTACCGAAAACATGTCCATCCGGACGATGGCACGGTGTCCAGATACGCGCTTCCGCGCGACCTTCGTTATCTTGTCGCGGCGCGCTTACGCGGCTAGCTTAATGACATTATGCCCTCCTCCCCTGCACGCCGAACCCTTCGCATCGATGAATGGCCGCACGAGCGCGTCGGCTACGAACACAAGCGCCCCACCGCCGCCTACGCCGCCGCCGGCAGCACCACCGTGATCCAGCGGACGCGCTTCCATCGCGCCTGGGTCGAAGAACGCGTGGGCAGCCTGACCGCCGCCGGCGCCATGTTCTGGGCGGCCTACACCATCGCCCGCACCGGCGGGCTGCGCCTGGATTCGCTGCTCCACACGCCCGGACCGATCGAGGTCGCCGCCGTCGGCATCCTGGTGTGGCTGCACGCCAAGTGGCTGCGCTCCACGCGCGCCTGAACCGGCGGCGCACTCCCAGCGGGAACATCCTCGTGCCCGCGGTGTCCATTAGCGCAACTGGGTGAGAAATCCGTGGCAGCCAGGCGTGGCCCACCCAGCTCGCCGGCGGCCGCGGACCAACGGATGGCAACCCTTGTCGATGGGAACCGGGCAGAACGGGCCCGAACTCAACGTCACCCCGTTCATCGATATCCTGCTCGTACTGCTCATCATCTTCATCGTCGTTGCAACCTCGATGGGCTCGAAGGGAGAGCAGGCGCTCATCCCGCAACCGGCGACGGAAAGCACGCCACCACCTCCCGGCGTACGCACCATCGTCATCCGCCTGCTGCCCGCCGCAGACGGCGGGCGTCCCGAGCTGCGCATCAATGAAGATCCCGTCACGTGGGAAGCGCTGCGCGCGGAACTCCTGCGGATCTATGCCGCGCGCGTGGAAAAGGTCGCCTTCATCCAGGCCGACAAGGACCTGGATTTCGAATACGTCGCCCAAGTCATCGACGCCGCCCACAGCGTGAACATCGACAAGGTGGGGCTCATCCAGCCGGACGCGATAGCGCATAGCGAATAGTGTCCGTGACTGATCTCGAACATCGAGAAGTACCCGCTTGTCGGGCGCGCTCTCCTCTGCTATAAACCGCACTCCGACCGAGAGGGCCCCACACTGTGTCGAGCCGGTGGAGGTGTAGCATGCGATGGGCCGCCGTCCTTTTCTTCCACCTCATGCTCGCGGGCCTGATGTATCCGCAGGGGCCACAGCCGGCCGACCAAAAGAAAAAAGTCGACCTGACCGACACGTGGTCGTTCCCCTCCTGGGGCGACGCCGAGGTCACGCAGCAGGGCGAGCGCGTCACGCTCAAGACCAAGACCGGCCGCATCTTCGAGGGGACCCTGAAGGGCGACCAACTCGAGCTCCATCACAAGCTGCAGTTCGACGAGACGCGTCGCCGTTTGCCGGCGCCGGTGCGCGAGCAGCTCGTCGGCCAGGATGTGACTCTCACCGGCACGCTCGATGCTGAAGGACAGGTCGTGGAGGGCTCCTACCACGACCTCGATCCGCAGTGGGAGGTGCAAGACGGCGTCTATCGCATCACGGGGTACGACCGCGGCGAATCGCCGATGAAGATGCGGCGGAAGGGATGCGGCAAGCAAGCCATCGCCATCCCGGCGGGATTCGGGGGCAAGGGGAAGCAGATCACCGGATTGCATTGGAAGATGACGGCGGCCATCAGCGACGACCAGGGCATCACCATGCATGACGTCAGCCTCGGCGCCCGTTACATGGCCAACGCCATGGACATGTGGGGCTTCCGCCTGGAGGCCATCCAGCCCGCCAAGATCTGCCAGCTCAAACCTGATAGTGATGACGCGGTCTGCCGCAGCAAGCTGATCGCGTTCCAGACCTCGACCGACAGCGAGAAGCTGGTGGTGGAAGGGACTTACGCCGTCGACCACATCCCGAAAGGGTCCTCGAACTGTCTGTACGTGACGCAGCGCTACGAGTTCAGCCGCGATTACGATCCGGTCAAGGAGTCGCAGAACCGCTGCGAGCCCTTCGGCGTCGTCCCGTGCGCGCGCTTCCGCCCCAAGCTCTCCTACAAGTTCGTTCCGGAAGAGGACAAGGATGAGAAGGAGTTCAAGGTCGTGACCGTCCAGCGCCTCCATCTGCTGGTCGATGGACGCGCCGTGAACTCCGCGATGCTCACACACGACGTGGATGGGATGGTATCCGCCGGCATGAACGTCCATCCCATCGATCAGGGGGTCCTGCCCAGTCCGGTGGAGATCCTCGGCGGCAACCCGCTCGACACCCCGCGGCGCGCAACCGTGATCCGCGACGGCCTCGCCGTCGACGGCGCTCCCGACAACTTTCACCAGACGTGGAAGGATTCCGTCGAGCTTCCCACCGTTCTCAGCCCCGGTTGCCCCGAGTGTGTGCATATCCACTGGCGGTGGTCGAGCAACGTGGCCAAGGTGAAAGGACTCTTCCCGGAGCTGGGTGACGGCACCGCGCTCATCCCGGCGGGCTCCAAGCAGACCGTCGCCATCTTTGTGACCGGCCACCAGGCCGGCGGCATGAAGTACAACTCGCCCATCCTCTACTACATGGGTGAGAGCACAGCCAAAGAAGAGACCTTCTTCACTCACGGCGGCTGGTATTCGTGGGGCGTGGACCTGTTGGCGAATGCCTGGGGCGGACGTCTTGTCGCGGGACCGAAGCAGCTGCCGCTCGGCAGCGGCTCCATGGAGCCCGAGTCGGTCAACGGCTACACCTTTCACCCCGGCGAGGAGGTGACCTTTACCTTCCGCGAAACCCGTCCGGCGACGTTCGACCGCTTCCGCATCGCCCTGCCCAAGGGACCGAGCGTGAAGACCTTCGAGCTGCTCGTCGCCAATCTTCCCGACGGACCCTTTCGCTCCCTCGGGACGTTTGAGACCAAGCCAAAGCTCTGGGACCAGTACCAGGACTTCAGCTTCACTCAAGTCACCGCCACGTACCTGAAGGTGCGGCTGGTCTCAGCCCACTACAACGAGCGGACCATCAAGCTGAGACCCTTCCAACTTCCCGGAATCGTCAGCAGCGAATAGGCGCGACCCGCCCCTTCCCCGACCATACGATTTAACTAATTGATTCTATTAGTGTTAACCATAAAAACACTTCCGGGACCAGAAAACACTTGCAATCGTATGTAGTGTTATAGTTAACTATAACACATCAATACGGCAGGCAGGCATGGCCGCCAATCTCAGGAGAATGAATATGAAGTCGCTTCGACATCTCGTTGCCGCAGTTCTCGTTTCCGGTGTGTTCGTAGCTTCATCCGCTGCGTTTGCGCAAGCTGACGCCAAACCCGCCGGCCAAAAAATGGCCGGCATGGACCACTCACAGAAAGCTCCGGCGCAGAAGTCTCCGGCGCAGATCTCCTTCGACGCCATGAAAGCCTCGCTTGCCGGCGAGTGGGAAGGCCAGGTCTCGACCGATATGACGCGCGAGATGAAGAAAGCGATGGGTGCGGATGGGATCAACGTCCCGATGCACGTGACCATGCGCGTGACTTCGCGCGGAAACCTGCTAGTCCACGAATTCCAGGAAGCGAACACGCCGCTGGACGCGACCAAGTACGACCATCCGGTCACGATGGTCTACGTGGACAACGACCAGCTCAACCTCGTCCACTACTGCGACGCGGGGAACCGGCCGCGCATGCTGGCGAAGTTCTCGCCCGACGGCAAGACGATGGACTTCGACTTCGTCGAGCTTTCCGGCAGCGCCAAACGCGGACACATGATCCACTCCACGTTCACCATCATCGACGCTGATCACCACATCGAGGAATGGACGTACATGCTGCCGAACAACGTGCCCATCCACGCGAAGTTCGAGTTGCACCGCGTGAACGGACCGATCGCCGGTTCGACGAACGGCGGAGCGCAGTAAGTCTGGTAACGTTTGGCAGCCCAGCCGCGAGGACCCGATGGATTGTGAGTGGAACGACAGTCAGCCGATCTACCGCCAGATCCGCGACCGCGTGGTCGCGATGATCCTCGACGGCGCGCTCAAGGAGGGTGACCCGTTGCCCTCGGTGCGCAACGTCGCGGCGGAGTACCGGGTGAATCCGCTCACGGTCCTCAAGGGCTACCAGGAACTGGTGGATGAGGGCCTGGTGGAATCGCGGCGCGGCCTGGGGATGTTCGTCAATCCCGGAGCGTATGAGCTGCTGCACCAGAGCGAACGCAAGCGCTTTCTCACCGAGGAGTGGCCTCGCATCCGCGAGCGGATCCGGCAGCTCAGCATTTGGCCGCAGGAGCTGTTCGGGGCCAATCCGTTCGGGCCCGCTGAAAAGGACGAGCGCAAGGGCGAAGCGACGCCGCGGAGCAATGAAACGCAGACCAGTGAAACGCAGACCAGTGAAACAAAACCGGAAGAAGGAGACAAGTAATGGCCTGCATCGAAGCTCGCGGCCTGCGCAAGGCCTTCGGCAACACGCTCGCGCTCGACGGCGTGGACCTGCGCGTGGAAGAAGGCCGCATCCTCGGCCTCATCGGTCCGAACGGCGCCGGGAAGACGACCGCGCTGAACGCCATCCTCGGGCTCACTTCGCATGAAGGCGAGCTGCGCGTCCTGGGACGCGATCCGTGGCGCGAGCGCGACCAGTTGATGCGCGACGTCTGCTTCATCACCGACGTGGCCGTGCTGCCGCGCTGGCTCCGCGTCGCGCAAGCGCTCGAGTATTTCGCCGGCGTGCATCCGCGCTTCGACCGCGCCAAGGCGGAAGGCTTCCTGGCGAAGACGACCATCGCCCGCGAGCAGCGCGTGCGCGAGCTCTCGAAGGGCATGGTCACGCAACTGCACCTCGCGCTGGTGATGGCGATCGACGCGCGCCTGCTCGTGCTCGATGAGCCCACGCTCGGCCTCGACATCCTGTTCCGCAAGCAGTTCTACGATTCGCTGCTGCACGACTACTTCGACCGCGACCGCACCATCGTGGTGGCCACCCACCAGGTGGAAGAGATCGAGCACGTGCTCACCGACCTGATGTTCATCGACCGCGGACGCATCGTCTTCGAATCCACCATGGACGCGCTCGCATCGCGCTATGCCGAGGTGCTGGTGCGTCCCGAGCAGGCCGCCGCGGCGCGCGCTCTCCAGCCCATCTCCGAACGGCAGGGGATCGGCCGCAGCGTGATGCTGTTCGCGGATGCCGACCGCCAGCAGCTCGCCGCGCTGGGCGAGGTCCGCACGCCGAGCATCGCCGACCTGTTCGTCGCGGTGATTGGAAACAACCAGAGAAACGGAGTTGCGCAATGAACCCCACGGCTGATGCCATGCCCATCGCTGCGAAACCGGCGCCGTCTTCGGCGAAAATCTCGTCCGCGCAGATCTATCTCTGGTCGCTGCGGCGCGAGCTGTGGGAGAACCGCTATCTCTACGTCGCGCCGCTCGCGGTGGGCGCGCTGGCCGTGGTGGGCTTCGCCGTTGGGCAGTTGTGGCACAACCCCGGCCAGACGATGAGCGAGCAGCCCTACACCTTCGCCTCGCTGCTGCTGATGCTCACCGGCATCCTCGCCGGGATGTTTTACAGCGTGGACGCGCTTTACGGCGAGCGGCGCGACCGCAGCGTGCTGTTCTGGAAGTCGCTGCCCGTCTCGGACCTCACCACCGTGCTGGCCAAGGCGAGTATCCCGATCATCCTGGTTCCGCTGGTGACGTGGATCATCAGCGTGGCCACGATGTCCGCGATGCTTTTGCTGGCGAGCCTGCGGCTGATGGGGACCGGTATGAGCGCGTGGTCGCACCTCGCGTTCGGCAGCATGTGCTGGATCCTGCTGTATCACCTCGTCATCGGCCACGGACTCTGGTACGCGCCCATCTGGGGATGGCTGCTGCTCTGTTCTGCCTGGTCGCGCCGCGCGCCGTATCTCTACGCCACGCTGCCGCTGCTCGCCGTGGGACTGATCGAGAAGATCGGCTTCGGCACGGCCTACTTCGGGCACTGGCTCGCGTATCGCCTTGGCGCCGATCCCGGCGGCATGCCGGCGGCGGCGCCCAAGAAGGCCGGCGAGATGACGATGGCCGCGATGACGCCGCGACTCTCCGATTTCCTCACCGGGACCGGATTGTGGACCGGCCTCGCGCTGTGCGCGGTCTTCGTCACGCTCGCCATCCGGCTGCGCGGCCGGGGCGCGCCGGTCTAAGGAGGCTTTGTGGGAAAGGGCTTGGGCTTGCTGTTGGCGATCCACATCGGCGCCGGCGGACTCGCCATCGTCCTCGGCGCGGTGGCGCTGGTGGCGAAGAAGGGCGGGACCATCCACCGCCGCGCCGGGCTGGTGTTCTTCTGCGCCATGTTCGTCCTGGGCGTCACTGCGGCGATGCTCGGCAACGTGGGTGGCGGCCTCATGACCGTCTACTTTGTCGGGACGGCGCTGACGACCTCATGGTAGTCTCGGCTACGCGCCGCCCATCAGCCGCGCCGCCGTGGGTACAACGTCTTGATCATCTACAGGCACCCTCGAGAGTTTGGACTCATGGAGAAAGGGTGGGCCACGCCCCACCCTACCCCGCTTTTATTGCCTGGGCCACCCGCCGCGGTGGCGCTTTAGAAGCTTTAATCGGACATACTGACCTTGATCGTCCAGTTCGATCAGGTAATCATGCCAAGGATCCGAGAAGCTGCATTCTCGGCTAGCGATAGCTGCCGTTAGCCCACAGAAGATATGCGCCTCTGCCAACACACCGCGCGCGCCCTCGGTTGGCATTCCTACGTATATCGATTGGAAGTCCCCCAACCGAGAAGCCTTAAATAACTGTGTGTACAGGATCAAAAGAGCCGCGGAAACCCCGATAAGAAGCGTTCTGAGCAGTGGAAAACGCCGTGCTTTCATGCCTCTGTGTTGGCTTTGCATATTCATCGGAGGAATGGTCACCTGCTCAAACCGGAATAGGTGCTTTCAGTTCGAGTAACTAAGAGAGTCAGCGGATCGAACTCGACCATGCAGGTTCGCTCCTGGCGGACGATTATGAGCTGCTTAGGCCCTAGAAGAATCTGGTCGGGAGGAACAGGGTAGTTGCTGGATTTCGCGACGAACTCTCGCGTGCTACCCAGTTTTATGCGGGCGCATTCCTCATCAGCCCTCGGAGCAAGAACGGCTTCCCGCATGCTTGGAACAGTGAAGGCCAGCAGTATGGCTGCGACAAGCAAGGCTGCTAAGGCAATCTGCTTCAACCAAGTTGTCATGATTTCCTCAGTCCAGAGGTATGAGTCTTTCGGGCGGGTGGCCCACCCTACCGGTCCTTCCAACCCGCGAAACTGAGGGTGCCCCACCCGAGCCGGTTTTGCTCGGGTGGGAGGGACGAACCTCCAGCGGTCTGCGTCCTCCCGCCCGGCTGGCCCACCCCCCGCTCCGCAACCTCGCTCCCACCCTTTGCTCCGCGAGAACCCTGCTCCGCAAAGGATGGGCCACCCACAGTTAGGGTGGGCCACCCGCCCGCCTACTTGGGTGGGGCACCCGGCCATCCTCCATCGACAAAGTCTCCATAACAGAAAGTGGCATCGAACATACCAAAGCTCACCCCAACGGGCGTGTTGTTTCCACCCCCGGGGACGGCTTGTCGATCCTTACACCTCATAGCGGCATCTGATCAGTGCCCCCGTCTTGGTGCCGCCGGAAATGTGCCAACACAGCTCTGAACCCCAACACGAGGTAGTAGGACACGTCGGGCAAGAAGAAGAATAGAGTGAACGCAAAAACTATCGTCCACATCATGGTTTCGGGCAGCATGTACCTGCGTGGCGCCGAGACGTCATAGGTGTACAGGAGCCCCGACAGTACCACAATGCTCCACCGGAGAATCGAGCCAGCGCGATCTAGACGATGACCAGTTCGAATCGCCCTTCCGAGCAGCCAGATTGATATGCCAACCCCAGTTGCTTTTGCCAGGATTGATAGATAATCCATTGACCTGCCCCCCCATTTCTGGTCCAGTCATAATGACACTTTCTCCGGGTTTTGTTCGCCCCGCATCGGTTCGACTGTAGCGGGGATGGGGGTGTGGGGCAAGGGGCCGGCGTTTGAGGCC